>NZ_JAJOLP010000001.1 GCF_021129215.1 Agromyces sp. S2-1-8 | reverse complement strand
TGCGGCGCGGTCGGCGCGTCGGTCGAGAACGCGAGCAGGGCGCCCGCGTCGCGGTACTCGGGCCACGCGAAGCCGCGGTCGACGCGGTCGTCGCCGAGGCGGGCCATCCAGTTGTCCATGATCGACGGGTCGCAGTGCACGGGCTGCATCGATGCGGTGACGCCGAGCCGCGCCATCCGCTCGGCCGTGCCGCGCGCCGCGTACTCGAGGTGCTCGACGCGGTGCCGGCGCGGGCGGTCGCCGGGCCGGTCGCCGTTGACCTCGATCGCGTGCTCGATCGCGTCGAGCGCCGACGAGCTCGCGGCATCCCCGATGGCGTGCAGTGCGACCTGCAGGCCCGCGGCGTCGGCCGCGGCGACCACGGGGGCCATCTGCTCGTAGGGCCAGATCGGGTCGGCGTTCGATCCGTCGGCGTACGGCGACTGCATGGCGGCCGTGCAGGCGTCGATCACGCCGTCGGTGATGAGCTTGATGCCGGCGATGCGCAGCCACGGGCTGCCGCCGCCCTGCGCGAGCTCCACGGCGCGGGCGACCTGCGCGAGGTTCTCGGCGTCGTCGCCCGTGTTGTCGACGAGCCAGTACCCGACGAGGTGGAACGGCAGCCCCCCGCGCCGGGCGACGACGCGCTCGAACGAGGCGAGCTCGCGCTCCCCGAACGCCATGTCGGCCGCGCCGGTAACGCCCGTCGCGAGATACGCGTCGAGCGCGCGCTCGACAGCGGCGTCGCGATCCGCGTCGGTCGTGACCTCGGCGAGGTGCGCCCACACGTGGTACATCGCCGCGGTCTCGTAGAGCAGGCCGTCGGGCTCGCCGTCGGCGTCGCGGCCGATGCGCCCGCCGATCGGGTCGGGGGTGTCGCGCGTGATGCCGAGCTCGGCGAGGGCGGCCGAGTTGACCCAGGTCGAGTGCAGGTCGTTCGCGTCGAGGAAGACGGGCACGTCGTCGACGACCTCGTCGATCATCTGCCGGGTGGGCGAGCCGCCGGGCACCGAGTCGAACAGCCACGAGACGCCGAGCAGGCGGGGCGCGTCGGGCGCGGCATCCCGTGCAGCCCGCAGACGCGCCTGGATCTCGCCGAGGTCGCGGGCGTCGCGCAGCTGCACCCGGCCGAGGGCGTCGCCGAGCATGTGCAGGTGGGTGTGCACGTCGAGGAAGCCGGGCACGACGAGCCGGCCGCCGAGATCCTGCACCTCGGCGTCGGGGCCCGCCGCCGAGGCGGCGGTCGCGGCATCCCCGACGAAGGCGAGCGACTCGCCGTCGACGACGAGCGCCTCGGCCCACTCGGCCCCGTCGCCGGGGCGGTTCGCGGTGAAGATGCGGGCATTGGTGACGAGCGTGCGACTCACGCGGTGACCTCCTGGGTCTGGGCGGATGCCTCGGGCGACGCGCCGGCCGGCGGGCCGGCCTCTGCGCGCTGGAGGCGGGTGGACAGGCGGGCGACGGCGACCGCCGGAACCGCGAGCACGAAGCTCGCGACGCCGAGTGCGACGACGAAGCCCTGGTAGCCGAGCGCCTCGACGAGCGCGGCCCCGATGACCGGGGTCAGGCTCGAGCCGACGAGGTAGACGGCGAGCAGGGGTCCCGACCACCGGCCGTCGGCGTCGAGCGCGGCCGAGGTCGAGACGAAGTACATGAAGGCGAGGGCGTAGACCGTGTTCCAGGCGATGAACACGACGATGAAGCTCGTCTCGTCGGTCGTGAAGCCCTCCACGATCTTCAGGATGCCACCGAGTGCGAGCAGGATGCCGAGCGGGAGCGCTCGTCCGAAGCGGTCGCCGACGATCATGAGCATCACCGACCCGACGAGCCCGCCCGCGGTCGCGCCGCTGAGTGCGAGGCCGAGACCGGCGTCGGTGAGCCCGGCCTGCTCGGCGCCCATGACGCCGGCCATCGCCCAGAGCGAGTCCTCGCTCGCCGCCCAGAGCGCGAACGTCACGAGCAGCACGAACCCGGCGATCGTGACGAGGCGCGTCGTCGCGGGGCTCCGCTCGGGCAGGGCGCGCACGACGCCGGTCGGCGGCACCTCGACGGGCACCGCCTCGGCGACCGCGGCGCCGGCCTGCGGCGCGTGCACGGGCGCGGCGGGCAGCCAGCCGCTCACCGCGAGTGCGGCGAGGCTGAAGAGCGCGAGCGCGCCGAACACGTCGATCGGGGCGAGCCCGACGAGCGGGATGACGAGGAGCACGATCGTGATGACGCCGCGGTTCGCGAGGCCGTTGAAGCCCGCGACCCGGTCGGGGTTGCGGAAGGCCGCGATGGCCGCGCCCGCCGCGGCGACCGCGCCGCCGGCGCCGGCGCCGCCGACGAGCAGTCCGCCGACGACGACGCCGGGCTCGGGCACGAGCGCCGCTGCACCGAAGCCGACGACGCCCAGCACGAGCCCGGCGCGGGCGACGAGCAGCCGGCGCGGTCCGGCGCAGAGCGGCGCCGCAGCGAGGCCGACGATCGCGGTCGCCAGCAGGGCGCCCGTGACGATCCAGCTCGCAGTGAGCACGTCGGCGTCGAGCGCCGACTGCAGCGCCGTGATCATGTAGGGCGAGAGGTTGACGCCGAGGTAGCCGGCGATGGCGATCGCGAAGGTCGCGGTCGCGGTGGGCGGGCGCAGCGGAACGCGTGCGCTGAGGTCGGAGTGCGACATCGGGGCTCCGGTGGGGGATCGGGGCACTTCGGCGTGCCGGGGATGACGCGGCCGGGGGGCAGCCGCTTAAATGAATGGTGTTCGTTTATTATGCACGGGGCGGCCCGATCCGCAACCCTCGGCCCGAGGCATCCGCGTAGGCTGACCTGATTGCCCGATGACGTCCGATCACGGACGACCGACCCGAGGAGGAGCGCATGGCGAGGCCCAAGGTGCCGCTCCTGTCGGCCGACCGCATCGCCGATGCGGCGATCGACCTCGTCGACTCGGGCGCCCCGTTCGGGGTCAACGCGCTCGCCCGCAGCCTCGGGGTGACGCCGTCGTCGCTGTACAACCACGTCGACGGGCGCGACGGCATCATCGAGCTCATGCGCGGTCGGCTCGGCCGCCGCTACCTGCTCGAGACGCCGGGCGGCACCTGGGACGAGGTCGTCGTCGCCACGATGCAGCGCATGCGACGGCTCTACGCCGAGCACCCGGCGATCGTGCCGCTGCTCGTCGGCAAGACGATCACCGACGACACCGTCATCGCGGGCTACGACTCGCTCGCGACGGCGCTCGTCGAGGGCGGATTCCCCGACGACGAGGTGCTGCCGGTCGTCGCCGTGCTCGACTCGTTCGCCCTCGGCTTCGGGCTCGACTACGCCTCGCCCGACGACATCTGGCAGCCCGGCGTGCCGACGAAGAGCCTCGGCCGACTCATCGCCTCGGCCGAACGCGGCGACGCGCGCTCCGACCGGGTCTTCGAGCTCGGCCTCGAGCTCCTGCTCGACGCCCTGCGCCTGCGGCTGGCCCGCCTGCGCGACGACTGACGCCGCCGAGCCCGACCGCGCACGCCGAATAGACTGACGGGGTGTCTGTGAACCCCGAGCTGCAGGGGCGGGTCTTCCCGCCCACCGAGCCGTACCTCGTCGGTCGTGAGAAGGTGCGCGAGTTCGCCCGCGCCGTGTTCGCGACGAACCCGATCAACCTCGACCCCGAGGCTGCGCGCGCCGCGGGCCACGCCGACGTGGTCGCCCCGCCGACCTTCGCCGTCGTCGTGCAGGAGCACACCCTCGCCCAGCTGCTCGCCGACCCCGACGCGGGCATCGACTTCTCGCGGGTCGTGCACGGCGACCAGCGCTTCACGTCGACCCGCGCCATCGTCGCGGGCGACCTGCTCACCGCGACCCTCACCGTCTCGAGCGTGAAGACGCTCGGCGCCCACTCGATGGTCACGGCCGAGTCGGTCATCACCGACGAAGGCGGCGCGCACGTCGTCACCGCGATCTCGACGCTCGTCATCCGAGGAGAAGACTGATGCCGACCCCCGACCTCGCGTCCCTCGCCGTCGGCGACGTCGTCGCCGAGCGGACCTTCGACCTCACGCGCGACTCGCTCGTGCGCTACGCCGGCGCCTCGGGCGACTTCAACCCGATCCACTACCGCGACGACGTCGCCGCGTCGGTCGGCCTGCCGGGCGTGCTCGCGCACGGCATGCTGACCATGGGCCTCGCCGTGCAGCCGGTCGTCGACTGGGTCGGCGACCCCGCCCGCGTCGTCGACTACCAGGTGCGCTTCACGCGCCCCGTCGTCGTCGACCCCGAGCACGGCGCCGCCGTGTCGGTGGTCGCGAAGGTCGGGCAGCTCGACGCCGAGGCATCCGCTGCTCGCATCGATCTCACCGTGACGTACGACGGCGCGACGGTGCTCGGCAAGGCCCAGGTCCGCGTCGCGCTCGGCTGACATGACCGACGCTCCCCGCTTCTCCGAGCTCACGACCCTGCGGGTCGGCGGGCCGATCGCCCGCCTCGTCACCGCGACGACCCAGCGCGACCTCGTCGACCTCGCGCGCGAAGCCTGGCAGTCGGATGACCCGTGGCTCGCGCTCGGCGGCGGATCGAACCTGCTCGTCGGCGACGGCGGGTTCGAGGGCACGGTCATCCGCGTCGCGACGCGCGGCATCGAGGTGCTGCCGACCGGTCGGTCGAGGCTCGGGTCGAGGAGCGACGAAGGGGCGCATCGAGACCACCCGCCCGCCGAGGGATCGGTGCGCCTGCGCGTGCAGGCCGGCGAGACGTGGGACGACCTCGTCGCGTGGACGGTCGAGCAGGGCTACTCGGGCATCGAGGCGCTGTCCGGCATCCCCGGCTCGGTCGGGGCGGCGCCCGTGCAGAACATCGGCGCCTACGGCCAGGAGCTCGAGGCCGTGCTCGTCGCGATCGAGTTCCTCGACGAGGGCGCCGACGCCCCGCGCCGCATGGCGGCCGACGAGCTCGAGCTCGGCTACCGCACCTCCGTGCTGAAGCAGGGCCTTCGCGGCATCGTCGTCTCGGTCGAGCTCGACCTGCACGACACGTCGGCCGAGCACGCGGTGCTCGGCGAGTCGATCGGGCAGCCCATCGCGTACGCCCAGCTCGCCGGCGCGCTCGGCGTGCAGCTCGGCGACCGCGTGCCGATCGCGCGAGTGCGCGAGACGGTGCTCGCGCTGCGCGCGTCGAAGGGCATGGTGCTCGACCCCGACGACGCCGACTCGGTGAGCGCGGGCTCGTTCTTCACCAACCCGATCGTGACCGAGCGGGTGGCGCGCACGATGCCCGCCGCCGCCCCGCGCTGGTACGTCGAGCCCGACGAGCCCGACGAGGTGACGCCGCTGTCGACGCTCGCCTCGGGCACCCCGCTCGACGCGTTCCTCGAGCTGCAGGCCTCGCTCGAGGCATCCGAGGTCGAGAACCCGGCGGAGGCCTCGGTGCCGGGCCCGCTCGTGAAGCTCTCGGCGGCGTGGCTGATCGAGCAGGCGGGCATCCGGCGAGGCTTCGCGCTGCCGGGCTCGCGCGCGGCGATCTCGTCGAAGCACACGCTCGCGCTCACGAACCGCGGGGGAGCGAGCGCCGAGGAGCTCGTGCAGCTCGCGCGCTTCGTGCAGCAGCGGGTGCAGGCCGAGTTCGGCATCGTGCTGCACCCCGAGCCGGTGCTCGTCGGCGTCGAGCTGTAGCCGGGTTGCGGGCATCGACGAACCCGGAGTCCGCCGCGTGGTCGAGCAGCCGGCTGTGCGCGTTCGGTGACGTTCACGCAATGTAGGAAGAATCGCCCGACACGCCGCCGACCGCTCCGCGACGCGCCGTGCAAGCGGAGGAACTTCCTACATTCCGCGCGCCGGATCGTACTGGGCCGGTGACAGCTCGCCGCGCTAGGGTCGGACGGGTGAACCGCCCCGACCTCATCGAACACCGCCGCCCCGACGGCGAGCTCGTCGGCTGGCTGCGCCCCGAGGGCGAGGGCTTCGTGCCCGTCGACCTGCTCGGCCGCGAGCTCGGCGACTCTGTCGACTGGCTCACGGGCGAGGAGCAGCTCGAAGCGCGCGGTCTGGCCTATCTCGCCGACCCGTACGTGCTGCTGCTCGGCGACGGCACCGAGCTGCGGGTGCGCATCACCGAGGTGAGCGCCGACCGCATCGTCGTGAAGAAGGACGACTTCGGCGCGATCGACGTGCCGCTCATGCGGTTCGAGCTCGGGTGGCCGATGCCGCCCGAGCTCACGCCGCTCGGCGATCGCGAGCTGCCCGCCTGGTGAGGGGGCGGAACGGGCGGATGCCTCGGCGCGTCACCCGCGGGCGGCTCGGCGCCTGCGCTCGCCGCGCCGGATGAGCCCGACCCCTCCGAAGAGCGCGACGATGACGCCGACCACGAGCAGGCCGTAGAGCGGCAGCAGCCCGAGCGGGATCGACTCGAGCCAGGCGAGCGCGTCGTCGCGGTGCTGCAGATTCGAGAGCACCCAGAGGGTGAGCCCGGCGACGGAGCCGAAGATCAACGCCCAGACGAGTGCGCCCCAGCGGATGGTCGGACGCGGTGCGGTCGCGGCGGCCGCCGGCGCCGTCGGAGCGGCGGCGGGCCGGTCGTCGTCGCCCGGCCCGGCGATCGGGGTGAGCACCTCGGTGGGTGCGGGCGGCTCGAGGCCGGTGGCCGGCTCCCTCCGGGCCACCTCGGTGTCGAGCAGCTCGGCCTCGACGACCTCGGTGTCGATGGCGGGCGCACCGGCACGCTCGGGCAGCGCGCCGACGTTCTCGTCGTTCCCGGTCATTCCTGTCCCTCCCAGACGTTGACCTCCACGTAGCCGGAGGTCTGCCGCAGCACGAGGCGCGCATCGGCGTCATCGCTCTCCGATCGGGTGATCCCCTCGGAGGTGATCGTGTAGACCCGCGAGTCGGAGTCGGTGAGCTCCTCGGCGCTCCCGTAGCCGTCGGCGTCGTAGGTGAAGACGGTGACGTCGCCGGCGTCGGTCGCGTCGAGCACGATCGACGTGTGCGGGTCGATCGTCACATAGGCGTTCCCGAGGACCTGGGTCAAGGTGACGGTCTGGGCCTCGTCCGGATAGCCGTCGTACGCACCGATCGAGATCCACGCGTCGCCGACCGGCTGCACGAGCTGCTGCGGGTATCCGAGCGACACGCTCGCGCTGGGGGCGAGCAGCGTGCCGAACGGGGCCATCGCCGATGAGCTGGTGGCGATCAGCATCGCGACGACGCTCACCGAGGCGAGCGTCGCGAGCGCGCCGCTGCGTCGCCGCCAGAGGGCGGCCACGATCATGGCCGCCGAGAGCACGAGGGTCGCCGTGGCGAAGGCGATCGCGACGGCGTACTGCGCCGCATCTGGAACGCCGAGCGCCCAGATCGCGGCGCCCGCGCCGGCGACGAGCGCGAGGCCGAGCATCGTGAACACGAACGCCGCGCTCGCCCGCGGGCGCGCCGCACGCCGTGCCTCACGTGCCGCCGCCGCGGCGGCCTGGAACTCGAGCGCCCGCGCCCGCGTCTCCTCGGCGGCCTGCTGGCGCGCGGCGCGCTGGGCCTCCGCCTGGCCGGCCTTCCATTCGGCGTGCGACTCGCGCCACGCCTCGTGCTGGGCGCGCCACTCGGCGATCGTCGCCGCGTCGGCGCCCTCGGCGGGCACCGGCGGTTCACCGGCGGGCGCCGGGGATGCCGTGGCGGAAGCCGGAGCCGGGGACACCGGGGTCGAAGCCAGGGCGGTGAACGCGGCGGCGCCGGCGGCACCGGTCGCGCCGGCGGACCCCGCGGCACTCGCCGCGCCGTCGGGTTCGGGTGATGGATACCCCGGGCCGGCGACGGGCGCGGAAGCCTCGCGCGACGCGCCGCCGGCCGGGGCGTTCTGGGAGGCCCGGCGAACGAGCCAGATGACGAGGACGACGATCGCAGCTGCGATCATGAGGCCCCAGATCGTGCGGAACACTCCGCCGAGGTCGATGCCGGCCCACGAGTACGCCGGCCACTCGGGCCACCAGCGCCAGCCGAGCCATCCGCCCTGCACGAGCGGGATGAAGCCGATGACGCCCATCACCGCGATGCCCACGACGGCGGGGTCGACGATTCCGCGGGTGAGCCGCTCGAAGTGGATCTCGCCCTCGGTGTCGGGCAGCAGCAGCCACGCGACGGCGTAGACGAGCACGAACGGGGCGCCGAGCACGGCGATCACGACCACGATGCCGCGAACGACGATCGGGTCGATGCCGAGCCTCGCGCCGACGCCGGCGCACACGCCGCCGAGCCATCCGGCCCGACGCGGCACGCCGAGCCGGCGGAGCCAGGCGTAGAAGCCCGGCCCCGCAGCCCGATCGGCGGGGTCGCCGCCGTGCGCATCTCTCGAAGGGTCAGGAGCCGAACCGACCGCCCCGTCGGCGTGCGGGCCGGCGGCCGCGCTCCGACCCGTCGAGTCCGCCGCCCCCGCAGCGTTCTCCGGGCCCATCGCGTCCTCCGGCACTGGGCCGGACCCGGATGTCTCCGAGTCCGCCTCAGGGGTGGTCTGATTCGTCTCCATGGCTTCGATGCTGGCAGTCGGCCGGGGGCGCCCGCCATGGGGTGGATCCCTGATTCGACCCTGAGCCGGTCCCTCGGCCCGTGGCCGAGGCATCCTCGTCTGGTTTGATGGCTGGCATGGAGACGCCCCGGATGACCCGCCCGCGCGCCTGCGCGGCGACCGGGGTCGCGGCGGGGCTCGCGGCGCACCTCGGCTGGCCCGTGGCCCTCGTGCGCGCCGCGTTCGTCGTGACGAGCTTCGCATGGGGCGCGGGGCTGCTGCTCTACCTCTGGCTGTGGGCGCTGACCCCGTGGGACGAGGGCGACGCCCGGCCGACCCGCCGCGCGCCCGTCGCGTGGCTGCTCGTGGTCGCGTCGACGGTGGTGCTCGTCGCGGTCTGGACGCAGAGCGGCCAGTGGTACTTCACCGCGGCGGCGAGCTGGTGGCAGTGGTACGCCGCCACCTACGTCGGCATCGGGCTCGCGGTCGCGGCGTCGGCGTGGGCGACCCTCATCGATCGTCCCGACCCGGCACGCGGCCCCCGCCACGAACTCGTCATCCGCAGCATCGCCACGGTCGTGCTCGCCGCGACCGCGCTCGAGCTGGTCTTCGTGGTGAACCCCGAGGCGAACGGACGCATGAGCGCCGTCGCCGTCTTCGTCGCGGCGCTCGCCGCCGTGCTCGGCATCCTGCTCGTCTACGTGCCGACGCTCATCGCCAAGTGGCGCGAGCTCACCGACGAGCGCACCAAGCGCATCCGCGAGGAGCAGCGCAGCGAGATCGCCGCGCACCTCCACGACTCGGTGCTGCAGACCCTCGCACTCATCCAGAACCGGGCCGGCGCGACGAGCGAGGTCGCCCGCATCGCCCGTGCGCAGGAGCGGGAGCTGCGCGACTGGCTGTTCGCCGGCGACGCGCCGGCCGACAGCGACCTCGGCACCGACCTGCGCGGGTTCGCCGCCGACCTCGAGATCGACTTCCCCGTGACCGTCGACGTCGTGGTGGTCGGCGAGCAGCGCGAGCGGGCGAGCGGCGAGCTCGCCGCGGCCGCGCGCGAGGCGATGCTCAACGCTGCCCGGCACGCCGGCGGCGAGATCTCGGTCTACGTCGAGTCGACGCCCGCGGCCGTCGAGGTGTTCGTTCGCGACCGCGGACCGGGGTTCGCGCTCGCCGAGGTGCCGGACGACCGGCTCGGCGTGCGGCAGTCGATCATCGGGCGCATGCGCCGGGCGGGCGGCTCGGCGACGGTCGTCCCGGGTGCGGGCGGCGTCGGCACCGAGGTGCGACTGCGGTTCCCCGGCGAACGCGGCTTCCCGGGCGAGCGCAACGGAGCGGAGGCGCTGCATGGCTGAACGGGTGCGGGTCGTCGTGGTCGACGACCACTCGATCTTCAGGTCGGGCCTGAAGGCCGACCTCGACGACAGCGTCGAGGTCGTGGGCGAGGCCCACGACGTCGAGAGCGCCGTCGCGATCGTCACGGATGCCGCGCCCGAGGTGGTGCTCCTCGACGTGCACCTGCCCGGAACCGCCGTGCCGGCGGGGTCCACCGGCGGTGCGGAGGTGATCCGGCGGTCGGCGCCCGCGGTGCCGGGCACGCGGTTCCTCGCGCTCTCGGTCTCCGACAAGGCCGAGGACGTGGTCGGCGTGATCCGCGCGGGCGCGCGGGGGTACATCACGAAGGGCTCGTCGGGCGCCGACGTGAGCCGTGCCGTGCACGCCGTCGCGAGCGGCGATGCCGTGTTCTCGCCGAAGCTCGCGGGGTTCGTGCTCGACGCCTTCGGCGCAGCCGTCGGCGAGACGGCGCAGGCGAGCGACGAGCTCGACCGGCTGTCGGCGCGCGAGCAGGAGGTCATGCGCCTCATCGCCCGCGGCTACGCCTACAAGGAGGTGGCGGCCGAGCTCTACATCTCGACGAAGACCGTCGAGACCCACGTCTCGGCCGTGCTGCGCAAGCTGCAGCTCTCGAGCCGGCACGAGCTCACCGCCTGGGCGAACGCCCGCCGCCTGCTCTGAGGCCGCCGACTGCGCCGAGCAGCCGGCGTCAGCTCTCGTGCGCGCGGCCGGGGCGGTAGACGTCGAGCGCCTCCGGGACGATCCGTACCGTCGTGCGGTAGCCTGGCGCGGCGGTGCGGGCGGATGCGTCGGCGGTCGCCTCGATCGCGACCTCCCCGTCGTGCGCGAAGCCCGGCGGCTGTCCGTGGCGGGGCCGCACGAGCACGTCGATCGACTCGGTCGTGTACGACTCGAAGCGCTTCGGCAGCAGCCGCATTCGCCGGAGCACCGCGCTCGTGCGCCGGCCGAAGGCGAGCGTGCCCGCTGCACGGAACCGCGAGCCCGCGTGCAGGACGCGCACGTCGAGCACGCCGCCGTCGAGCCTGCTCCGGCGCATCGGCGCGGGTATGCCCGGGTCGTTCGGCCCGACGCCGATGTAGAGGCTCCAGACGCGGGCGCGACGGGCGCCGACGACGACGTTCACGGGGGCGGAACGGCGCAGCACCCGGTTCGCCGCGATGACCGCGGCGAGCCACTTGCCGTACCGGTGCTCGCGGCCCTCGCGCTCGGCGACGAAGTCCGGGTAGAGCCCGACCGACGCGGTGTTCAGCACCGTGATCGGCGGGCCGCCCGCGAAGCTGAGCTCGGCGACATCGGCGCGCACCCCTTCGCCGCGCTGCAGGCCATCGACGGCGAGGTCGACCGTGGCGGCGCCGGCGGCCCGCGCGAAGTGGTTGAAGGTGCCGCCCGGCACGACGAGGAGCGGCACGCCCGCGGCCCGCGCCTCGTGGGCCACCGCCGCGACCGAGCCGTCGCCGCCGCAGACGCCGAGGATTCGCGGCGGCTCGGCGCGGGCGAGTGCCCTGCGGGCGGCGGCGCCGGGATCGTCGCCGGCGGCGTCCTCGAGCACGTGCAGCTCGGCGCGCGGCAGCCGGCGCTCGAGCACGCGCACGGGATCGCTCCGGAGCACGCTCGTCCCCGACGACCGGTTGACCACGATGAAGACGCCCTCGCCGTCGGGAGACGCGGGAAGACGGCGGTCGGTGCCGCTCGCGGCGGTGGACTCGCCTGCCGCCCGGCGATGCGGGTGCACGACGACCGCGCCGAGCCCGCCGACGGCGGCACCGAGGGCGAGCCCGCCGACGACGTCGGAGAGCCAGTGCGCCCCGGTGTGGAGACGCGAGTAGCCGACGCCGAGGGCGGCCGGAGCCAGCGCGGCGCCGAGTCGGGGCGACTCGATCGCGACGCCGGTGACGAACGCCGCGGCGCTCGCCGAATGCCCCGACGGGAACGAGGGGGTGATCGGCGGCTTCGGCAGTCGCCGGGCGATCGGCACGTCCGCGAGCAGCGGCCGATCGCCGCCGAACACGCGTTTCGCGATCACGTTCGTGAGCGCGCTCGCGACGAGCAGTGATCCGAGCCCGCGCGCGGCGATCCGCCGTCGCCCGGTCACGGCCAGCACGCCGGCGATCGTCCACCACAGCACGCCGCGGTCGGCGAAGCCGGAGACGCGCGACCAGAAGCGGTCGACGAGCGGGTGAGTGCGGCGGGCGTTCACGCGACGCGTCGCCGAAGCATCCGCTCGCCGCACCCAGGCGGGCAGAATCCTCGTGCGCTGCACGGCGACCCGCACGTCGCGAACTCCCACGCCGTCATCGTAGGCGCGGGCGGCCGTACCGTCGACCGGTTGCGAATCGTCGTGCGGGCGGGTTCGCTACAGCAGCCCGAGCTCCATCGCGCGCGTGACCGCGCGCGTGCGGTCGTTGACCTCGAGCTTCTCGAACACGTGCAGCAGGTGGGTCTTCACGGTCGCCTCGCCGATGAAGAGCTCTGCGGCGATCTCGGGATTCGACCGGCCCGCCGCGACGAGCCGCAGCACCTCCAGTTCGCGCGGCGACGGCGCGGGCGACGGCGGGGCGGCCGACGCCGCGGCCTCGGCCCGCACCCGCGACACGAGCTTCGCAGCGATCGACGGGGCGAGCACGGTCTCGCCGCCTGCGACCGCCGTGATGCCGGCCACGATCTCGTCCTGCGGCGCAGCCTTCAGCAGGTAACCGCCGGCGCCCGCCTCGATCGCGGCGAGGATGTGCTCGTCGGTCTCGTACGTCGTCAGCACGAGCACGCGCGTGCCCGGCACCGTCGCGACGATCTCGGCCGTCGCGGCCGCGCCGTCGATGCCCGGCATGCGCAGGTCCATGAGCACGAGATCGGGATGCCGCGACCGGGCCAGCTCGATCGCCTCGGCGCCGTTCGCCGCCTCGCCGACGACTTCGATGCCCGCCGCCGTGTCGAGGAGCCCGACGATGCCGGCGCGCACGATGGGGTGGTCGTCGGCGACGACGACGCGGATCGGGTTCATGCGGTCTCCTTCCTGGGCACCGTGACGCGCAGCAGCGAGCCGCCGCCGTTCGCGGGGCCGAACTCCAGGGTGCCGCCGACGAGCGCCGCCCGGTCGCGCAGGCCCGCGAGCCCGAAGCCGGCCGGGGCCGGCGACGACACGCCCGGGGCGGCGGGCGACGGTCCCGCCCCGTCGTCGCGCACGGTCAGCACGACCTCGTGCGCTCCGCGGTCGGCGACCGTGATCGCCACCCGGCTCGCACCGGCGTGCTTGCGCACGTTGGCGAGCCCCTCCTGGGCGCTCCGCAGCAGCACGACCTCGAGTTCGCGGTCGAGCCCCGAGGCATCCGCGTCGACGGCGACCCGCACGCCCGTCTCGCGTTCGAACGCGGCGCCGAGCCGGCCGAGGGCGGCGGTGAGGCCGCCGTCGGCCGAGACCGGTGCGAGCGTCGCGACGAGCCCTCGCGCCTCGGTGAGCGCCTCGCGCGCCATCTGCTCGATGAGCTCGATGTCGGCGCGGGCGGCGGCGGTGCCCTGCGATGCGTCGTCCGACCCGTCGAGCCGGTTGCCCGCGCGCTGCGCGACCATGACGAGCCCGGTGAGGCTCTGCGCGATCGTGTCGTGGATCTCGCGGGCGAGCCGGGCGCGTTCGTCGTTGACGCCGGCGTCGCGGTGCAGCGCGGCGAGCTGGCCCTGCGCCGACTGCAGCTCCACGAGCAGCCGGGCCCGCTCCTCGCCGATCGCGGCGATGTGGGTGATCCAGAGCCCGAGCGCGAGGCTGAACCCGAGCGAGAGCCCGGCGACCGCGACGCCCGCGACGACCCCGCCCCACCCGAAGTGCACGACGTAGCCGACGAGCAGTGCGATGGCGAGCCCGACGTTGGCGACGATCGCGCGCCGGGTCGACGGTGCGGTGACCCAGAGGAACGGGTACGCGAAGGCCTGCAGGATCGAGGCGCTCGGGTCGAACGCGACGCCGACGCCGACGACGGCCGAGAGCACGATCGTGATGACGACGTGCTGCGTCGGATCCTCGCGGTCGAGGCGGCCGCGCAGGTAGGCGAAGTAGACGACGAGGAAGACCCCCGCGACCGCCCACGTCCCGTAGTCGGGCGGGCCGTACGGCGGATCGGTCAGGCCGAACAGCACGGTGACGACCGCGACCGCGATCGCCGCGGCATCCCACCACCGGCGGTTCAGCATGCCGCCATGCTCTCACGCACCGGTCGTGGGCGACGCGTACGCTGCGACGTCACGCATCGCGGCGGATCCAGCGGAACGTCAGCCGGCTGAGCACGAGCCCGACCACGAGCCAGATGCCGAGCGCGACCGCGACCCAGCCGAGGTCCCAGGCGCCGTGCTGCTCGAGCGCGGCGAACTCCTCGGGCAGGAACGCGGCGCGCATGCCCTGCGCCATCCACTTGAGCGGGAAGAGGCTCGCGACGTTCTGCATCCACTCGGGCAGCTGGTTGAACGAGAGGTAGACGCCCGAGATGAACTGCAGCACGAGCACGATCGGGATGACGACGGCCGTCGCCGACCGGCCGCTGCGCGGCACCGACGACAGGGCGATGCCGAGCAGCGCCGAGGCCGTGAGGCCGAGCACGAACACCCACGCGAACGTGAACCACTGCGCGGGGTCGGTCGGCAGGGCGATGCCGAACACGGTCGCCGCGGCGACGAGCATGAGCCCGGCCTGCAGCGCGCCCGTGACGAACACCTGCCCGATCTTGCCGAGGAAGTACGAGACGGGCGACAGCGGGGTGCCGCCCAGCCGCTTGAGCGTGCCGTCGCCCTTCTCGGTCGCGATGTCGACGGCGAGGTTCTGCAGGCCCGACAGCAGCAGGCCCGCGGCGAGCATGCCGGGCAGGTAGAACGCGCCGACGCTGATCTGCGAGCCCACGGGCCCGACGTCGCCCGACGCGCTGAACGCCGTCGTGAAGATGCCGAGCATGATGAGCGGGAACAGGAACGTGAAGAACACCGTGTCGAGCGAGCGGAAGTAGCCCCGCGTCTCGTACGCGACGCGCGAGCCGCCGACGCGGGCGATGCCGATCGGGCGGGTGGTGACGGTGGTCATGCCAGTGCCTCCTCGGGCGCGGTCTCGGTCGCCGGGCCGGCCGCGCCGTCGGCGTCGGCCGCGTCGGCGTCGCCGACGAGGTCGAGGTAGATGTCCTCCAGGCTCGGGCGGATGACCTCGAGCTCCCTGGGCTCGCCGCCGAGTTCTGCGACGAGGGAGGCCACGAGCCGGGCCGGCGCGTCGGTGCGTGTCTCCCGGACGAGCCCCCGGGCGTCGCGCCACCGCACGATCGGCACCCGGGCGGCCTCGCCGCCGAGCACGTCGATGGGGGCGACGTCGACGAGCCGGCCGCCGATGATGACCCCGGCCCGGTCGCCGAGCTGCGCCGCCTCGTCGAGGTAGTGCGTCGTGAGCACGATCGTCGTGCCCTCGGCCTTGAGCCCGCGGACGAGCCCCCAGAACTCGCGCCTCGCCGTCGGATCGAAGCCCGTCGTCGGTTCGTCGAGGAAGAGCAGCTCGGGGCGGCCGACGATGCCGAGCGCCACGTCGACCCGCCTGCGCTGGCCGCCCGAGAGCTTCTGCAGGCGGGTGCCCGCCTGGGCCTCGAGCCCGACCGCCGCGATCACCTCGTCGACGTCGCGCGGGTTCGGGTAGTACCCGGCGAACTGACGCAGCTGTTCGCGCACGGTGTACTGGCCGGTCTCGCCGCTCGACTGCAGCACGATGCCGAGCCGCGCCTTCCAGTCGAGGCCGCCGCGGGCCGGATCGACGCCGAGCACCGACACCTCGCCCGCCGTGCGCGAGCGGTACCCCTCGAGGATCTCGACGGTCGTCGACTTTCCGGCGCCGTTCGGGCCGAGCAGGGCGAACGTCTCGCCGTGGGCGATGTCGAGGTCGATGCCGTCGACGGCGACCCGGTGGCCGTACTGCTTGCGGAGTCCCCGCACCCGCACCGCGACGTCGGGTTCGCGCCCGCCTGCGGCATCGGTTCGTGTCGTCTTCATAGTCCGAGCGTGTCGGAGGCCGGGCGCCGGCGGCAGCCCCCGGCCGTTCGATTCCGGCATCCACCGATCGGTGGATGGGCCCGCCGGTCGGCAGGCCGTCACCCTCGGTCGAGGTCGGCCAGTCGGCGCTCGAGGAATCGCACCTCGGGCGCCGTCGGCGCGAGGACCATCGCCTCGCGATAGCGGTCGGATGCTTCGGCGGTCCGGCCCTCGCGGCGCAGGAACTCGGCCTGCGCCGCAGGCAGGAGGTGATAGCCGGCGAGGCGGCCGCCGGCCTCGACCTCCGCGAGGGCGGCGAGTCCGGCCGCGGGTCCGTCGGCCTCGCCGACCGCGATCGCGCGGTTGAACCGCACGAACGGCGAATCGGTGAGCGCCGCGAGCGCGTCGTAGCGGGCGACGATCGCGGGCCACTCGGTCGCGACGGCGGTCGCCGCGCGAGCGTGCACCGCTTGGATCTCGGCCTGGAGCCGATACGGGCCCGCGATCGCGTCGTCCGCCCGGCTCGAGCGGCTGCCCGGGCTCGTGAGGAGCGCGAGGCCCTCGGCGACCTCCCGGGCGTCCCACCGGGTCCGGTCCTGGTCCGCGAGCGGCACGAGGTCGCCCGCGGCGTCCACCCGAGCGGCCGAACGCGCGTGCTGCAGCAGGAGCAGTGCAAGCAGGGCCCGGGCCTCGTCGGAGTCGGGAATGAGCGACACGACGAGTCGCGCGAGCCTGATCGCCTCGGCCGCGAGGTCGAGGCGCTGCAGGTGATCTCCCGACGACGCGAGGTAGCCCTCGTTCGCGATGAGGTAGAGCACCGCGAGCACCCCGTCGAGCCGCTCGGACAGTGCCTCCGCAGGCGGCACCCGGTACGGGATCGCCGCATGCCGGATCTTGCGCTTCGCCCGCACGAGACGCTGCGCCATCGTCGACTCGGGCACGAGGAAGGCCCGCGCGATCTCGGGCGTCTCGAGGCCGCCGACGGTGCGGAGCGTGAGGGCCACGCGCGCCTCCATCGGCAGCGCCGGGTGGGCGCACGTGAAGACGAGCCGCAGTCGGTCGTCCCACGAGGGTTCGTCGCGCGCGACGAGTTCGGCCGGGTCGGGTGGGCCCGCGGTGCGGCCGGCGTCGCGTTCGGCGTCGGCCCACTCGCGCAGCTTCTCGGCCTCGACACCGCGCCGACGCAGCCGGTCGAGCGCGAGGTTGCGGGCGGCGGTCGTGAGCCAGGCGCCGGGATTGCGGGGCACGCCGTCGCGCGGCCACGTCTCGGCCGCACGCTCGAACGCGCCGGCCGCCGACTCCTCGGCGACGTCCCAGTCGCCCGTCGTGCGGATGAGTGTCGCGACGATGCGCGCCCACTCGCCTGCCGCACCCCGCAGCGCCGCGGCGACCGCGGCGGTTCCGCTCGGCGTGACCGCATGACGGGGCGCCGCGGCGACCGCGGCGGTTCCGCTCGGCGTGTCCGGGCGGCGGGACGCCGCCGCATCGGCGACCGGACCGATCGGCCCGCTCGCCGACGGCGACGCCCCGCGCGGGCTCAGTGCGCGACCCCCGCGGCTCCGGCGCGGGCGGCGGCGGCGGCCTCGGCGGCCGGCGGTTCCGTTCGACGCCCGTACTCGTCGGCCTCGCGCTCGGCGCGCGCGACGTGGTCGTCGTGCACGTCGAACGGCCACAGCGGGCGCAGTTCGATCGCCCCGCCGCGCGCCATCGGGTGCGCGGCCGCGACCTCGATCGCCTCGGCGAGCCCGGCCACCTCGATGAGGTCGAACCCGGCGATCCACTCCTTCGCCTCGGCGAACGGCCCGTCGGCGACGAGCACCTCGCCGCCGCGTCGGCGCACATGGGTCGCATCATCCGGCCCGCGCAGCACCTCGCCGAACAGCCGGGTGCCGCGACCGTCCATCTCGCGCACCCACGCGTCGGGGCCGGCATCGGCGTCGCGCTCGCCGCCGGGCTCGACCGCCACGAGCATGAGGTAGCGGCGCCCCGACGCGTCGCGTTCGGCGAAGCCGGCCGGCACGATGCGCGAGCCCGGCTCGGCGTCGGGCCACCGCACGAACGGGCGCACCTCGACGCGGCCGAACGACGCGGCGGGATGCCGCGACGCGATCTCGATCGCGGCGTCGAGGTCGTCGACGTCGATGATGTCGAAGCCGCCGATCGACTCCTTCGCCTCGGTGAACGGCCCGTCGCTCACGAGCAGCTCCCCGCCGCGTACGCGCACCACCGTGGCATCGGGATCGGGGCGGAGCCGCTCGCCGTACTCGGAGACGCCGCGCGCCTCGAGGTCGTCGACCCAGTCTCCGATGTCGTCGGCGGCGGGGTCGGGGGCGATCGGGTCGTCGCCCGCGGCGTAGAACAGCGCGTATTCCATGGCGGAATCCTCTCTCTCGGTCACGCTACGCAGGTACGACGAACGGCGACAACCGTTTTCGACAGGTCACGCCGACTCGGGCGTGCTCGATGCGCACCCGCCCCTCGGTCAGGCGCCGACGAGCAGCCTCGGGTACTGCGCCTCGACGACGTTCGGGTGGGCGCGCAGCCGGCTCTTCAGCCAGTTCTCGCCGAACACCGCGTGCAGCGGGTTCGCCGGGTCCCTGGTGACGCCGGGCGCCTCGGCGGCGAGCTCGGGTGCGAGCTCGATCGTCGGGATCACGGCGTCGAGTGCCGGCCCGTGGAAGTACGGGATCGAGATGCGCTCGGTGCCGGGTGCGGGGGAGACCACTCGGTGCTTCGTCGCCTTGAGGTAGCCGTCGGTCGCGATCTCGAGCAGTTCGCCGATGTTCACGATGAACGCGCCCGACGGGGCGACGACGTCGATCCACTCGCCGTCCTTCTCGACCTGCAGGCCGGCCTTGCCGTCCTCGACCGAGAGCAGGGTGAGCACGCCCAGGTCCTTGTGGGCGCCGACGCCCTGCGCGGGCTGCTCGGCCGAGACGCCGGGGTAGCGCACGACCTTGAGGTACGGCGACGGGCGCTCGAAGGCGGCGTCGAAGGTGTCGGGCGCGGCCCCGAGCGCCTCGGCCCAGCTGCGAAGGAGGCGTGTGCCGACCTCGTCGAGCCGGGCGATCCACTCCTCGGCGACCGCGCGGAACTCGGGCAGCGCCTCGGGCCACAGGTTCGGCCCCTCGAGGATCCAGTAGTCCGGGGTGTCGGCCGTCATGGTCACGGCCGGGCGCTCGGCGCCGAGGTCGATCTGCTCGCGGATGTCGACGCGACCGAGCGTGCGCTCGCCGCCCATGCGGGTGTACCCGCGGAAGTGCGGGCTCGTGACGTTCTCGATCGCGAGCTTGTGCGACTCGGGCAGGGCGAAGAACGCCCGCGCCGCCGCATACGCGCGATCGACGAGCTCGGTCGGCACGCCGTGGCCGATGAGCGAGAAGAAGCCGACCTCGTGCGTCGCGCGGCGGAGGTCGTCGCGGAACTGCGCCTGCTGCTCGGTCGTGCCGTTGAGCAGTGAGAGGTCGAGAACGGGGATGTCGGACATGGGATGGTCCTTTCGAGTGCCGGGTGGTGCGCCGACGACGCGGCGGCCCCGGCATCCGTTGACGTCGGCTGCGTGGCATCCGGTGTTCGAGATCGATTCGAGATCGGTTCGAGGCGGATGCCGCGGAGCTGACGCGGACGCGTCGGATGCGGCGTGAGCACGGGGCTGCGGTCGGCGGCGCGGGGAATCGCGCCCTGGGGTCGTCGGGGAGACGACCGCCTAGCGGCGACAGCAGCGACAGGTGAAGGTGCTCACGATGTCCGAAACGGTAGCACGGTCGCCGGCGACCGGCTATTCCCCATCAGTGGGGCAGCACGAGCGAGGCCGCGATGGCGAGCATGACGACGGCGATGACGCCGTCGAGCACCCGCCAGGCGCGCGGGGTCGAGAGCACGCGGCCCAGCAGGCGCGCCCCGTAGGCGAGGGCGAAGAACCAGATGAGGGATGCCGCGCCGGCGCCCAGCGCGAACCACCAGCGGCCCTCGGGGCCGTGGCTGTTCGCCACCGATCCCAACAGGAAGACGGTGTCGAGGTACACGTGCGGATTGAGCCAGGTGAGGGCCAGGCACGTGAGCACGGCGCTCGCGAGGGTGGTGCGCGTGGCGATCGCCGGTCGTGCTTCGACGGCGACGGACGCACCGCGGCCGTCGGCGGAGGGCGTCCCCACACCGTCCGCCGACGGCCCCGGCACGTCCGCCGCCGAGTCGCCGCCGTCGCCCGTGACGAGCACCTCGCCCGTCGGGCGCAGCGCGCGGCGGGCGGCGAGCACGCCGTAGCCGACGAGGAATGCCGCGCCCGCCCACCGGACCACGTCGATGAGCCACGGCACCTGGCCGATGACGAGGCCGATGCCGGAGACCCCGACGACGATGAGCACGAGGTCGCTCACGGCGCAGATCGCGGCGACGGCGAACACGTGCTCGCGCCGGATGCCCTGGCGCAGCACGAACACGTTCTGCGCGCCGATGGCGACGATGAGCGAGAGGCCGAGGCCGAGGCCCGCGAGCACGGAGGAGGCGATCACCTTTCGACGGTACGTCGGCGTCAGGCTGTAATCCAGCTCAAGATCCTTCAGAACCATTAGCATCGCTTCAGATGCACATTCCACTCGACCTCGCCCGCACCCTCGCCGCCGTGATCGACGAGGGCACCTTCGACGCGGCCGCCCGTCGGCTGCGGCTCACGCCCTCGGCCGTGTCGCAGCGCGTGAAGACGCTCGAGCAGCAGCTCGGTCGCGTGCTCGTCGTGCGCTCGAAGCCGGCCCGTGCGACCGGTGCCGGGGCGGCCGTCGTGCGGCTCGCGCGCCAGCTCGCCCTGCTCGAGCACGACGCGCTCGCCGAGTTCGGGCTCGACGCCGATGACGTCGCCACGGCCGACGGGGAGGCGGGCGCGACGGCGTTCCGTCCCGTTCCGATCCCGCTCGCGGTCAACGCCGACTCGCTCGCCACGTGGTTCCTGCCCGCGCTCGCGCGCGTCGCCGAGACGCATCCCGTGGTCTTCGACCTGCACCGCGACGACCAGGACTTCACCGCCGGGCTGCTCGAGTCCGGCACCGTCATGGGGGCGGTGACCTCGCAGGCCACCCCGGTGGCGGGATGCCTCGTGCGCCCGCTCGGCGTCATGCGATACGAGGCCGTGGCCACGCCGGGGTTCGTCGGCCGCTGGAGCGACCGAGCCCGCCACGAGGCATCCGCCCTGCCCGACTGGATCGCCCGTGCGCCACTCGTCGACTTCGACCGGCGCGACCACCTGCAGCACGACGCGCTGCGCGCGGCCGGCCTCGACCCCGAGCGCGCCCCGCGCCACTACGTTCCGGCCTCGAACGACTTCGCGAACGCCGTGAAGCTCGGGCTCGGCTGGGGCATGCTGCCCGAGTTCCAGTCGGCCGCCGAACTCGACCGCGGCGAGCTCGTGCGACTCGGCGGGGCGCCAGTCGACGTGCCGCTGCACTGGCAGCAGTGGAACCTCAGTTCGCCCCTGCTCGACGCCGTCGCCGACGCGCTCGCCGTCGAGGCGCGGCGTGCGCTCGGCTGAGCCGCCCGGGCGTTCTCCAGTGCTGGCACGCATGCGGCCGGGGCGGCGGCTCCGCTAGCGTCGCGTGCGACCGGGGGCTGGGAGGGGCCCATGAAGACCTGGGAGGTCGCCGCCCTGGTGGCAGTGGCGACCCTCGCCGCGATCGCAGCCGCCTACGGCGTCGGCATGCTCGCCGGCGTGCAGGCCGGAGCGTCGGGTGCGGCTCCGATCGGGCGGGAGCCGCCGGGCCTGCATGCCGGTGTCGCCGGCCCCGCGGGAGTCGTGGGCCTCGAGCGGGCCATCTACCTGCGCAACGTCGACGTCGTGCTCGGGCCGGGTTGAGCCGGGCGCGCCCAGACGCGCAGCGGGCCGACGCGCCGGAAGCCCGCATCGAGCGCATCGTCGAGGGCGCCATCCGACTCGTAGCCGACGACCGGCAGCCCCGGCCACCGTGCTCCGGCCTCGCGTCGGAGCGCACGGTACAGTCCCTGGCCACCGCCGAAGGCGTTCGAGAGCCCGACGACCTCGCCCGTGCGGTTGAGCACGCCGCCCGCGGTGACCGCGGCCTGCACCGACGCCCGACTCGACCCGGGCCCGGCCGACCCGAGCACCACCACCTCGGCTGCCCCGAGCAACGGCTCGGCGAACGCGTCGGGGAGGCCGTGGGCGCCCGCCCACCGCGCGAGCCCGGCGGCCGTCGTCACCGTGACGAGTGCGGGGTCGCCGGGATCGGTGCCGTTCGACGACGAGTCGTGCGCGTCGGCGACGATCCAGGTCGCGTCGAACAGCGGCGCCCAGCCGGCGGCGCCCGGATCGAGGTCGGCGAACGAGTCCTTCAGGCTCGTCGCGTCGGGCGCGAGCATCGCGAGCACGGTCGCCGTGTCGAGCCCGGGTTCGACGGTCACCGCCTCGGGATAGCCGAGCGGCGTCGGCGCCTCCGCCACCCACAGGGCGCCGCCGAGGGCGAAGCCCGATGCGATCCCGTGGCTCGCGGCGACCGCTCGGCACCACTCCGCGTTGTTGCGTGCTGCGAGGCGTGCGAGCCGGGCGTCGCCGCGAGGCATCCCGCCTAGCCGAACAGTCGCTGCAGGCGCTGCACGCCCTCGAGCAGCGGCTCGTCACCGAGCGCGTAGCTGAGGCGGAGGAACCCGGACGGCCCGAACGCCTCGCCGGGAACGGCGGCGACCTCGGCCTGGTCGAGGATGAGGTCGGCGAGCTCCAGCGACGAGGTCGGCGTGACGCCGCCCCACTCGCGGCCGAGGAGGCCGGTCACGTCGGGGTAGACGTAGAACGCGCCCTCGGGCACCGGCACCGTCATGCCGTCGATCTTCGAGAGCTCGGCGACGATCAGGCGGCGTCGGCGGTCGAAGGCGCGGCGCATCTCCTCCACCGGCTCCTGCGGGCCGGTGAGGGCGGCGATCGCGGCGCGCTGCGAGATGTTCGAGACGTTCGACGAGAGGTGCGACTGGAGGTTCGCGGCGCCCTTGATCACGTCGGCGGGGCCGACCATCCAGCCGAGGCGCCACCCCGTCATGGCGTAGGTCTTGGCGACGCCGTTGACGAGGATCGCCTGGTTCGCGAGCCCCGGCACGGCCTCGACGATCGAGACGGCGCGCGGGGCGGGGCTGCCGACCTCGGAGTCGAGCGAGCCGTAGGTCAGGTTCTGGTAGATCTCGTCGGCGATGACCCAGATGCCGTGCTCGAGCGCCCACTCGCCGATCGCCTTCACCTGCTCGGGCGCGTACACCGCGCCGGTCGGGTTCGACGGCGAGACGAACAGCAGCACCTTCGTACGCTCGGTGCGCGCGGCCTCGAGCTGCTCGACCGTGACGAGGTAGCCCTGGTCGCTGCCCGCGAACACGTCGACCTGGCGGCCGCCCGCGAGCTTGATCGCCTCGGGGTAGGTGGTCCAGTACGGGGTGGGCACGAGCACCTCGTCGCCCTCGTCGAGCAGCACCTGGAAGGCCTGGTAGACGGCCTGCTTGCCGCCGTTGGTCACGACCACCTGCGATGCGGATGCCTCGAGGCCCGAGTCGCGCGCGGTCTTCGCCGCGATCGCCTCGCGCAGGTCGGGCAGTCCCGCGGCAGGCGTGTAGCGGTAGTTCTTGGGGTCGCGCGTGGCCGCGAGGGCGGCCTCGACGATGTGCTCGGGGGTCGCGAAGTCGGGCTCGCCGGCGGCGTACGAGATGACCGGGCGGCCCTCGGCCTGGAGCGCCTTCGCCTTCGCATCGACCTTCAGGGTCGCGGACTCGGCGATGGCGGCGATACGGGCGGACAGGCGCGGCTTCTCGGTCACAGGGGTGAGTCTAATCGCGTGGCCGCGAGGCCGTGAGGGGCGTTTCGATCGGTGTCGTCCGGCCCTCCGGACGGTCTGCCCGGGCACGGGCGAGCGGATGCCTCGGCGCCGCGCCGAGGCATCCGCCCGTGCTCCTCGACGTCAGCCGACGGTGGCGGCGATGTCGGGCTGGTCGCTGAAGATGCCGTCCATGCCGGCACCGACGAACACCGCGATCTCGCCCGCGAGGTCGCCCGGCGCGATCGGGTCGGCCGACGAGCGGAACTCCGCCGGGAGGAACTGGTTCTCGAGGCGGAAGGTCCAGCCGTGCACCGCGAGCCCGGCCGCGTGGGCATCGGCGATGACCGGCTTCGGCGCACCGAGCGTGCCCGCCGCCGTGCGCGGGATCATGACCGACTTCTCGAGGCCGACGCCGTCGGCGTAGCCGGCGATCTCCACGAGCCCGGCGGGCGTGACGAGGTCGGCGTACGTGCGCGGGTCGCCCGCGGCCGTGAAGTCGTACGGGCGGCCCGAGGCGCTCACGAGCTGGGCGAGGGCAACCTCGGTCATGCCGTCGAGCTCCTGCAGGTTCGAGACCTCGAAGCTCTGCACGATCACGGGTGCGTCGGCGTCGTCGACGCCGTTCGCCTGCAGGGCGGCGACGAGGGGCTCCTCGAGCGAGAGGCCGATCGAGTCGAAGTAGGTCGGGTGCTTCGTCTCGGGGTAGACGCCGACCTGCCGGCCGTCGCAGCTGATCGAGTGGCGGGCGAGGTCGATGACCTCGTCGAGGGTCGGCACCTGGTACAGCCCGTCGAACGCGGTGTTGGCGGGGCGGGTCTGCGGCAGCCGCTCCTTCGCCCGCAGGGTGCGAAGCTCCCCGAGCGTGAAGTCCTCGGTGAACCAGCCGGTGACCTTCGCGCCGTCGATGGTCTTCGTGGCCTTCCGGCCCGCGAACTCCGGGCGGGCGGCGACGTTCGTGGTGCCGCTGATCTCGTTCTCGTGGCGGGCGACGAGCACGCCGTCCTTCGTCGAGACCACGTCGGGCTCGATGTAGTCGGCGCACTGCACGATCGCCTGCTCGTACGAGGCGAGCGTGTGCTCGGGGCGGTGGCCGCTCGCGCCCCGGTGGCCGATGACGGTCACCTGCTCGGGCTCGATCTTCGTGCGGCCGAGGTCGATCACGGCGAACTCGGTGTCGTCGGGCGTGCCCGGCACGCGGGCGTCGTTGCCGGGGTAGTTGTTGTCGTTGCCGATGAGCAGGCGTCCGTCCTTCAGCTGCACGATCGTCTCGAACGACTGCACGGGCAGCGAGAACACCTCGCCCGTGCCGTAGCCGTCGCCGGCGCCGATGCCGTCGGGGTTCGCGATGCGGAGGGCGTCGAGCACGAGCGTCTTCTCGAGGTGGCCCTCGGCGTCGGCGCGCTTCAGGTCGACCTGGTAGACGCGCTTCGTGACCGACTGCTCGCCCTCGAAGTCGTCGCGCTCGACGACGAGCAGCACGCCGTTCTTGACCGTGAACGCGTCGCCGACGACGTTCGCCTCCTGGTCGGTCTGGTAGTTCCACGTGCGCCCGGTGTAGGCGCCGCGCTTGGTGTCGAACTCGTGCACCTCGCGCCGGCGCAGGTCGGCGTCGTCGGCGTACGAGCCCTCGACGATCGGGTAGAGGTAGCGCCCGTTCACCGAGCCCGCGAGCGCCTCGAAGCCGCGGCTCGCGCGCACCCGCGGCGTCTCTCCTGCGGCGAGGTACGGGTTCTGCGGCGACTTCGCGCCGTCGAGCGAGAAGGGCTTCTCGAGGAGGGTGCCCTCGGCGTCGAAGTGCAGCAGGAAGGGCCCGAACTCCTCGCCGACCCAGAAGCTGCCGTCCTTCGCGCGCACGACCGACTCGATGTCGAAGTCGGCCCCCGTGAGCAGCCGCTCGTCGGTGTCGCCGTTGACGATCGGGAAGTCGAGCACGCCGTTGCGGTCGTTGTACGAGATGAAGCGCTCCACCTCGAGCGCGCCGTCGCCGCCCTCGGCGGTCTGCCAGGCCGGTCGCACGAGGTAGTTGCGCAGCAGGAAGTCGGCGGAGTTGCCCTTCGAGCCGAACCCGTTGTCGGGCTGGGCCCAGAACGTGCCGTCGCCGTTCTCGATCACGGCGGAGAATCCGGGGATGACCTGGCCGTCCCACGGGCCCTGACGGCCGTTCGCGGCGGAGGCGAGCGCGCCCGAGGCAGGACCTTCGGCGAGGAAGTCGGCCGACAGGGTGGCCCGGGCGACGAGCGTGGGCTCGAACGACTGCATGGGCGAGGTCGGGGTGGTCTGCCCGTTGCCGACGGCCTGGGCGGCCGGTGCGGCGAGCAGCAGGGCGGCCGCCGTGGCGGTCGCGGCGGTGACGGCGATGGCGCGCGGCAGGGCGCGTCGCGTGAGGTTTCGGCTCATGCCGCGAGCCAACCGGCCCCGGTCTGCGACCCCGTGTCGGCCAGGCGACCGTTCGGCGACGACCCGGTGAACGGATGCCCCGTGTGAATGGATGCCCCGTGTGAATGGATGCCCCGTGCCGCGGCCTCGCGTCCGTGGCTCGGGCGGTGGCGGAGATCTCGGGCTAGAGGTTCTGGCCGATGTCCCAGAGCCGGTCGGGTCGCCCGTCGATCGCCTCGGAGACGGCGAGCGCCTGGTCGTCGGAGAGCGACGCGACGTAGTCGACGACACCGCGGCCGACGCCGAGCCGCAGCAGGTCGGCCGACTCGGGCACCGGCACTCCCTCGGGGCGCGTGCGGCGCAGTTGCGCGTAGCCGTCGGTCGCGATCTCGATGAGCTCGCGCAGCCGCTGGGGCACCCGGTGCCGGTCGTACTCGTCGGTCGCCCAGGCGGTCAGCCCCTTCACGGCACGCGTGAGCACGCGGCTGAGGCCCCGCTGGTACATGGCGATGTCGGCGCGGTCGAGGATGAAGTGCCGGTGCACGAACTTCAGGATCTCGACCTCGTGCCAGGCGCCCCGGTCGAGCGTCACGAGGCCCGTGCGGGCGACGCCGTCGGGTGCGGGCACGACCGAGGTCTGGAGGTGACCGATCCAGCGGTTCGTGAACGACGACAGCGCCCGTTCCGAGGCGATCGAGCCGTCGAAGGGCGTCGCGAGCAGGCCGTCGACGAGGTCGTCGGCGACGACGTCGACCGCGGCCGCGAACGCGTCGTCGTCGGCGATCCACGCGTCGGAGCGACGCAGCTTGCGCCGCAGTGCCTCGAGGGCGGCGCCCGCCGGCGCGCTGCGCTGCAGGAGGGCCTCGTCGTCGAGCTCGCGCAGGGCGCTCGAGTCCTCCATCCACCCGCGGAACTCGCGGGCGACCGCGCCCTGGCTGAGCAGGCCGGCGCGGTAGAAGTCGTCGACGTCGTGGATCGAGTAGGCGATGTCGTCGGCGGTGTCCATGATCGAGCACTCGAGCGACTGCACCATCGGCGCGAGGCCCCTGCGCGCCTCGGCGAGGTCGGCCGCGTCGAGGTCGTACGCCGAGAACTTCGCCGCCTCGACGCTCTCCCCGCTCCGGCGCCAACCGCGCGGCAGCCCGCCGTCGGCGAACGGCGCCGGCGAGGCGAACCGGGTCCACGGGTACTTCGCGACGGCCGCCCGCACCGCCGACGTGAGGTTGAGGCCGTGCGGCGCGGCCGCGCACACGTCGAGGGTGGCGATGATGCGGTAGCTCTGCGCGTTGCCCTCGAATCCGTCGGGGAGGTCGAGCGTCTCGCGGGCGAGGCGGTCGAGCACGCGCTCGCCGAGGTGCCCGAACGGCGGGTGCCCGAGGTCGTGCGCGCTCGCCGCCGCCTGGACGACGACGGCGTCGCAGCCGTGCTCCGTCGCGAGCGCGTGCGCCGGCGACGAGGCGTCCGCGAAGCCGACCGCGATCGCGCGTGCGACCGCGGTGACCTTGATGGAGTGGGTGAGCCGGTTGTGGATGAGGGGGCCGGCGCCCGGTTGCGCGATGACCTGCGTGACCGCCGACAGCCGCGAGAAGTAGGGGGAGAACCGGATGCGCTCGAGGTCGAGACGGAACTGCGAGTGCTCGCCGACGACCTCGACGCTCGAGCTCGGCTCGGGGGTGCGGCGGGCGGCGCGGTCGGGGCTCATGGTCCCAATGTAGGCGTCGGTTCGCGCGAGGCGCTCGCGTCGCCTACACTGATGGAGGTTGCTCGCCTCGGCAAAGATTCACTGCGCCCGAAATCGCGACTCGATCGAATCGAGTTTCGTTGCGGTCGTGTGAAGCGGAGCCGGGCTGGCGATTCCGAGGCGTCCCGTGCAAGCGGGGCCCTAGGGCGGTGGCTCAATTGGTAGAGCAGCGGTCTCCAAAACCGCAGGTTGCAGGTTCGAGTCCTGTCCGCCCTGCGAGCCGGCAGTGATTGCCGGCCCACGAAAGGTGTACGAGGTGGCACGAAAAGTTATCGACGAACCCAGTGAGGACGTCGTCGCCAACGCGAAGCGCGATCGCGCAGCGCGTCGGAACCCCTTTTCGCGCATCGCCCTGTTCATCCGGCAGGTCATCGCTGAGCTGAAGAAGGTCGTCACCCCCACGCGGAGGGAGCTTGTCAGCTTCACGGTCGTGGTGCTCGTGTTCGTCATCATCATGATGGCGCTCGTCTGGGGCCTCGACCAGCTGTTCGGATGGCTGGTGCTGTACGTCTTCGGAACGACCGGGGTCTGATCGGGCCTTCGGCCGCACGACCCGCTGGGCGCCGGGGGCGCACGAAGAGAAG
The DNA here is from genome assembly GCF_021129215.1 of Agromyces sp. S2-1-8. Lineage (GTDB taxonomy): Bacteria > Actinomycetota > Actinomycetes > Actinomycetales > Microbacteriaceae > Agromyces > Agromyces chromiiresistens. The sequence goes on along the minus strand of NZ_JAJOLP010000001.1, from coordinate 3,987,686 downwards.
GATCGAGAAGTGTCAAGGACTGAGCGCGACGACGTCGACTGGGCTACGGCTGCCGAGCAGTCGGCTGAAGACGACGAGGCGCAGACGGGCAGCGTCAACGAGCACGAGGAGCAGTCCTCGGAGCCGGCCGAGCACCGTGCCGTGCACCTCGTCGACGACGAGGGCAACGACATCGACCTCGAGGCGGTCCTCGACGCGATCGCCGAGGCGGGCGACCCCGAGGCCGACGCCGTCGTCGACGACGCCCTCGACATCGACTCGCCCGAAGAGGCCGAGGCCGCACTCGAGGCGGTCGAAGAAGAGGCCGACAGCGAGTTCGACCCGTACGAGGAGTTCCGCAACGAGCTGCGCTTCCTCCCGGGCAAGTGGTACGTCATCCACTCGTACGCGGGCTTCGAGCGCCGCGTGAAGGCGAACATCGAGCAGCGCCGCGAGTCGATGGCGATGGCCGACTACATCTACCAGGTCGAAGTGCCGATGGAAGACGTGGTCGAGATCAAGAACGGCCAGCGCAAGATGGTCACCCGCGTGCGCATCCCGAGCTACGTGCTCGTCCGCATGGAGCTGAACGAGGAGAGCTGGTCGGTCATCCGCCACACTCCGGGCGTCACCGGCTTCGTGGGCAACGCGCACAACCCGACCCCGCTGCGCTTCGAAGAGGCCTTCGGCATGCTGAAGAGCCTCGTCGAGCCCAAGGACGTCGCGCCCGCCAAGGGTGCGAAGGCCGGTGCCGCGTCCGGCGCAGCCCGTCAGATCCCCGCCGAGGTCGACTTCGAGATCGGCGAGACGATCACCATCAAGGACGGCTCGTTCGCGGGCCTGCCCGGCACGATCAGCGAGATCAAGCCCGAGAGCGGCAAGCTCACCGTGCTCGTCTCGCTCTTCGAGCGCGAGACCCCCGTCGAGCTCAGCTTCGACCAGGTCACCAAGCTCTAAGATCCCCAGAAGCTCCACAGCCGACCCTCCGGTATACTCGGAGGGTTGTGCTGCGTTCGGCCCCGCCGAACCCGCACGAACCACCGCCCTCCGGAACCGCCGGAGCGACGGGAGAGTGCCCGCCAGGGCGTTCGAACAGAAAGAGAGAAATCATGGCACCGAAGAAGAAGGTCACTGGTCTGATCAAGCTTCAGATCAACGCCGGCGCCGCCAACCCCGCACCGCCCATCGGTCCGGCGCTGGGTCAGCACGGCGTGAACATCATGGAGTTCTGCAAGGCCTACAACGCGGCGACCGAGTCGCAGCGCGGCAACGTGATCCCCGTCGAGATCACGGTCTACGAGGACCGCTCCTTCACCTTCGTCCTGAAGACCCCGCCCGCCGCCGAGCTCATCAAGAAGGCCGCCGGCGTCGCCAAGGGCTCGGGCGTCCCGCACACGACCAAGGTCGGCAAGCTCACGCAGGACCAGGTCCGCGCGATCGCCGAGCAGAAGATGGTCGACCTCAACGCGAACGACCTCGACGCCGCGTCGAAGATCATCGCGGGCACCGCTCGCTCGATGGGCATCACGGTCGAATAAGGCCGGTCGTCCCGGGGTCTCGTTCCGCGCTTCGCGCGACTCGACCACCGGGGCAGGATGCCTCGGCCGAGGCATCCGTCTTCAGAACTCTCATTCGTGGCAGCGCCCGCCAGGCGCGATGACCACACTCTCGCAAGGAGAACCAACATGGCACAGAAGTCCAAGGCCTACCGGGCCGCGGCCGAGAAGATCGAGGCCGGCAAGTACTACACCCCGACCGACGCGGTTGCGCTCGCGAAGCAGACCGGCTCGGCGAAGTTCGACTCGACCGTCGAGGTCGCGCTGAAGCTCGGCGTCGACCCCCGCAAGGCCGACCAGATGGTGCGCGGCACCGTCATCCTCCCGCACGGCACCGGTAAGACCGCCCGCGTCATCGTCTTCGCGACGGGCCCCGCGGCCGAGGCCGCCATCGCGGCCGGCGCCGACGAGGTCGGCGGCGCCGAGCTCATCGAGAAGGTCGCCGCGGGCTACACCGCGTTCGACTCGGCCGTCTCGACCCCCGAGCTCATGGGCCAGGTCGGCCGTCTCGGCAAGGTGCTCGGCCCGCGCGGCCTGATGCCGAACCCGAAGACCGGCACGGTCACCCCGAACGTCGGCCAGGCCGTCTCCGACATCAAGGGCGGCAAGATCGAGTTCCGCGTCGACAAGCACGCCAACGTGCACTTCGTCGTCGGCAAGTCGTCGTTCTCGGCCGAGCAGCTCGACGACAACCTCAAGGCCGCCCTCGAAGAGGTCATGCGTCTCAAGCCGTCGAGCTCGAAGGGCCGCTACATCCAGAAGGGCGCCGTGTCGACCACGTTCGGCCCCGGCATCCCGCTCGACGTCAACGCCATCTGACCCACTCGGTGATCGAGGAGCGCACGGCGCGTCTCGAGATCCACGAAGGCCCCGCCGGTTCGCCGGCGGGGCCTTCGTCGTTCCCTCTCGGGAGCGGTCGGGTCAGTGCGGGAGCGCGTCGTGGTGCGCCTGCATGCTGGGCCGGATGGCGAGCACGGCGGCGACGAGCGCGACCGCACCGCAGATCCACGACATCCAGGCGGCCCCGAACGTCATGGGGTCGGCGTAGCCGCCCATCCACGGCGAGATGAGGAGCAGCGCGCCGAGTGCAGCCTGGATGTACTCCATCGCGACGAGGCCGGGTGCGGCGAGGTTCACGACTCCGGAGACGACCAGCAGGGCGCCCAGCACGAGCATCAGGGCGACCGAGGCGCCCATCGGGGGAACGAACAGCGTCGAGATCATCGCGGCTGCACCCGCGGCGATCGCGACCCAGTCCTCCCAGCGAGTCCACTTCTTCATAGAAACCAGCCTCCTCAAGGTGGTGGCTCCCGATCAGGGGGTCGATTCAACGGTATTCCCGACCGATCGTCCGGTCAATATGTCTCGAGCGGCGTCGAGACGCCCCGGGATGCCTCGTGCGCGGCGCCGGCCGCGAGCAGGACACCCCGGCTCGGCGTCGGGCCCTCGACGAGCGGGCTCGGCCCGCTCGATCGTGGGTCACCGCACGATGAGGAAGCCATCGTCGTCGTCGCGGGGCTCGAGTTCGTCGACCGCGACGCCGGTCACCTGCGAGCCGGGCGGGCCCTGCTCGAGCCGCCGGATCATCTCGCGGACCGCGCGCGACGGCCCCTGCACCTCGGCCTCGACGGTGCCGTCGGGCAGGTTGCGGACCCAGCCGGTGATCGCGAGGCGCTCGGCGTGCTTGCGTGCGAGGTAGCGGTAGCCGACGCCCTGCACGGCGCCGCTCACGATGACGTGCCGACGGATCACCCGCTCACCATACACGCGCGGTGAGCGAACGCACTCCGGGGGTGCTTCCCGCTGATTCGAGCCCTCGAACGGCCTGGGCACGGCGGAGATGCACCCCCGGAGTGGAGGAGCGGGCGGAGGTCAGCCCGCCGTCGGGGCGTTCACCGCGGCGACGGCGCCGGTGCGGGCGCGGATCTCGTCGGCGACCGCGATCGCATCGCCCGCCGGGGCGTCGGACTTGCGGTCGGGGCGGGCGATGAAGAGATACAGCAGGCCGCTCACGACGACGACGCCGAGGCCGATGAGCACGATCCAGTCGGTGAAGAACGTGCCGCTCGTTCCCGGCATCGCGAGCAGGATCATCGCGAAGACACCGTAGGCGAGGGCGACGATGTTCACGATCAGGCCGAGTCCGCCGAGCGAGAACGGGCCGGCCGGCTTCCACCCCTTGAGTCGCTGGCGCAGGGCCGCGAGCACGACCATCTGGAACGCGACGTAGATGCCGAGCACCGCGAACGAGGTCACGGCGGTGAGCAGTGTCGCCTCGAAGTAGATGAGCACCGCGAGGATGACCGGGATCGTGCACGCGACGATGAGGGCGTTCGTCGGCACCTTGCTGCGGGGCGAGACCTTCGAGAGCCAGCGGTGGCCCGGGATCATGCCGTCACGGGCGAACGAGTAGAGCAGACGGCTCGCGGCGGCCTGCAGGCTCAGCACGCAGCTGATGAACGCGGTGACCGCGACCACGAGGAAGACCTTCGCACCGACGGGGCCGAGGGTCGCCTCGAGGATGCCCGGGATCGGGTCCATGTCGTCGCCGGCGACGATCGACGCGAGGTCGGGCGCGGCGAGCACGTAACCGCCGAAGGAGAAGAGCGCCGAGACGCCGCCGACGAGGATCGTCATGATCATCGCCTTGGGGATGCGGCGGGCCGGGTTCGCGACCTCTTCGGCGACATCGCCGCAGGCCTCGAATCCGTAGAAGAGGAAGAGGCCCGCGAGCGCGGCGCCGAGGAACGCCGCCGCGTAGCTGCCGTCGCCCTCGACGCCCATCGTGTCGAAGAACACGCTGAACTCCTGCTTGCGCTGGAAGATCAGGAGGTACAGGCCCACGCCGATGACGCCGACGAGCTCGGCGGCGAGGCCGATCTGCGCGACCCGGGCGAGGGTCTTCGTGCCCGAGAAGTTGAAGACCAGGGCGAGCACGAGCAGGCCGAGCGTGAGCAGCAGCGTCGACATCGGCGTGATCTCGATGCCGAGCAGGCTCGCGAGGAAGCCCGAGCCGTACTCCGACACCGCGGTGATCGTGACGATCATGGCCCAGATGTAGACCCATGCGGCCATCCAGGCGTAGCGACGACCCCAGAGCCGCCGGGCCCACGGGTAGATGCCGCCGTGGATCGGGTACTGCGAGACGACCTCGCCGAACACGAGCGACACGAGCAGCTGCCCGGCGCCGACGATGACGATCCACCAGATCGAGGGCGGACCGCCGACCGAGAGGGCGAGCGCGAACAGCGAGTACACGCCCACGAGGGGAGAGAGATAGGTGAAGCCGAGCGCGAAGTTCGCCCAGAGGCTCATCGAGCGGTTGAAGGAGCCCTCGTAGCCGAGGACCCCGAGGTGCTCGTCGTCGCCGAGGTGGTTCGGCGGGGTGGTTTCTTGCGACATGTCGCCCTTTCGATCGACGCTGATCTCGCGCCCGCCCCCCTCGGGCGCACGGTACCGGGACAGCTTAGCCATACCTGCGGCAGTAAAGCTATAGCACTAGATGATTAATCGGGATGCCTCCGCCGGGGCGCCGTGGCAGGATGCCGACATGGGAACCGTCACCGACTACCTGGCCGCGATCGACGGTGAGAACCGCGTCGCGCTCGAGCACGTGATCGCCGTCGCGCGTGGGCTCTCGCCCGACGCGACCGAGGGTGAGAGCTACGGCATGCCGGCCCTGCTGCACCGCGGCAAGGCGCTCGTCGCGGCGCTCGAGGCCAAGAAGCACCTGGGCCTCTACCCGTTCAGCGGGCAGATCCTGCCGGGCCTCGCGACCGAACTCGACGCCGCCGGACTGAACTGGTCGCCGGGTGCGCTCCAGTTCACGGCGCAGCATCCCGTGCCCGACGACCTGCTGCGCCGGATCCTGGGCGAGCGCATCGCGCAGATCGACGCGCAGCTCGACAAGAAGCGGCGCTGAGACGACGGATGCCCGGGCGCTCGCCCGGGCATCCGTCGGTCGACCCCGTCTCTGCGGGGTCGGTCGACCTCGTCTACGCGGCCTCGGCGACCTCCGCGGTGAGGCGGGCGCGCAGCGCGCCGAGTTCGTCGTCGGCGAGGCCCGCGGCGCCGAGATATCCGGCTGCGCCGCCGTGCTCGCGGTCGATCCAGCCGAGGGCGGCCTCGATGGCCTCGGGCGGGGTGCCGGTGACGAGCGTCTCGAGCTCGGGGGTCAGCGGAATGCCGAACGAGGCCACCATGTGCAGCATGCCGTCGGCCCACGCGCCCGACAGGTTGGCCTGCGATGCCGCGTAGTCGGCGACGACCGCGTCGCGCTCCACCCCGACGGCGTCGAGCATGAGCGCCGTCGCGACGCCGGTGCGGTCCTTGCCGGCGGTGCAGTGCACGAGCACGCCCGTGGGTGCGGCGTCGTTCGACGCCGCGATGAGCCGGGCGACGCGCGCGAACGCCGCGCCGCCGTGCTGCAGCATGCCGACGTACAGGTCGCCGAGCGACGGAATGGCGGCCGTCGTCTCGGCGGCCGACGGGGCCCCGCCCTTCATGAGCTGCTGCATCGAATCGGCGACGGCGCCCTCGAGGATCGAGAGGTCGACGACCGAGAACGGGCGCGAGTCGGGCACGAGGTCGGGTGCTGACTCGCGCTCGGCGGGCGTGCGGAAGTCGACGATCACGCCGACCTGCGTCGCCGCGAGCTCGTCGAGCCCCTGCGCGCTCAGCGCGGAGAGTGCGGCGGAGCGGAAGAGCACGCCGCTTCGCGTCGTGCCGCCGCCCTGCAGCGGCATGCCGCCCGTGTCGCGGAAGTTGACCAGGCCGTCGATGCTCACAGTTCCCCCAGTTCGTGCAGCGTTGCGGCGACGCGAAAGGCGACCGCCGTTCGGCATCCTAGCGACACCCGGGCGGGAGACGACGGATGCCTCGGGGCACGTGGCCCCGAGGCATCCGGATTTCATGCGAATCGGGTGATCAGCCGATGCGGATCATCTTCTTGTTGACGAACTCGTCGGCGCCGAAGCGGCCGAGCTCGCGGCCCGAACCCGAGCGCTTCACGCCGCCGAAGGGGAGCTCGGCGCCGTCGGCCGCGACGAGGTTGACGAAGACCATGCCGGCTTCGATCTTGTCGGCGACGCGGAGCGCCTGGTCCTGGTCGGTCGTGAACACGTACGAGCCGAGGCCGAACGGGGTGTTGTTCGCGAGCTCGACGGCGGCGTTCTCGTCGGCGACCTTGAAGACCTGCGCGACCGGGCCGAAGAACTCCTCGTGGAAGGCGTCGGAGCCCGGCTTGACGTCGGTGAGGATCGTCGCCGAGTAGTAGTTGCCGTTCTTGGTGCCGCCCGAGTGCAGGGTCGCACCCTGAGCGACGGCGCGCGAGACCTGCTCGGCGAGCCCCTCGGCGGCCTTGGCCGACGAGAGCGGGCCGAGGGCGGTGCCCTCCTTCGAGGGGTCGCCCTCCTCGACCTCGTTCATCTTGGCGGTGAACTTCTCGAGGAACGGCTCGTAGAGGTCCTCCACGACGATGAAGCGCTTGGCCGCGTTGCAGGCCTGGCCGTTGTTGTCGACGCGGGCGAGCACGGCGGCGTCGACGGTCGCGTCGAGGTCGTCGGTCGAGAGCAGGATGAAGGGGTCGGAACCACCGAGCTCGAGCACGACCTTCTTGAGGTGGCGACCGGCGATCTCGGCGACGATCGCACCGGCGCGCTCGGAGCCGGTGAGCGAGACGCCCTGCACGCGCGGGTCGGCGATGACGGTCTCGATCTGCGCGTGCGACGCGTAGATGTTGACGTAGGCGCCCTCGGGGAAGCCGGCGTCGAGGAAGATCTGCTCCATCGCGGCGGCCGACTCGGGGCACTGCTCGGCGTGCTTCAGCAGGATCGTGTTGCCGATGATGAGGTTCGGGCCGGCGAACCGGGCGACCTGGTAGTACGGGAAGTTCCACGGCATGATGCCGAGCAGCACGCCGAGCGACGAGCGGCGGATGAGGGCCGAGCCCTCGCCCGCGAGCAGGTCGATCTTCTCGTCGGCGAGCAGCGACTCGGCGTTGTCGGCGTAGTACTCGTAGATCGCGGCGGCGAACTCGACCTCGCCGACGGCCTGCTCGATGGGCTTGCCCATCTCGCGGACGATGATCTCGGCGAGCTCCTGCGCGCGCTCGTTGTGCAGTTCGGCGACGCGGCGGATGAGGGCGGCGCGCTCGGCGACCGTCGAGTTCTTCGACCAGGTGCGGTGCGCCTCGGCGGCCGAGGCGATCGCGGCCTGCAGACCGTCGTCGGTGATGGTGTCGAAGCTCTTGACGACCTCGCCGGTGGCGGGATTGGTCACGGCATAGGGCATGGGGTTTCTCCTTCTCGGGTGCACCGCGGGATGTTCCCTGAGCTTGTCGGAGGGTCCTGGCCTGTCGAAGGCTGGGCGCATGCCGCGGTGCAGACGCTCGTCGTCAAAGATATAACAACGGATGATTCTTCTCGACCCGGTCGCAGGGGATGCCCAGCCTCGCGCTCACTGCATGCGCGGATCCTCGGTCGGGTCGAAGTACTTGCCGGGGCAGCCGACGTCCGGCGCATCGGCGAACAGCTCGAAATGCCAGGCCTCGTTGTCGTACACCTGGCACAGTCCGTAGGCCTCCCCGCGCTCGGCGAGCCAGTCGACGGCGTCGTAGTCGCCGAGGTCGACGGCGTCGCCCGACACGTGGGCGGACTTCTCGGGCGGCGCGACCCAGCGCGCCGCCTCGGTCTCCGAGCCGTACTCGGCGACGGCCTCGTCGAGCAGGCGGTTCTGATGCGCCGGTGAGCGCCAGCCGCTGTTGACGCGGAACTCGATGCCCTCGGCCGCGGCATCCGTCGCGGCCCGGCGCAGGGCGTCGAGGAGCGCCGGGTCGAGGCGGGTGATCGCCGGGTACTCGTCGAAGGGCGTGGCGCCGTCGGGGAGGTCGCCGGCGGCTTCGCCCGTCGCGTCGCCGCCGTCGCCCGTGGATGCCGCGTCGTGCCCGCCGCCGACGGGCTGGGCCGATGAGGAGATCGACTGCATGACGAGGCTGCCGGCCATTGCGGCGGCGACGACTGCGAGGGCGACGACGAGCGCCGCGAAGGCACGTCGGGCCCGCCGGACGCGGCGCCGACGCGCTGAAGCTGATCGCTGGGAGTGCATGCGGCCAGTCAAGGCGGCGCGGTGTTGCGAGAGCGTCTGCGGAATCCGATACGCCGGCGATATGCGCTCGCTCCTAGCATGGGGGCATGCGGGTACTGGTCGTCGAAGATGAGCCCTTCATGGCCGAGGCCATCCGCGACGGGCTCCGCCGCGAGGCGATCGCCGCCGACCTCGCGGGCGACGGCGACACCGCGCTCGAGCTGCTGAGCGTCAACGCCTACGACATCGCCGTGCTCGACCGCGACGTTCCGGGGCCCTCGGGCGATGAGATCGCCCGGAGCATCGTCGCCTCGGGCAGCGGCATGCCGATCCTGATGCTCACCGCGGCCGACCGCATCGACGACAAGGCCACCGGCTTCGAGCTCGGCGCCGACGACTACCTCACGAAGCCCTTCGAGCTGAAGGAGCTCGTGCTCAGGCTGCGGGCGCTCGACCGGCGGCGCGCGCACGCCAGGCCGCCGGTGCGCGAGATCGCCGGCCTGCGCGTCGACCCCTTCCGCCGGGAGGTCTACCGCGACGGACGGTACGTGGCACTCACGAGGAAGCAGTTCGCGGTGCTCGAGGTGCTCGTCGCCGCGGAGGGCGGCGTCGTCAGTGCCGAGGCGCTGCTCGAGCGGGCGTGGGACGAGAACGCCGACCCCTTCACGAACGCCGTGCGCATCACCGTCTCGGCGCTGCGCAAGCGGCTCGGCGAACCGTGGGTCATCGCGACGGTGCCGGGCGTCGGCTACCGCATCGACGTCGGCGGCGGTGCGGACGATACCGGCGGGACCGGGGCGGGGGAGCGGCGATCGTGACGCGCGCACCGGGCATGAGCGTCCGGCTCAAGCTCGCCCTCAGCTACGCGGGCTTCCTCATGGTCGCCGGTGCCCTGCTGCTCGCGGTGGTGTGGGCCTACCTGCTGCGGTACGTGCCCGCCGACGCGGTCGCGACGCGCGAGGGGTTCATGCCGGGTCGCGACGACCTCGTGCGCGCGTTCGCACCCGCGGTCAGCTGGGCACTGCTCTTCCTGCTCGTGTTCGGGCTGCTCGGCGGCTGGGTGCTCGCCGGCCGCATGCTCGCGCCGCTGACGCGCATCACGAGGGCGACCCGCAAGACCGCGACCGGGGCGCTCGGCCACCGCATCGAGATGGAGGGCCGCCGCGACGAGTTCCGCGAGCTCGCCGACAGCTTCGACGACATGCTCGCCCGGCTCGAGGCGCACGTCGCCGAGCAGCAGCGCTTCGCCGCGAACGCCTCGCACGAGCTGCGCACGCCGCTCGCGATCACGCAGACCCTGCTCGACGTCGCCGACGATCCGGCGGCCGACCGAGACGTGCTGCTCGAACGCCTCCGCATCGTGAACGCCCGCGCGATCGACCTCACCGAGGCGCTGCTGCTGCTCACCCGCGCCGACCGCCGCTCGTTCAGCCGCGAGCGGGTCGACCTGTCGCTGCTCGCCGAGGAGGCCGTCGAGACGCTCCTCCCGATCGCCGAGGCGCGCGGCGTCGGCATCGAGGCCGCGGGCGACGTCGCACCGACGCTCGGGTCGCCGGCGCTCCTCTTGCAGCTGACGACGAACCTCGTGCACAACGGGATCGTCCACAACGTCCCCGAGGGCGGCACCGTGCGGATCGACACGGCCGCCGCGACCGACTCGGTCGCGCTCACGGTCGAGAACACCGGTCCGCACCTGAGCCCGCAGTCGGTGGCGACCCTCACCGAGCCGTTCCAGCGCGGCACCGAGCGCATCCGCGACGACCACGCCGGCGTCGGGCTGGGGCTCGCGATCGTCAAGAGCATCGTGCAGGCGCACGACGGAGCGCTCGTGATCGAGGCGCGACCCGGCGGAGGCCTGCGGGTCGTCGTGCGGCTGCCGGCCGCGCCCGACGGTGCCGTCGGCGACGGCTCGCGATCGGGCGCCTGACGGGGCTAGTCGCCGACGAGCACCCGGAACGGGGTGCCCGGGCATTCGAGGGATGCCGCGGCGGAGGCATCCGCGAGCTGACCGACCTGCAGTGCGGGGTCGGTCGACAGCACGACGCGACCGTCGGCGTTCACGAGGGCGAGCGGGGCGTCGACCGCGAGGAAGCGGGGGAGCAGCTCCTGCTCGAGGCGGCGGACCGAGATGTCGGCGCCGACGACGCCGACCATGCGCTCGCCGTCGGGGGCGTGCACGGGCATCGTGAGCGTGAGGATGTAGTCGCACGTGCACAGGTGGTCGACGTAGGGGCCGGTCACGTGCGCGTGCCGCGTCGTCGCCGGGATGCGGTACCACTCGAGCGCGCGGAAGTCGCGGAGGTACTCGGTGTACCCGCGCGTCGACAGGTCGAGGCGGGTGGGGGCGTCGGTCGAGCCGAGCACTGGGTTGTCGTCGAGCGGCCCGAGCCACCACGCGAAGTGCACGTCGCGCCCGCGCACGATCTCGCCGTCGGCGATGAACCCGGCGCCGACGAGGAGGGCCTCGGGCTCGGTCAGGCGCGGCAGCACGAGTCCGGCCACGACCTGGTCGAGCTCGGCGGGGCGCACCTCGCCGACGGCGGCGTCGGCGGCGGGCCGCTCGCCCGGCCGGCCGGCGCGCTCGGCTTCCAGCGCGGTGCGGTCGGCGACGGCGCGGATGCCGGGCGCGATCGCCTGCTCGATGGGCGAGCGCCACTCGGCGAGCAGGTCGAAGGCACCGTCGAAGAGCCGGGCGACGGCGTCGGCGGCCTCGCGGGCGCCGCGCCTCGACGGGCTCGGCGAGCGGTCGTGGTCAGCGCTCATCGAGGGCACCTCCTCGTTCGACGCGGGCCTTCGCCTGCAGCAGGTGGGTCGCGAGCGAGCCGACCAGGGCGCCGGCCGCCTCGCGCGCCTTCGCGGGCCGGTGGGCGGCGACCGCGCGGACGATGCGGCGGTTCGCCGCCGAGGCGTCCACGCGCTCCCGGTCGTCGTCGAGACCGAGCAGCAGCAGGGGGCCGAACTCGGCCTGCAGGCGGATCTGCTCGCGCACGAGCCGCGCCGACTGGCTGAGCACGGCGAGCTCGAGGAAGAACCCGCCCTGATTGGTGCGGGCCGACGCGGCCGCCCCGAAGTCGGCCGCGTCGAGCCAGCCGGCGAGGCGCTCGGCGTCGGCGTCGGAGGCGCGTTCGGCCGCCCGCTCGGCGACGCCCGCGAGGATCGCGCCGAAGTACACGGTCATGTCGCTGAGCTCGACCTGAGCGAGCGCGCGCAGGCGTGCGGTGATGATCGTGCGGTGCTCGGCGTCGTCGTGCACGACGAAGCTGCCGCCGTCGCGGCCGCGGCGGGTCTCGACGAGCCCGGCCTCGCGGAGGATGCCGAGGCCCTCGCGCACGGTGATGAGGGCGACGCCGAAGCGGCGGGCGAGCTCGGGCTCGCTCGGCAGGCGCTCACCGGGGTCGAGCACTCCGAGCACGATGCCGTCGGTGAGGCGCTGCGCGACCTGCTCGGCACGACCCGCATCGGCGAGCTGGGCGAACACGGCTTCGCGTGCGCCCGGGCCCACCCTCGATTCCATGGGGTTCACGATAGTCGAGGGTGCGGCGGCCGAGTGGCGGCGCGCGCAAAAAAGATTCACTATAGGATGAATGAACGTGCGGCCGACCGGCCGGGCACATGCGAAGGCGGATGGATCATGAGCGAGCGACCCGAGGCGACGACCCGAGGCGTGCTCGACGGGCTGCGCGTCGCGGACTTCTCCCGCGTGCTCGCCGGCCCGTACGCGACCATGATGCTCGCCGACTTCGGCGCCGACGTCGTGAAGATCGAACCGCCGGCCGGCGACGACACCCGGCACTGGAGGCCGCCCGTCGACGCGAGCGGCATGGCCACGTACTTCGGCAGCGTCAATCGCAACAAGCGCTCGGTCGCGCTCGACCTCACGAATGAGGCGGATGCCGCGGAGGCGCGCCGGCTCGCGGCATCGGCCGACGTGGTGATCGAGAACTTCCGGCCCGGCGTGATGGCGCGGTTCGGGCTCTCCTACGACGAGGTGCGCGCCCTGAACCCCCGCGTCGTCTACTGCTCGATCACCGGCTTCGGCGCGGGCGAGGGGGCGGCGCTCGCCGGCTACGACCTGCTCGTGCAGGCAGTCGGCGGCCTCATGTCGATCACGGGGGAGCCCGACGGCGAGCCCGCGAAGGCCGGTGTCGCGCTCGTCGACGTGCTGTGCGCGCAGAACGCGCTCGCCGGCATCCTGCTCGCGCTGCGCGAGCGCGACCGCACCGGCCGAGGCCAGCTCGTCGAGGTGAACCTGCTGCAGAGCCTGCTGTCCGCGCTCACGAACCAGGCGGGCTCGACGCTCGCGACCGGGCGGGCACCGCGCCGGCTCGGCAACGCGCATCCGTCGATCGCGCCGTACGCCGTCTTCCCGGCGGCCGATCGCGACCTCGTCATCGCCGTCGGCAACGACAAGCAGTTCGGCGCGCTCGTAGGGCTGCTCGCCGAGGCATCCCCGCAGGCGGCGTCGCTCGCCGCCGACGTGCGGTACGCGACCAACGAGGCGCGCGTCGCCCACCGCGACCACCTGCGCGCCGAGCTCGAGGCGGCCCTCGCGACCGCGCCGGCCGCGCACTGGGTCGAGGCGTTCAGCGCCGCCGGAGTGCCCGCCGGGCTCGTCAACGACGTCGCCGAGGCGATCGCCTTCGCCGACGCGCTCGGCCTCGACCCCGTCGTCGAGCTCGGGCACAGCCGCACCGTGGCGAACCCGATCGGGCTCGCCGAGTCATCCCCCCGCTACCTGACCCCGCCGCCCGCGCTCGACGAGCACTCCGGTGCCGACTGGCGCGGGCCCGCCGAATAGCCCCAGCGCGCGAGCGCTGCCCGACCACCGCGACCCACCGAGAGGAACCCCCATGACGACCGCACCCCGCATCGACCAGGTCTTCGACTTCGACGCGCTGCTCACGGAAGAGGAGCGCGGCTGGCAGCAGAAGGCCCGCGGGTTCGCGCAGGAGCGCATCCTGCCGATCATCGAGGAGGACTTCGAGAACAAGCACTTCCGCAAGGAGCTCATCCCCGAGCTCGGCGCGGCCGGCTTCCTCGGCATGCACCTGAAGGGCTACGGATGCGCCGGGGCCGGCGCCGTCGCGTACGGCCTGGTCTGCCTCGAGCTCGAGGCCGCCGACTCGGGCTGGCGCACCTTCGTGTCGGTGCAGGGCTCGCTCGCGATGAGCGCCATCTACAAGTACGGCTCGGAGGAGCAGAAGCAGCAGTGGCTGCCCGGCATGGCCGCCGGCGAGCTCGTGGGATGCTTCGCGCTCACCGAGCCGCAGGGCGGCAGCGACCCCGCCGCGATGTCGACGGTCGCCCGCCGCGAGGGCGACGAGTGGGTCATCGACGGCGCCAAGCGCTGGATCGGCCTCGCCGCGCTCGCCGACGTCGCCGTCGTGTGGGCGCGCGTCGAGGACCCGTCGGGCGAGTACGGCGAGGGCGCGCGCGCGGTTCGCGGCTTCATCGTGCCGACCTCGACCGCCGGCTTCACCGCCACTGCGATCGACGGCAAGCTGTCGATGCGTGCGAGCGTGCAGTGCGACATCGATCTCGACGGCGTACGCCTGCCGGCCGACGCGATCCTGCCGGGCGCGGCCGGGCTGTCGGGCCCGTTCGGCTGCCTCAACGAGGCCCGCTACGGCATCGTCTGGGGTGCGATGGGCGCCGCGCGTTCGTGTCTCGAGGTCGCCCTCGACCGGTCGATCACGCGCGAGGTGTTCGGCAAGCCGATCGGCGCCAACCAACTCACGCAGGCGAAGCTCGCCGACATGTTCCTCGAGGTCGAGAAGGGCACCCTGCTCGCCCTGCACCTCGGCCGCCTCAAGGAGGCCGGCACGCTGACGCCGGCGCAGATCTCGGTCGGCAAGCTCAACAGCGTGCGCGAGGCGCTCGAGATCGCCCATCAGGCGCGCACGATCCTCGGCGGCGACGGCATCACGAACGCGTTCCCGGTCATGCGGCACGCGGCCAACCTCGAGTCCGTGCGCACGTACGAGGGCACCGACGAGATCCACCAGCTGATCCTCGGTCGCGCCCTCACGGGCCTCAACGCGTTCTAGGGGCCGGCGATGACGAACACGGATGCCTCGGGCATCGCGCCGCGCGGCGAGCGGGCGCTCGGTGACGACCGGGTCGGACTGACGGCGGCGAACGAGGTCGAGCTGGCGGTGACGCTCGCCGCGTCATCCGGGCTGGATGTCGCGACCCGCGCCGATCGAGGCCGCTGGCTGCGCGCGATCGCCGACGGCGTCGAGGCGCACCGCGACGAGCTCGTCGCGCTCGCCGCGGAGGAGACCCACCTCTCGGCGGCGCGCCTGAACGGCGAGGTCACCCGCACGGCGACGCAGCTGCGCTTCTTCGCCGACGTCGTCGACGAGGGGTCGTACCTCGAGGCGACGATCGATTCGCCCGACCCGTCGCTCGTGCCGCCGCGGCCCGAGCTCCGGCGCATGCTGCGGCCGCTCGGCGTCGTCGCCGTGTTCGCGGCGTCGAACTTCCCGTTCGCGTTCTCGGTGCTCGGCGGCGACACCGCCTCGGCGCTCGCGGCCGGCTGCCCCGTCGTCGTGAAGGCGCACCCCGGGCACCCGCGGCTCTCGCGCCGGATCACCGAGATCGCGCGTTCGGCGCTCTCGTCGGCGGGCGGGCCCGTCGGCGCGCTGCAGCTCGTCGAGGGCATGGAGCAGGGCACCGAGCTCGTCGCCCACCCGCGGGTGACCGCGGTCGGCTTCACCGGCTCGACGCGCGGCGGTCGGGCGCTGTTCGATCTCGCGAACGGCCGGCCCGCGCCCATCCCGTTCTACGGCGAGCTCGGCTCGATCAACCCCGTCGTCGTGACGCGCGCCGCGGTTGCGACGCCTGCCGAGGTCGCGGGCGTCGCGGCGGGCCTCGCGGGTTCGTTCACGCGAGACGGCGGGCAGTACTGCACCAAGCCCGGCCTCGTGTTCGTGCCCGAGGGCGCCGGGTTCGAGGCGGCGCTCGTCGACGCGCTCGGCGCGGCCGCTCCGCAGCGCCTGCTCACCGACGGCATCGCCGCCGCGTTCGACCGGGGCTCGGGCGCGCTCGCGGAGCGCGACGACGCTGAGGTCGTGTTCGCGGGGGAGCGTGCCGCCGATATCGCGGCGCCGGTCGTCGTCGCGACCACGGCGGGTGCGTTCGTCGCCGCGCACGAGACGTTCCTCGAGGAGTGCTTCGGGCCGCTCACCGTGCTCGTGCGGTACGGCTCCGACGAGCAGCTCGCCGCCGCGCTCGACGTGCTCGAGGGCTCGCTCACGGCATCGATCCAGCACGCGCCCGGCGAAGACGTCGCCGCGCTCGCCGACCGCCTCGTGCGCGTCGCAGGCCGCCTCGTCTTCAACGGCTGGCCGACTGGCGTCGCGATCGCGTGGGGTCAGCACCACGGAGGCGGCTGGCCCGCGACGACCGCGTCGGTGCACACGTCGGTCGGGGCGACGGCGATCCGCCGCTGGCTGACCCCGGCGACCTGGCAGGACGCCCCCGCCGCGGTGCTGCCGCCCGAGCTCGCCGACGGCAACCCGCTCGGCGTGCCCCGCCGCGAGGACGGTGCGCTCGTCGTTCCGAGCTCGTCGGTCGAGCGCCGGGTCGAGTAGGCGCGCAGCGCCCGATCGAACCCAGCGACGAAGGATCGCATCGAGACCACCGGGCGCGTGGTCCCGAGTGGCGCCCGCCTTCGTCGCACGCTGCTCGCCCGACGCCGGGTGGGAATGCAACGCGGGGTAACGCCGTTTCACCTTGCGGTCGGTGTCGTGATGGACTCGACCGCATCGACGCCGCAGACTCGCGGTCGCACCCCTCCCCACGAACGGAGCACCACATGTCACGCGCCCCTCGCGCCCGCACCCTGCTCGGCCTCGCGGCCGCATCCCTCGCCGTCGTCGCGCTCGCAGCGTGCTCGAGCGGTGCCCCGGCGTCGAGCGACGACGCCTCGGGCAAGGGCGACGAGTACGGGCTCGTGACCCCGGGCACGCTCACGGTCGCGACCGAGGGCACGTACAAGCCGTTCACCTACCACGAGGGCGGTGCCGGCGACCTCGTCGGCTACGACGTCGAGGTGGCCGAGGCCGTCGCCGACAAGCTCGGCCTGAAGGTCGAGTTCCAGGAGACCCAGTGGGACGCGATCTTCGCGGGCCTCGACGCGGGCCGCTTCGACGTGATCGCGAACCAGGTCTCGATCAACCCCGAGCGCGAGGAGAGCTACCTCTTCTCGACGCCGTACACCGTCTCGCCGAGCGTCGTCGTCGTGAACGAGGGCGACACGTCGATCACGAGCTTCGACGACCTGAAGGGCAAGACGACCGCCCAGTCGCTCACGAGCAACTTCTACCAGCTCGCGGTCGACGCGGGCGCGAACGTCGAGGCCGTCGAGGGCTGGGCGCAGGCCGTCGCCCTCCTCCAGCAGGGCCGCGTCGACGCGACCGTGAACGACAAGCTCACCTACCTCGACTACGTCAAGCAGACCCCCGACGCGAAGCTCGCCGTCGCGGCCGAGACCGACCCGAGTGAGAGCGCGCTGGCGTTCACCAAGGACAAGGCCGCCCTCGTGAAGGCCGTCGACGGCGCCCTCGCGGAGCTCCGCGAGGAGGGCGTGCTCGCCGAGCTCGGCGAGAAGTACTTCGGCGAGGACGTCTCGCAGTAACGACGCTCTGCACGATCCGGCGGATGTCGCGTTCCGCCCCCGGTTCCCGAGTGGAATCATGGGGTGACGCGGCATCCGCCGTACTTCGAAGGCGGTGAAGCGATGCCCGACTGGCAGCTCGTACTCGACTCGTTCTGGCCACTCCTGCTCGGAGGGCTGACCGGCACCATCCCACTCGCGCTGGCGTCGTTCGCGCTCGGTCTCGTGATCGCGCTCGGCATGGCGCTCATGCGCATCTCGAAGAACCGGGTGCTGAACGGCATCGCACGGTTCTACATCTCGGCGATCCGCGGCACTCCGCTGCTCGTGCAGCTCTTCGTGATCTTCTACGGCATGCCGTCGGTCGGCATCACGATCGACCCGTGGCCGAGCGCGATCATCGCGTTCTCGCTCAACGTCGGCGGGTACGCTGCCGAGGTGATCCGGGCGGCGATCCTCTCGGTGCCGAAGGGGCAGTGGGAGGCCGGGTACACGATCGGCATGTCGCCCGGCACGACGCTCCGGCGGCTCATCCTGCCGCAGGCGGCGCGCGTCTCGGTGCCGCCGCTCTCGAACACCTTCATCTCGCTCGTGAAGGACACGTCGCTCGCCTCGACCATCCTCGTGACCGAGATGTTCCGGGTCGCCCAGGAGATCGCGGCGTTCAGCCAGAAGTTCCTCCTCATCTACATGGAGGCGGCGCTCATCTACTGGATCTTCTGCTTCGTGCTCTCGGGCGCGCAGAACCTCGTCGAGAAGAGGCTGGACCGCTATGTCGCCCACTGACCCGCTCGCCCCCGTCGAGACGCCCGACGACAGCGTGCTGCTCGAGGCCCGAGGCATCCGCAAGTCGTTCGGCGACAACGAGGTGCTGCGCTCGATCGACCTCGAGGTGCGCCGCGGCGAGGTCGTGGTGCTCATCGGCCCGAGCGGCTCGGGCAAGACGACCGTGCTGCGCTCGCTCAACGGCCTCGAGACGCCCGACGGCGGTACCGTGTCGATCGCCGGCGGACCCTCGCTCGACTTCTCGAAGCCGATCTCGAAGTCCGAGCGGTACGCGCTGCGCGACCGCTCGGCCATGGTGTTCCAGCAGCACAACCTGTTCCCGCACATGACGGTGCTGCAGAACGTCATCGAGGGGCCCCTGCGCGTGCAGAAGGTGCCGCGCGAGCAGGCGGTGGCCGAGGCATCCGCACTGCTCGAACGCGTCGGCCTCGCCGAGAAGCGCGACGCCTACCCGTTCGAGCTGTCGGGCGGGCAGCAGCAGCGGGTCGGCATCGTGCGCGCGCTCGCGCTGAAGCCGCAGCTGCTGCTCTTCGACGAGCCGACGAGCGCGCTCGACCCCGAACTGGTGGGCGAGGTGCTGCAGGTCATCAAGGAGCTCGCCGACGAGGGCTGGACGATGGTCGTCGTCACGCACGAGCTCGGCTTCGCGCGGCATGCCGCCGACGAGGTCATGTTCATGGACGGCGGCGTCGTCGTCGAGCGCGGCGCCCCGAAGGAGTTGTTCTCGAACCCGCGCGAGCCGCGCACCAAGCGGTTCCTCGAGCGCATCCTGCGGCCGCTCGACTGAGCCGGCGTCGGCCGGTCGGGCGACGGCGGGCTAGCGTGGAGGCATGCCCGGCTCGCCCGCCCCGAACGGACCGGGGGTGGTGCGCGCGCGTCGCGCGCTCGGCGTCTTCCGGCTGCTCATCGCGGCGCTCGAGGTGATCGCGCTCATCGGCAACTTCCAGTACGTGCTGGGCTTCCGCTTCTTCGCGACGGCGAACTTCTTCAGCTACTTCACCGTGCAGTCGGCGTTCGCGGCGGTCGCGACGCTCGGCGTGGCCGGGGCGTTCGCCCTGCTCGCGCCGCGCGACCCGCCGTGGCTCGGCATCGTCCGCACGATGGTGACGGTGTACGTGCTCGTCTCGGGCATCGTGTTCGCGCTCATCGTGACGCAGGCGTCGACGCACGACTACCGGGTCGACGTGCCCTGGTCCGACACGCTGCTGCACTTCGTCGTGCCCGCCCTCGCCGTGATCGCATGGACGGCCGACAGCATCATCGCGGTCAACCCGCCCGTGCCGTGGTCGACGGTGGGGTGGGTGCTGGTGTATCCGTCGGCGTGGCTCGTCTACACGCTCGCCCGCGGCGCCGACGTCGGCTGGTACCCGTACTTCTTCCTCGACGAGGCGCAGGTCGGCGGACCGGTCGGGGTCGCGCTCTACTGCGCCCTCGTGCTCGTGATCTTCGTGACGCTCACGGCGGGGCTCGTCGCGGTCAACCGGTGGCTGCAGCGGGCGGGGCGGTCGCGAAGGGAGCGAGGTCGTCGAGCACCGCGGACTGGAACGCCTGGTCGTCGAGGTCGTCGAGCAGGCGAGCCTGCGCGGCAGCGATGATGCCGACGAGCACGGGCGGGCCGCCGCCGAAGGGGCCGGTCGCCTCGCCGCCGTCGACCTCGGCAGGGTCGGGCTTCGGATAGCCGTTCGCGGCACCGAGGTCGATCCAGGCGGAGACCTGGGTGCCGACGCCGACGACGGTGTAGAGGTCGGGCGCCGAGGCGGAGGCGTCGCCCGTCGTCTCGCCCGATCCGGGCTGCTCGGGTCGCCAGAACGCCTCGTCGAAGCGCAGCCAGACGAGGTCGACCGCGCCCGTGCGGAGCTCGTCGAGCGCGCGGCGGTGCCCCGCGGGCAGCGGCGGGTCGAACTCGAACGCGTCGGACTGCAGCACGCCGAGCGGCACGGCGACGACGGCCCGGTCGGCCGACACCGACTCGCCCGAGTCGAGCCGCAGCGAGACGCGGCGATCGGTCGCGGCGAGGCGGGTGACCGCGCTGCCGACGGCGATGTCGAGGCCCTCGGCGAGCAGGTCGGCGACGTCGGAGAGCCGCCCGGTGATGAGCCTGCGCGGGGTCGCGGCGAGCGCGGCGAAATCGGTGTTCGCGGAGACCACCGTCGAGCCGGCCCCGGTGAAGGGTTCGACGCCGGTGCGCACCGTGTGGCTGAGCCACTCGCCGGCGTCGACGCCGTCGGTGTCGCCGTCCTTCGGCGGGAGTTCGCCGGCGCCCATGAGCGCGGCGGCGAGCGAGACGTCGTCGGGCTGCTCAGCCGCCCACGCGTGCGCGGCGGCCACCGCGTCGGGGCCGGTCGCGGGCACCGCGACGGTGCGCCCGTCGAGCGAGCGGGTCTCGGTGCGTGCGGTGAACGGCACGGTCGTGACGGATGCCTCGTCGAGGAGCCGCGCGAGCGCGGCGTCGTCGCCGACGAAGAGCGGGCCGAGCTCGACCGGCCGCCCGAAGGCGTCGTCGCCGACGGTCTCGATGCGTCCGCCGATCCGCGTGCGCGCCTCGACCACGATGACCTCGAAACCGCCGCGATCGAGTTCGCGGGCGGCGGCGAGACCGGCGAGGCCGGCGCCGATCACGGCGACGCGTTCGCCGGGCTCGGACACGGCCATGAGGGAGGCTGCCGCATCCACGCCCGAGCGCAGTGCGCCGTGCAGGGTGCCGGGGGCATCGGGCGAACAGGCCTCACCGGCGAACCAGAGCCGGTCGCCGACGGGTTCGGCGAGCGCCTCGCGCAGTCCGGGCGTGGTGTCGACGGCGCGGAAGCCGAATGCTCCGCGGGCGAACGGGTCGGCCGCCCAGCGCGAGCGGCGCATCGCCGTCGGCAGCGGCACGCCGCCGGGCGTCGCGGTCGGGGCGGGCGTCGTCGGCGTCGGAGTGGGAGTGGGAGTGGGGGAGGGCTTCGGCTCGGGCCCGGTGCAGCTCGCGAGCACGACGGCGGCGGTGCCGGAAAGCGCCGCGGCGAGGAACCCGCGCCGGCTCACGCCGCCCCCGCCGCCTCGCTCACGCATGCTCTCAGGCTATCCGGGTGTCGGCTCATCGAGGAGCGCCCGACGAAGGAGGACGCGTGCGGAGACGTGCTCGCCGAAAAGCTGCAGGATCAGGAGACGACCACCCCGCTCGTGGGCGGTGCCGGCCGAATGGTCCTGCAACTTTCCGCAGAACGACGGATCGCCCGCATCCATGCAGATGCAGGCGATCCGGGGCGGTGGTCTCGATGCGCTTCGCTCCTCGACCGACCGGGTTCGGTCACGCGGTGACGTGGCCGTCGGCGACGGTGAGCGCCTCGTCGATGATGTCGAGGCCGCGCACCAGCTCCTCCTCGCTGATCACGAGCGGCGGTGCGACGTGCATGCGGTTGAAGTGGATGAACGGCCACAGTCCGGCCTGCTTGCACGCGGCTGCGACGGCGCCCATGGGCGCCGCGTCGGCGCCGGCGGCGTTGAACGGCACGAGCGGTTCGCGGGTCGAGGCATCCTTCACGAGCTCGATGGCCCAGAAGAGGCCCAGGCCGCGCACCTCGCCGACCGACGGGTGCTTCGCGGCGATCTCGCGCAGGCGCGGGCCGACGACGCGCTCGCCGAGGTCGCGCACGCGCTCGAGGATGCCGTCGCGCTCGAACACCTCGAACGTCGCGACGCCCGGGGCGCACGCGAGCGGGTGGCCCGAGTACGTGAGCCCGCCCTGGAACGCGACCGTGTCGAAGTGCGCGGCGATCTTCTGCGAGATCACGACGCCGCCGAGCGGCACGTAGCCCGAGTTCACGCCCTTCGCGAAGGTGATGAGGTCGGGAGTGACGCCGAAGTGGTTCACGGCGAACCACTCGCCGACGCGGCCGAAGCCGACCATGACCTCGTCGGCGATGTACACGATGCCGTACTTGTCGCACAGCGCGCGCACGCCCTCGAGGTAGCCGGGCGGCGGCACGAGCACGCCGTTGGTGCCGACGATCGTCTCCATGATGATCGCGGCGATCGTCGACGCGCCCTCGAGCACGATGACCTGCTCGAGGTGCGCGAGCGCGCGCTGCGCCTCTTCGGCAGGGGTCGTCGCGCCCCACGACGAGCGGTACTCGTACGGGCCGAAGAAGTGCGCGACGCTGCCGTCGCTCGGCTCGTTCGCCCAGCGGCGCGGGTCGCCCGTGAGCGAGATCGCGGTCGCGGTGCCGCCGTGGTAGCTGCGGTACATCGACAGCACCTTGCGACGACCGGTGACGCCGCGTGCGAGACGCACCGCGTACTCGTTCGCGTCGGCGCCGCCGTTCGTGAAGAACACCTTGTCGAGGTCGCCGGGGGCGACCTCGGCGATGCGGCGCGCGAGTTCGCCGCGCACGTCGGACGCCATCGACGGCTGGATCGTCGCGAGGCGGGCCGCCTGCTGCTGGATCGCCGTCACGAGGTCGGGGTGCTGGTGGCCGAGGTTCAGGTTCACGAGCTGCGACGAGAAGTCGAGGTACTCGTCGCCCTGGTAGTCCCAGAAGGTGGCGCCGGCGCCACCCGCGACGGGCAGCGGGTCGATGAGGGCCTGCGCGCTCCACGAGTGGAACACGTGGGCCCGGTCGTCGGCGCGCACCTGCGCGTCGGCGGCGGGGTCGGGGAGCTGGTGCACGGACCCCTGGCGGTCGGTGTAGGCGGGCCCGTCGGTGAGGGTGTCGGTCATTTCGGATGCCTCGTTCAGTCGTTCGCCGGGACTCAGTGGTTCTGGGGGAAGCCCAGGTTGATGCCGCCGTGGGTGGCCGGGTCGAGCCAGCGGCTCGTGATGGCCTTCTCGCGGGTGAAGAAGTCGAAGCCGTGCGCGCCGTACGCCTTCGAGTCGCCGAAGAGCGACTGCTTCCAGCCGCCGAACGAGTGGTAGGCGACGGGCACGGGGATCGGCACGTTGATGCCGATCATGCCGACCTCGATCTCGTTCTGGAAGCGACGGGCCGCACCGCCGTCGTTGGTGAAGATCGCGGTGCCGTTGCCGAACTGGCCCGAGTTGATGAGGTCGACGCCCTCCTGGAAGGTCTCGACGCGCACGATCGACAGGACCGGGCCGAAGATCTCCTCGGTGTAGGCGCGCGACGTGGTCGGCACGCGGTCGAGCAGGGTGGGGCCGAAGAAGAAGCCGTCCTCGTGGCCGTCGACGGTGAATCCGCGGCCGTCGACGACGACCGCGGCACCGTCGGCCTCGGCGATGTCGACGTACGACGACACCTTGTCGCGGTGCACGTCGGTGATGAGCGGGCCCATGTCGGGCTCGACGCCGTCGACGCCCGCGCCGTTGCCGATCTTCAGCTTGCCGATGCGCTCGGTGATCTTCTCGATGAGCTCGTCGGCGACCGGCTCGACGGCCAGCACGACCGAGATCGCCATGCAGCGCTCGCCCGCGGCGCCGTAGCCCGCGTTGATCGCCATGTCGGCGGCGAGGTCGAGGTCGGCGTCGGGCAGCACGAGCATGTGGTTCTTCGCCCCGCCGAGCGCCTGCACGCGCTTGCCGTGCTTCGAGGCCGTCTCGTAGATGTACTGCGCGATCGGCGTCGACCCGACGAACGAGATCGACTGCACGTCGGGGGAGGTGAGCAGGCCGTCGACGGCCTCCTTGTCGCCCTGCAGCACGGTGAACACGCCGTCGGGCAGGCCGGCCTCCTTCCACAGCTCGGCGAGCCAGAGCGCAGCCGACGGGTCCTTCTCGGAGGGCTTCAGCACGACGGCGTTGCCCGCGGCGATCGCGATGGGGAAGAACCACATCGGCACCATGGCCGGGAAGTTGAAGGGGCTGATGATGCCGACCACGCCGAGCGGCTGCTTGATCGAGTACACGTCGATGCCGGTCGAGGCGTTCTCGCTGAACGCGCCCTTGATGAGGTTCGGGAAGCCGGTCGCGAGCTCGACCACCTCCTGCCCACGGGCGATCTCGCCCGCGGCGTCGGAGAGGACCTTGCCGTGCTCGGCGGTGATGATGGCGGCCAGCTCGCCCTTGCGCGAGTTGAGCAGCTCGCGGAACGAGAACAGCACCGCCTGGCGCTTCGCGATCGAGTACTCCGACCAGACCTTGAAGCCGGCGACGGCCGACGCGATCGCCGCGTCGATCTCGGCCTGGTCGGCGAGGGCGACCTCGGCCTGCACGGCACCGGTGGCGGGGTTGTACACCGGTGCGGTGCGGCCCGAGGTCGAGGTGCGCAGCGCGCCGTCGATCCAGTGTCCGATCACGCGCGATTCGGGGGTCGTGGTGGGTGACGAGGCCGTCTCCGTGATGCTCATCGCAGCTCCTTCAGCTGGTCGTGCGGGGCCGGGTCGGACAGAATGCCCGATGCTCGGCTAAGCTTCTGTTTCCAAGTGTTGCAGAGGCGAAGTGAGCGGAGCGATGGCAGTTCGTCGCGAAGATGAGGCGATCCGAACGGATCGTCCGACGGGTCAGAGCCCGGTGATGCCGGCGGTCGGCGACGGGGCGGCGATGCCGACCGTTCGCGAGATCGTCGGGCTCCAGGCGTTCGCCGACGGGGTGCCCGAGGTGCTGGTCGGCGGCGAGGCCCTCGAGGCCCCCGTGCGCTGGGCGCACGTCTCCGACAGCGCCGGAGTGGCGCGACTCCTCGACGGCGGCGAGCTGCTCCTGTCGACGGGCTCCGGGTGGCCCACCGAGCCCGACGAGCTCTCGGCCTTCGTGCGCGGGCTCGTCGACGCGGGACTCTCGGGCCTCGTGCTCGAGCTGGGCGCGCACTACCGGTACGTGCCGGCCGTCGTCGTCGAGACGGCGCAGGAGCACGGCCTCGCGCTCGTCGCGCTGCATCGCGAAGTCAAGTTCGTCGCCCTCACCGAGGCGGTGCACAGCCGCATCATCTCCGAGCAGACCGCCGCACTCCGCGCGCGCGACGAGGTGCGCGAGCGATTCACGGCGCTGAGCCTTCGCGGTTCGCCCGCCGACTACATCGTGCAGCAGCTCGCGCAGACCCTCGGCGCCCCCGTCGTGCTCGAGAACCTCGCGCACGAGGTCGTGGCCGCCGAGGTGCCGGGCGGCGACGAAGCCGAGCTCTTCGCGAACTGGGAGACCCGTTCGCGGCACGCCCACGACGACGACGCCCTGCTCATCGTGCCGGTCGAGGCGCGCGGCATCAGGTGGGGGCGGCTCATCGCGCTGCCGGGCCCGCCGCATCCGGCCGGCCGTACGGGCGTGCTCGAGCAGGGGGCGATCGCGCTCGCGCTCGGTCGCCTCGCCGACGGCATCGAGGTCGACGAGTGGGTGCGGGCGGGGCGCCAACGGCTCATCGACGCGCTGCTCGACGGCCGGTTCGCCGGATTGCCGGCCGCGGCCGGCCGGCTCGTCGCGGCGGGCTTCCCCGTCGAGCAGGCGGCACTCTACGGGCTCGTCGCGACCGGCGCCCCGATCGAGGCGCGCGCGGTCGACGCCGCGGCGCGCGAACTCGGCGGGCGGGCGCTCGCCGGCACGGCCACCGGCGCTGCACCCGCGACGATCGTGCTCGTCTCCCTGCCCCAGCGGGCGGTGCTCGACGACGAGGCGGCACGCGGGTTCGCGCGGGCGATCGTCGGCTCCGAGGCATCCGCAGAACGCATGGTGATCGCCATCGGATCGCGCGCGACCGGGCTCGACGGCCTGCTGGGCTCGGTGCAGGAGGCGCTCGACCTGGCGCGGGCGCCGGGCGCCCGGCCGAGTCGCGGGCCGGTGCTGCGGCGTGCCGAGAACCGTCCGCTCGTGCGGCTCGTGACGTCGCTGCGCGACGACCATCGGTTGCAGCGGCACAGCGAGCAGATGCTCGCCCCGCTCATCGAGTACGACCTCGCCCGCGGCGGCGACCTGCTCGACGTGCTGGGCGCGACGCTCGCGCACCCGGGCAACCGCACGGCGGCGGCGTCGGCCTCGCACCTGTCGCGGTCGGTCTTCTACCAGCGGCTCGCGCTCATCGGCGACCTGCTCGACGTCGACCTCGACGACGGCGAGACGCTGACGGCCCTGCATCTCGCCCTGCTCGTGCGCCGCAGCGGGACGCGCTGAGCACCGGCGAACCGGTGTTCACTTGCTATTGACAAGTGAACTTGTTAAGAGCAAGCTGAGTCTCGCAACCCACGAACGAACGACGATCCCGATGGAGGAGATCATGACCACGACCAGCATCTTCGTGAACCTGCCGACGACCGACCTCGACCGCTCGAAGGCGTTCTACGAGGCCCTCGGCTTCAGCATCAACCCGCTCTTCACCGACGAGAACGCCGCGTGCGTCGTGCTCGACGAGAACATCTACTTCATGGTGCTCACCCGCGAGTACCTCGGCACCTTCACCGACAAGCAGATCATCGACCCGAAGACGCAGGCGCAGACGAGCATCTCGTTCACCCGCGACTCGCGCGACGAAGTCGACGCGGTGCTCGCCAAGGGCCTCGCAGCGGGCGGGTCGGAGCCGCGCGAGGCGCAGGACTACGGGTTCATGTACTCGCGCGACCTCGAAGACCCCGACGGCAACATCCTCGGGTTCCTCTTCATGGAGCAGGCGGCCGTCGAGCAGGGCCCCGACGCGTACCTGGCGCAGCAGGCGTCGGCCGGCGGCGCGGCCTCGGCCTGAGGCATCCCGCATGGCGACGCGCGCCGCGCGCGGCTACGGCCAGTACAGCGGCGTGGCACGGGCCCTCGAGCGGGTCGGCGAACGGTGGGCGCTGCTCATCGTCCGCGACCTGCTCGGGGGCGCGCGGCGGTACAGCGACCTCAAGGCGTCGCTGCCGCGCATCCCGACGAACATCCTGAGCGACCGGCTGCGCGAGCTCGGGGAGTCGGGGGTGATCCGGCGCGTTCCGATGGTGCGCGGCGGCTACGAGCTCACGCCCCTCGGGCGTGAGCTCGCGCCCGTCGTCGCCGCGCTCGAACGCTGGGGCTGGGCGGTGCTCGGCGACCCCGGAGACGGCGAGACGGTGAGCGCCGACTCCGTCGCCTTCGCGCTGCGATCGGCATTCCGGCCGGATGCCGCGGCGTCGATGCCGCCCACGGAATACGTGCTGCACCTGGCCGACGAGAGTGCTCCCGACGCGGTGGTCGTCTCGGTGTCGGCGATCGTCGTGGGCAGCACGCTCGACGTCGCGCCCGTCGGCCCCGGCGCCCTGCCGCAACCCCGGCGATCGGCGTTCGAGCCCGTGCCGCAGGCCGTGCTCGAACTCGAGCTCGCACCAGGCCGGCTGCGAGCACTGCTGGCGGGCGAGGCATCCGTGTCGAAGTCGTTCGCAGGTGACGCCGAGCTGCTCGCGCGGTTCAGCGAGACGTTCCGCATCGAGCCGGCGGGGCCGCCGCAGGGGGCGGCCGACGCGGCGGTCGCGTGAGGCGGGCGTTATCCAAGCGATACGGAGAACTCCTTCCTGCGGACGGGAGCGGGCCGGTACGTTGATCGGACACGGCCGGGGGCCACGTGCATGAAGGAGATCCATGCCTCGCAACGTATCTTTCGTCGGATCGTGGGCCGGAGCGGTTCTCGCAGCGGGCACAGCGCTCGTGCTCGTCGGGTGCGCGACGTCGGGCGACGCGACCGAGCCCGAGCCGACGGCCGCGGTCACGGCCGCGCCGACACCCGTCGAGACACCGACGGCCACACCGACGGTCGCGCCGGTCGCCGTCGATCCGGCTGATGTGTCGACCTGGACGATCACGACGAGCGGCATCGGGCCGATCCAGCGAGGAGCCTCGGCCGAGGCGGCCATCGCCGAGCTCACGGCCTTCGAGTCAGAGGAGTACTGCCCCGGGATCGTGCAGCTCTCGACGGAGGGTTCGGCCTCGATGCTGTTGACCCACCCCGAGGGCGCTGACGCGATCGGCGGGGTGTGGGCCAACGGCCGCGCCGACGCCGAGGGAGTGGTGCCCGCGTCGCCGAAGACCGAGACCGGTGTAGCGCTCGGGTCGACCATGGACGAGCTCGCAGCCGCCTACCCCGACCTCGCGCCGTCGAACCAGACGGGTGCCGAGTCGTACGGTTACGCCGCCGGCGACGAGGCGAGCGGGTACCTCAACTTCCTCGTCGAGAACGATGTCGTCGTGATGATCGGGGTCCAGGACCGGGCCGGCATTCCGAAGGAGTTCTGCGGTTGAACGTGCCGACCATGAGCCGAGCCAGAGGAGTCCTCGCGGCGCTCGCGGTCGCTGCCGTGCTCGCCGCCTGCTCGGGCTGCGCGATCAACGCGGGCGGCGCCGCGACCTCGCGGGCGTCCGAGCGCTTCAGCGGCGTCGCCGACGTCGACGAGGTCGCAGTCAGCGGTTCGAACAACCTGCCGTTCATGGGGTCCGCGAACGTCGTGCTCCGCGTCGACGACGCAGCGTCGCCCGAGCGCGCCGTCGAGCTCGGTCACGAGCTCGGTGCGTTCATGGCGCACGACGGCGGCGGCGCCGTGTCGTGGAAGGGTGCGATCGAGTACGAGAGCTTCACGGTGGAGATCACCGACGATCGCGCCCTGAACGACACGCGGCTCGCCATCGCGGGTCCGATGTGGGAGAGCGGCGTCGAAGGCGTGCTGAGCGCGTCGGAGGTGTTGATGTCGGCCGTCGACGCCGACGGGCTCGAGCCGGCGGCACGCCGTTCCCAGGCGCTCGCGGCCCATGACTCGCTCGAGGTCCGTTCAACTGCGGAGGTCGGCGCGTTCGTGCCCGTCGAGGGTGAACCGGCCGACGGCTATGACCAGGTCCTGATGCAGGGGCGATACGGGATGCCGACGCGGTTCGAGGCCGTCGCCGACCCCGGCGTCTCCCTCGAGGCCGAGTTCGACGTCTTCGACGAGGTGCGGGCCTCGTA
This sequence comes from Agromyces sp. S2-1-8, assembly GCF_021129215.1. Classification (GTDB taxonomy): domain Bacteria; phylum Actinomycetota; class Actinomycetes; order Actinomycetales; family Microbacteriaceae; genus Agromyces; species Agromyces chromiiresistens. The sequence goes on along the minus strand of NZ_JAJOLP010000001.1, from coordinate 3,958,866 downwards.
TCCGGTCGAGGCGGGCCGGATCAGGGAGGGAGAGGTCAGCCTCCTCGTGACGGTCACCGACCTCGACTCGGCGACGGCGCTCGCCGAGCAGCTCGCAGCCGCATCCGGCATCGAGGTCGAGATCGAGCGGGCCGGGCCCGGCGACGTGCCGCTCTGGGGCTAGACGACATCGCCGGACCCGGCCCGCTCGGGCGGGCTACTTCGCGACGAACGAGAGCCGCTTGTTCGAGAACTCGCCGATGCCGATGGGGCCCATCTCGCGGCCGAAGCCCGATCGCTTGACCCCGCCGAACGGCAGCTCGGCGGCCTCGGCGGCGATCGTGTTGACGTGCGTCATGCCGACCTCGAGACGCGAGGCGACGCGGGCGGCACGTGCCTCGTCGGTCGAGAAGACCGAGCCGCCGAGGCCGAGCGCGCAGTCGTTGGCGAGTTCGAGGGCCTCCTCGTCGCTGTGCACCCGGTAGACCGTCGCGACCGGTCCGAAGATCTCCTCGCGGTACGACTCCGAGTCGCGCGGAACGTCGGTGAGCACGGCGGGGGAGTAGTACGCCCCGGGGCCGTCGGCGAGGACGCCGCCCGCCTGGAGCTTCGCACCCTCGGCGATCGCCCTCTGCACCTGCGCGTGCACCGTCTCGGCGGCGGTGCGCGTCGACAGCGGGGCGTACTGGCCCTCGCCGAGGTCGAGCTGGTCGCCCGGCTCGAGGCCCGTCGCGAGCTTCGTCAGCTCGGCGACGAACTCGTCGTAGATGTCGTCCATGACGATCATGCGCTTGTTCGAGTTGCAGACCTGGCCGCCGTTGTAGACGCGGAAGTCCCACGCCGCCTTCGCCACGGAGGCCACGTCGTCGGCGTCGAGCACGACCATCGGGTCGATGCCGCCGAGCTCGAGCACGGCCTTCTTGAGGTGGCGGCCCGCCTGCTCGCCGATGATGGCGCCGGCGCGCTCGGAGCCCGTGAGCGAGACGCCCTGCACGCGCGGGTCGGCGATCATGGTCGCGATCTGGTCGTGCGAGGCGAACACGTTCTGGTAGCCGCCGACCGGAACGCCGGCCTCCTCCATGATCTCCTGGACGGTCAGGGCCGAGCGCGCGCAGATGTCGGCGTGCTTCAGGATGATCGTGTTGCCGAGCACGAGGTTCGGCGCCGCGAAGCGGGCGACCTGGTAATAGGGGAAGTTCCACGGCATGACGCCGAGCAGGGCGCCGACGGGCAGCTGCTCGATGACGGCCTTGCCGGGGATGGTCGACGGGATCTCGTGGTCGGTGATGAGGCTCGGGCCGTACACCGCGTAGTACTCGATGATCGAGCGGGCGAACTCGACCTCGTCGAGCGACTCCGCGATCGACTTGCCCATCTCGACGGCGATGAGGCGGGCGAGCTCGTCTCGACGCTCGTCGAAGAGTTCGGCGACGCGCTTGACCACGGCGGCGCGCTCCTGCACGCTGCGTTCGCGCCACTCGCGGTAGGCGGCGTCGGCCGCCGCGAGCGTCTGCTCGATCTCGGCGTCGGTCGCCGACTCGAACGTCTCGACGATCTCCCCCGTCGCGGGGTTCTGCACCCGGTACTTGGCCATGTCTGCTCCTCCTGAAACCTGAATCCTGAAACGTAGAACGCGCCTCAGCGCGAGATGAACACCTTGCGGAGCGGTTCGCGGACCGTCCAGATGGTCTTCATGCCGGCCTCGAGTCGCACGACGGCTCCCGGCGCCAGCACGATCGGGTCGCCGGGGCGGCCCGTCGACGGCACGTGCTCGAACTCGACCGTCGCGGCGCCCGCGAGCACGACGAACACCTCGTCGACCTCGACGTCGCGCATCGCGCCGACCGACATCTCCCAGACGCCGATCTCGCCGACCGCCGACTCGTCGAGGGGGAGGTACGCCGTCGTCGGGCTGCCCGCGACGACCTGGTCGGCCGGCACCGGCTCGTGCTCGAGCGCCAGCCCCGCGGCATCCGTCACCGCACCGGCGAGAAGCCGCAGCACGTCGCCCTGCCCGTCGGCGCTCACGAGTCGAACCCCAGGCCGAGCGCGTCGAGCGTCTTCAGCAGCACGTTGCGCTTGCCGCGGTTGTGGTCGGCTCGGTCGAGCGACCAGCGCGTGGCGTTGATGCCCATCGCCGCTGCGGGCTCGGGCGGGAAGGGCAGGGGGCGCTTGCGCACCATCTCGAGCGAGGTGCGCTCGTTCTCGCGCCCCTCGAGCAGGTCGAGCATGACCTCGCCGGCGAACCGCGTCGATCCGACGCCGAGGCCCGTGAAGCCCTGCGCGTAGGCGACGCGGCCGTCGCGCGCCGTGCCGAAGAACGCCGTGAACTGCGTCGAGGTGTCGATCGCACCGGCCCACTGGTGGCTGAACCGCAGCCCCTCGAGCTGCGGGAACGTCGTGAAGAAGTGGCTCGCGAGCTTCTGCCAGGTCTCGGGGCGGTTCTCGTACTGCTCGCGCACCTTGCGGCCGTAGTGGTAGATCGCGTCGTAGCCGCCGAACAGGATCCGGTTGTCCTTCGAGAGGCGGTAGTAGTGGAACTGGTTCGCCATGTCGCCGATGCCCTGGCGGTCGTTCCAGCCGATCGAGGCGAGCTGCTCGGCCGACAGCGGCTCGGTCATGAGCACGTAGTCGTACACCGGCACCGTCATGAGCCGGTTGCGCTTCAGGAGCGACGGGAAGACGTTCGTGGCGAGCACCGCGTGCTTCGCGTCGACGCGGCCGCCATCGGTGACGATGCTCACCGCGCCCGTCGACCCGGGAGTCTCGAGCCTGCGCACGGGCGAGCCCTCGAAGATCTCGACGCCGCGTTCCTCGGCCGCACGGGCGAGCTCGGCCGCGAGGCGCGCCGGGTGCACCATGGCGTTGGTGCGCTTCTCCCAGACTCCGGCGAGATAGGTCGGCGAATCGACGGATGCCCGGACCGCGGCCTCGTCGAGGAACACGACGTCGTCGGCCTCGCCGTTCGACGCCGCCTCGTCGGCCCACTCGCGCAGCCACTCGACCTGGTGCTCCTCGATCGCGGGGGCGAGCTGCCCGGTGCGCTCGAACTGGAAGTCCATGCCGTACTTCGCCTCGCTCGCCTCGATGGCGTCGAGGTTCTCCATGCCGAGGCGGTGGAGCAGGTGCATCTCCTTCGGCCAGCGGGCCTTGCCGTTCTCGTCGCCGTGCGTGAGGCTCGCCTCGCAGAAGCCGCCGTTGCGGCCGGAGGCCGCCCAGCCGATGCGCTTCGCCTCGACGAGCACGACGCGCGCGTCGGGGTTGCGCTCCTTCGCGAGCAGCGCCGTCCAGAGGCCGGTGTACCCGCCGCCGACGACGACGAGCTCGGCGACCTTCGTGCCGGCGAGCTTCGGCCGGTTCGGCGTGAGGGTTGCGGGCAGGTCGTCGCGCCAGAACACCGCGTGATCGGTGGTGGCGAGCGAGTGCTCGATGACGGATGGACGGGGGGTGCGTCGTTCGAAGACGGTGGTGCCCACGGGGTATCACTCCGATGCGATTGGTTGCCATCCATCCTGACGGCGGCGGGTCGAGGTCGCCAGCGGCGGGTGTCGCGATCTGGGCTCGCGACCGAACGACTTGTCCGATCGGCTGCAGCCGCTGTCGCAACGCACTCCTGGAACGTACCCCCCGTTCGTGGGGCATGGCCCGGATTGGTGCGAGATGTCGTGCCGGAGGATCCCTCATCCGTGAATAAACTCCACCATATGGACGGTATGACGGCCGTGCGGGGGGACGCGTCGTCGGGATCGGGTGCAGACCCGATCCCGACGATCGACGGGCTGTCCGTGCCAGACGGGCACGAGCGGAAGTTCGCGCCGCCCAGAGCGCGCGGCGCCACCGTGAGCCGTCGACGACTGATCGAGCGCGCGCGAACCTCGCGGGCCGCGCTCGTGAGCCTCGTGGCCCCGGCGGGGTACGGGAAGTCGACGATGCTGCGCGAGTGGGCCGAGCTCGACGAGCGCCTGCTCGTCTGGGTCTCGCTCGACCGTTTCGACGACGACCCGGCGGCACTCGTCAACGTGCTGGCGGAGGCGTTCGACCATGCGCTGCCGGGCGACGAGCGGATCGCGGGCGTCGCCGCCCTGCCGATGACCGGTCCCGGAGTGCTGGGCCGGGCGGCCCCGCTCCTCGCCTCGGCGATCGAGCGGCTCGGCGTTCCGTTCGTCCTCGTGCTGGACGACGTGCACGAGGCCGACTCGCCGGACTGCCAGGACGTGCTCGAGGTCGCGCTCGCGCGCGTGCCCGAGGGGTCCCAGGTCGTGATGGCGAGCCGGCGCGTTCCGCCGTTCCTCTCGCGGCTCCGGCTCGGCGGTGACATCGTCGAGATCGGCGCCGACCACCTGCGGCTCGACGTCGACGACGCCCGCCAGGTCTTCGAGCTGCTCGACGCCGGCACCGACGACGCCGAGCTCCGACGGCTCGTCGAGCACACCGAGGGCTGGCCGACGGGCATCACGCTCGCCGCGCTGGTCGCCCGCGACGGCGGCGACCCGGTCGACGTCGGCGGCGACGACCGTTTCGTCGCCGACTACCTGTACCGCGCCTGCTACGCCGGGCTCGAGCCAGACGACCAGTCCTTCCTGCGGCGCACCGCCCTGCTCGAGCACCTCTCGGCCGGATGCTGCGACGCGGTGCTCGAACGCCACGACTCGCGTGCGCGACTACGGGATCTCGAACGACGCGGACTCTTCCTCGTGCCGATCGACCGCCGCCGCGGCGAGTACCGCTATCACCAGCTCTTCCGGGAGTTCCTGCTCGCGGAACTCGACCGAGTCGAGCCCGGCGCCGACACCGAGCTGCATCGTCGGGCCGCGCGCTGGTGCGAGGAGCACGATCACGTGCACCTCGCCATCGAGCACCTGCTCGCTGCCGGTGACCGCGCGCAGTCGGTGCGGCTCGTCGCCGAGCGCGGGCTCACGGCCTACCAGGCCGGCGAGCTCGCGGCCCTGACGCGCTGGATGCAGGAGCTCGGCGACGAGGCGATCGCCTCGTTCCCTCCCCTCGTCGTGCACGCAGGGCTCCGAGCCATCCTCGCGGGGCAGGCGGCCGAGGCCGATCGATGGGCGCGCATGTTCGACGCGATCGAGTACGACGCTCCGCCCGAGTTCGGGCTTCCGCAATACCACTCGGCGCGGGCGATGGTGCGGGTCATCATGTGGCGCGAGGGACTCGCCTCGGCCACCGAGGACGCCGCCTACGCGCTCGGCGCCGAGTCGCCGTCGAGCCTGTGGCGCGACCAGGCGCTGCACCTGTTCGGCTGGACGAAGCAGCTCGCCGGCGATGACGGCGGGGCGAAGCGCGCCTTCGAGCAGGCGACGGCTCAGGCCGAACTGTTCGGCAACGCCGACACGATCCTGCTGAGCGAAGCCGAGCTCGCCGTCATGGCGTTCGATCGGGGTGCGATCGATGAGGCCGCAGGCCATGCCGACCGGGCGATGAACGTCATCGAGTCCAGCAACATGCACGGCTACGCGACGACGATGCTCGCGCTCGCGGTCAGCGCCCGCATCGCGATCCGCCGGCGCGACCTCGCGACCGCCGAGCGCCTGCTCGTGAGCGCCATGCGAGATCGCGGGCTCTGCACGCATGTCATGCCGGTGTTCGCCGTCAAGGTGCGGCTCGAGCTCGCCCGGTCATTCGCCGCCCTGGGCCGGAACCCGACGGCCGCCCACCTGCTGCACGAGATCGACGAACTGCTGCGCGCGAGACCCGACCTCGGCACCCTGGTCGACGCCGTCGACGAGCTCCGCTCCTCGCTCGAGCATTCGCGCGAGGTGCTCGGCAGCTCGCCGCTCACGCCGGCCGAGCTGCGACTGCTGCCCTACCTGCAGACGCACCTCACGATCGCCGAGATCGGCGAGCGGCTGTTCGTCTCGCGCAACACGGTGAGCTCGCAGGTCGGCTCGATCTACCGCAAGCTGCAGGTCACCACGCGCGGCGCCGCCGTCGAGCGTGCCGGCGAACTCGGCCTCCTCGGTTGAGCGTCGGGACGGCGGTCGACGATCACGCGTCACCCGTGATGAACGTCTCGAGGTCGAGCCCGAGCGCGACCGCCAGGTGCTGCGCGGCGGCGACCGCTCGCGGCGCCCCGACGATCGGGACCACGCCGACGACCACGTGCACGAGCTCGGCCGTCGAAGCCCCCGCCCGGACGGCCGCGTCGGCCACTGCGGCGAACGAGGCGTCGGTGCCCCCCACGCCCGCCAGGGCACCGAGGCGCGAGAGCGCGAGCGACTTCGCCGTGAGCGAGCTGGTGTCGGGCTCGCCGAAGACCTCGCTCGAGAGCCGCTCGTCGGCGATGGCGAGTCGGCGCAGCGCTTCGATGTGGTCCATGGCGGGTGCTCCAATCGATGCCTTCGATCACACCGCGATTCGGCTCCGCCCGCATCACGCAGATCACGCGATCGCGTCGGCGGGTGGTCATCACACGATCTGCGTGATGCAGGTGATGGGTGGCGTCAGCACGATGGGAGCGGGTGCGGTTCCGCGTGCCCGACCGCCGGAGCGAAGCGCTCCGAGCCGAACTGCCGAGGGGGCGCGATCCATGGAAGATCTCGAATTCGGACCGGTCGAGCTGGTGCTCGCCGCATATGACGGCGATGCGCCGGATGCGGGCGTCGTGGAGGCGGTGCTCGACCTCGTCGAGGCCGGTACCGTGCGGCTCCTCGACCTCGTGCACGTCGCGCGCACGGCCGACGGCATCGAGTTCCTCGAGCTCGACGAGACGGGCATCGAGTTCGGCGAGATCGAACTGGCCGGCGAGGGCCTCGTCGGCGAAGACGACGTGAACGAGCTCGGCGGCCGCCTTCCGGTCGGCGCATCGGCGCTCCTGCTCGTCGTCGAACTGGTCTGGGCGAGGCACCTCGCGAGCAGGTTGCTCGCGGCCGGTGGTGTCGTCGTCGATTCGGTGCGGATCCCCGCACCGGTGGTCAATGCCGTGGTCGCGGAAGCGCGCGACGCGCTCTAGAGGGGGAGAAACGACGATGCCACTGTTGAGAAGGTTCGGTCGACCGGGTCTGATCGGAATGGCCGCGCGCACCGCGGTCGTCGCCGGAACGGCGACCGCCGTGAGCGGCGGGGTCATGCGGCACCAGCAGCGCAAGGCCGACGAGAAGTACGAGGCCCAGCAGTACGAGATGCAGCAGCAGGCCGCGATGTACCAGGCGCCGCCTCCGCCTCCGCCCGCCCCGGCGCCTGCCGCGGCACCGGCGGCCGGCGGCACCGACGTCGTCGCCGAACTGCAGCAGCTCGCGACGCTCAAGGAGCAGGGCGTGCTGAGCGACGCCGAGTTCGAGGCCGCCAAGGCCAAGCTGCTCGGCTGAGAACGAAGAGACAGGAAAGCTGAAATGACCGATACCGCATCTCGTTCCGTGATCGGGGCACAGCTCCCACCGGCTCGCACGCTGCCCTTCGCGCCGAAGGCGTCCGGCAGCATCGCCGGACGCACGCTCGGCGAATCGACGTACGCGCCGCTGCCCGCCGAGCGCCATCTCGGCGAGCAGGCGCCCAACGTCCTCGTCGTGCTCATCGACGACGCGGGGCCCGCTCTGCCCAAGCCGCTCGGCGGCGTCGTCGAGACGCCGACCCTCGACCGCATCCGTTCCGGCGGCATCGGGTTCAACCGGTTCCACACGACGGCGATGTGCTCGCCCACCCGTGCGTCGTTGCTCACGGGCCGCAACCACCACCGGGTCGGCAGCGGTCAGATCGCCGAGCTCGCGAACGACTGGGACGGCTACTCGGGCCACATCCCGAAGTCGAGTGCGACGATGGCGGAGGTCCTCCGCAACTACGGGTACTCGACCGGCGCTTGGGGCAAGTGGCACAACACGCCGGCTGAAGAGACCACGTCGGCCGGTCCGTACGACCGCTGGCCCACCGGCTACGGGTTCGAGTACTTCTACGGGTTCCTCGCGGGGGAGGCATCCCAGTACGAACCGAACCTCGTGCGCAACACGACCGGCGTGCTGCCGCCCAAGTCGCCCGAAGAGGGCTACCACCTGAGTGAGGACCTCGCCGACGACGCGATGCACTGGCTGCGCGACCACAAGGCGAACGCGCCCGACAAGCCCTTCTACATGTACTGGGCGACGGGCGCCATCCACGGGCCGCACCACATCATGAAGGAGTGGGCCGACAAGTACAAGGGCAAGTTCGACGACGGCTGGGACGCCTACCGCGAGACGGCGTTCGCCGGGGCCAAGGAGTCCGGCTGGATCCCCGACTCGGCCGAGCTCACCCCGCGACCCGAGAGCCTGCAGGGCTGGGACGACATCCCCGATCACCAGAAGCCGTTCCAGGCGCGCCTGATGGAGGTGTGCGCCGGCTTCGGCGAGCACGCCGACGTGCAGGCCGGCCGCCTCATCGACGAGATCGAGCGCCTCGGCTACCTCGACAACACGATCATCGTCTACATCTGGGGCGACAACGGGTCGTCGGGCGAGGGCCAGAACGGCACGATCAGCGAGCTGCTGGCGCAGAACATGATCCCCACGACGATCGACCAGCACATCGCCGCGCTCGAGGAGCTCGGCGGGCTCGACGCGCTCGGCACCCCTGCGACCGACAACCAGTACCACGCGGCGTGGGCGTGGGCGGGGTCGACGCCGTACCAGGGCATGAAGCTCATGGCCTCGCACCTCGGCGGCACCCGCAACCCGATGTTCGTGCAGTGGCCCGGCCGGATCGCGCACGACCCCGAGCCGCGCACCCAGTTCCACCACGTCATCGACGTCGTGCCGACGATCTACGAGATCCTCGGCATCTCGCACCCCGACATGGTGAACGGCATCCCGCAGGACCCGATCGACGGCACGAGCTTCGCGTACGCGATCGACGACCCGTCGGCCGACGGACGGCACCGGGTGCAGTACTTCGAGATCATGGCGAGCCGATCGATCTACTCAGACGGGTGGATCGCGTCTGCGACGGGGCCGCGCCTGCCGTGGGTGCCCGGGGCGCCTCCCGGCATCGCGACCTGGACTCCCGACGCCGACAAGTGGGAGCTCTACCACCTCGACGAGGACTGGAGCCAGGCGCGCGACCTCGCCGCGGAGCATCCCGAGAAGCTCGCGCAGTTGAAGGAGCTGTTCGCGATCGAGGCGGCCAAGAACGAAGTGCTGCCGGTCGGCGGCGGGCTCTGGGTTCCGGTCTACCACCCCGAGTTCCGGCTCGGCCCGGCCTACACCGAGTGGGAGCTGTCGGGCGATACCGTCCGCATCCCCGAGTTCTGCGCGCCGGCGCTCGGCAACAAGCCGAACACGGTCTCGATGCAGGTCGACCTGCCCGAGCAGGCGAACGGCGTGCTCTACAAGCTCGGCGGCGCCGGCGGCGGGCTCACGGCCTACCTCGTCGACGGCGTGCTGCACTACGAGTACAACCTGTTCCTGGTGCAGCGCACGATCATCGCCTCGGCCGAGCCGCTCGCGGCGGGCGAGGCGACGATCGAGATCGTGACCGACTACCTCGAGCCCCGGCCCGGCGGACCGCTCTCGGTCTCGCTGAAGGTGAACGGCGCCGAGGTCGGCTCGGGCACGGTGCCCGTCAGCGCGCCGCTGCTGTTCTCGGCGAACGACTGCCTCGACATCGGCCGCGCGTACGGCGGACCCGTCTCGCGGGCGTACTTCGACAAGATGCCCTTCGCCTTCGACGGTACGATCGACAGCGTCCATGTCGCGTACCACCTGCCGGCGAAGGCTTGAGTCCCACTGAACACGCAGAGAACTGACGAGTCCGCGATCGGCGCGGCATGAGCGGAACGCTTCAGGCATTCGCGCATGTCGTGCCGATCGCGGTCGCGGTCGCGGCGAGCTCCGTGCCGATCCTCGTCACGCTCTCCATCCTGCTGTCGCCGAACGGCGACCGGGTCGCCGGGCCGTTCCTCGCGGGATGGCTCGTCGGCATGACCGCGCTCGTCATCGGGTGCACGGCGCTCGCGCAGGTGCTGCCGCGCCAGGGGTCGCAGCGCGAGCCCGAGCAGGCCGTCGGCATCGCCGAGATCATCGTCGGCGCGCTCATCATCGTCGTCGCCATCGTGGGACGATTGCGCGCTCCGCGCACGCCCGCCGACCAGCCGCCGAAGTGGCTCGGGCGCATCAGCCGGCTCGGCCCGGGCGAGGCGTTCACGCTCGGCGCGGTGCTCAACATCCGGCCGAAGAGCCTGCTGCTCGTCGTCGCGGCGGCGCTCTCCATCCGCGGCGCCGGGCTCACGGCCGTGGAGTCGGTCGTGGTGATCGCGTGCTTCGTCGTCATCGGGGCCTCGACCGTCGCCGTGCCCATCGTCTCGGCGAAGGTCGCGCCCCGGCGCACCGCCCCCCGCCTCACGAGCATGCGCGACTGGATGTCGCGGAACAGCCGGTCGATCACGGGCCTGATCCTCGTCGTGATCGGCGTGTTCGTCATCGTCTCGGGCATCGGGCGGCTCTGACCCCGCGAGACCTCGCCGGGGCTGCGAATCACGCAACCTGAGTGATGCCTGTGCAGGTCGCGGCTCGGTACCGTGACGGCAACCGAGGCGACGCGCGGGTTCACTCCCGGGCGCCCGTCCAACCCCACAGGGAGGAACCGAAATGAGCGACACCGAAACCACCGGCTGGGTCGGCTGGGGATACTTCGCTGCGATCGTGCTGCTGATCGCGGGTATCTTCGACGCGATCTACGGACTCATGGCCATCATCGGCCCCGACAGCGCCTACTTCCTCACGAGCGAGAACCTGTTCATGATGAACGTCGCCGGGTGGGGCTGGTGGCACCTGATCATCGGCGCCTTCCTGATCATCACGTCGCTCGCGCTCTTCGGAGGCGCCACCTGGGCACGGGTCATCGCGATCATCCTCGCGATCGTCAACGCGATCGGGCAGCTCTTCCTGATTCCCGCCCAGCCCTGGCTGTCGATCATCCTGATCGTGCTCGACATCCTCGTGATCTACGCGCTGACGGTGCACGGACGCGAGCTGAAGGCCGCCGCGCGCTGAGTCGACGCCGGCGCCGGCCGGAGGAGCGCATCGGGACCCCGTGAGGGGCTCGGTGCGCTCCTTCGTCGTTCGGCCGTCAGCCGAGCGCCGGTGCGTGCTGCTCGAGGAACTCGTACACCTCGGTCTGGTCGACGCCGGGGAACGTGCCCGTCGGCAGCGCCGCGAGCAGCGATGTCGGAGTGCGCGCGGCCGGCCACGAGGCATCCGCCCACTTCTCGGCGAGGCCCGCGGGAGCCTGGCAGCACGACGGATCGGGGCAGCGAGAAACCGCACGATGCGGTGTCTCCCGGCCGCGGAACCACTTGACGTGCTCGAACGGCACGCCGACCGAGACCGAGTACTCGCCCTCCTTGGCCTTCTCGATGCGCGACGTGCACCAGAACGTGCCCGACGGCGTGTCGGTGTACTGGTACCAGGGGCTGAAGCGGTCGTCGACGTCGAAGACCGTGCGAGCGGTCCAGTTGCGGCAGACGGTGGTGCCCTCGACGGCGCCGAGTGCGTCGGAGGGGAACCGCACCCGGTCGTTCTCGTACGCCTTGATGATCGTGCCCGACTCGTGCACCTTCATGAAGTGCACGGGGATGTCGAGGCGGGCCGTCGCGAGGTTCGTGAACCGGTGCGACGCCGTCTCGTACGAGACCGCGAAGTGGTCGCGCAGCTCCTCCATCGAGATGCGCCGCAGGTTCTTCGCCTCGGTGAGGTAGCGCACCGCGGCCTGCTCGGGCAGCAGGATCGCTGCGGTCAGGTAGTTGGTCTCGATGCGCTGGCGCAGGAAGTCGCCGTAGCTCGCAGGCTCCTCGTGACCCAGCAGGTGGCTCGCGAGCGCCTGCAGGATGGGGGAGCGGGAGTCGCGCGACGGCGACTGCTGGGTCGGCAGGTAGATGCGGCCGTTGCGCTTGTCGGTCACCGAGCGGGTGGAGTGCGGCAGGTCGCCGACGTAGTGCAGCGAGTAGCCGAGGTGGGTCGCCATGTCGGCGACGAGCTGATGCGAGACCGGGCCCCCGGTGTGGCCGACGGCCTCGAGCAGCTCGGCCGCCTTCTGCTCGAGCTCGGGGTAGAAGTTGTCGCGGGCGCGCATCTCGGCGCGCAGCTCGGCGTTCGCCCGGCGCGCCTCCTCGGGGGTCGCGGCGCGCTCGCGGTGCAGGCGGTCGATCTCGTTGTGCAGCGCGAGGATCGTCTGCAGGGTCTGGTCGCTCATCGACTTCGCCACGCGGAACGGGTCGAGTCCGAGCGCCGAGAAGACCGGGCCCCGCTGGGCGCGTTCGACGGCGATCTCGAGGGCGGCCCGCTCGCTCGGCGCATCGGTGCGCAGCAGCTCGTCGACGCTCGTGCCGAGTGCGAGGGCGATCGTGCGCAGCATCGACAGTCGCGGCTCGCGCTTGCCGTTCTCGATCGCCGACACCTGGCTGGGCGCCCGGTCGATCGCGCGGGCCAGTTCGCCGAGCGTCATCCCTCGTGCGACCCGGCGCTCACGGATGCGGCGGCCGAGCGTGAGGGCGTCGAGCTCACCGGCCCCTTCGGGCGCGGCGGCGGGCGCGCCCGCCGGTTCGACGGGGGCGAGGTGCGCGCGATCGGCGGTGATCATGCCATCGATGGTCACACGCGCGCGGCGTTCCCGCAAACGGAAGAAGTTGCGAAGTTCTGCGAGACTCGGGACTTCGGCCCCGCTTCGGGCTCAATTTGGATGTCGCGCGCCGGAATAACCTCGAAACTACGCTATGCGCGCGATGATCTCGTCGGCGAGGTCGACCGCGGCGTAGCCGTCGGCGAGCGCCGCCATGAACGCCGCGTGCACCTGGGCACCTGGGACGACGACGCCGTCGAACTCGAGGTCGGGTGCGGCGCACGCGTCGTGCGCGACGGCGACGGCATGACCGCGGTCGGCGGCGGCGCGCACGGTCGCGTCGACGCACATGCTCGACATCATGCCCGCGACGACGAGGTCGACCGGGCTGATCGGGTCGCCCGGCGTCGCGGCGCTGCGGGCCAGCTCGTCGAGGCGCTCGGCGAGGTCGGTCTCGAGGAACGCGTTCGGATTCGACTTCGTGACGAGGGCTTCGTCCGCGCGCGGTGCGACGACCGGATGGATCTCGACGCCCGGCGTGCCCGGCTGGAAGAACGCGGCGTCGGGCGCGTCCCAGACGTGCTGCACGTGCACGACCGGCTCGCCGCGCTCGCGCCACGCGGCGAGCAGGCGCGCCGCTGCGGCGGCCGCGGCATCGGGGTCGACGAGCGGGTGCCGCCCGCCCGGGAAGTAGTCCTGCTGGATGTCGATGATGAGCAGCACGCGGGTCACCCGCCCACCGTAGCGCGACGGGTGGGTGCTCTCGACACGCGGTGCTCGCGTGTGCGCGGCGTGCGTCAGCCGAGCGCGCGCTCGCGCGACGCGAGCACCTCGGGCACGTGCCGCTCGGCCCAGTCGCGCAACGCGCCGATCGGCTCGAGCAGCGACTCGCCGAGCGGGGTGAGCGAGTACTCGACGCGGGGCGGCGAGTCGGCGAAGGCGCGGCGCTCGACGAGCCCGTCGCCCTCGAGCGCCCGGAGCGTCTCGGTGAGCACCTTCGGCGTGACCTCGCCGACGCGGGCGCGCAGCTCGGTGAATCGCAGGGTGCCGGCGCGCGAGAGCGCGAGGATGACGAACATGGTCCAGCGCTCGCCGATGCGCCCGAAGATGACCCGGCTCGGGCAGTCGGGCGCGAGCACGCTCCACGGCTCTGCGGTGATGGCGTTCGGCTCGGACATCGGACCCCCGTGCAGGTGCGGTTCCCCCGAGGGAACTTCCGTTGAAGTAACCGGCGACGCGTCCGTAGCGTCTCGGGCATGAGGATTCTACTGACCGGGGCGACCGGATACATCGGATCGGCCGTGCTCGACGAACTCGTCGGCGCGGGACACGACGTCGTCGCGGCCGTGCGCAGTGAGCGCGCGGCCGACGACGTCACCGTGCGCGGTGCGACCGCGGCGATCGGCGAACTGACGGATGCCTCGTGGCTCGCGCGTCGGCTCGACGGCGTCGACGCGGCGATCCACACCGCGGCGCCCGCCGCCGATGCGGCCGCGTTCGACAGGGCGATCGCGGAGGCGGTGCTCGACGCCTTCGCGGGCACCGGCCGCCGGTACGTGCACACCGGCGGCATCTGGGCGTACGGCGCGGGCGACGACCTCGACGACGACGCCGTGCCCAACCCGCCGGAACTGGTCGCGTGGCGGGTGCCGATCGAGGAGCGGCTGCTCGCGGCATCCGATGCGGTGACGGTCATCGCACCGGGCGTCGTCTACGGGCGCGGTCGCGGGCTCTCCGGGCTGGTCGTGGAGGCGCCGCGCGACGCCGCCGGCCGCCTCGAGCTCATCGGCGACGGGGACCAGCACTGGACGTGGGTGCACGTCGACGACCTCGCGCGCCTGTACCGGCTCGCGGTCGAGCACGAGTCAGGGCTCGGCCGGGTCGTCGGCAGCGACGGATCGCCGACGACCGTGCGCGAGGTCGCCGAGGCGGTCGTCGGTCGGGGAGGTGCCACGGGCGTCGTCGCTGAGGGCGCCGGGCGCTCGCGCTCGCGGCTCGGCGAGGCGTTCGCCGATGCGCTGCTCCTCGACCAGCGTGCATTCGGCGCGAAGGCCCGCGCACTCGGCTGGGTTCCGGAGCGCACGAGCGTGATCGACGAGATCGTCGCCGACGAGGCATCCGTCGCCTGACGGACGGGCCGCCCGGGTCGGGGACCCGGGCGGCCGATCACCCGCCTGCGGCCCCCGGCCGGCTCAGCCCTCGCGCGCGAGCACGGGCGCCGGCCCGCCGAGCATGTCGAGGTAGTGCACGTTGGTCATCACGCCGAGGACGTTGCCGAACGGGTCGACGACCGAGGCCGTGACGAAACCGGGGCCGTGCTCCGTGATCGGCATGAGGGGCGTCGCGCCGAGCTCGACGAGCCGCGCGACCGCCCGCTCCAGGTCGTCGACGTGCCAGTGCACGAGCGCGCCGCCGGTGCCGGCGCCGAGCCCCGCCGGCGCGAACCGGCGGTCGATGAACCCGAGTTCCTGCTGGTGGTCGCCGATGCGGAACTCGACGTAGGCCGGGCTCCCGTCGGGGCCGGGACGGCTGAAGTACGGCTCGATGCCGAGCACCTCGGTGTACCAGGCCGCGGCCGCGGCGGGGTCGTCGACGTAGCAGTTGATGGTGGCGATGCCTCGCAGCATGGGATTCTCCTCGTCCTCGGCGACCGGTCGTCGCCCTGATGAATCCATGATCGAACGCAGAAGTGCTCACCTCTTGACTACTTTTGCGACGAGAATCGGAACATGCGTGCAGACCGACTCGTCGCGACCCTCCTCGTCA
This sequence comes from Agromyces sp. S2-1-8, assembly GCF_021129215.1. GTDB lineage: Bacteria > Actinomycetota > Actinomycetes > Actinomycetales > Microbacteriaceae > Agromyces > Agromyces chromiiresistens. Next base: position 3,943,584 of record NZ_JAJOLP010000001.1, on the reverse strand, counting down.
TGCAGGCGCGAGGCAGGGTCACCGCGAGGCAGCTCGCCGAGGAGCTCGAGATCTCGGTCGCCACGGCCCGCCGCGACCTCGAGGCGCTGTCGGCGGCCGGGATCCCCGTCTACCCGCAGCCGGGCCGGGGCGGCGGCTGGCAGCTCCTCGGCGAGGGCCGCACCGACCTCAGCGGCTTCACGGCGGCCGAGGCGCGAGCGCTGTTCCTCCTGTTCGGACCTCGCGCCGGTGAGAGCGAGGAGGCGCGCTCGGCCCTGCGCAAGGTGCTGCGGGCCCTGCCCGCGACGTTCCGCGCCGAGGCCGAGGCCGCCGCCGAGTCGATCGTCGTCGACTCCGGCGGGTGGGACGCGCCGGCGACCCGGCCGTCGCACCGGGTCGAGGTGCTGCAGGCGGCGGTGGTCGAGCGACGTGTCGTGCGCTTCACCTACACGCGCTGGGGCGGCGAGCCGGCGTCGCGCACCGTGCGCCCGCTCGGTCTCATCGACACGCGCGGCACGTGGTACCTGATCGCCGACCGGGTGCCGCACGACTCGGCGGACGTGGCGCCCGACGTCGCCGATCGACGGAGCTACCGCGTCGATCGCATGGCCGACGTCGAGGCGCTCGCCGAGCGGTTCGAGCCGCCCGCGGACTTCGACCTCGATGTCGCCTGGGCCGACCTGCGCGCCGCCGCGCAGCGCGCTCGCCGCCGCGTCGAGGCCGTCGTGCTCGTCGACCCGGCCGCGGCCGACGAGTTCCGCGGCTGGGTCGGGGGCCTCGTCGACGAGGAGGTCCACGACGACGTCGACGGCCCCGGCGACGTGCGCGACGGGCGGGTGCGGGTGCGCGTCGTCGCCCAGAGCGAGACGGTCCTCGTTCGACGACTCGCGGGCTGGGCTGCGGAGATCGAGGTCGTCGCACCCGTCGGACTCCGTGGACGACTCGCCCAGGTCGGCGTCGCCCTCACGGCGCGGTACCCCTGACCCGGCGGCGCTCGACGGCGGTCGGCCGGCGATGGGGACGGGTCCCCATTTCGCGCTGTCGGTGCCTCCTGCTTGGATGGAGCGGGGGACCGGGAACGACTCGGTACCGAAAATCCAGGGGAATCACACAGATGACTGCATCACGTCCGCTCGCCGCCGCCTCGTTCGCGCTGCTCGCGCTGCTCTTCACGGGTTGTGCCGCCACCGGCTCCGCCGACGACGCGAAGTCCGACTCGAAGGCCGACAGCGCCGAGGCTGCACCCGCCGCCGACCAGAGCAAGGAGGAGGCGTGCGAGATCGTCGAGGGCACCCTCACCGACCTGCAGTCGCTCTCGTCGGTCGACGCGAGCGACCCGACCGCCGCGCTCGAGGCGTTCAAGGGTGCCCAGGCCAAGGTTGGTGACGCGGCCGACCAGGTCTCGAACGCCGACGTCAAGCCCGCGCTCGACGGTGCCGCGACCGCCATGAACGAGTACGTCGAGTACGTCGACGGCATGCTCGCCGACCCGGCGAACGCCGACATCTCGGCGATGAGCGACCACCTCGAGTCGCTCACTACGAGCATCACGGAGCTCACCACGATCTGCGCGTAACGCACGGATTGCGGAGCGGGGGCGCACCTTCGGGTGCGCCCCCGCTTCCCGCATCTCAGGGATGCCTCGTGCCGGGCCCCTGTCGTCGGGCGATGCCACGACGACGAAGCGCACGCCCGCGGCATCCCGATCAGGCGTCGCCTGCCGCGTAGACGCGCTCGCCCTCGACGAAGGTCTGCAGCACGCGCGTCGCGCCGATCGCGTCGGCGGGCCCGGCGAAGGGGTCTCGGTCGAGCAGGGCGAGGTCGGCGAGCTTGCCGACCTCGATCGTGCCGGTCTCGTCGAGGTGGTTCACGTACGCCGACCCCGCCGTGTACGCGGTGAGCGAGGTCGCGAGGTCGATCGCCTGCTCGGGGAGGAACGGCGGGTACTCGCCCTCCTCCTCGCCCGGCGCCGACACCCGGTTCACCGCGACGTGGATCGCGGCGAGCGGGTTCGGCGTCGAGACCGACCAGTCGCTGCCTGCCGCGAGCACGGCGCCCGCGCGCAGCAGGTCGCCGAACGGGTACTGCCACGCGTCGCGCGGCGAGCCGAGGAACGGCAGCGTCAGATCGACCATCTGCGGCTCGAGCGCCGCCCACAGCGACTGCATGTTCGCGACCACGCCGAGCTCGCGGAATCGCGACACGTCGTCGGGGTGCACGACCTGCAGGTGCGCGATGTGGTGGCGGTGGTCGCTGCGGCCGTTGCGCGCGATCGCGTGCTCGACGGCGTCGAGGCACTCGCGCACCGCGCGGTCGCCGATCGCGTGGAAGTGCAGCTGGAAGCCGAGGGCGTCGAGCCGCGGGGCCGCCTCGTTCAGGATCTCGGGCGGCACGAACGAGATGCCCGAGTTGTCGGTCGCGTGGCCGTGGCCGTCGCAGTACGGCTCGAGCATCGAGGCCGTGAAGTTCTCGGCGACGCCGTCCTGCATGACCTTGATGCTCGTCGCGGCGAAGCGCCCGCCCCGGTAGCGCTCGCGGCGCTCGACGAGCGAGTCGATCTGCTCGAGGCCGCGCGTGCGGTCCCACCAGAGGGCGCCGACGACGCGGCCGGTGAGGGTGCCCGCGGCGGCCGCGGCGAGGTAGGCGAGCCCGGGGTCGTCGCCGACCCCGTAGTCGCCGACGATCGCATCCTGCCAGGCCGTGACGCCGAACGAGTGCAGGTAGCGCTGCCCCTCGAGCACGGCGTCGACGAGCTCGGCCGGCGTCGTCTCGGGGAGGTGGCGGCGAACGAGGTCCATCGCGCCCTCGTGCAGCGTCCCGGTCGGCTCGCCGGCGGCGTCGCGCTCGATGCGGCCGTCGGCGGGGTCGGGCGTGCCCCGGTCGATGCCGGCGAGACGCAGGGCCGCCGAGTTCACCCAGGCGCCGTGGCCGTCGCGGTTGGGCAGGAACGCCGGACGGTCGGGCAGCACCCGGTCGAGGGCCGCGGCGGTCGGCGTCCCGCCCGGGAAGGCCGACATCGACCATCCGCCGCCCTGCACCCACGAGGCATCCGGGTGCGACGCGGCGTACGCCGCGATCGTCTCGAGGTAGTCGGCCTCGCTCTCGCCGTCGCGCAGGTCGCAGCGCAGCATGTCGAGGCCGCCCCACACGGGGTGCACGTGCGCGTCCTGGAAGCCGGGCACGAGCAGGCGCCCGCCGAGGTCGACGACCTCGGTGCCCGGGCCGACGAGGTCGCGCACGTCGTGATCGGTGCCGACGGCGACGATGCGGCCGGCCCGCACGGCGACGGCCGTGGCGCGCGAACGCACCGTGTTCGCGGTGAAGACGGGGCCGCCGGTGAAGACGAGGTCGGCGTGGGGCATGGGCGAGTCCTTTCGTGGCGGCGGTGGGGTGATCGGGGCGGACGCCGAGGGAGCGCGACGAGCCGCGATGGTCTCGTCGCGCTCCCTCGTCGGTGCGGTGCGGCGGATCAGCCGCCGCTCATGGTGCGTGCGATGTCGGCGGCCGAGTCGCCGGCCCGGCGCAGCACGTACGCCACGAGACCGAGCGCGATGAGCGTGAGCACGAGCATGATCGTCGACACCGCGGCGATCTCGGGCCGCAGGCCGCTGCGCAGCGCGCTCAGCACGTAGACGGGCCACGGCGTCGTGCCCGACACCTGCACGAACGCGGCGATGACCGTGTTGTCGAGGCTCAACGTGAACGACAGCAGGAAGCCGGCCAGCACGGCGGGCATGGCGAGGGGCAGCGTCACGCGGCGGAACGTGTTGAACGGCTTCGCGTAGAGGTCGGCGGAGGCCTCCTCGAGCTGCGCGTCCTGGCCGACGAGGCGGGCCCGGACGAGGTACGACACGACCGCGACCGAGAACAGCGAATGGCCGACCACGAGGCGCACGATGCCGTCGTTGAAGATCGCGAGGCCGAGATCCTGGCCGAGGAACACCATCCACGGCAGCAGGGCGACGGCGTCGACGATCTCGGGGGTCACCGAGACGAGCAGCAGCAACCCGAGGAACCACCAGACCCACTTGCCGGGATGCCTCGCCATCGCGATGCCGGCGAGCGTGCCGAGCAGCGTCGCCACGATCGCCGCGATGAAGCCCGTCTGCACCGAGATCCAGACGGCGTCGCGGATCGCGGGCTTCGAGGCGATCGCGAGGAAGGAGTCGAAGCCGAAGGCCTGCCATGACACGAGGAGGCGGCCGACGTTGAACGACGACAGGATGATGACGACGATCGGCGCGAACAGGAACGCGAAGACCGCGACGCCCCACACGTTGAGCACGATGTCGGACCACGGGCGGCGTCGCCGGTGCTGCCGCACCGCGGCCGGGGTCGTGCCCGGGCCTTTCGACTGCTCCGGCGCCGGGGCCTGCTGCTGCGGCTGGGACTGCTGGACGGTCATGCGGAGACCTCCTCGTCGGCCGGCGCGGGCCGGGAGCGGATCGCCGCGATCGCCGTCGTCACCGGGCGAGCCGGTGCGGCGTTCGCCGCGTCGCCGATCACGAGCCGGTTGCGCGAGCGGAACGGCAGCGTCACGAGCCACACGACGAGCGCGCCGACGGCGACGGTCAGCATGATCACGATGATCAGGAGCACCGCCATCGCCGAGCCGAGCGCCCAGTTCTGCGCGGTCTGGAACTGGCTCGCCACGAGCTGGCCCACCATGTTGCCCTTCGCACCGCCGAGCACGGTCGCGGTGATGTAGTCGCCCATGAGCGGGATGAACACGAGCAGCACGCCCGCGACGACGCCCGGCCGGGCGAGCGGCAGGGTCACCCGGAAGAACGTCGTCCACTTGCCGGCGCCGAGGTCCTTCGAGGCCTCGCGCAGCGGTGGGCCGACCCGGTCGAACGCGACGAACAGCGGCAGGATCATGAGCGGCAGGTAGTTGTAGACCACGCCGAGCAGCACGGCCCCGCGGGTGTACAGGATGTCGAGCGGGCCGCCGATGAGCCCGACCTGCTGCAGCGTCGTCGACAGCCACCCCTCGGGTGCGAGGATGACCTGCCAGCCGATCGTGCGCACGAGGAAGTTGGTCCAGAACGGCACCATCACGAGCGCGACGAGGAGGCCCCGCCGGGCGGGCGACGCCTTGACCGCCATCCAGTACGCGACCGGCAGGCCGACCACGAGGCACAGCAGCGTGCCCGCGATGCCGACCCACAGCGTGTTCTGGAACGTCGCGAAGAAGGTCGGCGACATCGCCTCGGCGTAGCGGTCGAACGACAGCACGTCGTTCGCGTGCGTGCCGAAGATGCCCGGCTTGTAGCCGAAGCTGAACCAGATCACCATCGCGACGGGCGCGACGAAGAAGATCAGCAGCCACGCCCACGCGGGGATCGCGAGGGCGGCGCCGGACCTCTTACTCACCCGCCGCCGCCTTCGTCGCGTTCCAGATCTCGACGATGCGGGCCTGCGCCTCGGTGACCGCGCCCTCGTTCATGGTCTCGATCTGCTCGGGCGTGAAGAACACGAGGTCGAGCATCGGCAGCTCAGCGGCCTGCGCCGCCTCCTCGATGCCGGCGACGCCCGTGTGGTAGCCGATGTAGTCGAGCTCGGCGAGCGAGTTCTCGGGGTCGAGCACGTAGTTGATGAACGCGTGCGCGGCCTCGGGGTTCGGCGCACCGGTCGGGATCGCCCAGTTGTCCATCCAGATCTCGGTGTCGGGCGAACCGAGCACCCACTGCCAGCGGTCGGGGTCGCCCGACTCGAGGATGCCGATGCGGGCGTCGCCGTTCCACGCCTGCAGCAGTGCGTGCGTCGCCTGCGGGATGGCCGCACCGCCCGGGTAGGAGTCGAAGGCCGACACGTGCGGGGCGAGGGTGTTGACGAGGTAGTCCTCGGCGGCGTCGAGCTCGGCGGGGTCGGTCGTGTTCCAGTCGACGCCGTTCGCCCAGAAGTAGAGGCCGGTGAGCTCGGCGGGGTCGTCGAGGAGCGACGTCTTGCCGCTCGCCTCGTTCTGCGCGGCGTCGAGGAAGTCGTTCCAGTCCTTGAGCTCGCGCGTGATGACGGTCTTGTCGTAGACGAAGCCGGTCGTGCCCCACGCCTTGCAGATCGAGTAGTCGTTCTCGGGGTCCCATGCGCGGCCGACGAAGGCGGCGTCCATGTGCTCGAGGTTCGGGATGAGGTCGTGGTTGAGCTTCTGCAGCAGGCCGTTCTCGACCATCTGCGGGATGAACGTGCCGGTCGGCACGACGATGTCGAAGCCGCTCGTGCCCTTCGCGGCGACGAGCTTCGAGATCATCTCCTCGTTCGAGTTGAACGAGCTCAGCGTGATCTTCGGTCCGAGCTCCGAGGTGAACGCCTCGAGCACGTCGGGCGCGTCGTAGTCGCCCCACGTGTACATCGAGAGCTTCGACTCGAGCGGGCCGCCGGTCGCGACGGGGGCGGCCTGGGTGCCGCCCGTCGAGCACGCGGCGAGGAAGCCGGTCGCGCCGGCGGCCGCGGCGAAGCTCAGGAACCGGCGGCGGTTGAGCTCGCGGCCGATGACCTTCGCGGCGCTCTCGTGAGCGAGGATGCGGACGGTGGGGAGGGAATCGGTCATCGGAGTCTCCTGGTGATGGGAAGGGATCGCGGTTCAGGGGTGGAGGTCGCAGACGTGCGCACGGCGACGGGATGCCTCGTGGCCGGCGCTGCGGGCCGGCTCAGGCCGTCGGCGGGGCGACGTAGCCGCCCGCGCTCGCCGCATCGTCGGCGGGGAACAGCAGCACGCTCTCGGCGCGCCACGAGCACTCGACGGGGTCGCCGACGGTGAGGTTCGGCGCCTCGGGGGTGGGGCGGCGCACGATGAGGCTCTGGTCGTCGCCGAGCCGCACGAGGTACTGCATGGTCTCGCCGAGGTGCGAGACCCCGAGCAGCGTGCCGCGCGCGAGGTTGACCTCGGCCGAGGCATCCGACCGGGCCGCGGCGATCTCGACGAACTCGGGCCGCACCGCGGCCTGGCCGTTCGCGAGCCCCGCGAGCTCGGGCGCCGTACCGCGCACGAGCGCGTGGGTCGATGCGACGGCCGCGCCGCCCTCGGCGACCTCGCCGCGGAAGAAGTTCTGCTGGCCGACGAACGCCGCGACGTAGGCCGAAGCGGGCCGCGCGTAGACGGTGTCGGCGTCGGCGAGCTGCTCGATGCGGCCGTCGCGCATGATCGCGATGCGGTCGCTCATCGAGAGGGCCTCGCCCTGGTCGTGGGTGACGAACACGAACGTGATGCCGAGGCGCGACTGCAGGAGCTTCAGTTCGAGCTGCATCTCTTCGCGCAGCTGACGGTCGAGCGCACCGAGCGGCTCGTCGAGGAGCAGCACCGACGGACGGTTCACGAGTGCGCGCGCGAGCGCGATGCGCTGCTGCTGTCCGCCCGAGAGCTGGGTCGGCTTGCGGTCGGCGAATCGGCGCATCTGCACGAGGTCGAGCGCCTCGACCACGCGGTCGCGCACCTCCGACCTCGGCGTGCGGCGCTGCTGCAGGCCGTAGGCGACGTTCTCCGCGACCGACATGTGCGGGAAGAGCGCGTAGGCCTGGAACACCGTGTTCACGTCGCGGCGGTAGGGCGGCACGCCGAGCACCGAACGGCCCGAGACGCGGATGTCGCCGGCGTCGGGCTGCTCGAACCCGGCGATCATGCGCAGCGTCGTGGTCTTGCCGCAGCCCGAGGGGCCGAGCAGCGAGATGAACTCGCCCGCTTCGATCGTGAGCGACATGCCGTCGACCGCGGTCGCGTTGCCGTAGCGCTTCGTGACGGCATCGACGACGACCGTGCCGGGCGCCTCGCCGGTCGTGGAAGTGGTCGGCTTGGACTCGATCGTGGCTGCGCTGGTCACGGTGCGGCACCTCTTTCACTCGGACGCCTCGTCGCGTTCGTCGCCATTCAATCCGCGCACCCGACCGGACGCAAACGCGCGACGCCCGAACTGGACGAACCAGACGAACCCGCGACCGGCATCGGACAGACCGTCCGGTCGGTGCCCGGACGGTCGGTGGTGCGGAATGCCCGGGCGGCGTCGGGGCTCGCGGTGATACGCGCACCGTGCCGCCCGGGCCGTCGGTTCAGGCGCCGGGTGTCGCGCTGCGTTCCTCGAGCTCGCGCCGGCGCGCACGCTGCTGGACGCGGCCCGCGAGGAGCACGCAGCCCACCGCCACGAGGTAGGCGCCCGCGACCGTGCCGCCGCCGAGCTGCGAGAGGAAGAGCAGCGGCACCTGGACGAAGGGCAGGGCGATCGCGAGCCAGAGGCCGACCCGGCGTGCGCGTACGAGCGAGACGCACAGTGCGATCGAGCCGATGAGCCACAGCGCATTGGCCGCCATCGCCACGATCGGGAAGAACTCGAGGTCGACGCCGTTCACGGCACTCGTGATGGTGCCGACGGTGAGCAGGACCGTGCCGACGGCGGCGACGATCGCGCCCCAGCTCGATCCGGCGTACCGGGCCAGTCCGAGGAAGAGCACCGCGAGCGCCCAGAGGCTGACCGTGAACATCGCGAGGATGACCCGGGTCCGCGGATCGATCGTCGGATCCTCGTCCTGCGGGAAGAGGATCTGCAACGTGCCGATCACGATCGACAGGGCTCCGGCGGTGAGGGCGGCGGCGCCCGCGAGGCGGTGGCCGACGCGGCCGGGCCGGGGGTAGGCGGCGCCGGCGGGCCGCGTGCCGGCCGTGGGACGCGGCGATGGGCGGAGCTCCCGGTCGGGCGCTGATCCGGATTCGGTGAGGGGTGCCATGGTCGGCCTTCCGTTCGAGTTCGAGGCCGGCACGATCGGCCGGCGATGCGACGCTACGGACGGCCAGCAGGCGCCGGCATCGTCCGAGGGTCGACGGGCGGCTCGACTCGCGGGCGGCCCCGGATACGACTCGGATCGGGGCCGAATGCCGACCTTCGTCGCTGTCGTGGGTGCCGTTCCTCGGCCTAGCATCGGAGCGTGACGAGCCGGCACCCCACGAGTGAGCGCGCGCGAGACGAGCACGAGGTGCTCCGCCCGATCGCGCCCGGCGCCCGCGGCTGGCGCGCGTGGACCACGCCGTTCGACCTCGCGCTCGCGGGCGGTATCGCGCTCTGGGCGGTGCTGGAGGCGCTGCTCGTTCCCTCGGCGAACGTCGTCGCCCAGCTCGGCTTCGCGCTCGCCGTCTCGCTGCCGCTCGTGGTGCGGCGCCGGTTTCCGGCGCTCGTGATGCTCGCGGTCGCCTGCGCGCTGCTGCTGCACGCCGCGACGAGCGGGCCGGACGCGACCTTCAACCCGTTCCCGAGCCTGCTCGTCGCCACCTTCACGGTCGCCGAGCGCATCGCGGCGTGGTGGCGGGCCGCGCTGCTCGGCCTCGTGCCGATCGCGGCGATGCTCGGCGCCCACGTCCTCGGCTACTTCGGCTCGCCCGGCATCGAGACGGCCGGCACCGTCTTCCTGGTGTTCTTCGTCGGCGCGACCTGGACGGCGGGTCGCGTGGTCCGCCATCGCGCGCTCACCCTGCAACGCACGCGCGACAGCTCCGATCGCCTGGCCGCCGACGCGGTCGCCGCCGAGCGCGTGCGCATCGCACGAGAGCTCCACGACATCGTCGCGCACGCGCTCTCGATCGTCGCGTTGCAGGCCGGGGCCGCCGAGCAGTTCCTCGACAAGGACCTCGACCGTGCGCGACGCCATCTCACCCTCACGCGAGGCACCGCGCAGTCGGCCCTCGACGAGATGCGGCACCTCCTCGGCGTGCTGCGCGAGGACGGGGCGGTCTACGCGCCGCAGCCGGGTCTCTCGGGCCTGCCCGAGCTCATCGCGGAGACCGAGGCCGCCGGGCACGAGTGCCGCCTCCAGGTCGACGAGCCGGCGCGCGACATCCCCGACGGCCACGCCCTGGCGGTGCACCGCATCGTCCAGGAGTCGCTCACCAACGTCCGCACCCACGCCGCTGGAGCGCCCGTCGAGGTGCGGGTCTCGCGCGACGAGCGGGCGGTCGTGGTGGCGGTCGTGAACGGGGCGCCGACGGTCGTCCGCCCCGGTGCCCCCGGCAGCGGGCGTGGACTGCCGGGCATGGGCGAGCGCGTGCGGGTGTACGGCGGGTCGCTGGAGGCGGGCCCATCCGGGGCGGGCTGGCGCGTCGCCGCGAGCCTTCCGCTCGGCCCCCTGCCGATCGGATCGCACGCGTGAGCGGCCCCCGGCTCCTCGTCGTCGACGACCACGCGCTCGTACGCTCGGGCATCGTCGGTCTGCTCGAGGCGGCCGATCTCGAGGTGGTCGGCGAGGCGGGCGACGGCATCGAGGCCGTGGAGCTCGTGCGCCGGCTCCGCCCCGACGTCGTGCTCATGGACATCCGCATGCCCGGCCTCGACGGCATCGAGGCCACGCGTCGGATCGCCGGGGCGCCGGGAGCGCCGCGGGTGCTCGTGCTCACGACCTTCGACCTCGACGAGTACGTGTACCGCGCACTGCAGGCCGGCGCCTCGGGATTCCTGCTGAAGGACGCACCGCCCGACCGGCTCGTCGACGCCGTGCGCACGATCGCCGGGGGCGAGTCGCTGCTGGCGCCCTCGCTCACCCGGCGGCTGATCGAGCGCTACCTCGCGGCGCCGCCGCCCGACGCGCGCGCGACGGCATCCGTCGACCTCACCCCACGCGAGCGCGAGGTGTGGTCGCTCATCGCGCGCGGGCTCTCGAACCACGAGATCGGCGCTGAGCTCTTCCTCAGCGAGGCCACGGTCAAGGCGCACATCACCCGCCTGTTCGTGAAGCTCGGTGTGCGCGACCGGGTGCAGGCCGTCGTCGCCGCCTACGAGTCGGGGCTCGTGCGACCCGGCGAACACGCGGCAGGCGGATAGCTCAGGCGAAGCCGAACAGCGGCGGGAAGACCACGACGAGGATCGCGGCCCACGCGAAGTACACCGGGAGCATCGCGGTCTGCCAGCGCTCGAGCGCGCCGAAGCCCGTGCGACGCCGCAGGAAGCCGACCTGCAGGCGCATCGCCCAGGCGAGGTTGACGAGCAGGATGAGGTTGAGGCCGAGCGACGCGGTCTTGTTCGCGCTGAAGCCGAACTCGCCGGTGCGCCCGAGCATCGCGATGAGGACGACCACGTCGAGCACGAGGGCGCTCGCGAGCATCAGGGCCTGCAGTCGGTCGAACCACCCGGGCGGCAGCAGCGGGTCGCGCGCCGAGATCGAGTAGACGAGGAGGCCGACCACCACGACGAGCACGGCGTCGAAGGCGATGAGCAGGTCGCGGCTCGCGTCGACGAGGTTCCACTGCACGAGCGCCGCGACGACGAGCGCGAGCAGCAAGAGGGTGAACAGGGGTGTGAAGACCTTCGTGAGCACGGGGGCGATGTTCTCGATCACGCGCTGCTTCGCCCCGACGAGCCACGCCGCGACGAGCACCGCTCCCGCCGCGCCGAGCGGCAGCACCCACTCGCCCACGAACTGCATCACGTCGACGCCGATCGAGGCGAACACCGCGACCGTCAGCGCCGAGAGCGCGCCACCGCCGAGGGCGATGAGCAGGTAGTAGACGAACCACTCGCCGCTGAAGCGCACGACGTCCATGCGGGTGCGCTCGTCGCGCCAGCCGCTGCCGGCGTAGGCGATGCCGACCGCGAGCCAGAGCACGACGAACGAGCCGATCATCGCGATGATCTCCGTCGCCGCGGTGATCCCGGCGACCTCGGATCCGGCGGTGGCCGTGTCGGGGACCGCGAACGGGTAGAGGTTGAGCGCGAGCCCGGTGACGAGGAAGACGGCGCCCACGGTCGCGAGCACCCCGAGGGAGGGCCGGCGGCGCCACGCGAACCAGAGCGCGAGGAACGGCAGCACGATCACGGCACTGTTCAGCACGACCTGGGCGGGGTCGTCGGTCGCGAGGTCCACGGCCTTCACGGCGAGGCCGGCGCCGGCGCCGAGCGCCAGCGCGACGGCGAGCCCGTTCGCCCGGCGGTGGAACGGGAGGGGACGGGCGGCGTCCTCCTCATCGACGGCGTCGGTGCCGCCGTCGCCCGTCAGCACGAGCTGCTTCCAGAGCCGCTCGGAGTGCTCTCGTGCGTACTCGCGGGAGAGATCGTCGGTCGCGCCGAGGCGCTTCACCGCGACCAGGAACGCCTCGTCGGGGGTGAGCCCGGCGGCGACGAAGTGGTCGACGGTGTCGTAGAGGTGGCTCTCGAGCTCGGCGAGGTCGGTCGCGCTCATCGCATCGTGCCGCTGCATCCATCGCCGCCACGAGGCGACGAGCGCGTCGAGGTCGGTCGGCAGGTCGTGGGGCGCGTCGATCGGCACGTCAGACCTCCCCGAGCGCGAGGCGCAGCCGGGGGCGGTCGTCGGGCCACACCTTGCTCAGCACGTCGCCGACGACCGACCACTGCCGGCGCTGCTCGGCGAGCACCGCCTCACCCTGCTCGCTCAGGCGGTAGTGCTTGCGCGGCCGGCCCGAGTCGCTCTGACGCCACTCGGAGTGCACGTGCCCGAGTCGCTCGAGCCGGTGCAGGAGGGGGTAGAGCATGCCGTCGCTCCACTCGAGCTCACCGCCCGACAGGGCGGTGATCCGCTGCAGGATCGCGTACCCGTACGACTCGCCCTCGGCGAGGATGCCGAGCACGACGGGCGTCGCGGCCGCCGCGACCAGGTCTTTGCCGATGCGCATGACCGTCTCCATACCTTGAGCTGCTAGATACCTAGAACTGCAAGGTACCACGACGGCGCCGGTGGAGGCGAGCGGCGGCCAACCGGTGGCGCTTCTTCCGTGCCGCAGAAATACCGCAGAAGTTCACCCCCCGGATCGTCGATGCGGCCCGTCCCGGCGGGCGCAGCATGGGTTTCACGACGAGCGGACGCCCCGCCACGAGGCATCCCGCATCACGACCCCGCACGACCGAAGGAGCACGACGATGAGCACCCCCACCCGCCCCGGCGACCAGACCCAGACCGCTGCCGAGCTGCAGCTCGAGTGGGACGCCGACCCGCGCTGGGAGGGCGTCAAGCGCGACTACACCGCCGAAGACGTCATCGCGCTCCGCGGCCCCGTGCGGGAGGAGCGCACGCTCGCCAAGCGCGGCGCCGAGAAGCTCTGGGAGAACATCCAGAAGAACACCGGGAACGCGTTCGAGCGCATGGAGGACCCCGAGTGGTCGGCCGCGCTCGGCGCCCTCACCGGCAACCAGGCCGTGCAGCAGGTTCGCGCGGGCCTCAAGGCGATCTACCTGAGCGGCTGGCAGGTCGCCGCCGACGCGAACCTCTCGGGCCAGACCTACCCCGACCAGTCGCTCTACCCCGCGAACTCGGTGCCGGCCGTCGTGCGCCGCATCAACAACGCGCTCCTCCGGGCCGGCCAGATCGAGACGGATGCCTCGGCCACGGGCATCGCCGACTGGATGGCGCCGATCGTCGCCGACGCCGAGGCGGGCTTCGGCGGACCGCTCAACGCCTACGAGCTCATGCACCAGATGATCGAGGCCGGAGCCGCGGGCGTGCACTGGGAGGACCAGCTCGCGAGCGAGAAGAAGTGCGGGCACATGGGCGGCAAGGTGCTCATCCCCACCTCGCAGCACATCCGCACGATCAACGCGGCCCGCCTCGCGGCCGACGTCGCGGGCGTGCCGTCGATCATCATCGCCCGTACCGACGCGCTCGCCGCGACGCTGCTGACGAGCGACCACGACGAGCGCGACCGCCCGTTCGTGACGGGCGAGCGCACCGCCGAGGGCTTCTACGAGGTGCAGAACGGCATCGAGCCGGTCATCGCCCGCGGCCTCGCCTACGCCGAGTACGCCGACCTGCTCTGGGTCGAGTCGGCCGAGCCCGACCTCGAGCTCGCCCGCCGGTTCGCCGAGGCCGTGCACGCGAAGTTCCCCGGCAAGCGCCTCTCGTACAACTGCTCGCCGTCGTTCAACTGGAAGCGCCACCTCGACGACGACCAGATCGCGAAGTTCCAGCGGGAGCTCGCGTCGATGGGCTACGCGTTCCAGTTCATCACCCTCGCGGGCTTCCACGCCCTCAACCACTCCATGTTCACGCTCGCCAAGGACTACAACGAGCGTCACATGTCGGCCTACGTCGAGCTCCAGGAGGCGGAATTCGCCTCGGAGGCCGCCGGCTACACCGCCACGCGCCACCAGCGCGAGGTCGGCACCGGCTACTTCGACCAGATCGCCACCGCGCTGAACCCGCAGAGCGCCACGCTCGCCCTCGTCGGATCGACCGAGGAAGACCAGTTCAACCACTGACGCATCCGTCGGTCGAGGAGGCGCGAAGCGCCGTGTCGAGACCACCACACCGGTCTCGACACCCGCTCCGCGCTCCTCGGCCGGCACGTCGCAAGGAGACGAAACCATGAGCACCATCACCCTCGAACGCGCCGAGACCGAACCGCGCACCGCGACGGGCAGCTTCGCCGTCGTCGACCCGCGCATCGAGATCACCGCCCAGCTCGGCGAGCGGTACGACGAGATCCTCACGCCCGAGGCGCTCGAGTTCATCGCCGAGCTGCACGACCGGTTCGCGCACACCCGGCACGAGCTGCTCGCCGCCCGGCTGCAGACCCGGGTCGACGCCGCGAACGGGCGCGACCCGAAGTTCCTGCCCGAGACCGCCCGCATCCGCGAGGACCGCAGCTGGCGCGTCGCCGGCGCCGGCCCCGGCCTCGAGGACCGCCGCGTCGAGATCACCGGCCCGACCGACCGCAAGATGGCGATCAACGCGCTCAACAGCGACGCGAAGGTCTGGCTCGCCGACCAGGAGGACGCGACGAGCCCCACCTGGCGCAACGTCGTCGAGGGCCAGCTGAGCCTGTTCGACGCCCTGCGCGACCGGCTCGAGTTCACGAGCCCCGAGGGCCGGCAGTACCGTCTCGAGCGCCCGATCACGGAGACCCCGACGATCGTGTTCCGCCCGCGCGGCTGGCACCTGACCGAGAAGCACCTGAAGTTCCACGACCGCTCGGGCCGCGCCATGCACGCCTCGGGCTCGCTCGTCGACTTCGGGCTCTACTTCTTCCACAACGCACGCCGGCTCATCGAGCTCGGCCGGGGTCCGTACTTCTACCTGCCGAAGCTCGAGTCGCACCGCGAGGCGAAGCTCTGGAACGACATCTTCGTGTTCGCGCAGGACTACGTCGGCATCCCGCAGGGCACCGTCCGGGCGACGGTGCTCATCGAGACCATCCAGGCCGCCTTCCAGATGGAGGAGATCCTCTTCGAGCTGCGCGACCACTGCGCGGGCCTCAACGCCGGTCGCTGGGACTACATCTTCTCGATCGTGAAGACGTTCCGCAGCCGGGGCCGCCGCTGGGTGTTCCCCGACCGCACGCAGATCACGATGACGGTGCCGTTCATGCGGGCCTACACCGAGCTGCTCGTCTCGACGGCGCACCAGCGCGGTGCGTATGCCATCGGCGGCATGAGCGCGTTCATCCCGAACCGCCGAGACCCCGAGGTGACCGAGCGTGCGCTCGCCGCGGTGTCGGCCGACAAGCGCCGAGAGGCCGGCGACGGGTTCGACGGCACCTGGGTGGCGCACCCCGACCTCATCCCGACGGCACGGGCCGAGTTCGACGCGGTGCTCGGCGAGCGGCCGAACCAGCTCGACCGCCTGCGCGAGGACGTCGAGGTGACCGGTGCCCAGCTGCTCGACATCCCGTCGGTGGGCGGCGCCGTCACCGAGGCGGGAGTGATCGACAACATCCAGATCGCGATCCGCTACATCGAGTCGTGGCTGCGCGGCATCGGCGCCGCGGCGATCGAGAACCTCATGGAGGACGCGGCGACGGCCGAGATCTCGCGGTCGCAGATCTGGCAGTGGCTGCACGACAACACCGTCACCGCAGAGGGCACCCGCATCGACCAGACGTACATCGTCGGGGCGATGGGCGAGGCGGTGCGCAGCCTGCCCCGATTCGAGGGCGACCGCTTCGACGACGCCATCCAGGTGTTCCGCTCGGTCGCGCTCGAGCCCGAGTTCCCCACGTTCCTCACGCTGGGGGCCTACGCCCGGTTCCTGTGACGGGCTGATCGAGGGGATGCCTCGGCGGGACACGATCCCGCCGAGGCATCCTGCTGTGCCGCGGTGGTCTCGAGACGCTGCACTCGACCGCTCGACCGCTCGACCGACCGACGCCGATCACCGAGCGACCGCGGTCAGCGCAGGGGCACGCCCACGTCGCTTCCGCCCTCGGGCGTGAGACGCCGGTTCATCGCGAGCAGGGTCGGCGCGGGGGCGAAACCGCCGGCGAAGAGCGCCTCGCCCTGGCGGAACCACGGCGAGCGCGCGACGAGCGCGGCCGGCGCATACCCGAAGTACTCGGCGATGCCCGCGAGATCGATCGGCGAGCTCATCTTCATGAGGGCGAGGTTGTCGCACTGGGAGACGATGCCGGGGTGCACCTTCGACGGGCGCTGCGTCGAGATGAGCAGCCAGAGGCCGTACTTGCGGCCCTCTGCGGCGATCTGCTCGATGCGGTCGCGCACCGCGATCGCGAGGGGCGACGTGAGCGCGGGGGAGCAGAGGTTGTGCGCCTCGTCGATCACGAGCAGGGTGGGCCGCCGCTCCTCGCGCCGCTCCCAGAGCTCCTCGAGCACCGACAGCGCGACGACGAGGTGCTGGTCGGGCGTCGAGAACCCGCCCAGGTCGAGCACGGTCGCGTCGGCGCGTTCGTCGATGACGAGCGTCGCCTCGCGGTCGTGGCCCGCCCACACCTCCCAGTTCAGGAGGCCCATGTTCTCGATGCGAAGGCCGAGCGCACGACGCACCGGATCGTCGGAGCCGAGCAGCTCGGGCAGCACCTCGTCGGGCTCGTCGGCGCTGAGCGTGTCGCCGAGATGCACGACCGCGTTGAACTCCTCGCGGTCGGCGACCGGGTCGAGGCGGAGCACCGCGGCCTTCGCCTCGAGGCTCAGGGCGGGGAAGCGGGCGCGCAACGGCTCGGCGCCCGGCGTGCTCGGGCGCAGCACGCGGATGTCGCGTTGGCCCAGCAGTTCGGCCGTTGGCCCGCTCGCGCCGGGGTTGAGCTCGCCGAGCCGCACGAAGTCGGAGTTCGGGTCGAAGACCACGACGGGCAGCGCGGTGTGCGCGATGAGCTGCTCGAGCACGACGCCGAGGGCGTACGTCTTGCCCGACCCGCTCTGCCCGCACCAGAAGGTGTGCCGGTTGAAGCGATGACTGAGCAGTCGCGCCGGGCGGATCGGCGGGCTGAGGTTCACGCCGATCTCGAGCGTCGCGCCCATCGCCGCGTGCACGAGGTCGATGGTGTCGGCGTCGGCGATCTCGACCACGGCGTCGGAGAACGGCGAGCCGCCCCGAGGGTCGAACCGGGTGCCGTCGATGATGCCGATCAGGCGACCGAGCACGGCGTCGGGCTCGCCGCCGGCCGCGCCGCGCTCCTCGACGATCGCGAGGTGCCGCCGGTCGTCGGCCGTGACGAGCAGCAGGGTGCCGGCGGTGAACGGCGTGCCGGAGGCATCCGCGATCGTGAACGATCGCCCGTCGTCGGAGCGGGCGAGGAGCGGCGAGCTGCGGTCGGCCATGCGCCGATCATGGCACGGAGGGTCCGACCGGTGACAGGACTTCCCGGCGACGCGCCGGCATGGCCGTCGTGCGCACCGCGGCCTCGCGGGCGATCGCCGACGTCACGTTCGGCGCGCTGCGGGTCGTGCTCTGGCAGAATCGCGGCGTGAGCGCCGTGACCGAACTCCTCATCCGTCCTGCGGCCGCGACCGATGTCGAGCCGCTCGCGGAGCTCGCCGCCGAGACCTTCCCGCTCGCGTGCCCGCCGCACACGACGGCGGAGGCCGTCGCCGACTTCGTCGCGCGCAACTTCCTGCCCGAGCACTTCGCGAGCCACCTGGCCGACCCCGATCGCATCGTGCTCGTGGCCGAGCGCAGCGACGGGACGTCGGCCCGGCTCGTCGGATACAGCATGCTCGTGGGCGGCGAGCCAGGCGACGCGGATGCCGCCGCCGCGGTCGCCGCCCGCCCGGCGATCGAGCTCAGCAAGTTCTACACGCGTGCCGACGAGCACGGCGGCGGCATCGCCGCGCCGCTCATGGCGGCGACCCTCGACGCCGCCGGGGCGACCGGTGCGATCGCGTGCTGGCTCGGCGTGAACGAGCAGAACGCCCGGGCGATCCGCTTCTACGAGAAGCACGGCTTCGCGAAGGCCGGCCGCAAGCACTTCACCGTCGGCGGCCGCCTCGAGAACGACTGGGTGCTCGCGCAGCCGCTCGGCTGAGCCGCCGCGCCGCGAGCGGTCACCGGGAGTTCAGGCGGGCGAGGCGGATGCCGCGGCGCGAGCCGCGCGCCTGGCGATCCAGGCCGTGCCGAGGCCCGAGACGAGGAAGATCACAGCGAGCACCGTCCAGCCCCAGAGCCCGTTCGAGATCGCGGTGGCGTTCACCACGAGGGGTGCCGCGAGCGCACCGACCGAGTAGCCCATGCCGAACACGCCCTGGTAGGTGCCGGCGCGCACGGGGTCGGCGAGCTCGAAGCTGAGGCCCCAGCCGCCCGCCTGCGAGAGCACCTCCGCGAAGGCGTGCGCCAGTGCGGCGATCACGAGCACGGTGACGGCGAACCCGGTCGGCAGCCCTGCGGCCGCGGCGTACACGAGGCACGCCCCGGCCATGAGCCACGCGGCGATCGCCGAGACGCGACCCGCGACCCGCAGGTCGTGCGTGCCGCGCGACATCGGCACCTGGAAGACGACGACGATCGCCGTGTTGAGGATGAGCAGGGCGGCGATGAGCACCTCGGGCGCGGACGTGTCGCGGGTGATCCACAACGGCACGCCGAGCTCGCCGACGCCGAACTGCATGCCGAAGATCGCGCTGAGCACCGTGAGGGCGAGGTAGCGCGGGTCGCGCCACGGCGAGTGGGCGCGCCAGTTGCGGCGCTCCTCGGCGATCGCGTCGGCGGTGGCCGCGGCATCCACGGAGCCCGTGGCGGTGACCACGTCGGCGACCGTCGGCCGTGCCGGTGCATCGACGTGCGCGGGCAGCCGCACGAGCTGGAACAGGCCGAGCAGGTAGAGCACGCCCGCGCCGATGATGAGCCCCCGGTACGCCTCGGCGGTGCCGAGCGCGAGGGCGAGGGCGCCGAGGCCCGAGCCGACCGCGATCGAGACGTTCGTGACGGTGCGCAGCACCGCCCTGGCGTGCACGCGCGACTCGCCCTCGAAGGCGCGCGCGATGATCGCGGAGCGGGTCGAGTTCGCGCCCTGCTCGAAGAACCCGCAGACGACGGCGATCACGAGTGCCGTCGCGAAGTCGCCCGCGAAGACGTACGCGATGAGCGCCACGCCCTCGACCGCGGTGAAGAGGATGAGCAGCCGCTTCGCGCTGAACCGGTCGGCGAGCCATCCGCCGGCGAACGACGCGACGACCCCGGCCGCGCTCGCCGAGGCGAGCACGATCGCGACCTCTCCCGGCGCGAGGCCGACGATCAGGGTGAAGTACAGCACCGTGACGGCGAGGAAGATGCCGCGGCCGATCCGCGAGATGAGGGTCGCGCCGACGAGGATGCGCAGCACCGGGTCGGCGACCGAGGCGGCGAGGCGGGCGCGCCAGGTGGGGCGTGCGCCCGGCGTCTCGAGAGGCGGGGATGCCTCGGAGCCGACGGCCGGCGTCGAGCCGGTGCCGGGAGCGGGGTCGGTGTCGGTCGGGGAGGTAGGGCTCACGGTTCAGTTCTGGCAGAGGCCGAGGCGCCGCGAAATTGATGTAGCGTATGCCTTCATGTTGCGCTACGTGCTGAACGAGAACGATGTCGCAGCCGTGCGCTTCGGCATCTCGCCGCTCTCGGAGCTCGGCCTCTCGTTGCGCGCCGTGCGCGACCCGTCGCGGTTTCCGCTGCAGCTGCCCTGGGTCGCCCGCACCGAGACGGCACGGGCGGGTCTCGACCACGCCGTGCTCGCGGCGCTCATCGACGATCGCCTGTGGACGCCCGACTTCCTGAACCCGAGGCCGGAGTCGCCGCTCACCCGCCTCGACGACGAGCTCGAGGCGCTGCTCGAGACGCCGGCCGAGGTGTTCCGCCGCGACCTCGAAGCGGTGCACGGCGCGGTGCCCGCGGTGTTCGCGGGCTCGCACCGGGCGGCGCTGCGGCGCATCGTCGCCGCGCTCGACGAACTCTGGGAGTCGTCGTTCGCACCGTACTGGCCGCGCATGCGCGCGGTGCTCGAGGCCGACGTCGTGCACCGGGGCCGTCAGATCGCGCAGTCGGGCGTGGCGACGATGCTGAACGGCCTGACCAGCACGGTCGAGTTCGCCGACGGGGTGCTCGCGGTACGACTGCGGCATCCGATCGAGCGCACCCGGGCCGTCGGCGGCTCGGGGCTCACGCTCGTGCCGACGATGTTCACGCGTCGCGCCTCGGCGCCGGTCGGCGACGGCCCGCCGATGCTCATGTACCCGGCCCGCGGCCAGGGCGCCCTGTGGGAGGCCGAGGACGTCGCGAACCCGGCGGCCGTCGCCGCGGTGCTCGGCGAGACGCGCGCCCGCCTGCTCTCGGCGCTCGGCGACCCCGCCTCGTCGACCGAGCTCGGGGTGCGGTTCGGCGTCACCGCGTCGGCCGTGAACCAGCACCTGCGGGTGCTCCGCGACGCGGGGCTCGTCGTCTCGACCCGGTACGGTCACAGCATGCTCTACCTGCGCAGCGAACTCGGCTCGTCGCTGCTCGCCGCCGGGCGGTGAGCGACCTCCCGCCGGTCAGGCGGGATCGGGCGCGACCCGCAGCACGATCTTGCCGCGCACGTGCCCGGCTTCGACGAGCCGGCTCGCCTCGGCGCCGTCGGCGAGCGGCAGCTCGCGGTCGACGTGCACGCGCACGGCCCCGTCGTCGATGAGGCGGGTGATGACCGCGAGCGTGCGGGCGTCGGGCGACACCGAGTACCCGGTGGCGCGCAGGCCGCGGGCCTCCGCGTCCTCCCGCATGGTCGGCCACGAGCTGGTCGGCACGTTCACGACCAGTCCGCCCGGGCGCAGCGCGTCGAGCGAGCGCACGCCCGTGTCGTCCTTCACGTTGCCGATCAGGTCGATCACGACGTCCTGGTCGCGGGCGACCTCCTCGAAGCGCTCGGTCGTGTAGTCCACGACGCGGCGGGCGCCGAGGTCGCGGACGAACTCGGCGTTGCGGGCCGATGCGGTCGCGGTGACGTTCGCGCCGAAATACGCCGCGAACTGTACGGCGAAATGGCCGACGCCGCCGGCGCCCGCATGCACGAGCATGCGCTGGCCGTCGTGCACCCGCGCCGTGTCGACCACCGCGCCCCACGCCGTGAGCGCGGCGAGCGGGACGGCGGCGGCGTGCGCGAAGTCGAGTGAGGCGGGCATCCGCGCGACGCTCATCGAGCTCACGCTGATGAGCTCGGCGAAGCTGCCGCCGGTGCGGGGCACCCGGCCCATGCCGTAGACCCGGTCTCCCGGCTGCAGCGGATGCGCCGCGTAGGGCACCTGCTCGACGATTCCCGCGAAGTCGTGGCCGAGCACGACGGGGAAGCCCGTGATCGCCGCCGCGGTGCCGCGGCCGGCACGCGTCTTCACGTCGATCGGGTTGAGGCTCGCGGCGACGACCCGCACGAGCACCTCGTCGCTCACCCGCAGTGGCCGCGGCACCTCGGCGAGGTGGAACTCGTCGGGGCCGCCCGTGCGGTCGATCACGAGTGCGTGCATCGTCGGGGCCTGCGTCGTCTGCGTCATGCGTCGTCCTCCCACCTCCATCATGCCGTCATCGCTAGGCTGCACTCAGCGTCGCGACGGGCTCGGCCCGACTGCGCCGCACGACGGCACGAGGGGAGCGCGATGCGACGGGTCTTCGGGGTACTGCGGGTGCTGGCCGCCGCGCTGATCATCACCGCGATCGTCGGCCAGTTCGTGAAGAGCCTCTCGATGGTCGAGGACCCGGGGTCCTTCGTGGTGAACTTCTTCAGCTTCTTCACGATCCTCTCGAACGCGCTCGCGGCCGTCGTGCTGCTCGCGGCCGCGTGGTTCGCGTTCCGGAGCGAGACCGACAGCCCCGGGTTCACGGTCGTGCGGGTCTGCGCCACGGCCTACATGACCACCACCCTCGTGGTCTACAACACGCTGCTGCGCGACATCTCGCTCGACCAGGCGACGACGGTGCCCTGGTCGAACGAGATCCTGCACGTCTGGGCGCCGCTCTACCTGCTCGCCGACTGGGTGCTCGCGCCCGGTCGTCGTCCGGTGCCGTGGCGGCGGCTCTGGACCGTCGCGCTCTTCCCGCTCGCCTGGGCCGCGTACACGATGCTCCGCGGCGCGATCGTCGGCTGGTACCCGTACCCGTTCCTCGACCCCGCCGTGAAGCCCGGCGTCGGCTACGACGGCGTGCTCGTGTACGTCGTCGCGATCGCCGCCTTCATCCTGCTCGTCGGTGCCGGGGTCATCGCGATCAGCCGAACGGCGTGGCCGTACCGCGGCGGCGCAGCCGAGGCATCCCCGGTCGTGGCGCCGGAGGCCGCCTCCGACGCAGACCGCGTCGACGCACGCTGAGCGTGGCTCGTGCCGGTCAGGTGCGGGGCGCGCGTTCGAGCCACCGCGCGAGGTGCTCGGCGAGCACCGCGTTCTGCCGGGCCTGGCCGGCGTCGCGCTCGGTGAGCATCGCCAGCGGTGCGCCGAGCGCTCCGGCCCAGTGCTCGGCGGTGGGCACGGGGTGCACCGGGTCGCGGGGCGCCGCGATGACGAAGGTGCTGACGCCGCGTCCGCCGAGGGCGGCGAGCTCGGCGTCGTTCGCGAACGCCCGGTTGCGGGGGATCTCGACGAGGCGCATGGCCCGCCGCGCCGCGTCGGGGGAGGTGAACTGCGAGAGCAGCCCCTTCGCCGCGGCGGGCGACTCGTCGGCGACCCGCTGGTAGAGCTCCCGCTCGCGGAACTCCTGGGCGCCCGCCGGGCCGGCGTCGATGAGGAGCTGTCCGATCACGGGGAACGCCCGCAGGTTGTCGGGCAGCGAGCGGTCGTCGAAGGCCGGGCGCACGAACACGGCCCGGTCGATGGGCAGCATGCCGCCGAGCAGGAGCCGCATCGCGATCGCGGCGCCCATCGAGAGCCCGATGACCGTCAGCGGCCCGTCGTCGTCGACCGGTCGCCCGGTCGTCTTCTCGACCTGCGCCCGCGTCGTCGCCGCGATCTCGGCAGCCAGTCGGTCGATCGCGAAGTCGGCCGGCTCGCCGACGGTGAGGTAGCCGCCGTGGGCGCGGACGTCGGGGGCGATGACGAGCTCGTCGTCGCCGGCGGCGGCGCGCACCGCCGGGGCGAACAGCTCGAGCGGCTGGCGGCGGTCGGCGCCGAGCCCGTGCAGCAGGAGCGTGGTCACGCGAGGGCGCCCGGACGGTAGAACGCGCGCGGGTCGGCGGCGCGCGGGTTCGGCCGGATCGCGGCCAGCAGCTCGTTCGCGAGCCCGACGAGGATCGCGATCTGGTCGTCGTCGCGGTCGACCCAGCGGCATTTCGGCTCGTCGTCGACGGGCACGAAGTCGGCGTGCTCCTCCCACACGACGAGGGTGCGCTCGGCGCCGAGCACGTACTGCTGCCACCAGACCTGTCTGAGGTACCCGCGCGGGATGCCGCGCCAGGGCTTCGACGTCGTCTTGATCTCGCACAGCTCGAGTGCGCCGTTCGGCGCCACACGCAGCCCGTCGGGCGTCGCGAGGTGCCGCCGCTCGGTCTCGGCGTGGAACAGCAGCGTCGAGCCTTCGAGGCCGTGCGTCTGCTTCGCCCACTCGGCGATGACGGGCTCACGGGCGCGGCCGTGGTCGGTGTAGCGACTGCCGCCGAAGCTGTGCCGCGACCCGTGCAGCTTCTCGTGGGCGGCGGTGCGCACCGACTCGCGCGTCGCGAGCTTCGCCGCGTCGGTCGCCGTGATGCCCTGCGACCGGGCGCGCAGCCAGGCGACGCGGTCGCTCGAGTCGGCGACGACGCGGGTCTCGTGCGGATGCCTCGGCCGGGGTTCGGGCGGAGGAGCCCACGTGTCGCCCTCGAGGTCGAAGAGGGCGAACGGTTCTGGCACGTTCCGAGCGTACCCGCCGCCACCGTCGGATGCGGCGCGGCGTGCGGTCGTCGAGCGGGTTGTCGAGCGAGCGTCTCGAGACCCGCGCATCGTACGATCGACGGCATGGCCCGTGATTCGACGACCGCCGCGCGCGGCGCCCGCCCCGCGGCATCCCGTCCGAACGGTCGCCCCGCCACCGCGCCGACGTCGCCCGCCGGGAGGGACCTGTCGCGCCCGCTGCCCGCCGCGCCGACGTCGCCCGCCGGGAGGGACCTGTCGCGCCCGCTGCCCGCCGCGCTGAGCTGGGGCGTCCTCGCGGCCTTCGCACTGCTCGTCGCCGCGACGGTGGTGGCCGGGGTCGCGCCGTGGTGGATCGCAGCGTGGTACGGCGCGGTGTCGCTCGTCGCGTTCGCGGCCTACGGGCTCGACAAGCTCGCCGCGAGGCGCGGCTCGCAGCGGGTGCCCGAACGCACGCTGCACCTCCTCGACATCGTCGGCGGCTGGCCCGGTGCGATCGTCGCGCAGCAGCGGCTGCGGCACAAGACGCGCAAGCGCAGCTTCCGCCGCGTGTTCTGGGTCGGCGTCGTCGTCAACGTGCTCGCGCTCGGCGCGCTCCTCGCCTGGCTCGCACGGTAGGCGTCACCCGTCGACTGGCGTCGCGAAGAGCGTCGCGATGAGCCGTTCGCGGTCGGCGCCGAGCGCGTCGTCGAGTCGCCCGCCGGCCGAGAGCCCGCTGACCCCGTGCAGCAGGCTCCAGAGCAGTTCGGCCCTGACCGTTCGATCGTGCGCGTCGCGTCCGCCCGCGGCGCGTTCGACGACGGCGAAGCCCGAGACGAGGACCTCGGGCGTCTCGCCGGAGGCGAAGGCGAAGCTCGTGCGTGCTGACGCCATCGCCTCGTAGAGGGCGGGATTCGTGCGTGCGTAGTCGAGGTACGCCGTGATCAGGTGGCGCAGGTCGTCGTCGGGCGACGCCATCCGGGTGGCGAGTTCGGTATAGCCGGTGACGACGAGTCGCTCGACGATCTCGTCGCGCCCCCCGGGGAAGTGACGGTAGAGGATCGGCTGGCTGAACCCGATCTCGTCGGCGAGCCGGCGCACCGTGACTGCGGCCCAGCCCTCGTCCTCGGCGATCCGACGCGTGGTGTCGAGGATGAGGCGTTCGCGTTCGCGGAAGCGTTCCGCCTCTTGCGGGGTGCGTGCCATGTCGCTATGTTAGCAGCGGTAACAGTTAGCAGCGCTAACACCAGTCGAAGGAGTCGAGATGTCGATCGTCATCGCCGCAGCCGCGGCCCTTGCAGTGCTGAACCTCGCCGTGATCTTCGGCACCGACGTGGTCGCGGCGGTCGTGCTGCGTCCCGTCTATGCCGAGGTCGACGACCGCACCATGGTGCAGGTGGTCGGCCGGGGCCACTACTACGGCGATCGGCGTCTGCCGGTCGTCGGCATCCTCGGCACGGTGCTGGCGGCGATCACGGTCGCGCTCGCGGTCGGCTGGGGAACGGCCGTCACCACGACGCTCTCGGCGATCGCGCTCGCCCTGCTGCTCGCCTGGCTCGGACTCTTCGCCCGCATCTCGGCGCCGATCAACAAGGTGCTCACCGCAGCGGCCCTGGCCGGCGACGTGCCGGCCGACGCTCGCGCGCTGCAGTCGCGATGGGAGTCGATCATCGTGCTCCGTGCGGTGCTGCTCGGCCTGTCGATCCTGCTGCTGTGCGCGACGATCGCACTCGTCTGACGGGTGCGGGCGGTCGCCCCGTCCGCACGGCCGCCGTATGACCGGCGCCGCACCGTTCAGGTGACGTGGTTGCGACTTCTGTGACCATCACAAACAACTTTCGATTGACGCGACGACAAAAGTAGGCGACAGTGTTCCGCACGGACTCTCGACGATGAGACGGAAGGAACCAGCATGTGTTACGGACATGACGGACGAGGGGCGCTGCGCGAATCGCTCGCCGGGCGCGGGGTGAGCCGACGCGGCCTCCTCCTCGGAGCACTGGGCGCGACGGCCGCGGCCGCGACGTTCTCCGCCGGGGCGATCCCCGCCGCGGCGGACGTCGCGACGAAGCCGTGGAAGCGGGTGCCGCCCGGCAAGATCAGCATCCAGCTGTGGACGGTGCGCGAGGCGCTCGGAGCACCATGGGGTCCCGGCGACTACGACACGACGCTGGGCGCGATCGCGGACATGGGCTACCCGCGCGTCGAGCAGGCGCTCGGCTACTTCGGCCGCACCGCCGCCGGACTGCGCGCGTTCTACGACGAGATCGGCGTCTGGGCGTCGTCGTCGCACGACGGCCCCTCGTCCGACGCGGCCGCCCTCGAGCAGAAGCTCGAGAACGCGGCGACGCTCGGCCAGCGCTATCTCAACGTGCCGTACTTCGCCTCGGGTGCGCTCGCCGAGTGGCAGCAGCTCGCCGACACGATGAACGCCGAGGCGCAGGCCGCGGCCTCGTACGGCATCGCCTACGGCTACCACAACCACGCGCACGAGTTCACGACCGATCTGGGCGGCGGGCTCACCCCGTGGCAGGTGCTCACCGAGCGGCTCGACCCCGCCCTCGTGCACCTCGAGGTCGACCTCTACTGGGCCGTCACCGGCGGTATCCAGAGCGGTGACGGCGCCGCCGACCCCGAGCAGTTCGCGATCGACGTGATCGACGCGGCGCCGCAGCGGGTGCGGCAGTTCCACGTCAAGGACCGTCACGTGGGAGGCGACATGGCCGACCTCGGCACCGGCACGATCGACTTCGCGCGGATCTTCCGGGCGCACGCCGTCGAGGAGTACATCGTCGAGAACGACACTCCCGACGTCACCCCGCTGCAGACCGCGGAGGTCGGGTACGACTACCTCCGCGAGCTGCGGTTCTGACGGTGTCGCGGTCGGGGGCGCGTCGTGGCAGGCGCGCCCCCGGCTGCCGCACCTCAGGGACACCGGTACCGCCGGGGATGCCTCGCGGTCAGCGCGCGGCGAGCGCGTCGATGCCCTCGGGCGAGAGCACGTGGTGGATCGCGAGCATGCTCGCGCCGAGCACGGCCGCGTTCTCGGCCGCGGCCGACTGCACGATCGCGAGGTGCTCGGTCGCGAGCGGCATCGAGCGCGTGTAGACGACCTCGCGCACGCCGGCGATGAGGTGCTCGCCGGCTCGCGCCATCGAGCCGCCGATGGCGATGACCGAGGGATTCACGAGGCTGACGCACGCGGTCAGCACCTCGCCGATGTCGCGACCGGCCTGGCGCACCGCCTGGATGGCGTCGATGTCGCCGCGCTTCACGAGCTCGACGACATCGCCGCCGGACGCCGCGTCGACGCCCTGCTCGCGCAGCGCGCGGGCGATCGCCGGCCCCGAGGCGAGCGCCTCGAGGCATCCGCGGTTGCCGCAGTGGCAGGGCACGTCGCTGCCGCGCGCCACCCGCACGTGGCCGATGTCGCCCGCGATGCCCTGCGCGCCGCGCTGCAGCCGCCCGCCCGAGATGATGCCCGAGCCGATGCCGGTCGCGACCTTCACGAACATGAGGTGCTCGATCTGCGGCCAGGCGAGCGCCTGCTCGCCGAGGGCCATGATGTTCACGTCGTTGTCGACCAGCACCGGCACCTCGAGGTGCTGCTGCACCCAGCCGGGCACGTCGAAGCGGTCCCAGCCGGGCATGATCGGCGGGTTCACCGGCCGCCCCGTCGAGTGCTCGACCGGGCCGGGAACGCCGATGCCGATGGCGACGAGCTCGCGGCGGTCGCGGCCGAGCCCCTCGATGAGTGCGAGTCCCTGCTCGACCATCCAGCCGAGCACGGCCTCGGGGCCGAGGGCGATGTCCTTCGGCTCGGAGCGCTCGACGAGCACCGTGCCGGAGAGGTCGGTGACGGCGAGCGTCGCGTGCGACGCGCCGAGGTCGGCCGCGAGCACGATGCGCGCGGCGGGGTTGAGCGCGAACTGCGACGGCGGGCGCCCCCCGGTCGAGGCGGCGTCGGCGACCGGTGTGACGAGTCCGAGCCGCATGAGCTCGTCGACCCGCGCCGCGATCGTCGAACGGGCGAGCCCGGTCGATTGCGCGAGCGACGCGCGCGTGCGCGGCACGCCGTCGCGCAGGAGCTGGAACAGCTCACTGGCACCCGATGTGCCGAGCGCGGATCCTCGGCTGATGTCCACCATGCAACTGAGTAAAGCACAAGGTCTTCGACGTATGGCACAGCCACTACCTGTTGTCCGGAGAACAACTTTTGACGGAGTGCTAGCAAAAGTTGCCATGAGTGTGTCACGATGTCCCCATGACAACGGACGTCATCGCCCCGACCCGCACACGACGTGCCGGCTTCATCGGTGGCGGCTTCATGGCCGCGGTGCACTCGCGTGCCGCCCGCGCCGCCCGAGCCGAGCTCGTCGGCGCCGCCTCGTCGACCTCGGGTCGTGCCGCCGCGGCGGCCGAGCGCCTCGGTCTCGGTGCCGCCTACGACTCGTTCGAAGCCCTGCTCGCCGACCCCGACATCGACGTGGTGCACATCTGCACGCCGAACACGACGCACGCCCGCTTCGCGAGGGCCGCGCTCGAGGCCGGCAAGCACGTCGTCTGCGAGAAGCCGCTCGCGACGACCGCGGCCGACGCCGTCGAACTCGTGCGGCTCGCCGACGAGCGCGGCCTCGTCGCCGCGGTGCCGTTCGTCTACCGCTTCCACCCGATGGTCCGCGAGGCGCGGGCCCGTGTCGCCGCCGGGGAGACCGGCCGGCTGCTCAGCGTGCACGGGGCCTACCTGCAGGACTGGCTCTCGACGCCGGGTGACGACGACTGGCGCGTCGACCCCGCGCTCGGAGGGCCGTCGCGGGCGTTCGCCGACATCGGCTCCCACCTCGTCGACCTCGTCGAGTTCGTCGCGGGCGAGCGCATCGCGAGGCTCACCGCCTCGACCAGCACCGCGTACGCCGAGCGCGTCGACCACGTCGCCGTCGAGACCGAAGACCTCGTGGCGCTCGTCGTCGAGTTCGCCTCCGGCGCACTCGGCACGCTGCTCGTCTCGCAGGTCGCTCCGGGTCGCAAGAACGCCCTCTCGATCGAGCTCGCGGGCACCGAGGCGAGCATCCGGTTCGAGCAGGAGCGCCCCGACACCCTCTGGGTGGGCCGCACCGCGGCCTCGAGCATCATCGAGCGCGATCCGGCGCGGCTCGACGCCGACGCGGCCCGGCTCTCGCTCGTGCCCGCCGGGCACCCGATGGGCTACCAGGACGCGTTCAACGCCTTCGTCGCCGACGCCTACGCGGCGATCGACGGCGCGCGGCCCGACGGGCTCCCGGTCTTCGCCGACGGGCTGCGCGCCGCACAGGTCACCGAGGCCGTGCTCGCTTCGGCCGAACGCCGCGACTGGACGGAGGTGCCCGCATGAGCGCCGCGACCCCCGCATCGTCGTCGCCCGGCGCAGTCGCCGCGGCCGGCGAGCCGGTGCTCGTCGCCGAGGGGCTCGAGAAGTCGTTCTTCGGCGTGACCGTGCTGCGCGGCGTGGGGCTGACCCTGCGCGCCGGCGAGGTCCACGGCCTGGTCGGCGAGAACGGCGCCGGCAAGTCGACCTTCATGAAGATCCTCGCGGGCGTCTACGAGCGCGACGCGGGCAGTGTGCGACTCGGCGGCGAGGAG
This sequence comes from Agromyces sp. S2-1-8, assembly GCF_021129215.1. Classification (GTDB taxonomy): domain Bacteria; phylum Actinomycetota; class Actinomycetes; order Actinomycetales; family Microbacteriaceae; genus Agromyces; species Agromyces chromiiresistens. The sequence goes on along the minus strand of NZ_JAJOLP010000001.1, from coordinate 3,914,053 downwards.
GTCGCGTTCAGCCACCCCGTGCAGGCCGCGCGGGCCGGCCTCGCGACGGTCTTCCAGGAGTTCAACCTGCTGCCCGAGCGCACGGTCGCGCAGAACGTCTTCCTCGGTCGCGAGCCGAAGCGGCGCGGCCTCGTCGACCGCAAGGCGATGCTCGCCGAGACGCGGGCGCTGCTCGCCGAGCTCGGCATCGACTCGATCGACGCCGACGCGCCGGTCCGCACCCTGACCGTCGCCGAGCAGCAGATCGTCGAGATCGTCAAGGCGCTCTCGGTCGACGCCCGGGTCATCCAGATGGACGAGCCGACCGCCGCGCTCGCCGATCACGAGGTCGAGCTGCTCTACGCGATCGTCCGGCGCCTGCAGGCGCGCGGCGTCGCGATCATCTACGTCTCGCACCGGCTGAAGGAGATCTTCGACCTCTGCGACACGATCACGGTGCTGAAAGACGGTGCGCTCGTCTCGAGCGGGCCCGCGTCCGAGCTCGACACCGACGAGCTCGTGCGGCGGATGGTCGGCCGGCCGATCTCCGCGTACTTCCCCGACCCCGAGCCGGGCACCGTGAGGGGCGAGCCCCGGCTCGAGCTCCGCGCCGCCGGCAACGCCTACGTCGACGGGGTCGACCTCGAGCTGCGCGCCGGTGAGATCGTCGGTGTCGCGGGCCTGCAGGGCTCGGGTCGCACCGAACTCGTCGAGGCCGTGTTCGGCATCGCGCCGTTCACGCGCGGCGAGCTGCGCCTCGACGGCCGGCCGGTGCAGATCTCCTCGGCCCGGCAGGCGGTGAGGCGGGGCGTCGCCCTCATCACCGAGGACCGCAAGGCCCAGGGCCTCGCGCTCAACCAGTCGATCGCCGACAACGCGCTCCTCGTGATCCGCTCGGTGTTCTCGCGGCGCACCCGCGAGACGCGGCGAGAGCTGCCGGGCGTGCTCTCCTCGCTCGAGCTGTCGTCGCGCGGCCTCGACCAGGAGGTGCAGTTCCTCTCGGGCGGCAACCAGCAGAAGGTCGTCCTCGCGAAATGGCTCGCGACCAAGCCCCGCGTCGTGCTCCTCGACGAACCGACCCGCGGCATCGACGTCGGCGCGAAGGTCGCCGTCTACACGCTCATGCGCCGACTCGCGAAAGAAGGGGTCGCCATCCTGATGATCTCGTCCGAACTGCCCGAGGTGATCGGCATGTCCGATCGCATCATCGTCATGCACGACGGCCGGGCCTCGGCCGAACTGCCGGCTCGCAGCGACGAGGCGACGATCCTCGGCGCCGCGACGGGAACCCTGCGCGTCGGCGGGGAGGAGCTGCGATGAGCGCGACGACCCCCACCGCCCGGCGCGCGACACCGCGCCGTCGCCGGCTCGACTCGAGCCTCATCGTCGGCATCGCGCTGGTCGCGGTCATCGCGATCGGCGCCGTCCTCGTCGCCTCCGTCGGCCGCAACTTCTTCAGCGCCGGCAACATCCGCGACATCCTCACCGGAATGAGCGTGCTCGGCTTCGTCGCCATCGGCCAGACCCTCGTCATCCTGTGCGCGTCCCTCGACCTGTCGGTGCCCTACGTCGTGAGCCTGTCGAGCCTCATCGCGGCCGACCTCATGGCCGGCAACCCCGCGAACATCCCGATGGCCGTCGTCGCCGTGATCGTCGTCGCCGCGGTCATCGGGCTCGCGAACGGGCTCATCGTCACGAAGCTCAAGGTCAACGGCTTCATCGCGACGCTCGGCACCGGCCTCATCATCAAGGGCTACCTCGACACGAACTACAAGGGCACGAGCGGCCAGGTGCCGTGGGAGTTCCAGCTCATCGGCGCCACGGGCATCGGACCGATCCCCGTCTCGACGCTGCTCATGCTGCTCGTCGCGCTCGCCGGGGCGTTCTTCCTCGCCCGCACGCGCACCGGCAACCACATGTTCGCGGTCGGCGGCAACGAGCAGGTCGCGCGCCTGTCGGGCATCCGCACCGCACGACCGCTCATCGTCGCGCACATGCTGTGCTCGATCACGGCGGCGCTCGCCGGGCTGCTGCTCGCGAGCCGGCTCGGCGTCGGCAGTCCGGTCGTCGGCACCCAGGGCGGCTACGACCTGCTCTCGATCGCCGCGGTCGTGCTCGGCGGCACCCTGCTCATGGGCGGCCGCGGCTCGATCTGGGGCACGATCGGCGGCGTCGCGATCTTCGCCGTCGTCGACAACGTGATGAGCGTCATGCAGGTGAACCCCTTCCTGAAGGACGTCGTGCGCGGCGTCGTCATCGTCGCGGCCGTCGCGGTCTACACGAGCCGGTCGGTCGACCGGCGCAGGCCGAGGTTCGCGAACGCCTCGGCACCGCCGACCGGCCCCGACGGCGCCGGAGGCGACGTCGACGGGAACGACGCACGAGAGGAGGCCCGCGCATGACCGCCGTCAGCACCGACCGCCGCGACCTGGGCAGCCGCCTGGCCGACCTCGGCCGCACCCTCGTGAGCCCGCGCGGCGCCGTGTTCCTGCTGCTCATCGTGCTGCTGGTCGCGATCACCGTCCTGAACCCGTCGTTCGCCGAACCGAGCCAGTTCATCCGCTTCATCCAGCGCGTGGCGCCCATCGCGATCGTCGCGATCGGCCAGTACTTCGTCATCGTCGGCGGCGAGTTCGACCTGTCGATGGGATCGGTCGTCACGGCCCAGGTCGTGATCGCCGGCAACCTCATCGGCCAGGACGAGGCGAAGTCGCTGCCCGTGCTCGCGCTCATGCTCGCGTTCGGCGCCCTCATCGGGCTGGTCAACGGACTCATCGTCTCGTTCCTCAAGGTGCCGAGCTTCATCGTCACCCTCGGCATGATGCTCGCGCTGCTCGGCGGCACCCTCTACTGGACGGGCGGCGCCGCGACCGGCAACCCCGCCGACGGGTTCCGCGAGATCGGGCGCGGCGGCATCCGCGGCATCCCCGTCATCGACATCCTGCCGTGGTCGGTCCTCGTGCTCGCCGTCGTGCTCGCCGTCGCGATCTGGTTCTCGAAGCGCCCGTTCGGCCGCACGATCATCGCGCTCGGCGACAACCCGACGACCGCGCGGTTCGCGGGCGCCCGCAGCTGGTGGGTGAAGACGTCGACCTTCATGATCTCCTCGCTCTCCGCGACGATCGCGGGCGTGCTGCTCGTGGGCTACGCCGGTGTCCACCCGTCGGTCGGTCGCGGCTACGAGTTCATCGCGATCACCGCGGTCGTGCTCGGCGGCGTGGTGCTCGGCGGCGGGCGCGGCTGGGTCGTCGCGGCGGCGGCGGGCGCGTTCGCGCTCGAGGCCCTGTTCACCCTGCTCAACTTCGCCGGCGTGCCCTCGACCTACCGCGACGCGGTGCAGGGCGCGATCATCATCATCGCGGTCGCCTACTCGGCGACCACCTTCCGCGCACGACGCCGCGGCAAGGGCATCGACCCGGCACCCGCGGCATCGACGACGATTCCGGATGCCTCGGCCGAGGCATCCGACGCGGCATCGGGCGGCTCGCCCGGGACCGCCACCCAGACCTCGCCGGACACGGCGACCCAGACTTCGCCGGCACCGGCGGAGGAGCGCGATGCCGAGGCATCCGCTCGCCCTGCATCCATTCCCTCGACGTCGAGGGCTGACAACGAAACCAAGGGAGGTTCGTGATGCGACGCAAGTATGCGGTGGCATCCGCAATGGTCGGCGCCCTCGCGCTGCTGACGATGGCCGGCTGTACCACCGACCCCAACGTGGCCGCGCCGACGGAAGACGCCGGCGCCACGGAGGAAGCGGTCGAGTGGTTCGACCAGGAGCTCTTCGACAAGCAGGACGCCGAACGCGACGTCGTGCCCGAGGGCCCCGAAGGGCAGCCGTGGCTGCAGTACATCAACGCCGAGATGGTCGACACCTCGGAATTCGCGAGCGAGGGAGCGAAGAAGGCGTGCTTCGCCAACGCCTCGATCTCGAACCCGTGGCGCCAGACCGGCTGGATCACGATGAACCAGCAGCTGAAGGTGCTGCAGGACGCCGGTGTGATCAGCGAGATGGAGACCCGCGACGCGCAGGACTCCGACGACACGCAGATCGCCGACATCGACTACTTCATCAACGAGGGCAACTGCGACATCTTCCTCATCTCGCCGAACTCGACGGCGGCGATGACCCCGGCCGTCGAGCGCGCCTGCGACACGGGCAAGCCCGTCGTCGTGTTCGACCGCGGCGTGCAGACCGACTGCCCCGTCACGTTCATCCACCCCATCGGCGGATTCGCGTGGGGCATCGACACGGCCGAGTTCCTCATCGACGAGCTCGACGAGGGCGACAAGGTCGTGGCGCTGCGCATCCTGCCGGGCGTCGACGTGCTCGAGCAGCGCTGGGCCGCGGCCGAGAAGCTGTTCGACGAGGCCGGCATCGAGGCCGTCGACTACTTCACGGGCGCCGACCCCGCCGAGATCAAGAAGATCATCTCCGACGAGCTCGCCAAGGGCGACGTCCAGGGCATCTGGATGGACGCCGGCGACGGCGCCGTCGCCGCCATCGAGGCGTTCGAGGACGCCGGCGCCGACTACCCGGTGATGACGGGCGAGGACGAGATGAGCTTCCTCCGCAAGTGGAAGGAGACCGGGCTCACGGGCCTCGCGCCGGTGTACTCGAACTTCCAGTGGCGCACGCCGCTGCTCGCCGCGCAGAAGATCTTCGCCGGCGAGGAGGTGCCCCAGGAGTGGGTGCTGCCGCAGTCGCCGATCACCGAGGAGGAGGTCGACGAGTACCTCGCGCTCAACGAGAACATGCCCGACGGCCACTACGCCAAGTTCGGCGGCGAGGACCTGCCCGGCTACCCGCAGGTCTGGGAGGACCGGATCATCCCGTAAACCCTGATCCGTCGGTCGAGGAGCGCGGAGCGCGTATCGGGACCACACGCACGATCGTGGTCTCGATACGCTGCGCTCGTCGACCGGCGGCGGGTCTCGATACGCTCGCTTCGCTCCCTACTCGACCGACGGAGTTCTGCAAGGAGGCAGCATGCGCCGCACCATCGGCGTGAACACCTGGGTGTGGGCTTCGCCCCTCACCGCCGAGAACCTGCCCGCGCTCGCCGCGAAGGCGGCGGCGCTCGGCTTCGGGGCGATCGAGCTGCCGGTCGAGAACCCCGGCGACTGGTCGGCGGATGCCGCGGTGGAGATCCTGCGCGAGCACCGCCTCGCCCCGATCGTGATCGGGGCGATGGGCCCCGGCCGCAACCTCGTCGCCGCGCCCGGCTCCGAGATCGTGGCGACCCAGAACTACCTCGTGCACTGCCTCGGCGTCGCCGAGCGCCTCGGCTCCCCGGTCGTGGCCGGCCCCTTCACCGCGGCCACCGGCCGCGCCTGGCGCATGGACGCCGAGGAGCGCGAGGCCCGGTACCGCGAGCTCCGCACGGCGCTCGCGCCGCTCGTGCGACAGGCCGAGGCTCGTGGCATCCGGCTCGCGATCGAACCGCTCAACCGGTACGAGACGAGCCTCGTGAACACGGTCGAGCAGGCGCTCGAGGCGCTCGGGCCGCTGCTCGGCCCCGGCCTCGGGCTCGCGCTCGACAGCTACCACCTCAACATCGAGGAGAAGTCGATCGGCGACGCGATCCGTGCGGCCGGCCCGAACCTCGCCTACGTGCAGGTCTGCGGCAACGACCGCGGCGCCGTCGGCGACGACCACCTCGACTGGCCGGCGTTCCTCGACGCACTCGACGAGGTCGGGTACGCCGGGGCGCTCGGGCTCGAGAGCTTCACGGGCGAGAACGCCACGATCGCGGTGGCCGCCTCGGTCTGGCGGCCGCTCGCGCCCTCGCAGGACGAGCTGGCGGCACGAAGCATCCGCTACCTGACCGCCCTGAACGACGAAAGGTACCCCGCATGACCGCCGCAACCCATCCCGTCACGCTGTTCACCGGCCAGTGGGCCGACCTGCCGTTCGCCGAGGTGGCGCGCCTCGCCGCCGATTGGGGCTACGACGGGCTCGAGATCGCCTGCTCGGGCGACCACCTCGACCTGAAGCTGGCGGAGGAGGAGCCCGGTTACCTCGCCGAGCGGCAGGAGATCCTGAAGCGGCACGGGCTCGAGGTCCACGCGATCTCGAACCACCTGACGGGCCAGGCCGTCTGCGACGATCCGATCGACTTCCGCCACGAGGCGATCGTGCGCCCGTACACGTGGGGCGACGGCGACCCCGAGGGGGTGCGGCAGCGTGCCGCCGACGACATGAAGCGGGCGGCGCGGGTCGCCCGCGCGCTCGGCGTCGACACCGTCGTCGGGTTCACGGGCTCGGCGATCTGGCCGTACGTGGCCATGTTCCCGCCCGTGCCGGCGAGCGTTATCGACGCCGGCTACGAGGACTTCGCGAACCGCTGGAACCCCATCCTCGACGTGTTCGACGCCGAGGGCGTGCGCTTCGCCCACGAAGTCCACCCCTCCGAGATCGCCTACGACTACTGGACGAGCGTGCGCACGCTCGAGGCGATCGACCGCCGCGCCGCGTTCGGCTTCAACTGGGACCCCTCGCACATGATGTGGCAGGGCATCGACCCCGTCGGCTTCATCTGGGACTTCCAGGACCGGATCTACCACGTCGACTGCAAGGACACGAGGATGCGGCCCGCGACCGGCCGGCCGGGAATCCTCGGCTCGCACCTGCCGTGGGGCGACCCGCGGCGCGGCTGGGACTTCGTCTCGACGGGGCACGGCGACGTGCCGTGGGAGGACGCGTTCCGCGCGCTCGACGCGATCGGCTACACGGGCCCGATCTCGGTCGAGTGGGAGGACGCCGGCATGGACCGGCTGCACGGTGCCGCCGAGGCGGTCGGGTTCATCCGCTCGAAGCTCTTCCCGCGCCCGACCGCCTCGTTCGACGCGGCGTTCTCGAACCAGTAGGGGCTCGCATGCCGATCGAGCACACCGTCGTCTTCCGCCTCGTGCACGAGGCCGGCTCCGACGAGGAGTCGGCGTTCCTGCGCGCCGGCCGCGACACGCTGACGGCGATCCCCGGGGTGACGGGCTTCGCGGTCATGCGTCAGGTCAGCCCCGGGAGCCCGTTCACCCACCAGTTCCGCATGGTGTTCGCGGATGCCGCGGCGTATGACGCCTACAACCGCCATCCCGCTCACGTCGGCTTCGTGGAGGAGCGCTGGGTGCCCGAGGTCGCCGACTTCCAGGAGTTCGACTTCGAACCGGCCTGACCGGCGGTCGCGACCGCCACGGGCGTCAGCCCGTCACGCTCCAGAAGTACACCTTCGTCTCGGGGTGCTTCGGGTGGTCGTCGACCGACCGATCCCACGTCGCGTCGGTGTGCCCCGCGTAGTAGACGTGCACGTCGCCGTCCTCGTCCTCGATGACGGCCGTGACGATGGCGGTGTGGTCGCGATCGCCCGAGGCGTCCCAGTCGAACTGCACGATGTCGCCGGGCTTCACCTTCGCTCGCTGCGCGTCGGAGAGCGGCGTCGCCCGCTCGGGGTGCGCCGTGAGGTAGTCGCGGAACACGGTCGACGATCGCCACGCGTCGCTCGACGCGTACGGGTCGCCGTCCGCCGAGTACCACCACTCGGCGTCGGGCTGCCAGCCGCGCTCGACGAGCGACTGCGAGGCGAAGTTCACGCAGTCGTCGTCGCCGAGCACGCCGTACTGCTCGTTCGCGCCGTCCCAGTGCTCGCGCACGTACTCGAGCTGGCGCAGCACGGGGGCCGGCAGCTCGGGGTCGAGCTCGAGCGCCGCCGCGTTCGGACGGCTGCCGTGGCCGCCCTGCGTTCCCGGCCCGGTCGGGCCGGGCGGCGTGGCGGCGGCGACCGCCGCGGTCACGATCGCCACGACGAGCCACACGACGAGCCCGACGGCGACGAGCAGCGCGCCGCCCACGACGAGGCGCCGGCGCAGGTACACGCCGGGAGAGGGTCGCGGGGTCGGCTGGCTCATCGGTTCCACGCTACGTCGTGCGTCGACGGTCGGCCGGAGGGCACGCGCATCGTCGGGCGCTACTCGGGGATGCTCCAGTAGTACGCGACGCCGCCGGGATGGATCTCGGTGATCGCCTCGTCGACCGTGCGGTCCCAGGTGGCGTCGGTGTGGCCGGCGTACTCGATCGAGACCGCGCCGTCGGCGCCGACGACGACGGCCGTCACGGTGCCCGTGTGATCGCGGTCGCCGGTGCCGTCCCAGTCGAACTGCACGAGGTCGCCGGGCTTCACGAGGGAACGTTGCGTGTCGTCGAGGGCGGTCGCCCGCTCGGGGTGCAGCTCGAGGTAGTCGCGCAGCACGGTCGAGCTGATCCAGGCGTCGCTCGAGGCCCACGGGTCGCCGTCGGCCGAGTACCACCACTCGTCGTCCTCGGTCCAGCCGCGGGCGAGCAGCCCCTGGCTCGCGAAGTTCACGCAGTCGTTCTCGTCGATGTAGCCGAACTCCTCGCTCGACGTGTCCTGCCAGTGGGCGCGCAGGTAGGCGAGCTGGGCCGCGACCGCGGGGCTCACCGCGGCCGCGGCGACCGTCGAGTCGGCCCTCGCGTCGGCGCCCGGCGTCGGCCGGGCGGTCGCGGCGTCGATCGAGTCGGCCGACGCGGCCGAGGGGGCGGGCGACTGCCCGAAGAGCCAGGCGAGGGCGCCGCCGGTGGCCGCGACGGCGGCGACGCCGCCGCCGATCAGCACGGCTCGGCGGGGGAGGGCGCGGGGGTGCGGTGGCTGCGACATCGATTCGACCGTAGGCGGTCTTCCTCCGCGTTCCATCCGAACGGACGAGTGCGCGGACGCCTCGCGGGAGTGCTCCCGGCGAGGCATCCGCGCATCGACGGACGTCGCATCAGCGCTCGGTGACCGTGCCGTGCTTGATGTGCAGGCGCCGCTCGGCCCGCCGCGCGACGGCCGAGTCGTGCGTGACGATGACGAGCGTGAGCCCGCGGTCGCGCCACAACCCCTCGAGCAGGCCCAGGATCTCGTCGCGGGTCTCCTCGTCGAGCGCGCCCGTCGGCTCGTCGGCGAGCAGCACGTCGGGCTCCTTCACCAGGGCGCGGGCGATCGCGACCCGCTGCTGCTGCCCGCCCGAGAGCTCACCGGGCACGTGCGTCGCGCGGTCGGCGAGCCCCACGGCGGCGAGCGCCTCGGCGGCGCGCCGGCGCCGCTCCGGCCCCGGCACGCCGAGCGGCTCGAGGGCGGTCTCGACGTTCTCCTGCGCCGTGAGCGTCGGAATGAGGTTGAACCCCTGGAAGACGAAGCCCACCTCCTTCGCGCGAACCCGGGCGAGCTTCGCGTCGGGCAGATGCGAGATGTCGGACTCGCCGAGCCGCACCCGGCCGGAGGTCGGCCGGTCGAGCGCGCCGAGCATCTGCAGCAGCGTGGACTTGCCGCCGCCCGTCGGCCCCTGGATCGCGACCATCTGGCCGGCCGCGATCTCGAGGCTGACGTCCTTCAGCGCGGTGACCGTGCGCTTGCCGGCGTACTGCTTCGTGACGTTCTCGAGCACGTACATGTGGGTTCCCTTCGGTCGGGCGGGCGTCGCCGGCCCGGTTTCGGTGGATGCCTCGGCGCCGGCGGCGTGCACGGCCCCGGTCTCGACGGCGGTCATGCGACGCTCCGCAGCGCTTCCGCCGGGCGCAGGCGCGAGGCCCGCCAGCCGCCGATCGCGCCGGCGGCGAGGCCCCCGAGCACGGCGAGGCCGATCGCGATCGCGATGACGCCCACCGTCACCGGCGCGTTCAGCACGACCTCGGTGGTCGTCTGGGTCGCCGCGGCGGCGCCGAACGGGCCGCCGGCCATGCCGCCGGGCATCGCGCCCGAGGCATCCGCCCCCTGCATCGCCGCACCGCCCGGGCCGCCGGCCGTGATGCCGCCGGCGCTGCCGCCGAGCGTGAGCCCCATGAGGTTCACGATCCAGATGCCGGCGAGGCCGATGACGAGGCCCGCGGCCCCGCCGATGAGGCCCTGCACGAGCGACTCGCCCGCGACCTGCCCGACGATCCGGCCGTTTCGCCAGCCGATCGCCTTGAGCGTGCCGAACTCGCGGGTGCGCCGGGTGACCCCCTGGATCGTGAAGAGGATCGCGATGAGGAACGCGGCGACCAGCACGGCGAGCGAGACCCACAGGCCGAGGTTCGAGATGAGGCTCGACGCGGTCGACAGCGATCCCGAGACCTGCGAGGCGAGGTCGGCCTGCGTCGACACCGTGGCGTCGGGCAGCGCCTCCTCGATCTCGGCCTGCACGGCGTCGATCCGATCCGACGAGTCCGCCTGCACGTAGAGGTCGCTGATCATGCCGTCCTGGCCCGAGATCGACTGGGCGAGGTCGAGCGGGATGTACGCGTTCGACGCGGTCGTCGCGTCGGCCGACGTCGAGGCGACCGTGCCGACCACCTCGAAGTCCGTGCCCCCGAGGTCGATCGTGTCGCCGACCGCGAGTTCGGCGCTCGTCGCGTAGGTCGCGTCGAGCACGACGACGGCCTGACCGGTGTCGCCCGACTCGAGGCCGCGGCCGTCGGCCAGTTCGACCGACGACAGCGGGCCGACCGCGGCGCCGGCCGGATCGACGCCGAGCACGCTGACCCGGTCGACGTCGAAGGCGCTGCCGCCGGCGCCGTCGAACCCGCCCTGCGGGGGCTGCTCGCCGGTGCCGTCGCCCGGTGCCACCCGGTCGGTGCCGTCCTGCTGCGCCGAGAAGTCGGGCAGCTCGCCCGAGAACGTGACGTTCTCGAGCGCGAGCGTCGCCGCGGCCGCCGAGACGCCGCCGAGGCCCTGCACGGTGTCGAGCGACGACGCGTCGAATGTCTGCGAGCCCGGGCCCGAGGTGAGGCGCGACTGGCTGATCGAGGTCGAGCCGTCGGCGGTCTCGCCGTCGTCGGCGCCGAACTCGAAGCGCTGCGGCCCGTCCCCCTCGCCCGGTGCGGCGGGGGTCGCCGTCACCGTGAGGTCGGTGCCGACGCCGTAGACCGACTGCAGCACCTGGGCCTGCGCATCGCGCACGCCCGTCGAGACGGCGTTCACGATCATGACGAGGGCGATGGCGAGCGCCATGCCGATCGCGATGATCGCGGTCTGCCTGCGGCGGCCCGCGAGCTCGCGCCGGAGGTAGGTGAAGAACATGGGGGTCCTCTCGTCGATGGGGTCGGGACCGACGCTAGGAGCGCGCGCTGTGGCGTCGCTTTGGCGCCGCTATGCGTCGGCCATGCATCGGCCGGGGCCGAGGCATCCGGAATCGCACAGGCGAGCCATAGGAATCGCATAGCTCGGTGCGGATACTGGAACCATGAGCTCGACGCCCGCCGCCCCGCACCGTGCCCCCGCGATCGCCAAGGGCGACGGGTCGATGGTGCGGGTGCTCGTCGTCGACGACGAGCACTCGCTCACCGAGCTGCTCAGGATGGCGCTCAAGTACGAGGGCTGGGACGTGCGCACCGCCGCCGACGGCCAGAGCGCCGTGCGGATCGCGCGCGAGTTCCGTCCCGATGCGATCGTGCTCGACATCATGCTGCCCGACATCGACGGGCTCGAGGTGCTGCAGCGGGTGCGCGCCGACGGCACCGAGACCCCCGTGCTGTTCCTCACCGCGAAGGACTCGCTCGACGACCGCATCGCCGGGCTCACCGCGGGCGGCGACGACTACGTCACGAAGCCGTTCAGCCTCGAAGAGGTCGTCGCCCGGCTGCGCGGGCTCATCCGCCGCTCGACGCTCACCCTCGCGCAGGCGAAGGACCCGGTGCTGACCGTCGGCGACCTCACCCTCGACGAGGACTCCTACGAGGTCGCCCGCGCGGGAGAGCCGATCGAGCTCACCGCGACCGAGTTCGAGCTGCTGCGCTACCTCATGCGCAATCCCCGCCGCGTGCTCTCGAAGGCGCAGATCCTCGATCGCGTGTGGTCGTACGACTTCGGCGGCAAGGAGACGGTGGTCGAGCTCTACATCTCGTACCTGCGCAAGAAGATCGACGCGGGCCGGGCACCCATGATCCACACGGTTCGCGGCGCCGGCTACATGCTGAAGGCGGCGGGATGACGCGCCCCGGCGATCCCGGATACGCGGCGGCGGCTCGCCGGGAGGCCACCGCCCGCGACCACGGCGCCGGCGGGTCGGCCGGCCAGGGCGACGACACGGCGACGAACGACGCGGATGCCGCGCACCGCCGCCCCTGGACCCTGCGTCGCCGGCTCCTCGTCATCGTCGCATCGCTGCTCGTCGCGGTGAGCGCCGTCGTCGGTGTCGTGAGCGTCGCGGTGTTCCACAGCTCGTCGGTCGCCCGGCTCGACGCCAACCTCGACTCGGCGATCTCGCGCGCGAACGTCGCCATCGCCGGGCAGCCGCCCGGGTTCCCCGGCGACCCCGACGCCGCACCGGGACTCGTGCTGAACGTTCCCGGCCAGGAGGCCGGCACGCTCGCCGCCCTCGTGCCGCGCGAGGGCGAGGCACGGGCCGGCTACATCACCGAGGGCGGTCGCGTGCTCGACCTTCCCGACCACGTGGCGAACGCCCTCGCGGCGGTGCCGGCCGACGGGCAGCCCCATTCGATCAAGGTCGGCGAGTACGGTGACTACCGTGCGCTCGCCGTCGAGGAGGCCGAGTGGGACGGCGTCTCGATCGTCCTCGCACTGCCCCTCGCCGAGGTCGGCGCCGCGACCTCGCAGCTCGCGATCACGATCACGATCGTCGCGCTCGCGGGGCTCGCCGCCGCGCTCGCGCTCGGCTCGCTCATCGTCACCCGTGCCCTCAGCCCGCTCGCGCGCGTCACCGAGACCGCCCAGCGAGTGTCGGAACTGCCGCTCGACCGCGGCGACGTCGCGCTCGCCGAGCGGGTTGACGTCGGCGACGAGCGCACCGAGGTCGGCCGGCTCGGCGCCGCCTTCAACCGCATGCTGGGGCACGTGGCATCCGCCCTGACGGCGCGCGAGCAGAGCGAGCAGAAGGTGCGCCGCTTCGTCGCCGACGCCTCGCACGAGCTGCGCACGCCGCTCGCATCGATCCGCGGGTACGCCGAGCTCACGCGGCTGCACGGCGGCCAGCTGCCCGAGGACGTGATGCATGCGCTCTCGCGCATCGAGTCGGAGTCGGTGCGCATGACCGAGCTCGTCGAGGACCTGCTGCTGCTCGCCCGGCTCGACGAGGGGCGCGAACTCGTGCACTCGACCGTCGACCTGCGGGCGATCGTCGTCGACGCCGTCGGCGACGCCCAGGCCGCAGGACCCGATCACGACTGGTCGGTCGACGCGGGGGAGTCGCCCGTCGAGGTCTCGGGCGACGACGCACGACTGCGCCAGGTGCTGGCCAACCTGCTCGCGAACGCGCGCGTGCACACGCCCGCCGGCACCGCCGTGTCGGCGACCCTCACCGAGGTCGACGGGCGCGCGAGGCTCCAGATCGCCGACGACGGCCCAGGCATCGACGAGGGGCTGCGCGACCGCCTGTTCGAGCGCTTCGCACGAGGGGATGCCTCGCGCTCGCGCCGCGCCGGGTCGACCGGCCTCGGGCTCGCGATCGTGCGCGCGGTGGTCGAGGCGCAGCACGGCACGGTGTCGGTCGAGTCGAAGCCCGGCCGCACGGTCTTCACGGTCGATCTGCCGCTCGCCGGGGCGACGCCCGCGTCGTAGCCCGATCGAACGACCGGCAGTCCTCACCGGAACACGGCGTGCGGGCGCCGTGCGACGGGTGTCGTGCGAACGTGCCCGTCGCGACACGAGGACCGGAGGCGACGGGTGCGGCCGCCGGACAGACATCCGACCATCTCTGGCGTGTCGCGCGCCCGCACCCCTAGCGTGTGGAGGAGCCACGGGGTCGTGGCACCGCGCAGAGACGCGGGTGGAGGCCGTGGCCCCGGCATGACCGAAGGAGCATCCGCATGTCTTCAGCGGTACCCACCACCGCACGACGACGCACCATCCGCACCGCAGCCCTGCTCACCGCCGTGATCGCCGGCGCCGGCCTCGCGGCCGCCTCGCCCGCGTACGCGAGCCCCGACCAGACTGATCCGACCTTCGTCGACGGACTCTCGCAAGCCGTCTTCACGAAGAACTCGGCCGAGTGGGTCAACGAGGAGGCCTGGGTCGAGAGCGAGGTCGACTCCGACCGCGACGGGCGGCCCGACCTCGTGCACATCGACGTCAGCCGAGTGCCCGAGACCGAGACCGACGGCCTCGACGTGCCGGTCATCATGGAGCTGAGCCCGTACTACGCAGGCGGCTCGCAGGTGACGAACTGGTCGGTCGACCACGAGATCGGAGATCCGCCCTCGACGAAGGACCCGTGGCCCGCGTACCAGCCGACGAACCGCACGAGCCCGACCATCTCTCGTTCGCTCGAGAACACGTGGGTGCCCCGCGGCTTCGCCGTCGTGCACGCCGAGGGCTTCGGCAGCGGCTGGTCGGAGGGCTGCCCCACCTCGGGCGGGGTGAACGAGTCGCTCGCCGGCAAGGCCGTCGTCGACTGGCTGAACGGCCGCGCGAAGGCGTACACGAAGCCCGACCGCGCAACCGAGGTCGCGGCCGACTGGACGACCGGCAGCGTCGGCATGATCGGGACGTCGTACAACGGCACGCTGCCGATCGGCGTCGCGTCGACGGGCGTCGAGGGACTCGACGCGATCGTGCCCGTCTCGGCGATCTCCGACTGGTACGACTACTACCGCGCGAACGGCGCGGTCCGCGCACCGGGCGGATACCAGGGCGAGGACCTCGACGTGCTCGCCGACTACGTGTACACCCGGTTCGACCAGGAGATCTGCCAGCCGGTCATCGACGAGCTGCGGGCGAACCAGGACCGCGCGACCGGCGACCGCAGCGCGTTCTGGGAGGAGCGGAACTACCTCGCGAACGCCGACCGCATCAGCGCGGCGACCCTCGTCGCGCACGGGCTCAACGACTGGAACGTCATGACGAAGAACGCCTCCGCGCTCTACGAGGAGCTCAAGGCGAACGGCGTGCCGCACCAGATCTACCTGCACCAGGGCGGCCACGGCGGCAACCCGAACGACACGCTGCTCAACCGCTGGTTCACGCGGTACCTGTACGACGTCGAGAACGGCGTCGAGCAGTTGCCGAAGGCGTACGTCGTGCGCGAGGACCGCACCCTCACCGAGTACCCCGAGTGGCCCGACCCGGCGACGGAGGACGTGAAGCTCAAGCTCGCGCCCGCCGTCGAGGCCGACGGCGTCGGCGCGCTCGCCGCGTCGCGCAACGGATCGAAGGCGACCGAGGACCTCGTCGACGACGCGGGCATCCGCGCCGCCGACCTGGCCGCCGCCGCATCGTCGCCGAACCGGCTCGCGTACCGCACGGCGGCGCTCGGCGAGCCGCTGCGGCTCTCGGGCACGCCGACGGTCTCGCTGCGGATCGCGGTCGACCGGCCGAAGGCGAACCTCACCGCCCTCCTCGTCGAGTACCCGCTGACGGGAGCCCCGAAGATCATCACGCGGGGCTGGATGGACGTCGAGAACCGCGACTCCGACGCGGTGACGACGCCCGTCGCTCCCGGGGTGGCGTACGACTTCGCGTTCGACCTGCAGCCGAAGGACTACGTGTTCTCGGCGGGCTCGCAGATCGGCGTCGTCGTGCTCTCGAGCGACCAGGAGTACACGGTGCGCCCGGCGCCGGGCACGACGCTCACGCTCGACCCGTCGAAGTCGACCGTGCACCTGCCGCTCGTCGGCGGCATGGAGGCCCTGCAGGCGTCGCTGCACGCGGGCTGAGCGCGACGGAGACGCAGAAGGAGCGTATCGGGACCCCGGCGGGTCTCGATACGCTCCTTCGTCGCGGCCGGAACGGCGGGGGAGTCCGTCCGGCGCGGTCCGGGCGGCGGGGGGAGGTCCGCCCGGAGGTTCAGGCCTCCGACAGCACCTTCAGCATCTCGGCGAAGGTCTCGAGCTCGGACACGGAGCGCTCGCTGAGCGCTTCGTGCAGCCGTGCCTGGTTCTTCACCCGCAGGGCCGCGACCCGCTCGACCGCGAACGGGGTGGGCTCGAGCACCCGCACCCGGCCGTCTCGCTCGTCGGGGCGGCTCACGACCAGCCCGTCCTCCTCGAGGATGCGCACCTGGCGGCTCACGACGCTCTTGTCCATGTCGAAGAGCTCCGCGAGCTGATGCGCGTTCGACGAGCCCAGTCGCACGATCGTCGAGAGCAGCTTGTACCCGGCCGGGTTCAGCTCGGGGTGGATCTGCTGCGCCGCCTCCTTCCAGACCGTGCGGGCACGGTTGAAGACGAGGCCGAGTTGCTCTTCGACGCGGGCGATGGCCTCGTCGAGGGAGGGGGAGGTCATGGCGATCATGCTACTTGCGCGCCTCCTGCGCCGTGGCCGTCGCCGACGAGCGGGCGGATGCCTCGCGGTCGGCGCCGGTCGCGGCATCCGAGCCCTCGACGACCTGCAGCGACGAGGTGACCGGCGCGCCGATCTCGGCCTCGGCGAGGTCGATGGCGACCTGCTCCGCCTCCTCGGCGAGGGTCTGCGCGGCATTCTTCGTCGACAGCGGCTTGTTCGGCAGGAACGCGATCGCGATGAGGCTCAGCACGGCGAGGGGGATCGCGATGATGAACACGTCGGCGATGCCCTGGCCGTACGAGCTCTCCACGATCACGCGGATCGTGTCGGGCAGCTCCGAGACCTTGGGCAGGTCGCCGGTCGCGAGCGACTTGAGCGCATCGATCTCGTCGGGCGAGGTCGGCGTGAACTTCGCGAGGCTGCTCGTGATGTGCGTCGTCACCTGGGTGGCGAGCACCGAGCCCATGACCGTCACGCCGATGGTGCCGGCGATCGAGCGGAAGAAGTTCACGTTCGAGCTCGCGGCGCCGAGCTGCGAGGCGGGCGTGTCGTTCTGCACGATCAGGGTCAGGTTCTGCATGACCATGCCGAGGCCGGCGCCGAGCACGAACATGTAGACCGAGACGAGCGCGAACTCGGTGTCGTACTGCAGGGTCGCCATGGCGGTCACGCCGGCGGTCACGAGCACGGAGCCGAGCAGCATCCAGCCCTTCCACTTGCCGAAGCGGCTCACGAGCGCGCCGATGCCGATCGAGGCGCCCATCTGGCCGACGATCATCGGGATGGTCATGAGGCCCGACTCGGTCGGGGTGGCGCCGCGCGCCAGCTGGAAGTACTGCGCGAGGAAGACGCTCGTCGCGAACATCGCGACGCCGACCGAGATCGACGCGATCACGGCGAGGGTGAAGGTGCGGTTCGCGAAGAGGCTCATCGGCACGATGGGCTCCTCGACGAAGAACTCGGCGATGACGAAGCCGATGATCGCGGCGGCGGAGATGCCGATGACGACGAAGCTCTCGACCGAGTCCCAGTCGAACTGGTTGCCGCCCATCGACACCCAGATGAGCAGCAGCGAGACGCCGACGGTGAGCAGGATGGCGCCGAGGTAGTCGATCTTGACCCGCTCGCGGTTCGGCTTCGGCAGGTGCAGCGTGCGCTGGATGAGGATGATCGCGAGCACGGCGAAGGGCACGCCGATGAAGAAGTTGGCGCGCCAGCCGAACGCGTCGGTGATGACGCCGCCGAGCAGCGGCCCGCCGATCGTGGCGAGCGCCATGATGCCGCCGACGACACCCATGTACTTGCCGCGCTCGCGCGGCGAGATGATGAGCGCGACGGCGATCATGACGAGCGACATCAGGCCGCCGGCGCCGAGGCCCTGTACGACGCGCACGGCGATGAGCATGCCCGTGTCCTGCGAGAAGCCGGCGATGACGGTGCCCGCGACGAAGAGGCCGAGCGCGAGCTGCAGCAGCATCTTGCGGTCGACGAGGTCGGCGAGCTTGCCCCAGATCGGGGTCGAGACGGCGGTGGCGAGCAGGCTCGCCGTGATGACCCAGGTGTAGGCGGCCTGGTCGCCGCCGAGGTCGGCGATGATGACGGGCATCGAGGTCGAGACGACCGTGCCCGAGAGCACGGCGACGAACATGCCCATGATGAGGCCCGAGAGGGCCGTGAACACCTCGCGCGGCGAGCGCTGCGCCTCGGTGTCGTTCGGGAGTGTTGCAGTCAAGGGGAGATCCTCACAGAAAGTTGATTACGGTCAACTATATACATTTCGTTGATCTTTATCAACTATCGACTCAGGTCAACTATTCCTCAGGATCCGGCCGGTATCCTGAGATCCCAGATGCGTCGCGTACCCCCGTGGGAATCCCCCTGCGCGGTGCACCTCGGAGGCAGCCGGTGACCGTCAGTCAGCTCGTCAATCTCATCGCCCGCGAACTCGGCCGGCCGGCGCTCCTCGAGGACGGCCGGTATCGCGTCGTCGCCTTCAGCCCGCAGTCCGAGGTCATCGACGAGGTGCGGCGCCGCTCGATCCTCGAGCACCACGCCGGTCCGGGCGTGCATTCCTGGCTCGCGGGACTCGGGGTCTACCGCTCCGAGGAGGCCATGCACGTGCCGCGCAATCCCGGCCTCGGCATGCTGCAGCGGCTCTACGTCCCGATCCGCACCCAGGACGGTGCGCGCGCGCATCTCTGGCTCATCGAGGAGCCCGACGCGATGTCGCCGGAGGAGGTCGCTCGAGCCGGTGAGCTCGCCGTGCGCCTGGCCGAGGAATGGGCCCGCGTGCTCTCGTTGCGCGACGACGAGTCGGCCCGCAGGGCGGAGCGCACTCGCGTGCTTCTCATGGGCGAGGCGCGCGAGCGCCTCCTCGCGGCCGACGAGCTGGTCGCGTCGGGCGACATCGACGCCTCGGGCGCCCTCCGCGCCTACCTCCTGACCACCCGCGATCCCGGCGCGCTCAGCCGCGAGGACCTCGAGGCTGCCGAGCGCCGCATCCGCCGGGCGCTCGCGGACCTCGGCCCGCTCACCCTCGTGACCGCCGGCGGCGTGGTGCTCATCGTGCCGGACGACGGCGGGCGGCTGCACCCGGCCGTGGACGCCGTCGTCGAGCGACTGCGGTCGGCCGCTGCGCGCGGCGGCGGCCCCCTGGGCGACCCGCTCGTCGCGATCGGCGGCGCCGTCGTGCACCTGCCCGACTCGGCCCGGAGCCACCGCGAGGCGCAGCGCGCGCTCGCGATCGCCACGGCCTTCCGACTGCGGGGGCCCGCCGTCGCCTGGGACGAGCTCGGCGTGTACCGCGGCCTGCAGTCCGCGGCCGCGCTGGGCGTGCGCTCGGCGGACTTCTCGACCGGGCTCGCGAGCCTTCTCGATGAGCGCGACGGAGACGTGCTCCTCGAGACGCTCGAGGCGTACTTCCGGCACGGAGGTCGGCTTCGCGACGTCGCGGGACGGCTGAACGTGCACCGGGCGACGGTCTACCACCGGCTCGCCCGCGTCGAGCGCATCCTCGGCATCGACCTGCACGACGGGCTCGAGCACCTCGGGCTCCATCTCGCGCTGCTCCTGCGCCGCATCGAGGTCGCGGCGGCCATCGAGCCGAACCTCACGGCCTGACGGGATCCGTCTCCGGTCTCGTACGACGATCGTCGCACCGGAGCTCGTGGTTGCTCGACAGTTGATCGATGACCGGGCGCCGAGGGGTTCCTAGGCTGTGAGTCACCTGACACGGGCAAGAACGGGCACGCGGCGGATCCAGCACGGGCTGAAGGCCGGCCGCGTCGCCCGACGAGGAGAGCACCACCCGCCGTCACCGCGGCGGGGGAGCGGTTCGTCGCGCCACCCATGCGCCGATCTTCCGACCGCGACGCAACGTCGCGCCGCGGGACATCCAGATGAAGGGAACCATCGCATGAACGCCCAACCGCTCGCCCCGCCGGCCGTGCCGCGAGCCGTCACGTCGCGCCCGGCGCGTCGTCGCGCCGGCGCCCTCGCGCTCGCCGCAGTGCTCGCCACCGGCCTGACCGTCGCCACGGCCCAGTCCGCGAACGCCGACGAGCCCGCCGTCGGCAGCTCGACGCTCGTCCCGATCCAGGTGACGGGCGACCCCTCCGAGCGGTTCTCGCTCGTGATCCTCGGCGACGGCTACACCGCCGACGAGCAGCCGCTCTTCCGCGAGCAGGTCGAGAAGCACCTCGAGACGATGTGGAGCATCGAACCGTACAAGAGCTACCGCAACTACTTCAACGTCTACGCGGTCGAGATCATCTCGGGCGAGTCCGGCATCAGCTGCGACTCGTCGCTCGGCTCGCCCCGACGGAACACTCCGCTCAAGATGTCGTTCTGGGGCGGCTGCAACCCGAACAGCGTGCAGCGGCTGATCACGATGGACGGCGCGAAGGCCCGCGAGTACGCGAAGGCCGCGCCCAAGGTCGACCAGGTGCTCGCCCTCGCGAACAGCGACACCTACGGCGGCGCGGGCGGCAGCTATGCGACGGCGAGCGGCGGCAACTCGCTCTCGGCCCTCATCTCGCCGCACGAGATCGGGCACTCGCTCGGCGGCCTCGCCGACGAGTACGACTACTACACGCGCGGCATCACGACCGGCGACTACACTGGCGGCGAGCCCCGCTCGAAGCACCACACGATCATGACCGTCGAGGAGATGGCCGCGCAGCAGGCCAAGTGGTGGCGGTGGCTCGGCGAGCCGAGCGAGGCCGGCGGCATC
This sequence comes from Agromyces sp. S2-1-8, assembly GCF_021129215.1. Classification (GTDB taxonomy): domain Bacteria; phylum Actinomycetota; class Actinomycetes; order Actinomycetales; family Microbacteriaceae; genus Agromyces; species Agromyces chromiiresistens. Next base: position 3,893,632 of record NZ_JAJOLP010000001.1, on the reverse strand, counting down.
ATCGGCGCCTACGAGGGCGGCCAGTACTACTCGACCGGCATCTTCCGTCCGAGCCGCCACTCGATGATGAAGACCCTCGGATACCAGATGGACCAGGTCTCCCGCGAGATCATGACCGAGCGCATCTCGTCGAAGATCCCGCTCATCGCGGACGCGCCCGACGAGGCGACGCCGGTCGCGGCCGACGAAGTGATCTCGATCGATGTCGCCCACCCCGTCTACCACGAGCTGGACGTCGCCTGGGCGATCAACGGCAAGGCGGTGCCGAACCCGCACAACACGACGCAGCTCGAGCTCGCGAAGACCAGGGCGAAGCCCGGCGACACGGTGACCGTCACCGTCGTCGACAACACGCCGTTCGTGCGCGACCCCGCGCTGCGCGACTCGGCGTCGATGACCCAGACGCGTTCGTGGACCGTGGGCACCGGCCGCGCAACGGCGACCGACGTCGAGCCGGCGTTCACCGAGTCGACCCAGACCGAGCGCCCCGTCGGCTCCGACGACGTGCTCTACGTCGAGACCACGCATCGCCCCGACCGGGTGTTCGACGTGATCTGGACGGTCGACGGCGAGCGTCAGCCGAATCCGCACAACGCGCGCACCCTCGAGCTCGCAGACCTCGACCTCTCCGCCGGTACGCACACGGTCACCGCGTCCGTCGGCGACTCGAAGCGGGCCGCCGCGGCGACCGAGACCCGCGCCTGGACGGTCGACGCGACCGGTCCGACCGTCGAGGCGGTCGTCGGAACCCCGGTCGAGACCTCGACCGGCGCGAACGGCGAGCCGCACTACGTCGTCGACGAGTCGTTCACGATGAAGCTGACGGCGAGCGACGACCAGGCCGGCGCGCTCGTGACCGAGTTCCGCCTCGACGGAGACGGGTGGCACAACTACTACGGCTGGCCGACCGACGCGGATGCGCCGTTCCTGTTCACGCCGACCGGCACGAACGTCGACGACCTCATCTACGGCAACCTCGGCACGGGCGGCATGTCGCTCTCGCCGTTCCAGGCGCGCGAGCCGGGTTACGGCGAGCACCGCGTCGAGTACCGGTCGACGGATGCCGCGGGCAACATCGGTCCGGTCGAGGCGTTCACCGTCGAGGTGCGCCCCTGAACGGGCTGACGCGCCGCATCGGCGCATCCTCGTCCGGCTGATCGCGCAGGGGCACCCGGGGCCGAAGGGCCCCGGGTGCCCCTTCCGCGTGCGCCGGTGCGCCCCGCCGATTTGGCGAGGGCCGAGGCATCCGCTAATCTTGACGGAGCCGAAGACCGCTGGTTGTCGTGCGCGCTCGTGAAAGCGGGCGCATGCGACCGAAGTCTTGCGAAAGCAAGGGCCCGCGCAGGTGTGACGAAGACTTCCGAGTGATCGGCCGAGCTCCGCGCAACTGCGCCGGAGCTCTTTTCTTTCTCCCCATGCTTCCAGCGCTCCCAGGCCGTGCATCGCCTCCGCGATGCGCGTTGAGTACACAAGGAGTGGCCATGGCGAACAAGGAAGCCTCGGTTGCCGAACTCACGAACCTGTTCGAGAGCTCGACTGCCGTTCTGCTGACCGAATACCGCGGCCTGACGGTTGCACAGCTCAAGGAGCTGCGCAACAGCATCCGTCAGGACGCGAACTACGCCGTGGTGAAGAACACGCTGACCAAGATCGCCGCCAACAACGCGGGGATCACGACGCTGGACGACGACCTCAACGGTCCGTCCGCCGTCGCCTTCGTGCACGGCGACTTCGTCGCCACCGCCAAGGCCGTGCGTGACTTCGCCAAGGCGAACCCGCATCTCGTGATCAAGAGCGGCGTCTTCGAGGGCAAGACCCTCAGCGCCGACGAGGTCAACAAGTACGCCTCGCTCGAGAGCCGTGAGGTTCTGCTTGCGAAGGCTGCGGGAATGATGAAGGCGACGATGGGCAAGGCTGCCGCCACCATCGACGCGCTTCGCGAAAAGCTGGAGACCGCCGAGGCCGCGTAAGCGCCCGACGATCTCGTTCTACAAACCCCACCCATTAGGAGAAACATCATGGCGAAGCTCACCACCGAAGAGCTGCTCGAGCAGTTCGCTGGTCTCACGCTTGTCGAGCTCAGCGAGTTCGTGAAGGCGTTCGAGGAGAAGTTCGAAGTCACCGCGGCCGCCCCGGTCGCCGTCGCCGGCGCTGCCGGTGGCGCCGGTGCCGCTGAGGCCGAGGAGGAGAAGGACTCGTTCGACGTCATCCTCGAGGCTGCCGGCGACAAGAAGATCCAGGTCATCAAGACCGTCCGCGAGCTCACCTCGCTCGGTCTCGGCGAGGCCAAGGCCGTCGTCGACGGTGCTCCCAAGGCCGTGCTCGAGGGCGCGAACAAGGAGACCGCCGAGAAGGCGAAGGCTGCCCTCGAGGAAGCCGGCGCAACCGTCACCCTCAAGTAATCAGGGCGCCCGCTTCGGGCGCGCTGCTTGAGGTGACCGCGTCACCTGAACACACGGATGCCCCGTGGTCGATCATCGACCACGGGGCATCCGTCGTTCTCGGGCCCAATCGGGGAGCAACGCATTCGACAATTGCTTAGCCTAGCTATATAGTTGGGCTATGCATTCTTCCACCGACACGTCGAGCCTGACCGCGCTCATCGGCGATCTCGTCTCGGTGAACCACCGCCTCACCCGCCTCGCCGCCGCGTCGACGGCGTCCGCCGAGTCACCCGCCGTCTGGCGCACGATCGCGGTGCTGCGCGACCTCGGCCCCATGCGCCTCGGCGAACTCGCCCGCGTCAGTCGGGTCAGCCAGCCGACCATGACGAAGCTCGTGCACACCCTCGACGACCGGGGGTGGATCCGCCGTATCGCCGACGCGAACGACGCTCGCGCGTGGCTCATCTCGGCCGACCCGTCGGGCCTCGAGGCGCTCGACGCGTGGCGCGACGAGCTCGTCGGCGCGATGGCCCCCTACTTCGACGACCTCTCGATCGACGAGCGCGAGACGCTCGCCCGAGCGGTCGCCGTCATCCGTACCCGCATCGAGCGCGCGGACGACACCGCGCGGAATGGAGCAGCGACCGCGTGACCAGCCACGCCAGCCACGAGACATCCGCATCGATCCTGAAGCAGCCGAAGGCCGTCTGGGCCGTCGCGTTCGCGTGCGTGATCGCGTTCATGGGCATCGGCCTCGTCGACCCGATCCTGCCCGCGATCGCCGAGAGCCTCAAGGCGACCCCGACCGAGACCGAGATGCTCTTCACGAGCTACCTGCTCATCACGGGGCTCGCGATGCTCGGCACGAGCTGGCTGTCGAGCCGCATCGGCGCGAAGAAGACGCTGCTCATCGGGCTCGGCCTCATCATCGTGTTCGCCGCGGCGGCCGGCCTCTCGCAGAACGTCGAGGAGGTCATCGGGTTCCGCGCCGGGTGGGGACTCGGCAACGCACTGTTCATCTCGACGGCGCTCGCGACGATCGTCGGCGCCGCAGCGGGCGGCACCGGCTCGGCGATCATCCTCTACGAGGCGGCGCTCGGTCTCGGCATCGCGATCGGCCCGCTGCTCGGCGGACTGCTCGGGCACGTCAGCTGGCGGGGCCCGTTCTTCGGCACCGCCGCGCTGATGGCGGTCGGCTTCATCGCGATCGTCGCGTTCCTGAAGGACGACGCGGGTGCCACCGCCGGGCCTGAGCCCACCAGGCTGTCGGCGCCCATCCGGGCGCTGCGCCAGCCCGCACTGGCGGTGCTCGCCGCCGCCGCGCTGTTCTACAACATCGGCTTCTTCGTGCTGCTCGCGTACTCGCCGTTCCCGCTCGGCTTCGACGCGCTCGGCCTCGGCTTCACGTTCTTCGGCTGGGGCCTCGCGCTCGCGATCACCTCGGTCTTCGTGGCGCCCCTGCTCACGGCGAGGATGCCGCGCACCCGCGTGCTCTGGATCGGGTTGCCGCTGCTCTCGCTCGACCTCGTCGCGGCGGGCCTGTTCATCTCCGACCCCGCGGCGCTCGTCGTCTGCATCGTCATCGGCGGTCTCGTGCTCGGCGTGCTCAACACCGTGCTCACCGAGTGCGTCATGGAGGCGACCGACCTGCAGCGCTCGGTCGCGTCGAGCGCCTACTCGGCGGTGCGGTTCCTGGGCGGTGCGGTCGCCCCGCCCGCGGCGGCCGAGCTCGCCCACCTCATCTCGCCCGACGCGCCGTACTACGCGGCGGCGATCTCGGTCGGCGTCGCGCTCGTGATCGTCGTCGCCGGGCACCGCGCGCTGCGCCGGGTCGACCGGGTCGAGTCCGAACCCGAGTCATCCCTCGTCGAGGCCGAGGCGATCTCGGTCGGCGACGCGGCGTGAACCGCGCCACGACCCGATCCCGTCCGTGACGAGGCGCGGAGAGCCGGCCGGTGTCAGCGCTCCGGGGCGGTCGTGCTCGCGCGCACGACGAGGCGCGTCGGCAGCGGGGCACCCGAATCGGGCAGCGGGTCGGCGTGCTCGCCCTCGCCGAGCAGCCGCAGCACGACGTCGACGGCCAGCCGGCCCTGGTCGCCCGGCGACTGCGAGATCGTCGTGAGACCGAACATCTCGCCGTACTCGTGGCCGTCGACGCCGATCACCGAGAGGTCGCGCGGCACCGAGAGGCCGAGCCGCTCGGCGGCGCGGATCACCCCGAACGCCATCTCGTCGGAGGCGGCGAACACCGCCGTCGCGCGCGGCCCGGGCCTGCCGAGCAGCTGCAGCGCGGCCGTGTAACCCCCCGGCATGGTCATCTCGCCTTCGAGGAGCGTCGCCGCGGCGCCCGACGCGGCGCCCGCCGCGGCGCTCCCGGCGACCGCATCGCCGAGCCCGGCCGCCGCGATGGCGTCGAGATAGCCCAGCCGACGCTGGCCGTGCACGCTCCACGGCGCTGCGGCCGCGCCCGCGCCGGCGAGATGCGCGACGCGGGTGTGGCCGAGGTGCAGCAGGTGCTCGGTCGCGAGCGCGCCGACCGCCCGGTCGTCGATCGAGAGCCTGGCGCCGCCCGGCTCGCCGCCGCCGAGGCGCACGAGCGGCTTGCCCCGCTGCTCGAGCCCTTCCGCCTCGCGACTCGTGAGGTCGACGCCGACGGCGATGACCGCGTCGACGCGCTTGCGCGCGAGGAAGAACTCGAACACGCGGTCGCGCACCGGCCCCGTGTCGCCGACGTTGTAGAGCGTGAGGTCGTAGCCGGCGGCCAGGAGCGCCCGCTCGATGCCCTCGAGCACCTCGCCGAAGAACCAGCGGTTGACGAACGGGATGACGACGCCGACGTTCTTCGTGCGGCCGGTGACGAGGCTCGCCGCATCGGGCGAGGCGATGTAGCCGATCTCGGCTGCAGCCGCCTCGACCCGCCGGCGCGTGTCGACCGCGACGTGACCGCGGCCCGAGAGTGCTCGCGACGCGGTCGCCTTCGACACTCCGGCCAGGCGGGCGACATCGCCGATCGCCGCCATCAGCAACCCCCTCCGTCGGGCAGTCCCGGTGCCGAGCATACTGCGGGCCGACCCGTGATTGGAACCGATTGCGGATGCCTCGGCGCCCGCCCCGAGGCATCCGTCCCGATGCGCAGGGGAGCGCTCTCTCGCAATGTTCGCAGGCCGTGCGATCGGTGCCGGATCGTGACCGGCCGCCCCCTTGTGGGAGCCGCTCGCCCTGCCATAGCGTGGAATCTGGAACCGGTTCCGGCTCCGCCCTGCACCACACTCAACGAGGAGAAGACATGAGATTCACACGGCATCGCCGTTTGATGGCCCCCGTCGTGGTGGCCGCGGCGGTCGGCCTCACGCTCACGGCCTGCACGGGCGACATCGCGAACGACGACTCCGCCACGGGCGACTGCGGCCCGTACGAGACCTACGGCACCTTCGACGACGGCACCGAGGTCAACGTCTACGGCACGATCCTCGACGCCGAGGCCGACCTCCTGAACGAGTCGTGGGTCGACTTCGAGAACTGCACCGGCATCGACATCGTCTACGAGGGCTCCGACCAGTACGAAGAACAGCTGAACGTGCGCATCGAGGGCGGCAACCCGCCCGACCTCGGCATCACGCCGCAGCCGGGCCTCATCGCCCGTCTCGCCCAGCAGGGCGACCTGCTGCCGGCGCCGAAGGCGGTGGCCGACAACGTCGCCGAGTACTGGTCCGAAGACTGGGCCGCCTACGGCACCGTCGACGACACGCTCTACGGTGCGCCACTGATGGCGAACATCAAGGGCTGGGTCTGGTACTCGCCGTCGATGTTCGAGGAGAACGGCTGGGAGGTGCCGACGACGCTCGACGAGCTGGCGACGCTGACCGACGACATCCGCGAATCGGGCGCGGTCGACAAGCCCTGGTGCGTCGGCTTCGCCTCGGGCGTCGCAACCGGATGGCCCGGCACCGACTGGGTGGAGGACTTCGTGCTCCGCCAGCAGGGCGCCGACGTGTACGACGAGTGGGTCGCGCACGACATCCCGTTCAACGACCCGAAGATCGCCGAGGCGTTCGACTCGGTCGGCGACTACATCCGCGCCGACGACAACGTCAACGGCGGGCTCGGCGACGTGCGCTCGATCGCGACGACCGACTTCGGTGACGCGGGCCTGCCGATCCTCGACGGCGCGTGCGCGCTGCACCACCAGGCCTCGTTCTACGAGGGCTTCTGGCCCGAGGGCACGACGGTCGCAGAGGACGGCGACGTCTGGGCGTTCATGCTGCCGGGCACCGAGGCCGGGGCCAACGCGGTCACGGGCGGCGGTGAGATCGTCGCCGCGTTCGCCGACAGCGACGAGGTCGTGGCCACGCAGACGTACCTGTCGAGCCCCGAGTGGGCGAACTCGCGCGTCAGCCTCGGCGGCGTCATCAGCGCCAACACCGGGCTCGACCCCGAGAACGCCGGCAGCGAACTGCTGAAGGCGTCGGTCGCCCTGCTGCAGGACCCGAACACGACGTTCCGTTTCGACGGTTCCGACGTGATGCCCGCCGCGGTGGGCTCGGGCACGTTCTGGACGGGGATGGTCGACTGGATCGGCGGCAAGAGCACGGCAGACACGCTCGACTTCATCGAGGCGAGCTGGCCGCAGGAGTGATGGATGCCTCGGGGCCGCGCCGCGCGCGGCCCCGAGGCTTCCCGCTCCCCACCCCTGCCGCGCCGTGCGCCGGCCCGTCTGTATCCCCTGCGATCGGAGGCCATCGACGTGACCACCGCCGACCTCATCGGCAAGATCTTCCAGATCCTGCTCGGGCTCGCGATCTTCGCGGCCGTGATCGGGTTGATCCTGTTCCTCATCGACCGCGCGCCGAAGCGCGGCCGAGAGTGGTACCAGCTCGTGCTGTTCCTCGCGCCCGCCTGCATCCTGCTGGCGGTGGGGCTGCTCTACCCGGCGGTGCGCACCGCCTTCACCTCGTTCACCAACCGGGCGGGCGAGTTCGTCGGAATCGACAACTACGTCTGGATGTTCACCCAGCCCGAGGCGCTGCTGACGCTCGGCAACACCATCCTCTGGGTCGTGCTCGTGCCGACGATCTCGACCGGCATCGGGCTCGCGTACGCGGTGTTCATCGACCGCTCGCGCGGTGAACGCATCTACAAGTCGCTCGTCTTCATGCCCGTCGCGATCTCGTTCGTCGGGGCCGGCATCATCTGGAAGTTCATCTACGAGTACCGCCCGGCGAGCCGCCCCCAGATCGGCCTGCTCAACCAGATCGTGGTCTGGTTCGGCGGCGAGCCCGTGCTCTGGCTGCAGGAGCCGTTCATCAACACCCTGCTGCTCATCGTCGTGATGATCTGGGTGCAGGTCGGGTTCGCCGTCGTCGTGCTCTCCGCGTCGATCAAGGGCATCCCGTCCGAGCAGCTCGAGGCCGCCGAGCTCGACGGCGCGACGAACTGGCAGCGGTTCCGCAACGTGACGCTGCCCGGCATCCGAGGCGGTCTGGTCGTCGTCGTCACGACGATCACGATCGCGACGCTCAAGGTGTTCGACATCGTGCGCGTCATGACCGGCGGCAACTTCAACACGAGCGTGATCGCCAACGAGATGTACACGCAGGCCTTCCGAGCCGCCGAGGCGGGGCGCGGCGCCGCGCTCGCGCTCGTGCTGTTCCTGCTCGTCGTGCCGATCGTGGTCTACAACATCCGCGTGCTCCGCAAGCAGAGGGAGATCCGATGAGCCAGGCCACCGGCTCGACCGACAAGGCGATCGTGAAAGAGCTCGACGCGGCCGCGCGTCGCGGCTACAACCTCGACGGCACCAAGGCGATGAGGGTCAAACGGCGCCTGACCTCGCGCCCGGCGACGGTCTTCGCGCTGCTCATCGCCGTGTTGTGGACGCTCCCGACCTTCGGGCTGCTCATCTCCTCGTTCCGGCCGGCCGAGCTCATCAACACCACCGGTTGGTGGACGGTCTTCCAGAACTGGGGCTGGACCCTCGACAACTACAGCGAGGTGCTGCTCTCGGCGTCGTCCAGCGCACCGCAGCTCGGGTCGTACTTCGTGAACTCCCTCGCGATCACCATCCCCGTCGTCGTGTTCTGCACGGTGCTCGCGGCCATGGCGGCCTACGCGCTCGCGTGGATCAAGTTCCCCTTCGTCGACTGGGTGTTCATCGGCATCTTCGCGCTGCAGATCGTGCCGCTGCAGATGGCGCTCATCCCGCTGCTGCAGATCTTCACGTCGACCCTCAAGCCGGCGCAGGAATGGGTCCACGGCCTCGTGCCGATCATCCCCGACGAGACGTACGTGCAGGTCTGGATCGCCCACGTGATCTTCGGCCTGCCGCTCGCGATCTTCCTGCTGCACAACTTCATCTCCGAGATTCCGCGTGAGCTCATGGAGGCGGCGCGCGTCGACGGGGCGACGCACGGGCAGATCTTCATGCGCATCGTCGTGCCGCTCTCGGTGCCGATCCTCGCCTCGTTCGCGATCTTCGAGTTCCTCTGGGTGTGGAACGACCTGCTCGTCGCCCTCGTGTTCTCGGGCGGCACCGCCGACGTCGCGCCGCTCACGCAGCGCCTCGCAGAACTCGCGGGCCAGCGCGGACAGACGTGGCAGCGGCTGACCGCGGCCGCGTTCATCTCGCTCATCGTCCCGTTGATCGTCTTCTTCAGCCTGCAGCGGTACTTCGTTCGCGGCCTGCTCGCCGGCTCGACGAAGGGCTGACCGGCGCGCAGTACCCGATGCGCCCGGGGCGAACGCCCGCGGGCTCGTCGGCGCGCCGCCGTAGGGTGAACCCATGAGCATGCACGGCGGGGGAGGCGGCGGCGCGCAGGTCGGCCGCTACGGCAAGGCGCGCACGCGCATCGCCTCGGCCGACGAGGCGGCCCAGCGGGCCGAGAACGCCGACGCTCCGAAGATCCCGCACCTCCTGCGCCGCATCTCCGAACTGTTCGCCCCGCACAAGGCGGCCCTCGTGACGACGGTCGTACTCGTGCTCATCGGCGCCGCGCTCAGCGTCATCCCGCCGCTGCTCACCCAGCGGGCCTTCGACGACGGCCTCTTCCCGACGGGCGCCGGCGGCGAGGCATCCCCGCCGAACCTGCCCGTGCTGACGACCCTCGTGCTCGCCATGATCGCGGTCTTCGTCGTCGCCGCCCTGCTCGGCGTCTGGCAGACCTGGCTCACCTCGACCATCGGCAACAAGGTCATGGGCGCGCTGCGGGTGCGGCTGTTCAGCCACCTGCAGGCGATGGAGCTGAGCTTCTTCACCCGCACGAAGACGGGCATCATCCAGTCGCGCCTGCAGAACGACGTCGGCGGCGTCGCCGGCGTGCTGACGAACACGGTGTCGAGCGTGCTCGGCAACACGGTCACCGTGATCAGCGCGTTCGTCGCGATGCTGCTGCTCAACTGGCAGCTCACGGTGGTCGCCCTCGTGCTCATGCCGTTCATGGTCATCGCGCAGCGGCGGGTCGGCCAGGTGCGGGCGCGGCTGGCCGGGCGGACGCAGGAGTCGCTGTCGGAGATGACGGCGATCACGCAGGAGACGCTCTCGGTCTCGGGCATCCTGCTGTCGAAGAGCTTCAGCCGCCAGCAGAGCGAGATCGAGCGGTACTCCGACGAGAACCGCAACCAGATCGGCCTGCAGGTCAGGCAGCAGATGACCGGCCAGTGGTTCTTCGCGATGGTGAACATCTTCATGTCGTCGATCCCCGCGATCGTCTACCTCGTCTCGGGCTGGCTCATCGCGGGCGGCAACACCGACGTCACCGCGGGCACGATCGTCGCCTTCACGACGGTGCAGGCTCGCCTCCTGTTCCCGCTCATGGGGCTCATGCGCGTCGCGCTCGACCTGCAGACCTCGAGCGCACTTTTCGCCCGCATCTTCGAGTACCTCGACCTGCGACCGGCGATCACCGACGCGCCCGATGCGCGCGACGTGCCGACCGACGGGGCGCTCGGCCGGGTCGAGTTCGACGACGTCTCGTTCCACTACCCCGATGCCGTGCGCACGGAGGGCGACGAGCCCCGTCCCACGCTCGACGGAGTGAGCTTCACGATCGAGCCGGGCCAGTTCGCGGCGTTCGTCGGGCCGAGCGGCGCCGGCAAGACGACGGTGTCGTACCTCGTGCCACGGCTCTACGAGGCGACGAGCGGTGCGGTGCGGTTCGCGGGCGTCGACGTGCGCGACCTCCGCCGCGACTCCCTGATGTCGCACATCGGCATCGTCAGCCAGGAGACCTACCTCTTCCACGCCTCCATCGCCGACAACCTGCGGTACGCGAACCCCGATGCCTCGGACGCCGAGCTCGAGGCCGCGGCCCGGGCCGCCAACATCCACGAGACGATCGCCTCCTTCCCCGAGGGGTACGACACCGTCGTCGGCGAGCGGGGGTACCGGCTCTCGGGCGGCGAGAAGCAGCGCATCGCCATCGCGCGGGTGCTGCTGAAGGACCCGGCGGTGCTCGTGCTCGACGAGGCGACGAGCGCGCTCGACACGATCTCCGAGCGGGTCGTGCAGCAGGCGCTCGACGATGCCGCGCGCGGCCGCACGACGATCGCGATCGCGCACCGGCTCTCGACCGTGGTCGCCGCCGACGTCATCTTCGTCGTCGTCGCGGGCCGCGTCGTCGAACGCGGGACGCACGCCGAGCTCGTCGAGGCGGGCGGCGTCTACGCATCGCTCTACCGGCAGCAGGAGGAGCGGCCGGTGCAGGTCGGCGAGGCCGCCGACTGACCTCACCGCCTCTCGACCGTCGGTCGACCCGCGCAGTAGCGTGGTCGCACGACGCCGAGGGGGAGATCATGGACGATCGGGCGGAGCAGAATTCGGGCACCGGAGGGCGCCAGCCGACCGGGGCCGAGAGCACGGGCATGGATGCCGCGGCGAGCACCGCGACGGGGTCGGCGACCGCGACCTCTCCGACCGCACGGGCCCTGAACCGCAGGGTCGTCGCACTCGCGGCGTCGGGAGCCGTCGGCGGGTTCCTCTTCGGATTCGACTCGTCGGTCGTCAACGGCGCGGTGGACGCGATCGAGCAGCAGTTCGGGCTCTCGGCGGCGGCGACCGGCTTCGCGATCGCGAGCGCGCTGCTCGGCTGCGCGCTCGGGTCGGAGCTCGCCGGTCGGCTCGCCGACCGGTTCGGCCGTATCCCCGTGATGCTGCTCGGGGCGGCGCTGTTCTTCATCTCGTCGATCGGCTCGGGCTTCGCGTTCTCGGGCTGGGACCTCACGATCTGGCGGATCATCGGCGGTGTCGGCATCGGCATCGCCTCGGTCGTGGCGCCCGCCTACATCGCCGAGATCTCGCCGCGCAAGGTGCGCGGGCGGCTCGCCTCCCTGCAGCAGCTCGCGATCGTCTTCGGCATCTTCGCGGCGCTGCTGTCGGACGCGCTCTTCGCGACCGCCGCGGGCGGAGCGAGCGAGCCGTTCTGGTTCGGGCTCGAGGCGTGGCGCTGGATGTTCCTCGCGTGCATCGTGCCGTCGGTCGTCTACGGACTGCTCGCGCTGCGATTGCCCGAGTCGCCCCGGTTCCTGGTGAAGCAGGGCAAGGAGGAGGTCGCGCGCGGCGTGCTCGCGCAGATCCAGCCCGCCGATGAGATCGACCGGTCGGTTCGCGAGATCCACGACTCGATCGCGAACGACAAGCTCTCGACCCGCAAGGGCGCGCTCCGCGGCCCAGTGCTCGGGCTCCGGCCGATCGTGTGGATCGGCATCCTGCTGTCGGTGTTCCAGCAGTTCGTCGGCATCAACGTGATCTTCTACTACTCGACGACGCTGTGGAGCGCCGTCGGCTTCGACGAGTCGAACTCGCTGCTGATCAGCGTGCTCACCTCGGTGACGAACATCGCCGTCACGTTCGTGGCGATCGCGCTCGTCGACCGGGTGGGGCGGCGGCCGCTGCTGCTCGTCGGCTCGGTCGGCATGACGGTCGCGCTCGCAGTCATGGCCGTCGCGTTCGGCAACGCCGTGACGGTCGACGGGGCGTTGTCGCTGCCGGGCGGGTGGGGTCCGACGGCGCTCGTCGCGGCGAACGTGTTCGTCGTCGCCTTCGGGTTCTCGTGGGGTCCGCTCGTGTGGGTGCTGCTCGGCGAGATCTTCCCGAACAGCATCCGGGCGCGCGCCCTCGGGCTGGCCGCGGCCGCGCAGTGGATCGCGAACTTCCTCGTGACGGTCACGTTCCCCGTGCTGAGCGACTACTCGCTCGTGTTCACCTACGGCATGTACGCGACGTTCGCCGCGCTCTCGTTCTTCTTCGTGCTCGCGAAGGTGCCCGAGACGAACGGCATGTCGCTCGAGCAGTCCGAGACCCTGTTCCCGCCGAAGGGTTCGGCGAAGCGCCGCGCGACGCGAGCGGGTTGAGGGTCAGGAGCGGTCGGCGAGCATCTGCTGCATGAGTTCGATCTCGCTCGTCTGGCTCGTGACGATCGAGCGCGCGAGTGCGGTCGCCGCCTCGTTCGACGATCGCTCGAGCAGCGCGTCGGCCATCTCGACGGCGCCCTGATGGTGCGCGATCATGAGTTCGAGGAACCGCCGCTCCGCCGCCGCGCCGGACAGCGTACGGAGTTCGGCCACCTGCTCGCTCGTCGCGAGGCCGGGCATCGGCGCGCCCGGCTCGTGGTCCACCCCGGCCGAGTGCCTGTCGTGCACGCCGCCGGGCGCGGCACGCGTCATCCACGTCATCGACGGCTCGTCGCCCGCCTGCGGGAGGCCCCATGCGCTCAGCCAGCCGTACATCTGGCCGGCCTGCTGCGCCTGCGTCGTCGCCATGTCGTACGCGAGCAGGCGCACCTCGTCGTCGTCGGTCGCGTCGCGAACGATCATCGCGAGCTCGACGCCCTGCTGGTGGTGCACCTGCATGTCGCGCGCGAAGCCGGCTTCGGCGCTCGTGCCGGTCGGCGTCGGGTCGCCGAGGGCCGAGAGCCGCCCGATCGAGAACGCGGCGATCGCGACCACCACGACGGCGACGGATGCCGCGACCACCGCCGCGATCCGGCTGCCGCGTCGCTCGCCGTCGAGCCCGGCACGGTCGGCCGAGGGAAAGGCGTCGGCCGACTCGACCGCGCCGGCGGGAGCGTCGGCCGGCGCGCTCACGACAGCTTGCCGGGCGCGTCGTAGGCGCCCGAGCAGGGAGCGCCCGGTTCGGGGGCCGCCGAGCTCTGCCAGTACTGCTCGATGAACTGCGCGATGCGCGGGTCGGCGGCGTCGTCGACCTGCAGCTGCGCGTTCCAGGCGCTGAGCACGATGGGGGAGGGCAGGCCGTCGTACGGCGACAGCACGACGTACGACGTCGGAAGTTCGGCGGTGAGCTTGCCGAGCTCGTCGGCCGGCAGGTCGGGGTCGACCGTCACCCACACGGCGCCGTGCTCGAGCGAGTGCACGGCGTTCTCGTTCGGCACCGGCTGGCCGTACACGCCGCAGTTGAGCCACACCGCGTTGTGGTCGCCGCCCGCCGGCGGCGTCTCGGCGTAGTCGACCTCGCCCTCGACGTGCCCTCCGCCCTGGTACGAGAAGGTCTGCACGCCTTCGATCGCGCCCGTGCCGGAGCCGCCCTCACCGCCCGCCGCGGGCGACGTGTCCTTCGGGGCGACCACGATCGCGGTGATGAGCAGCGCGACCGCGGCGACGCCGACGGCGACGCCCGCCCAGGTGAGGATGCGGCGGTTGCGCTTCGAGCGCGCCTCGCGCTTCTTGAACTCCTCGAGCTGCCGTTGCCGCTCGGCCGCGCGCTGCTGCTTCGCGCTCTGTCGCTGTGCCTGCTGCTTCGCCTTCGGGGGAACGGGCGGGGTCGCGCTCACGCGGGGCCTCTCTCGATGGGGACGTCGGGGGCGGTGCCGTGCGCCGGCGCCGATACCAATACGAATGCATGCGGCTGGGAGAACGCCGCATCGTCGCGGCGACACGCCGGACCCGCGGTTCCTACCGCTCGAACGCGGCCGACCCTCCGAGTCCGCGGTCCGCCCGGGCATCCGCCGCGCGATGGAGGGTCCCACGGGTGGGGAGGAGGCCGAGCAGGAGCATCACCAAGCCGAGCTCGAACGAACCGACCGCGAAATACAGGAGCTGCAACGGGCTGAACGGGATGAACATCATCTGCACGAAGATCCAGATGAGCGTCGCGTAGCCTGCGGCGGCCGACAGCACGAGCGCCGAGCCGCTGAGCCGCACCACGGCGACGAATGCGGCGACGTGAACGCCGCCCAGGACGACGGCGAGGATCAGACCGGGGACGAGATAGCTGCCGAAGGGCGAGCCGGCGAGGTACTCGGCGGGTGGGCTCAACAACGTCATGAGCTCGGTGGAGAGCGAACCGATCGCGAGGGCGACGCCGCCCGCGACCGCGGTCACGGCGACGAACACCTGCGTCCACACCAGAGCGAGACGGATCCGAGGGTGGTCTTCCATGAGCCCAGCGTGCGGCGGCCCGACCGGCGACCGCGGGGACCTTGGTCCCGCGGGATCAGCCGCGCGACCGGCGGAGACGACGGCGGGGGGACGCCGGCACCACGCGCTCCTGCGAGAGCTCGCGCAGTTCCTCGATCAGCGCGAGCTGGGTGCGGTTGAGGGCCATGAGCTCCTCGATCTCGGTCTTCGCGGCGAGATTGGTCTCGTAGTCGTGCTGGGCGAGCGCGGCCGCCACGGCGTCCTGCCGTTTCGCGGCGATGAGCAGGATCGCGCCCTGCAGGCCGGCGAGCATGCTGAGGAAGAGGTTGAGCAGGATGTAGGGGTACGGATCCCAGGCCGCTGCCGTGATGTTGAGCAGCGCCCACACCCCCATGAACGCCAGGAAGCCGGCGACGAACGGCCAGCTTCCCATGCCGTTGCGGAGGAGGTCGGCCGACCGCTGCCCGCGCGACAGCCCTCGGGCGTTCTCTTCGTGCCAGTTCGTGAGCGGGCGTTCGGCCCGAGCGGGGCCGCCACCCTCGATGTCGTCCATGAGCCGAATCAAAGCACGCCGCACCGCCCGCGGCGAGGAACGGTCCCTGATCCGATGTGACTTTCGACCCGCCGTCGCTCGCGGCGACGCGCGAAGCTGTGGCACATGTTCACCAGGATCATCGTCGGCTGGAACGGGGCGCCCGAGGCCGAAGCGGCATTGGACTGGGCGCTGCGTCGTGGAGACCGTCTTCCGATCGTGCTCCTCCACGTGCTCGAAGACCCCGACTCGCGATTCAACGAGGAGCGCGTCGAAGCGGTCCTCGCCCGCCATGGCTCCCGCGAGCGCTGGAACGTCGAGACGCGGGTCGTCGAAGGGGCGCCCGAGCAGGTGCTCGCCGAACAGGTGCGACCCGGGTCGCTCGTCGTCGTCGGAGCGCCTGCGCACAAGCGCGGATCGCGCTGGAGCCTCGCCGCCCGGCTGGCGGGCCGTCATGGGGGAGGGACGGTGGCGGTCGTGCCGCCCGGACCGCCGCCCGAGGACGGGCGACCGGTCGTGATCGGCATCGACGGGTCGGCGGCGGCGCTCGCCGCGGTCGAGGTCGCCGCCGATGAGGCCCGTCTGCGCGGAGCGCCCCTCGAGATCGTCCATGCCTGGCACCCGCCGTCGACGTGGACGCCGGTCTTCGGCGAGGTCACCGACGACCTCGAGGTCTTCGAGTCGATGCATCGGCGTGCGCTCGACGAGGCGGTCGGGCGCGCCCGAGAACTCGGTGCGGAGTGCAGCGGTCGCCTGCACCGCGCCGATGCGGCGCAGCTGCTCGACGAACTCGGGGCTTCTGCATCGGCCGTCGTCGTCGCGAGCCACGGCTATGGACGCATCCGGCGCTTCTTCCTCGGGTCCGTGAGCGTGATGCTGCTGCTGGACCCGCCGTGCCCGGTCCTCGTCGTGACGGAGGTCGTTCCGTCGGCGGAGTCGGAGCCGACTGCCGCAACGGAGCACGACGCATGACGGTGCGCTCACGTGATGCATGCATCACGTGAGCGCGTGGCGCAGACGTCATTCGGGGAGCACGACGAGCACGGGGATCGTGGCTCGGAGCAGGAGCTCGTGACTGACCGACCCCAGGAGGAAGCGGGCCACCGAAGATCCGCTGTGGCTGCCCACGACGAGCAGTGATGCGCGCTCGGCCGCCTCGAGCAGTTCGTCGGTCGGACGTCCGTGCACGAGCCGGCCATGCGGCTGTGCGCCCGAGGCGATGCTCGCATCGATCGCGGCCGCGAGCGTGTCGCGATGCATCTGCTCGTACTCGCCGAACTCGCCGGCGAACTGCTTCAGGTCCGCCTCCCACATCGCCGGTGCAGTCCACGCGTGCAGGAGCGTCAACGGCTCGCCGGTCATCGCCGCGAGGTCGGCGGCGACGCGGACGACCGCGTCGCCGAGCGCGGAGCCGTCGATGCCGACGACCACGCCGAGCTCGCCGCCGCCGGGCCGACCTCCGGGCGGGATGACGGCGACGCCGCCGCCGCCGTGCGAGCCCGCGAGTCGGACGCCGGCCGACCAGCGCCCGGGCCGATCGGAGTCGCGGCCGACCACGACGAGGGTTCCTCGTCGCAGGAACGATCGCAGCACGTCGACGACCGGTCCGGTCTCGGTC
Source organism: Agromyces sp. S2-1-8 (assembly GCF_021129215.1). Classification (GTDB taxonomy): domain Bacteria; phylum Actinomycetota; class Actinomycetes; order Actinomycetales; family Microbacteriaceae; genus Agromyces; species Agromyces chromiiresistens. The sequence continues at coordinate 3,876,732 of NZ_JAJOLP010000001.1, read as the reverse complement.
GACGTCACGACGTGCAGGCCCGGGTGGGCCTCGCGCACGCGTTCCGCCTCGTCGATCAGCCGGACTCTCGCTCCCGCGCGCTCCGAGGTGGCGCTCAGGTACTCGCTGCCCCGCTCGCGGTCGCGTTCGACGTGGACGAGGACGAGCTGGGCCTCGCCGGCTCGGGCGGCCGCCCAGTCGACCGCCGCCGCCGAGGCGGGGGAGCCGTCGGCACCGACCACGATTCGTTCGAACATGTCGTTCTTCCTTCCGCTCAGCCGGCGTCGGTCCGGCGATCACGATCCGCCTCGGCCGCCGCGCGACCGAGGGTGCCGCCCCACGCTCGGGCGCGGTCGAGTTCGCCCGGCAGCAGCGCGTTGTCGACGGACACGATGAAGCACTCGCCGTCGTGCAGCGGGGGAACGCCCAAGCGCCGCATGCGCCGCTCGATCCCGACCGCACCGTCGCCGGCCAGGATCCGCGGGAGATCGGCGCGCGTGGCGAACGCGGCCCAGTGCCGCGGCGGTGCGTCCAGCGCCTTGATCCATTCGCGGACGCCCGGCCCGGTCGCACCGGGCTCGAGTGCGAGACCGCGTTCGGGATCTGCCGCCCACTCGGCGGCTTCCGCGCGCGATCTCGGCCCGGGGATGGAGTGCGCATGGGTCGGCACCCCGATCACGACCAGATCCGCGTCGTCCGCCTCGCCGGCGCCCGTCGACACGGGCACGGCGTCGGCGTCGCCGAAGGCCCGCAGCCCGTCGGCGATGGCCTCTCCGACGCGACGGGTGACGCCGAACATCGATTCATACAGGACCAGGGATCGCATGGGGTCTCCGTTCATCGTGGTGCGCTGAGAAAGTCGATCGCTCGCGCCGTTCGTCGGTGTGCGGGAACGGGACGACGAGGGCGGGGCCGCGGAGGTTCATGAGCAGGTCGGAGACGGCGCGTCCGAGCGGCCGGTACCCGTGCTGGCCCGGTGCGGTCGGCCGCCCGACCACCGTGAGCACCGCTTGGCCGGACATGACCGCGAGGGCTTCCCCGGCCGATGTGCTCGACCGTCGCCGGGACACTCCCGCCGACGGTGCGAGCGTCTCGGCGAGCCGCGTCGCGTGGTCGAGCGCCTGCTCGCCGAGGGCCACGCGGTCGGTGAAGGAGCGCACGAGCACCAACGGCTCGCCCGACCGATTCGACTCGGCGACCGCCGCTCGAACGACCACGTCTTCGTCGATGCCGCCGCCGACGCCCATGACGATGCCGCTCCGGGACTCGCCGGACGGTGCGGGCACGATGGCGACCGGCACCGGTGAGATCGCGGCGAGCTGCAGTGAGCGGGATCCGAGCGCCATTCCGTGGAAGACACCGACCTTGTGCGTGCCGACGACGACGACGTCGGCGTCGCGAGCGGCATCGGCGAGGGTGAGGATGGGCGGCCCGACGGAGAATCCGGCCCGCACGGGGACCGCGCCGGCGGGGCCGCGTGCGAACGCCAGCTCGCGCTGGACCAGGGCCTCGGCGCCCGCACGCAGCTCATCGCGCGCAGGAGCCCCGACGACGCCCCATTCGTCGTCGACGACGAAGCGCAACTCCACCTCGCGGCCGTCCGCGCGGGCGCGTTCGACGGCCCAGCTCACGGCCGCCCGGCTCGCGATCGAGCCGTCGACTCCGACCAGTACCGGCTTCACCCGCTCCGCCCCTTCCTCGGCCCCGCACATCCGGGACCGGCCCTCTCAGGTTCGCGGACGGGAGTCGTACGCGACCGGGCCATTGGTCCCGTCGCGCGGTGTCCGTCGTCGGGCCCGAGTGGTAACCTGCCGCCATCCGTACGGAGGAGCCATGTCGGACCGGTCGTCGTTGCCCTTCGCCGACCGGCCGCGGTCGGAGTTGGATCGCGCCATGCGCGAGTTGGCCGAGCGGGCCGACGCCATGGTCCACACCCAGGGCCGTCTCCAAGCGCTGCTCCGTGCCACGCAGGCCGTCGTCGAGCATGCCGAGCTCCCGGTGGTGCTCGAGCGCATCGCCCAGTCGGCCGTCGAGCTGGTCGACGCGGAGTACGGCGCGCTCGGCGTGATCGCCGCCGACGGCGACGGGCTCGAGGCGTTCATCCATGTCGGGATCTCGGACGACGCGGCGGCGGCCATCGGGCACCTCCCCGAAGGCCGGGGCGTGCTCGGGGCCCTGATCGACGACCCGCGCCCGATCCGCCTGCAGCACATCTCCGATCACCCGCGGTCGGTCGGGTTCCCGGCGGGGCATCCGAGCATGGACGCCTTCCTCGGTGTGCCGATCCGCGTGCGAGCGGAGGTGTACGGCAACCTCTATCTCTCGAACCCGCGGCGCGGACTCTTCACCGAGGAGGACGAGCAGCTCGTGACCGCGCTCGCAGCCACAGCGGGCTTCGTCATCGCGAATGCCCGCCTGCTCGAGGAGACCCGCCAGCGGCAGCGGTGGATGGCCGCGTCGGCGCACATCACCGCTGCACTCCTCGAGTCCGTCGACGGGTCGGCGCCGGCGATGCTCGCCGACGAGCTCATCACGCGCACCACGGCGAACCGCGTCTGCGTCATCCTGCCCGATGGAGACGAGCCGCCGACGGTTCGGGTCGCGGAGGCACGGGGCGACGGCGCAGCGGAGATCACCGGGCGGGTCGTCCCCGCCGCGACCACCGGCGCCGGCGAGGTGTTCGAACGCGGCGAGCCGGCGGTCCGACCGGGCGGCCGGCACGATCCCGCCCCCGACGCGCTTGCCATCCTCGACGGCTCGAGCGCGGGCGCCGTCATGTTCCTGCCGCTCCGCAGCGATTCCGGCACCTGGGGCGTGCTCGCGGTCGCGAGGCATCCGAGCCGCCCGGCGTTCAGCGCCGCGGAACTCGACATCGCCGCCGACCTCGTCGACCGGGTCGCCCTCGCGCTCGAACTCGCCAGGGCTCGCGAGCGGCAGCAGCGCGCCCTCCTCGTCGAGGACCGTTCGCGGATCGCGCGCGACCTGCACGACCACGTGATCCAGCAGCTGTTCGGCACCGGGCTCGAGCTCCAGTCGATCGCCGAGACCATCAACGACGCCCGTCTCTCCGAGCGCATCCGCAAGGCGGTGGCGACGCTGGACGAGGACATCATGCAGATCCGGACGATCGTCTTCGCGATGACCCCGCGGCCCGGGCAGGACGAGTCGCTGCGGCACCGAGTCCTCGACATCGCCTCCGAGTGCTCGCCCGGGCTGTCGCAGCCGATCACCGTGAGTTTCGACGGGCCGGTCGACCTGACGGTCGACGGGGCGCTCGCCGACGACGTCACCGCCACGGTGCGCGAGCTGCTCACGAACGCGGTCAGGCACGCGTCCGCCCATCGCGTGAGCGTCGCCGTCGCGGCCGACGACCTCGGGGTCGGCGTGAAAGTGGAGGACGACGGGGTGGGCCTGCCGGAAGGCGGGCGTCGAAGCGGCATCGAGAACATCGCGGCCCGGGCGAGGGCACGCGGGGGCACATTCGCGATCGATTCGATCGCCGGACGGACGACGGCCGCCTGGCGGGCGCCCTTCGAACGGGAGGCCCCATGACCCGGGTGTTCCTCGTCGACGACCACGAGATCGTCCGCCGAGGGGTGGCGCAGCTGCTCGAGCGCGAGCACGACCTCGAAGTGGTGGGCGAAGCACCGAGCGCGGACCGGGCGCTCGTGCGGATCGCCGCGCTCCTGCCCGACGTCGCAGTCCTCGACGTGCGCCTCCAGGACGACGACGGGATCGCGCTCTGCCGCGAGATCCGGTCGAGGCATCCCGAGGTCCAGTGCCTCATGCTGACGGCGTACGACGACGACGCCGCGGCGGCGGCGGCCGTGATGGCCGGTGCCTCGGGCTACGTGCTGAAGACGATCGCCGGCTCCGGCCTCGTCGATGCCGTCCGGGCGGTCGCCGCCGGCAGGTCGCTCATCCACCCGACCGTCGCCGCCCGGCTGCGCCCTCCCGTCGAAGCCGACGACCGGAACGACCCCCGATTCGGCTCACTCAACCTCCGCGAGCGCCAGGTCCTGGGCCTCATCGCCGAGGGCCTCACCAACCGGCAGATCGGCGACCGGCTGTCGCTCGCCGAGAAGACAGTGAAGAACTACGTCTCGGGGCTGCTGCGCAAGCTCGGCTTCGAGCGACGCACCCAGGCCGCTGTCTACCAGCTCGCGCGCGGCGAGACGACGCACCGCGTCGAGTGAACGGCCACGGCGCCCCCGTTACGGTGAACCGGTCGGCGCACGGATCAGAGCCCGACGAGCTCGCCGTGCTCCGGCACACGGGCGGGCCACCCGAGTTCGCGCTCGATGCGCACTCGCAGTGCATCGGCCGCAGCCGGCTCGCCGTGGGTGACGTACACCTGCTCGGGGGCCGCCGGCCCCCGGCGCATCCACGCGATCACACCATCGGCGTCGGCGTGGGCCGACATCGTGTCGATGTTCACGACCTCGGCCCGGATCGGGACGTCCTCGCCGAAGATCCGCAGCGAGCGTTCGCCGGCGACGAGTGCGGCGCCGCGCGTGCCGCCGGCCTGGAAGCCGGTCAGCACGACGGCGTTGCGGGGGTCCGGGCCGTACGCGACGAGGTGGTGCAGGATCCGGCCGCCGGTCAGCATGCCGCTCGCCGAGATGATGACCATCGGGCCGCCGCGCAGGTTGAGCAGCTTCGAGTCGTCGACCTCGTGCACCGGCGTGGCGATCGCGTACATCCTCGCGAGTTCGTCGGGCGGCATCCGGTGCTCCTCTGCATGGCGCTGGTAGACCGCGCTGACGTCGACCGCCATCGGGCTGTTGAGGTAGATCGGCACGTCGGGGAGCTCGCCTCGATCGCGAAGGCGGGAGAGGTGCAGGAGGATGCTCTCCGTCCGTCCGACGGCGAAGGCCGGAATGAGCGTGACCCCGCCCCGGGCGCTCACCCGGCGGATGATCTCGCCGAGCGGCGCCTCGGGATCGATCGGCGCGTGTCGTCGGTTGCCGTACGTCGACTCGGTGACGAGCACCGCGGCGCCGGCGAACCGGCGCGGCGGTCGCATGAGCGGGTCGTCGTCGCGACCGAGGTCGCCGGTGAAATGGGTGATGCGACCTCCCACGGCGATCCGCACGGATGAGGCACCGAGAATGTGCCCGGCGGGTACGAGCGTCGCCGACAACCGATCGCCGAGGTCGATCTCCTCGTCGAAGCCCACCGGCCGGAGCCGGTCGAGGGCTCGCTCGACATCGGCGACGGTGTACAGGGGCCTCGGGTCGGTGTGCCTCGACCAGTGCCCGTGCGCGGCGTGTCGCGCCTCCTCCTCCAGCAGGTGGGCGCTGTCGCGCAGCATGATCTCGCTGAGGTCGGCAGTGCCCGAGGTCGCATGGACCCGGCCGGCGAACCCGTCGCGAACGAGCGCCGGCAAGTACCCGGTGTGGTCGAGGTGCGCATGGCTGAGGACGACGGCGTCGATCGACTCGGGCGGCACCGGGAACGGGGCGCGGTTGCGTTCGCGCAGCACCTTGTAGCCCTGGAAGAGCCCGCAGTCCACGAGGACGCGGGCCGCCCCGGTGTCGATGAGGTAGCGGGAGCCGGTGACGGTGTCGGCAGCACCGAGGAATCGCAGCGTCGCGTTCATGCCGACAGCCTCGTCGTGCCGGGCTTCGCCGCTTGGGCCATAGGTCACATCGTGCGCCGTCGCGTCACGGCACCAGCACGATCGATCCGGATGCCTCGCCGGCACGCAACGCGTCGACGGCGGCGTCGGCTCGCGCGAGGTCGTAGCGGGTGACGCTCGGCACGAGGTCGAGCGCTCCGCTCAGCCGGAGGAACGCGGCGCCGTCTGCGCGGGTGTTGGCGGTGACGGTGCGCAGGTCCCGCTCGCCGAACAGGTGCTCGCCGTAGCTCATGGCCGGAACGTCGGTCATGTGGATGCCCGCGAGCACGACGGTGCCGCCGGGCGCGGTCGCCCGCAGCGCGAGCGGGACGAGCTCGCCCGCGGGTGCGAAGACGATGGCCGAGTCGAGCGGTTGCGGCGGGGTCGCGGTGGCGTCGCCGACGAAGACGGCGCCCAGTCGGGTGGCGAGGGCGCGATTCTCGCGCCCTCGGCTCATGACGTGCAGTTCGGCGCCGCCGGCGAGTGCCAGCTTCGCCGTGAGGTGCGCGCTCGATCCGAACCCGTAGATCCCGAGCCTGCCTCCCGCCGGCAGGTTCGCGCGGGTCAGCGCACGGTAGCCGATGATGCCCGCGCAGAGCAGCGGCGCCGTGGTGACGGGGTCGGCACCCGCGGGGAGGGGGTACGCGAACGACTCGGGAACCGTGGCGGACTCGGCGAACCCGCCGTCGGCGTCCCAGCCGGTGTACTCGGAAGCCGGGCAGAGGTTCTCCCGCCCTTCGCGGCACCATCGGCAGGCGCCGCACGTGCGTCGCAGCCATGCGATGCCGACCCGGTCGCCTGGCCTGAGCCGGCGGACCGAGGCACCCGTGCCGGTCACGACACCCACGACCTGGTGTCCGGGGATCACGCCGGGGCGGTGCACCGGCAGTTCGCGGTCGATGACGTGCAGGTCCGTCCGGCAGACGCCGCATGCCTCGACCCGCACGACCACCTCGTCGTCGAGCGGCTCGGGCGCGGGTGCGTCCACGCGGACCAGCTCACCTGGAGCGCCCGTCCTCCATGCCAGCATGCGTGCTCCGATCTGGGAGATGGGGTGGTGTCCGCCGGTTCAGGCGCCCTCCGGTCGGTCGCCGCCGGAGCGCACCACGAGCACGGGGCAGCGCGCGTGCTCGGCGCAGGTCGCGCTCACCGAGCCGAGGAGGAGACCCGCGAAGCCGCCGTGCCCCCTGCTGCCGAGCACGAGCATGCCCGCGCGACGGCTCTCCTCGATGAGCGTGCGCGCGGCCGGTCCCGCGAGCACGGCGCGCCGCAGTCCGGCGGGAGGCTCGCCGTCGAACGCCTCCTCGATCGCGGCGTCCTGGGCGCTCCGGGCATCCTCCTCGGGGGACCAGCCGTCGATGACGTACGCGCCGGCGATCGGCGGGAAGGTCCAAGTGGTCAGAACCTCGAGCGGTGCGCCGAACGCGTCCGCGATGCGCGCCGCATACCGGAGCGCCTCGACCGACGAGGCCGAGCCGTCGACGCCGACGAGGATGCGATCACTGCTTCGTTGTTCCTGCATGCTCCGACTCTCGGGCGATCCGTCGGCGACCACCGGGACCAAGGTCACATGCACCCTGCCGCCGTGACATGCCGCGCGCCGGCGGGCTAGAGTTGAGCCGTGCTCCTCTCGCTGTGTTGTCGCTGACGTCCTCCACCGACCCCGCACGCACGCCCGATCGTTCGCCGCACCCCGGCCGAGCCGTGGCCGACTCGCAAGGACACCGCATGAAGTACGCAGAATCGATCGTCGACCTCGTCGGCGACACCCCGCTCGTCAAGCTCAACCGCGTCACCGCCGGGGTGACCGAGGCGACCGTGCTCGTGAAGCTCGAGTACTTCAACCCGGGCGGATCGTCGAAGGACCGCATCGCCGGACGCATCATCGACGCCGCCGAGCGCGACGGCCTGCTGAAGCCGGGCGGCACGATCGTCGAGCCGACGAGCGGCAACACCGGGGTCGGCCTCGCCCTCGTCGCGCAGCAGCGCGGCTACCGCTGCGTCTTCGTCTGCCCCGACAAGGTGGGCGAAGACAAGCGCAACGTGCTCACCGCCTACGGCGCCGAGGTCGTCGTCACGCCCACCGCGGTCGCGCCCGACAGCCCCGAGTCGTACTACGGCGTCTCCGACCGGCTCGCCCGCGAGATCCCGGGTGCGTTCAAGCCGAACCAGTACGCCAACCCGAACGGGCCGCGGTCGCACTACGAGACGACGGGGCCCGAGATCTGGCGCGACACCGATGGACGGGTCACGCACTTCGTCGCGGGCGTCGGCACGGGCGGCACGATCACCGGCACCGGACGGTACCTGCGCGAGGTCTCGGGCGACCGGGTGCGCATCATCGGCGCCGACCCCGAGGGATCGGTGTACTCGGGCGGCACCGGGCGCCCGTACTTCGTCGAGGGTGTGGGCGAGGACTTCTGGCCCGACGCCTACGACCCGGCGGTGCCGCACGAGATCATCGCCGTGAGCGATGCCGACTCGTTCGCGATGACCCGTCGCCTCGCGCGCGAGGAGGGCATCCTCGTCGGCGGGTCGAGCGGCATGGCCGTCGTCGCAGCCCTGCGCGCGGCCTCCGCGCCGGGGGTCACGGCCGACGACGTGTTCGTCGTGCTGCTGCCCGACGGCGGCCGCGGCTACCTCGGAAAGATCTTCAACGACAAATGGATGCGCGCGTACGGCTTCGGCAACGCGCCCTCCGGTCACACGATCGCCGACCTGCTCGCGGCGAAGGCCGACCGCACGGCGCCGCTCGTGTACGTGCACCCGAACGACACCGTGCGCGAGGCGATCGACCGCATGACCGAGACGGGCGTCTCGCAGCTCGTGGTCGTCGGGCACGAGCCGCCCGTCGTGCTGGGCGAGGTGCTCGGGGCGCTCCACGAAGAGGTGCTGCTCGAGCAGGTCTTCACGGGCGTCGCGAAGCTGACCGACGAGGTCGGCAGCGTGGTCGGCGAGCCGCTGCCGCTCATCGGCGTGCAGGAGCCGGTCGCCGCCGCGCGCACCGCCTTCACCGACGCGCCCGCGATGCTCGTGACCGACGGGGGCAAGGCGCTCGGCGTGATCACGCGCACCGACCTGCTCACCTACCTCTCCCACTGACCTCCCCTCACGTAAGGCACCACCCCATGAACACCGACCACGCCCGCTTCGACACCCGCGCGATCCACGCCGGCCAGGCCTTCGACCCGACGACGGGGGCCGTGATCCCGCCGATCTACCAGACCTCGACCTACGTGCAGGACGGCATCGGCGGGCTCCGCGGCGGCTACGAGTACTCGCGCGGCGGCAACCCGACCCGCGATGCGCTCGAGGCGCAGCTCGCTGCGCTCGAGGGCGGCGCCCACGGCCTCTCGTTCGCCTCGGGCCTCGCCGCGGAGGACGCGCTGCTGCGCACGGTGCTCGCGCCTGGCGACCACGTCATCATCGGCAACGACGTCTACGGCGGCACGCACCGCCTCATCCGCCGCGTCTTCGGCGCATGGGACGTGCGCGACACCACGGTCGACACGAGCGACCTCGACGCCGTTCGCGCAGCGATCGAGCCGGCCACCGGGGTGCTCTGGATCGAGACCCCCTCGAACCCGCTGATGAAGATCTCGGATGTCGCGGCGCTCGCCGAGCTCGGCCACGAGGCAGGACTCGTGGTCGTCGTCGACAACACGTTCGCCTCGCCCGCGCTGCAGCAGCCGCTCGCGCTCGGCGCCGACGTCGTCGTGCACTCGACGACGAAGTACCTCGGCGGGCACTCCGACGTCGTGGGCGGTGCGCTCGTGTTCGCGGCCGGCCGCGACGAGTTGCACGACCGCGTGAAGTTCACCCAGTTCGCGGCGGGTGCCGTGTCGGGGCCGTTCGACGCGTTCCTCACCTCGCGCGGCATCAAGACGCTGGGGGTCAGGATGCAGCGGCACAGCCAGAACGCCCTCGCCATCGCCCGGCGTCTCGAGGAGCATGCGGCGATCGAGCAGGTCTACTACCCGGGGCTCGAGTCGCACCCGGGCCACGAGCTCGCCGCGCGCCAGATGTCGGGGTTCGGCGGCATGCTGTCGATCGCGCTCGCCGGCGGCGGCGAGGCGGCACGCCGCTTCGCGGAGTCGACCACCCTGTTCCAGCTCGCCGAGTCGCTCGGCGGGGTCGAGTCGCTCGTCAACTACCCCTCGGAGATGACGCACGCCTCGGTGCGCGGCACCGAGGCCGAGGTGCCCGAGTCGGTCGTGCGGCTCTCGGTCGGCATCGAGGACGTCGACGACCTGCTCGCCGACATCGATCAGACGCTCGACCGGTTGTGACCCCGACGCCCGTCGGGTGACGCGGATCGCGAGCACGGCCGTCGACGTCCCCGCGGTGGGACAATGGAGGTGACGCACGGCACGTCACCGGCGCCGCAGGAGATGATTCCCATGGTCTGGCTCTGGATCACCCTGATCGTCGTCGCCATCCTCGCGATCGTCCTCTTCTTCATGTCGGTGAAGATCGTGAAGCAGTACGAGCGCGGCGTGGTGCTGCGATTCGGCCGGCTGCACATCGTGCGCGACCCCGGGCTCCGCTTCATCATCCCGATCGTCGACGTGATGACGAAGGTCTCGCTGCGCATCGTGACCCTGCCGATCCAGTCGCAGGGCATCATCACGAAGGACAACGTCACCGTCGGGGTGTCCGCCGTGGCCTACTACCGGGTGGCCGACGCGGTGAAGTCGGTGATCGCGATCGAGAACGTGAAGGCGGCGATCGAGCAGATCGCGCAGACCACGCTGCGCCGGGTCGTCGGACAGCACCATCTCGACGAGACGCTCGCCGACACGGCCGCGCTCAACGCGAACATCCGCGAGATCCTCGATGTCACGACGCTCGACTGGGGCGTCGAGGTCACGCTCGTCGAGCTGAAGGACATCCTCCTGCCCGACTCGATGAAGCGCGCGATGGCGAAGCAGGCCGAGGCCGAGCGGGAGAAGCGGGCCAAGATCATCGCCGCCGAGGGCGAGTCGCTCGCCGCGACGCAGCTCGGCGTGGCGAGCGACACGATGATGGCGCACCCGCTCGCGCTGCAACTGCGCACGCTGCAGACCCTCGTGGAGGTGGGCGTCGACAAGAACACGCTCGTGCTGTTCCCGGCGCCGCTCATGGGATCGATCGGCGACCTCACGACCTTCATCGAGCGCGAGGCGGCGCTCGCCCGAATGCGGTGACGCGCGATGCGGCAGGATATCGACGAACGGTGTCCTGACTGCCAGCGGCGGGTGTCCGAGGCATCCAGCAGAATGAGCGGGTGACTTCGACCCCGACTCCCGCGCTCGTACCCGAGACCGAACAGCCGCACGGCACGCTCGGCCTCGGCCAGGGCACGGCGCTCTACATCGCGAGCGTGCTCGGCACCGGCATCCTCGTGCTGCCGGGCCTCGCCGCCGAGGCGGCCGGCCCGGCCTCGATCGTCGCGGTCGCCGCGGTGCTCGTGCTCTCGATCCCGCTCGCCGGCACGTTCGCCGCGCTCGCAGCCCGCTACCCCGACGCGGGCGGCGTGGCGAGCTACGTGCGGCGCGCGCTCGGCGACACGGCTGCGCGCATGGCCGGCTACTGGTTCTACTTCGGCGTGTGCATCGGGGCGCCGGTGCTCGCCGTGCTCGGCGGCGAGTACGTCGTCGCCGTGCTCGGCGTCGACCGGTCGGCCGTGCCGATCATCGGCCTCGCGGTGTTCGTGCCGCCGTTCGTCGCCAACTGGTTCGGCGTGCGCGTCGCGGGCTGGGTGCAGTTCGTGCTCACCGGGCTCCTCATCTCGGTCGTGGTCGGCGTCGTCGCGGTCACCTTCCCGGCGGCCGACGCGGCGAACTTCCAGCCGTTCCTGCCGCACGGCTGGGCGGGCGTGGGCGTGGCGATCAGCCTCTTCGTGTGGGCCTTCGCCGGGTGGGAGGTCGGCACCCACATCGCCGGCGAGTTCAAGAACCCCCGGCGCACCATCCCGATCGCCACGGCGATCGCGGTCGTCGTCGTCGGCATCGGGTACCTGGCGCTGCAGTTCGTCACGGTCGCCGTGCTCGGCGACCGCGCGGGCGACGGCCAGGTGCCGCTGCTCGACCTCGTCGAGACGACCGCTCCCGGCATCGGGCCAGTGCTCGTCGCGATCATCGCGGCGATCGTCACCGTCGGCGTCATGAACGCCTACCTGCCCGCCTTCGGCAAGCTCGGCGCCGCGCTCGGCCGCGACGGCGACCTGCCGCGCTTCCTCGCCAAGGGCGCCGCCGACGGCGAGGTGCCGCGTCGCGCCCTCGCGCTCACGGGCGTGCTCATCCTGGCCTACTACGGGCTCATGCTGCTCAACGACCTCGACCTCACGGGGTTCATCCTCATCCACACGAGCAACATGGTCGCGATCTACGCCGCCGGCATGCTCGCGGCGACGTTGCTGCTGCGCACCTGGTCGTTCGGGTGGTGGCTCGCGGTCGTCGCCACGATCATGACGGTCGCCCTGCTCGTGCTCGCGTGGTCGAACCTGCTCGTTCCCGCGCTGCTCGCGCTCGCCGCGGTCGCCGTCACCGTCGTGCGCCGTGCCCGCGACCGGCGTGCAGGCCGGGCGTCCGAGTCGAGCACCGAGACCGCCACCGACCACCCGACGATCCCCGAGGAGCAACCCGCATGACCGAGTACCGCGCCCACTTCGACGCCGAGATCGCCTTCGCCAACGGGGGCGATCTCCGCACGACGGGCTTCCGCCTCGACCTGCCGTCGAACGAGGTGACCGAGGCCGAGATCGCCGAACTGCTCGTGCGGCACCTGGGCCTCGCGCTCGTCGCGAGCGTGGAGCTGTCGAACCTCGCCGTCGTCGAAGAGCCGCACCGCGGGTCGCGCGGCGTCGGCGAGGGCGACGGCGGTCGGTCGGCCGGGGCCGCTCGCGGCCGCCTCGTCGACCTCAGCCACACGATCTCGGCGGGGCTGGTGACCTACCCGGGGCTGCCGGCGCCCGCCATCACGCCGTTCCTCACGCGCGAGGCCTCGCGCGAGCGCTACGCGCCCGGCACCGAGTTCGCGATGGACGTGATCTCGATGATCGGCAACACCGGCACCTATCTCGACAGCCCGTTCCACCGGTACGCCGAGGGCGGCGATCTCGCGAGCCTGTCGCTCGACACCCTGGCCGGCGTCCCCGCCGAGGTCTTCAGGCTGGCGGATGCCTCGGAGCGAGGCATCCCGGCCGAGGTGTTCTTCGACCGCGACCTCGCGGGCTCCGCGGTGCTGCTGCACACCGGATGGAGCCGCCACTTCGGCCGACCCGAGTACGCGAACGGGTCGCCGTTCCTCACCGAGGCGGGCGCGCGGCACCTCGCCGACGCCGGGGTCGCGATCGTCGGCATCGACGCGCTGAACATCGACGACACCGAGTCGGGCGGCGAGCGGCCGGCGCACTCGATCCTGCTCGACGCGGGGGTGCACGTCGTCGAGCATCTCACCGGCCTCGAGCAGGTGCCGCCGCGCGGGGCGCGGTTCACCGCCGTGCCGCCCCGCGTCGAGGGGTTCGGCACCTTCCCGGTGCGCGCGTTCGCGGAACTGCCCATCGCTTCCGCCGATTGAGCCGCGCGGGTTGTGGCGCACGCGCCCGGTGTGCGTGAGTATTGGGGGATGAGCGCACCGGCCTACTCCCTTCGCGACGGCAACACGATTCCCGCGATCGGTTTGGGCACGTACGGCCTCAACGACCAGCTCGGCATCGACGCGATCGTCTCGGCGATCGCCGACGGCTACCGCCTCATCGACACCGCCTACAACTACGGCAACGAAGACGCGGTGGGCGAGGCGATCCAACGCACCGCGGTCGACCGCAGCGACCTCGTGATCACGACGAAGCTGCCCGGCCGCCACCACGGCTACGACGAGACGATCGCGAGCTTCGAGGAGTCGCGGAAGCGGCTCGGGCTCGAGTGGGTCGACCTCTACCTGATCCACTGGCCGCTGCCGCGCATCGACAAGTACGTCGAGAGCTGGCGGGCGATGATCTCGTTGCGCGAGAAGGGGCTCGTGCGCTCGATCGGCGTCTCGAACTTCACGCCCGAGATGCTCAGCCGGCTCATCGACGAGACGGGGGTCACCCCCGTCGTCAACCAGGTCGAGCTGCACCCGTACTTCCCGCAGGCCGAGCTCCGCGCGTTCCATGACGAGCACGAGATCCGCACCGAGAGCTGGAGCCCGCTCGCCCGCCGCACCGACCTGCTGCGCGAGCCGGTGATCGTCGACATCGCCGCCGCGCACGGCGTCGAGCCGGCGCAGGTCGTGCTGCGCTGGCACGTCGAGCTCGAGACCGTGCCGATCCCGAAGTCGTCCGATCCCGAACGGCGCCGCGCGAACCTCGACATCTTCGGCTTCTCGCTCAGCGCCGACCAGGTCGACGCCATCTCGGCGCTCGAGCGGGGGCGCATCTGGGGCGCCGACCCGGCGACGCACGAGGAGTTCTAGGGCGGGGTCCGCCGGTTGCCGCGGCCTCCGCGGACTCGGGCAGCGAAGCGGGATGCCGCGACCGGCGCCCGGCCGCGGCATCCCGCAGGTGCTCGACGGTGTCCGGCCCGGTGCCCCCGACGGGGCCACCGGGCCGAAGCGTCACCAGAGGATCAGCGGCACCGTCACGGTCCCCGAATCGCCGAATCCGCCGTCGCCCGTGAACTCGCCGTGCACGAGATGGAGCCCGGCACCCAGCTTCGGCAGCTTCACGCTCACGCTGCCGTCGGCCGCCGCGGTCATCGGGACCTCGGCGATCACGTCGTCGCCGTCGTACACCGTGAACGTGCCCAGCGGCGAGCTGCCGTCGAGCGCGACGACCTTCGCCACGAACCGGATCGTCGACCCCGACTTCGCGAGCAGCTTGTTCGGTGCACCGACGGCGAAGGTCGGGACCTCGACGGTCGCGCGCGTGACCGTCAGCGTCGCCTGGGCGCTCAGGCCCGAGGTGGCGCCCTCGGCGATGAGGGTGTGGTCGCCGAGCTCCGCGGTCGCCGGGATGGTGACCACGGCCTCGAATGCGCCCTCCTCGTCGGCGGTGATCTCAGCGATCCGGATCGGCTCCGAGTGCAGCCTGACCGTCACGAGTTCTCCCGGGCCGAAGCCGCGGCCGGTGATCTGGAGCGTTCCGCCCTGGACGACGTGGTCGTCGCCCAGCACGAGCTCGGCCTCGGCCACCGGGGCGTCGCCGACCTCGATCGAGAACGGCTCCGAGACCGACCCGAGGTAGGCTCCCGGGTTGTCCGGGGTGAAGCGCGCCGTGTAGGTGTGGGTGCCCGAGGTCTCCACACGCACGTCCACGGTCGCCGTGCCCGCCGTGACGGTCGCGGTGCCGACGACGACGTCGCCCTCGAGCAGCTCCACCAACCCCCCGGCCTCGGCCGGCGCGACGGTGGCGGTGAACGGCACGAGGTCGCCCGCCACCGGCTCGGCGGCCTCGGAGCCGAGCGTCACGGTGGTGGCCACCGCGGGCGTGAGCACGGTGAGCGTGGCCGACGCCTCGACCGCCGAAACGGCTCCGACGGCCGTCACCGGGTACTCGCCGTCGACGACGTCGCCCGGGACGGTGAGCTCGGCATCGATCGCGCCCTCGCCGCTCGCGGTCGTCTGCACCGGCGCACCGTCGGCGAACCGGAGTTCGACGGACTCGCCGGGGGCGAACCCGTCGCCGGTGATGCGGATCGTGCCGCCCGGAGCCGACTGGGTCGGTTCGACCGCGATCTCTGGCGTGTACACGGGCGCGGGCTCTTCCACGACGATCTCGAGCGTGGTCGTCGCCGATCGGATGCCGTCGTCCACCGTCACGGAGACCGTGTACTCGCCGGCGACGGCGTAGGTGTGCTCGCCGACGACGTCGCCCCCGACCACCGGCACCGACGACACCGAGGTGCCGTCGCCCCAGTTGACGATGGCCGTCTGGTCGGGCGCACCGCCCGTCGTGGTCGCGAGCGTCGCCTCGAAGGCCTCGCCCGCGACCTGCGCGTCGACCGCCTGCGGCTGCACGTCGAGCGGCGTCGCTGCGGAGCGGTCGCCGTCGGAGGCGACGGCGAACACGTGCACCCGGCCGTCCCTGAGCGTGCCCTCCTCGGTGGGCATCGTCAGCGACTCGACCACCTTCGGGGCACCATCGGCATCGGTGTCGATCGTGATCGGCGCCGTCGCGTAGATCGCGGTGTTCTTGACCTGCGACTCCGCCGCGGTACCGGAGAGCCGGCCCTCCGAGATCGCGAGCACGGTGTTGCCGAAGGCCGGGTTGCCGGAGGCACCGACCCAGTCGCCGAACGAGATCTGCACGGTCTGCGACGTGCCGTCGGTGAAGTGCAGCACCGCCTCGGGCTGGCGCGCGCTCTCGGTCGCCGTGCCGACGAACGCGAGCTGCGTCGCGCCGGTGCCGAGGTCGATGCGCACGGTCTGCCCCTCGCCCGTGATGTTGTCGGCCTCGCCGGCCGCCACCGCGGGGAGGTCGTAGGTCAGCTCGGTGCCGGGGATCGCGAGGGTCGAGCCCTGCACGAAGCCGTCGGCGGCGAGCTTGTCGCGGAAGTACCCGAAGCCCTGGCCGTCGCAGTTCGCGGCCGTCGTGCCGAGGTCGCCGATGCAGACGGAGCCGAACGAGCCGACCAGGGACTCGTCACGGGCGACCGCGACGTTCGAGGCCGCCGAGGCGACGGCCCCGGTCGAGTCCTGCACGATCACCGCGGCCGTGTACACGCCGGGGGCCGCGAAGGTGTGCGGTGCCGAGACGCGCCAGCCGCCGAGGTCGTCGCGGGTGAGCGTCGACTCGACCGGGCCGGCGCCGTCGCCGTAGTCGACGGTGACCTGGTACCCGGAGGCGGAGGTCTCGGTGCCGACGATCGTCGCGACGGCGCCCGTGAACTCGGTGCCGACCGCGACCGACTGCGCCGCCGCCGGACTGACCGTCAGGCCCTCGGCCGTGCCGGCCGAGGCGAACAGCTCGACCTCCGAGAGGGTCAGCGGCCCGCCGCCGGACTCCACGTCGAGCCGGAGGCTCGTGAACACGCCATCGGCGTCGGTGGAGAACGGGCGCGTCTGGGTCGGCCAGTCGAAGGCCTCGCCGTCGCGGTGGTCGAGCTCGGTCCAGTTCTCCCCGTCGGTCGAGCCCGAGAGGGTCCACGCCGCGGGTGCGGTGTCGAGCGCGGCGCCCGTCAGCGTGTACTGGCCGACCGTGACCGGCCCGGACTGCGACGTCCAGGTCAGTTCGGCGCTGCCCGAGTCGAAGGTCGTCGTCGTGTTCATGCTGTCGTCGACGAGCGCGGCGGTCGAGGTCGCGTCGCCCGCCGAGAGCGTGCCGCGGCCGACCTTGGTGGCGTCGACCAGGGTGCGCGGAACGTCGAGCTCCTCGCCGAGGTCCTTCGCCGCCCAGTCGCTCGGCTCGTCGCTCATCGCGAACTCGAGCTCGCCCCCGTCGCGCAGCAGGTCGCCGTCGAGGGTGGTCTCGTCGATCGGCGCGCCGTTGAGCGAGACCCCGGAGACGTACGTCTTGCCCGCGGAGGCGCCGGGGGCCGAGATCACGAGGTCGCGGTCGCCGATGCGGAGCGTGGCGCGATCGAACAGCGGCGTGCCGATCGTGTAGTCGCCCGATCCCACCTCGAGCGGGTAGAGGCCGAGGGCCGAGAAGACGTACCAGGCCGAGAATTCGCCGTTGTCCTCGTCGCCGGGGTAGCCCTGGCCGATGTCGGAGCCGACGAAGAGCCGCTGCTGGATGTCGCGGATCAGCGCCTGCGCCTCGGCGGGGTCGCCCGCCTCGGCGAGCACGTACGGGATGTGGTGGGCGACCTGGTTCGACATGCCGAGCATGCCGAGCCGCACGTCGCGCGCCTCCCGCGCCTCGTGGATGCCGGAGTAGTCGGCCTTCTCGCGGACCGTGAGGAACTCGTCGAGCTCGTCGATCAGCCCCTGCCGCCCGCCGTACAGCGCGGCGAGCCCCGCGACGTCGTGCGGCGCGTGGAAGCCGAAGGTCTTCGCGCTCGCCTCGGTGAACGCGCCGCCCCAGGCCTTCTGGTCGAAGTCGGCGCCGACCGGCCAGGTGCCGTCGGCGTTGCGGGCGGTGAAGGTTCCGGCCTCCGGGTTGAACATCTCGGCGTAGTGGCCGGCACGTGCCGCGAAGTAGTCGGCCTCCTCGAGGAGCCGCTCGACGCGGTCGGCCGGCGTGTTCGGGTCGTCGGCGAGCGCCGCCGCCATCTCGCCGATGCCGAAGTCGTTGATGAAGCCCTCGAGGCCCCACGACGCACTCTCGTGGGTGCTCTCCTCGGTGTAGCCGAGGAAGATCGACTGCGCGAGGCCCTTGCGGCCGACGGCGTTCGACACGGGGAGCACCGTGGCGTTCTTCACCGCGGCGTCGTAGGCCTCGAGCGCGGTCTCGGTGTCGAGGGCGCCCGCGAGGTAGGCCTCGGCGAAGGCGACGTCCGAGCTCGTGCCGGTCATGAGGTCGGCGTAGCCGGGCGACGACCAACGGGCGATCCATCCGCCGTCGCGGTACTGCTGAACGAAGCCGTCGACGAGGTCCTCGGTGACGTCGGGGTAGAGCAGCGAGTAGAGCGGCCACGCCGTCCGGTACGTGTCCCAGAACCCGTTGTTGACGAAGATCTTTCCGTCGACGATCTTCGCGTTGGTCGTGGTGTCGGTCGCCGAGCCGGTCGTGGCCGACACGGGGCTCGCGTACCGGTACTCGGGGTCGCCCGCCGTGCCGACGTTCTCGAACTGCGAGTTCGGGTAGAGGTTCAGGCGGTAGAGGCTCGAGTACAGGGTCACGAGCTGCGTCTCGGTCGCCCCCTCCACGTCGTGGATGACGCCGAGGCGGTCGTTCCAGGCCTGCTGCACGGCGGAGTGGGCGTCTTCGAACGAGACACCGTCGAGCTCGAGCCCGTGGTTGCGCTGCGCCTGCTCCTGCGAGATGAACGACGATGCGATGCGCAGCTCGACGGTGCGGTCGCCCGAGGTGTCGAAGGCGGCGAAGCGTGCGCTGCCGTTGCGATTGCCCTGCGTCGTCGGCCCGGCCGTCGTCGGCCGGGCGTCGAAGGTGCCGTACACGAACATGCGGGTGCGGCCCGGCCAGCCGGAGCCGCCGTCGACCCAGCCGGTGACCGTGTCGCCGGTGATCGTGAGCTTGGAGGAGTTCACCAGCTGGTCGACGATCACCGAGTTCCGGTCCCCGGTGAAGCCGAACCGGTAGATGGCGCCGTGATCGGTCGCGGTGACCTCGGTCGTGATCCCGTTGTCGAACTCGACCCCGTAGACGTCGGGCCGCGCGAGCTCGTTCTCGTGGTGGAACGTGAGGCGCCGGTCGTCGAGCGTCGAGGTGGGGTTCGCACCCACCGCGGGCAGGACGGCGAGCTGGTTGCGGTCGCCCATCCAGATGCTCGGCTGGTGCGAGAAGCCGATGCCCTCCAGTGCCGGGAGGTTCTGCGCGGTGTTGGCGCCCTGGTACTGGTAGATCGTGCCGGTGTTGTCGGCGTTCGTCATCGGGGTGATGAAGTTGAAGCCGTTCGGCCAGCCGACCGCCGGGATGTTGTTGCCGCGTGAGAACCCGCCGGTGGAGTTCGTGCCGCGGCGCGTGTCGACGTAGGAGACGAGACCGGCTGCGGTGTCGAGCGGCTCGGCCTCCTCGATGCTGATGTCGTCGAGCCATCCGAGGACGGTCGTGCCGGCGGCAGGCGTCTCGACGCCGGTGACGCCGTCGCCCGGGTGGTCGTAGT
Source organism: Agromyces sp. S2-1-8 (assembly GCF_021129215.1). Taxonomy (GTDB): domain Bacteria; phylum Actinomycetota; class Actinomycetes; order Actinomycetales; family Microbacteriaceae; genus Agromyces; species Agromyces chromiiresistens. The sequence continues at coordinate 3,857,442 of NZ_JAJOLP010000001.1, read as the reverse complement.
CGAGCAGGACGCCGGTGACGGTGCGTCCGGCGAGCGAGCCGAGGTCGACGGTCACCTTGTTCCACTGGTCGGGCCAGAGCACGTTCGCGAGACCCTGCGAGCGCGCGTCGGCCCCGTAGCCGTACGTGTCGGTCAGGTCGGCGGCGGCGAGGGTCGTGCCGTCGTCGAGCACGAGGTCGACGGCGACGAACGTCGATGCGTACGTCTGCCCCGAGTCGAGCACGGGGAAGACGGTGTACGAGAGTCGGCTGTCGGCCTGGATGGCGATGTCGAGGTCGTCGTAGAGCACCGACGTCGACGCCGCGGGCCCGGCGCCGAGGTGGCTGCCGGCGTAGCGGAGGGCGTGCGTGCCCGAGAAGCCGACGTTGGTCTTCGCGGTGTACGAGCTCGTCGGGCCCGAGTCGACCTCGAGTGCGAGGTCGGAGGCGACGGGCTCGGCGTCGGCGTCGGAGATCGGCTCCCAGCCGGCGAGCTGGATGAGGCCGCCCGAGTGGTTCGCGGTGATGTCGAGGCGGTAGTAGCGATACGGGGCGCTCGGGGCGGCGAGCGCGAAACTCCGGGTCTGCCCGCGCGCGGAGAACGACTCGCCGCTGCGCGTGTCGACGACGGTCCAGTCGGACCCGTCGTTCGAGCCGAGGACGCGGAAGTCGCGGGGATCGCGCTCGGGCGCGTCGTTGCCGGAGGTGAGCGTGTAGGCCTCCATCGGCTGCGCCTCGGCCAGTTCGTACTGCGCCCAGCCGGTGGCGCTGAAGACCAGCCACTTCGATCCGGGATTGCCGTCGGCGAGGTTGCCGGCGGTCTCGTTGGGCGGGTTCTCGCCCGAGGCGGTGACCGCCGCCACCTGCGGCAGCAGGCTGCCGGGCACGTTGCGATCGCCGCTGACGTTCACCGACTCGCCGGTTCCGGCGAGGGCCGGAACGGCGTCGCCCGCCTCGAAGGAGGACTGGAACGTCACCTCCCCGGGCGCCGCTGCGGCCGAGATCGGCGTCAACGCCGCCGCGGCCATCGCCAACGTGATCACTGCTGTTGCGGTCGCCCGCGTTCGGCGGGCGTTGCCCGACCGGATGAATTGCTTCACCGTCGCTCCCTCTCGCTGCACTGCGAAGTTATGACACCGCTGTCATACACTGATGGAAGCTACCACGGTTGCCGTCCCGTCCGGAAGACCGTGGTGCACCCGAGTGCCACGAGTGGACGGATCGCTCCGGACCGGGAGAATGGGCCTACCGATCGGTCACGAGGAGCGCCATGGAATCACCAGCGGGGCCGCCCGCGTCGCCCGCGGCTCGCGCGACGCTCGCGCAGGTCGCGGAGCGCGCCGGCGTCAGCCTGAAGACGGCGTCGCGGGCCCTCGGGGGAGAGTCCTACGTCAGCGAGGCGACGCTCGCCCGGGTGCTCGCGGCCGCGCGCGAGCTCGACTACCAGCGCAACACCGCGGCGAGCCTGCTCGCGAGCGGACGCCTGGCCGACTCGATCGGGCTGGTCACCGGCGACTTCAGCAACCCGTTCTACTCGGCACTCGCGCAGGCCGTCGAGGACGAGCTGCGGCCGCACGGGATCCACCTCGCGGTCGCGAACTCGCGCGAGTCGGCCGAGCAGGAACGACGGACGGTGCAGGATCTCGCCGATCGCAAGACGAAGGCGCTGATCGTCGTGTCCGCCATGCCCGACCACTCCGAGTACGCGCGCCTGCAGGCCCGCGGCATCCCGGTCGTGTTCGTCGACCGCCCGGCAGAGCACCTCGACGCCGACTCGGTCGTGTTCGACAACCGGGCGGGCGGCCGGATCGCCGCACAGCACCTCCGTGGGGCGGGCCATCGGCGGATCGCGTTCATCGGCGACTACAGCTGGCTGCCCACCCACGTCGAGCGCCTGGCCGGCATGGGCGACGTCCTCGACGAGGGCGCGGCGTCGCACTGGCGCGCACTGCTGCGCACCGACGCGCACGACGTGGCATCGGCACGCGCCCAGACCGCCGAGCTGCTCGCACTCCGCGAGCCGCCCACGGCGATCGTCGCCGGCAACAACCGCATCCTGCTCGGCGCGGTCGAGGAACTCGCCACCCGCGACCGTGCCGCCCGCCCGACGCTGGTCGGATTCGACGACGTCGAGTGGGCTCGCGTGCTCGGCATCACGGTGGTCGCGGGGGATGTCGACGCCCTCGGCCGGCGAGCCGCCGGGCTCGCGATGACGCGGCTGATCGATCGGTCCCGCGCCCCCGAGCGCGTGTCGCTGCCGATGCGCCTCGTGGTCCGGGCGCCGTCGACCTGGTGACCGCCCGCCGCACGGGCATGGGCGTGCCGTCCCCGGCGCGTCGGCACGCCGCGGCTTGAGTTCAAGTGCCCTTGAGGTCGTAGGCTCGACCGGGTGAGTGATCCGACCGCCGAGACCCCGATGCCGACCCGCGAGAACGGGGAGATCGACGCACCGGCGGCCACGCCGATCGAGGCCCGCAGCCCGCTGTCCCCGCCGTACCGGTGGCTGTCGATCGGCATGTTCGCACTCATCTTCCTCGCGGCGTTCGAGGCCATGGCGGTCACGACGATCATGCCGCTCGTCGCGAGCGACCTGCACGGCGAGGCGCTCTACGCGCTCGCATTCGCGGTGCCGCTCGCCGCGGGCATCATCGGCATGGTCATCGCCGGCAACTGGACCGACCGCTCGGGCCCGCTGCCGTCGCTCGTGACGGCCGCGGGGCTCTTCGTCGTCGGACTCGTCATCGCGGGCACCGCGACCGACATGAACGTGCTCATCGTGGGCCGGTTCGTGCACGGCCTGTCGGGCGCCGCCGTGATCGTGCCGCTCTACGTCATCGTCGCGCGGGTGTATCCCGAAGCGCTGCGCGCCCGCGTCTTCGCCGGATTCGCGGCGGCGTGGGTCATCCCGTCGATGGTCGGGCCGGCGGTCGCGGGCGTGATCGCCGAGACCTGGAGCTGGCACTGGGTCTTCCTCGGGGTGATCGGCCTGCTCGTCCCGGCGGCGGCCATGATCCTCCCGCCGATCCTCCGGGTGCGCGGCGAGATCGCCGGCGACCCGTCGGTGTCGTGGAGCCTCGGCCGCGTGGGCTGGGCCGTGCTCACCGCGGTCGGCGCCCTCGGGATCTCGCTCGCGAAGGAGTTCAGCGACCCGTGGCGCTGGATCGTCGCCGCCGTCGCGATCGTGCTCGTCGTCGTGGCGGTGCGGCCGCTGCTGCCGGCCGGCGCGGTCCGCGCCGCTCGCGGGCTTCCCGCGACCGTGCTGTCGCGCTTCGTCGTCGCCGGTGCGTTCTTCGGCAGCGAGATCTACCTGCCCTACCTGCTGATGGAGGACTACGAGTTCAGTGCGAGCGCGGCCGGAGCCGTGCTCACCGGTGCCGGCATCAGCTGGGCCGCCGCCTCGTGGCTGCAGGGCCGCCTCGGCGACCGCGTCTCGAACGCCCGGGCCGTCCTGATCGGCTCGGGCCTGCTCGTGGTGGCGCTCGCCGTCGTGCTCGCCGTGGCCGCGTTCCACCTGCCGCCCGCGGTCGCCTTCGTCGCGTGGACGCTCGCGGGCGGCGCGATGGGCTTCATGTACCCGCGTCACTCGGTCTCGGTGCTCGGCATGTCGAAGGTGTCGGAGCAGGGCTTCAACAGCGCGGCCCTCTCGATCGCCGAATCGCTCGGCGCGTCGGTCGCGCTCGCGGTCACCGCGCTCGTCTCGAGCGCGGTCGTCGTCGGCGGCTTCTCGGCCGACTTCGCCGTCACGCTCGTCATCGCCGTCGTCGCGCTGCTGCTCGCGCCGAGGGTCCGACCCGAGGCATCCGGGGCCTCGTAAGCGTCCTCCTGCCCCGGGTGCCACGGGGCCGTGAGAGCGCGACCCCGGCGACGAGGATGCCGCGGCGCGACGACCACCGGAAGTCGATACGATTCGACCCCGCCATGTGACTGTCACATGATTCGCCTGTCCGCGACGCGGCCGGGTGTGCATAATGGAACCAGCTTCGATGTGACCGTGCACATCGGTTCCAGAACGGTCTGGCAGTGAATCCTGAGACACCCAAGGGGCGGGCGCCCAGCATCCGCGATGTCGCGCGCCTGGCCGAGGTCTCGCACCAGACGGTCTCGCGGGTGCTGAACGATCACCCGAGCATCCGGCCCGAGACCCGCGAGCGCGTGCTCGCCGCGATGGAGACGCTGCAGTACCGGCCGAATCGGGCGGCCCGCGCGCTCGTCACGAGCCGCTCGCACACGATCGGCGTGCTCGCCTCGACGAGCACCGAGTACGGCCCGGCGACGAGCATCGCCGCGATCGAGGACGCGGCGCGCGAGCACGGCTACTACGTCAACACCGCGAACATCGCCGACCAGTCCGCCGAGGGCATCGCCGACGCGCTCGAGCACCTGATGCTGCAGGCGATCGAGGGGCTCGTCGTGATCGCGCCGCAGGTGCGCGTCTTCGAGGTGCTGGCCGCCTCGCCGGTGGGCGTGCCGTTCGTGAGCCTGCAGTCCACGGGGCGCAGCGACCACCTCGCGCTGTCGGTCGACCAGGTCACCGGCGCCCGTCGCGCGACGCAGCACCTGATCAACCTCGGCCACCGCCAGATCGTGCACCTCGCGGGCCCGCAGGACTGGATCGAGGCCGAGGCGCGGATGCGCGGGTTCCTCGACGCCATCGGCGACGCCGACCTCGACCTGCGCCCGCCGATCCTCGGCGACTGGAGCGCGGACTTCGGCTACTTCGCGGGGCGCGAGCTGCTGCGGCATCGCGACTTCACCGCGGTGTTCGCGGCCAACGACCAGATGGCGATCGGCTTCATGCATGCCGTGCGCGACATGGGCCTCGACGTGCCGGGCGACATCAGCGTCGTCGGGTTCGACGACATCCCGGTCGCGCAGCACGTGTGGCCGCCGCTGACCACGGTCTACCAGGACTACCGCGAGACCGGCCGGCGCGCGGTGGCGCTGCTCCTGAACCAGGTGCACGGCGAGCGGGTGCTCGAGGTCGAGCAGGTCGTGCCCCGGCTCGTCGTCCGGGGCTCGACGGCCGAGGCGCCCGTCGTCCGCGCGGCGGGGGACGCCACGGGGGGCGCACCGGGCCGACGGTCGCGGGTCTGACCCCCGTCCGGGGCCCCGCTTGACACCGGCCGATCTCGGATGCACCATTGGTTCCGATGTGAACGGTCACACGCGTCACATCGAGTCCTGGATCCTGACACAGAGGTCGTGATGAACCCGTCGACGATGACCGCAGCACCGGCAGGCCGCCGATGAGCGCGCAGCCGATCCTCGAGATGCGCTCCATCACGAAGGAATTCCCCGGCGTCAAGGCGCTCTCCGAGGTCACCCTCACCGTGATGCCGGCCGAGATCCACGCGATCTGCGGCGAGAACGGCGCCGGCAAGTCGACGCTCATGAAGGTGCTCTCAGGCGTCTACCCGCACGGCACCTACACGGGCGAGATCTACTTCCGCGGCGAGGAGGTGCAGTTCAAGGACATCCGCGCCAGCGAGGCGGCCGGCATCGCGATCATCCACCAGGAGCTCGCGCTCATCCCCGAGCTGTCGATCACCGAGAACATCTTCCTCGGCAACGAGATCGCCAAGCGCGGCCGCATCGACTGGGCCGAGGCCAAGATCCGCGCCCTCGACCTGCTCGCCCGCGTCGGCCTCGAGGAGGACCCCGACACCCAGATCAAGCACCTCGGCGTCGGCAAGCAGCAGCTCGTCGAGATCGCGAAGGCGCTCGCGAAGGACGTGAAGCTGCTCATCCTCGACGAGCCGACGGCGGCGCTCAACGAGGACGACTCCGAGCACCTGCTCGACCTGATCCGCGGCCTCAAGGGCAAGGGGATCACCTCGATCATGATCTCCCACAAGCTCAACGAGATCGAGGAGATCGCCGACGAGATCACGATCATCCGAGACGGCCACACGATCGAGACCCTCGACGTGAAGGCCGGCGGCGTCGATGAGGACCGCATCATCCGCGGCATGGTCGGCCGCTCCCTCGAGAGCCGGTTCCCCGACCGCACCCCGCACATCGGCGACGTGTTCTTCGAGGTGAAGGACTGGACGATCCAGCACCCGCAGGTGCCCGAGCGCCTCGTCGCGAAGGGCTCGAGCTTCAACGTGCGCCGCGGCGAGATCGTCGGCCTCGCGGGCCTCATGGGCGCCGGCCGGACCGAGCTCGCGATGAGCATCTTCGGCCGCTCGTACGGCAACTACCTCGCCGGCACGATCGTGAAGGACGGCAAGGAGATCGTCCTGAAGGACGTCGAGTCGGCGATCGAGCACGGCCTGGCCTACGTGAGTGAGGACCGCAAGCAGCTCGGCCTCAACCTGCTCGACACGATCAAGCGGTCGATCGTCGCGGCGAAGCTCTCCAAAATCTCGAAGCGCGGCGTCGTCGACGACTCGCAGGAGTTCGGCATCGCGGAGGAGTACCGCAAGCAGCTGCGCATCAAGACCCCGAGCGTCGACGTCGGCGTCTCGAAGCTCTCGGGCGGCAACCAGCAGAAGGTCGTGCTGGCGAAGTGGATGTTCACCGACCCCGACCTGCTCATCCTCGACGAGCCGACCCGCGGCATCGACGTCGGCGCCAAGTACGAGATCTACACGATCATCCAGGCGCTCGCGGCGCAGGGCAAGGGCGTCATCCTCATCTCGAGCGAGCTGCCCGAACTGCTCGGCATAGCCGACCGCATCTACACGGTCTTCGAAGGCCAGATCACCGACAACATCCCCGCATCAGAGGCGAACCCCGAGGCGCTCATGCGCAGCATGACCTCGGCCAAGAAGAAGGCGAACGCATGAGCACCGCGAGCACCCCTGCGAGCCCCCAGAAGAAGGGCGGCCTCTCCGACATCCGGAAGGTCTTCGGAGGCGGCCAGTCGAGCCTGCGCCAGTTCGGCATCCTCGGCAGCCTGATCGTCATCATCCTGATCTTCCAGATCTGGACCGACGGGCTGACGCTCTCGCCGACGAACCTGATCAACGTCGTCAACCAGTACTCCTACATCCTGATCCTGTCGATCGGCATGGTGATGGTCATCATCATGGGCCACATCGACCTGTCGGTCGGCTCGGTCGCGGCGTTCACCGGCATCGTCGTGGCGAAGGCGATGGCCGAATGGAACATGCCGTGGCCGCTCGCCATCCTGCTCGGCCTCGCCGTCGGCATCGCGATCGGTGCGTGGCAGGGCTTCTGGGTCGCGTTCGTCGGGGTACCGGCGTTCATCGTGACATTGGCGGGCATGCTCGTGTTCCGAGGCGGCAACCAGTTCATCGGCCAGTCGACGACGACGCCGGTGCCGCAGGAGTTCAGCTTCATCGGCGCCGGCTACCTGCCCGAGCTCTCGGTGCCGCTCGACTTCAACGTGCTCACGATGCTGCTCGGCCTCGCGGGCGCCGCCTGGATCGTCTGGAACGAGATCCACCTGCGCCGTACGCAGAAGAAGCTGGGCTCCGAGATGGCGCCCGTCTGGGTGAGCGTCGTCAAGGTCGTCGTGCTCGCGGGCGTCATCCTCTGGGCCGCGTGGCTGTTCGCGACCGGTCGCCCCGGCACGAGCTTCCCGATCTCGGGCATCATCCTCGTCGTCCTCGTGATCGTGTACTCGTTCATCACGAACAACACGATCTTCGGCCGCCACATCTACGCAGTCGGCGGCAACCGCCTCGCGGCGACCCTCTCGGGCGTGAAGGACCGCAGAGTCGACTTCTTCGTCATGATGAACATGTCGGTGCTCGCCGCCCTCGCGGGCATGATCTTCGTCGCCCGCTCGACCGCCTCCGGTCCGCAGGACGGCAACGGCTGGGAGCTCGACGCGATCGCGGCCGTGTTCATCGGCGGCGCGGCGGTCTCGGGCGGCATCGGCACCGTGATCGGGTCGATCGTCGGTGGCCTCGTCATGGCCTTCCTCAACAACGGCCTGCAGCTCATCGGCGCCGGCGCCGACGTCGTGCAGATCATCAAGGGCCTCGTGCTGCTGCTGGCGGTCGCGGTCGACGTCTGGTCGAAGCGCCAGGGCGGTGCCTCGATCTTCGGCATCTGGTCGAACCGCCGCAAGGCGAGGCTCGAGTCGCAGGGTCCCACCGAACCCCCTGCGGTCGCCCCCACCAACGTGTCGAACGAGTCGTCCCAGCCGGCCGACCTGCCGCGGTGACGAAACGGATGCCTCGGCGCCGCGCCGAGGCATCCACGGGCACCCTCGCCCGCCCCAGAGACCTTCCCCTCCAAGAGAAGTCCGAATATCCCAACCAGAAAGTGATTGATCAATGAAGAAGCTCACTCTCGCAGCCACCGCCGTGGCCGCGATCGCAGCCCTCGCGCTGACGGGTTGCTCCGGCGACCGCGGCGGTTCGTCGGGCGGCGGCGACGAGACCACCTCGGCCGGTTTCGCCGCCGACTCGACCATCGGCGTGGCCCTGCCCGACAAGACCAGTGAGAACTGGGTGCTCGCGGGCGGCCTCTTCGAGGACGGCCTGAAGGAGGCCGGCTTCAAGGGCGACGTGCAGTACGCCCCGGCCTCGAACACCGTCGCCGAGCAGCAGAACCAGATCTCGGCCATGGTCACCAACGGCGCGAAGGTCATCGTCATCGGCGCGAAGGACGGCAAGCAGCTCGGCACGCAGCTGCAGCAGGCCGCCGACGCGGGCGTCAAGATCATCGCCTACGACCGGCTCATCGAGAACACGCCGAACGTCGACTACTACGTCGCGTTCGACAACTTCAAGGTCGGCCAGCTGCAGGGCCAGGCCCTGCTCGACGGTCTCGCCGCACGTTCGGGCCACGAGGCGCCGTACAACATCGAGCTCTTCAGCGGCTCGCCCGACGACGCGAACTCGGCCGTGTTCTTCAACGGCGCGATGGAGGTGCTGCAGCCGAAGATCGACGACGGCACCCTCGTGGTGACCTCGGGCCAGACCGACATCGCGCAGACCGCGACGCAGGGCTGGGAGGCCGAGAACGCGCAGAGCCGCATGGACTCGCTGCTCGCGGCGAACTACGCGTCGGCGAACATCGACGGCGTGCTCTCGCCGAACGACAACCTCGCCCGCGCGATCCTCACCTCGATCAAGCAGGCCGGCAAGGACGTCTCGAAGGTGACCGTCACCGGTCAGGACTCCGAGGTCGAGTCGGTGAAGTCGATCATGGCCGGTGAGCAGTACTCGACCATCAACAAGGACACGACCCTCCTCGTGGAGCAGACGATCAACATGATCAAGCAGCTCCAGGCCGGCGAAGAGGTCGACGTCAACGACACCGAGCAGTACGACAACGGCGTGAAGGTCGTTCCCGCGTACCTGCTCGACCCGGTCATCGTGACCAAGGAGAACGCGGCCGAGGCGTACGCCAACAACCCGAACCTCCTCGACATCGTCAACCAGGCGGGCTGACCGCTCCGGACGACGACGCACTGACGGCGGCCCTCGCTCCTTCGGGAGCGGGGGCCGTCGTCATGCGCGGGCGGCGGGCCGTCGGCGGCGACCCGGCCGCGCCGGGGTCACTCGGCCCGCGCCTGCTGCGACCACTCGGGCAGCTGCTGCAGCGTCCACTTGTTGCCGTCGGGGTCGGCGAACGTGACGAACCGGCCCCACGGCTGCTCGTCGACGCCCTGCGCGTCGACGCCGGCGGCGCGCAGCTGGGCGAGGGCGGCGTCGGCGTCGGGGATCACCGCCTGGATCACGTCGAGCCTGCCGGGCTCGATCGTCGCGCCCATGCCCTCGCCGATGGCGATCGAGCACGCCGAACCGGGTGGGGTGATCTGCACGAAGCGCAGGGTCTCGCTCACGCGCTGGTCGTAGTCGACGTTGAAGCCGCACCGGTCGGCGTAGAACGCCTTCGCGCGGTCGACGTCGGTGACGGGCACGTGGATGAGTTCGATCTTGACGTCCATCTCGATGGCCATGGCTCTTCTCCGTTGATCGTCGGTGATGCTGAATCGTTGAAGGATCTCGGGTCTCGCGACGCGGGCTGCGGGCTCGACCCCCATTCCAGCACCGGGCGCCGACATCCGCATCCCGGTGGCCGCTCGTGGCCCCCGGTGCGAGGATGGATCGCATGGCTCTGCACATCACCGACGACCCGGCCGCCGACGAACTGCTCTCGACCGACGCGTTCGCGCTGCTCACGGGCATGCTGCTCGACCAGCAGGTCGCGATGGAGACGGCGTTCTCGGGCCCGGCCAAGATCCGCGAGCGGCTCGGCACGATCGAGCCCGCGGCGATCGCCGCGACCGACCCCGATGCGCTCGTCGAGGTGTTCCGGCAGACTCCCGCGGTGCACCGGTACCCCGGCTCGATGGCCGGGCGGGTGCAGGCGCTCGCCGCCGCGGTGCGCGACGAGTGGGGCGGCGACGCCGCCGCCGTCTGGACGCAGGGCGACCCGTCGGGCGCCGAGGTGCTGAAGCGCCTGAAGGCGCTGCCGGGCTTCGGCGAGCAGAAGGCGAAGATCTTCCTGGCCCTCCTCGGCAAGCAGTGCGGCCTCGAGGCGCCGGGCTGGCGCGAGGCGGCGGGCGCCTACGGCGACGAGGGCTCGTTCTCGTCGGTCGCCGACATCGTGAGCCCCGAGTCGCTGGCGAAGGTGCGCGCCCACAAGCAGGCGATGAAGGCGGCGGCGAAGGCCGCCAGGGCCTGAACCATCGAACACGGCGGATGCCTCGGGGCCGGCCCCGAGGCATCCGCGATGCGGGTCAGCCGACGAGGAACCCGGCGATCGCGAGCGCCATCGTCGACGGCTCCCACGCGTGGTTCACGGCGGGCATGCTGCGCGACTCGGCGTTCGGCATCGACGCGACGATCGAGGCGGCAGCGGCGGTCATGATCGGCAGGGTCTCCTCGCCGACGAGGGCGAGCGTGGGCGCGGTGACGCCCCGCCACAGTTCGGCGCGCGGTGCCGACTGGCTCCAGGCGAGCGACTCGGCGTCGGGTTCGAGGCTCGGACCGAGCTCGAGCATGAGCGGCCATGCGGGGCTCTGCTTCGCGCCGGCAAGCCATTCGGGCGGCATGTCCGCCATGTAGTGCTCGATGACGGCGGCGGGGTCGCCGGCCGCGATCCGCTCGCGGAGGCCCGCGAGGAACTCGTCGCCCTGACCGCCGAGCTCCTCGTCGAGCGGCACCTCGAACAGCACGAGCTTCGAGACGGGCAGGCCCGCCGCGGCCGCGGCCGCGGCCAACGCGATCGCGCCGCCGGAGGAGTTGCCGAACAGTGCGACGTCGTCGGCGATGGCATCGCGTCGCAGTTCGTCGGTGATCGCCCGCAGGTCGTCGACGGTCTGGGCGAGGGTGATCGGGGGAGCGGCGGGACTCTCACCGCGCCCGCGCCGGTCGAAGTTCACGACGTCGAAGCCGTGGGCGGCGAGGGCCGCGGCCATTGCGACCGTCGTCGGGTCGAATGCGCGATACTGCATCGCTCCGCCGACGAGGATCACGGGCGGCCCGTAGCCTGCTCGGTCGTAGGCGATGCGCGTGCCGTCGGCTGAGGTCACGAACTCGGTCATGCGGCCTCCCATGCTCGCGCACAGGCTACGCCGCGGGGCCGGTCGACTCCACCGGTCGCGGCGACGATGCGCCGACGCGGGCGATGAAGGCGGGACGGTACCCGGCTCGTCGCTTGGGGGGACGCCGGGTACCGTCCCTACTGAAGAGATGCGCCCGCGGCCGGATCATGACGCCGGTCGACGGAATTCATGAGTCGGGCTCGAGACGCGCGCGCGTCGCCGGCCCGATGTCGGTGGTCGGTGGCATGGTGGAGGCACAACACCATATGTAGGGGTATCGGTGCCGAAAGGCCCCAAAGTGTCGTGCAGCGCGACACGCCGGGGATTCATCCACAGTCGAGAAATCTCGATTCGGCACAGCTGTGGAGAACCTCGCGCCGAAGCCCGGAAACAGGCCGATCATCGCGACTTCCGTTGTTCACAACCGGTGGAAAACCCCGTGGATAACTACACGAATGTAACTACAGCATGTTGTGGCGGTTCAGTTCGGCAGACACTAGATGTAGTATTGAAGTACCAAATAGCAACACGGGGGACGGGCTCCTCCAGGGCCCGAGAACGAGGGGAAAACAATGACGGTCACGGTCTACACCAAGCCTTCTTGCGTCCAGTGCAACGCGACGTATCGCGCCCTCGACAGCAAGGGCATCGAGTACGAAGTGCTCGACCTTTCTGTCGACGAGAGCGCGCTCGCGCAGGTCAAGGAGCTCGGCTACCTGCAGGCCCCGGTCGTCATCACCGACGAAGACCACTGGTCGGGCTTCCGCCCCGACAAGATCGACGAGCTCGCCGCCCGTCTCGCCTAGTCGCGTCCGGTGAGCTCGGGGGAGTGAACCGGAACCGCGAAGGGAGACGATCATGACGAACCTGGTCTACTTCTCGAGCGTCTCGGGCAACACGAAGCGCTTCATCGAGAAGCTCGGCCGCCCGGCCGAGCGCATTCCGCTGCACGCCCGCGACGAGGCACTGCACGCCGACGAGCCGTTCGTGCTCGTCGTCCCGACCTACGGCGGAGGCGACGGCAAGGGCGCCGTGCCGAAGCAGGTCATCAAGTTCCTCAACGACGAGCGCAATCGCGCGCTCATCCGCGGCGTGATCAGCGCCGGCAACACCAATTTCGGGTCGGCCTACTGCCTCGCCGGCGACATCATCGCCGCGAAGTGCAAGGTGCCGCACCTCTACCGCTTCGAAGTATTCGGAACCCCTGACGACGTTCGCGCCGTCGACGATGGATTGGACGCATTTTGGTCAAGTCAACTGCAGCAGACGGCGTAGCGCTCATGGAGGCCCCGCGCACGGCGATGGACTATCACTCGCTCAACGCGATGCTGAACCTGTACGGTCCGAACGGCGAGATCCAGTTCGACAAAGACCGCGAGGCGGCGCGCGAGTACTTCCTGCAGCACGTCAACCAGAACACGGTCTTCTTCCACTCGCTGAAGGAGCGGCTCGACTACCTCGTCGAGAAGGAGTACTACGAGCCCCAGGTGCTCGAGCAGTACTCGTTCGAGTTCATCCAGAAGCTCAACGACCTCGCCTACTCGAAGAAGTTCCGCTTCGAGACGTTCCTCGGGGCGTTCAAGTACTACACGAGCTACACGCTCAAGACGTTCGACGGCAAGCGCTACCTCGAGCGCTTCGAGGACCGCGTCGTCATGACCGCGCTCGGGCTCGCGCAGGGCGACGAGCAGCTCGCGATCGACCTGGTGGAAGAGATCATCGGCGGCCGCTTCCAGCCGGCCACGCCGACCTTCCTCAACACGGGCAAGGCGCAGCGCGGCGAGCTCGTCTCGTGCTTCCTGCTGCGCATCGAAGACAACATGGAGTCGATCGCCCGCGGCATCAACTCGGCCCTGCAGCTGTCGAAGCGCGGCGGCGGCGTGGCACTGCTGCTCTCGAACATCCGCGAGTCGGGCGCCCCGATCAAGCAGATCGAGAACCAGTCGTCGGGCATCATCCCCGTCATGAAGCTGCTCGAGGACTCGTTCAGCTACGCGAACCAGCTCGGTGCCCGCCAGGGCGCCGGTGCGGTGTACCTCAGCGCGCACCACCCCGACATCATGCGGTTCCTCGACACGAAGCGCGAGAACGCCGACGAGAAGATCCGCATCAAGACGCTGTCGCTCGGCGTCGTCGTGCCCGACATCACGTTCGAGCTCGCGAAGAACAACGAGGACATGTACCTCTTCTCGCCCTACGACGTCGAGAAGGTCTACGGCAAGCCGTTCGGCGATGTGCCGATCACCGAGCACTACCGCGAGATGGTCGACAACCCGCGCATCAAGAAGACGAAGATCAACGCGCGCGACTTCTTCCAGACGATCGCCGAGATCCAGTTCGAGTCGGGCTACCCGTACATCGTGTTCGAAGACACGGTGAACAAGGCGAACCCGATCAAGGGCCGCATCAACATGTCGAACCTCTGCAGCGAGATCCTGCAGGTGAACACGCCGACGACCTACAACGAGGACCTCTCGTACAAGGAGATCGGCAAGGACATCTCCTGCAACCTGGGTTCGCTGAACATCGCGCTCACGATGGACTCGCCCGACTTCGGCAAGACCGTCGAGACCGCGATCCGCGGCCTGACGTCGGTGTCGAACCAGAGCCACATCACCTCGGTGCGCTCGGTCGAGGACGGCAACGACAAGTCCCACGCCATCGGCCTCGGCCAGATGAACCTGCACGGTTACCTCGCCCGTGAGCGCATCTTCTACGGCTCCGAAGAGGGCATCGACTTCACGAACATCTACTTCTACACGGTGCTGTTCCACGCGCTGCGCGCGTCGAACCGGATCGCGATCGAGCGCGGTGAGGTCTTCGACGGCTTCGCCGACTCGAAGTACGCATCGGGCGAGTTCTTCGACAAGTACACGGATGCCGCGTGGGTGCCCGAGACGGCGAAGGTCACGCAGCTCTTCGCCGACGCCGGCGTGCACATCCCGACGCAGCAGGACTGGCTCGAGCTCAAGGCCTCGATCCAGGAGCACGGCATCTACAACCAGAACCTGCAGGCGGTGCCGCCGACCGGCTCGATCTCGTACATCAACAACTCGACGGCGTCGATCCACCCGATCGCCTCGAAGATCGAGATCCGGAAAGAGGGCAAGCTCGGGCGCGTCTACTACCCGGCGGCGTTCATGACGAACGACAACCTCGAGTACTACCAGGACGCGTACGAGATCGGCTACGAGAAGGTCATCGACACCTACGCCGCGGCGACGCAGCACGTCGACCAGGGCCTCTCGCTCACGCTCTTCTTCAAGGACACTGCGACGACCCGCGACATCAACAAGGCGCAGATCTACGCATGGAAGAAGGGGATCAAGACGATCTACTACATCCGCCTGCGTCAGCTCGCGCTCGAGGGCACGAACCTGGACGAGTGCGTCAGCTGCATGCTCTGAGCATTGCTCGGTCGGTCGAGTAGCGAAGCGTATCGAGACCACCGGCCCCGCGACATCCAACCCCTCTTCTCGAAGGAACCGACATGACCCTCACCGATCCGGTCAACGCGGCCGGCAACGACCCGGCGCACACCGGCGGCAAGCTCAAGCTCGTCGACCACGTCAACGCCATCAACTGGAACCGCATCCAGGACGACAAGGACCTCGAGGTCTGGAACCGCCTCGTGAACAACTTCTGGCTGCCCGAGAAGGTGCCGCTGTCGAACGACATCCAGTCGTGGAACACGCTGACGCCCGACGAGCAGACGCTGACGATGCGGGTGTTCACCGGCCTCACGCTGCTCGACACGATCCAGGGCACGGTCGGTGCGGTCTCGCTCATCCCCGACGCGATCACCCCGCACGAAGAGGCGGTCTACACGAACATCGCGTTCATGGAGTCGGTGCACGCGAAGAGCTACTCGTCGATCTTCTCGACGCTGTGCTCGACGAAGGAGATCGACGACGCCTTCCGCTGGTCGGTCGACAACGAGAACCTGCAGAAGAAGGCCGCGATCGTCATGGAGTACTACCGTGGCGACGAACCCCTGAAGCGCAAGGTCGCCTCGACGCTGCTCGAGAGCTTCCTGTTCTACTCGGGCTTCTACCTGCCGATGTACTGGTCGAGCCGTGCGAAGCTCACCAACACGGCCGACCTCATCCGCCTCATCATCCGCGACGAGGCCGTGCACGGGTACTACATCGGCTACAAGTTCCAGAAGGGCCTCGAGCTGGTCGACCAGGCCACGCGCGACGACCTCAAGGACTACACGTTCTCGCTGCTCTACGAGCTCTACGACAACGAGGTGCAGTACACGCAAGACCTCTACGACGGCGTCGGCCTGACCGAAGACGTCAAGAAGTTCCTGCACTACAACGCCAACAAGGCCCTCATGAACCTCGGCTACGAGCCGATGTTCCCGAAGACCGTCACCGACGTGAACCCGGCGATCCTCTCGGCGCTCTCGCCGAACGCCGACGAGAACCACGACTTCTTCAGCGGGTCGGGGTCGTCGTACGTGATCGGCAAGGCCGTGGTCACCGAAGACGAGGACTGGGACTTCTAGGCCGTCCAGCGTTCGCATGAGAGGTGGATGCCGCGAGGCATCCACCTCTTCTGGCGCACGGCGACGGACGCAGGGGGATTCAACGTCGGCGTACGTTCGAGGAGGCTCGCCACGGTAGGTTCGACGCGGGACTCGGGTCGAGTCCGACGGCCGCACGCCGATCGAGGAGAGGGAGTTGTGGGGAGATCGAATGCTCGTCGTCGCAAGAAGCGGACGAAGCGAGCCGCAGCCGCGGTCAACCGCGCGCCCGTGAGGCGCCCCCGCTTCCAACTCATCTACAAGGGCGACCCCGCGCGGTCGATCTATCTGGTGTCGGGCGCGGTGTTCCTCATCGGACTTGCGCTCATCCTGCTCGAGATCATCGTCTTCGGCGTCATCTTCGGCGCACCCGACTGGGTGTACCCGCCGATGTGGGTGACGGTCGTCGTATGGATCCTCGGCACCCTGACGATGTGCACCATGATGATCGTCGAAGTGATCCTCCGATTGCGAGGCAAGCCCGCCACCTTCGGAATCGCCACGATCGGCGGACGCTACATCGAGGACGTGCGGCCAGACGCCGACGAGCTCGAACACGGTTCGGGGTCGCCGTGAGGCCGCTGGTGCGCGGGGCGGTCGTCGATGCTGAAACCCGCTGCGTTCACTACCGAACCGATCTCGACGTCATCGCCATCGAGTTCGCGTGCTGCGGCGACTTCTATCCCTGTCATCTCTGTCACAGCGAGGCCGTTGATCATCCGGCTGCCCAGTGGCGGACCGAGGAATTTCAGGAACGGGCGGTGCTCTGCGGGGTGTGCGGAACATTGCTGACCATCGCCGAGTATGCGGACGCGCACGCATGTCCGTCCTGCGCGGCGCCGTTCAACCCCGGATGCAAACTGCACTGGGATCTCTACTTCCGCGTCCCGCTCGGCTGATCGATCCCGCACGGAGTTCACCCAAGACAACGACTGGAGCTCTCGGAGGAGTCAGCTCCCCGCGGGGCTCGACTACGCGTCGTCGCCGAAGAACTCGCGCCGCAGGTACTTCGGAGCCTGCACGCGCCACGCCTCGGTCACGAGCTCGGCGAGGTGGTCGGCGTCGATGTGCGCCATGCGGAACGCGATCTTCGGCTCGCCCCACCGGGTGGTCGGGCCGAGGAAGACGTCTGGCGCCATCTCGCGGAGGGCCAGCGCATCGACCGGATCGGCGACCTTCACCCCGACCACGAGCTCGGCCGCGATGATCTCGCGCAGGTCGTCGGGAATGCTCGGCCACGGGTGGCACTCCCACGCGTAGAGCTTGCGGCGCACGAACCAGGCCGCGCCGCCGGTCGTCGCCCGCTCTTGGCTGCCCGGCAGCCGGGCGGCGGCGCGGCGCACATCGTCGAGGTCGGGCACGATGCGAGCCTACGCACAGCAACCGACACACACGTCGACTCGCAGAATGCGACCGGCGATCTCCTCCATTGCCAGGCCGATGATCGTGCCTCCGGCGATGGCTCCGCACCCTCCTCCGGCGATCATGCAGAGCTCGAGGCGTGTGCGTGCGCCACCATCGTCGCCGAGATGTGTCTCGGTCCGGCGAGCGGCGGCGGCATGGGCCTTGTCGAATGACGCGCGGGGCGCTAGTGTCCTCTCAATTACTTTCTTTAGATGGTCAACAAACTTTCTCGACGGAGATGAAGATGAGCAACGACGCCCGCCTCCGAGACCGCCGCCG
The DNA here is from genome assembly GCF_021129215.1 of Agromyces sp. S2-1-8. Classification (GTDB taxonomy): domain Bacteria; phylum Actinomycetota; class Actinomycetes; order Actinomycetales; family Microbacteriaceae; genus Agromyces; species Agromyces chromiiresistens. Next base: position 3,839,774 of record NZ_JAJOLP010000001.1, on the reverse strand, counting down.
CCGCCCGCCCGCCCTCCGTCGTGGCATCGCCGCGCTGATCGCGTTGGTCGTCACCGTGAGCGGGTTGGTCTTCGCCGCTGGTCCCGCCTCCGCGGCGGCGAGCCGGGATGTCGCCCGCGAGGGCACGGCGACGGCCCGTTCGACGTACACGCTGAGCGGCAGCTTCGAGCCTGCTCGAATGAATGACGGCGACTCCACGACGCGCTGGGGCTCGCGGTACACCCGTACCAGCCCCAGTGACACGTACGACGTGACGGGGGAGTGGGCTCAGATCGAGCTCGCCGAGCCGACCTACATCCTGAAGGTCGTGCTCGACTGGGAGGCGGCCTACTCGACCGACTACGAGATCCAGGTGTCGAACGACGGGGCGACGTGGACGAGTCTCCGCCGGGTGACCACGCCGACCGGTCAGGCAGCCGGCGGCCACCTCGTGCAGGAGGAGGTGGTCGACACCTCCGACGCATGGTCGTTCGTGCGCGTCGTGTCGCAGGCCACGGCGACGAAGTACGGTCTCTCGCTGTACTCGTTCCAGGTCTGGAACCAGCCTTCGGACACGCCCCCCGGAGCGGCGCGCGACCTGGCCCGCGACGGCAGGGCGACGGCGAAGTCGTTCTACGACGACCGCTTCGTCGCCGCGAACGCGATCGACGGAGACTCGACCACTCGCTGGGGATCGAAGTACACGCGCACGGCGCCGATCTACGACAACACGGCCGACTGGATTCAGGTCGAGCTCGCCGAGGCATCGCGCATCCACACGGTCGTCCTCAACTGGGAGGCGGCCTACGGCAAGAAGTACCTCCTGCAGGTGTCGAACGACGGCACCTCGTGGACCACGGTGCACGATGGCGCCGCAACAGGGGCGGGCGCGCAGAGCATCGTCGTCGACACCGCAGAGGCGTGGAAGTTCGTGCGTATGCAGGGCGTCGAGACGGCGGGCATCTACGGCTACTCGCTGTTCGCCTTCGAGGTCTGGGGAGCCCAGAAGCCCGCCCCGGAGCTGCCGCCCACCGGTGACATCACCCCGCAGCCCGTGTCACGGGCCGACGCCGAGGGCGCGCCGTACGAGATCACCGAGGACAGCCGCATCGTGAGCCCGGCGGCCTTCTCCGAGGCGGCGGGGCTCCTCGCCGACACGCTGCGCGCGAGCACCGGCTTCGAGTTGCCGATCGTGGAGGCGGGCGCCGCGGACGGCGACATCGTGCTGGTCCAGGGCGACCCCGCGTCCGGCGCGGAGCAGCAGTATCAGAAGGCCGAGGCGTACCGCCTCGTGTCGGCGCCGACGGGCGTGCAGATCACCGCGAGCGAGTTGCGCGGCGCGTGGAACGGAACCCGCACGCTGCTGCAACTGCTGCCGGTCTGGGCGCTCGGCGACGACAGCGACGTCGTCCAGGCGTGGAGCGTCGCCGCCACTGAGATCGTGGACTATCCCCGCTTCGCTCAGCGTGGCCTGATGATCGATCCGGCCCGCAACTTCCTCACCGTCGACGCCGTGAAAGCCCTCGTCGACCAGATGTCGCTGGTGAAGATGAACCGCCTGCACATCCATCTGACCGACGACCAGGGCTGGCGCATCCAGATCGACTCCTGGCCGAACCTCACCGCGCACGGCGCGTCGTCGTCGATGGCGGGCGGCCAGTCCGGGTTCTACACGAAGGACGACTTCCGGGACATCGTCGCGTACGCGTCCGCCCGTCAGATCGACGTCGTTCCCGAGATCGACGTTCCCGGCCACTCCGATGCCGCACTTTCGTCGTACCCCGTGCTCGACTGCCAGGAGCGAATCATCCCGATCCGCACGACCGGCGGCATCTCGACCAATTCGCTGTGCGTCGGCAAGCCCGAGGTGACCCGATTCATCTCCGACGTCATCCGCGAGGTCGCCGAGCTCACACCCGGTGAGTACATTCACGTCGGCGCCGACGAAGTCGAGGGCATCACGACGACGCAGTACGGCGAATTCATCCGAATGGTCGAGCAGGTCGCCGCCGACAACGGCAAGAAGATCATCGGCTGGACGCCGATGCCCCAGGCCGGCACGTCGAAGGACGCCGTGCACCAGTACTGGGCGGACCGGAAGAACCATCTCGCAAAGGGTTGGTTCGAGGGGCGCCCGGTCATCCTCTCTCCGGTCAACCACGCGTACATGGACTACAAGTTCCCCGGCGCGCCGCTCGGATTCCGTGAACCGATCTACTCGACCAAGTACCAGTACGCGTGGGACCCGACCGCGGTGATCGATGCCACCACGCGCAAGAATCTGAACGCCTCGTTCGGGCTGACCGAGGCCGACGTGCAGGGTGTGGAGGCTGCCGCATGGGGCGAGACATTCCGTCGAGGCGGCGAGGACCTCGAGTACATGGCGTGGCCCCGCACGCTCGGCATCGCCGACAAGGGGTGGGCGACGCAGTTCGACAGCTCCTCGTTCGAGACGTTCGCGCAGCGAGCCGGCTCGCATGGCGCTCGGCTCCAGCTGCTCGGGGGCAACTTCTGGGCTGATCCTGAGATCCCGTGGCAGACCGCGGTCGTCGGGCGCGAAGTCCCGCAGGTGGAGAGCGGCGAGGTCGCCGGCGTGGTCGCACGGATCGCGAGCCCGAGCGTACCGCTGGCGCAGCTCCAGGCGACGATCACCTGGCCCGACGGTGCCGTCACCGACGGTGTGATCAGCGGGGCCGATGCGGCAGGTGCAGACGCTGCGACGGTCTTCGACGTGACCGGCACCCACGTTCTCGGTGCTGATACCGGCGCCTCGGCGACCGTGACCGTGACCGGTCCTGAAGGCCTCTCGCAGACGGTGCCGTTCCGAGTCGACGTCTACGAGCCCCCCGTCGCCGTCGGAGCCCTGCAGCTGTCGGACGACGAGGTGCGGGCCGGCAAGAAGGTGACCATCACGGCGACAGAGCTGCCTGTCGGCGCGCAGATCGCCCTGACCCTTCGCGGCAACGGGTCGGAGGTCGAGATCGACAGGCTCGTGGCCGATGGGAACGGCACCGCGATGGTGAAGTGGCGCGTGCCAAAGTCGGTCGAGCCCGGGGCCTACGACGTCGTCCTCACCTCCGGACTCGGGAGCGAGGGGCGTATCCCGCTGACGGTCGTCGAGAAGTAGCACGTCTGAGGGGCTCCGTGAGGGGTGGAAGCCGTGAGGCATCCACCCCTCATCGCGTTCGAGCCGGTGGCCCCGCCGCCGTCACCCCATCTCGGCCCCCGCGGCATCACCGGTGTACGCCGCATACGTGCGATCGGACGCACCCTTCGCGACCTCTGCGCTGACCCCGTCGCGCTCGTGAGCCGCGGCCCATGCGTCGGCTGAGCGGCGCATGAACGCCTTCCCCTCATCCGACGCGACCCAGGCCGGGGCCTCTTCGGGCGAGATGCCGTCGTCGCCGCCCGAGAAGTGCAGCGCGAGGCCGAGGAGCCCCTGGTCCCAGCCGATGCCGGTCGCCGACGGCCCGAACTGCTCCCACATGCCGTCGGGCAGGCTCGTCGCCGTGGCGACGTTCTCGAGCTCGAAACGGGTGTGCGAGGCATCCACCTCGATGAGGCGAACGCTCACGATGGCCGGCTCGCCGACGCCCATGCCCCACGTGACCGAGTAGCCGGCCGTGCCGTCGCGCGGCGGCTCGCAGCTCCTGATCTCGCCGCCCGCGTTGCCCTCGAGCTGGTACGTGCCGCCGAGTCGCAGGTCGCCCGAGATCGGCAGGAACCAACGCGGAATGCGCTCGGCGCTCGTCACCGCGTCCCACACGTCGTCGATGGGGGAGGGGTAGGTCTGGGTGAGCAACTGCACGTACGTGCGCTCGCTGTCGACCTCCTTCGTCTCGATGCTGCGCGTGACGGCGTCGAGCTGGGCGTTCACGTCAACCATGTCGGTACTCCTTCGTTCAGTCGTCGTGCGGATCGATGCTGGTGTCGTCGTCAGGCCGGGCGGGCGGGGATGCCCCAGCAGGGCGCTGCTTCTCGGCCGCCTTCCGCTGCGCGAGCCGACCGCGCGCGAGCTCGGTGCCGAGGGCGTCGAGCCTCGGCTCCCAGAACCGGCGGAACGCGTCGAACCAGGCGTCAGCCTGAGCGAGCGGCGCAGGGTCGACCGCGTACAACCGCCGCGCCCCCTCGGGGCGCACGGTCACGAACCCCGACTCGCGAAGCACGCGCAGGTGCTGGGAGACCGCCGGCTGCGAGATGCCGAACTCGGCCTGGATGACACGGCCGACGTCGCCGGCCGGCGCCTCACCGTCGGCGATCAGCTCGAGGATGCGGCGCCTGACCGGATCTCCGAGGACATCGAGCGCGTGCATGGGGCAATGATTGCATCATCACTTATATAAGTCAATGATTATTCTCAGGTCACGTCATAGTCTGGTGCGACCATGACCGACGAGATCCAGCGGATCCGCGACGCGATCATCGCCGACGAGCAGAACGCGCCGTTCACCGCCCGCGGCTGGCAGCCCGTCTTCGCCGCTGCGCCCGATTCGCGCATCCTGCTCATCGGCCAGGCTCCCGGCCGCCGGGCGCAGGAGTCGGGGATCCCGTGGAACGACGCCAGCGGCGACACCCTCGTTCGTTGGCTCGGCGTCGACCGAGAGACGTTCCACGACCCGGCGGCGTTCGCGATCGTGCCGATGGACTTCTACTTCCCGGGCAAGGCCGCCTCGGGCGACCTTCCGCCCCGCCGAGGATTCGCGGCGACGTGGCATCCGCCGCTTCTCGAGCAGCTCGCGAGCGTGCGGCTGACCGTCCTCGTCGGCGCGTACGCCCAGCGGGCCTACCTGCCCGACCGGCGGATGACGCTCACCGAGACCGTTCGCCACTGGCGCGACTACGGGCCCGAGGTCCTCCCCGTCGTCCACCCGTCGCCGCGCAACATCGCCTGGCAGCAGCGCAACCCGTGGTTCGAGGCCGAGACGGTTCCCGCGCTGCGTGCTGCGGTCGCGGCGGCGCTGAGCGCTTGAGCAGCGCCGAGGTCGTCAGCGCTCGCGGGTGCGGCATGCACGTTCGGCCATGATGCGCGCCCGACGCCGTCAGTTGATGATCTCGCCGCGTTCATCGGCGCGAAGCGCTGCCAGCCGCTCTCGCCACGCCCGGAGCGATGGCGCGGCGGCAGCTAGTCCGTGACCGGCTCGCGCGGCGGGTTGTGCATGAACTCGAGGCGGATGCCGTTGTCGTCCTCGACGAACGAGGCGTAGTAGCGCTCGTTGAAGCGCGGGTACGGCTTCGGGTCGCGCACCGCCGTCCACCCCGCGCCGACGGCGATCTCGTGCAGCCGATCGACCTCGGTGCGCGATGCGACGGGGAAGGCGAGGTGCTGCCAGCCGACCCGGCCGTGGCGGTGCGGTCCGGTGCCCGGCTCGAGGGCGGGGAAGAGGATCAGCTCCTCCTCGCCCAGGTACCACGACACCCCGTTGTCGGCGTCCTGCCGCGTGCAGCCGAGCGCCTGCATCACCGGGTCGAACTGCGCGGTCGAACGGGTCAGGTCGTCGACGGAGATGCCGATGTGATCGAAGAGGCCCATCCGATCATCGTATGGGCCGACGTCTCGACCGGCCGAACCCGGCGATGGGGAGTGCTGCCCATTCTGCAGGCATCCCCGGCCGTGGTCTGATCGGTCCGTGCGCGGATGCGCCGACCAGACCGGGGGGCGTCGAGCCACCCGCCGAACAACGAATGGGGACGCACGCAGATGATCAAGAAGCTCAGGAGAGGGATCGCCGGGGGAGCGGTCGCGCTCGCGGTCGCAGGGCTCTGCGCGATCGCACCGGCAACCGCGGCGAACGCGTACAGCGGAACCTCGGGCAAGGGCTGCACCGCCTACGTCTACTCGCGCGGCGGGTACTCGACGTGCGTCGGGCAGATCCAGCGCATGCTGAACGGGGTCCAGTCGGCCTACGGCCTCGGCAGCGCGCTCGCCGTCGACAACTCGTTCGGTCCCGCGACCGAGTCGCAGGTGCGCAAGTTCCAGAGCTGGGTCTACATCGCCTCCGACGGCATCGTCGGACGCAACACGTGGAACACGCTCTGCTCGTACGCTGGCCAGGTCAACTTCGCGTACGCGAGCTCGAGCGCGGCGAAGCGCACGGCGTGGCAGGCGGCGTACGACGCCGGCTGCTACGTCGAGAAGCCGGCCTCGGGTTCGCCCGGCTACATCACCATCTCGAAGTACTGAGCCGTCTCGTCGTACTGATCGAGCGAAGGGCCGGATGCCTCGGGCATCCGGCCCTTCGTCGTGCCGGTCGAGACGCGCCTACTCGACGAGCTTGCCGACCGTCGACACCTCGCGCATGAGCCCCGCGATCTCCTCCGGGATCGGCGGGATCGCCTCGCGCGTCACCCCGGTCTGGGGCGACCACACGAGGTTCACCTGCAGCGAGGCATCCGTGGCGGGGTAGTCGCTGCGGTTGTGGCAGCCGCGGGTCTCGCGACGCTCGAGCGCGGCTTCGAGCGTCGCGCGGGCCGCGAGCGCGGCGGACTTGAGGTCGAACGCGTGCGCGAGGTCCTGGTAGCCCGCGATGTCGGGGTGCACGCCGATGTCGGCCATGCGCGCCTCGATCCCGTCGAGCTCGGCGAGGCCGGCGCGCAGGCCCTCCTCGTCGCGCACGACGCCGGCATGCTCGGTCATCGTGTCGCGGATGGCGCGCTGCAGGGCGCGCACGTTCTCGGCGCCGTCCGACCCCAGCAGTGCGGAGATCTCGTCGCGGGCGGTCTCGACCGCGGCGGCCGAGCGCTGCTGCGCCGGAAGCGACCGCGAGTACGCGGCGGCGGCCTGTCCCACGATGCGTCCGAAGACGAGCAGCTCGATGAGCGAGTTGCCGCCCAGACGGTTGGCTCCGTGCAGGCCGCTGGATGCCTCGCCGATGGCGTAGAGCCCGGGCACGTCGGTGCCGTGGTCGTCGGGCCGAACCCAGACCCCGCCCATCGAGTAGTGCGCGGTCGGCGCGATCTCGATGGGCTGCTTCGTGATGTCGAGCATCTGCAGCTCGAGCATCGTCTGGTACACCCGCGGCAGCCGCTGCATGATCGTCTCGCGGGGCAGGTGCGAGACATCCAGCCAGACGCCGCCGTTGGGGGTGCCGCGGCCCTCCTTGATCTCCGTGTAGCAGGCCAGCGCGACGCGGTCGCGGGTCGACAGCTCGAGGCGTTCGGGGTCGTACTTGTCCATGAAGCGCTCACCGAGGCCGTTGGTGAGGATGCCGCCCTCGCCGCGGGCCGCCTCGCTGATGAGGGTGCCTGCCGCGCTCTCGGGCTCGATGATGCCGGACGGGTGGAACTGCACGAGCTCCGGGTCGCGCACGCGTCCGCCCGCCTCGACGGCGAGCCGCCACGAGTCGCCCGTGTTCTCGTCGCGCCGCGACGAGGTGCGCCGCCAGATGCGGTTGTGCCCGCCCGCCGCGAGGATGACGGCGTCGGCGTGGATGAGGTAGCGGGTCCCGTTCTCGAGGTCGAAGCCGTACGCGCCGAACACCGCGCCGTCGTCGTTCACGAGGATGCGGGTGACGTACACGGTGTCGAGGATCGGCACCTCGAGCTGCGCCGCGCGGTTCACGAGCGTGCGCTGGATCTCGAGCCCCGTGTAGTCGCCCGCGAACGCCGTGCGGCGGTACGTGTGCGCGCCGAAGAAGCGCTGCGAGATGCGGCCGTCGGCCTCGCGGGCGAACGGCATTCCGTAGCGTTCGAGATCCTGGATGCCTCGTGCCGCGCCCTTCGTCACGGTCTCGACGGTGCGCGGGTCGGCGAGCAGGTAGCTCTCCTTGAGCGTGTCGGCGGCGTGCTGCTGCCAGCTGTCGTCGGCGTCCATGGTCGCCAGGGCTGCGTTGATGCCGCCGGCCGCGAGCGAGGTGTGGGCATCGGACTTCGGGCGCTTGCCGAGCGCGAGCACGTCGACACCCGCCTCGGCGAGCTCGATGGCGGCGCGCAGCCCCGAGCCGCCGGTGCCGATCACGAGCACGGTCGTGGAGATCTGTCGTTCGGCGGTGGTCGGAGCGTTGAACGTGGGGGTGGTCATGGCAGCCACGGTAGGCGCGTCTGGATGATTACTCCAATGCATATATCGTGTCACCACGATGCGCATAGAGTATGCATGTGAACCTCGAACAGCTGCAGAGCTTCGTCACGGTCGCCCGCTTCGGCAACTTCACCCGCGCCGCCGAAGAGCTCTACCTCGCGCAACCCACGCTCAGCCGCCAGATCACCGCGCTCGAGCACGACCTCGGCGCCGAGCTGTTCCGCCGGGCCCGAGGCGGCTCGACGCTCACCCCCGCCGGCGAGTCGCTGCTGCCGCTCGCGCGCCGCATGCTCGCCGACGCCGAGTCGGTGCGCCGCGAGCTCGCCGAGCTCGCCGGCCTCGAACGCGGCCGGGTGCGGCTCGGCGCGACCCCGACCCTCTGCATCAGCCTCGTCGCCGAGGTGCTCAGCGCGTTCCACGCGGAGCATCCCGGCATCGAACTGCACCTCTCGGAGCAGGGGTCGCGGCGCCTCCTCGACGAACTCGCGAGCGGCGAGCTCGACCTGGCGCTCATCACGACCTCCGACGGCCGTTCGGCCGAGCGGTTCACGCTGGCCCCGCTGCTCGTCGAGGAGCTCGTCGTGATCTCATCGGCGGGGATGCCTCCGGTCGCGACGGGCGAGGCCGTCTCGCTCGCCGAGGTCGCGGCGCTGCCGCAGATCGTGTTCAGCGCGACCTACGACCTGCGCGGCACGACCGACGCGGCGTTCGCGGCGGCCGGCCTCACGCCCGAGATCGTGCTCGAAGGTGCCGAGATGGATGCCGTGCTGCGCTTCGTCGAGCGCGACCTCGGCGTCGCGATCGTGCCGGCGATGGTGCTCATCGACCGCCCGGGCCTGCGATCGGTGCGGCTCGAGGCACCGACGCTCACCCGAACGATCAGCCTGGCCCGGCCCGCCGATGTCGCGCCCGCCGGCGCCGTCGAGGTGATGCAGCGCACGATCGCGACCACGGCGACGGCGTTCGCAGACCGGGCCGGCGAGACCATGCGCCTCGCTCCGGGGAACGCCTGACGGACTCGGGCGAGACGACGATGCGCCCGCCCCGGAGGGCGAGCGCATCGTCAGGCCTCGGGTCGGCTCAGACGCGGGCCCCGCGAGCTGCGGGGTCGCCGAGGGCGGCCGCGTCGAGTGCGAACAGGTCGCGCGAGCCGGCCGTCGCGGAGCTGGCCAGGCCTGCGGCCTGCGGCAGCAGCTGCTCGGCGTAGAAGCGGGCGAGCGGCAGCTGCGTCTCGGCGACGCCGTCGGCGTCGACGCCGCGTGCACCGAGCGCCGACTTCGCCATGAGCCACCCGCCGACGACGAGGCCCCAGATGCGCTGGTACGGGGACGACCCCGAGAGCACCGCGTTCGGGTCGGTGGCACCGGTGCGCAGCATCCACGCCGTCGTCTGCTCGAGGGTGTCGAGCTGTGCGCTCAGGTGCGAGCGGATCGAGGCGAACTCCTCGCCCGCCGCGGCCAGCTCGGTGTCGAGCTCGCGCATGGTGGCGATGAACTCGAGCGCGGACGCGCCGTCGCGGACCGGGAGCTTGCGACCGACGAGGTCGGCGGCCTGGATGCCGTTCGTGCCCTCGTAGATCGCCGCGATGCGCACGTCGCGGTAGTGCTGGGCGGCCCCGGTCTCCTCGATGAAGCCCATGCCGCCGTGGATCTGCAGTGCGAGCGAGGTGAGCTCGTTGCCGAGGTCGGTGCCGAACGACTTGCAGATCGGGGTGAGCAGGCCGACGATCTCGTTCGCGCGAGCCCGGGTCGCGGGGTCGGGGTGGTGGGTCGACACGTCGACGTAGGTCGCGTTCAGGAGCATCATGCGACGCATCGCGGCGATATATGCCTTCTGCGTCATGAGCATGCGGCGCACGTCGGGGAAGTCGATGATCGGGCTGTCCTGCGTCGCGCCGATCGCGCGGCCCTGGATGCGCTCGCGCGCGTAGTCGAGCGACTGCTGGTAGGCGCGCTCGGCGACGGCGAGGCCCTGCGTGCCGACCGAGAGGCGGGCGCTGTTCATCATGACGAACATGATGCGCATGCCGATGTTCTCGTCGCCGACGAGGTAGCCGGTCGCGTCCTCGTACGACAGCACGCAGGTGGGCGAACCGTGGATGCCCATCTTGTGCTCGACGCCGACGGTGTGCACGCCGTTGCGCTCGCCGAGCGAGCCGTCCTCGTTCACGAGGAACTTCGGCACGATGAAGATCGAGATGCCCTTCGTGCCGGCCGGGGCGTCGGGCGTGCGTGCGAGCACGAGGTGCACGATCTGCTCGCTGAGGTCGTGGTCGCCGAAGGTGATGAAGATCTTCTGGCCGGTGATGCCGTAGGTGCCGTCCTCGCGCTTGACCGCCTTCGTGGTCAGCGCGCCGACGTCGGAGCCGGCGTGCGGCTCGGTGAGGTTCATGGTGCCGGCCCACTCGCCGGAGACCATCTTGGGCAGCCACTGCTGCTTCTGCTCGTCGCTGCCGTAGTGCAGCAGCGCCTCGATCGCGCCCTGAGTGAGCAGCGGAGCCAGCGAGAACGCCATGTTCGCCGTCATCATGAGCTCCTGCACGGCGAGGCCGACCGTGCGCGGGAAGTTGCCGCCGCCGTACTCCTCGGGCAGCGGAACCGAGCCCCAGCCCGCGTCGACGTAGGCGGCGTACGCCTCCTTGAAGCCGGTCGCCGTCGTCACGCTGCCGTCGGGGTTCAGCGTCGAACCCTCGAGGTCGCCGGCGCGGTTGGTGGGCGCCACGACCTCGGCCATGAAGCTGCCGACCTCGTCGAGGATCTCGGAGACGGTCTCGAGGTCGGCGTGCTCGAAACCGGGCAGCTGCGCGACGGCGTCGTAGTCGACGACGTGCTCGAGGGCGAAGGCGATATCTGCAACAGGGGGTCGGAATCCGCTCATGCCCGCAGCGTAACCCCGGCATCCCGGGCGGCAGCCGGGAACTGTGCACGTTCGACGAAGGTGCTCGGTCGAGCGCCGCACCGGGTTGGCGGCATCCCACAAAAGAGTGCCCTGTCGAGGCAAGCAAGTGCTTGGTTAGGATGGAGCGACTCGTGCACAGAGGGAGCGGAATGAAGATCGTCGTCCTGGTCAAGGAGGTCCCCGACACCTACGGGGACCGCAAGCTGAACCTGCAGACCGGCCTCGCCGATCGCGCCGCGAGTGACACGGTGCTCGACGAGATCGGCGAGCGCGCCCTGGAGGTCGCGCTCTCGTACGCCGACGCGAACGCCGGCACCGAGGTGGTCGTGCTCTCGATGTCGCCCGAGTCCGCTGCGGCGACCGTGCGCAAGGGCCTGGCGATGGGTGCGTCGTCGGCCGTGCAGGTCGTCGACGACGCGCTCGCCGGGGCCGACCTCGGGCTCACCGCCGAGGTGCTCGCCGCCGCGGTGCAGCGCATCGGGTACGACCTCGTGATCGCCGGCAACGAGTCGACCGACGGCTCCGGCGGCGTGGTGCCGGCGATGATCGCCGAGCTCCTCGACGTGCCGAACGCGACGAGCCTGAACTCGGTCGAGATCGCCGACGGCGAGGTGCGCGGCGAGCGCGCGAGCGACCACGGCACGATGCAGGTCACGGCGGCGCTGCCCGCGGTCATCTCGATCACCGAACGGCTGCCGGACGCCCGGTTCCCGAACTTCAAGGGCATCATGGCCGCGAAGAAGAAGCCGTTCGAGACGCTCTCGCTCGCCGACCTCGGTGTCGATGCCGAGACGACCGAGGCGTCGCGCTCGATCATGATCTCGCTCGCCGAGAAGCCGCCCCGCACGGCGGGCACCAAGATCGTCGACGAGGGCGACGCCGGCGAGCGGCTCGCCGAGTACCTCGTCCAGAACCGGCTCGCGTAAAGGGGATCGACATGACTGACTTCCAGGCCGACTCGATCCTCGTCCTCCTCGACCTCACCCCCTCTGGCGAGCTCACCAAGAGCGCCGCAGGACTGCTCGGCGCCGCCGCCGGGGTCGGCACTCCGGTCGCCCTCATCGTCGGCGCGGCCGGCGCCGGTGAGCAGGCCGCGGCCGATGCCGCCGCGCTCGGGGCGACCCATGTGCTCGTCGCCGAGGGCGCCGAGGCCGGTGCGCAGGTGACGGTGCCCGGGGCCGACGCGCTCGCCGCGGCCGCCGAGCTCGTGCGACCCGACGCGATCCTCGTCCCGAACTCCATCGAGGGGCGCGAGGTCGCCGGCCGCTACGCGGCCCGCTCGCGCTCGGGTCTCGCGGTCGACGCCGTCGCGGTCTCGCGCGACGCCGAGGGGGTCGTCGCGCATCACTCGGTCTACGGCGGCGCCTACAACGTCGACTCCGCGGTCACGTGGGGCGCCCCGGTGATCACCGTACGCGAGGGCGCGGTCGATGCCCGCGCCGAGGCGCAGCCGGTCTCGACCGAGCAGCTCGCGGTCGAGGCATCCGGTCGTCGGGCCGCCGCCATCGGGCGCGTCGACGAGGCGGTCGTCACGTCGTCTCGTCCCGAACTGCGCGGCGCGGCGAAGGTCGTGTCGGGCGGCCGCGGTCTCGGCTCGGAGGCGCAGTTCGCGCTCGTCGAGCAGCTCGCCGACGTGCTCGGCGCCGCGGTCGGCGCCTCGCGCGCGGCGGTCGACGCCGGCTACGTGCCGCAGTCGTACCAGGTCGGCCAGACCGGTGTCTCGGTGTCGCCGCAGCTCTACATCGCACTCGGCATCTCGGGCGCGATCCAGCACCGGGCCGGCATGCAGACGGCGAAGACGATCGTCGCGATCAACAAGGACGGCGACGCCCCCATCTTCGAGATCGCCGACTTCGGCATCGTCGGCGACCTGTTCACGGTCGTGCCGCAGCTGATCGCCGCGCTCGAGGCGCGGAAGGCGTAGCGACCGATGGCGACGTACGGGCGAACGACACGGCAGGGCCTGCCCCGCTTCGCGGGCGGCGACCCCTGGCCTCCGGTGTCCGAGGTCGCGGAGGCGGCGACGATGCCCGCGGGTGTCGTGGCGGCGACCGGTACCGCTGAGTCTCCGGCGGTCGCGGCGGCTGCCGCCCCGGCGACCGCGGTCGCGGCGACCGCGGCAGCCCCCGCGACGGCGGTCGTCGTCCTCGCTGCGCCGTCGCCACGGCCCGTGCGGCGCGGCCTCCCGCGCGTTCCCGGCGGCGAGCCATGGCCCCCCGCGTCGTCGGCTCCGGCCGCGGCGCTCGACTCGACGCCGCCGACGGATGTCGCGCCCGCGCCCCCCGCTACGGCGGCCCCCGCCGCCACGGCCCCGCCCGCCGCGAAGGTGGCTCCGGCAGCGACCCCCGCCGGCGCGAGCACCGTCGCCGGGGCGGTCGCCCTGCGACGCGGGCTGCCGCGCACGCCCGACGGCGACCCCTGGCCCCCGGCCGGCACTGCGCCCGCCCGGCCCGAGCGCGTCGTCGAGACGCCGGTCGCCGAGGTCGCCCCGACGGTCGAGGCCGCTGCCGTCGTCGCGCCCACGCCCACCGTCGCGCCCGCGCCCACTCCCGTCGCCGCGCCCGGTGCCGCGCCCCGGCGCGCCCCGATGCCGCAGCCTCGACGAGCGACTTCCGTCGCATCCACCCCGCCCGTCGCCGAACCATGGCCGAAGCTGTACGGACCGTACTCGCGCGCCGAGTGGGCCGCCGTGCTCGTCATCGGCGGGTTCGGGCTGCTGCTCGCGGGCACCGGGGTCGTCGTCGTCGTCAACTGGCTGCTCGCCACCGCGCCGATGCAGGACTTCATCGCGAGCTACCCGGGCGAGTACCACCTGCCCGAGTCGGCGCCCGTCGGCATTCCGGCGTGGCTCGGCTGGCAGCACTTCTTCAACGTGTTCCTGATCGTGCTCATCATCCGGTCGGGCCTGCAGGTGCGGACGCAGAAGCGCCCGACCGCGTTCTGGTCGCCGCGCTGGAACGCGAAGCGCAAGATCAGCCTCGCGCTGTGGGTCCACCAGTCGCTCGACATCCTGTGGCTCGTCAACGGCGTCGTGTTCGTCGTGCTGCTCTTCGCGACCGGCCAGTGGATGCGCATCGTGCCGACGAGCTGGGAGGTCTTCCCGAACGCGATCTCGGCGCTGCTGCAGTACCTCTCGCTCGACTGGCCGACCGAGAACGGCTGGGTGAACTACAACAGCCTGCAGCAGATCGCCTACTTCATGACCGTCTTCGTCGCGGCCCCGCTCGCGGTGATCACGGGCGTGCGCATGTCGGGGATCTGGCCGAAGAACGCGAAGACGCTGAACCGCATCTACCCGGTCGAGTGGGCTCGTGCCGTGCACTTCCCGGTGATGCTGTACTTCGTCGCCTTCATCATCGTGCACGTCGGGCTCGTGTTCGCGACCGGGATCTTGCGCAACCTCAACCACATGTACGCCAGCCAGGACGCCGTGAACTGGGTCGGCTTCTGGATCTTCGTCGCCTCGCTCGTCGTGATCGCGGTCGCCTGGATCGCAGCGCGGCCGCTCGTGCTCGCTCCCATCGCCCGCCTGTTCGGCAAGGTCAGCGGGCGCTGACGTGGGCGACGGTTCGGGGCGGCGCGACGAGATCATCGCGATCGCGACGAGGCTGATCGCCTCGCGCGGATACTCGTCGACGACGGTGCGCGACATCGCCGACGAGGCGGGCATCCTCTCGGGCAGCCTGTACCACCACTTCTCCTCGAAGGAGGCGGTGCTGCAGGAGATCCTGCGCGCGTTCATGGGCGACACGCTCGCGCACTTCGAGCGCATCGTCGCGAGCGAGGGCAGCTACCGCGAGCACCTCGACCAGCTCATCGAGCACGCATTCCTCACGATCGAACAGCGCCCCGACGAGGTGCGCATCTACCAGAACGAGACCGGGTTCATGATGACCCAGCCCGGCTTCGAGTTCCTCGCCGACGGGGCCGCGCGCATCGAGGAGCTCTGGCTCGAGCAGATCACGGCCGGCCAGGCCGACGGCGCCTTCCGCGACTCGGTCGATCCGCGGCTCGCGTTCCGGTTCATCCGCGACGCGGTCTGGTCGACGGTGTTCTGGTACCGGCCGGGTGGCAGCCACACCGCGGCGAGCGTCAGCGAGAACTACCTCGAGCTGCTGCACGCGGGACTGCTCGCCGACTGACCGTCACGGCGGCCGCGCCGGCGACCGCTCCGAGTCATCGGCCGCCGAGCAGGCGTCGGGCGACGATCATGCGCATGACCTCGTTCGTGCCCTCGAGGATCTGGTGCACGCGCAGGTCCCGGACGACGCGCTCGATGCCGAACTCCGAGAGGTAGCCGTACCCGCCGTGGAGTTGCAGCGCGGCGTTCGCCACGGTGAATGCGGCATCGGTCGCGAAGCGCTTCGCCATCGCGCACCTCGCCGTCGCGTCGGGCACGCCGTCGTCGATCGCGGCGGCGGCGTCGTGCACGAGCAGTCGCGCGGCGTGGAGTTCGGTCGCCATGTCGGCGAGCGTGAAGCGCACCGTCTGGTGCTCGGCGAGGGGGCGCCCGAACGTCTCGCGCTCCCGCACGTGCCGCAGGGCACGATCGAGCGCCCACTGCGCGCCGCCGAGCGAGCACGCCGCGATGTTCACCCGTCCGCCGTCGAGTCCCGACAGGGCGATCGGGAACCCGTCGCCCTCATCGCCCAGGCGGTGGCCGACCGGCACCCGGACGCCGTCGAGCACGACCTGCCGGGTGGGCTGGGCGCGCCAGCCCATCTTCTGCTCGTCGGGACCGAAGGACAGGCCGGAAGCCTCGGCCGGAACGACGATCGCGCTGATTCCGCGTGCACCCGGCTCGCCGGTGCGGGCGAAGACGAGGTAGACGGCCGAGACGCCGGCGCCCGAGATGAACTGCTTCACCCCGTTCAGCACGTACTCGTCACCCTCGCGCCGTGCCGTCGTGGTGATCGCCGCGGCGTCGGAGCCCGCCGACGGCTCGGTGAGGCAGTAGCTGGCGCGGTCGACGAGCGACGTCAGCCCGGGCAGCCAGCGCTCCCGCTGCGCGTCGTCGCCGTACCGATCGATCATCCACGCCACCATGTTGTGGATCGACAGGTAGGCCGCGATCGTCGTGTCGCCCTTGGCGAGCTCTTCGAAGACGAGCGTCGCGGTCAATCGATCGAGCGCCGAGCCCCCGACATCCTCGCCGACGTAGATGCCGCCCAGGCCCAGCAGGCCCGCCCGCTCGAGCGTGTCGAGCGGGAAGTGCTTCGTGCGGTCGCGCTCGTTCGCGAAGGGCGCGAGCTCGGTCGCCGTGAACTCGCGCACGGCGTCGACGATCGCCAGCTGATCTTCGGAGAATGCGTTCGACCCGGCCATCTCAGCCCTTCCACGTGCCGAGGCCGAGCCTAGTCGGAATGCCCGGTGCACCAGAGCGTTGCATTTCATCGTGTGCCGCCATCGGGGCGGCAGGAGGAGAGCAGCATGGCACGCATCGTCGTCATCGGAGGCACCGGCTACGCCGGCGGACACATCGCGACCGAAGCCGCGTCACGAGGACACGAGGTCGTGTCGGTGTCGCGCAACGAGCCGAGCGAGAAGGTCGCCGGCGTCGAGTACGTGCGCGGGTCGATCCTCGACCTCGACGGACTCGCGGCGCAGTTCGACGGTGCCGATGCCGTGATCTCGGCGGTCGCCCCGCGCGGCGACATGACCGACGAGGTGCCCGGTGCGCTGCGCGCCCTCGCCGACCGGCTCACCGGCACGCCCACCCGCCTCGGCGTCGTCGGGGGAGCGATGGGCAGCCTCTCCGCCCCGGGCGGACCGCGCCTCTACGACCTCGGCGTGCCCGAGCAGTACCTGCACGAGGCCACCGTCGGCATCGAGTCGCTCGACCTGCTCGAGGCGAGCGAGCCCGGGCTCGACTGGTTCCTCGTGCACCCTCCGAAGGTCTTCGGCTCGTGGCAGCCCGGCGAGCGCACGGGCGCCTACCGCACGGGCGGCGAGGTCGTCGTCGTCGCCGAGGACGGCTCGTCGTTCATCTCGGGCGCCGACTTCGCGATCGCCGTCGTCGACGAGGTCGAGAACGGCGACCACCGGCGCGAGCGGTTCACGGTCGGCTACTGATCGGTCACCCGCGCGTCGACGCGGCTCGGCACCGCCGGCACCGCTCGCGGCGGTGCCTCCTGTGGATGAATTCGTGCGGGAGCCGGCTGAGGCGCGTACCGTGGGAGGACGGGTCGTGATCGCCGAGCCTCGAGGCAACGACGACCGATCCGGCGGGCACCTCTGAACCAGCGCCCGAACGGAGCGAACCACCTGATGTCCTGGAGCGACGAGTCCGACGTCGACGACCGCAGCGAGTACCGGCCGCCGCGCGAGCGGGCGACCGGATGGCGGCTCGTCCGTCGCGTCGCCGTCATCGCCGGGTTCGCCGTCGGGGGCGTCGTCGGTGCCGTCGCGCTGGTGGTCGGCGTCGTGTTCGCGGTCAACGTGATGGGCACGGCGGCCAATCCGGGCGGGTTCGCCGCACCGGCCGCGTACGGCGCGAGGGTGGCGCTGCCCCCGGTCGCCTCCGAGCCCGACTCCGAGCCCGGGACGCCCGAGGCGACCGACGGCGAGACCCCCGAGGGGCCCACCGTGCTCTCGGAATCCGAGGTCGTGCCGCTTCCGACGGTCGACACCGAGTGGATCTCCCGCATCGCTGCCAACGCCGGCATCCCCGAGCGGGCGCTCGCGGCTTACGCGGCCGCGCACATCGTGCTCGCCGAGGAGGCGCCCGACTGCGGAGTCGACTGGGCGACGCTCGCCGCGATCGGCGACATCGAATCGGATCACGGCAGACACGGCGCGAGCTCGCTCGACGCGAGCGGGTACGCCGACCCGCCGATCATCGGTCCTGCGCTCGACGGCAAGGGCGTGGCCGCCATCGCCGACACCGACGGCGGCCGGCTCGACGGCGACACCACCTGGGACCGCGCGGTCGGCCCGATGCAGTTCATCCCCACGACCTGGTCGAAATGGGCGAGCGACGGCAACGGCGACGACGTCGCCGACCCGCACCAGATCGACGACGCCGCGTTGACGACCGCGCGGTACCTCTGCGCCTCGGGGGCGATGACCGACCCCGAGGGCTGGCGCGCCGCGGTGTACTCGTACAACCACGACAACGACTACGTCGACAAGGTCGCAACCGTCGCCAACGAGTACGCGGCGGCGGCCGTCGAGTAGGCCGAACGGGGCGACGGACGCCTCGTGGCCCGCGAGGCCGCCGGTCCACGCTGCCGGGCGGGGCTGCGAGCCGCAGCGCCCGGTCGGGGCGATGATGGTCGCATGTGGAGCTCGATGTTCGAACTGGACGTGTCGGTCTGGGAGAAGCTCATCCGCACGGCCCTGCTGTACGCGTTCCTGATCGTCGCCCTCAGGCTCAGCGGCAAGCGGCTCATGGCGCAGCTGACGACCTTCGACTTCATCCTGCTGCTGCTCGTCTCGAACACCGTGCAGAACGGGCTGATCGGCGACGACAACACCGTGAGCGGTGCCATCATCGGGGCCGTCGCGCTCTTCGCACTGAACGCCGCGCTCGCCTACGTCATGTTCCGCAGTCCGCGCGCGCAGAAGCTCGTCGCCGGCGATGCCGTGGTCGTGGTGCGCGACGGCAAGCCCGACGAAGCGGCCCTCCGCCGGCAGCGCTTCACGCATTCCGACCTGAAGATCGCGCTGCAGGATGCCGGCGTGCCACGCCTGAAGGACGTGAAGCGAGCGCGGCTCGAGCCCAACGGGCAGTTGCTCGTCCACGTCGTCGAGCACGACGGCCCGACGCGGGCCGAGCTGTTCGCCGCCGTGCAGGAGCTCAACGCGAAGGTCGACCGGCTCACCGCCCGGCTCGGCGACGGGAAGGCCGGCGACTGACCGATCAGGGCTCGAGGAGCTCGGCGAGCGCCCCCTGCACGGCCTCGAAGCGTTCCGCGCCCAGCCTGCGCGCGTAGGACGCTTCGATCGACGCGACGACGCGCAGGCAGTCGGCCAGCGCGCGTTCGCCTTTCGGGGTCGCGACGATGAGTCGCGCCCGCCGGTCGGCAGGGTCGGCGCGCCGCGAGAGGTAACCGCCCTGCTCGAGGTCGTCGACCAGTTCGCCCATCGCCTGCGGGGTCATGCCCGCCTGGGCGGCGAGCTGGGTCAGGCGCAGGCCGGTGCTGTCGAGCGCGCCGAGCAGCACCGAGTGGCGCACGCGCAGATCGGGGTAGCCGGCCCGCGTGAGCTGCTCGAAGACCTCGCCCTCGAACTCCTTCGCCAGGCGGGCGGCGAGCATCCCGAGGGGCAACGCCGGCGAGTGGGCCATGGCTCAACGGTAGCCGAGACGTAAATCTTCAAGTAGCCTGTTGATCAGGCAACCTGAATAAATAGCGGAGGAGACGACATGATCACGGCAGGTACTCGGATGCCGAACCTCGAACTGCAGAGCAGCACCGGCGAGCCCGTTCGACTGCTCGATCACCTGGGCGAGCGCGGGATGGTCGCGTTCTTCATGCGAACGACGACGTGCCCGGTCTGCAACGCGCACGTGCGCGACCTGGTCGGCCGGGCCGGCGAGCTCTCGGCGCGCGGCATCTCGGTGCTGATCGCCGTGCCCGAGGATCGCGACGAGGCGGCGGCCTGGAAGGATCGCCGCCGCGTGCCGTTCCCCGTCGTCACGGGCGCCGACGGCACGGCCCACGAGGCGGTCGGCCTCACGAAGCGCGTCTTCGGGTCGATGCAGCAGTCGGGCACCGTGCTCGTCGACGCCGCGGGGCTCGTGCGACACGCGCACGGGTCGACGCTGCCGACCGCCGGTTACGATCGACGGGCGCTCCTGGCCGCGATCGACGAACTCGCACCGGCCGCCAGGGTCTGACCCCGGCGGCACTAGGCTCGCGCCCATGGAACAGCCCGCCCTCACCGATGGCCGCCTCGCTCCGCCGACCGGATCGCGGCACCTCCTGCGGTGGATCCGGATCTGGCTGGTCGTCATGATCGCGGGGCTCGTGGTGAGCGGGGTCACCGCCTTCCCGCTCGACGTCGAGCTCGCGTTCGGTGCCGAGGTGCTGCAACGCCTCGGTGCCGCGGACTGGGCGCCGGGCGTCGTCGAGTGGGTGCAGCGCGTCGACGAGGCGTTGCGCGAGAGCTACCGTGCGCACCCCTTCCTCGCGTACGGCACCGACTGGCTCGCGTTCGCGCACCTCGTCATCGCGGCGGCATTCATCGGTCCCTACCGCGATCCGGTGCGCAACGTCTGGGTCACCCAGTGGGGGATGCTCGCCTGCCTCGGCGTCGTGCCGCTCGCGCTGATCGCGGGCTCGATCCGAGGCATCCCGCTCGGCTGGCAGCTGATCGACATCTCGTTCGGCGTGATCGGCATCGTGCCGCTCCTGATCGTGCTGCGGCTCACTCGCCGGCTCGAGCTGATTCAGGCGGCGACGAGCGCCGCGAGCTCTCCCATGTCGGTGAACACGAGCCCGGCGCCGGCGGCCGACAGGGCCGCGGGGTCGGTGCGCGTCGGCCCGAGCGGGGCGAAGCCGTAGACCGTCGCGCCTGCGGCGACGCCCGCGGTGACGCCGGCGACGGAGTCCTCGATGACGAGCGCCGTGGTCGGGTCGACCTCGAGCGAGCGGGCGGCGGCGAGGTAGACGTCGGGCGCGGGCTTCGTGCGCGCCTGCTCCATGCCGCTGAAGATGCGCTCGCCGAAGAACGGACGCAACCCGGTCGTGTCGAGTTGCAGCTCGACCTTGCCGCGGTCTGCCCCCGAGACGCACGCCATGCGCTCGCCGACGAGGCCCGCGATCGCCGACAGGGCGTCGGCGACCCGCGGGATCGGTGCGACCTCCGCCGCGAGGGCGGCGTCGCGCCGGGCCCGGAACCCGAGCACCCAGGCATCGTCGATGCGGAAGCCGGTGTGCTCGAGGATGACGCGCCACTCGTCGCGCAGCGAGCGCCCGAGGAAGTGTCGCACGACGTCGGCCTCGGTCG
The DNA here is from genome assembly GCF_021129215.1 of Agromyces sp. S2-1-8. Lineage (GTDB taxonomy): Bacteria > Actinomycetota > Actinomycetes > Actinomycetales > Microbacteriaceae > Agromyces > Agromyces chromiiresistens. Next base: position 3,818,929 of record NZ_JAJOLP010000001.1, on the reverse strand, counting down.
CCCGCCAGCCGAGTTCGCCCAGCATCTCGCGCAGTACCCGAAGCGTGATCCGCTCCGAGTCGACGAGCACGCCGTCGCAGTCGAAGAGCACCGCTGAGAACCGGGAAGCCGTCGTCGTCACTCGGCAAGGATACGGGGCTGCCGGGCGCTGCCCGTGCCTGCTGCGAGTGGACGGATATCGGCCTGCACGTGGATCTCCCAATCAGATCTGAAATCGTATATGATCGAGCGCAGGTCGTCGTCGACCCTTCACGGCGGCCTCCTCGGTGAGGCGCCGCGCGCGTCACCGGGCCCCTCACCAGACGAAGGAGTCGCACGATGAGCGCACCCGACCAGCCCGGATTCACCCCCACCGGCACGATCTCAGCGGTGGGCGACCGAAGACGGGTCGTCTTCGCGACGGTCGTCGGCACGACCGTCGAGTGGTACGACTTCTTCATCTACGCGACAGCGGCCGGCACGGTCTTCGCACAGCTGTTCTTCGCTCCGGCCGGCGAGCAGTTCGCGCAGATCCTGGCGTTCATCACCGTCGGAATCAGCTTCCTGTTCCGCCCCCTCGGCGCGTTCCTGGCCGGTCACCTCGGCGACAAGTACGGCCGCCGGCTCGTGCTGATGCTGACCCTCATCCTGATGGGTGCGGCGACGACGCTCGTCGGCGTGCTGCCGACCTACGAGGCGATCGGCATCGCGGCCCCGATCCTGCTGATCCTCCTGCGCATCCTGCAGGGCATCTCGGCGGGTGGCGAGTGGGGCGGCGCGGTGCTCATGGCCGTCGAGCACGCGCCGAAGCAGAAACGCGGCATGTTCGGGGCCTCGCCGCAGATCGGCGTGCCGCTCGGGCTCCTGCTCGCCTCGGGAACCATGGCGCTCATGGCGGTCATCGCCCCAGGCGACGCCTTCCTCGCGTGGGGCTGGCGCGTGCCGTTCCTGTTGAGCGTCGTGCTCATCCTCATCGGCTACTACGTGCGTCGAAAGGTCGAGGAGAGCCCGGTCTTCACCGAGATCGCCGAGCGCAAGGAGCAGACGCGCATGCCGATCGTGCAGCTCTTCCGCAGGCACGCGCTGCTCGTGCTCATCGCCGCGCTCGTCTTCGCCGGCAACAACGCCGTCGGCTACATGACGACGGGCGGGTACATCCAGCGCTACGCGACCGACGAGAAGGGCCCGATCGGGCTCGCCACCGCCGACGTGCTCGGCGCCGTGACGGTCTCGGCCGTCTCGTGGCTCGTCTTCACCTGGGTGGCGGGCTGGCTCAGCGACCGCATCGGCCGTCGCACGACGTACATCATCGGCTGGATCCTGCAGCTCGTCGGCGTCTTCCTGCTGTTCCCGCTCGTGAACACCGCGAACCTCGCACTGCTGACGCTCGGGCTCGTGACCCTCACGATCGGCCTCGGTTTCACGTACGGGCCCCAGGCGGCGCTGTACTCCGAGCTGTTCCCGGCCTCGATCCGCTTCTCAGGCGTCTCGATCTCGTACGCGATCGGTGCGATCCTCGGCGGCGCGTTCGCCCCGACCATCGCCCAGTGGCTCGTGCAGACGACCGGTTCCACCGACGCCGTCACGTGGTACCTGGCGGGCATGACGCTGATCGGCCTCGTGGCGACCCTGCTGCTGCGCGACCGCTCGGGCATTCCGCTCGGCCCCGACCACGAGGCCGAGCAGGAGAAGAGCCCGATCTACGGACTCGCGCGGGCCTGACGCCGGCGAGCGGCTCATCGTGCCGCGACGACCGAGCGACGAAGGGGCGGATGCCTGGGCCCAGGCATCCGCCCCTTCGTCACGTCAGCTCGACCCGCCGGCCGCGCGCGCCGCCTCGGCGGCGCGCAGGACCCACTTCGGCGTCTCGCCGTAGCGCTGGAACGGCACGAGCTCGCCCGCCGCGCTGTCGTCGATGAGCTGGGCGAGCCGGCGTTCGCGGGTCGCCTGCTGCTTCGCCTGCAGCACCCAGTGCGTCACCTGCCGGCGGTACGTCGGCGTCGCCGCCTCGAGGAAGGCGGATGCCGCGGGGTTCGCCTCGACTCGGGCGGCCCACTCGGGCGGCAGCTCTTGGTCGGGGTTCTCGTGCGAGTACACGCCCGTGCGATCTTCGCGCCGGCGGGCGTATGCGGCGAGGCCGGCTTCGGTCATGAGGCCCTGCGCGGTGAGCTCTTCGACGAGTGCGATGTTGACCTTCGACCAGATGCTGGAGGGCTTTCGCGGCGACCAGCGCTGGCGCGTCGCATCGTCGTCGATGCGCTGGGCGACCGAGTCGATCCAGCCGTAGCAGAGGGCGACCGGCACGGCCTGCTCCCACGTCAGCGGGCGATCGGCGACGTGCTTCTTGTAGAGGCCCATCCACAGCTCTGTCTCGGTGTCGTGGTTCGCCTCGAGCCACGCACGGAACTCGTCGGGCCCGGAGAAGAACACCGCGGGGCGTTCGGGCGTGCCGCCCGGGGTGCCGATCTGCTGCGCCATGCCGCGAGTCTGCCATGCGCCGCCGACACGTGCGGCGCCGCGCCGAGCCGACGCGGCGCGGCGCCGTTCAGCGCCGAGGCGTCCACCCCGGCGGCAGCGGCTCGTCGATCGTCGCCCGCTCGAGGTCGGCCGCGAGCGACCACCCCTGCGCGGCATCCGCTTCGTCGAAGCCACCCCGAGCGACGCGGAAGCCGACGTCCTCGTGGTGCATGCCGGGCGCACCGCCGCGCCGGGTCGACGCGCGCACGCTCCACGCGTCGTCGGCGAAGCCGCCGCCGCGGAACACGCGGTAGTCGTCGTAGCGCGCCGGGTCGAGCAGGTCCCAGCACCACTCCCACGTGTTGCCGAGCGTGTCGAACAGCCCGTTGAGGTTCGGCAGCTTGAGCCCGACCCGCTGCGGCGCGGAGACGCCGTCGGCCGCCGTCCACGCGACCTCGGCGAGCGGGCCGTAGTGGGGCCCCGTCGACCCGGCACGGCACGCGTACTCCCACTCGGCCTCGGTCGGCAGGCGATAGCCGTCGCTCGTCGCGTCCCAGTGGACGTCGAGCCCGTCGAACGCGTACGCCGGGTCGAGCCCCTCCCACTCGGAAGCGGCGTTGCAGAAGCGGATCGCCCGCAGCCAGCTCACATCGGCCGCCGGGCGAAGCGGATGGCTCGCGGTCTCGCCGATCGCCTCGGCGAGCTGCTCCTGGGTGACGGCGAAGCGGCCGATCTCGAACGATTCGAGCTCGACCGTCCACCGCACCTTCCGGCGCGCGTCGTGGAGGCCCACCATGCCCGCGGGCAGGCGCACCATCTCGAGATCGGGCATCAGCCGGCGTCGGCCTCGGGGACGAGCCGGATCGTGACGTCGTAGCGGCGCTCGCCCACCACCGTGGCGACGATGCGCTCGGCATGGTGGGCGTACTTGGCGCGGTACGCAGCGTCGAGGTCGCGCTGCACCTCGGCCGAGGCGCCCGCGAAGCTCACGTCGCGTTCGACACCGCCGGCCCTGACACGGCCCGTGCCGCTCGCGACGGCGCGGCGGTACCAGCCGGCCTCGGGGCCGTACGCCGAGCGCACGAAGAGGTCGTCGCCGACGCGGGCGACCCACATGGTGACGTACGGGCGCAGCGACCCGTCGGCGCGCCGAGACGCGAGCTGCAGCTCTTCGGCGGCGCCGACGCGGTCGAGCTCGTCGGCGGTCCAGTCGGTCATCGGCGGCTCCTTCGGTCTCGGATGATGTGCCGGCAGGTGAACGAGCCTACGCTCGAAGGAGGTCGCGGGACGGAGGACGGCATGATCCAGGTGCGGGTGCTCGGCATCGCGCTCGACCAGTCGGGGCAGCATCTCGTGCTGCTGCGTCCGCTCGCCGACGACCCGGACGGGCCGGTCGTCGTGCCCATCTGGATCGGCCGGAACGAGGCGAACTCGATCCTCATCGCACTCAGCAGCGAGTCGACCCCGCGCCCGCTCACGCACGACCTCATGACGACGCTGCTCGGCACCCTGGGCGCCCGCCTCGAGCGGGTCGAGGTGACGAAGCTCGACGAGGGCACGTTCTACGCCGAGCTCACGCTCGTCACCCGGCAGGGGCCGCGCATCGTCGATGCCAGGCCGTCCGACGCGATCGCGCTCGCCGTGCGGTCCGAGGCGTCGATCTGGATCGCCGAGCAGGTGCTCGAGGACGCCGGAATCCCGGCGGAGCTCGCCGGCGAGGCGGCGTCCGAGCCCTCCGGGTCGTCGCACCACGGGGATGCCTCGGGCGGAGCCGCCATGCCGATCGACGAGTCGAAGCTCGAGGAGTTCAAGCGGTTCCTCGACGACGTCGACCCCGAGGACTTCGAGGGCTGAGCGCCGCGCCGCGCGATGCGCGCGACGGCGCGGCAGAATGGCAGGCATGGATGCCTCGTTGCCGGCGCGAACCGTGATGCCGAAGCCGCAGTACGTGATGGCCGCCGACGGCACCCGCATCGCGACCTACACCTGGGGCGACGACGACGCGCCGACCGTGCTGTGCGTGCACGGGTTCGCCTCGAGCTGCAAGGACAACTGGGTCGACACCGGCATGGTGCGCGACCTCACGGCGGCCGGCTTCAGGGTGATCGGCGTCGATCAGCGCGGCCACGGTGCGAGCGGCACGCCGCACGAGGCATCCGCCTACCGCATGTCGGCGTTCGTCGACGACCTCGTGACCGTGCTCGACACGTACCTGCTGGTCGAGGGGGTGCGCTATCTCGGGTACTCGCTCGGCGGGCGCGTGGGCTGGCAGCTCGCGGTGCAGGCGCCCGAGCACGTGTCACGCGCGGTGCTCGGCGGCATCCCCGACGGGCGGCCGCTCGCCCGCCTGCAGATCGACCAGGCGCGCGCCTACGTCGACGAGGGCGCGCCCGTCGACGACCAGGTCACCCGCAACTACGTGACCCTCGCCGAGCGCGTGCCCGGCAACGACCTGCGCGCGCTCATCGCGCTCGCCGAGGGCATGCGACTCGGCGACGCCGACCCCGACCCGGCCGACCCGCCGCGCCAGCCGGTGCTCTTCGCGACCGGCACGGAGGACGCCATCGTCGAGCAGTCGCGCAGCCTGGCGGCGGCGACGCCGAACGGCACCTTCGTCGAAGTGCCGCGGCGGCACCACTTCAACACGCCCGGATCGCGGGTGTTCCGGCAGGCGGCGGCGGAGTTCCTCGCGGTCGGCTGATCGCGGCCGGGAGCGGCGCCGATCCGATCCCCGCGCCGCGCGATCGTCGGAGGGGTACCGTCGCCGGGTCGACTTCGATACGGTGAGTGCGTGCGCAGTCCGGGGGGAACGGGCAGGTCGAACGTGGCGGCGAGTCGCTCGCGGCGGCGATCCGGCGGTGGGCGAGCGCGGGCGGCCGTTGCCGTCGGCGCGCTGATCGCCGCGCTGTTCGCCCCGTTCGGGGCGGCCACCTCGGCGACGGCCGCGACCCTCCAGCCGTCGGGCCTCGCGACCGGCATGATCGTCGACGGCACCGTCGACCCCGGCACTCCGCCGAACACCTTCAACTGGGGCGACTTCATCACCGGCGTGCAGCCCGACAGCAGCTTCACGTTCACCCCGACCGGCCCGTACACGACGACCCAGGGCCTGGCGTCGACCGGCATCATCGAGGGTGCGTTCGACTGGGACAACAGCTCGCTGGCCGCTGCCTGCGCCGCGGGCGCCGAGCCGACCGGCGCCCCGCCGAGCCAGAGCCCGAACACCAACCCGTGGCTGCCAGGCACGGCGAAGCCGAACGAGAAGGGCGATCTCTGCTCGACGGCGTACGGGCTCGAGGTGGTCACCGATGCGGCGGGCACCCGCCACACCATCCTCTACGGGTACTGGACCCGCTACGTCGGCAACGGCGAGGTCAGCATCTTCCAGCACCTCGAAGGGCCCGGCAACGGGCGCTGCAACGACGTGCTGATCGAGTTCGACTACGAGTCGTCGGGCACCACGGCGCGAGTGCTGCGCTGGGCGCCGACCGCGGGAGACGCCTGTGCGAACCCACTCGGCGCCGGCACGTGGGTGGCACAGCCCGGCACGGCCGACTTCACCTGGGCGACGGGCATCCGGCAGGAGGGGCCGCCGCTCACGAACCAGCCGCTCGACACGTTCGGCGAGTTCGCGATCGACCTCAACACCTCCGGCATCTTCGCCCCGACCGAGTGCCGCACCTTCGAGGTGTCGGAGATGTTCACCCGCACGGGCAACTCCGCCCAGGCGAACATCCAGGACTTCGCCGACCACGCACCCGACGCCATGAGCCTCTCGAACTGCGGCGCGCTCACGGTCACGAAGGCGACCGTGCCCGACGACGTGGAGCCGACCGACGACTTCGGGTTCACCATCACCCGCGAGGGCGGACCGGTGATCCCGGGGCCGCCGCCCGTCGACTCGATCGTCGACACGCTCGCGGCCGGCGAGACGAAGACGTACGAGGACGTGCTCGTGAGCTCGCAGTACCACCTCACCGAGACGTCGATCCCACCGCCGTGGTCGCTCCAGTCGATCGTCTGCACGGCGATCCCGCTCGGCGGCGGTCCGCCGCAGGAGTTCGTCATCGACGACCCGTCCGACGCGTTCCTCGTCTCACCCGAGAACACGACCGACTGCGTCATCACGAATGCCGCGGCCGTCGTCACGGTCGAGAAGCAGACGCTGCCCGACGGGGCGGCCGGTGCCTTCGGGTTCGAGGTGACCGGCCAGGACGACGTCACGCTCGGCGACGGCGATCGCCGCTCGTTCGCCGTGCCCGTCGGCGAGGACGTGACCATCACCGAGGCGGCGGCCGACGGCTGGCTCGCGCCCGACATCGCGTGCGACGGCGGCGGCGCCGAGGTCGACGGTCGCTCGGCGACCGTGACGCCGGCGGCGGGCGAGAACATCACGTGCACGTTCACGAACACGCAGCTCGGCACGGTCATCGTGTCGAAGGAGGCGCACGGGGTCGACGGGCGGACGTTCTCGTTCGCCAGCGACCTGCCCGGTGGCGAGGCCTTCGACATCGAGGTGCCGAACGGCGACGGGACACTCTACGAGGAGACGTTCACGGGCGTGCCGCCCGGCGAGTACACGCTCAGCGAGGACTCGGACGCGGCCGATCCGCCGACCCGGCTCGCCGACCTCTCGTGCACCTACGGCGGCACCGATCACACGGGCGACACCGCTGCGCGCAGCATCGACTTCACCGTGCTGCCGGGCGAGACCGTGCGCTGCTTCTTCACGAACAGCCTTCCGGGCTCGATCGCCGTCATCAAGCGCACCGTGCCGGTCGAGTACGACCAGCTGTTCGACTTCGTGTTCACGCCGCCCGACGCGGCGCCGACGGGATTCCAGCTCAACGGCGACTCGACTCCGCCGAACGTCGCGCTCCGGTCGTTCGGGTCGCTCGAGCCCGGGTCGTACACCGTCACGGAGCCTGCGGACGTCGACGGCTGGACGCTCGAAGGACTCGACTGCAACGGCGCCGAATGGCAGCCGAGCGCGGACGGCCGCGGCGTCGTCGTCGACCTCGCCGACACCGACGCGGCGGTCTGCTTCTTCACCAACCGTGCCGACACGGCCTCGCTCACCCTGACGAAGACGGTCGCGGGCGCCGATGCGGATCTCGCGTGGTCGTTCGCGTTCGACCTCGTCGGACCCGACGGCACCACCATCGGTCGGACCGCGACCCAGGCAGCGCCGACCGTGCAGTGGGACGAGCTCGTGCCGGGTGCGACGTACACTCTGCGCGAATCGGGCGCCGCCCAGGCGGGGTGGTCCCGCGGTGCACCCGTCTGCGGCCTCGAGGACCTCGATCCCGCTACGGCGGGACTGCAGTTCTCACCGACGCCGGGACAGGCCGTCGAGTGCACGGTCGAGAACACCGCCGAGGCATCCTCGATCAGCGTCGCGAAGGTGGCCGCGGGCATCGGCGACGACTTCGCGTGGTCGTTCGACCTCGGCATCGATCCGGTGCCGACGGGCGAGTCGAGCCCGAAGGTCGTCAGCGGTGTCGGGCAGTCGGGCGAGATCGTGACCTGGGGTGCGCTGATGCCCGGCCGCAGCTACTCGATCACCGAGTCGGGTGCGTCGGGCTGGTCGAGCGACGTCGCCTGCACGGGGCTCGCGGACGAGGACCTCGAGGCGCCCGGGCTGCAGTTCACGGCGCCCGTCGGTCTGGACCTCGAGTGCACGATGACGAACCGGGCGACGGCCGGCACGGGCGCGCTCACCAAGACCTCGCTCGGCGGCGACGGCGAGTTCGAGTTCGTGCTCACCGACCTCGACCACGCGATCGACCCGATCACCGTGGGCGTCACGACCGCGGGCGGCGGCGCGGAGGTCGAGCTGCCGCAGATCATCCCGGGCGTGCGCTATTCGTTCGTCGAGGTCGACCGCCCCGACTGGATCGAGGGCGCGCTCACCTGCACGATCACGCCGGGCGACGGCGGCCCCCCGTTCGTGCTCGACGATCTCAGCGACTTCTCGGTGAACCCCGGCGACGTGGGCGCCTGCAGTGCGGTGAACTCCGCCTACGGCCGCATCGTCGTGGTGAAGGCCGTCGACGGGGCCGACGGCGAGTTCGGCTTCACCGGCGACTGGCGGTCACCGCCCGAGTTCACGATCACGACGAGCGACGGCACGGGGGCGGCAGCGTTCGACGGGGTCGTTCCCGGCAGCTACACCGTCGAGGAGCTCGCGCGCGACGGCTATGAGACGACCGGGCTCGCCTGCGTCGACGGCGCCGCCGACGGCACCCCGTCGACGACGGCAGACCTCGTCGGCTCGATCGGGCTCGACCCCGGCGAGACCGTCACCTGCACGTTCACGAACACCGAATGGGGCGTCATCGTCGTCGACAAGTCGACGACACCGCCAGGCTCGTCGCAGGAGTTCGGCTTCGAATGGGGGCCGGACGGCGGCGACGAAGCGGGCTTCGCTCTGTCGGATGCCTCGGAGCCGTTCACCACCGCGCCGCTCGCGCCCGGCGACTATCGGGTGACCGAGCTCGAGACCGCCGGGTGGGCGCTCGACGGGGTCACGTGCACCGGCGGGGCGTCGGAGCCGACGATCGACGGCGCGAACGCAGTGATCGCGCTCGGGCTCGGCGAGACGGTCGTGTGCACGTTCGCGAACTCGCAGGTGCCGCCGCCCGAGCCGCCCGAACCCCCCGAGCCGCCCGCGCCCGAGCCGCCGGACGCCGGGGCCCTGCCCGCCTCGGGTTTCGAGGCGCTGCAGCCGATGCTCGCCGCGATCGCGCTGCTGCTGGCCGGCGCCGGCGCGTACGCGCTCGGCCGGTCTCGCGATCGGCGCGCCGCGTCGGGTCCGCGCTGAGCGCACGCCGGGGCATCCGGCCTGTATCGGCCCCACCCCCGGTGTCGGCGCGAGCGCGTACGATGAATGCCGGACGGAACGGGTAGGAGCGAGGCGACCGGATGACTGACGAGCACCCCACGGTGGGCGGGTCGTCGGCGACGCACGCCCACGCCGCCACCGAGTGCCCCGAGTGCTTCGTCGAGTTGCGACGCGACGGCGACTGGTGGATGGCGCGGCCCGAGGGGTCGCGTCTGGTGGGCCTGGTCGTGGCCAGGGCCGACATGCCCCCCATCCTCGAGCAGCGCGAAGACCTGCTCGCGTTCGGGGTCGCGATCCTCGACTTCCGCTACCCGGCGCCCGAGAACGTCGGCGAGTCGTGGGAGCAACGACTCGCCCGGTTCTTCGGCACCCTGCACGGCGGCGACGTGCTCGTCGTCGCGAACGTGCACGCGCTCGGCCGCGACGTCGAAGAAGAGTTGCGCACGCTCGCCGAGCTTCGCCGGCGCGGGGTCGTCGTCAAGGTGCTGAGCCACGGGGCGCGGCACCTCGCGAGCACCGGGCTCGACTGATCGGCACCGGGCATCCGCGCGGCCGCGATGCGGGCACGAGCGTCGTGCGCACGGCCCGCATCGGTGCCCGAAGATCGCCGCTCAGAAACCGAACTGCTGGGCGGTCCCGAGATTGACGGGAGCGCTCACCACCGAGGGGATGCCGTCCTCCTCCACGGAGTCGGACGCCACGACCGCGTACGCGTTCGGCACCCCTTCAGATGACGGCGGCCCGAGCTCGGGTCCCGTCTCGAGCGCGACGATGCCGATGGTCTCGGGGTACCCCGGGTAGATCGGTTCGTCGGCGAGGTAGGCGGCGAGGTCGTCGCCGGGCGCGACCCCGCGCTGCGTGGTCACGGCGACGCCGTCACCGACGACCGGAAGGGTGAACTTCACCGCGACGTTCGTCGGCATGCGACCCGGTCCTTCGCCGAGATCGTCGCTGACGCGGATGCCCGGCCAGACATAGGCGAGGTACTCTTCCGCGCCCTCCTCCTCGACGGTCGGCACCTCGCCGAGCACCGCGGTGAGCGTCCCGACGATCAGGCCGGTGTCGTCCTCGTACGAGGTCGAGGTCACGACCTCGCCGGCGGCGTCTTCGAAGTCGAGGCCTTCGGCGCGCACGACGATCGTCGTCACGGCGGCGAGCCGATCCGCCGGCTCGGTGGCCGACTCGGTCGACGTCGGCCCGGACTCGTCGGGTGCGGGAGTCGCGTCGGTCGGCGGTGCGGAGGTCGCCGGGGTGGGCCCCGGGCCCGCGAACGGCGCCGGGCCTCCGGTGAAGGCGACGAGCGCGCCGCCCGTCACGAGCACGATGAGCAGCACCGCCGCGACGAGGCTGCCGACCAGCAGTTCGGTGCGGGGACGCCGTCGGGGCGTTCGTCGGGCCTCGGCCATGAGTCCGCCCTTGGCGGACGCCAGCAGGCGAGCCATCTCGTCACCGTTCGGTGGTTCAGTTCTCATCGACGGTCACCGCCTTCCTCAAGCGAATCCGACTGCGGGAGACCCGCTGCTTGACCGCGCCGACGCTGAGGCCGAGCTCGGTGGCGGCCTGCGCGTACGGCAGGCCGTCGAGGAGACACAGTTCGCAGACGCGGCGGTCGACCGGCTCGAGCCGCTCGATCGCGTCGAGCACCCATCGCAACTCCTCGCGGGCGGACTCGCGCGCCTGGTCCGCCCTGACGATCGACAAGTGCGCCGGCATCCATTCGTCGGGCAACGCGTCGGTGGCGGCGCGTGCACGCTTGCGGGCTGCGTTCGCGGCGATGTTGCGGCAGGTCACGAGCAACCAGGGCAGCAGCGACCGATCGAGCAGCGCGATCTCCGGGCCTCGTCGCCACAGTGCCAGGAACGTGTCCTGGACGATCTCCTCGACATCCATGCGGCTCGGCGCGAGCGCCCACGCATAGCGGGCGACCGTGTTCGAATGCCGGTCGAACGCCTTCGACAGGGCTCGCTGGTCGCCGGCGCCGATGCTGCGGAGCAGTTCGGCGTCCCCGGGTTCATCGTCCTCCACGGAGTACCTCCTCACTGCAGGAATGTCGCGGAAGCACTCGAAGGTCACACGCGGGCCTCGAACTTCTCGGTTTCGAGCGTTCACCCTGCCAGATTCCGACCCGCCCCGCGACGGCCTCGGGGTGGACGTCCCGACCCTCGCACGGGGGCGCGAAAATGAACGGCCGCATCCTCGCGCCCCGCCCGGGCGGCGTGCGGGGGCGTGCGTAAATGAATCCGCCGCGCCGGCGGCTCACCCGCGGGCGCCCCATGCTCGTAGGCTCCCTCGCGACGGCCGCATCGATGCCGCCGTCGACGGCTCGACGACCGAGCGGTTCGAGGACTCGATGAGGAGCATGAACGTGAGAGAGATCACCCGGGACGTCGTCGTGATCGGCGGCGGCGTCAGCGGTCTGGTGACCGCCCGCCGACTGGTCGAGGGAGGCGCATCGGTCGCGCTGCTCGAGGCCCGCGACCGCGTCGGCGGCCGCACCTGGTCGGACACGGTCGACGGCGAGTGGTTCGAGCTCGGCGGCCAGTGGATCTCGGCCGGCCAGGACGCCCTCGAGTCGCTGCTCGGCGAGCTCGGCAAGGAGAGCCATCCGCGCTACCGCGAGGGCCGCTCGGTCTACCTCGCGCCCGACGGGCGCCGCACCGAGTTCGAGGGCGACGACTTCCCGACCGCGTCCGAGACGGTCGCGGCGATGAACACCCTCATCGCCGCGCTCGATGCGCTCGCCGCCGAGCTCGACCCCGCCGCGCCGTGGGAGCACCCGCGCGCCGCCGAGCTCGACGCGATCAGCTTCAGCGCGTGGCTGCGCACCCTCAGCGACGACGAGGAGGCGATCCGCTCGTTCGACCACTTCATCGCCGGCGGCATGCTGACGAAGCCGGCGCACACCTTCTCGGTGCTGCAGGCGATGCTCATGGCCGCGTCGGCGGGCTCGCTGCACGAGCTCGTCGACGACGGCCTGCTGCTCGACCGGCGCGTCGTGGGCGGCATGCAGTCGGTGTCGACCCAGCTCGCCGACGAGCTCGGCGACGACGTCGTGTTCCTGTCGTCGCCCGTGCGGAGGCTCGACTGGACCGACGAGGGGCCGGGCCGCGCGGCATCCGTCGTCGCCGAGAGCGACGAGCTGCGGGTCAGCGCGCGCTTCGCGGTCGTCGCCGTGCCCCCGAACCTGTACTCGCTCATCCGCTACGAGCCGCACCTGCCGCGCGAGCGCATGGTCGCGCAGCAGCACCAGTCGATGGGCCTCGTCGTCAAGGTGCAGGCCGCGTACGACACGCCGTTCTGGCGCGAGCGGGGCCTCGCGGGTACGGGCTTCGGGCGCGATGAGTTCGTCTGCGAGGTCTACGACAACTCGACGCACGACTCGTCGCAGGGCATGCTCGTCGGGTTCGTCGTCGATGTCGAGGCCGAGCGGCTCTGGGCGATGCCCGAGGCCGAGCGCAGGGCCGCGGTGCTCGACTCGTTCGCCGCGTACTTCGGCGACGAGGCGCGGAACCCGGTCGCGGTCGCGATGTCGGACTGGGGTGACGAGGAGTGGACGCGCGGCGCCTATGCGTGCAGCTACGACCTGGGCGGGCTCAGCCGCTGGGGTCACCTGCAGAACGAGCCGGTCGGCCCGATCTTCTTCGCGTCGAGCGACATCCAGGGCGTCGGCTACCTGCACGTCGACGGCGCGATCCGCATCGGCGCCGACACGGCGAAGCGCATCTTGGCCGCGGGGTAGGGCGGCGACGGCGCGGATGGCTCGGCCGCGTGCCGAACTCGCGCGATGCATCCGCGCCCGCGCGCCGGCGCGGGCGCGGGCGCGCAGTGTGCTGCATCGCCGTCAGCGTGCGGGCGCGATGCGGTATCGCGCCGTGAGCCCGTCGAGCAGCAGTCCGAGTGCGAGCTCGAACGCGCGGTCGGCGACCAGCACGCGCTCCTCGACGAGTCGCCGGCGGTGCAGTGCGTACGCCTGGGCGACGATCCCGGGCGCCTCGGGGGCGTAGACGTCCTCGGGGCCGAGCGAGTCGATGGCGCCGCCGAACACGAGCTGCTCGATCGCCGAGATCGACGCGAACACCTCGGGCGGCGGGAAACCGGCAGCCTGGAACCCGACGATGACGCGCTGGTACATCTGCGTCGCCTCGGGGGTGTCGCGGATCGGCAGGTGCGCGTAGATCGCGACGCACTCCCGGTGCGCGCGCAGCACGCGAAGGTAGCTCCACGCCCAGCGTTCGGTCGCCGCTCGCCAGGGAAGCGGGCCGAAGCCCGAGACATCCACCTCGCGCACGAGGCGCTCCTGGATCCACCCGAGGATGACGGCTCGCGATGCGGCGTGGTTGTAGATGGCGCTCGGGACGACGCCCAGACGGTCGGCGAGCGCCTGGATCGTGAGTGCGCCGGCGCCCTTGCGGTCGACGAGGCGCAGCGCCTCGTCGGTGATGCGCTCGCGGTTCAGCACCGCGACGCGCGGCCGGCCGGCCCCGCGGCGGGGCGGCCGTGCCGCGTCGTCGGTCATGAGTCGGGGTGTTCCCGCGGGCCGAGGGGCCGCTCGAGCCGGCCGGTCAGCTCGCCGCGACCGCGGTCGCCGTCACCGCGGCGAGGCTCTCGCGCACGATCGCGAGGCCGCGCAGCAGCTCGTCGTCGGTGATCGTGAGCGCCGGCAGGAACTTCAGCACCTCGTCGAACGCGCCAGAGGTCTCGATGACGAGCCCGCGCGTGAAGGCCTCCTTCGAGATGCGCCCCGCGAGGCCGCGGTCGCCGTCGGAGACGAGGCCGTACATGAGGCCGCGCCCGCGCACGGTGAGTCCGAGCGACGGGTTCTCGGCGGCGATCAGCTCGAGCTCGCCGGCGAGGAGCGCCGACTTGCGGGCGACCTCGTCGACGAACGCCGTGTCGGCCCAGTACGCCTCGAGGGCGACACGGGCGGAGACGAACGCGAGGTTGTTGCCGCGGAAGGTGCCCGTGTGGGCGCCCGGCTTCCACACGTCGACCTCGGGGCGCAGCAGCACGAGCGACATCGGCAGGCCGGAGCCCGAGATCGACTTCGACACCGTCACGAGGTCGGGCACGATGCCCGCGGCCTCGAAGGCGAAGAAGGCACCGGTGCGGCCGACCCCCGCCTGGATCTCGTCGAGGATGAGCAGGATGCCGCGCTCGGCGGTGATCGCGCGCAGGCGCTGCAGCCACGGCACGCTCGCGACGTTGATGCCGCCCTCGCCCTGCACCGCCTCGACGATGACCGCCGCAGGCAGGTCGAGGCCCGATCCCGGGTCGTCGAGCATCTTCTCGAAGAGGTCGAGGGTGTCGACGTTCTCGCCGAGGTAGCCGTCGTAGGGCAGGCGCACGACGTCGTCGAGGGTGACGCCAGCAGCCTCGCGGTAGTGGCTGTTGCCGGTGGCCGCGAGGGCGCCCATGCTCAGGCCGTGGAACGCGTTCGTGAACGCGACGACGGTCGGGCGGCCGGTCGCCTGGCGGGCGACCTTGAGTGCGGCCTCGACGGCGTTCGCACCGGTCGGACCCGTGAACTGCAGCTTGTGGTCGAGCCCGCGCGGCTCGAGGATGAGGCGCTCGAACGCCTCGATGAACGCGCGCTTGGCCGAGGTCGCCATGTCGAGCCCGTGGATGATGCCGTCGCGCTCGAGGTACTCGATGATCGCGCGGGTGAACGCCGGGTTGTTGTGCCCGTAGTTCAAGACGCCGGCCCCGGCGAAGAAGTCGAGGTACTCGCGGCCGTCGGCGTCGACGAGGGTCGAACCGGTCGCCCGGTCGAACACCGTCGGGAACGAGCGCACGTAGCCGCGCACCTCGGACTCGCGGCGGTTGAAGACGTCAAGGTTCGCGGCGTCGCTCATGGCAGGCGGACTCCTCTGCAGATCAGGGTTTTGCGGTGCATCGAGCCTACGGCCTCGAACGGTGAGTCGGCTGCGAGCGGCCGCCCGGGGGGTCTGCCCGGGGATCAGGCCGTCACGGCGGCGTCGCCGTTGCGCCGCGACGTCGAGTCGCGGACGACGAGCTCACTGGCCGGATCGAGGCTCGACCAGTCGACGGGCTCTCCGTCGAGCAGGCGGATCAACGCGTCGACGGCGAGCCGCGCGGTCTCGACGGGGCGGAGGTCGAGCGCGGTGATGGTGGGGGTCGAGGTGCGGTTCATGACCGCGTCCGAGCCGGCGACGACGAGCAGGTCGTCGGGGACGCCGACGCCGAGTTCGCGGGCCCCTGCGACGAATCCCGCCGCGTGACGACCGGTCAGGCAGTACACGCCGTCGGGCGGGGCGTCGCCCGTGAGGAGTTCATGCGCGACCGTGCGACCGCCGTCGACTCCGCTCGTCTCGTCGCGTGCGCGAATCATCGGCTCGATGCCGTGCTCGGCGGCCCACTGCTCGTAGCCGCGCCGTGCGTGCGCGTTCCACGAGTTCTCGTCGGTGCCGGTCACGAGCGCGACCCGTCGCGCCCCGGCGTCGAGGAGGTGGTCGAGGGCGAGCCGCGTGTCGCGCTCGGTCTGCTGCGCGATCGCAGGGAAGGCGTCGGCGCGCGCGGGGTCGACGCCGACCGCGACGAACGGGATGCGCTTGCGGTCGAGCAGGGTGAGCGCGGGATCGTTGCGGATCGGCGCTTCGACGAGGCAGCCGTCGGCGGCGAGCGACGAGGGCGGCGCGCCGGGCTTCGTCGGGTCGGAGATGAGCATGAGCGAGTACCCGTGGTCCATCGCGGCCAGGGCGGCGGAGCCGGCGAACCGGAGGAAGTAGTCGACCCCCTCGGGCATCGCGGTGTCGAGCGACTCGAGCGGCCGGATCAGCAGCGAGATGACCCCGAGCTTCGACTGCCGGAGTCCGCGGGCCATGGCGTTGGGCTCGTAGCCGAGTTCGTCTGCGACGCGCTTGACCCGCTCGATGGTCTCGGCGCCGATCGTGCCCTTGCCGTTCAGCGCGTTCGAGACCGTCGTTCGCGAGACGCCGGCGCGCTCGGCGACGTCGTTGATCGTCGGTCTCGCCGCATCGATGGACACCCGGCCAGCGTAGCAAGCGGACTGCGCTGATCGCAGCAGGGATCCTCACAGAGAGAATCGATTTACGGAATCGATTTACAAGAATCGATTCTTCTAGTAGCTTCGCCGTAGCTCATCGCACTCGACGGCGTGAGATTCGACGGAGAAGCTCAGGAGGACACAGTGAAAACCGCAATGACAAGAGCATCGATCGCGCTCCTCGCGGTCGCGAGCCTGGGGCTCGCGGGATGCACGGCGGATCGAGGCGGCGATTCCGGCTCGACGCTCGACGAGGGCGAACTCCTGCAGCTCACGCCGGCCGCGACCGGCGAGGTCGACAAGGTCACGTGGAACTCGACCTACGGCGAACTCGCGACGCTCGACCCGGTCAAGGCGTTCAACTACCCGGAGAACACGATCCTCTCCAACCTCTGCGAGTCCCTGTTCCAGATGCAGCCGGACTTCTCGGTCGAGCCGAACCTCGCCTCGAGCTTCGAGGTCTCCGACGACGCACAGACCTACGTCTTCCAGATCCGTGACGACGTCACCTTCTGGGACGGCACGCCGATGACCGCCGATGACGTGGTGTTCAGCCTGAACCGCCACCTCGACCCCTCCGAGGGCAGCTACCTCGCATCGAGCTTCGCCGATGTCACGGGCATCGAGAAGACCGGCGAGTGGGAGGTCACGCTCACCCTTTCGGAGCCGAACACCATCCTCGACGAGGAACTGGCCACGAACCTCGGCGCGGTCGTGCAGCAGCAGCAGCGCGAGGCCGCGGGAGAGGACTACGGCAACCCCGAGGCCGGCGTCATGTGCACCGGGCCGTTCCAGGTGGGCGAATGGAAGCAGGGCCAGTCGATCTCGCTCGACCGCTACGACGACTACTGGAACGCCGAGAAGCGCGCCAAGGCGAAGGAGGTCGAGATCGGCTTCGTCGTCGACCCCACCGCCATCGCGACGGGGCTCTCGACCGGTGAGATCCAGGGCTCCTACGACGTTCCGCTGCCGGCACTCGGACAGCTCTCGACGAGCAGCACGGGCGCACTCTCGTACGGCGAGGGCATGCAGATCATGGCGATCATCTCGACCGGCAACGGCACCTTCGGCGACCCTGCAGTGCGGCGCGCCCTCACCCGGGCGACCGACCGCCAGGCCATCGCCGACACCGTCTACGAGGGCACGGGCACGCCGTCGCGCTCGATCGTGCCGCAGGGACCGTGGAACCACTACCCCGACGTCGCCGAGCAGCGCGACGCCGAGCTGCCCGACCTGAGCTACGACCTGGACGCCGCGAAGCAGGAGCTCGAGGCCGCGACCGTCGACCTCTCGCAGCCGATCAAGATCGCCTATCCGAGCGAGCGCTCGTTCTACGCCGACATCCTCAACGAGATGGCGAACGGTGCCAAGGAGCTCGGCCTCACCCTCGAGCCGACCGGCGTGCCGAGCGCCCAGTTCGGAGCGTTCTTCTCCGACCCCGAGGCGCGCAAGGGCTACGACGGCTTCGTCACCACCAACTACCTCTCGAGCCCGTCGCCGCTCGCGCACCTCGACAACGTCGCCTACACGGGCAGCCAGCAGAACTACGCGGGCTTCTCCGACCCCGAGATCGACGCGGCGATCGACGCCGCCTACGCGGAGAGCGACCCCGCCAAGCGGGCAGAGCTCACGGTCGACGCGGAGGCGCTCGTCATGCAGCAGCAGCCCTGGGTGCCGATCAACGACCTCGCGGTCCGGCTCTACCTCGACCAGTCGGTGACCGGGGTTCCCGCCTCCTTCATCTACCTGTACTACCCCTGGGCCGCCGACCTCGGCTCGGCCGAGTAGCCGGGTGCGCGCGGGAAGGGATCGTCCATGCTCTACGTACTGAAACGCCTCGTCGCACTGGCGCTGGTGCTGCTCGTCTCCAGCTTCATCGTGTTCAGCGGGATGTACCTCGCTCCGGGAAGTCCCGAGCAGTTCCTCGTGCAGGGGCGCACGGTCAGCCCCGAGGTGCTCGACGCGATCCGGGCGCAGTACGGGCTGGATGATCCCTTCCTCGTGCGCTACTGGAACTGGCTCATCGACGTGCTCCACGGCGACTTCGGCCGGTCCCTGCTGACGCAGCAGGATGTCTCGACCCTCATCGAGTCGCGCCTGCCCACCACGCTCTTCCTCGCGGCATACGCGGCGATCCTGATCGTGCTCCTCGGCGTCGGGCTGGGCATCCTCGCGGCCACGCGCTCGGGCGCCTTCGAGAAGGTCGTCGTGTTCGGCTCGAACCTCGGGTTCGCCGTGCCGACCTTCTTCGCCGCGCTCGTGCTGATGGCGCTGTTCGGTGCGAACCTCGGCTGGTTCCCGGTGTCGGGATCGGGGGAGGGGTTCGCCGACCGCGTCTGGCACCTGACGCTGCCGGCGATCGCCCTCGCGTTCCCGGCGATCGCGGTCGTCGCCCGGATCACCCGCACGGCGGTGCGTGAGGAGCAGGGCTCCGAGCACGTCGTGATGGCGGTCGCGCGCGGGGTGCCGAAGCGCATCGTGCTCGGTCGGCACACGATCCGCAACTCGATGCTGCCCGTGACCACGGTCATCGGCACGAACATCGCGGGCCTGCTCGCGAGTGCATTCGTGATCGAGTACGCGTTCACGCTCGACGGCATCGGATCGCTGCTCGTCAACTCCGTGCAGAAGAAGGACTTCGCCGTCGTCCAGGCGATCGCACTCATCATGGTGCTCGCGTTCGGCCTCATCAACCTCATCGTCGACCTGCTCTATGCCGTCATCGATCCGCGGGTACGACTCGCCAGGGAGGTGTCGGCATGACGAGTCGGCAGATCACCACGGAGCCGCCGGCGAACACCGTCGGCCAGGACACCGTCGCGGTGCAGGCGATCCGCCGGCAACGACTCGACGGCCCGGTCACGGGCTGGCGGCGGCTGCGCCTGCGGCTCGGCACCCTCGGGCTCGTCTGCGTCGGCATCCTCGCCGTCGTCGTGCTCACGGCCGTCTTCGCGCCGTACATCGCACCGTACGACCCGTACGTCGGATCGATCGTCGACCGGCACCTCCCGCCGAGCCTCGAGCACTGGTTCGGCACCGACCAGTCGGGTCGCGACATCTTCTCGCGCATCGTGTGGGGAGCGCGCACGAGCCTCATCGGCCCCACGGTCGTCGTGCTCGTGGCCGCCGTCTCGGCCTCGCTCCTCGCGCTGACCGCGGTGTGGTTCGGCGGCCGGGTCGACGCGTTCATCGGTCGCGTCCTCGACGTGCTGTTCGCGTTCCCGAACATGCTGCTCGCCATCCTCGCGGTCGCGATCTTCGGGCCGTCGCTGCTCACCGCCTCGATCGCGCTCGCCATCGGCTTCACGCCGTACTCGGCCCGCGTCATCCGGTCGGTGGCGCTGCGCGAGCGCAACCTGCCGTACGTGTCGTCTGCGCAACTGCAGGGCATCTCGGGACTCGTCATCACGGGGCGCCACATCCTGCCGAACGTGCGCACCCAGATCTTCACGGGCATGACCATCAACTTCGGCTACGCGATGATCGACCTCGCCGCGCTCTCGTTCCTGGGGCTCGGCGTGCAGCCGCCGACGCCCGACTGGGGCCTCATGGTCTCGAACGGCCAGGCCTCGCTGCTGCAGGGGTACTGGGAGCAGAGCGTCTTCGCGGGCCTCGCGATCGTGATCACCGTGGCCGCGCTCGGTTACGTGGGAGAGCAGCTCGGCGGACGCCGGGCGGCGGGAAGGACGCGCTGATGCTGAACGTCGAGCACCTGACGCTCGCGGTCGCCGACCCCGACACGGGCGAGGAGACCGAGATCCTGCGCGGCAACTCGTTCTCGCTCCGCCAGGGCGAGGCCCTCGGCCTCGTCGGCGAGTCGGGCTCGGGCAAGTCGATGACGTTGAAGTGCCTCCTCGGCATCGAGCCGGGCGGCGCCCGCGTCGGCGGATCGATCGAGCTCGACGGAACCGACCTGCTCGCCGCGCGCGGCGAGCAGCTCCGGCGGATCCGGGCGAACGACCTCGCGCTCATCGCGCAGAACCCGCACGGCGCGCTCAACCCCGTGCTCCGCGTCGAGCGGTTCCTCGTCGAGGGCATGGCCGATGCCCGCGGCATCCCCAAGGCGGCGGCGAAGGCCCGCGCCGCGGACTTGCTGCGGCAGGTGGGAATCACCGACACCGAGCGGGTGCTGGGCTCCTACCCGCACCAGCTCTCGGGCGGGATGCTGCAGCGCGTCGTGATCGCGGGGGCGATGTCGGGCGAGCCGAAGCTGCTGCTGGCCGACGAGCCCACCACGGCGCTCGACGTGACGACGCAGGCCGAGGTCGTGGCGATCCTCGACGAGAAGCGCCGCCAGCACGGGCTCTCGATGATCTTCGTGACGCACGACCTCGACCTCGCGGCGGCGGTGTGCGATCGGCTGGCCGTCATGAAGGACGGTGCGATCCTCGAGATCGGCACGCCCGACGACATCCGCGACCGGCCGAAGACCGAGTACACGCGTGCGCTCATGGCCGCCCGACCCCTGCTCCACCCGGCGGGGCGTGCGCCGGTGCCCGCGAACGGAACGGAGGCGCACGAATGAGCGAAGACCTCATCCTGGAGGCGGTGGGACTCCGCCGCACCTTCCATGTCGGGCGCCGGTCGAGCGTCACGGCGCTCGACGACGTCTCGTGCACGGTGCGCCGCGGCACCTGCCTCGCCGTCGTCGGCGAGTCCGGGTCGGGCAAGTCGACGCTCGCCCGCGTGATCGTCGGGCTCGAGACGGCCGAGGCCGGCGCGGTCCGCATCGACGGGAACGAGGTGCGACCGACCACGTCGCGATCGCGCCTGCGCGCGCGATCGAAGCTCGTGCAGATGGTCTTCCAAGATCCGCAGGGCTCGCTCAACCGGTCGCTGCCGGTCTCGGCGACCATCGACGAGATGCTGCGCGTGCATCGGCCCGACCTCGATCGCGCCGGGCGCCGGGCGCGGCTGCTCGAGCTCTTCGCCGAGGTGGGCCTCACCGAACGGCACGCCGACGCGAAGCCCTCTGCGCTCTCGGGCGGCCAGAAGCAGCGGGTCGCGATCGCCCGCGCGCTCGCCGCCGAGCCCGAGATCATCGTGCTCGACGAGGCGGTCTCGGCGCTCGACGTCTCGGTGCAGGCGCAGGTGCTCGACCTGCTCGCCCGGCTGCGCAGCGAGAAGGGGCTCACCTACCTCTTCATCACGCACGACCTCTCCGTCGTGCGCGCCGTCGCCGACGACGTCATCGTCATGCGCAGGGGCCGCATCGTCGAACGTGGGACGGTCGGCGAGATCCTCGACCGCCCGACCCATCCGTACACGAGACTGCTGCTCGAGTGCGCGCCCCAGCCCGGCTGGGTGCCGCGGCGCGGCGTCATCGAGCAGCTCGCCCACCAGCTCTGAACCGCGCCGGGAACCCGTCGCGCCATCTCCACCGCAACCGCTGAAGGAACGATCCATTGCACAGCATCACCGACCGCCTGCACGTCGTCGCGAACGGCGCCGATCCGCTCGAACGCGGTCGTGAACGGGGCGCGCAACTCCGCGACGCCCTGCCCGCAGGGCTGCGGACCTATCTCGAGCTCTTCGCGAAGTACGAGCTCGACGAGGCCGTCGTGCGCGACCTCGCCCTGAGCTGCGCCGACGCGGTCGGCGGATGGCGGCCCGCCCGGCTCGCCGAGATGGACGGGCTGGCCGCCGGAGCGGGGGTCGAGCCGTGGCACGTGTACGCGCTCAATGCGCGCACCGAGATCCTCTCGCAGGGCGTGGGCGCCGCGCCGGGCGAGTGCTCGACGATCGGCCGGCGGGTGCGGTTCGCCGACGGTTCGGTGCGCACCTTCGGACTGCAGACCTGGGACTGGCACCACCAGCTCGACGGCGAGTGGCACACGCACGAGACGCGCGGCGGCCGGTACGACGTCGCGGGCCTCACCGAGCACGGCATGCTCGGCAAGATCGGCGTCAACAGCGCGGGGCTCGCCCTGCACTTCAACATCCTCGGACACCGCACCGACGGTGCGGGCGGCGTGCCCGTGCACGTGCTGTCGGCGACGGTGCTCGAGGAGGCGGCCTCGGTCGACGAGGCGGTCGAGCTCGTGCGCGACGCGCCGCGCAGCGCGTCGAGCTCGTTCACGCTGCTCGACGCCGACACGGTCGTGACGACCGACATCACTCCGATCGGGGTGTTCGTCGTCGAGCCCGTCGACGGCACGGTCGTGCGCACGAACCACTTCCTGAGTCGCGAGGCGCAGGCACAGGAGAAGACCGAGATCTACCAGCCCGACTCCGACGAGCGTTACGGCCTGATCGCCGCCCGCTTCGCGGACTACCCCGAGCCGCGCACCGACGAGGAGCTGCTCGCCTTCCTCTACTCCGATCCGGGCCAGCCGCTGCTCTGCCACCGCCCCGACCTGACGCTGCCGTTCGGCGAGCGCTGGGCGACGCTCGCGACCGTGCAGCTCGACCCGGCCGCGCGCACGGCTCGCATCTCGAACGGCACGCCGATCGACGCCCGGGCGGGGGCCTGGCGGCAGCTCGTCGCCTGACCGGCCGGCCGGCCGACGGCCGCGCGGATGCCTCGGGGCGGCGCTCATGCGCCGGCGATCTCCGTCCTGCGGCGGATCCGGTGCTGCGCACGACTCGGTAGCGTGGCCAAGATGAGCGAACAGCCGAGGATCATGGCGGAGGCGGTCGGTGCCGAGGAAGCCGAGGGCGCCGAGCGGGTCGACGGTGCCGACCGGCACGTGCACTGGGCTTCGGTCGCGGTGTTCGCCGTCGTCTCGTGCGGGCTCGCCTGGCTCGTGGCCTGGCCGCTCTGGGCGCGCGGCGAGGGCATGGCCGACCCGTTGCTGCCGCTGGTCGCGACCGCCATGATGCTGACGCCGGCCGTGGCGACGCTCGCGGCGCTCGTCGTGGACCGGCGGACCCGCGGGCGGCGCCCGGCGCGCGACATCCTGCGGGGTCTCGGCATGTGGCCGTTGCGTCCGGCGCGGCGCACGATCGGGATGAGCGTCGTCATGGTCTTCGCCATGCCCCTGATGGTCGCGATCGGCTTGGGAATCACGTGGATCGCGGGGCTCGCGGTGCTCGACCCGGTCGGCTTCTCGGGGTTCGCCGAGGCGCTCGCCGGCGAGCTGCCGCCCGGCACCTCCATGCCCCCGGTGGGGCTCGTCGTCGCCCTGCAGCTCGCGATGATCCCGGTCGGCGCCGTCGTCAACGCCCCCTTCGCGTTCGGTGAGGAGGTCGGCTGGCGCGGCTGGCTGCTGCCCGCCCTGCGCCCGCTCGGCGTCTGGCCGGCGCTCATCGTCTCGGGCGCGTTCTGGGGGTTCTGGCACACCCCGCTCATCCTGCTCGGCTACAACTTCGGCCTCACCGACGTCACGGGCGTGCTGCTCATGGTGCTCTCGTGCACCCTGTTCGGCGTGCTGCTCGGCTGGACGCGCCTGCGAACGGGCTCGGTGTGGCCCGCCGTGTTCGGCCACGGGGCGTTCAACGCCTCGGCCGGGCTCGGCGCGCTGCTCGTGGCCGCCGGGTCGCCAGTGCCGCCCGCCTGGCTGTCCGGGCCGCTCGGTCTCATCTCCTGCGCGGTCTTCGCCGGCGTCGTCGCCGTGCTCGTCGCGGCGGGCCAGTTCCGCCGCTCGCGCCTCTCGGC
The DNA here is from genome assembly GCF_021129215.1 of Agromyces sp. S2-1-8. Taxonomy (GTDB): domain Bacteria; phylum Actinomycetota; class Actinomycetes; order Actinomycetales; family Microbacteriaceae; genus Agromyces; species Agromyces chromiiresistens. The sequence continues at coordinate 3,795,028 of NZ_JAJOLP010000001.1, read as the reverse complement.
CCGGCTCGGCTGAGCCGAACCGGGCCGGGCGGCGGCACCGCGGGCGTCAGCCGAAGGGAATCGCCCCGACGAGCACCCCGACGACGAGCATCACGAGCGAGACGAGCGTCGCCCGCCACAGCACCTTCTTGTGGTGATCGCCGAGGTTGACGCTCGCGAGCGACACGAGCAGCAGGATCGCCGGCACGAGCGGGCTCTGCAGGTGCACGGGCTGGCCGATGACCGAGGCGCGCGCCATCTCGGCGGCGCTGATGCCGTAGCTCGAGGCGCTCTCGGCGAGGATCGGCAGGATGCCGTAGTAGAACGCGTCGTTCGACATGAAGAACGTCATCGGGATCGACAGCACGCCCGTGATGATCGCCAGGTACGGGCCGAGCGCCGGCGGCACGATGTCGACGACCCACTCGGCCATCGCCGTGACCATGCCGGTGCCGTCGAGCACGCCGACGAGCACGCCCGCGGCGAGCACCATCGACACGACGCCGACGATGCTCGGCGCGTGCGCGACGATCTCGGCCGACTGGTCCTTGAGCTTCGGGAAGTTCAGGATGAGCGCGAGCGCCGACCCGATCATGAAGACGAACGCGAGCGGCATGACGTCGAGCACGAGCAGCACCATCACCGCGACGGTGAGCGCGAGGTTGAACCAGATGAGCTTCGGCCGCAGCGTGGGCCGGTCGGGGTGCAGCATCGTGTCGGCCATCGCCGTGTCGCGCTCGTCCTCGGCGACGGCGACGGGCGCGGGCGTGCCCGACCCGCTCACGGTGACGATGTTCGTCGTGGCGAGGGTCGCCCGCGCGCCGACCGAGCCCTGCGCGCCGCGCACGAGCCGAGGCACCTTCATGCCGAAGCGACCCGCGCTCGTGCGGCCGTCGGCCGCGGCATCCGCCCATTCATCGATCATGACGTTCGAGGTGGCGAGCGTGCCCAGGCGCTTGCGCTCGGCAAGGCCCAGCATCCAGGCGAAGGCGAGCGCGATCGCGAGGCCCACGGCGAGCGACGGCAGCATCGGCACGAAGATGTCGGTCGGCGAGATCTTGAGCGCGGTCGCGGCGCGCACGGTCGGGCCGCCCCACGGCACGATGTTGAGCGTGCCGTTCATGAGGCCGGCGACGCACGTGAGCACGACCGGGCTCATGCCGAGCCGCAGGTAGATCGGCAGCATCGCCGAGGTCGTGATGATGAAGGTCGTGGAGCCGTCGCCGTCGAGCGAGACGGCACCCGCGAGAAGCGCCGTGCCGAGCACGACCTTCGCCGGGTCGTTGCCGAGCATGCGCGTGATGAAGCGGATGAGCGGATCGAACAGCCCGACGTCGATCATGATGCCGAAGTACATGATGGCGAACATGAGCAGGGCCGCGGTCGGGGCCATGCCGCCGATCGCCTCCATCACCATGTCGCCGATGCCGAGCCCGGCGCCCGCGAAGAGGCCGAAGATCGTGGGCACCACGATGAGGGCGACCATCGGCGTGAGCCGCTTGGTCATGATGAGGGCCATGAACACGAGGATCATGGCGAATCCGAGGATCACGAGCATGGTGACGTCCTTGTCAGTGAGCGCCCGCACGGGGCTGGTGGGTCTCGAGGAGCGTACGGACTGCGGAGGCCGGCCGGCCGATAACTCGCATTGCGCCGCGTTCTGCGCGTAGCGTTGGTTCTGCGCATTCTGCTCACGACGTGCCGGGCCGGATGCCTCGGGGCGCGTGCTTCGTCGGCCGACGATGCATCATCGGATCGCGCACCATCGGGCCGACGAGCGCGGAGGGAGCCGCATGAGGTTCACCACCCGCATGCTCGTGACCCAGCTCGCTGCCGCGGCGGCGGTGATCGCGGTGTGCGCGGCGGCGTTCGCGTGGATCGGCGTGCAGCAGCTGCGCACGGAGACGCAGTCGACCGCGCTCGCGATCGCGCGAACCGTCGCCTCCGACCCGCAGTTGCGGCGGGCGGTCGCCGAGTACGCCGGCGACGCCGAGCTGGACGCCGCGGTGCTCGCCGACGGCGAGGTGCAGCGGCAGGCGACGGAGATCGCCCGGCGCACCGGTGCGCTCTTCGTCGTCGTGGCCGACGACGACGGGCTGCGGCTCGCGCACCCCGATCCCGCACGGCTCGGTGAGCGGGTGAGCACCGAGTACGAGCGGGTGCTCGCCGGCGAGGAGATCGTCACCTGGGAGCGGGGCACCCTCGGCGAGTCCGCCAGGGCGAAGGTGCCGGTGTACCGGCCGGGCGCCGGCCCGACCGGTCCCGGCGGCGGGAGCGCCGGCATCGTCGGCGAGGTGAGCGTGGGGTTCGCCCCGGCCAGCGTCCTCGCCGAGGTGCCGGGGCTCGTCGCCGCGATCGCCGCGGCCGTCGCGCTCGCGTTCGGCGTGGCCGCGCTCGCCGCCTTCCTCATCCGCCGCCGGCTCGAACGGCTCACGCTCGGCGTGCAGCCCGAGGAGCTCGGCGCGCTGCTGCAGAACCAGGCGGCCGTGCTCGACGGCGTGAACGACGGGGTCGTCGCCGTCTCGGGCGACGGCGTCGTTCGCGCGGTGAACCGATCGGCGCGAGACCTGCTCGCGCTCGACGAGGCGGCGATCGGCCGCCCGCTCGCAGAGCTCGAGCTGCCGCCCGCGCTCGTCGAGGCCATCCGCCGGGGACTCGACGGCGAGCCGCTCGCGCTCGGCGAACTCGTCACCGCCGACCATGTCGGCTACGTCGAGGCGCGACGGGTGCGCCGCGGCGACCGCGATCTCGGGGTCGTCGCCGTCGTGCGCGACCGCACCGACGTCGTCGCGCTCGCCGAGCGACTCGACGCGGTGCGCACGGCCACCAACGCCCTGCGCGCCCAGCGGCACGAGTTCGCGAACCGCATGCACGCCGTGTCGGGGCTGCTCGCGGTCGGGCGGATCGTCGACGCCCAGGAGTTCCTCGCCGAGCTGTCGAGCCGCGGCGCCGTGCCCGAGGCGGCGGTCGAGGCGATCGACGACCCCTTCCTGCAGGCGCTCGTCGGAGCGAAGGCGGTCGAGGCCGCCGAGCGCGGCGTCGAGCTGCGGGTCGCCGACGACACCCTCCTCGTCGGCATCGTCGACGAGCCCGAGGACGTGGCCGCCGTGCTCGGGAACCTCGTCGACAACGCGGTCACCGCCGCGGTCGCGGGCGACGAGCCGAGATGGGTGGAGCTCTCGCTCCTCGACGACGGCGACACGCTCGCGGTGACGATCAGCGACTCGGGCCGGGGCGTCGCCGACCCCGAGCGGCTCTTCGCCGGCCGCGCCGACGACGGTGCCGACGACGCGGAGGACACCGACGAGGCCTCCGATCGGGTGCACGGCCGCGGCATCGGACTGCCGCTCGCGCGACGCTTCGCGCGCCGGCGGGGTGGCGATCTCTGGCTCGTCGATGCGGGCGGGGCGGGTCGTGGCGCCGTGTTCGCGGCCCGGCTGCCGGCCGTCATGCACCGGCGCCCGACGGGCGACGGAGACGAAGGAGAGGTGCGGTGATGACCGCAGACGTGCGGGTGCTCGTGGTCGACGACGACTTCAGGGTGGCGGGGATCCACCACGACCTCGTCTCGGCCAGGCCCGGGTTCGAGGCGCTGCCGCCCGTGCGCGACATCGCGTCGGCGCGCACCGCGATCCGCGACTGGCGGCCCGAGCTGCTGCTCGTCGACGTCTACCTGCCCGACGGCGACGGCATCGAGCTCGCCCGTGAGAGCGGGCTCGACCGGTTCGTGCTGAGTGCCGCGAACGACGCGGCGACGGTGCGTCGTGCCCTGCGCTCGGGGGCGCTGCACTACCTCGTGAAGCCGTTCGAGGCCCGCACCCTGCAGGAGCGTCTCGACGGGTACCTGCGGTACCGCAACCTGCTCGCGGTCGAGTCGCCGCTCGCGCAGGACACGATCGATCGGGCGCTCGGCGTGCTGCACGGTGCGGCGCCGACCTCGTCGCGCTCGGGCACCCAGCAGTTGATCCTCGACGCCCTGGCCGACGGCGGTGAGGCGTCGAGCGTCGAGGTCGCCGAGCGCGCGGGGGTCTCGCGCGCGACCGCCCAGCGGCATCTCGCCGAGCTCGCCGCGCGCGGCGCGGTCACGGTGTCGCTCCGCTACGGCAGCGCCGGCCGACCCGAGCACCGCTATCGCAGCGGCTCGAGCTGAGCCGACCCGCGCGTGCCCGCGCGCCGGCCTCATCCGCCCGGGTGTGCACTCCTGGCGCGAATCCGGGCGACGAGTGCACACTCGATGCGCTGTCTTCAGGGGTTGGGGTTCGTGGCCTTGCCGTCGAGCCAGAGCGTGTCGGTCGTGTCGCGATGCACGCCGTCGGTGCCGACGTGCTTGGTGCTGATCTGCGGGCCCTTCGTGATGACGTGCACGAGCGCCATCGCGTGGCCGCGGCCGAGGCCGTAGTCGTCAGCGAGCCACGTGACGATGGGGGTCGCCTTGGTGGTCTCGTCGAAGCCGCGCTCGCGCGCGAGCTCGACGAACTGGCGCGGCGTGAGGCCGGTCTTCGTCTCGATGTTGTCGAGGTAGGCCTGGAACGACATGGGGTTCTCCTTCTCGAGTGGTCGGCGTGCGGGGTGACTCAGTCCGATTCGTCGGCCCAGGTCTGCACGATCGTCTCGGCGGCGTGGATGCCGATGAGCTGCAGGCGCCCCTCGCCGACGTTCTTGAAACCGTGCCACACTCCGGCGGGCGCGGTGGCGGTGTCTCCGGCGCGGGCGATGAGCTCGGTGTCGCCGACGGTGATGCGCGCGGTGCCCTCGAGCACGATCCACGTCTCGCTGTAGGGGTGCCAGTGCAGGTCGGCGCCCTGGCCGGGCTCGTTGTCGACGAAGAAGTACGAGATGCGGGCGCCGTGCTCGAGGCCGACGAATCGGCGCGTGCGACCGGTGCCGATGCGGAGTGCGTCGGCCGGCACGACGACGGGCGTGACGGGCGGGGTCATGGTGGGCGTCAGGGTGATCTCGGCGGCGTTCATGCTCTGCTCCTCGGTTCGGTTCGGTTCGGTTCGGTTGGTCCGGTTCTGGGATGCCGCGGCGCGAGTCGCGGGGGCGGTGCTCGGGCCGATCGGGCGGTTTCGTCTGCGAACAGCCTCGGCCCGCGGCATCCCGTCGCTGTAGTGTTTCGATGTGGATCGAAACTTCGTCGAGTTCCGGCTGGCCCCGGGCGACATCTCGGCGATCCGGTTCGGGATCTCGCCCGGTCACGAGCTCAGTCACGCGGTGCGCGTGCTGCAGCGGCCCGAAGCCCACCCGCTGCAGTGGGGATGGCTCCGCGCGGTGCGCGGCCGCGTGCCCCGAGAGGCGTTCGAACTGCTCGCCGTGGTGATCGGCGTCGACGGGTACATGCCCGACTTCCTCACCTCGGAGCCGGGCTGGGACCTCGAACCCGAGGAGGAGGCGGCCAGGATGCGCGTCGCGCCCGTCGAGCCGATGCTCGTCGACCTCAACAAGATGGTCGCGCGGTCGGAAGGCGCGCGGCAGCAGGCGATCCGGCGCATGATCGACGAGCCCGAGCGGGCGCGTGCGATGATCGCCGACGCGTGGAGCGAGGTGTGGGCGGCGGTGCTCGCGCCCGTGTGGACGCAGCTCGAGCGGCTGCTGCGGGCCGACATCGCGGTGCGTTCGCGGCGCATCGCGACCGCCGGGGTCGGGGCGATGGCCGGCGAGCTGCATCCCTCGGTGAGCTGGAGCGACGACGCCGTGCGGGTCGAGCTGCGCCTGCATCGCGAGGCGCTCGACTGCCGGGGGTCGGGGCTCGTGCTCGTGCCCTCGGTGATGTCGTCGTTCGGGTGCATGGTGCTCACCGAGCCGCCCGCGCAGCCCACCGTGTTCTACCCGGCGCGCGGCGTCACCGAGACGTGGGCGCGCGACCCGGCGTCGACCGCGGCGGCGCTCGGAGCGCTCATCGGGGCCGCGCGCGCAGAGATCCTGCTCGGGGCGCACACCGCGCGCACGACCTCGCAGGTCGCCGCCGACGTCGGGCTCGCGGTCTCGACCGCCTCGCATCATCTCGGCGTGCTGCGGGAGGGCGGGCTCATCGCCTCCGCCCGCGACGGCGCCCGCGTGATGCACCTGCGCACGCCGCTCGGCGAGGCGCTCGTGGGGGCGATGCTCTGAGCCGCGGCTACACGGCCGCCTCGTCGACCCAGCGGAGCACGCGGAGGGCGCGCAGCGTGTTCCAGCGGCTCGGCTCGCCCTCGGGGGCGTCGAGCGCGAAGTACACCTCGCCGTGCCACGGCTGCCCGGCGAGCCAGCGGCCGTCGTCGCCGCGTTTCGAGAGCAGCAGGTCGACGGCGTCGGCGACACGCGCATCGGGCGCGTCGCCCGCCGAACGGAAGTGGTCGAGCGCTCGCAGCACGTCGTAGAACCAGTAGGTCGGGAACGAGAAGTTGCGGTATCGGGGGAGCACGATCTCGCCGGTCGAACGCCGCCGGAACAGGTTGCGGTCGAGCAGGTACTCCTCGCCGCGACGGCGGGCCGCGGTCACGGCCGCGAGGTCGGCGGTGGGCGCCGCGGCGCCGTCGGCGACGGCCCCCGTGCCCGTGCCGCCCGTGACCGCCTGCTCGTACCGGAGCAGCCCCTCGAGCACGCAGAGGGTCGAGTCGAACGACGACCGCTCGGACTCCTCGCGGGGTTCGCAGTTCCAGCCGCCGTCGGGCAGCTGCTCGTCGAGCAGCCGCGCGATGATGCGGTCGCTGCCGGCGCCGAGCACGCCGAAGTACGCGCCGGCGGCGAGCACGCCGCCGTTGATGCACTCCTCGACCTCGCCGTGGAAGAACGGCAGGTCACCCCAGTAGTGCCACGTGACGCCGTCGCGCACGCGCGCGATCGCACGACGAACCGGCGGTGCCTCGGGTTCGACGCCGAAACGGTGCAGCGACTGCAACGACCACATGACGCTGCGGCGGTCTCCGTCTTCGCCGTACTCATCGTCGTTCCAGTACCCGCGGTCGTCTTGCAGGGCAGCAGGCGCGCGCCCCAGCCCTCGGTCGCGACCCTCGAGCGCTCGGCGGCGGCGCCCTCGGCGTCGCCCTGCAGATCGTGCAGCACCTGCCAGCGGATCGCCGGGTCGGCGTCGAGCAGCCAGTCGATGACGTCCATGCGGTCATCTTGGCCGCAACCGCCGACAGCCGCCAGCGGTTGCGGACGCCTCGCGGGCGGGCTCATCGTCGAAGGCGGGGGTGCGCCGCTGCGAGACTGGCTGCATGCTCCCTGCCGCACCTGCGCTTCCCGTCGACCTCGATGTCCGCGGGGACCGCTACACCCTCCGCCGCGCCACCCGTCACGACCTGCCGGCGCTCGTCGCGATGACCGCCGCCGATTCGCTGCGTCGCGACGACGACAGCTCCGACCCCGAGCACTTCGCGCGCTACGAGCGGGGCTTCGAGGCGATCGACGCCGACCCCGCCAACACGCTCGTCGCGGTCGACGATGCCGCCGGCCGCTTCGTCGGCACGATGCAGCTCACGATCATCCCCGGGATCTCGCGCGGCGGCGCCTTCCGCATGCAGATCGAGGCCGTTCGCGTCGCCGACGACCTGCGCGGCCGCGGCGTCGGCAGCGCGATGATCAGCTGGGCGGTCGACGAAGCGCGCGCGAGCGGCGTGGCGCTCGTGCAGCTCACCTCCGACGCCCGCCGGGTCGACGCGCACCGCTTCTACGAGCGGCTCGGCTTCGCGGCATCCCACGTCGGGTTCAAGTTGTTCACCTCGGCCTGACGATGACGGATGCCTCGGGTCGATGCCCGAGGCATCCGCCATCGCTGCGGGTGGAGCGAAGCGTCAGGCGGCCGGTCCGAGGTCGCGCATCGGGTTGCCGGCCGTCGGGTTCGCGGGCTTCACCTTGCGGCGCTCGCCGCCCACCACGACGGTGACGTTCGACATGTTCGGCGCACGGTCGGCGACGACGTCGTACGAGACGACCTCACCGTCCTTCCACTCGCAGCTCACCGAGTAGCCGCCGCGGGCGCGCAGCCCCGTGAACGACCCCGACGCGGCCCAGTCGGCGGGCAGCGCCGGCAGCAGTCGGATGACGCCGTCGTGGCTCTGCAGCAGCATCTCGGCGATCGCGCCGGTGATGCCGAAGTTGCCGTCGAGCTGGAACGGCGGGTGGTTGCACCACAGGTTCGACAGCGTGTTGTAGGTGAGCAGGCCGCGCACCATGACGCCGGCGCGCTCGGCGTCGCCGAGGCGGGCGAAGAGCGCGGTGCGCCAGGGCCACGTCCACGAGCGCCGGCTGTCGCCGGACACGGTCGCCGCGGTGAACGGCACGCCCTCCTTCTCGCCGCAGCGGGCCTTGAGCGACACGAGCGCCGCCGCCGCGAGCTCGGGCGAGGCCGCCGTGATCTGCCGGCCCGGGTACACCGCGAAGAGGTGCGAGGTGTGGCGGTGGATGTCGGTCGGGCTGTCGCGGTCGGTCTGCCACTCCTGCAACTGGCCCCAGCTGCCGATCTTGTTGGGCGCGAGCCGCGACTGCAGGTCGGCGACGGTCGCCCGGTACTCGGCGTCGACGTCGAGGGCGTCGGCGCAGTCGAGGTAGTTCTGGAACAGGTCCCAGATGATCTGCTGGTCGTACATCACGCCGTCCTCGCGCGGGCCGTGCTCGGGCGACCAGCCGTCGGGCGCCACCAGGCTGCCGTCGGGCAGTTCCTTGAGGCGGTCCTGCCAGAACTCGCAGATCTCCTTGATCATCGGATAGGCGACGTCGCGCAGGTACGTCTTGTCCTGCGTGAACGCCCAGTGCTCGTACACGTGCTGCATGTACCAGGCACTCGCGACCGTGTTCCACTCCCACGAGTTGCCGCCGAAGATGCTCTGCGAGGTGCGGGCGGTCCAGCCGCGGGTGTCCTCGCCGAACGCGTTGCGCGTCGCGACCCGGCTCGGCACCGCGACCTGCTGCACGAACGCGATGAGCGCCTCGTGCGCCTCGGGCAGGTCGGTCGTCTCGGCGCCCCAGTAGTTCATCTGGACGTTGATGTTGGTGTGGTAGTCGCTCGCCCACGCGGGCTGGTTCGAGTTGTTCCAGAGGCCCTGCAGGTTGGCGGGCAGGCCGCCCGGCCGCGACGAGCTCAGCAGCAGGTAGCGTCCGAAGTCGTACATCGACTGCTCGAGCGTCGGGTCGGACTCGCCCGCCCCGTAGCGTGCGAGGCGCGTCGTGGTCGGCAGCGCCAGCACCGAGGCATCCGTCTCGCCCCATTCGACCGCGGCACGCGACATGAGCTTCGAGACCTGGGCGACGTGCTCGTCGTGCAGGTCGTCGAAGCTGCGCCCGCCCGCCGCCTCGAGGGCGGCGTCGATGCCCGGCTGGGGCGCGGCGCCGCGCCACCCGTCGGCGGCGCTGAGCTTGTAGTCGGTGCGCGCGTCGAGGTGGAGCGTGATGACCGAGGCGCCCGACACCCGCAGGCCCCCGCCGTCGGCCGTCACCTCGCCGTCGGTCTCGGCGATGCGCACCGTCGCCGCGTGGCTGAGGTCGTTCGCCATCGTGCCCGCGAAGCCGATGCGCCGTGCCGCGGCGTCGACCGACGTCGGCGAGTTCTCCTGCTCGGAGGCGAGGGTGATCGTGCCCGTCAGCGCGCCGGCGGTGTCGCTCGTGTAGCGCAGCACGACCACGTCGGCGTCGCGGCTCGCGAACGCCTCGCGCAGCACGGTGCCGCCGATGGTCGCGAAGTGCGCGGTGTGAACGCCGACCGTGGGGTCGAGTGCGCGCCGGTACCCGACCACGTTGCGCTGTCCGCGCGTCGAGTAGCCGCTGCCCGTGAACGCGACGCCCGCGAGGCGGAACGCCCCGGGCGACGTGAACGTGAGGCGGTACCGGGTGTAGGCGGTCGAGTTCGCGAACGTGAAGGCCTTCGCCTCGCCGCGGGCGGCGAACGCGACGCCCGACTTCGTGTCGAGGGTCTTCCACGCGAGCCCGTCGTTCGAGGCGTCGAGCACCCAGTCGCGCGGATCGGCTCCGGGTGCGTCGGGTCCGCTCGTCAGCACGTACCCCGTGAGGGCCCGCTTCGCGACGAGCTCGAGCTGCCATGCGGCACCCGACCCGGCGTCGGCGACCTGCCAGACGGTGGACGCCTCGCCGTCGACGCTGCCCACGAGGGAATCGGCGTGGCCCGTCGGCGACGACACGTAGACGCTGCCGCCCGCCGCCAGCTCGACGCCGCCGAGCCCGATCTCGGACACCTGGAAGTGGCTCACCCCCGCCTTCGGCACGAAGTCGACGCGGTAGAAGCGGTAGGCGGTCGTGTTCTGGAACTCGTAGGTCTTCGTCTGGAAGCGCTGCTCGAACGGTGCGCCGGTGCGGCTGTCGAGCGTCGCCCACGTGCCGCCGTCGTTCGAGCCGAGCACCCGCCATTCCTGCGGGTCGCGGGCGGGCACGTCGTTCGCGCTCGTGAAGCTGTACGACGAGACGACGGCGGCGCTCGGCAGTTCGGCCTGCCAGAGCACGTGCGCGGGCGGACCGTCGATGCACCACTTCGTCTGCGGATTGCCGTCGTAGCTCTTGTCGACGTCTTCGGCACCCCAGATCTTGTAGGGGCCGCCGGGCGCGGTGACCTTGGGTCGTGCGCCGAACGCGATCGTGAGGGTGCCGAAGTCGCGGTACGAGCCGAAGCCGGTGACGCTCGTGTCGTACGCGCCGTCGGGCTTGCCGGCGAGGGCGTTGTCGTAGTCGTTGAGCCCGCCCCAGAGGCTCTGCTCGTTGAACTGCACGACCTCCTCGTCGGGGTTGCCGAAGAGCATCGCACCGAGGCGCCCGTTGCCGATCGGCAGCGCCTGCGTCTCCCAGTCGGTCGCGGGGGTGCCGTACCAGAGCGCCTTGGGCGAGAGGTCGGGAACGGGGATGCCTCCGCCTGCGGCGGCCGCCGCTCGGCCGCCGATCAGTGCGGCGGCGGGCTGGGCGGCGAGGAACTGGGGCACGAGCGGGGCCAGTGCGACGAGCCCGCCGAGCTGCAGGGCGCGTCGGCGCGGAATCTCGCGTTGGAGCATCGGGGAACCTCCGGAGCATCATTGATCTGGTGTTTGGTGGGGTAGTGCTCGACGTTCAGACGCAAACGGTGAGACTGGACCCATCCTGCCCGATTAAAGATCCGATGTATAGCCGCTGATTCTTCGACGAGTTCGAGCGAGTGCTGTCAGGTGAGGGCCCGCGCCATCAGCGCGACGAGCGCCGGGTCGAGCGTCGGCGCGGTCGCGAGCGAGACGACCCGCGAGAGTTCGAGGCCCGTGACCTCGAGCACGGCCAGGTCGTCGCGCTCGGGCGGCAGCGCGAGTTCGGGCACGAGGGCCACGCCGAGGCCGGCCGCGACGTACTCGACGACGACGCGGTAGTCGTCGCTGCGCGGCCCGATGGCCGGGTCGAAGCCCGCCCGCAGCGCCGCGGCGCGGAACCCCGCGTCGATCGGATCGTCGTCGTGGGTGCCGATCACCCAGCGTTCGCCCGCGAGATCGCGCAGCTGCACGCGGTCGGCGGCGGCGAGGGGATGTCGCGACGGGATCACGAGTGAGAAGCGTTCGGTGAACAGCGGGGTGCTGGCATGGCCGGGGGCGGCACGAGGCGCCTCCCCGGGGGCGGTGTACACGACCGCCGCGTCGAGGTCGAGCCGGTCGAGCGCCGCCTCGACCACGTCGAGCTCGGCCTCGGTCACGTGGGCGACGAGGCCCGCGCCGTCGAACGCGGCGACGAGTGCGGGCAGCAGGCGTGCGGCCGCGGTGGGGAACACGCCGAATCGCACGGTCCGCCGGGCGTCGTCGAGGGCGCCTCGGACCTCGTCGAGCGCCCGGTCGGTGCGCTCGAGGATCGCCGCGGCGTGCGGCAGCCACAGCCTGCCGGCGACGGTCAGCCGGGTGCCCGCCGCCGAACTCGCGACGACCGGCGCGCCGGTCGCCCGTTCGAGCCCGCCGAGGTGGTGCGCGACGGTCGGCTGGCTCCAGCCGAGCTCGCGCGCGGCGGCGGCGACCGAGCCCTGATCGGCGATGGCACGGAGTGCGCGCAGCTGGCGCAGGTCGATCATGCTCGCTCCGATCTTCGATGATCAATACGCCATATTGATGATTGCAGAAGAATCGCTATTCCGTATTGAATTCCGAGCGGGAACGATGGAAGCATGCCCACGCCCTATGCCGACGCCGTCGCCCGCTACGCCGAAGACGACCGCGCCCGGGTCTACGTGCCCGGCCACGCGGCCGACCCCGACGCCGCTCCCGCTCTCACCGGATGGTTCGGGGCCGAGCTGCTGCGCCGCGACGTGCCGCCGCTGCTCGCCGGCATCGACAAGGGACCCGGCAACCCGCTCGCCGAGTCGCTGGCGCTCGCCGCACGCGCGTGGGGCGCCCGTCGGACGTGGTTCCTCACGAACGGCGCCTCGCAGGGCAACCGCATCGCCGCACTCGCCCTCGGCGCCTACCGCGATGCTGCGGCCCCGGTCGTCGGCCAGCGGAGCGCCCACTCGTCGTTCATCGACGGCGTCATCCTCGCCGGGCTCTCGCCCCGCTTCGTCGCGCCCGCGATCGACCCGCGGCTCGGCATCAACCACGGGGTGTCGCCCGCCGCCCTGCGCGCCGCGCTCGCCGGCGTCGAGTCGCCGAAGGGCGTCTACCTCATCTCGCCGAGCTACTTCGGCGCGGTCGCCGACGTCGCCGCCCTCGCCGACATCGCCCATGCCGCCGGCGCGCCCCTCATCGTCGACGCGGCATGGGGCGCGCACTTCGGCTTCCACCCCGACCTGCCCGAGAACCCGCTGCGGCTCGGTGCCGACCTCGTCATCTCGAGCACGCACAAGCTCGGCGGCAGCCTCACCCAGTCGGCCATGCTGCACCTCGCCGGCGGGCCGTTCGCCGACGACCTCGAGCCGCTCGTCGAGCGCGCCTTCATGCTCACCCAGTCGACGAGCGCGAGCGCGCTGCTGCTCGCCTCGCTCGACCTCGCCCGCGAGACCCTCGAGACGGGCCATGGTCGCATCACCGCCTCGATCGCCGCGGCCGACCGCCTGCGCGACGAGATCCGGACCCGCGGGCGGTTCGGCATCGTGAGCGACGGATTCGGCGACTTCGACGACATCGTCGACGCCGACCCGCTGCGCGTGTCGATCGACGTCGCCCGCGGCGGCCTGCACGGGCACACCGTGCGCGACCGCCTCGAGCGCGAGGGCGTCTCGTTCGAGATCTCGACCGACTCGTGCGTCGTCGCAGTGCTCGGGGCCGGCGTGGTGCCCGACGTCGACCGCATCGCCGGGGCGCTGCATGCGATCGCGCCCGAGCGGGCCGCAGGCGAGGCATCCGAGCCGCTCGTCGCCACGGGTGGGCCGGCCGCGGTCGGCGCGTCGACCGGCGCCCCCGAACCGGCGCAGGTGCGGGATGCGAGGCCCATCGTCGCGCTGCCGTCACCGGGACCGCTCGCGATGCTGCCGCGCGAGGCGTTCCTGGCGCAGGGCGAGCCGGTACCGGTCGCCGCCGCGATCGGGCGGGTGTCGACCGACGCGCTCGCCGCCTATCCGCCGGGCATCCCCAACGTGCTGCCGGGCGAGGTCATCACGGCCGAGGTCGTCGAGTTCCTGCAGCGCATCGCCGCGACGCCGGGCGGGTACGTGCGCGGCGCGGTCGATCCGACCCTCGCGACCCTGCGGGTCGTGCGCGGGGCGACGGGCGCCGACGCCACCGGCCATGCGGTCGCGGCGTCGCCCGCCGACTGCGCCCTGTCGCTCGTCAGCTGACGTCGCGTCGCGCGACCTCGAGGCCGAGCCACTCGGCGAGCGATGCGATCTCGTCGTCGACCGCTCGCCGCGTCGCGCGATCGAACGGCACGTCCTCGTGCACGGCTTTCACGACGAGCACCCCGGCCGCACGATCGGCCTTGGCGTCGAGCTTGCCGACGAGACGGTCGCCCGCGAGGATCGGCAGCGCGTAGTAGCCCCATCTCCGCTTCGCAGCCGGCTTGTACATCTCGAGGGTGTACTCGAAGTCGAAGAGCTGCAGAGCGCGCTTGCGATCGTAGATCAGCCGGTCGAACGGCGACAGCAGCGCGGTGCGCCCCTCGAACGGCGGGCCGGATGCCTCGTCGCGGAGTCCCTCCAGCAGCACCGGGTCGACCCGCCACTCGCCCGGAACGCCGTCGACGACCGCGGGCTCGCCGGTGATCCCGACGTCGATCGGTTCGAGCGGCATCTTCGTGCTCTTGGCCCGCGCGATGCCGAGCGACGACAGTCGCCGGGCATTGCGCTCGGCCGTCGCCGCCTCGACGGTGAGCGCGCGGCCGTTCGCCGCTTCGGCGGTCGGGTAGACCCGCTCCGCGAGCGTCCACAGCCGCTCGCGGCCCTGCCGGCCCGCGATCGCGACCTCGCCCCGCAGGGCGAGGAACTCGAGCATGCGCCCGACGTTGCGATCGTGGGTCCACCCGGTCGACTCCCACGGCACCGCCGACGTGTCGGGGATGTCGCGCGACGGCAACGGCTCCCTGGCGCCCTCGAGGAGCTTCAGGACGTCACGACGGAAGTCGTCGTTCTGCTCGAGCCAGGTGCGGGAGCGCGGCCACTCGGGAAAGGACGCCATCTCGGGCCGCAGCAGTTCGAGGGCGTCGATCGGCCGGATGAGGGCGTCGAGCTCGAAGAGCGTGCGGTCGTGCTCGAGCGCCTCGACGAGGTCGCTCGGCCGGTAGGAGCCGCCGAGCCGGCTCCATGCGACGAGGTCGGCGTTCGGCGCGATCGCCGCGGTCGGGTCGATCTGCAGCAGGTCGAGGTCGCGCACGAGGCCGACGAGATCGGTCGGCCGGGTCGCCTCGAGCCGTTGCGCCCGCACCGCGAGGCGCCGCGCCGTGGTGGGGTCGAGTCGGTGCGGGGCACCCGTCGTTCCGGTCATCCGAGATCGAGCCGCATGATCACGCGGGGGTGGCCCGAGAGCACCGAGGTCGTGTCGGAGGCCTTCGTGAACCCGGCCTCTTCGAAGACCGCGCGAGTGCCCACGTAGGCCATCGTGAGGTCGACCTTCTCGCCGCGGTTGTCGACCGGGTAGCCCTCGATCGCGGGCGCGCCGTTCGCGCGGGCGAAGTCGACCGCGCCGGCGAGCAGGTGGTGCACGAGCCCCTGCTTGCGGTGGCCCGGGCGCACCCGGAAGCACCACACCGACCAGACGTCGACGTCGTCGACATGGGGGATGCGCCGGTTCTTCGCGAAGCTCGTGTCGGCACGCGGATGCACCGCCGCCCAGCCGACCGGCTCGTCGCCGTCGTAGGCGAGCACGCCCGGTGCCGGATCTTCGGCGCACAGCTCGCGCACGCGGGCCGAGCGGTCGGGCTCGCGCAGCGCGACGTTCTCTTTCGACGAGAGCAGCCGGTAGCTGAGGCAGAAGCACACGTTGGACGTCGGCTTCTTCGGGCCGATGACCGCGGCCACGTCGTCGAACACCGTCGCCGGTCGCACCTCGATCGCCATGGCTCCACTTTGCCAGAGGCCGCCGACGTTCGGCGACGACGGTCCCATCGGCCGGGGGTAGACTCGGCGACCGTGAATCGTGCTGACCTGCCCGCGAGTGCTCGCGGGCGTGAGGGGGTATCGGGCGCCGTGCGCGCCGCGATGAGATGACCCCGCCCGCGGTCCACGGCGCCAGGCGCCTGGGCCGCCGACGGTCGCGCCCGGAAGCGCCGCGGCCGTCGTCGTCTCGAGTCAGCAGGCCGCCCGAGCGGGCGGCGAACAGAACAGGTTCCGATTCCCATGCGTCCCATCACCGACGCGCAGATCCGCGCGTCCTTCGTCAACGCCACCGTCCGCGAGCGCAACACGCTCACCCTGCCCGCCGATTTCGCCGAGCTCGACTGGGAGCGCCGCGACTTCCTCGGCTGGCGCGACCGCAAGCTGCCGAACGTCGCCTACGTCGTCGCCGAGGTCGACGGTGAACTCGTCGGCGTCATGCTGAGGCGCGCCGAGGGTCGCATGCGCTCCCGGCCCCAGTGCGCCTGGTGCGAAGACGTGCACCTGCCGAACGACGTGCTCTTCTTCGTCGCGCGTCGAGCCGGCCAGGCCGGCCGCAAGGGCGACACGGTCGGCACGCTCGTCTGCGCCGACTTCCAGTGCTCGGCGAACGCCCGCAAGCGCCCGCCGACCGCCTACGTCGGCTTCGACGTCGAGGCGGCCCGCGAACGCCGCGTCGAGACGCTGCGCCAGAACGTGCTCGGCTTCATCCGCGCCGTCGGCGCGGGCGAGGGCTGAGCGACCTCTCTCCGAGGCCGGCTCCTCCGATGCGTCGGGTGAGCCGGTCCGGCGGGCGGCTCAGGAGGGCCGCCGGTCGAGCACGAGCGTCGCGAGCAGCACCTCGAGCGACGCCTGCACGCGTTCATCGGTCCACGCGCCGGGGTCCTCGATCGCCTTGACCTCGTAGCCGCGGCAGTACAGGTAGAGGATGTCGGCGATGTGCGCGGCCTCGTCGTGATCGACCGGCTCGCCGCCCTGCGCGATGTGCTCGGCGCCCGCGAGGAACTTGCCGTATGTGGCATCCGTGACGCCCCGTACGACCTCGTAGGCGCGGCGGTTCGCACCGCGCACATCGGCGATGACCTCGATCCACAGGCTCCGCAGCACGTTCTCCTCGGGGGAGGAGGTGCACATCCACCGGGCGAGCGCCGCGAGCCGCTCGACGCCGACGAGGTCGCCGAGGTGGGCCGCGCGCTCCTCGTCCCACTGCCCGCGCGCCTGCTCGAGGGCGTTCGCCATGAGGTGGGCCCGCGACGGCACGTAGTTCGTGATGAACGCGGTCGAACGGCCGAGACGTTCGGCGACGGCGCGCAGGGTCACGGCGCGGGTTCCGCGCTCCCGCGCGATCTCGACGGTCGCGCGGGCGATGTCGGCGAGCCGTTCGTCGTGGTCGACCTCGATCGGCACGGGCCCTCCCTCCGCTGGCTCGATGCTCGTTTGACAGCCTGCCATGGCGAGGGTACGTTTCAAAACACTGTTGTACAACACGCCGATATCTCGCTCCTCGAACGGGATGCCTCGGCCGGCCGCCGCTCGCGGCCGCACCCTCGACGGAGAGATGGAGCACACCTCGCATGACGGTCAACGGCGGCGTCTCGTTCTGGCTGCAGCAGGTCGGCGTGCCGACCCCCAGGCCGGCCCTTCCCGGCGACCTCGACGTCGACGTCGCGATCGTCGGCGGCGGCTACACCGGGCTCTGGACGGCGTACTACCTGAAGCGCGACCAGCCCGACCTCCGCGTCGCGGTGCTCGAACGCCGGTTCGCCGGGTACGGGGCCTCGGGGCGCAACGGCGGCTGGCTCACGAACTCGGTGACGGGCGGCCGCGGCCAGTACGTCTCGTCGCACGGCCGCGACGCCGCGATCGCCCAGCAGCGCGCGCTCAACGCGACCGTCGACGAGGTGATCGCCGTCGCGGCCGCCGAGGGCATCGACGCCGACATCCACAAGGGCGGTGAGTTCGAGGTCGCGCTCAACCCGGCGCAGCTCGCACGACTGAAGGCGGCCGCCGCCGAAGAGCAGTCGTGGCCCGCGACCGACGTCGAGGTGCTCGACGCGAAGGCCGCCGCCGCCCGCATCAACGTCGCCGGCGTGCAGGGCGGCATCTGGCACCCGCACTGCGCGCGCATCCACCCCGCGAAGCTCGCGCTCGGGCTCGCCGGCGCCGTCGAGCGACTCGGCGTCGCGATCTACGAGGGCACGACCGTCACCGAGATCGTGCCGGGCGAGGCGCGAACCGACCACGGCACCGTGCGGGCGCCGCACGTGCTGCGCGCGACCGAGGGCTTCACGCCCGACCTGCGCGGCGAGCACCGCACGTGGCTGCCGATGAACTCGTCGCTCATCGTGACCGAGCCCCTCGCTCCGGCGGTCTGGGACGAGATCGGCTGGAACGGCCGCGAGACCCTCGGCGACTTCGCCCACGTCTACATGTACGCGCAGCGCACCGCCGACGACCGCATCGCCTTCGGCGGGCGCGGGGTGCCGTACCGCTACGGCTCGCACGTCGACCAGGACGGCGAGACCCAGCTGCGCACGATCGAGAGCCTCACCGCGCTGCTCAACCGCTTCTTCCCCCAGACGGCCGGCGCCGCCATCGACCACGCGTGGTCGGGCGTGCTCGGCGTGCCGCGCGACTGGGCGGCGACCGTCGGGCACGACCGGGCGACCGGGCTCGGCTGGGCCGGCGGCTACGTCGGCACGGGCGTCACCGCGACGAACCTCGCCGGCCGCACGCTGCGCGACCTCGTGCTCGGCGACGACACCGAGCTCACCCGCCTGCCGTGGGTCGGCCACCGCGCGCGCAAGTGGGAGGTCGAGCCGCTGCGCTGGCTCGCCGTGCAGGCGATCTACGCGGCCTACCACGCCGCCGACCGCGGCGAGCAGCGCGGACGCGCCACGACCTCGCCGATCGCGAAGATGGCCGACCTCGTCGCCGGCCGCTGAGGCGCGACGAACCACCACAGGAGGACACCATGAGCGATCTGCCCGCCGCCACGTCGACCGTCGCGGGGCTCGCCCCGCTCGCCCGCGACCTCGGCCCCGCCGCGCCGAAGCCCACCGCCCTGACGGAGAGCGTGCTCGAGGCATCCGGCTCGCTGTGGGAGGTGCCGGGCGTCGACGTCGGGTACTGGGAGTGCACCCCCGGCCGATTCTCCGCCACCCGCGAGGGCTACACCGAGGTGTGCCAGTTCCTCTCCGGCCGCGTGACGATCGAGGTCGACGGCGAGGAGCCGGTGACGTTCGGCGCCGGCGACACGCTCATCACCCCGAGCGGCTGGCGTGGGGTGTGGGACGTGCACGAGACCGTGCGCAAGCTCTACGTCGTCATCGACAACCGCCGGCCGGCCGAGTAGCGCGAAGCGCATGGCCGGTCCGCCGCCCGTCGGACCGACCCGATACGGTCGGGCTCATGCAACCCTTCACGATCTCCGTGCCCGACGACGTGCTCGACGACCTGCGCGCACGGCTCGCCCGCACGCGCTTCACGACCCCGAGCGCGTCGGCGTGGGGCGCCGGGGTCGACCCCGCCTACCTCGCGTCGCTCGTCGCCTACTGGGCGAACGACTTCGACTGGCGCGCCGCCGAGGCGCGCCTCAACCGCTCCCCGCAGTTCATCGACCGCGGGCAGCACTTCGTGCACCTCCGTCGCGACGCAACCAGGCCGCCGGTGCTCCTCGCCCACGGCTGGCCGAGCAGCTTCATCGAGATGCTGCCGCTCGCCGAGCTGCTCGACGTCGACGTCGTGATCCCGTCGCTGCCGGGATTCCTCTACTCCGAGCTCGTCGACGGCCCGCTCACGAGGGCGGCGATCGCCGAGACCTTCCACGCGCTCATGACCGAGACGCTCGGCTACGAGCGGTACTTCGCGTTCGGCGGCGACATCGGCGGCGCGGCCTCGAGCTGGCTCGCGACCATGTACCCGCACGAGGTCGCCGGCCTGCATATGATCCACGGGCCGTTCCCGGCCGCCTTCGACGCCTCGCCGATCACGCCCGCCGAGCAGGCGTTCTTCGACGCCGAGGCGGCGTACGACGAGGGCGACGAGGGCTACAGCTCGATCATGGCCACCCGCCCCGACACGATCGCCGCCGCGCTCGCCGACTCGCCGGCAGGGCTCGCCGCGTGGATCGTCGACAAGTACCGCGACTGGAGCGACTGCGGCGGCGACGTCGAGTCCCGGTTCGACCGCGACGCGCTCTGCACGATCCTCACGCTCTACTGGGCGACCGGGTCGATCGGCACCTCGTTCCGGCAGTACCTCGACTACCCGCACAACGCGACCCGCCCGAACATCACGGTGCCCGTCGCAGTCACCCTCAGCAGCGAGCCGGGCATGCGGGGCTTCCCGCGGTCGATCGCCGAACGCGCCGCGACCGACCTCCGGCAGTACTCCGAGCCGGGCCGCGGCGGGCACTTCCTCGCGTTCGAAGAGCCCGAGCTCGTCGCCGACGAGCTCGGCGCGTTCATGCGGTCGGTGGGGTAGCCGCGGTCGGATGCCTCGGCGCGCGCCGCTCGTCGTCGAGGCGTCCGCGGGTCAGCGCGCGAGCGCGCGCAGCTGCAGCCACGCGGCCAGCCGCTCGTCGGCGTTCTCGAGTCGCACGCCGTGCGTCTCGACGACCCGGCGCAGGCGATGTCGCACGGTGTTCTCGTGCACGCCCAGGCGTTCTGCCGCCTGCGCGACGTTGCCGAAGCACTCGAGCCACACGAGCAGGGTCTCGGCGACGGCCCGCGTCGCCGCCGACCCGTGCAGGGCGTCGAGCCCGGGATCGCGCAGTTCGACACCGTCGGCGAGCAGCTCGGCGACGCGGTCGACGACGAGCAGCGGCCGCAGGCTCGCCGCGCTGACGATGCGGCGCCCGGATGCCGCGTCGCGCCCCGCGACGTCGAGCAGCCGGTCGGCGAGCTCGCGGACCCCCGCGACATCGCCGGATCGGTGAGCCGGCCCCGTGACCGCGATGCGAGCGCCCTCGCCGACGAGGCGGTCGACGAGCGGCAGCAGCGGTTCGGCGAGGGCCGTCGCCTCGTCGACGGTGCGCGCGGCGAACAGCGCGTAGACGCGTGAGCGATGGGCGACGGCCACGGCGTCGGGCCGGTGCAGCACGAGGTGGCGGATGACGGTCGAACGGAGCTGGGCGATCGCGGTCGGGCCCGCGCTCGGCACCTCGAAGGCGAGCAGCGCGGCGCCGCGCTCCTCGTCGATGCCGAGCTCGGCGAACTCGGTGCCGGTGAGGTCGATGCCCGTGAGCAGGGTGCGCAAGCGGTCCTCGCGCGGTCGCTGGTCGGTCGCGTGCGCGCGGAGGTCGTCGAGCAGGTGAGCGCCGGCGAGGGCGCTCGCACGCCGCATCCGCTCGTCCTGCTCGGGGCTCACCGGCCCCTCGCCCGAGGCGTCGATCGCCCAGATGCTGCCGAGGGGCAGTGCACCCGCACGAATGGCGAACGCGACCCGCGGCTCCTCGTCGCCGAGCCGCGGGTACTTGATCGGGCGATCGGAGCGCAGCACGGTGCGGTACTGGTCGTCGTTGTAGGGGGAGGCCGGCACCTGCCGGGCCAGGATGCCGTGGGTGCGGAGCGTGTCGATGAGCTGGCCGGGCACCGACGAGTAGGCGAGGATGTTCCGGCTGAGGTCCTCGATCGCGACCGAGCCGCCGAAGAACTCGGCGAGCTCGTTGGCGATCGCGAAGAGCGGTTCGGCGCCGCGCTGCGGAGCGGCGAGCGGCGTCTCGGCCTCGCCGAGCAGGCGAGTGAGCTGCGCATCGAGCAGCCGCCAGCTGATGCGGTCGGCGATGCGCACGAGGGGGAGGCCCGTCGCCTCGACGATCGCCGCGAGGGCGGGCACCCGCTCGGCGCTGCACTTGAGGGCGAGGCCGGCGGCGCCGTGCTCGGCGGCGCCGGTGGCGAGCGCGGCGATGCGCGAGGTGCTGAGCGACGCGGTCGACGGCGCGAGCAGCAGGGTCGACGAGACATCGCCGAACTCCTCGGCGGTGTCGACGAACTCGGTGCCCGTCACGGCGATGCCGGGTGCGGGCGGCCCGATGGGCGTCACGGTGCGCGGTCCGAGCTGGTCGACGAGCTCGGCGAGCGTCACCTGCGGGTGCGGTGGGCGCTCGATTGGAGAAATACCTGCATCCACACCGCAAAGCTATCCGAGATCGACAACCAATGGTGAACGAGATCTTCCTAGGCTGGCCACCGCGACGGCGACGGCGCCGCGCGAAGGAGGAACGATGACCGCGAACCGTCCAGCCCCTGCGGGCACCCGCCTCGGGGAGCTCTGGCGCATCCTGCCGGAGGAGTCGACGGCGAGCGCCGACGGCGTGCTCGAGATCGGCGGGGTCGCCGTCACCGAGCTCGCGGAACGGTTCGGCACGCCGCTGCACGTCTACGACGAGCAGGGGTTGCGCCGCCAGATCCGCCGGTTCGTCGAAGGGCTCCGAGACCGCTGGCCGAACTCCGAGGTGCTGTTCGCCTCGAAGTCGCTGCCTGCCGTCGGCATGTACCGGCTCGCGCACGAGGAGGGCCTCTCGATCGACATCGCAGGCGGCGGCGAGCTGCGGCTCGCGCTCGCCGCGGGCGTCGACCCCGAGCGCCTCTACTTCCACGGCAACGCGAAGACCGACGCCGAGCTCCGGCTCGCCCTCGACGCCGGCATCGGCGCGATCATCGTCGACAACGACGACGAGCTCGATCGGCTCGAGCGACTGCTCGACCGTCCACAGCGGCTCCTGCTCCGCGTCATCCCGGGCGTCGAGGCGAAGACGCACGCCTCGCAGGCGACGGGCGGACTGAACTCCAAGTTCGGGCTGCCCATCGACCAGGCCGCCCGGGCGATCGCGCGCATGCAGGCGCACCCGCTGATGGAGTTCGAGGGCGTGCACCTGCACATCGGCTCGCAGATCCTGGACGTCGCGCAGTTCGGCGAGGCGGTCGAGAAGATCTCGAGCGTCGGCACGTTCGGCACCTACGACGTCGGGGGCGGCCTCGGCATCGCCTACACGTACGACGAGGAGGCGCCGGAGGTCGCCGACTACCTCGACGCGATCGTCGCCGCAGCGCGGGCCCACCTGCCCGCCGACGCGAAGCTCATGATCGAGCCGGGCCGCTCGGTCGTGGCGCGCGCCGGCGTCACGCTCTACCGGGTGACGACCGTCAAGCGCACGGGCCGCACGTTCGTCGCGGTCGACGGCGGGCTCGCCGACCAGATGGACATCGCGCTCACCCAGCAGCGCTACGAGGCCGTCGTCGCCGACCGGCTGCTCGAGCCCTGGACGGAGTCCGCGCAGCTGGTCGGACGCCAGTGCGAATCGGGCGACCTCCTCGTCGACGGCGCCGCCCTGCCGGCCGCGCAGGTGGGCGACCTCGTCGTCATGGCGGCGACCGGCGCCTACGCCTACACGATGTCGAACAACTACAACGGCGCCCTCAAGCCCGCGATCGTGTTCGCGAGCGCGGGCGACGCCCGCCTCGTCACCCGCCGCGAGACCTACGACGACCTGCTCGCCACGCACGCGCCGGCCATGGCCGACGCATTCGTCTGAGGCATCCCCGACCGATCACCCCACCACGACAAGGAAGTCACCGATGATCGCACGCACCACCCTCCTGCTCGGCGCGACGGCCGTCGCCGTCGCCCTCGCCCTCACCGGCTGCTCGGGAGCCTCCGGCTCCGGGGCTGAGGCCGCAGCCGGCCCCGACCTGCCGGCCGGCGACGAGGTCTCGACGACCGTCGACGAGTCGCTGACCGATCTATTGCCCGACGACATCGTCGAGAAGGGCCGCATCGACGTCGCCGTCGACATTCCCTACCCGCCGATGGCGATGTACGGCGACGACAACCGCGAGATCGGCTTCGACCCCGAACTGGCGCGCCTCCTCGGCCAGAAGCTCGGCATCGACGTGTCGCTCAACAAGCAGGCCTTCGACTCGGTCATCCCGTCGCTGCAGGCCGACAAGAACGACCTCATCATGAGCGGCATGAACGACACCCCCGAGCGCGAGGAGACGCTGAGCTTCGTCGACTACACGTACGGCGGCTTCGCGATCGTCGTGCCCGAGGGCAACCCGAACGGCATCGGCACCCAGCAGGACCTGTGCGGCATGACGGTGTCGATCCAGAAGGCGACGGCGCAGGGCGAGATCCTGCGGTCGATGGACTGCGACGGCGACCCGGTCAACGTCACCGAGCTGCCGAGCGACCTCGACGCCCAGACGGCATTGCGCGCGGGAAAGAGCGACGCGTACGTCGCCGACGCCCTCGTCGCCGGCTACGTCGCCGACACCGTCGAGGGCGGTGACGCCTTCGACATCGTGCAGGACCCCGAGAACCCCGCCGGCTTCAGCCCGGTGTACAGCGGCATCGGCATCCTGAAGGACGAGGCCGAGCTCGTCGAGGCCGTGCGCCAGGCGCTGCAGGCGCTCATCGACGAGGGCACCTACCAGCAGGTGCTCGAGCGCAACAGCCTCGCCGACTACGGCGTGGAGGCCGCCGAGGTGAACCAGGGCGGCGAGGGATGACGGCCGTGGAGGCGCGGGGCGTCGCGCTCGCACCAGAGGCCACCGACGACGACGTCCGGGCCATCCCGCTCCGTCGTCCGTGGCGATGGATCAGCGCCGCCGTCGTGCTGCTGCTCGCCGCCGGGTTCGCGTACTCGGTGCTCACGAACCCGAACATCGACTTCGCGGCCATCGGCCAGTTCCTCGTCGACCCCCGCATCATCGACGGCGTCTGGCTGACGCTCCTCATCACGCTCGTCGCGATGGTCGTCTCGACGGTGCTCGCCGTCGTCATCGCGGCGATGCGGCTCTCGTCGAACCCCGTGCTGTCGAGCGTCGCGTGGTTCTACGTGTGGGCGTTCCGCGGTACCCCGCTGCTCGTGCAGATCGTGCTGTGGGGCTACCTCGGCCTCCTCTACGAGAAGCTCTCGATCGGCATCCCGTTCACCGACATCGTGTTCTGGCAGGCCGACACCAACCTGCTGATCACCGCGATGGTCGCCGGCATCCTCGCACTCACGCTCAACCAGGCGGCCTACTCCTCGGAGATCGTGCGAGCCGGCATGATCTCGGTCGACGAGGGGCAGCGCGAGGCGGCGTACTCGCTCGGCATGTCGCCGCTCTACACGTTCCGCCGGGTGCTGCTGCCGCAGGCGATGCGCGTGATCATCCCGCCCATGGGCAACGAGACGATCTCGATGCTCAAGAACACCTCGCTGCTCTCGGTCATCGCCGTGCTCGAGATCTACACGCAGGCGACGGTGATCTCGTCGCAGAACCTCAAGCAGGTGGAGCTGCTCATCGTCGCGAGCATCTGGTACCTGCTCATGACGAGCATCCTCTCGGTTCCGCAGTACTACCTCGAGCGGCGGTTCGGACGCGGCTCGAGCCGCAACCTGCCGCCGACGCCGTTCCAGCGCCTGCGCCAGGCGTTCGCATCGCGCCGGCCCGGCCCCGCGCCCGCGCCGGAGACGAAGGCGGTCAGCGCCGTATGAGCACCATCACCACCACCCGGACCGCGCAGGACGCCGCAGTGGACGCCCGCCCCCTCGTCGAGATCCGCCGCGTGCGCAAGAGCTTCGGCGCCCACCAAGTGCTGCGCGACGTCTCGCTCGCCGTGCCCGAGGGCACCGTGACCGTGCTGCTCGGCCCGTCGGGCTCGGGCAAGTCGACGCTGCTGCGCTGCATCAACCACCTCGAGTCGATCGACGGCGGCCGTATCATCGTCGACGGCGAGCTCATCGGCTACCGCCAGGCCGGGCACGACATCCATGAGATGACGCCGAAGCAGATCGCCCGCCAGCGACGCGAGATCGGCATGGTGTTCCAGCGGTTCAACCTCTTCCCGCACATGACGGCGCTCGAGAACATCGTCGAGGCACCGGTCGGCATCGCCGGCATGCCTCGGGCGAAGGCCCGCGCGAAGGCGACCGAGCTGCTCGACCGGGTCGGCCTCGCCGACTTCGCGGGGCACTACCCGGCGCAGCTGTCGGGCGGGCAGCAGCAGCGGGTCGCGATCGCCCGGGCGCTCGCGATGGGGCCGAAGCTCATGCTGTTCGACGAGCCGACCTCGGCGCTCGACCCCGAGCTCGTCGGCGACGTGCTGGACGTCATGCGCGAGCTCGCGAACGACGGCATGACGATGATCGTCGTCACGCACGAGATCGGGTTCGCGCGGGGCGTCGCCGACCAGGTCGTGTTCATGGACGGCGGCGTCGTGGTCGAGGCGGGCCGCCCCGAGGACGTGATCGACCGGCCGCAGCGGCAGCGCACGCGCGACTTCCTGGAGAGCGTGCGCTAGGGGAGCGCCGCCAGGAGGGCTCGGGCGACCGACCGCGAGGGGGAACGCGGCCGGTCGCCCATGATCGCGTGCGGGCTCGTCGCGCGACCCTGGCCGGATGCCTCGGCGGGCGCATCCGGCCGGCCGGTCACCGATCGGGGGAGTCGGCTCAGCCGAGTGCGACGAGCAGGCCCAGCAGCGAGCACGGCGATGAGCGCGGACGATCGCGGCGACGGGCATGGCGCTGAGCCGAGCGACCGCCGAGGCATCCGGCCGCCGCCTGCTCAGTGCGCGCTACGCGTTCTCGAGCTCGGCGATCACGACCTTCTTCTGCCGCATCATCACCTGGATCTGCTCGGGGCGCTTCGTCAGCTCGCCCATGTTCGCCGGGATGATCTGCCAGCTCACGCCGAACCGGTCCTTGCACCAGCCGCACTGCTCCGACTCGGGCACGTGCGAGAGCGCCGCCCAGTAGCGGTCGATCTCGGCCTGGTCGGCGCACGAGACGACGAACGAGATCGACTCGTTGAAGGTGAACAGCGGTCCGCCGTCGAGGCAGACGAAGTCGACCCCGTTCAGGGTGAACTGCCCGTTCAGCACCTTGCCGCTCATGCCTGCGAAGTGCTCGTCGAGCGACTCGTCGGGATACTCGTCGATGCGCGTGATGCGCGAGTTCGGGAAGACGCCGACGTAGTACTCCATCGCCTCGCGTGCCTGGTCGTCGAACCACAGGCACGGCTG
The DNA here is from genome assembly GCF_021129215.1 of Agromyces sp. S2-1-8. GTDB lineage: Bacteria > Actinomycetota > Actinomycetes > Actinomycetales > Microbacteriaceae > Agromyces > Agromyces chromiiresistens. The sequence goes on along the minus strand of NZ_JAJOLP010000001.1, from coordinate 3,768,591 downwards.
GATGGGTGCGAGCTCGGCCATGTCGGAACCCCCTTGTTCGGCCCTTGCTTCCGGCGGCCACGATACGCCGGTCGGGTCGGTCGCGATACCGGGGGTGGCGGCTAGGCCGTGGACGCCTCGGCCGCCCGACGGCGTTCGAGGCCCTCGAGCAGCAGGTCGAGCCCGAACTCGAACTCGGTCTGGTCGTCGCACCAGCCGAGGGTCGAGTCGGGGTCGTCGTGCACGACGTCGGCGAGCATCGCGGCGAGGTGCGGGGCCAGCGCGGCGAACTCGGCGGGGTCGCCGGGCGGGTCGGCCGAGTTGTCGTCGTTGAGCTCCTGCACGTAGCCGTACATGCGGCTGCCGATCGCATGCAGTCCGTGGTGGATGAGGTCGTGCGAGAGCCCGCCGGCCCGCATGATGCCGACGACGCCGTCGGCGTACCGCACGGCGAGCACGCCCGGGGCACCGCGCGTGTTCATGAGGTTCGGCGCCCAGGGATGCCGCAGCAGCACCCGCCTCGCACCGAGGATCCGCGAGCGGAGCGCGGTCGGCCAGTCCGCGGCGTCCAGCTCGGTCGGCGGTGCGAAGCCGCCGATCTCGACCTCGACCTCGGCGAACACCTGCTCGACGAGTCCGTCGAGGATCGCGTGCTTGTTGGGCAGGTGGTAGTAGATCGACATCGCCTCGACGTCGAGCTCGTCGGCGAGGGCCCGCATCGTGAGGGCGTCGAGGCCGTCGCGGTCGGCGAGGCGCAGCGCGGTCTGCAGCACGCGCTCACGGCTGAGCGGGCTGCGCGTCGCGGTTCTGGCCATAGTTCACCGTACAACGTCAGGTAATCGGCTGGAGGGTCTGGACGTAGGCTCCGCGGCGGCGTATCTTACGACGTAAGACTTACGACGTAAGGGAGTGCATCATGTCCACCGCATCACGCCAGGGATCGACGTCCGACGCACCCGCCGCCACTCGCGGCGCCATGCGGGTCGCCCGTATCGACCGCTTCGGCGCGCCCGAGGTCGCGCGCGTCGTCGACGTGCCCCGCCCCGAGCCGGGGCCGGGGGAGCTGCTCGTGCGCGTACGGGCGTCGACCGTGAGCATCGCCGACCACCGCCTGCGCACCCGCCGGGTGCCGCGCGGGCTCGCGCTCGTCGTGGCGCCGACGATCGGGCTCTTCCGACCACGGCTGCGCGTGCTCGGCATGGATGCCGCCGGCGTCGTCGAGGCGGTCGGCGCGGGGGTCGTGCGATTCGCCGTCGGCGACGAGGTCGTCGTCATGCGCGGCTCGCGCATGGGGTGCCACGCCGAGTACGTCACGATCGCGGCCGACGGCGAGGTCGCCCGCAAGCCCGCGAACCTCTCGTTCGAAGAGGCCGTCGCCATCGTGTTCGGCGGACACACGGCGCTCCGCTACCTCGACCGCGTCGCGATCGGGCCGGGCAGCGAGGTGCTCGTGAACGGCGCCTCCGGCGCGGTCGGCTCGGCGGTCGTGCAGCTCGCGACGGCGCGCGGGGCCCGGGTCACGGCGGTCACGAGCGGACGCAACGCCGAGCTCGTGCGTTCGCTCGGGGCGTCTCGCGTCGTCGACCACACCCGCGAGGACTTCGCGGCGGGCGACGTCGACTCGGGGGCCGCGTCGGGCGGGCCGGCACGCTACGACGTGATCGTCGAATGCGTCGGCAACGCGCCGTTCGGCCGCGTCGCGCACCTGCTGCGTCCCGGCGGCGCGCTGCTGCTCGTGATCACCGACCTGGCCGGCATGCTGAGGGCGGGTCGGCAGGCGCGCCGGAGCGGGCTCGTCGTCGACCATCGCGGCGGCGAGCTGGGCGCCGACGGCATGGAGCGGCTCGTCGCCCTCGCCGAGACGGGCGCGCTGCGCCCCGTCATCGATCGCACGTACGCGCTCGACGAGATCGTCGAGGCCCACCGCTACGTCGACGGCGGGCACAAGCGTGGGAGCGTCGTGCTGCGCATGGGCTGAACCGCCGGCGACATGCAATCGTGGGGTTGCGCTCCGATCCACCTTGTGCAACTATGAAGTTGCAGGTGATCGATCGATCGCCGAGACATCCACTGCAGCATCCGCTGGAAGGAGCGCGACCATGGTGAGTCAGACCCGCAACGAGGCATCCGTCGTCGACGAGGGCGCATTCACGGTGCGACGCACGATCCGCATCGCCGCACCGATCGAGAAGGTGTGGCGCGCGGTCACCGAGCCCGAGCACATCTCGCGGTGGTTCGGGCAGACGGTGCTCGACGGCGCCGGTACCGGCGCGACCGGAACGATGACGTTCGAGGGGTACGGCGTGATTCCGATCCGCGTCGAGGCGATCGACGCCCCGCGCAGCGTGGCGTACCGCTGGGGCAACGACGACGCGGTGCGCCGTGCGGGCGGCGCGATCGACGAGACGACCACGACCGTCTTCACGTTCACCCTCGACGAGGTCGACGACGGCACCGAGCTCACGGTCGTCGAGACCGGGTTCGACCGCACGAGCGACCCGGCGGCGAACATGGCCGACCACGCCGAGGGCTGGGTCTCCGAACTCGACAAGCTCGTCGCCCTGCTCGAGGGCGACGCATGAGCACTGCGACGCTGGTTCCCGTGTTCGCGGCGCTCGGCGACGAGACGCGCTGGAGCATCCTCGCGGCACTCGGCGAGGGGGATGCCTCGGCGTCGGCCCTCGCCGGGCGCCTGCCGGTGTCGCGGCAGGCGATCGCGAAGCACCTCGCCGTGCTGCAGGAGGTCGGGGTGGTCGAGCCCGTGCGCGTCGGGCGCGAGGTGCGCTACCGCGTGCTCGGAGCGTCGCTCAGCGCCACGGCGGCACGCCTCGACGCGGTGGGGCGCGAGTGGGAGCGCCGCCTGGCCGCGATCAAGGAGATCGCGGAGGGGCTGTGACGGCTCTCCGGCTTCTCGAAGATGCCCCTGGGTATTCCCGGGTCGGCGAACCGTCGGGCGTGGTCGAGACCGTGCCCGCGCCCGCCGGGTCGACTCGCTCGAGTTCGTCGAGCAGCGCACCGCTCGAGGCATCCCGCCGGATCGAGGCGCCCAGCCGCTCGGCCGCGAGTCGGACGCGCCCGTCGCCCAGCACCTCGGCGACCGCCCTCGCGATGCGCGGCGACGCGGCGCGACGCGGCACGGCGAGGCCGGCGCCCCGCTCCGTGACCCGTACGGCGTTGTCGACCTGATCTCGTCCGTGGTGCAGGATCACGAGCGGGCGGCCCGCCGCGAGCGCCTTCATGACGGTGCCGTGCCCGCCGTGCGTCACGACGACGCTCGCGGCGTGCATCGCCGCGGCATGCGGGGCGGATGCCTCGACGACGACGTTCTCGGGAGCCCGGAGCTCACCGGGCTCGATCGAGGGCCCCGTCGTCACGAGCCCCCGCACGGGCAGCGCGCCGAGCGCGTCGACGATGCGCTGCAGGCAGTCGGCCTGGTTCTGGAAGGTCGACGACATCGCGACGAGCACGAGCGGCGCGTCACCGGGCGGCGGCGTCCACTCGGGGTCCGCCGCCCAGGCGGGATCATCGAGCACGGGGCCGACGAACCGCACGTTCGGGCCGAACGCACCGGCGAAGTCGAACTCGGCCGTGGTCAGCACGAGCTCGCGTCGCGCGCGGTGCAGCTGGTCCCACGTGGTGCCGATCGGGGCGAGGCCGTGGACCGCACGCACGTCGTTGAGCGCCGCGAGCGTGTAGCGGTCGAGGAGCCGCGTCGTGCCGCTCGACGCCACCCGGTCGCGCAGGCCGCCGAGCGGGCCGGCCATCGGCTTCAGGCCGGCACCGCCCGGCGGGCGCCCCGGAGCGGGCGCGATGTAGATGTTCGGCATGAGCACGTCGAACGGGATGCCTCGAGCCTCGGCGCCGATCATCGCGCCGACCGTGAAGAACGTGGTGACGACGAGGTCGGGGCGCGCCGCGTCGATGGCCGCGACGATGTCGTCGGCCTGGCCGGCCGCCGGGCCGGCGAGGTAGTGCTCGGCCATGCCGCGCGCCATCTCGAATGGATTGCGGATCGCCCAGTCGCGGTACAGGCCGGCGGGCGCGGCGCTCCAGGTGCGGACGTCGGCGCCGGTGCCGCGGGCCGCCTCGAGCATGCTCGCGTCGACGATCGCGGTGACGCGGTGCCCGCGCTCGACGAGTCGGCGCACGACCCCGAGCTCGACCGGAACGGTGCCGCCGCCGTCGGCGAGCGCGACGAGGTACGCGTGCGAGGCGGTGGCCGGCGCCCGGGCGTTCATGGGCGCGAGCCTACGGGGGTGGCCGTGCCGAGGCATCCGGGCTGACGCTGAGCCGCGGCACGGCCCCGCATCACCCGCCGAACACGCCGAGTTCCCAGATCGAGTAGCCGTAGTCGGTCGTACGCTCGGTGCACAGCACGCGCACGTACCTGGCGCTCGTCGGTGCGAAGGCGGCCGTGTCGAGTCCGCCGTCGCCCGACGTCGTCGACCACGCCGTGCGCCAGTTCTGGCCGTCGTCGGAGAGCTGCACGTCGTACTTCTTCGCGGCCGAACGCTCCCAGTTCACCGTGACCCGGCTGATCGGCAGCGACTCGCCGAGGTCGACGCGCAACCACTGCGGGTTCACGCCCCAGTTGCCGCTCGCCCAGCGGGTGCTGCCCTTGCCGTCGACTGCGCGCCCGGGGGCGTAGCTCGTGAACGGGTTCCACTCGCTCGAGCTCGCCGTCGCCGGCTTGCCGGTGGCGAGATTCTGCGTGCTCTCGTGGTCGAGCGTCGCCTGCCAGGTCTGCAGGTACGACTCGGCGCCCGACATGAGGTCGTCGACGAGGGCCTGCCCGCCGCCGGCGAGCCGCAGCTGCTCGATGTAGTCGGGGGTGAGGCCCGAGTGCGCGAACCCGTCGGTGTTGATGTCGAACGTGCGCTCGCCGCTCACCTGCCGGTCGACCGTGGTGCGGCCGTCGGCCGCGGTGAACGGGTACGAGACCGGCACGGGCGCGGTTCCTCCCGCCGGGTGGCTGCCGACGCCGTTGAAGTCGAGGCCGAAACCGTAGCCCTTGCCGTACTGCTCGCGCAGCGCGGCGCTCGCGCGCCATTCGCCGAGGAAGCCCTCGGCCGCATGCGGGTAGCCCGTCTTGAAGCCGCCGAGCCGGTAGAGGCGCTCGGTCCAGGTGTCGTCCATCCAGCTGTGGCTCGAGAGCACGCCGGGGTAGTCCTCGGCCTCGAGGATGTCGAGGGCACGGCCCGCGGCCTTCACGCTCATGTGATCGAGCTCGATCATCATGCTGCGCGACATCGCCGCGCGCAGGGCGTACTCGCCGAGCGAGGTGAGGCCGCGGGTGTTGCACTGCGCCCCCGACGGGTAGGTGGGCGGGTCGGCGCCGGGCAGCTCCTCGGGCACCTCGGCGTTGCCGATCGGGTTGTCGTGCGCGGGCCCGGTGCAGGCTTCGGTCTGCCAGTACGTGCCGGTCGAGTAGAACTGTCCGACGTTGATGATCGTGCCCTGCGTGCCGGTGTCGAAGCGCACGCCGCAGAGCGCGTTGTCGAACTTGTGGCAGAGGAACATGCTCGACACGCCCATCGCCTTGAACTCGTCGAGGCCGCGATCGATGTCGGCCTTCGAGCACTGCGCGACGTCGAGGATCATCTTGCAGCCGAACGGCTCACTCATCTCGACGCCGATGACGACGGCGAGCCGGCCGCTCTCGATGACCTCCCGCGCCTCGTCGGGGGTCGTCACGATGCGGAAGAAGCCCTTGCCGGGGCCGCCGTAGATGCCGTCGATGTACGACTCCATCTCGCGCACCTTCTGCGCTTCGAGGCGGATCGCGCCCATCTCGTCGCACGAGCGGTCCTTCGGCATGATCGGCAGCGAGCAGATCACGCCGTTCGTGACGAGGTCGTTGACGAGCACGCGCTGGCCTGCTCGCCACGAGCGCTCGATCCAGGCGTAGTACGAGGCCTGGTGGCTCATCGAGGTGGTCTTCGGCCAGTCCTCGAACGTCGGCCAGCCGACCGGGTCGTGGTGGCCGTCGGGGTCGCTCGTGAGGTTCTCGAAGAGGGCGCCGCTGCCGTCGGGGTAGTGCTCGGGGCAGTCCTTCAGGGCGTCGGCGACGCCGTTCGGCGAGAACGGGGCGCCGCAGATCATGCGGCCGCCGAAGCCCTCGTTGGAGTTGAGGTGGGTGTGCGAGTCGATGAAGCCGCGCACTTCGCCGCCGGGTGCGCCGGTGATCGGGGCCCCGGTGACGTTGAGCTCGACGTCGACGGCCGGGCGGGCGGGGGCATCCCACCAGTTCTCGGCGGCTTCCGCCGGAGCGACGGGGATGGTGATGAGCAGTGCGCCGATCGCGGCGATGCCGAGGATGGAGCGGATGGAGCGTCGTCGCCGACGGTCGGCGAGCGGTGTTGCGGCGGATCTCGAGTGAACGTGGTGCGCCATGTGAGCCTCCTTGCTCGATGGCACGCAGCGTATTGTGGGTCGATCGTCCCAGTCAAGCGTCCCAGAGTATTCGCGTGGGGCTCGGTCGGCTCATGCGGCGGTGAATGCCCCGAGCACGACCGCGATCGTCGCGTCGGCTGCGTCCTGCCAGGCGACGCCGTCGAGCAGGTCGTCGGTCGCGAGCGCGGCGACGCCGTGCACCGCGGCGAAGACGACCAGCGCCTGGCGCTCCACGTCGCCCTCGCGGATCTCGCCCTTCGCCTGTGCCTCGGTGATGAGCGCCACGACCGCGGCCATGCTCGCGCGGCTGACCTCGAGCAGTCGGGGGGAGGCGTCGGCGTGGTGCTTCGCCTTGTACATGAGGTCGAGGATCGCCGGGTGCTCGACCGCGAAGCCGATGTAGGCGAGGCCGGCCGCGCGCAGCCGCCCGTCGAAGCCCGGCTCGGTCGCGACAGCGGCCTCGAGCGCCGTGTTCATGCGCTCGAAGCCGGTGACGGCGATCGCGTCGAGCAGGGCGGTGCGGTCGGCGAAATGGCGGGCGGATGCCCCGTGGCTGACGCCGACGTCGCGCGCGAGCTGCCGGAGCGAGAGGGCGTCGAGGCCGTCGGCGTCGATCGTCTCCCAAGCGCGGGTGAGGAGCTCCTGGCGCAGGTTGCCGTGGTGGTACGCGCGTTCGGTCACCCCTGCACCCTATCCGAAAGTAGGCATTGACAACAATGCTGGCACTGTCTACATTTGCGGTTATGACCACCGACTTCACCGGAACCACCGCTCTCATCACCGGCGCGAGCTCGGGCCTCGGCTCCGAGTTCGCGACGCGACTCGCCCGCCGCGGCGCCGACGTCGTACTGGTCGCCCGCCGCGACGACCGGCTGCGCGACCTCGCCCGGCGCATCGAGCACGAGCACGGCGTGACGGCGACGCCGATCGCGCTCGACCTCGCGCGACCCGACGCCGCGTCGACGCTGCGGGCCGAACTCGAGGGGCGGGGCATCCGCGTCCAGACGCTCGTCAACAACGCCGGCTTCGGCATGAAGGGCGGCTTCGCCGAGGCGGATGCCTCGCGCATCGCCGAGCTCGTCCAGGTGAACGTCGCCGCGCTCGTGTCGATCACCCGCGAGTTCCTGCCCGACATGGTGCGCGACGGACGCGGTGCGCTCGTGAACATCGCGAGCACCGCGGCGTACCAGCCGTGCCCGAACATGGCGGTCTACGGAGCGTCGAAGGCCTTCGTGCTGAGCTTCACCGAGGCGCTCGCGTACGAGACGAGGAGCTCCGGCCTGCGCGTGCTCGCGCTGAGCCCCGGAGCCACGCGGACCGAGTTCTTCGACGTCGTGGGCACCGAGAACGCGGCGGTCGGCCGCTTCCGCACGACCGAGCAGGTCGTCTCGCTCGCCCTGCGTCGCCTCGACCGGCGCCGCACTCCCGCGAGCGTCGTCTCGGGCCGGGCCAACGCGCTGACCAGCAGGCTCGTCGGGTTCATGCCCCGAAGGCTCGCGCTGGGCGCCAGCGGGCGCGTCCTGTCGTCGTCGCGGTGACGATCGGCGCGTCAGCCCGTCGTGGTGAAGTCGCTCGTCACCGCACCGAACGGGAAGGGGAACCAGAGGCTGCCGCCCTGGTCGAGCACCTGCTGCACCGGCAGCATCCAGAACCACACCAGGCTGATGACGATCGAGCCGAGCGCGATCGAGATGATGACCACCCGGGTGCGGTCGAGCGAGCGCAGCGCGGCGAGCGGATCGGGACGCCGCGCGGCGGCCCCGAGCCCGACGAAGAAGGCGACGGCCATCGCGGCGACCACGATCCAGCTCGGACCGAGCGTGTACGTCTGGCACTGCGCGGCGGAGACGTCGCCGGTCTGCGCCGGGCAGGCGCTGCGGCTCGCGTGCGTGAGCGCGCCGTAGACGATCGCGGCGAACGCGCCGCTCAGCAGCAGCCCGCGAACCCGGAGCAGCAGCATCGCCCACCTCGGCGGCTCGGACTTCCGGGCGGGCGGCGACGTCGGTGCGTTCGCGGGCGCGGCTGCGTCGGTCATCGGACTCCGTTCTGCGGTCAGCCCATGTTGGCAGCGCACCGGTTGCGGTCGCAACGGTTTCCGCCTGCCGGGATGACGGCGGCTCGGCCTACGCTCGAGAGATGACGACCGATCGCGACATCGCCCGCTGGAGGCTGCGATCGCAGTCGCTCGCCACGCCCCGCGACGACGCCGAGCAGGTCGTGCGATCGCTGCTCGCCCTGCAGGCCGAGAACGCCTCGCAGTCGGCGTGGGCGGTCGCGACGCGCACCTCGGCGCCCGAGGCCGCCGACCTCGCCGATGCGCTCGCGTCGGGGCGCGTCATCCGCACCCATGTGCTGCGGCCGACCTGGCACTACGTGCACGCCGACGACGTGCGCTGGCTCCTCGAGCTGACGGCGCCGCGGGTGCTGCCGGTGTTCGACCAGCAGCTGACGCAGGTGGCCGATCGCATGACGGCGATCGCCGACACGATCGAGCGGGTGCTCGGCGAGGCATCCGATCGCACCAGGGCCGACCTCGGCGCCGCGCTCGCCGAACGCGGAACCGAGCTCACGGGGCAGCAGCTCATGCTCGTCGTCGGCAAGCTCGAGATGCTCGGGCTCGTCTGCAGCGGTGCGCCGCGCGACGGCGAGCACACGTACGCGCTCATGAGCGAGCGGGTGCCGCCCGCGCGTCCGTTCGATCGCGACGAGGCGCTCGCCGAACTCGCGCTGCGCTACTGCACGTCCCACGGCCCGGCGACCGAGCGCGATCTCGCGTACTGGGCGACGCTCACCGTCACCGACGCGCGCCGCGGCATCGCCGCTGCCGCCGACCGGCTCGAGTCGTTCGAGCACGACGGGCGCACCTTCTGGCACGCACGCGGCGGTCCGGCCGCGGGGGCGCTCGTACCGGCCGGTCACCTGCTGCAGGTGCTCGACGAGATGTACCGCGGCTACCAGGACTCGCGTTGGGTCATCGACTCCGAGGGGGTCGTGCCGCGCGAGCGCGAGACGGCGATCGGCATGGCCCTCGTCGACGCCCAGCTCGTCGCGGCGATGAAGCGCACGGTCACTGCGAAGGCGGTCACCTTCGCGCTGCGGCCGCATCGGGCGCTCGACGCGCGCGAGCGGCAGGCGATCGACGACGCTGCCGCGCGCTACGCCGCCTTCCTCGGGCTCGAACCCCGCGTGACGTTCGACGCCGCCTGAGCGACGTGCTCAGGCGGTGACCCACGACGGGTCGGCGAACAGCTGCTCGAGTTCGCCGACGAGGCGCGCGGTGTGGAATCCGTCGGCCGACGCGTGGTGGATCTGCACCGCCAGCGGCAGCAGCGTGCGCCCGTCGCGCTCGACGTACCGGCCGAGCGTGAAGATCGGCGCGAAGTGGTTCGAGCCGCCGTCGAGCTGGAGCGTGAACCCGGTGAAGCTCGCCCACGGGATGCTCGAGACGTCGAAGCCGTTCGCGGGCAGGCCGCCCTGCGGGAACATCTCGGTCGCCGACGACGCACTCGCGAGCACCTCGGCCGCCGCGTCGTGGAACCGCGCGAAGTCGGCGTCGTACGGCACCGACACCGCGGCGAAGGTCTCGCGCTCGGGGTTGAACACCGTGAACGCGGGCTGCACGACCGGCCACGTCGCCGGTGCCCCGTCGTCGGTGAGCGTCATGCGGAACTCGGGATGCCGGTTGACGACGTTCGCGATCGCCCAGATCTGCGCCGGATAGGTCTTGCGGGTCGAGGCGCGCAGCGCCGCGACGAACGCGGTCGCGTCGATCTCGACCGTCATCGCGTAGGTGCAGGGCACGCGGTGCCGGTAGTGCTCGAAGGCCTCGCGGCGGGGCCAGCTGTCGAGGTCGATCGGGGTGGGCGTCGGCATGCGTTCGATCCTTCCACGCCGACCCCGCCGATCGACGTCGCTCAGGGCGTGCGCCGCCGGAAGACGTCGAACAGCACCTTGAGCGTCAGCAGCCCCGAGACGATCACGAGGAGGTAGCCGAAGAGCTGGTAGAGCGTGAAGTCGGGCGCGACCTCCGGCCCGCCGTCGCTGACGAGCAGCATCGCCGCCATGATGCCGAACACCCCCGCGAGGAACGCGACGGCGACGAGGTTCACGAGATCGCGCACGAGCGAGCGGTCGCGACGGTCGGCGAACAGGCGCACGTTGAACGAGAGGCGTCCGTCGGCGAGCGCCGCGCTGATGCGGTCGGCGCGCCGGGGCATGCGGCGCAGCATCGGCAGCAGGCCGCCGATCTCGTCGACGGCGGTCGAGAAGAGCGCCGACGGGCGCGTCGCCTCGGCGACCCGGGTCTTGGCGAAGCCCTCCGCCTCGGTGAGCAGGTCGAACCCGGGCTTCACGAGGCGGAGCGTCCCCTCGAGCGTGCCGATGGCGCGGAACGCTGCGGCGAGATCGCCGGGCACCGCGATGCGGTTCTCGGCGAGAAGTCGCACCATCTCGGTCACGACGGTGGCATCGACCGTGCCGCCCGCGCCGAGCCGGCGCGACATGAACGCCCCGATCCGCCGGCGCAGGGCGACCTCGTCGAGGTCGTCGGGGAGCTCGACCAGCCCGATCAGTGCGTCGCCGAAGCTGCGGGCGTCGCCGCGGTAGAACGCGAGCAGCACCTCCCCGATCTGGCGCCGGAGTTCGGAGTCGAGCCGCCCGATCGAACCGAAGTCGAGCAGCACGATCTCGCCCGAGTCGACGATCACGATGTTGCCGGGGTGCAGGTCGGCGTGGAAGACGCCGTCGTCGATGATCTGCGTCATGGCCGAGGAGAAGAGACGGTCGGCCAGTTCGGCGCGCTCGTCGCCGGAGCGTCCCTGCAGGGCAGCCGGATCGCTGAGCGTGCGGCCTTCGACGAGGTCCATCACGAGCACGCGCTCACCGCTGAGCTCGGCGTGGTGGCGGGGCACGCTGACGCGCTCCCGCGCCGGATGCGTCGCGAGCGTCGCGCGCATCGCCGCCATGTTCGCCGCCTCGATGCGGTAGTCGAGCTCCTCGCGGAGGTTCGCGGCGAAGGCCTCGGCGAGCCCGCGTACGCCGAGCGACCGGCCCCACTCCGTCGACCGGTCGAGCTGGTCGGCGAGGCGCAGCACGATGTCGAGGTCGCGGTCGACGAGCGGCACGATGCCAGGACGCTGCACCTTCACGGCGACGGGCTCACCCGACGCGAGCGTCGCCCGGTGCACCTGCCCGATGGATGCCGCGGCGAGCGGGGTCTCGTCGAAGGCACCGAACACGTCGCCCATCGGCCGCGGCAGTTCGGCCTCGAGCAGGGCGCGCACCTCGGCCCATTCGGCCGGGGGCACCCGCTGCTGCAGCCGGCTGAGCTCGGCGACGAACTCGGGCGGCAGTACGTCGCTGCGCGTCGAGAGCACCTGGCCGAGCTTCACGAACGCGCCACCGGCGTCCTCGAGCGCGGCCCGAAGGGCGATGGCCTGCCGGGTGCGCTCGGCGTGGCCGGCGGCCGTCGGCTCGGCGTTGGGCCGGAACGGCACGAGTCCATGTCGAACGGCGATGCGCGAGATCTCGGTGTAGCGGCGGGTGCGCGCGGCGCTGCGCCGCAACGACGGCAGCCACTGGTCAGGCCGCTGGATGGATCCGGGCGGCACGATGATCTCGGCGATCACCAGGAACGCGACCGCCGCGAACATGACGATGCCGAGCTGCACCGGCAGGAGCGCGGCACTGTAGTCCTGCTTGCCCCAGACGACCTGCGACTCGAACCCGACCTCGGCGGCGAGGCCGACGAACCCCGCGATCACGATGCGCACGATGCCGACCCGCACGCCGAGCACGCGCCGGACGAACGCGGTCAGCACGGCCAGGAACAGCAGCGTGAGCGCGACCATGAGCGCCACGTTGAGCAGCACGTCGCCGACGTTCATCCCCGACTCCCGCCTGCGGCCGGGCGGCCGCCACCGCTCACGCTAGCCAACGCGGCGCGAAGCCGGCGCTGCACACGGCGTGGGACTCAGACGACCATCGAAAGTTGGACCCGCAACGCCGCGTTCGCACGTTGACGAACGGTCGACGCGAGTCGTCGGAACATCCGGGGCGCGCAGGCACCGTCGGTAGACTCGACGCCGGCTCCAGGCATCCGTCTCGCCACTCGGCCGCAGCGCGCCGAACGCACCCCGACCCCCGAAACCGAGGACCCTCGTGAGCCTGATCCGCCTGAACGACGTGAGCATCGAGTTCGACGGGCGGCCCGTGCTGAAAGAGGGATTCCTCAAGCTCAAGAAGGGCGACCGCGTCGGGCTCATCGGCAAGAACGGCACCGGCAAGTCGAGCCTGCTCGAGGTCGTGCTCGGCCGCCGCGAGCCGTCGGGCGGCACGCGCGACGCCACGCTCGGCACGACGATCGGGTACTTCTCGCAGTTCTCCGAGCTCGACGGCGAGCAGAGCATCCAGCAGACCCTGAGCGCCCACTTCGCCGACGTGCACGAGACGCAGGCCCGTCTCGACGAGATCGCGCTCGCGCTCGCCGAGCCCATGGGCGACGACGAGATGACGCGCCTCCTCACCGAGCAGGGCGAGCTGTTCGAGCGCATGGACCACATCGGCGGCTGGACCTACGAGACCACGATCGACACGGTGCTCACCCGGCTCGGCTTCGACGACGAGCGGCGCGCCCTGCCGGTCGATCGGCTCTCGGGCGGATGGCGAAACCGGGCGGCGCTCGCGCTCATCCTCGTGCAGGCGCCCGACGTGCTGCTGCTCGACGAGCCGACGAACTTCCTCGACCTCGACGGCGTCAAGTGGGTCGAGAACTGGCTGCAGACGTTCGCGGGCGCCGTGCTCGTCGTGTCGCACGACCGGCAGTTCCTCGACGGCGTCGTCGACCGAATCATCGAGATCGAGAACTATCGACTGCAGGAGTACGAGGGCGACTACTCGGCCTACGTGCACGCCAAGCAGTCGCGGCTCAAGATGCTCGAGAAGCAGTTCGCGCACGAAGAGGAGCTGCTCGCGTACGAGCAGGCCGCCGCGTCCGCCCGTCGCGAGGCGGCGCGCAACCCGTCGAACGCCGTCGCGCGCCGGCTCGCCGACATCAAGAAGCGGCAGGCGCCCCGCCCCATCGACCAGATCATCACCTCGATCTACGACGGGCTCAAGGTCTCGAACGACCTGCTCACCGTGACCGGGCTGACGAAGGGCTTCGGCGGCGACCCGCTCTTCGAGGGCGTGTCGTTCGACCTGCAACGCGGCGACCGGGTCGCGATCATCGGTTCGAACGGCTCGGGCAAGTCGACCCTGCTCGACGTGCTCACCGAGGATGCCGCGGCCGACGCGGGCTCGGTGCGCTGGGCGAAGGGCGCGCGGTTCGTGTCGTACAACCGGGTCTACGCCGAGCTCGACCTGACCGACACCGTGGGCCACGCCGTGAACGCCTACCCCGACTCGCTCGCGTTCACGGCGACGAAGAAGAGCGTCGCCCGGTTCCTCGCGATGCTGCAGTTCTCCGACGCCGACCTGCAGCAGAAGATCGGCAACCTCTCGGGCGGCCAGCGGGCGCGCGTGGCGATCGCCCAGTGCCTGCTCTCGGGTGCGGCCGTGATCGTGCTCGACGAGCCGACGAACCACCTCGACATCACCTCGACGCAGGTGATGGAGCGCGCGCTCACGCACTTCCCGGGCGCCGTGGTCGTGGTGTCGCACGACCGGTTCTTCGTCGACAAGCTCGCCGACCGCCTGCTCGTGTTCGAGGGCGGCGGGCGCGTCGTCGAGAAGCCCGCGACCGGAGCGCTGTAGGGCCGGCAACCCACGGCGCCCGCGGCCGTCGACCGGGGCACGCCCGCGATGTCGGCCGCGACACGCAACGGACTCGCCGCCCGGCGCCGCCCGGCACCCGGGGCACGCGAGAAGCGCGCCCGCGGTCACTCGGGCCGGTTGCCCGCCTCGCCGTTGATCGTGAACAGCGTCGTGACGCCCTCGTACATGACATGCGCGACGAGCCCGTCGACCGCGTGGGGGAGCGTGTGGCAGTGGTCGCTCCAGATGCCGGGGTTGTCGGCGACGAAGGCGAGGTCGTACGTCTCGCCGGGGTGCACGTCGAGGGTGTCGACGACCCACGGGCTGCCCGAGGCGGCGACCCCGTCGCGCGCGAGCACGACGACGTGGTGGCCGTGCAGGTGCATGGGGTGCACGTCGCCCGAGTCGTTGCGGACGTGCATCGCGACGACGTCGCTCTCGGCGACCTCGAACATGGGCACGTCGGGGAACATGCGGCCGTTGATCGTCCAGAAGTTGCCCGGGCGGCCGTCGATGATGCCGAACCGGCGTGAGATCACGTAGTCGAAGCTGCGGTCGGGCGAGGCCGCGTCGAAGGTGAGCGGCTCCGGCGTTCCGTAGGCGAGCAGGTCGAGGGTCGTCGACGGCTGGCGAACCGGCGGGGCGGATGCCTCGGCGGACGCGTCGCCGATGACGATGCTGCGGGCGCCGCCCACGTGCAGCCGCACAGCGCCGCGGTCGGGCGCCCGCACCGCGACATCCACCCTGCCGCCCGCCGGTACGAGCACGCGCTGCCCCTCGATCTCGCCGGGCTCGTGCACGTCGTGGCCGTCGACGGCGACGACGCGGAACGGTGCTCCCGCCCACACGGCGGCGGTGCCCTGGTCGGTGTTCACGACGCGCACCCGCACCGTCGAACCGGGCGGCGCCGAGACGCGCTCGTCGGCGACGCGGCCGTTCAGGGTGTGCTGGCCGCCGTAGATGTGCAGCAGCGCGGTGACGTCGAGCGGCGAGCCGTCGGTCGGGGCGGCGATCCGCCCGTCCGGCTCGGCCGGTTCGATCACGATCGCGCCGAGCAGTCCCCGCTCGACCTGCACGTGCGACACCTGGTGCGAGTGGTACCAGTAGGTGCCGGCGTCGGCCGCGACGAACCGGTAGACGTGGCGGCCACCGACGGGCACGGCGTCCTGCGTGATGCCCGCGACGCCGTCGGCGGCGTTCGGCACGTCGATGCCGTGCCAGTGCAGCGTCGCGCCGTCGGCCACCGACTCGTTCACGAGCACGACCTCGACGAGGTCGCCCTGCCTGGCGCGGATCTCGGGCCCCGGTGACGTGCCGTTCACCGTGTAGCCCTCGATCGACCGGCCGCCGGGCACGTCGACGGTGCCCTGCCGGGCGACGAGTTCGACGCGCACGTCGGCCGGGCGGTCGGGGTCGGCGGCGAGGTCGGTCACGCTCACGGTGTCGAGCAGGCCGGATGCCTCGGCGGCGCCGCCCGCCGCGGCGCCCTGCCCGCCGTGGCCCGCGTGCCCGGCTCCGCCGGTCGTACCTCCCGAGCCCATGCCCATGACGGAATACTCGCCCAGCAGCGTGGAGCTCCACGCGAGCGCACCGGCGCCGAGCGCGGTCGCGACCGCGACGCCGACGACGGCGCACCGCAGGAGGTCACGCCGCGACGGCATCGGTGCTCGCCCCCTCGGAGCGAGACCCCGACGCGGCGTCGGCACTCGCCCGATCGGCCAGTCGCGCCCGGCGCACGCGCAGCGCGGCGACGGAGGCCGCCACCACGATCGCGAGCGCGTTCGCCCCGTGGATGAGTCCGAGGTAGGGCGAGCCGACGATCGCGAAGCCGAGCGTCACCTGCAGCGCCACGAGCCCGAGCGTGAGCGCCGCCCACAGCTTCGCCCCGCGCACGCGCACGAAGAACGACACGATCACGAGGGCGAGCGCCACGAGCGGGATCAGCAGGCCTCCGACGAGCCCGTGGATCATGAAGCCGAGTTCGCCGACGCCGCCGGCCTGGAAGCTCTCGAGCAGCGCCTTGTCGACGACGCCGCCCTCGGCGATGAGATTGAGCATGCCGCCGAACGCGAACGCGATCGCCGCGGCCTGCACGACGACGGCGCCCGCGACGGTCCAGGCGAGGCCCGAGTACAGCTTGCGCATGATGCCTTCTCCTTCGTGCGGCGCCGGTCCGCGGCATCCGCTCGCCTTCGACGGTCGCGGAGTCCGGTCGGCGCCGGAACACGGCGGGCCGGATGCCTCGTGGCGGTGCACCGCACGCCGGATGGAGGCTGGCCCCCAAGGGCGGGTACGGACCGCCCCCTCCCGCGCGATGCCCGACAGGAGGACGATGGAACCGTGAACCGCAGGTGGGTCTGTCTCGCGACGCTCGGCCCGATCGGGGTCGCCGCGCTCGTCTACATCGTCGTGCAGCGCGGCTTCGTCGAGGCCGACGCCGACCACGGGCTCGCATGGCCCATCCTCGGAGCCGTGCCGCTCTTCGTGCTGGGCCTGTGGCTGCTCACCGTCTCGAGGTCGCGCACGGCGGTGCTCATCGCGCTCGCGGCGACGGCCATCCTCGTCGGGTCGGCATACGAGACGTTCGTGCAGCGCAACATCGAGCTCATCGTGGAGCCGTGGTTCCCGCTGTTCAACATGATCGGCCTGACGGCCGACGCGGCCGCCACGTCGGCGTTCCTCATCGTCTTCGCGACGTTCCCCGACGGCGTGCCCGAGCGGCGCTGGCAGCGCGTCCTCGTCGCCTTCCTCTGGATGCCGATGCTCGTGGGACCGCTGACGCTGCTCACCTCGCCGCACCTCGTGATGTCGCCCTACATCGGCATCTCGGGCGACGGCATCCCGAACCAGTACGCCGTGCCGTGGCTCGAGTGGGCGGCGCCGTTCGTGTACGCGGTCTTCGTCCAGTCGTGGCCCGCGGTTCTCCTCGCTCTCGCGGTGCTCGGCTCGCGTGCGCTGTTCGGCGCGCCCGAGGTGCGTGCCCGCACTCGATCGATGGCGATCACCGTCGTGGCCTCGGCTGCGGCGTTCCTCCTGTGGCCGGTGCTGCCGTGGCCCGGAGTCGGCGAGGTGATCGTCTACGCGACCCTCATCGCCATCCCGATCGTCGCCGTGCACGGCATCTTCCGCTACGGCGCCTTCGACGTCGCCCCCGACGACCGCGGGCGAGCCGTCTCGCGTTCGTCGAACCTGCTCATCACGGTCTTCTACGGCATCGCGGTCGCGACGCCGGCCATCCTGCTGTCGGGTCGGCTGCGCGTCGTGCCCGCGGTGCTCATCACCGCGCTCGTCGCGATCGCGCTGCTGCCGGTGCGCACGTGGATGCAGCGCTGGATCCACCGCCGGCTCTTCGGCGACCGCGAGCGGCAGTTCGAACTGCTCAGCGAACTGGGTGCGCGCCTCGAGGAGGCGGGCGAGCCCCGCGACCTCCTGAACCGGCTCGCCGAGGCGGTGCGCGACGGCCTCGATGCCTCGTGGGTGCGCATCCGGCTCGCGTCGGGCGACGGCGGGCTCGCCGCGGAACCGCTCGGCGTCGCCGGCGAGGACGGGGGAGCCGCCTCGCCGGCGCTCGCCGCCGAGCTCGTCCGCGGCGACGAGACCCTCGGCAGCATCGAGGTCGGGCCGCGCCATCACGGCGACTACAACGACGCCGAGCGCGCACTGCTGCGCACGGTCGCCGGCCAGGCCGCGGCATCCGTGGCGAACGTGCGCCTCACGGCGCAGCTCGCGGCGCAGCTCGAAGAGCTGACCGCCTCGAGGGAGCGGCTCGTGGCTGCGCAAGACGACGAGCGCCGGCGTCTCGAACGCGACCTGCACGACGGCATCCAGCAGAACGTGGTGGCGCAGATCGCGGGGCTGCGCCTCGCCCGCAACCGGTTGGAGCGCGGTCAACTCACCCCGGCCGAGCTCACCGAACTGCAGGACCAGGCCCGCGAGACGCTCACCGACCTGCGGGAGCTCGCGCAAGGGATCCACCCGCCCGTGCTGAGCGACAACGGGCTCGTCGCCGCCGTCGAGTCGGGTGTCGCGCGGTACCCGATCGCGCTCTCGGTCGACGCCGACGCCGCGGTGCGCGCCGAGCGGTACCCCGAGGATGTCGAGACGACCGCCTACTACGTCGTGCGCGAGGCGCTCGCGAACACGGCGAAGCACGCCGACGCGATGCACGCGACGGTGGTGCTCGCACGGTCGAACGGGCATCTGCGCATCTCGATCAGCGACGACGGTCGCGGCATCGGGGCGCCGGCGGGCGGCGCGGAGCCGGTGTCGCACGGCGGGCTCGCGAACATCCGGGACCGGGTCGCCGCACTCCGGGGGACGGTGCGCGTGTCGGCACGCGAACCCTCCGGCACGACCGTGCTCGTGGAGCTGCCGGTCGACGGGGTGGCCGGCGAGGAGCCGCCCGCGGCGCAGGGAGGCGCGCATGGATGACCCGGGCGTGCTGCGCGTCGTGATCGCCGAGGACAACTACCTCGTGCGCGAGGGGCTGCGGCGCCTGCTCGAGGACTCGGGCGAGGTCGACGTGGTCGCCGCGGTCGGCAACGCCACCGAGCTGCTCGATGCGGTGCGCCGCCTCGCGCCGCATGCGGTGCTCACCGACATCCGGATGCCGCCGAGCCACCACATGGAGGGCATCGAGGCCGCGCACGCCATCCGTGCGTCGTCGCCCTCGACCGGGGTGGTCGTGCTCTCGCAGCACGCCGACGAGAGCTACGCGCTCGCCCTGTTCGCCGACGGCTCGGCCGGCCTCGGCTACCTGCTGAAGGATCGCATCGGCGACCTCGAGGACCTCGTGCACGCGCTCCGAGAGGTGTGCACCGGCGGTTCGGTGATCGACCCGCAGATCGTCGACACCCTCGTGCGCCGCCGCACGGCGTCAGGGGCATCGAGCCCGTTGGCGCGGCTCTCGGCCCGTGAGCTCGAGGTGCTCCGCGAGATGGCCGCGGGAAAGACGAACGCCGGCATCGAGCAGTCGCTGTTCCTCTCGACCTCGACCGTCGAGAAGCACGTGAACGCGATCTTCACGAAGCTGCGGTTGCCCGAGTCCGGCGTGCATCGGCGGGTGGCGGCGGTGCTCGCCTTCCTGAAGAACGACGGCGCCGGGGGCGCCGACGAGGGCCGGGATCGGTGAGTCCGGGCTCAGCCGGCGCGCCCGACGGCTACTTCGCGGGCGCCGGCGCATCCGCCTGGGCCGAGAGCCACTCGGCGAACGTCAGGGTCGACAACCGGGCGCCGGGGCTCTCGGGCACGAGCTCGGTGCCGCGCAGCTTCGTGCCGAAGTAGGGCGCCTCGGGGTCGCCGACGACGATGCGCGCGTCGCCCTTCGCGGCGAGGCCGGCGCGGACGAACTCGTCCTGGCCGATTCGCTCGGGCCCGCCGATCTCGAGGGTGCCGTTCAACGGTGCGCCTGCGGCGACGCGGGCGACCGCTGCTGAGACGTCGGCGGCGGCGATCGGCTGCATCAGCCCCGTCGACAGGGTCGCGACGCCGTCGACGGTCGCCTCGTCGGCGATGCGGGTCGCGAACTCGAAGAACTGCGTGGCCCGCACGATCGAGTACGGCTGTCCCGACTCCTCGATGAGGTGCTCCTGCGCCACCTTGGCGCGCAGGTAGCCGCTGTGCGGCAGGCGCTCGGCGCCGACGATCGAGAGCGCGACGTGGTGGCCGACGCCCGCTCGGCGCTCGGCCTCGAGCAGCGTGCTCGTCGAGGTCGTGAAGAAGGCGAGCACGTCGTCGTCGGCGAACGACGGCGAGTTCGAGACGTCCACCACGACATCGGCGCCGGCGAGCGCCGCGGCGACGCCCTCGCCCGTGATGGTGTTCACGCCCGTGCCTGGCGAGGCGGCGACCGCTTCGTGTCCGTGCTCGGCGAGCAGTTCGACCACCTTCGAGCCGATGAGGCCCGTTCCTCCGATGACGACGATCTTCATGACTGGTGCCTTCCGTCCCGGGCTGCGGCCGATCCGCCGCCCTCACACAGCTCTGACCGGACACGCCGCGCGGTTGTGACGGATTCGACGGAGTCGGTCGATCTCGTCGGCCGGCCGTCGACCGCGCCGTTCACCGGACCGTCGGCCGGCCGTTCCAGTGGGCGAGCTTCGACGGCGCCGTCGACAGCCACAGCCCGTCGATCGCGTCGCCGCCGTCGACGCCGAGCACGCCGATCACTTCGCCGTCGACCTGTCGAAGCACGAGTCCCGGGCAGCCGTTGACCTGCGACGCCTCCAGCGAGGCATCCACCCCGTTCGTC
Organism: Agromyces sp. S2-1-8; assembly: GCF_021129215.1. GTDB lineage: Bacteria > Actinomycetota > Actinomycetes > Actinomycetales > Microbacteriaceae > Agromyces > Agromyces chromiiresistens. The sequence goes on along the minus strand of NZ_JAJOLP010000001.1, from coordinate 3,748,217 downwards.
AGCCGCTCGACGAGGGCGCGCACCACGCTGCCGCGCCCGACGAGTTCGCCGCCCGTCTCGTCGCCCGTGTCGATGACGAGCCGCACGTCGCGGTGCAGGCAGGCCGTCAGCGCGACGTCATCGCCCGTTCGCAGCGCCGCGAGAAGCCGGGCGGCCGGTTCACGAGGCGGCACGGGAAGCCAGCGCGCCGAGCTTGTCCGGGTTCATCATCCAGAGCACCTGGTCGATGCCGTCGCGACCCGTGACGATCGTGATCACGGCGAACGTCGCGCCCTCTTTCGAGAGCAGCACCGACGGCTGACCGTTCGTCTCGGCCTCGGTGAGGTCGACGCCGTCCCAGAAATGGGTGTGGAACGCGCGCACGAACTTCGCCACGCGCTCTCGCCCCACGACCGGCACCTTCGATGCACGCACGACTCCGCCGCCGTCGGAGTACGACACGACGTCCTCGGCGAGCAGTCGCTCGAGCGCGACGAGGTCGCCCGTCTTCGCCGCGGCGAGGAAGGCGGTGAGCAGCCGCCGCTGCTCCGACGCCGGCACCGCGCGGCGACGGTCGCCCGCGAGGTGCTTGCGGGCCCGGCTCACGAGCTGGCGCGCCGCAGCCTCCGAGACCTGCACGATCTCGCAGATCTGGTCGTAGGGGTACGCGAACGCCTCGCGCAGCACGTAGGCGGCGCGTTCGGTCGGGCTGAGCCTCTCGAGCATGACGAGCACCGCGAAGCCGAGCGCCTCGGCACGCTCCGCGCCGAGCGTGGGATCGGCGCTCGTGTCGACGGGTTCGGGCAGCCACGGCCCGACGTAGGTCTCGCGGCGGGCGCGCGCCGACTGCAGCGCGTTGATCGCGAGTCGCGTCGTCGTGGTCGCGAGGAACGCCGCCGGATCGTCGACGACCGTGCGGTCGGTGCCCTGCCAGCGCAGCCACGCGTCCTGCACGAGGTCTTCGGCCTCGCTTGCGCTGCCGAGCATGCGGTAGGCGATGCCGAACAGCCTTCCGCGCACGCGCTCGAACGCGGTCAGGGCGTCGTCGAGGTTCGCCTCCATGCGGGCTCCCGTCGGTCGGAGGGGTGGGACTGCAGCCGTCTCGCTGACTGAGACCGGATGCCTCGTGCGAATGTGACGGCTTCGCCGGAATCGGTGTGGGAGATATTCCGGATGATACGTCGGGATGCCTCGGGCGCGGGCCCGAGGCATCCCGGCACCGGCGCGCGGCACAGCGTTCGGGATCTCGCGGTCTTCAGTGCCATCCGTCCGTGACATCGACCGGGGTGCGGGGCAGGCTGGGGCGCATGGGCAAAGTGACGATCTCATTCGAAATGACGCTCGACGGGGCTTTCGACCAGATGGAGCACTGGTTCGACGAGAACGATCCGGGGCTGCAGCGGGCGAGCGACGAACTCGTGTTCGGGGCCGACGCCGTGCTGCTCGGACGACGCAGCTACGAGTTCTTCCGCGAGTACTGGCCGGCGCAGACCGACGAACGGGGCTTCGCCGCGCACTACAACGCGCTGCCGAAGTACGTCGCGTCGACGACGCTGACCGAGCCGCTCGACTGGAACTGCACCCTCATCGAGGGCGATGTCGCCGAGTACGTGCGCGGGCTCCTCGACCGGTACGACTCGATCATCTCGCACGGCTACGGCGATGTCGCGGCCGCCCTCGTCGATGCGGGGCTCGTCGACGAGGTGCACGCGGGAATCCACCCGTTCATCGTCGGCAACGCCGAGGACCGGCTGCGCTCGCCGCATCCCGTCGGCCTGCGACTGCTCGACACGCAGGTGTACGACTCGGGCATCATCGCGGCGAAGTACGCGCCGTTGCGCTGAGTTCGAGGCGACCGCGCCGAGCGACGAGCGCTGACCGGCAGAATGGGCGGATGCGCCTGCACGACGACGAGCTGCACATCGACGCCGCGCTCGTCGCTGCGCTGCTGCGCCGCGAGCGGCCCGCGTGGGCCGAGCTGCCGATCGTCGAGGTGGGCGCCGGCACCGACAACCACATGTTCCGCCTGGGCGACGACCTGCTGGTGCGGATGCCTCGCACGAGTGACAAGGCGGCGTCGCTGCGCAAGGAGCGGGAGTGGGTGCCGCGGCTCGCGCCGCGGCTGACGCTTCGCGTGCCGTCGCCCGAGCACGCGGGTGAGCCGAGCGGCGAGTACCCGTCGGAGTGGGCCGTCGTGCGCTGGATCGACGGCGCCGTGCCCGACGCGCACAACGTCGAGGACTGGGCGACGTTCGGCGCCGACCTCGCGACGTTCGTCCGCGAGCTGCACGCGATCGACCTGATGGGCGCCACCCGAGACGGCGACCTCAGCTGGTACCGCGGCGGAAGCCTTCGCGATGCCGACCGGTGGATCGGCGGCTACTTCGACGAGTGCCGACCGCTCGTCGGGCACGACCTCGACATCGACCTGCTCGAACGATGGTGGCGCGCGGCGGTGGAGCTGCCCGATTCGACGGCCGGCCCCGTGTGGCTGCACGGGGACCTGCGCCCGGGCAACCTCCTCGTGCGCGGCGGCCGCCTGCACGCCGTGATCGACTTCGGCGCGCTCTCGGTCGGTGCACCCGACGCCGAGCACGCGGCGGTCTGGGACCTGCCGGCCGAGGCCCGCGACGCCTACTTCGCGGCGGCGCAGCTCGACGAGGCGACCTGGCTGCGAGCCCGCGCCTGGGCGATCGGCGTCGCCGTCTCGGGCGTCGCGTACTACTGGGAGACGTTCCCCGAGTTCGTCGCGGAGTGCCGGGCGCGGCTGCACGCCGTGCTCGCCCGCTCGCGCTGAGCCGCCGCTCCCGACCCGGTGGGCCCGCGAGGTCGGCGCCGGCATGGTCCGACCACCTGTGCCGGTTCCGCCTCATCGTGAGGGGGAACCGGCACAGCTCGAGTGGACGACCCGCGGTCCGACGACCGGTGCCCTTCCGCTCGCACGAGCCGAAGGGCACCGGTTCAGCCGGTGGTGTCGAAACGGCGCCGCGCGCCTGCTCGACCGACCGGAGTGCTACTTCGCCGCGTAGATGCCGAACTCCCAGATCGAGTAGCCCCACGTGGTCTTGCGGTCGATGCCCTGCATGCGCACGTACTGCACCGGGTCGGCCTCGTCGACCGTGAACAGGTCGAGCGCGCAGGTCGAGTCGTCGACCGTGCGGATCGTCGTCCACGTCACGCCGTCGTTCGACGTCTGCAGCTCGTAGGCGTTCGCGCAGGCCGACTCCCAGTTGAGGGTGATGCCGCGCACGACCGTCGGCTCGGCGAGCTTCACCTGCACCCACGAGTCGTCGCTGTAGCCCGATGCCCAGCGCGTCGACAGGTTGTCGTCGTTCACGTTCTTGGTGCCGAACTGCGGCACCTCGACGCTCGACGCGGTCGCCGTGCCCTTGGGCGCGACGTTCACGACGTCACCGGCCTCCCACATCGCGAGGGTGAACCCGATGCGGCCGTGGAACACGTCGAGCACGCCGTCGGCGATGCGCACCTTGGCCTTGCCCCAGGTGTTGTCGGCCGGATCGACCACGATCGCGGCGGCCTCGGCGGCCGTCGCCTTCGCCGCGGTCGCGAGCGAGGCAGAGGAGGCCTCGTCGCCGTCGATCCTCGCCTGCACGGCGTCGAGCAGCGTGACGGTCGCCTCGCCCCACAGGGTCGTCGCGTCGAGCCATGGGCTCGCGTCGGAGAGGAACGCCGGGTCGGTCGGTCCGCTCCGGATCGCGTCGGGCGCCTCGGCGATGGCGACCGCGTACTCGCGCAGGTCGGCGACGGCGCCGGCCTTGTCGCCGGCCTCCCAGCTCGCCCAGAAGGCCGCGATGCGGGCGTTCAGCTCGGGCGACTGCGGCTGCCACGGCGCTCCGAAGCTCGGCGCGAGGTGGTTCAGGTCGGCGAAGACGCGCAGCGCAGCGGCGGTCGAGGCATCCCCGTTCGCGATGAATCGCAGTGCCTGCGACCAGTTGTGCTCGGCGTCGTACGCCTCGTCGTTCCACGTGAAGTCGGCGACGCCGAAGATCGCGATCTTGCTCGCCGCGGCTTGGTTCATCGGGTTCGAGACGATGCCCGAGAGGTACTCGCCGAGGCCGGCCTCGCGCTTGTCGTACGGTGCGAGCAGCAGGCGACCGGAGGTCTGGCCGTAGTCGTTCACGGGGTAGTTGTCCCAGAGGAAGGTCGGACCGCCGAAGACCGTCGCGGCCTTCTGCGCCTGGGCGACCGTGACCTCCTGCGGCACGACGCCCTCACCGGTCCACATCACGACGACGTCCTCGTCCATGGCGCGCAGTGCGGTCTTGTAGCCCGAGTCGGTCGTGTTGTAGTACTCGGTCGGCACCATCTGCAGCGGGTACGCGCCCTCGTGGGTCTCGATGAACTCCTTCTGCACCCGGTCGAGGAACCAGGCCTGTGCGATGCCGGCGGTGCGGCCGCTCGGCGCACCGAACTTCGTGCGGTCGGCGTCGCAGTGCCAGCGACCGTAGTCGATGTCGTCGAGCGGGATGTTGAACGCCCGCACCCCGAGGTCGTACATCTGCTGCAGCTTGCCGGTGAGCGCCTGGTAGTCGGCGTCGCTCGAGTAGCAGACGGTGTTGCCGGGGGAGAGGGCGAACGTGAACCGCACGTGGTTGTCGGTCGCCGTCTGCACGAGGTCGCCGAGCTCGGCGAGCTTGTCGGCGGGGTACGGGTCGCGCCACTTGTCGCGGTGGTACGGGTCGTCCTTCGGGGCGTAGATGTAGGTGTTCGCCTTGACGTCGCCGTAGAACCCGAGCTGGTCGAGGCGCTCCTCGTGGGTCCACGGGTTGCCGTAGAAGCCCTCGATCGTGCCGCGCAGCGGCATCGACGGGAAGTCGCTCACCGAGGCGCCGGCGATGCGGTAGCCGCCGTCGTCCTTCGGCACGAAGAGCTGCTCGAGCGTCTTGACGGCGTAGAACTGGCCCGCCGCGTCGACGCCGCCGAGCGCGACGGTGCCGAGCGGACCGCCCGTGGCGTCGGCGCGGATCGCGTAGCCCTCGGCGTGGTCGGGAACGTCGGTCTCGCCGAGCGCGGCCTGGATGTCGCCACGCGATGCCGCACCCAACTCGATCGTGAGCGGGGCGGTGCCCGAGCGCTTCGCGCGCTCGTCGATGCGGTCGACGCCGTGGGCGGTGAGGGTGTCGCGCAGTGCGGCGAGCGCGGCGGCGTCGGTGCCGCCGTCGACGACGACCTCGACGCGCGCGGGCACGTTGAGGTCGGAGCCGGCGCGATCGATCGACTGCGGGGTCGGGCTCACCGTGGGCAGGGCACCGGCCGGTGGGGCCGCCGCGGCCGGGAGCGGTACGAGCACCCCGGCCAGGGCGACGGCGCACACTCCCGCCGTGGCCAACGTCTTGCGGATCGATTGCATCATTGCCTCCAACTTCTCGACGACTCTGTCTCTGGGTGACGCGGTTCGGGGCCTCGGATGCCGCGGCGCATGCCGCCGGCCGTCGGCGCGCAGCACGACGCATCGCGGTAGGGAACGCGCAGACGGAGCCGGAGTCCCGCGGCCAATCCCCGACCGCGGGACTCGCGCCACGGGAAGAAATCCCGCGCATCAGGCCCACTTTGTTGACTTAGTAAACTAAGTTGGTTCGAACCTATGCGATTCGTCGTCGAGGCGTCAAGGGGCAAGATGATCTCGTGCCCCCCGATGTCACCCGCGCGACCGCATCACGGGTGCCGCCCGCGACACACTTCGCCCGATCGAGGAGACCATGACCGTGAGCAACGCCGGCCCGCAGCGCAAGTCCGACCTCCTGCGCCGCTTCGCGAGTACGGGTGGACTCGACGCGCAGACGGCGATCCGCCGCGAGAACCTGCTGCGGGCGCTCGCACTGATCGCGCGCGAGCCGGCCCCGGTCACCCGCGCCGTCATCGCGCGCCGCACCGGGCTCACCTCCGCAACGGCGTCGTCGCTCGTGGCCGAGCTCATCGAGTTCGGGCTCGTCACCGAGACCGGCCCTGCCGAGAGCACGGGCGGCAAGCGCGCGACCCGTCTCGAGATCGACACCGAGACGCACCTCATCGTGGTCGCGGTCGTGCGGACCCGCGCGATCGACGTCGCACTCGTCGACCTCGCCGGGCGCACGGTCGCGAGCAACCGGGTCGAGCTCGCGGGAGAGGTCGAGGTCTCGGCGGTCGTCGACGCCGTGCGCTCGCTCCTGCGCGCTGAGGGGGCCGAGTCGCGCGTGCTCGCCGCGTGCGTGCAGGTGCCCGGCGTCACGGCCGACGGGGTCGTCGTCGACAGCGTGCAGCTGGGCTGGTTCGGCGTGCCGCTCGCGAGCCTCCTCGAGGAGGCGATCGGCGCACCGACCTCGGTCGTGAACGACGTCGATGCCGAGGCGCTGACCGAGGCCGCCGACGCTGCCGACGGCGCGATCCGCCTCGTCGTGCACCTCGGCGAGGGCGTCGGCGCCGCCGTCACGAACGGCGGCACCCTCATGGCCGGCGCGACCGGCCGGGCCGGCGAGATCGGTCACGTGCGGGTCGTCTTCGAGGGCGCGCGGGCGACGTGCCGGTGCGGCCTGTCGGGATGCCTCGAGTCGGCCGCCTCGATGAGCGCGATGCTCGGCGACGCCTACACCGACGAGTTCGACGAGCACGACACGAGCCTGCTCGCCTCGACCGCCGAGTCGCGCGAGCGCATGGCCTTCGGCGCGCGCGCCCTGTCTCGTGCCCTGCGCATCATGTCGGCGTTGCTCGACCCGCAGGAGGTCGTCATCGCCGGCGCCGCCCCCGCCCTCGGCCCGCACTTCCTCGGCACGGTGCGCGACGAGTTCGAGATGTACCCGGCCAAGGGCACCGCGCCCGTGCCGATCCGCTACGGCCGGCTCGAGCTCGGCCGGTACCTCGGCCCGGCGCGCTCGGCGCTCGCGCCGATCCTCGGTGACGCCCTGCCGCTGACGGAGCGCCCGGCTGCAGGCCTCGCCCCGGTGATCGGTGAGGTGCACTGACCGAAGACGTCGGTCGGGTCGGTCAGTCGTCACGTCTGTGCACCGGTCGTGCCGTGGCCGGCGGAACGCCGATCTCGTCGACGGTGTGTCCGGTGCACGGGATCGCGGTGACACGGGCCTGCTGGACTCGAGCGACCACGAACCAGCGCATCGCGTCGCGCAGTCGGCACCAGCCGACCAGGTACCACTGGCCGTTGGTCGATGCGAACAGCACCGGTTCGACGTCGCGCGAGGTGTTCGTGCCGTCGGCCGAGGTGTAGCGGATGCGGACCACCCGCTGTTCGGTCATCGCCTCCTCGAGCGCCGACCTGACCGCCCGCCGCGGCGGGGCCGGCGCGTCGACCCAGACGCGATCCGCCAGACGTCGGGCTCTGGCCCGGGCGGCGGGATCGAGCACGTCGAGGATCTTCTGCATTCCGGACGAGGCGAGGTCGGAGTAGGGGGCATCCGGGGCGGCGGACACCGCAGCCAGGATCGCGACCGCCTGCGCGGGGCTCAGGCTCACCGGTCGAAGCGAGGCGATCTCAGACAGCCCGTAGCCGCCGCCGGGGCCAGGACGGGACCACAGGGCCGCGCCGCTGCGTTCGAGGGAAGCCAGGTCTCGCTTGATGGTGCGGACCGAGACGCCGAACTCGGCAGCCAGTCGGTCGGCGGTTGCACCGCGAGACCCTTGACGGCGCAACATCTCCGAGAGCGCATGCAGGCGTTCAGCTCTCTTCACCAGTGAATCATCCCAAATTCATGCCAGAAACAGTGACACCCAGCTGTCCATGCCGTCAGCGAGGGTGGGAGGCATGACGAGTGATGAAACGGAACCGACCATCTTCCTGATCCCCGGCCACTGGCTGGGGGCCTGGGCCTGGGACGACGTCGTCGAACACCTGCGTGCAGCCCGACACCGCGCCATCGCGATGACCCTGCCCGGGCTCGATTCCGAGGACGCGCAGCGGTCGTCACGGACCCTGGACGACCAGGTCGACGCGATCGAGCGTGCGCTGGCGCAGGAGGCCGCGACCGCCCACCGGTCGGCGGTGATCGTCGCGCACAGCGGCGCGAACGCGCCGGTGAGCATGGTGCTCGACCGGCACCCCGAACGGGTCCGCCGCGTGGTCTGGGTCGACAGCGGCCCGCTCGCACCGGGCAGCGTCTTCGCCCCCGACGCCCCCGCCGACCTCGAAGAGCTCGCCCTGCCCCCGTTCGAGGCGCTCGCAGCGCAAGCCAGCCTCGACGGGCTGAGTCCCGACGACCTCGAGCGTTTCCGTCGCCGCGCCGTGCCCGAGCCGGGGCCCGTCCTGCGCCAGGCCGTCACCCTCACCGACGACGCGCGCCTCGACATCCCCACCACGCTCGTGTGCTGCTCCATCTCGAGTGGCCAGATCCGGGAGCTGGCCGCCGCAGGGCATCCGATGTTCGCCGAGGTGGCCCGGCTGACGCACGTCGATCTCGTCGACCTCCCCACCGGCCACTGGCCCATGTGGAGTCGGCCAGCAGACCTTGCGCAGGTCATCGCCTCGGCAGTCTCCCCGACGCGGTAGTCCGCACCGGACTGCCCGCCTGCCCGTCCGAGCTACTCCCGCGCGCGAATCCGCCCTCGCGTGAAGGGCAGCACCGGTGCGACGTACACGAGCGATTCCGGATGCCCCGGCCCGAGCCCGAACTCCGCCGACCCGAATCGCCACACCCGGTTGTAGAGGTAGACCCCGATCGTCGTCGCCCGGTCGGCCGGCACCTGCCAGGTGCCGACGCCCCACTGGCTCGGCTGGCCGCGCCCGCCGATGACGACGGTCGGCCTGACACCCCAGTAGAGCGCGAACCACGGCTTGTGCAGCGTCAGCTCGATGCGTCGGGCGGCCTGGGGAACCGGGCTCATCGGGTGGCGGCGGCGGGTGCGGGGGAGGCGTGGGTCACGTGGTGAGTCTAGGTGGAGGCGGACGGGTCGGCAGGAGGTCCGCCGCTCACTGCAGGTGCTCGAGCTTCTTCGGGTTGCCGATGCCGTGGATGGCCGCGATGCGGTCGCCCGCGAACTCGAGTGCGAGCACCGAGACCACTCGGCCGCGACGTCGCACGACGATGCCAGGCGCGGCGTTCACCTCGGCCGTCTCGAAGTCGAGGCCGCGCCCGCCGACGCCGCGCAGCAGTTGCCGCGCGACCGTCTCGGCGCCGACGACGACCTCGGTCGAGGCATCCGGATAGAAGCCGTTCGAGTCGAAGTGCCCCTGCGCGTCGCCCGCCAGCACCGAGATGAGCCCGTCGAGGTCGCCCTCGGCGGCGGCGCGGGCGAACCGCTCCGAGAGCCGTCGGGCGACGCCTGCGTCGACCGAGAACCGGGCGTCGCCGTGCGCGGCGATGCGCCGGCGCGCCCGCGACGCCGACTGCCGCGCGCTCGCGACGCTCACCCCGAGCACCTCCGACACCTGGTCGAAGCCGAGGTCGAACACGTCGTGCAGCAGGAACGCGGTCCGCTCGGCGGGCGTCAGCTGCTCGAGCACGACGAGCAGCGCCATGCGCACCGAGTCGTCGAGCGTGACGCGGTCTTCGGGCAGGGTGTGCTCGTCGGTCACGATCGGCTCTGGCAGCCACGGGCCGACGTAGGCGCGCCGCGAGTGCTCGTGCGCGCGCAGCCGGTCGATCGACAGCCGTGAGGCGACGGTGACGAGCCAGGCGCGCGGGTCGTCGAGCGGTTCGTCGCCGCGGGCGAGGAGGCGCACGTACGTCTCCTGCGTGACGTCTTCGGCGTCGGCGACCGAGCCGAGCACCCGGTAGGCGACGTCGCGCACCACGCGTCGGTGCTCGGTCCACAGCTCTGCGAATTCGGTCATGTCAGTACGACGATCCACCCGGGCCCGGTGTGACGGCAAGGGCCGATGTCACGTTCGCGAGGCCTGGATCGTCTCCCTGGTATGAACGAGATGCTCTCCGCACGACCGGCCGACTCACGACGGTCGGGCAAGGATGCCTCGGCCGGACCGCCCATGCGCCTGGTCCATGCGACCGAGCCGGTCGCCCGGGCGCTCGCCGGCCGGAGGTGGATGCCGATCTGGGCGGTGATCCGCCACCGGGGCCGCAAGAGCGGCACCGCCTACGAGACCCCGATCGCGATCGTGCCGACGATCGACGCCGCGATCGTGATGATCGGCCTGCCGTGGGGCGTCAACACGAACTGGGCTCGCAACGTCGTCGCCGCCGGCGGCGCATCACTGCGCTGGAAGGCGCGCGACGTCGAACTCGTGCACCCGCGCATCGTCGACGCCGCCGTGGCGCAGCGCCTCGCGAAGGCGCCCTTCCGCCGGGTGCTGGGCCGCTTCCCCGCGGCGATCGTGCTCGACCGGGCGGCTCCGCCGGTCGAGTAGGCACGCGGCGGTTGCCCGGCCGCCGCCGGTCGACGATCGACGATCGACGAGGAGTTTTCGCCGCACCTGTCACACGCGAGCGCGGGCCGGTGTCTTACCTGCATCGACGGAATGTTCCGGGAACCGAACACCGGCCGTCGACCACCGCAGGAGGACACGATGACCACCCAGACCCGCATTCCGCCGACCGAGCTCACGGGTGTCTTCGGCACGGTCGTGAAGGTCGCGGCCCGCCGCATGCTCGGCCAGGTGCCCGACTCGATGGGCGTGCTCGCGCACCATCCCGCGCTCATGCGCGCGTCGATGGGCATCGGGCGCAAGATCGAGGCGCTCGACGAGCTCGACGACAACCTCGCGAGCTACGCCGTGATGGCGACGGCGGCCTACATCGGGTGCAGCTGGTGCCTCGACTTCAACTACTACAAGGCGCACAACGAGCGCCTCGACGAGGCGAAGGCCCGGCAGGTGCCGGCCTGGCGCGAGGCATCCGTCTTCACGCCCCTCGAACGCAACGTCATGGAGTACGCGGAGGCGATGAGCCAGACCCCGCCCGCCGTCACCGACGAGCTGTCGGCGGCGCTGCTCGACGAGCTCGGCCCGGCCGCGCTCATCGAGCTCACGGCGAAGGTCGCCTTCATGAACATGAGCTCGCGCATGAACCTCGCCCTCGGCATCCACTCGGAGGGCTACGCCGATGCGTGCGCCCTGCCGCCGCTCGCGACGAGGGCGACGACGACGGATGCCCCGGCCGAGGTCGTAGGCTCGGCATCATGACCGACGACCCGTTCGTCACCCACCGCACCCTGCTCTTCACGATCGCGTACGAGATGCTCGGCTCGGTGGCCGACACCGAAGACGTGCTGCAGGAGTCGTGGCTGCGGTGGAACGCCGTCGACCGATCCGAGGTGCGCGAGGAGCGCGCCTACCTCGTGCGGATCGTCACGCGCCAGGCGCTGAACCACCTGCGCACCAAGTCGCGGCGCCGGGAGTCGTACGTGGGCGAGTGGCTGCCCGAGCCGCTGCTCACGAGCCCCGATGTCGCGGAGGACGTGGAGTTCGCCGAGAGCGTGTCGATCGCGATGCTGACCGTGCTCGAGACGCTCGGACCCACCGAGCGCGCCGTGTTCGTGCTGCGCGAGGTGTTCGACGTGTCGTACGACGAGATCGCCGACGCGGTCGGCAAGACGCCGGCCGCGGTGCGCCAGATCGCCCACCGCGCGAAGACGCACGTCGCGGCCCGGCGGCCGCGGGTGGCGGTCGACCGCGCCGAGCAGGAGGCGGTGGTCGCGCGGTTCGTCGCGGCGATCAACTCGGGCGACCTGCAGGGCCTCATGGACGTGCTCGCACCCGACGTGGTGTCGGTCGCCGACGGCGGCGGCTTCGTGCGCGGCGCGGCGCCGAGGCCGATCGTGGGCGCCGACAAGATCGCCCGGTACCTGATCGGCGGCCTCGCGAAGCTCGGCCTGCCGTTCGAGGCGCGACCGACCTGGGTGAACGGCCAGCCGGCGATCCGCGGCGAGATCGACGGCGCGCTCGCCGGGGCGATCAGCTTCGAGATCGAGGACGGGCGCATCACCCGCATCTTCTCGATCGCGAACCCCTACAAGCTCGGCCACCTCGACGAGGAGGCCGAGCTGTCGCGCTGACCGCCGACCCCGGTGGTCGAGGAGCGACGAAGGAGCGTCTCGGGGCCCCTGCGCTGCCCGATCCGCGGGATGATTGAGGGGAAGCACTCGCCACCAGAGGGAGGCGATCCCCATGGCCTTCGACACCCCGAACGGCACCCGCGGCGCGCGCAGCCCGGCCGGCACCCGGCTCGAGCGGTGGGGCAACCAGCGCATGGCCGAGCACATCCGCCGCAAGGGCGACCGGCGCGGCAACAAGCTCGCGCTCGTGACGATCGGCCGCAAGACCGGGCGGGAGCGCGTGACACCCGTGCGCTGGTTTCCCGAGGGCGACGGCGCGCGGTTGATCGTCGCGTCGGCGAACGGCGCCGCGAAGAACCCGTCGTGGTACTACAACATCGCGGCGCATCCCGACCGGGTGCGCATCGAGTTCGCGGGCAAGCGCATCGACGTCACCGCCGAGCAGCTGCACGGTGCTGAGCGCGCGGCGGCGTGGGCGCAGATCACGTCGACGGCGCACGGCTTCGCGAGGTACGAGCGCGTCACCGATCGGGAGATCCCCGTGATCCGGCTGACGCCACGCCGCACGCCCCGCACGGATGGCGCCGCATAACGCGCACGGCTCCCTACGATGGGCGGCGTGGACTTCTCCTTCGCCCTCACCCCCGACCTCATCGCCGTCTTCGTCACGCTGTTCGTGCTCGAGATCGTGCTCGGCGTCGACAACGTCATCTTCATCTCGATCCTCGCGTCGAAGCTCCCGAAGGAGCAGCAGGCCAAGGCGCGCAACCTCGGCCTGACGCTCGCGATGGTGATCCGCGTCATCCTCGTCTTCTTCGCCGGCTGGATCATCACGCTGAAGGAAGACGTCGTCGAGCTGTGGGGCATGGGCTTCTCGGTGAAGGACTTCATCCTGATCGCCGGTGGCCTCTTCCTCGTCTACAAGGCGGTCACCGAGATCCACCACAAGCTCGAGGGCGCGGAGGAGGAGCACGGTGCCGCGCCGAGGCGCATCACGTTCGGTTCGGTGCTCGCGCAGATCCTGGCGCTCGACATCGTCTTCTCGCTCGACTCGGTGATCACGGCCGTGGGCATGACCGAGAACCTGCTCGTCATCGTCACGGTCGTCGTGCTCTCGTTCGGCATCATGCTGTTCGCGGCGCGCTTCATCTTCACGTTCGTGAACCGCCACCCGACGGTGAAGATGCTCGCCCTGTCGTTCCTGCTGCTGATCGGCGTGTTCCTGATCGCCGAGGGCTTCGGGGTGCACATCGACAAGGCCCTCATCTACGCGCCGATGGCGTTCGCGATCCTCGTCGAGGCGCTCAACCTCCTCGCCGCTTCGCGCAAGGCGAAGCGCGAGCAGCGCCGCCGCGAGCCCGTGCGGCTGCGGCCGCAGTACCCCGACGTCGACGAGTCGGTGGCGGTGGCCGCGGCGCTCTCGACGGGGGCCGGCAAGGGATCGGTCGGCCTGTCGGGCCGCCCGGTCGAGGGCGAGCAGGATGCCTCGGAGGAGCGCGCCGGGCTCGGTTGATCGGTCCGCGACGAGCGACCCCTCGTCTCGGGCATTCGCTTCCGAAGTGCAATCGAAAGGTTGCACTCTGTTCTGAATAGTGCAACTATCAAGTTGCACAATTCAGAACGAGATTCGGAGGTCGTGACATGCTGCTCGAGAACAAGGTGGCCGTGATCCACGGCGGTGGCGGTTCGATCGGTGGAGCGGCAGCGCGGGTGTTCGCCCGCGAGGGCGCACGCCTCTTCCTCACGGGCCGGTCGCTGCCACGGCTCGAGGCCGCGGCATCCGCCGCCCGTGCAGCTGGCGCAGACGTCTCGATCGCCGTCGTCGACGCGATGAGCCAGGCCGAGGTCGACCGGCACGTCGACGAGGTGGCCGAGATCGCGGGTCGCATCGACATCGCCCTCAACGCGGTCGGCTTCGACCACGTGCAGGGCCTGCCGATCGCCGAGACCTCGCTCGACGACTACCTGCACCCCGTGGACGGCTACCTGCAGACGAACTTCGTGACCGCGAAGGCCGCCTCGCGGCACATGATCGCGCAGGGCGGCGGCGTCATCCTCACGATCTCGACGCCGGGCGCCCGGCTCACCGGTCGCGGGCTGCTCGGCAACGCGGCCCAGTCGGCCGGGCTCGAGGGGTTCTCGCGCGCGCTCGCGGGCGAGCTCGGGCCCGACGGGGTCCGCGTCGTCTGCGTGCGCCCGCACGCCATGTCGGATGCGCTCGCGACCTCGTACACGGGCGACATGTTCGGCCGCACCGCGGCGGCCGGAGGCATCCCCATCGATGAATGGCTCACCGGGCTGGCGGGCATGACGGTGCTGGGCCGGCTGCCGGTGCTCGACGACGTCGCGGAGTACCTCGCGTTCGCCGCCTCCGATCGCGCCGGCTCGATGACCGGCGCGATCGCGAACCTGTCGGCGGGGGCGCTCGTCGACTGAACCGGCACGCTCCTCGAGGGCACCTGTCACAAATCGGGCCGCTGCGGCGTCGTATGTGCAGAGGGCCTGAGAGGAGACCGACGTGTCGGCAACGCAGGAGCGTCGAACGGGATTCACCGAGCGGGCGGCAGAGCGGCTGGGCCGCACGACCGCGGGACGGCGTGGTGCGGCGTTCGTCGCGGAGCTGCGGGGTCGTGTCGTGCCGGTGCACTGGACGAACCTGTTCGGGGTGGTCGCGATGGCGTGCCTCGTGGTCATCACGGTGACGGGCGTCATCCTCATGTTCTGGTACACGCCGTCGAACGCGACGGTCGCCTACGACGGGCCCTACCCGACGCTGCTCGGGGCGCAGGTCTCGGAGGCCTACGCGTCGACGATGCGCATCTCGTTCGAGGTGCCCGTCGGCCTGCTCGTGCGGCAGGCGCACCACTGGGCGGCCCTCCTGCTGCCGGCGGCGATCATCGCGCAGCTGCTCGTGACGTTCTTCACGGGCGCGTTCCGGCGGCCGCGGCGCGCGGGGTGGGTGCTGCTGTTCCTGCTGCTCGTCGCGGCGCTCGCGGGCGGCTGGAGCGGGTACGCGCTGCCCGACGACATGCTGTCGGGCACGGGGCTGCGCATCGTCGAGGGCATCGTGCTCGGCATCCCGTTCGTCGGCACCCCGCTGAAGGACCTGCTGTTCGGCGGTGCCTTCCCCGGCGAGATCATCGCGCACCTGTACCCGCTGCACCTCGCCGTGGTGCCGCTCATGGCGGTGCTCATCGCGGTGCGCGCCGCGCTGCTCCTCCGGCACCGCCCTCCGCGGTTCGCGGGGCCGGGCCGCACCGGCGTGCCGCTGCTGCCGACCGCCGCGGCTCGGGCGGGCGGCCTGCTCCTCATCGTCATGGGGGTGCTGATGCTGATCTCGGCGACGGTCACGATCAACCCCATCTGGCTGTACGGGCCCGCTTCACCGGGCGACGCCGGCGCCGGAAGCCAGCCCGACTGGTACACCGGTTTCCTCGACGGGGCGCTGCGCCTGGTGCCGCCGGGCTGGGAGCTCGTCGCGTTCGACCGCACCTGGACGCTCGCCGTGCTCGCCCCGCTCGCGGTCGTCACCGCCTACCTCCTGCTCGTCGCCGCGTACCCGTTCATCGAGGAGTGGATCCTCGGCGATCACCGCGAGCACCACCTGCTCGACCGCCCCCGCAACACCCCGACGCGCACGGGCGTCGGGGTGGCGGGCGTCGTGTTCTACGGCGTGCTCTGGGGCGCGGCCAGCGCCGACGTCATCGCGGCCGCGTTCAGCGTCAGCATCGAGGGCGTGGTGCTCGTGTTCCAGCTCCTGCTGCTGGCGGGCCCGGCCGTCGCGTTCGCGCTCACGCGGCGAGTGTGCCTCGGCCTGCAGCGACGCGACCGCGACATGCTGCTGCACGGGTTCGAGACGGGGCGCATCGTGCGCCTGCCGGGCGGCGAGTACGTGGAGGTGCACGAGGAGCTCGACCGCGACGAGCGCCGGCGCCTGCTCGACGTCGACCGGCCCGCCACGGCCGCCATCGCGGCGGCCACGACCGCACCGCGCGGACGCCCGCTCGAGCGGCTCCGTGCGCGCCTCGCGCGGGTCTTCTTCGACAGCCGCCTCGAACCGGCCGACCCGCCGCACGATTCCGTCGACAGCGAACGGGATGCCTCGGATCTGCGCATTCCGGTCGGGTGAGCCCGTTCGGGGTTCAGAATCGGTACATGGTCGAGATCTCGGACGACGACTTCGAGCAGATGGTCTCAGAGGTCTACGACGCGCTGCCCGACGAGATGGTGCGCGGACTCGAGAACGTCGCGGTGCTCATCGCGAACCAGCCGCCGGGGGAGCGGCCGCGGCTCTTCGGGCTGTACAGCGGGCGCCCGCTGAAGACGCGCGGGGTCTACGGCTACGGCGAGCTGCCCGACCGCATCACGCTCTTCAAGAACAACATGCAGGCCTACAGCCCCGACCTCGACGCACTGCGCACCCGGGTGCGCATCACGCTCGTGCACGAGATCGGCCACTACTTCGGCTTGGATGACGCGCGCCTCGGGGAGCTCGGCTGGGCGTAGCCCCCTTCGCCGGGGCGGGCGAGGTTCAGGTGGATGCCTCGGCCGCGTCGGCCTCGGCGTGCCGGGCGGCGATCTCGGGCTCGAGCAGGTGCCGCTTCGCGGCCTGCAGCGTGTGCGAGTACCCGACGAGCTCGTGCCCGACGACCTCGATCACGCACGAGAGCGACACGAGCCCGATGACCGTGACGAGGGCGGTGAGGTCGCCACCGGGTTCGAGGTCGATCGGCGCCCCGGCGTCGACGACCGTGGCGATGACGACCGCGGCCACGAGCGGCACGAGGTTCGCGATGAAGAGCGGCACGTGCGTGAAGTCCATGGAGTGCATCAGCACGCTCCAGATGAGGAAGACGAGCACGACCACGCACGCGACCGGCACCGCGAGCGCGAGGGTGATCTGCAGCAGGCTGAGCTCCTGGTGCTCGACGCCGACCGCGGCGACGTGGAGTCCCGCGCCGACCGCCGCGATCGCGCCGAAGAGGGGCAGGTGCACGTACCGCCAGCCCCAGGTGCGTTCGGGCCAGCGCTCGAGGATCGTGCGCGACGGGACGAGGTAGTACGCCCACCAGAGCCCGGCGGCGATCACGAGCCCTGCGGCGACGATCGCGACCGCCGCGATCGACCATCCCTGCTCAGCGACGAGAGCGCCGACGGCTGCGACCGTTCCGGCGATGACCTCGCCGATCGTGATGAGGGTGAGCAGTCCGAATCGCTCGGCGATGTGACCGGCGTTCCACGGCGCCCGACCGAAGCGGCGCTCGAGCACGACCGGCGCGATGAGCTCGGCGGTCGCGAGCACGACGATCGCGGCGATGGTGGCGCCCGTCGGGATGCCGGGGATCGTCGTGAGCAGCCAGCCGACCTGCGCGACCGCGATCACGGCCGCGTACGCGAGGGAGGTTCGCCGATGCGCCGGGTCCTCGCGCGCGGCGCGCAGCCAGAGCGCGATCAGCGGGACGCGCATGACGATGTAGCCGGCGACGAGCAGCATGTTGTTCGGGCTGGCTCCGTGCGCGGCATCCTCGAAGCTGACGGGCAGCCCGAAGATGAAGATCACGACCCCGACCATCTGCGCGACGACGGCGGCCCGCACGAGCGCGTCGTCGTTGTCGTAGGCCGACGAGAACCAGGTGAAGTTGAGCCACGCCCACGACACCCCGAATACCGCGAACAGGTACGCGCCGATGCCCGGTCCGACCTCGCCGACGAAGAGCGCATGCGCGAGCTCGTCGGCCGCGGCGGCGAACGCGATGACGTACGTGAGGTCGTAGAGCAGCTCGAGCGGGGTGACGGCACGATGCGGTTCGTCGGGGTTGCAGCCCCGCATGGGGCGCAGGCGATGCCTGAGGTCGAGCCTGAGCTGCGCAGTGAGGGACGGCGTCGTCATGGGGAAATGATGCGCCGGTGCGCGCCGCGCGTCGAGACCCTCGGCTTGCTCCGTCAGTCGAATCGCGCCGGCTAGGGCGTGATGTCGATGTCGACGTTGCCGAACGTGAACGGGATCGTGAAGGGCTCGCCCGGGCCCGGCGGCTCGAGCGGAATCGCGAAGAACGAGACCATCGTCAGCGCCGCCCAGGCGAGCGTGCCGGCGATGATGATGACCACCGCGCGGTCGATGATGCGCAGGGCGGATGCCTCGGAGCGGCCAGGCCGCAGCACGAGGGTGATCGCGACGATGACCGCCACCGCGATCGCGATGAACACGATGGGGCTCGGATGCAGGGTGAGGTTCACGCACGCCGAGTCGGCGGCGGCCTCTTCGCTCACCGCGTCGAAGCAGCCGCCCTTGCTCGCCGTTCCGAGGATCGAGTACCCGAGCGCGGCGCCCAGGGCCGAGAGGAGCATTCCCCGGATGCGGCCGATGATCGTCGCGCCCGGCAGGGGCGAAGCGACGCCGGCGGGTGTTCGGTCGAGCGTCTCGGACATCCGGTCTCCCTCGGTTCGGGCTACCGGCATCATGGCAGCGGCAGGCGCCGCCTCGCTACCTCAATTCGTGCTCGACCCCTGCCCGATGCCCAGCCACCCGTCGGGGCCTTCGCGATGCTGCTGCGAGGAGGTTGCGCCCGAGCCATCCTTCATCGCCTGCAGTTGACGGTCGACCTCGGCCTTCGCCGAGAGCGTCGCGAGCTGCCGCTCGATGTCGGCGTCGGGGGCGGCGGTGAGGTCTTTGAGCGCCCCGCTGGCGAGCAACTCGTCGGTGGCGGCGGCGCGCGCCTGCATCTGCGCGACCCGATCCTTCGCCCGGTCGAGGCTGGCGCCGACGTCGTTGATGCTCGCGCCGATGCCGGCGACCGCCTCGTTCGCCTTCACCTGCGCCTCGGAGGCGGTGTAGGTGGCCTTGATGGTCTCCTTCTCGACGCGGAACGCGGCGACCTGCTCGGAGAGCTGGCGCTCGCGTTGCTGCAACTGCGCGGTCTGCTGCTGCAGCGCGGAGTACTGGTCCTGCAGCTTCGAGACCTGCGACTCGAGCAGCGCACGGCGCTCGAGGGCCGCCCGGGCGAGGTCTTCGCGCCCCTGTGCCATGGCCTCGCGGGCCTGCTCGCCGAGCCGCTGGAAGCGGGCGCCCATCTCCTGCCCCTGCAGGTCGATGCGCTTCTTCGCCGTCGCCACGTCGGCGACCGCCTGACGCACCTGCTGCAGCAGCTTCACCTGCTGCTCGTAGCTGTCGTCGAGGGTCTCACGCGGGTCCTCGATCTTGTCGAGGGCCTTCTTGGTCTTGCTGCGGAAGATGGTGCGGACGCGCGAGGTGTTGTCGCTCATGGTCGGGTCTCCTTCAGGTCGAACGTCTGACGTGGTCGGCGTGCGGGCGTGCTCTGGGGGTGACCCGGTGGCCGGGTCGGGGCGACGCGTTCTTCGCGACGGTTGAGCCGCTGCAGCTCGTCGACGCCGACGGCGAGGGCGGCGACCTCGCGTTCCATGTCGGCGTGCAGGGCGCTGAGCGTGTCGTCGGTGGAGCCGGAGAGACCGGATGCGACGGCCGAGCGCAGCCGGCGCACGAGCCCCGCGACCTGGTCGACACGATCGGCGGCGAGCGGAAGCTCGGCGGCGAGCACGGCCTGGTCGGTCTCGCTCTCGAGCAGTCGCAGCTGCAGGCCGAGCGCCTCGCCCTCGGTCTTGATGCGGCGGAAGAGCCGCGGCAGTTCGCCGTGCCCGCCGCCGCTCTGCGCGGCGAGGTCGATCGCGGCCTGTCCGCTGTCGAGGGTGTCGCCGAGTCGCACGCGCAGGGCGAGCACCTTGCGGCGCGGGCCGTGGCTGAAGCCGGCACGGGTGCGCAGCGCTGTGGCGGCGACCGCCCTGTTGCGGCGGATGCGCCGGTAGACGGCTCGCACGACGAGCGCGACCGTCGTGATCGCGACCGCGACGAAAATCAGGAACGCGATGAAGATGCCGAGCAGGACCTCCACGATCACCACCCCCCGTCGGCATGGTCGTGGCGGTCGGGCGCGGTGCCGCGCCGTTCGAGATTCAGGTTCATGGCCCCCGCCTTCGTCCAGTTGCGAGGCGGCATCCTCACCGCATCGCAAACGCGATATAACGCAATTTACGCTCGACTCGGCCGAAGCCCTAGCGCTCCCTGCGAATTCGGAGCGTGGGCGCCCGTCGCGTTCGGGGCGGTTGAGCGAGCGAGCCGCCCGCAGCGCACGCACAGTCGTGACATTCGTCTCTGCCGATGCCCGACGCCGATTCGTAGCGTCGAAGGCATGAACACGACCACACCAGCAGTCCAGCCGAACGCCGTCGCCGACCGCATCGGTGTCGACGCCCCGCCATCCCGCCGCCGGCTCGCACGGGCGGCGACCGTCGCCGTCGCCATCGTCTCGCCGCTCATCGTCTGGGTCTTCGCGGTACCGCTCGCCGGACTCGACCTCGTCGCCGGTTCGGGGACGACCGCGCAGACGATCACCCCGGCGTCGATCGTCGTCGCGGGCCTCGTCGCGGGTCTCGCCGCGTGGGGGTTCCTCGCGCTGCTCGAGCGATTCACCCGGCTCAGCGCCCGCATCTTCGGCATCGTCGGGTGGACGATGCTCGCCCTCTCGCTGCTCGGCCCGATCGGGGCGGGCGGGTCTGGGGCGGTGATCGTCGCGCTCATCGCGATGCACCTCGTCACGGGTGCGACGCTCATGGTCGGACTGCCGATCGCCGCCCGGCGCCGCCCGACCGCGACGGAGCTCTGAGTAGATTGGCTGACGGACCGAGCCCCATTCGGAGTCGAACCGGGATGCGTGACGTGATGACGACGATCGATGAACCGCAGCCGACCCCGCGGACCGCGGCGTGGCTCGCCTACCGCCCGGCCGCGTGGCTCGCGCTGATCGCGGCGCCGCTGCTGCTGGTCGCCCCGTTCGTCTCGGCGATCGTCGCCGGCGATGCGGCGCGCGTCGCGTACGTCGTGCTCATCGGCGTCGCGTTCGGATTGGCGGTCTCCCGCCCGTTCGGGGCGGGTCGTCGCCCGAGTGCCGCGACGGAGCTCGCCTTCGTCGCCCTGCTGCTGCTCTGCGCCGGCTACTTCTTCCTCCAGCAGGGCGGTCAGGCGTTGCTGTTCCCCCTGCTCGCGGTGGCCGCCTCGCTCGCCGTCCGCCGGCGGTGGGCGATGGGCGTGGTCGGTTCGATCGCGGCGACGGGTGCGCTCGCCGTGGGGTTCGAGTCGTGGTCGCTCGAGGCGGCCGTGCTCGTCGGGTTCGCCGCGTTCGCGGGCGGTGCGGGCAACTACCTCGTGCAGTACTACGTGGCGCTGGCCCACGAGCTCGATCGCACCCGCGAGCGGCTCGCCGTCGCGGCCGTCGGCGAGGAGCGGCTGCGGTTCTCGCGCGACCTGCACGACCTGCTGGGGCACTCGCTGTCGGTGATCGCGGTGAAGGCCGAGGCGGCGCGCCGCCTGATGACCCCGGATCCGGATGCCGCGGCCGAGCACATCTCGGACGTCGAGCAGATCGCGCGCGAGGCGCTCGGCGAAGTGCGTTCGGTGGTGGCCGGTTCGCGGTCGGCGAGCCTCGGCGACGAGGTGGCGAACGCGCGTCGCACGCTCGAGCAGGCCGGGGTCGCGACATCCGTGACCCTGCCCGACCGGCCGCTGCCGGTCACGGTCGATGCCGTGCTCGGGTGGGTCGTGCGCGAGGGTGCGACGAACGTGCTGCGCCACTCGGTGGCGCGCGAGTGCGTGATCGCGGTCTCGGTGGTCGACGGCCGCGCGATCGTCGAGGTCTCGGACGACGGGCCCGGGCGGGCTGTTCGCGCGGTGTCGTCGACGGACGCGGCAGGATCGACCTTCGTGCCCGGCAACGGGCTGCGCGGACTCCGCGAGCGCGTCGAGGCCGCCGGTGGCGAGTTCGCGGTCGAGGTCTCGCCGTGGTTCCGTGTCACTGCTGCCGTGCCCCTTCCCGGGGAGGCGGGACGGTGAGCGGGGCGACGACCATCCTCATCGCCGAGGACCAGCGCATGATGCGCTCGGCGCTCGCGACCCTGCTCGAGCTCGAGCCCGACCTCACGGTCGTCGGCGCGGTCGAGCGCGGCGACGAGGTGGTGGCCGCCGCCGAACGCCTGCATCCCGACGTCGTGCTGCTCGACATCGAGCTGCCGGGCGCGAGCGGCCTCGACGTGATCGGGCCGCTGCGGTCGGCGGTGCCCGGCTGCCTCGTCGTCGTGGTGACGACGTTCGGCCGGCCCGGCTACCTCGCGCGGGCGCTCGCTGCGGGGGCGAACGGATTCCTCGTGAAGGACGACCCCGTCGAGCAGCTCGCCGCGGCGATCCGGCGGGTGCGAGCGGGGGAGCGGGTCGTGGACTCGAAGCTGGCCGCCGAGGCGCTCGGCGTGCGCGACAACCCGCTGACCGCGCGCGAGGCCGAGGTGCTGCGGGCCTCGGCCGATGGGGCGACGATCCACGACATCGCCGAACGGTTCTTCCTGTCGACGAGCACCGTGCGCAACTACCTCTCGAACGCGATCGGCAAGCTCGACGCCCGCAACCGCATCGAGGCGCTCACGATCGCCCGCGACCGCGGGTGGTTGTGAGGAGCACTTGGTCGTTCGAGTAGCGCGGAGCGCGTCTCGAGACCACCGCGCGAGCGGCGATCTACGTCATCGTCGAGCGAGATGATCCGCCGCACGGGGGAGGCCGGCCCCCGCGGCGTGCCAGCATGATCGGGCGCATGAGCGAAACGATCTTCACACCGGGAGCCGAGGTGGTCACGCCGCGCGGACGCGGCCAAGTCGTCGATGTGCGCGCGACCGCCTCGGGCAAGTTCGTCTTCGGGATCGAGGATGCCGATGGCGAAGTGAGCCACTTCACCGAGAAGGGGCTTCGGCTCGCGAGAACCTAGTGCGCGTGCCCTCTGACGGCTGACGACGAGGATGCTGCGACCGGTTCGGGCGCGGCAAGCGCCCGCTCTGCGCGCCGCCGCACCGGCGCATTCGCGATGAACACCCCGGCGACGAGCACGAGCCCGCCGACGGTCTCCCACACGTTCGGGATCTGCCCCAGCAGCAGCGCCGCCGACGCCATCGCCACGACGGGCGCGAGCAGCACCCACGGCACCACCGACGCCGAGCGGTTGCGCGCGAGCAGCGCGTTGAAGATCGCGTAGCCGACGAGGGTGCAGAGCCCGGCCGTGTAGAGCGTCGACACGACGGGCCGCCAGCCGAACGCCGCGATGCCCGCCGCGATCGCATCGGGCCCCTCGATGAGCGCCGACAGGCCGAGCGCCGGCAGCGGAACGACGAGCGACGACCACACCGTCAGCGACAGCGCGCCGAAGCGCCTCGCGGGCGCGACCGGGCCGGCCTTGCGCGAGATGACGTTGCCGATCGCCCACGAGAGCGCGGCGAGCAGGCACAGCACGACCGCGATCGCCGGCGCATCGCCGCCGCGACCGAGCGCCACGACGCCGAGCCCGACGGTGCCGACGAGCACGCCGATCGTCTGCATGCGGCTCGGGCGCTCGCGCAGGGCGAGCGCCGCCACCACGATCGTCAGCACGACCTGCGCCTGCAGCAGCAGCGCCGCGATGCCGGGCTGCAGCCCGAGCGCGATCGACGTGTAGAGCAGGGCGAACTGGCCGAGGCTCATGAAGAGGCCGACGCCGACGACGGTCTTCCAGCTCGCGAGCGGGCGGGGCACGACGACCACGGCGAGGGCCACGACCGCGAAGCGCACGGCGACGAAGAACAGCGGCGGGATGCCGGCCATGCCCCAGTCGATCACGACGAAGTTGAAGCCCCACATCGTCGCCACCAGGGCGGCCAGCAGCATGTCGCGTCTCGTCATGGAACCAGCTTCGCGCCGAGGCATCCGGAAACACCAGCGATCATTTCTGCGCTCGATTCGGTAGCATCCGTACATGATCGATCTCGAAGCCGTGGTCGCGCTGCGCGCCGTGGCCACCAACGGAAGCGTCGCCGCCGCGGCCGACGCGCTCGGCTTCACGCCGTCGGCCGTGTCGCAGCAGATCAAGCGCCTCGAGCGCGGCACCCGCGTCGCCCTGCTCGAGCGGGCCGGCCGCGGCGTCGTGCTCACCGACGCCGGGCGCCACCTCGTCACGTCGTCGGCGACCGTGCTCGCCGACCTCGAGCGCCTCGAGGCCGACCTGCACCTGGCCGGCGGGGTGAGTGCTGCCGACGGTGCGCCCCGCCGGGTCACGGGCGAAGTGCGCATCGGTGCGTTCTCCACCGCCGTGCGAGGCATCCTCGTCGATGTGCTGCCGCGCCTGCGCGCGGAGCACCCCGAGCTGCGGGTGCCGATGCGCGAGAGCGAGCCGTGGGAGACGATCGCGCTCGTCGCGTCGGGGCAGCGCGACCTCGGCATCGTGCACCGGTGGGGCGGGGTCGCGCTCGCGATGCCCGATCATCTCGTCGAGACGCCCCTGTTCACGGATGTCGCGGACGTGATCCTGCGGCGCGACCACAGGCTTGCGCTCGCCGGGGTCACTGAACTGACGCCGGCCGACCTCGCCGACGAGGAATGGATCGCGACGTTCGACTCGACCATCTGCCGGCAGTGGCTGAGGCGCCTCTTCGACGGCGTCTCGAACGCGCCGCGGGTCGTGCACGAGTCGATGGAGTTCGAGAACCACCTCGAGCTCGTGCGGGCCGGACTCGGGGTCGCCTTGGTGCCGCGGATGGGGCGGCCGGAGCTGCACCCGGATCTCGTGGCGATTCCGACGGTTCGCCCGGCGTCGACGCGCGGGGTGTCGGCGGTGCATCGGCGGAGCCAGGCGGACTCGCCGGCGCTGCAGGTGGTGCTGGATGCGGTGCGCGAGGTTGCGACCGCCGGGCTCGGCGGTTCCCGAGGCTCGCAGCGAGAGAATGCCCTGTGACCTCTTCGAACCAGCCGCGAACGAACCGAGGCCGCGGCATCCTCATCGTCGCGTTCGCGGTGTACCTCGCGCTCCTCGCATGGGTGGTGCTGTGGAAGCTCGACGTGCCGTGGATCGGCGAAGCCGCAGGCCTGACGAGGCCGATCAAGTTGGTGCCGTTCGTACCGGCCGGAGACGACGGGGCGAGCAAACCGGCTGAGCTCCTGATCAACCTCGCGCTCTTCGTGCCCTTCGGGCTGTTCGCCGGAGCCCTCGCGCCGGCCTGGAAGTGGTGGAAGACCGGCCTCGCCGCGCTTGCCACGAGCCTCGTGCTCGAGACGGTGCAGCACGTCATCTCGACGGGCAGCTTCGACACCACCGACCTCATCGTCAACACCGCCGGCGCACTCATCGGCTGGAGCATCTTCGTCGCCGTGCGCCGCGTCGCAGGCGAACGCACCTCGGTCGTCATGTCACGCGTCTGCGTCGCTGTCTCGGCCCTTTCGCTCGTCGCGGTGATCGCGTTCGTGGCATCGCCGCTGGAGTACGGCCCGCAACGCGACGTCGTCGTGGAGGGCTCGAACCCGACGCCGTAACCGGTGCGGGTGCGGCTTGCGATTCAGGCCGGGTCGATGCGCAGCACCGGCGCCGATTCGCCGACGGTGAGGTCGTCGACGATGCGGATGCCGCGTGCGAGGTCGTCGACCGCACCGATGACGGTGCCGAACCGTTCGCGGTCGCTGCACACGGCAGTGACGGTCACGAGGTGCGTGCCGAGATCCCACGTGTACGTGGCGAACGGCGGGCGACCGCCCGGCGGAAGCGGCATGGCGAGCTTCTCGCCCAGGCCGAGGTAGGTGCCGCGGAACTCCTCGGTGTCGTCGTACTCGATCGGCATCGAGGCCCGCGCGATGCGGATCTCGGGGGTCGCCGCCTGAACCTGGGCCATCACCACGAGCAGGTCGGGCTCGGCCTTCCAGACCCAGACGAGCACCCGCCCCGCCGCCTTGCGCATCAGCAACGGCACGGCCTGACTCAACGCCCACGCGCTGAAGCCGCCGCCGCGCTTCGAAGGCTCGGCGCTCGGCCCCTTCGCCTGCGACAGCAGCATGCCGATCGCCTGCTTGCGGGCGCGACGGCCGCGGAATCCGAGGGAGTCGGTGACGGGCACCCACTTGGAGCGGTCGGGTTCTGCGTGGAGTCGGGGCACGCTCTCAGCCTAGGAGGGACTCCTGTGCGGTGGGCGAGCGTTGGCGTCCGCCCGGGTGGCGCCGGGCCGGGTTCCGCCGACGCGTCGTTCAGACTGGGGGCGCACGAGCCGAGCAGCGTGCGGTCAAGCCCTGCCCGGTGGCGCTGGGCGGGCGGCAACCCATGCGCCGCGCGAGGCGGGCGCCACGAACCGCACCGCGCGCGCGGTCAGGCCGCCCGACCGTCGCGCAGCTCGAATCGCGCCCGCCCGCCGAGCCTGGGCAGCTGGTCGGGGTCAATGTGCGGTGGCGGAATGAACCACACCTCGCTCGGGCCCGCGTCGATCCTCCACCCGTCGCGGTGGATGCGGTGGTGGCAGAAGCTGCACAGCATCACGCCGTTCGAGAGGTCGGTCGGGCCGGTATCTCGCTCCCACCAGCGGATGTGGTGCGCCTCGACGTAGGCGATGTTCTGGCCGCACGAGGCGCAGCCGCCGTCGCGCTCGCCGAGGGCGAGACGCTGCGCCTTGGTGAAGAGCCGGGCCGCCCTACCGAGGTCGAGCGGGAGGCTCTCGCCGCCGAGCACGGCCGGGATGACCTCGGCGTCGGCGGCCATGCGACGCACGGTCGACGCCGGGACGGGCTGGTCGAGCCCGTCGATGTTGGCGTGCCCGAGGCCGCTCACGAGCGTGTCGAGGTCGACGCGCACGACGACCGTGGTCTTCGCGAGGGGCGTGAGGGTCTGGGTGCAGCCGAGTGTGTGGCGCGCGAGCGCGGCGAGTGCGTCGGCCTGGATCTGCGGGATCGAGCGGTCGTCGTCGACGACGGGCGCGTGGTCGCCGTCGACCGGCCGACGTCGGCGCAGCGCATCGCTCACGAGCGCCTCGATCGCGGCCTTGACCGGCGCGGCGCTCTCTGGGTCGAGCCGGGCCTGCAGGTGCACCATGCCGTGGCGGTCTTCGCGCATCGTCAACGAGCGCTCGGTGCGGAGTTCGTCGTCGCGGGGTTCGACGCCGTCGGGGTCGAGCCTCGCCTCAGCCTCGCGGACTCCGCGCAGGAGGGTCTCGAGCGGAACCTGCGCCGCCAGCTCGACGAGCGCCGCTTCGACGACATCGATTCGAGAGGCGTCGGCCCTCGCCCACGCCCGGTCGAGCATCGAGGTGATCGCGGATGCCGCGTCGAGACCGATCGCCGCCGTCGCGAGCGCAGCCGCCACGTGCGGATGCCTCGAGGGCGCCCGCTCGCCGCTGAAGGTGTGCCGCTCGGCGGTGGCGGTGCCCACCGCGATCAGCCGCTGCGCGTCGGTGCGCGATGCCCCGGTGGATGCCGCGATGAGCCGGGTCGGATTGTGGAACCCCTGCGCCTTCGCGAGCCCGGTCTCGCCGAACTCGGGCCCGGAGCGGCGCGCGACCTCGGCGGCGACCCGGGCGAGCACGGCGTCGATGTCGCGCCGCGTCTTCGCGAGGGCGTCGGTGACCCGGATGAGACCCGGGTCGCTCATCTGCTCGAGGTCGAACTGCGTCGAGCCGAAGCTCGCGCCCCACGCCGGCATCGCGCCGGTCCACGCCTCACGGAGACTCGCCACCTCGCGCTCGAGGGCGGCCAGCGCGTGCAGCGCGGCCTGCGCCGCGGGTGCGGTGTGCCCGGGTGGCGAGGTCTCTTCCATGGTTCAATCCTGTACCCACCCACTGACATTCGAGATCGCTGGAAATCAGTGATGATCTGGGATTCTGCCTGTGGATAATCGACGTACACGTGGCCCTGTGGAGGAGAAGTCGCGCGCCGTGGCATCCATCATTCGGCGTTGCACCGCGATTGCCGGGTGCGAGCGTCACTCGGACTCCGAGGCTGGTCAGGAGCGGCATCCGCCCGCTTCGGAGGCGAGTCGGCGATGATCGCATCCTTCGCCGCTCATCGGGTGCTCCCACCCGTGGTGCCGGGCGAAGTCGCGTTGGTCATGTAACCGAAGGAAGAAGGGGTGTAGGCGAAGGTTCCGTACGCCTCCGTCGGCACCTCGACGGTGAAGACTCCGTCGGGGTGGTCCAGGCCGTCGTAGAAGTCCCCGTAGACGAGCAGCGCCTCGGCCACGAGTCGCTCGGCAGCGCGTCGTTCCTCATCATTGGCGAAGCGGTATCGGGAGGTGCCGGCCTGCTCAGCGGCGATCGGGCTCGTGCCGAAGCCAGAGACGCGACCGACGAAGCGCTTGCCGGCTTCGGCGGCGACGGGCTCGAGCTCGTATTCGAACGGGATCACCCGCTCGCCCCACACGAGCTTCATCAGCCGGATCGCTTCGTACGCGCGCATGCCGAGGGGTACGAGCGCGGCATCTCGTTCTCGATCGACGACGCGGCGTTTCCGAGGCCGCTCGGGATCCGGTTCGATCACGAACACAGGGCGCTTCTCCATTCAATCGTCGACGATGACGGCAGCGAGCATCGCCACCGTCGCTTCAAGCGAAGGGTCCGGGTCAGTCGAAGCGGAGACGTCGGCTTCACGTGAGCCTATCGACGCCGTTCTCACGGCGTACTCCCCAGTTCGCGGGGAGTACGAATCAGGGCGACGAGCCCGCATGACCTGTCACGATGTGCCGGCATGGGCCGGGGGGGGCGAGGGGCGTCGGCTCTCGATGTGGACGCTCGTGGCCGAGCGTCTCGCCGAGTCGACCAGCGGCGTCGCGCAGGAAGCAACTCGGGAGCCGGTGCCTCCGCTCGCGACCGAACGCCGTGAGCGCGGGCCGATGCGGATCGAACGGAACGTCAGTTCGCCGGTGGCTTCGGTGGCGTCGCCGACTCAGGAGGCGGGATCAATGCGAAGCGCGGCAGCTTGAGCGCAGTCAGCCCGAAGGGCCTCATGGGGCTGCAAGATGGGAGATGTGGCGAATCCGATTCCGCGCTCGCTGACCAGCCGTGAGCGTGCCTTCCTCGACGCGCTCGTCGAGCCCGAGTTCCCCGGCGCAGTCGAACTCCGTCGGTAGGCGGCAGCCGCTGAGGTCAGTGGTGGCTGTGCCTGTGGGTGCGCCTCGGTCGACTTCGTGCTTCCCGCTGTCCGACCCGGGATGCGGATCATCACCGAGGCGATCCACCGCGACGGGACCGGGGAGGTCATTCTCTTCACACGTCACGCCCACACCGGCCAGGAGGTGCTCGCCGGTATCGAGTGCTTCTGGTACGAGGGCGACAGCATGACGCAGCTGCCCCCCGCCCAGCGAGTTCGAGATCAAGGCGTACGATCCCGATCGCCGCGGCGTCCGCGACTGATCTCGAGGCAGCTAGTCGGTCGCTACATCATCGACTGCAGCAGCTGCGTCGCCTTCTGGTTGTCGCTCGTCGCGAGCACGACCCGGTTTCGGGATGCCACGTAGACGAGCGAGATGTTGATGCCCGCCTCGGCGAGGGCCCGAGCCATCTCACCGAACACGCCCGGCGTGTCGAGTTCGGGCTCGGGCAGCGCTGGACTGACGATGACATCGGTCTCGGCATCGACCGTGATGCCGGCGCCCTCGAGCGCGGCCCTGGCGCCCGCGACGTCTTCGACGAGGATGTGGACGGCGCCCCGACCGCCCTCCATGATCGCGCAGAGGCCCTCGATATTCACGCCCGCGTTGCCGAGCGCCTCGCCGAGTCGAGCCCCCTCGCCGGGCTGATCCTCGAGGGTGACCAAGAGATCCTTCGCCATGACGGCACCTCCTTCTCGGGATGCCTCAGGTCTACGCCGGTGGGAGGGGTGCGTCAACGGATACCGGAGCAGCTCCGCGAGGACGTTTGGCGAGTCGATCGGCTCGTCGGGTACCGCGGACACGGTGTCGCTCCATGGATATGGGCCAACGGGTATCGGAGGTCGGTGGCTCGTGATCTGATGCTCCAATGGGGAAGTCGCGCGATAGAAGAGCACCAGCACCCGTCGATGTCCACGCGGAGGCAATTGCGCATTCACTCGATGTGATCACCCAGACAATTTCCGGGCTTGACCCAGACCGACTCGTCGAGGGGCTAGACGAGCAAATTCGTTCGGCAATCGCGAGGATGGTCGAGCTAATGCGCGGACAGAGCGCGCTCGAAGTAATCGAGCAGGGACGCCTCTGGGCGTTGCCTTGGCATTCAGGTCACCCGACGTACCAAGCCGGTATCGAGAACGGTTTTAGCTGTGTCGAGCTGATTGCGATTGTGGCCATGAAGACGGCGGGTTCGGCTGCGACTTCTACGACCCAACCAGCGGCGGTCATTGAAGAATGCCTCCAGATTGCCGAGGATTTGCGGCACCTGGCCAGTGTTCGAGCGGTCGCCGCCGCCGACGAAGATGATCCGCTCGGTTGGATCAGTGCCACCTTGCAGATCACAGAAATGTCGATGAGAGGTTCTTCGTACGCGGAGTTGCTAGAAGAAACCACCCGGGCTCTGTTCGGCGAGGAATCGGTTGATAAGCATCTTCGGGCCGCAATAGGCTTCGGCGTCTCCGAGGCGATTGTTGTCTTGACCAGCTTGAACGATCTCCAGACTAGGAACATGAATCGACGGAAGGAGGCCGCACTCCGAAAATACGAGAACACGAGGCAAAACCATGAACATGGGATAGCAAACGATGATCAACTGCGCGACGCGACTCGACAACTCGACCTTGCACTCCAGCCCGACGCGGTCGCGGCATCCGTTTCGGTCGCCGATGTTACTCGCGCCACTCAACTTCCCGCCGAGTTGGTGGGTGCGGTCTTCGACCGATTCACGTGGGCGCCGAGTCCCGTCATTGATGTTGAAGGGGCGGTTCGGGCATTTCTGACGGGCGACAATCCACTCCGTTCGAAACCAATCGTGCGGACGGATTCGGGCCGCGCCCTTCTCATACACCCGGCCCTCACCCAGGTGGCCATACGCGAGGGACTCGAGGCTGCGATGCGCTCGACGAGCGGTTGGGAGCCTTACCAAGCGCACAGGGGCAGTCTCTTGGAGCTGCGGACTCGGCAAGCATTCGAACGGCTGCTCCCGTCCGCTCGAGCGTGGCACGCATTTCGCTATTACGTGCCCGCGGACGGGGCCGAGAAGGCCATGGAACCCGATCACTACACCAAGCGTGTCGAGGGTGACCACTTGCTCATCGTGGATGATGTCGCCATCGTCATCGAAGATAAGGCGGTGGCGCTCAGCGCCCAGTCTCGATCTGGCACCAGTTTTCGCCTGCGCAAGGACCTTACGGGCATTATTACGAAAGCGGCTGAGCAGGCTGATCGACTGGTCCAGCGGATCAAAGAGGACGGTGGCGTCCGCATTCACGGACTGGGGTGGATCGACTTGGCTGGCGTGCGAGAGGTTCACACCGTGGCCGTCAGCCTTGACGACCTCACGTCAACATCAACTGCTACAGCGGAACTCGTGAAAGCTGGGTTGATTTCGGTGGAGTCTGTCCCGTGGACGGTCTCCATTCATGACCTCGATTTGATCGCAGAGCTGATTCGTCATCCGGCGGAGTTCCTCCTCTATCTTCGGAGACGCCGTCACTCCGAGGCGACAGTCCTCTATACAGCGACCGACGAACTCGACCTCTTCCTGTATTTCTTCGAAGCCGGCCTCTACGTTGAGGAGGACCCGGAACTGTTGAGGTCTACCTTCACATTTCTTCCGGCCGTCGGGGCGTCCGAGCGAGAGCGGTGGCGGCAACAGATCCCCGGAGTGATTACGAGCCGCACGGATCACCTTGATGCTTGGTACTTCGAGGACCACCTCCGTGGGCGACAGGGCAAGACCAGGCTGCCGTCGGCCCCTCCCAAACCACGTATGACTCCGACCCCTCTCGAACCGCTCATCGAAGGGATCGACAAGCAGGGCACCTACGGTGCTTACTCGATCGCTGCATCCCTGTTGTCCGGGGACGCAAGAGCGCAGCGGAGGATGGCACGCCATGGCGTCGACGTATCTAGGGCGTCTGACGGCGGGTCGATGGAGCGGACTATCACCACACCTCTACTTACGCTCGACGACGGCGGTTGGATCCTCGTGTGGGCGACTTGCCCAGCTGGCCGCGATCGCGAGAAGTGGGAGGTCGAGAAGCGTAAGTACCTCCGGGCTAAAGGGCATCAGCTAGGGGTCGCTAGATCTGCGCTGTTTGCCTTCGACGGGGCAACTGGAGAGATGTTCGGCGCCTACTACGAGGCGATACCTGACGAGCTCACTGAATCCGAGCAGGCTGTTGCCGCCCGGCTGCAGCCCGCGACCGCCATGCAGAGCACCGAGCACGTATTGAAGAAACTAGCAGGGCAGAGGGCGCAGCCCCGCCGGAGACGGAAGCGCCGGTAAGTGCGCCTTCCGACGGGAACCGGTTGCCGTGGCATGCTCACCTGAGATCTCAGTTGATCGGAGCGTGTGATCAAAGCGGCAGCCGTGATGCAGGGCAGGAACGCAGGCGACTCTGTCCTCTGGGAGCGTCCTCGCTCGGCGTGCAGCGCCAGCGCGTCATCGTCGCATTCGTCGCCTCCGTGATTTCGGGCCGCTTGGCTGGGCGAGGCTCGCTGCGGACTCGTTCGGGCGTGCGACACTCGGGCGATGAATATTCTGATGGAACTTGCCACAGAAGCATTGGCGCGTGGTTGGGTATCAGCTCGCGGCTCCATTGCCGCGTTGGCAACGGAAGCAAGGGATGCCGGATGGCTGTCAGTGCCGATTCGCCGCGGTGAACCTGAAATAACAACGTTGCGTGCAGTAACCGCAGAGGAAGCACATCCTCGTTCCTTGAGCGCGATGGTCGGCTTGGAGGGGCAGCCCCTTCACACAGATGGCGCCCACCTCCGACGAATGCCGGACATCGTAATCCTCGCGTCTTCGAGTCCGTCGTCCACTCCGACGCTACTGAGTAGGCCCAATTCTCCAACTGAGTCGCAGGCTCAGGGCGTCTTCCGCGTGACGGGTGAACGAGGCTCGTTCTATTCTGTCGCGACGGATGCCGATGGAAGGTGGCGTTACGACCCAGGCTGCATGACACCGGCCGACGAGAACGCGCGGCGAGCAGTGGGCGACTTTGAAAGTCTCCTGGTGAGGGCAGTGCGGCACGAATGGACGGAACCGAACATGTTGCTAATGATCGCCAACAGACGTGCACTTCATGCACGTGGTAAGGCCGTCGATCCGGCCACGCGCCGTGTACATCGAGTCGCATTTGTGAGTGGGATGGACGCATAATGCCAGTCCCCGAACACGGTGAATTATGGGCAAAGGCCAAGCTCTTCATCACGCGAGCCCTTGAGTCGGAGGGCGTCCGAGATTTCGAGGAAAGAGCCTTCTGGGCGGCTGCGGCCTTGGAGCTACTTGCGAAGGCGGCGCTGGCGCGAGTGTCTCCTCTGCTAATCATTCCGCCCGACGCAGAGGGCAAGAACGTGTTGGCGGCGCTAGGAGTCGTGGCGTACGACGGTTCACCGGTGGAAACGGTCGCGGCTAAGACGCTTTGGGCGCGCTCCGAACGAGCCTTTCGCCCGTTCGCGCAGAAGGAGGCTGCGCTCATAAGTGCTGGCCGAAACGAATATCTGCACGGTATAGGGACGGGGCTACCGAACCTGCCCGAGCATGTGTGGTGGGGACGGTACTGGAACCAAGCAAGCATCCTGGTTGTGGCCCTTGATCAGGATCTTCACGCGTTCGTGGGGGGCGTCCGGCTCGAACAAGTCGAACGCTATCTTCAGGGGCACACCCACCACGTTCAGGAACACGTCGACTCGCTGATCGCCCGGTCTCAACAGCGGCTCGCGCAGCGCGGGAATCCAGCGATCGCTGCTGGCCTTAGAGATGAGCTAATCCACGCTAGAGACCTGAGTGCAGGTCTCCTCTATGTGGAGACAGCCGCATGTCCGGCGTGTGGCGGAGACGGAGTGCTCGAAGGAGAGGAGACTGGTGGCCAAGAAATTGACTGGGACAGCGATCCGTGGAGTCCAATCGAAACGCTGGAAGTGTACGCAGACCACTTCTCGTGTCCGAAGTGTCAGCTCGTGCTGAATAGGGCGGAACTCATCGAGCTTGTCGATCTGCCCGTGAGATTCACTATCAAACGGGACTATGAGCCCGATGAAGAACCCGACTACGGCAATGATTAGGCTCTTGGAGCACGTCGGACGCCCACTTTTAGCTCGTGGCGGGGCCGCAGCTCGCACAATGGTCCGCTTCGAAGAAGCGCTCCGTCGTCCCGCTCGGCAATATCGGCAACAAGACGTGCGCCTGCTCCGAATGTGGTTGACGCCGTCCGCACA
Source organism: Agromyces sp. S2-1-8 (assembly GCF_021129215.1). Classification (GTDB taxonomy): domain Bacteria; phylum Actinomycetota; class Actinomycetes; order Actinomycetales; family Microbacteriaceae; genus Agromyces; species Agromyces chromiiresistens. The sequence continues at coordinate 3,714,084 of NZ_JAJOLP010000001.1, read as the reverse complement.
GGCCGTCCCGAAGTCGTCACCGACTCGAGCACTCGCGCGAGCTCGAGGAGCTTCGCCTCTGAGAACACATCCTCGGGCCCAGACGGTGCGATCCCGTCGAACGGCGGGTCGTACAGCACGCTGATCGGCACCGAGCCGGTGGCGGTGAGCTGCGTCATGATCAGGTCGACGAACGAGATCTGGCGCGCACTAAACCCCTGATCGGGCCCAACAGTTTCTAGTTGACAGGGGTCATTGGGTAGTGATCTAGGTTGACGAGGACAGGTGTGGATGTGTTGAACGCGGGCCCAACACAAACTGCCTGAAAGCGTTCAAGGCTCGCCACCGTGTCGCGGAACCCTTGACCAAGCACGCCCTCGACGTACTGGAGGCTCGTCTCATCGATCGTTCGGAGCACGATGTAGCTCTCGCATTGTGAGAGCGCAGACTTGCTAATGACAGCGGTGCGCTGGGATATCAGTACGAAACTCAGGCCGAACTTCCTTGCCTGCAGAATGTAGCGGCAACTCCTTGCAACGAAGTCACCCTCGTTGCGAGCGGCCGTGAAGTTCCATTCCGGAAGGAATGAATGTGCTTCTTCCAACAGGATGGTCCGGCTCACTCTTGTGCCAGTCATGTATTCGCTGCTCGCTTGCGCCATCGCGCCCTCGATGAACTCGGCAGCCTTCTGCGCCTGTACGCCGGCGGGCTCATGCACCCATGCGCCAGGCTGGTTGACTCCGACCGAGTCCGTCCACAGCTGCATTCCAAATCTTGACCGGTACTCGCCTGTGCCGTCTAACGCAAACACGATCGAGTTGGGTGCCATGATGTCGATCACCCTTCGCGCTATCGTGCTCTTTCCCATACCTGACATACCGAGGATGGCAAGGTGATGCCCCCGAAGGTGGTCAGGCGAAAGACCAAACGGCAGCTGGGTGCCGTTTACCGCGCCGATTCGTTCGTAGCCCGCTGGGAGATCTCCGCTCAGCTCCGCTGCGTCAAAAACTGGGACATATGGATCAGGAAGGTGGGAGCTGTGTTCGATCCCCGTCGCGGTGAGCTTCCCGAGGATGGCTGCGGAAGCGAACTCCGCGATCACAGCTGAGTTGTCCCAGGTTTCACGCACGAGTTCGCGGCCGTGGACCTGGTAGAGATGCTTGCCGCCGCCGTTCGGATCCTCGCAATAGAAGGTGGCACCGCGGGCCAGTGTGCCGAAAGGTCGAACTCTAAGCGCCTGATCAGTGGATCCTTCAGTGACATAGGCGACTGCGCGGCGGTCGGTGCTCTCGTGAGGCACAATCGTGCACAGTTGGCCACTTGTTGGAGCAACGTCGCTCCAGTGGCCCCTAATGGCGATTTGGACGCGATTTCCCCCCTTGTGCGCCAGCGTGCCAATGACAACACCTTTTGCGGTTCCCATCCCTGCCACGGTCACATCACTGCCAGGCACGAAGCGTTTGTCACTTGCGATGAGAAGCAGGTTCGGGTCAACGGCTGTTTCGATCGTTGCAAGCCCCCCAAGATCCGGCGTAGTGGATGCAAGGAGCTGATACCAGTCTGGAAATGCAATCAGTACGGCGATCAACGTACCGACGGCAAGTGGGACGACATTTGCCATCGGCTCGAGCATGGTCTGACGAACGAGCTCGATACCAACGGCAGAAAGGCCGAGCAACTGTGGGCGGCCGAATCGTGTGGCTGCCCACCGGGCACCGTCGCGTGTTCGGCCCGGAGGTACTGCCATAGCGACAATCGAGCAGGTGAGGACCGAGCCGGCAAGGACGAAGTAGGTCACCCAGAGTGCTTCAACACCAGTGCCGTTTGCGGTCAGACCCGCGCCAATTGCGCCGAGGCTGAACAGCATCGCGCTGGACACGCCAGTGAAGTAGGGCTCGACTACCGACACAGTTATGACTGTCGTGGCGGCAACCCAAAACCACCACTGAGTGAATGGATTGGTTTCCGCGATAAGGCTCGCCATGATCAAGACGAGCACTGAGGCGGTCGCCTGCCCGAGCCGTACTCTGCGGATCCAGGTTGCCGCGGGGGAAGATTCCTTAGAGGCTTTCACATTGCTCACTTACTGCGCCGGGAAACAAGAAGGACGGCTTCGGGTGGCGGCCGCGTCGCTCTTACGACCTTGGCATGACACCCGTTCGCCGCTCGGGGGAGGCGTGGCCCCCAAAATGGGGTACAGCAAGCGCCCCCGTCGGAGTGCAGCGGAATCCGGCTCTCCTGAACGATCAACTTATGACGATGGGAATACCCCCGCCGCCCCCGCGTTGAACTTGAGCGAACCACACTCAACTTCAACCAGGAGGCCAGGTGCCCAACGACTTCAACGAGGCCGGCGCAAGCTCGTTCGACGAGTTCCTTGCCCGATACCTCGCGGGTGAGCAGGCGCGACAGGCGCGGTCGATCGACCTCAGCCGGTTCCTTACCGCGCGCACCCAGAGCATTCTTCAGCAGGCTGGGCGCTTCGCCCTCGAGCGCGGGCAGACCGAGCTCGACGCCCTGCACATCCTGCGCGTGATCATCGAAGACGAGAGCGTGCAGCAGGCGATCCGCCGAGTCGGGGCGAGCCCCGAGCGCATCATCACGGCGACCGAGGCGCGTCTGCCCGGCGCCGGTGACGTCGCCGACATCAACGCGGCGACGATCACGCCGAGCGCGTCCCGCGCGCTGTTCCACAGCTACCAGGTGGCGCGCTCGAGCGGGTCGACCTACATCGACCCTGAGCACCTGTTCTTCGCGTTGGTGCTGGGGCAGGATGCGCCTGCGGGGCAGGTGCTGGCTCGGGCTGGTGTGACCGCTGAGGCGTTGACGCAGGGGATGCGGGAGGGCATCGACGGCGACGGATTTCGAGACGGCGCTGGCGCGCCTCCTCAATCCGCTGATTCTCCTCAACCCACTCAAAGTGAGACCCCGATGCTCGACAAGTTCGGCATGGACCTCACCGAGCGTGCCGCGAACGGGGAGCTCGACCCCGTGATCGGCCGTGCCGACGAGATCGAGCAGACGATCGAGATCCTGTCGCGCCGCACGAAGAACAACCCCGTGCTCGTCGGCGAGGCGGGCGTCGGCAAGACGGCGATCGTCGAGGGCCTCGCCCGCGCGATCGTCGAGGAGAGCGTTCCCGAGGCCCTGCTCGGTAAGCGCGTCATCGCGCTCGACCTGCCCGGCATGCTCGCCGGCACCCGCTACCGCGGCGACTTCGAAGAGCGCCTCACGAAGACGATGGAGGAGATCGCCGCCAACAAGGGCGACCTCATCGTCTTCATCGACGAGGTGCACACGGTCGTCGGCGCCGGTGGCGCGGGCGAGGGCGGCATGGACGCGGGCAACATCCTGAAGCCGCGCCTCGCGCGGGGCGAGCTGCACCTCGTGGGTGCGACCACCCTCAACGAGTACCGCAAGATCGAGAAGGACCCGGCGCTCGAGCGCCGCTTCCAGCCCGTGCGCGTGGGAGAGCCAAGTATCGAAGACGCCGTGCTCATCCTGCAGGGCCTCAAGCCCGCGTACGAGGGGCACCACGGCGTCGAGTACACGGATGCCGCGATCCGCGCCGCCGTCGAGCTCAGCGACCGCTACCTCAGCGATCGCGTGCTGCCCGACAAGGCGATCGACCTCATCGACCAGGCCGGCGCGCGCCTGCGGCTGCGCCTCGGCGTGAAGGTGGATGTCTCCGCGCTGCAGTCGCGACTCGGCGAGCTCGAGGCGGAGAAGAACGCCGCCGTGCGCACCGAGCACTACGAGGAGGCGTCGCGCCTGCGCGACGAGATCTCGAAGGTGCAGGCGAAGCTCGACGAGGTGACCGAGCAGGGTCGCGCCGCGGCATCCGATGCCACCGTCATCGACGAGGCCGAGATCGCCGCGGTGATCTCGCGGGCCACCGGCATCCCGGTGAACCGCCTCACCGAGACCGAGCGCGAGCGCCTCGCCGACCTCGAGGGCGAGCTGCACCAGCGCGTCATCGGGCAGCACGACGCGGTCACCGCGGTCGCCAAGGCCGTGCGCCGCAACCGCACCGGCATGGGCGACTCGCGGCGGCCGGTCGGCTCGTTCCTGTTCCTCGGGCCGACGGGTGTCGGCAAGACCGAGCTCGCGAAGGCCCTCGCCGACCGCCTGTTCGACGACGAGACCGCCGTGATCCGCTTCGACATGAGCGAGTTCGGCGAGCGGCACACCGTGTCGCGACTCGTCGGCGCCCCTCCCGGATACGTCGGCTACGACGAGGCCGGCCAGCTCACCGAGCGCGTGCGGCGCAACCCGTACTCGATCGTGCTGTTCGACGAAATCGAGAAGGCGCACCCCGACGTGTTCAACCTGCTGCTGCAGGTGTTCGACGACGGACGCCTCACCGACGGCCAGGGCCGCACGGTCGACTTCCGCAACACGGTCGTCGTGATGACCTCGAACCTCGGCAGCGAGTTCCTCGCGTCGCGGTCGGGTGCGCTCGGCTTCGTCGCGGGCGCGGATGCCTCGGGCTTCAGCTCGTCCGACGACGTGCGCCAGCGCGTCATGGGCAAGGTGCGCGAGGCCATGCGCCCCGAGTTCCTGAACCGCATCGACGAGATCGTGCTGTTCCAGAAGCTCGACCAGCCGCAGCTGGCGTCGATCGTGAAGCTGATGCTGGGTGCGACCGAGCGTCGCCTCGCGTCGCGCGAGGTCGGCTTCGAGGCCACGGATGCCGCGGTCGCGCTGCTCGCCGAGCGGGGTTACGAGCCCGAGTACGGTGCGCGGCCCCTGCGCCGGGTCATCCAGCGCGAGGTCGACGACCGCATCAGCGACCTGTTCGTCTCCGGCGCCCTCGGCGACGGGGGAGCGGTGCACGTCGACGCCCGTGACGGGGAGTTCGTCGTCGCGGCAGCGGGTGTGGTGCCGCTCGCGGCTTAACCACGTCTGCCGGTCGAGTGGCGACGAAGGAGCGTGTCGAGACCTCCTGAGGGGTCTCGATACGCTTCTCTACTCGACCGGCCGCGACTCCAGGAGCAGAAGAAGCTAGGCCGAGTCGGCGTCGGACAGGTCCTCGATCGCGCACGGACTCGTCCCGTCGAAGAGCACCCCGATTCCGTACGGGTCCGCGATCTCGAGCCGTGACTCCGCGAACCGGAGCATCCAGCTGCCATCAGCCCAGATCACCGCCTCGGGTTCACCGAACGGCGGTTCAGCGCCCTGCAGAGCCAGGAGCTCGACGTCGCTCAGCCTGTATTCCGGTTCACCGAGTCGCTGCTGCAGATACTCGGCGGCGAGATCGGTGAACTCGTCGAATCGCGCCACCACGACAGCGGCGAGCTGCAACACGCCCTGCTCAGGCGAGGCAGCCGGCTCGATGACGATGCTCACCGATCGATCATCGTCCCCGCCTGCGGAATCGAGGGTCGCCGTCCAGCATGCGATCGAATCGGGCGAGTCGATGCGTGCGAACTCGGTTCCGGCGATGTTCAGATGGGTGGGAATGTCGGGCACCGACCCAGTCAATCACCCAATAGGCACGGCGACGCCCCACCTCGATCGAACACCCGGCCCTCGTGATCGAGGACCGGGTGTTCGCCGCGTCAGCGGCAGCGTGCGCCTCCGTGACGGAGCCGGACTACGAGGTCGTCCAGGAGCAGGCTCCTCCACCGATGCCGTTGACGGTACAGACGACGCCGGCGTGCAGAGAGCGAGCGGCTTGCCTCACTTGTCGAAGGAGTTGACGTTCACGTAGGCGGGCGTCGCGTTGACCTGGAAGCTTGCCGTGGTCTTGCGCGGAGCGCGATCGCCGTTCGCAGTTGCCGCCGGGTCCCCTCCCCGACGGCGCGAACGTCGGAGTCGCGAATCGATCAGCGGCCGTGCCGTCAGTACGGGGACTGGAGTTCTTCGGCCGGAAGCAGCGCGGTGCCCGGGCTGCACCCGAGCTCGCCGGGCTGGAGCAGGATCGCCGTAGGGCCCGCGTTCGCGGTGACGGCGCCCAAGCCTCAGGCGCGCGGGGCCGGGCGCTCCTCGTTCAGACGGCCGCGCTCGCCGCAGTCGACGTCGGAGCGGAGGCGGCATCCGGCCGCTCGTTCGAGCCGCGGATGACGAACACGACGCAACCAAGGCCCAGCAGGCCGGCCACGAGGTACAGCACCGTTGCGATCGAGGCGACGTCGCCCGCATGTCCGACGCCGGTCGCGAAGACCGAGAAGTCCCACAGGCTGTGCAGCAGCATCGCCCAGACGAGCGACCCGGTCGTGCGGCGCAGGATGTAGAACACGGTGCCGCCGAGGAACGCCGCACCGACCTGGGGCAGCGTGGCCTCGACCGACGCGCCGAGCAGCACGTTGACGAAGTGCATGAGCGCGAAGAGCGCGGTGGTGATGAACCAGACCCAGCCCTCGCCGAGCCGGCCCCGCAGGGCGGTGAGCAGCAGGCCGCGGTTCACGAGCTCCTCCGTGAAGCCCACGAGCAGCAGCGCGAGCGACGCCCCGAAGAACGCAAAGGAGTATGCGCTCCAATCGGTGCCCGCGAGGTTCATCACCGCCGCGACCGCCGCCAGGATCGGCACGAAGATCGGCCAGCGGTGCCGGCTCGGCGCACGGTCGAACATCGCGGGACGCCACCAGCCGAGCAGGGTCGTCGTGATCGCGAGCAGCGCCGTCGCGATGATCAGCGAGATGCCGCCGCCGAAGAAGAGGTTGCCAGCGCTGTCGCCCCAGGTGTCGTACCGGATGCCGCTCGCGGACTGGATCGCGAAGATGATCGCGACGTAGGCGAGCCAGATCGCCAGGCCGATCCAGATGCGAGGGCGGACCTTCAAATGGTCTGCGGCGTTCGCGGTCATGGGCTTCCTCTCGAGGGGTCGAGGCGACGGGGCGTCGAGTCGACCGTATCGCGCGTGCCGCTTCAGGACGCTCGGCGTGCGGGTGCAGCGGCAGCCGCACGAACAATCACGGCCGACGGGCCGGGCGGCGCGCGACGAACTCACTCAGGCGAGTGCTCGCTCAACTCCGCGAGGCGGGCCGCCCCCGGCCCCGAGTGGGTCTTCACGCGATCGATGATGTCGTCGAGCACGGCCGAGTGCGGGGCATCACGTGGGATGCGCGCCGGATTGATCGCGACCGTCGACGCCCAGGAGGAGATGTCGCGTTCAGCCCCGAACGATCCCGCGTTGCGGGCGCCCACGGCCGTCATCCGCGCCCACGACGCCATCGAGTCGGGGTAGGGCGACGGCGGGCAGAGCCGGTTCTTCTCGTCGTCGTCGGAACGCGTGGCCTCGACGTAGCCGGCGATCGCCGCACCGAAGCAGGGGAACCCCGCCCGGATCGGCTGGAGCGTCATCGCGCCGGGCGACCAGACCGGCACGAGCGGGCGGTAGACGAGGCCCTCGCCGGCGCAGTGCACCACGAGCGCGTCGGAAGGGATCGTGATCGAGCCGTCGTCGAAGTGGATGCTTCCGCGTTCCGCGCGACGGAGGTGCCCGAGACGCACGACGTGCTCGATCGTGCGCAGCAGCTCGAGCTCCCACAGCGCGAGCGTGGGAGCCTTCGCCATCGTGGGCGTCACCGAACGGTCGACCCGCAGCATGATGCCCGCGTCCTCCATCCGCAGGAACAGGTCGTCGAGCGTGCTCGCCGCCTCGGCGGCCTCCATCATGTCGGCGACGAAACCGAGGAACACCTCGGGCACGGGCTGCACGACGGCGCGGTTCAGCATCCACGGGTCGCGGGGGCGCACCCACGTGATCGCGTCGGGGGCGACGCCGCGCCCCAGCAGCCAGACGCACGCATCGGTCGCGGTCTTGCCCGACCCCACGATCACGTAGCGGCTCGGCGGCCCGTCGAGGTGCGCGAGTTCGTTGACCGGCACGACCCGCGCGCCGTCGCCGACCTCGAAGGGCGGCGGCACCTCGGCCGGCACCCGCGGAGCGAGGTAATGCGCGTCGACGACGCGGCAGCGATCGGGCACCGCGAAACGCTCGCCCGAGACCCGCGAGACGAACGTATGGTCGCCGAGGTGCTCGCAGCCGGCGAAGAACTCGACCCGGCCCGACTCGAGCAGGCGCTCGGCGAGGATCCGCTCGTAGTACGCGCAGATCTCCGACTTCGTCGCCCGCTCCTGCAGCCCCGCCTCGGGCCCGCGGTGCTGCACGCGACCGCCGCCGAGCAGCGTCGACGCGACGCCGTAGAGCGCCGAGGCCTGGTGCAGGCGCACGAAGGGATAGGCCTCGAGCCAGTGCCCGCCGACGCTGTGACGTCGGTCGACGAGCGCCACCCGCGCGTCGGGCGCGTGGTCGACGAGGGCGTCGACGAAGGCCATCCCCATGGCGCCGGCGCCGACCACGAGGTAGTCGGCCTCGACCGGGGTGGACATGCGACCCTCCCGGCTACCCGACCTTGTCGGCGTGCCGGTGCACGACCCGCCAGCCGTCGTCGCCCCGCCGGTAGACCTGGGTGGCGCGCAGCGTGAAGGTGCGCGGCTGGCCGTCGACCGACCCCGCGACGCGTTCGTAGCCCACGGTGTACGCCATCTCGCCGCCGACGTCGAACGAGACGAGGTCGAACGCGTAGTCGGTGCAGTCCGAGAAGCTCGTCGCGAGCTCTTCGAACGCCTCGATCAGCTCGGCGCGATTCGTCGCGTTGCGCCAGGCGCCGAGCACGCTCACGGGTTCATCCTCGGCCCAGATCGCGCGCCGGGGCCCGTCGTCGCCGTTGAACATCGCCCGCTCGGCCCGCACGAAGTCCTCGTGCAGCCAAATCAAGAAATCCTCACGATCGCTCATGGTCTCAGGATCCTCCGGTCTGCGGCCCGGCACAACGAGCAGCGCGCCCGCGTGTCGGTGGTCAGCCGCGACCCCCGTTCTCGGGGCTAGCGGATCGTGCCCCACGGGGGCGAGTATCGGCCCTAGTTCCGCATCGAGCCCGACGATCGCGGATGGACGGCGCTGGCGCCGCCTCGAGGAGGACCCATGTCCCACGCGTCCCGCCCGCGCACCGTCGAGGTGCTCACCCTCGAGGCGCGGCGGCCGGCGCGACTCGCCCTCGTGCTGTTCACCGTGCTTGCGATGATCTTCGTGCTCGCTGCGCCGTCGGTCGCCTACGCCGCCGACGATGCGACGCAGCTGCGCTACGCGTGCGCCCAGAAGTCGAACGGGCTGCTGCGCGCGGCCTCGGGCGCCGGCGACTGCCGCCCCAAGCAGGAGACGGTCGTCACGATCTGGCCCGGGCCGACCACGCTCTGCGTCCAGCCCGACGGCTCGGTGCGCCGCTTCACCTCCGCGAAGTCGTGCACCGGCACGAAGCCGGCCGGCACCAAGCTCGTCGTGCCGACCACGACGGGCGAGCCGATCTCCTTCTGCGCGCCGAGCTCGGGCGTGCTGCGCCGGGTGGATGCCTCGACCGCCTGCCTCGCCGGGGAGCAGCGCTGGCTCATCAGCAACCACGACCCGAGCGCCCTCACCCTCTCGAACGACGACGTGCTCGAGAATGAGCCGGCGGGCATCGTCGTCGGCACGCTCGCCCTCGTCGACGGCGACCCCGCCGCGACGGCCGCGTTCGCGCTCGTGAGCGGCACGGGTGACGACGAGAACGCGAGCTTCACGATCACCGGCTCGACGCTGAAGACCGCCTCGAGCTTCGACTACGAGGCGAAGCAGAGCTACTCGATCCGGGTGCGCGGCACCGACGGCTACGGCGGCAGCCTCGAGCAGGTGTTCACGATCCACGTCGGCGACGTCGACGAAGACATACCGCCGACGGCGGTCGCCGACACCGCGACCGTCGACGAGGACAGCGGCGCCTCGGCCATCGACGTGCTCGCCAACGACAGCAACACCGACGGCGGGCCCATCGCGATCGACCAGGTGACCCAGCCCGACCACGGCACCGTCGAGGTCGCCGACGGCGAGGCGTCGCTCACCTACGAACCGAATCCCGCGTTCTGCAACGACCCGCCCGGCACCACGACCGACGACTTCACCTACACGCTCGCGCCCGGCGGGTCGACCACGACGGTCGGTGTGACCGTCACGTGCGTCGATGACCTGCCCGACGCCGTCGACGACGCGGCGATGATCGACGAGGATGCCTCCGCCACCGCGATCGACGTGCTCTCGAACGACCCCGACGCCGACGGCGGTCCCCGCAGCATCACGAGCGTCGTGCAGCCCGACCACGGCACGGTCGTCATCACGGGCGCCGGCACCGGGTTGACCTACCAGCCCGACCCCGACTACTGCACCGCTCCAGGCGGCGACCCCGACGTGTTCAGCTACACGCTCACCCCGGGCGACGCGAACGCGCAGGTCTCGGTCACGGTGACCTGCATCGCCGACGCGCCGCATGCCGACGACGAGGCCTTCGACGGTTCGAGCGCAGCGGTCGGCAACACCCTCCTCGTCATCGACGACCCGACCGACGGTGCGATCGACCCCGCCCGCCCGCACCTCGTCGTCGTGGGCGATCTGCTCGACGGCGACACCGACGCCGACGCCGGCACCGAGCTCGCGATCGTGTCCGGCGTCACCATGACCGAGCAGGGCGGCACCGTCTACATCGAGGCCGACGGCGACGTCGCCTACCTGCCGCCCGACGGCTGCACCGCCACCACCGACGGGTTCGAGTACGCCGTCACCGACGGCACGCTCACCGACACCGGGCACGTGACCATCGCCATCAGCGACTGCGTCTGGTACGTCGACAACGCCGCCGACGGCAACAGCGGCAACGTGAGCCGGCCGTTCGACACGATCGCGCAGGCCGCGGCGGCGAGCAGCGCGGGCGACGACATCTTCGTGTTCGACGGCGACGGCACCACGACCGGGTACTCGACGGCGATCGCGCTCGACGACGACCAGCAGCTCATCGGCGAGGCATCCGACCTCGTCGTCGGCGGCCGCACCCTGCACACCGGCGACCCGGCGAAGCGGCCGACGATCACCATGGCCTCGGGGATGTACGTCGTCGGACTCGGCGTCGGCAACCGCATCGCCGGGATCGAGGTGCACCCCACGACTGCGGGCGGCGGCATCGGCGTCGTCGACATCGCAGGCGACCCGGGCGGTGACGCGACCATCGACGACGTGCGCATCGTCGACACCGTCGAAGGGGGTATCGCACTCGCGCTGCAGGGCATGACCGGCACGAACCTGATCGGCGACCTCGAGGTCGACGTCGTCGGCTTCGGCGTGTTCGTCGACTCCACCCCGAAGGTCGTGTTCGACCCGGCATCGACTGTCAAGATCCGCACCACGGGGACCGGGTGGACCTTCCTCGCGCGACTCTGCAATCTCGAAGGAAGCCAGATCGACCAGGTCGTCACCGCCGGTGTGCCCAACGGCGGCGGCGTCAACCTGCAGCAGACGACCGGCGCCCTCACGTTCGGCGACCTCGACATCCGCACGAACGGCACGGGCCAAGCGGCATTCAGCCTCAGCCTGACCGGCCCGGTGACCGTGCCCGCGAGCGCGACCGCGAAGATCGTCGCGACCAACAGTCCGGCCGTCCACGTCGGCGCTTCGTCGGGCTCGAACCTCTCGTTCGACGAGGTGACCGCGACGAAGAGCGGCGTGTACGGCATCAACATCGACCAGATCGGCGCGGGCACGTTCTCGGCGGCGACCGGTGAGCTCTCGGGCGGCGGGTCCGGTCTCACCCAGTTCCGCGTGCGCGGCGGCAACGGCGACATCTCCTACGGCGGCTCGATCACCGACGGCCCGGCGACCGCGAGCGTCGACATCCAGAGCCGCACCGGCGGCACCGTCACGCTCTCGGGCTCGATCACCGACGGCAGCGACGCGGGCGGCGGCATCATCGTCGCGAACAACACCGGCGGCGCCACCGTGCTGTCCGGCCCGTCGAAGCACCTCGAGACCGGCGCCGTCGACGGAATCGAGTTCGGATCCTCCAGCGGGCACAGCCTCTCGATCACGGGCGGCGGCCTCGACGTCACCACGACGAGCGGCCGAGCGCTGGACGTCTCCACCTCGGGCACCATCGTCGTCACCGGCACGGGGAACAAGCTCGCGAGCACGACCGGCACCGCGCTCTCCATCGCGCTGACCGGCATCGGGGCCGACGACGTCACGTTCGAGCGCATCTCGTCGAACGGGGCGACCTCGGGCATCGTGCTCGCCGGCACGGGCTCGGCGGGCGGCCTGCACGTCACCGGCGGCGGCAGCACGATTCAGGGTGGGGATGCCTCGGGCGGCACGATCGCGGCCGCCACGGGCCACGGCATCTCGCTGCAGAACACGGTCGATGCCTCGCTCCGCAACATGCGCATCGAGAACAGCGCCGGCGACGGCGTCTGGGGCGCCAGCGTGGACGGGTTCTCGTTCACGAACGGCACCGTCACCGGCGCAGGCGACGGCGACGGCGAAGACGGCATCGCGTTCGACGGGGCGAACCTGGTGAACCTCTCGGGCGCGGTCGACATCTCGAACAACGTGCTCACCTCGAACGAGGCATCCGGCATCTCGATCGCCAACCGCGGGGGCACCATCTCCGGGGCGACGATCAGCGGCAACCGCATCGCGGACTCCGGCGACGAACTCACGCCGGGCTCGGCCGTGTTCGTGTCGGCGACCGGCAGTTCCGTCGGTGCGGCGACGATCACGAAGGCGACGATCTCGGGCAACGTGATCACCGACTTCCGCGACGGATACGGTGTTCGCGTGGTCGGTGGAAACCAGAACGGCCCGACGGAAGCGGTGCTCGGCACGCCGGGCAACTCGACGAACGTCATCGCGATCACCGGCAACCGAATGGACGGGGGTGCCGGCGGGCTCGAGCACCAGCCCGATCGATTCGTCGACGTCCAGCTGCTCGGTGCCGGTGACGGCAACCTCGACGTCTCGGAGAACGGCACGATCGCGGAGCCGATCCGTCACCTCGACTGCGACGGGATCGGCCTGCGGGCGGGCGGGCCCATGAACGTCACCGCCGAATTCGATGCCAACGTCATCGCAGCGGGCAACACGGGCGGGTGCGCCGGCATCAGTGCGACGGCGTTGTCGTTCGAGAACGTCGGCGCGACGCTCGCGGCGCGCATGACGAACAACAACGTCGGCGCGACCAGCGGACCAGGTGTGCGAGTCGACGCGTATGGCGTCTCAGCAGTCACCGCCCAGATCCTCAACAACACCGTGCAGGCCCCGACCGGGGGCGGGTACGGTGGAATCCGGACCGAGTCGGGCGCGACGGCGTCGGACGACGCCCGACTCTGCGTGAAGATCTCGGGCAACACCACCAAGGGCGGCACCAGCACAGGGGGCGTGGTCGCTCCCGGCATCCACCTCGCCAAGAACTCGACGAGCCCCACGACGAACGATTTCGGCATCGACGGGCTGCCGGCCGGAGTGACCGGGACACCCGGGGTCGAGAACTACGTCAACGGACTGAACGCGAGCGCGTCGGGCAGCATCGGCGTCAACGGAACACTGCTCGCACCGGCGACGACCGGTTTCACGAGCTGCACCGCGCAATGATGACCTTCTGCCTCGGGTGGCCGGACGAGGCCGGCGCCCGACGAGCCGAGACGGGAGCAACCCCGTGAGCCGGTTGGGAACACGGCTCACGGGGGCGGAGGTGCTCGTCGCTGCGCTGGTCGAGTGACGCCGACGCGGAGCGACTCCGCTGGTTGAGAAGCGCCGACGCGGAGCGGCGAAGCGTCTCGAAACCGGACGAGCAGGTCAGCGACGGGTCGCCGTGACGACCAGGTACTCCCAGCGCATCGTGCCGTCGCCGTCGCTCTTCAACTGCGTGTCGCCGAGCGCCGCGAGCGCGTCGTCGAGCGCCCGCACCGCGTCGGCGTCGTCGGCGATACGGCGGTAGACCGCGATCGTCGGGCCGTAGTTGGCCTTGAAGTAGTCGCGGAACTCGGCGCCCGTGGCGAAGCGGTCGATCGCGACCGAGTCGCGCTGCACCTCGACGCCGTCGACGGCGTCGCCGAGCAGTCCGCGCACGTGCGACTCGTCGCCCCAGAGCGGGGCGGGCTGCGCGCCCGGGGGCAGTGGCGCCGCGAACGGCTTCATCGCCCGGAACATGCGGCCGATGAACCCCTCGGGCGTCCAGCTGAGCACGCCGACGCGGCCGCCGGGGCGCACGACGCGCAGCAGTTCGCCCGCCGCCGCCTCGTGGTGGGGCGCGAACATGACGCCGATGGCCGAGATCGCCGCGTCGAAGGCGGCGTCGTCGAACGGCAGCCGTTCGGCGTCGGCCTCGACCCATTCGAGCTCGACGCCGGCGTCGGCCGCGTTGCGGCGGCCCGCCTCGAAGAGTTCGGGCACGAGGTCGCTCGCGACGACGACGGCGCCCTGTTCGGCGGCCCGGATGGCGGCGCTTCCGGTTCCCGCCGCGATGTCGAGCACGCGGTCGCCCGCGTTCACGCCCGTCGCGTCGACGAGCTTCGCGCCGAGCGGCCAGACGAGGTCGGCGGCGACCGCCGGGTAGTCGCCCGACGCCCACATGCTGCGGTGCCGGGACTTGAGTTCGCGGTCGGCATCACTGCCGATGCCGGCGGAGGTGGTCGGGTTCGATTCGGTCATCGGGGGCTCCTTCGGTCGGGTGATGACAACAGGAGCGAGTGTCGGCGCGGTGCGACGTCGCCGCATCCGTGCGCGCACGGAGATCGGGCTCGGGGCGGCAGGTTGCCTCGAAGGGCGCGGTGCGCCTCGCGTAGCCTGACCCGGTGACCAGCAGCGGACTCAGCCATGTGACGTTCATCGTGCGCGACCTCGACCGCATGGAGCGCATCCTCACCGAGGTGCTCGGCGCGATGCGCGTCTACGACAGCGGCCGCGACACCTTCTCGCTGTCGGAGGAGCGGTTCTTCCTCGTCGGCGAGGGCGACGCCGCGACCTGGGTGGCGACGATGCTCGGCGACGGCGGGCTGCCGCGCAGTTACAACCACGTCGCATTCCAGGTCGAGCGCGCCGACCTGCCCGCGCTTCGCAAGACGGTCACGGGGCTCGGCCTCGACGTGCGCCCGCCGCGGTCGCGCGTCGACGGCGAGGGCGAGTCGGTCTACTTCTACGACGACGACGGGCACCTCTTCGAGCTGCACGCGGGATCGCTGCGCGAGCGCCTCGCGGTGTACGCGCCGCCTGCCGCCGAATGACCGAGGCGCGAAGCGACGAACGCGTGTCGGAAACTCGCGTGGGTCTCCGATCCAGCAACGTCGCTTGCGTCTCGCGATGAGGCGCAACCGACCTTGCCGTGAAGCGCGACCGGTACCGGCGTCGGTCAGTCGGCGGCGACACCGGCGCCACGTGGGGCGCCGTCCGCCCAAGGCGCCGAACGGCCGAGCGCGAGCGAGCGCAGGCGAGCCGCGTACAGCGCGATCGCGACCGTCGTGACGGCGTAGAGCACGACGGCCTGCAGTGCGTAGGCCGGGTAGTCGATGATCCACAGCGGGGCGGTCGGATCGGTCGCGGCCGCCGGGTTGTCGTGCACGTACGGCACCGCCTCGCCGACGAGGTAGCCGGCCGCCTGGCCCGCGCCGTAGACGAGCACGAGCAGTCCGAACGCGAGCCACGCCTGCCCGGTGCGGCGACGCCAGACCTCGCGGGCGGATCGCAGCGCGGTGCGCGGCTCCCATGTGCCGGCCACCGGTGCGGCGATCGCGTTCAACACGGGCGCGAACACGATCGCGGCGGCGAGCAGGGCGACGAGCAGCAGCATCCCCACCATCAGCAGCGACTCGCTGCCCGCGCGACTGCGCATGAGCTGGGGGAGGAGCATGAGGGCGAAGAGCGGCAGGCAGCCGACGGCGACCGCCGCCCACCCGCGCAGGAACGTGACGAGAGACATGCCTCGAGCCAAGCGGACCCGCGCGGGCGGGCGGTATCGGGTGAACCCCCGAATGCCTCGCGCGTGGCGCGTCAGGCCGCCGCGGCCCGGGCGTCGCGCCCGAACTCGGCACCCAGCCGCCGCGCTTCGGCGTGCGCGGCGAGGCGACCCGGCTCGGCGTCGGCGATCGCGAGGTTCGGACGGAACTCGATCGAGTCGATCTCGCTCACGCCCGCCCAGCGCAGCCAGCCGTCGAAGAACGGCTGCTGGAAGTCGGCGCCGAACGACGGCGGACGGCCCTCGCCGTAGACCGCGCTCGAGTAGACGACTGCGGCGCGCTTGCCCTCGAGCAGGCCCGAGTACCCCGTCTCGCCGTCGAAGCCGAACACCCAGCCCGGCTGGCTCACGACGTCGATGAACTGCTTCGCGATGTACGGCACGCCCGAGTTCCACATCGGCAGGCTGAACAGGTAGAGGTCGGCGGCGGCGAAGCGCTCGAACGCGAGGCGCGCGCGGTGCCAGGCGATCTCCTCGGCGCCCTCGGGCTCGTCGCCCGCGAACACCCGCATCTTGGCGCCGGCCCCGTCGGGGCCGAAGGCGGGCAATGACCCGTCCCAGAGGTCCCAGTGCGAGACGGATGCCTCGGGCGAGACCTCCGCGAACGACTCGACGAAGCTCCGGGCGATGGCGAGCGAGTGCGAGGCCTCACCACGAGGCGAAGCGGAGATGTGCAGGAGCGTGGTCATGGCTCGATCCTTTCAAGTGTGTGCAAGCGCACATAAATCGACGAGGGCGAGTCTGGCATATGTGTGCGCACGCACGCAAGTGGTAGGGTTCGGGACATGAGCAAGCCGAGTGATGCCGAACGCGCCTGGGAGTCCCTGCTGCGCCTGCACGCCGCCGTGCTGCCCCGGCTCGAGCGGGCGGTCGCGACCGAGGGCGGCCTGCCGCTCAGCTGGTACGACGTGCTGCTCGAACTGCACGACGAGGGCGGGCCGCTCACGATGGGCCAGCTGGGCGAGCGGGTCGTGCTGAGCCGCACCCGCGTGAGCCGGCTCGTCGACGACCTCGTCGACGCGGGGCTCGTCGCCCGCGAGGCGAACCCCGACGACCGGCGCTCCGCCTACGCCGTGCTCACCGCCGCGGGGCGTCGGCGCTTCCTCGACGGGGCGAAGGCCTACCTGCCGGCGATCGACCGCGAGTTCGCGCCCGCCGGCGCCGACGGCGTGCACGCGCTCGCCGAGGCGCTCGAGGCGGCGCTCGCCGCCATCGACCCGAGCGCGCCGATCCGCAGCCGATAGCCTGACGGGCATGACCGCAAGGGACCGCACCGTGCGACGCCGCGCCCAGCGCGCCCGCGCCGGGCGCGAACTGCGCGACCTCAGGTTCGTCGAGGTGCCCGAGACGCGCGCGTCGGCCTTCGCCCGCACCGCGGTCGGCCTCGTGAACGCCTTCGCGGTCGGTGCCGGTGCGACGTGGCTGCTGCTGCTCGTCGCCGCGATCGTCGGCGACGAAGCGCTGGGCGACCTGTCGCGCGCCCTCGAGTTCGACGAGTTCCTCCGCGCGACGGTGCTGCCGCTCTTCGGACTCGCCGCGGTGCTGGCGCTCGCGATCCCACTGCTCGGAGCCCTCGATGCCGCGACGGCGCTGCGGCTGCTCGAACACCACGTGACCGCGAATCCCGGTCAGGTGCCGTCGGCGGCGCATCGCGGCCGACTCGCGATCCTTCCGGCCCGGCACCTCCGCCGTGCGGTGCTGGCCGTCGCGGTGATCACCATGGCCGTCGGCGGATTCTGCCTGCTGTTCGCGCTCGTCGACGACGAGGGACGAACCCCCGTCGTGTGGACGGTCGTCGGCGTCAGCGCGGCACTGGTGGTCGCATGGCTCGTGGTGCGGTCGCTGCTGCTCGGCGTCGAGGAGGGGCAGGAGGCCCGCCGTGCCGAGCTCGAGGTGGGCTGGGCGCGCTCGGTCGTCGCCGCCGACCTCGCCGAGGAGCGTCGGCGCGAGGCATCCCCGGTCGCAGACCCGCCCGCGCTGCTGCACCCTGGGTTCTTCGAACGCGTCGACCGCGCGCTCGTCATCGCCGTGTGCGCGCTCTTCGCCGTCGGGGCGATCTGGTTCGTCTCCGTCTGGCTGCGGCAGCCGTGCAAGCGCTGCGACGAACGCTACTTCGACGAACCGGTCGAGCGGTTCATCGACGGGCTGAGCCTCTGGGGCGGCGTCGCGATCGCCGGTGTGCTCGTGATCACGGCCGCCCTCGGCATCGCCCGGCTCGCGATGATGCGCCGCGTCGAACTGGCCGCGGTGCGCTGGGTCGCCGACGGCGGCCCGAGGCGTGCCCCCGAGGAGGTGGCCGACGCGCTCCTGCTCGATCCGCGCGCCGGGCGCTGGGCGTCGTCGGCGATCGTCGCCGCGATCATGCCGCTCGCGCTCTTCGTGATCGCGGGGCTCGCCGGAACGGACCTCGGGACCGCCCGCCCCGGCGTCGCGCTCGCGGTCGCCGTGGTCGTGGCCGCGCCGGTGCTTGCGACGTGGGTCGGCATGGCCGACCTGCGTGCCGCCGCCCGCGAGCGCAACCTGCTGCGCGCCGCCCTCTCGCCGGGCGACCCCGACCAGTCGTCGCTCGCGGCCCGCCGGCTCGCCGAACAGCGTCGGCGCTCGAAGCGCGATCGACGCGCGCAGCGGCGCGCCCCGGCCGGTTGAGCAGGGCCGGCGCCCGCCCGCTCCTCACCCGGCGGCGAGGGCGGATGCCTCCTGCTCGCGCCGCTCGGCGATCGCGAGGTCGGTCGGGTCGCCGACGCGCGGCAGCGGTCCGAGCGCGACCCAGATCACGGCCGAGAAGGTGAGCAGCACGCCGATCAGGATGCCGAGCTGCGTGCCGACGAGCTCACCGACGATGCCGCCCGCGGCGGCGCCGAACGCGATCGTGCCGTACGAGACCCAGCGCATGCTCGCGTTCACCCGGCCGAGCAGGTGGTCGGGGGTGCGCAGCTGGCGGATGGTGATGAGGATGACGCTCGACAGCGTCGCACCGGCGTCGCCCACCGCGAACACGAGGCCGAGCACGATCACGAGCGTCGGCGCTCCCCACGAGGCATCCGCGACCGGAAGCAGGAGCAGCACGAAGCACTCGGCGACCGCGGTCCACAGGATGGGGCGGCCCGCCCCGAACCGTCGCACGAGCGGCCCCGCGAGCAGCGACCCGGCCAGTGCGCCGGTCGCGCCGATCGCGAGGATGAGGCCGACCTGGAAGGCATCGAGGCCGAGCTGCTCGACGGCGTGCAGCAGGAACAGCACCATGACCCACTGGATGAACGGGTTGTAGAGCGCCGAGAAGCCGAGGTTGGCGACGAGGTACTTGTCGCGACGCACGTACGACATGCCCTCGCGCAGCTCGGTGGCGAACCCGGCGCGGCTGGTCGACGGCGACTCGGGCGCGCGGATGCCGGTGACCGAGACCGCCGAGACGACGTAGCCGACGGCCGTGACGAGCAGGGCGAGCGGGGCGGAGATGAGCTGCACGAGCATGCCGCCGAGGCCCGGCCCGCCCACCTGCACGGCGGCCGCGGTCGCCGCGAGGCGGGAGTTCGCGCGCTCGAGCCCCGACGGCGGCACGACGCTCGGCACGATCGACTGGTACGACACCTCGAACAGCACGGTGAAGCAGCCGATCGCCGCGGCGAGCAGCAGCAGCGCGGGCGTCGTCAGCACGCCGGCGACGGCCAAGGCGATGATCGCGACGGTCAGGGCCGCACGGCCCCAGTCGGAGATGACGATCATCGGGCGCCGCCGGTGCCGGTCGACGAGCACGCCGAGGGGGAGTGCGAGCAGCAGGAACGGCAGCCAGCGTGCGACGCCGAGCAGGCCGAGCTCGAGCGCGGATGCGTTCAGCATGAGCACGGCGAGCAGCGGCAGCGCGAGCTCGGCGACCTGCGCGGCGGCGACGCCGGCGCCCTGCGCGACCCACAGGCGCGAGAAGTCGGCGGAAAGCGGTGCGCGGCGCTGGATGTCGCGGACCGCAGCTCCGCGGCTGCTAACGGATGATCGTGCAAGCATGCATTACACACTGGCAGAAATGATCGAATGCGTAAAGCCCGAAGTGTGCATTAGAATCAAGGCATGGCGAATCCGGTCACGTACCGCCGGCGCGACACCCCCTTCGCGCAGATCGGCGGCGCCGTCGGGCTCGACCTCATGAACACGATGTCCGAGCGGCTCGCCCTCGACCGCATCGTCGACTACCTGGTCGACTACGACGAGGTCGTGCGGTTCGCCGTCGAGTCGGGGCTCGTCGACGCCGCGCAGGAGACGGTGCTGCACGGGCTCGCGGTGAGGCACCCGGACGAGGCCGCCGCCGAGTGGGAGCGGGTGCGCGAACTGCGCGAGGCGCTCTACGCGGCCTGCTACGAGGGCGGGCCGACCGACCTGGTCGCGCGCGAGCACGCCGAGGCCGCTGCGGCCGGCATGCTCGCGCGCGGGGGCGACGGATGGGGCTGGAGCTTCGACGTCGACCTGGCGCTCCCGCGCCGACGCCTCGCGCTCGCCGCGGTCGAGCTGCTGCTGCGCGACGACCTCGATCGGCTGGCGCAGTGCGCCGACGCCGAGTGCGGCTGGGTGTTCCTCGACACCTCGCCGCGCCACAACCGGCGCTGGTGCGTCGCCTCCGACTGCGGCAACCGCAACCGGGTGCGCGAGTTCTACGCGCGCCGGCAGGCGGCGGGCGCCGGCGCCTCCGCCGGGTAGCGCGCCGGCCGGCGCGTCATGCGGTCGGCGCCGCGGCCGGGATCGCGGCCGGCACCTCGTCGAGCGAGAAGTAGACGGGGATGCCGCGATCCCGTGCGATCGCGACGTCCTGGTCGGCCCCGCGCGACGCTCCGGGCAGGCGCAGCACCGCATCGCAGTGCTGGAGGAGCCGCTCGGCGGTCGGGTACATGACCTCGGCCGCCAGTGGATCGGACGGGCCGCTCGCTCCTGCGCTCGCGAGCACGGGGAGTGCCACCCACTCGCCGATCATCGGTACGTGTCCGGCCTGGAAGATCGGCCAGGCGGCCTCTTCGAGCCGCCGCAGGTTCTTCGCCATCAGTTCGGGATCACCGCCGGTGCCCGAGGCGTAGGGTCCGGCGATCAGAATCAACATAGGCTTGGTCATATCGGGCACAATACAGCAGAAACGTGCAAAAACAGGAAGGAACCCGAATGCTCGCCGCTGCACGCAAAGACCTGCTCCTGGAGCGTCTTCGACGCGACGGACGCATCGTCGCCAAGGAGGTGGCGGTCGAGCTCGGGCTGTCGGAGGACAGCATCCGCCGCGACCTGCGCGAACTCGACGCCGCGGGCCTGGCCGTGCGCGTGTACGGCGGTGCGCTGCCCGCATCCCCGGCCGTCGCCGACTACACCAGCCGCGAATCGGTGGCGCCCGAGAGCAAGCGGCGCGTCGCCGCGACCGCCGCTGCGATGATCGAGCCCGGCGCCACCGTGATCCTCGACGGCGGCACCACGACGCTCGCGATGGTCGATGCCCTGCCGAAGACGCTCGAGTGCACGATCATCACGCACAGCCCGACCATCGCGGCCAGCCTGCTCGACCACGCGGCCGACGTGTTCCTGATCGGCGGTCGCCTGTTCAAGCACTCGGCCGTCGCCTGCGGCGCAGCCGCGGTCGAGGCCGCCGGCACGATCAGCGCCGACCTCTTCTTCCTCGGCGTGACCGGAGTGCATCCGACCGCCGGCCTGACGACCGGCGACCCCGACGAAGCGGCCATGAAGCGCGCCCTCGCCTCACGCGCCGCCGAGACCTACGTGCTCGCGAGCGCCGAGAAGATCGGCACCGCCTCCCGCTACGCGGTCGTGCCGCTCGACGCCGTCGCCGGCATCATCACCGACGGCGAGCCGGGCAGCCGGACGCTGAGCGGACTCGCCGCGGCGGGAGTTCCGATCCTCTCGGCCGACGCGCACGCGCGCTGACCGCGTCGTCGGTCGTCGGTCGCCGGGCGTCGGCCGTGGCCGGGACGACGACGGCTGACGGATGCCGCGCTCGGGCTGCCGCCAGAGCGCAGGCAGTCCGCGGCGGGCGATGAGCCACTCGGCGACGATGAGGTTCGGCACCCAGCAGAGGAACGGGACGGCGGCGTACGCGTTCGCGAAGACGGCGTCGAAATCGGTACCGTCGGCGATGAACGGCAGCTGCACGAGCAGCAGCAGCGGCAGCCAGATGCGCAGCGTCACGGCCGCGTAGGTGAGGGCGAAGTTGCGCATCATCCAGGCGCGGTGGGTGTCGACGTCGTGGCGTCGGATCGCGCGGTAGGCGAGCCATCCCGTCACGAGCCAGAGCACCCCGAGCCCGCCGAAGCCGAAGAGACCGACGAGTCCGGCATCGTTGACGGGTGCGATGACGAGCGCCGCGATGCCGCCGACGCCGATCGCAGCGATATACACCCGGCCCGTCCAGCGGTGCACGCGCGGGCGCCGCTCGCGCAGGCCGCGCCAGAACTGCAGCGGTCCCAGGACGAGCGCGATGCCGCCGGCCACGATGTGCGCGTAGAACGCGATCCGGATCGGCAGCGGCTGCTCGGCGTAGTTGCCCGCCAGCCCGCCCGACGGCGACTCGGCGAGCTCGCGCAGCGGCGCGGTGAGATACGGCACGACCGCGAACGCGGCGATGCCGAGCGACGAGAGCAGCACCCACGTCCAGGCGATGCGGGTGCCGGTGCGGCGCGCTGCTGGGGAGGCCTCGGAGGTGTCGCCTGGTGTGCTCGGGCGGTCGGGAGCGGCGGTCTTCTGGGTGGTGTCGGTGGTCACAGCGGCAAGCTACGACCGCGCCGATCGTGCCGACAGGGGGCGAACCCCCGATTCGCGGAGGCGGTTCTCGCCCGTTCGGCCGTCGGTGGCGCGGGGTGTGGTCGTGTGGCCGTGCCGGGTGTGTTCGTGTGGTCATGTGGTGCGGGTACGCCGGGGTTGACGCCGGACGCGCGCCCGTGAAACATCGGCGGCATGAACACCGACCAGCAACAGCTCACGTCGATCGACTCGGTGACGCTCGAGGTCGACGACCCCGAGGCATCCGCGCGGTTCTACGACGGCGCCTTCGGGCTCGGCGAACGGTTGCGTCTCAGGCCGTCGGATGCCTCGACGAGCGGCTTCCGCGGATTCACGATGTCGCTCATCGTGGGCCAACCGACCGACGTCGTGCACCTGTTCGACGCGGCCGTCGCCGCAGGCGCGACCGTGCTGAAGCCCGCGGAGAAGTCGCTGTGGGGGTTCGGCGGCGTCGTGCAGGCGCCCGACGGCACGATCTGGCAGATGGCGAGCGAAGCCAAGAAGGACACCGGGCCGGCGACGCACCGCATCGAGAACGTCGTGCTGCTCATCGGCGCCGACGACGTGTCGGCGAGCAAGCGCTTCTACTCCGAGCGCGGGCTCTCGGTCGCGAAGAGCATCGGCGGCTACGTCGACTTCGCGATGCCGGGCAGTCCGATCGGGTTCGGCCTCTACAAGCGACGCGCACTCGCGAAGACCGTCGGCGTCTCTGCCGACGGTGCCGGCTCGCACCGCGTCGAGATCAACGGGAATGCCGCGGCGTTCGTCGACCCCGACGGATTCGCCTGGGCGCCTACGCCGTGAGCAGCTCGCCGATCTCGGGGAACGCCTGGCCGTAGCGGTCGACGAGCGATCGGGCGACGCCGACCGAGTCGACGAGCGGGTGCGCGGCGAAGCCGCGCCAGGCGAGCTCGCGCGAGCGCTCGTGCACGGCGCCGATGATGAGGCGCTCGGCCGACTTCACCTGCGTGATGAGGCCGAGCATCTCGCCCGCCACCGGCGCGATCGACCACGGGTGCACGCCGTCGGCGTCGACGACGCAGCCGACCTCGACGACGGCGTCGTCGGGCAGCTGCGGAACCAGCGTGTTGTTGCGCACGTTCAGGATCATCGTCGCCGAGCGCCCGCTCGCGAGCGCCGCCATGAGGTCGAGCGCCACCTGGTGGTACCCGCCGCCGTCGACGTCCGACTCGTGGCGCTCCTCGTCGTCGTCTCGGCTCTCGGCCATGTAGCTCGACTCGCGCTCGTGCCGCGCACGCATCCACGTCTCGAGCGGGTCGTCGCCGGGGGCGCTGTAGAACGCCGACTGCTGGCGGTCGATGAACTCGCCGCGGGTCGCCGCCGCCGAACGGATGCGTGCCGTCGCCTCGCGCGTGAAGTAGTAGTAGTACAGGTACTCGTTCGGCAGGGCGCCGATCGCACGCACCCAGTCGAAGCCCATGAGCCGCGCCTCTTCGATGCGTTCGAGCGAGGCGTCCGACTCGAGCAGCCGTGGCAGCAGTTCGTCTCCGCCGGCCGTGATCGATCGCAACCACCCCAGGTGGTTGAGTCCGACGTAGTCGAACGCGATGGCGTCGGCCGAGCTGCCCGTCGCAGCGGCGGCGCGGCGCATGAGGCCGATCGGGGTGTCGCAGATGCCGACGACCCGGTCGCCGAGCACGCGCTGCATCGCTTCGGTGACGATGCCCGCGGGGTTCGTGAAGTTGATGACCCAGGCGTCGGGGGCGACCCTGCGGATCGTCTCGGCGAGGCGGGTCATGAACGGCACCGTGCGCAGTGCGTAGGCGAGGCCGCCCGGGCCGACGGTCTCCTGGCCGAGCACGCCGAGGTCGAGGGCGGTGCGCTCGTCGAGGATGCGGCCCTGCGTGCCGCCGATGCGCACGGCGCTGAAGACGAAGTCGGCGCCGCGCAGCGCCTCCTCCAGGTCGGTCGTCGTCGTGATCGCCGGCACGTGCCGGCGCTCCTGCGCGAGGCGCGACACGATCGCCCCGATCGTCTCGAGTCGCGACGCCGACACGTCGTAGAGCGCGAGCTCGTCGATGCGCACGGGTGCGTCGTCGGCCGCGACCGCCTCGAAGACCTGCGGCACACGGAACCCGCCGCCGCCGATGATGGTGAGCTTCACGCGACCATCACCTCGACTCCCGCCTCGCGGAGCAGATCGAGGGTGGAGGCATCCGCATCGTCGTTCGTCACGACCGCCGAGATCTGGTCGGGGCCGCAGACGCTCAGCACGCCGACGCCGGGGAACTTCGAGCCGTCGGCGAGCACGACCGTGCGCTGGGATGACTCGATCATCGCCCGTTTGATCGGCACCTCCATGCCGGTGGTGTCGGAGATGGTGCCGTCGGCGCGGATGCCGCTCGTGCCGAGGAAGCACGTCGTCGCGCGGATCTGGGCGAGGGCCTGCTCGGTGAGCGTGCCGATCATCGAGTTGTAGTTCTTGCGCACGGCACCGCCGAGCACGATGAGCTCCACCACGTCGTCGTCGCGGAGCTCGTCGATGACCGCGAGGCTCGCGGTGATGACCGTGATGCGCCGGCCGCGCAGCTGCGCCGCGAGCAGGGCGGTCGTCGTGCCGATGTCGATGATGACGACGTCGCCCTCGGCGACCAGCTCGGCCGCACGCTCGGCGACCCGCGACTTCTCGGGCGCGTGCTGGCGCTCGACATCGGTGAACGGGATCTGGTCGGGCTCGATGCTGCCCCCGCCGCGCACGCGACGCAGCAGGCCCTCGGCGCTCAGCGCGTTGAGGTCGCGACGGATGGTCGAGAGCGAGACGCCGAACTGCTCGGCGAGCTCTTCGACCGTGACCTCACCGTCGGTGCGCAGGGAGTTCAGGATGTGCGCCTGTCGCGTTGCTGTGAGCATGAGCATGATGCTAGCAGTCAACTTCGAGCATGAATTGACAATTTCGCGCATGAATTGACGCAGCACCGTTCATTCGAGAGTATGTTCAGTCAAAGCCGATCGACGATCGCGCAGGCGATCGCAATCAAGGAGGATGCGTGGCTGAACGGGCTGCCGACGACGGCGTCGACGTGCTCCTCACCGGGCCCGTCTTCTTCGACCTCGTGTTCACCGGCGTCGACGGGGCACCGCGCCCGGGCACCGAGGTGTACGCAGAGGGCCTCGCGTCGAGCCCGGGCGGCGTCGCCAACCTCGCCGTCGCCACCGCCCGCCTCAGCCTCGGCACCGCGCTCGCGGCGACGCTCGGCGACGACGTCTACGGTCGCTGGTGCTGGGAGTTCCTCGCCGACCGCGAGGGCATCGACCTCGGCCGCTCGCGCCTCGTGCCCGACTGGCCCACGCCCGTCACCGTCTCGATCGCCTCCGGCAGCGACCGCAGCATGGTCACCCGCGAGGAGCCGGCGCCGTTCACCGCGGGCGAGCTCGTCGGCGACCGACCCGCCGCTCGCGCGACCTTCGTCGACCTCGGCGCCTCGCGCGGGGGCCGGGAGGTCGACGCCTGGTGGCGGGCCGCAGCCCACTCGGGCACGAAGATCTTCGCCGACCTCGGCTGGGACTCGAGCGGACGCTGGGACCCGGCCGACCTGCGCCTCCTCGCCGACTGCTACGCCTTCACCCCCAACGAGACCGAGGCCATGGCCTACACGCGCACCGACTCGGCGGCCGGCGCGGCCCGCGCGCTCGCCGAGCTCGTGCCGCTCGTCGTCGTCACGCGCGGCGAGCACGGTGCCGTCGCGATCGACTCGGCGAGCGGCGACGAGGTCGTCGTGCCCGCGGTGCCGACGAGCGGACGGGACGCCACGGGCGCCGGCGACGTCTTCGGTGCGGCCCTCGTGTTCGGCACCCTGCGCGACTGGGACCTCGAACAGCGGCTCTCGTTCGCGTCGCTCTGCGCGGCGCTCGCCGTCGAGCACCCCGGCGGCGCGGTCGGCGCCCCCGGCTGGGGCGACGTCGCCGACTGGTGGAGTCGTGCGCAGGGCGGCGACGATCGCGAGCTCGCGACGAGATTCGCCTTCCTGAGCGACGCCGTCCCCGAGGCATCCGGGCGCCGCAGAGCGGAGCTCACCTTCCCCTTCGCCGACTACGGCACCACAGCGGCCCGGCGATCGAATCCCGAGAAGAGAGGTACATCATGAGACGGAACACCCGACTGACCGCGGTGGCGCTGACGGGCGCCGCCCTCGTCGTCGCCCTCACGAGCTGCGCCCCCGGCACCGGTGCGAGCCCCGGCAACACCGCCGACACGGGCGACATCAGCACCGACATCTCGGATGTCGGCGACGTCACCCTGACCGTGTGGGACCAGGAGGTGCGCGGCGGCCAGAACGAGCAGATGGAGCAGCTCAACGCCGCGTTCATGGAGAAGTACCCGAACGTGACGATCGACCGCAACTCGCAGTCGTTCGACGACCTCGCGACCACGCTGCGGCTCGCCCTCACCGACGCCGACGCACCCGACGTCGTGCAGGCGAACAACGGCCGCAACACGATGGGCCAGTTCGTCGCCGCCGAGCAGTTGCGCCCGCTCGACGACTACGCCGAGGCGTACGGCTGGTTCGACCGGTACTCGCCGTCGGTGCTGCAGTACTCGACGTACAGCGATGACGCGAAGGTGTTCGGCGACGGCAACCTGTACGGCCTGCCGCAGGTCGGCGAGGTCGTCGGCGTCTTCTACTCGAAGTCCAAGCTCGAGGAGCTCGGCCTCGAGGTGCCGGCCGACTGGTCCGAGTTCGACGCGGCCCTGAAGACCGCGAAGTCGGCGGGGGAGACGCCGATGCTGCTCGGCAACATCGAGAAGTGGCCCGCGCTGCACGTGTTCGGCCCGGTGCAGGGCGACGACGTCGACGCCGAGGTCATCACCGACCTCGGCCTCGGCAACGCCGGCCAGAGCTGGACCACGCCCGAGAACGTCGCGGCCGCCGAGACCCTGCAGGGCTGGGTCGAGGCCGGCTACTTCAACGACGGCGTGAACGGCACCGACTACGACGCGGCCTGGCAGTCGCTCGCGGCCGGCGACGGCGTCTTCCTCATCGGCGGTTCGTGGCTCGCCGCCGACCTCGCCGACGCGATGGGCGACGACGTCGGGTTCTTCATCCCGAACACCGGCGACGGCACGCCCGCGACGACGGGCGGAACCGGCCTGCCGTTCACGATCACCTCGGCGGCCGACAACACCGACGTCGCCGCGGCGTACATCGACTTCATCACGAGCGATGAGGCGATGGACGTGCTCGCCGAGACCGGCAACCTGCCCGTCAACCGCACCGCCGAGCTCGCCCCGAGCGAGGGCGTGATGGCCGACGTGTTCACCGTGTTCGGCGACGTCACCGGCAACGGCAGCCTGCTGCCCTACCTCGACTACGCGACGCCGACCTTCGGCGACACGATGGGACAGGCACTGCAGGACCTGCTCGCCGGGCAGGCGACACCCGAGCAGTTCACCGAGACCCTCGAGGCCGACTACTCGGAGTTCGTCGAAAGCAATGGCTGACGGCACGACCACGGTCGGGCGGAGCGCCTCTCGGCGCTCCGCCCGATCGGCGTGGGTTCCCTGGGCGTACCTGGCCCCCGCCCTCCTGCTCTACGGGGTCTTCCTGCTGTTCCCGCTCGTGCGGGCCGCGCAGTTCTCGTTCTTCGAGTGGGACGGGCTCGGAGCCTCCACCTTCGTGGGGTTCGACAACTACGTCGAGATCATCTTCGACGAGCGCCTGCGCGAGGCCTTCTGGCACGCGCTCGTGCTCGTGTTCTTCTACGCGGTGCTGCCGCTCGTGATCGGCCTGCTGCTCGCGAGCCTGCTCACCCGCGCCCAGGTGCGCGGGCTCGGGTTCTTCCGCAGCGTGATCTTCCTGCCGCAGGTCATCGCGATGGTCGTCGTCGCCGTCACCTGGCGGCAGATCTACGCGCC
Source organism: Agromyces sp. S2-1-8 (assembly GCF_021129215.1). Lineage (GTDB taxonomy): Bacteria > Actinomycetota > Actinomycetes > Actinomycetales > Microbacteriaceae > Agromyces > Agromyces chromiiresistens. The sequence goes on along the minus strand of NZ_JAJOLP010000001.1, from coordinate 3,685,662 downwards.
CGACGGCCCGCTCAACGGGTTCCTGCGCATGATCGGGCTCGGCGCGCTCGCGCGTCCGTGGCTCGGCGACTACGCGTTCACGCTGCCCGCGGTCGGACTCATCGGCACGTGGGTGTGCACGGGCCTCGTGACCGTGCTGCTCATGGCCGGCATGAGTCGCGTGCCCCGCGAGCTCTACGAGGCGGCGCGGCTCGACGGCTCGGGCCCGGTGCGCGAGTTCTTCGCGATCACGCTGCCGATGGTGCGCGGCGAGATCACCGTGGCGCTCACGCTCACGATCGTCGCCGCCCTCAAGACGTTCGACCTCGTCTACGTCACGACGAGCGGCGGGCCGGGCACGTCGACGACCGTGCCGAGCTATGAGATCTACCGTCGGGCGTTCGAGCTCGGCGAGGTCGGTGTCGCGACCGCGGTGGGCGTCGTGCTCACCATCATCGTCTTCGCCATCAACGGCGTCGTGAACATGATCGGAGACCGCAAGTGAAGGTGTCCCCGATCGAACGAGGCGCGAACTACGTCGTGCTCGTCGCATTCGCGCTCATCGTGCTCGGCCCGATCGCCGTCATCGTCTCGCTCGCCTTCGGGCCGCAGAGCGCGTCGGCCGCACGCGAGGGCGGGCTGTTCCACCCCGAGAACTTCCCCGAGGCGTGGGAGATCGGCCGGTTCGGCCAGTACATGCTCAACTCGGTGATCGTCGCGGTGATCGTGGTCGTCGTGGCGGTGCTCGCGTCGATCCTCGCCGGGTACGCGCTCGGCACCATGAAGTTCCGCGGCGCGACGCTCATGTTCTACGTGTTCCTGCTCGGCATCATGGTGCCGACCGAGGCGTTCATCGTGCCGCTCTACTTCGACCTGCGGGTCGTCGGGCTGACGAACACGGTCTGGGGCGTCGCCGCGCCGCAGATCGCGATGTCGATCGCGTTCGGCACCTATTGGATGCGCACGTACTTCCGCACCTCGAGCCGGGCGCTCATCGACGCGGCGCGCCTCGACGGGGCGGGCTCGATGCGCATCCTCTGGCAGGTGCTCGTGCCGATCGGGCGCCCGGCGATCCTGACGCTCGTGCTGCTCACGTTCATGTGGACGTGGAACGAGTTCCTCATCCCGCTCGTGATGTCGCCGAGCGGGTCGGTGCGCACCGCGCCGCTCGGGCTCGCGTTCTTCCAGGGTCAGTACACGCAGGGCACGGCGCTGCTCGCCGCGGGCGCGGTCATGGTCGCGCTGCCGATCGTGCTGCTCTACGTGTTCCTGCAACGGCACTTCATCAAGGGCATGATCGAGGGCGCCGTGCGCGAGTGAGGCCCGCGCGCCGTCCGGCGCAGAGCGGGGTGCGCGCGTCGTCTCGGCGTGCACCCCGCATGGGCGTGCCCGCTGTGCGCAACTCCGCGCACGCGTTAATGCGTGAAACTGCGTGAAACTGCTTGATTGTTCGATCGAGTCTGCTCTAGCTTGATGGGAGATCGGGCGGCAGTCCGTCGTCCGAGCGTCCAACGGAGGACCGCATGAAACGACATCACGCCATGCTGCTGACCTCGCTGGTCACGGCCGCCGTACTCATGGGACCGGGTACCGCGATGGCAGCGACGATGGGCACCGAAACCCCGGCGGCCGATGCCGCCACGAAGCTCGAGGCGGGCGACCCCTCGATCGCGATCGACACCGAGCGCGGCAAGATCGACATCATGGGCATCTGGGCCCACCCCGACGACGACGCCGGGTTCACGACGCCCTGCGGCGTCTGGCACGACCTCTACGGCGTGCGCTGCGGCATCATCATGGCCACGCGCGGCGAGGGCGGCTCGAACTCGGTCGGCCCCGAGGCCGGCCCCGACCTCGGCCTCCGCCGGGAGAACGAGGACCGCACCTCCCACGTGCGCTCGGGCACGATCGACATCTTCAACCTCGACCGGGTCGACTTCTTCTACAACACCTCGGCGGCGCTCACCGCGCAGGTGTGGGACGCCGAGGAGACCCTGCGCCGCACCGTGCGCATCATCCGCGAGACCCAGCCCGAGATCCTGGTCGGCTCGACGCCGTCGCTCGCGGCCGGGCACGGCAACCACCAGTACGCGCAGGGCCGCATGATCTGGGAGGCCGCGGCCGCGGCCGCCGATCCCGAGATGTTCCCCGAACAGCTCGAGGGCACGGGCGCCGTCGACACCTGGCAGGTCAAGAAGATCCTCGCCGGCGGCCTCACGACCGGCTCGGGAGGCACGGCCGCGCCGAACTGCAACACCGGCTTCACGCCGGCCGCGACGAACCCGTTCACGGTCGTCGGCACGTGGACCGGCTACGACTCGCCGTACGTCTGGGCCGAGGGCAACGTGCAGGGCCAGCAGGCGGGCACCGCCAAGTCGTGGGCGCAGGTCGGCCGCGAGGGCGGTCGGGCGCACCCCACGCAGGCACGCGTGATGGAGAAGGGCCTCACCAACCCCACCTGCCAGCGCTACGGCGTCTCGCAGTCGATCGTGCCGATGCAGCCGAACAGCTCGCCGGCCTCCGCGAACGACGACGCGGTGCTCTACGGCGCCGTCGTCGCCGACCCCGGCGGCATGCCGCTCGGCTCCGAGTTCTCGCTCGCGGTCGACGACTACTACGAGGCCGCCGGCGAGCCGTTCGAGGTCACCGTCTCGGCGCGCTCAGGCGAGGGCGACCTCGGCGGCGGCACCGTGAGCCTCGCGGTTCCCGCGGGCTGGCAGGTCTCCGACCCCGTCGAGCTCGACGGCATCGGCGACGAGGATGCCTCGACGGCGACGTTCACCGTCACCCCGGCCGCCGACGCGGCAGCGGGCGTCTACAAGCTCGCCGCTTCGTTCGACGGCGAGGTCACCGCGTACAACGACACCCGCATCGCGCTCGTCGCGCCCGTCGAGGGTCGCTTCGAGCGCTGGGGCAACATGGCCGAGTACGAGCAGTGGACCCGCGACCACGACGCCTACGTGGGCGGTCGCTCGAACGCCGTCGCCCAGATCGGCGCCGGCGAGACCGTGACGGTGCCGGTCGAGGTGACCAACCGCACCGCCTCGACGGAGTCGGGTGAGGTCGCGCTCGCGCTGCCCGCCGGGTTCGTCGCCGACGAGGCATCCAAGCCGTTCACGGGGCTCGCCGCGGGCGACACCGCGACGGTCGAGTTCGTCGTCACGCACACCGACCCAGCCGACCCCGGCAGCCGCACGGTGACGTTCACCGCGACGACGACCTCGGGTGCGGGCACCTCGACCGAGAACGAGACGGTGTACCTCGTGCCGACGGTCGTGATCCCGCAGCTCGCCTCGGCACCGACCGTCGACGGCACCGCCGACGACGTCTACACGGGCGAGCCGGTCGACATCGGCACCCGGTGGGAGGGCGCGGCCTGCGCCGTCGAGGGCGTCGACTGCGGCGACGGCAGCCTCGCGAAGCTCGGCTGGTACGACGACGCGCTCTACGCGCAGATCCGCGTGACCGACGACGTGGCGAGCGCCGCCGCGACGCCCGACCGGTGCTTCGGCCACTGGCTCGTCGACTCGGTCGAGCTGCTGCTCGACCCGCGCGGCGACTCGGTCGACACGTCGACGACGTTCAAGCTCGGCATGTTCCCGTTCACCGACGATGCCGAAGCCGCCAACGGCAACGGCGAGGACGGCCCGTGCTGGTCGCGCGACGCCGACAACCACCAGGGATTCTCGACGGGGCCGCTCGCCGAGACCGTCGAGGGCGGGCTCAACGCCGTCGGCGTCGAGGTGGCGGTCGAGGTCGCCCGCGAGGCCGACGGCACCTACGCCGGCGGCGGCTACGACCTCGAGGTGAAGGTGCCGCTCGCGGCCCTGCCCGCCGCGGTCGGCCCGACCGGCGCCGTGCCGTCGGGCGACGCCGCGCAGAACGACGTCGACCCGCGGTACCTGGGGCTCAACGTGACCCCGTACGACTCCGACACCCAGGACTTCATCGGCCAGACCCGCACCGCGTGGTCGGCCTTCGGAAGCCAGCAGTCGGAGCCCTACCGCTGGGGTCACGCCTACCTCGACGGGTACGCCCCGCCGGCCGACCGGTCGACCGAGGCGTCGGCGCCGATCATCCCCGACACCGCCCTGCAGGGCGTGCAGTCGCCGCAGACGGTCGCGCAGTCGGCGACCAGGGGCGGCACGATCTCGGGGGTGCAGCCGAGCGATGCGATGAGCGTCACCGACGTCAAGGTCCAGCAGAAGAACGTGCGCATCTCCTACGACACCGAGGAGGCGGGCACCGTGCGCGTCTTCCTCTGGAAGGGCGATACGACGTTCATCCCGGTCTGGACCACGAGCTGCGCCGGCGACGTGTACGGCTTCGAGGCCTGCTCGCCGGCCGACGGCGCGGCCCCGCCGTGGGCGCCCGACATGAGCGGCCGACTGCTGGGCTCGTTCGAGCAGGCCGTCGACGCCGGGACGGGCAAGCTCGCCGTGCCGATCGACGCGGCCACCCGCGCGGCGCTCGCCGACGACGCCCGCATCCTCGTCTCGTACGCCGAGCAGGGCGGCATCGAGGCGGGCAGCGGCGACGGCGTCAACGCGTGGAGCTTCCCGATCGAGGCGACCAAGCCCGGCAAGGGCTGATCCGCCGCGCGAACGCCCGGCCCGCATCCAGCGGGCCGGGCGTTTCGCGCGTCGCCGGGAGGCCTCCGCGCGATCGGAGATCGCCGCAGGATCGGAAGGATCCGCGCCGGTCGGACCGAGACCGTGGCGATCCCCGATGTCGCGGTGCGCCCTACTCGGGCCCGTCCAGCCGCAGCCGCTGACCTCCGAACCGCTCGCGCAGCAGACGGTCGTGCGAGACGAGCACGACCGCGCCGGTGAACCGTTCGAGCGCGCCTTCGAGGTCTTCGACCAGGTCGGGCGACAGGTGGTTCGTCGGCTCGTCGAGCAGCAGCAGCTCGTGCGGCTCGCTCACGAGCAGCGCGAGCTCGAGCCGCCGCCGCTGCCCGTACGAGAGCGCGCCGACCGGCACCACGAGGTCCCGCGGATGGAACAGCCCGAGCGACATCAGCCGGGCCTCGGCCGTCTCGCGGTCCTCGCGGATCCCCGCCGCGTACGCCTCGAGCAGGGTGCGACGACTCGGCCGGATCGCGCTCTGCTGGCGCAGGTGCCCGATGCGCGGCGTGGCCGTCACCGTGCCGGCATCGGCGCGGAGCTCCCCGGTGATGACGCGCAGCAGGCTCGTCTTGCCGACTCCGTTGCGTCCGGTGATCAGCAGCCGGCCCCCGGGCGCGAGCACGAGGTCGTCGACGGATGCCTCGGCCACCCGTACCCCGGAGAGCACGAGCAAGGGGGCGCCCTCGACCTGGGCGTCGACCGAACCGGTGAAGGCCGTCGGCGCGAACGAGAGCGGCTTGGCCGGCGGGATCACGGGCGCGGCGAGCAGCCGCGACATCCTCGCCTTCGCGTTGCGGATGCGGCCCATCGCCCCGTGGTCGCGGCCACGGGGCCGGAACGCGCCCGTGCCCATGCCGGCCTTGTCGAGCTTGCGCGGGATCGCGGCGAGCCGCCCCGCGTTCGCCGCGACGAGCTCGCGGTTGCGGGCGAGCTCGGCCTTCCACGTCTCGTAGGCGAGCCGGTGCCGTTCGCGTTCGTTCGCCTTCGCGATGAGGTAGCCGGGGTAGCCGTCGCCGTAGCGCGCGACCGAGGCGGCGTCGACCTCCCAGATCACCTGCGTGAGCGCCTGCAGGAACGCGCGGTCGTGCGTCACCACGACCACGGTGCCGTCGTGCACCCGCAGGCGATCGACGAGCCACTGCCACGCGTCGTCGTCGAGATCGTTGCTCGGTTCGTCGAGCAGCAGCAGCTCGGGGTTCGCAGCCACCGTCGCCGCGAGCGCGACGCGCGAGCGTTCGCCGCCCGAGAGCGTCTCCCACGCGCGGTCGCGGTCGAGGCCGCCGACGCCCAGCGCGTCGAGCGATGCATCGAGCCGGGCGGGAGCGCCGTAGCCGTCGCGCGCCTCGAAGCGCTCGGTGATGGCCGCGTACTCGGCGAGGGCGTCGTCGAGCGCGGCACCCTCGAGGTCGGCGAGCCCCTGCTCGGCCGCGTGCATCTCGCGTTCGAGCCCGCGCAGCTCGGTCGAGCACGCGTCGATCGCGTCGTGCACGGTCGCGTCCGACGCCAGCTCGAGCACCTGGTCGAGCGCGCCGACGCCTCCGGCGAAGCGCGCGACGAGCTCGCCGGCGTCGGGGCTCAGCGCGCCGCCGATGAGGCGCAGCAGGGTCGACTTGCCCGAGCCGTTGTCGCCGATGATGCCGACGCGCTCGCCGGGGCGGAGCGAGAGTTCGACCCGGTCGAGCACGACGCGCTCGCCGAAGCGCTTGGTCACGGCGTGGAGGGAGAGTTGGCTGGTGGGGTACATGGAGGAAGCTCCTTCCCGGCCCGTCTCGCGAGGTCGCGAGCGCCGGTCGAGGTTCGTCGGCGGACACCGCCCGAAGGGGGTGCGCGCGAGCGTCGACGGCTGCGAGCCGAATGATCAGTGGCGGTCGATTGCGCGTCGATCAGCGGCGCTCAGCGCCGGCATCGATGCGGAAGCCGTGGAGCATTGCTCGACACGGCTCACCACTCAGGAGTAGATCAGCGTACCCATCGCCGAGCGACGTTAGTGGGCGCTTCGGCCGGTGTCAAGGGTCGGTGGCCCTCGCGCCCGACACGAGCGTCGCGTCGAGCCCGGCGATGAGTGCTTCGAGGCCCTGGTCGAACGTTGCGAGTTCGCGCATGCCGGCGACGTCGGCCGTCGAGGCGGCGGCGACCCCTGCGCCGGACGGGCGCTCGGCCGCATGGCTGCGCGCCCACACCACGAGGAACCCCGAGGCGTAGGCGTCGACGATGCCGAGCACCTGCCGGGCCTGGTCGGCCGTCAGGCCCGCATGCTCGAGGCCGGCGAGCACGCCGGCGAGGTGCGGTGCGACGGGAGAGGTGTCGTACGGGGCGAGCGCCAGCAGCTCGAACGCGTGCGGCACCTGCACGGCGAGGTCGCGGTACGACGCGAGCGTGCGGCGCACCGCCTGCTGCCACGTCTCGCCGGGCTGCTCGTGCAGGTCGAGGCGCTCGATCAGCTGCTCGACGATCGCGTCGACGAGGTCGTCGCGACTGCTGACGTGCGTGTAGAGGCTCATCGGCGCGCAGCCGAGCTCGGTGGCGAGGCGGCGCATGGTCAGTCCGTCGAGGCCGTCGCGTTCGACGAGGGCGATCGCCGCATCGGTGACCTCGCGGCGGGTGAGGGTCTGGCGTGCCGTGCGAGCTCGCGACCACGGCTTCGCCGGAACTGCCGCTTGACGTGAGGCCATGCGTGCAAGAGTATCGTCCGTACAGTGTACGGAAGCGTACGACGTACGGGTCGATCTCGACACGTTCGGCACGCCCGACGCGCTCGCGACCGACCCCCGCCCCACCCCGAAAGGCACCACATGGAACTCTTCCGGCTCACCGCCACCGAGGCATCCGAGCTGATGCGCCGGCGCGAGCTGTCGCCCGTCGACCTGCTCGAGTCGGTCATCGCCCGCACCGAGGCGACCGAACCCTCGATCAACGCGGTCACCGAGCAGTGGATCGACGAGGCGCGCGACGCCGCACGCACGTCGGAGTCGCGCTTCGCCGCGGGCGACGACCTGCGCCCGCTCGAGGGCATCCCGCTCATGCTCAAGGACGAGCAGCCCGTCGCGGGCCGGCTCCTCGAAGACGGATGCCTCCTGGAGCAGGGGCACGTCGCCTCCGAGACCCACCCGATCGTCGAGCGGATCCAGGCGGCAGGCGCCGTCATCCACGCCCGCACGACGACGCCCGAGTACTGCTGCGCGCCCGTCACCCACTCGAAGCTCTGGGGCGTGACCCGCAACCCGTGGAACACCGACCTCACGCCCGGCGGCTCGTCGGGCGGGTCGGGCGCCGTGCTCGCCGCGGGCTCGACCCTGCTCGCGACCGGCTCCGACATCGGCGGGTCGATCCGCATCCCGGCGTCGTTCTGCGGAGTCGTGGGATTCAAGCCCCCGTTCGCTCGGGTGCCGGGCATGGCGCCGTTCAACTCCGACACGTACTGCGCCGACGGGCCGATGGGGCGGAGCGTCGCCGACGTCGCGATGCTGCAGAACGTCATCTCCGGCCCGTGGGTCGGCGACGCGGCATCCCTGCGCGACATCGCGACCGTCTCGGGGACCGTGGGCTCGCTCGAGGGCGTGCGCATCGCCCTCTGCCTCGACCTCGGCGGCTACGACGTCGACCCGGCCGTCGAGCTCAACACGCGCACCGTCGCGCTCGCGCTCGCGGCTGCGGGCGCGACCGTCGACGTCGTCGAGCTGCCGTGGGGCCCCGAGCGCACGCTCGCGACCGCGTGGCCGCACTTCGGCGCCGTCATGGGGCCGTTCATCGAGTCGATCCTCGAGGGCGACCCCGCCCGGGCCGAGCAGCTCATGCCGTACACGCGGGCGTTCGCCACGGCCGCCGCCGAGGGCGGCGCCTACGTCGACGGACTCGTCGCCGAGACGGCGTTCTACCGCCCCTTCGCCGAGCTCATGACGGACTACGACGTGCTCGTCTGCCCGACGATCGCCACGACCGGGTTCGCCGCCGACGAGCCGTCGACCGACAGCGCCGCGATCTTCTCGAAGCTCATGACGCTGCCGTTCAACGTGATCGGCCGCGTACCGGTGCTCGCCGTGCCGTCGGGCATCGCGCCGAACGGCGTGCCGACGGGCGTGCAGATCGTCGGCCGCACGTACGACGACGCGACCGTCTTCCGCGTCGGCGCCGCCCTCGAGCAGGAGCTCGCCCTCTGGACCGATCCGGCCTGGTGGCCGGAGCTCTGACCCACCGGGCCGGGGCGGCCGCAGCCGCCCCGGCCCGAACCTCCCCCATTCCCTCCGTCACCACCGTCGCTGACCAGGAGCAACCATGACCTCCACGTCCACCACCCCCACGACCGCCGCCGACGGCACGCTCGCCCGCGGCAAGCTCGGCACCTTCGACATCTTCTTCTTCGTGGTCGCCGCGGCCGCCCCGCTCGCCGTCATGGCCGGCGCGGCCCCGCTCGCGTTCCGGCTCGGCGGCATCGGCGCCCCGGGCGCCTACGTGTTCAGCGGCATCGTATACATCCTGTGCGCGGCCGGGTTCACGGCCTTCGCCCGCCACGTGCGCAACGCCGGAGCGTTCTACGCCTTCATCGGGCGCGGCCTCGGTCGGCGCGCGGGCGGCGCCGCGGCGCTCGTCGCGCTGCTGTCGTACGCACTCATCTGCGGGGGCTTCTACGGGTTCCTCGGCTTCTACGCCGCCGAGACGTTCAACGGCATGCTCGGCGTCGACGTGCACTGGTCGGTCTACGCGCTCGCGGGTGTCGCGATCGTGGCCTTCCTCGGCTACCGGCAGATCGACGTCGGCGCCCGCGTGCTCGCCGTGCTCATGACCCTCGAGGTGCTCATCCTCGTCGTGCTCGCGATCGCCGTGCTCGCCACCGAGGGCACGGCGAACTTCACCGTCGAGCCGTTCGCGCCGGGCAACGTGTTCAACCTCGCCTCGGGCGGCATGTTCGTGCTCGCGCTCGGCGCGTTCATCGGCTTCGAGGGCACCGCGATCTATGCCGAGGAGGCGCGCGACCCCGAGCGCACGGTGCCCAGGGCGACGTACATCGCGGTCGGGTTCCTCGCCCTGTTCCACGGCTTCATCGCGTGGGTCGCCGTCGCCGCGCTCGGCATCGACGGCCTCACCGAGTTCTCGCTGTCCGATGCGTTCCAGGGCCTCTACTTCATGCTCGCCGAGTCGTACCTCGGCGCGTGGGCGTCGATGGTGATGGGGCTCCTCATCGTCACGAGCATCCTCGCGGCGACGATCGCGTTCCACAACGCGACCTCCCGCTACCTCTTCGCGCTCGGCCGCGACGGCGTGCTGCCCGCGAAGCTCGCGCGCACCCACGCCCGATTCCACTCGCCGGTGCTCGCGAGCCTCGTGACGACGATCGCGTCGGTCGTGCTCATCGCGATCACGCTCGGGCTGCGCGGCGACCCGTACCTGCACCTGCTGCTCTGGACGAACGGCGTCGGCATCATCGGCATCGTCGCGCTGCAGCTGCTCTGCATGGTCAGCGTCGTGCGGTTCTTCAGCCGCGACCGCCGTGGGCACGGCGTGTTCCGGGTCGTCGTCGCGCCCGTGCTCGGCGTGGTCGGCCTCGCGGCCGGCCTGTACCTGATGCTCACGAACCTCGACCTCCTCACGGGCCGCACCGACTGGATCAACTGGGTGCTCATGGCGACGCTCGTCGTCGCGGCCGCGATCGGTGCGCTCCGGCCGGGGCGAGCGCCGACATCGGTCGAGACCGAGCCGACGACCGAGGGCGCCGGGTCCGCGTAGCGCGTCGCGGGGGCGGCGGGTACGGCCGGGTCAGCCGGCGGATGCCTCGGGCGCGCCGCCGAGGGCGGTGGGCGAGTCGAGCGCGCCCGCGGCCGCCGCAGCGGCGGCGGGGTCGGCGCCGGCGAAGCGGTCGAACCGGAACGGCGCGAGGTCGACCGGCGGCGTCTCACCCTCGGCGAGGTCGGCGAGCACGAGCCCCATGAGTGCCGAGAACTTGAAGCCCTCGCCCGAGTCGCCGCAGGCGACGGTCACGCCGGGCAGCGGAGTGCCGATCACGAAGCGGCCGTCGGGGGAGTCGGTCCAGCTGCACACCTTCGCGTCGACGACGGCGGCCCCCGTCATGCCGAGCGCCGTGCGCGCGTAGTCGAGCAGCGTCGCGGTGCGGGCATCGTCGGGCGTGCGGTCGTCGTCGACGCCCCACCGGGCCTCGCGCAGCGGTGCGTCGAGGCCGAGCTTGTAGCCGACCCCCGGCGTCGCCATCGCGTAGAGCGTCGGCCGCTCGCCCGCAGCGATGTCGATGAGGTCGGGCAGGTCGTCGAACGCCTGCGCCGGGTCTGCGACGTGCACGACCTGCTCGAGGTGCGGACGCAGCGGCACCGCGAGCCCCAGGCGGTCGAGCAGGGCGGATGCCCCGGGGCCGGCCGCGATCACGAGGGCGTCGGCCTCGAGCACCTCACCGCCGGCCAGGTGCACGCGGCGGGGGCCGTCACCCGAGGCATCCGCCTCGACGTCGACGACGTGGGCGATGCGCAGCTCGCCGCCCGCCTGCTCGAAGCGCCGCAGTTGCGCGCGCAGCGAGACCTCGGCGAGCACGGGGCCCGCCTCGGAGGTGTAGATCGCGCCGCGCCCGTCGGGCACGAGCCCCGGGAAGCGGGAGCCGACACGGTCGGCGCCGAGGCGCAGGTGCGGGATCCCCTCCATCGCGAGCGCCCACTCGAAGCCGTCGAGGGCGGCCGCCTCGTCGCGCCACACGAGCCCGCGCCGCAGGAACACCGGCTCTCCGGCGATCGACGAGAGCCGCTCCATCGCCTCGAGGCTCTGCCGGGTCATCGCGATCTTCGCCGGGTCGGGGTCGGCGAGCCGCCAGATGCGGGTCGGTCCGTGCGAAGAGGAGAGGGCGTTGCCCGGCCCGTAGCGGTCGACGAGGGTGACGTGGTGGCCGCGCCCGGCGAGCTCGGCCGCGGCCGGAAGCCCCCAGGCGCCCGCGCCGATGACGATGATCTGCATGCCCTCCATCTTCGCCGGTGAGCGGGGTGCCTCGAGCCTCCCGTCGACTCGGCCGGTCACTCGTCGGCGGAGCCCTCGTCGCCGGCCGCCCTCGCCACTGAGACGATGAACCCGCTGACGGCGCCGCCGAGCGCGGCGAGCGGGCTGAGCACCATGGCGATCGACCAGACGATGTCCTGCGTCAAGCTCGTCGCGAGCCACGTGAAGCCCGGGCTCGCGATGAGCAGCGCCGACCACCAGGGGGCTTCGAACGCGAATGCCGCGAGCCCGCACACGATGCTCACGATGCAGCAGGCCACCGTGAGCGGACCTGCCCACGGATTCGAGTTCTCGGAGCCGAAGCTGCCGAGGCCGTCGGCGAGGACCGCCACGATGAGGGTCGGGCCGACCAGGATCGCGACGACGAGCCAGGCCGTGCGCAGTGCGGCCTCGGCAGGGAGCTCGGGCCTCGTCGAGTCGGTCATGCGCGCCAGTGTAGGGAGCGCGAACGTCGAGCGCGGCCCCACATCGAGGGGGTGCGGGGGCTGCGATCCGGGCGTCCCTCGAGGGGTGGCGGCCCGCACACCGATGTGATATACCCACAGGGGGTATAGATATCCGGTGATGCGCATCAGCGAGGAGGCATCCCGATGAACCGGCTCGAATCGACGGCGGCCACGGCCGATCGCACACAGCAGACGACGACGAGACAGCCCGCCTGGCTCATCGTCGTCGTGCTCGTCATCGGCGTCGCGAGCGGCGTCGGGCTGCTCTTCAGCGGCTATCCAGAGGCGCTCGGCACGACCGTGCCGATGACCGCCCTCGGCATCGCGACGCTCTGCTACCTCGCTGCGGCCGTCACCGGCGTGCGCTGGGTCGCCTGGCTCGTCGTCGTGCTCGGCACCGTGCTCGTGTTCGGCGCCGAGCTGCTCGACGTGCCGAGGTGGCTCGTGATCGCGGCGGCGGGCCTGGTGCTGGCGGTCGTCGGTGTCATCCGCCGTCCGCGGGTGACCGCTCCGCAGGTGGTGGCGATGCTCGCCTACTTCGGCGTCGCGGTCGTCGCCCTCGCGCTCGACCCGCGGGCCGGGCTCGCGATCGCCGGCCTCGCGCTCGCCGCCCACGCCGGCTGGGACGCCGTGCACTACCGCCGCAACGTCGTCGTCGGTCGCTCGCTCGCGCTCTGGTGCATGGGGCTCGACCTGTTCCTCGGCCTCACCTGCGTGGGGGTCGCGCTCGCCGCGTGATCGGCCGTCCGGTCGCGGCGCCCGCTCGCAGGGGTGCGGAGCCGCGGACGATCAGATGACGACGTCGACCGCGTCGTCGGCGAGCAGGCCCACGTACTGCGCGTCGACGAGGATCGGCAGGTGGTCGCTCGACCCGCGCGGCAGCGTCTCGACCCGGCGGATCTCGAAATCGGCCGACGTCGCGAAGTCGAAGTGCCCGCGGAAGTACTTGTACCGCGTGTACGTGCGGCTGTCGCTCAGCGTGAGCTCGTAACCCGCGTCGCGCACCTTCTCGGCCAGGTTGTCCTTGAAGACCGGGTAGTTGTAGTCGCCCACCATCAGCGTCGGCAGGTGCGGGCCCATGAGCTGCAGCGAGCCGAGCGCCGCATTGATCTGGTGCCGTCGCAGCGAGTTGAGCGCCGTGAGGGGTGCCGCGTGGAACGATGCGACGACGATGTCGCGCCCGTGCTCGCGGTCGGTGAGGCGTGCGCCGAGCAGGCGCTCGTGTGCCGGGCGGAGGATGCGGTCGTGCAACGACTTCTTGAGGGCGAAGGCGCGGATGTCGCGGGGCTCGAAGCGATCGGCGCGGTAGTACATCGCAAGGCCGAGCCGGTTGCCCGTCGTGGAGTGCGCGAGCCGGAGCCGGCCGACGGCCTCGGCGAGGTCGGTGGTGTCGCATTCCTGCAGGCAGAGCACGTCGGGGGAGTACCGCTCATCGAGCGCCGCCAGCTCGGAGATGGCGCGGTGCTTGCGCAGGTTGTAGCTGATGACCAGCATCCCCTCAGCCTAGGCGTTCGAAGGTGAACGCCGGCCGTGGATGTCTCGTCACGTCATCCTCGCCGGACGCTCGCCGCCAGGGCCGCGCGCACCTCCTCCTCGACGAGGTCGGCGTTGATCGCCGCTCCCGCCATGCTGCCGGCCGCCATCGCGAACGGCACCGAGGAACGGGGATCGGTCACGTTGCCCGCGGCCCAGACGCCCGGCACGCTCGTGCGGCCCATCGCGTCGACCACGACGAACTCGCCGCCCATCGGGTGCGGCGCACGATCGGCGCCGAGGCGCCGGAGCACGGGGTCGTTCGGCTCGGGCACGGGCCCGGCGAAGATCGCGTCGGTCGCGAGTTCCGTGCCGACAACGAGCCGGATGCCTCGAAGGCGGCCTCCGTCGTCGGCGACGACGGCCGCGACCGCGCGATCCTCCACCGAGATGCCGCGTGCGATGAGGCCGGCGCGCGCCTCGGCGGTCAGCTCGGCACCGTGCGCGAAGAACGTCACATCGACCGAGAGCTGCCGCATGAGCTGGGCCTGGTGCACCTGCGCGGCGCTCGCGGCGAGCACGGCGATGCGCCGGTCGCGCGCCTCCCACCCGTCGCAGTACGGGCAGATGAACGCGCCGCGGCCCCACTGCTCGGCGAGACCGGGCACGGGCGGCAGCGCGTCGCGCAGGCCGCTCGCGACGAGCAGTCGCCGGGCGTGCAGGCGCTCGCCGTCGGCGAGCTCGAGCGCGACGCGCGGCCCGCGGCCGTTCGGCTCCGCAGTGCTGCCGGGCTCCGCTGCGTCGTCGAGGGCGCGCGCGTCGACGGCGATCCCGCCGCGCACGGTCACGCCCTCGTATCGTTCGAGTTCGGCGCGTCCGTCGGCGAGCAGGTCGAGCGGCGAGGTGTGGTCGCGACCCAGCACGCCGTGCATGTGACCGGCGAAGCGGTTGCGCGGGCTGCCTTCGTCGAGCACGAGCACCCGGCGGCGGGAGCGGCCCAGCATGAGCGCGGCGCTGAGTCCGGCGCTGCCGCCGCCGACGATGATGACGTCCCACGAGGTCTGCTGCATCTTCCGATCGTCGGCCGCACATGATGGAATGGCAAGCAAGTTTGCCGAAACGGCAAGGGGACACCATGCCAGACGACGCCGAGCACCTGCACCTCGACCGCATGCTCGAGGGCGTCGCACCACGACTGCGAGCGCTTCGCACCCGCCGCGGGTTCACCCTCGCCGAGCTCGCTGAGGAGACCGGCATCTCGGCGAGCACCCTGTCGCGGCTCGAGTCGGGTGGCCGCCGGCCGACCCTCGACCTGCTCATCCGCCTCGCCGCGGTGTACCGGGCGAGCCTCGACGACCTCGTCGGCGCACCGCAGATCGCCGACCCGAGGGTGCACCCCAAGCCGTTCTACCGCGACGGCAAGGCGATCATCCCGCTCACCCGCAGCAACCCCGACGTGCACGCGTTCAAGATGGTGCTGCCCGGGCACCCGCCCGAGGCGCCCGTCGAGCGGCGGGCGCACGAGGGGTACGACTGGGTGTACGTGCTGAGTGGTCGCGTGCGGCTCGCGCTCGGCGACGAAGAGCTCGTGCTCGAGCCGGGTGAGGCCGCCGAGTTCGACACGCGCGTGCCGCACGGCACCGCGAGTGCGTCGCTCGAACCGGCCGAGATCCTCAACCTGCTGAGCGCCCAGGGCGAGCGCGTGCACCTCCGTGAGGCGCCGTGACCGGCGGTCCCGGCCGTGATCGCGCCGTGCTCGACCCGCCCGGCCTCGTCGCCCTAGGCTGGCGGCCATGCCGTTGATCTTCTCCGTCGTCGTCGTCGCGGGCATGGTCTACGCGCTCGTCGACCTCATCATGCGCGACGAGTCGCAGGTGAAGCACCTGCCGAAGTTCGGCTGGATCCTGCTCGTGGTGCTGCTGCCGCTCATCGGCACGATCCTCTGGTTCGTGCTCGGGCGCGAGTACGCGCCCCGCGGTGCCGGCCTCGGGGGCTTCACCCCGGCCGGGCGCAGCCCCGAGCCGTGCGTCGCACCGCCGGCGGTGCCGCGCGACACCCGCAGCACCGAGGAGCAGCTCGCCGACCTCGACCGAGAGATCGAGTTCTACGAGCAGCGCGCCGAGCTCGAGCGCCGTCGGCGCGAGCTCGACGGCGGCGCCGCGCCGGGCGGGTAGCGACGGCCGAGTCGCGACGGCCGATGCCTCAGCTCCCGAGCGCGGCCACCTCGGCGCGCAGGCGCCCGGGCTCGAGGCCGAGCGCCCATTCGGTCGCGTCGGTGACGAAGCGCCAGTAGGCGTCGGAGTCGAACGCGCCGGTGTTGTTCGCGTAGGCGCCGAAGCCGTCGATCGCGACGAAGATGCGCACGCACGCGGCGAACGCGTCGTCGGGCGCGAACACCCCGGAGGCGATGCCGGCGTCGACGAGCTCGGTGAGCCGGGCGCGGTCGAGCGCCTCCTGCTCCTCGAGCGCCTCGTCGAGTGCGGGGCTGAAACGGCTGAGATGGCGCGCGTTCAGCCACAGCCGCGAGATCGGGCGGGCCTCGGGGCTCTCGACCCGGGCGACGAGACGGGCCATGCGTTCGAGCGGCTCGCCGCCTTCGGGCACGAGCGTCTCGCGCTCGTCGGAGACGGCGTGCACGAACGCGGCGATGACGAGGTCCTCCGCGACGGGGAAGTAGTGGCTGATGAGCCCGGGCCGAACGCCGAGCCGATCTGCGACCGCACGCAGCGTGATGCCCTCGAGCCCGTCGTCGAGCGCGATCGCCGCGGCGGTCGCGACGATCTCCGCGCGACGCTCCGCCGGCGGCTTGCGGGCGCGGGTCGCCGGCGCGCTTGACATCATGTCGATCATGTTATTGGATAAGCGACCAATAGCCCATTGGTCAAGCGACCAATAGCAGCGTCGCCACCGGCAGGGCCCTGACGACGCGACCCAGGCCCCGCCGAGAGGATCCCCCGTGTCATCCCAGACTCCCGCAGCGTCGCAGGACTTCGTCGACGCGCCGACCCAGCCCGAGACCCGCGGCATCGAGGTCGTCAGCCCGTCCGAGCGGCACGGTCGTGCCCGTGACCTCTTCGGGGTCTGGGCGGCCCCCAACGTGAGCATCCTGAACTTCACGATCGGCGCGACCATGATCCTGCTCGGCCTCGAGATCTGGCAGGCCGTCGCCGTCATCGTCGCGGCCAACCTGCTCTGGGTCTTCCCGGGCCTCATCGCGATCGCGGGTCCCGCGGCGGGCACGTCGGGCTCGGTCATCAGCCGCGCCCTCTACGGCATCATCGGCAACAAGGTCATCATCGCCTTCACCGGATGGCTCGTCTCGGCCGTCTTCCTCGCGCTGAACTGGCTCGCCTCGTCGTTCATGGGTGCCGACCTGCTCGCGCAGTGGGGCTTCGCCGACCCCGTGCTCGGCCCCGTCGCCGTCACCCTCGTCGTCTCGGCGATCACGGTGCTCGTCGCGGTCTACGGCCACGGGCTCATCATCAAGAGCTACACCGCGATCTCGATCGGCCTGCTCGTGATCTTCCTCGCGGTGACCGCGTTCGCACTGCCGACCGTCGACTGGGGCTACCAGGCGCCCGAGGCGCTCACCGGAGTGCCCCTCTGGTCGGCCATCACGATCGGCTTCACGATCCTCGCCTCGACGCCGCTCTCGTACATCAACAGCCCCGACATCGCCCGCTACCTGCCGCGCGAGACGAAACCCTCGCACATCATCGCGGCGACCGCGCTCGGCGGTGCACTGCCCGGCATCTTCTTCACCGTCGTCGGCGCGCTCATCGTGACCGGGCTCACCGGTCCCCAGCTCGAGGCGGGCATCGAATCGGCCATCCTCGGGCTGCTTCCGACCTGGCTCGGCCCGCTGCTCGTGCTCGCGGTCATCGTCAACACGATCGCCCTCAACGGCATGACGACGTACACCTCGAGCATGGCGCTGCAGTCGGTCGGGGTGCCGATCCGCCGCATCCCGTCGGCGATCGTCATCGGCGTCATCGGCACCGCGCTCACCCTCTACCTCGTCATGTCGACGAACCTGCTCGACGCCGTCAACCTCATGCTGCAGTTCCTCGTGATCGTCTCGGGCCCGGCGATGGCGATCTTCGCGACCGACATCGTGCTGCGCCGCAACCGCTACGACGCGACCGACCTCTTCGACGAGGAGCGCGGCGGCAGATACTGGTACACCGCCGGCTGGAGCATCCCCGGCATGACGTCGGTGGTCGTGGGCGGCATCGCGACCGCGGCCTGCCTCTCGACCGACGTCTGGACGGGGCCGGTCTCGGAGGCGATGGGCTGGGTCGACCTGTCGGTGCCCGTGGGCATGATCGTCTCCGCGCTCGTCTATCTCGGCCTCTCGAAGACCGGCCTCGGTCGGTTCGAGGAGGTGCCGACCGCTCGGGCCGCACAGGTGGCGGAGGCCGCGCAGCCCGCGCGGGCCGCGAGCCCCGCCGACCCCTCGACCGAGCCCGCGGCATGATGGCGGACATGAGCGACGCGACCCTTCCGATCGATCCGCACGACCCCGCCGCGACCGGCCCGCACCCGCCGCGCTACCCGGGCGCGCCGGCCGGGGTGCCGACGCTCGACACCTGGCAGGAGTCGCCGGGCAACCGCTGGGCGTTCGGCGACCTCGGCGAGCTCGTGCCGACGGCGACGATCTCCCGCACCCCGCCGAGCGACCGCGCCGGCGCCGCGACCGTGCGGCTCGAGGCGTTCGGCGACGCGCTGCCCGACCTCGAACGCCGGCTCGAGGCCACGTTCACCGACGCGTTCCTCGTGCTGCGCGGCGACGAGGTGGTCGCCGAGTACTACAAGCCCGGCTTCGCGCCCGACCAGCGGCACCTGCTGATGAGCGTCTCGAAGTCGATCTGCGGCCTCACCGTCGGCGCGCTCGTCGACGCGGGTCGCATCGACCCGGCGCGCCGCGTCACCGACTACGTGCCCGAGTTGGCCGGCTCGGTCTACGACGGGCCGACCGTGCGCCACGTGCTCGACATGCAGGTCGCGATCGACTACGACGAGAACTACGTCGACCCGGCGGCAGAGGTGCAGACCCACGACCGCTCGGCGGGCTGGCGGGTGCGCCGACCGAGCGACCCCGTCGACACGTACGCGTTCCTGACGACGCTCCGCGGCAGCGGAGCGGTGGGGGAGTTCCAGTACTGCTCGGCGAACACCGACGTGCTCGCCTGGATCGTCGAGCGGGTCACCGGCGCCCGCTACCACGACGTCGTCTCCGAGCTGGTCTGGTCGAAGCTCGGCGCCGACCGAGACGCGACCATCACCGTCGACCGGTCGGGCTTCGGCTTCGCGAACGGCGGCGTCTCGTGCACGGCGCGCGACCTCGCCCGGGTGGGCCGCGCCGTGCTCGACGGCGGCGTCGCGCCCGGCGGCCGGGTCGTCTCCGAGGCGTGGGCCCGAGGCATCCTCGCCGGGGGCGATCGGGAGGCGATGACGTACGAGGGCTTCACGAGTGCGTTCCCCGGCGGCTCGTACACGGCGCAGTGGTGGTGCATGGGCAACGATCGCGGCAACGTGAGCGGCATCGGCATCCACGGGCAGAACCTCTGGCTCGACCCCGCGACCGACTCGGTGATCGTGAAGTTCTCGACCTGGCCCGACCCCGACACCGCAGAGTGGAACGCCCTGCAGGGCACGTTGCTCGTCGACGTGAGCGAGGCGCTCGACACGATCTGACGGGCGGGATGCCTCGGCGCGCACGCTGCGCCGAGGCATCCGTCACGCGTTCGTCATGCCCACGAGGGCGGATGCCCGGGCTCGCGTGATTCGGTGGCAGCCCGGAGGACGCGGCGAAACCCGAGCTTCTATCATTTCGATGGTTCAGCCCAGCCGCATCGCGGCACGCACCATCGGGAGGAGACGTGGACGGCACCCTCGCAATGATCGCGTCCGTCGCCGCCGAGGCGGACGACGCGTCGGACTGGGGACTCTTCCAGGCCGGCTTCATCGGGCCGCTCATCGACTTCGGCGTCGTCTGGGTCGCGGTCTGGCTCGTCGCGGTCGTGGCTGCGCGACTGCTCTCGGCGCTGAGGTTCTGGACGAGGCGGCCGACGACGCGGCACCGGAGCATGACGGCGAAGGTGCTCGGAGGCCTCATCACCGCCCTCGCCGCCGCCGCATTCGTCGCGGTCGGTGCGATGACGAGTGCCATCGCGCCGCTGACCCCGCTCGCGTGGGTCACGGTCGGACTCCTGGGCGCCGCCGGCGTCGTCGTGCTCGCCTTCGGCATGGCGACCACACCCTGGCTCAAGATCACGGTGACCGGCACGGGCGGCGCGACGAACGACGCGTGGGCCACCGAGGTGACGGTGCGCATGCGCGAGCTCAACGCCGACAACCCGAAGGGTCGCATCGAGCGGCCAGACGGATCCGACCTCAACGAACTCGTCGCGATCGCCGACCGCACCGACAACTGGGCGGTCGCGCTCGTCGGCGGCGCGATGGCGATGCTGCTCAACCTCACCCCGTGGCGACTCGAGGTGACGGTGTTCAACGCGGACTCGGGCGTCGCGCGGCTGCGCCGCAACGGCCGAGTCGTCGAGGACGCCTCCCTCCGGTTGCCCGCCCCGCCGGCCGACGGCGAGCATCCCGGTGAGCTGCTCACGCTCGCCGCGGCGTTCGCCGCCGTGAAGGTCGCGCACGAGTACCCCGACATCGTCGGCTTCTACAACACCGAGAACTGGCTCGGACTCGGGCTCATCGGCGTCGCGCGCCGCACCGACGATGCCGAACTCCGAGAGCGGTACATCGCGCGGGCGAGGGACGCCGATCCCCGAAGCATCCTGGTCGAATTCGAGGACGTCTACGAGCGGTACGCCGGGGTGACCGACGCGCGACGACTGCGCGAACTCATCGACCGGCTCGAACCCATGATCGAGGTCGCCGCCGAGCAGACGGGGCGGCACCTCGGACTCGCGGGCGCACAGCGCAAGCCCTGGCACGGCACGACACCGCCCGTCGACGCAGACCCGGCTCGCGAGGCCGCCGAGGCCGCTGCCGGGGCCCGGAGGCGCCGCCGGCAGTTCGACGAGCCGCCGATGCTCATGCTGCGGCTGCAGAGCTACTACCTCATGACGATGCGCAATTGGCTCGTCTCGGACGACGACGTGCTGAACGAGGCCACCGAGCGTCGGGACCGGCTCCGTCGGGCGACGAGCGTCGCGGGCGAACTCGTGGCCGCCCTCGGCGAGCTGAAGCAGGAGGAGGAGAAGCGGCGGCGGAGGGCCCAGTACGCCGACCAGCGCACGTCGCTCGAACGCATGGAGCAGCGCGCTGCGCTCGGCCTGCTGCTCCTCTCCGAGGAATGCCGGCGCCTGGGTGAGGCAGCGGACGACGAGGTCTCGCGCGAGCGGATCCGCCTCGCGACGGAGTGGAAGCGAGCCGCGATGGAGTCGGATGCGATCGAGGTGAAGTACTCCGTCGCGTGCTACCAGAGCCGTTGCATCGTCGACGAGGAATCGGGCGACGGGGCCGAGTTCGACGACCTCGTCCGGCGGCTCGGCGGCGTCTGCTGGGTCGACGAGTACCGCGACCTCGCGCTCGCCGATCCAGAGCTCGCCCCGCTCGTCGACCCTCGGCGGTCGGAGCGGCCGCGCCGTGTCCGGATGCGCGACGCGGTGCTCCTCGAGATGGAGGACGCCTGGCAGATCGAACGGTTCCGCAGGGTCAGGCTCCAGCTCGAACGGGCGGGGGTGCGTTCACCCGAGGACCTCGTCGTCCCCGCGACGCAGACGCGGGTCGTGCAGCGGTCGGACCTCGATGCGAACGACGTCGAGGCGCTCGCCGACGCCGCGCGCATCCTCCGGGCCGCGCTCGTGACGGAGTGCGACCTGATTCCCGACCGGTTCGACGGCCGCGACGCGGAGCGCGAGCGATGGGCGCGCCGGCGCGCTGCACGCGCGCTGCTCGACGACGGTCGGCACACGGTGTCGACGCTGCTGGCCGAGTACGCGGAGGTGCCGGAAGCGCTCATCGACGACGTCGCCCGGGCGATGTTCTGGCGGCCGGACGATGACGAGGCGGCCGCCGTCGCGCTCTACGTCGACCGCATGATCGAGCAGCTGCAGGGCCCGCGCGGGCTGTCGCTGCGCACGGAGGACGAGCCTGCGGCGTGATCAGGCCGCGCCGCTCCACGGCGCCGGCACGATGATCCAGGCGACCTCGGCGCCGCCGTCGCCGGCCTCCCACGAATGGGGCTCGCGACCCGGGAAGGTGAGGGCGTCGCCCTCGGCGAGCTCGACGACGCGGTCGACGAAGCGCGCCGTCACCGACCCAGAGATCACGTGCAGCACCTCGACGTCGCTCGAGATCGTGTAGAGCTCTGCGCCGCCGGATGCGCCGGGAGCCATCGACGACCGGATCACCTGCACGCGCGACTCGCCGCGCGGCGAGACGAGCCGCTCGACGACCCCGGTGCCGCCGAAGTTCACGCGCGGTGCGCCGTCGAGCGCGATGTGCTGGATCTCGGGCTCGGCGAAGAGCGAGCCGATCGTGAGCGAGAGCACCTGGCAGAGCTGTACGAGCGTGGCGACGCTCGGCGAGGTCTCGTCGCGCTCGAGCCGGCTGAGGAACCCCTTCGTGAGTCCGCTCGCCTCGGCGACCTGGGCGAGCGTCATGCCCTGGGCGGTGCGGGCGTTGCGGATTCGCGCGCCGATGGCGAGCGGGGAGCCGCTCGGACCGGGCGGGACGGGTCGTGGCATCGGTGCCCCCTTCGCAGTCGACGGCCGCGGCGTTGACAGCCCGGCACGGGCGACGTAGCATGGCCGCAAGTTTCCTCAAGGATATCAAAGGTTTACTGATATGCAACTCGATGACACCGAGAACACCTCCGGCGCCGCCGCATCGGGCGCTGTCCGGCCGACCCCCGTCGGACCCGTCGACGCGAGCCGCGTGCCCCGCTTCGCGGGCATCGCCACGTTCGCCCGCCTGCCGCGCCTCGACGAGGTGCCGCACGCGGACATCGCGGTCGTGGGCGTGCCGTTCGACAGCGGCGTGAGCTACCGTCCGGGCGCGCGCTTCGGCCCGTCGCACGTGCGCGAGGCCTCGCGCCTGCTGCGCCCGTTCAACCCCGCCCAGGGGGTGCTGCCCTTCGCCGTGCAGCAGGTCGCCGACGCCGGCGACATCGCCGTGAACCCGTTCGACATCGACGAGGCCGTCGCCGACGTCGAGGCCGGCGCGAAGGCGCTCGACGGGCAGGCCGACCGACTCGTCGTCATCGGCGGCGACCACACGATCGCCCTGCCGCTGCTGCGCGCCGTCACGGCGAAGCACGGCCCGGTCGCGGTGCTGCACTTCGACGCCCACCTCGACACGTGGGACACGTACTTCGGCGCGCCGATCACGCACGGCACGCCGTTCCGCCGCGCCTCGGAGGAGGGGCTCATCGACCTCACCGCGAGCATGCACGTCGGCACGCGCGGCCCGCTCTACGGCGTCGAGGACCTCACGGACGACGCCCGCCTCGGCTTCGCGATCGTCACGAGCGAGGACATCGAGGAGCGGGGCGTCGAGGCCGCGATCGAGCGCATCCGCACCCGCATCGGCGACAAGCCGCTCTACATCTCGATCGACATCGACGTGCTCGATCCCGCGCACGCCCCCGGCACCGGCACCCCCGAGGCCGGCGGGCTCACGAGCCGCGAACTGCTCCGCATCATCCGCGCGCTCGCCGACAAGCGCATCGTCGGCGCTGACGTCGTCGAGGTCGCCCCGGCCTACGACCACGCCCAGCTCACCGCCGTCGCGGCATCCCATGTCGCCTACGAGCTCATCAGCGCGATGGCGCCTCGCGCCTGACCTTCCCTCGCCGCCCACTCCACGATCGAAGGAGATCGACATGACCACCCGTGAACCGAGCCGCGACGAGGTGCTCGCCGCCGCCGACGCGATCGTCGACGCGTTCGCCGCAACCGACGGCCCCCGCTACTTCGCGGGCTTCGCCCCCGACGCGAGCTTCATGTTCCACACCGAGCCCGCCCGACTCGACGACCGCGCCGCCTACGAGGCCCTCTGGGCCGAGTGGACGGCGGGCGGCTGGCACGTGCTCGCGTGCGAGTCGGCCAACCGGCTCGTGCAGACCCACCCCGGCGGCGCCGTGTTCTCGCACGACGTCGCGACGCGGGTCGACACCGGTGACGGCGAGGACGCGTACCGCGAACGGGAGACCATCGTCTTCCGCGTCGACGGCGACGCGCTCCTCGCCGTGCACGAGCACCTCTCGCCCCTGCCCGGCGCCGGCGCCGAGGCATCCGCCGACTGACGACCCACCCCGACCTCCACCCCCGAGGAGAAGCAGCAATGTCGCTCTACACCCGTCTCGACCGCCGCCTCGCCGAGCAGGCCGACAACTCCGGGCCGGTCCGCGGCACGTTGTCGACGCCCCGCATCGGCATGATCTGGCTGGCGGCGAACCTCGTCGTCACCACCCTGCTCACCGGCACCCTGTTCATCCCCGCCGTCGACTACGGCGTCGCGATCACGATGATCGTGCTCGGCACGCTCGGCGGCGCCGTCGTGCTGACGCTCGTCGGCAACATCGGCACCCGCACGGGCCTGCCGACGATGGCGCTCACCCGAGGCGCGTTCGGCACCCGCGGCGGCTACCTGCCGATGGCGGCCAACGTCATCATCCTCATGGGCTGGAGCTGGGTGCAGGCGATGCTCGCGGGCGTCACCGTGAACTACCTGGTCGAGAGCCTCACCGGGTTCTCGAGCCCCATCCTCTTCTCGGTGATCTGCCAGGCCATCGTCGTCATCCTCGCGATCTTCGGCCACGAGGGCATCGCGCGCGTCGAGCCGTGGCTCGCCGTGCTCATGCTCGCGATCATCGCGTGGATCTTCGTCGTCGCGTTCACGGGCTTCGCGCCGAGCGCGTACCAGGCGATCCCCGTCGACGAGGCGATCGGGTACACCCCCGCGATCGTGCTCGACATCGTGATCGCGACCGCCGTGTCGTGGACGGTGCTCTCGGCCGACTTCAACCGGCTCGCGGTGTCGAGCCGCGCCGGCATCCTCGGCTCGGGCATCGGCTACACGCTGTCGACGGTCATCGCGATGACGCTCGGCGCGACGGCGATCGGCTACGTGATCCTCTCGGGCGGCGAGGCGGCCCCCTTCGACCCGGGCGTGCTCGTCGCGGCGTTCGGCGCCCCGATCGCGATCGTCATCTTCGTCTCGGTCATGGCGACGAACTCGATGGTCGTCTACGGCATGACCACCTCGATCGTGAACGCGAGCGCCGGGCGTGCGAGGCTGCGCTTCCTGCCGACCGCGCTCGTCGTGGGCGTGATCTCGATCGTCGGCTCGACGTGGCTCGCGCTGCTCGACCAGTTCACGACCTTCCTGACCGTGATCGGCGCGTTCTTCGTGCCGGTGTTCGCGATCATGATCGTCGACTACTACCTGATCAAGCGGTCGTCGTACGGCCGCGACCTGCTCGAGCACCGCGGCGGCCGGTACTGGTATCTCGCCGGCGTCAACTGGATCGCCGTCGCGGCGTGGGCGATCGGCGCCGTCGCGTCGTACCTCATGGTCTACGTGTGGCCGAGCCCGGTCGGCGCGACGATCCCCGCGTTCGTCATCACGTTCGTGCTCTACCTCGTCGCGATGCTGCCCGAGCGGGCGCGCAACGTGCGCGAACCGAGCGTGCACCTCGCCGAGGTCGAGGCGAACGACGACGCGGATGCCTCGGCGCATGCGTGAGCTCAGCCGGCCCGTCGTCGGGGGCATGCGGGTCTACCCCGGCGACCCCGACGTGCGCATCGAACCGGCGCTCGAGCTCGCCGCCGACGGGGTCGACGTCGCCCGGCTGCACCTCGGCTCGCACACCGGAACGCATCTCGACGCACCGTCGCACACGGTCGCGGGCGGTCGCACCACCGGGGCGATCGGCCTCGACGAGCTCGTCGGCGACGCGATCGTCGTGCACCTCGGCGGCCTCGCGCCGCGCTCGCACTACGGCCTCGCCGACCTCGAGGCGGCGCTCGGCGCCCCGCTGCCCGATCGGGTGCCGCCGATCGTCGTCGTCGACACCGGCTGGGCGCGGCTGTTCGACACCGACACCGCGCTCGAGCATCCGGCGATGGACCCGGCCGCCGCGGCCGAGCTCGTTCGCCGGGGCATGCACGTGCTCGCGGTCGACACCCTGAGCCCCGACCCGACGGTCGACGGCGGCACCGCGTTCCCGGTGCACGAGGCCGTGCTCGGCAGCGATCGGCTCATCGTCGAGAACCTCACCGGGCTCGAGGGGCTCGCCGAGCGGGTGCGCATCGGGTTCTTCCCGCTGCGCGTCGACCTCGACGGGGCGCCGGTCAGGGCGGTCGCGTTCGACTGACCGCGGCGGGGTTCGGGTGACCGCCGGTCGGGACGGGCGGTCAGCCGCCCGCGCGGATCGCCACGATGCCGGCGACGGCGCACAGGCTCGCGACGAGGCGCCACGGCCGGAGCCGTTCGCGGAACACGACGTAGCCGATCGCACTCGCGGCGATCACGCCCGTCTCGCGCAGCGCCGAGACGACCGCCAGCGGGGCCACCGACTGGGCCCAGACGACGATCGTGTACGCGGCGAGCGAGATCACCCCGCCGATCACCCCGAGCATCGCGTGCGTGCGCAACCCCAGCACGAACGCCCGGCGATCGGGGGCGAGGGCGAGGCACACGAGCGGGATCGCCGCGCCCTGCAGCAGGAAGAGCCACGCGGCGTAGCCCAGCGGCTGCCCCGAGGCGCGGACGCCGATGCCGTCGAGCACCGAGTAGACGGTCACGGTCGCGCCGACCGCGATCATGAGCAGCGTGCCGACCCGGTCGCCCGGTGCGCCCCCGCGCGTCCACGACAGCGAGAGCAGCGAGAGCGCGACGACCGCGATGCCGAGCAGCTGCACGGGGGTGAGCCGCTCGCCCAGGAGCGTCGTCGAGGCGAGCGTGATTCCGAGTACCGACAGCCCGCGGGTCAGCGGGTACGCGCGACCGAACTCGCTGCGCGCGTACGCGGCCGTCAGCAGCACCAGGTAGAGCGTCTGCGCGATCGCCGACGCGATGAGGTACGGCACGCTCGCCGCCGCGATCGGCGGCAGCACGAGGCATCCGACGGCCCCCGCGACGAGGTAGACGGCACCGATGAGCGCCGAGGCGACCAGGCGCGCGGGGATGGCCTTGGCGATCGCGTTCCATGTGCCGTGGAGCACCGCGGCGCCGAGCACCGCGGCGAGCACGATCGGGCTCACGAGGTGCCCTGGTCGCCCCCGGGGAGGTCGGCGAAGACCTCGGCGTCGACGGCGGTCACCTCGAGCAGGACGGCCTGTTCGGGGTGCAGCGCCGGCATCGCGACCCCGGCCGAACCGAGGGCCGCGCCGGTGAGCACGAGCCGGCCGGAGTCCCACCAGGCTGGGCGGTCGCCGGCATCGGGCTGCTCACCGAGGCGCACGGGCTCGACACGGTAGTCGCGGTGCGGCGCGAGCCCGGGCAACCGGATCCGGCCCGCGCCCGCCAGCGGCGAGCGCGCCCGGGACGAGTAGGCGTAGAGCGCGCGCGAGCGGTCGTGGGCCACGACCCCCTCGAGTGCGAGCGACGTGTCGGGGTGGTCGAGGCGCACGAGGTCGCCGTCGTGCAACAGCTCCCGGTGGCGGCGGTGCAGCGCGACCCAGTCGGCGAGCTCGGCGAGCTCGGCATCGTCGGCACGTCGCAGGTCGGTCTCGATGCCGAGGTGGCCGAACAGCGCCGTGATCGCGCGGTACGAGAGCGAGTGCGTGCGTCCGGTCGTGTGCGAGCGGGCCGAGGCGATGTGGGTGCCCATGAGCTCGGGCGGCACGAGCTGGGTCGTCCATCGGTTGATGTCGCCGCGGTCGAGCGGATCGTTGTTGTCGGAGATCCAGACCCGGTCGGTGCGCTCGAGTGCGCCGAGGTCGACCCGGCCGCCCCCCGACGAGCACGACTCGATCTCGAGGTGCGGGTACCGCGCCTTCAACTCGTCGACGAGCCGGTAGAACGCGGCCGTCTGCCGGTGCACGCCGGGTCGGCGGCCGGGTCCCGAGCCGGCGTCGACGAGGTCTCGATTGTGGTCCCACTTCAGGTACGAGATGTCGTACTCGTCGAGCAGCGCCACGAGCGCATCGCGGATGTGCGCGTAGCAGCCGGGATGTGCGAGGTCGAGCACCTGCTGGTGGCGCGACTCGACGGGCCATCCGTCGCGGGCCGACATGATCCACTCGGGATGGCTCCGCGCGAGCTCGGAATCGGGGTTCACCATCTCGGGCTCGACCCAGAGGCCGAACTGCATGCCGAGTCCGCGCACCCGGTCGACGAGCGGATGCAGCCCGTCGGGCCAGACCTCGCTCGACACGGTCCAGTCGCCGAGGCCCGCGCGGTCGTTGCGGCGGCCGCCGAACCAGCCGTCGTCGAGCACGAACCGCTCGACGCCGACCGAGGCGGCGAGCTCGGCGAGCTCGGCGAGCACGTCGAAGTCGTGGTCGAAGTAGACCGCCTCCCAGGTGTTGAGCGTCACCGGCCGCGGCGATCTCGGGTGCTGCCGGCGGGCGCGCAGCAGCCGGTGCACGCGGCGCGCGGCTTCGTCGAGCCCGTTGCCGTGCACGCCGTACACCCACGGGCTCGTATAGCGGTCGCCGGGCTCGAGCACGATCTCGCCCGGCAGCAGCAGTTCGCCGCCGCCGAGCAGTTGACGGCCGCCGAGGTCGCGTTCGAGCTGGTGCACGTGGTTGCCCGACCACGCGGTGTGCACGCCCCAGACCTCGCCGCTCGCGAAGCCGAACCCCGGCTCGCCGGCGAAGAGGAGGGTCGCCGCATCGAGGCCGGTTCGGCCGTGGCGTCCCTCGCGACGGTGCAGGCCGACGCCGACCTGCTGCCGCTGCGCTGCGCGCTCGCGGCCCCAGCGGCCCGCGAAGTCGAGCGTCTCTGCGGCGAACGGCGGAACGGGCAGGCAGAGCAGCAGCTCGTCGAGCCGGTAGGGCATCGGCTCGAGGTTCTCGAGCACGGCCCGGCATCGCACGACGCCCGACTCGGTGAGTTCGACGGTGAGCTCGAGGCCGAGCCCGGTCACCCGGTCGGAAGCCTCGAAGACGACCCGACCCGCGCCGCAGCTCACGAGGGTTCGTCCCGAGGCGCGAGCCTCGGCGGGCGACGCGATCCCGGTGTCCGCGAGCACGTCGAGCCGCCTCCCGTCGAGCCGGGCACCGGTCGTGGTGAAGCGAGGCGACCAGGCCGAGCCGTCGCGCGAGCCGCTGATGCCGGGCTGCCCGAGCCAGCCGCGGCTGTGCTCGGGAAGCAGCGAGAGCTGCACCGGCTCGTCGACCTCGCTCGCCGCGACCGAGGCGATTCCGGCGTCGGCGAGGGCGCCGAACCCGACGGCGTCGAGATCGCCGAGGTCGGGCCCCCAATGCACCACCGTGGGCAGTCCGCCCCCGCGCACGTCCAGCGCGAGCGCGACGCCGCCCGAGCGCAGGAGGAGGCCGAAATCTGAGACGACGGTCATGGGAGGGTTCCTCTCGCTGGGCGGTTGTGGATAGTGTTTACGTTGCCATGAAGCAAGGTCCGAATTCTTCCGCCCGAGCCTCGATCAACGACGTCGCGGCGCACGCCGGCGTGTCCGCGCAGACCGTCTCGCGGGTGGCGAACGGGCAGAACAACGTACGGCCGTCGACGCGCGATCGTGTGCTGGCCTCGATGCGCGAGCTCGGCTACCGTCCGAACAGCGCAGCTCGCAATCTCAAGTCGGGCCGCTTCCGCAGCATCGGCTTCGTGACCTTCAACCTGGCCACGCTCGGCAACGAGCGCACGCTCGACGCCGTGACGGTCGCCTCCGAGTCGGCCGGTTACACGACGACCCTGCTCTCGATCGCCGACCCCACCCAGCTCGACGTCGCGGGCGCGTTCGGCCGGCTCGAGGAGCAGGCGGTCGACGGCATCATCCTCGTCATGTCGGCGGAGGTCGGTCCGCTCGACGAGTGGACGATCACCGCCGGGCTCCCGGTCGTGATCGTCGACTCCGACGCCGAACTGCCGTACACGATCGTCGACACCGACCAGGAGCAGGGCGCGAGGCTCGCCCTCGACCATCTGCTCGGCCTCGGCCATCGCCGCATCGTGCACGTCTCCGGCCCGCAGAACTCGTACTCGGCGACCCGCCGCGCCGACGCATATCGTCGTGTGCTCGAGAAGGCCGCACTGCCGGTGCCCGAGGTGCTCGTCGGCGACTGGTCGGCCGCCTCCGGGCTCGCACACGGCCGCGCGCTCATCGAGTCGGGCGAGGTGCCGACCGCGATCTTCGCAGGCAACGACCAGATGGCGCTCGGCGTGCTGCACGCCCTGCACGAGGCGGGGCTGCGCGTGCCCGACGACGTGAGCGT
Source organism: Agromyces sp. S2-1-8 (assembly GCF_021129215.1). Classification (GTDB taxonomy): domain Bacteria; phylum Actinomycetota; class Actinomycetes; order Actinomycetales; family Microbacteriaceae; genus Agromyces; species Agromyces chromiiresistens. Next base: position 3,655,773 of record NZ_JAJOLP010000001.1, on the reverse strand, counting down.
CGTCGGGTTCGACGACAGCGACGAGGCGCTCGCCTTCTGGCCCGCGCTCACGACCGTGCACCAGAACTTCGACGACGTCGGCCGCAAGGCGACCGAGTCGCTGCTCGCGCTCATCGACGGCGGGGCCGTCGAGCGGCAGAAGATCCTGATCCCCACCCGGCTCGTCGTGCGCGACAGCACCGGGCCCGCCCGCGTCACCGCATAGCGGGCGGATGCCTCGTGCCGGCAGTGGGCCGCTGGAGTTCATCAGACCTCGGTCGGTCCGAGGTCGGGCCGGTCGGTGAACCGCGCCGTCGCCGAGACGAGGCCCGACAGTTCGAGCACGATGAGCTCGTTCTCGCCCGCCCGCACGAGCGGCGCGGGCACGTAGAGGGTGCGCTGCGGTCCGCGGCTCCAGTGCCGTCCGAGGTTGAAGCCGTTCACCCAGGCCACCCCGGCGCCCCAGGCCCGCGTATCGAGGTGCAGGTCGCTCGGCGCGTCGAGGTGGAAGGTGCCCGCCGCGAACGCCGGACCGACGACGGGGGCGGACGAGCGGTGGTCGGCGGCGGCGATCGCCGAGCGCACCCGATCGATGCCGAGATCCAGTCCGCCGGCACGCCAGCCCTCGAGCAGCCGCCCGTCGAGCGTCGCCGGCCCGATGAGCCCCTTCGCCTCGCCGAGGCGCGGGCCGTAGTTGACCCCGCCGAGATGCTCGACGAGCAGCGAGAGCCGCCCGGCGCGCGGCACCGCGATGACCCGCTCGCCGTGCTCGCGGTCGATCGTTCCGACCCGGGCGCCGTCGAGGAAGACGTGGGCGCGGTCGCGCACCTCCGAGAACGCGAGGAGACCGCCGTGATCGACGTCGACGGCGTAGTGCGAGAAGCCGCGGGGAGCGCCGAAGGCGGAGGCATCCGGCAGGCCCTCGTAGGTCGCGTCGCAGACGAGGTCCGTGTCGCCGACCGCCGCCCGGCGGTCGAGCGCGATGTCGATGACCGGCGCGTCGGTGCGCTCGGCGGGAGCCTCGTCGGGAACGGGCGCGTACTTCGCGATGACCTCGCGGAAGCGCCAGTACTTCTCGGTCGGGGTGCCGTCTTCGGCGAGCGGGGCGTCGTAGTCGTAGGAGGTCGCGATGGGTCGGTAGATGCCCTTGTCGTTCGCCCCGGAGGTGAACCCGAAGTTGGTGCCGCCGTGGAACATGTAGATGTTGACCGAGGCGCCCGCGGCGAGCATGGTGTCGAGCTCCGCGGCCGAGTCGGCGGCGGGCGTGGTGTGGTGCGGCTCGCCCCAGCTGTCGAACCAGCCGCACCAGAACTCGGAGCACATGAGCGGGCCGGTGGGCTGATGGCGTCGCAGCGTCGCGAGGCGCTCTGACGCGCGCGAGCCGAACGAACCCGTGCGGTGCAGCTCGTCGAGGCCGCCACGGGCGAGCATGCCGTCGAGGGGCTGGTCGACGGTCGTGAGCGGAACGCCGATGCCCGCATCGCGGGTGCGCTCGACGAGCGCCCGCAGGTAGTCGGCGTCGTCGCCGTAGGCCCCGTACTCGTTCTCGATCTGCACGAGCACGACCGGGCCGCCCTCGTGCACCTGGCGGGTGCGGACGACGTCGTAGACCGCGTCGAGGTACTCGCCGACGGCGTCGAGGTACGCGGGATCGCTCGATCGCAGCGTCACGGACGGGTCGGCGGTGAGCCATCCCGGCAGGCCGCCGTCGTGCCACTCGGCGCAGATGTACGGGCCGGGGCGCACGATCGCGAACAGGCCGGCCTCGTGCACGAGGTCGAGGAAGCGTGCGAGGTCGAGGCCGCCGGAGGTTCGGAAGGCGCCCCGCTCGGGGGAGTGCTCGTTCCACGGCACGTAGGTCTCGATGGTGTTGAGGCCCATCATCCGAGCCTTCCGAATCCGGTCGGCCCACTGGTCGGGGTGCACGCGGAAGTAGTGCATCGCGCCGGAGATCACCTGGAACGGTGCTCCGTCGAGCAGGAAGTCGGTCTCGCCGATCGTGAAGGAAGGCATCGGGGCTCTCTCGGAGGTGCTGGCTCGGGCGAAACGCTCGGAGCGGTTGTGGGGAGGCATGCCGCGGGGGATCTGCGCGAGCAGATCCCCCGCGGTTCGGTGCGGCTACTCGTTGACGGTGAAGCCCTGCGAGTTGCCGTACTCGACGAGGGTGTCCTGCCACTCGAGCAGGGCGGCGTTCAGGTCGCTCTCCGAGGCGAGCGCCTTGCCGACCGAGTCGCCGAACACGCTGTTCGCGTAACCCTGGTAGGGCAGGTACTGCCAGCCGGGGATGACGGACTCGGCCGCGGCGGCGCCGACCTCGTTCGCGGTCTGGTCGCCGTAGACCTCCGGCCAGGTGCGGCCGAGCCACTCGGGGTCGCTCATGGTCGCGGTCGTCGACGGGAAGCCGCCCTGGTTGACGAGGTCGCGGCCCTCGCCGGTGGCGAGCCACTGCAGCACGGCGGCGGCCGCCGCCTTGTGCTTCGACTGCTCGGTGACGGCGATCGCGCTGCCGCCGTTCTCGGCCGAGGCGGGCTGACCGTCGGCCGACGGCATCGGCGCGACCTTCCAGGTGTCGCCGGCATCGGTCGGGCCGCCGATCTCCCAGGCCCCCATCATGAGCGTGCCGAGCTTGCCGGCCGCGAGCGCCCGGTTCCACTCGTCCGACCAGGTCGGGACCTGCGACAGCTCGCCCTTCTCCAGCATGCCGCCCCAGAAGTCGGCGAACTGCTTCGAGCCCTCGTCCTGGAGGTCGATCGTCACGTTCTCGCCGTCGGTCTTGAACGGCTGGCCGCCGAACGACCAGATCATGCTCGTGAAGAAGCCGGCGTCGCCCGCGTTGGCGATGTACGCCTCGGGGTCGTAGGCGTGGATCTTCGCGGACGCCGCCGCGAACTCGTCCCACGTCTTCGGGGCCTCGGCCACGCCCGCCTTCTGGTAGAGATCGGTGTTGTAGATCATGACCATGGGGCCCGAGTCGAGCGGCAGGCCGACGAGCTCGCCCTGCACGTTGACGGCGTTCCACGTCGATGCGGTGAACTCGTCCTCGTTGTCGGCGAGGCCGTAGGGCGTCAGGTCGGCGAGGGCGTCGCCGAGCGTCAGCTGGGGCAGCGTCTGGTACTCGACGGGGATGATGTCGGGGGCCCCGGAGCCGGCCTTCACGGCGTTCTGCAGCTTGGTCACCGCGGCGTCGGGGTTGTCGACCTTGACGACCTCGATCGTGATCTTCGGGTGCTCCTTCATGAACGCGTCGGCCCAGGCCTGGGTGGTGTCGCCCCAGGTCCACCAGGTGAGCGTGGTCTCGGTGTCGAGGGCGGCCTCGATGTCGGTGCTCTCATCGCCCGACGCGCCGGCGGCGCAGCCGGAGAGCGCGCCGACGAGGAGTGCGCCGGTGCCGGCGACGACGCCGGCGCGCTTCCACAGGCGCTTGGTGGTGTTCTTCACGTGCGGTCCCTTTCTCGGGTGCTGTATCTGAGGTGTTTGCAGGTGTCTTGCGGGTGGTGCGGGTGGTGCGGGCCGACAGGGGCGGCTATTTCACGCTCCCCGCGGTGAGCCCCGACTGCCAGTAGCGCTGCAGGTAGAGGAAGGCCGCGGAGATCGGAATCACGGTGAGCAACGATCCGGTGATCACCAGGTTCGGGATGGGCAGGGTGCCGACGGCGGTCGACTTCGAGGCCCATTGGTTGAGGCCGACCGTGAGCGGGTACCACTCGGGGTCGCTCAGCATGATCAGCGGGAGGAAGTAGTTGTTCCACGTCGCGACGACGGCGAACATGAGCACGGTGATCAGGGCGGGAGCCAACTGCCGCAGCGAGATCGAGAAGAAGATGCGCAGTTCGCCCGCGCCGTCGAGGCGCGCCGCCTCGAGGAGTTCGTCGGGGATCGCCTCGGCGGCGTACACCCACACCAGGTAGAGCCCGAAGGCGCTCACGAGCGACGGGATGATGACCGACCAGGGAGTGTTCGTGAGGCCCATTCCGCTGAACATGAGGAACTGCGGGACCGCGAGCACGGAGCCGGGGATGGCGAGCGCGCCCAGGATGATGGCGAACACCGCGCGGCGTCCGGGGAAGCGGTACTTCGCGAGCCCGTACCCCGCGAGGGTGGCGAGCAGGGTGGCGCCGCCCGCGCCGACGACGACGTAGAGCAGGGTGTTCGCGAACCAGCGGGTGAACTCGCCGTCGTTGTACGTGAACACCTCGACGATGTTGTCGAAGAGGGCGAAGTCGGGTGCGAACCAGAGCGCGAAGGTGTCGTAGAGGTCGGATCGGCTCTTGGTCGCGTTGATCACGAGCCACACGAGCGGCACGACGCAGTACAGCAGCATGAGCATCATGAGGATCGTCAGCGTGATCGAGGCCCGGCGGTTGCGCGGACCGCGGCGCTGCGCAGGGCGGCTCGCGAAGGGCACCCGCCCGCTCGCGAGACGGCTCGGCCGACGGCCGGCGGTGGTGATCGATTCGGTGGCCATCAGCGCTTCTCCTGCTTGTTGCCCGTCGACTGCGCGAAGTACGCGACGACCATCGTGATGAGGCCCGAGACGATCGCGATCGCCGCGGCGTAGTTGAACTGCGAGCCGGCGAACGACAGGTTGAACGCGTACAGGTTCGGGGTGAAGTAGCTCGTGATGACGTTCGGGGCGATCGACTGCAGGACGGCCGGCTCGTTGAAGAGCTGGAAGCTGCCGATGATCGAGAAGATCGTCGCCACGAGGATCGCTCCGCGGATCGACGGGAGCTTGATGGCGAAGATCGTGCGGAACGCGCCCGCACCGTCGATCTCGGCCGCCTCGTAGAGCTCCTGCGGCACGGCCTTCAAGGCCGAGAAGAAGATCAGCATGTTGTAGCCGACGAACTCCCAGGTCACGATGTTGGCGATCGCGGGCATGATGTAGCTGTCGGAGAGGGGGGCCGGGATGGTCGTGCCGAGCCAGTGGTTGAGGTCGGCGACGAGCCCGAACTGGGAGCCGTACATGTAGCCCCAGATCATGACGGCGACGACGCCGGGCACCGCGTACGGCAGGAAGATGCTGAGTCGGTACAGCGGCACGAACCGCAGGCGCGCGCTGTCGAGCGCGAGCGCCACGAAGAGGGCGAGCCCGAGCATGATCGGCACCTGGACGCAGAGGAAGACCGTGACCCGGATCGTCGCGTCCCAGAACTTGGGGTCGGTCAGGGCGAGGGCGTAGTTCTCGAGCCCGACGAAGTGGGTGCCGCCGACCAGGGTCTCGCGGAAGAGGCTGAGGAAGATCGCGTAGGCGAGCGGCGCGATGAGCACGAGCGCGAAGACGAGCATGAACGGTCCGACGAACCACCAGCCCGCCCAGTCGCGGCGCACCCTGCGGCGACCGGTTCGACCCGTCGCGGCATCGGGTGCGACCCGGCTCGCGTACGTCGCGGCGGAGACGCCGGATGGGGGATCGGCCTGCACGTGCGCCGTGGTCATCTGCGGCCTGCTCTCGCACCTCGGGCGGGTGACGTCTTCGTCATGCGCGGTCGCACTCCTTCGTGAATGTTTGCGTTCCCAGTGGAGTATACGTCAGGATCATGTTTGCGCAAACACCAGTTATGCAAGACTGTCGGCGAAGGAGCCAGCACCGCATGATCAGCACCATTCACGTCGTCTTCAAGACGCACCTCGACATCGGCTTCACGGCGCTCGCCAGTGACATCGCCGACCGGTACCTGCACTCGTACCTGCCGAGGGCGATCGACCTCTCCGAGGAGCTCGAGCGGCGCGGCGGCCCTGCGCGGTTCACCTGGACGACCGGCTCGTGGCTCATCCACGAGTCCCTCCGATCCAGCGCTCCGGCCGAGCGGGCGCGGCTCGAGGAGGCGATCCGGAAGCGCCGCATCCACTGGCACGGCCTCCCCCTGACGACGCACACCGAGGTGATGGACCGAGCCCTCGTCGACTACGGCATCTCGATCGCGAAGCGCCTCGACGAACGGTTCGAACGTCGTACGCTCGCCGCGAAGATGACCGACGTGCCCGGCCACACCGTCGGCCTCGTCCCCGCGCTCGCAGCGGCCGGGCTCGACTACCTGCACCTCGGGGTGAACGGCGCCTCGGCGGTTCCCGAGGTCCCCGAGTTCTTCCGCTGGGTCGCACCCGACGGCAGCGAGGTCGTCGTGAACTACGCCGGCAGCTACGGAGCGACCGACCTCGGGCTCGCCGTCGTGCCCGGCGGCACCGACGCCCTGCACCTCGCGTTCACGGGCGACAACTTCGGCCCACCCTCGGCCGACGAGGTCGAGGTGCTCTTCGCGCAGCTCGCGGAGGCGCACCCGGATGCGCGCATCGTGGCCTCGGGCCTCGACGACTTCGCACGAGCCGTACTCGCCGTGCGCGACGAGCTGCCCGTCGTCGACGACGAGATCGGCGACACCTGGATCCACGGGGTCGGGGCCGACCCGCTGCTGACCGCGGGCCTGCGCGGCCTGCTCGGGCTGCGAGCCGAGTGGATCGCGAACGGCGACCTCGTCGAGGGCGATGACGAGTGCGACCGGTTCAGCGAGGCGCTGCTGCTCATCGCCGAGCACACCTGGGGCGAGGACCTGAAGACCTTCCTGCCCGACTACGCGAACTACACGAAGGACGACTTCGCGGCGGCCCGTTCGCGCGACGAGATCGACCTCGCCGCCAACCCCCCGGAGGCGGCGCGGTTCGAGTGGGCCGCGGAGCACGCCGGGGCGCAGGGCCTGCGCTACTCGGGCTTCGAAGCCTCGTGGGCGGAGCAGCGCGGCTACCTCGACCGTGCGGTCGATGCCCTCGCACCCGAACGCGGTGCGGCGGCGCGCGCGGCGATCGCCGGCCTCACGCCGACGTCGGCGGGCGAGACGCGGGGCACATCGAGCAGCGACGCCCGGCGCACACCCGTCGAGCGCGGCGACGACCTCGCGCTCGGCGGGTTCACGGTGCGGTTCGGCGACGACGGCTCGATCGTCTCGCTCGTCGACGAAGCGGGCCGGCAGTGGGCAGGTCCCGAGCATCGACTCGGTGCGTACCGCCATCAGACCTTCGACGAGCGCGACGAGGCGCGCTGGGTGGACGAGTACTGCCGCGACCTCGACGAGACCGGCTTCTGGGCGATCCCCGACCAGTCGAAGCCGGGGCTCTCGATCGCCGAACGCCAGCCGGCGCAGGTGTCCGCACCGGTGGTCGAGTCAGCGGGCCGCATCACCGAGGCCGATGCCGACCGCGTCGAATTCGAACTCGTCATGCCCGAGCGGGCCGCCGCGCTCTGGGGTGCGCCCCGCCGTCTGCGGTTGCGCTATCGATTCCCGCACGCCGACGCCCCGATCGGCATCGAGCTCGACGTGCTCGACCGCGAGGCGTCGCGGCTTCCCGAGGCGAGCTGGTTCGGCTTCCGCCCGAGGGTCGACGGCGACTGGCGTCTCGACAAGCTCGGCGTGCCGGTCGACCCCCGACGAGTCGTCTCGCGCGGCAACCGCAGCCTGCACGCGGTTTCCGCGATCGAATGCCGAGGTTCGCAGCACTTCCGCCTGCGCACGATCGACGCCCCGCTCGTCGCGGTCGGTGAGCCGCGCCTGCTCCGGTTCGACGATCTCGTGGCCGAGCCGGCGGACGGCCTGCACGTCAACCTGCACAACAACGTCTGGGGCACGAACTTCCGGATGTGGTTCGACGACGACCTCAGCTACCGCTTCGAACTGGAGCTCGGCAGGTGAGCGACGAGCTCGTGACGAGCCCGCCCGTCGTGATGGCGCCGCGCGCCGACGGGTTCGAGGTCGTCTGGGGTGTGAGCCGGCTCAGCCGGGGATGGCTCGAGTGGGAGGGGGCCGACGGCACGCGCGGCACCGCGACCGCCGACGCCTTCGGCATGGTGCCCCAGGGCGACCGGGTGCTGCGTGTCCGCACCGCGGGGTGGCCCGCCGGCACCGCCCTGCGCGTGCGCTCGGTCACCGAGTCGGTCGAGGCGCCGGCGGAGCGGCACGAGAGCGGGTGGAAGCCCGTGCGCACCCTCGACGCGGCATCCGATCGCGCGCGCTTCGCCGTGTGGAACGACACCCATCAGCAGGACGACACCCTGCGGGCGCTGCACGAGGCGACCCCCGAAGTCGACGTGCTCGTCTGGAACGGCGACCTCTGCAACGACTGGAAGGACCCGTCGTGGTTCACCTCGACGGTGCTGAACCCGGCGGGCCTCGACGTCAGTGCGGGGCGCCCCCTCGCGATCGTGGTGGGCAACCACGACGTGCGCGGCACCTGGGCGTACCAGCTCGAGGACTTCGTGGCGACGCCCGAGGGGCGGCCGTTCACCGCGTTCCGCATCGGGCCGGTCGCGTGCGTCGTGCTCCACACCGGCGAGGACAAGCCCGACGCCCACCCGACGTTCGAGGGGCGCGTCGCCTTCGAGCCGCTGCGCGCCGAGCAGGCCGAGTGGCTGCGCGAGGTGACCGCGCGCCCCGAGTTCCGGGACGCCCCGTACCGCGTCGTGTTCTGCCACATCCCGCTGCGCTGGATCGACGAGGCGGTCGTCGACTACGACGACGAGGGCTACGACTGGTTCAGCCGGATGAGCCGCGATGCCTGGCACGACGCGCTCGTCGAGTGGGGCGCCCAGGTCATCGTGTCGGGGCATACCCACTACCAGACGTGGATGCCGGCGACCGAGGACTTCCCGTACGCGCAGCTCATCGGCGGCGGGCCTGACTTCGACGTGACGAGCGAGGAGGCGGCCGCCTGGATCGACGGCGAGGCGAGCGCCGAGGAGCTCGTGCTCACGATGCGCGACCTCGCGGGCACGGTGCTGCAGGAGGTGCGGCTCGCGCCGCTCACCTGACCTCTCACGCCCGAACGAGCAGGGGCCGGGTCGCGATCGCGACCCGGCCCCTTTCGTCGTTCCTAGCCGAGCGTCCCGACGAACAACTCGTTCAGCCGCAGTCCCGAGCCCGAGGTCCATTGCAGCTTGAACTCGGAGATCTCCCCGAACCTGCTCAGATCGACATTGACATAACCGCCGGTCAGTGTCCCCGCATCGATCCACTCCTGACCGTCAGCCGGCTTGACCTTTAGGTCGACCTCCGATTCTTCGTCCTTGACCAGGATGAGGTTGGTCGCGTCGGGCGTGTTGACGTTGCTGTACGTCAATGCGCCGGCCGTGTCGCCCACGTCGACGGAGGTGAAGAGGTCGAGATCGAGCAGCCTCTCGAGGCCGCCCGGATCACCGGTGAGCACCGTGGTGTCTTCGTCGACAGTCGAATTGACCGCGACGTCCAGCACCTTGAGCCAGTTGCTCTGCACGCCGTCCGTCAGCTTCACGTAGCGAGCCGACTCGCCGCCGAGCTTCACGACGTTGTCGGCCCCGGCCTTGGCGAACGTGACCGGATCACGCCAGTTCGTCCCGTCAGAACTCAACTCGATGCGGCCCGAAGACACGAGGTCCTTCTCCGATCTGATCCACAGGTCGTAGACCGGGATTTCGCGTCCCAGATCGAAGACGAAGTGCCGGTCACCGCCCGCCCCTCGGAGCCAGAAGGACGTGACCGGGTCGCCGTCGACGATGTTCTCGACCTTTCCGGAGTAGACGCTCACGTTGTGCGCGCTCGCCGTGGGGCGGATGGAGCCGCCGAGTGCAACGGAGAGCTCCTGTAGCGCGATGTCCTGCGCGACCGTCGACGTGTTCACCACGCGAATGTACGTCGCTGCGTTGATGCGCGGATCCGACCAGTTCATCGCGGTCCATGCACGTCCGTCGGTCGAGAACTCGGCGCTCAGGAACCTCAGGTCATCGTCGATCCTCAGCGAATGCGCGTTCTTGAGCTTGTTGAAGCGGAAGCCGAAGTACTCTCCCGGCTCCACGGTGAGATCGCCGGAGCCTCGCAGCGCGACGGTCGATCCTTCGAAGGAGAGGGCACGACCCTGCAGACCGGCCACGTTCGTGAAGACCTCGGCAGGGTCTTCCACGTTCACGCGGAACTCCTTGACCGACAACCCGCGATTGGGCGAGCCGGTGACCTCATCCGTGAACTCGTCGGTGGCGCGGTAGCGCAGGAACTGTGCTTCGACGTCGAGTTGCCGAGCGGAGACCGAACTGCTGTCGAAACCGGCCACTTCGAACCAGGTGGCGTTGTCGATCGATGCCTCGAGCACGCCCTGCTTGTAGTAGTTCTTGGCGTCCATGCTGATGAGCACGTTGTCGATGCGCGTCGTTCTGCCGAGATTCACACCGAAGTACGCTCCACGGGACACGAATGCGCCCGATCCGGCCGCTGTGGACAGGTCGCCGTCCAGCATCTTCGGGTAGTCCAAGGTCGTGCTTCCGAAGCCATGCATCTTGGGCGGCAGCGAGAGCGCGTTCATGAGTCGAATCTCGACGAGCGAGAGGATCTCCTCGATGAAGGGAACGAGCTCCTTCTGCGCAATCACCTTCGGCGAAGACGAGACTGCGGCCTTGAGGCCGGCTCGCTGGTCCGAGATGAGGGTCATCGCAGCTCGGATCGACGCCGGATCATCCGGAGTGAGGTCGTCCAGGTCGAGGATTCCCTGAACCGTGGCCCTGCTCACTTGCGCGATCCGTTTGAGCTCGTCGAGCCAAGGCCCCACTTCTCCGGAGATGCCGTTCGATCCGTCGTACGCCTCGAGCGTGTCGATCGCGCTACTGATCTCGTCGAAGGATCGGATCAGGGTCGCGCCTGATTCGTCGACCTCACCGTCGGCAGCGAGCAGTTGTTTGAAGGAGGCCAGCTCCGGCAGCAGATAGGCGGACTCCGGGGTGTCGAACGGATTCAGGCCGGCTGAGGCATGGGCCGAGAAGATCCGCAACGCCCGGGCCGCCGTCGCATCGTCCGGGATGATGCGGGCGAACGAGGCCTGCCAACTCAGGTCTGCATTGTAATCGTCGGTGTTCCACGTGTAGTCCGCGACGCTGAAGAGGGAGACCTTCGATGCCTGGGCCTGATTCATCGGGTTCGCGGCGAAGCCGGAGACGTTCTCCACGCCCGCGTGCAGGCCCTTCGACGGTCCCATATGGACATATCCGGCGCGCCCGAGATCGTTGACCGGGTAGTTCCACCACATGTAGACGGGCCGGTCGATGTATTGCGTCACCCAGTCGATGGCGCTCTGCGAGACCGGCGACACCACGTTGTCGCCGGTCCACATGATCTCCACATCCTTCGGGAAACGGCTGATGCTCTTCAGGTAGTTGATCGTCGCTGGACTGCCGCCGTCTTTTCGGTAGTACTGCGGGCAGAAGATGATGGGGCGGACGTCGCCCTTGGGCTTGATGTACTCGCGATCGATGCGGGTGATGAAGTTCACCAACTGATCGTTGTTCGTCGCGGCGTCATCGAAGAAGATCGCGAACTGTCGGACTCCGATTTCGTAGAGCTGATCGAACTTGTCCTCGAGGGCTCGGACATCCGCATCGGAGCCGAGGTCGATCTTGCCGCCGACGTGTGCCGCCCAGACGAACTGCACGTTGGTTTCACGTCCCGTGTCGACCAACTCCTTCAGTTCAGCAAGCTTCTCGGCGGGATACGGCTCTCGCCAGCGGGCGGCGTGGTAGGGATCATTCTTCGGTCCGTAGAGGTAGGAGTTCATCTTGTGATCGCCACCGAAGACCATGAGGTCCTTCCGATTCTCGTGCGACCAGGGGGTTCCATAGAAGCCCTCGATGAATCCCCGGAACTTGACGTCCGCGTAGTCCTCGATCAGTGTGTCGCGGAGGACCACGCCCGCCTGGCTGAGGATCTGATCGAGGGTGGTCACGCCGTAGAACGCAGCGTCGTTGTCCCTGCCCTCGATGGCGACGACCCGATCGGCGGCATTGATCTCGAGTACGTAGCCGTCGTCATTGGCAATTGAACGAGCCGGGTCGTACGTCCCGTCGAGGTAGGCGTCATCGGCGCCCTCGTCGTCGTCGATACCCACCAGAACGTCGATGTCGCGCCGCGATGAGTCCGGGCTCGCCGTCGTCACCGCGAAGCCACGCGTCTCGAACAGTGCCTCCGCTTTGGCGGCGGTGTTGGGGCCGACGCCATCGTCGACGACGAGATTGATCGTCGTCTGTTCCGGAATCGCCATGCTTCTCGGCCCAGAGGTGCAGCTGTGGACCTTGGGATACAGGTCGTACTTGCACGGCCGCGTTGCGGACGGCTCCGCGTTCGCAACCCAGGGGGAAAGCAATGACAGCGTCAACGCTGACATCAGCACCGTTCCGAGCATCATTTTGCGGCCTGCTATCGGGCGCATCATCCAGCCTCCTCGACCCAGGGTGTGGGTCGGTGTTGCCTCTGATCCGTCGCGGTGACTCGTCACCGGCGACGAATCCGAGGAGTGTGAAAGTTGTGAACGCGTCGCCGCTGGAGGGCTTCGCGCTGGTGACTTTGTTGACTTAGTAAACTAAGTTGGAGTCGAACCTAGGCGATCGCGAAGTCTCGCGTCAAGCGTCGGCGGCCGATTCGCTCTCGATGCCGGGAACGGCCCGCTGGTCTCACCGGGCACGCGTGGACGCCGGCCGAGCAGCCGGGGCGGAATGAAGGGGCCGGGTCGCGATCGCGACCCGGCCCCGTTCGTCGTCCGCCGATCAGGTCAGCGGCTTGCAGAGCAGCGCGTCGGGCACGCCGCCGTGGTTCCAGTTGTAGGTGAAGGCAACGCCCGCGATGTACTCGGTGTCCTTGCACTGGCCCTTGTAGTTGCCGGGCGCCCAGTCGCTGGCGGTTGAGCCGCCGCCCGCCGGGCGGTTGTCGCCCTGGTCGAACCAGATCAGGCGGCCCTGGCTCGCCGGCAGCGCCGTGGTGCTCGTCGCGCAGGCGAGCTTCCACATCGCGGCCTTCGTACCGGTGCCGGTGCCGAGGCTGTAGCCGACGGCGACCTCGCCCGGGTTGCACTGCAGCTTGCTGTACCCCGGGGCCCAGTCGTTCGTGATGTTGCCCTCGCCGCTCTGCACGCGCGGGTTCGAAGTGGCGATGCCGCCGATGTCGGTGCAGAGGCCCCGGTTGGTGCTCCGCGCGATGCCCTGCAGGCGCTGGCTGTCGGGGCAGGTGCCCTTCCACTGGCCCGGCGACCAGTCGCCCGCCTGCAGCATGCGCAGCGACGACTGACTGTCGACGAAGCTGCCGCTGCCGATCATGTTCCAGCGCGGCGCGGAGGCCACGGGGCCGGTCTTGCCGTTCGCGTTCACGAGCTTCACCCACTGCGGGTATCGCCAGTCGTCGGCGATGCTGAGCTTCGTGCCGTCGGGCTTGTAGGCGAGCAGCGAGTAGCCGTCGGCGAAGTTCCCGGCGGCATCGGCCTGCGTCACGAGCGGCCACGCCGCGAAGTCGCTGTCGTTCGCGATCAGGATGTCGGTGAAGTTCACCCACCAGGCCTTGTCGAGCGCGCCGGTGTCGGCGGCGTGGCCGATGCCGAACTCGCTGAACCACACGGGGGCGGTGTAATGCTGGCCCGCCGTATTGACGTACGCGGCGGCCCGGTTCACCTCGGCCACGAGCTCGCTCTGGGTGAGGTCGCGGTAGCGGGGGTCGTGGGTCTCGCCGAGCCCCGTCGCACCCGTGTGCTTCGGCCCCGTGTAGGCGTAGATGTGCGCCGCGTAGACGAGCTTGTCGGGGTAGGGGAGCGCGTTCGAGAGGTTCGCGACGGGCTTGAGGTGCGGCCGGTCGTGGAAGAAGCCGTCGAGCGGGATGCCCTGCCAGTTGATGCCCTCCATGATGACGAGCACGTCGGGGTTCGCCTGCTGGATGGCGACGCCGGCCTTCTGGAACGCCTGGTAGAGATCGTTGCCGTCGCCCATGCCCCAGTTCGGGTCGTTCCAGACGTCGCGGCGGACCTCGTTGCGGAGGTCCATGCCCACGACGCGGGGGTTGTCCTCGTAGCGCTCGGTCAGCATCACCCAGTCGCTGATCCACTTCTCCGTGGTCTGGCTGCTGTACCACTTCGAGTTGCCGTCGTCGGCGCCGCAGCACCAGCGCGACGTCGTGGTGTGGTTGTTGAGGATCACCGCGAAGCCGTCGGCCGTGAGGGCGTCGACCACCGCGTCGAAGACCTGCAGCGGGGTCTTGCCCTTCAGCGAGGGGTTCGCCGCCACGGCGACGTCGGGCACTGGGGTGGTCATTCCGAGCATCTCGTTCGAGTACGACAGCCGGATGCTGTTGAGCCCGAGTCCGTGGAAGTCGCTCATCAGCGTCGCCATCGGCACGCGGTCGAGCCCCATGGGGATGTCGTAGCTCATGCCGCTGTTGTGGTTGGCCGGGTCGTTCTTGTCACCGCTGCCGTTCCAATGGCCCTGTGCGCCGTCCCAGTTGGCGGACTCGAGCTTGAATCGGTCGCCGTCGGCGTCGACGATGTACCGGCCCCTCGTGCTCAGCGGCGGCGTCCACGACGCCGCGAGCTGCGGCCCGGTGACCTGTGCGATCGGCGTCGACTCGGTCGCCGCATGCGCGGGGACGATGGCCGAGACGGCGAGCGCCGCGGTGACCGCGGCCACTGCGAGTGTCGCGATGCGACGATGCATTCGAACCTCCCTGTTCGTTTCTCCGCGTCGTCACGCTGTCGGGCTGCACTCGCGGCGACGCCTGGCGGTCGCAATGCTATGGGGGTGCCAGCCGCAATGTCAACGTAAACATGTTTGCGTTGCCAGAGCACGTCGGCGCACATCGGTCAGGATTCGAGAAGCGTCGGGGCGGGCCTCGCTCGTAGCGTGATCGACATGTCAACCATCGAATCCATTACCCTCGACGTCGACGACCCCACCGCCGCCGACCGCTTCTACACCGACGCCCTCGGCCTCGACGGACGGGTGCGCACACGGCTCGCCACTGAGCCGTCGACGGGCTTCCGCGGCTACACGCTGTCGCTCGTCGTCGCGCAGCCCGGCAACGTGCAGGCCCTCTTCGACGCCGCCGTCGCCGCCGGCGCCACGGTGCTGAAGCCCGTCGCCAAGTCGCTCTGGGGCGTCGGCGCATCGGTGCAGGCGCCCGACGGCGCGATCTGGAAGTTCGCGACCTCGGCGAAGAAGGACACGGTTCCCGTCGGCCGCGACTTCGATCGGCTCGTCCTGCTGCTCGGCGTCGACGACGTCCCGGCGAGCAAGCGCTTCTACGCCGAGCACGGCTTCGCCGTCGGCAAGAGCTTCGGCAGCTACGTCGACTTCGACACGCCCCGCAGCCCGATCGGCCTCGGCCTCTACAAGCGCCGCGCGCTCGCGAAGGACGCGGGCGTGCCCGAGGAGGGCTCTGGCTCGCACCGCCTCGTGATCGCGAGCGGCGACGGCGCGTACACCGACCCCGACGGCTTCGCCTGGGCGCCGGTCACGGCCCCCGCCGACGCGTGAGTCGTCGCGGTGCGGCTCAGGGCGTTCCGACCCTGAGTCGCACGTCGACGACGTCGCCCACCTCGAGCGACTCGGCGCTGCGCACCCACGCCTTCACGGGCACGATGTAGCCGCCGTCCTTCGGCCACAGCGCGGTCGGCCACTCGCTGTCGCCGATGCGCACGGTCGCCGGCACCATGCCCCAGCCGTAGCTCACGAACGGCGCGATCGCCGCGAGGTCGTCGCACGCTGCGTCGGGCACCGTCACGAAGTGCCACGGGGCGGGACCGCGCCAGAACCACAGCGCACCGCTGAAGTCGAGCTCCATCGGCTCAGGATACGGGTGGCGTGTTCACGCCGGCGCGTTCCACCGCCCGAGCTTCTCGGGGTTGCGCATGACCCAGGCGTTGGTGATCGCGTCGCCGCGCACCTCGATGACGGCGACGGTATCGACGATCCCGTCCTCGCCGAAGGCGAGCGTGAGCCCGTCGGCCGTCTCATGCAGCGACCACTCGAGCGCCGGACCGCGCTGGGTGAGGGTGCCGGCGATGAATCGGGCCACGCGGTCGGGGCCGAGCACGGGGCGTCGCGTCGCCGAGACGAATCCGCCCCCGTCGGAGTGGAGCACGACGTCGGGGTCGAGCAGCGACAGCAGCGACTCGAGCCGCCCCGTGCCCGCTGCGGCGACGAACGCGCGCACGACCTCGTCGTGGCGCTCGCGGCTGACGACGCCCGCTCGTCGCTCGCGCACGTGCCGGCGGGCGGAGGCGGCGAGCTGCCGGCAGGCCGCGGACGTGCGTCCGACGACCTCCGCGATCTCGGCGAACGGCATCGCGAACACCTCGTGCAGCACGAACGCGACCCGCTCGGCGGGGGTGAGCGACTCGAGCACGACGAGCAGCGCCGTCGAGACCGACTCGTCGCATCGCGCGATCGAGCGGGTCGTCGGCGGCCCGCACCGCGAACCGTGCGGCGTCGGCGGTCGGCAACGGCTCCGGGAGCCACTCGCCGACGTAGTGCTCGTGTCGCCGACGTGCCGAGCCGAGCTGGTCGAGGCAGATGCGGCCCACCGTGCGCATCAGCCACGCGCCGGGCCGGTCGACCGAGTCGCGGTCTGCGGGAGGCATCCGGTACCAGCGGGCGAAGCCCTCCTGCACCGCGTCCTCGGCGTCGGCCACCGTGCCGAGCATGCGGTAGGCGAGGCCGACGAGGGCGGGCCGCTCGGCGTCGAGCGCCTCGTCGCGCGCGTCGGTGGGAGCGATGGGCGCATCGGGCATGCCCCCAGCCTCGCACGCGGCGACGCGCCCGGCACCTTGCATTCCGGCGGGCTGCGTCGTCGAGATGGTGAAGGGGCGAACGGATGCCCCGCCCGCCGCCGCATCCGCGGCCCGAATGCAGAGGAGCCCATCATGAAGATCGCCGTTGCCGGGGGAACCGGAACCGTCGGACGCCACGTCGTCGACGTCGCCCGCGAACGCGGGCACGAGGTCGTGGTGCTCACCCGCTCGGCCGGGGTCGACGTGATCTCGGGCGAGGGACTCGCCCGGGCGCTGCAGGGCGTCGACGCGGTCGTCGACACGAGCAACGTGACGACGCTCGACGCGAAGAAGGCCGAGGCGTTCTTCACGACGGGGTCGCGGAACCTGCTCGCCGCAGAGGCCGCGGCCGGCGTGCCCCACCACGTGCTGCTCTCGATCGTTGGCATCGACCGTGCGCCGTACGGGTACTACGCGGCGAAGCTCGCCCAGGAGCGCGTCGTCGAGCAGGGCGACGTGCCCTGGACCATCCAGCGCGCGATGCAGTTCCACGAGTTCGCCGGGCAGATGCTCGAGGGCATGTCGTTCGCGGGCGTCCACCTCGCGCCGAAGGTGCGCACCGCGCCGGTCGCGGCGCGCGAGGTCGGCGAGCGACTCGTCGCGCTCGCTGAGGCCGGCCCCGCCGGGCACGTCGCCGACCTCGCCGGCCCGCGCGAGGAGCGGCTCGAGGAGATGATCCGCAAGCTCGCCAGAGCCCAGGGCCTGAAGGGACCGGTGCTGGCCGTGTCACTGCCCGGCAAGCAGTTCGCCGCGATGCGATCCGGCGTCACGTTGCCCGGTCCGGGCGCCGTGCGTGCGACCCGGACGTTCGACGAGTGGGTGGCCGACCGATAGCCTGCACCAGTGAAGACCATCGATCTCGCCGGCATCGCGGCGCCCAACGTCGTGCTCGGACTCATGCGCATCGAGCAGCTCGGCGACGACGAGGTGCGCACCCTCATCGGCACGGCCCGCGACGCGGGCATCGACTTCTTCGACCATGCCGACATCTACGGCGAGACGCTGCACGCCTGCGAGCGCCGCTTCGCCGAGGCGATGCAGCTGACGCCCGCGGAGCGCGAGCAGGTCACCCTGCAGACGAAGTGCGGCATCGTGAAGGACGGCCCGTACTTCGACTTCTCGTACGAGCACATCATCGAGTCGGTCGAGGGGTCGCTCGAGGCGCTGCAGACCGACTACCTCGACATCCTGCTGCTGCACCGCCCCGACGCCCTGGTCGAGCCCGACGAGGTCGCCCGGGCGTTCGACGAGCTCGAGGCGTCAGGGAAGGTGCGCGCCTTCGGGGTCTCGAACCACACGCCGAGCCAGCTCGAACTGCTGCGCCGCTCGGTGCGGCAGCCGATCGTCGCCAACCAGCTGCAGCTGTCGATCACGCACGCGCCGATCATCGCGCAGGGCATCTCGGCGAACATGCAGGGGTTCTGGCAGTCGACGATGCTCGACGGCGGCATCGTCGACTACTGCCGGATGAACGGCATCACGATCCAGGCGTGGTCTCCACTGCAGGCGGGGTTCTTCAGCGGCGTGTTCCTCGGGTCGGCCGACTACCCCGAGCTCAACTCGGCCATCGACCGGCTCGCCGAGAAGTACGACGTGGCGCCGATCGCGATCGCGACCGCGTGGATCACCCGGCACCCCGCGAACATGCAGGTCGTGCTCGGCACGACCAACCCGTCGCGCGTCGCCGACGCGGCGGCGGGCTCGGCCGTGCCGCTCACGCGCCCTGAGTGGTACGAGCTCTTCCGCGCCGCCGGCTACCAGGTGCCCTGAGCGCCCTCAGGCCGGTCGCCACCGAGGCCGTCCGTACCGACGCCTCGCGATCTGGTGGGCCGTCGCGCTCGCGCGCATCGTCGCGACGGCGCACCGCTCGCCGCGCTCAGCGGATCCGGCGGGGAATCGCGCCGGCGGCTGTGTGGATTTGTGGATGTGTGGACGCCTCGGGCGTGGATTTGTGGATTCATGGACGCCTCGGGTGTGGATTTGTGGACTTGTGGACGCCTCCACGGAAGTGGATCTCCCGCCCAGCCCGATTCAGCCCGATTCAGCCCGATTCAGCCCGATTCAGCGCGATCTCGTCGACGTGCCGGCCGTCGCCGGCGTCGACCTTGCGAACGCGGCATCGAGGATGCTGCGCCGGAGCCCGTTCGCCCGCTCGGCGAACCCGCGCTGCCGACGCACGTACTCGGCCTTGCCGTCGGGCGTCTCGATGCGCACGGGCTCGCCGCCCCACGGCTCCATGTCGTAGGGCGACGCCTGCATGTCGAGATAGCGGATGTCCCTGGCCAGCTCGAACGCGTCGAGCAGCAGCTCGCCGGGCACGAGCGGACCGAGCTTCACGGCCCACTTGTAGACGTCCATGTTGGCGTGCAGGCAGCCGGGCTGTTCGAGCCTCGGCTGCGTCTCGCGGGTCGGCTCGAAGCGGTTGCGCGGCACCGCGTCGGCCGTGAAGAACCGGTAGGCGTCGATGTGGGTGCAGCGCAGCTCGTGCGCTTCGACGACCTCGTCGGTCGCGGCCTGGCCGAGCCGCAGCGGCACGGGGTGGCGGTGCTCGCGCTGGCGGTACACCATCGCCCACTCGTGCAGCCCGAAGCATCCGAACGCGCCCTGGCGTGACGCCGTGAGCCGCAGCATGCGCTCGACGGTCGCGAGCATCGGTCCCTTCTCCGCCTGCATCGCGTCACGGTCGACGACGAGCGATCCGGGGGAGCGGCCGGCGCCGTACCAGCGCCACTCGGCGCGAGGCGTGCCGGCGGCGCCGTCGAGCTCGAGGCCGGGGCCGGGATGCCAGCGGCGCAGCAGGCTCGGCGAGTACGAGTAGTACGTGAAGAGGAAGTCCTCGATGGGGTGCTTCTCGCGCGCCGCTGCGCGGGCGCGATGACCGGCCGTGAGGGCGTCGGCCCGCTCGGCGTGCGCCCCGGCGCGGGCACGCCAGTCGTCGGCGGCGAGCACGGTGGTCATGCTCCAAGGGTACGTTCCCGGCCGGTCGAGGAGCGCGAAGCGCGTATCGAGACCACCGTCGGCGAGGGCTCGTGGTCTCGATACGCCCCTGCGCGCCCACTCGACCACGGATCGCATGTCGGCGGCGGGTGCGAGACTGGGCGCGTGCTGCTCCAAGAGCTCGTCACCACCGCCGACGCCGTCGCGTCGACCCGGTCGCGCCTCGCGAAGGTCGACGCGCTCGCCGAACTGCTGCGCCGGCTCGAACCCGACGAGATCGCGCCCGCCGTGGGCTTCCTCGTCGGCAAGCCGCGACAGGGTCGGGTCGGCGTCGGCTGGCGCGGGCTCGCCGCCGCGGTCGATGCCACGCAGGCGGCAGTCGAGCCGTCGCTCACGGTCGACGAGCTCGACGAGACGCTCGACCGGCTCGCCGCGGCGGGCGGTGCCGGCTCGTCGGGCGACCGTGCTCGCGAACTGGCCGACCTGCTCGGGCGCGCGACCGACCGCGAGCAGCACTTCCTCGGCGGCGTGCTGCTCGGCGAGATGCGCACGGGGGCGCTCGAGGGCGTGCTCACCGATGCGATCGCACGCGCGGCCGACCGGCCGGGCGACGTCGTGCGCCGTGCGGCCATGCTCTCGGGCGACCTCGGCGAGACCGCGCGGCTCGCGCTCACCGGTACGGTCGAACAGCTCGAGGCGGTCGGGCTCGTCGTGGGTCGGCCCGTGCTGCCGATGCTCGCCGCGACCGCATCGACGCCGACCGCCGCGATCGAGCTCACGGGTGAGGCATCCGTCGAGTACAAGCTCGACGGCGCGCGCATCCAGGTGCATCGCGAGGGCGACGACGTGCGGGTCTTCACGCGCAACCTCGCCGACGTCACGCACCGGCTGCCCGAGGTCGTCGAGGTGGTGCGTTCGCTGCCCGTGCGCGACGTGATCCTCGACGGCGAGACGCTCTCGCTCGACGAAGAGGGGGCGCCGCGCCCCTTCCAAGAGACGATGTCGCGGTTCGGCGCCGAGCGCGCCCGCGAGACGGTGCTTCATCCCTGGTTCTTCGACGTGCTGCATGTCGACGGACGCGACTTGCTCGACGAGCCGCTCGCGACGCGGCTCGCCGAGCTCGAGCGCATCGCGCCCGCGCACCGCATCCCCGGAGAGGTGACCGCCGACGCCGAGACGGCCGAGCGGGTCTCGGCCGAGGCGCTCGCAGCGGGGCAGGAGGGGGTCGTCGTCAAGGCGATCGGCTCGACGTATGCCGCCGGGCGGCGCGGGTCGAGCTGGGTCAAGGTCAAGCCGGTGCACATGTACGACCTCGTCGTGCTCGCGTGCGAGTGGGGTTCGGGGCGCCGCACGGGCTGGCTCTCCAACCTGCACCTCGGCGCACTCGATCCCGATGGCGAGTTCGGCGAGCCCGGCGGCTACGTCATGGTCGGCAAGACGTTCAAGGGCCTCACCGACGAGCTGCTGCGTTGGCAGACCGAGCGCTTCCAAGAGATCGAGGTGCGGCGCACCCCGCACACGGTCTGGGTCGAGCCCGTCACCGTCGTCGAGATCGCGATCGACGGCGTGCAGCGGTCGAGCCGCTACCCCGGCGGCATCGCCCTGCGCTTCGCGCGCGTCAAGGGCTATCGCGACGACAAGCGGCCGGCCGACGCCGACACGATCCAGACCCTGCGGGGGCTGCTGCGCGGGTGACGGCCGGTCGCCCGGCCGATACTGTGGCAGCGTGAACTGGCAACTGCTGGTTGTGCTCACCCTGCTCGTCGCGTCGATCGTGATGTTCGCGATCAACCGTCCGCGCATGGACGTCGTCGCGGTGGGTCTCCTCGTCGCCCTTCCGCTCACCGGGGTGCTGACGGTCCCTGAGACGCTGTCTGGGTTCTCCGACCCCAACGTCGTGCTCATCGCCGCGCTCTTCGTGATCGGCGAAGGGCTCTCGCGCACCGGGCTCACCTACCGGCTGGGCGACTGGCTCTCGGCGAGGGCCGGAACGAGCAGTACCCGGCTCATCGTGCTGCTCATGCTGGGCGTCGCGCTGCTGGGCGCCTTCATGAGCTCGACCGGGGTCGTGGCGATCTTCATCCCGGTCGTGCTGAGCATCGCCACGCGACTGCGCATCTCGCCGCGCCAGCTCATGATGCCGCTGAGCTTCGCCGCGCTCATCAGCGGCATGCTGACCCTCATCGCCACCGCGCCGAACCTCGTGATCGACGCCGAGCTCGTGCGTGCGGGCGAAGCGGGGTTCGGGTTCTTCTCGGTCACCCCGTTCGGGCTCGTGGTGCTCGCGCTCGGCATCGGCTACCTGCTGATCGCCCGCCGGTTCCTCGGCGCCGACACGGCCGACGACTCGGCAGCGGACGACCGCACGTACGGTCACCTCATGCGCGACTACCGGCTCGCCGACCGCGATCGGCGAGTGCAGGTCGGGCGCGGGTCGCCGCTCATCGGGCGGAGTCCCACCGAGATCGACCTGCACCGGCACGGCATGCGCGTCATCGCCGTGGAGCGCCGTCGGTGGCTGCAGCGCACGCTCCGCGTCACGGCGACCGGACTGTCGTCACCGGTCGTCAGGGGCGACGTGCTGCTCGTCGACGTCTTCGCACCTCGCGACGACCTCGCCGAGGACCTGCGCCGCCTGCACCTGCGCGTCCTCCCGGTCGACGAGGGGTTCCTCGCCGAGCGATCCCGCGAGGTGGGCCTCGGCGAGGTGATGCCGCCGCCGAATTCGGCCGCGCTGGGCCGGACCGTCGGCGAACTGCGCACCCGCGAGCTGTACCGGATCGACGTGATCGGCCTGCGTCGCGGCACCGAGGCGTTGCCGGGCTCGCTCGCCGCCGAACGCGTACGACTGGGCGACACCCTGCTCGTCGTCGGGGCCTGGGACGACGTCAAGCGGCTCACCGCCCGCAGCACGGACTTCGTCGCACTCGAGCTTCCCGCCGAGGTGCGCGAGCAGTCGCCCGCGGCGAACCGCGCGCCGTACGCGCTGCTCAGCGTCGTCGTCATGGTCGTGCTCATGGTCACGGGCATCGTGCCGAACGTGATCGCCGCGCTCATCGCGTGCCTCATGATGGGCGCGTTCGGCTGCATCGACATGCCGAGCGCCTACCGGTCGATCCACTGGCCGACGCTGTTGCTGATCGTGGGCATGCTGCCCTTCGCGCTCGCCCTCGAACGCACGGGCGGCATCGACCTCGCGGTCGACGCCCTGACCGGCCTCCTCGGCGAGGGGAGTCCCGTCGTGCTGCTCGCGGGCCTGTTCGCCACGACCGCGGTGATCGGGCTGTTCGTGTCGAACACCGCCACGGCGGTGCTCATGGGGCCCGTGGCGATCGCCACCGCCGAGAAGCTCGGGGCCTCGCCGTACCCGTTCGCGATGGTCGTCATGCTGGCAGCCTCGGCCGCGTTCATGACGCCCGTGTCGTCGCCCGTGAACACGCTCGTGCTCGGACCGGGCCGCTATCGGTTCGCGGACTTCATGCGGATCGGCACGCCGTTCGCCCTCGTCGTGATGATCGTGGCGATCACCATGGTTCCCTGGCTGCTGCCGCTGTACCCGAACGGTTGAGCCGTCTCAGCGCGGCGTGATCGAGTCGACGAACTCGTACGCCTCACGCGCGACCTCGCGCCACCGATCGACGCCCTCGCCGACGGGCACGACCGCCCACTCCCGCATCGGTCGCCCGCGCATCACCATGTTGTCGAGGCCGGACTCCTCGATGCGGTCGGCATCGAGCTTCACGACGAGGTCGCCCTGCGACGACACGAACGCGAAGAACTTGCCGCGCACCGACAGGCCCTCCGAGCCGAACATGCGGCCGAAGCCCACGTCGGGCTCGGCGAGCAATGCCGGCGCGAGCTCTTCGAGGAGTGCGAAGCCCTCGTCGCGCGTCGCCACGTCGTCGGTCCTCCCGCTCAGACGTTCACCCGTCGACCCTGATCCCCGTCACCGGGACTCCGGCCCGGTCGTACGCGAGGCCGATCGCGCCGCTGCGGTACGTGCGCGCGGGCTCGGCGAGGGTGAACGCCGCCGGCTTCGCCCCGTCGCGGAAGACCCGCTTGCCGGTGCCGAACGCGACCGGGTAGACGAACAGGTTCAACCGGTCGACGAGGTCCTCGTCGAGGAGGGTCTGCAGCAGGTCGCCGCTGCCGATCGTGTGGATCTCCGTGAACCGCTCCTTCACGGCGGGCAGGTCGCGTGCGGCGTCGCCGAGCACGGTCGTGCCCTCCCACTCCGCGTCGCGGAGCGTGCGCGAGACGACGAACTTCGGCACCGCGTCGAACTTCTCGGCGATCGGACCCGTCTGGTGCGGCCAGTACGCCGCGAAGATGTCGTAGGTCTTGCGTCCGAGCAGCAGCGCGTCGAGCCGGTCGATGCCGGCCATGATGTCGGCACCGTTCTCGTCGTCGAGGTACGGCGCCTGCCATCCGCCGTACGGAAACCCGTGCTCCTCGTCTTCGTCGGGGCCGCCCGGGGCCTGGTACACCCCGTCGAGCGTGACGAACAGGTCGGCGGCGATGATGCCCATGATTCGCTCCTTCGCATGCCGGGCGGTACGGGCGCCTCGGCTCGTCGTCGGTGCGGTTCGCGGGCGTGCTCCGCACCGCTCTCCATCATTCGCGCCTTCGGCCCGGGATGGAACCCCCGGGCGGGATGCCGCAACAGCAGCGTCACCGGGCCGCCGCCCGGGCCGCGGCATCCCGGTCACGGATGCCTCGGCCTCCGCCGGCCGAGCTGTAGGAACTCGCGCGCGGCACGCCCGTGCCGGGTCCCGGATGATCGGCGTGCCGCGCGAGAGTTCCTACAGCTCCGCCGGGGATGCCGCCGCCGACGTCGGCCGAGAAGCTGTCGTCCGCCCTCGGAAGAGCGCGCGATGCGCCGCGGGGCTCACGCCGAGCCGGCGCTGGAAGTGGTGACGCAGCGTGACGGCGCTGCCGAAGCCCGATCTCGCGGCGACGAGCTCGACCGGGACGTCGTCGCTCTCGAGCATCGACCTCGCGTGGTCGACGCGCTGCTCGAGCAGCCACTGCTGCGGACTCGTCGCCGTTCGATCGCGGAACCGCCTGGTGAAGGTGCGCCGGGAGAGGTGCACCGCCCTGGCCCACGAGTCGAGGTCGATCGGGTCGGCCACGCGCGCCCTGGCCCACGCCATCGCCACCTCGATGGGATCGTCGCCCGCGGGATCGGCGATCGGCACCGGGATGTACTGCGCCTGTGAGCCGCTGCGATGCGGTGCGAGCACGAGCGACCGGGCGTACCGGGTGGCCGCGGCGCTGCCGTGGTCGGCGCGAACGAGGTGCAGGCAGCAGTCGAGCGCGGCGGCGACCCCCGCGGAGGTGACGACGTCGCCGAGGTCCGACCAGAGGATGTCGCGGCGGACGACGACGCCGGGATGCTCGTCGGCGAGGCGGTCGGCGAGCGCCCAGTGCGTCGTGACCTCACGGCCGTCGGCGATGCCGGAGGCGGCGACGACGAACGCGCCGAGGCAGAGTCCGACGATGCGCACGCCGCGAGCGTGGGCCGTGCGGATCGACTCGAGCAGCCGCCCGGACGGCTCGCGATCGACGGACCAGCTCGGGATCACGATCGTATCCGCGTCGTCGAACGCCTCGAGCCCCGCGTCGACCGCGATCGAGAAGCCGGCTCCGGTCGTGAGCGAACCGGGCCGCTCGGCGCAGACCGTCACCCGGTAGAGCGCTTCGGCGCCGTCGAGGCCCGCCGCCCCGAGCACGAGCGTGGGCACCGAGAGGTGGAACGGGCTCATTCCGTCGAACGCGAGCACGACCACGCGGGGCAGGGGCGAGGCATCCATGTTGGCCTGATCTTATCGCAGCATCGCCTGCGGGCCACTGGCTCGAAAGTGTTCGAGCCGCGAGCATCGGAACATGACCGAAACCTCCACGTCCACGACCACCGCCGCCACCGCCCTGTCCGTCCGTCTGGTCGGCGGCCCGACGGTCGCGTTCGAGTACGCCGGCCTGACCTTCCTCACCGACCCCACCTTCGACGAGCCGGGCGTGTACCCCGGCCGCGTCGACCTGCACAAGCTCACCGGTCCGGCGCTCTCGCCCGACGAGCTCGGCCGCATCGATGTCGTGCTGCTCTCGCACGACGAGCACGCCGACAACCTCGACCACGCCGGGCGCGACCTGCTCGCCCGGGTGCCGAAGGTGTTCTCGACGCCCGGCGCGGCCGAGCGCATCCCAGGCGTGACGGGGCTCGAGAACTGGCAGACCGTGCAGGTCGGCGACGTCGAGGTGACCGGTGTTCCGGCGCTGCACGGCCCGGAGGGTGCCGAGGCCGTGACGGGCGTCGTGACCGGGTTCGTGCTGCGGGCCCCGGGCGAGCCGGTCGTGTACGTCTCGGGCGACAACGCCTCGGTCGACGTGGTGCGCGAGGTCGCCGAGCGGGTCGGGCCGATCGAGGTCGCGATCCTGTTCGCGGGCGGGGCGAACGTCGGCGCGTTCGGCGACGTCGACATCACGCTCAACTCGGGCACGGCGATCGCGGCGGCGCTCGCGCTCGGCGATGCGCTGATCGTGCCCGTGCACGCCGAGGGCTGGGGTCACTTCACCGAGGGCGTCGACGAGCTCGCGCGCGCATTCGCACGAGCGGGGCTCGCCGATCGCCTCCGCGTGCCCGTCCGGGGCGAGAGCGTCTCCGTCGGCTGATCGGCCCGCTCCCGACCGGGTGCCCGCCGTGCCGCGACGGCGGGCACCCGCACCGCGCACGACCGGCGCTCAGTGCTGCTCGCCCACCGGCCCGGGCGCCCCGGCCAGACGACGTCGCCAGACGACGACGTAGCCGGCCGCGGCCACGACCGCGACGACGGTCGCGGCCGTGAAGACCGACTCGACGCCGAACGAGGCCGCGCCGAGGCCGGCGATCGCCGAGCCGAGGGGCAGCGCGCCCCAGCTGATGACGCGCGACGCGGCGTACACCCGGCCGATGAGCCCGGCGGGCGTCGTCCGCTGCCGGATGACCGAGACGACGATGCGCCAGATGCTCGAGCCCGCCCCGGCGACGACGACGCCGGCGGCGACGGCCCACAACGGCGCGCCGAACGCCGACGGGGCGACGAGGGCGATCGTGCCGAGGCAGTCGACGAAGAGCAGCACGCCACTGCCGAACGTGCGTTGCAGCGCGCTCGTCACGAGCGACGCACCGATGCCGCCCGCGGCCATCGCCGTGAGCAGCCAGCCGTACGCGGCGGGGGAGAGGCCGAGCGGCCCTGGTGCGACGGCGTGCACGACGAAGAGCGCGAGCCACATGCCCCACACGAGGTTCATCGCCGCGGTGAGCAGCGTCAGCGAGCGCTGCAGCGGATGCCGCCACAGGAAGAGGATGCCGTCGCGCACCCGGCCGGCCCGGGCGGAAGGTGCGCCGCCGCCCGCCGTCGTCGCGACACCGGACCGCGACCGACGCCATCCCGCGGCCAGCCCGACGGCGGCGAGACCCGCGAGCGCGTACAGGCCGCTGCCCGTCGCGGCGGACAGCGCCGACGAGATGCCGACGAGCCATCCCGCGAGCGGTGGGCCGACGAGCTGGTTCGCGACGTTCACGGTCGCCTCGAGGCGGGCGTTCGCGCTCGTCAGGGCGCTGCCGGGCACGGTCGCCGGCACGGCGGCGACGAGCGACGTGTCGACGAGGGTCTCGGCGACACCGTAGACGAACGCGGCACCGAGCACGGCCGCGACGACGGGCCCGTCGAGCACGACGACGACGGTGAGCCCCGCGAAGGCGATCACGCGGATCGCGTTGACGGTCGCAAGCAGGCGCGGTGCCGGGACCCGGTCGACGATCCACCCCGCGTGCAGCCCGAAGAGCGGCCACGCGATCGTCGCGATCGTCGCGACGAGCGCGATCTCACCCGGCGACGCGCCGGCGGTGAGCGCGATGAGGGGCAGGGCGGTGAGCATGACCCCGTCGCCGAGGTTGGCGGCGCCCGCGCCGGCCCACAGCCAGCCGAACGGCCCGGGCTTCGTCGCCTCGTCGGTCGCCTCGTCGATCACCTCACCAGTAAAATGCTCCATAGCGGTGAGGCTACGCTTGGAGTGTGTAACCTGTCAATCCCATCGAACAGGTGAGAGAATGGGTCAGTGGAATTCGAACACGTCGCGAACTCCCTCGCGCTCGAACTCGTGAACTCGGTGACCGGCCGCGACCAGAAGACCGACTGGCTCGCCGACCCCGCGGTCGCCGCAGCGTGGGCCGACTCGCTCGGGCTGCCGCTCGAGGCGACGATCGACGAGCAGGGCCATCGGCGGCTCGCCCGGCTCCGCACCGCGATCACGGAGGTGTTCGCCGCGATCGCCGCGGGCGAGACCGGCGATCCCGCGGCGGTGCGCGTCATCGCGACCGCCCACGCCCGCGGCCTCGAGGCCCACGGATTCGTCGTCGACGGAGCATCCGTCTCGCGCGACTGGCCCGAGCGCTGGGGCGTCGAGGCCCTCGTCGCCCGCTTCGCCGAGTCGGCGGTCGACGAGCTCACGGGCGACCGGCTCGCGCGCGTGAAGGAGTGCCCGAGCTGCGGTTGGCTGTTCGTCGACACGAGCCGCAACCACGCGCGCCGCTGGTGCTCGATGGAGATGTGCGGCAATCGCGACAAGGCCTACCGGCACTACCATCGCCGTCGCACCGCGATCGACCCGGTGGAGGATGTCGCGGGCCCGGCGTAGCCTGTGCCGCGTGACGGCCGCGACCGCCGGCCGCTCGAGGAGGGACGGACGATGGCCAACCTGGTCGTGCACTTCGAGATCCACGCGAGCGAGCCGCAGCGGCTCGTCGACTTCTACTCCCAGCTGCTCGGGTGGAGCTTCACGCAGTTCGGCGACACGCCCTACTGGGTGATCGACACCGGTGAGGGCGCCATCGGCAACGTCGAGGGCAAGCCGGGCAACGGCATCAACGGCGGGCTCACGCAGCGACAGGGTCCTGCGCCCGAACCCGGTGCCGCGGTCAACGGCTGCAACATCGTGGTCGGCGTCGATGACGTCGATGCCCTCTTCGCGCGAGGCATCGAACTCGGCGGGACCGAGGCGCTGCCGCCCGAGGACATGGAGGGCGTCGGCCGCGGCGCCTACCTCCACGACCCCGACGGCAACCTGTTCGGGCTCATCACGCCGGTGATGAGCGACGGCACGACGGCCATGTAGTGCTCACCCCGCGCGCTCGAACCAGTCGAGTGCGAGCGCCGAGACGGCGTCGGAGGCGTCGTCGGTGATGAAGTGCGCGGCGCCGTCGACGAAGGCGAACTCGAGGCGGTCGGCGAACCGGGCCGGATCGCCCGAGATCCGCCGCACGAGGTCTTCGGTGAACGGCTCGTCGTGGCGGCCGAACACGATCAGCGTCGGGGCATGCAGGCGCTGCTTCTTGTAGGCCCCGCGGAAGATCCGGCCCGCCTCGGGCAGGATCATGCCGCGGTACAGCCTGCCGATCGCGCCGTCGATCTCGGGTCGGCGCGTCGGTGAGAGGTACGACTCCACCGTCTCGGGCGCGAAGCCCTGCGCCGCGTACTCGTCGGTGAAGAGCCAGGCGAGCGAGCGGCCGCGTCGGTGCAGGCTGAGCGGCGGCAGGTGATCGAGCCCGCTCATCAGCTTCGGGCTGAACGACATGAACGTCGGCGGCACCGAGAGCATCACCATCGAGGCGACGCGCTCGGGGTGGGCATAGGCGAACTGCGCTCCCGTGATCGCACCCATGTCGTGGCAGACGAGCCGCACCCGGTCGAGCTCGAGCACGTCGAGCAGGGCGACGAGGTCGTGCCGTCGCGTCTCGCGCCGGATGCGCGGGTCGTCGGCCGCCGTCCAACCCGCGCCGCGGAGGTCGGGGCAGATCGCCCGGTACCCGTGCTCGGCGAGCCGCGGTGCGATCTCGCGCCACTGCCACCAGTGCTGCGGGAATCCGTGCAGCAGCACGACCGGCTCGCCCTCGCCGATCGCGGCGACATGGCTGCGCAGGCCGGGCGTCTCGACGACGAAGTGGTCGAAGCCGGTCGCCGCAGGCAACGGCGGCGACCAGGTCGACGCGTCGGCGGGGACGGTGCGGGGAACGGATGCGTCCATGATGACCTCCGGCTACTCGGTGCGTGGGGACGGCTCGGTCGTGCGCCCGAAGTGGTCGAGCGCGAGCTCGGCGACCGCGTCGGGCGCATCGTCGACGATGAAGTGCGCGGCGTCGTCGACGAACGCGAGCCCGAAGTCGTCGGCGTACCGGTCGGCGTCGCGGCACAGTCGCCTGATGAGCGACTCGTCCCAGGGATGGTCGAGGCGGCCGAACACGACGAGCGTCGGGGGGTGCAGCCGCTGTCGGCGGTACTCGCCGCGTGCGAACCGCAGCGACATCGGTATCGCCATGCCGCCGAAGATCCGGCGGACGGCGCCGTCGACCTCGGGGCGCGACGCGGGCGCCAGGTGCGCCGCGACCGTCGCAGCCGACGGCGGGTGCGCGATGTGGCCCTCGTCGTAGAGCCAGTCGAGCGAGCGGCCCGGGCGGTGCGCGAGGAGCCGCGGCATGTGCCGGAACCCCGGCGCGAGCTTCGGGCTGAACCCCATGAAGAACGGCGGCACCGAGAGCTGCACGAGGGAGCGAACGCGCTCGGGATGCCGGTACGCGAGCTGAGCGGCCGGGATCGCGCCCATGTCGTGGGCGAGGAACCGCGATCGTTCGAGGGCGAGCGCGTCGAGGAGGGCGATCAGATCGTCGAGGTACGTCTCGGGCCCGATGCGCGGGTCGACCGCCTCGGTCCAGCCCGTGCCGCGCAGGTCGGGGCAGACGGCCCGATAGCCGGCGGCGGCGAGCCGTGGCGCGACCTCCCGCCACATCCACCAGTGTTCGGGGAATCCGTGCAGCAGCACGACGGGTTCGCCCTCGCCGATCGTCGCCACGTGGCTGCGCAGTCCGGGCGTCTCGACGACCAGATGCTCGAAGCCGGGCGCGTCGGGCAGCGGCGGCGACCAGGTGGGTGCTCGGGCCTCGAGCGTGTGGCGTGCGTGCTCGTCCATGACGACTCCTTCGTCGCGGCGCTACTACGTTCGTAGTAGGACTATGTTCATAGTAGACCCGAACGAGCGAGGTGTACATGCCCACGACCCGAGATCGTGCCCTCGATGCGGCGATCGAGCTGCTCGGCACCGAGGGGGTGCGCGCGCTCACCCACGCCAGGGTCGATGCGGCCGCCGGGCTGCCCGCCGGCAGCACCTCGAACTGGTTCCGCACCCGCAGGTCGCTCCTCGCCGGCTGCGTCGACCACCTCGCCGAGCAGGAGCGCGCCGACTTCGACTCCTCCGGCGCGCCGGCCCCTCGCAGCCCCGACGAGTTCGTCGAGGGGCTCTGCCAGATCTTCGACCTGCAGACCGGACCGCTCGCCGCGAGAACCCGAGCGCGGTACTCGCTGTGGCTCGAGCTCGGCAGCGACCCCGAGCTCGGCACCCCGCTGCGCCGGCAGCGACTCGAGTTCGAACGCTGGACGGAAGCGTTCCTGGTCGGCTTCGGCATGCCGCACCCGGCGACCGCGACGAAGACCGTCATGGCGCTCGGCGACGGACTGGTCCTGCACCGGCTCACCGTCGACCCGGTGCTCGACGCGCGACCCCTCCTCGAGCGGGCGGTGCGCGCACTCATGGCAGAGGCGTAGCGGTCGCACAGCCCGAGGCGAGGCATCCGGGCAATGCTCGCTGCCGACGTGAGGAGCCAGCCGTGACCGACCGAACCGACGCCCGATCGACGAACACCGCCCGCGAGGCCGACCGCCGCTGGGTCGACGCCGACGGCAACGAGATCGACGAGGACCACCGGGGCCTCGTCCACGACATCCGCACCCTCGTCGATCGCCGTCGCGCACTCGGCATCTTCGTCGGCATCGGGCTCACGACGCTGCCCTCGTCGGAGCCGGCGTCTACCTCTGGCACGGCGATCGCGCCGGGAACTACTCGTTGTGCTCCCCGGGCGTCGAGCACGAGAACTACCCGCGCGCCGTGCAGGCGACCGACGAGACG
This sequence comes from Agromyces sp. S2-1-8, assembly GCF_021129215.1. Classification (GTDB taxonomy): domain Bacteria; phylum Actinomycetota; class Actinomycetes; order Actinomycetales; family Microbacteriaceae; genus Agromyces; species Agromyces chromiiresistens. The sequence goes on along the minus strand of NZ_JAJOLP010000001.1, from coordinate 3,624,273 downwards.
GGTACCGTGCGGTCCACCTCCAACTACCCCGCCTGCTATTCGGGGCGCCGGCCGCACATCCACTTCGAGATCTACTCCGACGTCGACAACGCGGTCGCCTCGGGGCCGATCGTGAAGACCTCGCAGATCGCGCTGCCCGAAGAGGTCGACTTGCTCGTCTGCGCGACGAGCGGCGATGAGCAGAGCGTGCGCGGCGCCACCCCGAGAACGAGGATGCCTCGTGCCGCAGGTGCGGCACGAGGCATCCTCGTTCGATCAGGGCCGGAGCCCCGTTGCTCAGGCCTTCCGGCGGCGGGCGGCCACGAACAGTGCGGCACCGACCAGCAGGGCGAGCCCGCCGGCGATCATCGGTGCGAGGCCGTCGAAGCCCGTCTCGGCGAGGTCGCCGTGACCCGGAGCCGCCGGGCTGGAGGGCGACGGGCTCGGCGACGGGCCGGGCCCGGGCGACGGCGTCGGCGTCACCGCGGCGGCGGTGTTCGTCACCGTGACCTCGACGTTCTCGCCGTCGGCGATCGTGACGGTCGAAGCGCTGAGCTCGGGCGTGCCCCACTCGATGCCGTCGATCGCGGGCAGGTCGACCTCTTCGAACGTGACGACCGTGCCGGCGGGCAGGTCCTGCGGTCCGTCCACGACCGTGCCGTCGGCCGGCAGCGAGAGTGCTCCGTCGACGGTCTCGCCGCCGAGGTCGTACGAGTACGCGAGCGTGAAGGTCGTGCCGGCGGGAACATCGCCCGCCGCGTCGCCCGCGATCTCCTTCGAGGCCGAGAAGCCGCCGGCCGTCGTGACGACGTCGGCTCCGGCGCGGTTCGTGACGCTCACGAGCGTGTTCGCGCCCTCGGCGATCGTGACCTGTTCGGGACTGATCGTCGGGGTGCCCCATTCGACACCGGGGACGGCGGGCAGGTCGACCTCCTCGAAGTCGACGATCGTGCCGACCGGCAGGTCCTGCGGGCCGTCGACGACCGTGCCGTCGGCGAGGAGGGTGAGCTGGTCGGTGACGGTCTCGCCGTCGAGGTCGTACGAGTACGCGAGCGTGAACTCGGTCTCGGCGGGCACGTCGCCGGCTTCGGGGCCGGACACGGTCTTCGCGGCCGAGAAGCCGCCGACCTTCTGGCAGCCGAGCGGGCCGCCGCCGGTCCAGGGGTAGTTGTGCAGCTCGTTGCCCGCGCCGCGGGTGGTGAGGTCGCCGCCGACGTGCACGCGACCGTTGGTCGAGGCTGTGATCTCGGCGTCGGCGTTCGGCGCGAGGATCGAGCCCATGACCTGGCTCGTGCCGCCGACGAGCAGCGTCGTCGTGTCGGTGAAGTTCCAGAGGATGCGCGATGCGGCGTTGCCGAACTCGGCGCTCGTGAGGTCGTCGACGCGCACGCCGTCGATCGCGAAGTAGTTCGGCGCGAACGCCACGTCGTCGCCGGTGACGTTGATGACGATCGGCGCATCCGTGGGCACCGAGGTGAACGTGATCTCGGTGATCGCCGAGATCGCACCGGTGTCGAGCGTGAAGACCTGCGGGTCGTCGCCGGGCGTGCCGACGAACTCGACCTGGTTGCCCGAGACGAGCGTGGTGCCGGTGGCAGGGTGGCCCGCGAGATCGGCCGAGGCGTCGGCGACGACGGTGTGGAAGTCGGCGTTCGGGTCCATCGCGGCGGCCTGGCCGAGGCCGGTCTGGATTCCGCCGCCGTTCGTGACGACGGTGCCGGTCGAGGTGCCGCCGACCTTCACGGCGCCGCCACCGGTGATGTTCGCACCGACGTCGAGCGTCGTCGTCGCGCCGACGACGAGGTCGCCGCCGACCGCGAGCATGGTCTCGCCGCCCGCCGGCACGATGCCCGAGCCCGCGCCGACCACGCCGACGTTGAACACGCCGCCGCTCGTCTTGTCGAAGGTCGCGTTGCCGCGCACGAGCAGGAGCCCCTCGGATTCGGCCGCGCTCGAGGTCGCGTGGAAGTCGCCTCCGGCGTAGACCGCGACATTCGAGTCGGTGTACGTGGGCACCGGGCCGATCGGCGGGGCTTCGCCGTCGGGCGGGCAGAGCGGCAGCGGTTCGGCGGCGTTGGCAGGCGCGGCGGGCGCCGCGGTGGCGAGTGCCACGGCGCCGATCAGGGCCAGGCTTCCGGCGGCGGCGATGGTCGCGCCCGTGCGGAGGGCGCGTCGGATTCGTTGGGGCTTCACGTCTCGGGCTCTCTGTGTTGCAGACGGGGGGATGAGTCGGCGTCGTGCGGGCGCACGATGGTACCACTCGAACAGAGAGACGGTGACGGCGGCGAATCATGACGCAGGTCGCGCGAGTTTTTCAGGTTTCCTTTCGAAGGGCCGGCTGGACGGGGCGTGTCGAGCGGGATGCACGATCGGATCGCATCGGTTAGGTTAGGGTTACCTAAGTAGCACGGAGGGCCCTGTGGCAGTCAGCAACATCGCGATCACGCACGCATCGAGCGGCGTCGTCGAGGCCGAGGTCACGAGGGCGGCGCGAATCTCGCCGCACTTCGTGCGCCTGACCGTCGCGGGCGACGGGATCGCCGACTGGCGCCACCTCGGATTCGACCAGTGGTTCCGGCTCGCGGTGCCGACCGCCGGCGACACTCGCTTCGACAACCTCGCCGAGACGTACGACATGGCCGGCTATCTCCGCTACCTGACGCTGCCGAAGGCGACGCGACCCGTCATCCGCAACTACACCGTGCGCGAGTTCCGCGCCGAGACGGGGGAGATCGACATCGACTTCGTCGTGCACGGCGAGGCCGGTGTGGCCGGGCCCTGGGCGAACGACCTGCCGGTCGGTGCGCGGGTCGCGCTCATCGACCAGGGTTGCGGATTCCAGCCGGTCGAGTCCGACTGGACGCTGCTCGTCGGCGACGAGAGCGCCCTGCCCGCGGTGCTCGGCATCCTGCGCGACCTTCCGCGCGACACCCGGGGTCACGCCATCGTCGAGATCCCCGACGCCGACGACTTCCAGCACGTCGATGCGCCGGCCGGCTTCGATGTGCACTGGGTCATCCGCCGGCCCGAAGCGCCCGCCGGGCGCACAGCCCTCGAGCACCTGCGCGAGCTGCCGTTCCCCGACGGCAGGGTCTACGCGTTCGCCGCAGGCGAGTCGAAGCTGGCGACCGGCGCCCGCCGCCACCTCGTGAACGAGCGCGGCGCGCCGAAGCGGAACGTGTCGTTCTGCGGGTACTGGCGCGCCCGCTGAGCGGCCGGGTCGCCGCGGTCGTAGACTGCGAAGATGGAGGCTCCGTCCAGCACCACGCTGGTCGTCGTCGGAGATGAGACGGCGAGTGCCATCCACGCGCTCGAGAGGTTCGCGAACGTGCGGGCCGCATCGCTGCCCGATGCCTCCGACGCCGAGGTCGCCCGTTGGTCGTCGGGTTCCGATGCCCCGTACGTCGTGCACGACCACGACCCGCTCGCGCACGTCGCCGCGGCCTGGGTGGAGTTCTTCGACGACCTCTCGACCTACGGCGTGCTCGAGCTCGAGATCGCCCGGGCGCTCGAGGCGGCAGGGCGGCACGATCTCAGCGTGCCCGACTACTACGTCGTGATCCACCCCGAGAACCTGCCGGTCACGTGGAAGCACTGGTGGCTCGGCGTGCTCGCGAGCGCGTCGCCCAGTCGCGTCATCCCGTGGCCCGATGCCGACGCCTCGCTCGCGCAGCTGCTGCGCCGGTTGCCCGCCGCGCGGGCGTGGCCGGAGGTCGGCACCTGGCTGCCCACGGTCGCCGCCGCGGTGCCCGACCGCGTCGGACTCGGGTGAGCTCGAGCCCGATGCCCCGGCGATTCAACCGGAAGCGGCTCGGGCGTACCGCTCGGAGTAGGTGCGCAGCACCGAACGGAGTTCGGCGGGCGACTCGACCGTGAAGTCCATGCCGAGCATGCCGATGTACGCCGCGATGGTCTCGAGGCTGTCGGCACCCGTCATCAGGACCGAGGTGCCGTCGTCGACCGGTTCGACGGCGCCGACCGCGGGATTGATGCGATCGAGCACGGCCTCGGCGGACGCGGCGATGTGCAGACGGGCGTGCACGTTCCAGCCCGTCGTCGCGATCGTGCGCATCGCGAAGGCCGTCGGGTCGCCGCCCGGCACCGGCTGCGGATCGAATCGCCGCCGGGTCGGCATGCGGGGCTCGATCCAGTCGACCCGGTAGGTGCCCCACACGCTGCTGCGCGGGTCGCGCGCGATCAGGTGCCAGCGTCGCTGCCAGCTCAGCAGCCGATAGGGCTCGACGAGCACGGGTTCGCCCTTGAAGTCGAAGCGGAGCCACTCGACGTCGCGGATCGCGGCGGCGACGGCCTGCAGCACTGCGGGGTCGACCTCGGGGTCGGGGGCGTCGGTCCCCGTGTTCTCGGGGGCGCGATCGACCGTTCCGTGCAGGGCGGCGACGGTCGGCCGCAGCCTGGCGGGCAGCACCTGCTCGAGCTTCGCGAGCGCCCGCCCGCTCGATTCCTCGATGCCGGCGACGCCGGTGGCGGCGCGCAGGCCGACCGCGACCGCGATCGCCTCCTCGTCGTCGAGCAGCAGCGGCGGCAGCTTGCCGCCGGCGCCGAGTCGGTAGCCGCCGGCCGCGCCGCGGGTCGCGTCGACGGGGTAGCCGAGCTCGCGGAGGCGATCGATGTCGTTGCGGATGGTGCGCGGCGTGACGTCGAGGCGCCGGGCGAGCTCGGACCCGCTCCAGTCGGGGCGAGACTGCAGCAGCGAGAGCAGGGCGAGGAGGCGCGCGGCGGTGTCGGTCATCGCGTCGATCTTCCTTCCGAATTAGGAACGAATCATGCCTATATCGAACGTACCGTCGAAGACATGAACACGACCAGCGCTTCCACCGCCATCCGCCCCTTCCGCATCGAGGTCGCCGAGGCCGAACTCGACGACCTGCGCGAGCGCCTCGCGCGCACCCGGCTGCCCCAGCCCGCCCCGGTCGACGACTGGGATGCCGGCACGCCGAACTCCTATCTCCGCGAGGCCGTGGACCGCTGGCGCGAACTCGACTGGCGCGCCGTCGAGGCCCGCATCAACGCGGTGCCGCACTTCATCACCGAGGTCGACGAGCAGCCGATCCACTTCATCCACGTGCGCTCGCCGCACCCGGGCGCGACGCCGCTGCTGCTCGCGCACACCTACCCCGGCTCGTCGGTCGACTACCTCGACCTCATCGGTCCGCTCGTCGACCCGGTCGCGCACGGCGGCCGCGCCGAGGACGCGTTCGACGTCGTGGTGCCCGACGCCCCGGGCTTCGGCTCCTCGAACCCGGTCGGGGCCGGTTGGACCACTGCCCGCGTGGCCCGCGCCTACGACGAGCTCATGCGCCGGCTCGGGTACGACGAGTACGGCATCCACGGCTCCGACAACGGCGCGCTCGTCGCCCGCGAGCTCGGCCTGCTGAACCCAGACGGCTTCCTCGGGCTCCACGTGCTGCAGCTCTTCTCGTTCCCCTCGGGCGACCCCGCCGAGTTCGAACGGCTCGAGCCGCAGGACTACGCGGGCCTCGAGCACATGCAGTGGTTCCAGTCGGTCGGCGGCTACAACACCATGAATGCGAGCCGTCCGCAGACCGTCGCGGTCGGGCTCAGCGACTCGCCGGTCGGGCTGCTCGCCTACAGCGAGCTCTTCAACTCCTTCGGCAACGGCACGTCGCTCGTGCCGCTCGACGCGATCCTCACCGAGGTCAGCGTCAACTGGTTCGCGAACGCCGCGGCGGGAATGAGCCGCATGTACCTCGAGGACGCCCGTGCGGCTGCGGCGGCGGCCGCGGCGGGGGACACCCCCGCCGTGAACGCGGCGCCCACCGGTGTCGCCGTGTTCGCCGACGACTTCCAGACGATCAGGGTCTTCGCCGAGCGCGACAACTCGAACATCGTGCACTGGAGTCGCTTCGACCGCGGCGGGCACTTCGCGGCGCTCGAGGTGCCCGAGCTCGTCGTCGGAGACATCCGGGAGTTCTTCGCGGGGCTGCGCTCGAGCTGAGCGCAGATCGCCGACCGGGATGCCGTGGGCCCGTGCTCACGGCATCCGCTCGCGTTTGCGCGCGCGAGTCGCCGGCTTAGTTGCTCGCGACGAAGCCGAGGGCGAGAAGCGGCGCGACGAGCGCGAGGAGCGCCGGCGCGGCGAGCAGTCCGATGCCGCCGAACAGCCCGGTGAGGGCGGCACCTCGGCCGATGCCGTCGAGCTGCCCCGCTCGATGCGCGCCGATCGCGCCGAACACGATCGCTAGCACCATGAGCACGAACGCGGGCAGGCCGCCGATCCAGACGAGGACGACCCCGACCGTTTGAGCCCTGGGGTCCGGAAGGAACGTGAGCATCATCGGGAGGAGCCAGAAGCAGACCCCGACGCCGAGCGCCCAGAAGAAGACGGTGCGGGCCCACCGCGCGATGCGATTCGTCGCGTCGGGCGCTGGCGGTCCCCAGCCCTGCAGCGGCTTCGGGGCGAACCCGGTCTCGGACCAGCGGTGCCCGTCCCACCAGCGGAGGACGTCCGGTGCCTCGGGGTCCTCGTACCATCCCGGCGGCGCCGAGATCGTCGGGTCTGCGCTCATCCTCTACCTCCTCGGGGGTTGGTCGATGCTATCGGGATACGGCGAAGGCGCGGACCCATGCGGGTCCGCGCCTTCCGCGCGACGTGCGGGCTGTTCGGTCAGGCGACCTGCCCCTGCGTCGCCTGCGCGTGCTCGGTCGCCCAGTTCAGCGCGAACTCGGCGACCTCCTCCCAGCCGTCCTGGCTGACGATGCGGTGCGTGCGGCCCGCGAACTCGCGGTACTCCACGACCGACGGGCTGCCGGTCTGCGTGTACTTCTTGACGATCGCCCGGCCGATCGCCGGCGGCACGACGTGGTCGATCTCGCCGGTGATGACGAGCAGCGGGGCGCGGTCGGGCTTCGCGTAGTCGACGTGGGTCACGCCGCCCTTCTCGTTGATCGTCGAGGCGACGCCCTCGAAGAAGACGCGGTTGTACGAGTTCACCGCGAACTCCTCCCACAGGCGGTCGGATGCCTCGCGGGCGAGGTCGTTGCCGAAGGTGAAGTGGAAGTGGGCCTTCGAGAGGGGCTTCGCGCCGTTGCGGTCGAACGGGTTCGCGAGGATCGGGAAGCCGGTGCGGAGGGTCGATGCCGGCAGCGTCGTGATGCCGGCGGCCTGCCCGGGCTCGACGCCCACGTAGGCGGCGCCGAGGCCGCGGTCGGCGAGCATCTGGGTGATCACGCCGCCGAAGGAGTGGCCCATGATGATCGGCTTCTCGGGGAGGGCGCGGATGATCCGCTCGTAGTGGTCGGCGATCTGCTTCAGGCCGATGCCCTTGAGCGACTCGGGGTTCGAGCGGATGTCGGCGACGTCGCGGTCGTCGATGCCGGGCCACCCCGGGACGATGACCTCGTGGCCGCGGGCCCGGAAGTACTCGGCCCAGGTGTCCCAGCTCTTCGGGGTCATCCAGAGTCCGTGGACGAGGACGATGGTGGCCTTGCTGCTGTTCGCGCCGGTGGTGTTCATGGTTCCTGCTCCTTGTGGTGGGGCGATCGGGTGACCGCTTCGTGATCTGTGAAGTAGAACGATCGTTCTATCTCTTTGTATTCCCGGACTGTACGCCCAGGGCGGAACGGATGTCAAGCAAAAAGAGAAAGATCGTTCTATCATCTTTGGTATGGCTGCACGAACCACCTCCACCGGCGCCTCCGCGGCGCGCGAACGGCTGCTCCAGACCGCGTCCGAGCTCTTCTATCGAGAGGGCATCCACGCCGTGGGCGTCGACCGCATCATCGCCGAGGCCGGCGTCACCCGCGCGACGTTCTACCGTCACTTCCCGAGCAAGGAGGATCTCGTCGAGGCCTACCTCGGCGTCGAGGACGCGAACATCCGAGGAGCGTTCGACGCGGCGGAGGCGTCGGGAGCCGAGCCGGGGCAGCTCGTCGGACTCGTGATCGAGGGGCTCGCCGACGACGTCGCACGGCATCACACGCGCGGTTGCCCGTTCATCAACGCCGCGGCCGAGTACCCCGACCCCGAGAGCGGCGTGCGGCGCGCCGTCGCCGAGCACCGCGAGTGGTTCCGGTCCGAACTCGAGAAGGTGCTCGGCGCCGCCGAGGCCGACGACCCAGGGGCGACGGCCGGTCAGCTCGTGCTGCTGCGCGACGCGGCGATGGTCGGCGGCTACCTCGACGGGTGGGAGCGAGTCCGTCCCTCGTTCATCGCCGCGGCGACGCGCACCGCCGGTCTCGATCGCTGACTCCCCGAGGCATCCCCCGCTTCGCGAGGTCGATGACAGCGTCGCCGAAGCGCGGTAGCGTGCCGGAATGACCTCAGCCCGACCGGTCGATCGCGACGCGATCGACGACCTCGAGCGCGAACTGCTCGGCCGCGTGCGCGGGCGCGTGCTCGAGATCGGTGCGGGCGAGGGCGAGAACTTCGGGGCGTTCGACCTCGATGTCGAGTGGATCGGCTTGGAGCCCGACGCCGACCGTCGCGCGGAGCTCGCGACGCGGGCGCGCGAGTGGCGTCACACCGCCGAGCCGCTCGGCGCGGTCGCCGAGGCGATTCCGCTGCCCGACCACTCGGTCGACGCCGTCGTCGGCACCTACGTGCTCTGCTCGGTGGCCGATCAGGCCGCCGCGCTCGCCGAGGTGCGACGGGTGCTCGTGCCCGGCGGCCTGGTGGTCTTCGTCGACCACGTCGCCGCGCCGCCCCGAACGCTGAAGCGGGCGGTGCAGCGCGTCGCGACGCCGATCTCCAAGCGGTGGTGCCACGGCTGCCATTGGGATCGCGAGACCGAGCGAGCGCTCCTCGACGCGGGGTTCATCGGCACCGACGTGCGACGGATGCGCGCGAAGTCGCTGCCGTTCGGCCCCGTGCCGATCCTCATGTTCGAGGGGCGTGCGCCGGATCGAACGACGACGTAACCCCGTCGAGCGCCGCCCGCGCGAGCATCGTCGACCCGGCCACCGCGGCCGGCATCGTGAACACCGCCCCGAGCGGCACCATGAAGCAGAGCTGGGTCGCGACGCCGAAGCCGAACATGGCCCCGCGATGCCCGCGCAGCAGCCTGCGGCGGTCGGCCCCGTGAAGGTCCCGCGCCGCGAAGGCGCGCGACACGAGCTCGGCGGCGAGCAGCCGTCCGGAGAGCACGACGCCCAGCACCGGGCCGACGACCGCGCCGACGAGCGGCACGAAGCCCACGAGCCCGACGCCGATCGCGATGAGCGCGCCGAACCCGATGAGCGCGAGGGAGTCGCCGACCGCGCGCCAGAACCCCGCGCCCTGCTCGGGAACGGGGCCGCCGAGGTCGGTCTCGACCGCGCGCCAGATGCGTTCGTAGAACGGGTCGCCGACCGCGAGCGTGACGGCCGTGAACGTGACCGCGGCCAGCACCACGGCGGCCGCGAAGACGACCGTGCCGAGCACGCCCCGCACGATGCCCGGCCAGGGGTCGACCCAGTCGTCGGCGAACGGCGTGAGCCAGTCGGTGATGGACGGCAGTCCGAATCCGAGGCCGACGAGCCCGGCGACGACCACGACGAACACGATCGCGGCGGGAAACAGGCCGAGGAACATGATGCCCGGCCGCTTCGACCAGAACGCGAAGCCGCGCGCGAGCATCCGCACGCCCGAGAGGAATCCGCCGATCACCCGCCCAGCCTAGGCGTGCGCCTCGGCCCCTCCCGAGCCATTGCGCACGCCGTCGGATCCTGCAAGACTCGCGCGACAGGTGCCGGCGAGTCGAAGCGAGGTCGCATGTCCCATCCGTGGCGGGTGCGTACGCGAGATGCCGCCCGCCGATGCGCCGGGGCGGCCGCGGTGCTGTCGGCGCTCGCGGTGCTCGCCGGATGCACGCCCTCGGTGAACGACCTGCCCGTGTTCGACCGCGAACAGCGGCCGAGCGACCTGCCGCCCGCGTTCGTGGACTTCCAGGACACGATCGATCGCGAAACGGTCCGTCGGGTCGGGGAAGACTCCATCGGCACCGTCTACTACGCTGCCGAGGACCCGCAGGATCGGACCACGTGCCTGATCATCCTGAGCGAGACCGACTGGTCGTCCGGGTGCGGGGGACTGCCCGTGAAGGTCAGCATCCCGTCGGGCCTCACCGCCACCCTCGAACCCGCCGCGGTCGCCGGCGACGAGCAGGTCGGCGACGTCGTCTCCGTCGAACTGCCTCCGGTGCGGGCCGACGGTCGTTGACGACATGACGCGCATGGTCACCGAACACGAGGTCGGGCTCGACGACGGGCGCGTCCTGCATGCCTACGACTCGGGGGCGGATGCCTCGGCGAGACTCACCCTCATGTGGCACCACGGCTCGCCCCAGACCGGGGCGCCGCTCGGCGCGGTGCTCGCAGCGGCGACGGCGCGAGGCATCCGGCTCATCTCGTACGGACGGCCGGGCTACGGGGGCTCTACGCCGAACCCGGGGCGCGACGTCGCATCGGCCGCAACCGACGCGGTCGCGGTCGCCGACGCGCTCGGCGTCGAGGGCTTCGCCGCCATGGGCGCCTCGGGTGGCGGCCCGCACGCCCTCGCCGGGGCTGCGCTCGCACCCGATCGCGTGATCGGCGTCGTCACGCTCGCCGGCGTCGCGCCCTACACCGAGGCCTTCGACTGGTTCGGCGGCATGCGGGCGCCCGGGGCGCTCCGCGCCGCCCGCGCGGGCCGGGCCGCCCGGGCGGCGTTCGCCGAGACCGACGAGTTCGACCCCGACGTCTTCCTGCCGGTCGACCTCGCCGCGCTCGAGGGGACGTGGGCCGATCTCGGTTCCGATTCGGCTCGAGCCGGGCGCGACGGCCCCGACGGGCTCGTCGACGACGATGTCGCCTTCGCGAAGCCGTGGGGTTTCGAACTCGAGCGGGTGGCGGCGCCCGTGCTGCTCGTGCAGGGCGATGGCGATCGCATCGTGCCGCGCACGCATGCGGCGTGGATGCTCGGCCGCCTGCCGAACGCCTCGCTGTGGATGCGCCTCGACGACGGGCACGTCTCCGTGCTCGACACGGTGCCCGACGCGATGGACTGGCTGCTCGAGCGGCTCTAGGCGATCGCGTCGAGCGCGCCCGCGAGGTCGCGCCAGAGGTCGTCGACCTGCTCGATGCCGACCGACAGCCGCACGAGCCCGTCGGGAATGGTGGGCTGCTCGGCCGGCCAGCGCCGGCGACGCTCGAACGTCGACTCGACCCCGCCGAGGCTCGTCGCGTGCACCCACAGTCTCGTGCGCCCGACGAGCGCATCGGCCGGCGCGGCGCCGCCGCGCACGACGATCGAGACGACCGCCCCGAAACCCGGGTAGCGCACCTCCTCGAGCGCGGCGTGGCCGTCGAGGCGACGCACGAGCTCCTGCGCGTTCGCCTGTGCGCGCTCGAGTCGCACGGCGAGCGTCCGCATCCCGCGCAGCGCGAGGAACGCCTCGAGCGGCGCGGGGACGGCCCCGGCGAGCGTGCGCCGCTGCAGGATCGAGTCGGCGCGCTCGTCGGACGCGGTCACCACGGCCCCCATCAGCACGTCGCTGTGGCCCGAGAGGTACTTCGTCGCCGAGTGCACGACGAGGTCGGCGCCGAGCGCGAGCGGACGCTGGAGCAGGGGCGTCGCGAACGTGTTGTCGACGGCGACGAGCGCCCCGTGCAGGTGCGCGGCGGCCGAGATCGCGGCGATGTCCGCGACCTCGAGGGCCGGGTTCGTCGGCGTCTCGAACCACACGAGCGCCGACCCCTCGCTCGCCGCGGCCACCGCAGCCGTGTCGGCGATGTCGACGAACTCGACACGCAGGCGCCCCTGGCCCGCGCGTTCCTCGAGCAGGGCGACCGTGCCCGTGTACGAGTGCCGCGGCGCCACGACGAGTCCTCCCGGCTCGACGAGGTCGAGCACGGCCGAGATCGCGGCCATGCCGGAGGAGAACGACACGCACCGCCCGCCCTCGAGCGCGCCGAGGACGTCCTCGAACGCCGTCCAGCTCGGGTTGCCGTAGCGCCCGTACTCGAGGTCGCCGCCGGCGACGTACGTCGAGGTCAGGTGCACCGGCACGTTCATCGGCGCGTCAGGCGCATGCGCGGGGCGACCGGCGATGACGGCGAGGGTGTCGGGATGGAGTTCTGAGTGGGCGGCCTCGTGCATGCCGAAAGGCTAGTCGAGCGCGTCGCGCGCCGCGGCGGCCTCGTCACGTGCCGACTCGGCGACCCGCGCCGCCCGGTCGCGATCGCGCGCGAGCCTCCGCCGCTCACGACCGCCCTCGGCGAGACGCTCCTCGAGACCGCGCAGCTCCTCGTCGAGCTCGTCGCGCCGGGCGGTGTCGGCGTCGATGCGCTCGTCGAGCGCCGCGAGTTCGCTCTCGAGGTCGTCGAGGGCGGCGGATGCCTCGGCGGCGTGCTCCTCGGCGGTTGATGCCGCGCGCTCGCGTTCCCGGCGCTCCTGCTGCTCGCGTTCCTCCCGCTCACGGGCGGCGTCCGCGGCATCGGCCTCGGTGCGTCCGGCCCCCTTCGAGCGTGCGGACCGCTTCGCCGGCCTCGCCCCGTCCGGTCCGCCCGCCACAGCGCCGTCGAGGTCCACGTCGACGCCCACCGCCTCGAGGCTGCGCACGAGCCGGCCGCTGCGCACGGCGTCGGCGGCCGAGGCATCCGCCATGCCGGCTTGCAGCGTCTGGGCGAGTTCGTCGAGCACGGGCTGGCGCACCGGGGCGCCGAGCTCCTCGGCGAGTCCGCCCGCCTCCTGCGCGAGGGCCGAGACGAGTCGGCGCCGTTCCTTCGCGAAGCGGGCGAGCGCCGCCGCGTCGAACCCGTCCTGCGCCTCGCGCAGCTCGTCGCCGAGCTCGAACAGCGCCTCGACCTCGTCGGCGCGGTGTCGCACGAGCTGGTTCGCGAGCCAGGCCGTGGGGGAGGGGCGCCGCAGCGCCGCCACGGCGTCGGCGAGCTCGCGATCGTCGTCGCGCAGCTCGCGAGCGCGGGCGTTGCGGGCGGCCGTGAACTCCTCGGGGCGGAGCGCGTACAGCGCTCCCGCCTCGTCGATGAGCGCATCGGCCGGCATACGGCCATCCTGCAAGATCGTGCGCGATTCCGACAGCCCGTGGTCTCATGGAGGCATGCGGGTCGTCGTGCTGACCGGGGCCGGCATCTCGGCCGAGAGCGGGGTGCCCACCTTCCGCGATGCCGGCGGCCTGTGGGAGGGGCACCGGGTCGAGGACGTCGCGACGCCCGAGGCCTTCGAGCGCGACCCCGAGACCGTGCAGCGCTTCTACGACGCGAGGCGGCACGCGGTCGCGCTCGCCGAGCCGAACCCGGCGCACCGGGCGCTCGCCCGCCTCGAGGAGGCGCTCGGCGACGACCTGCTCGTGGTCACCCAGAACATCGACGACCTGCACGAGCAGGCGGGCTCGCAGCGGGTGCTGCACATGCACGGCGAGCTGGCGCTCGCGCGTTGCACCGGATGCGGGACACGGTCGCCGGTGCCCGGCGACCTCGTCGGCCGGCCGGCCTGCCCGTCGTGCGGCGAGCGGATGCTTCGCCCCGACGTCGTCTGGTTCGGCGAGATGCCCTACGGCCTCGACGAGATCGAGGCGGCGCTCGCCGCGTGCCACGTGTTCGCCGCGATCGGAACATCGGGCGCAGTGTACCCGGCGGCCGGCTTCGTCGTCACCGCGGCCGAGCACGGTGCGCAGACGGTCGAGCTCAATCTCGCGTCGAGCGAGATCACCCCGCTGTTCGACGCCGTACGGCACGGGCCCGCGAGCGAAGTCGTGCCCGAGTGGTGCGACGAGGTGCACCGGTCGGTCGGGTAGTACGACGCGCGTCTCGCGACACCCGCCCCGAAGCGTCCACGGTCTCGAGACGACGCCGCGCGCCTACTCGACCGACCGGGGCGGCGACGCCGCGAGCCGCGTCTCGAGCGCGGCGAGCACCTGCACCTGCCCTTTGGTCACGAGCGTCCGTGCCTCGTCGATCGCCACCCAGCGCGCGTCATCGACCTCGGGGAACGCCTGCACGCGGCCCGAGCGGGGCGGCCACTCGAGCTCGAACGTGTTGCTCGCGACGACGGCGACGTCGAAGTCGGGAGCCTCGCCCGTGAACACGCGGATCAGCTTGCCCGATGCGTAGCGGAACTCGCCGAGGTCGGCGTAGTCGAGCTCGGGTGGCGCGACGCCGATCTCCTCGCCGAACTCGCGCCGGGCGGCGAGCAGCGGGTGCTCGGCCACGGCCTCGTACTCGCCCTTCGGCACCGTCCACGCGCCTTCGTGCTTGCGCGCCCAGAACGGGCCGCCCATGTGCGCGATGAAGACCTCGACACCCGCACCGAGGTCGCGATGCAGCAGCAGCCCCGCACTCGTCACCGGCATGATCGCGCACCTTGCACGGTCGTACCCGACGGGTAGCGTGGATCGGGAAACGCGAAGGAGTCGCCCATGGCACGCATCGTACTCATCGGCGGTCACGGCAGGGTCGCCCTGCACCTCGAACGCCTGCTCGCCGAGCGCGGCGACGAGGTCGACGCCGTCATCCGCAACCCGGAGCACGCCGACGACGTCGCAGCGACCGGCGCGACGCCCGTCGTGGCCGACATCGAGACCCTCGACGTCGACGGCCTGACCGCGCTGCTGCGCGGGCACGACGCCGTCGTCTGGTCGGCGGGTGCGGGCGGCGGCGATCCGCGGCGCACGTACGCGGTCGATCGCGACGCCGCGCTGCGCTCGATGGCCGCGGCCGACGCCGCCGGTGTGCGCAGGTACGTGATGGTCTCGTACTTCCGGTCGCCCGATCACTCGGTGCCCGCGGGCGACTCCTTCCACGCCTACGCGGAGGCGAAGGCCGCGGCCGACGAGCACCTCGCGACGACGACGCTCGACTGGACCATTCTCGGGCCGAGCCGGCTCACCGACGGCGACGGCACGGGCGGCATCGACGCCGAGGCGTCCGAGAGCCTGACCGTCGACCGGGCCGACGTCGCAGCGGTCGCGGCCGCCGTGCTCCTCGAGCCCGCGACGATTCGTCGCACGATCCGCTTCAATGCCGGCGCGACGCCGATCGCCGAAGCCGTCCGCTGAGCGCGGCGCCGGTGACGACCGCGCGACTACTGCTGGCGCGGTCGGCGCACGAGCGCCCAGAGCGCGGCGAGCAACCCGATTCCGCCGACCACCGCAATCGCTCCGAGCACCGACCACAGCATCTGTTCGACCGACATCGCCCACCTCCGAGTCCAGTGGCACCCATTCTGCTCCCGCAGGCGACCGGAACTCCAGCGTCGGCCGCGGTTCGTGCGAGGATCTGGGCATGTCCGCCTCTGAGCTTCCGCTGTCGCGTCGTGTCGGCCCCTCGCCCGAGCCGCAACGGCCGGCTCACCCCGACATCGACACCTGGCGCCCCGCAACGGTGGGCGACGTCGACGAACTGCTCGCGTTCCACGCCGACGTCGCGAGGGCCGACCACCCCGAGTGGATCGAGACGCGCGACGAGGTGATGGAGGCGTTCGAGGTCTCGCACATCGACCCTGCTCGCGACACCATGCTCGGTATCGACCGTGGCGGGCGCATCCTCGCCTCGGGCTCCGTCGTCGTGCCGACCGGACGAGAGACGCTCGTCCGCGCGATCGCGTTCGGCGCCGTGCGCCCGGAGGCGCGCGCCCGCGGGATCGGCCGGGCGCTGCTCGGCTGGCAGCTCGAGCGGGCGCGCGAACGACTCGCAGCGTTCGACGACGCGCTGCCGGGTTGGATCATCGCCTACGCCGAGGAACGGGCACCCGATGCGGGCGCGCTGCTCGAACGGGCCGGCTTGCCGCAGCGCCGTCACTTCTTCACGCTCGGCCGCGACGTCTCGCTTCCGATCGAGTCGATCGCGCCGCGTACCGACGACGTCGATCTCGTGCCGTGGGCGGCCGAGTGGACCGAGTCGACCCGCCTCGCCCGCAACGAGGCCTTCGCCGACCACTGGGGCAGCCAGTCGACCGCACCGGAGACGTGGAGCCGTATCGTCGGCGGCGAGCAGTTCGCGCCGTCGCTCTCGTTCGTCGCCGTCGAGCACGGCGCGGCCGGCGACCGCGTCGTCGGGTTCGTGCTCGCGCTCCGCAACGAGGGAGACTGGGCGGGCCAGGGCTTCAGCTCGTCGTACGTGCAGCTCGTCGGGGTGGTCCGCGAGCGGCGCGGGCGCGGCATCGCGCAGGGACTGCTGGCCCGGCATCTCGAAACATGCCGCGACGAGGGGCTCGACCAGTCCATCCTCGACGTCGACGCCGAGAGCCCGACCGGGGCGCTCGGGCTCTACGAGGGGCTCGGGTACGTGGTCGCCAACACGCACCACAGCCACGTGCTCGAGTACTGAACCCGCGCGGTGCATCCGTCAAGCCGTTGACGGATGCCTCGCAGCCGCGCAGGCTCGAATCGACGACGTGAACTCGACGAGCGGAGGCGGCATCATGACCGACGAGCGACGACCGGGGCCGACCCCGCGCGACCCCGACGACACGACCGGCGCAGAAGAGCGGCTCGATCGCGAGGGCGAACCCGCCGAGGCGCCCGACGGACCCGAGCGCGGCACCGACGCCAACGACGTCGAGGCAGACAACCCGGTCGAGGAGGACACGATCGAGACGATCGATCCCGACAACGCGCCCGCCTGAACATCGCCGGCTCGCCGCCCGTTCGGAGCTGATAGGTAAGGCAATCCTCAGAAGAAAGTCCGACTGATCTGCGGAAAATCGGCCCGCAGGTGCTGCGGTCGAGCGGGTGGCGGGGCTACCATCCGAACACAGCAGAGTCGCAACCGCCTCAGGAGGTCACCATGAGCATGACGCTCGACGAGATGCCCGCGGTCGCCGAGTGTTCGGTGGCCGGTTGCTCCTACAACGACCACTCGCACTGCCACGCGGCAGCCGTCACGATCGCCGGCTCGCCCGGCGACGCCGAGTGCGTCACCTTCATCCCGCTCGGCTCCAAGGGCGGGCTCGACAAGGTGCTCACGCACGTCGGAGCATGCCAGCGCTCGGAGTGCATCCACAACTCGAAGCTCGAATGCACCGCAGCCGCAGTGCGCATCGGCGCCGGCCACGACGACGCCGACTGCCTCACCTACGAAGTCGCCTGAGACCACCTGCCGAACGGGCCGTTCCGCGCATGCGGAGCGGCCCGTTCTGCTGTGAGCGGATCGCCCTGTCGTCGCGTACCGGCCGCGGTTAGCCTCGGGGCATGGGCAAGGTCGTCGAGTTCCCAACGGTCCCGCGCAGGTCGAAGCCGCTCTGGCGCGACGTGCTCGGCGAGGTGCTGCGAGGCGAGCGGCTCGCCCAGGAGCGGATCCTCACCGAGGTGGCGGCCTCGGCCGGCGTCTCACCGCAGTATCTCTCCGAGATCGAGCGCGGCCGCAAAGAGCCGTCGAGCGAGGTGCTCGGCGCCGTCGCCGAGGCGCTCGGGCTCGAGCTCTTCGAGGTCGCGCACCGGGTGGGCGAGGTGCTCGGCGCCCGCCACGAGGCCGAACGGCTGGAGGCCGAGCGGCGCGAGCGCCTCGACCACGAGCGCGCGCTCGCGTTCCGCGCCGACGCGCCGGCGAGGCATCCCGCCGTCGACGTCGGCACCGTGCTGGTGCTCGACCTCGACGAGGCCTCGGGCGCGATCGCCGACGGCGGCGCGACCGTCGCCGCGCCGCGCGGCGGCGTCTACCTGCTCGCCGCGTAGGCGGCCGCGCCGGCGCCGACCGGCACCCGTGCCGTCAGCACGTGGTCGGCGAGCCCGTACTCGACGGCCGCCGCCGCGGGCAGGATGAGGTCGCGGTCGGTGTCGTGCCGCAGGGTCGCCACGTCGTGCCCGGTGTCGGCGGCGAGGGCCGCCTCGAGCTCGGCGCGCACTCGCACGACCTCGTCGGCGTGGATGATGAGGTCGGGGATCGTGCCGCGGCCCTGCGTCGAGGGCTGGTGCAGCACGACCCGGCCGTGCGGCAGGATCGCACGCTGCCCCTTCGCCCCGCCGGCGAGCAGCACCGCCGCCGGTCCGCCCGCCTGGCCGACGCACGTCGTCGCGACATCCGGCCGGATGTGCTGCATCGTGTCGTAGACCGCGAGCGCCGCGCCGGGCGAACCGCCGGGGGAGTTGAGGTAGAGGCTGATCGGGGTGTCGTTCGACTCCGACGCGAGGTGCAGGAACTGCGCGATGAGCACGTTCGCGACGCCGTCGTCGATCTCGGTGCCGAGGTAGACGATGCGCTCAGAGAGCAGGCGGCTGTAGACGTCGAGCGAGCGCTCGCTGTTGCCCCGACGTTCGACGACGTAGGGGATCGTGTAGCTGGTCATGCGGGCACTCGCAATCCGGTCTGGGGCCGCACAGCCCTCGGGAACATCTCGTCGAAGCCGTCGACGACGCGGTCGATGAAGCCGTAGTCGACCGCCTCGTCGGCCGTGTACCAGCGGTCGCGCAGCGAGTCCTCGGCGATCTTCGCGATGGGCTGGCCGGTGTTCTCCGCGGTGATGCCGAGCACGGTGTCCCGGGTGTACCGCAGCTCGTCGGCCTGCAGCTCGACGTCGACCGCCGTGCCGCCGATGCCGGCCGAGCCCTGGTGCATGAGGATGCGCGCATGCGGCAGGGCGAAGCGCTTGCCCGGGGTACCGGCGCTCAGCAGGAACTGGCCGGCGCTCGCCGCGATGCCGTACGCGATCGTCGCGACGTCGTTCGGGATCGAGCGCATGAGGTCGGAGATCGCCAGCATGGCCGACACCGAGCCCCCGGGCGAGTTGATCCAGAACCGGATGTCGCGGCGGGGGTCGTCGCCGGCGAGGGTGACGAGCTGCGCGCAGAGGCGGTTGCCGCCCTGCTGGTCGAGCTCGTCGCCGAGCACGATGATGCGTTCATGGAAGAGCCGGGCGGTGAGCTCGGCGTCGATCGGCTGGATCGCCGGGGTCTGTTCGCTCATGAACCCAGCCTGCGCGGCGTCGGCGCACGGTGGGGCGGATGCTGCCGAGAGCAGTGCTGCTCTCGGCGGAGAGAATCCACTTGCTCCTCGGCTCTCGAGCTCAGGAGAGCTCGAGCTCAGGAGCGAGGCGCGGCGCGCTCCTCGCGACACGCTCCTCACTCGGCGCTTATCGCTGGTCGTTCCTCCCTGGTCGTTCCTCCCTGGTCGTTCCTCCCTGGTCGTTCCTCCCTGGTCGTTCCTCCCTGGTCGTTCCTCCCTGGTCGTTCCTCCCTGGTCGTTCCTCCCTGCTCGTTCCGCGCTGGTCGTTCCGCGTTCCGCGGTGGTCGTTCCGCGTTCCGCGGTGGTCGTTCCGCGTTCCGCGGTGGTCGTTCCTCGCTCCTCGCTGGCCCGCCAGGTGGCGGGGCCTCATTGGGAAGACGTGTGGAGTTGTGGACTTGTGTCCTGCAGGGGTGTGGAGTTGTGGACTTGTGTCCTGCAGGGGTGTGGAGTTGTGGACTTGTGTCCTGCAGGGGTGTGGAGTTGTGGACTTGTGTCCTCGTTCCCCGGAGCGATGTCCACGCAGGATCGACGCCGACGCGTGGAACCGACGCCGACGCGTGGAACCGATGCCGACGCGTGGAACCGGCGCCGACGCGTGGAACCGATGCCGACGCGTGGAACCGGCGCCGACGCGTGGAACCGGCGCCCCACGCGACGGACCGGCGTTCAAGGGACGGATCGACGATTCCCACGCGACGGGCCGGCGCTGAAGGGAGGGATCGACGATTCCCACGCGACGGACCGGCGCCCGCACGCGGGATCGGCAATGCCCGTACGCGGGACCGGAGTCCATGCGGGGGACCGGCTAACCCCGCGTGCGGGATCTACGCGGAGTCTCCGCGGCACCGGCGCCCAGGCGGGTGAAGCCGGCAGGGCGCACTCCCGACGAGCTCGGGAGGCCTCAGCGAATCGAGGCCACTACCCCGCGAGGGTGCGGACGACCGGGCCCTCGCTGAACTGGCACGACGTCGCGGTGAGCCGCTCGTCGGGGTCGAGCTTCGCGAGCACGGCGCCGGCGATGACGTAGAGCTGCTCGAGCTGCTCGGCCGTGAGCGCGTCGAACACGTTGGCGCGCACGGTGTCGACGTGCCCGGGCGCCGCCTCGGCCATGAGGTCGAGCCCGGCCTCGGTGATGGTCGCGTTCGTGGCGCGACGGTCTTCGGGACACGGGAAGCGGCGGATCAGGCCGCGCTCCTCGAGCCGGCGGGCGACGTGCGACAACCTCGGCAGTGTCGCATTCGTGCGGGAGGCGAGCTCGGTCATGCGCATCGTGCGCGAGGGGGCGTCGGCGAGCGCCATGAGCGCGACGTACTCGAAGTGGGTGAGCCCGGCGTCGCGCAGCAGCTGCGCGTCGAGCGCGCCGGGCAGGAGCTCGGCGACGGCGATGAGGCGCACCCACGCCGCCGATTCCTCGGCGTTGAGCCACTTCGTGTCGTCGGTCATGCGGCCAGTCTACCGCAATAGTTGACGGGACAACTTATTTGCCCTAGAGTGATGGTTGTCGAAACAAGTAATCGCGTCGACGAGGCGCGGGGAGGAAAGACAATGACGACCGTCAGCATCATCGGGAACGGCAACATGGGCCAGGCCATCGGGGGCATCGTCGCCGCAGGCGGCAACAGCGTCGAAGTGCTCGGCCGCGATCTCTCGCAGCCGGTCACGGGCGACATCGTCGTGCTCGCCGTGCCCCACTTCGCGATCGCCGAGATCGCCGAGGCGCGCCGCGCCGAGCTCGCCGGCAAGATCGTCGTCGACATCACCAACCCGCTGGACTTCGAGACGTTCGACTCGCTGGTTCCCGCTTCCGACAGCTCGAAGGCCGCCGAGCTCGCCGAGCTGCTGCCCGAGTCGCGCGTGCTCAAGGCGTTCAACACGAACTTCGCCGCGACCCTCGCCTCGAAGACCGTGGGCGACGAGGAGACGACGGTGCTCGTCGCGGGCGACGACGCGGTGGCCAAGCAGGCCCTCATCGACGTCGTGCGCGCCGGCGGCGTCAAGGCGATCGACGCCGGTGCCCTGAAGCGGGCCCGCGAGCTCGAGTCGATCGGCTTCCTCCAGCTCACGCTCGCCGTGCAGGAGAAGATCGGCTGGACCGGCGGCTTCGCCGTCGCGGCCTGACCTCCGCACCTCGCCGTATCGATCGAATCGCCCGGTTCCCCGCGGAGCCGGGCGATTCGGCGTCGGAGGGGGCGTCAGGCCAGGTCGCGCAGGTACGCCAACTGGGCGCGCATGGATGCCTCGGCCGCACCCCGCACCGAGGCATCCGTGTCGGCGTAGACGAGATCGGTGACCTCGCCGACCGTCGCATCCGCGCCGAGCCGGGCGAGCGCGGCGCGCACCTGGTCGAGTCGCTCGGCGCGGTGGGCGAGATACGCGTCGCAGATCGCGGCGAGGTCGGGCAGCTCGGGGCCGTGGCCCGGCAGGACCGCGACCGGGCCGGGGGTGCCGATCGCGCGCAGGCGCTCGAGCGAACCGAGGTACGGGCCGAGCGCCCCGTCGGGATCGGCGATGATCGTCGTGCCCCGGCCGAGCACGGTGTCGCCCGTGAGCACCGCGCGCGGCGGGTCTGCGTCGGCGGCGGCTCCGGCGCTCGCACCGGCTTCGCCGAGCAGTGCGAAGCACACCGAGTCGCGCGTGTGACCGGGGGTGGCGACGACTTCGAGCGCCAGGCCGGCGGCGACGATGCGCTCGCCGTCGGCGAGGGGGGCGGCGTCGCGGCAGAACGTCGGGTCGATCGCGCGCACCGGAGCCCCGGTCAGCCGGGCGAACGCGTCGATCGCCTCGGTGTGGTCGGCGTGATGATGGGTGATGAGCACGAGTTCGACGGGAGCGGCGGCGAGGCGGGCGAGGTGGCCGGCATCGGCGGGCCCCGGGTCGACGACGACGCTCGTGCGCGCGCCGGGCGCCTGCAGCACGTAGCTGTTCGTGCCGTCGAGCGTCATCGGGCCGGGGTTCGGCGCCAGCACGGCGCGCGCGAATCGCGACGGCCCCGCGGGGTCGACGTGCGGCTGGTCGGCGGGCTCCTGCATGTCGGCAGTGTAGCGGCGGCCTCGGCGCACGAGGTCTGGCCCGGCCGCGGCCACCGGCTTAGGCTGAAGGGATGGACACCGTGCCCGAGTCCCGGTCCACCTCCACCTCCGTCTCCGTCGCCGCCCCGCCCGCCACCGGCTCCGCCGCCACCGTCGTGCTGCTGAGGGACGGCGAGCTCGGCGTCGAGGTGCTCCTCGCCGAACGGCCGAGCGATCGCGGCTCGTTCGCGGGCGCCTGGGTGTTCCCCGGCGGTGCCGTCGACGACGGCGACCTGCACGGCACGCCGCGCGACGGCATCGACGCCGCCCGGCGTGCCGCGGTGCGAGAGGTCGCCGAGGAGGTGGGTCTCGTGCTCGCCGCCGACGAGCTCGTGCCGTTCTCGCGGTGGACGCCGCCGAAGGGGGCGCCCAAGCAGCTCACCACCACGTTCTTCGCGGTGCGCGTGCCCGACGGCGAGTTCCGGCTCGCCGCAGACGAGGTCGTCGCGGTCGACTGGCTGCGGCCGGCCGACGCGCTCGAGCGGCACGCGGCGGGCGAGCTCACGCTCTGGCCGCCGACGTGGGTCACGTTGCACGGCCTCGCGGGCGTCGACTCGGTCGACCACGCGCTCACCGCCTTCGCCTCGGGCGACGTGCTCGAGTACGTGGCGCGTCGCGACGACGCCCGGCGCATGGTGCTCTGGCAGGAGGACGACGAGGTGTCGGGCGCGAGGGGCCACCGGCACCGGCTGCTGATGGACCGCCTGCCCTGGGTCTACCAGCGCGAGTTCTGACCGTGGCCGACCTCACCGTCGTGGGCTCGGGGCCGAACGGCCTCGTCGCCGCGGTCGTCGCCGCCCGGGCCGGCCTCTCGGTTCGCGTGCTCGAGGCCGCCCCGACGCTCGGCGGCGGGGTGCGCACCGCCGAACTCACCCTGCCCGGGTTCCGGCATGACGTGTGCTCGGCCGTGCACCCCGCCGGGCTCGCCTCGCCCGTCTTCCACAAGCTCGGCCTCATCGACGGCCCGCATGCCCCCGAGTGGGTCGTGCCCGAGGTCTCGTACGCCCATCCGCTGCCCGGCGGGCGGGCCGGCATCGCCTGGCGCGACCTCGACCGCACGGCCGACGGGCTCGGCGTCGACGGTCCGGCGTGGCGCCGCCTCGTCGCACCGCTGCTCGCCCGCCAGCGGGGGGTTGTCGCGTTCACCGGTTCGCAGCTGCTGCAGGTGCCGCGCGACCCGATCGCCGCCGTGCGGTTCGGGCTGCGTGCGCTCGAACAGGGCACGGCCGCGTGGAACTCGCGCTTCAGGGGCGACGTCGCCCCCGCGCTGCTCACCGGGGTCGTCGCGCATGCCGCGGGCGCGATGCCCTCGCTCGCCTCGGCCGGCGCCGGGCTCCTGCTCGCGATGCACGGCCACGGTGTCGGGTGGGGACTGCCCGTCGGCGGGTCCCAGGCGATCGCCGACGCGCTCGTCGCCGAGCTGCGCGAGCGCGGCGCCGAGATCGTGACCGACGCGCCCGTTCGCGCGCTCGACGAGGTCTCGGGCTCGCGGGCGGTGCTGCTCGACACGTCGCCCGAGCTGCTGTTCTCGGCCGACCTGCCGGGCCGCTACGAACGGGCACTCCGCCGCTACCGCTACGGTTCGGGCATCGCGAAGGTCGACTTCGCGCTCGACGGGCCGGTTCCGTGGGCGAACCCCGCCGTAAGGCTCGCGCCGACCGTGCACGTCGGCGGCAGCCGGCGCGAGATCGCGCTCGCCGAGAACGCGGTCGCGCGAGGCCTGCAACCCGGGGTGAGCCTGCAGGTGTCGGGGCACGGCGGGGCGCCGAGGCATCCCTACGTGCTCGTCTGCCAGCCGAGCGTGGTCGACGCGACCCGCGCACCCGCCGGCAAGCACGTGCTCTGGGCGTACACGCACGTGCCGGCCGGGTCGACGCTCGACGCGACCGAGCTCGTGACCGCCGCCGTCGAGCGGTTCGCACCGGGGTTCCGCGACGTCGTGCTCGCGTCGGCCGCGAGCTCGGCGGCCGAGGTCGGCGCGTACAACGCGAACTACGTCGGCGGCGACATCTACTCGGGGGAGCTCACGCTCGCACAGCTCGTCAAGCGGCCCGTGGTGTCGACGGCGCCATGGCGCACACCCGTCGAGGGGGTGTACCTGTGCTCGAGCGCGACCCCGCCGGGGCCGGCCGTGCACGGCATGAACGGGTGGTACGCGGCGAAGCTCGCGCTCAAGGAGCGGTTCGGCATCGGCGCCTGAGGGGCTCTGAAGTCTCGAGGCGGTTCCGCTCCTATTCGCCCGACGGGCCCGGGCGTAGCGTGGACATGTGGACTGGACCGCCTGGTTCGACGCGCACGACTACGAGGTCGCCCGCCAGGTGCTGCAGCGCGGCGTCGCGGCGCTCGCCGTGGTCGCGTTCGTCTCGACGCTGAACCAGTTCCGGCCGCTGCTCGGCGAGCGCGGCCTGCTGCCGGTGCCCGAACTCCTGCGCCGGGCGAGTGCGCCCGGTGCGCGACTGCGGGGGCCGAGCCTCTTCCGCTGGGGGTACTCCGATCGTCGGCTCGTGGTCGTCGCCGCGGCCGGCATCGTGCTCGCGGCATCCCTCGTCGCCGGCCTGCCGCAACTGGGGCCGCCCTGGCTGCCGCTCGTGCTGTTCCTCGCGCTGTGGGTGCTGTACCTGTCGATCGTGAACGTCGGCCAGACCTTCTACGGCTTCGGGTGGGAGATGCTGCTGTGCGAGGCGCTCTTCACGGTCGCGTTCCTCGGCTCCGACGAGGTGCCGCCGCCGGTCGTGACGATCGTCGCGGTGTGGTGGCTCGTCTTCCGGCTCGAGTTCGGGGCGGGCATGATCAAGATCCGCGGCGGGCGCGAGTGGCGCGACCTCACCGCGCTCATGTACCACCACGAGACGCAGCCGATGCCCGGCCCGCTCAGCAGGCAGGCGCACCTGCTGCCGCCGTGGTTCCATCGGGGCGAGGTGCTCGGCAACCACTTCGCGCAGCTCGTGGTGCCGTTCCTGCTGTTCGTGCCGGGGCCGGCGGGCTCGGCGGCCGCGGCGGTCGTCATCCTCACGCAGC
This sequence comes from Agromyces sp. S2-1-8, assembly GCF_021129215.1. Taxonomy (GTDB): domain Bacteria; phylum Actinomycetota; class Actinomycetes; order Actinomycetales; family Microbacteriaceae; genus Agromyces; species Agromyces chromiiresistens. The sequence continues at coordinate 3,599,314 of NZ_JAJOLP010000001.1, read as the reverse complement.
TGTGGCTCATCGTCACCGGCAATTTCGCCTGGCTCAACTGGATCACGGTCGTGCTCGCGGCCTCGGCGATCACCGATCCGGTGTGGCACTGGCTGATCCCCGCGATTCCGGCCGACCTCGGTTCGGATGCCTCGGGCTCGCCGCTCTGGTTCACGATCGTGGTGCTCGCGGTGGGCGCGCTGATCGTCGTGCTCAGCTGGTGGCCGCTGCGCAACCTGTTCGCGCACCGCCAGCTCATGAACGCGAGCTTCAACCGGTGGATGCTCGTGAACGCCTACGGCGCGTTCGGCACCGTCACGACGCGGCGCATCGAGATCGTCGTCGAGGGCACCGACGACGAGGTTCCCGACGAGGATGCCTCCTGGCGGGAGTACGGCTTCAAGGGCAAGCCGGGCGACCTGCGCGCGCTGCCGCGCCAGTGGGCGCCCTACCATCTGCGGCTCGACTGGCTCATGTGGTTCCTGCCGCTCGGCCGCATGTGGGAGCCGTGGTTCGCGGTGTTCCTCGAGCGGCTGCTCGCGGCCGATCCTGCGACGCTCGCGCTGCTCGCGCACGACCCGTTCGACGGGGCGCCGCCGCGCTGGATCAGGGTGCGGGCCTACCACTACCGCTTCGCGACTCGCGCCGAGCACCGCGCGACCGGCGATCGCTGGGTGCGCACCCTCGAGGGCGAGGTCATGCCGCCCGCGGGCCGCTGGGACTGAGACCGGCTGGGCTCAGCTCGCGGCGGCGGCCTCCACGGGGCGGTGCTCGATCTCGTCGACGCGGGCGCGCGGCATCGCGACGGCGGCGATGATCGTGAGCACCGCCGCGACGGCGACGGCGAAGAACACCGCGGCCGACGCGGCCTGGATCGCGACGGGGGAGTGGTCGCCGAGTCCCGACCGGGCGATCGCGCCGTTCGCGATCGCGCCGAAGATCGCGACGCCGACGGCACTGCCGACCGACCGCAGGAACATGTTGGCGCCGGTCACGACGCCGCGCTCCTCCCACGGCACCGACGACTGGGCGGCGATGAGCGTCGGCGAGGCGATGAGCCCCAGGCCGAGGCCGACGATGAAGCACGCGATCGCCGTGGTCACGACGTTCGGCACGAACGACACCGCGAACAGCGCGATGCTGCCGAGCACCGCGATCGTGATGCCGATGAGCGCCGTGTTCTTGAACCCGATGCGCAGGTACAGCCGGCCCGAGTTCGACGCCGAGATCGGCCAGCCGAGGGTGAGCGCGGCGACCGCGAGCCCCGAGACGATGGGCGTCGCGTCGGCCGTGATCTCGAGGAACGTCGGCACGTACGACGTGAGCCCGATGAGCACGGCGCCGACGCCGAGCGAGATGAGCGAGGTCGTCACGATGAGGCGGCGCGAGAAGACCCAGAGCGGCAGCACGGGTTCGGCTGCGCGCAGTTCGATGAACACGAACGCGACGAGCAGCACGGCGCCGACGCCGAAGGCGACGAGACTCTGCCACGAGAGCCACGCCCAGGCCTGTCCGCCCTCGAGCACGCCGAGGATCACGAGCGTGAGCCCGACGGTCAGCACGATCGAGCCGGTCAGGTCGATGCGATGCTTCTTGCGCTCGAACGACTCGTGGTAGGCCCGCCAGAGCATGAGCGCCGCGATGAGGGAGAGCGGGATGTTGATGAAGAAGATCCAGCGCCACGACAGGAACTCGGCGAACACCCCGCCGAGGGTCGGGCCGAGCACCGACGACGCCGCCCACACGCTCGCGATGTAGCCCTGCACCTTGGCGCGCTCGCGCACCGTGTAGATGTCGCCCGTGATGGTGATCGAGACCGGCAGCACGGCGCCGGCGCCGAGGCCCTGCACCGCGCGGAACACGATGAGCGACGTCATGTCCCACGCGAACCCGCAGAGCACCGATCCGACGAGGAACAGCGCGATGCCGACGAGCATGATCGGCTTGCGGCCGACGGTGTCGGCGAGCTTCGCGTACACGGGCACCGACACCGCCTGCGCGAGCAGGTAGATGGAGAACAGCCACGGGAACTGCGCGAACCCGCCGATGTCGCGCACGATCGACGGCACCGCCGTCGCGAGGATGGTCGAGTCGATCGCGATGAGCCCCGTCGCGAGCATGACCGCGATGAGCACCGGCCCGCGCTCGGATCGGAAACCCACACCTGCTGCGTCGCCCACGCCACTCCTCACCCGGGCGCGCGGCGGCGCCCCGTTGATCACAATCGCCGCGGCATCCGTTTCATTCCCGGGGGATGCCTCGGCGCGGCGGTAGCGTCGGCACCATGCGAATCCGTACGAAGCGTGCGCCGGCGGCGCCACCGCCCGCGGCCGAGGTGACGAGCGACGGCGATGCGCGCTCGCCCGAGGTGAAGATCCGTGCGTTCCGCATCGGGTTCGTCGGCGCGATCGGCGTGCTGCTCGCCCTCGTGCTCGGCGGCATCGTCGGGCAGCTGGGCACGGTCATCCTCTACGTCGCGCTCGCGCTCTTCCTCGCGCTCGGCCTCGACCCGGTCGTGAGCTGGATGCAGCGACGGGGGCTGCCCCGCTGGGCTGCGATCCTCATCGTGTTCGCCGTCGTGATCGGCCTGTTCGTCGGGCTGATCGCGACGATCGTGCCGATCGTGGTCGAGCAGACGACCTACGTCATCGAGAACTGGCCCGCGATCGTCGAGAACGCCCAGCACAGCGACCTCGTCATCTGGCTCAACGGCATCACCGGGTCCGAGGACGCGATCAAGGGAGCGATCGAGTCGGCCGGCGAGTGGCTCGCCGATCCGGCGAACCTCGGCTCGCTCGGCGGCGGAATCCTCGCCGTCGGCGCCGGCATCGCGGGCGGGTTCACCGGGGCGACCATCGTGCTGATCCTCACCCTGTACTTCCTCGCCTCGCTCGACTCGATGAAGCGCTACGCGGCGCGGTTCGTTCCTGCGTCGTCGCGTGCCGGCTACCGGGACGTGTCGGAGGAGATCACCGGGTCGGTCGGCCGATACGTCATCGGGCAGGTCAGCCTCGCCGCCGTCAACGGCGTGCTGAGCCTCTTCTTCCTGTCGATCATCGGGGCTCCCGCGCCGATCCTGCTCGCGTTCATCGCCTTCCTCTTCTCGCTGGTCCCCCTCGTCGGAACCCTCACGGGTGCGGTCATCATCTCGCTCGTCTGCCTCGCCGCCGGGCCGTACACCGCGCTCGCCGCGGCGATCTACTACCTGATCTACATGCAGGTGGAGGCGTACGTGCTGAGCCCCCGAATCATGAACCGCGCGGTCGCGGTTCCCGGAGCCCTCGTGGTGATCGCGGCGGTCGCGGGCGGCACGCTCGGCGGCGTGCTCGGTGCGCTCGTCGCCATTCCGGTCGCGGCGTCGCTCATCATCATCATGGAGAAGGTCGTCTTCCCGCGGCAGGACTCGATCTAGCCGGCGGCCCCGAGCCGGCCCGGGAGCGGCCGACGAACGAGGGCGCTGACACCCTCAGAACCAGATGCTGAGATGCGGGGTGCGCGGCGACGCGAACACGCGGTCGGCCAGCGCCAGCGAGCCGGGCGTCGTCTCGACGATGCGTCCGGCGCGGGCGAGCAGCGACGGCGCCACGTCGCCGAGGTAGATCGCACCGAGCTCGGCGACGCCGAGGCGCAGTCCCAACCCCTGTGCGGGCCTCGACCGGCGCGCGGCGCGAGCCGAGGCATCCCCGCCGTTCGACTCGGCCCGTCGCACCTCGGCGTGGCCCTTGGCCGAGAACTCGATCTCGAACCGGCCGGCCGCGTACCCCTGCGGGTCGTCGATGTCGAGCACGAGCGACCCCGGGCCCGAGTAGCGCCGCGCCTCGAGCGCGGCGACCGGGTCGAGGATGCGCAGCCAGAGGTGGTCGGTGACGTCGCTCACGGTGATCGCGCGCCGATCGGCGATGAGCCAGGGCAGCGCCTCGTCGACCGAGCGCAACCGGCCGCGCACCCGGGAGACGAGGTCGTGCTCGGTGAGGAATCGCCAGAGCGCGCGCTCGGCCTCGTCGGTCGCCGCTGCGAGGAAGTCGAACTCGAGCACGCCCGCAGGGTCGTCGTGCTGCGGACGGATCCGGTACACGACGAACCCCTGCGGCTGGTCGTGGCGGTCGTCGTAGCGGGCGACCCGAACGGCGCGCGATCGCTCGCTGTCGGGGTCGTGCGTGCCGAGCACCCGGTCGAGCAGGCCCGGCCAGCGGTCGATCTCGCCGGGCGTGCGGGCGACGGCGCGTCGGGCGATGGCGCCGGCGGCGGTGCGCATGACGTCGGGCGCGACGAACTGCACGCGACCGGGCTCGGCCGGAGTGATCCATTCGACGCGACGACGCTCGACCTCGACGGTCGAGATGCGCGCAGCGGGGGCGTACCCGTAGCGGGCGTAGAGCGTGGCCTCCGACGCCGTGAGCATCGCGAGCGAGGCGCCGGCCGCCTGCGCGTTGCGCAGCTCGGCCTCCATCATCGCGCGGGCGATGCCGCGACGGCGGTGCGTCGGGGCGACGGTGACCGACGCGACGGCCCAGCTGTCGACGCTGCGGCCGCCAGGCACGCTGAGCCCGGTCGGCCAGCTCGCGGTCGTGGCGACGGGAACCTCGGGCGCGTCGAGCGTCGGGTCGTAGACGGCGGTGACGCGGCGGTCGGCGATCACCGACAGTTCGCGGGCGAACTCGGCGGCACCGGCTCGCCCCTCGTTGAATCCGCGTCGGTCTGCCTCGACCCACGCCTCGAGGCCCTCGCGTTCATCGGGACGGACGACGCGGTACTCGAGGCCGCGCGCCGCGAGCGCGGCCTCGGCCTTCGGATCGAGCGGGATGTCTCGGAGATCGAACGGCACCGATCCAGCCTACCGACGCGGGGCACCGCACGGTCGGGCCGATCGATGCACGATCTCCGCGGCGGGGGAGGTCTCGGGCTTGATGGCGAGGCACCCGCGTCGGGTAGAATCGTGTCTTCTCGAATCCTTTCGAATCGATTCGAGTTCGGCGTCCGACGGCGTGCGCCGACGCATCCAGCCTTTCTCCCTCCCGCCTCGAGCACGCCAGGAACCGCATGTCCGCCACGAGCCCCATCCCCATCATCCGCCCCGACGACACGCGGTCGACGCCGGTCGTCTCGACGCACCCCGGCGACGCGCTGTCCAGCCGTCAGCGGCTGGTCTACGTGCTCGTGCTCGGCGCGCTCACGGCGCTCGGGCCGTTCACGGTCGACCTCTACCTGCCCGCGTTCCCGGTGCTGCAAGACGAGTTCGGCGTCTCGGCCGCCGCGGTGCAGATCACGCTGACCGGCACGATGATCGGGTTCGGCTTCGGCCAGCTCATCGTCGGCCCGTGGAGCGACAAGGTCGGGCGGCGGCTTCCGCTCATGCTCTCGACCGCACTGCACATCGCCGCATCGGTCGGCGCGGCGCTCGCGCCCGACATCGCGTGGCTCGCGGCGTTCCGCCTGTTGCAGGGCTTCGGGGCGGCGGCGGGCGGCGTCGTCGCGATGGCGATGGTGCGCGACCTGTTCGGCGGCAAGCCGCTCGTGAAGATGCTGTCGCGGCTCGCCCTCGTGAACGGCCTCGCGCCGGTGCTCGCGCCCGTGATCGGCTCGCAGCTGCTGCAGGTCATGGACTGGCGCGGCATCTTCTGGGTGCTCGCCGGCTACGGCGTCGTCGTCGTGCTGTGCGTCGCCCTCCTCATCGTCGAGACGCTGCCCCCGTCGCGCCGGCACGTGTCGGGACACTCGACGATGCGCGACCGGTACGCGGCGCTCTTCCGCGACCGCGTCTACCTCGGTGCGGCCCTCGTCGGCGGCATGGTGTTCACCGGCCTGTTCGGCTACCTGTCGACCTCGTCGTTCCTGTTCCAGGAGGTCTACGAGTTCACGGCCCAGCAGTACGGGCTGCTCTTCGGCGTCAACTCGGTCGGCATCATCATCGGTGTGCAGACGAGCTCGCGGCTCATGCGCGGGCGGGTCGCGCCGCAGTGGATCCTCGCGGTCACGACCGTGGTGCTCTTCGGCTCGGCGATCGCGATCGGCGTGCTCGACGTGACAGGTGCGGGGCTCTGGGGCACGATCGTGCCGCTCTTCCTGTTCATCACGGCGTGCGGATTCTCCTTCCCTGCGGTGCAGATCCTCGCGCTCGCGTCGCACGGCAGCGAGGCGGGCACGGCGGCGTCGCTGCTCGGCGCCCTGAACTTCGGGCTCGCGGGGCTCATCTCGCCCCTCATCGGCCTCATGGGCGTCGGCAGCGCCCTGCCGATGGCGGTCGTGATGACGGGCGCCGCGGCGGTCGCGATCATCGGCCTCTGGGCGCTCGTGCGCCCGAAGACGGTGCCGCCGCTCACCGACTGACCGGGGTCGCGCCGTTGCGCCGCCCCGCCACCACCTCGGGTTAGCGTTGGGGGATGCAGGCGGCGAAGACCATCGAGGCGAAGCAACGGGATGCCTCGGTGCGGACGATCCGGCGGCGTGCGCCGCTCATCGGAGGCATCGTCGCGATCGCGACCGCGGCGCTCCTCGGATTCGTCATCATGGGGCGCAACGGCGGCCTGCCGTTCGGCGTCGACGAGGAGTGGGTCGAGGAGATGCTCTCGCTCCGGGGCCCGGTGGGCGACATCTTCGCGTACTTCATGAACGCGCTCGGCGGCGGCATCGTCGGCGTGTTCATCGTGCCCGTCGGCACGGCGATCGTGCTGCTCCTGCTGCGCCGCCCATGGGGGGCGTTCTACTTCATCGTCGCCTCGGCCGCGAGTGCCGGCGTCGTGCAGGTGCTGAAGAGCGTGTTCAGCAGGGCGCGTCCCGAAGACATGATCGTGGTCTCCGACCACGGTTCATTCCCGTCGGGGCATGTCGCGAACGCGGCGACGATCGCGGTGGCGATCGGGGTCATCGTGCCACGCGTCTGGGTCTGGGTGCTCGGTGTCGCGTACACCGTGCTCATGGCGATCAGCCGCACCTACCTCGGTGCGCACTGGCTGAGCGACACGGTGGGCGGCGCGCTCGTCGGCGCCGGGGTCGCACTCGTGCTGTGGGCGGTGTTCGCCGTGCCGCTCGAGCGAGAGCGCCTCGAGTGGATCTCCCGCGTCTCCGAACGCAACGCCGCGCGCGCCCAGGCGCACGTCACCCCGCCGCGCGCGCCGCGCGCCTGACGCGCCCACTCCGGTGTCGAGTAGCGGTCGACGAAGGATCACGCGTCTCGAGACCCGGTCACCAGGTCTCGATACGCTCCTTCGTCGCTACTCGACCGCCGGACAGGCGAACGTCGCTATTCGACCGGAGTCGAGTGGTCGCCGCCCGCGAGCTGGTCGAGCACGTGGTCGAGCACCTCGCCGAGCAGCGCGAGCCCGTCGCGCACCCCGCCGCGCGAGCCGGGCAGGTTCACGACGAACGTCGTCCCGGCGACGCCGGCCACCCCGCGCGTGAGCAGTGCGGTCGGGGTCGTCGCGGTGCCGCGGCGACGCAGCTCCTCCATGAAGCCCGGCAGTTCGCGATCGAGCACGGCGGCCGTCGCCTCGGGGGTGAGGTCGGCGGGCGCGAGCCCCGTGCCGCCGGTCGTCACGATGACCGACGGCGACGCGTCGAGCGCCCGGCCGAGCGCAACGGCGAACTCGGCGCCGTCGGCGACCACCACGGGGCCCAGCACGTCGAACCCGCGATCGGCGAACCACGACGCGATCACCGGCCCGGTCGTGTCTTCGTAGACGCCCGCCGCGGCACGCGTCGACGCGACGAGCACGGTCGCGGCACGAGGCATCCCCTCGTCGGCCGACGAATCGGCGGTCGCAGCGTGCGCGGTCATTCCCGGCTCCAGTCGCCGCTCTTGCCGCCCTCCTTCGCGAGCACCATGATGTCGGTGATCACCGCGCGGTTGTCGACGGCCTTGATCATGTCGTAGAGCGTGAGCGCGGCGACGCTCGCGGCGGTCAGCGCCTCCATCTCGACGCCCGTCACGCCCTTCGTCGTCGCCGTCGCGATCACGCGCACCTGCGAGCCGTCGGCCGTGATGTCGACGTCGAGCTTCGTCAACGGCAGCGGGTGGCAGAGCGGAATGAGCGACGAGGTCTGCTTGGCCGCCATGATGCCGGCGATGCGCGCGGTGCCGATCGCCTCGCCCTTCGGCAGGGTGCCGTCGGCGATCATCGCGACGACCTCGGGGCGGGTGGTGAGCACGGCCTGCGCGCTCGCGGTGCGCTTCGTGATCGCCTTGTCGGTCACGTCGACCATGTGCGCGGATCCGTCGTCGCGCAGGTGCGTGAGGCGGGGCGGGGTGTCAGTCATCGATCCTCCAGACGTCGACGAGGGAGCCGGCGGGAAGCGCATCGACCCCGATCGGCAGGTGCACGAGCACGGTGGCGTTCGCATAGGCGTGCAGCAGGTGCGAGCTCGGGGCGCCGACCTCGACGGCACCGTCGCCGTCGATGATGCCGCGACGCACCTGATGGCGGCGCGCGGGCGAGACCACGTCGTGCGCGAGGCGCAGTCGGGCGCGGTTGCGGTCGGGCGTGAGCCCCTCGAGATGGCGCAGCACCGGTCGCAGGAACAGTTCGAACGACACGAGCGCCGACACCGGATTGCCGGGGAACGACACGACCGGCACGCTCACCGCGCCGGTGCTGCCGGATGCCTCGGCCGAGGCATCCTCGTCGGTGTGGTCGTCTCGGGGCGCGGCGGCGCGGCCGGCAGCGTCGCCCGGCCCGAGCGTCGCGGTGCCGAGTCCCTGCGGCCCGCCGGGCTGGATCGCGACCTTCGTGAACTCGACTCCGAGCGGCTCGAGCGCGTCGCGCACGACCTCGAACGCACCGGCGCTCACGCCGCCGGTCGTCACGACGAGGTCGACCGGCTCGCCGTCGGCGGGGTGGATGCCTCGGGCGATCGCCGCTCGCACCGCCTCGGGCTCGTCGGGAGCGACGGCGTCGACGACGTTCGCGCCGCACTCGCGGAGCGCGGCGGCGAGCATCGCCGTGTTCGCATCGTGGATCTGCCCGGGCCGCAGCGCCGACCCCGGCGGGCGCAGCTCGTGCCCGGTCGAGAGCAGCAGCACGCGCACTCGGCGGCGCACCGCGACGTGCGTGAGGCCGGCCGCCGAGATCACGCCGAGCTGCGCCGGACCGAGGCGTGACCCCGCCGGCAGCAGCAGCTCGCCCGCGGCGACATCGCTGCCCGCCGGTCGCACGAAAAGGCCGTGCGCCACGGGAGCGGTGAACGCGACGACCGAGCCGGCGGGGGAGTCGTGCCGTCCGCCGCCGAGCCCGATGAACGCCGGCGGGTCGGCGACCTCGATCTGCACGACGGCGTCGGCGCCGCGCGGAATCGGTGCTCCGGTCATGACCGGCGACGCGGTGCCGGGCGCGAGGTCGAAGATCGCGTCGCCGGCCGCGCTCGTCGGCCCGATCGGAAGGCGCACCGGAGCACCGGGGCTCGCTGCGGCGAGGTCGACCGCGCGCACGGCGTAGCCGTCCATCTGCGAATTGTCGAAGCCGGGCAGGTCGGCGGGGGAGACGAGGTCGTCGGCGAGCACGCGGCCGAGCGCGTCGTCGACCGCGACGACCTCGGCGCCGGCGCCGAGTCGCGCGCCCAGCGGATCGAGCAGTTCGTGCACGGCGCGCTGGTGTTCGGCGTAGGTGCGCATGCGGCCTCCTGCTGGTACGTCGTCGCCCAGTGGGCAGTGTAGTCGCGGCCCGCGCTCCCTGAGCCTGCCGAAGGGAGCCGGCCCGCTCCCTGAGCGCGTCGAAGGGAGCCCGGTCGCCCCTACGCCGTCGCGCCCTGGCGGCGCACCATCTCGCCGATCCAGGCGGGTGCGAACGGCGACGTGCAGTTCGGCGGCGTCGGGTAGTCCTTCAGCACCTCGAGCCGCTCGCCGATCGCGATCGCCCGATCGCGCCGGTCGGCGTGGTGGATGCCGATCATCGCGAGGCAGGTGTTCATCTCCCACTGCAGCGGCTCGGCCGCATCGCGCATCTCGAGCTCGATCTGGTCGAGCAGCGCGTCGAGGTCGACGAGTTCGGGCTGCTTCGCGACGACGTCGGCGGTGAGCGCCCAGCCTGCGGCGGCGACATACGGGTCGACGTCGGACAGCCAGGCGAGCCGCAGGGCCTCGCGGTGGGGGCTCTTCTTGACGATGTAGTTGACGAGCCAGTCGCGCACCTTGGGGGCGCGGGCCTCGCGCAGCATCGCGTCGAGCTCGGCCGCGTCGAACGACTTCGGCTTCGCGACGAGGATCGCGACGAGCCGCGCCGCGGTGTCGTCGGTCGCCCAGAGCTCGAGCGCGAGCTCGTGCTGCGTCTTGAGCTCCTTCGCCACGCCGCGCAGCTTCGTGAGGTTGACGCCGTGGTCGTCGCCATGGCGCTCGTTCACGGCGCGCATCTTCGGGTCTTCGAGCTCGGCGAGGCGAGCCAGCACGTCGGCCGCGGTCGCGTCGGCGGTCATCGTGGTCGTCGCAGTCACGTCGCCCCTCTCACCCTCCGGCGAACGGCGGCAGGATGTCGACCGTCGCCCCGACCGGGTGCGCGGGGTCGCGGCGCACGGTGCCGTCGACGAGGAACGAGCCGCTTCGCAGTACCCGCTCCATCGCGACGCCGTAGCGGGCGACGAGCTCGTCGCGGAGGGCGCCGAGGTTCGCGCCGTCGGCGATCTCGAGGCGCTCCTCTTCGACGCCGGCCGCCTCGGCGGCCGCCGCGAAGTACCGCACGGTCACGGGAGGCATGCGTCGATCGTACCCCGGCGCGGGATGCCTCGGGCTCACCGAGGCGCGAAAATGGAAGCAATCATCCATACAACGGAAGGCGGCGCGCGGGCCCTGCGTACAATTGGCGCATGCCATCGACCTCCGCAGCACGCGCGGCGCCGCGCGTCGGAGACGCGTGCCGCCGACCGCTGGTCGAGCCCGCCGCGCCGCTCACCCCCGAGCACATCGCCCGGTACAGCCGGCAGATCATGCTGCCGGGCTTCGGCGAGCTCGCGCAGCGCCGGCTCGCCGCGGCACGGGTGCTGGTGATCGGCGCCGGCGGCCTGGGCGCGACGGTCGTGCCGCTGCTCGCGGCGACGGGCGTCGGCACGATCGGCATCGCCGACGACGACGACGTCGAGCTCTCGAACCTGCACCGCCAGCTCGGGCACGGCCTCGCCGACGTCGGCCGGCCGAAGGTCGACTCGCTCGCCGACACGGTCGCGGCGACCGACCCCGAGATCCGCGTCGTGCGCCATCGCGAGCGGTTGACGGCGGCGAATCTCCGCGACATCCTCGCCGACTACGACCTCGTCGTCGACGGCAGCGACAACTTCCCGACCCGGTACCTCGCGAACGACGCCGCCCTCCTCGCGGGCGTGCCGCTCGTGTGGGGGTCGATCCTGCGCTTCCACGGCCAGGTGAGCGTCGCCTGGCACCGCGAGGGGCCGACGTACCGCGACCTGTTCCCGGTGCCGCCGCCGCCCGACGAGGTGCTCTCGTGCGAGCTCGGGGGCGTACTGCCGTCGCTCTGCGTGACGGTCGGCGCGCTCATGGCGGGCGAGGTCGTGAAGCTCGTCACCGGCGTCGGCACGCCGCTGCTCGGCAGGGTCACGACGATCGACGCACTCACCGGCCGCACGCGCGAGCTCGCGTACGAGGCGATCGCGGACGCGCCCGAGATCACCTCGCTCGTCGACTACGAGCTGTTCTGCGGGATCGAGCCGGTCGCGCTCCAGGGCGGCGTCGAGCACGAGGCATCCGGCCCGCGCATCTCGGCCGCCGAGCTGCTGCGCCGCCTGCGCGAGGGCGCTCCCATGCGGCTCGTCGACGTGCGCGAGCCGGCCGAGGCCGAGCTGCGCCGCATCGAGGGATCCGAGCTCGTGCCGCTCGGCGACCTGCTGATGGGTTCCGACCCGGCAGAGGGCGACGGCGCGATCGTCGTCTACTGTGAACGGGACGTCCGCTCGCGCCGCGCGGTGCGGGCGCTCGCCGAACGGGGCCACGTCGACGTGACGTACCTCGCCGGCGGCATCGACGGCTTCGCCGCCGTCGCCTCGGAGTTCGTGCGCCGATGACGGTGCCGACGAGTCGGAAGCGAGACGCATGAGCACGACCCTGGCCGCGATCACGGCGGAGCCCATCGACGAGCAGGCGGTGCGTGCTGCCGTCGAGGCCGACGAGAGCGGCGCGATCGTGCTGTTCTGCGGCGTCGTGCGCGACCATGACGGCGGCCGCGGCGTGCGATCGCTCGACTACCGTGCGCACCCCGAGGCCGAGCGGTTCCTCGCCGAGTGCGTCGAGCGGGTCGCCGACGAGACGGGGCTCGCGATCGCCGCGGTGCACCGGGTGGGCGAGCTGAAGATCGGCGATGTCGCGCTCTACGCGGCGACCGCGGCGGCGCACCGGGCCGAGGCGTTCGACGCGTGCGAGCGGCTCGTCGAGGAGATCAAGCGCACTGTGCCGATCTGGAAGCGGCAGCACTTCGCCGACGGCGTCTCGGAGTGGGTCGGGCTGTAGGAGCCTCGTCTCAACCCCCGATGTAGCTCATTTCGACCTTCTGCCGCGACGCCCGCAGCTCGGGCGTGAGCGTCGAGCGGATCTCGCTATAGCGGTCGTCGCGCGCGCCCCAGATGCCGGCCATCGCGCGTGAGAGTCCCTCGTCGTCGATGCCGGCGCGCAGCAGCGCCCGCAGGTCGTGCCCCTCGTCGGCGAACAGGCACGTGAAGAGCTTGCCCTCGGTCGAGATGCGCGCGCGGTTGCATGTGCCGCAGAACGCGTTGGTGACGCTCGAGATGAGGCCGATCTCGCCGCCGCCGTCGGCGTAGCGCCAGCGCGTCGCCGTCTCGCCCGGTGCGGTCGCGCCGAGCGGCTCGAGCGGCATCTCGGCGCCGATGCGCTCGACGATCTCGGCCGACGGCACGACCTCGTCGAGCGACCAGCCGTTCGAGGTGCCGACGTCCATGTACTCGATGAAGCGCAGGGTGTACGGAGTTCCCTTGAAGTGCCTGGCCATCGGCACGATCTCGTCGTCGTTGAGGCCGCGCTTGACGACCATGTTGAGCTTGATCGGGCCGAGCCCGGCCTCGTGCGCGGCGTCGATGCCGTCGAGCACGCGCGACACCGGGAACCGCACGTCGTTCATCGCCTGGAAGCGCGCGTCGTCGAGCGAGTCGAGCGACACGGTGACGCGCGCGAGCCCGGCGGCCCTGAGCGACGCGGCCTTCACGGCGAGGGCCGACCCGTTCGTCGTGAGGGCGATCTCGAGCGGCCGCCCGTCGGGGGTGCGCAGCTCCGCGAGCATCGCGACGAGCCCGTCGACGCCGCGCCGCAGCAGCGGTTCACCGCCCGTGAGACGAAGCTTCTCGACGCCGTTCGCCGCGGCGACCCGTGCGATGCGCGTGATCTCCTCGAAGCTCAGCAGCTCGTCGCGGTCGAGGAAGGCGTAGTCGCGTCCGAACACGGCCTTCGGCATGCAGTACACGCAGCGGAAGTTGCAGCGATCAGTGATCGAGATGCGCAGGTCGCGCATCGGCCGGGTGAGGCGGTCGACGACCAGTCCGGTCGCCGGAAGTCGGCGCGCGCGGGTGCGCGTCGTCGCGTCGTCGCGCGTCGGAACGGTCGTCGTCATGGTCACCCCCTCGTGGTGGCCACTACGGTAACACCGCCGCGGGCCGCCTCCGCAAACGGCGTCACCGTTCGGCGCGCAGCGAGACGTCGGCCTCGGCGACCGCGAAGGCGAGGCGCGACCCGGTGCCGAGGTCGAGCGCCACGGCCTGCGACGACGGCACGTCCGCCGCGAGCGAGGGGTGCTCGGCGACGTGGATGCGCACGCCCCCGGGGGCGGGTTCGACGAGCGCGACGGTGCCCAGCCATCGGTTCGGCTCGGTCAGGTCGACGGATGCCTCGGGAGCGACGTGCACGGCAGCCGGACTGAACACCGCCGAAGCCGGCGAGCCGGGGCGCAACGCACCGACGCCGCGCAGTTCGAGCCCGTCGGCCACGATTCGGTCGGCCGTGGCGGCCACGCCCGTCACGAGGTTGACCCCGGCGAGCGCCGCGATGAACGGCGTGCGCGGGTGGCCGAGCACCTCACCCGTCGGTCCCTCGTCGACGATCGCGCCGTCGTGCAGGATGGCGGCGCGCCGGGCGAGCACGATCGCGTCGAGCGGGTCGTGCGTCACGAGCACCGCGGGCGCCTCGAGTCGGGCGAGCTCATCGGCGACCAGCCGCCGCATCGACGCGGCGGCCTCGACATCGAGCGCGGCGAACGGCTCGTCGAGCAGCAGCACGTCGGGCTCGGCGGCGAGGGTGCGCGCGAGGGCGACGCGCTGCTGCTGCCCGCCCGAGAGCTCGGACGGGCGGCGGTCGCCGAGTCCGTCGAGGCCGACGCGCGCGAGCCAGTCGTCGGCCGCGGCGCGAGCGGTGCGGGCGGGAACCCCCCGGGCGCGCGGCCCGAACGCGATGTTCTCGCGGGCGCTCAGGTGCGGGAAGACCAGGGCGTGCTGGCCGAGCAGGCCGACGCAGCGGTCGGCGGGCGGCAGCGCGATCCGCCGCCGGCCGTCTGCGCCGTCGTCGGCGGGGAGGTCGGTGAGCGCGCGTGCCCCGAGGCGGACATGGCCGTGCGACGGCACGACATGGCCGGCGATCGTGCCGAGCAGCGTCGACTTGCCCGAGCCGTTCGGACCGAGCACGGCGAGCACGTCGCCGGGTTCGACGACGAGTCGGGCGCCGAGTGCGAACGAGCCGGCCTCGACGTGGACGTCGACGTCGAGGGCGCCTGCGGGTGTCGCCGCGATCGAATCGCCCGATCGCGGAGCGCCCGTGCGCGGGGGAGTCGGCGCGCTCATCGCGGTGCGTCCGCCCGCCAGCCGCGCATCAGCAGCAGCACCCCGATGGCGACGAGGATCAGCATGAGCGAGAGCGCGATGGCCGTGTCCTCCGCGACGCCCGCGCCGTTGAACGCCGTGTAGATCGCGAGCGGCATCGTGCGCGTCGTGCCGGCCGCGTTGCCCGCGAAGAGCGCGGTCGCGCCGAACTCGCCGAGCGCCCGTGCGAAGCACAGCACGACGCCGGCGACGAGCCCTGGAGCGACGAGGGGCAGCGTGATGCGGCGGAACACCGTGAACGGGCTCGCGCCGAGTCCCGCCGCGACGAGCTCGTAGCGGGTGCCCGCCGTGCGCAGCGACCCCTCGACCGAGATCACGAGGAACGGCAGGGCGACGAAGGTCTGGGCGATGACGACGGCCGTCGTCGTGAACGGGATGCGGAGGCCCAGCACGGCGAGCGCGTCGCCGAAGAGCCCCTGGCGACCGAGCAGCGAGAGCAGCGCGATGCCGCCGACGAGGGGCGGCAGCACGAGCGGCAGCGTGGTGAGCGTGCGCAGCACCGCGGCGACCGCGGGCCCCGAGCGGGCGATGACGAGTGCCAACGGCACGCCGAGCACGACGCACGCGATCGTCGCGATCGACGCCGTCGCGAGTGAGAGGCCGAGGGCCTGGAGGGCCTCGGGCGAGGTGATCGCCGCGGGCACGCCGGGCCAGTCGAGCCGCGCGAACAGCGCCGCGAACGGCAGCACGAGCACGCCCGCGCCGACGGCGGCGGGCGCGTAGAGCCACAGCGGGAAGCCCACCGTGACACGGTGCGCTTCCCGGCGCGCGGGTGGGGTCACGGGGCGGGATGCCGCAGCCGGGGTCACGGCGCCCCGAAGCCGAACGACGCGAGCACCAGCTGCCCCTCGTCGGACGCGACGAACTCGACGAACGCGGCAGCGGCGTCGGGATTCGGGGCGTCGGTGAGTGCCGCGAGCGGGTAGACGTTGGTCGCGGCAGCCGCGTCGTCGATCTCGACGCCCGCGACCGCGTCGCCCGCGGCCTGCACGTCGGTGACGTAGACGAGGCCCGCGTCGGCCTCGCCCGACTTGACCTTCGTGAGCACCGCCGAGACGTTCTGCTCCTCGCTCGCGGGCGTGATCGTGATGCCGGCGGCGTCGACGAGTGTCTGCGCCGCGCTGCCGCACGGCACCTCGGGAGCGCAGAGCACGACGGTGAGCGGGGTGCCGTCGGCGGACGTCGTGGCGCCGTCGGCGAGGTCGTCGAGCCCGTCGATGCCGAGCGGGTTGCCCGGGGCCACCGCGATCTCGAGCACGTTGGTCGCGAAGTCGACGGGGTCGCCGGCGAGCTGTGCGCCGGTGACCTTCGTCATGTTCTTCTCGTCGGCCGAGGCGAACACGTCGGCGTGCGCGCCCTCGATGAGCTGCGTCGCGAGCACCGAGGAGCCGTCGTACGTGATCGGCGCCACGTCGACCGACGGATGGGCCGCCTCGAACTGCGCGGCGAGCTCGTCGAAGGCCCCGCTGAGTGACGCGGCGGCGAAGATGGTCAGGTCGCCCTCCGGCTCAGCCGGCGAGGATGTCGCGGCCGCCGTCGCATCGTCGGCGGTGTCGGCCGAGGTGCACGCGGTGAGGGCGAGCGCGGCGAGGCCGATCACGGCGGGCACGGCGAAGCGGCGGAGGCGGGTCACGGCGAGGCATCCTTCTCGGTCTCGATGATGACCGTGGTCGCCTTGACCACGGCGACGCCGCGTGAGCCGACCTCGAGGCGCAGCTCGCGCGCGGCCTCGGCCGACATGAGCGAGACCACCCGGTGCGGGCCGCACTGCAGCTCGACCTGGGCCATGAGGCCGTCGATCTGCACGTCGGTCACGAGGCCGACGAACCGGTTGCGCGCGCTGCGGCGCACATGGCTGCGGTCGGCCACGGTCGCGGCGACCGCCTTCGCGCGTTCGGCGAGCTCGGCGCCGGGCACCACCTGAAGGCCGGCCTCGTCCTTCGCGGAGGTCAGCAGGCCGTCGTGCACCCATCGGCGCACCGTGTCGTCGCTCACACCGAGGAGCTCGGCGGCTTCGCTGATCCGATACTGCGTCATGATGAGGAGAATATCGCCGCATCTGCGGGAACGCAATCCATATGTCCACAATGTGGAAACGGGATTCCGAAAAGGTCTGGACGCACGCCTGCCCGGCTGCTAGCTTCGAACCCGGCCGCCGCAGGAACCCAGCTGAACGAGCGGCCGCCCATGAGTCGGATCAACGGAGATCCACCCGGTACCCCGGGGAGTCCACCGCGCCGGCGATGAACAGCAAGGAAGCCCTCTCATGGATTCGACCACCCGCGCCGGCGACGACGCCGCCGTGACGCAGTCCGACGGCACCGCCGGGACCGCAGATTCCCAAACCCCCGACCCGACCGAACCGCCGCTCGACACCTTCGCGGTCGCGAGCATCCCGAACCCGCTGCCCACCGGTGCGACGACCACCGTCGACGCCGCACCCAAGAACGCCTTCGACCGGTTCTTCGAGATCACGGCGCGCGGCTCGACGCTCGCCCGCGAGTTCCGCGGCGGCATCGTGACCTTCGTCACGATGGCGTACATCGTGATCCTCAACCCGCTCATCCTCGGCAACGTGCCCGACGTCGACGGCAACGTGCTGAACCCCGCGATGGTCGGCGCAGCCACCGGCCTCACCGCGGGCGTCATGACGATCCTGTTCGGCGTCTTCGCCCGACTCCCGTTCGCGATCGCGGCCGGACTCGGCATCAACTCGTTCCTCGCGGTCTCGGTCGTCGGACAGGTCACCTGGCCCGAGGCGATGGGCCTCGTCGTGATCAACGGCATCATCATCGTGCTGCTCGGGGCCACCGGCGCCCGCACCGCGATCTTCAAGGCCGTACCGCAGGCGCTCAAGGCGGCGATCACGGTCGGCATCGGCCTCTTCATCGCGTTCATCGGCTTCGTCGACTCGGGCTTCGTCAACCGCACCCCGGGCGGCCCGCCCGTGCAGCTCGGCGACGCCGGCTCGATCACCTCGGTGCCGACGCTCATCTTCCTGCTCGGCCTCATCACGATCGGCATCCTGGTCGCGCGGCGCGTGCCCGGAGGCATCCTCATCGGTATCGTCGCGACGACGATCGTCGCGATCATCGCGCAGGCCATCCTGAACCTCGGCCCGTCGTACGAGGATCCGAACGGCTGGCACATGACGATCCCCGAGCTTCCGACGTCGTGGGTCACGGTTCCCGACTTCGGCCTCGTCGGGCAGTTCGACCTCTTCGGCGCCTTCGGCCGCATCGGGGCGCTGAGCGCGACGATGCTCATCTTCACCCTCGTGTTCTCGAACTTCTTCGACGCGATGGGCACGATGACCGGCCTCGCGAAGAACGCCGGCCTCGCCTACAAGGACGGCACCTTCCCCCGCCTGCGCTCGGCGTTCGTCGTCGAGGGCCTCGGTGCGGTCGCGGGAGGAGCGACGTCGACGTCGTCGAACACCGTCTACGTCGACAGCGCCTCGGGCATCGGGGAGGGCGCCCGATCGGGTGTCGCGTCGCTCGTCGTCGGCGTGCTCTTCCTGCTCTCGATGTTCCTCACCCCGCTCACCCTCGTGGTGCCGATCGAGGTCGGTTCGGCCGCCCTCGTCGTCGTGGGCGCGATGATGATGGGGCAGATCAAGGAGATCAAGTTCTCGAACTTCGCGGTCGCGCTGCCGGCGTTCCTCACGATCGTGACGATGCCGCTCACCTACTCGATCGCGAACGGCATCGGCGTCGGCTTCATCGCCTGGACCCTCGTCAACGCCCTCTCGGGTCGCGCCAACAAGGTGCACTGGCTCATGTGGGTGGTCTCGGCGGGCTTCGCGCTCTACTTCGTGCGCGGCCCCATCGAGGCGATGCTGGCAGGCTAGACGCAGCCGGCACCGCGTCGACGGCCTGAACCGTGCGCACCTCGTGTGCGACGGGTCAGGCCGTCGCGGTGCGTCGGGGCGCGGCGCGGGCGATCGCGCCCGGCGGGCGATCGGCTGAGGCAACCCCGCGATCGTCGACAAGAGGAAGAGGAACGCACGTGACGGGATCGGTCTGGCGCGCACCCGGCATGCCGGCGCTGCTGACGATGGTCGCCGCGGGGTTCTCGGGCTATGCCGTGCTGCTCCCCGTCGCTCCGCAGTGGGCGGTCACGGGCGGGGCGGACGCCGCCGGCGCCGGACTCGTCACCGGCGTGTTCATGCTCTCGACCGTGCTGTTCCAGACCTTCGTGCCCGGCGCACTGCGCCGCCTCGGCTGGGGACCGGTGCTCGTCGCCGGGCTCGTGCTGCTCGGCGCGCCGTCGCTCGCTCACCTCGCGTCGAACGAGCTCGGGCCGGTGCTCGCGATCGCCGCGGTGCGCGGGGCCGGCTTCGCCGTGCTCACCGTCGCCGGATCGGGCGCGGTCGCCGATCTCGTCGAGCCCGCCCGGCGCGGCCGCGCGATCGGGGCGTTCGGGCTCGCCATCGCAGGCCCCCAGCTCGTGCTGCTGCCGCTCGCCCCCTGGGTCGCCGAGACCTTCGGATACCAGTGGGTGTTCGTCGCCGGCGCGCTGCCGCTCGTCGGCATCGTACCCGCCGTGCGACTCGCGCGACGCCTGCACGTCAGGCACGCCGAGCAGGCGGCCGAGACCGAGGCGGCGGGGCACGTGCACGCCGCACCCGGTCGGTGGGCGGCGCTGCGCGCGCTCGCGGCGCCCGTCGGCGTGCTGCTCGGGGTGACGCTCGCGGGTGGCGCGCTCATCACGTTCACCCCGCAGCTCACCGGCGACGCCGTCACGGTCACCATCGGGCTCGCTCTGCTCACGGCGATGGCGGCGCTCACCCGCTGGCTCGTCGGCGGACTGGCCGACCGCTTCGGCACGCACCGGCTGCTCTGGCCGTTCGTCGTGGTGACGACGGTCGGACTCGGACTCGTCGCGTGGGCCGCGATCGGTGCGGGTGCCGGGACGGCGGGCACGGGCGACGCAGCGGCATCGGGTGCGGATGCCTCGACCGTGCCGCTCCTCGTCGGGCTCGCCTTCGTCGGCGTGAGCTACGGCGCGCTGCAGAACCTCACGATGGGTGAGGCATTCGCCGTCGTGCCGCCGAGTCAGTCGGTGTTCGCGAGTGCCGTGTGGAACATCGGCTTCGACGCCGGCAGCGGCATCGGCGCGATCATCGTCGGCCTCATCGCGACCGGCAGCTCGTTCAGCGTCGCGTTCCTGGTGGCGGCCGCGATCTCGCTCGCGACCCTGCCGCTCGCGCTCCGCCGCCGCCCGGAGGTGCCAGCAGCTTGATGCGCCCGGGGTAGCCGCAAGGTCGCCCTGGGTAGCCGCAAGGTCGCTGGGCTGCTGGGTCGCTGGGCTGCTGGGTCGCTGGGCTGCTGGGTCGCTGGGCTGCTGGGTCGCTGGGCTGCTGGGTCGCTGCGCCGCTGCGCCGCCATGCAGCGCCGCCGTCCGGCTCCGCTCCGCGCCGCGGCCGTCGTGATGTCGCTCACGCGCTGTGACGAGGACGTCGACCGCACCAATCGAGGGTGCAGTCGACGCGCGGGTCTGGGCATCGAGTGCAGCTCCGATGCGTTCTGGATGGCACCGTCGGGCATACGCGCTCGGGAGGGACGTGCACAAGTCGACATGTGCACACGTTGGATGTCGACAAGTCGACAAGTGCACACGTCGGTTGTCGACAAGTTCACTTGTCGACAGGCTGTGTGGGTGGAGAGCCGGGGCGGGGAGCGGTCGCGATGCCGAGGGCGGGGGAGCGGTCGCGATGCCGGAGGCGGGGGAGCGGTCATGATGCCGGCAGTCGGAGCGACCTGCACTAGAGCGGGCGGTTGACGACCGCATGACCACAACGTGCGCGACCTATGGCCACATGGCCACATGGCCCCATGGCCCCATGGCCCCATGGCCCATGGCCCATGACCCCATGACCCCATCGCCGTGGAATGGACGCGCCCTGATCGGCGACGACGGTCGCCGGCGTCGACGGGGTGTTCAGCCGCGGCCGATGAACGGCATGCCCGCGGCGGTCGCCGTCAGCTGCGGCACGCTCACCTCTGAGGGCAGCGAGGCGAGCTGCACGATGAGGCCGGCGACGATCGCGACGTCCATGGTCGGTTCTACGACGCGGCGCCCGTCGGCCTGCAGCGCACCCTCGCCGACGAACCCGTCGAGCAGCTCGGTGCGAGCGTTGCCGACGTCGAGCTGCGTGCAGCTGATGCCGTACGGCCGGCCGTCGAGTTCGATCGACTTCGTGAGTCCGGCGATCGCATGCTTCGTGGTCGTATAGGCGACCGACCTCGGACGCGGCGACTGCGCCGAGATCGACCCGTTGTCGATGATGCGTCCGCCGCTCGGGTGCTGGGCAGCCATCTGCCGGAACGCCGCCCCGGCGCACAGCACCGCACCCGTCAGGTTCACGGCGACGACGGCCGCCCAGTCGTCGGGCCGCAGCTCGCCGACGTCGGCGATGGGGCCGGGCACGCCCGCGTTGTTCACGAGCACGTCGAGCCGCCCGAAACGCTCGACATGGGCGGCGACGAGTGCGTCGACCTCGGCTGCGTCGGTGACGTCGCACGGCACGACGAGCGCATCTGCATGCCTCGTGCCGTCGTCGCCCGTCGCGGCGGCCTCCTCGAGCGGAGCGCTGCGCCGCCCCGCGAGCGTGACGCAGAAGCCTGCGGCGAGCAGGGCCCGGGCGGTCGCCCGCCCGATGCCCGTGCCGGCTCCCGTGACGATGACCGATCGCGTCGGCGCGGTCATGCCGCGGATCCCGCGCCCGGAACCCGAGGGTCGTCGGCCGCGACGGCGACATCGGCCTCGGCCGCGTCGGCGACATCGGCCTCCGCCTTGTCGGCATCGGCGACCCGGGCCGCGTCGGCGCCTGCGGCCGCGTCGGCCCCCGCGTCGGTATCGTCGACCTCGGCCGGCTGCGCCTCCTCGATGAGCTGCAGGATGCGGGCCGCCACGCTCACCGCGATCGTCGCGGGCGCCTTGCCCGCCACCTCGGGGATGCCGATCGGCGTCGTCACCCGCGCGAGCGCCGCGTCGTCGTGGCCGAGCTCGGTGAGCTTCGCCTGGAACCTCACCCACTTCGACTTCGATCCGATGAGTCCGATCGATCCCAGACCCTCGCGGCGCAGTGCGCTGTCGGTGATCGCGAGGTCCTCGAGGTGGTCGTGGGTCATGATCAGCACATGGGCGCCGGGCGGCAGCCCAACGAGGCCCGCCTCGGGCACGGGCTCGTGGTGCACCCGGACGTCGGCGACGGCGTCGGCGAGCACACCCGAGACGCCGGGCATGCCGAGGCGCTCGGGCGCGAGCATCTCGGCCCGCGAGTCGACGAGGTGCAGTTCGAGCTCCTGCCGCGCGAGGATGCGCGCGAGCTCGAGGCCCACGTGCCCCATGCCGAACACGGCGACCGACGGCACGACCCGCACGGGTTCGAGCATGAGGGTGACCTCTCCTCCGCAGCACTGCACGCCGTACTCGGTCGTGGCCTTGTCGCTGAGCTTCAGGGTGAGCAGCTCGGGTTCGGCCGAGCCGGTCGCGAGCAGGTCGCGCGCTCGGTCGATCGCCGTCTGCTCGAGATTGCCGCCGCCGACGGTGCCGAACACCGTGTCGGGTGCGACGACCATCTTCGCGCCGCCGTTGCGCGGCGCGTGGCCGCGCACGATGGCGAGCGTGACGATCACCGCGGGCGTCCTCGCGTCGCGGAGGCGTCGGAGCGCGTCGAGCCAGTCCATCGTGCGCGACCTCCGTTCAAGAGTCCGCGCCCGCGAACGCGGGCTCGGGGCCCGCGTCGGCGCCGACGCCCGTGCGGCTCTGCTCCGAGGCATCCAACTCGGCGGATGCCTCGGCCCGCGCCGCCTCGACCGCCCAGTAGACCGCCTCGGGGGTCGCGGGGGAGCCGAGCACGACGCCGCGGCCGGCCGGGCCGAACGCCCCGACCGCCGTGCGGATCGCCTCGCGGGCGCTGAACGCGAGCATGAGCGGCGGCTCGCCGACAGCCTTCGAACCGTAGACCGCGCCGTCTTCGCGGGCGTTCTCGAACAGGCGAACATTGAACTCCTCGGGCATCTCCGAGAAGCTCGGCAGCTTGTAGGTCGAGGCCGACTGGGTGAGCAGGCGCCCGCGGCCGGGGCCGTCGGTCTCGTCCCAGCGGAGCTCCTCGAGCGTGAGCCATCCGACACCCTGCACGTACGCGCCCTCGACCTGGCCGATGTCGAGCATCGGCGAGAGCGAGTCGCCCACGTCGTGGATGATGTCGACGCGGCGCACCCGGTAGGCACCCGTGAAGCCGTCGACCTCGACCTCGGTCGCCGCGGCACCGTAGGAGAAGTACTTGAAGGGCGAGCCCTGCATGAGATCGGGATTCCAGTGCAGCCCCTCGGTGCGGTAGTAGCCCGCCGCCCAGAGCTGTACGCGCTGCAGGTACGCCGCCTCGGCGACCTCGGCGAAGCTCAGCCGCAGGTCGCGGTTGCCGAGGCCCGTGACGTAGCCGCCCTCGAAGCGCACGTCGCGCTCGTCGACGTCGAGCAGCCGACCGGCGACCTTCGCCATGCGCTCGCGGATCTGCTCGCACGCGTTCTTCACGGCGCCGCCGTTGAGGTCGGAGCCCGAGCTGGCCGCGGTGGCCGAGGTGTTCGGCACCTTGTCGGTGCGGGTCGGTGCGAGTCGCACCTGGTGCAGCTCGAGGCCGAGCGCGGTCGCGGCCACCTGCAGCATCTTCGTGTGCAGGCCCTGGCCCATCTCGGTGCCGCCGTGGTTGATGAGCACCGAGCCGTCCTTGTAGACGTGCACGAGCGCGCCGGCCTGGTTGAACGCGGCGAAGTTGAACGAGATGCCGAACTTGATGGGCGTGATCGCGAGTCCGCGCTTCACGTCGTCGTGCTCGGCGTTGAACGCCGCGACCTCGGCGCTGCGCGCGTCGAAGTCGCACTCGCCCTTCAGCTGCGACCAGATGAGCGGCATCCGCTCGGCGTCCTTCACCAGCTGGCCGTACGGGGTCGACTGGCCCTGGACGTAGAAGTTCTGCTCGCGCAGCACGGTCGGGTCGATGCCGAGCTCAGGGGCGATGCGGCCGAGGACGTCCTCGATGAGGAAGACGCCCTGCGGGCCGCCGAAGCCGCGGAACGCCGTGTTCGACGTCTTGTTCGTCTTCGCGATGCGCCCGTGCGCGTGCACGTTCGGAATCCAGTAGGCGTTGTCGAGGTGGCAGAGCGCGCGGCCGAGCACCGGCTCGGAGAGGTCGAGGCTCCAGCCGCCGTCGGCGGTGAGCGTCGCGTCGAGCCCCTGCAGGTACCCGTCGGCGCTCACGCCGACCTTCCACGTGATGTGGAAGGGGTGGCGCTTGCCCGTCATCGTGAGGTCCTGCGTGCGGTTGAGCCGCAGGCGCACGGGACGGCCGGTGAGCTTCGCGCCCAGTGCGGCGATCGCGGCGAGTCCGTGCGGCTGCATCTCCTTGCCGCCGAAGCCGCCGCCCATGCGGAGCTGCTGCACGGTCACCTCGTTCGAGGGGATGCCGAGCACGTGCGCGACGATCTCCTGCGTCTCGGACGGGTGCTGCGTCGAGCACTGGATGAAGTACTGCCCCTCGCTGTCGCGCACGGCGAACGAGGCCTGCGTCTCGAGGTAGAAGTGCTCCTGGCCGCCGAACTCGGTGACGCCCTCGAAGACGCGGTCGGCCTCCGCGATGGCGGTCGCGGCGTCGCCGCGCTCGACGGTGCGGGCGATGCCCTGGAACGAGCGGGCGTCGATCGCCTCGCGCACCGTGATGATCGACGGCAGCGGTTCGTACTCGACCTTCACGGCCTCGGCGCCGAGGCGGGCCGACTCGGGAGAGTCGCCGAGCACCCAGACGAGGGCGTGCCCGTAGAACATGGCCTCGCTCGGGAAGAGCGGCTCGTCGTGCTTGATGCCGGCGTCGTTGAGACCGGGCACGTCGTCGGCGGTGAGCACGCGCACGACGCCCGGCACGTCGTAGGCGGGGGCGACGTCGATCGTCACGCGGGCGTGCGCGTTCGTCGACTGCACGGGCCACGCGGTGAGCACCCCCGTCGAGAGGCCGGCGACGTCGTCGGTGTACATGGCGGCGCCGGTCACGTGCAGCGCGGCGCTCTCGTGCGCGGCACGACGGCCGACGACGGGGTTGGCGGGACGGTCGGCGAGGGCGCTCATGCCGACACCTCCTTGTCGTCGTGGATCGTGGTCGAGTAGAGCTTCAGCAGCGCACTGCCGAGCATGAGCGAGCGGTAGTCGCTCGAGGCGCGGTGGTCGCTCATCGGCGTGCCCTCGCCCTGCAGCACCGTCGAGGCCGCCTTGACGGTCGCGATGTTCCAGGCCTTGCCGATCAGTGCGGCCTCGGTGTCGTACGCGCGAAGCGGGGTCGCGGCGACGCCGCCGAGTCCGATGCGGGCGTTCGTGACGACGCCGCCCTCGAGGTCGAGTGCGAAGCCGAGCGCGACGCTCGAGATGTCGTCGAAGCGGCGCTTCGCGATCTTGTTGAACGCCGTGACGCGCGCGAGCGGGAGCGGGATGCGCACCGCGCGGATGAGCTCGTCGGGCCGGCGGATCGTCTGCCGGTAGCCCGTGAAGTAGTCGGCGAGCTCGACCTCGCGCTCGCCGTCGGCCGAGGCGAGCACCAGCCGGGCGCCGAGCGCGAGGAGCGCCGGCGGGGTGTCGCCGATGGGGGAGCCGGTGCCGAGGTTGCCGCCGAACGTGCCGCGGTTGCGGATCAGTCGCGACGCGAACTGCGGGAAGAGCTGGGCGAGCAGCGGCACCCGGCCGTCGAGCCGGCGTTCGACCTCGGTGAGCGGCAGTGCCGCCCCGATCTCGATCACGTCGTCGCCGACGCTGAGCGTGCGCAGCTCGTCGAGCTGTTCGACCGCGACCACGAGCGGGGCGCGGCGGCCGCGCAGGTTGACCTCGACGCCGAGGTCGGTCGACCCGGCCACGAGCAGTGCCGACGGTTCGTCGCGGATCAGTCGCAGGGTCTCGTCGAGCGTCGCCGGCCGGACGAACCGCCCGCCGCCCGCCGTGAAGTCGGTCGGCACCGCTGCGGGAGCGGGGCGGTCGCGGCGAGCGGCGAGCTCGTCGCCCGGCTCGGGCATGCCGAGCTCGTAGGCGGCGTCGCGGATCGGGCGATACCCGGTGCAGCGGCAGAGGTTGCCGCTGAGGGCGTGCAGGTCGAAGCCGTTCGGCCCGTGCTCGGCGTCGTGCACGAGGCATCCCTCGTCGTGCTCGTCGACCACGTCGTGCGCGTGGGCCGGCGCCGGAACGCGGTCGGCGCGGTAGTACTCGCCCGCCATGCTGCAGGCGAAGCCCGGGGTGCAGTAGCCGCACTGCGAGCCGCCCGCCTCGGCGAGCTTCTCCTGCACCGGGTGCAGCGACTCGGGGGAGCCGAGCCCCTCGGCCGTCACCACCTCCTGGCCGTTGAGCGCGGCGACGGGCACGAGGCACGCGTTGACCGCGGTCCACTCGGTGCCGCCGTCGGTGCCGGGCGTCGCGACGAGCATCGCGCACGCGCCGCACTCGCCTTCGGCGCAGCCCTCCTTGCTGCCCGTGAGCCCGGTGTCGCGCAGCCAGTCGAGCGCGGTGGTGTGGGCGGTGGCACCTTCGAGCGGGCGTCGAAGCCCGTTGACGGTGATGGCGATCTCGTCCATGGGATCTCCTCGGGTGAGGCGTCGTCGATGACGCCTGCGGCACCGGGGCCCCGGTGGCCCCACCTCGCACCGCGCCTGCTTCAGCAGTACATACCGATAGTACTGCGTCGGTGGCAGGTAGTTCTTGCGATTCGGAATCCCTATTTCGCAGAACGGATATTCAGTCGTGTGCTCGTGCGTGCGCGCGTGCGCGCGTCGCTCGCGTGCTCGCGTGCTCGCGTGCGTGCGTGCGTGCGTGCGCGCGTCGCTCGCGTCAGGCCACCCGGCGACTCAGCTCGGGCGCGCGGTGGAACCAGCGGGCGAAGAAGCCCCGTCGGTCGGCGCGCGCCGGAATGTAGATGTCGGGATCGACCTCGATCGAGGCGTAGCTCACGGCGAGCGGTCGGTTGACGCGCGCGGCGTCCTCGTGGTCGTGGCGGTCGCGCATCGTCACCCTCCTCTCCTCGAGCAGCTTCCGAATGACGGAAGCATAATTCTGAATCACGGAAAGAGTATGACGATGAGGGATGCCGCGTCAAGAGGTCTCCACCGAGCGTTGCCGTTCCGACCGAGGGTTGCCGAAGCGTCGGCATCATTCGGTCGGAACGGCGACACTCGGCGATCGGCGGATGCGGGTGCGGGTGGGGGTGCGGGTGCGGGTGCGGATGCGGGTGCGGGTGCGGGAGCGCGCGCGGGCGCGCGGGCGCGCGGGTGCGCGGGTGCGCGCGTGCGGGGGTGTGCGGCGCGAACCGCGTGGCGTTCGCGCGGCGTCAGGCGGCGGCGGTGGCGTCGGCGATCTCCTGCACGACCTCGCGCAGCACGGGGATGGCTCGCTCGGCGAAGTCCTCGTCGACGCGGGCGACCGGGCCCGACACCGAGACCGCCGTCGGGATGGGCGCACCCGGCACGGTCATCGCGTAGCAGCGCACGCCGATCTCCTGCTCGCCGTCGTCGATCGCGTAGCCGCGCTCGCGCGTGACGCGCAGGTCTTCGAGCAGTGCGTCGATCGAGTCGATCGAGTGCACGGTCGACTGGGGCAGGCCGGTGCGACTGATGATGTCGCGCACGGTGTCGTCGTCGAGCTGCGCGAGGATCGCCTTGCCGACGCCCGTCGCGTGCAGGTGCGAGCGGCGGCCGACCTCGGTGAACATGCGCATCGCGTGCGGCGACGGCGCCTGCGAGACGTAGATGACCTGGTCGCCGTCGAGGGTCGCGAGGTTCGCGGTCTCGCCGAGCCGCTCGACGAGCTCCTTCAGCTGGGGGCGGGCGAGCCGCCCGAACTGGCGGTTGGCCACCTCGCCCAGGCGCACCAGGCGTGGTCCGAGCGCGTAGCGGCGGTTCGCGAGCTGACGCGCGTAGCCGAGCGCGACGAGCGTGCGGAGCAGGCGGTGGATCGTCGGCAGCGGCAGTTCGGCCATCGTCGAGAGCTCGCTCAGCGTGACGTCGCCGCCGGCGTCGGCGATCAGCTCGAGCAGGTCGAACACCCTCGCGACCGACTTGACGCCTTCGGGCTGGCCCTCCGCCATGCGCTGCTCCCGTTCGTGATCGTGGCAGACCATATCCGCATCGCGGAAAACCTGCCGGGTTGCAGTCAACATACCGCACGACTCCACGATGGGCGGCGAGCGGATTCCCGTGCCGGTCACGGTCGCCGCATCCCGGGGTTGAGTTTCCGAATGGCAGACATTAACATCCGTAATACGGAAACCGCCGCGCTTGAAACAACGCGGGCATTCAAGAAAGTCGATCCGATGGCGAATCCCAGTCCCGGTTACTCCATTCAGCTCCGCGTCGAGGCGCCCGCCGGCGTCACCGCGACGAGCGAACTCGTCGTCGCGGCGGCCGACGCCGGTGCGGTCATCACCGCGGTCGACGTCAGCGAGTCGAGCACCGATCGCGTGCTCGTCGACCTCACCTGCTACGCCGGGAGCGCCGAGCACGCCGCCCAGGTCGCCGCAGCGCTCGCCGCACGCGAGGGCGTCGTCGTGCACGAGGTCGCCGACCGCACCTTCCGCCTGCACCAGGGCGGCAAGCTCGAGATCGTGCCGAAGACGCCGCTCCGCAACCGCGACGACCTCTCCCGCGCGTACACCCCCGGCGTCGCCCGGGTCTGCCTCGCGATCGCCGACCGCCCCGCCGACGCCCGCCGCCTCACCGTCAAGGGCAACACGATCGCCGTCGTCACCGACGGCTCGGCGGTGCTCGGCCTCGGCAACATCGGCGCGACCGCCTCGATCCCCGTGATGGAGGGCAAGGCCGCCCTCTTCAAGCAGTTCGCCGACATCGACGCCTGGCCGGTCGCCCTCGATACGCAGGACACCGAGGAGATCATCGGCATCGTCAAGGCCCTCGCGCCCGTCTACGGCGGCATCAACCTCGAGGACATCGCCGCGCCGCGCTGCTTCGAGATCGAGCGGCGCCTGCGCGAGGAGCTCGACATCCCCGTCTTCCACGACGACCAGCACGGCACAGCGATCGTCACGCTCGCGGCGCTCATGAACGCGCTGCGCGTCGTCGGCAAGCGCCTCGACACGGTGCGCATCGTCGTGTCCGGGGTCGGTGCGGCCGGCAACGCGATCATCCAGCTGCTCAAGGCCGAGGGGGCGGTGAACATCGTCGCCTGCGGCCGCAACGGCGCCATCCACCGCGGCGAGCGGTACGCCGACGAGCACCGCACCCGGCTCGCTTCGAACACCAACGCCGAGGGCCTCACCGGCTCGCTCGCCGAGGTGCTCGCCGGCGCCGACGTCTTCATCGGCGTGAGTGCCCCGAACCTGCTCGGCGAGGCCGAGATCGAGAGCATGGCCGACGACGCGATCGTCTTCGCCATGGCGAACCCCGACCCCGAGGTCGACCCGGTCGTCGCGGCCCGCCACGCGGCCGTCGTCGCGACGGGGCGCAGCGACTTCCCGAACCAGATCAACAACGTGCTCGCCTTCCCCGGCTTCTTCCGAGGGCTGCTCGACTCGGGCGCCGTCGACATCACGCCCGAGATGCTCGTGGCCGCATCAGAGGCGATCGCGTCGTGCGTGCGCGATGATGAACTCAACGCGAGTTACATCATCCCGAGCGTCTTCGACCCGGATGTCGCCCGTGCCGTCGCCGAAGCCGTCGCCGGCGCCGCGCACCGCGAAGACGCCCGGCAGGAGAGCGCTCCTGCCGCCGACACCGAGCCCACCGCAGAGACGCAGGAAGCCGCCGCATGAGCACCGACACCAGTTCCCTTCGGATCACCCGCCCCGCCGAGATCGACGGTGCCGACGAGATCCTGACGCCCGAGGCGCTCGCCTTCGTCGAGGCGCTGCACCGCGAGTTCGACGGGCGCCGCCTCGAGCTGCTCGCCGCCCGCACGGTCAAGCGCGACCGCATCGCCGCCGGCGGCACCCTCGACTTCCTGCCCGAGACGCGCGAGATCCGCGAGTCCGAGTGGCGCGTGGCCCCCGCCCCCGAGGCGCTCCTCGACCGCCGGGTCGAGATCACGGGGCCGCCGTCGCCCGCGAAGATGGCGATCAACGCCCTCAACTCCGAGGCGCGCGTGTGGCTCGCCGATCTCGAGGACGCCGCCGCCCCGAACTGGGAGAACGTCGTCGGCGGCATCCTGAACCTCCGCGACGCGGCGCGCGGCACGCTCGCGTTCACGTCTCCGCAGGGCAAGGCGTACGCGCTCCGCACCGACGTGCGTCGCCCCACGGTCGTCACGCGGCCCCGCGGCTGGCACCTGCCCGAGCGGCACGTGGTCGTCGACGGGCGCGAGGGCAGCGGCTCGCTCGTCGACTTCGGCCTGCACTTCTTCCACACGGCGAAGCAGCTCATCGAGAACGGCGAGGGCCCGTACTACTACCTGCCGAAGATCGAGAGCCACCTCGAGGCCCGCCTCTGGAACGACGTGTTCGTGTTCGCGCAGCAGTACCTCGGCATCGCCCGCGGCACGGTCCGCGCGACGGTGCTCATCGAGACGATCCCGGCCGCCTTCGAGATGGACGAGATCCTCTACGAGCTGCGCGAGCACGCCTCGGGCCTCAACGCCGGCCGCTGGGACTACCTGTTCAGCCTGATCAAGGTCTTCCGCGACGCGGGCGACGCGTTCATCCTGCCCGACCGGGCGCAGGTGTCGATGACGGCGCCGTTCATGCGCGCCTACACCGAGCTGCTCGTGAAGACCTGCCACCGACGCGGCGCCTTCGCGATGGGCGGCATGGCCGCCGTCGTGCCGAACCGCAACGACCTCGAGGTCACCCGTGCGGCCTTCGACAAGGTGCGCGCCGACAAGACCCGCGAGGCGAACGACGGCTTCGACGGCTCGTGGGTGGCGCACCCCGACCTCGTGCCCGTCTGCCGCGAGGTGTTCGACGAGGTGCTCGGGGCCCGCCCGAACCAGCTCGACAAGCTGCGCCCCGAGGTCGAGGTCACCGCGGCCCAGCTGCTCGACGTCGCCTCCGCAGGCGGCGACGTCACCGAGGCGGGCCTGCACGACAACCTCTACGTCGCGGTCGCCTACACCGCGGTCTGGCTGTCGGGCAACGGCGCCGTCGCGATCCACAACCTGATGGAGGATGCCGCGACCGCGGAGATCTCGCGCTCGCAGGTCTGGCAGCAGGTGAGGAACGGCGTCGTGCTCGCCGACACCGGCGACACCGTGACCGTCGAGCTCGTGCGCCGGGTGCTCGCCGAAGAGGTCGACCGCCTCCGCGGGGAGGTCCCCGCCGAGCGGTTCGCCGCCTACTACGAGCCGGCCGCCGAGCTCATCGAGGAGATCTGCACCTCCGACGAGTACGTCGACTTCCTCACCCTGCCCGCCTACGAGCTGCTGGGATGAGCATGGCAGCCAGTGACGTCGCGGGCGCACCGGGCACGGCGCTGCCAGGCGCCGCCGTGCCCCGCACCGCCCTGACCGCCGACGACCTGGCTCGCGTCGAGGCGCGGCTCGCCGACACCGACGAGCTGCTCGCGACCGTCTACCCGGGCGACGACGGCTCCCGCCAGCCCGTGCACACCGTGTACGTGCCGGCCGACACCTTCACTCCCGAACTGCCCGCGGCGTGGGGCCGCGCAGCCGAGGAGTCCGTGACTGCGAACGGCGGGTTCGAGGCGCTCGCCGTCCGCATCGGGGTGGATCCCGCACTCGCGGCGCGCATCGCGCCGCGAGTGCGGGAGAAACTCGCCCGCGAGCCCATCGAAGACCTTCGCCTCGACTTCGAGGACGGCTACGGCGACCGCGGCGACGAGACCGAGGACGCCGATGCCGTGCGCGCCGCCGAGCAGGTCGCCGCCGCCGTCGCGGCGGGGGTCGCGCCGCCGTTCATCGGCATCCGCTTCAAGTGCTTCGAGGCGCCCACGAGGGCACGAGGCATCCGCACCCTCGATCTCTTCATCGGTGCGCTCGTCGCGCAATCGGGCCCCGCCGGCCTGCCCGACGGGCTCGTGCTCACCCTGCCGAAGGTCACGACGGTCGCGCAGGTCGAGGCGATGGTCGACGTCGTGACCGCGCTCGAGCGCGCCCACGGGCTGCCCGACGGGCGCCTGCGCTTCGAGGTGCAGGTCGAGACGCCGCAGCTCATCCTCGGCTCGGGCGGCACGTCGCCCGTCGCGCAGCTCGCGGTCGCCGCGCCCGGACGCATCAGCGCCCTGCACTACGGCACCTACGACTACAGCGCCTCGCTGCAGATCGCGGCCCGTTACCAGTCGATGGAGCACCCCGTCGCCGACCTCGCGAAGGAGGTCATGCAGCTCGCGGTGGCCGGCACCGGCATCCGCCTCTCCGACGGCTCGACGAACATCCTGCCGCTGGGCGACCGCACCGAGGAGGCGTGGCGCCTGCACGCCCGGCTCGTGCGCCGCTCGCTCGAGCGGGGGTTCTACCAGGGCTGGGACCTGCACGCGCACCAGCTTCCGACCCGGTACCTCGCGACCTACGCCTTCTTCCGGGAGGGCTACCCCGAGGCATCCGCACGCCTGCGCAACTATCTCGAGCGCACGCCGGGCGCCGTGCTCGACGAACCCGCCACGGCCCGCGCGCTCGCCGACTTCGTGCTGCGCGGCGTCGAATGCGGCGCGGTCGGCGAGGCCGAGATCGTCGCCGACATCGGCATCGACCGGCGCGCGCTCACCCTGCTCGCGCATCCGAAGCTCGCCGCGACTGCGGCGAACGACTGAGGATGTCGCGACCCACCCCTGATCACGAGGAACACGCATGAGCTACTACACCCCGCAGGGCGGGCTGCCGCCGCAGACCGACCTGCTCACCGACCGCGCCGTCGTCAAGCAGGCGTACACCTTCATCCCGAAGGGCGTGCTGCGCGACATCGTCACGAGCAACCTGCCCGGCTTCCGCGGCACGCGGTCGTGGATCATCGCCCGGCCCGTCGCGGGCGGCGCCACGACCTTCTCGCAGCTCATCGTCGAGATCGCGCCGGGCGGCGGTGCCGAGAAGCCCGAGGTCGAGCCCGGCGTCGAGGGCGTCGTGTTCGTGACGACCGGCTCGCTCACGCTGACGCTCGAGGGGGAGCGGCACGTGCTCGAGGCCGGCGGCTACGCCTTCCTCGCGCCGGGGGCGGACTGGTCGCTCGCGAACGAGGGCGCGGAGCTCACGAGCTTCCACTGGATCCGCAAGGCGTACGAACCCGTCGACGGCATCGCGCCGCCGGCGTCGTTCGTCACCCGCGACCAGGACATCGAGCCCGTGCCGATGCCCGACACCGACGGGGCGTGGGCGACCACGCGGTTCACCGACTCGAACGACCTCGCGCACGACATGCAGGTGAACATCGTGACGTTCCAGCCCGGCGGATCGATCCCGTTCGCAGAGACCCACGTCATGGAGCACGGGCTGTTCGTGCTGCAGGGCAAGGCCGTCTACCGGCTCAACGACGACTGGGTCGAGTGCGAGGCGGGCGACTACATGCTGCTGCGCGCGTTCTGCCCGCAGGCCTGCTACGCGGGCGGCCCCGAGCCGTTCCGCTACCTCCTGTACAAGGACATGAACCGGCAGATCCGGCTCACCTGAGTCGCGGCATCCGTTTTCAGGACGGGGTGTGGGAAGCAGGGGTGTTCTGCGGTCGAAGACGGCCATGACACCCCGTGCCCGCCACACCCCTCCCTGAAAGGTGTTCACACACGGGCGCCCGGGACGTATCGTCGCCGGGCGCTTCGTCGTGTCCGGGGCGCCCCGCGCCGAGATGTCGGAGGAATCGGCCGTTCGGCTGGCGCTTCGAGCTCTGGGTGCTGAATTCTCCGACATCTCGTCGCGGATGCCGCGGCGAGCGTCCGACGAGGGTTGACGTCTCGCCACTCGGCGCCTACGATTTCATACAGCAGAAGAATTCTTCCGGAATACGGAAAAAGATACGCGAAGGAAGTCGACGATGACGTACACGGTGAACTGCTCGATCCTCCTCACCGAGCTGCCCCTGCTCGAGCGCCCCGCCGCGGCCAAGGCCGCCGGCTTCGACGCCGTCGAGTTCTGGTGGCCGTTCGCCGAGTCGGTGCCCGCCGACCGCGACGTCGACGCCTTCATCGGCGCGATCCGCGACGCGGGCGTGCAGCTGACGGGCCTCAACTTCAACGCGGGCGACATGCCCGCCGGTGACCGCGGCCTCGTCTCGTGGCCCGCGCGCTCGGCCGAGTTCCGCGACAACATCGCGGTCGTGGCCGGCATCGGCCGGGCGCTCGGCACGAAGGGCTTCAACGCCCTGTACGGCCTCCGGCAGGACGGCGTCGACACGGCCGAGCAGGACGCGGTCGCGATCGAGAACCTCGCGGCGGCCGCGGCCGGCGTCGCCCCGATCGGCGGCACCGTGCTGCTCGAGCCGGTCTCCGGGGCCCCGGCGTACCCGCTGAAGACGGCGGCCGACGCGCTGCGCGTGATCGACGCCGTGAACGCGGCCTCCGGCGCCGAGAACCTCAAGCTCCTCGCCGACTTCTACCATCTCGCGGTCAACGGCGACGACGTCGCCGCCGTCATCGAGGCGCACGCCCCCTCGTTCGGCCACATCCAGATCGCCGACGACCCGGGCCGCGGTGCCCCCGGCACCGGCGGGCTGCCGCTCGAGGCGTGGATCGCCCGCAGCCGCGAGCTCGGCTACGGCGGCCCGATCGGCCTCGAGTACAAGGCCCCGATCGACGAGGCGTTCACCTGGCTCGCCGGCGCCGAGCCGAGCGCTGCGACCAGTACCGCCGCCACCGCCTGACCGCCACGCGCAGGCACCGACCGACCCGCACGACGCAACACGAAGGACCAACTCATGAGCAAGATCGCGATCATCGGCCTCGGCATCATGGGCCTGCCCATGGCCAAGAACCTCGTCGCCGCCGGCCACGATGTCACCGGCTTCAACCGCAGCCAGGCGCCCATCGACGCGCTCGTCGCGGCGGGCGGCCGCGGTGCCGCGAGCATCGCCGACGCCGTGAAGGGCGCGGAGGCCGTCATCACGATGGTGCCCGACTCGCCCGACGTCGAGTCCGTCGTGCGCGGCGAGGGCGGCGTGTTCGCCAACGCCGAGCCGGGCACCCTGTGGATCGACAACTCATCGATCCGCCCCGACGTCGCCAAGGAGCTCGCCGAGGAGGCCGTCTCGAAGGGATTCGGCGCGGTCGACGCGCCCGTCTCGGGCGGCGAGCAGGGCGCCGTCGACGGCGTGCTCTCGATCATGGTGGGCGGCTCGGAGGGCGACTTCGCGAAGGCCCTGCCCGTGCTCGAGGGCATCGGCAAGACCATCGTGCACGTCGGCCCCGCGGGCGCCGGCCAGACCGTGAAGGCGGCCAACCAGCTCATCGTCGCCGTCAACATCCAGGCGCTCGCCGAGGCGGTCGTCTTCCTCGAAGCCTTCGGCGTCGACACCGACGCCGCGCTGAAGGTCCTGGGCGGCGGACTCGCCGGCTCCAAGGTCCTCGACCAGAAGGGGCAGAAGATGCTCGACCGCGACTTCGCCCCCGGATTCCGCCTCGCGCTCCACAACAAGGACCTGGGCATCGTCACCGCCGCCGCACGCCAGGCCGGCATCACCGTTCCGCTCGGCTCGGCCGTCGCCCAGCTCGTCACCTCGCTCGTCGCCCGCGGCGACGGCGGGCTCGACCACTCGGGCCTCTTCAAGCTCACGACCGAGCTCGCCGGCCGCGAATAACTCGCGCCGCGGCATCCACCCACGTTCTCCACCTCTCTCCGAAGGAGCACTCCCATGACCCGCATGCGCGCCGTCGACGCCATCGTGCAGATCCTGATCAAGGAGGGCGCCACCGAGGCCTTCGGGCTGCCCGGTGCCGCGATCAACCCCCTCTACTCCGCGATGCGCGCGAACGGCGGCATCCGGCACACCCTCGCCCGCCACGTCGAGGGCGCCTCGCACATGGCCGACGGCTACAGCCGCACCGGCGACGGCCGCATCGGCGTCTGCATCGGCACCTCGGGCCCCGCGGGCACCGACATGATCACCGGCCTCTACGCCGCGATCGCCGACTCCATCCCGATGCTGTGCATCACGGGCCAGGCGCCCGTCGCGAAGCTCGACAAGGAGGACTTCCAGGCCGTCGACATCGCCTCGATCGCGAAGCCGGTCACGAAGTTCGCGAAGACCGTGCTCGAGGGCGCCCAGGTGCCCGGCGTCTTCCAGTCGGCGTTCCAGATCATGCGGTCGGGCCGCCCGGGCCCCGTGCTCATCGACCTGCCGTTCGACGTGCAGATGACCGAGATCGACTTCGACATCGACACGTACGAGCCGCTGCCGGTGGCCAAGCCCGCCGCGACCCGCGCGCAGGCCGAGAAGGTGCTCGACCTGCTCGTCGCCTCGAAGCACCCCGCGATCATCGCGGGCGGCGGCGTCGTGAACTCGGGCGCCTCCGCGAAGCTCGTCGAACTGGCCGAGACCCTGGGCGTGCCCGTGTTCCCGACCCTGATGGGCTGGGGTGCGATCGGCGACGACCACCCGCTGGCGGCGGGGCTCGTCGGCATCCAGACCTCGCAGCGGTACGGCAACGCGAGCTTCCTCGAGAGCGACTTCGTGCTCGGCATCGGCAACCGGTGGGCGAACCGTCACACCGGCGGCCTCGACACCTACCGCACGGGCCGCACCTTCGTGCACGTCGACATCGAGCCGACGCAGATCGGCCGCGTGTTCGCACCCGACTACGGCGTGGTCTCCGACGCGGGCGCGTTCATCGACGCCCTGCTCGAGGCGGCCCGCGACCGTGTCGCCGAGCTGCCCGACTACCACGGCTGGGCCGAGGAATGCCGCGACCGAAAGGCGCGCCTGCAGCGCAAGACCAACTTCGACGACGTGCCGATGAAGCCGCACCGCGTCTACCAGGAGATGCTCTCCGCGTTCGGCCACGACACCACGTACGTCACCACGATCGGCCTGTCGCAGATCGCGGGCGCCCAGCTGCTGCACGTGTACGAACCGCGCCAGTGGATCAACGCCGGCCAGGCCGGCCCGCTGGGCTGGACGCTGCCCGCCGCGCTCGGCGTCGTGCGCGGCAAGCCCGAGGCGAAGGTCGTCGCGCTCTCGGGCGACTACGACTTCCAGTTCATGATCGAAGAGCTCGCCGTCGGTGCGCAGCACCAGCTGCCGTACGTCCACGTCGTGGTGAACAACAGCTACCTGGGACTCATCCGCCAGTCGCAGCGCGGCTTCGAGATGGACTACGAGGTGTCGCTCGCGTTCGACAACGTCAACACCCCCTTCGATCCCGCCAGCGTCGCCACCGGCTACGGCGTCGACCACGTCAAGGTCGCCGAGGGCCTCGGCTGCAAGGCGATCCGCGTCGAGCGCCCAGAGGACCTCGCGGCGGGCTTCGCCGAGGCCGAGCGCCTGAAGGCGGAGTTCCAGGTGCCGGTGGTCGTCGAGGTCGTCCTCGAGCGCGTCACCAACATCGCGATGGGCGCCGACCTCGACACCATGAACGAGTTCGAAGACCTCGCCGAGACGCCCGACGACGCGCCCGAGGCCGTCTACGCCCTGCTCGACTGACGCCTGTCCATCGTCCTCACGACACGGAAGACTGAACACATGCGCATCGTGATCGCGCCCGACAAGTTCAAGGGGTCGCTGTCGGCTCCCGAGGTGGCCGCCAGGGTCGCCGAGGGCGCCCGGCGCGTCGACCCCGCGATCGAGATCGACGCGATCCCGGTGGCCGACGGCGGCGAGGGCACGCTCGAGGCGGCGCTCGCGGCCGGCTTCGAGCGCCGCACGGCGCTCGTCGCCGGCCCGCTCGGCTCGCCGGTCGAGGCCGACTTCGCCCTGCGCGGCGACGAGGCGGTCGTCGAGATGGCGCGGGCGTCGGGGCTCGACCTGGTTCCGACCGGCGGGGCGGATGCCTCGGGCGCCACGAGCCTCGGCACCGGGCAGCTCATCGCGGCCGCCCTCGACGCCGGCGCCCGGCGCATCGTGCTCGGCATCGGCGGCAGTGCCTCGACCGATGGGGGAGCCGGCGTGCTGCAGGGACTCGGGGCAAGGCTGCTCGACGCCACGGGTGCCGAGCTGCCGCACGGAGGGGCCGCGCTCGCCGGGCTCGCCCGCATCGACCTCGACGGACTCGACCCGCGGTTGACCGAGACCGAGATCGTGCTCGCGAGCGATGTCGACAACCCGCTGCTCGGCTCGTTCGGCGCCGCCGCGGTCTTCGGCCCGCAGAAGGGCGCGAC
This sequence comes from Agromyces sp. S2-1-8, assembly GCF_021129215.1. Classification (GTDB taxonomy): domain Bacteria; phylum Actinomycetota; class Actinomycetes; order Actinomycetales; family Microbacteriaceae; genus Agromyces; species Agromyces chromiiresistens. The sequence goes on along the minus strand of NZ_JAJOLP010000001.1, from coordinate 3,561,301 downwards.
CCCCGATGACGTCGCCGTGCTCGACGCGGCCCTCGCGAACCTCGTCGCGGTGCTCGCCGAGCACGACCCGATCCTGGCGGTGCCCGCGCGCGTCGGCGCCGAACGACCCGGTGCCGGTGCCGCCGGCGGCACCGGCTTCGCCGCGCTCGCGGTGCTCGGCGCCGAACGCCGGCCCGGCATCGACGTCGTGCTCGAGTTCACCGGGCTCGAGGCCCGGCTCGCCGGGGCCGACGCCGTGATCACCGGCGAGGGCAGCCTCGACGCGCAGAGCCTCATGGGCAAGACGCCGATCGGCGTCGCCCGCGCCGCCCGGCGTGCGGGGGTGCCCGTCTACGCGGTGAGCGGCCGCCGCCTGCTGAGCGACGACGAGGTGCACCGCGCCGGGTTCGCCGCCGCTCGCGCCCTCGCCGAGCTCGAGCCCGATCCGGCTCGCAGCATGGCCGAGGCATCCGACCTCTTGACCCGACTCGCGGAGGAACTCGTGACCGACCTCATCGCCGACCAGGCATCCCAGCGGGCCACCGACCAGACGGCGTCTCCCGCCGGGTACGACGTGGTGTTCCGCGCAGCACGCGCGCTCGTCGCGAGCGACGGCGGACCGGTCGAACGCGCCGTCGAAATCGGCGTGCGCGACGGCCGCATCGCGTCGATCGCACCGCTCGGCACGGGCCTCGTCGGCGACGAGGTCGTCGAGCTCGCCGCCGACGAGGTGCTGCTGCCCGGCCTCGTCGACACGCACGTGCACGTCAACGAACCCGGTCGCACCGAATGGGAGGGCTTCTCCTCGGCGACCCGCGCGGCCGCGGCCGGCGGAGTGACCACCATCATCGACATGCCGCTCAACTCGATCCCGCCGACCGTGTCGGTCGCGGCGCTCGACGAGAAGCGGGCGGCGGCGGCCGGCCAGACCTTCGTCGACGTCGGCTTCTGGGGCGGCGTCGTGCCCGGCAACCTCGACGAGCTCGCACCGCTCGCGGCCGAGGGCGTGTTCGGGTTCAAGTGCTTCCTGCTGCACTCGGGCGTCGACGAGTTCCCGCAGGTGACCGCCGACGAGATGGAGCAGGCGATGCGGGTCATCGCCGAGCACGACTCGATGCTCGTGGTGCACGCCGAGGATGCGCACGTCATCGACGCGGCACCGCACGCCGGCGGCCCGGGCTACGCCGACTTCCTCGCCTCGCGCCCCCGCGAAGCGGAGGACACGGCGATCGCCGAGGTCATCGACCGTGCGACCCGCACGGGCGCCCGGGCGCACATCCTGCACCTCAGCTCCTCCGACTCGCTCGGGCAGATCGCCCGGGCCAAGGCCGCGGGCACGGATCTCAGCGTCGAGACGTGCCCGCACTACCTCACCCTGTTCGCCGAGGACGTGCCAGCAGGCGCGACGGCGTTCAAGTGCTGCCCGCCGATCCGCGAGGATGCGAACCGCGACGCGCTGTGGGCGGGCCTGCGCGACGGCGTCATCGACTTCGTCGTCTCGGACCACTCGCCGTCGACGCCCGAGCTGAAGTACGCCGGCGACGGCGACTTCGAGCTCGCCTGGGGCGGCATCGCATCGTTGCAGCTCGGCCTGCCGCTCATCTGGACCGAGGCGCGCGAGCGCGGCATCGGGCTCGATCGCGTCGTCGAATGGATGGCGCAGCGGCCCGCCGAGCGCGTCGGCCTCACCACCAAGGGGCGCATCGCGACCGGCCTCGCCGCCGACTTCGCGGTCTTCGCGCCCGACGAGCGATTCACCGTCGATGCGAAGGCGCTCGAGCATCGACACCCCGTCACGCCGTACGACGGCCGCGAGCTCACGGGAGCCGTTCGCGGCGCCTACCTCGCCGGCGCCCCCGTCGACCGCGAACGGGCCCAGGGCCGGATGCTTCGAAAAGGGAACGCGTAGCATCCCGGGGGCCGTGAGGCCGGACGGTCCGATACCGTACCGGCCCACGGCCGTATCCCGTTCCCGACCCCTCCACCCGCCGCCAACAACCACCCACCTCCCGCCAACCGAACCGGACCACCGGACCCCGAGAGGGACACCGGCGCCGAGGCATCCCGTCGACCGCTGAAACGGAGCACCTCATGATCAACTCGTCCGAAGAACTCGAAACCGGCCAGGCGGCCCCCGACTTCGCCCTGCCCGACGCGACCGGAACGGTGCGCCGGCTGAGCGACCACCGCGGCGGCCCCGTCATCGTCTACTTCTACCCGGCCGCGTTCACGCCAGGCTGCACGACCGAGGCGTGCGACTTCCGCGAGAACCTCGCCTCGTTCCAGTCGGCCGGCTACACGGTGCTCGGCATCTCGCCCGACCCGGTGTCGCGGATCGCGGAGTTCGCGGAAGCCGAGCAGCTCGCCTTCCCGCTGCTCTCCGACGAGGACGCGCAGGTCGCCAGGGCGTGGGGCGCGTGGGGCCAGAAGACGGTCGCGGGCCGTACGTTCGACGGGCTCATCCGCTCGACCGCGGTCGTCGACGACGAGGGGCGCGTCGCAGTGCTCGAGTACAACGTCGACCCGAACGGGCACGTCGGCCGGCTGCGCGAACAGCTCGGCCTGTAGGGGTCGACACCCCCTGAACCGGATGCCTCGTGGCGCGACTTCTTCATGCGAAATCGTTGCCCACGAGGCATCCGTTCGCTAAGATTGTCACATGCTGAAATAACAGTTCCACGATGCGAAACATGAGTTTCGTATATCCGTACACCGTGGATGCCAGCAGAATGAGAAAGTGACTCAAGCGATGAAGCTTGAACAGTTCAACGAAGCCGATCGTTCGGAGGCGATCGCCACGCTTCGACCATGCGTCGACGTCACGCGGTGGTGCGAGCACCTCGCCGACCGTCGACCGTACGGCTCGATCGACGAGCTCGTGAGCGAGGCCGTCACCGCGGCGTCGCCGTTCACGGCCGGCGAGGTCGAGCAGGCGCTCAGCCACCATCCCCGCATCGGGGAGCGTGCGAGCGGTGCGAGCACCGAAGCGGCCATGTCGCGATCGGAGCAGGCGGGCGTCGACCCGGCCGACGCCGAGATCGCACGGGCCCTCGCCGAGGGCAACGCGGCGTACGAGCAGCGGTTCGGGCGGGTGTTCCTCATCCGTGCGGCCGGCCGCTCCGCCGGCGAGATCCTCGACGCGCTCACCACTCGGCTCGGCAACGACGAGGCGACCGAAGACGCGGTCGTCGCCGAGCAGCTGCGCGAGATCGCCGTTCTGAGATTGAAAGGGGCCATCGCCGCATGACCGTTTCGCAGATCACGACGCACGTGCTCGACGCCCAGCGCGGCAGGCCCGCCGCCGGGGTGCCCGTCGAGCTGTACCGGCGTTCCGTCGGCGGCTCCGGAGCTTCCGGCTCCGCTTCCAGCGGGGACGGCTGGGAGCTCCTCGCGAGCGCCGTGACCGACGACGACGGGCGGGCGAAACAGCTCGGCCCCGAGACGATCCCCAACGGCGAGTACCGGCTGCGGTTCGACACCGGCGCCTACTTCGCCTCCACCCAGACCGACGCCTTCTACCCCGAAGTGCTGCTCACCTTCCTCGTCGCCGAGGAGGGTCGTCACTACCACGTGCCGATCCTGCTGAGCCCCTTCGCCTATTCGACCTACCGAGGAAGTTAGATCCACCATGACCGACACCCTGATCAACACCGTGACCACCACCGACACCGCCGCAGGCGGCGCGTCGAGCGCCGAGCCCGGCGCCATCGTGCTCGGCCCGAACCAGTACGGCAAGGCCGAGGTCCGCGTCGTCAAGGTCACCCGCGACACCGACCGCCACGAGATCGAGGACCTCAACGTCACCTCGCAGCTGCGCGGCGACTTCGCCGGTGCCCACCTCGACGGCGACAACTCGCACGTGGTCGCGACCGACACGCAGAAGAACACCGTGTTCGCCTTCGCCCGCGACGGCGTCGGCTCGCCCGAGGCGTTCCTGCTTCGCCTCGCCGACCACTTCATCGGCGAGTTCGACTGGGTGACCGGCGGACGCTGGCTCGCCGAGAGCTACGCGTGGGAGCGCATCACCGCCCACGGCCAGCCCCACGACCACTCGTTCGTGCGCAAGGGCCAGGAGATCCGCACGGCCGCGGTCATCGCCGACGGCGACACCCGCCACGTCATCGCGGGCCTCAAGGACCTCACGGTGCTGAAGACGACCCAGTCGGGCTTCGTCGGCTACCCGAAGGACCGCTACACGACCCTCCAGGAGACGACCGATCGCATCCTCGCGACGAGCGTCGCCACGCGCTGGCGCTACCAGCCGGGCGCCGAGGTCGACTACAACGCCGTCTACGACAGCGTGAAGGCGATCCTGCTCGAGACGTTCACCGAGAACTACTCGGCGGCGCTCCAGACGACCCTCTTCGAGATGGGCCAGGCGGTGCTCGAGGCGCATCCCGAGATCGCGGAGATCCGCTTCTCGATGCCGAACAAGCACCACTTCGTCGTCGACCTCGAGCCGTTCGGCCTCGACAACCCCAACGAGGTGTTCTACGCGAGCGACCGGTCGTACGGCCTCATCGAGGCGACCGTCACCCGCGAGGGTCTCGCCGAGGTCCCCGAGGTCTGGGCGTCGACCGGCGCCTTCTGCTGATCGGGTCGGCTCACGAGCGCCCCGTCCGGCTCCGCCGGGCGGGGCGCTCGCGCGCGGTGGCGGCGCGGCGCCACCTTGCCCGCTTCGCTTGTGTAGGAAGTTCCGTGACATCGCCGGCGTGTCGCCCGCCCGGCCGACGGCATGTCGCGAGAAACTCCTCCATCTCGGTCGACGACCTCTCCTCCCCACCTCGACACGTATCCGATCGGTGGCCGCTTCCACCGCGCGATCGCATTCGGACCAGCCGACACGGGCACGATCGCGTCATGACGGCGCTCCTCACGAAACTCCACCTGCTCGGCGAGATCGCCCGAGTCCGCACGCTGCGAGAACTGGGTGAGACGGATGCCTCGCTGCGAGTGGCCCTCCGCGCCGGAGCAGTCGTGCGGCCCCGACGTGGCTGGATCGCCTCGCCGACGGCAGACCGCGACCAACTCCGCGCGATCGCCGTGGGCGGCCGTATCGGCTGCGTCTCCGCGTTGCGTCGCCTCGGCATCTGGTCGGGCGTCGACGAGTCGTTGCACATCGCAGTGCCCCGATCGACACCGCGGGTCGACCGCGCACCGAATGTCGACGATCCGGGGAACTCGGGCGTCTGGCATCCGGTCGCTTCGGAGCGTACGCGAGAACGTGGCACCGTGCGGCTGGGGAGGGCAGGGCCGGTACGGCTGCACTACGTTCGCGAGCTGGATCCGGGCGCCGGTCGCGATTGGGTCGTCTCGCCCAAAGGAGCCCTCGCGACCGCACTTCGATGTCTGCCTCGGGAACATGCGAACGCGGCGATCGACTCGGCGCTTCACGAACGGGTGTTGACGCGTCGGCAGATCGACGACGTACTCGCCGCGCTGCCCGGCACCTGCCGGGATCTGGTGGACGAGTTCACCGGGATTCCTGAGTCGGGGGTGGAGAGCCTGTTCGTTCGGCGCCTCGCGCGCGCTGGATACCTGGTGGAACCGCAGGTCGGGCCGGCGGGACTCGGCCGGTTCGACGGTCTGATCGACGGATGCGTGTTGTTCGAGGTCGACGGTAGGGAGTTCCACTCGGGACGCGAGGAGTTCTACGCCGATCGTGATCGGACCCTGGTCTCGCAGTCGTTCGGGGTCCCGGTCGTTCGACCGAGTGCGAAGCACGTCTTGGACGACTGGCCGTTGGTCGCGACGACGGTGGAGCGGATGGTCGCCGATGCGAAGGTCGTGCTCAAGGCGCGGATGACCGGAATCCGACCGCTCGCATACGGGTCGGAGGAGTTCGATCTGTAGGAAGACTTGGCTCGGTCGCGGAGTGGCGTGCAGCGAAACGCGGGATGTCGGCGGGTTCTTCCTCCAGTTCATCGACGAGCAGGCGGCGGCGGCGGCCCTGTCGCCGGGTGAGAGGCCCGACCACTCCCGCGCGCCGCGGCGCGACCGCGCTCGGCTAGCCTCGACACATGGACGCTGTCGTCGCCGAGGCCCTTGCCGCCGCCGATCGCGCCGACCTCGGCGCGGGCGTCATCACGCGCGGGGCCGCCGAGCACGAGATCGAGGCGGTGCTCGCCCGGTTCGAGTCGACCTGGGGCGAGGGGCGCGGCCCCGACCACTCGATGATCCGGGCGCTGGCGCACGCGGGCGCGACGGTGCTCGTCGCGGTCGCCGACGACGAGGGCGGCGTGGATGCCTCGGCGACGCCGCCGTACGCGATCCCGGGTGAGCTGCTCGGCGCGACGCTCGGGTTCCTCGGCTGGAACGAGGGCCTCCACCTGCACTCGCACATGAACGCGGTCGCCCCGGCGGCGCGCGGGCACGGCATCGGGCTCGCGCTGAAGCTCCGCCAGCGGTCGATCTGCCTCGAGCACGGAGTCGACGAGATCCGCTGGACGTTCGACCCCCTCATCCGCCGCAACGCCCGCATGAACCTCGTGCGGCTCGGGGCCGAGGTCGCCGCCTACCTCCCCGAGTTCTACGGCGTGCTCGGCGACGAGATCTCGGGCGCCGACCGCAGCGATCGCTTCGAGGTGCGCTGGCGACTCACGTCGCCGCGGGTGCTCCGCGCGCTCGCCGGCGGCGCGCCTCCGCGCTGGTCGGGGGAGTCGGGCTTCGCGCTCGTGCCCGACTTCGAGGCATTCAGGCGGGATGCCGCGGCCGATGCCGTACGCATGCGCGAGGCATCCGTGCGCGCGTTCACCGAGATGGCGCGGCAGGGGCTGCGACCCGAGCTCGACGACGCCGGGGACTACGTGTTCACCGAGGCCGAGCCCGACTCCGAGGAGGCGAGATGACGACGAACCCGACCCGCATCGAGACGATCGCGCTGCATCGCATCGAGGTGCCCCTCGTGCGGCCGTTCGAGACGAGCTTCGGTCGCGAGACGGTGCGCGAAGCGCTCCTCGTGCACGTGAGCACCGACGCCGGCGAGGGGTGGGGCGAGTGCGTCGCCGGCCGCGAGCCCTTCTACTCCTCCGAGTACGTCGACGGCGCGGCATCCGTGATCGAACGGTTCCTCGGCCCAGCACTGCTCGCCGCGACCGCACACCGTCGCGCGTACGACGCCGCACACCACGCGGCCGAAACGGCCGGAGTCGCCGGAGCGGCAGGTGCCGACGGCCCCGGCACCCGCGGCGCCTCGGTGCCGCTCGCACGGTCGGTCGCCGGCACGCTCGCGTTCGTCGCGGGCCACCGCATGGCGAAGGCCGCCCTCGAGTCGGCCGTCCTCGACGCCGAGCTGCGCGCCCAGGGCCGATCGATGGGCGAGGCGTTCGGAGCGGAGCGCGAGTGGGTCGACTGCGGGGTCTCCGTCGGCATCGCGCCGACGCTCGAGGAACTGCTCGACGAGGTCACCGGGTACCTCGAGGCCGGCTACCGCCGTATCAAGCTCAAGATCAAGCCCGGCTGGGACGTCCTGCCCGTCGCGGCCGTCCGCGAGCTCATGGGACGCGACGGTCTCCTGCAGGTCGACGCGAACACGGCGTACACGGGCGACGACATCCCGCTGCTCGCGAGCCTCGACGCGTTCGACCTGCTGCTCATCGAGCAGCCGTTCGCCGAGGAGGACATCGCCACCCACGCCCGGCTCGCTGCCGCGTGCGAGACCCCCGTCTGCCTCGACGAATCGATCCTGGATGCCGCGACGGCGGTGGACGCGATCGATCGCGGCGCGACGAGCGTCGTCAACATCAAGCCCGGCCGGATGGGCGGTTACCTCGAGGCGCTGCGCGTGCACGACGCGTGCCGTCAGCTCGACGTGCCGGTGTGGTGCGGCGGCATGCTCGAGACCGGGATCGGCCGTGCGGCGAACGTCGCGCTCGCCGCGCTGCCCGGGTTCGCGCTGCCCGGCGACACGTCGGCCTCCGACCGCTACTACGCCGACGATGTGACCGAGCCGTTCGTGCTCGGCGACGGCGAGCACCGCGGGCAGCTCCGGGTGCCCGACGGCCCGGGTACCGGGGTCGCCGTGCGCACCGAGCTCGTGCGCGAGTGGGCGTCGCGGCCGGTCGTCGAGCTCTCGCAGCGGAGGCTTCTGTAGGAAGAACCGTCGGGTCCGCGGCGAGTCGCGGCGCGGCGCGACGCGCCGCGCGGTTGCGGAAGTTCCTCCATGCGCGAACGGGGCGCAGCATCGCTGACGGCCGGAAACGTCGCCGAGGCGGCTCAGAGCGCGAGATCGGCGGCGGTCACGCCGAGACGTGTGACCGACTCGGCGTGCGACGGGTCGTCGGCGATCGCGAACCACGTCGACGACAGTGCGCACCAGGCCACGAGCCAGTCTCGCTGCCGCGACGGCAGCACGCCGGTCTCGGCGACGACGATGCCGAACTGGCGCTCGAGCCGCCCGGGCATGAGCGCCCGCGCGTGCGACGGGTTGCAGAGCAGGTTGCAGTAGTCGAAGGCGGCCTCGCCGACGAGCCCCTTGGGGTCGATGACGAGCCATCCGCGCTCGCCGAAGTCGAGCACGTTCCCGTGGTGCAGGTCGCCGTGCAGCACGCGCGCGTCCCGCTGCGTCGACAGCAGCCGGTCGGCGTAGTCGGCGCCCTGCCGATGGAGCGGGTCGAGGTCGTCGGCGTGCGCGAACAGCTCGCGGAACCACTGCTCGAGCGGCACGAGGAGCGGCACCCCCGAGTCGGTGAGCGTGGGGAGCTCCGCCGGGTCGAGGTGCACGCGGCGCGCCGCTGCGCAGATCACCCGCGTCGCACCGTCGTCGTCGCCGTCGACGACCATGCGCACGAGGTCGCCCGTGCCGGTGGCCCGTTCGAGCAGCACCGCCTGCCCCTCGCGCTGCAGGACGCGCGCAGCGCCGTGTCCGTCGAGCTGTTCGAGCAGCTCGGCGCCGCGCTCCTCCTCCTCCACGTGGGCGACCTTGAGCACCGCCGCGACCCCGTCGATGGTTCTCACGGGGATCAGCGTGCTCGACGCCGTCGTCTGCGGGTCGCCCTCGGGATGCAGGCGCCAGCGGTGCAACCATTCGATGTCGGCGTGATGACCGGGGTCGACGGGACCGAAGTCGCTCACGAGGCGCGGCCAGTCGTGCCGCCGGAACGATCGCCGGGGCGGCCGCCGGGGAACGACAGCTCGCCGTTCTCGTCGCGGTACTTCGCCCACGGGTCGTAATCGACCTCGAGCGGTTCCTGCGGCGGCCGCTCCGCCTCGGGCACATGCTGCAGGTTCACCCGGATGCGGTACCAGAGCGACGAACTGCCTCGCATGCCGTCGACGAGCACGTCGGCCGGCTCGAGCCGGGGCACGACGTCGGAGTGACGTTCCTTCCACCGCTCCAGGCCCTCGAGGGCCTCGGGCTTCGTCTTGGCGCGGGCGATCTCGATGAGCGGCATCGTCGACTGCCGTTGCCCGGAGCCATCGCCCGAGCCGCGGCGCGGGGGCTTCTCGGCGGGGCCGAGCTCCTCGGCGAGTCGCAGCAGACCATCGAGACGGCCGACCGCGTCGTCGATGCCGGCCGCGGCGTCGCCGCGCTCGGCGAAGCGTGCGAGGACCGTCGCGACGGTGAAGCGCTCGGGACGACTCTCGCGGACCTCCGCCCAGTCGAGCGGGGTCGAGACGCGGGCGTCGGGCAGCGGACGCACCGAGTACGCCGAGGCGACCGTGCGGTCCTTCGCGTTCTGGTTGAAGTCGACGAACACGCTCTCGCCGCGCTCCTCCTTCCACCAGCGGGCGGATGCGAGGCCGGGAGCGCGGAGCTCGACCTCGCGCGCGAGCGTCTCGGCGGCGAGCCGCACCTCGGGATAGGTCCACTCGGGTGCGATGCGCACCGAGATGTGGATGCCGCGAGAGCCGGACGTCTTCGGCCAGCCGACCAGCCCGACGTCGTCGAGCACCTCGCGCGCGACGAACGCGACGTCGACGATCTGCGACCAGTCGACGCCGGGCATCGGGTCGAGGTCGACGCGCAGCTCGTCGGGATGGTCGAGGTCGCCGGCTCGCACGGGGTGGGGGTTGAGGTCGATGCATCCGAGGTTCACGACCCAGGCGAGCGCGGCCGCATCGTTCACGACGACCTCTTCGGCGGAATTGCCCGACGCGTAGTGCAGCGTCGCGGTCTCGATCCACTCGGGGCGCTTGTCGGGAGCGCGCTTCTGGAAGAAGGCCTCCTGGTCGATGCCCTTGACGAAGCGCTTGAGCACCATCGGGCGCCCACCCGCGCCGCGCAGCGCACCGTCGGCGACCGCGAGGTAGTACTTCACGAGATCGACCTTGGTGAGCCCCGGCTCGGGGAAGACGACCTTGTCGGGGTGCGAGATGCGCACCTCGCGACCGTCGACTTCGATGACCTCGTCCGCTCGCGCTGCAGGGCTCACGCTCCTCACCCTAGGTCGGCCGGTGGCCGGAGGGAACCCCCGCCGCCCGGGTCGCCTGCGCCGCTGCGGCGTAGCGCCGCGGGGTCTCGCCGATGACCGTGCGGAACTCGCGGGTGAAGTGCGCCTGGTCGACGAAGCCGAGCTCCGCGGCGAGGTCGGCGAGCGACGGCGGGTCGTCGGCGGCGAGCCGATGCGCGGCCTCCTGCATGCGGTATCGACTGATCAGCCACTTCGGGGTGAGGCCGAGCCGCGCGCGCACCAGACGCTCGAGCGCACGCAGCCCGAGCCCGCTCGCGTCGGCCAGCTCGCCCGCCCGCAGGATCGTGCGGTCGGTCTCGGCGAGCTCGACGACGCGCGCCGCGAGGGCTGCATCGGGGTCGAGGACGATGTGCTGCGCGCCGAGCCAGTCGGCGAACGCCGCGACCGCCTCGTCGTCGCGGCCGTCGTCAGCGGCCGTTCGGACTCGCGAGACGCCCGCCGCGGTGCCCCGCAGCCGCAACGCCTCGACCGGCACCGAGCCGCCGACGAGCGAGCGGACCTCGCCCGGCGCGATGAGCCCGGCGACGCCGGGCTGCAGGAGGGCGCCGACGGCCCAACCCTCGCCTTCGAGCCGTGAGACGCCGCGACCGATCGACGGACCGTGCAGCGCGGTGCCGTCGGGCTCGACGACGAGGTTCGCCGACGGGTACTCGAGCACGCCCTGTTCGATGACCACGCCGGCGGGCAACCGCCACCTCGGCACCCAGAAGTGCCGCACGACGTGCGCGACGGCGGCCGGCGCCGGGAATCGGGCCAGCCGCACGGGCGCGTCGGCGGCGTGCTGGGCGGCCGCGTCGGCCGCGATCGGTGCCAGACCCGGCTCGCCGCGCCTCGGCGCGAGCACGCCCTTGTCGGCGGCGCCGGCGCGCGTGCGCCAGTAGTCCGAGGGCTGCATGGTCCGAGTATGGCGTCGCCCGCCGACACCCGCCGCCCGGCCGCCCCCTCACCGAGTCGCTGTCGCGTTTCTGCAAGACGCCCGCCACGCGGCATCCGTACCGTCGAACCGAATCGACCGGCGGAGACCGACCGGGCAGAACCAGAGAGCGGAGAACCGACCATGTCCGATTTCGAGATGACCCTGTACGTCGCGGCCGAGCCGCAGCAGGTGTGGGACGCGATCACCGGCGACGAAGGCAGCCGTGCCGTCATGTGGGGCTCGGTGCTCCGCGGCGAGCTCGCCCCCGGCGAGCGCTACGAGTACGTCGGCCCGGGCCAGGACGGAGACGAGACCGTCCACGTCTACGGCGAGGTGCTCGCCGCCGAGCCCGGAGCGCTGCTGCAGCTCTCCGAGCACCCCGGCCCGACCTACCGCGAGAACCACGCGGAGCTCCGCAGCCGCATGACCTGGCGCATGAGCTCGGCGGGCGACGCGCTCACGAAGCTCACGTTCACGAACGACGAGTGGAGCGAAGGGCATCCCGCCGAGGCCGAGACGAGCGACACCTGGCCGCTCGTGCTCTCGAGCTTCAAGTCGTGGATCGAGACGGGACGCGCGCTGCCGTTCCCGGCATGAGGCGAGGCGCGCGAAGCCTCGTCAGAGCTTCGTGAGCTTCTTCGGGTCGGGCGTCTGGATGCCCTCCCAGCCGCGCTTCCGCCCGCTCGTTCCCGGGCGGGTGCTCGCGGCGTCGCGCGAGCGGTAGACGATGTACGGCCGGAACAGGTAGCCGATCGGCGCCGAGAACACGTGCACGAGTCGCGTGAACGGCCACAGCGCGAACAGCAGCGTCGCGCACAGCACGTGCAGCTGGAACATGAGCGGCACGTCGGCCATGAGCTCGGGCTGGGGCTGCATGAGGATGAGGCTGCGGAACCACGGCCCCACCGTGCCGCGGTACTCGTACCCCGGCCCGAGCACCTGGTACATCACGGTCGCGAGCGTGCCGAACAGGATCACACCGCCGAGGAAGACGTACATGACCTTGTCCATGCGCGTCGTCGCGAGGAACACCGGTCCGACCGTGCGCCGTCGGTAGATGAGGATCACGAGGCCCGCGATCGTGAGCAGTGCCGCGAACGAGCCGAGCACGGTCGCTCCGAGGTGGTACATGTGCTCGTCGATGCCGATCGCGTAGAGCCATTCCCGGGGGATGAGCAGGCCCACGACGTGCCCCGCGATCACCATGAGGATGCCGAGGTGGAACATCGGCGACCCCCAGCGCAGCAGGCGGTTCTCGTAGGTCTGGCTCGACCGCGTCGTCCAGCCGAACTTGTCGTAGCGGTACCGCCAGATGTGCCCGACGACGAACACCGCGAACGCCGCGTACGGCAGGGCGACCCAGAGCAGCACGTTCCAGGCGTCGTTCATGCGCGGACCTCCTCGTGCGCGGTGCCGACCGGCCGGTACGGCGGGATGCCACCGAGGAACGACAGTCCGACCGTCTCGGCGGGCGGCCCGTCGTTCACGAGTGCGAGATAGCGTTCGCGGGTCGCGTCGTCGAGCTCGGGGAGCGACCGGCACACGGCCCTGACGAGCCCGGCCCACGGGCTGCCCTGCTTCTCGAGGGCCTCCCGCAGCACCTCGAGCCCGTCGCGGTGGGCGGCGATCAGCTCGGATGCCTCGGGCGAATCGCTGCGGGCGGAGAACTCGAGCACGGCGGGCAGGAAGTCGGGCAGCTCGTCGGCGTCGAACTCCCACCCGGCGGCGCGGTACGTCTCGATGAACGAGACGAGCGCGGCGCCGCGCTTGCGGGTGTCGCCCGCCTGGAAGTACGTCAGGTAGAGGCAGCACTTGCGCTTGAGGTCGAAGGTCGCGACGTACTCGGCCTCGAGCGCGGCGGCGGGCGTCGACGAGACGTGCCCGAGGAACCCGAGGAACTCGCCGGACAGCTCGGGCGGCAGTCCCGGGACGGATGCCTCGACCGCGGCCGCGCGCTCGGCGAAGCCCTCGCCCGGGTAGTCGAGCAGCAGCGAAGCGGCCATGTGCGCGAGGCGACGCTGGTCGTCGCTCAGCGCGATGCGCGGAGCCGACGCGTTCGGCACCGAGCCGGGGCGGCGGAAGATGAGCGGCAGCCTGGCCATCATTCGCCCCCGTCGCCCACGCCGTCGCCCTTCGGCGGGAACAGGCCCTGCGGCGAGCCGTTGCCGTCCCAGTTGAGCAGGTTCACCCGGCCCGGTGTCGACGGCCGGTCGGCGGTCTGCCGGTTCTTCAGCGCGTGGAAGTTCTCGACCGCGACCGGCACCGGCTGGCCGCTCGACGAGCCGAAGGGGCCGGCGCCGCCCATGCCCGGGCCGCCGTCGTAGTCGAGCGAGCACGCGAGCTCGTCGAGCTCGCGTGCCTGCTCGGTGTGCGCGGCGGGGATGACGTAGCGCTCCTCGTACTTCGCGATCGCGAGCAGCCGGTACATCTCCTCGATCGTCTCGCCCGTCATGCCGACGGCGTCGGCGATGCGTTCGTCCTTGCCCTCGCCGAGGTTGATGCCGCGCATGTACGAGCGCATCGCGGCGAGCTTGCGCAGCGACGCCTCGACAGGGCGGGTGTCGCCCGCGGTGAAGAGGCCGGCGAGGTACTCGAGCGGGATCCGCAGTTTCGAGATGGCCGAGAACAGCGTCTTCGCGTCCTCGCCGTCGTTGCCCGACGAGGCCACGACGTCGACGACGGGGGAGAGCGGCGGGATGTACCAGACCATCGGCATCGTGCGGTACTCGGGGTGCAGCGGCAGCGCGACCCTGTACTCGTTGATGAGCTTGTGGATGGGGGAGCGCTGGGCCGCGTCGATCCAGTCCTCCGGGATTCCGGCCTCGCGCGCGGCCTGCACGACGGCGGGGTCGTGCGGGTCGAGGAAGACGCTGCGCTGCGACTCGAGCAGCTCGTGCTCGTTCTCGACGCGGGCCGCCTCGGCGACCTTGTCGGCGTCGTAGAGCACGAGCCCGAGGTAGCGCAGCCGCCCGACGCAGGTCTCGGAGCACACGGTCGGCAGTCCGACCTCGAGGCGCGGGTAGCAGAGCGTGCACTTCTCGGCCTTGCCGGTCTTGTGGTTGAAGTAGACCTTCTTGTAGGGGCATCCCGACACGCACATGCGCCAGCCGCGGCACTGGTCCTGGTCGACGAGCACGATCCCGTCCTCGACCCGCTTGTACATCGCGCCCGACGGGCAGGAGGCCACGCACGACGGGTTGAGGCAGTGCTCGCAGATGCGCGGAAGGTAGAACATGAACGTCTGCTCGAACTCGCTCGCGACGTGCTCCGACATGTGCTGCAGGATCGGGTCGTCCTGCATCGTCTCGCGGGAGCCGCCGAGGTTGTCGTCCCAGTTCGCCGACCACGAGATCTTCATGTCCTCGCCGGTCAGCAGGCTCTTCGGCTTCGCGACCGGGGTGTGCTCGCCCGCGGGGGCGTTGAGCAGCATGTCGTACTCGTAGGTCCAGGGCTCGTAGTAGTCGTGGATCTCGGGCAGTTTCGGGTTGGAGAAGATCGTCGCGAGCTTCTTGAGCCGGCCGCCCGAGCGGAGCTTCAGACGGCCCGACTTCGTGCGCACCCAGCCGCCGCCCCACTTCTCCTGGTCCTCGTAGCGACGCGGGTACCCGATGCCGGGCCGCGTCTCGACGTTGTTGAACCAGACGTACTCGACGCCCGAGCGGTTCGTCCACGCCTGCTTGCAGGTGACGCTGCAGGTGTGGCAGCCGATGCACTTGTCGAGGTTCATGACCATCGACATCTGCGCCATGACCTTCATCAGTACTCGACCTCCTGGCTGCGACGGCGGATCACCGTGACTTCGTCTCGCTGGTTGCCGGTCGGCCCCAGGTAGTTGAACGCGAAGGCGAGCTGCGCGTAGCCGCCGATCAGATGGCTGGGTTTCAGGAGCACCCGGGTCAGCGAATTGTGGATGCCGCCGCGGAGGCCGCTCGTCTCGGTCCGCGGCACATCCACCGTTCGGTCCTTCGCGTGGTACATGTACACCGTGCCCTCGGGCATGCGGTGCGAGACGATCGCGCGGGCGACGACGACGCCGTTGCGGTTGTACGACTCGATCCACTCGTTGTCGCGCACGCCGATCTTCTCCGCATCCTGCGGGCTCATCCAGATCGTGGGGCCGCCGCGCGAGAGCGAGAGCATGAAGAGGTTGTCCTGGTACTCCGAGTGGATCGACCACTTCGAGTGCGGCGTGAGGTAGCGCACCGCGACCTCGGCACGTCCGGCCGCCGCGGGGTCGCCGCTCGGCGCCGTCGATCCGGGAGCCGGCGAGTCGCCGAAGAGTCGCGCGAGGTCGAGCGGCGGCCGGTAGACCGGCAGGTTCTCGCCGAGCTCGCTCATCCAGTCGTGGTCGAGGAAGAAGTGCTGGCGCCCGGTGAGGGTGTGCCACGGCTTCAGGTGCTCGACGTTGATCGCGAACGCCGTGTACCGCCGGCCGCCGTGCTCGGAGCCCGACCACTCGGGACTCGTGATCACCGAGACGGGTCGCGACTGCACGTCGGCGAAGCGGATGCGCCCGCCCTCGTGGTCCTCCGCGAGCTGCGCGATGCGCTGGCCCGTGCGCTTCTCGAGCTGGCGGAAGCCCTGCACCGAGAGCCGCCCGTTGGTCGTGCCCGAGAGCGCGAGGATCGCCTCGCAGACCTTCACGTCGGTGTCGAGCAGCGGCTGCCCGGCGCCCGCGCCGCTCGTCGCGACCCCGTTGAGCCGTCCGAGCTCGGCGACCTCGGGGGTGGGGTCGAACACGATGCCCTTCGTGACCATGCCCGCCTTCACCGCGAGCGGGCCGAGCGTCGCCATCTTGTCGGCGATCGCGGTGTAGTCGCGCTCGACGACGACGAGCTTCGGCATCGTGACGCCCGGCACGAGCGGCAGCCCGTCCTCGACGATGCCGTGCGGAGTCGCCATCGCGTCGGGGGTGTCGTGCATGAGCGGCGCCGCGACGAGGTCGCTGCGCGTGCCGAGGTGCACGCGGGCGTACTCCGAGAGCCGCTGGGCGATGAGGTGGAAGATCTCGAAGTCGGTCTTCGTCTGCCAGGGCGGTGCGATCGCCGGGTTGAACGAGTGCACGAACGGGTGCATGTCGGTCGACGAGAGGTCGTGCTTCTCGTACCAGGTCGCGGCGGGCAGCACGACGTCGGAGAACAGCGTCGTCGAGGTCATGCGGAAGTCAGTCGTGACGAGCAGGTCGAGCTTGCCCTCGGGAGCGTCGTCGTGCCACTCGATGGTGTTCGGCCGGCGCTCGGGCGGTGCCTCGGCTGCGCGCACCGCCGAGTCGGTGCCGAGCAGGTGCTTGAGGAAGTACTCGTTTCCCTTGCCCGAGGAGCCGAGGATGTTCGCCCGCCACACGTTGAGCACGCGCGGGAAGTTCTCGGGCGAGTCGGGGTCCTCGCACGCGTAGCGCAACGACCCGTCCTGCAGCGAGTCGACGACGTAGTCCGCGGGTTCGCGGCCGGCGGCCCGGGCCTCGTCGACGAGGTCGAGCGGGTTGCGGTCGAACGTCGGGTAGCTCGGCATCCAGCCGCGCTTGGCCGACTCCACGAGGCAGTCCGCCGTCGTCCGCCCGGCGAACAGGCCCGAGGCCAGCGGCGAGGCGAGCTGATCGGCGGGCAGCCCGTCGTAGCGCCACTGGTCGGTCGCGAGGTACCAGAACGCGGTGCCGATCATCGCGCGGCCGGGTCTGGACCAGTCGCTCGCGGTGCCGTACTGCGTGTACCCGGTGACGGGCCGCACCTTCTCCTGGCCGACGTAGTGCGCCCAGCCGCCGCCGTTCACGCCCTGGCAGCCGGTCATCGTCGTGAGCGCGAGGAAGGTGCGGTAGATCGTGTCGGAGTGGAACCAGTGGTTCGTCCCCGCGCCCATGAGGATCATCGAGCGGCCGCCCGAGCGCTCGGCGTTGTCGGCGAACTCGCGCCCGATGCGCTCGGCCTGCTCGGCGGGGACGCCGGTGACCTCCTCCTGCCAGGCGGGCGTGCCGGGCGTCGACGGGTCGTCGTAGCCGGTCGGCCATTCGCCGTGCAGCCCGTCGCGGCCGACGCCGTACTGCGCGAGCAGCAGGTCGAACACGGTCGTCACCGTACGGCCCGCGACCTCGAGCGTCGGCACGCCCCGACGCACGACGCCGGTGCCGCCCTCGTGCTCCGCGCCCGGCTCGGGCGCGACGTCGAAGCGCGGCAGGTCGACGGCCGCGGTCGCGCCGAGCCATGCGGCGTCGTCCATGATCGAGAGCAGCGGGTCGACGCCCTCGAGGTCGAGGTTCCACTTGCCCTCGTCTTCGGTGCCGAACCGGTGGCCGAGCGAGCCGTTCGGCACGACGGGCTCGCCGCCCTCGCCGAGCAGCACGGTCTTGAACGCCGCGTTCGCCGACTCGGCCGCCTCGCCGCCGAGGTCGGCCGCGGTCAGGAACTTGCCCGGCACGAACCCGTCGCCCCGCGATTCGAGGGTGATCAGGTACGGGGCATCCGAATAGGTCTTCAGGTAGTGCACGAAGCGCGGGGTGCGTCGCTCGACGAGGAACTCGCGCAGGATCACGTGACCCATCGCCATCGCGAGTGCCGCGTCGGTGCCGGGGTGCGGGGCGAGCCATTCGTCGGCGAACTTCGTGTTGTCGGCGTAGTCGGGCGAGACGGTCACGACCTTCTGGCCGCGGTAGCGCGCCTCGGTCATGAAGTGCGCGTCGGGCGTGCGGGTGACCGGCACGTTCGAGCCCCACATCATGAGGTAGCTCGAGTTCCACCAGTCGGCCGACTCGGGCACGTCGGTCTGGTCGCCGAAGACCTGCGGGCTCGCGACGGGAAGGTCGGCGTACCAGTCGTAGAACGACTGCATCGTGCCGCCGATGAGGTTGACGAAGCGCGCGCCGGCGCCGTGCGACACCATCGACATCGCCGGGATCGGCGAGAAGCCCGCGACCCGGTCGGGGCCGTGCGCCTTGATCGTGTGCACGTGGGCCGCCGCGATGATCTCGAGCGCCTCGTCCCAGCTCGCGCGCACGAGCCCGCCCTTGCCGCGGGCCCGCTTGTACGCGCGGGATGCCTCGCGGTCGGTGACGAGCGCCTCCCAGGCCAGCACGGGGTCGCCGCCGACCCGGGCCTTCGCCGCACGGTACCGCTCGAGCAGCACGCTGCGCAGGTACGGGTAGCGGACGCGCGTCGGCGAGTAGGTGTACCAGCTGAACGCCGCGCCGCGGGGGCAGCCGCGTGGCTCGTACTCGGGGGAGTCGGGGCCGACCGAGGGGTAGTCGGTCTGCTGCGTCTCCCACGTGATGATGCCGTCCTTCACGTAGACCTTCCACGAGCACGAGCCCGTGCAGTTCACGCCGTGGGTGGAGCGCACGACCTTGTCGTGCGACCAGCGGTCGCGGTAGAAGACGTCGCCCTTGCGGCCGCCCTCGAGCGTCACGGTGCGGAGGTCGGGAGACACCTCGCCGGGCCGCACGAAGCGGCCGAGCTTGACGAGGGCATCGGCGAGCGCGCCGTCGGTGGCTGGACCGCTCGAACTCGGGGGCGTCTGACTCACGAAGGCCTCCTCGCCTGTGCGACGAACGCCGTTGCCGGCGCCGCCGGTGGTTGCCGCTTGACGCGGACACTACCGACCGTATTGGTCGCGACGGCGGTCTGTCGAGGCGTTTCACCGGGTTTATTCGATGTTCACGAACTCGGCCGAAATGGCTGGCCACACGGGTCATGCGCCCGGTACTGTCGGGCGCAGACGGCGGGTTCGCCGGCACATCGCACCGATCGGGGGCAGCGTTGAGCGAGTCATCGAAGCAGGCCGGGGCAGTGGCCGAGGCGCAGGGCGGTCCCTCGCTGAAGGGGCAGCTCGGACAGGTGCTGCTGGCCACCTTCGCCTCGGCGATCGGGTTCTGGGCGTGGATGCTCATCGCCCCGCTGCAGAAGACGTACGCGACCGAGATGGGGCTCGACGAGGGGCAGATCTCGCTCATGCTCGCGACGCCCGTGCTCGTCGGCGCGCTCGGCCGCATCGTGACGGGTGCCATGACCGACCGCTTCGGCGGACGCAGGATGTTCACCATCGTGCTGCTCGGCTCGGTGCCGGCCGTGCTGCTCGTCGCGCTCGCGGGCGAGATCAAGAGCTTCCCGCTGCTGCTCGTCGCGGGGTTCTACCTCGGCGTCGCGGGCACGATCTTCGCGGTCGGCGTGCCCTTCTCGAGCGCCTGGTACGAAGCGAAGCGACGCGGTTTCGCGACCGGCGTGTTCGGCATGGGCATGATCGGCACGGCGATCTCCGCGTTCCTCACGCCGCGTCTCGCGGAGTCGATCGGCTACCTGCCGACGCACCTCCTCGTCGCCGGCATCATGGCCGCGACGGCGATCATCGTCTGGCTGTTCCTGCGCGACTCGCCCGCCTGGGAGTCGAGCCGGCAGCCGCTCGTGCCGAAGGTCGTCAGCGCACTGAAGCTCCGCATCACGTGGGAGATGGCATTCCTCTACGGCATCGTCTTCGGAGGCTTCGTGGCCTTCTCGACGTTCCTGCCGAAGTACCTCACGACGATCTACCCCGACGAGGTCGACCCGGTCGGCGCGGGCACGCGCACCGCACTGTTCGCCACCGCCGCGGTCGTGGCCCGGCCGATCGGCGGTGCGCTCTCCGACCGCGTCGGTCCGAAGGTCATCTCGCTCATCTCGCTCGCGGGCATCGTGTCGCTCGCGTACATCGTCGGGCAGCAGCCGCCCGAGGGCATCGTGACCGGGGTGACGTTCATCCTCATGGCCGCGGCGATGGGCCTCGGCATGGGCGCGGTCTTCGCCTGGGTCGGGCCGTCGACGCCGAAGGACAAGGTGGGCGCGGTGACCGGCGTCGTCGCCGCGGCCGGCGGTCTCGGCGGGTACTTCCCGCCGCTCGTGATGGGTGCGACCTACAACGCCGAGACGAACTCGTACGCCCTCGGGCTGTGGTTGCTCGTGCTCGTCGGGGCCGTCGCACTGGTCGTGGCGGGAATGCTCCGCGACGCGCGCCCCGGCTCGGCGAAGGCGGCCCCGGGTCCGGTACCGGCGCCTCGATAGGATCGCCGCATGGCCGATGACGCGGTGAAGCAAGCTCAGGAGGCGGCCGCCGCTGCGGCCGAGGCGGCGAAGACGCTGCAGGCGCAGGCGGAGGCGGCGATCAAGGCCGCCGAGGAGGCGGCGGCGCTCGCGAAGGCGGCCGCCGAGGCGGCGACGAAGTCGGATGCCGCGGCCGAAGCCGTGGCGGAGGAACCCGCGTCGGAGGCACCACCCGCCGCGCCGGCGGCGGCCTCGCCCGAACCGGTCGCGGCGCCCGAGCAGGCCGCGGCCGAGGCATCCGGCCCCCTCGACGCGAAGCACATCGACGCGGTGCGCAGCGGGTACGCCTTCGAGGGCCCGGCCCTCGAGATGGGCGCCCTCGTCAACGGCGACGCGATGCCCGACGTGCCGGTGCGCATCCCGATCGCGATGACGAACCGGCACGGCCTCGTCGCCGGCGCGACCGGCACCGGCAAGACCCGCACGCTCCAGGTGCTCGCCGAACAGCTCTCCGCGGCGGGCGTCGCCGTGTTCGCCGCCGACATCAAGGGCGATCTCTCCGGCGTCGCGACGCCGGGCGAGGGCAACGAGAAGCTCCTCAAGCGCACGGCCGGCATCGGGCAGGACTGGACGCCCGCGAGCTTCCCGACCGAGTTCTTCTCACTCGGCGGCGTCGGCAGGGGCGTGCCCATCCGCGCGACGATCTCGGGCTTCGGGCCCCTCCTGCTGTCGAAGGTGCTCGGCCTCAACGACACCCAGGAATCGAGCCTCGGACTCGTCTTCCACTACGCGAACAAGAACAACCTCGCGCTGCTCGACCTCGAAGACCTGCGGGCGGTGCTCGCCTACCTCGTGAGCGACGAGGGCAAGGGCGAGCTCGAGGGCCTCGGCGGCCTCTCGAAGGCGACTGTCGGCGTGATCCTGCGCGAGCTCATCACGTTCGCCGACCAGGGCGCCGACGTCTTCTTCGGCGAGCCCGAGATCGACACGGCCGAGTTCCTGCGCACTGCACCCGACGGTCGCGGCGTGATCAGCCTGCTCGAGGTGCCGGGCGTCGCCGACAAGCCGGCGCTCTACTCGACGTTCCTCATGTGGTTGCTCGCCGATCTGTTCACCGACCTGCCCGAGGTCGGCGACCTCGACAAGCCGAAGCTCGTGTTCTTCTTCGACGAGGCGCACCTGCTCTTCAAGGACGCGTCGAAGGAGTTCCTCGCGCAGATCACCCAGACGGTGCGGCTGATCCGGTCGAAGGGCGTCGGCGTGTTCTTCGTCACGCAGACGCCGAAGGACGTTCCGGGCGACGTGCTCGCCCAGCTCGGCTCGCGGGTGCAGCACCAACTGCGCGCGTTCACGCCCGACGATGCGAAGGCGCTGCGGGCGACCGTGTCGACCTACCCGAACTCGGGCTACGACCTGGAAGAGACGCTCACCGTGCTCGGCACGGGCGAGGCGATCGTCACGGTGATGAACGAGAAGGGCGCGCCGTCGCCCGTCGCGTGGACGAGGCTTCGTGCACCGCGGGCGTCGATGTCGCCCTCACCCGACGCGGCGATCGATGCGGCCGTCGCCGCGTCGCCGCTTTCGGCGAAGTACTCGACGGGCATCGACCGCGAGTCGGCGCACGAGATCCTGACGAAGAAGCTCGCGGATGCCGCGGCGAGGGTGGATGCCGAAGAGGCCGCGGCGGCCAAGGCGAAGGCCGACGCCGAGTACGCGAAGATGCAGGCGAAGATCCAGGCCGACGCCGCGAAGGCCGACAAGAAGGCGCAGGCCGAGTACGACCGACTGATGAAGCAGACGTCGGGGAGTTCCCGGTCGTCGTCGCGGTCGCGGTCGAAGGAGAAGTCGGCGCTCGAGGAGGTGCTCGGCTCGCGCACCACCCAGACCGTGCTGAAGCAGGTCATCACCGGCATCTTCGGCATGGCCAAGCGCCGCTGAGGCTGCACTGATGAAGTAGCGCCCGACGAACGAGGACGCGTATCGAGACCCGGTACGGGAGGATGGGCGTGATGTTCCAGATCCGCCCGTACCGCCCAGCCGACCGCGACGACGTCGCACTGGTCTGCCTGCGCACCGCGGCAGCGGGCGGCGACGCGACGGGGGTGTACTCCGACGACACGCTCATGCCCGAGGTGTTCGCACTGCCGTACGTCGAGTACGCGCCCGAACTCACCTTCGTCGTGGCCGACGAGCAACGTGCCGCGGGTTACGTGATGGCCGTCGCCGACACGGCGGACTTCGTCGAGTGGTGGCGGCGCGAGTGGGCGCCGGGCTTCGCGGCGAGGCATCCCGTCGCCGCGCCGCCGACCGAGCACGCACCCGCGTTCACCGAGGCCGCCCTCATCGACGCGGGCGTGCACCCCGAGCGCATGCTCATCCCCGAACTCGACCGGTACCCCGCCCACCTGCACATCGACCTGCTGCCCGAACTGCAGGGGCAGGGCTGGGGGCGCCGGCTCATCGACACGGTGCGCGGTGCACTCGCCGAGCGAGGAGTCGCTGCGCTCCACCTCGGCCTCGCGGCCGAGAACACGGGTGCGCGGGCGTTCTACGACCGGCTGGGATTCCACGAGCTGCCGTCGAGCACGCCGGCGTCGCCGAAGCTCGGCGTCGCGACGCAGTGACCCGGCGGTCGAGGAGCGCGATGCCGTCGGCCGAGCAGCGCGAAACGCGTGTCGAGACCACTGGCCTCGCGGCTCAGGCCATGAGCGAGCGACGCTCGAACCAGTAGAGCAGCCCGGGATCGCTCTCGCGCAGTTCGGCGAGCGTCACCGGTTCGTCCCGCGTCGACTCCTCGACGTCGAGCACACCGGCGACGAGGTCCATCGCCGACGCGTCCCAGAACCGGCCGCGCATGCGGAACCGGCCGCGGCCGCTGCGGCACACGACGAACAGCTCGTCGGTCGTGTCGAGGCTGTTCGACCGGTAGAGGTCGAGCCGCAGCACCTTCGAGACGTCGCGGGCCGCGACGACCGTGGTGGTGCCGAAGAATCCGCGTTCGACGATGCCGTAGCGGCTGATCGACACCCGGGTGCGGCGGTAGGCGATCCAGGCGAGGCACATCAGCCCGCCGACGATCGCGGCCGTTGCCGCGACGATCGGCCACGACCCCGTCGGATCGAGCACCCACAGCTCGACGGCGAGCAGTGGAAGCACGAGCGCCGCTGCCGCGACGCCGTAGCTCCATCCGAGCGTGCGACGAGGCCTCAGGGTGATCACCCTGAGGCCGTCGCCCCCTGCTGCCGCCGCGCTGATGGAGGAGCCCCCTGCATCCCCACTCCTCGCTTCCACCGGTGCCGCTGACATCTCTCACATCATGCGCCTCGCGCGAGGTGCACGCTATTCGGCATTAATGAGGACACGGCGGGGCGCGACGCGCGCGGACGCGGCGATCGGACGGAAGGGGAAGAATGTGCCGGCGTCGTGGGGTC
Organism: Agromyces sp. S2-1-8; assembly: GCF_021129215.1. Lineage (GTDB taxonomy): Bacteria > Actinomycetota > Actinomycetes > Actinomycetales > Microbacteriaceae > Agromyces > Agromyces chromiiresistens. The sequence goes on along the minus strand of NZ_JAJOLP010000001.1, from coordinate 3,537,564 downwards.
AACGAGAACGCCGTCGTCTTCGTCGACATCTCGGGCCCTCACGACCCGGCTCAGGACAGCATAGGCGCTGCCGGCGACGATGGTGGACATGGGGGCACGGGCGGATGCCTCGACGCAGAACACCCCTCGACCGGCATCGGGAAGATGCCGGCGAGGGGCGGTGCCGATCGCGTGACGGGCGTGATCGTTCTTGGCGGAGGACGGGGGATTCGAACCCCGGTGTGGGTGCTGTGCGCGCACCCGGCGTGATCGTTCTTGGCGGAGGATGGGGGATTCGAACCCCGGTGTGGGTGCTGTGCGCGCGCACCCGGCGTGATCGTTCTTGGCGGAGGATGGGGGATTCGAACCCCCGAGGGCTTTCACCCAACACGCTTTCCAAGCGTGCGCCATAGGCCACTAGGCGAATCCTCCAGTGACCCCCCACGCACCCGCCAGAGCCCGGTTACCCTTGCTGCGTTTCCGCCCTGGGGGAGTTGGCCTGGATAGCGCCACGTGGGGAGCCTCGGACAGTCTACCCGAGTCGAGCGGCCCCGCTGCACCGCGGGCCGCACGAGCCCCGCACCCGGAGGGAGCATCGCTCGGAGAAAGCCGGCCACAATTCCACATTTCCACACGTCGCCGGGCCACTGTTCCACTTGTCCACACGTCGCCCGTCCACAATTCCACTTGTCCACACCGTCTGCGGAGCGAAACCTCCGGCGGCGCCGCCGAGCGCGCATCGAGTAGGGGTCGAATCCGCCACCTCGCAGCCTGGTCGACTCGTGCCGACGTGACGGACTCGTGGTTGCACCTGCTGTGGTCATGTGGTCATGTGGTCGCACGAGGCGTGGTCACCTGATCTTGTGGTCGGTCTCGTGCACGGGGCGCGAGGGGGGGGCGATGGCCGGACTCGGCCGAGTCGAGGGTGGCGCCGTCGCGGGCGCGCTGGTCGGCATTCTCGCGCTCGCCGGGTGCGCCGCCCCATCGGTCGAGGCGCGCGCCGTCGGCCCGACGACCGTCCTCATGAGGGTCGGCGGCTCCGACATCGAGGAGCAGGCGGCCTTCGTCGGCAGCATCGACGTCGAGAGCGGATGCCTCGTGGCGCGCGCCGAGGGCGGTGACGTCATCGGCATCGTCCTGCCCGACGAAGCGCGGGTCGCGGACCTGGCGGGCTCGAGGTGGAGTTCGACGGTCTCGTCACGGAGGTCGGCGACCCGGTGTTGCTGGGTGGCGGTTATCGTGAGGCGGCGTCGGTCGGCAGCGTGCCCGACGAGTGCGAACACTCGGAGTACTTCCAGCCGAACGCCCGGCAGGGCGAGGAGCCCGCCGAATAGGCTGGATGCGTGGCGCACAGCATCTACATCTGCTCGGCCGAGGGCAACACCGGCAAGTCCACCGTCGCGCTCGGCACGCTCGACACGCTGACCCGACGCGCGGCGAAGGTCGGCGTGTTCCGGCCCATCGCGCGATCGACCGCCGAACGCGACTACGTGCTCGAGCTGCTGCTCGCCCACGACGGCGTGGTGCCGCTCACCTACGACGAGGCGATCGGCGTCTCGTACGACGAGGTGCACGCCGATCCCGATGCGGCGCTCGCGACGATCGTGCGCCGCTTCAAGGCCGTCGAGGGCCGCTGCGACGCGGTCGTCATCATCGGCTCCGACTACACCGATGTCGGCAGCCCCACCGAGCTCGCGTACAACGCGCGCATCGCCGCCAACCTCGCAACCCCGGTGCTGCTCGTGCTCGGCGGACGTGTCGGCGAGTACCAGGGGCGTGCACTCAGCGAGCGGCTCGGCGACAGCGACGCTCGCACGCCCGACGAGCTCGCCCAGCTCTCGGAGCTCGCCGTCGAGGAGCTCGAGCGCGAGCACGCCTCACTCCTCGGCGTCGTGGTCAATCGCGCCGACCCCGACCGGCTCGACGAGATCGTCGACGCGGTCCGTGCGGCGGGGCTCGGCCCGGTGGCGGGCGCGCGGCCCGGCGGCGTCGTCGCCGGCGAGGCATCCCAGGTCGCCGTCTGGGCCATCCCCGAGGACCAGTTCCTCGTCGCGCCCTCGATGCGCACGATCATGCAGGCCGTCGACGGCGAGCTCTACGCGGGCGACCCCGACCTGCTCGACCGCGAGGCGCTCGGCGTCGTGATCGCGGCGATGTCGATGGAGAACGTGCTCTCGCGGCTCATCGAGGGCTCGGTCGTGATCGTGCCCGGCGACCGCAGTGAAGTGCTGCTCGGAGTGCTCACGGCGCACTCGTCGCAGACGTTCCCGTCGGTCTCGGGCATCGTGCTGAACGGCGGCTTCCCCCTCTCCGAGCACATCGTGCGACTCGTCGAGGGCCTCAAGGCGGGGCTGCCGATCATCCGCACCGAGCTCTCGAGCTACGAGACCGCCCTCGCGATCACCCACACCCGCGGGCGGCTCGCCGCCGAGTCGCAGCGCAAGCGCGACACGGCCCTGTCACTGTTCGAGCACCACGTCGATGCCGAGGCGCTGCTCGACCGGCTCGAGATCGCGAGCCCCGAGGTCGTCACGCCACTCATGTTCGAGTACGGCCTGCTCGAGCGGGCGCGCCGCGAGCGCAAGCACATCGTGCTGCCCGAGGGCTACGACGACCGCATCCTGCGGGCTGCGGCGACCCTGCTCGCCCGCGACGTGGCCGACCTCACGATCCTCGGCGAGGAGATCGAGGTCCGCTCGCGTGCGATCGGGCTCGGCCTCGACATCTCGCGCGCGGCGGTGCTGTCGAATCACGACTTCGTCTACGTGACGCGCTTCGCCGAGGAGTACCAGAAGCGGCGCGCGCACAAGGGCGTCACGCTCGAGCAGGCGCGCGAGCGAGTGCAGGACGTGTCGTACTTCGGCACGATGATGGTCGAGCTCGGCATGGCCGACGGCATGGTGTCGGGCGCGGCGCACACGACCGCGCACACGATCCGCCCCTCGTTCGAGATCATCAAGACGAAGCCGGGCGTCGACATCGTCTCGAGCGTGTTCCTCATGGCGCTCGCCGACCGGGTGCTCGTCTACGGCGACTGCGCGATCGTGCCCGACCCGACGGCCGAGCAGCTCGCGGACATCGCGATCTCGTCGGCGCAGACCGCCGCCCAGTTCGGCATCGAGCCGCGCATCGCGATGCTCTCGTACTCGACGGGGGAATCGGGCGAGGGCGCCGACGTCGACAAGGTGCGCCGCGCGACCGAGCTCGTTCGCGAGCGCGCCCCCGAGCTCGCGGTCGAGGGGCCGATCCAGTACGACGCGGCCGCCGACGCGGCGGTCGCGCGCACGAAACTGCCCCAGTCGGATGTCGCGGGCCGGGCCACCGTGTTCGTCTTCCCCGACCTCAACACGGGCAACAACACCTACAAGGCGGTGCAGCGGTCGGCGGGCGCCGTCGCGATCGGGCCCGTGCTGCAGGGCCTGCGCAAGCCCATCAACGACCTCTCGCGCGGCGCACTCGTGCAGGACATCGTCAACACCGTGGCCATCACGGCGATCCAGGCGGCGGATGCCTCGTGAGCGTCGTCCTCGTCATCAACTCGGGCTCCTCGTCACTGAAGTACCAGTTGATCGAGGCCGGCTCCGGGCGCTCGCTCGCGTCTGGGCTGGTCGAGCGGATCGGGCGCCCCGGCGGGCGGGCGAAGCACGTCGTCTCGACGGACGGGCCCGACGGCGCCGACGGCGCCGACGGGGGCGGCGGGGGCGGTGACGAGGCATCCGTCACCCGTGAACGCGACGTCGAGGTGCCCGACCACTTCGCGGCCTTCGACGTGATGCTCGAGGCGTTCGCCGAGGCGGGGCCGCCGCTCGCGGCGAACCCGCCGGTCGCGGTCGGGCACCGGGTGGTGCAGGGCGGTGCGCGCTTCTTCGAGCCGACCGTCATCACCGACCTCGTGAAGATCAACATCGACGAGCTGTCGACCCTCGCGCCGCTGCACAATCCGGCCAACCTCGAGGGCATCGAGGCGGCGCAGCGGGCGTTCCCCGACGTGCCGCACGTGGCGGTGTTCGACACGGCGTTCCACCAGACGATGCCGCCGGCCGCCTACACGTACGCGATCGACCGCGACGTGGCGGCCAAGCACCGCATCCGGCGGTACGGGTTCCACGGCACATCGCACCGGTACGTCTCACGGGCCGCGGCGGAGTTCCTCGGCCGGCCGCTCGAGGAGCTGCGCCAGATCGTGCTGCACCTCGGCAACGGGGCGTCGGCGTGCGCGGTCGAGGGCGGTCGATCGGTCGACACGAGCATGGGCATGACGCCGCTCGAGGGGCTCGTCATGGGCACCCGGTCGGGTGACCTCGACCCTGCGGTGCTCCTGCACCTGCAGCGGCGCGCGGGGCTCGACGTCGACGGCGTCGATGAACTGCTGAACCGCCGCAGCGGCATCCTCGGGCTCGGCGGGCACGCCGACATGCGCGACCTCGTCGAAGCGGCCGGGGCGGGCGACGAGCGCGCGGCGCTCGCGCTCGACGTGTACGCGCACCGGTTGAAGGCGTACATCGGGGCCTATCTCGCGCAGCTCGGCGGTGTCGACGTGATCTCGTTCACCGCCGGGGTCGGCGAGAACTCGGTGCGCGTTCGGGCCGCCGCGCTCGCCGGGCTCGAGCGGCTCGGCATGGAGCTCGACGCCGAGCGGAACTCGGTGCGCTCGGGGCAGACCCGCGTGATCTCGACCGACGGCTCGCCCGTCACCGTGCTCGTCGTGCCGACGAACGAGGAGCTCGAGATCGCCCGCCAGGCGCTCGAGGCGATCTGAGCAACTCTGCAACAACTGTTGTGCAATAACTATTGCAGAGTTACCATGGCGGTGTGAGCGAACACGAGAACTCCATCGACCTGCGCGACGCAGGGGCCATGCGCGCCATGGCGCACCCGCTGCGGTTGCGCATCCTCGGCCTGCTGCGCATGCACGGGCCGCACTCGGTCGGCATGCTCGCCGAGGCGACGGGCGCGGCATCGGGGTCGATCAGCTACCACCTGTCGACCCTCGCGAAGTACGGCTTCGTCGAGCCCGCGCCCGAGCACGAGCGCGACGGCCGCGAGCGCTGGTGGCGGTCGGCGCACGAGATGACGAGCCTGAACGCCGAGTCGTACCTCGACGATCCCGACCGCCGAGAGGCCGCCGAGGCGATGCGCAGGACGGTCATCGACGCGTACCATCGCGAGCTGCTCGACGCGCTCGACGCCGAATTCGCGCTCGAGCCCGAGTGGATCGCCGCATCGGACTCGAGCGACGGGGGCGCGCAGCTCACGCTCGACGAGTTCCGGGAGCTCACCGCAGACCTGGCCGCCGTGCGCGAGAAGTGGTGGGCGGTCGGGCGCGAGCCGCGCCCCGGCACCCGAGCGGTGCGCTGGATCACCCACACGTTCCCGAGGACCGAGCAATGAGCGCCGAGATCGACCTCGAGCGGGTCGCGGATCTCCCGACGCAGGAGGACGCGCCTCGATACCCACCGGCGACCCGGCGGCTCCCGCTCTTCGCGAATCTCGCCGCCGCGCTGTTCTCGCTCGGGGGCAACGCCATCGCCCTGGTCGCGCTGCCGATCATCGCCCTCACCGAGACGGGCTCGCCGCTCGCCGCGGGGGTCGTCGGCGTGTTCTCCACGGTGCCGCTCGTGATCGGCGGCGCCCTCGGCGGCGTCCTCGTCGACCGCTTCGGCTACCGGGTGTCGAGCATCGTCGCCGACCTCGCGAGCGCCGTGACCGTGCTCGCGATCCCGTTGCTGCATGCGACCGTCGGCCTGCCCTTCGGCGTCATGCTCGCGCTCGTATTCCTCGGCGGCCTCCTCGACCCTCCCGGCGACACCGCCAAGACCTCGATGACGCCCGACCTCGCGGCGCTCGCGCGCTGGCCGATCGAGCGCGCGGCCGGCGCACAGGCGGCCGTGCAGCGGACGGCCGTGATGCTCGGCGCGGGCACGGCGGGCGCCCTCGTCGCCTTCCTCGGTCCGATGCCGGCGCTCGTCGTCGACGCGGGCGGGTTCGCCGTCTCGGCCCTGCTCGTGGCGTGCTTCATCCCGCGCACCGCCCGCACCAAATCGACCGACGGGCGGGCGCAGGAGCAGTCCGCCGCGACTCGCTCCGAGCGCGGCGGCTTCGTCGAGGGTCTTCGCTTCGTGGCATCCTCGCCGCTGCTGCGCTCGATCGTGCTGCTCGTCACGCTCACGAACGCGATCGACGCGGCCGGCATGACCGTGCTGAAGCCGCTCTACGCGACGCAGGTGCTCGGCGACCCGGCCCAGCTGGGCTTCATGGTCGGCTGCTTCGCGGCAGGCGCCCTCACCGGGTCGATCGTCTTCGGGGCGGTCGGGCATCGCTTCTCTGGACGGCTCATGTTCGCCGCATGCTTCATGGTGGCCGGCACGCTGCCGTACCTCACGATGGCGCTCGGCGCGCCGGTGCCGGTGCTGCTGCCGGTGCTCGCGCTCTCCGGATTCGCCGCAGGCGCGATCAACCCCATGATCTCGACCGCGATGTACGGCCTCATCCCCGACGGCATGCGCGCCCGCGTCTTCGGGGTGACCACGGCCGGTGTCGCCGCGACGATGCCGCTCGGCGCGTTCCTCGGCGGCCTCGCGGCCGAGCAGCTCGGCCTCGTTCCGACGCTCGCGGGCTGTGCGGCCCTCTACGTCGTGCTCGCATCGTCGCCGCTGTACCTGACGTCGTTCAGGGGGCTGCGGAGCTCGACCTGACCCCCGTTCGGGGGTGATTTTCCTCGCTTCCCCTATCGGGTGGCGCCGTGCCGCAATATGTTGAGCCCATGCGGCGCGGGGGGCGTCGCACGCTGACTCTGGGGGGACGTCACATGTTCGTCGCGCGCGCCCGTACGACCGTCGAACGGAGGCGCCGAGGAGCGCACCGAGCCGAAGACCCGCGAGGGCACCGGGCCCTGCGATGGCTCGCCGCCGTCGGGGTCGTCGCGCTCACCGCGGGCGGCGGTGCGATCTCCGCGCAAGCCGCACCGGGGGACACGTCGTACGCCGAAGGACAGTTCCTCTCGGGCACGCTGCTCGATTTCGTCGATCTGAGCGCTGTCGCCGGCATCGACGGCGAGACGGCCTCCAGCGACGGCGTCACCCCTGAGACCAATTCGACGAACCTCGACCTCTCGGCGCTCTCGGTGCTGAGCATCGACATCGGCGGCGGCGTGCAGGTGCCGCTGAACTTCACCGAGGCGGGCGTCGTCGGCCAGTACGCGAGCGCAGCGATCGACGGATCGTCGATCGGCGCCTCGGGGCTCATCTCGGACTCGGGTGCGATCGGCACCGGGGTCACCCCCGCGCCCGGCGTCGCGCCGGGCCCGATGAGCCTCGACCTGGCCCAGCTGCTCGGCCCCGAGTTCGCCACGACGATCTCCGACCTCGACGTCACGCTCGGCGCGATCAGCGCGAACGCCGCGGCGAACACCGGCGGTGCGCCCGTCGGCGACTACGAGATCGCAAGCGCGACGGTCGTCGTGGACAGCCCGGTCGTCGAGGGCATCACCGGCACGGTCGACGCAGCCGTGGCCGACCTCGACGCAGAGGTCGACGCACTCGCCGGTCCCGATGGACTGCTCGTTGAGGGCGTCCTCTCGGCCGTCAGCAGCGTCCTCGCGGTCGGAGGCCTGGGAGACGCCTCCGCGACCGTGACCGTCGACCTGCAGGCCGCGGTCGACGCCGTGCTCGACATGCCGCTCGACTCCGGCGGCGGCGTCGTCATCGACCTGCAGAACGGCACGATCACGCTCGACCTCGACCAACTCGTCGGAGGGCTCAATGACCTCGACCCGAGCACCGAGCTGCTCTCGAGCGCGGTGCTCACCGAGGTCACGAGCCAGGTCGCCGAACTCGTCGACGGACTCGTCGCCGATCTCGATCTCGCGGTCACGAACGCGCTGAACAACGCCGCCGTCTCCATCGACGTCGACATCAACGGACCGGCACCGCTGTCGCTCCCGCTCGTCAACGTCACGGTGACGGGAACGCTCCTGCAGATCTCCGACGGCACGGCGACGGTCGGCATCACCGCGCTCGGCGGCCTGCCGATCGGAGGACTCACCGACGAGATCATCCTCGATACCCTCGGCCCGATCGTGGACGCGGTGATCGACCCCGATACCGGCGCGCTCGGAACCTTCCTCACCACGCTGACCGACGACGTCCTGAACCCCGTCATCAACGAGTTGAACCCTGCGCTGCTCCTCCTCAACACGGTCGTGTCGCTGCTCGCGAACGTGCAGGAGCCGTCGCCCGGCGTCGCCGGCCAGGTCTTCGAGGAGACCGCCCTGCGCCTGAGCCTCCTGCCGACGACGATCGTGCCCGAACTCCTCGAGCTGAACCTCGCTCGCGCCCTCGTCGGACCGAATCTCGTGGCGCCGGTGCTGACGACGCTCACGCCCGACGAGGGTCCGACCGCAGGCGGCACGCTCGTGACGATCGACGGCACGGCGCTCGGCGGTGCGACCGCGGTCACCGTCGACGGTGTCTCGGTGCCCTTCACGCAGGTGAGCGAGACCCAGATCACCTTCTCGACTCCGCCGCACGCCGAAGGCCCGGTCGGGGTGACGGTCACGACCGCGGCGGGCGTGAGCGCTCCGCTCACGTTCACCTACGTGCCCGCTCCGGTCCTCACGACGCTGACGCCCGACGAAGGGCCGGCCGCAGGCGGCACCCCCGTGACGATCGACGGCACCGACCTGGCCGGGGCGACCGAGGTCTCGGTCGACGGTGTCTCGGTGCCGTTCACGCAGGTGAGCGACACGCAGATCACGTTCTCGACGCCCGCGCACGCTGCCGGCCCCGTCGACGTGACGGTCACGACCGCCGGCGGCGAGAGCGGCCCGCTGACGTTCACGTACATTCCTGCGCCGGTGCTCACCGACCTCGATCCCGAAGCGGGCCCGGTTGCGGGTGGCACTCCGGTGACGATCACGGGCACCGATCTTGGGGATGCCTCTGAAGTGACGGTCGACGGGGTGTCGGTGCCGTTCACGCAGGTGAGCGGCACGCAGATCACGTTCTCGACGCCCGCGCACGCCGCGGGCCCCGTGGACGTCGTCGTGACGACGCCGGGCGGCGACAGCAATGCGCTGCCGTTCACGTACTTCGACGAGCCCGTGCTCACGACCCTCACGCCCGACGAGGGCCCAGCGGCGGGCGGCACGCCGGTGACGATCGACGGCACGGCACTCGGCGGCGCGACCGAGGTGACGGTCGACGGGGTGTCGGTGCCGTTCACCCAGGTGAGCGACACGCAGATCACATTCACGACGCCGGCGCATGCCGCCGGCCCGGTCGACGTGGTCGTCACGACGCCGGGCGGCGCGAGCGACCCGCTCGTCTTCACCTACCTGCCCGGTCCGCTGCTCACGGGGCTCGACCCCGATGCGGGGCCGGTGGCGGGCGGTACGCCGGTGACGATCACGGGTACCGATTTCGGTGGGGCGACGGCGGTGACGGTCGACGGGGTGTCGGTGCCGTTCACGCAGGTGAGCCCGACGGAGATCACGTTCGAGACCCCCGCGCACACGGCGGGACCGGTCGATGTCGTCGTCACGACTCCCGGTGGTGAGAGCAATGCGTTGCCGTTCACGTACTACGACGTGCCGACGCTCACGGCGCTCTCGCCGGAGGAGGGGCCGACGGCGGGTGGCACGCTCGTGACGGTGACCGGGACGAACCTTGCCGGTGCGACTGAGTTGACGGTCGATGGGGTGTCGGTGCCGTTCACGCAGGTGGACGACACGACGGTTGCGTTCCAGACGCCGTCGCACGCGGCGGGCCCGGTCGACGTCGTGGTGACGACGCCGGGCGGTGAGAGCAATGCGTTGCCGTTCACGTACGTGCCGGCGCCGGTGCTGACCGATCTCGATCCGGATGCGGGTCCGGTGGCCGGTGGTACGCCGGTGACGATCACGGGTACCGATCTCGGTGGGGCGACCGAGGTGACGGTCGATGGGGTGTCGGTGCCGTTCACGCAGGTGAGCCCGACGGAGATCACGTTCGAGACCCCGGCGCACGCGGCGGGCGAGGTGAACGTGGTCGTCGTCACGGCGGGTGGGCCGAGCAACGCATTGCCGTTCACGTACTACGCGGTGCCGAGCCTGACGAGCCTCACACCCGACGAGGGACCGACCGCGGGCGGCACGTCGGTGACCGTCACGGGTAGGGCGCTCGGCGGTGCGACCGAGCTCACGGTCGACGGGGTGTCGGTGCCGTTCACGCAGGTGAGCGACACGGAGATCACGTTCGAGACCCCGGCGCATGCGGCCGGCCCGGTCGACGTGGTCGTCACGACGCCGGGCGGCGCGAGCGGTCCACTCGCGTTCACCTATGTGCCGGCGCCGCTGCTCACGGGGCTCGACCCCGATGCGGGCCCGGTCGCAGGCGGAACTCCGGTGACGATCACGGGCACCGATCTCGGCGGCGCGACCGAGGTGACGGTCGACGGGGTGCCGGTGCCGTTCACGCAGGTGGGCCCGACCGAGATCACGTTCACGACGCCGGCGCATGCCGCCGGCCCGGTCGACGTGGTCGTGACGACGCCCGGCGGGGACAGCAACGCACTCCCGTTCACGTACTACGCGGTGCCGAGCCTGGCCAGCCTCACGCCCGACGAAGGGCCCACCGCAGGCGGCACGCTCGTGACCATCGACGGCACTGCGCTCGGCGGCGCGACCGAGGTCTCGGTCGACGGCGTCGCCGTGCCGTTCATCCAGGTGAGCCCCACGCAGATCACGTTCTCGTCGCCGCCGCACGCGGCCGGACCGGTCGACGTGGTCGTGACGACACCGGGCGGCGCGAGCGATCCGCTGACGTTCACGTACATCCCCGCGCCGGTGCTGACGGCGCTGGCGCCCGACCAAGGCCCGGTCGCGGGCGGTACTCCGGTGACGATCACGGGCACCGACCTCGGGGATGCCTCGGAGGTGACCGTCGACGGGGTGTCGGTGCCGTTCACCCAGGTGAGCGACACGGAGATCACGTTCGAGACCCCGGCCCACGCGGCCGGTGAGGTCGACGTGGTGGTGACGACAGCCGGCGGCGACAGCAACGCGCTGCCCTTCACCTACTTCGACGAGCCCGTGCTCACGACCCTCACGCCCGACGAAGGCCCAGCGGCGGGCGGCACGCTGGTGACGATCACCGGCAGCGCGCTCGGCGGTGCCACGGAGGTGACGGTCGACGGGGTATCGGTGCCGTTCACCCAGGTGAGCGACACGCAGATCACGTTCACGACGGCGCCGCACGCGGCGGGTCCCGTCGACGTGGTCGTGACGACCCCGGGTGGCGCGAGCGACCCGCTCGTCTTCACCTACCTGCCCGGCCCGGTCATCACGGCGCTCGACCCTGACGCGGGGCCGATCGCGGGCGGCACGCCGGTGACGATCACGGGTACCGATCTCGGCGGCGCGACGGAGGTGACGGTCGACGGGGTGTCGGTGCCGTTCACCCAGGTGAGCCCGACGGAGATCGAGTTCGAGACTCCCGCGCACGCGGCCGGGGAGGTCGACGTCGTCGTGGTGACCGGCGGCGGTGAGAGCAACGCGCTGCCGTTCACGTACTACGCGGTGCCGACGCTCGCCGCGCTCGACCCCGACGAGGGACCGACCGTGGGCGGCACGATCGTGACCGTGACGGGCACGAACCTCGCAGGTGCCAGTGAGCTCACGGTCGACGGCGTCGCCGTGGCATTCACCCCGGTGAGCGACACGACGATCGTGTTCACGACTCCGCCCCACGCCGCCGGCGAGGTCGACGTGGTCGTCACCACACCCGGCGGCGAGAGCGACCCGCTCACCTACACGTACGTGCCGGCGCCGGTGCTCGCCGCGCTCGATCCTGACGCGGGTCCGGTCGCGGGCGGTACGCCCGTGACGATCACGGGTACCGATCTCGGTGGGGCGACCGAGGTGACGGTCGACGGGGTGTCGGTGCCGTTCACGCAGGTGGGCCCGACGGAGATCGACTTCGTCACGCCCGCCCACCTCGCAGGCGAGGTCGACGTCGTCGTGACGACCCCGGGCGGCGAGAGCAACGCCCTGCCGTTCACCTACGTCGCCGCGCCGGTGCTCACGGCGCTGGCGCCCGACGCGGGGCCGGTCGCGGGCGGTACGCCGGTGACGATCACGGGCACCGATCTCGGGGATGCCGCTGAGGTGACGGTCGACGGGGTGTCGGTGCCGTTCACGCAGGTGAGCGACACGGAGATCACGTTCGAGACCCCGGCGCATGCGGCCGGCCCGGTCGACGTGGTCGTGACGACGCCGGGCGGCGCGAGCGGTCCGCTCGCGTTCACCTATGTGCCGGCGCCGCTGCTCACGGGGCTCGATCCCGATGCGGGCCCGGTCGCAGGCGGTACTCCGGTGACGATCACGGGTACCGATCTCGGCGGGGCGACGGCGGTGACGGTCGACGGGGTGTCGGTGCCGTTCACGCAGGTGGGCCCGACCGAGATCACGTTCACGACGCCGGCGCATGCCGCCGGCCCGGTCGACGTGGTCGTGACGACGCCCGGCGGGGACAGCAACGCACTCCCGTTCACGTATTACGCGGTGCCCGCGATCACGGGGCTCGACCCGGATGCGGGGCCGGTGGCGGGCGGTACGCCGGTGACGATCACGGGCACCGATCTCGGCGGGGCGACGGCGGTGACGGTCGACGGGGTGTCGGTGCCGTTCACGCAGGTGAGCCCGACCGAGATCACGTTCGAGACCCCCGCGCACACGGCGGGACCGGTCGATGTCGTCGTCACGACTCCCGGTGGTGAGAGCAATGCGTTGCCGTTCACGTACTACGACGTGCCGACGCTCACGGCGCTCTCGCCGGAGGAGGGGCCGACGGCGGGTGGCACGCTCGTGACGGTGACCGGGACGAACCTTGCCGGTGCGACTGAGTTGACGGTCGATGGGGTGTCGGTGCCGTTCACGCAGGTGGACGACACGACGGTTGCGTTCCAGACGCCGTCGCACGCGGCGGGCCCGGTCGACGTCGTGGTGACGACGCCGGGCGGTGAGAGCAATGCGCTGCCGTTCACGTACGTGCCGGCGCCGGTGCTGACCGATCTCGATCCGGATGCGGGTCCGGTGGCCGGTGGTACGCCGGTGACGATCACGGGTACCGATCTCGGTGGGGCGACCGAGGTGACGGTCGATGGGGTGTCGGTGCCGTTCACGCAGGTGAGCCCGACGGAGATCACGTTCGAGACCCCGGCGCACGCGGCGGGCGAGGTGAACGTGGTCGTCGTCACGGCGGGTGGGCCGAGCAACGCATTGCCGTTCACGTACTACGCGGTGCCGAGCCTGACGAGCCTCACACCCGACGAGGGACCGACCGCGGGCGGCACGCTCGTCACGATCACGGGCACCGACCTGGGGGATGCCTCGGAGGTGACCGTCGACGGGCTGCCGGTACCGTTCACCCAGGTGAGCGACACCGAGATCACGTTCGAGACCCCGGCCCACGCGGCCGGTGAGGTCGACGTGGTGGTGACGACGCCCGGGGGCGAGAGCAACGCACTCGCGTTCACCTACGTGCCGACGGTGATCGACGACGTCGATCCGCCGAACGGACCTGAGGCGGGCGGCACAGAGGTGACCATCTCCGGTCAGTGCTTCACCGACGCGACCGAGGTGCTGTTCGGTGACGCACCGGCGACCTCGTTCGAGGTGATCGACGACGGCACGATCGTCGCGGTGGCTCCTGCCGGTACCGGCGTCGTCGACGTCACGGTCGTCGGCACCGAGGAGTGCGGCGAGGCGAGTCTGCCCGCCGGCTTCACGTACGAGTCGTCACCCGCATCGACGCCCGGAACGAAGCCGGGAGCGATCGCCTCGACCGGCGTCGACCTGATCGGGCCGCTCGTCCTGGGCGGCGGGGTGCTCCTGCTCGGCCTCGGCATGCTGTTCGTCGTGCGGCGGCGCTCCGGCCGGGCCTGAACCCGCGGACGGGGTGCCCGGCGCCGAGCGCCGGGCACCCCGTCGTCACCGAGCGAGGCGTGCGCAGTCGATGCAGAGCGTCGCGGTCGGCCGGGCGTCGAGCCGGGCGACGGTGATGCGCTTGCCGCAGCGGGCGCAGACGCCGTAGGTGCCGTCGGCGATGCGGGCGAGGGCGTGGTCGATGTCGGCGAGCTCCGCCTGCACGTCGGCGAGCACGGCGGTGCGCTGCGACCATTCCTGGGTCATCGTGGGCCCCTCGGGGTCGTGCTCGTCGTCGGCGCTCGCCTCGGACCGCGCATGGCGGACCTCGCTCATCTGGTCGTCGAACTCGGCGGCGCGCTCCTCGGCGTCGGCACGCTCGGCGAGCAACCGGGCCTGGAACCGTTCGAGCTGAGCCGGGGTCATCGTCGTCACCGTGATCACGCTCCTTCCGTCCGAGCATCGTACGCCCGAGGCATCCGGATGCCGTGTCGGACGCGGCAACTACGATTGATGCGTGGTCACCGCCCTATATCGCCGCTACCGGCCAGAGACGTTCGCCGAGATGATCGGCCAGTCCCAGGTGACGGAGCCGCTGATGACGGCGCTCCGCACCGATCGGGTCAATCACGCCTACCTGTTCAGCGGGCCGCGCGGGTGCGGCAAGACGACTTCCGCTCGCATCCTCGCGCGTTGCCTCAACTGCGCCGAGGGGCCGACCGACGCCCCGTGCGGTGTGTGCCCGAGCTGCGTCGAGCTGTCGCGCGGCGGGGGCGGCTCGCTCGACGTCGTCGAGATCGACGCGGCGAGCCACGGCGGTGTCGACGACGCCCGCGACCTGCGCGAGCGGGCGATCTTCGCCCCCGCGCGCGACCGCTACAAGATCTTCATCATCGACGAGGCGCACATGGTGACCTCCGGCGGCTTCAACGCGCTGCTGAAGATCGTCGAAGAGCCGCCCGAGCACATCAAGTTCATCTTCGCGACGACCGAGCCCGACAAGGTGCTCGGCACGATCCGGTCGCGCACGCACCACTATCCGTTCCGGCTCGTTCCGCCCGCGCCGATGCTCGAGTACGTGCAGCAGCTCTGCAACGAAGAGGGCATCGCGGTCGAACCCGGCGTGCTCGCACTCGTCGTGCGGGCCGGCGGCGGGTCGCCCCGTGACACCCTGTCGCTGCTCGACCAGCTGATCGCGGGCTCCGAGGGTTCGGCGATCGACTACGAGCGCGCGGTCGCGCTGCTCGGCTACACGCACGGGGCCCTCCTCGACGAGGTCATCGACGCGATCGGCGCGCACGACGCCGCCGGCGCGTTCGCTGCGGCCGACCGCGTCGTGCAGACGGGCCAAGACCCTCGTCGATTCGTCGAAGACCTGCTCGAGCGGCTGCGCGACCTCATCGTCGTCGCGGCCTCGACGCCCGAGGCCGCGGCCGCCGTGCTGCGGGGCGTCCCCGAAGACGAACTGGCGCGCATGGCCGTGCAGGCGCAGTCGTTCGGCCCGGCCGAGCTCTCCCGGGTCGCCGATCTCGTCAGCCAGACCCTCACCGAGATGACCGGTGCGACCTCCCCGCGCCTGCATCTCGAACTCATGCTCGCGCGCGTGCTCGTGCCGTCGAGCGACGACACCGAGCGCGGTGCGCTCGCGCGCGTCGAGCGCCTCGAGCGCCAGGTCGGCGCCGGGGGAGCGGCGGCGCCGATCGCGCCGCCTGCCGGCACGCCCGCTGCCGTCCGAGCCGAGGCGCCGGCTCCGCGCGCCGCCGAGGCACCGCGGGTCCCGGTCGAGCCCGCGCGCCCCGCCCGCGGTACCGAGCCCGCGGCGGCCGAGCCCGCCCGGGCGTCCGAGGTGATCTCGGCCGTCATGCCCGAGACCCCTCCGGCGTCCGCCGAACCGTCGGCCGGGCCTCCGGTGGCCGACACGTCCCCGGCCGAACCGGCGTTCGTGCGTCCGAGCGGGCCGATCACCGTGCAGCAGATGCGCGACGCCTGGCCCGAGGTGCTGAGCGTGCTCCAGCGCAAGAAGCGCACGGCATGGATGGCGGCGCTGACGGCCCAGGTGCTCGAGTACCGCACCGACGAGGCAGTCCTCGTGCTCGGCTTCACGAGCGCGGGCGACGTCGAGGGCCTGCGCAACGGCACAGGTGCGCAGAACTCGGCCGAGCTGCTCCGTGCGGCGATCGACGAGGTGCTCGGGGTGACGGTCAAGTTCGTCCCGCGCGTCATCGGCGGCGGCGCGCCGGGCGGTTCCGCACGTCCCGAGACGCCCCCGTCGGCACCCACGCGCCCGAGCGGCGATGGCGCCGGGGCGCTGGTCGCCGCGCCGGCGAGCCCGGCATCAGACTCCGCGACGCCGAATCGGGCAGGGGCCTCGGCGCCCGCGGTCGACGCGACGCCGAACGCGCCGAGCACCGTCACGCCCGCCTCGTCGGGGCCCGTCGACTCGTGGGCGACGGTCGCCATTCCGCGCGACCCCGAACCCGCATCCGACGCGGGCACGGCCGCGCCGCTCGCCCGCACCGCGACCGCACTCGCCGAGCGACCGGCCGCCGAGCCGGCGCCGGTCGCTCCGGGCACTCGCCCCGAGGCCACGAGCGACGCGCCCGATTTCGTGCCCGACGACAGCGAGGCGCCGCCCATCGACGACGAGCCGCCGTTCGATCCCGGTCCCGAACCCGAGCGGTTCGACCCGCCTGCGCCGACCCGGCCCGCAACAGCCCCACGGCCGGCACCGAGCCGGCCGCGCCAGGCGGCCGCGACGACCGACGGCGGTATCCAGCGGTACGGCGAGGCGGTCGTCCGCGAGGTGCTCGGCGCGACCTTCCTCGAAGAGATCGAGGTCCCAGGCAGCGGCTTCGGGGAGCGTGTGTAGCCCGTGTACGAAGGCATCGTCCAAGAACTGATCGACGAGCTCGGCCGGCTGCCCGGCATCGGGCCGAAGTCGGCGCAGCGCATCGCGTTCCACATCGTGCAGACCGAGCACTTCGACGTCTCGCGCCTCGCCGAGATCCTCCTCCAGATCCGCGACAAGGTGCGCTTCTGCGAGATCTGCGGCAACGTCTCCGAGCAGGCGACCTGCTCGATCTGCCGCGACCCGCGGCGCGACCCGTCGTTCATCTGCGTCGTCGAGGAGGCCAAGGACGTGGTGGCGATCGAGCGCACCCGCGAGTTCCGAGGGCTGTACCACGTGCTCGGCGGCGCGATCAGCCCGATCGACGGCATCGGCCCCGACGAGCTGCGCATCCGACAGCTCATGCAGCGGCTCGCCGACGGCTCGGTCACCGAGGTCATCATCGCGACCGACCCCAACCTCGAGGGCGAGGCGACGGCGACCTACCTCAGCCGGCTGCTCACCACCCTCGAGATCAAGGTGACGCGACTCGCCTCGGGCCTGCCGGTGGGCGGCGACCTCGAGTACGCCGACGAGGTCACGCTCGGTCGTGCGTTCGAAGGGCGTCGCGTCGTCACCTGACGGGCCCATTCCATCGTTCGAAGGAAGCCCCTCGCGTCGAGCGTGCACTCGTCGTCCGATTCAGGGCCGCGACCGCACGTTCGGCGGGTGAGCTCGGCGCGAGCCGGCGGGGGGAGTGCGCCGCCGGGCGGTTGACGCACGCCCGCGGCGCGCGTAGACCGAAGGCATGACCGAGACGAAGCGCGAGCAGGCATCCGAACGCACCGCGACCTGGGTCGACGGGTACGTCAGGGCGTGGCGCAGCAACGACCCCGACGACATCCGCGCCCTCTTCACCGACGACGCGATCTACCTCCTGGCGCCCGACGCGGAACCCCTGCGCGGGCACGAGGGCATCGTCACCGGCTGGCTCGAGCACGCCGACGCCGACGGCGAGTGGTCGTTCGAGTGGAGCGCCGTGCACGAGGCATCCGACCTCGCGCTCGTGCAGGGGCGCACCGAGTACCCGGCCGAACGCGACTACCTCAACCTGTGGGTGATCCGCTTCGCGCCCGACGGCCGTGCGTCCGAGTTCACCGAGTGGTACATGCCGCGCCCGCACGGCGAGTGAGCGGGCGCCGCCCGGCGTCACATGGCGGGGCGTGCATGCGGGCCGCCGTATGATGAAGCATCCGACGACGGGCCCGTCGGCCCGCGCGCGCCCAGAACCCCCTGGAGGCCCCGTGAGCTTGATCGTGCAGAAGTTCGGCGGGTCGTCCGTCGCCGACGCGGAGAGCATCAAGCGGGTCGCGAAGCGCATCGTCGAGACGCGCAAGGCGGGCAACGACGTCGTCGTCGCCGTCTCCGCCATGGGCGACACGACCGACGAGCTGCTCGACCTCGCGAACGAGGTCACGCCCATCCCCGCGCCGCGCGAGCTCGACATGCTGCTCTCGGCCGGCGAGCGCATCTCGATGGCGCTGCTCGCGATGGCGATCAAGAGCATGGGGCACGAGGCGCGCAGCTTCACCGGCAGCCAGGCCGGCATGATCACCGACGCCCAGCACGGCGCCGCCCGCATCGTCGACGTCACGCCCGTCCGCCTGCGCGAGGCGCTCGACGAGGGCGCCATCGTCATCGTCGCCGGCTTCCAGGGCTTCAACCGCGACACCCGCGACATCACGACCCTCGGCCGCGGCGGCAGCGACACGACCGCCGTCGCCCTCGCCGCGTCGCTCGACGCCGACGTCTGCGAGATCTACACCGACGTCGACGGCGTCTTCACCTCCGACCCGCGCGTCGTGAAGAAGGCGCACAAGCTCGATCGCATCACGAGTGAAGAGATGCTCGAACTCGCCGCGTCGGGCGCCAAGGTCCTGCACATCCGCGCCGTCGAGTACGCACGCCGCCACGGCGTGACCCTGCACGTGCGCTCGTCGTTCAACAACAACGAGGGGACGATCGTCTACGACCCCTCGCGTCTTCCCGAAGGAGCAGCTGTGGAAGAGTCCGTCATCGCCGGAGTCGCGATCGACCTGTCCGAGGCGAAGATCACGGTCGTCGGAGTGCCCGACAAGCCGGGCGCCGCGGCGAAGATCTTCAAGATCGTCGCCGGCACGAACGCGAACGTCGACGTCATCGTGCAGAACGTCTCCGCCGCCGCGACCGGCCGCACCGACATCTCGTTCACCGTGCCGAAGGCCGACGGCGAGAAGGCGCTCACCGCCCTCGCCGGCGCGCAGGACGCGATCGGTTTCGAGGCGCTGCAGTACGACGACCAGATCGGCAAGCTCTCGCTGGTCGGCAATGCGATGCGCTCGGCGACAGGGGTCTCGGCGAAGCTCTTCGAGGCGCTCTACCAGGCGGGCATCAACATCGAGATGATCTCCACGAGCGAGATCCGAATCTCGGTCGTCACGCGCGCCGACAGCGTGCACGCCGCCGCCCGCGCCGTGCACACCGCCTTCGACCTCGACGGCGACGACGACGCGGTCGTGCACGGGGGCACGGGCCGCTAGACGCCGGATGCCTCGGGCGCATGCCGACTGCCGGCCGGCGGCGGCCGGCCGAAGGCCAGGCCAGGAGGCATCCCGCCCCGAATCAGGGGAATGCTGCCAATTCGGGCCGGATTCACGCGATCCGGCCTGCGGCACATCCGAAGTCCTGCAAACTGAAGAGAACTCGAAAGCAAGAGGGTGACATGAGCAATGGTGTGAACATCGGCGTCGTCGGCGCCACCGGCCAGGTCGGCGCGGTCGTGCGGCGACTGCTCGAGGAGCGAGACTTCCCGGTCGCGCGGATCCGCTTCTTCGCGTCGGCGCGCTCGGCGGGCACGACGCTGCCGTTCAAGGGCGAGGAGATCGTCGTCGAAGACGCGTCGACCGCCGACCCGACCGGTCTCGACCTCGCGATCTTCTCCGCCGGCGCGACGCTCTCGAAGGCGCAGGCGCCGCGGTTCGCGGCCGCCGGCGTGACCGTCATCGACAACTCGAGCGGCTGGCGCATGGACCCCGAGGTGCCGCTCGTCGTCAGCGAGGTCAACCCGCACGCGATCGACGAGGCCGCGAAGGGCATCATCGCGAACCCGAACTGCACCACCATGGCCGCGATGCCGGTGCTCAAGGTACTGCACGACGAGGCCGGGCTCGAGCGTCTCATCGTCTCGACCTACCAGGCCGTCTCCGGTGCCGGGCTCGCCGGCGGCGAGGAGCTGCTCGAGCAGGCCCGCGCCGCCGTGGCGCAGGACGCGATCGGCCTCGTGCACGACGGTGCCGCCGTCGAGTTCCCCGAGCCCGAGAAGTTCGTGCGCCCGATCGCGTTCGACGTGATCCCGCTCGCGGGCTCGATCGTCGACGACGGCGACAACGAGACCGACGAGGAGAAGAAGCTCCGCAACGAGAGCCGCAAGATCCTCGAGCTGCCGGGCCTGCTCGTCGCCGGCACGTGCGTGCGCGTGCCGGTCTTCACGGGCCACTCGCTGTCGATCCACGCCGAGTTCGCGAACCCGATCACGCCCGAGCGCGCGACCGAGCTGCTTGCCGACGCGCCCGGCGTCGCGCTCTCCGACGTGCCGACCCCGCTGCAGGCGGCGGGCAACGACCCGAGCTACGTCGGCCGAATCCGCCAGGACCAGTCGGCGCCCGACGGCCGGGGCCTCGTGCTCTTCGTCTCGAACGACAACCTGCGCAAGGGCGCGGCGCTGAACGCCGTGCAGATCGCGGAGCTGGTGGCCGCCAAGCTGCCGGCGCGCGTCTAGCGTTCACCTCACCCAGTACGACACGGATGCCCCGTGGCCGATCGGCCATGGGGCATCCGTCGTTTGCGCGCCGCCGAGCAGTGTGAACTCGCGCGTCCGTGCGCAAGTCAGGAGTGGAGCGGCGTTTCGCGCATCGGCATCGCGCAGAACCGGGTGCGACACGCCTCCGCACGTGAATGACGCACCGACTGGGTATGCCGTTGCGCGTTCGTGACCTGCCGCACCTTGACGGAATTGAGTTTTGTATACAGAATAATGACGAGCAATCCCCCTCACGCCGGCTCCCCACGCCGGCTCCTCCTGCAATGACGAAAGAGGTAGCGGAATGGCCCGCTCGAACTCGAAGATGAGGCGTCTGCTGGCGATCGGTGCTGCGAGCGCCATCGCGATCGGACTCGCGGCGTGCAGCGGCGGGGGAGGTGGCAACGACGAGAACACCGTGGTGTGGTCGACCTGGGGCACCGCAGAGGAGCTCACCCGCTACGAGGACTTCAACAAGGAGTTCATGAAGCGCCACCCCGACATCACCGTCAAGCTCCAGCCGGTGGCCGACTACGGCGACTACCACTCGAAGCTGCTCGCCCAGCTCGCAAGCAACACGGCGCCCGACGTGTTCTACGTCGGCGACGACAAGATGGGCCAGTTCGTCGACTCGGGCCGGCTCATGCCGCTCAAGAAGCTCATGGAGTCGAAGGACAGCCAGACCAAGCCCGACGACTTCTACCCGGGCCTGTTCGGCGTGGCCGAGAAGGAGGGCGAGTACTACGGCGCCCCGAACGACTCGAACCCCGACGTGCTCTGGTACGACAAGGCGGCGCTCGAGGCGGCCGGCATCACCGAAGACCCGGCGACGCTCGCCGAGAACGGCGAGTGGACGACCGACAAGTACCTCGAGATGAACGCCAAGCTCAAGGACGCCGGCCTCACGGGCACGATGTTCTGGAACTACTGGGCCACCCATTGGAGCTGGCTGTCGTCGCAGGGCCTGCCTGCGCCGTACGACGAGTCGGGCGCGTTCACGGCCAACACCGACGCCGCGAGCGTGAAGGCACTCGACGAGTTCGGCGGTCTCTTCCAGGACGGCACGTTCGTCGTCGCCGACACGCTGCCCGAGGGCGCGGGCGCCGACAGCGTCTTCGTGACCGACAAGGCGGGCTTCTTCGTGCAGGGTCGCTACACGATCGGAACCGTCCAGACGGCCGGAAACCCCGACAACTACGACATCGTTCGCTGGCCGACTCCTGACGGTCAGGAGGCCCCGACGGGCGTCGCCGCCTCGTACCTCGCGATCAACGGCAAGACCGACGCGAAGGATGCGGCGTTCACGTTCTGGACCGAGTTCCTGAGCGCCGAGGGCCAGAAGTTCCGGCTCGAGGGCGGCGGCAACGCGGTCCCGTCGATCAAGGGCGCCGACGAGGTCGTGCTCGAGGACGGCTACCCCGCGCACGCGCAGACCTTCCTCGACATGCGCGACATCGGCTTCGAGGACTACGCCCCCGAGGCGCGCGTGCCCGGGCTCTCGATCGACATCAGCGACGAGTTCCTGAAGCTCTACGAGGGCAAGGCCGACGCGCAGGCGACGCTGGACGCCGCCGCCGACCTCGTCGCGGAGAAGTCGGGCGAATAGACGTGAGTCAGATCGCTTCCGGTGAGCGGATGCTGCAGGACCTCCCTGCGGCATCCGCCCCCACGCCGGGCCGGTTCCGCAAGGAGCCGGCCTGGCGTCGCCGCGACCGGCGTTGGGGGTACGTCTTCATCGCGCCCCAGCTCTTCGGCATGGCGCTGTTCGTAGTCGTGCCGTTCGCCGCGAGCCTCGTGCTCGCGTTCGCGAGCTGGGACGGCCTCGGCGACCTGACCTGGGTCGGGTTCGAGAACTTCACGGCCCAGTTCCAGGACGAGTTGCTCTGGAAGTCGATCGTCAACACGCTGATCATCGCGTTCGTCACCGTGCCGATCGGCCTGGGGCTCGCCGTGATCATCGCGGTCGCGCTCGAGAAGCTGAAGACGCGGACGCTCTACCTCATTCTGTTCTTCGCACCGGTCGTCACGTCGACCGTCGCGGTCGCGATGATCTGGCAGCAGATGTTCCGCGGCGACGGCGTGCTCTCGACGGCGATCTCGAAGATCTTCGGCATCGCGCCGCCCGACTGGCTGCAGGACCCGAAGCTCGCGCTGCTCGCGGTCTGCATCGTGACGATCTGGTCGTCGCTCGGCCTCAACGTGGTGATCTTCCTCGCGGGCCTCCAGAACATCTCACCCTCGGTCATCGAGGCCGCACGCATCGACGGCGCCGGTCCGTGGCGCCTGTTCACGAGCGTCCGCCTGCCGCTGCTCTCGCCGATCGTGTTCTTCTCGTCGGTCGTCGCGTTCATCTCCTCGCTGCAGACGTTCGACACGGTCTACGTGCTCGTGCAGAACGCCGGGCCCGACAACGCGACGCGCACGATCGTCTACCACATCTACGATCTCGGCTTCGGCAAGTTCGAGATCGGGCCGTCGAGCGCGGCGAGCGTCATCCTGCTCGTGCTGACGCTCATCATCACGGCGATCCAATTCGGCGCCCAGAAGAAGTTCGTGCACTACGAGGACGACGAAGCATGAGTCTCACGAATCCGCGCCTCGCCGACGGCACGCAGACGCCGCTGACCGACTCGACGGTCGCGATGAGCGCGCCCGGGTACCGCCCGTCGGCGCCCCGCACGGGCAAGGGCAAGCGCCGCCTCAGCTCGACCGTGCTGCACGTCGCACTCGTGGTCGGCGGCCTCGCGATGGTCTTCCCGTTCCTCTGGATGCTGCTGACCTCGTTCAAGACGCTGCCGCAGCTGCTGCAGGACCCGCTCGCGTTCCTGCCGCAGCCCTGGACGTTCGACAACTACGTCGATGCCTGGAACGCGGTGCCGTTCGGCCAGGCGTACCTCAACAGCCTGTACATCGCCGCGCTCGTCGTGGCCGGCACGCTGCTCACGGCCGCCATGGCCGGTTACGCGTTCGCGCGCATCCGCTTCCGCGGCGCGAAGGTGCTGTTCATCGTGTTCCTCGCGACGCAGATGATCCCGAAGCAGGTCACGCTCATCCCGTTCTACCTGCTCATGACGCAGCTCGGCTGGGTCGACTCGCACCTCGCGCTCATCGTGCCCGGCCTGCTTGCGAACCCGTTCGCAGTGTTCCTCATGCGCCAGTTCGTGCTGAGCCTGCCGAGGGAGCTCGAGGAGGCGGCACTCGTCGACGGCGCCGGACGCTGGCGCATCTTCTGGAGCATCATCCTGCCGAACCTGAAGCCGGGTCTCGCGGCGCTCAGCATCATCGTCGCGCTCGACGTGTGGAACGCCTTCCTGTTCCCGCTCGTGCTGCTGAACACGCCCGACCTGTTCACGGTGCCGCTGCTGCTGTCGAGCTTCCAGGGACAGTTCGGTTCGGTGAACTACGGCCTCGTGATGGCCGCGAGCGCGATCTCGACGATCCCGATGCTCATCGTGTTCGTCATCGGGCAGCGCCGCATCCTCAACAGCATGGCCGCCTCGGGACTGGGAGGGCGATGACGTTGGCCGGTCGAGCAGGCGCGCAGCGCCGTATCGAGACCATGGATGCCTCGGCGCTGGCCGGCCTCGCCGGCCGCCACCTCGACCTGGTGCAGGCCCCGTTCACCCTGCCGCGTTCGCGCGTGCTCGTGTTCCGGGCCGACCGCGCGGCGGTCGAAGCGCGTGGGGGCGTCGGCGCCGGCGCCCCTGCTTCGGCCGTGCGCGTGCACACGTCGGAGTACGAGCGCCGGCTCGACGACTGCCGCGTCATCGACGAACTGACCGTGCGGGATGCCTCGGGGCTGGCGCTGCCCGTCACCGGGGTGCTGCCGCACGCGATCGAGTTCGGCGACGGCGCGGCGACGCTCACGTTCGCCGGGGCCGGTGCCCTGTCGGTCGGCGGAGGCGCAGGCCTCTCGGTCGAGTGGACGACCCCCGACGGCGAGTCGACCCGAGTCGAGCTCGCGCCGGAGGCGCCCTCGGTGCGCCTGCACGTGGCGGCCGACCGCGGCGTGCGGCACGAGGCATCCACGTCGCACGGTGACGACCTCGCGGGCACCGAGGGCCTGTGGCTCGACTGGTTCGCGAAGTGCCCGCTCGTGCGCGACGACCTGCAGCAGATGGCCGCGTTCTGCTGGTGGGTGCTCGGCGCGAACATCGTCGAACTGCCCGGCCTCGGCGACGCGCGCGGCGTCGTGCCGTCGAAGGTCGGCTACGTCGGGGTGTGGCAGTGGGACGCGTACTTCATCGCGATGGGCCTGCGCCACGGCGACCCCGAGCTCGCGCGCGAGCAGCTCGAGATCGCGTTCCGGTTCCCGAGCGAGAACGGGCAGCTGCCCGACGTCGTGCACGAGGAGGGCGTGCTCGCCACGAGCGACGACCTGCCGCAGGCCGACCGCGACCGGTTGCGGCGTGCAGGGTCGCAGATCGCCGACCCGAACGCCCCGGTGCCGCTCACGAAGCCGCCGCTCGCGGCCTGGGCGCTCGGCAAGGTGCTCGAGGTCGAGGATGCCCCCGAATGGGCGGAGCGGCAGCTCGCCGTGATCCGCCGGTCGCAGGACTGGTGGTTCTCGGGCAGCGACCTCGACGGCGACGGCATGCCCGAGTACGGGCACCCCTACTCGTCGGGACTCGACGACAGCCCGATCTTCGACGGCCCGCTGCCGACGACGGCGCCCGACCTCGGCGCCTACCTCGTGCTGCAGGACCTCGAACTCGCCCGGCTCGCCGAGCGCTACGGGGCGGACGCCGCCGGCGACCCCGCGGCGCACCGGTCACGTGCCGCGCGCACGCTCGAGCTCCTGCTCGGCATGTGGGACGAGGCATCCGGCCGCTTCGAGGCCCGCGCGGCCGGCGAAGCGGTCGCGAGCGACGCGATCGTCGGGTTCATGCCGCTCCTGACCGGAGCACTGCCCGAGCCCGTGCTCGCGGCGCTCGTCGAGGCGCTCGGAGATCCCGAGCGGTACGCGCTGCCCTGGTCGGTGCCGACGGTCTCGGCCGCCGACCCCGACTTCTCGGCGACGCGCATGTGGCGGGGGCCGGTGTGGGTCAACACCAACCGGCTCATCGTCGAAGGCCTGCGGGCGTCGGGGCGCGAGGATCTCGCGCACGACCTCGCCGAGCGCACGGTCGCACTCGTCGTGCACGGCGGCGGGCCGCACGAGTACTTCAACCCGCTCACGGGCGAGAAGGCGCCGACCGCGACCACCGCGTTCGGCTGGTCGGCAGCGCTGTTCATCGACCTCGCGGTCGAGCTCTCCGAATCGTCGGCCGAATAGCGGCGAAGCGCAGATCGAGACCGCCGCCCCGAGGCATCCGCGGTCTCGATACGGCGCTGCGCGCCTGCTCGACCGACGCTCAGCAATGCAATTCCCAACCAGACAAGGAAGTCAGATGAGAACACGCACACTGCTCGCTCCCGCGGTCGCCCTCGGCGCCGCGGCTCTCCTCGCCGGATGCGCCCAAGTCAACCACCGAACGCGCGAGCGCCGGGCACGCTTCCGGTCTGTCGAGTAGGCGCACAGCGCCGTATCGGGATCACCGACACGCGATAGCTCCTACCCGTCCGTCTTCTTCGGGAATCGCTTCTTCGCCAGCGCGGGCAAGAGGTCGAATCGTCCCTCGATCAGGGCGAGGCGCTTGGCGCGGCCCCACCCTGCACCTGCTTCTCCGCGAAGTACGCTTCGTCGATCCGGTCGAACTCCTGCCGCAAGACGAGCGTCACGGGCCGACGCCGCTTCGTGTACTCGGCGCCGAGACCTGAGGACCTTCACGAGTCGTGGTCTCGATACGGCGCTTCGCGACTACTCGACCGACCTCCAGGAGTGGTGGTCTCGATACGGGCTTCGCCCCACTCGACCGACCTACGCGGTGAAGTAGGGGCTCGACGCGTTGTCGAGGATGCGGCGCATGCCGTGCAGCCAGTTGACCTTGAGCGCGGCGACCGCGCCCGGTACGTCGCCCTCGGAGAGACGGGCCGCGATGGCGGCGTGCTCGGCCGCGACGCGCTCGATCATCACGTTGTTCGGCACAAGCAGCGACTCGTAGCGGTGGAACGCCCCGCGCACGCTCTCGATCACATCGAGGAGGCGGCGGTTCGGGCAGGCCGAGAGCATGATGCCGTGCCACTCGTCGTCCTTCGTGACCACGAGGGCGTGCTCGACGACCTCCTGGTCGAACTCGGCGGCGAGCTTCGAGAGGCGGGTGCCGATCTCGCGCAGCTCGTCGACCGGGCTCAGTTCGAGCGCGAGGCTCTCGAGGGCGGCCATCACGGGAGCGAGGTCCTCGAACTCGCTCGCGCTGAGCGGCACGAAGCGGAAGCCCTTGCCGTTCTCGCTCGTGATCTGGCCTTCGCTCTCGAGGGCGATGAGGGCCTCTCGCAGCGGCGTTCGACTCACGCCGAGCTCGCCGGCGAGCTGCACCTCGTTGATGCCCTCACCCGGCTGCACCTCGCCCGCGCGCATGCGCGCGAGCAACTCCTCACGGACCTGCGAGCGCAGGTTCTTGCGTTCGATCGCCATGTGTTCGCCCTTCGGACCCCTCGGCCGTCGCGGTAAGCCTAGGGCTCAGCCCGGGCTTGACCGCTTCCGGCATCCGGTTTACGGTGTCTGTATACAGAATACATTCTGCACCGCAGACTGTACATCCCCGCGCACTCAGAGAGGAGCAGGTGTGACCGACGAGTCCCCTCGGCCGATCCGCCTCGACGCGCTCGCCTACGGCGGCGACTACAACCCCGACCAGTGGTCGGAGGAGGTCTGGCACGAAGACATCCGCCTCATGCGCGATGCCGGTGTCAACATCGTGAGCCTCCCGGTGTTCTCGTGGCCGCAGCTCGAGACCGCGCCCGGGGTCTACGAGTGGGGCTGGCTCGACCGCATCATCGAGCTCCTGTGGGAGGGCGGCATCAAGGTCGACCTCGCCACCGCGACCGCGACCCCGCCGTCGTGGCTCATCCGCAGCCACCCCGAGATGCTGCCGTCGAACGAAGACGGCCAGCGCCTCGAGTTCGGCTCGCGCCAGGCGTACTGCCCCAGCTCTCCGGTCTGGCGCGAGAACGTGGCGCGGATGACGCGCGCGATGGCCGAACGCTACGGCGAACACCCGGCGCTCGCGCTCTGGCACGTCTCGAACGAGTACGGCGATCACGTCTCGCGCTGCTGGTGCCCCGAGTCATCCGCGCACTTCCGCCGCTGGCTCGAGGCCCGCTACGGCGACCTCGACGGACTCAACGAGGCATGGGGCGTGAACGTGTGGGGCCAGCGCTACACCGACTGGGCGCACATCGAGGCGCCGCGCCGCTCGACCGGACCCGTGAACCCGACGCAGCTGCTCGACTTCGAGCGCTTCTCGTCGGACGCGCTGCTCGAGCTCTTCCAGCTCGAGGTCGACATCCTGCGCGAGGTCACGCCCGAGATCGGCGTCACCACGAACTTCATGTCGATCCTGCGCGACCTCGACTACTGGGACTTCGCCGCGGCCGAGGACCTCGTCACCGACGATGCGTACCCCGACCCCGCCGACCCGCTCGCGCACGTGCCGGCCGCCCTCAACTACGGCTACATGCGCTCACTCAAGGGCGGGCGGCCGTGGCTGCTGCTCGAGCAGGCACCGAGCGGCGTCAGCTGGCGCGACGTCAACGTGCCGAAGGCACCGGGCCAGTACCGGATCGGCAGCCTGCAGGCGATCGCCCACGGCTCCGACGGGGCGATGGTCTTCCAGTGGCGCCAGGCGAAGTACGGGCAGGAGAAGTTCCACTCGGCGATGGTCGGGCACCGCGGCGAGGCATCCCGCTCGTTCCAGGAGGCGAAGGCGTTCGGCGCCGAGCTGAAGCGCCTCGAGCCGGTGCGCGGCAGCCGCGTGCGCTCGCGCGTCGCGCTCGTCGTCGACCACGACTCGTGGTGGGGCTCGTCGGCGACCGAGTCGCTGCCCTCGCAGCGGCTCAACTGGCTCGCACAGGCCCGCGCCTGGCACGCGGCGCTGCACGCGCTCGGGCACGCGGTCGACACGGTGCGGGCGACCGGCCCGTTCGACGGCTACGACGTCGTCGTGGTGCCGAACCTGTACGTCTCGGATGCCTCGCAGGCCGAGGCGCTCTCCGACTTCGTCGCACGCGGCGGCCAGCTCGTCGTCGGTCCGTTCTCGGGCGTCGTCGACGACACCGAGAAGGTGCACGACGGGGGAGCGCCCGGCCCGCTGCGGGGCCTCCTGGGTGTCGAGGTCGACGAGCAGTGGCCGGTGCCCGACGGGATCGCCGAGCGCGTCGCGTTCGTCACCGGCGCCGAGTTCGACGCCCCGACCTGGGGCGAGTGGATCGAGGTGCACGACGGCACCGAGGTGCTCGCCCAGTACGCCTCGGGCGAGCTCGACGGCCGAGCGGCGATCACCATCCGTCGCTCGGGCAGCGCGCGAAGCGAGCGTCTCGAGACCACGGATCCCGCGGAGGGCGGTGGGCTCGATACGGGCTCCGCCCTCCTCGACCGACCGAGTGGCACCGCCTGGTACGTCAGCTGCGTGCTCGAGCGCGACGGGCTGATCGCCCTCTTCCGCGACGTGCTCGCCGCGGCCGGCCTGCCGGCGCGCGAGCGCATCGACCTCGACCTCGAGGCGGTGACCCGCAGCGACGAGACGACCGACTACACCTTCGTGCTCAACCACGGCCGCCGCGAGATCACGGTCGACGTGCCCGCCGGGGCGCGCGACCTGCTCACCGGTTCGACCGACGGCCGCACCCTCGCCCTCCCGCGCTTCGGCGCCGCCGTGCTCGCCACCCCGCGCGCGGCGAAGCCGCCCTTCATCACCCTGTCCGACACCACCGACTGAGGCACCATGACCGACACCTTCGTCCATCCGTACATCCCCAACACCGCGCCCGCGACGAAGCAGGCGATGCTCGACGCGGTCGGCGCCGCCTCGATCGACGAGTTCTACGCC
Organism: Agromyces sp. S2-1-8; assembly: GCF_021129215.1. Lineage (GTDB taxonomy): Bacteria > Actinomycetota > Actinomycetes > Actinomycetales > Microbacteriaceae > Agromyces > Agromyces chromiiresistens. Next base: position 3,508,090 of record NZ_JAJOLP010000001.1, on the reverse strand, counting down.
GACGTGCCCGCCGACCTGCGCCTCGGCCGTGCGCTCGACCTGCCGGCGCCGCTCGTCGCCGAGCAGGACCTCGCGGGCCACGTCCGGGGCCTGCTCGGCAAGAACCGCTCGACCGTCGAGCGGCTGAGCTTCCTCGGCCACGGCACGTACCACCACTACGTGCCCGCCGTCGTCGACGAGGTCATCAACCGCAGCGAGTTCCTCACCGCCTACGCGGGCGAGCCGTACGAGGACCACGGTCGCTTCCAGGCACTGTTCCAGTACCAGTCGCTCATGGCCGAGCTGCTCGCCATGGACGTCGTGAACGTGCCCACCTACGACGGGTACCAGGCGACCGCCACGGGCCTCTCGATGGCGGGCCGCATGACCGGGCGCCGCCGCGTGCTCGTCGCGAGCGACGTGCTGCCGGCCAAGCTCTCGAAGGTGACCGACTTCGTGCGCGTGCACCTCGACCTCGAGTTCGTGCCGACGGTGAACGGCACCGCGGACGCCTCGGCCGTCGCCGCACGCCTCGACGACGACGTCGCCGCTGTCTGGGTCGAGACGCCGTCGGTGACCGGTGCGCTGGAGACCCGCCTGCGCGAGCTCGCCGACGCGGCCCACGCCGCAGGCGCCGTGCTCGTCGTGGGCACCGACCCGATCGGCTACGGCGTGCTCACGCCGCCCGCCGAGCAGGGTGCCGACATCGTCTGCGGCGACATCCAGTCGCTGGGCCTCCACCAGTGGTTCGGCGGCGCGCACGGCGGCTTCATCGCCGTGAACGACGACCCGAAGTTCATCATGGAGATGCCCTCGCGCCTCTTCGGGCTCGCGACGACCGACGTGCCCGGCGAGGTCGGCTTCGGCGACGTCGCCTACGACCGCACCTCCTTCGCGCACCGCGAGGAGGGCAAGGAATGGGTCGGCACCGCCGCAGCCCTCTGGGGCATCGCCGCCGGCGTCTACCTCGCGCTCATGGGCCCGCAGGGCATGCGCGAACTCGGCGAGCTGCTGCTCGCCCGCACCCGCTACGCCCAGCAGCGGCTCGCCGCGATCCCCGGCGTCGCGCTCGGCGACGGTGCGCTGCACCTGCGCGAGTTCACGGTCGACCTCGCGGGTGCCGGCCTCACGGCGCACGGCGTCGTCGAGTCGCTGCGCCGCCAGGGCATCGAGCCGGGCGTCGTCGTCGGCGAGCACCGGCTGCTCGTCTGCGTCACCGAGATGACCGGCCAGGCCGCCATCGACCGTCTCGCCGCCGCGATCGGCGCGCTCGCCGAGGCATCCACCCTCAACACCACTCAGGAGGACCGCGCATGACGCTCCCCATCGCACCCAAGCCCGCCCTCCGCCGCTTCCACCAGGCCAGCTGGGACGAACCCGTCATCTTCGAGCTCTCCACCCCGGGCGAGCGCGGCGTGCTCGTCACGCCGATCGAGCCGGGCGTGCGCGACGCGGTCGGCGACGTCGTCTCCGACCTGCCCGCGGGCCTCCGCCGCGACGTGCCGCCCGCCCTGCCCGAGATGGGCCAGCAGCGGGTGCTCAAGCACTACCTGCGGCTCTCGCAGGAGAACCTCGGTGCCGACCTCAACGTCGACATCGGCCAGGGCACGTGCACGATGAAGTACTCGCCGAAGATCAACGACCAGCTCATCGGCGTGCCGCAGCTCACCGCCATGCACCCGCTGCAGGACCCGGCCGACGCGCAGGGAGTGCTCGAGATCACCTGGAACCTCGAGCGCATGCTCGCCGAGATCTCGGGCATGGACGAGGTGTCGCTGCACACGCAGGGCGGCTCGGCCGCGATCTGGGCGAACGTCGCGATGATCCGTGCGTATCACGAGGCGAACGGCGAGGGCGAGCAGCGGCGCGAGGTCATCACGACGATCTTCAGCCACCCGTCGAACGCGGCGGCCGCGAAGGCGGCCGGCTACGACGTGATCACGATCTTCCCCGACGCCGAGGGCTACCCCGACCTCGCGGCGCTCAAGGCGGCCCTTTCGCCGCGCACCGCGGCGATCATGGTCACCAATCCGGAAGACACGGGCATCTACAACCCCGCGATCCGCGAGTGGGTGGATGCCGCCCACAGGGTCGGTGCGCTCGCCTCGTACGACCAGGCGAACGCCAACGGCATCCTCGGCATCACGCGCGCCCGCGACGCCGGCTTCGACGTGTGCCACTTCAACCTGCACAAGACGTTCTCGACGCCGCACGCGTGCGGCGGGCCCGGCGCCGGGGCGAACGCGGTGAGTGCCGCGCTCGCGCCGTTCCTGCCGGGGCCGCGCGTCGTGCGCGAGGTGGATGCCTCGGGCGAGGTGCGCTTCGACGTGCGCGAGGCGGGCCCGCAGTCGATCGGCGCGGTCGCGCCGTTCCACGGCGTCGTGCCGAACATCGTGCGCGCCTACTCGTGGATCATGGCGCTCGGTGCCGAGGGGCTGCTCGCGGCCGCCGAGATCGCGGTGCTCAACAACAACTACCTGCTCAAGAAGGTGACCGACATCCCGGGCGCCTCGGCGCCCTACGCCGAGGGCCGCCGCCGCATCGAGCAGGTGCGGTACTCGTGGCAGGAGCTCTTCGAGGAGACGGGCATCTCGTCGGAGGAGATCGGCGTTCGCCTCTCAGACTTCGGCATGCACTACTGGACGAGCCACCACCCGTACGTGGTGCCGCAGCCGTTCACGCTCGAGCCGACGGAGTCGTACTCGATGGCCGAGATCGACGAGTACGTCGCCGCGCTCGCCGAGGTCGCCCGCGAGGCACGCGAGACGCCCGAGGTCGTGCGCACCGCACCGCACAACCAGACGGTGCACCACACCCACCACGACGACCTCGACGACCCCGAGCGCTGGGCGATCACGTGGCGCGCCTACCGTCGCAAGTACTTCGGCGAGAGCCCGGCCCGTCGAGCGGCGCAGCGACTCGAGTCGACCGCCGCCACCGCGTCGGAGTCGGCCGCCTGAGCATGCTCGCCCTCGTCGTGAACCCCGTCGCCGGGGTCGGCGGTCCTGCGGGACTCGCCGGCTCCGACGGCGCGGCCGTGCAGGTCGAGGCCGCCGAGCGCGGCGCCCGGCCGCAGGCCGGCGAGCGGGCACGGGTCGCGCTCGAGGTCGTCGCGGCGCATCTCCGTCGGTCGAGCAGCGCCGACGGGGTCGACGCGTCTCGAGACCGCGCCCGTGTCGCCGGTCGTCCCGGTACGGCGCTGCGCGCCGCCTCGACCGGCCGTCTGCCCGTCGTGCTCACCGCGGCGGGTGCGATGGGGGAGGACGCGGTGCGCGCCGCCGGCCTCGAGCCGCGCGTCGTCTACCGGCCGAGCGTCGCCGACCACGCGACGTCCGCGGCCGCCACGACGGCGGCTGACACGACGGCCGCCGTGCGCGCACTCGTCGACGCCGGCGCGACCCTCGTGCTCTTCGCCGGCGGCGACGGCACCGCCCGCGATGTCGCGGCCGGGCTGTCGGAGGCCGGTCGAGGGACCGCGACGGGATCCTCTGCCGACGGCCGGAACGGCTCCGGAGGAACTTCCGTGCCGCACGCCGACGTCGTGGTCGACGATTCCGGCATGTCGCCGAGAAGTTCCTACAGAGCATCGGTGCCGACGGCGTGGGGCGGCCGCCCGGGTGCGGTGGCGGTCGCCGCGCTCGGCATCCCGGCCGGCGTCAAGATGTACTCGCCCGTCTTCGCGGTGAGCCCGCGCGCCGCGGGCGCGCTCGCGGCGGCGTGGTCGGCGGCATCCGGATCGGACGGCGCCCTGCCCGTGCAGGAGCGCGAGGTGCTCGACATCGACGAGGCGGCGATGCGGCGTGCGCGCGTCGAGCCGCGCCTCTACGGCACCATGCCCGTGCCCTACCGCGCAGGCCGCACGCAGTCGCGCAAGGCGGCGACGCCGGTGACCGAGCAGGCCGCCGTCGCGGGTGCCGCGCGCGGTGCGGCCATGGCGATGCGCCCGGGCATCCGCTACCTGCTCGGCCCCGGCGGCACGATGGCCGAGCTCGCCCGCGAGCTCGGGGTCGCGAAGACCCCGCTCGGCGTCGACGTCGTGCTCGACGGCCGGGTCGTCCGCGCGGGGGCGAGCGAGCACGAGCTCGTCGACGAGATCTCGCGCGGCCCCGCGAAGGCCGTCGTGAGCGTCATCGGCGGCCAGGGCTTCCTGCTCGGCCGCGGCAACCAGCAGCTCTCGGCGCGCGTGCTGCGCCTGCTCGACGACGACCCGCTCATGGTCGTCGCCCCCGAGCAGAAGCTCATCGACCTCGGCGGCCGCCCCCTGCTCGTCGACACCGGCGACCCCCTCGTCGACGCCCGCCTCGCGGGATTCGCGCGCGTGATCACCGGCCCCTCCACCACGAGCCTCTACCCTGTGCACGCGCCCGACGCCGAGCCATCCGAACCCTGAACGTGACCGGTCGAGCCCGACCGGCCCTACACACCCACCCCGAACCGAAGGAGAAGGCCATGCGCCTCGAGAACAAGCAGGCCATCGTCACGGGCGGCGCGGGCGGCATCGGCCGCGCCACCTCGATCGCCCTCGCAGCCGAGGGTGCGAAGGTCGCCGTCGTCGACCTGAACGCCGACGCGGCGGCCGCGGTCGCCGACGAGATCCGGGCGGCCGGCGGCACGGCCATCGCGATCGCCGCGGATGTCGCGAGCGAGTCCGACATCGAACGCGTCGTGCAGACCGTGGTCGACGAGTTCGGCGGCGTGAACGTCGTCTTCAACAACGCGGGCATCATCCGTCGCACGACCGCGGTCGAGACGACCGTCGAGGAGTGGGACCGCGTCTTCGGCGTGAACGTGCGCTCGATCTTCCTCATGTGCAAGCACGTCGTGCCGGTCATGGCGGCCGCGGGCGGCGGCTCGATCGTCAACACGGGTTCGGGCTGGGGCCTCAAGGGCGGTGGGCAGGCGATCTCGTACTGCGCCTCGAAGGGCGCCGTCGTCAACATGACCCGCGCGCTCGCCATCGACCACGGTCCGCAGGGCATCCGGGTGAACTCGGTCAACCCGGGCGACGTGAACACGGGCATGCTGCGCGACGAGGCCCGCCAGCTCGGCCAGGCCGAATCCGGATTCCTCGCCGAGGCCGCCGACCGGCCGCTGCGCCGCATGGGCGAGCCGTACGAGATCGCGGCGGCGGTCGTCTGGCTCGCGAGCGACGAGTCGAGCTACGTCACCGGTTCGGCGCTCGTCGTCGACGGCGGCGGCATCGCGTAGGCGGAGGTCGGTCGAGGAGCGCCGACGGAGGCGACGCGTATCGAGACCGCGCGCAACGGGCGCGTGGTCTCGACACGGCGCTTCGCGCCGACTCGACCGACCAGGCAGGGATCAGTCGTGCGGGATGGCGGCGACGACGTCGATCTCGACGAGGATGTTCGCGAGGCGCGAGCCGACCGTCGTGCGCACGGGGTAGGGCTCGGTGAAGAACTCGGCGTAGGCCTCGTTGTACTCGGCGAAGTCGGCGAGGTCCTCGAGGTGCGCGGTCACCTTCACGACGTCGTCGTGCGTGAGGCCGTACTCGGCGAGAACGGCGCCGATGTTGCGCAGCACCTGGCGGGTCTGCTCCTTCACGCCGCCCTCGACGACGAGGCCCGTCGCCGGGTCCTGCGGGCCGAAGCCCGCCGTGTACAGGAATCCGTTCGCGACGACGCCGTGGCTGTATGGCCCGGCGGGCTTCGGCGCGTTCGAGAGGGTGACGGCGGTCTTGGACATGGTTCCTCCTGTGTGGTGGTGGTGGTCGTGGTGCGTCGGTGGTCGTCGGGGATGCCTCGGCGTGAGACCCGAGGCATCCGTCAGCCGAGATCGCGGGCGATGAGCTCGGCGGTCTCGCGCATGGCGGGCAGGTCGGCCTTCAGCCGGTCGAGGTCGGCGACCATGCGGATCGCCGTGATCGAGAGTGCGCCGACGATGCCCATGGAACTGCGGATGGGCACGGCGATGCAGTTCACGAATGCCTCGAACTCGCGGTCGTCGGTCGCGTAGCCGCGGGCCGAGACGATGGCGAGCTCGCGGTCGAGTCGCTCGCGCGAGTCGATGGTCAGGTCGGTGTAGCGCTGCCACACGACGCCGTCGAGCACGGCGTCGCGCCCCGCACGGTCGAGGTCGGCGAGGATCGCCTTTCCGACGGCGGAGCAGTAGGGGATCACGGCCCGGCCGATTCGCGAGTACATGCGCACGCCCGACTCGTCCTCGGCCTTGTCGACGTAGACGATCGAGCGGTCCATGAGCGCAGCGAGGTGCAGGGTGTTGCCGGTGCGCCGCTGCAGGCGGCGTACGTGCTCGGAGCCGGCCTCGCGCAGGTCGAGCGAGTCGAGGGCCTGCTTCGAGAGGGCGGCGAGGTGCGTGCCGAGCGTGTAGCGGCCCGAGCCTCGCCTGCGCACCCAGCCGACCTGCTCGAGGGCCTGCAGCTCGCGGAACATGGTCGAGCGGTGGAGTCCGAACTCCTCGGCGAGCTCGGCGACCGTGCGCGGGCCGGCCGCGATGGCGTCGATGATGCGCGCCGCGCGCGTCACGCTCTGCGACATGTCAGGCCTCCAGCGGTTCGGTCGGTCGAGCGGCGCCCGACGAAGGAGGGCGCGCATCGGGACCACGGCCTCGATCGGCTCGCAGCCCCGTGCCCGGCGTGGCCCCCGTGAGCACCCCGTCGGCGAGCACGGGCACGCCCGCGACGAACACGTCGTCGATGCCGTCGGCGAACTCCAGCGGCGCGGCGTAGCTCGCGCCCGCGCCCACCCGGTCGGGGTCGACGAGCGCGAGATCGGCGATCGCGCCCTCGCGGACGACGCCCCGGTCGCCGAGCCCGAAGCGGCGCACCGCTCGCGTCGAGACGAGGGCCGAGGCATCGGCCCAGCCCAGCGCGCCCTGTTCACGGACCAGCAGCGCGAGGTACCGTGCGAACGAGCCGCGCGCCCGCGGATGCGGGTGCCGGCCGAGGAAGATGCCGTCGGATCCGCCGATCGCTCCGGGCAGCGAGAGGATCTCGGCGAGCTCGGCATCGCTGCGCTCGTGCTGCACCGCCATGACGACGTTGACCTCGAGCCGAGCGGCGACGAGCACGTCGAGCGCGAAGTCGATCGGGTCGCGCACCGTGCGGGCCGCTCCCTCGGCGAGGGTGAGACCGTGCGCCCAGTCGAACTCGGGTGCGGCGATGTGCGCGAGCGTCAGCATGTCCGGCCAATCGGGCCCGAGGCTCGCATACCCCGCGATCGTCGGGAACCAGTCGAGCCGCAGCCGCTCCCGCTCGACCGGATCGGCGAGGACCTGCAGCACCTCGTCGGCGGCTCGAACGGTGAGCTCGGCGGGCAGGATCGGCATGGCGAGGATCGAGCAGCCCCGCGTGTACGGGTAGGCGTCGAAGCTCGCGCGGTCGCCCGCCGACGCGAGCCGGCTGAGCTCGTGCCGCACGATCGCAGGCTCGGCGTGGAAGTGCGAGACATGCACCCGCACGCCGCTCGCCGCCGCGATCGCCGCGATCTCGTCGATGCCCGCGGCCGAGTTCGCCTCGTACCCGCCGCGCATGTGCGACACGTACACGCCGCCCGCGTCGGCGACGGGGCGGCAGAGCTCGGCGAGCTCGGCGGCATCGGCGAAGAGACCCGGCACGTAGTCGAGTCCGGTCGAGAGGCCCACGGCGCCGTCGGCCAGGCCGGATGCCACGAGCGCGCGCATCTCGGCGAGCTCGGAACTGCTCGGTGCCGCGGTGGAGCGGCCCATGACCGCGGAACGCACCGTACCGGCGGGCACGAGGGTCGCGACGTTGAGCGGGGTCGTCCCCTCGTAGGTCGCGAGCAGGTCGGCGACGCCGCCGCCCGCGTAGCGCGGGTGCCGCCCGTTGATCGCCGCGAAGTACTCGGTGCCGTACGCGCCGTCGCCTGGGGCGAAGCCGACGCCGTCCTGCCCGCCGATCACGGTGGTGACACCCTGCCGCAGCAGCGCCAGCTGCACGTCGGGATCGAAGACCGCCCCGTCGGCATGCGAGTGCGCGTCGACGAATCCCGGCATGAGCAGGCGTCCGCCGGCGTCGATCGACTTCGTCGGTCGCGGGGATCCCGGCGAAGGCGGACGTGGATCGAGACCACCCGCCCACGCGGCATCCGTGGTCCCGAGACGGCGCTGCGCGCCTGCTCGACCGGCGGATGCCGGCGCGATCCGCGCGATCCGCCCGCCCGCGAGCAGCACGTCGTGCGGCCCCCCTCGTTCACCCGCCTCGTCGACGACGCGCGCATTCCTGATCAGGACGGTCATGGCGACGATCCTCAGAAGTACGTGCGCACGAGGTCGACGACGAGGTCGCTGCCCGAATGCTCGACGACGGGGATCCACCGCCACTTGTCGAACGCCGTGCACGGGTGCGACAGCCCGAGCGCGACGACGTCGCCGATCGCGACGGGCAGCGTGCGGCCCGCCTCGGCGCGCAGGTACGCGTGCTGGTCGTTGACCGCCGTGACGGATGCCTCGCCGAGGGGTCGCAGGTCGGCGCCGGGCGCCCCGGCGACGCCGACCGGCATCGGCAGCCCCTCGTCGTACGGCAGGTCGCGCTTGCCGCCGTCGAGCAGCGCCAGCCCCGGCTCGGGGTGCGAGACGACGCGGGCGTGGCCGCGCATGGCCGCGACGAGTTCGGCGTCGATCGGCGAGATGCCGCGGTAGAAGCCGTCGTCGTGCACGAGCGTGGCGCCCGAGCGCAGCACCCAGCGAGTCGTGTGCACGTCGTGGTCGGCCTCGATGCCGGGTGCGAACACGTCGGCGACGAGGTCGAGGTAGGCGCTGCCGCCGGCGGTGACGACGAGGGGCCCGTCGGCGGGGTCGGCGAGGTCGCGCACCGCGTCGTGGAGCTCGAGCAGGTCGGCCAGGTAGTCGCGCACGGCGGCGACGGCGACCGAGGAGCGATCGTGCCCGAGGCTGCCCTCGTAGCCCGCGACGCCGGCGAGCCGCAGCACGGGGGAGTCGGCGATGCGGCGGGCGATGTCGATCGCCTCGTCGAGGCCGCGCGCGCCCGTGCGCCCGCCGCCCGCGCCGAGCTCGACGAGCACCGCGAGCGGGCGAGCGGGAGCGACGGATGCCGCGGCGAGTCCGCGCTCCATGGTCTCGACGGTCTCGATCGAGTCGGCCCACGACCAGAACTCGAAGTGGGCGTCGTCGTCCTGCTCGGCGGCGATCCACGCGAGGGCGTCTGGCGCCACGAGGGCGTTCGCGAGCATGAGCGACCGGACGCCGAACGCGCGGGCGGTGCGCACCTGGCCGGGGGTGGCGAGCGTGAGCCCGTTCGCCCCGGCGTCGAGCTGCAGCCGCCACAGCGCCGGTGCCATCGTGGTCTTGCCGTGCGGCATGAGCTCGAGCCCCCGCTCGTCGCACCAGCGCTGGATCGTCGCGGCATTGTGTTCGAGCGCCGCCCGGTCGAGCGCGAGCAGTGGCGTCCAGAACTCCGCGAGCCGCGGCGCGGTGGCGAGGAACTCGCGCACGGTGAGTCCGGCGGCACGGGCGGGCAGCCCCTTGTCGCCCGCCTCGAGGCGGAGATCGGTGGTCTCGGAGAGCGGGGTGAGGCGCGACATCCGGAGCTCACTTTCATTTGTTGCGTATGCTGCAACGCGTTTGCGCAGCAGTTGCACACCCGTCAGCATAGACCCGTGACCGACGCTCTGCTGCCCGAGATCATCGCCATCGGCGAGACCATGGCGCTCGTGACGCCCGCGCTCGCCGAGCCGCTCGAGCGCGCCGTCGACTTCCACCTCGACGCGGGGGGAGCGGAGTCGAACGTCGCCTCCCACCTCGCCGCGCTCCGCGGTAGGGCCGCGTGGGCGGGCCGGGTCGGCGACGACGCGCTCGGACGACGGCTCGTGGCGCAGCTCGCGAGCCGCGGCGTCGACACCCGTTTCGTCGAGCGCGATCCCGACGCGCCGACCGGACTCTACGTCAAGGACCCGGGCAACGGGGTGCAGTACTTCCGCGTGGGCTCGGCGGCGTCGCGCATGTCGCCGGCGTTCGCCGAGCGACTGCCCCTCGAGGGGGCGCGCGTCGTGCACCTCAGCGGCATCACGGCCGCGCTGTCGAGCTCGTGCGACGCGATGCTCGACGCGATGATCGAGCGCGTCGCCGCGACTCCCGCGCTGCTCAGCTTCGATGTGAACCACCGCGCGGCACTCTGGCGAAGCGCGGAGGCCGCCGCCGCGCGACTGCGCGCGCTCGCCGCCGCCGCCGATCTCGCCTTCGTCGGGCTCGACGAAGCAGCGCGACTGTGGGGCACCACGACGGCATCCGACGTGCGCGCGTTCCTGCCAGAGCCCGCCCGGCTCGTCGTGAAGGACGGCGATGTCGGCGCGACCGAGTTCGCGCGGGGCGTCGACGGCATCGACGCGGTCGAGCACGTCGCCGCGCACCCGGTCGACGTGGTCGAGGCCGTCGGCGCCGGCGACGCGTTCGCCGCGGGCTACCTCGCCGCGCTCCTCGACGACCGCGACGCCGCCGGGCGCCTGCGCGCCGGACACGACCGAGCCGTGCTCGTGCTCGGCGAGACGAGCGACTTCCCCCGCGACCCCCGCCGCTGAACCCACCGAGAGGCCCGACCCCCATGACGACGATCGACAACACCGCCTTCGACACGCTGCTCGCCGGGCGACCCCTGATGGCGATCTTCCGCGGTCTCGGCGCCCGGCGCAGCCTCGAGCTCGCACGGCAGGCGTGGTCGCTCGGCATCGACGTCGTGGAGCTGCCGATCCAGTCCGAGGCCGATCTCGAGGCACTGGCCGCGGTCGCCGAGGCCGGTCGCGCCGAGGGGCGCGTCGTCGGCGCGGGCACCGTCGTCGCCGTGCGGCACGTGGAGCAGGCCGCCGCGGCCGGAGCGGCGTTCACCGTGAGCCCCGGTCTCGACGAGCGGGTCGTGCGCGCGTCGTTCGAGGCCGGGTTGCCGCCCCTCCCCGGCGTCGCCACGGCGACGGAGGTGCAGCAGGCGATGGCCCTCGGCCTCACCTGGCTGAAGGCCTTCCCGGCCTCGCTCCTCGGCCCCGCCTGGTTCGGCGCCATGTCCGGTCCGTTCCCCGCGGCGCGCTTCGTCGCCACGGGCGGCATGGATGCCTCGAACGCGGGTGTCTTCCTGGCGAGGGGTGTGCGAACGGTGGCCGTCGGGTCGGCGTTCGAAGACCCCGAGCAGCTGCCGGCGCTCGCCGCGTTGCTCGCCGAGCGCTGATCCGGGCTCCTCGGGCTCCACGGCCCCTCGTCGGCGACGCCACACCGGCCGACTTCTCCGCGCCACGCGGGCCGAGGTCGCCCGTCGGCGCGCTCGAGGAGCGGCGCGGGCTCGTGTTCGGGTGTCCTCGAGGCATCCTGAATTAATTGGATGAATTGTTTCCGGTTAGATTCTTTTCTGTTAGGGTCGCTTCCAGTAGCGCCCTGCGCACCAGGCTCCTGCAGGCGGCGTCACTGCTCTTCCCACGCAACGAAGCACGAGAGGACTGTCGGAACGATGAATCGAACCAAGCGCTCCATCACGGTGGCATTCGCCGCCGGAGCGGCCGCTATCGCCCTCGGGATGTCCGGGTGCTCGCCCTCGACCGGATCCGACGGCGACGCCGCGGTCCTCCGCGTCTGGGCCGGCAGCGCCACCCCGATCAACAACAACTTCAACCCGTTCGCCGTCGACACGGCCGTGCACGCCACCTTCGGCGCCATCTACGAGCCGCTGTTCTTCTTCAACCAGCTGTCCGCCGACCCGCCCGTCGGGCTCATCGGCGACAGCTACGAGTACAGCGAGGACGGCAAGACCCTCACCGTCACCATCAAGCCCGACCTGAAGTGGAGCGACGGCGAGGACCTGACGGCGGAGGACGTCGCCTTCACGTTCGGCTACGGCTCGAACAAGACCGAGCAGTTCGTCTCGGCCGAGGCGACCGACGACACGACCGTCGTGCTCACCTACACGGAGCCGCAGTTCACCAGCGCCTCGCTGACGCTCGGCTCGACCTACATCATCCCGAAGCACATCTGGGAGGGCATCGACGACTTCATGGCCGAGACCAACCCCGAACCGGTCGGCTCGGGCCCGTACGTGCTCAAGGACTTCTCGGAGGCCGCGTACACGGTCGAGGCGAACGACCTCTTCCGCGACGGCGCGCCCGCCGTCGAACAGGTGCAGTACCTCGGCCTCGACTCGAACCAGTCGTCGCAGGACCTCTTGACCACCGGCAAGATCGACTGGGTCGGCCAGTTCATCGCGAACCCCGACGCCGTCACCGGCAAGGGCGACATCTCGACGCTCAACCTGCAGCAGGACCCGACGACGATCACCACCTGCGCGAACGCCGACCTCGGCTGCACCGGCCCCCAGACCGACCCCGCGGTGCGCCAGGCCATCAACCTCGCGATCGACCGGGCGACCATCCGCGAGAAGGCCTTCGCGGGCCTCGCGGGCGAGTCGTCGCCGTCGTTCACGCTGCAGCCCCGCGACGAGCAGTGGCTCGCCGACCCCGCGCTCGCCACGAGCCCGCAGGAGGCCGACCCCGCCGCGGCGGCCGAGGTCCTCGAGGCGGCCGGATACACCAAGGGCGACGACGGGTTCTACGGCAAGGACGGCACGGCGATCGAGATCGACCTGTTCTCGCCCGACGGATGGACCGACTACAACGATGCGGCGAAGCTCATCTCCGAGCAGGCCGCCGAAGCCGGCATCCGCATCAACGCACGCACCGTCTCCGACGCCGAGTACTGGACCCCGATCCAGAACGGCGACTTCCAGATGGCGCTCTTCGGCCTCACCCAGAGCCTCGTGGCCGACCCGTACTCGAACTACCACGAGTACTTCGCCGGCTCGTCGACCGCGAAGGTCGGCGAGGGCCCGCTCGACGGGCAGAACTACTCGCGCTACGCGAACCCCGTCGTCGACGAGGCCGTGCTCGCGGCCGGCGCCACGCAGGACGTGGCGACCAAGCAGGCGGCCTACGGCGCGATCCAGGCCGAGATCGCCCGAGACCTGCCGTACATCCCGGTGGTGCTCAACGCCTCGCAGTCGTTCTTCAACACCGAGAAGTTCACCGGCTGGCCGAGCGAGAGCGACCTGTACGCCGCTCCGCTGCCCTACCTCGCGGTCGCGAACGCGATGGTGCTCACGCACCTGAAGCCCGCCGAGTAGGCGCCGACGGTCCCATGGAACGAACCTTCCCCGCATCGAGGACGGCGGCAGCATGAGCTTCTACCTTCGGCGGGTCGCCTTCTACCTGGTGACCTTCTGGGCGGCGATCTCGCTCAACTTCCTGCTGCCGCGGCTGCTGCCGGGCGATCCGGCCGCGATCATGCTCGGCAAGCTGCGCCGAGCCAGCGGCGGGCGACCGCTCTCGGAGGAGACCGTGCAGGCGATCACGTCGATCCTCGGTGCGGGCAGGGACATGTCGCTGTGGGACCAGTACGTGGCGTACTGGGGCCGGCTGCTGCAGGGCGACCTCGGGGTCTCCTCGACGCGGTATCCGGCCCCCGTCGCCGACCTGATCTCGGCGGCGCTGCCGTGGACGATCTTCCTGGTCGGGACCGCGACCGTCATCTCGTTCCTGCTCGGCATCATCGTGGGCGCCTGGGTGGGATGGCGGCGCGGCACGAGGCTCGACCACCTCGTGCCGATCACCACCGTGTTCCAGTCGATCCCGTACTTCTGGCTCGCGCTCGTGCTCGTCGCGGTGTTCGCGGTGCAACTCGGGTGGTTCCCGATCGTCGGCGGCTACGACGTGTTCGAGTTCCCGGCGGGGCCGGAGTGGAGCTGGGCATTCCTCGGCAGCGCGATCTACCACGCGATCCTCCCGGCGACGACGATCGTGCTCTCCTCGGTCGGCGGCTGGCTGCTCGGCATGCGCAACATGATGGTCTCGACGATGTCGGAGGACTACGTGGTGACGGCCGAGGCGAAGGGACTCACCTCGCGGCGGACGCTCACGCGGTACGCCGCCCGCAACGCCGCCATCCCGAGCCTCGCGGGCTTCGGCATCGCGCTCGGCTTCGTCGTCGCCGGATCGATCGTGATGGAGCAGGTGTTCAGCTATCCGGGCCTCGGCAAGCTCATGATCCAGGCCGTGCAGGGTCTCGACTACGCGCTCATGCAGGGCGTGTTCCTCGTGATCACCCTCACGGTGCTGGTGGCGAACTTCATCATGGACCTCATCTACGGCTTCATCGACCCGAGAGTGCGACACAATGGATGACTCCCAGCCGACGCTCGATCGCGCGCCAGACGACTCGGGCTACGCGATGGGCGACGACGCCCCGTTCCAGGCCCCGGTCTCCGCGGAGGCGGTGCGCGAATCCGCGCGCGAGGCGAGTGCGACCGCGGCGTTCGCCGTCGCGCAGGCCGGCCGTGGCGGGCGGTTCCGCCACATCCTGCCGAGTCGCTCGGGCAAGCTCATCAACGGCCTCGTGATCGTCGGCCTGATCACGCTGTTCGGCATCTTCGGCCCCATGATCGCGCAGCCGCCGCGCGACTCCGACAACGACGCCCTGCTGCCGCCGTCGGCGGAGCACTGGCTCGGCACGACGAAGCTCGGCTACGACGTCTTCTCGCAGCTCGCGTGGGGCACTCGCGGGTCGTTGTTCATCGGGCTCGTCGCGGGGGTGGTCGCCCTCGTGCTCGCGATCGTCTTCGGCGTGTTCGCCGGCTACTTCGGCGGCGTCGCCGACGAGGTGCTGACGCTCTTCACCAACATCGTGCTCGTGATCCCGGGGCTTCCCGTGGTCATGGTGATCGCCGCGTACGTGCAGACGGCGGAGGGGCTCGGTCCGCTCGCGCGGAGTTCGCTGCTCGTCGCGCTCGTCCTCGGCATCACCGGCTGGGCGGGGTCGGCCGTCGTGCTCCGAGCGCAGGCCCGTTCGCTGCGCACGCGCGAGTACGTCGCCGCCGCACGGGTCGCCGGCGAGAGGCCCGCCCGCATCATCTTCGTCGAGATCCTCCCGAACCTCGTGCCGCTGCTCGCGGCCCAGTTCATCTTCGGCGTGATCTTCGCGGTGCTCGGCGAGGCCGGCCTCTCGTACCTCGGGCTCGGGCCGACCGGGTCGATCACCCTCGGCACGATGCTCAACGACGCCCAGACCGGGCAGGCCGTCGGCACCGGCGCCTGGTGGTGGTTCGTGCCGCCCGGCCTCATCATCGCCGCACTCGGTGCAGGGCTGTCGCTCATCAACTTCGCGATCGACGAGGTCGTGAACCCGAAGCTCAGGCTCGCACCCGAGAACGCCAAGCGCCAGCGACAGGCTGCGAAGGCCGGCAAGGGCGTCGCCGACACGGGAGCGTTCGCATGAGCCGCGCCGGCCGTGCGAACGGCATCGACCGCACCGGCATCCCCGTCGAGGCCGGCGTCACCGGAATCGACCCCTCCCGACGCGGCGAGCCCGTGCTGACCGCCCGGGACGTGTCGATCGAGTACGAGGTGGAGCCGCCCGTGAAGGCGGTGCGCGGCGCGTCGATCACCCTGCATCGCGGCGAGCTCCTCGGACTCGCGGGGGAGTCGGGTTGCGGCAAGACGACGCTCGCCTACGGGCTGAACCGACTGCTCAAGGCGCCCGCCCTCATGACGGGCGGCGAGGTGGTCTTCCACGACGCCTCGGGGCGCGACATCGACGTCGTCGGGCTCGACGGCGAGGCGCTCCGCACCTTCCGGTGGAGCAAGGTGTCGATGGTGTTCCAGGGGTCGATGAACTCGCTGAACCCGGTCATGAGCGTGCGCAAGCAGCTGCACGACGTGTTCACGACGCACCGGCCCGGCATGCGGCGCGCCGAGCGCGAGGCGAGGAGCGCCGAGCTGCTGAGCCTCGTGGGCGTCGACCCGGCACGGCTGTCGAGCTTCCCGCACGAGCTCTCGGGCGGCATGCGGCAGCGCGTGATGATCGCGATGGCCCTCGCCCTCGACCCGCAGGTCATGATCATGGACGAGCCGACGACCGCGCTCGACGTGGTGGTGCAGCGGGGGATCATCCGCGAGATCATGCGGCTGCGCGAGCGGTTGGGGTTCGCCGTCGTCTTCATCACGCACGACCTGCCGCTGCTGATCGAGATCAGCGACCGCATCGCGATCATGCTCGAGGGGCGGATCGTCGAGCAGGGCACGGCGGAGGAGATCTACCGCACCCCCTCGCACGAGTACACGAAGCGCCTGCTCTCGAGCTTCCCGAGCCTGCGGGGGGATCGCGGCGACTTCATCAGGACCGGCGTCGGGTCGGGCGCCGTCGAGGGAGGTGCCGCATGAGCGCGCACGGCACGGCGACGAGCGGCACGAGCGCGACTTCGGCGAGCCTCGAGGCCCGCAATCTCGTGAAGGACTTCCGCCTGCGCAGCGGGGTGAAGTCGCGCATCCTGCACGCGGTCAGGGACGTCTCGTTCACCCTCGAACCCGGCCGCACGATCGCCCTCGTGGGCGAGAGCGGCTCGGGCAAGTCGACGATCGCCCGCATGATGGCGAAGCTCGAGGCCCCGAGCTCGGGCGAGATCCTGCTCGACGGGGCGCCGAGTGCGACGGGCGGCTCGCGGCTCGCGAGCTACCGGCGCGACGTGCAGATGGTCTTCCAGGATCCGTTCGGGTCGCTGAACCCGTTCCATCCGATCCGGCACCATCTCGAGCGGCCCCTGCGGATCCACCATCCGAGGCTCTCGTCGAAGGAGATCGGTGCGCGCGTCGACGAGCTGCTGGAACGGGTGCGGCTGTCGCCCGCGTCGACCTTCGCGGATCGGCGGCCGCACGAGCTGTCGGGCGGCCAGCGGCAGCGCGTGGCGATCGCCAGGGCGCTCGCTCCGGGCGCGAGGTTCATCATCGCCGACGAACCGGTGTCGATGCTCGACGTGTCGATCAGGCTCGGGGTGCTGAACCTGCTCGCCGAACTCCAGCGGCAGGAGCAGCTCGGCGTGCTCTACATCACGCACGACCTGGCGACTGCGCGGCACTTCTCCGACGAGATCCTGGTCATGTACCGCGGCGAGATCGTCGAGCGCGGTCCGAGCGAGCGGGTGATCCTCGATCCGCAGCACGAGTACACGAAGACGCTGCTCGAGGCGGCGGCCGACCCCGATCGCCTCGGGCGGCTTCGTGACGAAGTGCGGAACGGCGGTTGAATGTCAATTCAGTAAAGAACGTTTTTAGATAGAGTTGCGACAGTGCGATCCGCACCAGGGGAGGGACGGCATGAACCAGATCGATCCGGGCACGCCCACGTGGCTCGCCGCGCGCAACGACCGCACGGCGTTCCGGCTCCTCCTCGAGCACGGTCCGCTCACCCGCTCGAAGCTCGGCGCACTGTCGGGGCTGTCCAAGCCGACGGCCACGCAGATGATCACCCGGCTCGAGCGGGTCGGCCTCATCCACCCGGTGGGCGAGGTCTCGGGGGGCCGCGGTCCGAACGCCGTCAGCTACGGCGTGCGCGTCGATCGCATCACGGGCGTCGCGATCTCGATCGTGGCCGGCGCCATCCAGGCGGTCGTCGTCGACGCGATCGACGGCGATCACCCGATCGTCGAGATCGAGGCGGCATCCTCGGGGCGCACCCCAGAGGGCGACGTCCGCGCGGCGGTGGGGGCGGCCTGCGAGGCCGCGGGCCTCGATCGTTCGTCGGTCAGCCGCGTCGTCATCGGCGTGCAGGCCGCGTTCTCCGTCGACGGAGACGAGCTCTCGCTCACCGACACGCTCCCGGGCTGGCCGGCGGTCGGCGCCCGCGAACGGATCGAGGCCGCCCTCGGGCTCGCCGCGACGATCGACAACGACGTGAACCTGGCGGCCATGGCCGAGCGCGCGGTCGGCGCCGCGCAGGACGCCGCGAGCTTCGCCCTGTTCTGGATCGGCGACGGACTGGGGGTGGGCGTCGACCTCGGGGGCGTCGTGCATCGCGGCGCGTCGGGCAGCGCGGGCGAGATCGGCTACCTCGGCGTGCCGAGGGCCGCGGCCGAGCTCGCCCCCGAGGCGAACGACCTCACCGACCTGCTGGGCGGGCCGGCGGTGGCCAGGCTCCTCGGCGCCGCCGGGCGGCCGCTCGCCACTGCGCTGCCGCGGCTCGCGGAAGACGATGTCGCGCTCGCCTCGCTCGCCGATCGGGTGGCGCTCGCCGTGCATCCGCTGCTCGCGATCCTCGACCCGGCGATGATCGTGCTCGGCGGTCCGACCGGCACGGCCGGCGGGGCCCGGCTCGCCGCGCTCGTCGCCGAACGGATCGACCCGGCCGACCATCCGAGGGTCGTGGTGCGCACGAGCGGCACCGGCGTGCAGCCGGTCCTGCTCGGCGCCCGGCAGCAGCTCGTCGAACAGATCAGGGACCAGCTCGAGGCCGATATCTCGCTCGCGGGCTGACGCGCCCGCACCTCACACCACCGACACGGATGCCGCGAGGCATCCGGCGGTCGACCACACCTGCGCGCAGCACCTGCGCGCCAGCCTGCTTCCAGCGGAATGAGGAGACATGAAACTCGCCATCGTCGGCGGTGGATCCACCTACACCCCCGAGCTCATCGACGGCTTCGCCCGGCTGCGCGAGACGCTGCCGCTCGAGGAGATCCGGCTCGTCGACCCCGACGAGCACCGTCTCGCCCTCGTCGCCGGGATGTCGCGGCGCATGCTCGCCCACGCCGGCCACCCCGCGCGCGTGATCGGCACGACCGATCTCGTCGCGGGCGTCGCCGACGCCGACGCGGTGCTCGTCCAGCTGCGGGTCGGCGGGCAGCACGCGCGCCACGCCGACGAGACCTGGCCGCACGAGGTCGGCTGCATCGGTCAGGAGACCACCGGGCCCGGCGGCCTCGCGAAGGCGCTGCGCACGGTCCCCGTGGTGCTGCGCATCGCCGAGGCCGTGCGCCGGCACGCGAAGCCCGACGCCTGGATCGTCGACTTCACGAACCCGGTCGGCATCGTGACCCGCGCCTTGCTCGAGGCCGGGCACCGTGCGGTCGGCCTCTGCAACGTCGCGATCGGGTTCCAGCGTCGCTACGCGTCGTTCTACGGCGTCGAGCACGACCGCGTGCACCTCGGCCACGTCGGGCTCAACCACCTGACCTGGGAGCGCAGCGTCACGATCGACGGGCGCGACCGGCTTCCCGACCTCCTCGCCGACCGGCTCGGCGACCTGGCCGACGAGGTGCACCTCGCACCCGAGCTGCTCGCACAGCTCGGCGTCGTGCCCTCGTACTACCTGCGGTACTACTACGCCCACGACGAGGTGCTGCGCGAGCAGCTCGCCGAGCCGACGCGGGCCGAGGCGGTGCAGGCGATCGAGCGCGAGCTGCTCGAGCTCTACGCCGACGAGTCGCAGCACGAGAAGCCCGCCGCGCTCGAGGGGCGGGGCGGGGCGTTCTACTCGGAGGCCGCGATCGAGCTGCTCGCCGCGATGCGCGACGGCGCGAGCCGGTCGCGGGTGGTGAACCTCCGGAACGACGGCGTGCTGCCCTTCCTGCCCGACGATCACGTGATCGAGGTGCCGGCCGTGTTCCGCGACGGGGGATTCGTCGCGGAACCGGTCGCGCCGCTGCCCGACGACATCTCGGGCCTCGTCTCGGCGGTCGCGGGCTACGAGCGGCTCGCGCTCGACGCGGCCGTGCACGGCGGACGCGACCGCGTCCTGCGCGCGATGCGGGCGCACCCGCTCGTGCTGCAGCACGAGCGGGCCGAACGGCTCACCGACCTGCTCATGGCCGAGAACGCCCGCTTCCTGGAGTGGGCATGACCGGCCGGGGCGGCGTGCCGCTCGTCGTCGCGGTCGACGGCGGCGGCTCCAAGACCGATGCCGTCTCGCTCGAGCTCGACGGCACGCTCGTCGAGCATCGTCGCGGTCCGGGCTCGAGCCCCCACTTCGACGGGCTCGACGCCTCGGCCGCGGTGGTCGACGAGCTCGTGCGGGCGGTCGCGGGCCGTCGCCCGGTCGTCCACGCGGGGCTCTACCTCTCGGGGCTCGACCTGCCCATCGAGATCGAGCGGTACGAGGCGGCCATCGGCCGGTGCGACTGGGCCGCGGCCTCGGTGACGGTCGACAACGACCTGTACGCGCTGCTGCGCGCCGGCACCGACGAACCCGACGCCGTCGCGATCGTGTGCGGCACGGGCGTGAACGCGATCGGACTCCGCGCCGACCGCGCCGAGGTGCGCTTCCCGTCGCTCGGGTCGCTCTCGGGCGACTGGGGCGGCGGTTCCGGCCTGGGCGAGGCGGCGCTCTGGCACGCCGCCCGCGCGATCGACGGGCGCGGCCCGTCGACGGCGCTGGTCGGCGAGATCGAGCGGCGCCTCGGCGTCGGCTCGGTCGGTGAGCTGATCGAGGGCCTGCACTTCGGCGAACGGGATGCCTCGGAGCTGATCTCGCTCGCCCCCGCGGTGTTCGAGGCGGCCCGGGCCGGAGACGCCGTCGCGATCGGTCTCGTCGACCGGCAGGCGACGGAGCTCGCGGACTTCGCGCGGGCCTGCCTCACGAGGCTCGAGCTGCTCGACCGCGAAATCCCGGTCGTGCTGGGCGGCGGCATCGCGCGATCGCGCGACGAACGCCTGCTCCGAGGCATCCGCTCGGAACTCGCGGCGGCCGCGCCGCTCGCGCGCCTGAGCGTCGTCGACGATGCCCCCATCGTCGGGGCGGCACTGCTCGCGCTGGAGGCCGCCGGCGGCGACGGCGCCGCGCTCGTGCGTGCACGAGCGGCCGTGTCGGCGGTCACGGCGGCCGAGCCGGCGCTGCTCGACGCGTGACGTCGTCGATGCCGGGGCGTACGCTCGGCCCATGAGCATCCCGCAGCGATTCTCGCTCGTCACGCTCGGCGTCGCCGACGTCGAGGCGGCGACCGCCTTCTACCACCGGCTCGGCTGGCACGAGGCCCGGTCCTCGGTGCCCGGCGAGATCACCTTCTTCGCGACCCCGGGCGGGGTCGTCGCCCTCTGGGAGACCGCCGAGCTCGCGAAGGACGCGGCGCTGGGCACGTTCCACGCGAACGCGCCCGGTTTCCGCGCCGTCGCACTCGCGATCAACCTGGGCTCGCGCGACGAGGTCGACGAGGCGATCGGCGACTGGGTGCTCGCCGGCGGCTCGATCTCGAAGGCCGCGGCCGCGACCGAGTGGGGCGGGTACAGCGGGTACGTCGCCGACCCCGACGGCAACCTGTGGGAGCTGGCGCACAACCCGGGCTGGCCGCTCGACGAGCGAGGGCTGCCCCAGCTCGGCTGAGATCCGGGGCGAAGAGTACCCCGGTCAAGGGCACCCTCCCCGCCCATCTAGACTGGAATCCGTGAATTCAGAGGAAACCGTCGACGTCGTGCTGATCGGCGGGGGCATCATGAGCGCGACGCTCGGCTCCCTGATCTCCCAGTTGCAGCCCGATTGGACGATCCGCCTCTACGAGCGACTCGGCGAGGTCGCGCAGGAGTCCTCCAACGCGTGGAACAACGCGGGCACCGGCCACGCCGCCCTGTGCGAGCTCAACTACATGCCCGAGAACCCCGACGGCACGGTGAGCGCGGCGAAGGCCGTCTCCATCAACGAGCAGTTCCAGATCAGCCGCCAGTACTGGGCGTACCTCGTCGCCCAGGGTGCGCTGCCCGAGCCGCACAACTTCATCAACTCGACGCCGCACATGACCTTCGTGCGTGGCAAGGCGAACATCGAGTACCTGCGCAAGCGCGTCGCCGCGCTCAAGGACGAGCCGCTGTTCCCCGACCTCGAGTACACGGAAGACCTCGAGCGCATCGCCGAGTGGACGCCGCTGCTCGCGAAGAAGCGCAACCCGAAGGCGCGCGTCGCCGCGACCCGCATCGAGGCGGGCACCGACGTCGACTTCGGCGCCCTCACCAAGTACCTCATGCACGACATGGCCGCGCGCGGCGCGTCGATCCAGACGAACCACCAGGTCACCTGGCTCAAGCGCCAGAAAGACGGAACCTGGAAGCTGCGGCTGCGCCACACCGTGGGCAACACCCCGAAGACGGTGCGCGCCCGCTTCGTGTTCGTGGGCGCCGGCGGAGGTGCGCTCGCCCTGCTGCAGCACTCGGGCATCCCCGAGATCAAGGGCTTCGGCGGGTTCCCGATCTCGGGCCAGTTCCTCCGCACCACCGACCCGAAGATCGTCGCCCAGCACCAGGCGAAGGTCTACGGCAAGGCCGCCGTCGGCGCTCCGCCGATGTCGGTGCCGCACCTCGACACCCGCGTCGTCGACGGCGAGACCGCCCTGCTGTTCGGCCCGTACGCCGGCTTCACGCCCAAGTTCCTGAAGACGAGCACCTGGTTCGACCTGCCGTTCTCGATCCGCCTGCACAACATCTGGCCGATGATCCAGGTCGGCCTCAAGAACTTCGATCTCGTGAAGTACCTCGTCGGCGAGCTCATGGCCAACCGCGAGAAGAAGATGAAGGCGCTGCGCGAGTTCATGCCGACGGCGAAGACCGGCGACTGGGAGCTCATCACCGCCGGCCAACGCGTGCAGGTCATGAAGAAGGACGGCGCGAAGGGCGGCGTGCTGCAGTTCGGCACCGAGGTCATCACGGGCGCCGACGGCACGATCGCGGGCCTGCTCGGCGCATCGCCGGGCGCCTCGACGGCCGCGCCCATCATGCTCGACGTGCTCGGTCGCTGCTTCCCCGACCGCATGGCCGATTGGGAGCCGAAGCTGCGCGAGATGATCCCGAGCTACGGCATGCGCCTGTCCGACGACCCGGCCGCGGCCGAGGCGTCGCTGAAGGCCACCGCCGACGTCCTGGGGCTCACCGCCTGACTCGACGGGCGCTTGCGCCGTCGTGCGACCGTCTGCTACGGTCGATCCCGCTATGAAGTGAGTACAGCCCACCGTCCCGCGCCTGAGGCGCCGTAGACATCGGGTGTGCTCACGGGGTTGACGAACGCCCACTGATCGCGACGGCGCTCTGCGCACCCATCTCGGCAATGCCCGGCGGGAACTCTCCTGCCTCCGAACGGTCGTCGCGCACGCAACCGCGATAACCGGCGACCGTTCGGAGGCCTTCCGCGAACGGCGGTCTCCATGCCGGTACAACTCTCCTTTTCCAACCATCTCCGGGCCGACGGACTGTCGGTCTCCTTCCCCGATCGGCGCATCTTCGCCGATCTCGGCTTCACCGTCGCGCCGGGCCAGCGCGTCGGCCTCATCGGCGAGAACGGGGCGGGCAAGTCCACGCTGCTCCGGCTCCTCGCCGGCGACCACGACGGGGATGCCTCGCCGTCGGGCCTGCCCGACGAGGCATCCGTCTCCGGTCGCCTGACCCGGCCGCGCCGCACCGCGCTGCTCGAACAGGAAGTGCCGTTCTCACCCGACGCGCGAGTCGGCCTCGTGCTCGAGTCGGCGCTCGCCGAGGTCCGGGCCATCGAGCGCGAGCTCGACGCCGCCGCCGTCGCACTCGGCGGCGCGGACGCCGAGGCCGCCTCCTCCCGGTACGCGGCGGCACTCGACGCCGCCGAGCGTGCGGAGGTCTGGACGGCCGAGACGCGCCGCGACGAACTGCTCGAGGGGCTCGGCGTCGCCGGCCTCGGCCTCGACCGCCGCATCGACGAGCTCTCGGGCGGCCAACGCTCGCGGTTCGCGCTCGCCGCGCTGCTGCTCTCGGCGCCCGAGGCGCTGCTGCTCGACGAGCCGACGAACCACCTCGACGACGCCGCCGCCGACTTCCTCGAGTCGCGGCTCCGAGCCTGGCGAGGACCCGTGCTCTTCGCGAGCCACGACCGGGCGTTCCTCGACCGGGCGGCGACCGGGCTCATCGACCTCGACCCGGGGCGGCAGGGCGCGCTCGCCGCGTCAGCCGCGGCCGGTCGCGGCGCGAGCAGCAGCGAGGTGCTGAGCGCCTCGGGCGGCACGGTGTTCGGCGGCGGATTCAGCGAGTTCCTCGCGGTGAAGGCCGACGAGCGGGCCCGCTGGCAGCGCCAGTACGAGGACGAGCAGGAGGAGCTGAAGCGCCTGCGCGCGGCAGTCGCCGACACGGCGCGGAACGTCGCGTACGGCCGAGCGGCGACCGACAACGACAAGTTCATCCGCCACTTCAAGGGTGAGAACGTCGCGCGCACGGTCGCGCGTCGCGTGCGCAACGCGGAGCAGCGACTCGAGACGCTCGAGCGCGAGCAGGTGCGCAAACCCCCGTCGCCGCTCGAGTTCGCCGGGATCCCCGCGGGTTCGCACGCGCTCGAGGAGGCCGCCGGCCTGCTCGTGCAGGTCGCCGACCTCGAGGTCGAGGGGCGACTGCGCCTCGACGAGCTGCAGCTCGCACCGCTCACGAGACTCCTCGTCACGGGTGCGAACGGCGCGGGCAAGTCGACGCTGCTGGGCGTGCTCGCGGGCGGGCTCGCGCCCGATCGCGGTACCGTGCACCGGCGCAAGGGGCTGCGGGTGCAGCTGCTCGAGCAGGACGTGCGCTTCGCCGACCCGTCGGCGACGCCGCGCGCGCTCTACGAACGGGTGCTCGGCGAACGCCGCGCCGGCCAGGTGCCGCTCTCGAGTCTCGGGCTCATCGCGCCGCGTGATCTCGAGCGGCCGCTCGGCACGCTGTCGGTCGGGCAGCAGCGGCGGCTCGCCCTCGCGCTCGTGATCGCGCGGCCGCCGCACGTGTTCCTGCTCGACGAGCCGACCAACCACCTGTCGCTCGCACTCGCGACCGACCTCGAGGAGGCCCTCGGCGGCTACCCCGGCGCCGTCGTCATCGCGAGCCACGATCGCTGGCTCCGCCGGCGCTGGGCGGGGGAGCGGCTCGAGCTGCACGCGGGCGCCGCCGTTCCGGCCGCGGTGGGGGACTGAGCGAGCGGATGCCTCGGGGCCGGGCCCGAGGCATCCATCCGCACTGTCCGATGCAGGCGACCTCGCTCGGAATCGCATTCGACTCTCGCCCGAATTTGGACGAGACTCGAATGAGCAATACGGACGCCGTGCCGGGTGTCGCTTGCGCCAGACTCGAATACATGTTCGAATGTACGAATGAGATGGAGCGGGCAGGAACTCGGCGTCGACCAGGTCGATGCGCTGCCCGGCCTCGCCCGGCTCAACAATCTCGTGCGCTCGGTGCAGACGCCCGAGTTCGCGGGCATCACGTTCCACGAGGTGCTCGCGAAGTCGGCGCTCAACCGGGTGCCGGGCCAGTCGATGATGCCGTTCGGCTGGACCATCAACCCGTATCGGGGCTGCAGTCATGCGTGCGTGTACTGCCTGGAGCCCTCGACGGCCATCATGATGGCCGACGGTCGGACCAAGGCGCTCTCCGACGTCGAGGTCGGTGACGAGGTCATGGGCACACGGCAGATCGGTCAGTACCGGAAGTACGTGGAAACGATCGTGCTGGCCAAATGGGCGACTCGTAAGGCCGCGTACCGCATTCGCCTGGCCGACGGTACTGTTCTCGTCGCGAGCGGCGACCACCGATTCCTCACGGAGCGCGGATGGAAGTACGTCACCGGAGCGATGGCAGGCGGGCCGGGTCGACCGTATCTCACCGTCGACGACCGCCTCATCGGATTCGGCGCAATGTCTGGGAGACCGGTTCCATCGACCGCGTCCGACGATTATCGCCGTGGATATCTGACGGGCATGATTCGCGGCGACGGCATGATGCTTCGACGGATCCACCCGCGTGCGACAGGTGGGGCGTTGGTCGCCCACCGCGTTCGTCTGGCGCTCGCTGACGACGAGGCGCTGTCGCGCTCGCGCCGATTCCTTGAACACTTCGGGGTGATGACGTCGCAATTCCGGTTCACTCCCGCCACGGCCACCCGCCGAGAGATGGCGGCGATCCGAACTTCGAAGTCCAGGGATTTCGACGCCGTCGGCGCCATCATCGAGTGGCCGCAGGATCCGGCCGAGGCGTGGCGTGCAGGGTATCTCGCCGGCATCTTCGACGCCGAAGGCTCGTGTGCTCGGGGCGTGCTGCGCATCAGCAATTCAGACGATGTCGTCCTCACCGCAGTCGAGCGCTCGCTGTCGCATTTCGACATTCCGTACGTCCGTGAGCCCGCCCGCGCGAACGGGGTGTCGAGCGTTCGGGTGCGCGGCGGGCTCCGCGCACGGAACGACTTCTTCTCGATCAGCCGGCCTGCGATCAAGCGGAAGCTTGCGCTCGCCGGCACCACGGTCAAGACAATGGCCGACCTCCGCGTGGTGTCGGTCGAACCGCTCGGTACGCAACTCGAGATGCTCGACATCACGACGTCGACCGGAGACTTCATCGCGAACGGGGTGGTGAGCCACAACTGCTTCGCTCGCCCGACCCACAGCTACCTCGACCTCGATGCCGGTGATGACTTCGATCGGCAGATCATCGTGAAGGTCAACGTCGCCGAGGTGCTCCGGCGCGAGCTCGCCCGGCCGTCGTGGCGGCACGACTCCGTCGCATTGGGTACGAACACCGACCCGTACCAGCGGGCCGAGGGGCGCTACGAGCTCATGCCGGGCATCGTCGACGAGCTCACGGCGAGCGGCACGCCGTTCAGCGTCCTCACGAAGGGCACCCTGCTGCGCCGCGACCTGCCGAAGCTCGCCGCTGCCGCCGAGCACGTGCCGGTCGACCTCGCGATGTCGATCGCGATCTACGACCCCGAGCTGCAGCAGTCGATCGAGCCGGGCACGCCGTCGACCAGGGCGCGACTCGCGACCGTCACGGCGGTACGTGAGGCGGGG
This sequence comes from Agromyces sp. S2-1-8, assembly GCF_021129215.1. GTDB lineage: Bacteria > Actinomycetota > Actinomycetes > Actinomycetales > Microbacteriaceae > Agromyces > Agromyces chromiiresistens. Next base: position 3,481,554 of record NZ_JAJOLP010000001.1, on the reverse strand, counting down.
CTCGACTGCGCCGTCTTCCTCATGCCGATCCTGCCCTACCTCACCGACACCCGCGCCCACCTCGACGAGGCACTCCGTCAGGCCAAGGCAGCCGGCGCGTCGAGCGTCCTGTACACGGCGCTGCACCTGCGCGGAGCCGTGAAGCCCTGGTTCATGCAGTGGCTCGAGCGCGCCCACCCCGAGCTCGTGCCGAAGTACCGGTCGATGTACTACGGCACCAACGCCTACGCGCCGAAGGAGTACCGCCGCTGGCTCGGTGAGCGCATGCAGCCGCTCATCCGCGCACACGGCCTCGCCCGCGGAACGGAGGATCCGGTCACGGGCGGGGTGCGTTCGTCGGCGGGGCGGGGCGGCAAGCGCACGACGCCGCCCCGCCCCGCCGGCGAGCTGCCCCTCGGGACCGCCGCGCCCGGCGATCCCGCCATGCTGTTCTGATTCCGCCCGCCGAGCCGCCGTGCGCGCCACGGCCTCGGCGTGCGCGTTCGCGATCGAGACGCGCCCCGGATGCGCGGAAGCGCGCAGAACTGGGATAATTCGCTGAGTCCGGTCCACATGGCGCGATCGGGCCGCCGGTCGCGAGTGGAGGTTCACGATGAGCCTGGGGTTGCCGGGGCATCTCGCACGCGACAGCCTGAGCCGGGCGCTCGCCTTCGCGGGACACTGCGCGGCCTTCGCATGCCTCGCCGTCTCGATCTCGGTCGGCGTCATCGTCGCCACGGTCGGCGGAACGCCCGGCGGGTGGGCGGGCGCCGCACTCGCCGCGATCATGGCGCTCGCGCTCGCCGCCGTCGCGCGGTTCCCGACGGTCACGCTCACCGTGCTCGCGCTCGTCATCGGCACCGGCATCATGATCGCGCTGACCGTGCTCATCATGCGGCCGGGCGGCTTCGCGACGACCAACAACGCCCTGCTCGCGATGCCGCGGATCGCCCTGCTGCTGGTCGGCGGTGCCGGCAGCGGATCGCTCATCGCGATCGTGTGGGCGTCGCTCGGCTACGCCCTCGGCGAGGCGGCGATGTTCCTCGGCGTCGCGCTCGTGGGCGGGGTGTATGCGCCGAACATGGCGGCGGCTGCGGCATTCGGCATCCTCATCGTCGTCAGGGTCTTCGACGGCGTCTCCCGCCGTTCCGACGCCCGCCAGGAGACCGGCCTGCACCGTGCGAGCCAGCAGACCCGTGAACTCGCCATCCGCCACGACTACGAGCTCAGGGCGACCGCGCGGCTGCACGACACCGCGCTCAGCCACCTCATCGCGATCGCATCGGCGGGCTCGGGCGTCGTCGACGAGCGGTTGCGCGCCGGAATCCGCCAGGATCTCGGCCTCATCGTCGGCCGGGACTGGGCGATCGACCACGCCGGCCCGACGACGGCAGGGTCACCGCAGCGTGCATCGACCGGCGCCCGCGCAGGCGGGAGCGACGTGGCACCCGCGACCGCCTCGGCCGCCGGCACCGGGGCGGGCGCCGTCGACGACACCGTCGCGACGACCGGGGGTCGATCTCGACGGCGTGCCGCCGCTCGGCGCACGAGCGCACCGTCATCGTCCGCCCGCCCCGATGGCGGCTCGGCTCGTGAGGTGGCTGCCGCCGACGGCGAGCCCTCGCTCGTGCAGGCGTTCACGGCGGCCGAGCACGCCGGCCTCACCGTGCGCGTCACGGGCGACGTCGGGGTGATGCGGGTGCTCGGCCCGGCGCGGGCGGAGGCGCTCGACGCCGCGGTCGCCCAGTGCCTCATCAACGTCGCCCGCCACGCCGGCGTCGCCGAGGCCGAACTCGCCCTCGGACTCGGCGGGGGAGAGGTGACGGTCGCCGTCATGGACAGCGGCGTGGGGTTCGACGAGTCCGCCGTGCCCGACGACCGCATCGGGCTGCGCACCTCGATCAGGGCCCGCATCGAACAGCAGGAGGGCACGGTGCGGCTGTGGTCGACGAAGGGCATCGGCACGACGATCGTGCTCACGGTTCCCGAGGGGGGTGCGTGAGCCGGTGAGACTGACCCAGCAGGAGGCCGACCCGATCGGCGCGATCACCGCCGCCCCCATCGTCGTGATCGGCGCCGTGCTCTCGCTCGGCACGTCGCTCGCGCTCACGTGGGTGCACCGCTCCGAGATCGTCGCACCCGTGGCGGCGGTCGCGGCGATCGTGCTCGTCGCCGCCGCCGGTGCGGTCGCAGCGGTGTCGGCGGCCCCGTCGCGGGCCCCGTTCACGGCGGAGCGCCTGTGGCTCGTGGTGACGCTCGCCGTGGGGGCGGCCATCGCCGAGTACATGAGCACCGTCGGGTCCAACCAGTACCTCTACGACGACTACGGGCCGGTCGTGATCGGCATGCTCATCCTCTCGGTCGCCCCGTTCTGCACCTGGCTCTCGCTCGCGCTCGCCGGAGTGCTCGCCTCGATCGTGCTGTCGATCCTCGTCGTCGGCGCTTCCGCCTACGTCGTCGCCGACGCCCCGGTCGCCGCGCTCATCGCCGTCAACGCGGCGCCCGTGGTCGCGCTCTCCGCCGCCGCCGCGGGCTACGCGTACGCGATCATCGCCGAGACGCTCGCGTGGCAGCGGGAGGCGAACCGGGCGGCGCTCCAGCGCGACTCGGAGCTGCGGGCCGGCATCGCAAGGTCCGTGCAGCAGAGCCGCGTCTCGGTGCTCGGCCGCGAGGTGCTGCCGTTCCTCGCGGGCGTGATGACCGCGGAGCGCATCTCGGTCGCCGATGCCGACCGCGCGCGCGAGCTCGCCGAAGAGCTCCGGCGGGCGCTTCGTGCGGGCATCGAGTCGACCTGGCTCGACGATCTCGCGGCGAACCTGCGGGTGAGCCGCGGTGTCGAGACCCTCGTCGACGACCCGACGGGCGCCGCCGACGTGCTCGGCGACGACCAGCGGTCGGCGCTCACCGCCCTCATCACGTGGCTCGCCGACACGGGCCGTTCCGAACGCGTCAGCGTCGCATTCTCGCCCGAGCCCGAGGGCGGACTCATCCGGATCGTCGCCGATCCCGCGGCGCGTCCACCGGCCAAGCGCGAACTCGATCGGTTCGTCGCCGTGGCTCGTGCCGTGGCGTTGGGTGCCGAATCGGTCTCGACGCGGGAGAATGTCACTGTGGAGCTGAGATATGTCATCGAGTGAACCGGCCGCGACGCCGCGCCATCGTCTCGCGATCCTCGACGACCACGGGTTGATCGTCGACAGCCTGGCGCGGTGGTTCGCCGATCTCGCGCCCGATTTCGAGGTCGTCGTGACCGCGACCTCCTGGATGGACCTGGTGCGCAGCCCCGCCTTCCCGGTCGACCTGGTGCTCATGGACCTCCAGCTCGGCGACAGCGTGTCGATCGAGTCGCGCATCCGGGCGTGCCGTGCCGCCGGCGCGCGGGTCATCGTCGTCACCGCACTCGACGACGACGAGTCGCGAGAACGCAGCATGGCCGCCGGTGCGGCGGGGTTCGTCTCGAAGACGCTGCCCGCCGAGACGCTCGTCGACTATGCACGGCGCGTGATGCGCGGCGAACGACTGCCGAGGCATCCACGACCGCAGGGGCGACCGGGCGAGGCGCCCGGCTCGCACACGACGATGTCGGGGGTGCACCTCAGCCCGGCCGAAGAGAAGGCGCTGCGCTACTACGCGCAGGGGCTCAGCACGCTCGAGGTCGGCCAGCGCATGGACGTCGGCTACGAGACGGCGAAGACGTACCTGCGACGGGTGCGCGAGAAGTACGCGAAGGTGGGCAAGCCGGCCAGCCGCAAGGCCGAGCTGATCCGTCGTGCCGCAGAAGACGGATTCCTCGAGTAGATGGCGAAACTGTACTTCCGCTATGGGGCGATGAACTCCGGAAAGTCGACGGCGTTGCTCCAGGCGGCGTTCAACTACGAGGAGCGGGGCCACCGGGTGCTGCTCGCGAAGCCCGCGGTCGACACGAAGGGCGACCGGGACATCGTGTCCCGGCTCGGCGTCGTGCGCGAGGTCGACTTCGTGATCGAACCCGACGCACCCGTGCTCGACCGCTTCCAAGGGCACCGCACCCGGGTCATCGAGGAGGCCGGCCGCGACGTGAGCTGCCTGCTCGTCGACGAGGCGCAGTTCCTCTCGTCCGACCAGGTCGACGACCTCCTGCGCATCGCGCTCATCGACGGCATCCCCGTGCTCGCGTACGGCATCCGCACCGATTTCCAGACGGTCGCCTTCCCGGGCAGCCGGCGCCTGCTCGAGGTCTCGCACTCGCTCGAGGAGCTCAAGACGATCTGCCGCTGCGGTCGCAAGGCGATCTTCAACGGCCGCCGGGTCGACGGCCGCTACATCTTCGACGGCGACCAGGTCGCCATCGACGGGGTCGAGGTCGCCTACGAGTCGCTGTGCGGCGTCTGCTACCTGCAGGAGTCCGGCGGGGTGCTGAACGGCCGTCACTGACGAGGATGCCTCGGCGCGAGCCGTGCCGCTGTCATCCCCGTCCGTCGGGCCGCGGCCACCTGCCCGAGGGTGGTGCCGACGAGGCATCCGCGTGATGATGGAGGCAGGAGGGCCGCCGCATGAGCGAAGTCGTCGTCGGAGTCAGCACCGCCGAGAGCGCCGGCCTGAGGGCGGTGCGCTGGGCCGCAGAACGGGCATCGGCGCGTCGCTGCCCGCTCCGGCTCGTGCACGTGGTCGACAGCGCCGTCGAGGCGACCGGAGACGCCCAGTTGCTGCTCGCCGCGCTCGTCCGGGCCCGCGCGTCGCTCGCCGACGCCGCCACAGTGGCGCTCGACGTCGACCCTGGTCTCGAGGTCGCCACCGAACTCGAGCAGGGATCGCCCGTCGAGGTGTTCGCGGAGCGGTCGCGGGGTGCGGAACTGCTCGTCGTCGGCAGCGACTGGCACGGCGGAAAGCGTCCGAGCCGGCGAGGTGTGCACAGCCTGCGCATCGCCGCAGCGAGCGAGGCGCCCGTCGTCGTCGTGCCCGACATCGACGTCTCGGCGCGTCGCGGCGTCGTCGTCGGCGTCGACGGATCGCAGGTCGGCGCGCGTGCACTCGCCTTCGCGGCCGACGAGGCGGAGCGGCGCGCCGTGCCGCTCGTCGCGGTGCACGCGTGGGACATGGCGCTGATGGCCGGCGGCGAATACGGCTACGGCCCCGCGATGGTCGCCGTCGACGACCTCACCGACGCAGCCCGCGAGGTGCTCGACGACGCGCTCGCTCCCGTGGCGTCCGCCCGTCCGGCACTCGAGATCGACCGGCGGGTCGAGGCGGGCGACCCGGTGACGGCGCTCGCCGAGGCGGCTGCCGAGGCCGAGTTGCTCGTCGTCGGCAGCCACGGCAGGGGTGCGATCGCCAGGTTCCTGCTCGGTTCGGTCAGCCACGGCGTGCTCTCGCGGCTCGAGGCGCCGACGGTCGTCGTGCGGTGAGCGCCGCGCCGGTCGTGCGATCGCCGCGCAGCCGGCTGCGCGCCGCACTGCCGGCCCGGGTCGACGGCATCGACGCCGCCCGCGGCCTGGCGCTCATCGGCATGTTCGTCGCGCACGTCGCGCCGGCCGCCGCAACGCTCGACGCGACAGAACTCCTGGCCATCGCCGACGAACGCCCGCGACTGCTCTTCGCCCTCACGGCGGGCTTCGGGCTCGGCTTCATCTCGGGCGGCACCCGCCCGATCGGCGAGGGGCGCGGGCTGCTGCGCCGTCAGATCACGATCCGCGCGCTCATCCTCATCGCGCTCGGGCTGCTGATCGCCGCGACCCTGAACCCGCTCGTGTACATCATCCTCGACGTGTACGGCGTCGCGTTCCTGCTCATGCTCCCGCTGCTGTTCCTGCCGCCGCGCGTCGCGCTCGGGCTCGGCGCCGTGCTGCTCGCGATCGCGCCCGGCCTCGCGGCGGCGGCGCAGTACAGCCCGGGGATCGTCGCCGCGGGCGAGGGCGAGGTCGGGCTCCTCGTCGGCTGGGTCCTGACCGGGGCGTACCCGGTGATCATCTGGGTGCCGGTCATGCTCATCGGCCTCGGGCTCGCGAGGCTCGGCGCCTCGGCTCCGCGAGTCGTCGCCTGGTACGCGCTCTGCGGCGCGGCGGTGGCGGCCGTGATGCTTCCGCTGACCCGGGTGCTGCCTGCCGAGACGGATGCCTCGGCGTCGGTGCTCGAGCACGCGGTCTCCGCCTCGGCGCTCGCCATGGGCAACGTCGGGGTGGCGCTCGTGATCGTCGCGGCCACGGTGACGCTCACCGGTCTCGCGAGGCCCGCCGTCCGCCGCGTCGCCGGCCGCGTGCTGTCGCCGGTCACGGCGATGGGGTCGATGCCGCTCACGATCTACACGCTGCACCTCATCGTGATCGCAGCGGCGAAACGCGCTGAAGACGGATACCTGACCGACGACTCGTGGGCGCTCACGTTCGGGCTGATCATCGGCAGCATGATCTTCGCGTGGTGCTGGCGCCGGTGGCTCGGTCGCGGACCGCTCGAACGACTGCTGCGCGCGGCGAGCGGCCGCAACCGCGAGAATGGAAGTCCCGCTCGAAAGGACTTGCCATGCGCATCTCGGTGATCGGCTGCGGCTACCTCGGGGCGGTGCACGCGTCGGCGATGGCCGAACTCGGACACGAAGTCGTCGGCGTCGACATCGACGCCGCGAAGGTGGCCGAGCTCGCTGCCGGCCGACCGCCGTTCTTCGAGCCGGGGCTCGCCGAGATCCTCACCTCCGCCACCGCGTCGGGTCGCCTGCGCTTCTCGACGGACATCGCCGACGCCGCCGACGCGGAGGTGCACTTCGTCGCGGTCGGCACCCCGCAGTCCGCGGGCACGAACGCGGCCGACCTGAGCTACGTCGACGCGGCGTTCGCAGCGCTCGCCCCGCATCTCGCCGACGGGGCGCTCGTGGTCGGGAAGAGCACGGTGCCGGTCGGCACGGCGTCCCGGCTGGCCGACCTGCTGGCCGCGGTCGCGCCGCAGGCGGAGGTCGCCTGGAATCCGGAGTTCCTGCGCGAGGGCTTCGCGGTCCGCGACACCCTCGAGCCCGACCGACTCGTGTACGGAGTCCGCGATCCCGGCGGGGACGGACGTGCGGCGTCGGTGCTCGATCGGGTGTACCGTGCGGCGATCGAGGCCGGAGCGCCGCGCATCGTGACCGACTACGCGACCGCCGAACTCGTGAAGGTCGCGGCGAACGCCTTCCTCGCGACGAAGATCAGCTTCATCAACGCGATGGCCGAGATCGCCGACGTCACGGGAGCCGATGTCACCGCCCTCGCCGACGCGATCGGCCATGACGCGCGCATCGGCCGCCGCTTCCTCAACGCCGGTGTCGGGTTCGGCGGGGGATGCCTCCCGAAGGACATCCGTGCGTTCACGGCACGCGCCGAAGAACTGGGGCGCGGCGAGTCCCTCGCCTTCCTGCGCGAGGTCGACGCGATCAACCTGCGCCAGCGGCAACGGGTCGTCGACCTCGTCGTCGCCGCACTCGGCGGACAGGTGCACCGCAAGCGCATCGCGGTGCTCGGCGTGACGTTCAAGCCCGAGTCCGACGACGTGCGCGATTCACCCGCGCTCGACGTGGCGGTGCAGCTCAAGGGGCTCGGCGCCGACGTGGTCGCGACCGACCCCGAGGGCATCGAGAACGCCCGTGCGCGGCACCCCCAGCTCGACTACGTCAGCTCGACCCGTGAGGCGTTGCGCGGGGCCGACCTCGTCGTGCTCGTGACCGAGTGGAGGGAGTACCGCGCGCTCGATCCCGTCGACTCGGCGCGACTCGTCGCGGGTCGCCGCATCATCGATGCCCGCAACGTGCTCGACGCAGCGGCCTGGCGCGCGGCCGGCTGGGAACTGCGGGGCATCGGGCGCCCCTGAACGTACGGATACGACAGAACCCCCTCCGATCTCGGAGGGGGTTCTGCGTGTGGTCGGGGTGACAGGATTTGAACCTGCGACCTCTTCGTCCCGAACGAAGCGCGCTACCAAGCTGCGCCACACCCCGGTGGCCCCGCAGGGCCTCAACAAGGATAGCCGATATTTCCGGCGCCGCTGACCAGTCCGCCTCATGCCTCGTGCCGACGCGCGGCACGAGGCATGCGGTTCGTCACCGATCGGCCGGAACGAGCGTGATCAGCGTCGCCTCGGGTGGGCAGGCGAAGCGCACGGGGGCGAAGATCGAGGTGCCGAGCCCGGCCGAGACGTTGAGGAATGCCGAGCGCAGCCCGTGCCGCCAGACGCTCAGCCCCTTGACCTGCTTGCGCGGGATGTCGCAGTTCGTGACGAGGGCTCCGAAGCCGGGCACGCAGACCTGGCCACCGTGGGTGTGACCCGCGAAGATGAGCTGGGCGCCGTGGTTCACGAAGGAATTGAGCACCCGCTGGTACGGGGCGTGCGCCACCCCGATGGTCACGGTGGGGCGAGGCGTCGATCTCCGAGCGCGACGAAGCGGACCGGGATCGGGCCAGGTCTCGTCGCCGAGCGGGTCGTCGGCGCGCAACTCGTCGATCGCGCCCGCGATGAGGTCGAGACGGTCGTAGCCCTTGTGCGGGTCGTCGACGCCGAAGAACTCGAAGTGCGTGCCGCGCAGGTCGAGGCTCGTCGCCGTGTTGTCGAGGTCCTGCCAGCCGAGCTCGGCGAAGTACGCGTGCAGCGCGTCGATGTCGAGCCGCTTCGACGTCACGCGGTGCCGCGACGGGCCCATGAAGTAGCCGAACGGGTTCTTGGGCACAGGGCCGAAGTAGTCGTTCGACCCGTTGACGAACACGCCGAGGATGCCTCGGAAGGGCTCGAAGGCCCGGCGGATGCCCTCGAGGCCCTGCTCGTGCCCGAGGTTGTCACCGGTGTCGACGATGAGGTCGGGCTCGAGGTCGGCGAGCGAGCGCACCCAGTCCTGCTTGTCGCGCTGCCACGGCGCCATGTGCAGGTCGGAGAGGTGGAGCACCCGGATCGGTTCGGCCCCCGCGGGCAGCACCGGCACCTCGGCGCGCCGGAGCGTCCACCGGGTGCGCTCGACGAGCGAACCCCACGCGAATGCGGCGACGCCCGCCGCGCCGATCGCCAGGGCGATCCGCGCGGCGGGCGTCAGTCGACCGTTCAACCGGCTTCCGGAGCTGTGCCGCCGTCGGTGCCGCCGTCGGTGCCGCCGCCCGGGTTGTCGCCGCCGTCACCGCCGCCGGTGAAGCGGCCGATCACGATCTTGACCTTGTCACCCGGCTTGGCGTTCTCGCCCGCGCCCGGCGACTGGGAGATGACGATGCCGTCCTTGCTCTGGTCGTCGGTGTCCTCGCGGTCGCGATCGACGCGGTAGCCGGCCGCGGCGAGCGTGGCCTCGGCCTGGTCGGCTTGCATCCCGGTCACGTCGGGCAGCGCGCTCAGGTTGCCGCGGCTGACCTTCAGCGAGATCGACGAGCCCTTCGGCGCCTGGCCCGAGGCCGACTGGCTGCCGATCGTGCCCTTCGGCTGGGCGGAGTCGACCTCGCCGTCCATCGTCCAGCCGAAGCCGGCGTCCTGCAGCGCCTTCTGCGCTGCCTCGGGTGCGAGGCCGATCACGCTCGGCACGTTCGCCTTCGGCGTCGTGAGGTACTTCTGGTCGGGCTCGGGGAACGCGTCGCCGCCGTACTTGTTGTTGGCGACGTCCATGATGCGCGGCCAGATGTTGTGTCGGAGGACCGCGGCCTCGGTACCGTTGATGTAGGTGTCGCGCAGGTTGACGAATCCGGTCGCGTTGTACACGCCGACCACCGTCGCGACCTTCGACGACGCGCCGCTCATCCAGGTGGCGACCGCGTCGTCGGTCGTGCCGGTCTTGCCGATCATCGGGGTGCCCGCGGTGTCCATCTTGTAGCGCGACGAGCGGCCAGTGCCGTCGGTCATGACGCGCTGCAGCGCGTACGTCATGCCGGCTGCGACGTCGGGCGTGATGGCCTGCGTGCAGGTCGACTTGGGCACCTCGATCGGCTCGCCGTTCGCATCGGTGATCTTGTCGATCGCGATCGGCGTGCACGACTTGCCGCCGCCCGCGACCGCGGCGAAGGCGGTCGCCATCGAGATCGGCGCGATCTCTTCAGTGCCGAGCACGGCCGAGGGGCCGAATGCGATGCGGTCGCCCTCGCTGTTGATGCCCTCGCCGAGCGGCTTGCCGTCGGCGCGGCCAGAGCTCATGAGCGCCGTCGCGGTGTTCTTGATGCCGCAGAGGTCGAGCTGCTTCGCCATCGCGACGAAACCGGTGTTCTCGGAGTTGACGGTGTTGTAGAGCGCCGACCAGTAGCCGCCGTTGCCGCCCTCGTCGTTGCGCGGGTCCCAGTCGCCGGCGTAGACGTTGTCGGCGGGGCAGCTGCTCTTGAACGTACCCCAGTTATTGCGCTTGCGTGCGTCCATGCTCTCGTTGACCGAGTGCCCCTCCTTCAGCCACTCGCCGAGGGTGAAGATCTTGAAGGTCGACCCGGGCTGGAAGCCGCTCGAACCGCCGTAGTCGATCGTCGAGTTGTAGTTGACCGCGTCGTAGCCGTCGCCGGTCACCTCGGGGTCGACGTTGTAGACGGTGTTCTGCGCCATCGCGAGGATGCGGCCGGTACCCACCTGCACCGAGACGGCCGAGGCGCCGATGTCGGCCTCGGGGATCGCCGTGGGCACGTTGTCGTGCACGGCCGAGTACGCCGCCGCCTGCAGGTCCATGTCGATCGTCGTGTAGATGTCGAGACCGCCGCGCTCGAGCATCGCCGCGCCCTCGTTCTCCTCGGTCTCGGGGTTGTCGAGCTTGTTCTTGATCTCCCACGTCACGTAGTCGCAGAAGTACGCGTAGCTCGGGGAGGCCTGGCAGCCGCTCGAGGGCTCGGTGATCTTGGGGGCGACGGGCTCGGCGATCGCGGCGTCGTGCTCCTCCTTGGTGATCTTCTTCTGCTCGAGCATCTTGTCGAGGATGTAGTCGCGACGCTCCTTGTTGCGCGCATACGGAACGGTCTCGCCGTCGACGACCGTCTTCGCGCCGTTGAGCTCGTCGTCGGGGTAGTCGAGGCGGAACTCCTCGGGGCTGTTCACGATCGCGATGAGGCTCGCGGCCTGCGCGAGCGAGAGGTCGTGGGCGTTCGTGCCGAAGTAGTACTGCGCGGCGGTCTGCACGCCGTAGATCTGCCCGCCGAAGCCCGCGATGTTGAGGTAGCCGCGGAGGATGTCGTCCTTCGAATACTGCTTCTCGACGGTGATCGCGTACCGCATCTCCTTGAGCTTGCGGTCGATCGAGGTCTCGGTGTGCTTCTCCCACGCCTCGAGACGCTCTTCCTGCGTCTTGGCCTTCGCCATGTCGTTCGAGACGAGCACGTTCTTCACGTACTGCTGCGTGATCGAGGATCCGCCCTGGGTGCCGGCGCCGCTCACCGTCGAGAGGGCACCGCGGATCGTGCCCGCGATGTCGATGCCGCCGTGGTCGTAGAACCGCGGGTCCTCACCGGCGACCGCCGCGTCCTTGAGGTACGGCGAGATGTACTCGAACGCGACCTCTTCGCGGTTGTCGTCGTAGAACCACGCCATCGGCGACGGCGTTCCGTCGGGCTTCACCGCGTAGATGGTCGACTTCTGCGCCAGCTCGCCGATCTCGAGCGAACTCGGAAGGTTCTCGAACATCGTGATGCTGTTGTTGGCAGCCATACCGGTGACGGCGAGTGCCGGGGTCACCGCGGCGGTCACGAGGACGCCGGCGACGACGCTCATGCCGACGAATCCGAGAATGCCGGTACCGACGTCGCTCATCGTGCGTTTTTGGGCAGACATATAGTGGAGCTTAACGGAGAAGGCTGGCAAATCCCGCTACGCGCGCTGGGCGTCGCATCCGGGCACGACACGCCGAGACCCGTCATTCCGCACGCATCGTGCACGAGACATCCAACGAGGGAGCCCATATGCCGGCCTGGGAGTACATCACCACTCCGCTGCTCATCCACAACACCGCCGCGATCCTCAACAACTGGGGCTCGGAGGGGTGGGAGCTCGTGCAGGTCGTCCAGGGGCCCGAAGGCGGGCTCGTGGCGTACCTGAAGCGCCCCAAGGGCGGCGAGTCGTCGCACGCTGCCCAGGCGGGTGCCGCGGCGGCCGCGCAGGCCGCGAAGCAGTTCGAGGGCGAGGGGCACGCCTGATGGCCGGATTCGAGGCCCGTCTCGCCGAGCTCGGCATCGAGCTCCCCGAGGTCGCAGCACCCGTCGCCGCCTACGTGCCGGCCGTCGTCACCGGCTCCCACGTCTACACGTCGGGCCAGTTGCCGTTCACGGCGGGCGCGCTCCCCGCGACCGGCAAGGTCGGCGACGGGCACGGGCTCGTGCCCGCCGACGACGCCAAGGCGTACGCGCGCACGTGCGTGCTCAACGCGCTCGCCGCGGTGCGCGCCGAGGTCGGCTCGCTCGACCGCGTGACCCGCATCGTGAAGCTCGTCGGCTTCGTCGCGAGCGACCCGGGCTTCACCGGTCAGCCCGGCGTCATCAACGGCGCCTCCGAGGCGCTCGGCGAGATCTTCGGCGACGCCGGCCGGCACGCTCGCTCCGCGGTCGGCGTCGCGGTGCTGCCGCTCGACTCGCCGGTCGAGCTCGAACTCGTCGTCGAGTTCGCCTGACGCACTGACCGAAGGCGGATGCCTCGGCGGGAAGCTTCCCGCCGAGGCATCCGTCGTCTGCGCGAGGCGCCTACTTCACCTGCTCGCTGATGATCTGCATGATCGACGTGTCGGCGAGCGTCGTCGTGTCGCCGATCTGGCGGCCCTCGGCGAGGTCGCGCAGCAGGCGCCGCATGATCTTGCCCGAGCGCGTCTTCGGCAGCTCGTTCACGATGAACACCTGACGCGGGCGCGCGATGGCGCCGATCTGCGTGGCGACGTGCTTGCGGAGTTCCTCGGAGGCGGCGGCCGTGTCGGCCTGGGCGGCCTCGGCCTGGCTCTGCTTGAGGATGACGAACGCCACGACCGCCTGGCCCGTCGTCTCGTCGGTCGCGCCGACGACGGCCGCCTCGGCCGTCCACGGGTGGGCGACGAGCGACGACTCGATCTCGGCCGTCGAGAGCCGGTGCCCAGAGACGTTCATGACGTCGTCGACGCGGCCGAGCAGCCAGATGTCGCCGTCCTCATCGCGACGGGCGCCGTCGCCGGCGAAGTACTTGTCGCCGAACTTCTCCCAGTAGGTCTCCTTGAAGCGCTCGGGGTCGCCCCAGATGCCGCGCAGCATCGACGGCCACGGCTCGGTGATGACGAGGAGCCCGCCGTCCTCGCCCTCGACGGGGGTGCCGTCGTCGCTCAGGATGTCGATCGAGATGCCGGGAATGGGCACCTGCGCGGAGCCGGGCTTCAGGTCGGTGATGCCGGGCAGTGCCGAGATCATGATCGCGCCGGTCTCGGTCTGCCACCACGTGTCGACCACGGGGATCGAGCCGCCGCCGATGACGTGGCGGTACCAGATCCAGGCCTCGGGGTTGATCGGCTCGCCCACCGAGCCGAGCAGGCGGAGCGACCGCAGGTTGAACTGGTGCGGGATCTGCCGGCCGAGCTTCATGAAGGAGCGGATCGCGGTCGGCGCCGTGTACAGGATCGAGACCTTGTACTTCTCGACGATCTCCCACCAGCGGCCGGGGTGCGGCGTGTCGGGGGTGCCCTCGTAGAGCACCTGCGTCGCCGCATTGGCGAGCGGGCCGTACACGACGTACGAGTGGCCGGTGATCCAGCCCACGTCGGCGGTGCACCAGTAGACGTCGGTCTCGGGGTGGAGGTCGAAGACGTTCTTGTGCGTGAACGCCGCCTGGGTCAGGTAACCGCCGCTCGAGTGCACGACGCCCTTCGGCTTTCCGGTGGTGCCCGAGGTGTAGAGGATGAAGAGCGGGTGCTCGGCGCCGAACGCCTTCGGAGCGTGTTCGCCTGAGGCCCCGGCGACCGTGTCGTGCCACCACACGTCGCGGCCGGCCTCGACGCCGACCTCGTTGCCCGTGCGCTTCACGACGAGCACCTTCTCGACCGAGCCGGCGGACTTCGAGATCGCCTCGTCGACCGTGGGCTTCAGCGGGAAGACCCGGCCCTTGCGGTACCCGCCGTCGGCGGTGATGACGAGCTTGGCCTCGGCGTCGTCGATGCGGGAGGCGAGGCTGTCGGAGCTGAAGCCGCCGAACACGACCGAGTGGATCGCGCCGATGCGCGCGACCGCGAGCATCGAGACGACCGCCTCGGGGATCATCGGCAGGTAGATGGCGACCCGATCGCCCTCGCCGACGCCGAGCCCCTCGAGCACGTTCGCCGCACGCTTGACCTCGTCGGTCAGCTCGGCGTAGGTGATGTCGCGGCTGTCACCGGGCTCGCCCTCGAAGTGGATGGCGACGCGGTCGCCGAGGCCGGCCTCGACATGCCGGTCGAGGCAGTTGACGGCGACGTTGAGCTCACCGTCGTCGAACCACTTCGCGAACGGCGGGTTCGACCAGTCGAGGGTGCGGGTGAACGGCTTCTCCCAGGTGAGCAGCTCACGGGCCCGGTCGGCCCAGAAGCCGACGCGGTCGGCCTTCGCTGCTTCGTAGAGTCCGTCGTCGGCGACGGCTTGGGCGGCGAACTCGGGGCTCGGACGGAAGCGCCTGATCTCCTCGAGTGCGTGATCGATCTGAACGGTCATGGTTCTCCGGTCGCTCCTTCGCGATCTGTTTCATCGGTTGGGTCGCCTGCCCCACCCAGCACACTACCCCGCGCCCGAGACCGTGTTGCGCGCGTGCAGAAACACATCGTGCGATTGCTCTTCCGCGCGGCTTTCGGAGGCGCTACTGTGCCTTTGCGCAGAGATTTCTGAGTGTCCGCACAAATGAGGACAAAAAATGCTTGCGCATTGTTTCTGAGGCCGTACACTGAGTACCGCCCGAACACTCGTTTCGAGGCCTGCAGCACCTGCGATTCCCCCCAATCCTTGTGCTGCCGAGGCGGCACCTGTTCCCCCCAATGGGTGCCGCCCCCTTCTTTTAAGGCACCGCCCCTGCTGAGCCAGCGTTCGGCGGAGCCCGGCGAGTCCTCCTCCACAGCGTCGTGGGGGAGGACTCTCTCCACATCCGGCCGACGGGATGCCTCGCGGCCGGCCCGGCTTCGTACGCTCGCCGCATGAGCCTCCCATTCGTCGCGACGCCGTCGTGGCGTGCGCATGCCCCGACGGCAGGGGCCGTTCGCGTCGACGGCGGCGCGCGCCGAGATGCGCGCGGGTCGAGCGGCACGTACGACGGCGCCGGCGGGTTCGGTGCGCCCGTCGTCGGCGAGGCCTCCGGCGACCACCCGTCGCCCCGAACCCTGCTCGGCGGGTCGATCGCCACGCCGGCCGAGCACCGGCCGTTCGTGCCGACACCGCCCGACGGTCCGCCGGGCGGGTCGACGGACGCCGATCCGATCGACCTGTCCGAGCTCGGCCCGCTCGAACCGTTCGCGGCCGACGGCCCCGTCACCGATCTGTTCCTCAACGGCGCCGCAGGCCTGTGGGTCGACCGCGGCGGGGGCGCCGATCGTGAACCCGCCTGGGCCGCCGACGAAGCGGAGGTGCGGGCGCTCGCCGTGCGCCTGATCGCGCGCGGCGGCCGGCACGTCGACGAGGCGACGCCGGCGGTCGACGTCCGGCTCGGCCGCGGCATCCGCGTGCACGTCGTGCTGCCCCCGGTCTCGACCGCGGGCACCCTCGTCTCGGTGCGCATCCCGCGGGCTGCCGGGCGGTCGCTCGACGACCTCGCGGCGGGCGGAATGCTCGACGAGGCGCAGCGCGCACGGCTCGCGACCGCGGTGGCCCGCCGAGAGAACCTGCTGATCACGGGGGCCGGCGGCACCGGCAAGACCACGTTGCTCGCGGCACTGCTGAGCGAGGCGCCCGAGCGCGAGCGCATCGTCGTCATCGAGGACGTCGCCGAACTGCAGCTCGCCCACCCGCATGCGGTCGCACTGGAGGCCCGCCAGCCGAACCTCGAGGGGACGGGACGCATCGGGCTCGACTCGCTGCTTCGCGAAGCGCTGCGGATGCGGCCCGACCGGCTCGTGGTCGGCGAGTGCCGGGGCGCCGAGCTGCGGGAGCTGCTCGCCGCGCTGAACACCGGCCACGACGGCGGCGCGGGCACGCTGCACGCCAACTCGCTCGTCGACGTGCCCGCCCGGCTCGAGGCGCTGGGGGCGACCGCGGGGCTCACGGCCGAGGCCGTCGCGCGCCAGACCGCGAGCGCCTTCGACCTCGTGCTGCACCTCGAGCGCATCGACGGCCGGCGCCGTCTCGCGCAAGTGGGGCGGTTCGTGGTCGACGGCGACCGGCTCGGAATCGAGGCGCAATGAGCGCCCGGCTGCGACGTCGGCGACGTGCCGACCCGGGTGCGGAGGTCGATGCGATCGCCGGCGTCACCGAACGCCTCGCCGTGCTGCTCGCGGCCGGCGTTCCCGCCGCCAACGCCTGGCGCTACGTGTCGATCGGTCCACGGGCGGAGCCCGCCCCGGGTCGCGCCGGCCGAGAACGGCACGCTCACGTCGACGAGCCGGTCGAGCCGTCGCCCGATGAGTGCATTCTCGCGGCCGCCGCGGCGGCGGCTGCTGCGGGCGACGACGTCGTCGAGGCGATCGAGCGGGCACGAGCGGAGCAGCCGGGCGCCGCACCGACCTGGGCGGTGCTGGCGGCCGCATGGTCGGTGGCCGCCGAGGCGGGTGCCCCGCTCGCCGCGAGCCTCAGGTCGCTCGCCCTCGTGCTCCGCGACGAGGCGCAGTTGCGACGCGACGTCGGCACCGCCCTCGCCGGACCGGCGGCCAGTGCCCGGCTCGTCTCGGCGCTGCCGGTGGTCGCGCTCGGCTTCGGCTCATTGCTCGGGTTCGACACCGTGGGCGTGCTGGTCGGCAACCCGCTCGGCCTCGCGTGCCTCGCACTCGGCGTCCTCTTCCTCTGGGCGGGGGCGCGGTGGAACCGCCGCCTCGCGCGATCGGCCTCGGTCTCGCGCGCCGATGCCGGTCTCGAGCTCGAACTGCTGGCGATCGCGATGTCGAGCGGTGCCTCGGTCGACCGATCGCGCGACCTCGCACGTCGCGCGATGCGACGTCACCTGTCGCTCGGTGGCGGCGACAACGCGGTCGATGGGGTCGTCGAGCTCGCGGCACGGGCCGGAGCGCCCGTCGCCGAACTGCTGCGTGCCGAGGCGTTCCGGGTGCGCCGCGCGGCCCGCACCGAGGGCGAGTCGAGAGCGGCGGCACTCGGGGTGCGCCTCATGCTGCCGCTCGGGCTCTGCGTGCTGCCCGCGTTCGTCCTGCTCGGGGTCGCGCCGCTCATGATCTCCGTCGTCACCGGCACCCTCGGCGGTGCGATGTGACGGCCCCTGCCTCGTGCCGCTCATCCGCCGGGCAACCGGCGCAATCGAAGGGAACACCGACATGCAGAACCGATCCACCGAGGCGATCGACGTCGTCGACGCGAGCGCCGACGGTTCGACGACCGCCGGATCCGACGCCCGGCACCGGGCGTCGGTCCGGCGATTCGTCCGCCGCATCGCGGGCGAGCGCGGTGCGGCGACCGCCGAGTACGCCGTCGCCACGATGGCCGCCGTCGGCTTCGCCGGGCTCCTCGTCGTCATCCTGCGCGGTGACGAGGTGCGCGGCATCCTCACCGATCTCGTGCGGAATGCGCTCACGGTCGGCTGATCGCGAGCGCGGCAGCGTGACGGCGGAATTCGCCGTCGCGCTGCCGGCGATCGCGCTGGTGCTCGCGGCATGCCTCGGAGCGGTGCAGCTCGCGGCGCAGCAGGTGCGGCTCACCGACGCGGCGGCCGACGCGGCCCGCGCGCTCGGTCGCGGCGAAGACGCAGGGCGGGCGCGCACGATCGCCTCGCATGTCGCGGGCGACGTGGCGATCGAGGTGTCGCACGACGGCGACATCGTCTGCGCCCTGCTCAGCAGCTCGGGCGCGGGACTGCTCGCCGCCGTGCGGCTCGAAGCCCGCTCGTGCGCGCTGGGCGGTGGACTGTGAGGTGCGACGTAGATCGCGTCCGCGAAACCGACACCGGCACCGACACCGGCGACGACGTCGCCGACCGCTCACGCGATGACCGGGGTGCGGCGACGGTCGTCGCGGTCGGTCTCGTCGGCGCGATCGTGCTCGTGGCGTCGCTCGTCGTGCCCCTCCTCGGTGCGTTCATCACATCGCAGCGCGCAGCGAACGCCGCAGACGCCGCGGCGCTGGCCGCAGCCGACGCATCGGCCGGGATCGTCGCAGGCGTGCCCTGCGAACTCGCGGCCGAACTCGCCGCCCGCAACGGTGCGAGCCTCACCGCCTGCGCACTCGACGGGCCGGTGGCGGAGGTCTCGGTGAACGCGAGCGTCCTCGGCCTCGTCATCTCGGCGAGGGCGCGGGCCGGCCCGCCGGGGTGGGTGGGCTGACTCCGGGGCTCAGTCGAAGACGGTCTCGATGAACCGGTAGTCGACCGCCGAGGGGCGATCGTCGCCCGGGGTCTCGAACTCGAGCCCGGCCGCGCGCGAGTAGATGTAGCGCTTGCCGGCGTCGGCGTTGAGCTCGAGCCGCGGCTTGGGGTCGCCCGTGTCGAGGAAGCCCGTCGCGACGGTCTTGCCCTCGAGCGGTCCGTCGATCAGCTTGGCCGTGTACGAGCCGTGAGATGACGTGTCCATGCGGCCATTCTCCTCCGCCGGGTGCGAACCGCAAGAGGGCGCGGCGAGTGGGCGCGAGAGGTTTCGACGCGGTGGAGTGGGCGTACTCCCGGTGGGAATGTGTATCGTGTGGCTGTCGGCGGAGCGTACCGCCGATCACGGCACACCGCTCGGGGGCGCGGCATTCGAAGTGCGTTCTCGTCTCAAGTGGAACAAAGAGGAGTCTGGTGTCAGGCGCGAAGAAACTGGTCATCGTTGAGTCGCCGACCAAGATGAAGTCCATCGCCCAATACCTGGGCGAGGGTTACGAGGTGCTGTCGTCGGTCGGCCACATCCGTGACCTGATCGAGCCGAAGAACCTGCCCGCCGAGCTCAAGAAGGGCCCGCTCGGCAAGTTCTCGGTCGACGTCGACAACGGCTTCGAGCCGTACTACGTCGTCTCCGACTCCAAGAAGAAGACGGTCGCCGAACTCAAGCGCGCGCTCAAGGGCGCCGACGAACTCCTGCTCGCCACCGATGAGGACCGCGAGGGCGAGGCCATCGCGTGGCACCTGCTGCAGGAGCTCAAGCCCAAGGTGCCGGTGCGCCGAATGGTCTTCCACGAGATCACGAAGGACGCGATCCAGAAGGCGAAGGACAACACCCGAGAGCTCGACACCGCGCTCGTCGATGCGCAGGAGACCCGGCGCATCCTCGACCGCCTGTACGGCTACGAGGTGTCGCCCGTGCTCTGGCGCAAGGTCGGTCCCGGCCTCTCGGCCGGCCGCGTGCAGTCGGCCGCGACCCGCCTCGTCGTCGACCGCGAGCGCGAACGGCTCGCCTTCGTCGCCGCGGGCTACTGGGACCTCGTCGGCACGTTCGCCACGGATGCCCCCGGCAGCGCGTTCGAGGCGAAGCTCGTCCGTGTCGGCGGCGAGCGCATCGCCACCGGTCGCGACTTCGACGACGCCGGAAGGCTCACGTCCAAGGCCGTCGTCATCGACGAGCCGACCGCTCAGACGCTCGCCTCCGCCCTTCGCGACGACGCCGTCGCCCGTCGCGTCTCGAAGCTCGAGACGAAGCCGTACTCGCGCCGGCCCGCCGCTCCCTTCACGACCTCGACCCTCCAGCAGGAGGCCGCGCGAAAGCTCCGGCTCTCGGCGAAGGACACGATGCGGGTGGCGCAGTCGCTGTACGAGAACGGCTACATCACCTATATGCGCACCGACTCGAACTCGCTCTCGCAGCAGGCGATCTCGGCCGCGCGGACGCAGGCGACCGCGCTCTACGGCGCCGACTCGGTGCCCGACAAGCCGCGTGTCTACGCCGGCAAGTCGAAGAACGCGCAGGAGGCCCACGAGGCGATCCGCCCCTCGGGCGAGGTGTTCCGCACGCCGGCGTCGCTCCAGGGCGCGCTGCGCGGGCGGGAGTTCGACCTCTACGACCTCATCTGGAAGCGCACGGTCGCCTCCCAGATGGCCGACGCCAAGGGACAGACGGCGACCGTCACGATCGAGGTCGGGCCGACGGCCGCCTCGGCGACGTCGCCGGCAGCGACCACGACGAAGATCGGCGGCACCATCGCCGAGTTCACCGCGAGCGGCACCGTCATCACCTTCCGCGGCTTCCTCGCCGCCTACGAAGAGGGTCGCGACGAAGAGCGCAATCGCGACGACGCCTCAGGCGATGCCAAGCTGCCGCAGCTCGCCGAGGGCCAGGAACTGTCGCTCGACGAGCTCGAGGCCAAGGGGCACGAGACGAGCCCGCCGCCGCGCTACACCGAGGCGAGCCTCGTCAAGCGCCTCGAGGAGCTCGGCATCGGCCGCCCCTCGACGTTCGCCTCGATCATCTCGACCATCCTCGATCGCGGGTACGTCACGCAGCGCGGTCAGGCGCTGGTGCCGAGCTGGATCGCGTTCTCGGTCGTGCGACTGCTCGAGGAGCACTTCGGCGACCTGGTCGAGTACGACTTCACCGCCGAGATGGAGGACGACCTCGACCACATCGCCGCGGGCGAAGCCGATCGCGTCGACTGGCTGTCGAGCTTCTACTTCGGATCCGACAAGCACCGCGGACTGCGACAGGTCGTCGACAACCTCGGCGACATCGACGCCCGCGAGATCAACTCCGTCGTGATCGCGCCCGACATCACGCTGCGCATCGGCAAGTACGGCCCGTACCTCGAGGCGGTCGACGCCGATGCGGCCGCCGACGCCACGCCCCGCCGTGTGAACCTGCCCGAGGGGCTCGCCCCCGACGAACTGACCGAGGCGAAGGCGCGCGAACTCATCGAGGCGCCCGTGCAGAGCGACCGCGTGCTCGGTGCGAACCCAGACAACGGCAAGCAGGTCGTCGTGAAGGACGGCCGCTTCGGGCCGTACGTCACCGAGCTCGAGCCCGAGCCGGTCGCCGAGGCGGCCGAGGCGACCGTCGATCCCGCGACGGGCGAGGTCGTCGAAGCGCCGAAGGCCAAGCGCGCCCCGAAGAAGGCGGCGGCTCCCAAGCCGCGGACGGCGTCACTGTTCAAGAGCATGCACATCGAGGAGATCGACCTCGAGACCGCGTTGAAGCTGCTCGACCTGCCCCGCGTGGTCGGCCTCGATCCCGAGTCGGGCGTCGAGATCACCGCGCAGAACGGCCGGTACGGCCCTTACCTCAAGAAGGACGCCGACACCCGCACGCTGCCGAGCGAGGACGCGATCTTCGACATCGACCTCGCCGGTGCGCTCGAACTCTTCGCACAGCCGAAGTACGGCGCCCGACGCGCCTCCAGCGCCCTCAAGGAGTTCGACAACGACCCCGTGAGCGGGAAGCCGATCAAGGTGAAGGACGGTCGGTTCGGCCCGTACGTGACCGACGGCACGACGAACGCGACGATCCCGCGCGCCGAGTCGGTCGAGGACATCACCTTCGAACGTGCGGTCGAGCTGCTGCAGATCAAGCGCGACAAGGGCCCGGCGGCACCGCGCAAGAAGGCACCCGCGAAGAAGCCCGCGGCGAAGAAGACGGCGTCCAAGAAGTGAGCGCGCCCGGCCTGTTCATCACCCTCGAGGGGGGCGACGGCTCGGGCAAGACGACGCAGGCCGAGCTGCTGCGCGAGTGGCTCGCGCACGACGGGCGCACCGTCGTGCGCACGCGAGAGCCCGGTGGCACCGCGGTCGGCGTCGAGGTCCGCGAGATCGTGCTGCACCACCGCGGCGACATCGCGCCTCGGGCCGAGGCGCTGCTCTACGCCGCCGACCGCGCCCATCACATCGCCACCGTCGTGCGGCCCGCGCTCGAGCGCGGCGAGGTCGTCATCCAGGATCGGTACATCGACTCGTCCGTCGCCTACCAGGGCGCGGGCCGGGTGCTCGACCCCGAAGCCGTTCGGGGCATCTCGGAGTGGGCGACCGAGGGGCTCATGCCCGACCTCACGATCCTGCTCGACCTCGACGCGACGGCCGCGCGCGGTCGCCTCGACGAGGCGCGCACGCGGTACGACCGGCTCGAAGCCGAGGCATCCGAGTTCCACGATCGGGTGCGCGCCGCCTACCTCGCGCTCGCCGAGGCCGACCCCGCGCGCTTCCTCGTCGTCGACGCGTCGAAGCCGGTCGACGTGATCGCGGAGGCCGTCCGCGAACGGGTCGCCGCGCTGCTGAGTGCCCGCTGAGTCCGCCGTCGGCGGCGGAAGGTAGCGTGGATCCCGTGAGCGTGTGGAGCGAGCTGACCGGCCAGGACGCGGCGATCGCCGTGTTCCGAGCGGCCGCGGAGGCCGCCGGCGCCCGACCCGAGGCATCCGCCCCGACGCGCGGCGTCGACGACGATGCGGCGACGGCCCCGACGGCAGGCCCGTCGCAGCAGATGACCCACTCGTGGCTCATCACAGGCCCCCCGGGCTCCGGCCGGTCGAACCTCGCCTACGCCTTCGCGACGGCGCTCATCTCGGGTGCGCCCGACGGCGACGAGGCGACGCGGATCCAGGTCGACGCGCGAAGCCATCCCGACCTGCACGTGCTCGCGACCGAGGGCGTCATCATCAAGCGCGACGACGTGCGCGACATCGTCAAGCGTTCGCACTACGCGCCGTCGATCGGGCGGCACCGCGTCATCATCGTCGAAGACGCCGACCGCATGACCGAGCACACGTCGAACTTCCTGCTGAAAGAGCTCGAGGAGCCGCCGGAGCGCACGGTATGGATCCTGTGCGCGCCGAGCGAGGCCGACCTCATCCCGACGATCCGGTCGCGCGTGCGCTCCGTGCGGCTGCAGGTGCCCAGCGTCACCGACGTCGCGGCCCTGCTCGTGCGTCGCGACGGCGTCGACGCCGGGCTCGCCGAGCGCGCTGCTCGCGAGGCGCAGAGCCACATCGGCATGGCGCACCGCCTCGCGACCGACCACGATGCGCGCGCCCGGCGCTCCGAGACCCTCGAGCTCGCGCTCGACGTGAAGTCGACGGCCGGCGCGGTGATGACCGCCGCGCGGTTCCTCGAGATCGCCGGCGACGACGCGAAGGCGATCACCGAGCTGCGCGACGCCGAAGAGCGCGAGCACGCGCTGCACTCGCTCGGCATCGCGCCGGGGCAGGCCGTGCCGCCCGCGCTCCGTCCGCAGTTGAAGGCCCTCGAAGACGATCAGAAGCGTCGGGCGACCCGCAGCCTGCGCGACGGCATCGACCGCATCCTCGTCGATCTCTCCTCGCTCTACCGCGACATCCTGCTGATCCAGCTCGGCGCCGACGTCGAGCTCGTCAACCGCGAACTCCTGCCGAGGCTCGAGCACGCCGCCGAACAGGCGTCGCCCGCGGGCACGCTCGCCACGCTCGACGCGATCCAGACCGCGCGTACCCGCATCGAGGGCAACGTCCAGCCCGCGCTCGCGCTCGAGGCCATGCTGGTCTCGGCCGTGCGCCCCCCAGAGACCCGAAGGGCCGCATGACCGACACGACCATCAGCACGTCGGGCCGCGGCGCCCGGTTCCCGAACATGCGGATGCCTCGTGGCCGGCGTGGCGCGGCCATCGCCGCCGCCCTCGTCGCGGTGCTGGCGCTGACGGGGTGCATGCCCTCGCTCCTCGAGCGGCCGCAGCCCGTCTCGACGCCGACCGGAGAGCACGTCCCGGCCGAGCTCGAGCCGTTCTACACGCAGGTGCTCGAGTGGGAGCGCTGCGGCGACGGGCTCGGCTGCGCGACCGCGAAGGCGCCGCTCGACTGGAGCGACCCGTCGGCGGGCGAGATCGACCTCGCCCTCGTGCGGCGGGTCGCGAGCGGCGACCGGCTGGGCTCGCTGCTCGTGAACCCCGGCGGGCCGGGCGGCTCCGGTTACGACTTCGTGCACGACTCGCTCGACTACGCCGTCGGGCAGCCGCTCCAGGAGCGCTTCGACATCGTCGGGTTCGACCCGCGCGGAGTCGGGCGGTCGACCCCGGTGACGTGCTACGAGCCCGCCCAGATGGACGAGTACCTCTACGGCGTGCAGCCGGCCGAGCGGGGCAGCGACGAGTGGATCGCCGCGGTGGGCGACGCGAACGCCGACTTCGGCGAAGCCTGCGCCGAGAACACCGGCGACCTGCTCGCGAACGTCGACACGGTGAGCGCGGCGCGCGACCTCGACCTGCTGCGGGCGGTGCTCGGCGACGAGAAGCTCAACTACCTCGGGTACTCGTACGGCACGTTCCTCGGGGCGACCTATGCCGACCTGTACCCCGAGAAGGTCGGCCGGCTCGTGCTCGACGGGGCACTCGACCCGTCGTCGAGCGACTACGAGGTGTCGAAGGCGCAGGCGGTCGGGTTCGAGGGCGCGTTCGACGCCTACCTCGAGGACTGCCTCGTACGCGACGGCTGCCCGTTCGACGGCACCCTCGACGAGGCCCGCGATCAGGTCGGGCGCCTCGTCGCCTCGGTCGACGCCAGTCCGTTGCGGGGCAGCGACGGTCGCACCGTGGGCGCCGACACGCTCGTCACCGCGATCATCTACCCGCTCTACAGCCCCGACATGTGGGGGTACCTCGACGACCTGTTCGACGCGACGATGTTCGGCGACGGCGACCCTGCGCTCGCCTATGCCGATGCGTACAACGGGCGCGACCCCGACGGCACCTACCTCGACAACTCGACCGAGGCGTTCCGTTCGATCAACTGCCTCGACTACCCGTCGCAGTCCGATGTCGCGGTGATGCGCGAGCGGGCGGCCGAGATCGCCGACGCGGCGCCGACCTTCGGACCGTACATGGGCTTCGGCGACCTGTCCTGCGGAAACTGGCCGCACGAGGCGAAGCGAGAACCCGCCCAACTGCACGCCGAGGGCGCCGATCCCATCTTGGTCGTCGGCACGACCGGCGACCCGGCGACGCCGTACGAGTGGGCCGTCTCGCTCGCCGACCAGCTCGACTCCGGCGTGCTCGTCAGTTATGACGGCGAAGGGCACACGGCCTACAACAAGTCGAACGCCTGCGTCGACGACGCGGTCGAGTCGTACTTCATCGACGGCACCGTGCCCTCGAGCGATCCGAAGTGCTGAGCGGTTCGACGCGTCGGCGAACGCGCCGTCGCCCGGCCCGAGGCATACGCGTCGCCGAACGCCGAGCGTGGTCATTCGCACCCCGGAGCATCCGCTAGTATTGTCTCTCGTGCCACGCGGTGCGCTTCGCGCGACGCGGGTCACGCCGCCTTAGCTCAGTCGGCAGAGCGTCTCACTCGTAATGAGAAGGTCGTGGGTTCGATTCCCACAGGCGGCTCCATTCGAAGGCCCCGGTTCGCCGGGGCCTTCGGCGTTTCGCGGGGTGTGCGCGAGCGCGGACGCCGAGGTCGGCGCGCACGCCTCGCAGACGTCGGCGCCCACGTCGGGGATGGGGCGTCGCGCACGATGGGCCCGGTTTCACCGGGCCCATCGCGCTCTCCCGCGGGAGGCAGCGGGAGTGTCGTCAGCCGAGCGCCGGCTTCACGAGCGTCGCGTAGTTCGCGTACCCGGTCGAGTTCGGGTGGAACGCCGCTGTCGTGTTGAACCAGCTGAAGCTGTTGATCCATGGTGAGGAGCTGCCGATGCCGTGCCCCGCGAAGGCGGCCTCGACGTCGACGAAGCCCGCGCCGTTGGCGACCGCGGTCGCCTCCAGCACGTCGTTCAGCAAGACGGTGTCGGCGTTGACGCGGGCGGCGTACGCGTAGCTCGACGGCTCGTTGAAGAGCTTCGGGTACCCGGCGAGCACGATCTTGCCGTCGGCGGCGAGCCGCGGCTTGATCTGGGCGATGACGCTCGCGACCCGGGCGGCGATGGTGCCGTCGGCGACCTTGCCCTCCGCCGCGGTGAGCTGCGACTGGCAGGTGCTGTTCGAGATGAGCACGAAGCAGTTCTGCATGATGCTCGAGAACCCGAGGTCGTTTCCGCCGACGGTCAGCGTCACGCGCTTCGTGCCGGCCGGGATCGCGGCGATCTGCCCGGCGGCCACCTCGATCGTCGAGGCGCCCGAGCACGCGGGGAACGCGGTGAGCTTGAGCTTGCGCTCCGCATCGAGGCGCCTCGGGTAGCTGTTGCTGCTGCGATAGCAGGTCGTGTCGAGGTAGCTGCCGCCGCCCTGGCCCGCGGCGAACGAGTCCCCGAGCGCCGCATACGTGAGCTCGGCCGTCGTGCCGCCGCCCCCGGGCTTGCCGCCGCCCTTCGCCGCGAACGCGGGCGACGCGCCCGCCAGCGCGAGCGCGGCGACGACGACCGCAGCTGCTGCGGCGGCGAAGTTCCGGCGGGCGTTCATGATGCCGACTCCAGGTACGCGCTGTGCAGGAGTTCCGCGTAGGCGTCGTAGCCCGCCGCGTTCGGATGGAGGAACGTGACCGGGTCGGCCGGGTCTGCACCGATCCAGGCCGCTGGGCCCGAAGCGGCCCCGTGCCCGGCGAACGCCTCGGCGACCGGCACGAACGAGACGGGCGCACCGCTCGCGGCGGCACCCGTCGCCGCTCCGCCGACGAATCCGTTGAGTGCGATCACGGCCTGGTCGATCGCGGTCGGGAAGCCCGGGACCGCGAGGTCGAAGGGGACCGGATAGCCGGTGACGAGGATCTGCGCACGTGGCGCGCGTTCGTGCGCCGCGGCGATGAGCGCCGCCATCCGGGGGCCGATGACGCCCGAGGCGAGCACCTGCTGCGCCGCGCCGTAGGCGGCCGCGCACGCGGGCGTCTGCGGGTCCGGCACGCACGCGGCGTAGACGGCTCCGATCTCGAGGTCGCCGGCGCCGGCGGTGATGGTGACGAGCGTCGTGCCCTGGTTGAGCTGGCCGAGCTGTTGCTCGACGACATCGGTGATCGAGGCGCCGCTGCAGCCGGCGTTGCGCAACAGGTTGATCCGGGGCTGGTCGTCGAGCAGGTTCGCGTAGCCCGCGCCGGTGCGCAGGCACGAATCGAGTGGGACACCCGCGCCCTGCCCTGCGGCGATGGAATCGCCGAGGGCGACGTACTTCGCGATCGGGAGCGCCGGGGGTGCCGCCTGCGAGGGCGACGCGAATCCCATCGGGATCGCGAGGAGGGCGGAGGCGATCAGGGCGGCGAGGATGCCGCGTCGATTCGGCCGGGGGGAAGGCGCGTTCATGGACCAACGCTAGGCGCGAAGGTGAGCATTCCGCATCTCCCAGATCAGGGGGTGCGCAACGTGCCCGCATCCTCGCGCCCGCCGTTTCGCGATGTCGCTCGAACACCCGGTCGGCGGACGTGCCGTCGCGGCAATAGTGTTGAGCGCATGACCGAACCTCTGCGCTGGGGCATTCTCGCGACGGGCGGCATCGCCCGCATGTTCACGAACGATCTGCGCCGCCACGGCTTCGACGTGCGGGCCGTGGGCTCGCGCTCCGAGGCATCCGCCGCTCGATTCGCCGACGAGTTCGAGATCGAACGCGTGCACGACAGCTACGAATCGCTCGTGAACGACTCCGAGGTCGACGTGGTGTACGTCGCGACCCCGCACCCCATGCACGCCGAGAACGCGGTGCGCGCGCTCGAGGCGGGCAAGCACGTGCTCGTCGAGAAGGCGTTCACGCTCAACGAGGGCGAGGCGCGTCGCATCGCCGACGCCGCCGAGGCGAACGGCCGAGTCGCGCTCGAGGCGATGTGGACGAGGTACCTGCCGCACATGGTGCGGATCCGCGAGCTCATCGAGGCGGGCGTGCTCGGCGAGGTCCGCGGCCTCATCGCCGACCACACGCAGCTGCTCTCCGAGGACCCGCTGCACCGGCTGAACGCGCTGGAACTGGGCGGCGGCGCGCTGCTCGACCTCGGCATCTATCCGATCTCCTTCGCGTGGGACCTGTTCGGCGAGCCCGCCGAGATCACGGCGACGGCGACGTTCAAGCCGACCGGCGCCGACGCACAGGTGTCGGCCGTCTTCGGGTACGAGGGCGGGCGCATGGCGTCGACGTTCTCGGCCTCGAACACGCAGGGACCGAACACCGCCGTCGTGCTCGGCTCGGAGGCCCGGATCGACATCGACACGGTCTGGTACTCGCCGACGACCTTCCGGGTGGTGCGCGCCGACGGCGAGGTCATCGAGGAGTACGTCTCGCAGGTCGATGGGCGCGGCATGCAGTACCAGGCCGCGGCGCTCGAACGCTGCGTCGCCGAGGGCCGCCTCGACGGCGGCGACATCCTGCCGACGCGCGAGAGCGTCGCGATCATGGGCACGCTCGACCGCATCCGCACCCAGATCGGGCTCGTGTACCCGGGGGAGTGAGCCGACCCCGCACGCGGCCCTCGGTGACGGAGCCGCGCCACGGTCGGGGATCTCCCTGAGTCGACCCCGAATCATCCGTGCGGAGGATGGCGCCCTGGCGCGGGGCCCCGCTAGGCTCCCGAGCAGGCCGCCCTGCCGGCGCACCGGGCCCCCGACCGGTCGACGCGATGCGAGGCCACGCACCGCCCACCGACCCGAAGGAGTTCCCGTGCCCGCTCGCCGACCCGTCGCCGGCCTCATCGCCGCCTCGGCAGCCGTCCTCATGCTCGCCGCCTGCACCGCAGGTCCCGCCGGAGGCGGAGGAGGCGAGCTCTCATACGAGGACAGCCCCCTCACGAAGTACCTCGAGGCGGTCAACGGCGAATGGACCGAGGAACGCGCGATCGCGGACGCGAAGAAGACCGAGGAGCTCAAGGCCGAGTGCATGGCCGGGGAGGGATTCGAGTACGTGCCCGTCGACCAGTCGCAGGGCATGTCGATCATGGGCGAAGACGAGATGGCCGAACGCGAGACCGAGGAGTGGGTCGCGTCCAATGGCTGGGGCATGGTCCAGACCCAGGAGGAGATGGAGCAGCAGCAGGAGGAGGCCGAGGAGTTCGTCGACCCGAACCAGCCGTACGTCGAGACGCTCTCGCCCAGCGAGCAGGAGGCCTACTGGGCGACGCTCTACGGCGTGCCGCCGAGCGAGGAGGAGATCGGCGAGGACGGCTCCTACGAGTACAAGTGGGAGGAAGCGGGCTGCGAGGGCGCCGCCCAGCATGAGATCAACGGCGACAACTACTGGGAGGACGAGCAGTTCGCCGACCTCAACGAGGCGATGGGCAAGCTGTGGGAGAGCACCGCGAAGCAGCCCGACATGATCGCGCTCGACGAGAAGTGGGCCGAGTGCATGGCCGACGCCGAGTATCCCGACTTCACGACGCGCAGCGACGCGCAGAACTCGATCATGGAGGCCCAGAACGCCCTCTACGAGGTCGGCGACGACGGCCAGACGTACGAGGAGCCGAGCGCCGAGACGCTCGCCGAGCTCAAGCAGCAGGAGATCGACGTCGCACTCGCCGACTTCCGCTGCGCGGAGAAGCTCGACTACCAGGACAAGCAGCTCGCCGCGCAGTTCGCACTCGAGGAGCAGTTCATCGAGGACCACGAGGCCGAGCTCGAGGAGCTCGTGGCCGCGTACGGCAAGGGCGAGGAGTGACCGACCGCGACGGGGTCGCCGGCGACGGCTTCGACGCGATCATCGACCCCGAGACATCGCGCGCCGAACTCCTGACGGAGGCCGAATACGGGCTCGAGATCGAACCCGCATCCGCCGAACCCGCACCGACCGAAGACCCGGCCGCCGACCCCGCCGTGCAGGGCTGGCGGCGGGTGCTGCGCGGCAACCGCGTGCTGTGGGTGCTCGCCGCCGTGGCGGTGGTCTCGCTCGCGGCCGGTGTGGGGCTGAGCTTCGTCATCGTGTCGCCGGGGCAAGCCGCCGCCGACGCCGCGGCGCCCGACGCCGGACCGATCACGGTGCCTGTCGAGTCGCGCACGCTCTCGAACGACGTGACGATCCGCGGTGACGCGGCGTTCGCCGACTCGGTCGAGGTGAAGCTCGAGACGGGTGAGCTCGGGGGACCCGCGGTCGTCACCGGGCGCGTGCCCGAAGTCGGTGCGACGCTCGGGCCGGCGTCGGTCGCGCTCGAGGTCACGGGCCGGCCGGTGATCGTGCTTCCGGGTGAACTGCCCGCATACCGGACGCTCAGGGCCGGGCTCTCGGGCCCCGACGTGATCCAGCTGAAGCAATCGCTGCGGGCGATCGGCCTCGACCCGGGCGACGTCGCCTCGAACGTG
Organism: Agromyces sp. S2-1-8; assembly: GCF_021129215.1. GTDB lineage: Bacteria > Actinomycetota > Actinomycetes > Actinomycetales > Microbacteriaceae > Agromyces > Agromyces chromiiresistens. The sequence continues at coordinate 3,451,539 of NZ_JAJOLP010000001.1, read as the reverse complement.
TTCGACTCCGCGACCGCCGACGCCGTCGCAGCGCTCTACGAACGGGTCGGCTACCCGCTGCCCGAGGCGCCCGAGGGCACCGACGATGCGGTGCGCGCCGCGCGCGACGGCGTGACCGCAGCCGAGGACCAGGTCTCCTCCGCGGAGCGCGCGCTCGCCGAGGCGGGCGGAGGCCCCAGTGCCGTCGAACGCGTGCAGCTCGACAACGCCGTTCGCTCGGCCGAGCGGGCGCTCGCCGCCGCGAAGGCGTCGGGTGATGCGAACGCCGTCGCGGAGGCCGAGGACGCGCTGAAGCTCGCTCGGGTCGAGCGCGACGCCGCGCTCGCGCCGCGCGACACCGCGGCCGAGCGCGCAGCGCTCGAGTCCGCCCGGGCGCAGCTCGGCGACGCGCAGGAACTCCTCGCCGAGGCCGAGACCGGCACGCTCGCCTTCCTGCCGGTGAGCGAGGTGCTCTACCTCGACGAGCTGCCCCGGCGGGTCGACGAGGTCATGGTCGAGCGCGGCTCGATCGTCGAGAGCGCGGCCATGCTCGTCTCGGGCGCGACCCTCGCGATCGAGGCATCGGCGGCCGAGAGCGACGCCGAGCTCCTGAAGGTCGGCGATGTCGCGACGCTCGCGGTTCCCGATGGATCCGAGCTGCAGGCGACGATCACCTCGGTCGCGCCGCGCGAGGCCGCGGGCGGCGACGCCGCCGAGTCGGGCCCGCGCTACGACGTCGTGCTCGCGCCCGTGAAGCCGACCGACGCGCAGGTGCAGGCCCTGCGCGGTCAGAACGTACGGGTCAAGATCTCGATCGGCGCGACCGACGGCGAGGTCCTCGCGGTGCCGCTCGCGGCGCTCACGGCCGGCCCCGGCGGCGAGTCGCGGGTCGAGGTGCTCGTCGACGGTGACGGTGCCCCGAGCTCCGGCGCCGACGCCGAGACCCGTCTCGTCGAGGTCGAGACGGGCCTCGCCGCCGAGGGGTTCGTCGAGGTGGTGGGCGATCTCGAGGAGGGAGACCTCGTCGTGGTGGGCGAATGAGCGACCGCATGCGGACGAGCCCGGCCCCCGTCGTCGAGCTCGTCGACGTCACGCGCTCGTTTCCCGGTCCGCCCGAGGTTCAGGCGCTCAAGGCCGTGAACCTCACGATCGGGCGCGGCGACTACCTCTCGATCGTCGGCCCGAGCGGCTCGGGCAAGTCGACCCTGCTCAACGTGCTCGGCCTCCTGGACCGCCCGACCGTCGGCGAGTACCGGCTCGGCGGCGTGCTCACCGGCACGCTCGACGAGGAGGCGCGCGCGGGGCTCCGCGCCCGCACGATCGGGTTCGTGTTCCAGGCGTTCCACCTGCTGCCGCGTCGCACGGTGCTCGACAACGTGCTGCTGGCGACGCTCTACAGCGGGGTGCCGAGGGCCGATCGGATGCCTCGGGCGCGCGCCGCTCTCGAGCGGGTCGGCCTCGCGCATCGGGCCGACTTCCTGCCGACGACCCTCTCGGGCGGCGAGCGTCAGCGCGTGGCCGTGGCTCGCGCAGTCATGGCTGCGCCGGAGATGATCCTCGCCGACGAGCCGACGGGCAACCTCGACGAGCGCACCTCGGGCGAGGTCATGGACCTCTTCGAGGAACTCAACGCGGACGGGCTCACGCTCGTCGTCATCACGCACGACCAGCAGGTCGCGGGTCGGGCGGGGCGAAGCATCCGCATCGCCGACGGACGGGTGAGCGAGCTGTGAGACGACGATCGCTGCTGCGGCGGGGCGGCGATGCCGGCCGCACGAGAGCCGCAGCGCCCGCCGTCGCCGACGGCGCGCAGCCCGACGCGACCCCGCGGGCCGACCGATTCACCGCGCAGGACCTGCTCGTCGAGGTCAGCCACGGTATCGGCGGACACACGGGCCGGCTCGTGATGACGACGCTCGGCACGGTGCTCGGCATCGCGTCGCTCGTCGTGACGATCGGGTTCGCGCAGACCGCGGCGGGTCAGATCAGCCGGCAGTTCGACGCGGTCGCCGCAACGCAGGCGGTCGTCGAGCCGGGCACGACCGACTCGGCGAACGGCGAGGTCGCGACGACGATGCTGCCGTGGGACGCGCCGGATCGCGTCGAGCGGCTGAACGGGGTCGAACGGGCCGGGCTCATCGGCGAGGTGTCGATCGGCGAGGAGCGCATCACCGCGGTGCCGGTCAACGATCCGTCGGCGGCGGAGGCGCTGAGCCCAGCGCTCGTCGCCACCTCGCCCGGCCTGCTCGACGCGGTACGGGGCGACGTGACCGCGGGCAGGTACTTCGACGCCGGCCACGACGAACGAGGCGATCGCGTCGCCGTGCTCGGCTCGCGCGCGGCCGAGAAGCTCGGCATCAACCGGGTCGACCGTCAGCCGTCGATCTTCATCGGCGAGCGGGCCTACACGGTCATCGGCATCGTCGACGGCATGGAACGGCGCGTCGACCTGCTCGACTCGGTGATCGTGCCGCTCGGTGCTGCGCGCTCGGATTTCGGGCTGCCCAGCGCGAGCGAGCTGCAACTGCGCATCGCACCGGGCGCCGGATCGCTCGTCGCGAAGCAGGCGCCCGTCGCGCTCGACCCGAACGCACCCGAGAACTTCGACGTGCAGGCGCCGCGCAGCGGGTCGACGCTGCAGGAGAACGTGCAGGCCGACATCAACGTGGTGTTCCTGATCCTCGGCGTCATCGCACTGCTCGCGGGCGGGCTCGGCATCGCGAACGTGACGCTGCTCTCGGTGTCGGAGCGCACCGGCGAGATCGGCCTGCGGCGCGCCCTCGGCGCGACCCGGCGGCAGATCGCCCGGCAGTTCATGGTCGAGTCGATCGTGATCGGCCTTCTCGGTGGGCTCATCGGCGCCGCCGTCGGCGTGTTCGCCGTCGTCGCGGTCGCGCTCGTACAGCAGTGGACGCCGATCGTCGACCTGCCCATGGTGCTCGGCGCGGCGCTGCTCGGCGCGGTCGTCGGTCTCGCCGCCGGCGCCTACCCCGCCCGCAAGGCCTCGCGCATCGAGCCGATCGCGGCGCTCCGCGCCGGCGTCTGAGCCGCGACCGTCCCTCAGGAACGTGACTGCGAAGCCGGCGCGGTCCCGCGCGCTTCCGGTCTTCGACGGCCGGTCGACCGCCACTCGTTCCTGAAACGGGATCGGGGGTGCGGCGCGTATGATGCCCGGGTGAACGACGAGACGGATGCCACGGGCGCGACGCCGCTCCCGGGTGACCCGCCGCGCGGGTCCGGTGACGAGCACTCGTTCGACGGAACGCCGTCGAGCGACGGTGCCGAGCGTGCCGACGACACGACCGATGCCGAAGGCACGACCGGTGCCGAAGACATGACCGGTGCCGAGCGTGCCGACGACACGACCGGTGCCGAGCACGCCGACGGCGACACCGGTGCCGACGAGGTCGACGCCGCGAGCGATGCGGGCACCGAGTCATCCTTCTTCGCCTTCGTGCGGAAGCACCGTGCACCGCTCGCCGTCGTCGGCGGCGTGGTCGCACTCGCGCTCGCCGGAACCGCCGCCCTGTTCGCGGGGTCGGCGACCGTCGCCGACCCGACCGCCGCGGCCGCGCCGACGCCGAGCGAGACCCCGACGCCGACGCCCGAGGCGAGGCCCGTGCCGACCGCTGCGCCGGTGAGCCGGATCCGCACCTGCTCGGTCGCCGACCGTGCGGCCGACGCGCGGCTCGCGAACCTGCAGGCGCAGGTGCTCAACGCGAGGACCGGCGAGGTGCTCTTCGACCGCGGGGGCGCGACCGCATCGCGCACGGCGAGCGTCATGAAGGTGCTCACCTCGGCCGCCGCGCTCTCGGTGCTCGGCCCCGACCACCGGGCGGCGACCACCGTGGTGAAGGGATCGGAGCCCGGCTCGGTCGTGCTCGTCGGCGGCGGCGACGTGACGCTCTCGCGCACGCCGTCGGGCGACGAGACCGCGTACCCGGGCGCCGCGCACCTCGACGAGCTCGCCGCGCAGGTGCAGGACGCGTGGGCGGCCGACCCCGCGAACCCGCCCATCACGAAGCTCGTCCTCGACGCGTCGTACTTCGGCGGCGACGAGTGGCAGCCGAGCTGGGACCTCGTCGAACGCGACGACGGATACATGTCGAACATCACCGCGCTGATGGTCGACGGCGACCGCGACGACCCGTACTCGAATACGTCGCGTCGCAGCGACGACCCGATCGGGCGCGCGGGCCAGGCCTTCGCCGACGAGCTCGGCGGCATCGCGACCATCGAGCGCGGCACGGCGCCCGCCGGCGCCCAGCAGCTCGGGCAGGTGCTCTCGCCGACCGTCGCCGAGCTCGTCGACAAGGCGCTCGTCGTCAGCGACAACACCGTCGCCGAGATGCTGGCCCGGCTCGTCGCGATCGAGACGGGATCGGGCAACACGTTCGCGGCGATCAACGCCGGCGTGCTCGAAGGCCTCGCCGGCTACGGCGTCGACACGGCCGGCATCGCGGTCGTCGACGGCTCGGGCCTCTCCGACGACAACGCCGTGCCACCCGCCTACCTCACGCGGCTCTTCGTGAAGATCAACGCCCGCGAGGGCCAGCTCGGCCATCTGCTCGATTCGCTGCCCGTCGCGGGCGAGCGCGGGTCGCTCGCCTACGACGACCGGTTCTGGGGCGACAACGCGGTGGCCGACGGGCGGGTCATCGCGAAGACCGGCTGGATCAACACGGGCTACACGCTCGCCGGCGTGATCCGCGCCGAGGACGGCACCGACCTCACCTTCGCGATCTACGCGCTCGGCGACGTCTCCGACGACGCGAAGACGGCGATCGACACCCTCGCCACCGGCTTCTACCTCTGCGGCGACAACCTCTCGAACCGGTAGCGGCGCCGGAGGGATCGTCGCCGGGGCTCCCGGTCGCGGCGCGACAGGGGGAGAATGGAGCCATGACACGGGCCCTGTTCATCATCGACGTGCAGAACGACTTCACGGAGGGCGGCGCACTCGGCGTCGACGGCGGGGCGGCCGTCGCCGCCGGCGTCAGCGAACTGCTCGCGAACCATCGCGACGCCTACTCGCTCGTCATCGCCTCGCGCGACTGGCACTCGAGCGACAACGACAACGGCGGCCACTTCGCGACCGACGCCGAGCCCGACTACGTCGACACCTGGCCGCCGCACTGCGTCGCGGGCACGCTGGGCGCCGAGTACCACCCGGCGCTCGCGGTCGACGAGATCGACGTGCACATCCGAAAGGGACAGGGTGTGCCGGCGTACTCGATCTACGAGGGCACCGACGACGCCGGCGAGAGCGTGAGCGAGGTGCTCGGGCGCCACGGCATCACCGATGTCGACGTCGTCGGCCTCGCCACCGACTACTGCGTGCGGGCGAGCGCGCTCGACGCGCTCGAGCACGGGCAGCACGTGCGCGTGCTCACCGATCTCGTCGCAGGCGTCGCACCCGAGTCCTCGATCGCGGCCCTCGCCGAGCTCGGCCACGCCGGCGCGGTCATCGAGACCTCGGCCGCGGTCGGGGCAGGCACCGCCGGAGAGGCCGGCGCCGAGGCATCCGGGTCTCCCGAATGATCGGTGCGACCGACCGGTCGCCCGCGCTCTACGCCGAGGGCGCCGACGGCGTGCTCATCGCGTACCGCGTGCACCGGGCGGCGACGACTCGGGACGACTCGGCGACGGCTGCGCTGCCACCGGTGCTGCTGGTGCACGGCTTCGCATCGACCGCTCGCGTCACGTGGGAGGGCACGGGCTGGGTGAAGGCGCTCAACGAAGCCGGACGCACGGCGGTCACGGTCGACCTGCGCGGACACGGCGAGAGCGACAAGCCGGTGGGCGACGACGACTACCGGCCCGAGCGGCTCGGGGCCGACCTCATCGCCGTGCTCGACACCGAGCGCATCGCGCGCGTCGACGCGGTCGGGTACTCGATGGGCAACCGGGTGATCTCGGCGCTCGCCGCACTCGCGCCCGAGCGGTTGCGCCGGGTCGTCGTCGGCGGTGCCGGACCGAACGAGTTGTTCGCGTCGTGGCGGCTCGACGAGGTGCGCGCGTTGCTGATCGACGGCGTGCCGACCGCGAACCCCGTGATCGAGCAGGTGCTCCGCCCCGCCATCGAGGCGGGAGCCGACCCCGAGGCGCTGCTCGCCGTCGTCGCCGGGGTGTCGGGCGCGCCGCTCGCGATCCCCGGCGACGTGCCGACGCTGTTCGTCGCGGGCGAGGCCGACCCGGTGCCGGCCGGAGCGCAGCAGCTCGCGCTCGACTGGGGTGCCGACTTCGTCTCGATCCCCGGGCGCGACCACGTGTCGACGCTGACCTCTCGGCTGTTCAAGGACGCGGCGATCGGGTTCTTGGCGGCTTCTGCAGGAGAAGTGCGCTGACGCGGCCCCGAGGGCGCCGTCGCGGATCCGCTCCTGCAGAAGCCTGACGCACTACAGCGTGTTGCCGAGCTTGAAGCCGTGCTCCTCGTCGCCCCGGCGCGTGTATGAGAAACCGTCGGCGCCGATCGTGACGGCCATCTCCGACGAGTCGGTTCGGGCGACGACGGGCTTGGGGTTGCCGTCGAGGTCGAGCACGAGGGATGCCTCGGTGTACCAGGAGGGCACGACCGGGTTGCCCCACCAGTCGCGGCGCTGGTTGTCGTGCACGTCCCACGTGACGACGGGGTTGTCGGGGTCGCCCGTGTAGTAGTCCTGCGTGTAGATCTCGACGCGGTGGCCGTCGGGGTCGCGCAGGTACAGGTAGAACGCGTTCGAGACGCCGTGGCGGCCCGGCCCGCGCTCGATCGCGTCCGACCGCCGCAGCGCGCCGAGCTTGTCGCAGATCGCGAGGATGTTGTGCTTCTCGTGCGTCGCGAACGCGACGTGGTGCATGCGGGGGCCGTCGCCACCGGTCATGGCGGTGTCGTGCACGGTGGGCTTGCGGCGCATCCACGCGGCGTACACGACGCCCTCCGCGTCCTGGATGTCCTCCGTGACGCGGAACCCGAGCGACTGCATGAAGTTCACCGCGCGGGGCACGTCGGGCGTGACCTGGTTGAAGTGGTCGAGGCGCACGAGCTCGCCCGGCGTGTGCAGGTCGTAGCGCCACGAAAGGCGCTCGACGTGCTCGGTCTGGTAGAAGAACTCGTACGGGAAGCCCAGCGGGTCCTCGACGCGCACCGAGTCGCCGATGCCCTTCGTGAAGCCCTCCGCGCGGCGCTCGACGCGGCATCCGAGCTCGGTGTAGAACGCGACCGCCTTGTCGAGGTCTTCGGGCGTGCGCACGCGGTACGAGAACGCGGCGACGGCCGCGATCTCGCCCTGGCGCAGCACGAGGTTGTGGTGGATGAACTCCTCGGTCGAGCGCAGGTAGATCGCCCGGTCGTCCTCCTCGGTGACGTAGAGGCCCAGCACGTCGACGTAGAACTCGCGCGAGGCGGCGAGGTCGGTGACGACGAGCTCCATGTACGCGCAGCGCAGGATGTCGGGGGCGGGGACCGAGGGCGTCGGCACCGGGTTGTCGGTGTGGATCGGGGCCTCCTGCGAAACGTAGAAGCCGGAGGAGGTGAGGGTCATGTCGTCGCGGTTGGTCATTTCAGCGTCCTTGCTCGGGTGGGTCGTCGGGATCGGCGCGGCTCAGCGGGGGTCGGGGTCGTCGAGGTCGGATGCCTCGTGCACCTGCTGCTTGCCGAAGGTGGGGTTGTGGGGTGCGCCGAGCGTGATGTGCACGCTCTGCTGGTCGGTGTAGAAGTCGATCGAGCGGTAGCCGCCCTCGTGGCCGAGCCCCGATGCCTTGACGCCGCCGAACGGGGTGCGCAGGTCGCGCACGTTGTTCGAGTTGAGCCACACCATGCCGGCCTCGACCGACTGGGCGAAGTTGTGCGCCCGCTTGAGGTCGTTCGTCCAGATGTAGGCGGCGAGCCCGTACTTCGTGTTGTTCGCCAGGGCGAGGGCCTCTTCCTCGGTGTCGAAGGGCGTGATCGCCACGACCGGGCCGAAGATCTCCTCCTGGAAGATGCGGGCGTCGGGCGCGACGTCCGCGAAGACGGTCGGGGCGACGTAGTTGCCCGTCGGGAAGCCCTCGGGGCGCCCCCCGCCGGCGACGAGCCGGCCCTCGGTCTTGCCGAGCTCGACGTAGCTCATCACCTTGTCGTAGTGCTCGGGGTGCACGAGCGCACCGACCTCGGTCGCGGGGTCGTGCGGGTGTCCGACCTTGACGCGCTTCGCCTGCGCCGCGTAGCGCTCGACGAACTCGTCGTAGACCTCGCGCTGCACGAGGATGCGGCTGCCCGCGGTGCAGCGTTCGCCGTTCAGCGAGAACACGCCGAAGATGCATGCGTCGATGGCGATGTCGAGGTCGGCGTCGGCGAAGACGACGGCGGGGCTCTTGCCGCCGAGCTCCATCGACAGGCCCTTGAGGTACGGGGCGGCGTTGCCGAAGATCAGCTGGCCGGTCGAGCTCTCGCCCGTGAACGAGATGAGGGGCACGTCGGGGTGCTTGACGAGCGCGTCGCCCGCGTCCTCGCCGAGGCCGTTCACGAGGTTGAAGACGCCCTTGGGCAGGCCCGCCTCCTCGAAGATGCCCGCCCAGAGCGACGCCGAGAGCGGCGTGAACTCGGCGGGCTTCAGCACGACCGTGTTGCCGGTCGCGAGGGCGGGGCCGAGCTTCCACGACTCCAGCATGAACGGGGTGTTCCACGGGGTGATGAGCCCGGCGACGCCGATCGGCTTGCGGTTCACGTAGTTCATCTGCTTGCCGGGCACCTTGAAGGCGTCGTCGGCCTGGGCGACGATCAGGTCGGCGAAGAAGCGGAAGTTCTCGGCGGCGCGGCGGGCCTGGCCGAGCGCCTGCGTGATCGGCAGACCCGAGTCGAACGACTCGAGCTCGGCGAGACGCTGGTCGCGCGACTCCACGAGGTCGGCGATCCGGTGCAGCACGCGCGACCGCTCGCGGGGGAGCATCCGCGGCCAGGGGCCCTCGGTGAAGGCACGACGCGCGGCGGCGACGGCGCGCTCGACGTCGGCCTTCTTGCCGGCGGCGGCGTGCACGTACGTCTCGTTCGTGACGGGGTTCAGCACCTCGAAGGTGTCGCCGTCGATCGAGTCGACGAACTCGCCGTCGATGTAGTGGCGGATGCGGTCGGGCAGGCCCTCGGGCGTGTGGTCGGTCATCTGTTGCTCACCTTCGTGTGGTCGTGGATCCGCCGGTCGGGCGGTCGGTCGGGCGGGCCTGCGCGGCCCGCAACGGGTCAGGGGGTCGGTACCGGGTGCCGCAGCTCGGCCTGGTGCTCGAGCACGGCGTCGAGCGTCGCGGTGCGGTGCGCACGCGCGGCGAGCTCGATCTCGAGGGGAGCGGCGCCCGCCTCGATCAGGGCGACGATGCGCTCGTGCTCGTCGACCGATTCGTGCGCGCGCCCCGGCACGAAGCTGAACGACGAGTCGCGCAGCACCTTCATGCGGTTCCAGCCCCGGTGCACGAGGTCGAGGATGTGCGGGTTCGGGCACTCCTCGTAGAGCACCGCGTGGAACTCGAGGTTGAGCTCGGTGAACCGGTGCGGGTCGAAGTCGTCGAGGCTCCGGCGCATGCGCTCGTTGATCTCGCGGGCGCGGTGCAGGTGCGCGGGCGTGAGCGCGGGCGCCGAGAGCGCAGTCGCCGCGCCCTCGACCAGGGCGAGCGTCTGCATGGTGTGCAGGTACTCGGTCTCCTTGATCAGCGCGACCTGGGCGCCGACATTGCGCTCGAACGTCACGAGCCCCTCGGCCTCGAGTCGCCGGATCGCCTCGCGCACGGGCACGACGCTCACGTCGAGCTCGGCCGCGATCGGGCCGAGCACCAGGCGGTAGCCGGGCACGAAGCGCCCGTCGTCGATGCGCTCGCGGATGAACCGGTAGGCGCGCTGCGACTTCGACTCGGTGCTCATCGCGCGGCCTCCGCGGCGGCGGCCTCGGCCGAGCGAGTGGCCTCGAAGCGCGCCCGCCACTCGGCGTTCATGGGGAACAACCCGTCGACGGACGCCCCACCCGCGACCTGCTCGGCGACCCAGGCGTCCTCGGCCTCCTGCGCGGCCGCCTCGGCCGCGACTTCCGCGGCGATCGCCGCCGGGATCACGAGCACCCCGTCGCCGTCGCCGACGATGACGTCGCCCGGCTGCACGGCCGCACCGCCGCAGGCGATCGTGACGTCGGTCTCCCACGGCACGTGCCGGCGGCCGAGCACGCTCGGGTGCGGCCCCTGGCTGAACACGGGGATGTCGAACTCGGCGACGGCGTCGAAGTCGCGCACGCCGCCGTCGGTCACGATGCCGGCGGCGCCGCGCACCTGGGCGCGGAGCGCGAGCACGTCGCCCACGGTGCCGGTGCCGCGCTCGCCGCGGGCCTCGACGACGAGCACCTCGCCCGGCGCGACGGTGTCGAACGCGCGCTTCTGCGCGTTGAAGCCGCCGCCGAACTCCTTGAACAGGTCGGGGCGGAACGGGATGAAGCGGAGCGTCTTCGCGGTGCCGACGATGCGGTCGCCCGGATGGTTCGCGAACACGCCCTCGATGAAGACGTCGTGGTAGCCGCGCTTGCGCAGCGCCGCCGAGACGGTCGCGACGGCGGCGCTCGAGAGGAGCTCGCGCACCTCGTCGGTCAACGCCGCAGGGGATGGCTCGGGGGCGGCGCTCGCCGCGGCGGCCTCGTCGCTCGCGGTCGGTGCGTCGAGCGGGCTGGCCTTGCCGGCGGCGACGGCCGCGGCGTGCTCGGCCTCGCTGCCCCACGCCTCGATGCGCTGCGCGTCGTCGACGGCGGGCTTGGTGCCGAAGTCGCCGAACGGGGCGTCGCCCTGCGTCACGGTCGTGACGAGACGGCCCGTCGAGGGGGCGCCGGGTGCGAGCGGGGCGTCGACCTCGACCTCGACGACGTCGCCGGGAACGACGACCGACGAGCCGGCGGGGGTGCCGGTGAGGATGACGTCGCCCGTCTCGAGCGTCATGTGCTGCGAGAGGTCGGCGACGAGGCGCCCGAACGGGAACAGCAGGGTGTCGGAGGTGTCGAGCTGCACGAGCTCGCCGTTGACCCAGGTGCGCACCCGCCACCCGTCTTCGCCGGCGACGCTCGCGGGGATCGCTGCCGGCCCGATCGGCGTGAAGCCGTCGCCGCCCTTGTTGCGCACGTTCGAACCCTTGTCGGCGGCGCGCAGGTCGTAGAGGCCGAAGTCGTTCGCCGCGGTGACCTGGGCGACGTGCCTCCAGCCGTCTTCGGGGGAGACGCGGCGGGCGGGCTCGCCGATGACGATCGCGATCTCGCCCTCGAAGGCGAGCAGCTCGGTGCCGGCGGGGCGCTCGATGGTGCCGCCGGTCGGGGCGAGCGAGGAGGCCGGCTTGAAGAAGTAGCTCGGCTGAGCGGGCGTGCGACCCCGCTGCGCGGCCCTCGACGGGTAGTTGAGGTGCACGGCGATGATCTTGCCGGGGGTCGGGATACCGAAGGTCATTGACGTCCTCGTCTCGTAATATCACAAATCATATACGATCTGCGGGGGCTTGTGAAGCGATGAATCGGCGGTCAGTAGCTCGCGCGCGGGGGTGTGCCCGAGGCATCCGAACCGGTCGTTCGCCGGGCGATGAAGCGGTCGGCGAGCGCCTCGGAGGCACGCGCGAGGATCGCGACGTCGGCGCCGACGGCGGCGAACGAGGCGCCCGCCGCAAGGTAGCGCTCCGCGTCCTCGGCGACGAACGCGTTGATGCCGACGGGCTTGCCGGCCGCCTGCGCCGCACGGATCGCCGTCAGCGCGGCCTCGACGACGTCGGGGTGCGAGGGCTGCCCGAGCAGGCCCATCGACCCCGCGAGGTCGGCCGGGCCGACGAAGATCGCATCGACGCCGTCGACCGCGAGGATCTCGTCGACGTTCGCGACGGCGGTCGCCGACTCGATCTGCACGGTGAGGCTCACCGTCGCCGAGGCGCCGGCGAGGTAACCCTCGACGCGATTCCAGCGCGACGAGCGGGCGAGCGAGGCACCGACCCCGCGAATGCCGTGATCGGTCGGGCCGGGGCGGTGGCCCGAGGCATCCCGCTCGGTGCTCGTCGCCGTGCCGGGGTACCGCACGGCGCGCACCAGCCGGCGCGCCTGCTCGGCCGTGTCGACCATCGGTACGAGCAGGTTCTGCACGCCGAGGTCGAGGTACTGCTTGATGACGACCGGGTCGCCGATCGGCGGGCGCACGACCGGGGCGACCGGGTACGCCGACACCGCGTAGAGCTGGTGGAGGATGGTCTGCAGGTCGTTGGGGGAGTGCTCGGCGTCGATGAGCAGCCAGTCGACGCCGCTGCCTGCTGCGACCTCGGCGATGAGCGGGCTCGCCGAGCACACCCACATGCCGATCTGGGGGCGGTCGGCGGCGGCGACGCGGTCGGTGAACGTGTCGGGCAGGTTCAGGCGAATCGGCACGTGATCGCCCCCAGCTGTCCGTAGTCGGCGTGCACGGTGTCGCCGCGCTCGACCCACATGGGCCGGGTGAACGAGCCGGCGAGGATGATCTCGCCCGCCTCGAGCGACTGCCCGTGCTGGGCGAGCTTGTTCGCGAGCCAGGCGACGCCCATCGCGGGGTGGCCGAGCACCGCTGCGGCGACGCCCGACTCCTCGATCGTCTGGTTGCGGTAGAGGAGCGCGCCGATCCAGCGCAGGTCGACCTCGTCGACCTTCACCGGGCGGCCGCCGACGACCATCGCGCCCATCGCGGCGTTGTCGCTGATCGTGTCGACGATCGTGCGGCCCTCGAGCTCGAGGTGCGAGTTGAGGACCTCGAGCGCGGGCACGACGTAGGCGGTCGCGTCGAGCACGTCGAAGACGGTCGTGTTCGGACCGGCGAGCGGCTTGGCGAGCACGAACGCGAGCTCGACCTCGATGCGCACGTTCGAGAACCGGTCGAACTCGATCTCGGCGCCCGACTCGAACACCATGTCGTCGAGGATGACGCCGTAGTCGGGCTCGGTGATGCCGGTCGCGACCTGCATGACCTTCGAGGTGAGGCCGATCTTGCGGCCGACGAGCCGGGCGCCGTCGGCGATGCGCCGCTCGGCCCAGACCTTCTGCACGGCGTACGAGTCGTCGACGGTCATGCCGGGGTACCGCGCGGTGAGCCGCGGCACGATGGTGCGGTCGCGATCTGCGGCGACGAGTTCGTCGGCGATCTGCTCGATGGTGGACTGGTTCAGCACGCGGGCTCCACTTCGTCGTCGGGCGCTCAGCACGATCGTATACGATCCTGCGTCGCCGTCACAGGGCGAGAACGGGCGGGATGCCTCAGCGGGAGTTCACCCGGATGATCTCGTGCTGGTACGGGGCGATGACCGACCCCGAGATGCGGCAGTCGAGCAGCAGGAACGACCGCTCGTCGACCGGTCGGGCCGCCCACTCCGCGAGCGCATCGAGGTCGCCGAGCGTGCGCACGACGACGCCCTCCGCCCCGAACGCCGCGGCCGCGGCGGCGAAGTCGGCCTCGGGGATGCGCATCGGCGCCTCGGCGAGCCCCTTGAGCCCGTAGAGATTGACCTCGGCGCCGTAGGCGGCGTCGTTCCAGATGACGGCGATGCCGCGGCCGCCGGCGGTGCGCACGGCGGTCTCGAGGTCGGCGAGCGCCATCAGGCCGCCGCCGTCGCCCGAGGTCAGCACGATCGTCGATCCGGGCTTGGCCGCCGCGGCACCCGCAACGCTCGGGAAGCCCTGGCCGATCGACTGGAACGCGGTGCCGACCATCATCATGCGATCGGGCGAGGCGACCGGCCAGTACATGTTCGCCCACCCGATGAAGTGCCCGCCGTCGGAGACGACGACCCGGTCCTCGGGCAGCAGCTCGGCGATGCGGCGCGCGGCCGAGCGCGGGTCGAGGCGACCGTCGGCGGCGAGTTCGTCGCCCTCGTCGTAGCGGCGCAGCGCGGCCGCGTCGATCGTGTCGCGCCAGCCGCTCGGCTCGGCGCCGAGCACCGCGAGCTCCCCGACGATCGCCCGGGCCGCGAGCGCGGCGTCGCCGCGCACGTAGCCGCCGACGTTGGGATGGGTCGCGGCGGGCGCGACGTCGACCTGGAACACCCGGGTGCCGGGCGCGAAGAGCTCGCCGAAGCGCATCGTGAACTGGTTGAGCGAGGCGCCGAACACGACCGCGACATCGGCGTCGTGCACGAGTGCCATCGCCCCGTCGGCGCCGAACCCGCCGGTGACGCCGAGGTCGTACCGACCGTCGGGGAAGACGCCCCGTCCGAGCGCGGTCGACGCGGTCACGGCGCCGGTCGCCGCGGCCAGCTCGCCGAGCGCCTCGCCGGCGTCGGCGAGCCACGCGCCACGACCCGCGAGCAGGAACGGCCGGCTCGCGCCGGCGAGGGCGCGGGCGATCTCGGCGATCGTGCCGCGGGCGTATTCCCCGGCCGGCCCGAGCGGTGCGGGATGCTTCGGGGCCGGTGCCTCCACGAGGGGTCCGGCCTCCGCCGCCGCGACGTCGTACGGGATCGCGAGCACGACCGGCAGGCGGTACGCGAGTGCATGCTCGACCGCGATGACGGTGGTCGCCGCGGCGTCGGTACGACCGACGGTGTAGGTGCGAGCGCCCACCGCGGAGGCGAGCGCGATCTGGTCGACGTCCCACGGGCGCGGACCGGAGGTGGGCTCGTCGCCGACGACGAGCACGAGCGGCACGCGGGCCTGCGCGGCTTCGGCGAGCGAGGTGAGCGTGTTCGTGAAGCCGGCGCCGTACGTCGACGTCGCAGCCGCGAGGCGCTTCGAAGCACGGTAGTGGGCGTCGGCGGCCACGACGCCGCCCGCCTCGTGGCGGACCGCCGTGAACGAGGCATCCGTCTCGCGTTCGAGTGCGTCGAGGAACCAGGCGTTGCCGTTGCCCATCACCCCGAAGACATGGTCGACGTGGGCGGCGAGGGCGTGGGCGACGTGGGCGGAGACGTTGGGCATGGCGAAGCCTTTCGAGACGGTGACGGACGTGATCGATTCCGTATGTGTCTCGCGGCAGGGGCCCGCTTCGTGCCCATTTTTCGAGCACCGGCGCGAGTGTCGCGCCTGGACGAGGACGAGTATACGACGGCGGCCGGGCCCGGGCCGACCGGCCCGGGCCCCGCCGCCCCGGTCAGATCCGCGCCTGCTTCGCAGCCAGCGGGGTGGGCTGCATCGGCTGGTCGTTCGCCGTGAGGTCGATGCCGAGGTCGCGGGCGTAGACGACGCGCGTCGCGATCGACACGTCGTCGCCCGACTCGGTGAGCTCGAACACGCGGCCGCCCCGCATGCGGTTGCGCTCGGCGCCCGGCAGGCCGTACGCGCCGAAGCCGGTGCCGGGCGCGTACCCGAGCAGCACGCCGTAGTAGTCGCCGACGTAGTCGTTGACGTGGTCGTGGCCGACGAAGACGCCCTTCACGTCGCCGCGCTCGAGGATCGCGTTGTACATGCCCGAATTGATGGGGCCGGGGCACTCGTCCTCGTTGCGCTCGCCGACGATGCCGTGCCGCGCCTTGCCGCGTGCCGCGTCGGCGGCCGTACGGGTGTCGACCCCGCCCCACCACATGAACCGGTGCTCCCACAGCGCGATGTGGACGAACATGAGGCCGGGGAGCTTGCGGCCGAGCCGCTGCTCGAGGCGCTGCGACTCATCGCGGTACCACGCGACCTGGTCCATGCGCAGCCAGTCCCAGGTCGGGTAGCCGGTGAAGTCCTGGCCGTTGATCGAACCCGGCGCGTAGCGGCCGGAGTCGAGCAGCCACAGCGCGAACGCGTCGCGGTTCTGCTTCGCCGACGAGGCGATCGACACGAGCGTGTTGCCGGTGCCGGTCACGTCGGCGATGTTCGCGGCGTTCATGTTGTAGTCGTACGACCGGTAGAACTCGAGCATGCCCGCCTCGTCGACCCCCGACTGCGGCAGCGAGTCCTCGTCGTGGTTGCCGTAGGTGACGGCCCAGGGGATGCCGCGGCTCTCCATCGGCCAGACGACGTTGTTGATCGCCTGCTTCACCGCGAGGCGCGTCTCGCAGCCGCCCGTGATGACGTCGCCGTTGATGACGACGAAGTCGGGCTGCTCCTGGTCGAGGGTCTTCTCCATGAGCTCGACGGTGCGCCGGTCGGTGAGCTCGTCGTCCTGCGTGTCGTTGAACTGGACGACCTTGAACGTGCCGTCGGAACGGAACCGCAGGCTCGGCCCGCTCGTGCTCGGGCGCCCGGCGGGGGAGCGGCGCGGGCTCGTGGTCGCGGCGTTCGCGGCTCCGGCCGGCAGCGCGGCGCCGACGGCGCCGAGCGCTCCGGCGGTGATGACGGCTCGGCGGCTCACGGGCAGTCGGTCGGGCATGGTCTGGTCTCCTGTTCGTCGGAAGGGCGACGGTCGCCGCTCGCGACGGTACGGCTCGGGGATGTCGCGGGCGCGACCTGCGGGTGAACGAAGCCCTCGTCCCGACGCGCGAGAGCGCCGACGCCCTGAGGGCGCCGGCGCTCCGAGGCATCCGTGCTCAGCCGTTGACGACCTGCGGAACCGACACCGCCTTCAGGCCCTCGACACCGAACTCGAGTCCGTACCCCGACTGCTTCACGCCGCCGAACGGGATCATGGGGTGCACGCCGCCGTGGGAGTTGATCCAGACGGTGCCGGCCTCGAGGCGCGCGGCGATCTCGCGAGCGCGGTCGCGGTCGCCCGACCAGACCGAGGCGCCGAGGCCGACCTCGACGTCGTTCGCGAGCCGCACGGCCTCGTCGATGTCGGAGTAGCGGACGATCGGCAGGGCGGGGCCGAACTGCTCCTCGAGGACGAGCGGGTTGCCTGGGTCGATGTCGGCAACGAGGGTCGTCGGGTAGAAGTGGCCCGCCTGCTCGCGATCGGGTTCGCCGCCGACGAGCACCCGGGCTCCCGAGGCCTTCGCCGCCTCGACGAGGCGGTCGACGACGCCGAACTGCATGCGGTTCTGCAGCGGACCGAGCACGTTCTGCTCGTCGAGGCCGACGCCCATGGGCATCTGCTCGGCGACGGCGGTGAGCGCTGCGCAGACCGCGTCGTAGACGTCGTCGTGCACGTACAGGCGCTTCATCGCGGCGCACGTCTGCCCGGTGTTGATGAATGCGCCCCAGAAGAGGCCCTCGGCGATCGCCGCCGGGTCGACGTCGGGCAGCACGATGCCGGCGTCGTTGCCGCCGAGCTCGAGCGTGAGCCGCGTGAGGTTGCCGGCGGAGGCCTCGATGATGCGCTTGCCCGTCGCGGTCGAGCCGGTGAACATGATCTTGCCGAACTCGGGGCGGGCGACCATCTCGGCGCCGATCGCGCCGTCGCCGGCGACCACCTCGAGGACGCCCTCGGGCAGCACCTCGTTCATGACCGCGGCGAGGGCGAGGCCCGAGAGCGTCGTGTACTCGCTGGGCTTGGCGACGACGGTGTTGCCCATGCGCAGCGCCGGGGCGATCTGCCAGATCGCGATCATCATCGGCCAGTTCCACGGCGTGATCGCCGCGACCGTGCCGACGGGGCGGTAGCGCAGCTCGGCGTAGGTCTCGCCGTCGTCGACGACGACCTCGCCCGGCAGCGGCGTCTCGGCGGTCGCGCGCAGCCAGCCGACGCACGCGCCGACCTCGAAGCGGGCGTTCGGGCCGTTGAGCGGCTTTCCCTGCTCGCGCGAGAGCACTCGCGCGAGCGGTTCGGCGGCGGCCTCGATCGCATCGGCGACCCGGTGCAGGGTCGCCTTGCGCTCGTCGTCGTCGAGCGCGGCCCACGCGCGCCGGGCGTTCGTCGCCCCGGCGATGGCGCGGTCGAGATCGGCCGTGCCATGCACGGGCACCGTGCCGATGAGCTCGCCGGTGGCTGGGTCGTGCACCTCGCGGCCCGGGCCGTCGGCCGGGGCGATCGCGGCGAGCAGTCCTGCTTCGCTGTCCATGGGGTCTCCTTCTCGGGTTCGTCGATCGGTTCGTTCGGTGGTCGTGGGCTCAGTGCGCGCAGTCGCAGGCGGCGCCGGTACCGCAGCAGCCCGAGGCATCCGCACGGCCGGCATCGGGCAGGTCGAGCGCGGGGTTACGGTCGAGGAAGCCGTGGGGCTTGAACAGGAATCCCGAGTAGTCGACCGGCATGATCGGCCAGTCCTCGGGGCGCGGGAGGTGGGTCGGCCCGAACACGTGCCAGAGCACGAGGTCGGTGCCGTCGAGGTCGCGGTCCGCCTGCTGCCACGCGGGGATGCCCGCGCCACCCGCGTGGGCGTTCGGGTAGTCGCCGGCGGGGAAGCGCTCGCCAGGGGAGTAGGCGGTCGCCCAGAGGTGCTTCGTGGCGAAGTTCGCCCGGCCCCACACGGTCGAGTCGGGCTGCGCGAGCAGGGTCGACTTGCCCTCGGGCACGAGCCAGAACGCGGTGGGCCGGCCGACCGCGTTGCGCCGCGAGGCGCTCGCGACCTGCCACACCCGCGAGGTCGCTCCGTTCGCGAGGCGGCCGGCCTCGGACTCGCGCGTGATCGGGGTGACCCGCCAGGTGAACGCGTTGCCGTAGGGATTCTCCGGTCCGGTCGGCACGCCGACCGCGTCGATCTCGGCGAGCGTGTTGTCGTCGCCGTCGACCGACACGTCGAGGCGGGCGCAGAACAGGTGCTGGTGCACCGGCGCGAAGAGGCCGGGCGCGATCTCGTTCGCGTGCGGGTCGTCGTGGCCGGGCTCGCCGGCGCCCGCGAACACGATGCCGGTGGCCTTCGCCTCCATCTGGATCGTGCCGTCGAGGTAGAGGTACCAGAAGAAGCCGTAGTCGTAGTTGCCGATCGTGGCGAAGTAGCTGATCACGAGGCGCCTGCTCCGCCGGACCTCGGGGCGCTCGCCCATCTCGTTGTGCTTCCAGAGGATGCCGTAGTCCTCCTCGTGCATGCACACGACGTTGGGCATGCGCACCGGGTTGCCGTGGTCGTCGGCGACGTGGGCGTCGAAGTAGTGGATGACGCCGAGGCAGTCGCAGCCGAGCTGCAGCGCGTTGGCGTTCTTGCCGAGCAGGTACTCGCCGGCGTCGAAGTAGCTGATCCAGAAGCGGGTCGGCGAGGTGTCGCCGTACGGCACCACCATCTCGGGAACGCTCGCACGGAAGAGCACGGGGCGGTGCTCGTCGCCGTCGCGGAAGGTCAGCTGGTGCAGCACGAGGCCCTCGCGCGCGTTGAACCCGACCCGGAACCGCCAGTTCTCCCACTCGACCTCGTTGCCGTCGACGTGGTAGCTCGGGCCCTCGGGCTGGGTGATCTCGATGGGCTTCAGGCTCGTGCGCGCGGGACCGGTCGACTCGGCGTCGTAGCGTCCGTCGAGGTCGGGCACGGCGGCGCCGTCGTGGTCCTCGACGCGGATCACCCGGCGCTCGGTGAGGTCGATGTGCACGATGAGGCCCTCGACGGGGTGCGACCAGTGGTTGTCGCCGGGCGAGTCCTTGAGGAAGGTGAGCGAGCGGATGACGCGGCGGCCGACCTCGTCGGACCGGTTGAAGAAGCCGGGGGCGAGCGGGCCGCAGAACGCGAGCCCGATGCGGTCGCCGAGGCCGCGACGCTCCATCGCGGCACGCCATTCGGGGGAGGACTTCACGATCTCGGCAGCGAGCTCGTACTCCTCGAACAGGTACTGCGGCTGCCCGTACGGCGGATGCTGCGGGTCGAGGTCGCGCCACTCGTCGATCTCGCCCGTGGTGAGGTTCACCACCGCTTCGGCCGCGCGGCCGCTGTCGAGCTCGAGGAGCGTGTAGCGCAGCCGCCGCTCGACGACGTCGCCCGACGTGAAGCCGGCGACGACCGCCTTGTCGGGTTCCTCGGGCGAGACGTTCGGGAACCGGGTCTGTTCGCCGACCCGGCCGGCCTCGACCAGGATTTCGCGCCCGCGCTCGAACTCCTCCGCGGTCGTGAGGTCGAGCGGGTGACGCACCTCGGTCGGGGCGACGGTGAGCAGGTCGTGGTGGTGCATGGGTCCTCCAGGGGGTCGTGATCAGTCTTCGCGCGGGGCGCGCAGGCGTCTTGTCGTTCCGGGCGCGGTGGTGTGCCGTGCGCGCACGGGTCGGTACGGGTACGGGTACGGGTACGGGGGCGGGTGCCGGCCGGTTACCGCTCGGCGCGGACCGCGCTGGGCGATCGGTCGAACTCCGCCCGGAACACCCGGCTGAAGTGCGCGGCGTCGGCGAAGCCCCATTCGCTCGCGATGCTCGAGATGGAGCGCTCGTCGAACAGGGGGTCGGCGAGGCGTCGGCGGCACTCCTCGAGGCGTCGGCGGCGCACCCAGCCCGAGACGGTCGCGCCGTGCTCGTGGAAGAGCGCGTGCAGGTGGCGGGGCGAGATGAAGTGCGCCGCGGCGAGGCTGCCCGGGTCGAGCTCGGCCGAACGGAGGTGATCGTCGATGTACCGCGTGACCTCGCCGAACAGGCGCGCTCGCGGGCTGGTCGATACTCGGGCGACGGCCAGCTCGTTCGACAGCATGGCTGCGACGAGGTCGACGCTCGTGCGGGCGAGTCGGTCGCCGCCGGGCCCGGCGACGAGCCCGAGGTTGCCGGCGAGGTTCGCGAGGTGGGGCACGACGACATCGCCGAGGCCGCCCGCGTCGCCGAGGGAGGTCGCGGTGAGCTGGCCGACGGCGTCGTGGGGAAGGTCGAGCGCGTGCGCCGGGAACATCAGCACGAAGGTGCTCGACCGCTCCTCGAAGGCGAGCGAGTACGGGTGGTCGGTGTCGTAGATCACGAGCGACCCGGGCCGCAGCACCGTCTGGCGTCCGTGCTGCACGAGGAGGCCCGTGCCCTCGAGCTGGAGGCCGACCTTGTAACAGCGTCGCGGCGAGTCCGCGATGAGCCTCGGGGTGCGCTCCACGAGGTGCTCGTCGGCCGAGACGATCGAGCAGTGGACCTCGCCCGCGGCGACGTGGCGGATGCCGCCCCCGAACGGATCCGGGCGGCCGGTCGTCACCCGGAGCGGCACGAAGGACTCGCTCACCGCCGTGCGGAATCGCGGGAAGTCCAGGCTCCCCGTCGTCGTCGCTCGACCCATCGCCACATTCCTCCTCGAACCGCCTCGATGGTTGCGAACACCATAGGACTATCCATTTGGATAGTCAAGGGTGGCAGGCGATGCGAGCGGGCGTCCGGTGAGGTTCTGGACGTGGCGCTCGGCGAGGTCAGCCGGCCCCCGCGTGCTCCTCCACGAGGCGGCGGATGCGGGCCAGCACTCGCTCGGCGTCGGCGTCGACCCCGAGCACGAGGCTCTTGAACACGAGCCCGTCGAGGGCGAACCAGATCACCTCGATGAACTCGTCGTCGTCGATGCCGAGCTCGATGAGACGATCGCGGGTGGCCCGTCGATATGTCTCGTAGTACTGCTCGACCGCGGGCCGAAGCTCGGGCCGGCGCCGCGACTCGAGCAGCAGCTCGTACTGGAACGCCTGCACCGCCGTGCTGAGCGAGGCGAGCGAGGCGAGCCCCTCGGCGAAGTGCGCCGCGTCGCCCGGCGCGCCGCGATCGGCCATGTTCGTCTCGCGCAGGCTCTCGTCGACGGCGTACGAGAGCGCCTCGGCGATCAGCTGGTCGCGGGTGCCGAAGTGATGGCGGACGAGCCCGTGCGAGACGCCGGCCTCGGCCGCCACCGCCCGGTAGGTCAGCGCGCGCAGGCCCGAATCGGCGACGACCGTGATCGTCGCGGCCAGCAGCGCCTGGCGGCCCGGGGTCGTCGGGGGCGGCGCGGGTGCCTTCTCGGGGACGAGCGCTGGGGAAGAAGGACGTTCACTGCTCACAGCGAGCACGATAGCGGCCCGACGCCGTCGCGGGGCCCCCGTGCCGGGGTGGTCAAGCACCGTGCGCCGCCGGTCAAGACGGCGCGGGAGCGGCGGGGCAGTATTGCGTCCACCCCGTCCCCCGTCGAACACTGGAGTTCACATGAGTGCGAGCACGCTCCCAGAGACGATCGAGCCCGAGCGCCGGACCCGCGGCCGTCTCGGCGTTCCGGCGATCGTCGTGCTGATCATCGCCGCGTCCGCCCCGCTGACCGTCATCGCCGGCGGCGCGACGACGGCCTATTCCGTCACCGGCTCCATCGCGGTGCCCGTCGGGTACCTCGTGCTCGCCGCCGTGCTCGCCGTCTTCTCCCTCGGCTACGCGGCCATGAGCCGGTTCATCACCAACGCCGGCGCCTTCTACGCCTACGCGGCGCAGGGTCTCGGGCGCCCGGTCGGCGTGGGCGTCGCGCTCATCGCACTCGTCGCCTACAACTGCATGCAGATCGGCATCTGGGGCATGTTCGGCTTCCAGGTGTCGGTGCTCGTCGGCGAGAAGCTCGGGCTCGACGTGCCGTGGTGGGTCGGCGTCGTCGTGTTCATCCTGGTCGTGGGCCTGCTCGGCGTGAACCGGGTCGACCTCTCGGCCAAGGTGCTCGGCGTCATCGTCGTGCTCGAGTTCGTCGTCGTGACCGTGTTCGACGTCGTCGCCTTCGCGAACCCGGCCGGCGGCTTCACGGCGGCGCCCATCTCGCCGGCCTCGCTCCTGCTGCCCGGCATCGGCGCCGTGCTCGTCTTCGGGATCGCCGCCTTCATGGGCTTCGAGTCCGCCGCCATCTACGGCGAGGAGGCGAAGGACCCGAAGCGAACGGTCGCCCGCGCCACCTTCGCGGCCGTCATCATCATCGGCGTGTTCTACGCGATCTCGTCGTGGGCGCTCGCGCTCGCCGTCGGCACCGACAAGATCTCGTCGGGCGGCATCACCCCCGAGGAGGCCGGGCCGCCGCTCTTCTTCGCCTTCGTCGCCGAGCGCCTCGGCCCGATCATGGTCGACTTCATGTCGCTGCTGTTCATCACGAGCCTCTTCGCCGCGCTCGTGAGCTTCCACAACGCCGTCGCCCGCTACGGCTTCGCGCTCGGCCGCGAGGGCGTACTGCCCGCCTGGTTCGCGAAGGTCCGGGAGCGCAGCGGGTCGCCCTGGGCCGGCTCGATCGCGCAGTCGATCGTCGCGCTCGCCGTGATCGCGGTGTTCGCGGTCGCGGGCGCCGGCAGCGAGCTCGGGCCGCTGTTCCCCGTCGTCACGCTCTTCAACTGGCTCACCAACACGGGCGCGCTCGGGCTCGTGCTGCTGATGGCGGTCGTGTCGCTCGCCGTCATCGGCTACTTCCGCCGCGACCCGCGCGACGTCGGGGTGGGCTCCCGCCTCGTGTCGCCCGTGCTCTCGTTCCTCGCGCTCGCGACCGTGCTCGTGCTCATCGTGCTGAACTTCAACGTGCTGCTCGGGCAGACCGACTCCGACCTCACGACGTTCCTCCTGCCCGCCCTCATCGTGCTCGCCGGCGTCGTCGGCATCGTCTGGGGGCTCGTGCTGCGCCGCCGGCGCCCCGAGGTCTACCGTCGCATCGGCCACGGGGCGGAGGGTGCGTCGGCCGAGCACCTCGGCTGACGCGAGACGTCACGCACTCGCCCGCCACGGCATGATGGACGCATGAAGACCGTGCAGCTGCGCCGCTACCAGATCGTCCCGGGCGAGTACGAGGCGTTCGTCTCGTGGTTCGAGGAGAAGATGCCCCCGGTGCGGCGCGCGACCGGCTTCGAGGTGGAGTTCGCCTACGGCGTGCCCGAGGCGAACGAGTTCGTGTGGGCGGTCAGCGTGCCCGGCGACCGGGCCGAGTTCGAGCGCGTCGAGGCGGCCTACGTCGTCTCGCCCGAGCGGGCGGCGGCGTTCGAGGGCATTCCCGAGCGCATCGCCGGCAAGCAGATCGGCTACGTCGACGACGTGCGGATCGGCTGAGTCCGACCCTCGAGTCGCCGCGAGCCGCGCCGGCTAGCGCCTTGCGGCTCTCGGCGAGGCATCCGGTTCGCCTTGCGCCGCCGCGCGGGCACGGCCGACCGCGTCCATGCCGGCGACGGCCTGCGCGAACCCGCGGTGGCCGCGTGTCGTGAACGCTCCGATGAGGTTCGCCACCGCGAGTGCGGGGCCGATGATGGCGAACGCGCCCGGCAGGAGCGACGCGATCGAGTAGCCCCCGATGCCGGCGAGGAAGCGCAGCAGGCGCCACGCCGCAGCAGGCCGGCGGCGCTCGGTCGCCTCGATGAGCACGACGCGCTCGCCGATCGTCACGCCGCCGGCGAGCACCGACACGGCCTGCGCGGCGATCGCGACCAGGCTCGTCGCGAGGGCGACGACTTGGGGGTCGAGCCCGTCGGGCACGCCGTCGGCGAGCACGTACACGATCGCCATCACTCCCACGGCGAGGCCGTAGCCGGTGAGCCACAGGGTGACGAGGTCGACGAGCATCGCGAGGAGGCGCCGGCCGGCCGTGACGGGTGAGGCGTCGTCGGCAGCGTCGGGCGACGACGGGGCATCGGAGCGCCTCCGCCACGGACGGAGGGCGGCCGCGGCGATGAGCGAGCCGAGCACGGCCCCCGCCGTGTTGGTCGCGAGGTCGCCGGTGTCGAACAGGCGGTACGCGCACGGAAACAGGCCCCACACGCCCGTGAGTTGCGTGAGCTCGATCGCGAGCGACACGAGTGCGCCCGAGACGGCCGCGACGAGGATGCCGCGGTCGAAGAGCGCCCGCACGAAGAAGCCGAGCGGCAGGAACAGCACCAGGTTGAGCACGAACTGCTGGAACGCCGCGTTGCGCAGCAGCGACCCGCCCTCCTCGGCCTGCAGCCGTGCGATGTCGGTGACGACCGCGAAGGGGTTGAGCTCGACGCCGACGCAGTCGTACGGCCCGTCGGGCAGGGGAAGCAGGGTGTACGCCCAGAGGCCCATGACGTAGAAGAGCAGGGCGATCCAGCCGAGCATCCTCGCGCCCGAGAACCCTCCGCGCCGGCGGTAGCTCAGCGCGACGAGCGGCACGAACACGAGCACGAGCAGGGCCGAGCCCACGAAGAGCGCGACGATCCCCGGCATGATGCGATCCACGAGACAGCAGTGTACGGAGGTCGCGCGCCGTCGCCGCACCGTCGCGCCGTGTTGCATCCGTTCGACGTCATGTACAGCAAGCGTGCATGAATGTCCACGTATGATCGAGACATCCCCGGAAAGAATGCGGCCAGCGCTGCCCACCGGCAGACGCAGTCGCACGACCCTGGTCGACGACGCCCACGTACGCTCGGCCGAGAAGGAAGACCGTGAGCCACGAGTTCGACGCCCGCCGTGCCGAATGGATCGCCAAGGAGGAGCTCGCCGAGCGGATGATTCCGCTCATCGGCGGCCTGTACCGAGACCACGGGGTGGTGACGTCCATCCACGGCCGCCGCCTCATCAACCGCTCCGCCATCGAGCTGCTGAAGGCGCACCGCTTCTCGCGCCAGGCCGGCGACGTCGAGCTCGAGCTCGCCGACACCATGCGCGTGCTCGAGGCGCTCCGCGAGATCCAGCCCGGCCCCGCCTCGATCGACATCGCCCGCATCGTCAGCCGCTACGCCGACGCCCGGGCGACCGGCGACTCGCGCGAGCTCGTGGACTTCGTGCGCGCCGAGATCGCGCCCGTCGCGGGCGGCGCCTCGCCCGAGGCATCCGGCACCGATGTCGTGCTCTACGGCTTCGGCCGCATCGGGCGCCTGCTCGCCCGCATCCTCATCGCCCACTCGGGCGGGGGCCAGGGGCTGCGCCTCCGCGCGATCGTCGTGCGGAAGGGCAGCGACAACGACCTCATGAAGCGCGCGAGCCTGCTGCGCCGCGACTCGGTGCACGGCCCCTTCGCCGGCACGATCGAGGTCGACGAGGAGAACGACACGATCCTCGCCAACGGCACGCTCATCCAGGTCATCTACTCGAACGACCCGGCCACGATCGACTACACCGAGTACGGCATCGACGACGCGATCGTCGTCGACAACACCGGCCGCTGGCGCGACGAGGCCGGCCTCAGCCAGCACCTGCAGTCGAAGGGCGTCTCGCGCGTGCTGCTCACCGCGCCCGGCAAGGGCGCGATCAAGAACATCGTGCACGGCATCAACACCGACGACATCACGGACGCCGATCGCATCCTCTCGGCCGCCTCGTGCACGACCAACGCGATCACCCCGGTGCTGAAGGCCGTCAACGACGCCTACGGCGTCGTGCGCGGCCATGTCGAGACGGTGCACTCGTTCACGAACGACCAGAACCTCATCGACAACTTCCACAAGGGCGACCGCCGGGGCCGCTCGGCGGCGCTCAACATGGTCATCACCGAGACCGGTGCCGCCAAGGCCGTGTCGAAGGCGCTGCCCGAACTCGAGGGCAGGCTCACCGGTTCGGCGATCCGCGTGCCCACGCCCGACGTGTCGCTCGCGATCCTCAACCTGCAGCTCGAGCGGCCGGCATCGAAGGCCGAGATCAACAGGTACCTCCGCCAGGTCTCGCTGACGTCGCCGCTGCGGCAGCAGATCGACTACATCGAGTCGCCCGAGGTCGTGTCGACCGACTTCGTCGGCTCGAATCGCGCCGGCATCGTCGACGGCCTCGCCACGATCGCCGACGGCACCGACGCGGTGCTCTACGTCTGGTACGACAACGAGTACGGCTACTCGTGCCAGGTCGTGCGCGTCATCGAGGCGATGGCGGGATCGCACCCGACCGTCTTCCCGGCACGCCGGCCGGTCGTGCTCGAGTCGCTCGAGCGCGAGGTCGCGCCCGTCGGCTGACCCCGGCTCCGATCGCGGATGCCCCGTGCGCGGGTTCGCGTGCGGGGCATCCGTCGTCCGGGGCGGGCGCTCAGGGTGAGAGCCGCGGCAGTGCGAGGGCAGCGACGAGGTCGTCGACGTCGGCATCGACGCGTCGGAACTCGAGGAACGGGCTGCCGTCGAATGCGGCGAGCTTCGCCTTCGTACCCAGCGACCCGAGCGGTGCGAGTTCGAGGATGGCGCCGTGCAGCAGGATCTCGGTGGCCACCTCGACGCCGATCAGCACCGGATCGGGCGGCGTCGCCACGATCGCCGCCTCGATCTCGACCGTGCCGGCTGCGTCGACCGTGCGCGGACCCGGGCCGCTCGAATGCACCTCGGCGAGGATGCGCCGAGCCTGCTCGAATTCCGGAGCGGCGAACGGGTCGGTGCCGTCGGCCGTGACCGCCCAAGCGGCGGAGTGCCGAGCAACGACGAGGCCGTCGTCGGCCCGGCCATCGATCTGGCCATGCGCCCTGAACCGGACGAACACGGTCTCGAGCGCCGAAAGCGCAGGCACGATGGCGAGTCCGCGGCGGCTGAGTCGGATCGTCCGGGGTTCCTCGTCGGGGTCGGTCGCGACCACACCGGAGAGGGACATGCACGGGCCCGGCCGGTCGATCACGGTCATTCCCGACGGCGCAACGGCCGGTGCTCCGTACGGTTCCGCTCGTACGACCTCCCATGTGACGAGCCAGCGGTGCAACTCGCGTTGCCACGCCGAGAATTGTGTCGCCCGTGACTCGGGCCGGGGGTCGCCGGGCTTCTCGGGCTGGATCGGGATCCGGCCCTCCCTCCAGTCGGCGAACGGCTGGAGGGGCGAGGGCGGTTCGGGCACTTCGGTGAAGGGATCCGGTTCAGGCACGGTCGTCCTCCGTCGGCGGCATCCCGTCGCGAAGACGGCGAAGTTCCGCGAGATCCGCCACGATCGCCTCGAGCCGGTCGGGCACGTAGCGGTAGTCGATGCATCCGCGGCCCGTCCTGCCGTCCATGCGGAGCCGGTTCGAATCGCCCTGTTCGAGCATGACCCATCCGTCGTGCACGAGGATGTCGGCGGACAGCCCGACGGCGATCTCGGGCGTCGCGCCGGCCTTCACGCGGATCGACGACTCGATGACGGCCTCCCCGTCGGCGGCGAGCCGCTGCGGCCCGCCGGCCGGATTGGTCGACGCCCAAGCGCCCGCGGGGCGCGCCTGCTGCCACTCGGCGGTGAGGAAGGGCGTCGCCGTGACCTCGTCGGCCACTGCTGCGGTGCGTGCCGTGTGCGCGACGACCACGGTGCCGTCCGCGGCACCGGTGAACCCGCCCGCCACGCGGAACCGGTAGTGGAGCCGCCCGTCGACCGTCGGTGCGGGCAGCACGACCTGTGACCGCCATCCGCTCCATGCGAGCATGGGCGAACCGGTGGCCGACAGCCAGCCGTTGTAGGCGAACCCGTTGCCGAGCTCGCGCGCCGTGAACCAGCCGACGTCGGAGGAGTGCACGTGCGACCCCTCGATGAAGGGAGGCAGGCAGATCGACCGCCAACCGTCGAGCCATTCGAGGATCGCCCGCTGCAGCTCCGAGAACCGGGTGATTCGAAGGTCGCGCACCGGTTCGGATCCGGTTGGCGGCCAGTCGGGACGGATCGGCGGAGTGCGATCACGGAGCCAGTCGGCGAGGGGCGCGAGCGAACTCGGCGGCTCGCCGGGGGTATCGGGGTGCGCAGGCATCTCGGACATCGTGAGCTCCTCTCGGCGACGCGACGCACGCTACGCGCCGGCTCCGCCACCGCCATCCGGGCGAGCACTGAACCCGACATAGGCTGGAGCCATGAGCAGCGAAGCCGTGATCGTCGATGTCGTGCGCACCCCGGTCGGGCGCGGAAAGCCGGGCGGACTCCTCTCGGGCGTGCACCCGGTCGACCTGCTCGCGGGCGTGCTCGACACGCTCGTCTCGCGCAGCGACCTCGACCCGGCCCTCATCGACGACGTCATCGGCGGCTGCGTCAGCCAGATCGGCGAGCAGAGCTACAACATCACGCGGAACGCCGTGCTCGCGGCCGGCTTCCCCGAGCACGTGCCCGGCACCACGATCGACCGTCAGTGCGGATCGAGCCAGCAGGCGGCGACCTTCGCGGCGCAGGCCGTCATCTCGGGCAGCGCCGACATCGTGATCGCCTGCGGGGTCGAGTCGATGAGCCGGGTGCCGCTCGGCACGAGCGCCGCGGGCGCCGACCCGTTCGGTTCGCGACTGCGTCACCGGTACCCCGAGGGGCTCGTGAACCAGGGCGTCTCGGCCGAGCTCATCGCCGCGAAATGGGGGTTCTCGCGCGACGAGCTCGACGCGTTCGCCGCGCACTCGCACGAGCTCGCGGCCGCCGCGGCCGAGTCGGGGGCGTTCGCGACCGAACTCGTGCCGGTGCCCGGCATCGACTCCCTCACCGACGAGACGGTGCGGCCCGGCACGAGCGTGGAGTCGCTCGCCGGACTCGACGCGGCGTTCCGCACCGACGAGCTCGCGTCGCGCTTCCCCGAGATCGACTGGCGCATCACGCCCGGCAACTCGTCGCCGCTCACCGACGGCGCCTCGGCCGCGCTCATCATGAGCGCCGAGCGCGCGTCGCAGCTCGGACTCGAGCCCCGGGCGCGGTTCCGCGCGTTCTCGGTCGTCGGCAGCGACCCGCTGTACATGCTGACGGGCGTCATCCCGGCGACGGCGAAGGTGCTCGGGCGCGCGGGACTGACGCACGACGACATCGACGCCTACGAGGTCAACGAGGCGTTCGCGTCGGTGCCGCTCGCCTGGCTCGCCGACACCGGGGCGGATGCCTCGAAGCTCAACCCGCGCGGCGGCGCGATCGCCCTCGGCCACGCGCTCGGATCGAGCGGCACGCGCCTGCTCACGACCCTCGTCAACCAGCTCGAGGCGACCGGTGGCCGCTACGGCCTGCAGACGATGTGCGAGGGCGGCGGCATGGCGAACGCCACCGTCATCGAGCGCCTCTGACCGACCCGCCCCACCCACCACCCACCACCCACTCCGGTTCATCGAGTGTTGCCGTTTCGACCGGGCGTCGCCGCGGCAGCGGAGACATCCGGTTCGAATGGAAACGCTCGGCGACCACACCAACGAAGGAGCACACATGGAACTCACCGGCGTATCCGCGATCGTCACCGGCGGGGCCTCCGGCCTCGGGCGTGCGACGGCGCGCGCCCTCATCGACGGCGGAGCCTCGGTCGTCGTCATCGACCTGCCCGGGCCCCGCGGCGAGGAGGCGGCCGCCGAACTCGGCGAGCGAGCCCGGTTCGTGCCCGCCGACGTCGCGAACGAGGCCGAGGTGCAGGCCGCGGTCGACGCCGCTTCGGCGATCGCGCCGCTCCGCGTGGCGGTCAACTGCGCCGGCATCGTGACGGCGAACCGCACGGTCGGCCGTGACGGTGCGGGCCCGCTCGACGCGTTCGAGCGCACGATCCGGGTGAACCTCGTCGGCACGTTCAACGTGACCCGCCTCGCCGCTGCGGCGATGGCCGCGAACGAGCCCGTCACCTCGTCGCTGCCCGGCGGACCTGCGACGGCCGAGCGCGGCGTCATCGTCAACACGGCGTCGGTCGCCGCCTTCGACGGGCAGATCGGCCAGGCCGCCTACTCGGCGTCGAAGGCCGGCGTCGCCGGCATGACCCTGCCGATCGCGCGCGACCTGTCGAAGCTGCTCATCCGCGTCATGACGATCGCGCCGGGCATCTTCGAGACGCCGATGATGGCCGGCATGCCGGACGAGGTGCGGGCCTCGCTCGAGGCGCAGGTGCCGCACCCCTCGCGGCTCGGCCACCCGACCGAGTACGCCGCGCTCGTGCGGTCGATCATCGCCAACCCGATGCTGAACGGCGAGGTGATCCGGCTCGACGGCGCGATCCGCATGCAGCCGAAGTAGGCGGGCGGCACTCCACGACGAGGATGCCTCGGGGCCGGCGATCGATCGATCGCCGGCCCCGAGGCATCCGGCTCTGCGGTGCTCAGGCCGCCGTGATGCGCTGCTGGGAGCGCGCCGCCTTGATGAAGCCTTCGATGACGTCCCACGCGGCGCCCGCGATCACGACCACGACGGCGATCGGCGCGATCACCTCGCCGGCATCGCCCCACGGCCACCCGACGGCCTCGAGCGCGGCGGGGTTGAAGAGCTGCCCGGTCGCGTAGAGCCAGAGGCCGGGCACGACCCACGCGGCGCCGAGCACGAGGTTCGCGCCGGCGAGGCCCCAGGTCCAGCCACGGAGGTACACGGCGACCGCGAACGCCGCCTCGAGCACGATGAGCACGAGGAAGTACGGCAGCCAGAAGCTCCACAGGGCGGGGTCGAGCAGGGGCATCGACGAGAGCGCGTCGACCCACGGCAGGCCGAACTGCTGCATGACGAGCAGCACGCCGAAGATGCCGAGCAGCACGAGCGAGGCGACGAGGTCGACGAGCCGGTTGGTGCGACCGTCCTCGGCGATCTGCGGCAGCATCTCGGGCTTCCACTCGAGGTCGATGCCGCGCTGGCCGGCGGCCGCGGGCGTGCGCTCGAGGATCGCGAACACGAGCGTCGTCCAGAAGCCGAGATGCACGGCGATCGAGAACGCGCCCGCAACGGCGCTGCCGATGACCTCGTCGACATCGGCGCCCGAGAGCAGCTGGCCGAGCGTGACCGCCGCGACGGCGATCGGGAGCACGACCGCGAGCAGGAACTTCAGCAGCCGCCACCAGACGAGGAAGTAGCGCGGCCCGATGAGCTGCAGCGGGCGGCCGACGTACTCGGCGGCGAGGGCGGCCGGGTCGCCGAGGGCGGTGAGGGCGGCGTGCTCGGCGTCGGCCGGCGTGCGCCCCTGCTCGACGAGCGCGTCGCTCGCGTCGCCGATGCGCTCGCGCAGCTCGCGCTCGAGCTCGTCGCGCTGGGCCTCGGGCACGCTGCGGGCGGCGGCCCACACGTAGCGGTCGGTGAGGGTGTTCGCGGTCATGATTCGTCTCCGTCGGTGAGGCCGGCGAGCGCGTCGTCGATGCGTCGCCAGTCGGTCATGAGGGTGTCGGCGAGTTCAACGCCGGTCGGGCTCGTGCGATAGAACTTGCGGGGCCGTGCCTCGTCGGTGTTCCACTCGCTCGTCAGCAGGCCCTGCTTCTCGAGGCGACGCAGCAGCGGGTAGAGCGTGTTCGCGTCGACGAGGATGCCGAGCGCGTTGAGCGACTCGAGCAGTGCGTAGCCGTAGTCGGGCGTGCGCAGCCGGACGAGGCAGGCGAGCACGACGGTGCCGCGGCGCAGCTCTTGCAGGTGCCCGGCGGTCGTCTCATCGGTGTTCATGGCTGATACGATACTGTGCGACACACACTAATGCAATAGAAACTTCATTGCGTGTGGTTGTCCCGGCCCGGTGCGCGACCGAACAGGCGCATCCGCGCGACCCGCCGTACCGCGCAGGTCTCGGCCCGGTGTGGCGACGGAGAAGTGCCTGTTCGGACGAAGAGGCCGTCAGCGGAAGTCGCCGCCTACTGCTCGGCGTGCGCCTCGAGGAACTCGTAGACCGAGACGTCGTCGACCCCGGGGAAGGTGCCCGACGGCAGCGGCGAGAGCACGTGCGCGTGCAACCTGGCACTCGGCCACGCCCGCCCGGCCCAGCGCTCGGCGAGCCCCGACGGCGCCCGGCGGCAGCACGACTCGTCGGGGCAGGTCGACACCGCGCGCACCGTGGTCTCGCGGCCGCGGAACCACTTGGCCTGCGCGAACGGGACGCCGACCGTGATCGAGAACTCCGCGGCATCCGTTCGCCCGGTCTGGGTCGCGCACCAGAAGGTGCCCGCCGGGGTGTCGGTGTACTGGTAGTTCTCGGTCGTGCGGTTGGTGTGCTCGAACGCGGTGCGCGCGCTCCACTGCTTGCACACCCACTGGCCCTCGATCGACCCGGTCACGTCGGTCGGCAGCGGCAGGCCGTCGTTCTCGTAGCCCTTGAGCAACGCCCCGTCGCCGTTCACCCTGAGGAAGTGCAGCGTCATGTCGAGGTGCTCGGTCGCGAGGTTCGTGAACCGCAGGGCGGCGGCCTCGTGCGTCACGCCGAACGCGTCGCGGAAGTCCTCGATCGCGAGCCGCTTCTCCTTCTTCGCCTCCTGCAGGAACGTGACCGACGCCTCCTGGGGCATGAGGCACGCCGCGGCGAAGTAGTTGATCTCGAGCCGCTGCCAGAGGAACTCGTCGTAGCTCGCGGGCGGCGTGTGGCCGAGCAGCCGGTGCGCCATCGCCTGGAGCGCCATCGAACGCAGCCCGTGCCCGCCCGGGATCGAGGCCGGCGGCAGGTAGATGCGCCCGTTGGCGAGGTCGGTGATCGAGCGGGTGGAGTCGGGCAGGTCGTCGACGTAGATGAGCTGGAAGCCGAGCCGCTCGGCCATCACGCCGACCTCCCGGTGGGTGAGCGCGCCGGACCGGTGGCCCGAGGCGCGCACCTGCTCCTCGGCGAGGGCCTCGATGTCGGGCAGGTAGTTGTGCCGCGCGCGCATGCGCTCGCGCTGGTCGGTGTTGGCACGCCGGGCCTCTTCGGGGGTGGCGATCGCCTCGGATGCACGCCGTTGCAGTTCGCGGTGCAGCCCGACGATCGCCTCGAGCGTCTCGTCGGAGATGCCGCGCGAGGGCTTCACGGCCGGCAGCCCGAGGCTCGCGTACAACTGGCCGGTCTGCGCGCGGCCGAGCTCGAGCTCGAGGGCCGCGCGGCGGCTCGGCGCCTCGCGCGAGAGCAGGTCGGAGAGCTCGACCCCGAGGGCGGCCGCGAGCGCGTCGAGCGTCGAGAGCTTCGGCTCGCGCTTGCCGTTCTCGATGAGCGAGAGCTGGCTGCCGGCCATGCCGACCGCGTCGCCGAGCTGGTCGAGGGTGAGCCCGCGCTCGCCGCGGAAATGGCGGATGCGGTGGCCGAGGGTCGCGAGATCGGGGGAGCCTGCCTTCATCCGTTAAGAATATCGAAAGATCGCAGATTCTTAACCCCCGAATTGGTCACCGGGATGCCTCGAACCGGCGCATTCTGGAAACACGAAGCGATCCGGCGCCGCGCCGGGCACCACTTGGAAGGGACGATGATGACCATCTCCGGGCTCTCGACCGACACGGACGGCACCCAGGCCTACGGCGAAGGCCACGCGCCGCGCGGCACCACCGACCCCGCGCTTCGGGCATGGGTCGACGAGATCGCCGGCCTCACCAAGCCCGACGCCGTCGTGTGGTGCGACGGATCGCAGCACGAGGCCGACCTCCTCGAGCGCCAGCTCGTCGCCGAGGGCAAGCTGATCAAGCTCAACCCCGAGTGGCGCCCCAACAGCTACCTCGCGCGCACCGACCCGTCGGACGTCGCCCGCGTCGAGGACCGCACGTTCATCTGCTCGACGTACGAGGAGGACGCCGGTCCCACGAACAACTGGCGCGACCCGCGCGAGATGCGCGACGAGCTCACCGAGGTCTTCGACGGCTCGATGAAGGGCCGCACGATGTACGTCGTGCCGTTCTCGATGGGCCCGCTCGGCGGCCCCATCTCGCAGCTCGGCGTCGAGATCACCGACTCGCCGTACGTGGTGCTGTCGATGGGCATCATGACGCGCATGGGCGAGCAGGTCTACCGCCTCATCGAGGCCGGCGAGCCCTGGGTGCGCACGGTGCACTCGGTCGGCTACCCGCTCGTCGACGGCGTCGGCCACCGCCGCGCCGAGATCGAGTGGCCCTGCAACGACACCAAGTACATCGTGCAGTTCCCGGACTCGCGCGAGATCTGGTCGTACGGTTCGGGCTACGGCGGCAACGCCCTGCTCGCGAAGAAGTGCTTCGCGCTGCGCATCGCGAGTGTCATGGCCCGCGACGAGGGCTGGCTCGCCGAGCACATGCTGCTCATCAAGGTCACCTCGCCCGAGGGCAAGTCGTACCACGTCGCCGCCGCGTTCCCGTCGGCGTGCGGCAAGACGAACCTCGCGATGCTGCAGCCCACGATCCCCGGCTGGAAGGTCGAGACGATCGGCGACGACATCGCCTGGATGCGCCCCGGCGACGACGGCCGCCTCTACGCGATCAACCCCGAGGCCGGGTTCTTCGGCGTCGCACCGGGCACGGGCGAGTCGACCAACCCGACCGCCGTGCAGACGCTCTGGGGCAACACGATCTTCACGAACGTGGCCCTGCGCCCCGACGGCGACGTCTGGTGGGAGGGCCTGACCGACGAGGTGCCGGCCGAGCTCACCGACTGGGAGGGCAACCACTGGACGCCCGCTTCGGGCCGCCCCGCCGCGCACCCGAACTCCCGCTTCACGGTCGCCGCCGCGCAGTGCCCGCAGATCTCCGACGACTGGGACGCCCACGACGGCGTGCCGATCGACGCGATCCTCTTCGGCGGACGCCGCGCGACGAACGTGCCGCTCGTCGCCGAGGCCCGCTCGTGGAAGCACGGCGTGTTCATGGGCGCGACGATCTCGTCGGAGAAGACCGCCGCGGCGGAGGGCACCGTGGGCGAGCTCCGCCGCGATCCCTTCGCGATGCTCCCGTTCTGCGGCTACAACATGGCCGACTACTGGGGCCACTGGGTGAAGATGGGCCGCGTGCTCGGCCAGGGTGCGCCGAAGATCTTCCAGGTCAACTGGTTCCGCAAGGGCGCCGACGGCTCGTTCCTCTGGCCCGGGTTCGGTGAGAACTCGCGCGTGCTCGAGTGGATCGTCGGCCGCGTCGAGGGCACCGCTGACACCGTCGAGACGCCGATCGGCCTCCTCCCGGCCGCCGATTCGCTCGACCTCGACGGCCTCGACATCACGGCCGAGGCGCTCGAGCAGCTGTTCGACGTCGACCGCGACTCGTGGCTCGCCGAGTGCGAGCTGACCGACGAGTACTTCGCCCAGTTCGGCGACCGCGTGCCGGCGGCCCTCAAGGCCGAGCTCGCGAGCCTGCGCTACCACCTCGAGCACGAGTCGGCCCCGGTGGTCGAGTAGCGAAGGGCCCCGAGAAGCCGCAAGCGAAGGGCGGATGCCTCGGGCATCCGCCCTTCGCCGTGTCCGGGCCCGCGGCACGCGGGAGGTCATCGGGCGCGCGGCGCCCGTGCGGGTCTAGCGTGGGCCGCAGGAGGCCCCCATGGAGTTCGGCCAGATCATCACCCGAGCCGGCGAGGTCATCGACGTCATCGGTGTCATCGCGATCGTCGTCGGCGTGCTCTACGCGATGATCGACGCCGCGATCCGGCGGGTGCGGAACACCGGCCCGGTCTACGAACGCTTCCGGCGAGTGCTCGGGCGCGGCATCCTCATCGGCCTGGAACTCCTCGTCGCCGCGGACATCATCCGCACGGTCGCCGTGACCCCGACGCTCGAGTCGGTCGGCGTGCTCGGCATCATCGTCCTGATCCGGACGTTCCTGAGCTGGTCGCTCGCGGTGGAGATCACGGGGCGGTGGCCGTGGCAGCGCCATGGCGCGACCGTCGACGGCGAGGCCGCCGACGGTGGCGCCGAACGGGTCCCGGTACCGGGGCGATAGCGCCGCTCGTCGCCGTCGCCGTCACCGCCGCCGCCGCGCCCGGCAGCAGCCCGGTTAGACTCGCCGGATGGCGCGCTTCGTGGTCGTGCTGCCGCTCTCGCCGCTCACCGTCGGCGACGAGTTCACGGTCGCGCAGTGGCCGTTGCACGTGACCCTGGTCGAACCGTTCGAGACCGAGCTCGACGCCGACGTGCTCGGCACGGCGCTCGCCGCCGTCGCGGGCTCACCGGGTGCCCGCGCGATCACGGTCGCGGTCGGCGACGACGCGATGTTCGGGCCCCGCCGCGACATCCTCGTGTCGCTCGTGCGCGACGGCGGCGCCATCGCGGCGCTGCGGGCCGCCGCGATCTCGGCGCTGCGCGGACTGGGGATCGATCTCGTCCGGATGCGCCAGGACTTCCGTCCGCACGTGACGGCGAAGCGGCACGGGCGCGTGGACCGCGGCGACCGCCTGCAGCTCGGCAGCCTCGCGCTCGTGCGGCTCCGCCCGCCGGAGACCTCGCACCACGGCCGGATCGTCGGATCCTGGCCGCTCGGCGAGGGCACGGCGGGCGGAGGCTGAGCGAATGCGCCTTCAGTCGGCCGTGTGCGGGTCGTCGAGGTGGCCGATGACGCGCAGCACGGCGGCCGGCGCGTAGCGGAACTCGACGGTGCCGCTCGCGCCCGGCTCGGCCGGGCCGACCCAGGTGCTCGACCCCTCGTGCAGACGCACCCAGCCGTCCTCGAAGAGCACATCGGTGCCGATGACGAAGGCCATCGCCGGGGTCTCGCCCTGCCGCACGGCGATCGATCCCTCGAACACCTGCGTCGCCTGCGCGTCGACGTCGGCGCGCGCCTGCACACCGACGAGCGGACGCGCGATGGGCGTCGCGAACCCGGGAGCCTGGAAGGGGCTCTGCTTGGCCGCGTCGGCCACGATGCCGAAGTTCACGCTCGTCGAGACGAGGCTGAGCGACGCCTGGCCGTCGAGCACGAGTCGGCTCGACACGCTGAAGCGGTAGAAGAGCCGGCCCGATTCGCGGGCGGGCGGCAGCACCGCGGCACTGGCCCAGTTGCGCGACCAGGCGAGGGGCTCGCCGTGGCGGTTCGGCGGGTCGTAGAGGCTCGCCGTGAGACGCACCGACCCGTCGGGGCGGGCGGGTGCGGCCTTGAGCGAGCTGCGGCCGCGGTCGTCGTCGGGCATGACGTCGCGCACGGGGGTGAAGGCCGGGAGTTCGAGCGGCTCCCAGTGGCGCAGCCAGCCCTGGACGGCCGATTGCACGCGGTCGAACGAACTGCCGAGGCCGGTGCGGCGGATCGTGGCGCCGTCGGTCGCGACCTCGGGCAGGTCGTCGATGAGGCCGACGGGAATCCCGTCGAACGGGTCGAGGTCGCGCGCGGTGGGCACGGTCGCGATGGTCATGGTGGGTCCTCCAGGGGGCGTGGGCTCAGGGCATCCGCTATCGGATGCGATGACTCCACGCTAGGAAGACGATCGCCGTCGTCCATCCGAGCAGGCACTGAGGTTCGCTCGGGATACCCCTGAACCGGCCGGGATGCCTCGGGGCCGCGCCGCGCCCGCCGAGGCAGCCGAGACGTGCCTCAGACGAGCAGCTGGTGCTCGGCCAGCTCGCGGTACAGCGGCACGGTCGCGACGAGCTCGGTGTGGGTGCCCTCGCCGACGACCCGCCCGTCGTCGAGCACGACGATGCGGTCGGAGTCGATCACGGTCGAGAGCCGGTGCGCGATCACGATGAGCGTGCGCCCGGCCGCGACGGCATCGATCGCCTCGCGCATCATCCGCTCGTTCACGCCGTCGAGCGACGAGGTCGACTCGTCGAGCAGCAGGATCGGCGGCGCCGCGAGCAACGCGCGGGCGATCGCGAGGCGCTGCCGCTCGCCTCCTGAGAGCATGATGCCGTCGTCGCCCACGGCGGCCCCCAGGCCGGCGGGGTCGCGGTCGAGCACCGTGCCGAGGTTGACCGCGCGCAGCACGTGCTCGCACTCGGCGTCGGTCGCGTCGGGCGAGCCGAGCAGCAGGTTGTCGCGCAGCGTTCCGGCGAGCACGGGGGCGTCCTGTTCGACGTACCCGATCTGCGCGCGCAGTTCGGTGCGGTCGATCGACCGGAGGTCGAGCCCGCCCATGCGCACGGCGCCGACCGACGGGTCGTAGAACCGCTCGATGAGGGCGAGGATGGTCGACTTGCCGGCCCCCGACGGCCCCACGAGCGCGATGCGCTGACCGCGAGGCACGTCGAACGACACGCCTCTCAGCACGGGCTGCCGCTCGGTGACGTCGGGCTCGGGAAGGTGCTCGTCGGGGGAGTCGTTGGCCGGGTCGGCCGGGTCCTGCCGGGTCGCGGCGTAGGCGAAGTGCACGTCGTCGAAGGCGACGGCGGGGGCGTCGGGGAGGAGGCCCTCGTTCGCGTCGCCGACGATGAGGGCGCGCGGGGCGAGCTCGCGGTCGTGCTCGTCCTCGTCGGGCAGGTCGAGGATCTCCTGGATCCGGCCCAGCGCGCCGAGCGCGAGGTTGACCGACGTGATCGCCCCGAACGCCTGCCCGAGCGGCAGGATCATCATGAAGAGGAACAGGATGAACGCGACGAGGTTCGCGACCGTGATCGCCCCCGAGGCGACGCGGTATCCGCCCACGCCGAGCACGACGAGGAACGACACCTGCATGGCGATGCCGGCGATCGGCACGATGAGCGCCGAGATCTTCGCGACGGCGACGCCCATGCGCCATGCTCCCTCGGCCTCGCCTTCGACGGCGGCGATCTCGCGCTCGGTGGCGCCGGCGGCGCGGATCGTGCGCACGGCGCCGATCGCCCGCTCGACGCTCGCCGCGACATCCCCGACCTTCGCCTGCGCGGCGTGCGACGCCTCGCGCACCCGCTGCGACAGCAGGGTCACGGTCGTGATCGCGATGGCGACGACGAGCACGGTGAGCCCGAGCAGCACGGGATCGATCACGAGCATGAAGATGAGCGCGCCGAAGAACGTCACGGTGCCGCCGATCGCCTCGACGAGCCCCTGGGTGAGCACGGCGCGAAGCATGGTCGTGTCGCTGCCGACGCGGGAGACGAGGTCGCCCGTGCGGCGGGTGTCGAACTCGGCGATCGGCAGGTGCAGCAGCTTCGCGATGAGCTTCTTGCGGCTCGAGAGCACGACGCCCTCGCCGGTACGCTGCAGCAGGTAGTGCTGGTAGCCCGAGATGACGCCGCTGACGACGACGAGGGCGACGAGGGCCCAGACGATCCAGCCGAGCGAGTCTCCGGCCTCGACGACCGTGATCACGCGGCTGACGAGCAGCGGCTGCGCGAGGCTCGCCAGTGCGCCGACGACCGAGAGCACGGCGACCCAGATGAGCACCGGCCGGTGCTCGAAGATGAACGGCAGCAGCTGCCGGAACGTCGCGCGCGGACCCGGTGGCTGCTCGCCGCGCCGCCCGAACGGCGAGGTGCGGGCGGGGCGTTCGGCTGCGCCGTCGGCCTGGTCGCGAGTGCGTGCCGGTCGTGGGGTGCGCCGGCGCGCTTCGCGCTCGGCTCGGCGGGTGGGGGTCTCGCTCGTGCTCATCTTCACTCTCTGGTCGCTGGCAGCCTGACGACGGTGGCGATCGGATGCCTCGCGCCCCCGTCGCTCGCGTCGTCGCCGCATTGCAGCCTACGCGCCCCGGCTGCGCCGGGCTCCCAGCCCTGTCGGCGGGAGGGCCCGTCCGGGCGCGCTCAGGAACGGCCGTACTTCTTGTGCACCGCCTGCTTCGAGACCTCGAGCGCGAGGGCGATGAGCTGCCAGCTCGACCCGCCCGCGCGCGCGCGGCGCACCGCGACGGCTTCGGCTCGGTCGAGCTCGCGGTTGAGCTCGATGCGCACGTGGTGCAGCTCGCGCAGGGCGCGGTAGGGGTCGTCGCCGTCGGCCGCGGCGATCGCGGTGCGGAGGGTGCGGTCGTCCATGCCGTCAACCGTAGTTGACGTGAGTCCTGCTCGTCAACGTGAGTTGACGATCCGCCGCGGAAGGTCCGTTCGGCTCAGCCGGCGGTGCCCGGGGCGGTGATCACCCGGGCGGCGACGCCGTGCCCGCCGAGCACCGCATCGCCGGTCGGTCGCCCGGCGAGGCGCGCCGCGAGGAACCCCGCCGCGAATGCGTCTCCCGCGCCGGTGAGGTCGCGCGCGCCGGGAACCGGTGCGACCGGGACCTCGGCGACGAGGGTGCCGCCCTCGAACACCTGCGTCGGCTCGGGTCCGTGCTTCACGACGATCGTTGCGGTGATCGACCCGGACCCGGGCCCGGGCCCGAGCCCGAGCAGGGCCGCCTCGGTCTCGTTCGCGAAGAGCACGTCGGGGGCGAGCGAGGCGAACAGGTCGAGCACCTTCGGCACCCCGAGCCCGGTGAGCAGGCCCGACGACGACGCGTCGATCGAGACGCCGGCTCCGTGCCGACGTGCCTCGCCGATGAGCGCGAGCACCGCCGAGCGTGCCGGCTCGAGCTCGAAACCGTAGCTCGGCACATGCAGCCATGAGACGCCGTCGAGCCAGGCGGGGTCGACCGTCTCGAGCAGGGCCGACGCCCCGCGATCGGGGAACATCGTGCGTTCGCCCGCCGGATCGACGATGACGACGACGGCGCCCGTCGTGCCGTGTCGCTGCACCCGGACCTCGGCGCCGCACCCCTCGAGTGCTGCGACCAGCGCGTCGCCCGCGGCGTCGGGCCCGACGCAGCCGATGAACCGGGTCGCCACGAGCGGTGCGGCGAGTGCGGCGACGTTCGCGGCGCTGCCGCCACGAGTGCGGAACACCCGTGCCGCCGTGTCGGTGCCGTGCCGCACCGGCTCGGAGGTCCAGACGACGATGTCCTCGACGAGGTCGCCGACGACCGCGAGGAGCGGCGGGCCCGAGGCATCCGCCCGCTCAGCCGGCGAGCTCACGCGCGATCTCCGCCCCGAGGGCGACGTTCGCCCGATACAGCTCGAGGTTGACCTCGAGGCTCTCTCCGCCCGTCGCCCGCTGGAACCGGTCGAGCAGGAACGGCGTCGTGTCGTGGCCCGTCACTCCTGCGGCCTCGGCTGCCGCGAGCGCCTCGCCGAGCACCCGGTCGTGCAGCGCCGGATCGAGCTGCCGGTCGGCCGCGATCGGGTTCGCGACGAGCACGGCCGCCCGCTGACCGAACTCGTCGCGCGCCCGGGCGAGCGCTGCGGCCTCCGCGGGGGAGTCGACCCGGTAGTCGAGGGCGAATCCCGAGTCGGCGACGGTGAAGGCCGGAAACCGCGTGGTGCGGTAGCCGACGACCGGCACGCCGAGCGTCTCGAGCCGTTCGAGCGTCGCGCCGATGTCGAGGATCGACTTCACTCCGGCGCTCACGAGCGTGATCGGCGTCTCGGCGAGCAC
Source organism: Agromyces sp. S2-1-8 (assembly GCF_021129215.1). Lineage (GTDB taxonomy): Bacteria > Actinomycetota > Actinomycetes > Actinomycetales > Microbacteriaceae > Agromyces > Agromyces chromiiresistens. Next base: position 3,410,179 of record NZ_JAJOLP010000001.1, on the reverse strand, counting down.
GGGCAGGTCGGCCGACTCGTCGAAGCTCTCGGCGGCGCCGCGGTGCACGCCGCCGAGTCCGCCGGTCGACATCACCCGGATGCCGGCACGGTGCGCGAGCCAGGCCGTCGCTGCGACCGTCGTGCCCGCGTCGAGCCCCTTCGCCCGAGCGATCGGCAGGTCGCGCACGCTCGCCTTCACCACCTCGGCGGCCGTGCAGAGCCGCTCGATCTCGCCGCGGGAGAGGCCGACGACCGCGACGCCTTCGACGACGCCGATGGTCGCCGGTACGACGCCGGCGGCGCGCACCTCGGCCTCGCTCCGCAACCCGACCTCGAGGTTGCGCGGCTGCGGCAGGCCGTGGGTGAGGATGGTCGACTCGAGGGCGAGCACCGGCCTCCCCTCGTCGAGGGCGGCGCGCACCTCGTCGGACACGCGGATCGCGGCGGGCAGGGTGGGGTGCACGTCGGCGGGCATGCCGCAATGCTAGGCGCGGCGCCCGATCCGGCGGGGATGCCTCGCCCGGGGCGCACGCTCGGCTCTGTTGCCGCGTGTGACGGCCCGCCGGGACATCCGCACCCGCCGCGCGTATCGTCGCCTGCACGAACCGACCACGAGGAGCCCTCATGTCGCACCGCGAGCCGCACGCCGTCACCGAGCCCCGCACGGGCGCGGTCATGGGCATGCGCGGCTGCGAGCGGGCGCACGAGTGCTCGAGCGACCGCCCGGGCCATGGGCTGCACGCGATGCAGCTCCGCCTCTCGACGGCGACGCCCTCGAAGTGGGTCGACGCGATCGTCACGGCAGTCGACGGCGACGGGTTCGCGACGCTCGCCGCGATCGACGGCGGCGGAACGCGTCGCGTCTGGCACCACGACGCGTTCGCCGGCACGCTGCGGCTCGGCGACCCGGTCGCCGTGCACGCGGTGTACGGCGTGCTCGCGGCGGGCGGGCAGCGCTTCAGCGTCGCGGAGTAGCGCAGGGGTTCCGAGGGCTCGCTGCGCTCGCCCCCTTCGACCGCAGGGGGTCACGCCATGGGCATCGCCCCGCTCATCGAACTCATCATCTTCTCCATCGCCGCGACGCACTGATCGCATGCCATCGCGCACATGCGGCAGTGCTCGCTCATGTCGGCGTGCTGCATGCACTCGGCCGAGCAGGCGCGGCACATCAACACGGTCGCCTGCATCATCGACGTCATCACCTGCAGGTCCATGCCGCGCATCCGCAGCATCATGCGCATCATCGTGTCGCAGACGTCGGCGCAGTTCGCGCACATGCCGGCGCACCGGCCCATGCCCTCGCCCGCGTCGGCATCGGCGCACATGAGGCACGCCTGCATGCACGCGGAGAGGGCCTCCATACACTCCTGCATCATCGCGGCGTCCATGCCCTGCATCGGCATCTCCGTCGACGACATCGCGTCCTTCATCATGTCCATCGTCATGTTCACCTGCGCACCCGTCCGCCCCGGGCGGCCGAGCGCCGACGGTGCCGGCTGGAGCGGTTCGGCGGCCCTGATGCGGGCCATGCTACGCCGGGCGCCACCCTGCCAGAAGGGGCCGGGCGTGACGTTCTCGTGACGCTCGCGTGACGGTGTCCGAGTACGACGGAGGGCGGACGCCTCTGCCCGCGCGCGGCGAGGGGAGCGGCATCCGCCCTTCGGCGACCGAGGTGCCTACAGCACCGCCGACGACTCGAGCCCGGCCTCGTCGAAGTCGACGTCGCGGGTCTCCTTCGAGACCAGCAGCGCGACGAGCGTGAGCACGCCCATGACCGAGAGGTAGACGCCGACCCAGAACGGGCTGCCGCCGCCGGCGCCCCAGAGCGCGGTGCCGATGAACGGCGCGACGGCGGCGCCCAGGATCGACGACACGTTGTACGAGATCCCCGAGCCGGTGTAGCGGACGTTCGTCGGGAACAGCTCGGGCAGCAGGGCGCCCATCGGGCCGAAGGTCATGCCCATGAGTGCGAAGCCGATGATGAGCCATCCCATGACGCCCGCGAAGCCGGCCGAGAGCAGCGGCACCCAGAGCAGCCCGAAGACGATGATCGCCGACGTGACCCAGATGAGCGTCTTGCGACGGCCCCAGCGGTCGGCCCACGGGCCCGAGAGCATCGTGAAGATGCCGAAGAACACGACGCCGCCGATGAGCATGAGCACGAAGGTGTTGTACGCGTAGCCGAGACCGGGCACGGGGGCGTCGCCGGGCTTCGTGCCGTAGCCGAGCGAGAAGGTCGTCATCAGGTAGAAGAGCACGTAGGTCGCGAGCATGAAGAACGTGCCGAGGATGAGCTCCTTCCAGTAGCTCTTGAACACGCTCGCGAGCGGCAGCCGCTGGAGCTTGCCGCGCTTGGAGGCGTTGGCGAACGCCGTCGACTCGACGAGGCGGAGCCGCACCCACAGGCCGACGATCACCATCACGGCCGAGAAGAGGAAGGGGATGCGCCAGCCCCATTCGAGGAACTCGGTCGACGGCAGGGCGGAGTTCGGGTCGTCCGACGGCAGCAGCGCCGCGATGATGAGGAACAGGCCGTTCGCGATGATGAAGCCGATCGGCGCGCCGAGCTGCGGGAAGGTGCCGTACCAGGCGCGCTTGCCCTTCGGGGCGTTCTCGGTCGCGACGAGCGCCGCTCCCGACCATTCGCCGCCGAGCGCGAAGCCCTGTGCGAGGCGCAGGATCACGAGGAGGAGCGGTGCGAACCAGCCGACCGCGGCGTAGGTCGGCAGCACGCCGATGAGGAACGTCGCGATGCCCATCGTGAGCAGTGCGCCGACGAGCGTCGCCTTGCGACCGACCCGGTCGCCGAGGTGGCCGAAGAAGACGGCGCCGAGCGGGCGGGCGACCATGGCCGCGCCGAACACGGCGAACGACGCGAGCAGCGCCGTCGTCGGGTCGCCTGCCGGGAAGAACAGGTAGGGGAAGACGAGCACGGCCGCGGTCGCGTAGACGTAGAAGTCGTAGAACTCGATCGTCGTGCCGATGAGGCTGGCGAGGACCACGCGACTGCGTGGATTGGCGGGTGCTGCTGCTGCGGCCGTGGCCGCTGACGATGACGACATCGTTGCGAAGACTCCAAGGGTGATGCGGGTGACGCTGCACTCGGGCACGTCGGTCTGGCGCTCAGCCTGGGGCAGTGATGGAATCGTCGCTTGTGGCAACCCGGATACGATACGGCAGGGGTGCCTCGCCACCCCGCGATCGGGGGTGATCGGGGCCCCTCGCTGCGACGAACGGCGGTGATCGTGCGACGAACGGCGTCGGTCGGTCGGCCGAGGAGGGCCGAAGCGTCGGGTCCGAAGCCACCGCCCCGAGCCATCCGCCTCAACCGAAGGATCGACGCGTTGGGAGCCTCCGCCTCGTTAGGCTGAGCCCATGGATACCCTCTTCAGCGTTCTGCACGTCACCGCGGCCGTCTTCATCGTGGGCCCGATGGCCATCCTGCCGATGACGGCGATGCGCGCGGTGCGCGCCGGAAACGGCGCACAGGTCGCCACGCTCGCGAAGTCGACGATGATCTTCAGCTGGCTGTCGCTCGCCGTCTTCGTGTTCGGCTTCGGCGCGATGAGCATGGCGCCCGACGAGTACGACCTGTCGGTGACCACGCCGTGGATCCTCTGGTCGATCATCCTCTACGTCGTGGCCTTCGGCCTCAGCCTCTTCGTCGTCGTGCCCGCCATGAACAAGGCCGCCGCGGCGCTGCAGCCGAGCGGTGCGGATGCCTCGGGCGCGGCGACCGCCGAGGGCAAGGGCTACCCGGCGATCGCGGCCGGCAGCGGCATCGTCTCGCTGCTGCTCGTCGCGGTCGTCGTGCTCATGGTCTGGAAGCCGTAGGCCTCAGAGCGCGCGCAGCGCCCTCGCCGTCGCGATGGCGGCCTCGGCCGCCTCGCGGCCCTTGTCCTCCTTCGAGCCGGGGAGACCTGCGCGATCGAGCCCCTGCTGCTCGTCGTCGAGGGTGAGCACGCCGAAGCCGACCGGCTTGCCCGTGTCGATGGCGACGCGGGTGAGCCCGTCGGTCGCGGCCGACGACACGTACTCGAAGTGCGGCGTCCCGCCGCGGATGATCACGCCGAGCGCGACCACGGCGTCGGCGCCGGCCTCGAGCGCCGCCTTCGAGACGACCGGAAGCTCGAAGCTGCCCGGCACCCGTACGAGCGAGTAGTCGGCGCCGGCGCCCTCGAGCGTGCGCGTCGCACCGGCGATGAGGCCGTCGGTGATCTCGTCGTGCCAGCTGCCGGCGACGATCACGACCTTCAGGCCGCTGCCGTCGATGTCGAGGGTGGGGGATCCCTGTCCGCTCATGATGCGTGTCCTTCCAGGAGGGCTTCAGCCGCGGCATCCGCGAGCTGCTGGTCGTCGATGGCGTGGCCCATGCGGGACGCCTTGGTCTCGAGGTACCCCTGGTTCACCGCGCCGACGCCGACGACGAGCGGCAGTCGCTCGGTCACGTCGATGCCGTGCGCGGTGAGCTGGCGCACCTTCTCGGGGTTGTTGGTGAGCAGGCGCACCCGCTCGATGCCGAGGTCCGTGAGGATCGCGGTCGCGGACGAGTAGTCGCGGGCGTCGATCGGCAGGCCGAGCGCGACGTTCGCGTCGAGCGTGTCGAGGCCCTGCTCCTGCAGCCGGTAGGCGCGCAGCTTGTTGATGAGGCCGATGCCGCGGCCCTCGTGCCCGCGCAGGTACACGACGACGCCGCCGCCGCCCTGCCGGATGGTCTGCAGCGCCGCGTCGAGCTGCGGGCCGCACTCGCACTTCAGCGATCCGAATGCCTCGCCGGTCAGGCACTCCGAGTGCACGCGCACGATCGCGCCGGCCGGATCGGCGGCGGGGTCGCCCGCGATGATGGCGACGTGGTCGGCGCCGGTGCCGCGGTCGCGGTACGCCCGCACGCGGAAGTCGCCGTGCACGGTCGGCAGCGTCGTCTCGACCTCGAAGGCGACGGGCGAGGACTCGGGCACGGCGGCCGCGGCCGCCGAGTCGAGGTCGTCGCCGTCGTGCCACTCCCGCAACCAGTCGATGAGCGCGGCGACCGTCGTCACGGGAAGCCCCTCGCGCTCGCCGAGCGCGATGAGGGCGGGCAGGCGCATCATCTCGCCGTCGTCCTCGACGAGTTCGCCGATGACGCCGACGGGGGAGAGGCCGGCGAGGCGCATGAGGTCGACCGCGGCCTCCGTGTGACCGGCGCGCTCGCGCACGCCGCCGTCGACGGCACGCAGCGGAAGGATGTGGCCGGGACGGACGAGCCCCTCGGGGATCGACGACGGGTCGGCGAGCACTCGCAGGGTGTGCGCGCGCTCGGCCGCCGAGATGCCCGTCGAGTTGCGGTCGGCGGCGTCGACGGAGACCGTGTACGCGGTGCCGCGCAGGTCCTCGTTGCGCTCGACCATGAGGGGCAGCGACAGCCGGTCGGCGACGGAGTTCGGCATCGGCGCGCACAGGTAGCCGCTCGTGTGCCGCACCATCCACGCGATCCACTCCTGGGTCGCGAACTCGGCGGCCATGATGGCGTCGCCCTCGTTCTCGCGGGCCTCGTCGTCGGCGACGATGACGGGCTTGCCGGCGCGCAGCGCGTCGAGCACTTCGGGGATCGTGGCGAGGCTCATGCCGCACCTCCTTCGCGGGTCGGTGCGGACTCGGGCGTCCGGGCGGGTTGAGGATCACCGGGCCGCGTCTCGAAGCCCACCGACGAGGGCAGGGTGCGGTGGTCGCCGAACCGCAGCATGCGCGCCACCTGCCGCGCCACGATGTCGGTCTCGATGTTGACGAGGTCGCCGACCTCGCGCTCGCCGAGCGTGGTGGCGGTGAGCGTCTCGGGGATGAGCGAGACCTCGAACCAGTCGCCGTCGGCGTCGGCGCCGACGCTCGACACGGTGAGCGAGACCCCGTCGACCGCGATCGATCCCTTGTCGACGACGAGCGGCGCGTGCTCGGGGTCGAGCGAGAACCGCACGTAGCGCCACGCCTCACCGGGGCGGACCTCGAGCACCCGTGCGGTGCCGTCGATGTGCCCCTGCACGATGTGCCCGCCGAGGCGGTCGCCGACGCGTGCGGCGCGCTCGAGGTTGACCGCGAGGCCCTCGTGCGCGCCGTCGAGGGTCGACATCGCGAGCGTCTGCGCCATCACGTCGGCCGTGAAGCCCTCGTCGTCGAAGTCGACGACCGTGAGGCAGACGCCCGACACCGAGATCGAGTCGCCGTGGGCCACGCCCTCGACCGCGAGCGGGCCGCGAACGGTGAGGCGGGCGGCGTCGTCGGTGCGTTCGATGCGCGTGATGCGGCCGAGCTCCTCGATGATTCCGGTGAACATGTCAGTTCCCTCCAGGGTGGGTGGTCGGGTGGGCGACGAGCAGCACGTCGTCGCCGAGCCGCTCGACGGCGGCGAAGCGGAAGCGCCTGGCGTCGGCGATGGTGGGGATGCCGAGATCGCCGACGGCGAGCCGCGGGCCGCCGAGCAGCGCCGGCGCGACGTAGACGAGAAGCTCGTCGACGAGGTCGGCGGCGAGGAGCGCGCTCGCGAGCGTCGGCCCGCCTTCGACGAACAGGGAGCGGATGCCTCGGCGCTGCAGCTCCTCGAGGTCGGCGGCGAGATCGTCGCCGGTCGGGAAGATCGGCGGGTTGGGGTGCCGACGCACGGCGGCGTCGGCGGGGACCGTGCGGTGCCCGAAGACGACCGGCACGGGCTGCGCCTCGAGGAGGTGCCCGCGGTCGTCCCGCGCCGTGAGCGACGGGTCGTCGGCGAGCACCGTGCCGGTGCCGACCGCGATCGCGTCGGCCGCGGAACGACGTCGGTGCACGTCGGCGCGGGCGCCGGCACCCGTGATCCACTGGCTCGTGCCGTCGGCCGCCGCGGCCCGGCCGTCGAGGCTCGCGGCCCACTTCACGATCACGCGGGGGCGATGGCGGCGGGCGGCGAAGAGCCAATCGTCGAGCATGGCCTCGACCTCGTCGGCGAGCACGCCGGGCACGACCTCGACGCCGGCCGCGCGGAGCCGGTCGGCACCGCCTGAGGAGTGGTCGCCGGGGTCGGCGACCGCGTAGACGACACGTGCCACGCCGGCCTCGACGAGGGCGACCGCGCAGGGGCCGGTGCGCCCGGTGTGGTTGCAGGGCTCGAGCGTCACGACGGCTGTCGCGCCACGTGCGGCGCCGGGCGCGAGCTTCGAGAGCGCGTCGACCTCGGCGTGCGCGGTGCCTGCGCCGCGGTGCCAGCCCTCGGCGAGGATCTCGCCGGCGGGGGAGAGGACGACGCAACCCACCCGGGGGTTCACGCCCCTGGCCGGGCCGAGCTCGGCGAGCTCGAGGGCGCGGCGCATCGCCGAGGCATCCGCCCCGTGCTGTTCATCGACCGTCGTCATTCCCTCGTCCTGTCCGAGGCTCCGGGAATGCTCGGGTCGCCGCGGTGCGATCACCGCGGAGCCGGCCGCGCGCACGGCGCCGCCGACACGTGCCGCCTCCCATCCGGACTTTCACCGTCGGTACCGGATTTCCACCGGTTCAACCGTTCGCGTCGACCTCTCGATCGAACGCGCCCGGCTCGCGGACTGTCACCGCCGGCTCGGAATTGCACCGACCCCGGAGCACGTTTCTCGTGTTCGATCATAGGTCAACGCCCGCGGGCCCGGACTATTCCCGCTCCTCAGCCCGCGGTCGGCTCCACCAGCGCCCGCGCCGTGCCCTCGTCGACGATGAGGTCGGTGATGAGCCCGGCGGCGAGCGCGCCGCGCAGGCTCGCGAGCTTCGCGCGGCCGGCGACCACGCAGATGCGACGGGGGGCGTGCCGCAACACCGAGAAGTCGGGGCCGGTCGCACGTTCGTTCAGCGCGATTCCGTCGGTCGAGCCGTCGGCACGGTAGAAGACCGTCGCCACGTCGCCGACGGCGCCGTCGCGGCTCAGCCCCTCGTAGTCGGCCCGCTCGAGGTAGCCGCCCTGGTAGACGTGGCTCGGCACCTCGGCGAACGGCGAGCCGATGCCGAAGAGCGCGAGGTCGAGCCGGCCCTGGAGCTCGAGCAGGCGCCGCGTCGAGCGCTCGCGCCAGAACGCCTGCTTCGTCGCGGGGTCGTCGAAGAAGGCCGGCACCGGGAACTGCTGCACGCGGGCGCCGAACGCGTCGCCGAAGCGGCGCAGCAGCTCGCTCGCGTAGACGATGCCGGTCGTGCGCACGTTGCCGGCGCCGTTGAGCTGCACGATCTCGGTGTTGTGGGTGGCCTTCGGCACGAGGTGGCGGCTCATCGCCCCCATCGTCGAGCCCCAGGCGACGCCGACGAGCTGGTTCGAGTCGACGAAGCGGCCGAGAATCCGTGCAGCCGAGAGCGCGACGCGGTCGAGGCGGTCGACGTCGCTCGCATGGTCGGGCACCGGGATGACGTGGGCCGAGACCTCGAAGCGCTCGAGGATCTCCTGTTCGATGCGGCTCGGAAGGTCGAGCGGCGAGTGGATCGAGATCTCGACGAGCCCGCTCGCCCTGGCGTGGCTGAGCAGGCGGGAGACCGAGGATCGCGAGGTGTGCAGCTCGTGCGCGATCGCATCCATCGTGAGGTCCTGCATGTAGTACAGGTGCGCCGCGCGCAGCGCGTCCCGGGTCTTGCCGGGCACGGCCTCGTCGGCGTCCACCGTCGCGAGGAGTTCCTTGTCGATCATCCGTCCACCTTGCACATATGTTCACGCGGCTTGCAAGTTCGTGCTGCCGTGTTCACGATGTATTCATCCACACCCGGCAGGCTCGTGCAAGCCCGCCGTTCGCTCCCGAGAGGACAGTGATGTCAGCGCAATCGATGAACCGGAACCGCCGGCAGCCCGCACCCGCAGGTGCCGTCTCGGCCCGCGAAGCGGTCGCACGCCTGCGCGAGCGCCCGCAGGCCGCGGTGCTCGTGATCGGCGGCGGCATCAACGGCATCGCGACGTTCCGCGATCTCGCACTGCAGGGCGTCGACGTCGTGCTCGTCGAACGCGGCGACTTCGTCTCGGGGGCGTCGTCGGCGTCGTCGCACATGATCCACGGCGGCATCCGCTACCTCGAGAACGGCGAGTTCCGACTCGTCAAGGAGTCGGTCGAAGAGCGCAACGGACTCATCCGCATCGCCCCGCACTACGTCAAGCCGCTCGAGACGACGGTGCCGATCTTCTCGACCTTCTCGGGCGTCCTCTCGGCCCCGCTGCGCTTCCTGACCCACAAGTCGGGCAAGCCCACCGAGCGCGGGGCCGCCCTCATCAAGACCGGCCTCACGATCTACGACGCGTTCTCGCGCGACGGCGGCGCGGTGCCGCGGCACCGGTTCCACGGTGCGAAGCGCTCGCTCGCGGAGCTGCCGGCGCTGAACCCCGGCGTGAAGTACACCGCGACGTACTACGACGCGAGCATGCACGACCCCGAGCGGCTCGCCCTCGACGTGCTGTTCGACGGCCTCGCCGCGGGCCCCCTCGCCCGGGCGGTGAACTACGTCGAAGCGATCGGCCACGACGTGGCGGGCGTGCGCCTGCGCGACACCACGACGGGCGAGGAGTTCTCGGTCGCGGCCGACGTCGTCGTGAACACGTCGGGTCCGTGGACCGATCTCACGAACGCCGACCTCGGCGAGGAGACCCGGTTCATGGGCGGCACGAAGGGCTCGCACATCGTGCTCGACCACCCAGAGCTCCTCGCCGCGACCGCCGGCCGCGAGATCTTCTTCGAGCACGAGGACGGCCGCATCGTGCTCATCTACCCGCTCAAGGGCCGGGTGATGGTCGGCACGACCGACCTCGAGCACGACATGCGCGAGCCCGCGATCTGCACCGAGGAGGAGGTCGACTACTTCTTCGACCTCATCGCGCACGTTTTCCCAGCGATCCGAGTCGACCGGTCGCAGATCGTCTACCGGTTCTCGGGCGTGCGCCCGCTGCCCCGGCACGACGACACGCAGCCCGGGTTCGTCTCGCGCGACTACCGCATCGAACGGGCGGATGCCTCCGGCCGGCCGGGCACGAGCGTGCTCAGCCTCGTCGGCGGCAAGTGGACGACCTTCCGGGCGCTCGCCGAGCACCTCTCGGGCGAGGTGCTCGCGCTCCTCGGCGGCGAGCGGGTCGTGTCGACGAAGGGACTCGCGATCGGCGGCGGCGCGGGGTACCCGGCGACCGACGACGCGCGACGCGTCTGGCTCGTCTCGCACGGCGACGAGGTCGGCCGCGCCCGTGCCGAGGAACTGCTCGAGCGCTACGGCACCCGGGCTGCGGCCTATCTCGCCGACATCGAGGGCGAGCCCGAGACGCCCCTGGCGCACCACGACGGCTACAGCCGGAACGAGATCGCCTGGCTCGCCCGAAACGAGCGAGTCGTGCGTCTGCAGGACGTCGTGCTGCGGCGCACGAGCCTGGCCTTCACGGGTTCGCTCACCGCGCCGCTGCTCGACGAACTCGCCGCGGTCGTCGGCGCCGAACTCGGATGGCCGGCCGGGCGCATCGCGGCGGAGGTCGCAGCGACCGCGTCGCTGCTCGCCGAGCGCCACGGGGTGGAGCTGGGGGTCCCGGCGCCGGTCGAGTAGGCGCACAGCGCCGTGTCGAGACGACGGCGACGTGGTCTCGATACGCGCTCTCCTCCGTCGAACGCTCCTCGACCGACGGGTGCCGGAATCTGCACGGATGTGCACGCGGAAACGCCTCGCACCGGCCATTCCGGCGGGTACGTTTCATCGGGGCCGAATGCGGCCCGTTGCTCGGAACGGGCGGATGAGGCATCCGCCCCGCCTCTTGAAAGAAGGTCAACGTGGACAATCTCGGTCTCGTCTTCCTCTCGGAAGTCGTCGGCACCGCACTGCTCGTGCTGCTCGGCTGCGGCGTCGTCGCCAACGTCGCGCTCGCGAAGAACAAGGGTCACAACGGCGGCTTCCTGATGGTGAACATCGGCTGGGGCCTCGCCGTCTTCGCCGGTGTCATCGTCTCGTACGCCTCGGGCGCGCAGCTCAACCCCGCCGTCACGCTCGGGCTCGTGGCGAACGGCGCCCAGGAGTTCGGCTCGGGCGTGCCGGTCAACGTCGTCTCGGTGCTCACCTACATCGGCGCCCAGATGGTCGGCGCGTTCATCGGCGCGGTGTTCTGCTGGCTCGCGTACAAGCAGCACTTCGACGCCGAGCCCGAGGCCGGCAACAAGCTCGGCGTGTTCTCGACCGGCCCGGCGATCCGCTCGTACGGCTGGAACCTCGTGACCGAGATCATCGGCACCTTCGTGCTGGTGTTCGTCATCATCGGCTTCACGAACGGCGGAACCCCGGCGGAGCTCGGGGCGATCCCCGTGGCGTTCCTCGTCATCGGCATCGGCGCCTCGCTCGGCGGCCCGACCGGCTACGCGATCAACCCGGCCCGCGACCTCGGCCCTCGCATCGCGCACGCCCTGCTCCCGATCAAGGGCAAGGGCGGATCGGACTGGTCCTACTCGTGGGTGCCGGTCGTCGGCCCGATCATCGGCGGCATGCTCGCCGGGTGGGCCGCGCTCGTGCTGCTCCCCGTCCTCGGCTGACGCCGAGGCCTCCGCACCCACCACCATCACCACCATTAACTGACAGCAACGGAGTTCTCAGATGGCTGACTACGTCCTCGCGATCGACCAGGGCACCACCTCGTCGCGCGCGATCATCTTCGACAAGGCCGGATCGATCGTCTCGACCGGGCAGCTCGAGCACGAGCAGATCTTCCCCCGCGCGGGCTGGGTCGAGCACGACCCGGCCGAGATCTGGCGCAACACCGGCGAGGTGATCGGCCAGGCGCTCGGCAAGGTCAACCTGACCCGGCATGACATCGCCGCGGTCGGCATCACGAACCAGCGCGAGACCACGGTCGTCTGGGACCGGACGACCGGCGAGCCCGTCTACAACGCGATCGTCTGGCAGGACACCCGGACGCAGCCCATCGTCGACCGGCTCGCCGCCGACGGCGGCGTCGAGCGGTTCAAGGCGAAGGTCGGCCTGCCGCTCGCGACCTACTTCTCGGGCACGAAGGTCGTCTGGATCCTCGACAACGTGCCAGGGGCTCGCGAGAAGGCCGAGGCGGGCGACCTGCTGTTCGGTACGACCGACACCTGGGTGCTGTGGAACCTCACCGGCGGCGTCGACGGCGGCGTGCACGCGACGGATGTCACGAACGCGAGCCGCACGATGTTCATGGACCTCGAGACGCTGCAGTGGGACGACGAGATCCTCGCCGCGTTCGGCGTGCCGCGCTCGATGCTGCCCGAGATCAAGAGCTCGTCCGAGGTGTACGGCGTCGCGAACGAGCACTCGCTGCTCCGCGAAACCCCGATCGCGGGCATCCTCGGCGACCAGCAGGCGGCCACCTTCGGCCAGGCCGCGTTCGCGACCGGCGAGGCGAAGAACACCTACGGCACGGGCAACTTCCTGATCTTCAACACGGGCGAGGAGATCGTCCACTCGAAGAACGGCCTGCTCACGACGGTGGGCTACAAGCTCGGCGACGCGCCGGTGCACTACGCCCTCGAAGGCTCGATCGCGGTGACCGGTTCGCTGATCCAGTGGCTGCGCGACAACCTCGGCCTCATCTCGTCGGCCGCCGAGGTCGAAGAACTCGCGAAGTCGGTCGAGGACAACGGCGGCGCCTACTTCGTGCCCGCGTTCTCGGGCCTGTTCGCCCCGTACTGGCGACCCGACGCGCGCGGTGCACTCGTCGGCCTCACCAGGTTCGTCAACAAGGGCCACGTCGCACGGGCCGCCCTCGAGGCGATCGCGTTCCAGACCCGCGACGTCATCGAGGCGGTCAACGCCGACGCCGGCGTCGACCTCACCGAGCTCCGCGTCGACGGAGGCGCAACGGCGAACGACACGCTGCTGCAGTTCCAGGCCGACATCCTGGGCGTGCCCGTGGTGCGTCCGGTCGTCGCCGAGACGACCGCCCTCGGCGCGGCCTACGCGGCCGGTCTCGCCGTCGGATTCTGGTCGAGCCTCGACGAGCTCGCGCAGAACTGGCAGGAGGACAAGCGCTGGACGCCGTCGATGGACGACGCCGAGCGCGAGCGCCTCGACCGCAACTGGAAGAAGGCCGTCTCGAAGACCCTCGACTGGGTCGACGACGACGTCATCTGACGTCGAATGCCCCCACCGCAGGTTACGGTGGGTTCTCGGGCCGAGCGCATGGGGGTGCGCTCGGCCCTCTCTCGTGCGCGCGCGTACGAGGGTCGCGAGCGCCGCCCGCCGGAACGGGGGATCAGTCGACGGCGGGGTCGAGCCGCGCGCCGAGCACGGGCGCGAGCTCGTCGAGCGATGCGATCTCGATGACGCCGGCATCGGCAGCGGCCTCAGCGTCGGCGGCATCGGGCCGCGCACCGGTGCGATTGAGCCAGACGCCGACGAGCCCGGCACGGGCGGCACCGATCGCGTCGGTGACGAGGCGGTCGCCGACGTACGCGGCGCGGCCGACCGGGCCCGCCTCGCCGAACCGGGCAACCGCGAGTTCGAAGATCGCGGGATCGGGCTTCGCGACGCCGACGTCGCCGGAGGCGATCACGAGCTCGAAGCGCTCGCGCAGCCCGAGCCGGTCGAGCTTCGTCAGCTGCAGGTCGAGCTCGCCGTTGGTGATGACACCGAGTCGGACTCGGGGCAGGGCGGTCGCGACGGCGTCGAGCGCCGGCAGTGCGTCGTCGTGCAGCGACCAGGATTCGCGGTAGCGCTCGAAGTACCGCTCGAACCAGGCGCTCGCCGCCAGGTCGTCGAGCTCGTCGTCATGGGCGAGGGCGAAGTCGCGTGCCCGTGCCCTGCGCTGCCCCTCGTAGGTCGCCCGACCGGCGAGGTATTCGTGATAGTGCTGCTCTTCGAGTTCGTGCCAGAGGCGTTGCGCCGAGACGTGGTCGCCCGTGTATGCCCGCTCGCGCATGTGCAACACGATCGCCATGGCGACCGCCTCGCGATGCGCCATGAGCGTGTCGTCGAGGTCGAACAGCACGAGCGGTGCGGCCCCGGTTCGCGGAGCCGTGCTCGGGTCGTCGATCGAGGTCATGCCCCGTCGCCGAGGAGCGGCGCCCAGCTCGAGGGCGCGTCGGCCTCGGGTGTCGGACCGCGCTCGCCCGACCAGCCCGGCAGGTCGACGCCGTCGCGGCCGGGCACGGTCGTCGACCCGGTCGTGGTGTTGCGGAACCCGGCGGCCCTCGCGACCATCGCCGAGGCGATGTTGCCCCGGTTCGCGCGCCACGTGACGGGGTCGGTGCCGGCGAGTCCGACGAACGCCCAGTCGCAGACGGCGATCAGGGCTTCGGTCATGTACGCCGAACCGCGGTGGTCGGCACCGAGCCAGAAGCCGACCTCGCGCGCCTTCGTGCGGAGACCGATCACACCCATCAGCGGGCCACCCGACTCGGTGCGGATGGCCCAGGTCAGCTCGGTGCCGGCCTGCCACGCCTCGGGTACATACTCGTCGAGGAATCCCCGGGCGTGCGACTCGGTGTACGGCCAGGGCGTCGTGAGGAACTGCTCGAAGATCGGGTCCTGGCAGTAGCGGGCGACACGCTCGGCGTCGGCCGGCACGGGCAGGTCGAGCACGAGCCGGGGAGTCTGCAGCGTGACGGGGCGCACGTCAGCCCTTTCGAACGAAGCCGACGCGGTCGTAGACCTCGCGCAGCACCTTCTGAGCGCGTTCGGCTGCCCGGTCGGCGCCGATCGCCAGCAGGCGATCGAGCTCGGCCGGGTCTTCGAGGAGCTCGAGCGTGCGGGCGCGGATCGGCGTGAGCCGGTCGACGACGATCTCCGCGAGGTCCTTCTTCAGGTCGCCGTAGCCGCGCCCGGCATACCGGTTCTCGATCGCGGCGATCGACTCGCCCGAGATCGCGGCGTAGATGTCGAGCAGGTTCGAGATACCGGGCTTCGCCTGCGGGTCGTAGCGGATCTCGCGCTCGGCGTCGGTGACCGCGCTCTTGAACTTCTTCGCGGTGACCGCTGGGTCGTCCATGAGCTTCACGAGCCCGGCCTCGGAAGCGGCGGACTTCGACATCTTCGCCGTCGGGTCCTGCAGGTCGTAGATGCGCGCCGACTCCTTCGGGATGAACGCCTCGGGCACGACGAAGGTCTCGCCGTAGCGCGAGTTGAAGCGGCCGGCGAGGTCGCGGGTCAGCTCGAGGTGCTGGCGCTGGTCGTCGCCGACGGGCACGAACTGCGTGTCGTAGAGCAGGATGTCGGCGGCCATCAGCACCGGGTAGGTGAAGAGCCCGACCGTCGTGGCGTCGGCGCCGTACCGGCTCGACTTGTCTTTGAACTGCGTCATGCGGCTCGCCTCGCCGAAGCCGGTCATGGTGCCGAGCACCCAGGCCAGCTCGGTGTGCGCGGGCACGTGCGACTGCACGAAGAGCGTCGAGCGCTCGACGTCGACGCCGGCGGCGAGGTACTGGGCGGCGGTGCGGCGCACGTTGTCGTGGAGCGCCTTCGGGTCCTGCTGCACGGTGATCGCGTGCAGGTCGACGACGCAGTAGATCGGGTCGTACTCGTCTTGCATCGCGACCCAGTTGACGAGCGCACCCAGGTAGTTGCCGAGGTGGAGCGAATCGCTCGAGGGCTGCATGCCCGAGAAGACGATGGGGCGGGCGGAGTTCATGTATCGGTCCTCAGAGAAGAAGAGTCAGATGGCGTAGTCGACGACGACGGGAGCGTGGTCGGACCATCGCTCGTCGTAGGCGGCCGCACGGTCGACGACGTACGCGGCGACGGTGTCGGCGAGCGCCGGGGTCGCGAGGTGGTAGTCGATGCGCCAGCCGGTGTCGGTGTCGAAGGCCTTGCCGCGCTGCGACCACCACGTGTACGGACCGGGCACCTCGCCCGCGTCGCGTCGGCCGACGTCGACCCAGCCGAGCCCGGCGCCGGCGTTGTACGCCTCGTCGCCCTCGGCGCCGATGAACCGGTCGAAGTAGGCGCGCTCGGTGGGCAGGAAGCCGGCCTTCTTCACGTTGCCCTTCCAGTTCTTGATGTCGAGCGTGCGGTGGCCGACGTTGAGGTCGCCGACGACGACGGCGAGCTCGGAGTGGGCGGCGAGCTCGGGCAGGCGCTGCTCCATCGCATCGAGGAACTTGTACTTCTCGACCTGCTTCGGGGTGCCGTCTTCGCCCGAGTGCACGTAGGCGCTCACGACCGTGATCACGCGGTCGCCGACCTCGTAGTCGGCCTCGAGCCAGCGGCCGGCGCTGTCGAAGTCGGCGGCACCGAGCTCGACGCGGTGGATGTGGGCCCGGCGACGGCTCGCGATCGCCACACCGGCCCGGCCCTTCGCGGTCGCGGGGTCGTGCAGGATGTCCCATTCGTCGCCGAGCAGGCCCTGCAGGTCTTCGGTCGAGGCGCGCACCTCTTGGAGCGCGAGGATGTCGACGTCGCGACCGGCGAGCCAGTCGCCCATGCCCTTGCGGAATGCGGCACGCACTCCGTTCACGTTGACGCTGGCGAGACGGAGGGGCTTCGCAGAGGGCATGTCCTCGATCCTACGGGAGCCCTCCGACGTGCTTCGTCGTCGGTGCGCCGTCGTCCATCGCCTCGAGGTCGGCGAGGTCCTGCTCGGCACGCGCGAGCCGGCGCTTGGCGCCGAACTGCTCGAACCAGTTCGCCGAGGCCGTCTCGTTGCGGGCCTCGCGCACGCGGACGCGCGCGGCCGTGAGCAGCGCTTCGCGCTCGCGCTGGCGCGCCTCGGCTGCGAGCTGCTCGGCCGACACCACCCGCAGGCTCTCGTTCGCGTCGGAGGCCTCGACCGCGATCCAGCTCGCGGCGACGAGGATCACGATGCTCGTGAGGTGGAACCAGAGCAGGAGGCCGACGAAGACGGCGAAGGTCGCGAGGAGGGGATTGCTCGTGACACCAGACACGAGGAGACCGCTCAGCATCTGCATCGCCGACAGGGCGGCCGAGCCGAGCAGCGAACCGACCCACATGCGCTTCCACGGCATCGCGGCGCCCGACAGGAATCGGAACATGACGGCGAGGGCGAAGGTGTCGATGGCGAACACGACGAGGAGCGTGCCGAGCTGCACGCTGAACGCCTCCCAACCGTCGGCGTAGGGCAGGTTCAGCGCGTCGAAGACGGAGCTGATGAACGACGTCGTCGCGACCGAGAGCACCGATGCGAAGATCAGGATCGCCCCGAATGCGAGGCCGGCGAGCAGGTCGCGCGCCTTCAGCAGCACGTAGGCCCTGGTGTCCTTCGGCAGGCCGAAGATGCTGCGCACCGCAGTGCGCGCGTACGTGATCCACCCGATGGCGGTCCAGATGAGGCCGATGACGGCGATCGCACCCGTCCACCCGAGCACACCGCTCGACTGCTCGACGATCGCGTTGAGGTCGTCTCTGGAGATCACGCCGGTCGTGTCGGCGTCGCCGATCAGGCCCGGTGCATAGGTGTTGACGAGCTTGACGAGCGCGGCGAGCGTGTCGGGGTTGCTCGTGAGCCAGAGCCCCGCGACGGCGAAGAGCACGTAGACCGCGGCGAACACCGCGAACAGCGCCTGGTAGCTGAGGCCGGCGGAGAGCAGGAACCCGTTGCGGGCGAGGAAGTGCCGCCACACGCGTACCGGGAAGAGCGCCATCGTCTTCCGGGTGAGCGTCGACACCGTGCTGATCGGCTCTTCGAAGCGGTCGAGGATCGGCTGGCTGATCGCGTCGAACCGCTCCTTCGCGCTGGGCCCCGCATCGGAGGTCGCTCCCGGCTCGGCGGCGTCCGCCTGCTCGTCGCTCGGACCGGCGGCGGCCCCGCCCTTCGGCGTCGTCCTGCCGCGACGTCGGGGGGTTCGCTCACTCACGGTCCCAACGATAGCGAGCCGCACGCCCGCGGCCTCGCACGGCTCGTCCGACACGGTGGACGCCTCGGCCGAGGCCGCTCAGGGACTGCACTGAGGCGGCCTCCGCGTGTACCCCGAAATCGCCACATTCTGTACCCCGACTTCGGGGGGTCAGACGTGAGGATCCCTTGAAAACGGGGGACAGGCCGAGGAACATCGACCGGGCCGACCCGAAGGCCGAGCCGGTCGAACCAGCACGAGATGAGCGAAGTCATGCAACAACGCAGGAGAACCCGACCCGAGCACCGTAGGGGTGTTCGGGGGACAGCGAAGCGGAACCTCGGCGGCCTCGTCGCCGTCGTCGTGACCGGTGCGCTCGTGTTCGCCGGAGTCCCGGCGATCGCCTCAGCCGACGAGCCCGTCGCTCCCGCTGCCGCGGCGAACGACGCGGGCATCGAGGCGGCCGTCGCCGCTGCCGGCGATTCCGCCGCAGACCAGGCGGGGACCGACACGAGCGACCCGGCCCCCGACCCGTCGGCGGAGCCGTCGCCGGCCGCGCCCGCGGACCCGGGATCCGCGCCGGCCGGAGGACCCGAGCCGGCACCGGAACCCGAGACGGCGCCCGGGCCGTCGCCCGCGGAGGAGCCGGAACCGGCGCCGGAACCCGCTCCGGCCCCCGGTGCGGAATCGCCGCCCGGTACCGCGCCGCCCGCCGTCGAGACGCCGTCCCCGGCCGAGGCGACGACCACGCCGCGGGCGAAGGCGGCCACGCCGGCCGACTGCGCGTCGATCCCGATCGCGAACGACGACCGCAGCGCGCGCGACGACTGCCTCGCGAAGCAGCCCCGTCTCCGCGCCGCCGCGGCGGCTCTGGCCGCCACGGCGACGAACCCCGACCTCCAGCCGAGCTGCGGCATCGACATCGCGCTCGTGCTCGACAAGTCGGGATCGATCGGCGGCGACGGCATCGCGAACCTCACGTCGGCCGCCGACGCGTTCACGACGGCGCTCGTCGACACCGGCTCGCAGGTGTCGGTCACCGCGTTCGACCAGGACGCCACGGTGCTCCTCGGCGCGACCGACCTGACGAGCGCGAACCTCGCGGCCGTCCAGGGGTCTTACGCAGGCCTCACGAGCGACGGCTGGACGAACTGGAAGCGCGGCCTCGAGGTCGCCCACGGCACGTTCGGCGGCTTCGACGATGCCGTCGAGCTGACCGTGATGATCACCGACGGCAACCCGAACACGGTGGACCCGTCGATCGGCGGCGAGTTCCCCGACGGCTCGGCCGCGGCGCTCGACCCCGCGATCGCCGAGGCGAACTCGATCAAGGCCGCACCGTCGCACCTCTTCGGCATCGCCGTGGGCAGCGACCTCGACCTCGACCCGATCCGTGCGATCACGGGCGACGACGGCTACGCCGGCGACCTCGCGAGCGCCGACCACGTCGTGACCGCCGACTACGGCACGCTCGGCGCGCAGCTCAAGCAGATCGCGTTCGAACTCTGCGGCGGTTCGGTCTTCGTGCACAAGGAGATCGCCGGTCAACCGACCGCCGGCTGGGAGTTCTCGACCGACGACGCCGCGGTGGCGCCGTCGTCGCAGACGACCGACGGCAGCGGGGCGACCGCCGCGTTCGAGGTCACCGGCTTCACGACCGATGCGCGCACGGTCGAGTTCTCCGAGGAGGACCGGCCCTTCCACCACCGCACGAGCGTGGTGTGCCAGGACGCCGACGGGCCGCTGCCGGTCACCCTCGTCGGCGACCTCGGCTGGCGAGTCGAGGTCGGCATCGAGGCGATCGTGCACTGCAACGTGGTGAACGAGCTCGAGGCGCCGGTCTGGCGCGTCACGAAGAGCGCCGACCCGCCGAGCGGAACGGCCGTCGAGCCGGGCGACGAGATCGAGTACACGCTCGCGATCGAGCACGTCTCCGGTCCCGCCGCGACCGACCTCGAGATCTTCGACGACGTGTCGCAGCTGGCGCCGTACGTCGACTTCGACGGGTTCGTCGGTGCACCGCCCGTCGTCGAGTCGAGCTGGAACGTGCTGCACCCGGGGCGCCTCTTCCTGAAGCTCGCCTCGCTCGAGCCCGGTGAGACGCTGCAGGTCGCGTATCGCGTCGTCGTGTCCGACGACACGGCGCCGGGAGCGGTGCTGCGCAACCACGTCCTCACGAACTGCCCGGGCGGGGGGCCGGTCATCGTCGGTCCCGACGAGCCAGATCCCGTGGCCGACGAGTGCGTGACCGAGCATCCGACGCCCGGATTCGTGCTGTGGAAGACGAGCGATCCCGCCGACGGGCTCGTCGAACCCGGCGAGACGATCGAGTACACGCTGCACGCGTGGAACTTCTCGCAGGCCGAGGTGGAGGGCGCGACCGCGGTCGACGACCTCGCCGACGTGCTCGACGACGCGGCGCTCACCGAGCCGCTCGACCCGTCGCTGACGCTCGACGGCACGAGCCTCGAGTGGGCGGTGCCGACGCTGGCGGTCGGCTCCGGCGAGGCCACGGTGTCGTTCGAGGTCACCGTCGACGAGGATGCCTGGAACGCCGACCTCGTCAACGTCGTGACCCCCGAGGCGCCGGGCATCTGCCCGACGGAGGGCGAGGGCGGAGCACCGCCGGTCCTCGTCGAGCGGCTGGACGGCTCGTCGTCGCGCTCGCCCGAGGCATCCGTCGCCGCCGTGCCTGAGGTGACCGACTGCACGACCGGGCACCGCACGCCGAACGTCGACCTCGCGGTCGCGAAGACCGCGACGACGGCCGACGGCGACGCGGTCGACTCGGGCTCGACGCCGCCCGACGTCGTCTCGTACGAGGTGGTCGTCGAGAACCTCGGCGACGATCCCGCGTACGGCGTCGAGGTGACCGACGCGCTGCCCGAGGGCGTGGTGTTCTCGGCCGGGTCCGAGGTCGTGGCGACGGCGCCGCCGGGGGAGGAGGCCGACTGGACGATCGACGACTCGATCGACGGCGAGCTGACCTTCCGGTACGCCGGCCCCTTCGCGCCCGGCGCTACGGCGACGATCACGTTCGACGTCGAGGTCGGCGAGCTCGAGCAGCCCGACCCGACCGT
This sequence comes from Agromyces sp. S2-1-8, assembly GCF_021129215.1. Taxonomy (GTDB): domain Bacteria; phylum Actinomycetota; class Actinomycetes; order Actinomycetales; family Microbacteriaceae; genus Agromyces; species Agromyces chromiiresistens. Next base: position 3,389,398 of record NZ_JAJOLP010000001.1, on the reverse strand, counting down.
GCCGATCCCCGATCTCGTGAACACGGTCTGCGTGTTCAGCGGTCCGGTGCCGGCACCCGAGCCGCCGGCACTCGTCGCTGCGCTCGACGTCGTCGGCCCCGGGGCCGATGGGCCGAGCCGCGATGCGAACCCCGAGAACGACTGCGACGACGCCTCGACACCGGTCAAGTCGATCGCGCTCGACGGCGCAGCGCAGTGCGTGAACGACACGCCCTGGTTCGAGTACTCGGTCACGCCGGTGAACGTCGACGCGCCCGAGGTCGTCCTCATCTGGTGGACGGCCGACGCCTTCGCGGCGCACGACCCGTCCATCGACGCGGGCGACGAGGCGGCGATCCTCGCCGACGGGGCGTCGCAGGTCGACGACCTCGAGGTGCCCGACGACTGGGCGCCGGGCGACGCCATCGAAGGCCGGCAGCTCTGGCCGGGTGCGGCGATCGACGAGAACGGCGACCCGATCGCCTGGCCGGGCTGGACCGAGCTGGCCGACGGCTCGTGGGTGCTCGACCCGGAGGCGCTGTTCTACGACCTCCGAGACGAGGCCGTCGTCGAGATCCGCATCAACCCGTCGACCGACGTGATCACGGTGTACCCGCCGGCCACGCCGAACTGCACCGCGGCCCCGCCCGAGAACGAGGCGCCGCCCGTGAGCCCCGAGCAGCCGTCGACCCCGTCGTCGATGGCCGCGACCGGTATCGACCCCGCGGGCCTGGTGTCGGGCGCCCTCGCCCTGCTCGTGCTCGGCGCGCTCGGCGCCGCTGCCGCGCGGGTGCGATCGCGCCGGGCGGACGGCGCGTGAGCGCCGCCTGATCGGGCAGGGGATGCCTCGGTGCGACGCGCGCCGAGGCATCCCCCTCTTCAGGGCACAAAAGCTGAGGAATCCTTGTCGGTGATGCGATGGGCGGCGCACACTGGCAGTGCTGACCCGTAACCCGAGCCGGCTCCGTACCCGATGTCAGGAGCTGTCATGTACCGTCATCCGCCTGCCCACCGAGCAGCCCGACCCGGAGGCGGGGGCGTGCGCGCCGCGCTCGCCGCCGTCACCGTGGGCGCACTCGTGATCTTCGGCGCCCCCATGGTGGCCGCCGCCGACGAGGCGCCCCCAGCAGAGCAGACCGTCGCGACCGCGACCGAGGCGCCCGCCGCCGAGCCCGCCGCCGAACCCGCACCGGCCCCAGAGGCGGAGGCGCCCGCCCCGGCGCCCGAGGTGGAAGCGCCTGCCCCGGCCGAGGAGCCGGTCGCCGAGCCGGCGCCCGAACCCGCGCCGGAACCCGCGCCGGTCGCCGAACCCGAGGCGGCGGCGCCGGTCGTCGACGCCCCGGCCGAGGAGGCACCCGCGGCCACGGCTCCCTCTGGCGACGCGCCCGCGGCGCGCTCGCTCGCGCCGGCCGCCGACGACGAGAACGGCGGACCGCCGGTCACGACGATCCCCGAGTGGAACGACCACGTCGCGATCTGCCATGCGACCGCGAGCGAGTCGAACCCCTACGTGTTCATCAGCCCGAGCGTCCGGTCGATCATCGATCCGAACGGCGACCCGAGCGATCCGTACTCGGGAGGTCACGCGCACTCGACCCATCAGGAGCTGCAGGACATCATCCCGGTGTTCGACTACTACGACGACGACGACGTGCTGCAGCACTTCCCCGGCCTCAACACCACGAAGACCGAGCTGACCGAGGAGGACTGCAACCCGGCCCCGCCGACGATCCAGCTCTTCGCCGAGGTGTGCACCGAGGTCGGAGGCACGCCGCCGGCGCTGAAGGTCGCGCTGCTCGGCCTGCTGCTGAACTTCGACTACACGATCACGGTGTTCGTGTCCGGCACCGACGACGTCGTCGCGACGTTCGACTTCACCGACCCCGACGGCGCCCTCGACCACGACTTCCAGCTCCCACCGGGAACGTACGACGTGGTGCTGCATCGCGAAGGCGACGACCCCGAGAACGACCTGCAGAAGACGGTCACCGTGAACCCCTGCCCGACGGCGCCCGTGCCGCACTGGCTCCTCCAGAAGTGGTCCGAGCCGGTCGACGGGGCGACGGTCGAGCCCGGTGACGTCATCACCTACACCCTCCAGGCCTACAACGACTCGGATGCCGTCGTGACCGGGGCGCAGGCGTTCGACGACGTCTCGGACGTGCTCGACAACGGCACGCTCGGCGTCCTGCCCGCTGGGCTCACCGGACCGGTCGGCGATGTGCTGACCTGGAACATCCCCGACCTCGAACCGGGGGCGACCGCGACCGTGTCGTACACGGTGATCGTCGGCGCTGATTCCGCAGGCACGCTGCTGCACAACGTCGTCAGGCCCGGGCCCGGCGGCGAGTGCCCGACCGACGACTCGATCGTCGTCGACGACGACCCGTGCGTCGTCGACCACCCGGTGATCGACATCGACCTCGTCCTCGTCAAGGACGAGGCGACCGAGAACGACGAACCCGTCGACTCGGGCGAGGACGACGTCATCACCTACACGCTGACGATCACCAACGAGGGGGATGACCCGGCGTACCGCAGCCTCGTCACCGACACGCTGCCCGACGGCGTCACGTACGTCGACGGTTCGGCCGTCATCGCGCCCAACCCGGGCGAGTGGGACCCGGTCGAGGTGGCGGACGGCGTGCTCACCGTCCAGCACAACGGCTGGATCAACCCGGGCGACGTCATCACGATCACGTTCGAGGTCACCGTCGGCGAGCTCTCTCAGCCCGCGTCCGACCAGCCGATCCCCGATCTCGTGAACGGCGCGTGCGTCGCGAGCGAGCAGTACCCCGACCCCGAGGTGCCCGAGATCGCCGCAGCCGAGGCCGAGGCATCCGAACCCGGATTCGACTCGAACCCCGACAACAACTGCGACGACGCCGAGACGCCCGTGAAGTCGATCGGCCTCGTCGGGCTCGCCCAGTGCGTGAACGACACCCCGTGGTTCACGTACGAGATCACGCCGTTCAACATCGACGACCCGAGCGCGAACCCGATCTCGCTGATCTGGTGGACCCCGGAGGCGTTCGCGAGCCGTGATCCGTCGATCCCCGCCGACGACGTCGCGGCACTCCTCGCCGACGGCGCCTCGCAGGTCGATCCGATCGCCTATCCCGACGGGTGGGTGAGCGGCGAGACGATCTCCGGACAGCAGCTCTGGCCGGGCGCGGCGATCGACGAGAACGGCGACCCGATCGCCTGGCCGGGCTGGACGCAGCTCGCCGACGGCACCTGGGTGCTCGATCCGAGCGCACCGTTCTACGACCTGCGGTCGCTGGCGGTCGCCGAGATCCGCATCAACCCGTCGAACGACGCCGACGTGGTCTACCCGCCGCCGACGCCGAACTGCAACGCGGCGCCCGACCAGCCGACGCCGCCGACGCCCCCGTCGACCCCGTCGTCGACCCCGCAGGGGCTCGCCGAGACCGGCGTCGAGACCGGCCTGATGCTGCCGTTCGCGGTGCTGCTGACGGCGATCGGGGCCGCGGCGATCGCGCGCGGCCTGCGCCGTCGTCGCGAGAGCTGAACCACTGGGTGCGGATGCCTCGTCGGGAGCGATCCCGGCGAGGCATCCGTCGTTCGTGCAACGACCGGATTCGGGGGACAGGCCGTTCCGGGTGCGACCTGTCGCGGGCGAATCATCCGGATGCATCGAATATGTACCCCGTTTCGAGGAATTCCGGCCGAAATCTGTACCCCAAAGGTGAGGATCCCCCCGTTTTGGTGCCAGCGCGGCCCTTCACGCCGCTGGTCCGCGCTGCGAGGATGAGCGCGAGTCCGCACCCACGGGCTCGCTGGTCCGCTTTCAGCGGACTTCGGGGTTCGTACCCGCGAACTCCGGAAAGGCTCGGTCGCCCGGGCCGGAATACAGCCGGAAGTGCCCACTTCCGAAACCCGAAGGCTGATGATGAACGTCAAGCGATCTCTGCGCACCCGTTCCACCGACCCGGCGACCGGCCCTCGGGCCCTGCGCCTCCAGATGAGGAGGGCGAGGCAGCGGCTGATCAGTGCGCTCGCGATCGCCGGCCTCGTCGCGACCGGCGGTGCCGTGTTCGTGGCGGTCGCGCCGGCGCAGTCGGCGGCTGCCGCCACGTTGTCGAACGGCATCCAGACGTCGTTCGAGATCGACGGCAACACCGCGGGGGCGAACGACTGGATCGGCGTCGTCGGATCCACGCCGAAGCCCGCGTACACCACGGCTTCGGGACATCAGTCGTCCGGCATCCTCCAGGCGCAGCGCACGGCGGACAGCGGGGCGACCTACGGCACGCCGGGCACGTGCGGCGCGTCGGAGACGCTGAGCGTGTTCCCCGGCGGTGCGAAGGTCGACGACGATCCGTGGAAGACGCTCATCAGCAACTCGGCGAACGCCAAGGGCGATGCCTGTACGGGTGGGTCGGCGTACGAGGTCGTCACCGTCAACGGCGTCGCTCACACGATCTTCTACGCCTACTGGACCCGCCTCTCGGGCAACGGCGACATGACGTCGTACGAGATCTTCCAGGGTCCGCAGGCCGGCCGCTCCGACGACTACCTCATCGAGTTCAACTACGATCCGGCCGGCAACCCGACCACGTCGGTTCGCGTGCTCTCGTGGGACGGCAACAGCTGGGAGCCGATCGGCAACCCGATCGTGTACCAGGCGGCCGTCGGCGGGAACACCGACACGAACACGAGCGGCACCGACGCCACGTTCGGCGAGATGGCCGTCGACCTCACCGCGTCCGGCCTGCTGCCGTCCGACGGCTCGTGCCGCTCGTTCCTCGATGCGGGCTTCATCACGCGCACCGGCAACAGCGACACGGCCACCCTCCAGGACATGCTCGTCTCGCAGAACCCCATCACGCTCTCGAACTGCGGCAACCTCGTCGTGAAGAAGATCGGCACCGCCGGGGGACCCGACGCGACGTTCAACTACACCGTCAACCGCACGGGCGGCGGCCTGGTGCACGACGGCACGCTGACCGGTCCGACCGACACGGTCGCCGGCAACAACGGCCTCGGCGCGGCGATCAAGATCGGCGACACCCACAACTGGGGCAACGTCTTCGCCGGCAACGACTACAAGCTCACCGAGGCGGCACCGCCGGCCCCGTGGGCGTTCAAGCAGACCTCGTGCTCGGTGACCAACCCGACGACGAACCAGGTCGAGTCGACGACCGACGGCAGCTTCAAGATGTACGTCGGCGCCACGACGACCTGCACCGTCGAGAACGTCACGTCGGGCGTCAAGATCACGAAGGTCGCGCAGGGCGATGCGGCCACGTTCGACTTCACGATCACCGGGCAGCAGGGCAACGTCCAGGTTCCCGGCAACTCGAGCTCGCAGGTGTTCTACTACACGCCGGGCTCGGTCGTCGACATCAAGGAGATCGCCGAGCCGGGCGACCCGAAGTGGAAGCTCCAGACGATCGCGTGCACCCCGCAGGGCGGCGCCTACCAGACCGATGTGCCGACCGCGTCCGCGTCCGTGCAGACCGTCGCCGGCCAGGTCATCGACTGCACGTTCACGAACCGCCAGGACGGTCAGATCAAGATCATCAAGAAGGTCCAGGGCGACAGCGGCGAGTTCGACTTCGAGGGCAACTGGACCGGCGGCTCGTCGTTCTCGCTGACCCCGGGTGAGAACGGCACCGCTGAGACGCTGTACGCCAGCGTCACGCCCGGTCAGTACAGCGTCAAGGAACTGACCCCGGCCCCCGAGTACGACGTGACCGCGCTCACCTGCGCCGGTGACGTCGCCGACGACACCTCGAGCGGCGACGTCGCGACCGGCGTCGGCACGATCGACCTCGACCCGGGCGAACTCGTCACCTGCACCTACACGAACACGCAGCGCGGCGACCTGACGGTCATCAAGCAGACCATTCCCGACGGCGCGACGCAGGTGTTCGACTTCACGGTCGAGGGTCAGCCGGACTTCTCGCTGCAGGACGACGCGCAGAAGGTGTTCGACAACATCAAGCCCGACACCTACACGCTCGAAGAGGTGAACCTGCCCGACGGCTGGAAGGTCGACAACATCTCGTGCGCGGTCGACGGCGGCGTTCCGTCGCAGACGACCTCGGCGACGCGCGACGTGGTGGTCGGCATCGGCCAGAGCGTCGTCTGCACCGTCACGAACGAGGCGACCAAGGGCAAGCTCGTCGTCGAGAAGCACGTCGAGAACGTGCCCGACGGCGTCGAGTGGGGCCCCTTCTCGCTGAGCCTCAGCGACGCCCCGGCGAGCGAGCAGAACCCGCAGACGGTCGACAGCGACGACCCGACCGCCGAGTGGGACAACCTGGTCGTGGGCAAGACCTACACGATCACCGAGACGGTGCCCGACGGGTGGACGCTCAAGAGCTTCACCTGCAACGTGACCGACCAGGACGGCGACGCGACCAACGCGTCGGTGACGTTCACGGTGACGCCCGGCCTCGTCGTCGAGTGCGACATCACGAACACGGCGAAGGCCGGCGAGGTGACGCTCGAGAAGACGGTGTCGGGGGTGGCCCCGGGCTTCGCATGGTCGTTCGACTTCACGATCGACCCGTCGGCCGGGGTGACGCCGTCGGCGACGCAGACCGTCTCGGGCACGGGCAACTCCACCGAGAGCATCACGTGGAAGAACCTCACGATCGGTGAGACGTACACGATCACCGAGACCGCGAAGCCCGGTTGGGAGTCGAGCCCGGTCGACTGCGGCATCGAGGATGCCGACCCGAACACGGCCGGCGACCAGTTCACGGTGACACCGGGATTCACCCTCACCTGCGAGGCGACGAACCGGGCCGTGCCCGCGACGGCGAAGGTCACCAAGACCGCGATCGGTGCGGCCGGCACCTTCACCTTCGTGCTCGACCCGATCGCTCCCGACGGAGCGCCGATCGAGCAGTCGGTGAGCGTGGCCGCCGGCGGGTCGGACTCCACCACGTTCACGAACCTCGTGCCGGGCACGAAGTACTCGATCGCCGAGAAGGCACCCGGCGGCGGGTGGACGGCGGGCGCCCTCATCTGCAAGGTGAAGGCGGTCGGCTCCGACACGTGGACCGACATCGACGAGACCGGGTTCACGGTGCAGCCGGGCGACACGTTCGAATGCACCATCACGAACACGGCGAAGGCCACCATCGTGATCGTCAAGAACATCGACGGTGACGACGCGACGTTCAACTTCACCGGCGACTGGGCGGGGTCGGGTCCGTTCTCGATCTCGACCGACCAGGGCACCGGCTCGACGACGTACAACGACGTGCTTCCCGGCACCTACCACGTGACCGAGATCCTCACGAACGCGCACGTCGGCACCCTGCAGTGCGCCGACCCCGACCAGGGTTCGAGCGTCGACGGCCTCGTCGGCACGATCGACCTCGACCCGGGTGAGACCGTCGTCTGCACCTACTCGAACACGCAGCTCGGCAAGATCATCGTCGACAAGGTCGTGCCGGGTGTCGACTCGATCCCCGGTGGCGCGACGCAGGAGTTCGACTTCGAGTTCGGCGACGACTCGTTCGCACTGACCGACGGCGACGACCCCTGGGAGTCGGCGCTGCTCGTGCCCGGTGAGTACACCGTCGAGGAGCTCGCCGAGGCGAACTGGCACCTCACCGGTCTCCAGTGCACGATCGGCGAGGGCGACACGTCGACCGTCGAGTACGACGACGCGCTCGCGACCATCGACCTCGCCGCCGGCGACGTCGTGCACTGCACCTACACGAACGCGCCCGACACCGGCGACCTGACGGTGCGCAAGACCGTCGACGGCGTGCCCGACGGGTACGACTTCGAGTTCGAGATCTTCCTGACGCCCGGTGACCCGGCGTCGCAGACGGTGACCGACGAAGACCCGAGCGTCAGCTGGAGCGACCTCGAGGTCGGCCAGACCTACACCCTCACCGAGGGCGACGAGTCCGGCTGGAACGAGGGCGACTTCGTCTGCAACAGCGGCCAGCTCGAGGATGCCGACGCGAATGCCGACGGCTTCCAGTTCCTGGTGACGCCCGGCCTCTCGATCAGCTGCACGATCGAGAACGCCGCGGTGCCCGGCAAGGTGACGGTCGAGAAGAGCGTCTCGGGCGTGCCCGATGAGTTCGAGTGGTCGTTCCAGCTCGCGATCAGCCCGACCGCCGGCGTCGTGGGCGACAGCCCGCAGACCGTCAGCGGGACGGGCGACACGACCGACACCGCGACCTGGTCGAACCTCGCGATCGGCGAGCAGTACGTCATCACCGAGCTGCCCGTGCCCGACGGCTGGACGGGCGGCGAGATCACCTGCTCGGTCGGCGGCGACCTGCTGACCGACGAGAACGGCGACGACGCCGGCTTCGCCTTCACGGCGACGCCGGGCCTCGAGGTCGAGTGCGAGCTCACGAACAAGGTGATCCCGCCGACCGGCGTCATCACCAAGGAGCTCACGTCGATCGCCCAGGCGACCGACGGAACGTGGGACCTCGAGTACGAGGTGACGGTGACGAACCAGAGCCCGGTGGCTCCGCTGGTCTACGACCTGACCGACGAACCGCAGTTCGGCGCCGGCGTCGTGATCAACGACGCCGAGGCATCCGGCCCGGCCGACAGCTCGGCCGCGACGTGGAACCCGATCGGCGACCCGCCGAGCTTCGTGCTCGCCGACGACACCTCGGTGCCCGCATCGCAGACCGACACCTACGTGATCACGATCAATGCGACGGTGCCGGCCGAGGTCTACGAGACCGGTCAGGACCAGTGCCAGGAGGGCGACAACGGCGGATTCCGCAACACCGCCTGGCTCACCGTCGGCCACGGCGAGCCGCAGGAGGCCACCGACTGCGACGTTCCCGGCCGCACGACCGTCACCAAGACGCTCGTCGAGAGCACCGAGGAGAGCCCGAACCCGTCGCGCGACGCCGTCACCGGCGACTGGACGGTCCGGTACGAAGTGGTCGTCACGAACCTCAGCGACGTCCGCGACCAGTACTACGACCTGAACGACGACCTCGGCTTCCCCGCCGGTGTCGAGATCGTCTCGGCCACGGCGACGACCGACGCGCCCGACACGGGCTCCGTCGACGTCGCCGACTGGAACGGCGACACCGTGACCGCGCTCGCCGACGACGCCCCGATCGAGAAGTCGGCCGTGCACACCTACGAGATCACCGTGGTGGCCGACGTCGACGAGATCACGGACATCGATGAGGCGACGTGCGTCGAGTCGACGAGCGGCAAGGGCTTCTTCAACGCCGCGACGCTCGACAACGGCACGATCGTCACCGACGTCGATGACTGCGCCAACATCCCGGTCGGTCAGATCACGCTGGCCAAGCACGTCGACCTGAGCGCGTTCGAGGGCATCGACCTCAGCGACCTCGGGCTCGGCGACGGCCAGCTGCTCCTGGCTGCGAAGGACTGGTGGCTCAAGGCCGCAGGCAGCGCCCACACGCTGCAGGTGCTCGGCCAGGCGGGCACCGTGTTCACGGTTCCCACGGGCGACTACGGGCTCACCGAGCAGGTGACCGCCGAGGCATCCGCGCACCCGCTGCTGAAGTACTTCTTCGCGAAGCTGTGGAGCTGCACGATCGGCGACGGCGATCCCGTCGAAGGCGCGCTCGCCACGGTCGAGGTGGGCAAGCTCACGAGCTGCGACATCACCAACAAGGCCGAGCTCGTCGACGTCGGCATCGAGAAGGCGTACGACCTCGGCGACGATCCCGACGGGTACATCGAGCAGGGCGACACCTTCGACTTCGTGCTGACGGTGACGAACCACTCGAGCATTCCGGTCGAGGGGCTCGACGTCACCGACGTGATCGACCCCGAGCTCGTGGTCGCCGGTGCGCCGACGTTCGAGGGCCCGGGCACCTGGGCGGAGACGGGCACGGCGGGCGACAACGAGTTCGCCGCCCACGGTGACGGGCCGTTCGCGCCGGGCGACGTGATCACGATCACGATCCCGGTGACGCTGCCCGCGGCGCCCGTCGAGACGCCCGACGCCGTCGGGCCGGACGACCCCGCCCCGACCGTCGAGCCGGTCGACCTCGACGACGTGCCGAACGAGGCGTGCGTGGCGATCACCGCCGGCGAGGGCGTCTTGCCCGACCTCATCGAGCGCAACAACTGCGACTCGGTCGAGGTGCCGAAGAAGGCGATCGACGCCGGCGCGTACGTGCGCTGCGTCGCCGATGTGCCGTGGCTCTACTTCGACATCGAGGTGTCCGACGGCGTCGAGCCGGGCGACATCACGGTGACCTGGACGAGTGCCGACGGCACGCTCACGAAGACGCAGACCGTCCCGTGGGACGAGCGCGACGGCAAGCTGCTCTGGCCGGGGGCAGCGGTCGACGAGAACGGCGTCCCGTACGAGTTCCCGGGCTGGCGTCCGATCACCGAGGAGGACCTCACGAACCCGCCCACCCCGGGCACGAGGTTCGGCGACCTGATCCTCGACGAGACCGTGCCGACGTACCCGTGGCGCGACATGGAGAACCCCGCGACGATCACGTTCTCGATCAACCCGTCGCAGTCGGTCCTCGCGGTCTACCCGCAGGCCCTCCCGACGTGCGCGATCGACCGTGAGCCCGAGGTGAGCATCGTGAAGGAGGCGAGCGTCACCCAGGCGAAGCCGGGCACCGACTTCGAGTACACGCTCTCCGTCAGCGCGACCGGCACCGGCGCGGCCGACCCGGTGGAGATCTTCGACGAGATCCCGTCGGAGCTGCGGGTCGACGACATCACGACCGCCGGCTCGCCGACCTTCCCGCGCTGGGAGGACTGCGAGGTCACGGGTCAGGACAGCGACGGCTACGGCGGCCTGCTGCACTGCGACCTGCTCGGGGTGCTCGGGCCCGACTACCCGGAGGCGCCGGACATCGTGCTCGACGTGCACGTCGATCCCGACACGACGTCGACCGAGGTCGAGAACATCGGCGAGGTCTGCTGGCAGAACGCCGACGACACGTCCGAGGACCCGGCCGTGGTCTGCGACGACGACTCGGTGACGGTGACGATCCCGCAGCCCAAGCCCGCGATCGCCGAGACCGGCTTCGCCGGTCAGCCGTTCATCTGGGGCGCTGCCGGGCTCGTCATCCTGGGCGGCATGCTGGTCGCCGCGGGCGTGGTGATCCGTCGGCGCAAGCAGCACGGGGCACCGCAGGCATAGCTCCGCACTCACCTTCCGGGGGTCGGGCCAGTAGGCCCGGCCCCCGGTTGTCTTGTCCCCCGATCAGAAGAATTCGAGTACCCCGCTTTCGGGTGACAAGAATTTCGTAAGTCCTGATCAGCGCGTATTCGAAACCTGTTCTGTCCCCCGTTTTGGTGCCAGCTGTACCCTGTTGTGTCCCCCGAATTCTCTGATTGACTCAGCGCAACTGCGCGACCTCCGAATGCCGCGGCATACCCGATCAGAAGGTTCGACGACCATGGACAGCTTGTTCGACCCGTTCCGCTCAGCCTCGAATCCCGACGGCCGTCGTGCGCGCCGCCGCCGCGCCGAGCGCCGGTCCCGATCGGTCCGCGCGACGATCGCGGCGATCACCGCGGGCGCCATGCTCGCGATCGGCCTGCCGACGATGGCGTTCGCCGCGGCCGGCGGCGTCGACGCGTCGGACGCCTCGTCGACGGCGTCGTCGCAGACGCCCGAGCAGCTCGCGGCGGACGCATCCGAATCGGAGCCGAGCGCGGGGGACGGCTCAGGCGAGGGGGCGGACGCCCGGGAGACGGGCTCGGATTCGGCCGCGACGCCGAGCGAGGCGCCCGCCGACGAGCCGACGACCGAGCAGCCGCCGGCCGAGCCCCAGTCCGGTGACGAGCCGCCCGCCGCCACCGAGACGCCCGACGTCGAGGCGCCCGAGGCGAGCGACCCGCCGAGCTCCGAGCCGAAGGCGACATCGGGCACCGACCCGCCGGCGGACCGGCAGCAGCAGGCGGCCGCGATCGCGCCGCTCGCGGCGTTCCCTGCGGACACGGCCGACTGCACGAGCAACTGCTCGGACCTGACGATGCGCATCGAGGTCGTCGGCGGGTCCGCGACGGCGGACGCCTGGACGCTGCACGCGATCCGCGCGAACGCCGCGCAGGACAACTACGACTTCGACGACGACGAGGAGCGCCCGGTACCGCGCAACTCGACGTACACGCTGTACGCCGACGGCGGCGCCGCCGGGTACTCGCTCACCGGGTTCGACTGCGACGTCAGCAGCCAGCAGGGTGCCGATCCGAGCTTCGACGCCGATGACCGCACGGTGACCTTCCCCAACTCCAACGGCCGCTGGGCCGACTGCACGTTCACGTTCACGCTCGTCGAGCCCGCCACCATCGCGGTCCGCGTCGGCGGCGACCGCACCGGCCCCGCGAGCGTCTCCGGACTCGCCGGCGTGCAGCTCGAACTGCGGGCCGACAGCGCAGGCACCCCCGGTGCGCTCATCGGCCAGCCGTGGTCGACCTGCACGTCGAACGCCTCGGGCGTCTGCACCTTCACCGTGCCGACCCCCGACGGCAGCCGCTACTGGGTCGTGCAGCGCGTCGCGCCGGACGACGTTCCGGCCGGCTGGTTCTCGAACGACACGCTCGCCATCGGTTCGACGCCCGGCTCGCAGGCGTACCGCTTCCGCACACCCGCCGTCGGCAGCGGTGACGACCTCGCCTCGAGCGCCGATTTCATGATCGCCTCGGGCAACGACAACAACCAGGCGTCGGGCGGCATCTGGCAGAACTCCCGCGTCAACCCGGTGGCTCCGCAGCAGTGCGGCATCGACGTCGCCCTCATCATCGACCTGTCGGGCTCGGTGGCACCGTACGAGACGCAGCTGAAGAACGCCGCGAAGGACTTCGTGGACGCGCTCACCGGCACCCCCTCGCAGATCGGCATCTACACGTTCAACAACGTCGCACCGGCCTCGGCCGGATCGAACCTGTCGATGACCCCCGTCTCGACGCCCGCCGGCGCCGAGACCGTCAAGGAGCACATCGACGACTTCGGCACCCCGACCGAGGCGACGAACTGGGATCGCGGCATCAGCCAGGTCGCCGCGAGCGGCATCGACTACGACCTCGCCGTCATCCTCACCGACGGCAACCCGACGGTGTACTCGAACGACGAGGGGCCGGGCAACCGCACGCGTTTCCGCGAGGTCGAGAACGGCGTGTTCTCCGCGAACGCGGTGAAGGCGCTCGGTATCCGCATGGTCGCGGTCGGCGTCGGCGACGGCATCGACGGCTCGCCCGACAACCTCGTCGCGATCTCCGGCCCCGATGCGGGCTCCGACTACTTCCAGACCGAGAACTACGAGGCGGCAGGCGAGACCCTGCGCGAGCTCGCGCTCGGCGACTGCGAAGGGTCGGTCTCCGTCGTCAAGCAGGTGGTCGACGAGGGAACGACCGGTGAGCAGAAGACCGGTGCGATCCCGACAGCGGGCTGGGAGTTCGCGGTCGACTCGAACGACCCCGAGATCACGCCCGCGACGCAGAGCGGCACGACGCAGGACGGCACCGGCGCGGTCAACTTCCCGCTCGAGTTCGACAACGCGTCGTCGGCGGGGTCGGTGACCGTCACCGAGTCGCAGCAGTCCGGCTACTCGCTCGTCACGACCGGCGGCAAGAACGCGGTCTGCACCGAGGTCGAGTCGGGTGACCCGGTCGCCGTCGTGAACGACGGTGCGGTCGGCTTCACGATCGACGTCGGCCCGACCGTCGCCGTCACCTGCACGGTCTGGAACCGCCCGCCCGAGCCGCAGGCCGACGTCCGGATCGACAAGACGTGGATCGTGAACGGGCAGACCTTCACCAACGGCAACCAGCCCGCCGGACTCACCGCGCAGCTGAAGCTCGACGGCGCGAACAAGCCGTTCGGGGTCGTGCAGACGGGATACACCGCGGGCGACGAAGTCGCGATCTCCGAGACGACCGGCGTCGGCGACCGCGACCTGTGCCGCGTGACGAAGAGCACGGTCACGCTCGCGAACGGTGAGGTCGTCGACGAGACGCTGCCGTACTCGCCGACCCTCGAATCCGGCGGCAACACGTTCACGCTCACGAACGTCGTCACCTGCACCGCGGAGCTCACGCTCGTGAAGAGCGTCGCGAACGGCGACGCGCAGCCGGCCGACTGGACGCTCGACGCCGTCGCCCCCGTCGGCGCGCTCGCCGGCCCGAACGGCACGAGCGGTGCGACCGCACCGGTCACCCCGGCGGTGCGCTATCCCCTCACCGAGGACGGCGATCCGCGGTACGTCCAGACGATCCTTCCGGGCGGCATCCCGACCCCGCCCGCGACCGGCAGCTGGAACTGCGTGCAGGTCGACGAGGAGGGAACCACGATCCCCGGGTTCGCCGACGGGATCAACGGCGGCGTCACCGTGCCCCTCGGCTTCCGGGTCAGGTGCACCGCGGTCAACCAGACGGCGTCGCTGACGCTCGTCAAGAACGTCGTCAACGATCTCGACATCGACGCCGACCCCGCCGACTGGACCCTGGTCGCGACGCCCGAGGCGCCGGCGCCCGCCGGCCTGGACCCAGTCGAGGCGACCTCGGGCGACACGGTCTTCGTGCGCCCCGGCCAGACCTACACGATCTCCGAGACCGGCGGCCCCGACGGCTGGGAGCAGACGTCGATCATGTGCCGCACGACGCCGAACGGCCAGTTCGTCGAGACGAACGAGATCACGGTGGCGGCCCTCGGGCAGGGCACGTGCGTCGTGCACAACGACCCGATCGCCCCGACGCTCGAACTCACGAAGATCGTGACCGGTGATGTCGCGCCCGCGGACGGCTGGACGCTCAGCGCGAGCCGTTCCGACGACCACCAGGTCGTGGCCCAGGGCCCGGGTGGCACGGGTGGCCCGGTCACCGTGCCGGCGGGCGTCGCGCTCGAACTCGCCGAGACCACCGACCTCGCGGACGCCGACCAGTTCGCCGCCGGCGTCTGGAGCTGTTCGCTGAACGACGGGCCGGGCGTTCCCGGTGCGGCCGTGCCCGCCCTCGGCGCCGGCGACGAGGTGTCGTGCACGGTCACGAACACGCTGAAGCCGATCACCCCGTCGATCACGAAGACGGCGGCGGTGCCCGTGCCGAACGCCGACGGCAGCTGGACCGTCACCTACGACGTCGTGGTGACGAACCCGAGCGCCTTCCAGCCGCTCGGCTACATCCTCTCCGACGAGCTGCACTTCGGCTCCGACGTCACGGTGAACAGTGCCAGCTACCAGCGCGTGCTGCCGCTGCCGGCCGGGTCGAGCCAGCCGTGGACGGTCGCGTTCGACCAGATCCAGCCGTTCGACGGCGAGCCCGCGCTCGCCGCGGGCACCTCGCACACCTGGCGGGTGACCGTGAACGCGACCGTCGACGACGGCGCCGACTTCGACGGCACGACCGCTCCGGCGTGCGATGAGCTCGAGCCGGGCACCGTCGGCTTCCTCAACACGGCGACGATGTACGTCGGACAGACCCCGTACGAGGCATCCGACTGCGCCCTGCCGGTGAAGCCGACGATCGCCAAGACCGGCGGCACGGCGGTCGACAACGGCGACGGGACGTGGACCCTGCCGTACACCATCACCGTCACGAACCCGTCGGCCACGACGAGCGTCGTCTACGACCTCGTCGACGAGCTCGACCTGCCGGCCGGCGCGGTCCCGACGGGTCCCGCGACGGTGGTCGCACAGCCCGTGCCGACCGTGGCCTCGTGGACGGGCTTCGCGCCGAACACCCTGCTCGCCGACGACGTGACGCTGCCGGGCACGGCCGGCCTCGACGAGCACGTCTACGAGGTGCAGGTCGTCGTGGAGATCGGCGCCGACCAGGCGGGCTTCCGCTGCCCGGGCGACGGCGGCCTCGACAACACCGCCACGCTCGAGTCCGGCAACCAGACCGACGGTGTCACGGGGTGCGTGACCCTCACGCCGCCGACCATGGCGATCGACAAGCAGGTCGCCGCCGGCTCGGTGGCCCAGCACTCCGACGGCCTCTGGAGCATCGCCTACGACCTGGTCGTGACGAACACCGGCGCGGCCGGCGGCACCTACTCGCTCGCCGACGCGCTGAGGTTCGGCGCGGGCGTCGACCTCTCGGCGGCCTCCTACGCCATCACGAAGGACGGCTCTCCGTTCCCGAGCGCGTGGGCCGGATCGGGCGCGATCGCGAGCGACGTCTACCTCGCGGCGGGCGACCCCGATCCGAAGCACACGTACCGGATCACCGTGACGGGCATCGCGCTCGACGGGCCTGCGCTGACGGACGCGCAGGCGCTCTGCCCGCAGGATGGCGCGAACGGCGCGTTCAACAACCTCGCGACGCTGACCGCCGGTGGGGCGATCCTCACCGACACCGCCTGCGACGCGCCGAGCGCGCCGACGGTCGAGAAGACGGGGGCGACGGCGGCGCAGCAGCCGGATGCCTCGTGGAACGTGAGCTACACCGTCACGGTCGACAATTCGGCCCCGGGCGCCAAGCCCGCCCACTACTCGCTGGCCGACACGCCCGCCTACCCGGGCGGCGTCGCCTTCAACACCGTGAGCATCAACGGCGGTCCCGCACAGCCGTACGCGGGCGGTGCGATCACCCTCGCGACGGACGCCCCGATCCTCGGCGGCGACCTGGCGGTCTACACCCTCGTGTTCAACGTCGACGCGCCGGCCGGCGCGGTGACGGCCGACGACCGGCAGTGCACCGAGAACGGCACACCGGGCAGGGGCTTCCTGAACACGGCGACGGTCACGAGCGGGGCGATCACCGACTCCGACTGGGACTGCACGCCCGTGCGGGAGGGCGGTCGCCCGACGATCGCGAAGTCGGACCCGACGGTGACGCAGGCCGGAGACGGCACGTGGACCGCGGTCTACGAGATCACGGTGACCGGCAACCCCGACTACGTGTCGACCTACACGCTCGACGACACGCTGCACGTCGGCGGCGCGATCGACATCGAGTCGGCCACGTGGTCGGGCGGGGGCGACGACGGCACCTGGGGCGCCGACCCGCAGACCGGCGACACCGCGACGATCGTCGGCCCGACGCCGAAGCCGATCGCCGAGGGGGCCACCCACACCTACACGGTGACGGTCACGGCGAAGGCGGACGAGGCGGCGTTCGCCGACCCGACGACCACGACCTGCGCGCCGACCGAGGAGTCGCCGAACGTCGGCTTCCTCAACCGGGCGACGCTCACGTCGGGCGGCGTGCCGCAGTCGGACGACGGCTGCGCCGTGCCGGCCCGGCCGGTGATCGCGAAGACCCCGATCGGCAGCGAGGCCGTGAAGTCGGGAGACCACTGGGAGGTGTCGTACGAGCTCACGGTGACGAACTCGAGCGCTACGCAGGGGCTCGTCTACGATCTCGCCGACACCCCCGACCTCGCCGGCGGCGTCACGATCACCGACCGCTCGGTCGAGAGCACCGACGTCACGGTCGACCCCGACTGGAACGGAGCCGACCCGGCCACCGACGTGATCGCCCTGGACCAGGCGCTCGCCGGGGGAGCGATGCACACCTACACGGTGACCGTCTCGTTCACGGTCGACGCCGACGCCGAGGGTCCGGCGCTCCGCTGCGGCGGCGACGACGGCCAGGGCCTCCTCAACCGGGCGGTCGTCACCTCGGGCGGCGAGTGGAGCGATGACGGCTGCGTCGACGTTCCCGTCGTCGTCATCGTCGACAAGGCCTGGGTCATCGACGGCGGCGATCCGATCGCCTGGGACGGCGACGACCTGCCCGCAGGGTTCGGCGCTCAGGGTCAGCTCGACGGCTCCGACGTCGACTGGGGTGCCGAGAGCGGTCCGTATGCGATCGGCGACGAGGTCGCGATCGGCGAGACCGACGTGGTCGTCCCGATCGGGTGCGAGATCGTCGACGCGGTCTCGAACGGCACGGGCGAACACCGGCTGGATGCCTCGGTGTCGACGTTCCTCGTCACGAACGAAGTCGAGTGCGTGCAGACGGTGAACCTCGAGAAGCACGTGGTGAACGCCCACGGCGGCGACGCGGTCGCGTCCGACTGGACGGTCTCGGCGACCGGCCCGGACGACGGATTCGGCGGCCCGGCCACGGCGAGCGGGGCGGTCGACCTCGACGTCGCGTACACGCTCGGCGAGGTGTCGCCCGCCTGGGAGGACGGCGTCGACTACGAGGTCTCTGCCACGTGGAGCTGCAGCTCGGAGCAGGGCGATGACGCGTTCACGCTCGTCTCCGACGACGGCGCGGCGACGGCGCAGCTGACCGTCGACGAGCTCGGCGCCACCGTCGACTGCGTGATCGAGAACACCGACATCGCACCCACCCTCACGCTCGTGAAGGACGTCGCGCCCGATTCGGTCGAGGCGGAGTTCCCGCCGACGCTGTGGACGGTCTCCGCCACCGAGGAGGGCGAGTCCGCGATCGTCGCCGGCGCGGGCACCGCCACCGGTGAGGTCGAGGCGAACGTCGACTACGTGCTGGGCGAGCTCGCGAGCGACTTCGACGGCGCCGACGAGTTCGACGCCGGCGCATGGAGCTGCGACGCGCCGGGCGTCCTCGACGACGACACCGTGAACCTCGAACCGGGCGACGACGTCACCTGCACGATCGTGAACACGGCGCAGCCCGCGGAGTACTCCCTCGACAAGCAGGTCATCGGCGTCGAACAACTCGACGACGGCACCTGGAGCATCGAGTACCGGGTCACGGTGTTCAACGAGAGCCACGTGTCGGCTGTCACGTACGACCTGGTCGACTCGCTCGCCGGGTTCGGCGATGGCATCGACATCGATGAGGCCGTGTGGACCGGACCGGACGGTGCCGAGGGCGAATGGGAGGACCCGGCCGGCGAGCCCGTCGAGGAGCTCGCGAACGACGTGGTCCTGCCCGCCTCGGCGGGGAGCCACGAGTACGTCGTGACCGTGCAGGCGACCGTCGCCGCCGATGCGGTGTGGGACGACCCGGCGACCGAGGAGGTCGAGGGATCGACGAGCTGCGTGCCGGGCGAGCAGGGGGGCTTCGCGAACACCGCCGTGCTCACCGTGGCCGGGGTGCCGTCGGGTGCCGACGCCTGCGACGAGCCCGGCCGCACCACGGCGACGAAGGTCGCGCACCCGGCGACGAGCCTCGGACTCGGCGACTGGGAGGTGACCTACGACATCACCGTCGGCACGGTCGGCGATCACGATCTCGTCTACGACCTCGACGACGCGCTCGCCTTCCCCGACGGCGTGACCATCGAGTCGGCGACCGCCGAGGATCCCGACGGCGATGAGGTGGCGGGGTGGAACGGGCAGGACGCCACGACCCTCGCGACCGCGCAGCCGATCACCGCGGGCGACACGCACGTGTGGACCGTCACGGTGCGCGCGAACGTCGCGTCGATCACCTCGATCGACCTCGCGACGTGCGAGGCGAGCGAGACCGGCGGCGGGTTCCTGAACACCGCCGAGCTGCGGAACGGCATGCTCGTCACCGAGCTCGAAGGCTGCACGGAGATTCCGGTCGGCAAGCTGAAGCTGTCGAAGACCGTCGACAACTCGGCGCTCCTCGACCTCGGGATCGATCCCTCCGAGCTGCTCGTCGCCGCCGACTGGAACCTCAGCGGCGACTCCGGATCGCTCCTCGCGCAGTTCCTGAACGGCGGCGGCGTCGAGCTCGTCGTGCCGACCGGTTCGTACCTGCTCGCCGAGCAGCTGGCCGCCACGCATGCGGGCAACCCCTTCGCCGCCTACTACCACCCCGATGCCTGGCTCTGCGGCGACGCCGCGGTCACGCACGCGCTGGTGGCGACCGGCGGCACCACGGCGTGCACCCTGAACAACGTCGCCGACTCGCTCGACGTCGGCATCGGGAAGGACGTCCTGCTGCCCGAGGGGACGACGGCCGTCCAGGCCGGCGACGCCTTCGAGTACACCCTGACCGTGACGAACCACGGCACGCTCGACGCGCCGGGGCTCGAGGTCGGCGACGTGCTGCCCGACGACCTGATCGTCACCGGAGCGGCGACCTTCGAAGCCGCCGATTCGCCGGCGCAGCCGGGAACGTGGGCGCAGACCTCGGGCGTCACCGAGAACGCGTTCGCGGCGACCTATACGGGGACGTACCCGGCCGGTGCGGTGACGACGATCACCATCCCGGTGCAGGTGGCCGTGCCCGCGCCGCTGCCGCCGGTTCCGCCGGTCGGACCCGACGACCCGGCACCCGAGCTGCCGACCGTCGACCTCGGAGACATCCACAACGAGGCGTGCGTGGCGATCGTCGCAGGCCAGGAGCCCGAGCTCACCCGGGTCATGCCCGTGGCCGAGGACGGGGTCATCCCCGACATGGTGCCCGAGAACGACTGCGACGACGTCGACGTGCCGACCAAGGCGATCGACTCGGCGGCTTACACCCGCTGCGTCAACGACGTGCCGTACCTCTACTACGACGTCGCGATCTCCGACGACGTCGAGCCCGGTCCGATCACGGTGACCTGGACGCCCGATCCGAGCGTCTACCCCGACGCCGAGCCGATCGTCACCGAGATCCCGTGGAGCGAGCGCGCGGGGCGCCTGCTCTGGCCGTACGGCGTCGTGGACGACGACGGCATCTCGATCGGGTGGCCCGGGTGGCGCCTCGTGGAGGAGGGCGACGTCGTCGGCGAGAACGGCATCGTCGCCGCGTGGGAGAACATGGTCAAGGACTCGAAGCTCGAGAGCTACGCGTTCGCGGACCAGGTGAACCCGATGACGATCACCTTCTCGGTCAACCCGAGCGAGTCGATCCTCGCGGTCTACCCGCAGGCGACGCCCGCGTGCGAGGTCGTGCGCGATCCGTCGGTCGAGATCGTGAAGACGGCGAGCGTCGACGAGGTGAAGCCGGGCGGCGCGTTCGACTACACCCTCTCGGTGACCAACTCGGGCCTCGGCGCGATCGAGAACATGGAGCTCTTCGACGAGATCCCGTCCGACCTGAAGGTCACGGCCATCACGACCGACGAGGCGCCCGCGTTCCCGCGCTGGGACGACTGCGCGGTGAACGACGCGGATGCCGACGGCTACGGCGGCACGCTGCACTGCGTGCTCACCGGCATGATCGGAGGAACCGAGCCGGATGCCCCGGACGTCGTGCTCTCCGTGGTGCTCGATCCCGAGTCGAGCGTCGGTCGCGTCGACAACACCGGCGAGGTCTGCTGGAACGACCCCGACGATGCACCGGTCGGACCGGAGGCCGAGGACGACGCGACGGGCGGAGACGGTGTCGCCCCGACCTCGGCGGTCGATCCCGAGCTTCCCGTGCTGTGCGACGACTCGACCGTCACGGTCACCGTCGTGACGGACCCGTCGCCGACCCCGAACCCGACCCCGGGCATCGCGTCGACCGGGTTCGCGGGGAGCCCCTTCCTGTGGGGAGCTGCCGGGCTGCTGCTGACCGGCGCGCTGCTGGTCGCGGTGACGATCGTCCGTCGCCGCCGGCCGGGGGAGCGGCGCACCGAGTAGCGCCCGACGGAACGGCCGCCGCCGCCCGAAGCCCCCCAGCTCGGGCGGCGGCGACCCGACAGGTCGGAGGTCGGCGCAGCGGGTGCGTCGACGCGAACGGGGCCGGTCGCCATCGGCGACCGGCCCCGTTCGAGGTGCTGCGAGGTTACGGCTTTCCGCGCATGACGGCCTGCTTCACCTCGGCGATGGCCTTCGTGACCTCGATGCCGCGGGGGCACGCCTCGGTGCAGTTGAAGGTCGTGCGGCAGCGCCAGACTCCCTCCTTGTCGTTGAGGATGTCGAGGCGGGTCTGCGCGTTGTCGTCGCGCGAGTCGAAGATGAAGCGGTGCGCGTTCACGATCGCGGCCGGACCGAAGTACTGGCCGTCGGTCCAGAACACGGGGCACGACGAGGTGCACGCGGCGCACAGGATGCACTTCGTGGTGTCGTCGAAGATCGCACGCTGGGCGACCGACTGCACGCGCTCCTTGCCCGCCTCGGGCGTCGAGGTCGCCACGAGGAACGGCTGCACCTCGCGGTAGCTCGCGAAGAACGGCTCCATGTCGACGATGAGGTCCTTCTCGAGTGGCAGGCCCTTGATCGCCTCGACGTAGATGGGCTTCGAGATGTCGAGGTCCTTGATGAGGGTCTTGCACGCGAGCCGGTTGCGGCCGTTGATGCGCATCGCGTCGGACCCGCAGATGCCGTGGGCGCACGAACGGCGGAAGGTCAGCGAGCCGTCCTGCTCCCACTTGATCTTGTGCAGCGCGTCGAGCACGCGGTCGGTCGCGTACATCTCGACGTCGAAGTCCTGCCAGCGCGGCTCGGTGTCGACGTCGGGGTCGAAGCGGCGGATGAGGAAGGTGACGGTGAACGACTGGATCGCGTCGGACGCCGATGCGCCGGGCTGCTGTGCTTCGAGCGTGGCGGTGCTCACGATCAGTACTTCCTCTCCATCGGCTGGTAGCGCGTGATGACGACCGGCTTCCAGTCGAGCCGGATGTGGTCGCTCGCGTCGGACGAGTGCGCGTCGCCCGACAGGTAGGCCATCGTGTGCTGCATGAACTTCTCGTCGTCGCGGTTCGGGAAGTCGTCGCGCATGTGACCGCCACGGCTCTCCTCGCGGTTGCGGGCGCTCGTGACGACGACCTCGGCGAGGTCGAGCAGGAACCCGAGCTCGACGGCCTCGAGCAGGTCGGTGTTGAACCGCTTGCCCTTGTCCTGCACCGCGACGTTCTTGTAGCGCTCGCGGAGACCCGCGATGACACCGGCCGCGTGGGCGAGTGACTCGTCGGTGCGGAACACCTGGGCGTTGCGGTCCATCTCGTCCTGCAGCTCCTTGCGGATCGCGGCGATCCGCTCGGTGCCCGTCGAGTCGCGGAGGCCCACGAGCATGTCGCGGACGGCGGCAGCGGGATCATCCGGCAGCGGCAGGAAGTCGACGCCCGAGTTCACGTACTCGACCGCGTTGCGACCGGCGCGCTTGCCGAAGACGTTGATGTCGAGCAGCGAGTTCGTGCCGAGTCGGTTCGAGCCGTGCACCGAGACGCACGCGCACTCGCCGGCGGCGTACAGGCCCGGCACGACCGTGGTGTTGTCGCGCAGCACCTCGGCGTTGTTGTTGGTCGGGATGCCGCCCATCGCGTAGTGCGCGGTCGGCATGACGGGCACCGGCTCGTACACCGGGTCGACACCGAGATAGGTGCGGGCGAACTCGGTGATGTCTGGCAGCTTCGTCTCGAGCACCTCGGCGCCCAGGTGGGTGCAGTCGAGCAGCACGTAGTCCTTGTGCGGTCCGGCGCCGCGACCCTCAGCGACCTCCTGCACCATGCAGCGCGCGACGATGTCGCGGGGCGCCAGGTCCTTGATGGTGGGGGCGTAGCGCTCCATGAAGCGCTCGCCGCTCGCGTTGCGCAGGATCGCGCCCTCGCCGCGGGCGCCCTCGGTGAGGAGGATGCCGAGCCCGGCGAGCCCGGTCGGGTGGAACTGGAAGAACTCCATGTCCTCGAGCGGCAGGCCCTTGCGCCAGATGATGCCGACGCCGTCGCCCGTGAGGGTGTGCGCGTTCGACGTCGTCTTGAAGATCTTCCCGAAGCCGCCGGTGGCGAAGATGATCGCCTTCGCCTGGAAGACGTGCAGTTCGCCGGTCGCGAGCTCGTAGGCGACGACGCCCGACGGCTGGGCGACGCCGTCGACCTCGGTCATCACGACGTCGAGGGCGTAGTACTCGTTGTAGAACTCGATGCCGAGCTTGACGCAGTTCTGGAACAGCGTCTGCAGGATCATGTGACCGGTGCGGTCGGCCGCATAGCAGGCGCGGCGCACCGGCGCCTTGCCGTGGTCGCGGGTGTGGCCGCCGAAGCGCCGCTGGTCGATCTTGCCCTCGGGCGTGCGGTTGAACGGCAGGCCCATGTTCTCGAGGTCGATGACCGCGTCGATCGCCTCTTTCGCGAGGATCTCGGCCGCGTCCTGGTCGACGAGGTAGTCGCCGCCCTTGACGGTGTCGAAGGTGTGCCACTCCCACGAGTCCTCTTCGACGTTCGCGAGCGCTGCGGCCATGCCGCCCTGCGCCGCGCCCGTGTGCGAGCGCGTCGGGTACAGCTTCGAGATGACGGCCGTCTTCGCGCCGGGGCCGGCCTCGATCGCGGCTCGCATGCCGGCGCCGCCGGCGCCGACGATCACGATGTCGTACTGGTGGTAGTGGACGCCGTCGATGACCTGGGTCTCGGCGTGGGTTTCGCTGGTCACGGGTCTCCTAGAGCGCGGCGCAGAAACTGGGGAGGAGGTCCGCCGGGGCGCCGGCGGGGCACGGGTCGAAGGTGAACACCACGAGCGTGCCGAGCACGATCAGCACTGCGGCCGCGGCGAACAGCGCGCCCTTCAGGAGCTTCTGCACCGTGCCGGGGTTCGTGTAGTCGTTCACGAGGGTGCGCATGCCGTTGGCGCCGTGGATGAGCGCGAGCCAGAGCATCAGCACGTCCCACCACTGCCAGAAGGGGTCGGCCCACTTGCCGCCGACGAAGCCGAAGTCGATGGCGTGGATGCCGTCGCCGAGCATGAGGTTCGTGAAGAGGTGCCCGAAGATGAGCACGAGCAGCAGCACGCCCGAGGCGCGCATGTAGATCCAGCCCCACTTCTCGAGGTTCGCGCCGCCCTTGCGGGCCGGTCGCGCCGGGGTGCGAGGAGCTTCGATGGTCGCAGTCATGTCGCTTCCCCTCAGTGTCCGAACACGTTCATCAGGTGGCGGGGCGTGAAGGCCAGCATCGTGACGGCCCAGAGGGCGACGACGACCCAGAACAGCACCTTCTGGTGGCGCGTTGCCCAGGCCCAGAAGTCGACCAGGATGATGCGCAGCCCGTTGTAGGCGTGGAACACGATCGCACCGACGAGGGCGACCTCGCCGAGCCCCATGATCGGCGTCTGGTACGCGCCGATGACCGTGTTGTAGGCCTCGGGGCTCACCCGCACGAGTGCCGTGTCGAGGATGTGCACGAGGAGGAAGAAGAAGATGGCGACACCTGTGATGCGGTGCAGCACCCATGACCACATACCCTCGTGGCCGCGATAGAGCGTGCCGCCCGGCTTCTGCTTCGCCGGCTTGTCGGGTGCGGTCAGGGTTCCTGCCGAGGTCTCTGGCATGAACAACCCTCCCTGGCTGTGTGAATCTCGTCCGGACATGCGGACGCAGGGGCACGACGGCCCGCTCCGAGTCTAGACCCGGCTCGCTCGCCATGCAGGTGAGGGCACCCTTAGCCGCTCGCCGCCGCGGCGAATCGGCGCCGGCCGGGTGCACGGCTATCCTGAGCGGATGACTCCCGAACCGCTCGAGGGCTTCTACACGATCATCCCGGCCGGGGGCGTGGGATCCAGGCTGTGGCCGCTCTCGCGCGCCGACGCGCCGAAGTTCCTGCACGACCTCACCGGCTCGGGGCAGACGCTCCTCAAGGACACGTGGGACCGCCTGGCCCCGCTCTCGGGCGACCAGCGCATCATGATCGTCACGGGCCGCGCGCATCGCGGCGCCGTCGAAGAGCAACTGCCCGACCTCGCCGACGCGAACATCGTGCTCGAATCCGAGCCGCGCGACTCGACGGCCGCGATCGGGCTCGCCGCGGCGATCCTCGAGCGCCGCGAGCCCGGGGTCGTCATCGGCTCCTTCGCCGCCGACCACGTCATCTCGGGCGACGCGCTCTTCCAGGCCGCGGTCACCGAGGCCGTCGCCGCGGCGAAGGCCGGGTACATCGCCACGATCGGCATCACGCCGACCGAGCCGGCGGTCGGCTTCGGCTACATCGAGTGCGGCGACCCGCTCGACATCCCGGGCACCGAGCACGCCGAGGCGGTGTCGAGCTTCGTCGAGAAGCCCGACCTCGCGACCGCGAAGCGCTACCTCTCGGGCGGCCGCCACCTCTGGAACGCGGGCATGTTCATCGCGCGCGCCGACCAGCTGCTCGCCGAGATCGCGCGCAACAAGCCCGAGCTGCACGCCGGACTCCTCGAACTCGCGGAGGCGTGGGACGACCCCGCCACCCGAGGCCCGGCGGTCGATCGGATCTGGCCGAAGCTCGAGAAGATCGCGATCGACTACTCCGTCGCCGAGCCGGCGGCCGCCGCGGGCCGGCTCGCCGTCATCCGCGGGCACTTCCAGTGGGACGACGTCGGCGACTTCGCCTCGCTCGCGAAGCTCAACACGGCAGGGCGGTCGGGCGAGCTCGCCATCCTCGGCGAGCACGCCCGGGTCCTCGCGGACGCCTCGAGCGGCATCGTCGTGAGCCGTTCGAAGCGGGTGATCAGTCTCATCGGCGTTCGCGATATCGTCGTGGTCGACACTCCCGACGCGCTGCTGGTCACCACGAGCGAGCACGCGCAGCGCGTGAAGGCGGTCGTCGACGCCCTGCGGCTCGGCGGCTCGAGCGACGTGCTCTGACCGAACGACATTCGACGGAGAGACAGGGTTCAGGATGCCTCGGACACAGCGCAGCATCGTCGTCGTCACGCTGGCCGTGGCATCCCTCGCCCTCGTCTCGTGCGCGACCGCGCCCGAGACCGGCCCCACCGACGCGGCGAGCGACGTCTGCGCGCGGATGGTGACGAACTCGGGAGGGCTCGAGGACCGTTCGTTCAACCAGTCGAGCTGGGAGGGCCTGCAGGCCGCAGAAGCGGAGTACGGCATCGAGGCCGAGGCGATCGTCTCGACCGGCGAGACCGATCTCGCGCCGAACGTCGCCCAGGCGGTCGACTCGGACTGCGAGCTGATCGTCACCGTCGGCTGGGAGCTCGCCGAGCCCACGACCGACCAGGCGTCCAAGAATCCCGACCTCGACTTCGTGATCGTCGACGAGACGGTCGAGGGCGAGAACATCAAGCCCGTCGTCTTCGACACCGCGCAGGCGTCGTTCCTGGCCGGCTACCTCGCGGCAGGCGTCTCGAAGACGGGCGTCGTCGCGACGTTCGGCGGCGGCAACCAGCCGCCCGTCACGCTCTTCATGGACGGCTTCGTCGACGGCGTCGCGAAGTACAACGAGGTGCACGGCACGAAGGTGCGGGCGCTCGGCTGGGACAAGGCGAAGCAGGACGGCGCGTTCACGGGCGACTTCGAAGACGTCAACAAGGGCAAGACGCTCACGCAGGGCTTCATCGACCAGGGCGCCGACGTGATCCTGCCGGTGGCCGGACAGGTCGGCGAGGGGTCGGCGGCGGCGGCGCTCGAGCACGACGGGGTCTCGGTGATCTGGGTCGACAGCGACGGCTACGAGACGCTCTCCGCCGAGTACCGACCCGTGATCCTCACGAGCGTGCTGAAGAACACCCAGGACGCGATGGTCGAGATCGTCGGCGACGTCGTCGGCGACGAGTTCACGAACGACCCGTACATCGGCAGCCTCGCCAACGGCGGGGTAGAGATCGCCCCGTACCACGACCTCGCGCCCCTCGTGTCGGAGGAGCTCGACGCCGAGATCGAGGGGTTGCGCCAGGAGATCATCTCGGGCGACCTGGTGGTCGACTCCCCGAGCGCTCCGCAGCGGTCCTGACCCCCGGGTACCGCTTCACCCCCGTTCGCGGGGCAGATCACTTGCTCATATGAGCAGAATGTCGCGTATTCATAACCATTGACGATCGCGCGCCCCGGGAACGATCGCGCTCGACGAAACATTGGGTAACGTGACATCGATCAGCCCCCGCGAAGGTCGGGGTCTTGCGTCTTTGGAGGACACAGTGAAGGTCACGACCAAGAAGGCCGCGCTCGGCGGTCTCGCGCTGCTCGGCAGCAGCGCACTGCTGCTCGCGGGCTGCGCATCCGCGCCCTCGGAGGAGACTGCCGAACCGACTGCGCAGGCGATCGACGGCTTCCAGCCGTGCATGGTCTCCGACGCGGGCGGTTTCGACGACAAGTCCTTCAACCAGCTCGGATTCGAGGGCATCACGAAGGCCGCCGACGAGCTCGGCGTCGAGGCGATCACGGTCGAGTCGAAGGACGAGACCGAGTACGCCCCGAACCTCTCGAGCCTCGTCGACCAGGGCTGCTCCGTCATCGTGACCGTCGGCTTCGCGCTCTCGGCCGCCACGGTCGAGTCGGCACTGGCGAACCCCGACATCGAATACATCATCATCGACGACGCGGCCGACAACGACTTCGACGGCACCGTCGACTCGGAGAACATCAAGCCGATCCTCTTCGACACCGCCCAGGCCGCGTTCCTCGCGGGCTACGCGGGCGCCGACTTCTCGGAGACCGGCGTCGTCGGCACCTACGGCGGCATGAACTTCCCGACCGTGTCGATCTTCATGGACGGCTTCGCCCAGGGCGTCGACTACTACAACGGCGAGAAGGGCACCGACGTCAAGGTCGTCGGCTGGGACCGCGCCAAGCAGGACGGCTCCTTCACCGGCGGCTTCGAGGCGAACGACCAGGCCCGCCAGACCGCGCAGGCGCTCATCGACCAGAACATCGACGTGCTGCTGCCCGTCGGCGGCCCGATCTACCAGTCGGGCGCGGCCGCCGTGCGCGACTCGGGCCGTGACATCGCGATGCTCGGCGTCGACGCCGACCTCACGCAGACCGACCCCTCGGTCGCCGACCTGATCCTCACCTCGATCCTCAAGGGCATCGACGTGGCGACCTACGACTCGGTGCTCGCCGCCGGCACCGGCGAATTCGACCCGGCCCCGTACGTCGGCACGCTCGAGAACGAGGGCGTCGGCATCGCGCCGTTCCACGACTTCGAGTCGAAGGTCTCGCCCGAGCTCCAGGGCG
The DNA here is from genome assembly GCF_021129215.1 of Agromyces sp. S2-1-8. Taxonomy (GTDB): domain Bacteria; phylum Actinomycetota; class Actinomycetes; order Actinomycetales; family Microbacteriaceae; genus Agromyces; species Agromyces chromiiresistens. The sequence continues at coordinate 3,360,799 of NZ_JAJOLP010000001.1, read as the reverse complement.
AGCTCGACGACCTGAAGGCCGCCATCATCTCGGGTGACGTTCCCGTCGAGTCGTACCTCTCGGCGCAGGAGTAGCTCGTGACCGCCTGATCGGGGAGGCCGGTTCGCCGGCCTCCCCGATCTGCGTTCCACCGGTCGCGCGCTTTCGCGCCGGCCGCAACATCTGAGCGGCCCGCGATCCGGGCCGCCGACATCCGCGCAGCATCTGCTGCAGATGCAGCGCGCTCACTAGGATTCTGAACATGAAGCTCGAACTTCGCGATATCACGAAGCGGTTCGGCAGCCTGGTCGCGAACGACCATATCGACCTCACCGTGGAGGCCGGAGAGATCCACTGCCTGCTCGGCGAGAACGGTGCGGGCAAGTCGACGCTGATGAACGTGCTCTACGGCCTGTACCAGGCCGACGAGGGCGAGATCCTCCTCAATGACGAGGTGCAGCACTTCTCCGGGCCCGGCGACGCGATGGCCGCCGGCATCGGCATGGTGCACCAGCACTTCATGCTCATCCCCGTGTTCACGGTCGCCGAGAACGTCATGCTCGGCCACGAGGCCACCAAGGGGGGCGGGTTCCTCGACCTCGACGCCGCCCGTCGCCGGGTGCGCGAGATCAGCGAGCGCTTCGGGTTCGACGTCGACCCCGACGCGCTCGTCGACGACCTCCCCGTCGGGGTGCAGCAGCGGGTCGAGATCATCAAGGCGCTCTCGCGCGACGCGAAGGTGCTCGTGTTCGACGAGCCGACCGCGGTGCTCACCCCGCAGGAGACCGACGAGCTGATGCAGATCATGCGGCAGCTCAAGGCCTCCGGCACGTCGATCGTCTTCATCACCCACAAGCTGCGCGAGGTGCGCGAGGTCGCCGACCGGATCACCGTCATCCGGCTGGGGAAGGTCGTCGGCGAGGCATCCCCGACCGCCTCGAACACCGAGCTCGCCTCGCTCATGGTGGGGCGTGCGGTCGAACTGACCGTGCACAAGGACGCGCCGAAGCTCGGCGAGGCGGCGCTCGTCGTCCAGGGCCTCACCGTCATCGACCACATCGGCCAACTCGTCGTCAACGACGTGAGCTTCGAGGTGCGCCGGGGCGAGATCCTCGCCGTCGCGGGCGTGCAGGGCAACGGCCAGACCGAGCTCACCGAGGCGCTCCTCGGACTGCAGCCGCGGGTGCGCGGCTCGATCGCGCTCGACGGCATCGAGCTCACGACCGAGAGCGTCCGCAAGATCCTCGACTCCGGCGTCGGCTTCGTTCCCGAAGACCGCAACGAAGACGGCCTCGTCGGCGAGTTCACGATCGCCGAGAACCTCATGCTCGACCGTTCCGACAGCGCGCCGTTCGTCAAGGCGGGCACCATCCAGCGCGGCGTCCTCGCCGACTTCGCGCGCGACCGGGTCAAGGAGTTCGACGTCCGCACGCAGGGCATCGACGAGAAGGTGCGGCAGCTCTCGGGCGGCAACGCGCAGAAGGTCGTGCTCGCGCGCGAGCTCAGCCGTGAGCTCAGGCTGCTCGTCGCCGCCCAGCCCACGCGCGGCGTCGACGTGGGGTCGATCGAGTTCATCCACAAGCGCATCGTCGAGACCCGCGACCGCGGCGTGCCCGTCGTCGTCGTGTCGACCGAGCTCGACGAGGTCGCCGCACTCGCCGACCGGATCATGGTGATGTATCGCGGCAAGGTCGTCGGCATCGTGCCGGGCGACACCCCGCGCGACGTGCTCGGCCTCATGATGGCCGGCGAACAGCCCGCAGAAGGAGCCGCAGCATGAGCGACGCGCAGAGCCCGCACGGCACGCCGCAGACCACCTCGCCCGTCGCCGACGCGACGCCGACCGGCACGACCCCGCGCGACACGTCGACCGTGCCGGCCCAGGTGCCCGAACCGTCGCGATGGCACACGATGTGGCAGCAGATCGTCACGGGCAACGCGCTCATCTCGGTGCTCTCGGTCGTACTCGCGCTCATCGTCGGCGCGATCATGATCGCCTTCACCGACGAGAACGTGCAGCAGGCGAGCGCCTACTTCTTCGCCCGGCCTGGCGACACGCTCATCGCCGTCTGGGACTCGGTCTCCGGAGCCTACGTGGCGCTCTTCCAGGGGTCGGTGTACAACTTCCGGCGCGACAGCTTCGTCGACGGCATCAAGCCGCTGACCGACACGCTCACCTTCGCCACCCCGCTCATCGCGGGCGGTCTCGGCGTCGGGCTCGCGTTCCGCGTCGGCATGTTCAACATCGGTGGTCGCGGCCAGATGCTGATCGCCGCCTCGGTCGCCGGCTGGCTCGCCTTCGGCTTCGACCTGCCGTGGGGCCTGCACATGCTCGTCGCGCTCATCGGCGGCCTGCTCGGCGGCGCCCTGTGGGGCGGCATCGCCGGCCTCCTGAAGGCGCGCACGGGCGCGCACGAGGTCATCGTGACGATCATGCTCAACTTCGTCGCCTTCTACCTGGTGTCCTGGATGCTTCGTACGCCGGGCCTCCTTCAGGCTCCCGGTTCGTCGAACCCGAAGACGCCGCCGATGGCGGAGACTGCACAGTTCCCGAAGCTGTTCCAGTGGATGGGGTTGCCGTACAACCTGCACTTCGGCTTCATCCTCGCGCTCGCCGCGACGGTGCTCGTGTGGTGGATCCTCAGCCGTTCGAGCCTCGGCTTCCGCTTCCGGGCCGTCGGCGAGAACCCGAACGCCGCGCGCGTCGCCGGCATCAACGTGCCGTCGATGTACGTCTACGCGATGCTCATCTCGGGTGCACTGCTCGGCCTCGCCGGCGTGAGCCAGGTGCTCGGCACGGTCACCACTGGCTTCACCGCCGGGATCGACGCGGGCGTCGGCTTCGACGCGATCACCGTGGCGCTGCTCGGCCGCTCCTCGCCGTGGGGCATCTTCCTCGCGGGCATCCTGTTCGGTGCGTTCAAGGCCGGCGGCTACTCGATGCAGGCCGCCGAGGGCGTGCCCGTCGACATCGTGCTCGTGGTGCAGTCGCTCATCGTGCTGTTCATCGCTGCGCCGCCGCTCGTGCGCACCATCTTCCGCCTGCCCGACCCATCCCGCGGGCCGAAACGACCGCGCCCGATCGTCACGAAGGAGGTGACGGCGAAGTGAGCACCGTCACCGAGCACCAGAAGGTCGCGCCGCCGCCCGACGCCCTCGCCAAGACCGTCGTCGTGAGCTGGAAGGCGCCGATCGCCTACGGCATCTTCACGCTCCTCGCCCTCGCGCTCGCGGTGTTCGCTCCGCCCGTCGGCGACACCACCTACCGGCTGGTCGCATCCGACAAGGACGCGATCAAGGTCGCCGACATCTCGGTGCCGGCCATGCCCGCGCTGTGGGCGGTCGTCGTCCTCCTCGCCGTCATCACGGTCGTGTCCGTCTGGCTGGTCGCCTCGAAGCGCCGGGTGCCGCTCTGGCTCACCGTCGTGTACGCGGTGCTGGTCCTCTTCGGCTTCCTGACCTGGGCCGGCGCGGGGGCGACCCTCCCGATGATCGGCCTGCTCTTCGGCGCGCTCAGCCTCTCCGTGCCGCTGATCTTCGGTGCGCTCACCGGCGTGCTCGGCGAGCGGGTCGGCATCATCAACATCGCGATCGAGGGTCAGCTGCTCGCCGGGGCCTTCACCTCGGCGGTGACCGCGTCGGTCGTCACTTCGTCGACGGGCGTCGTCTGGATCGGCCTGCTCGCGGGCGTGGTGGGCGCGATGATCGCGGGCATGCTCGTCGGCATGGTGCTCGCGGCGTTCTCGATCAAGTACTTCGTCGACCAGGTGATCGTCGGCGTCGTGCTCAACGTGCTCGTCCTGGGCCTCACGAACTTCTTCTTCTCGCAGGTGCTCTCGAACAACGCCGCCGTGCTGAACTCGCCGCCGAGGTTCCCGAGGCTGCCGATCCCGCTGCTCAGCGACATCCCCGTCATCGGCCCGGTCTTCTTCCGCCAGACGCTCGTCGTGTACATCATGTACATCACGGTCGCGGCGGTCTACGTCGGGCTCTTCCACACGCGCTGGGGCCTCCGCCTCCGCGCGGTGGGCGAGCACCCGCAGGCGGCCGACACGGTCGGCATCAACGTCAACCGCACCCGGTTCTGGAACGTCGCCTTCGCCGGCGCCATCGCGGGCTTCGGCGGCATCTTCTTCACCCTCGGCTCGGGTATCGCCTTCAACAAGGAGATGACCGCCGGCATGGGCTTCATCGCCCTCGCCGCCGTCATCTTCGGCGGCTGGGACCCGATCCGAGCCACGCTGGCCGCGCTCCTGTTCGGCTTCGCGTCGAACCTGCAGAACACGCTCTCGGTGATCGGCTCGCCCGTGCCGAGCGAGTTCATGCTCATGCTGCCGTACGTGGTCACGATCATCGCGGTGGCCGGACTCGTCGGCAAGGTGCGCGGGCCTGCTGCGGCGGGCAAGCCGTACATCAAATCCTGACCGGACGCCTCGGGGCCGGCCCGGCCCCGAGGCATCCGTCACCCATCTCGAACCGGGGGAGCAGCATGACCGCCACCGACGTGATCGACTGGGCCGAACTGCGCGAGCGCGCACGCGAGGCCATGGCCAAGGCGTACGTGCCGTACTCCGAGTTCCCCGTCGGAGCGGCGGCCGTCGTCGACGACGGCCGCATCGTGAGCGGCTGCAACGTCGAGAACGCCTCGTACGGCGTGACGCTGTGCGCCGAGTGCTCGCTCGTGTCGGCACTCGTGATGTCGGGCGGCGGCAAGCTCGTCGCGTTCACGTGCGTCGACGGGCACGGGGCGACGCTCATGCCCTGCGGTCGCTGCCGCCAACTGCTCTACGAGCACTCAGCCGAGGGCATGGTGCTCGACACCGTCTCCGGCTTCAAGACCATCGACGAGGTGCTGCCCGACGCATTCGGGCCGCGCCAGCTCGCCGAATTCCGAGGAGAATCATGACCGACGCCGCCATCGAACCGTTCGACGCGGTCGACCTCATCCGCGCGAAGCGCGATCGCCGTGAGCTGACGACCGACGAGATCTCCTGGCTCGTCGACGCCTACACCCGCGGGTACGTCGCCGACGAGCAGATGTCGGCGATGACGATGGCGATCTTCCTCAACGGCATGGGCCGGCGTGAGATCCGCGACATGACGATGGCGATGATCGCCTCGGGCGAGCGCATGGACTTCTCGGGCCTCGGCAAGCCGACGAGCGACAAGCACTCCACGGGCGGCGTCGGCGACAAGATCACGCTGCCGCTCATGCCCCTCGTCGCGACCTTCGGCGTCGCGGTGCCGCAGCTCTCGGGCCGCGGCCTCGGCCACACCGGCGGCACGCTCGACAAGCTCGAGTCGATCCCGGGCTGGCGCGCCGACCTCACGAACGACGAGATGTTCGCGCAGTTGCGCGACGTGGGCGGCGTCATCTGCGCCGCCGGCGCCGGGCTCGCGCCCGCCGACAAGAAGCTGTACGCGCTGCGCGACATCACCGGCACGGTCGAGGCGATCCCGCTCATCGCCTCGTCGATCATGTCGAAGAAGATCGCCGAGGGCACGGGTGCGCTCGTGCTCGACGTGAAGTTCGGGTCGGGTGCGTTCCTGCAGGACATCGAGCGCTCGCGCGAGCTGGCCCGCACCATGGTCGAGCTCGGGGAGGACGCCGGCGTCGCCACGAGCGCCCTCATCACGAACATGAACGTGCCGCTCGGCCTCACGATCGGCAATGCCAACGAGGTGCGCGAGTCGGTCGAGGTGCTCGCGGGCGGCGGCCCCGCCGACGTGCGCGAGCTGACGGTCGAACTCGCCCGCGAGATGCTCGCGCTCGCGGGCCGCGACGGCGACGACGTCGAGGCCGCACTCGACGACGGTCGCGCGATGGACACCTGGCGCCGATCGATCGTCGCCCAGGGCGGCGACCCCGATGCGCCGCTGCCCGTCTCGCGCGAGCAGCACGTCGTCACCGCCGACCGCGACGGCGTGCTCGTCGCCCAGGAGGCGCTGCCGTTCGGCATCGCAGCCTGGCGCCTCGGCGCGGGCCGCGCGCGCAAGGAGGACCCGGTGCACCACGCCGCTGGCATCGACCTGCACGCGAAGCCCGGCGACGCGGTGCGCGCGGGACAGCCGCTGTTCACGCTCCACGCCGACGAGCCCGCGCGCTTCGAACGCGCCCTCGCGGCGGTCGAGGGCGCCTGGCGCATCGGCGACGAGGGCGACCCGATCGACGACGGCGGGCCGCTCATCGCCGACCGCATCGGGCGCTGAGCCCCTCGGGCGATCGGGTAGCGGAGCGGCTCGAGATCCCAGCTTCGAGATTGCCGAGACTTCGCGGCAGCCGCGCCGCTATCGTTGTCTCGTGAACACGATTCCGACCGAGTACCGCCTCGAGGGCGACGGCACGAACATCCAGGCGCTGCCGAAGATCTCGCTCCACGATCATCTCGACGGCGGCCTGCGCCCGCAGACCCTCATCGAGCTCGCCGACGAGCTCGGTCTCGAGGTGCCCGCCGCCGATGCGGAGTCGCTCGCGACGTGGTTCACCGACCAGTCGAACTCGGGTTCGCTCGTCGAATACCTGAAGACCTTCGACCTCACCACCGCGGTCATGCAGACCCGCGCGGGGCTCACGCGCGTCGCACGCGAGTTCGTGCAGGACCTGGCGGCCGACGGCGTCGTCTACGGCGAGATCCGCTGGGCGCCCGAACAGCACCTCACCCGTGGTCTCACGCTCGACGAGGCCGTCGAAGCGGTGCAGGCCGGCCTCGAGCAGGGTGCCGACGACGTGCGGCACCAGGGCGGAGCCATCCGCACCGGACAGCTCGTCACCGCGATGCGCCACGCCGACCGCGGCCTCGAGATCGCCGAGCTGGCCGTGCGGCACCGCGACCGCGGCGTCGTCGGATTCGACATCGCCGGCGCCGAAGCGGGCTTCCCGCCGAGCCGGCACCGCACCGCGTTCGACTACCTCGCGAGCCAGTTCATGCCCGTCACCGTGCACGCCGGCGAGGCCGACGGTCTCGAGTCGATCCGCGGAGCGCTGCTCGACGGCCGCGCGCTGCGGCTCGGGCACGGCGTGCGCCTCGCCGAAGACCTGGTGATCGAGCGTCAGGACGACGAGAACACCTACGTCTCGCTCGGCCCGGTCGCGCAGTGGGTGCGCGACCGCGAGATCGCCCTCGAGACGAGCCCGTCGTCGAACCTGCAGACCGGTGCGATCGCGGCCTGGGGCGACGAGCTCATCGATCACCCGTTCGACCTGCTGTACCAGCTGGGCTTCCGGGTGACCGTCAACACCGACAACCGCCTGCAGTCGGGCACGAGCCTCACCCGCGAGCTCGCGCTGCTGAGCGACGCGTTCGGCTACGACCTCGACGACCTCGAGACCTTCCAGCTCAACGCCGCAGCCGCGGCCTTCCTGCCGCTCGACGATCGCGACGAACTCGCCGAGCTCATCCAAGACGGCTTCGACGAAGCCTGACGACGAGCCCTGCGGCCGGATGCCTCGCGCCTCCGCCGTCCGCCCGCCGCCCCCGAACGGACCCGAGATGAACCTCCCACCGCTGCCCGACGACGCCGTCGTCATCGGCGCGCACGCATCCGACTGGCGAGCCGCCGTCCGTGAGGCCGGCCGCGCCCTCACCCGGTCGGGTTCGACGCGCGCCGAGTACGCCGACCGCATGGTCGCCGTCATCGAGGAGTTCGGTGCCTACGTCGTGATCGCCCCGGGCCTCGCGCTCGCGCACGCGCGCCCCGGCCCCGACGTGCGACGCGAGGGCATCGCGGTGGTGACGCTCGCCGAGCCCGTGCCGTTCGGCCACCCGCACAACGATCCCGTGCGCGTCGTCGTCGGGCTCGCCGTGTCGAACGCCGAAGAGCACGTCGCCTCGGTCGCGACGCTCGCGAACGTCTTCAACGACCCGCACGCCGTCGGTCGCATCGCCCGCGCGGGCGACGCCGCCGAGGTGCGCGGGCTGCTCGGCCTCGAGGCCGCCGCGTGAAGATCGTGGCCGTGTGCGGTGCCGGCATCGGCACCTCGGCGATCCTGAAGGTGAACGCCGAGCGGGCCCTCGAGCGGCTCGAGCTGTCGGCCGATGTCGACGCGAGCGATCTCGCCGGCGTCGCCGTCGCTGCGGCCGATGCGCAGGTCATCCTCACCTCGACCGAGCTGTCGGGTGCGGTGCGCGAGGCGATCGGTCGCAGCTACACCGAGGTCGTCGAAGTCGTGAACTACTTCGACGTCGACGAGATCACGCGGCTGCTCGAGCGCTCGCTCGGCTGAGGCACGCGGTCGCTCCGGCGGTGCCGCCTGCGCGCTCGTCGCGCAACTGCGTGCCCGTCCCAGCGCATCGAGCGTGCACTCACCGCCCGCTTCAGGGCGAGGAGTGCACGCTCGAAGCGCTGTGGCGAGCCGCACTCCTCGAGTGTCGTCGGCGAGGGGACGTCGACCACCGCATGCTCGACGAGGTGGGGCCTCAGGCGACGAGCTCGCGCATGCCCGCCTCGAGGGCCGCGATCGTCGCCGTCGCCGCGGCACGGCGGTCGGCGACCGTGCCCCGGTCGGACACGGCGTCGAGATAGACCTTGAGCTTCGGCTCGGTGCCGCTCGGGCGCACCATCACCCGCGAACCGCCCTCGAGCACGATGCGCAGCACGTCCGACGGCGGCAGGTCGCCGAACCCGTCGGCGAGGTCCTCGATGCGCTCGACCCGGATGCCGCCGACCGACGCCGGCGGTTCGGCGCGCAGGCGCGTCATGACGGCGCCGATGCGCGAGAGGTCGGTGACGCGGATCGACACCTGGCCCGAGGCATGGCAGCCGAACTTCTCGACGAAGTCGTCGAGGTGGTCGGCGACCGTCTTTCCGGCGGCCTTCAGCTCGGCGGCGAGCGAGAGGAACGCGACCGCTGCCGAGATGCCGTCCTTGTCGCGTACGACATCGGGATTCACGAGATAGCCGAGCGCCTCCTCGAAGCCGAACACGAGGCCCGGTGCCCGCGAGATCCACTTGAAGCCGGTGAGCGTCGCCTCGAAGTCGAGCCCGTAGGCGCGGGCGACGGCCTCGAGCCCGGGGGAGGAGACGATCGAGCACGCGAGCGCGCCGTTCGGCCCGCCTTCGCCGGTGGCGGCACCGGCGGCACGGCGTGCGGCGAGCCATCCGAGCGTGAGGCCGACCTCGTTGCCGGTCAGGCGGCGGTAGCCGACGCCGTCGGGCGCCGTCGGGTCGGGGATCGCGATCGCGAGCCGATCGGCGTCGGGGTCGTTCGCGACGATGAGCTCGGCGCCGACGGCGCGGGCGCGCTCGAACGACAGGTCCATCGCGCCCGGCTCCTCGGGGTTCGGGAACGAGACGGTCGGGAACGCCGCGTCGGGGGCGATCTGCGCCTCGACGAGCGTGGGGGCGTCGAAGCCCGCGGCCTCGAGCACGCGCGACGCCGTCTCCCATCCGACGCCGTGCATGGCCGTGTAGACGACGCGGGGCTGCGCGGCCGGCGTGCCGGGGGAGGCGCTCGCGGCCGTCTGCCGCACGTACTCGTCGACGACCGACTCTGGGGCGAGCTCGAACGCTCCGCGAGGCAGCGCGGGCACCGCCGTCGCCGACGCGACGCTCAGGATGTGCGCCGCGATCTCGGCGTCGGCCGGCGCGACGATCTGGGACCCGTGGTTCGAGCCGCCGAGGTACACCTTGTAGCCGTTGTCGTTCGGCGGGTTGTGCGAGGCCGTCACCATGACGCCCGCCGAGGTGTCGAGATGGCGCACCGCGAAGGCGAGCACGGGGGTCGGCAGCAGGCGCGGCAGCAGCACGGCGCGCACGCCGGCGCCGGCGAAGACCTCGGCCGAGTCGCGGGCGAACACGTCGGAGTTCTTGCGGCCGTCGTAGCCGATCACGACCGACGGGGTCGTGCCGGGCTCGGCCCGCTCGAGCAGGTACGACGCGAGGCCCGCCGCGGCCTGCGACACGAGCACGCGGTTCATGCGGTTCGGTCCCGCGGCGATCTCACCGCGCAGTCCCGCGGTGCCGAAGGCGAGCCGGGAGTCGAAGCGGTCGGCGAGGTCGGCCGCGGCCGCGGCGTCGCCGCCGCGCACGGCCTCGACGATCGCGGCGAGCTCGGCGCGGGTCTCGGGGTCGGGGTCCTGCGCGATCCACGCCTCGGCGAGGGCGACGCGCTCGGCGTCGCGAGGGTCGAATTCGTGCGACATCCGTCGTCGTCCTTCCTGCGGTTCCTGCGCTGGGCCTAGAGCGAGGCGACGATCTTCGCGAGCAGGGCGCTGATCACGGGCTCGGCGGCCTGGCCGGCCTCGATGACCTCCTGGTGGCTGAGCGGCGTCTGCTGGATACCGGCCGCGAGGTTCGTGATGAGCGACATGCCGAGCACCTCCATGCCCGACTGGCGCGCGGCGATGGCCTCGAGCGCGGTCGACATGCCGACGATGTGCCCGCCGATGGCCTTCGCCATCTGCACCTCGGCGGGAGTCTCGTAGTGGGGGCCGGTGAACTGGCAGTAGACGCCCTCGTCGAGGGTCGGGTCGATCGAGTGCGCGAGGTCGCGCAGCCGCTGGGAGTAGAGGTCGGTGAGGTCGACGAACGTCGCGCCCTCGAGCGGCGAGTCGGCCGTGAGGTTGATGTGATCGCTGATGAGCACGGGCGTGCCGGGCTTCCAGTGCTCCTTGATGCCACCGGCGCCGTTCGTGAGGATCATCGTCGTGGCACCCGTCGCGGCCGCCGTGCGCACCGAGTGCACGACCCGGCGCACGCCGTGGCGCTCGTAGTAGTGGGTGCGGGCGCCGATGACCAGCGCGCGCTTGCCGGTCGGCAGCAGCACCGAGCGAAGCGTGCCGACGTGGCCCTCGACGGCGGGCTTCGAGAAGCCGGGCACGTCGGTCGCGGCGATCGTGTGCGTCGTCTCGCCGATGAGCTCCGCGGCCTTGCCCCAGCCCGAACCGAGCGTGAGGGCGATGTCGTGCCGCTCGACCCCGGTCAGGGCGGCGATCTGCGCCGCAGCCTCACGGGCGATGGCGAAGGGGTCAGCTGAGGGCGCGTCGAGCGGGTTGGCATCGTGCATCCCACCACTCTAGAACCCACCGGATGCTTCGGGCACGGCGCCGCTCATGTGCTGGCCGGGCACGGGGAACTGACAGAATATGAGCATGGCCTACGAGTTCGAGCGCACGCAACGGATCGCCGTCCTCGGAGGGGGGCCCGGCGGGTACGAAGCCGCACTCGCCGCGGCGCAGCTCGGGGCCGAGGTCACCCTGGTCGAGCGTGCGGGCGTGGGCGGTTCGGCCGTGCTCACCGACGTCGTGCCCTCGAAGTCGCTCATCGCCACGGCGGAGGCGTCGAACGCGGTGAAGGAGGCGGCCGACCTCGGCGTGCAGTTCTACGCGAAGGGCGAGGCCGACAAGGCCGTGAAGCCCCAGGTCGCGATCAACCTCGCCGCCGTGAACAAGCGGCTGCTCGGCCTCGCGGCGCAGCAGTCCGAAGACATGCGCTCGAACCTGCTCGAGGCCGGCGTGCACCTCGTGCACGGCGAGGGTCGCCTCGACGGTCCGAACGCCGTGATCGTCGCGACCGCCAAGGGCGGCACCGACTTCGACCGCATCGAGGCCGACACGCTCGTGCTCTCGGTCGGCGCGACGCCGCGCGTGCTGCCGACCGCGGTGCCCGACGGCGAGCGCATCCTCACGTGGACCCAGCTCTACTCGCTCCAGCAGGTGCCCGAACACCTCATCGTCGTGGGCTCCGGCGTCACGGGCGCCGAGTTCGCCTCGGCGTACCGCGCCCTCGGGGCGAAGGTCACGCTCATCTCGAGCCGGGACCAGGTGCTGCCCGGGGAGGACGCCGACGCGGCATCCGTCATCGAGAAGGTGTTCAAGCGCAACGGCATGAAGGTGCTGAACAAGTCGCGGGCCGAGTCGGTCGTGCGCGACGGCGACGGCGTCGTCGCGACGCTGTCCGACGGACGCCAGGTGCAGGGCTCGCACTGCCTCATGGCGGTCGGATCGGTGCCGAACACCCGTGACCTCGGCCTCGAGGAGGCGGGCGTGCAGCTCGCCGAGTCGGGGCACATCCGGGTCAACCGGGTCGCGCGCACGTCGATGCCGAACATCTACGCCGCCGGCGACTGCACGACGTTCATGCCGCTCGCCTCGGTCGCCTCGATGCAGGGGCGCACGGCCGTGTTCCACGCGATGGGCGACGTCGTGAACCCGCCCGAGAACCGGAACATCACCTCGAACATCTTCACGCAGCCCGAGATCGCGACCGTCGGCTGGACCGAGAAGGAGATCGAGGAGGGCGTCGTGCCGGGCGTCGTCTACAAGCTGCCGCTCTCGTCGAACCCGCGGGCGAAGATGATGGGCATCCGCGAGGGCTTCGTGAAGCTCTTCGCCTCGAGCGGTTCGGGCTCGATCATCGGCGGCGTCATCGTCGCGCCGAAGGCGTCGGAGCTCATCTTCCCGCTCGCGCTCGCCGTCGAGCACCGGCTCACGGTCGACCAGTTCGCCGAGGCGTTCCCGGTGTACCCGTCGCTGTCGGGCTCGCTCACCGACGCCGCGCGGGCCATGCACATCGTGCGCTGACGCGCGCGTCCCGACGCCCCGCCCGCACCGACCCGGGCGTACGCTGGGCACACGCAGCGCCGCGCCCGCGGCGCGATGACCGCTTGGGGGAGCGATGAACCTGCGCGTGAAATCGGTCGAGGCCTCGATCGCCGACTCGAGCGACGAGAGCCGCAGCCTCAAACGCTCGCTCGGCACCTGGGACCTCGCGCTCATGGGCATCGCCGTCGCGGTCGGGGCTGGCATCTTCTCGGTCGGGGCGCAGGCCGCGGCGAACTACGCCGGCCCGAGCGTGATCCTCTCGTTCGTGCTCGCTGCGATCACGTGCGGGCTCGCGATCATGTGCTACGCGGAGTTCGCCTCGACGGTGCCCGTCGCGGGCAGCGCGTACACCTTCACGTACGCCACGATGGGCGAGCTCCTCGCGTGGATCATCGGCTGGGACCTCATCCTCGAGATGTTCACAGCCGCCGCCGTGCTCGCGAAGTACTGGGGCGTGTACCTCTCCGAGGCGCTGCTCGCCTTCGGCGTGCCGTTCCCGGCGACCCTCTCCATCGGCGGGGTCGAGGTCAGCTGGCCGGCATTCCTCATCGTCGCGGTCTTCACCGTCCTGCTCGTCGCCGGGACGAAGCTCACGGCGCGCGTCGGCGCCGTGTTCACGCTCATCAAGGTCGCGATCGTGCTCTTCGTGATCGTCGTGGGCTTCTTCTTCGTGCAGGCCTCGAACTTCACGCCCTTCATCCCCGAGGCGGTGCCGACGACGGGCGGTGCCGAGGATGCCTGGACGCAGTCGCTCTTCGCCTGGCTCACGGGTGCCGCGCCGGCGCAGTACGGCGTGTTCGGCATGCTCGCCGCGGCCTCCCTCGTCTTCTTCGCCTTCATCGGGTTCGACGTCGTCGCCACGAGTGCCGAGGAGGTGCGCGAGCCCCAGAAGCGGCTGCCGCGCGGCATCTTCCTCGGCCTCGGCATCGTGACCCTGCTCTACGTGCTCGTCTCGATCGTGATGACGGGCATGGTGTCGTACACCGAGCTCGCCGCGGAGGAGACGCCGTCGCTCGCGACCGCGTTCCGGCTGGTCGGGCAGGACTGGGCGTCGGCCGTCATCTCGCTCGGCGCGCTCGCCGGCCTCACGACGGTGATCATGGTGCTGCTGCTCGGCCTCTCGCGCATCGTGTTCGCGATGAGCCGCGACGGGCTGCTGCCGCGATGGCTGTCGAAGACGACCGAGCACACGAAGACTCCCGCCCGTATCCAGATCATCGGCGGCACCGTGGTCGCGCTCGTCGCCGCCTTCACCGATGTGGGGCTCCTCGAGGAGATGATCAACATCGGCACGCTGTCGGCCTTCGTGCTCGTGTCGGTCGGCATCGTCGTGCTGCGTCGCACCCGGCCCGACCTGCCGCGCGGGTTCCGCGTGCCGTTGTCCCCGGTGCTTCCGATCCTGTCGGCCGCGCTCTGCGTCTGGCTCATGCTCAACCTCACGACGCTCACCTGGGTGCGCTTCCTCGTCTGGCTCGCGCTCGGCGTCGTCATCTACCTGCTCTACGGTCGGCGTCGCTCTCGGCTCGCCGGCGAGCGGGTCAGCGAGGTCGAGCTGCCGACGGCCCAGGGAACCTGACGGGTCGCTGCTCCGCTCCGATCCTGTCAACAGCGTTGACATCGATGTTCACCCGTCGATAGTCTCCGAATCATCCAGCGTCGATCGGGCGATGACGCCGCGACCGACCCACCGGTGAGGACGAGGTTCCAGGAGGCGGAGATGACCGCGACACGCGCGACGGGCACGACGACGACCACGGCCGGCGGGGGAGGTGTCACGCGACGGGCCGTGCTCGGGCTCGGCGCAGCAGGCGTGGCCGGTGCGGCGACCGTCGCGCTCACCGCTGGCGCTCGCCGGCCGGTCGGCACGGGCTCCGACCACCGCATGTGGGATGCGATCGTGCTCGGTGCCGGCGCATCCGGGCTCGGCGCCGCACGCACGCTCGCCGACGCGGGACGCAGCGTGCTCGTGCTCGAGGCGCGCGACCGGATCGGCGGGCGCATGTGGACCGATCGCACGACCATGTCCATCCCGATCGAGCGCGGTGCGGAGCTCGTGCACGGCAGCCGGGCCTCGACCTGGGACCTCATCGAGGCGGAGGGCATCACGACCCGGCGCCAGCAGTCGATCTGGGGCCGGCTCGCGCCCGGTACGCCGTGGCTCGACGGCACGACGTACGCGTCGTTGAAGTTCCCGCTCGGTGCGCCGGTCGGCCCGCTGCCCGAGCCGGCCGACGGCGAGACGGCGCTCGCCTGGCTCGAGCGCGTCGGCATCCCGCGCGAGAACTACCCCGTCCTGCTCGCCGCGATCGAGGTCGACTCCGAGCAGTTCGACGTGCTGCCGGCGGCGTGGGTCGTCGACACGGTCGCGTGGGCGATCGCCGAACAGGACGTCCCGGCGTCGACGCCGTTCCCGGATCCCTACGACGATCACCGTGTGATCGGCGGCTACGACCAGGTGCTCAGGCCGCTCGCGGCCGGGCTGCCGATCCGGCTCGGCGCGCGGGTGCACACGGTCGAGCATCGGGCCGGCCGCGTCGACGTGCACACGAGTCGCGGCAGCTACCAGGCGAAGACGCTCGTCGTGGCGTTGCCGGGCGGCGTGCTGAAGCACGGCGACGTGACCTTCGACCCGCCGCTGCCCGCCGACCGTCGCGACGGGCTCCAGGAGATCGAGTACCTGCCGGTGTTCAAGGGCATCCTGGAGTTCGCGGCGCCGGTGGTGCCGCCCGGCCACCCGGTCGCGCGGCAGTGGGACGTCATGACGACCTTCTCGAAGCGCCCGCCGAGCCTCTGGAACGCCTCACTCGGAACGCCCGGCTATCACGGGGAGATCGCGGTCGCGTGGGCGACCGGCGGTGTCGCGCAGGATCTGCTCGACCTGCCCGAGGCCGAGCGGCTCGCGGCGGCGCTCGACAACGTGCGCACCGCCGTCGGCGACCAGGGGTTGCAGGCCGTCAACGCCTCGACCTACGACTGGTCGAAGGACGAGTTCGCCCGGGGCGCCTACCCCGGCCCGTTCTCGCGACGCACCGGGCTCAACGGGCCGATCGACGACACGGTCTTCTGGGCCGGCATGGTGACGAGCACGATCCACTCGTCGCGAAACTCGGGCATCACGGCGGCGAAGCAGGCGCTCGCCGCGCTCGCACTCCGCTGAGGGTCCGTGCCGTGCCGGCACTCCCCGGACGGACGAACGGGATGCCGCGAGCGATGAGCTCGCGGCATCCCGTTCGTCCGCGGGGATCAGGCGTCGGCGATCGAGAGCAGCAGGTGCCCGCTCGACACGGTCGCGCCGGGCTCGGCGTTGATGCCGCCGATGACGCCGTCCTTATGGGCGACGATCGGCTGCTCCATCTTCATCGCCTCGAGCACGAGCACGAGGTCGCCCTTGACGACCTTGTCGCCCTCGGCGACGGCGACCTTCACGACGGTGGCCTGCATGGGCGCCTTCACGGCGTTGCCGGTGCCCGTGTCGACGGTGTGCGAACCGCTCCGGCGGCGCGGCGCGGCGCCGGCAGTGTGCGAGAGGGATGCCCCGCCGGCGAGTCGCTTCGGCAGGCTGACCTCGATGCGACGACCGGCGACCTCGACGACGACGTTCGAACGCGCGGCGGGGCCGCTCGTCTCTTCGAGCTCGCCCGACCACGGTTCGAGGCGGTTGTCGTACTCGGTCTCGATCCAGCGGGTGTAGACCGAGAAGGGCTCGTCGCCGGCCGGCGCGAAGGCGGGGTTGTCGACGATGTCGCGGTGGAAGGGCAGCACCGTCGGGAGCCCCGCGACCTCGAACTCGTCGAGGGCGCGTCGTGCACGCTCGAGCGCGTCCTTGCGATCGCGTCCGGTGACGATGAGCTTCGCGAGCAGCGAGTCGAACGCCCCCGAGATCTCGTCGCCGCTCGTGACGCCCGAGTCGACGCGCACGCCGGGCCCGCCGGGGAAGCGGAGCTGGTGGATCGGGCCGGGAGCGGGGAGGAAGCCGCGACCGGGGTCTTCGCCGTTGATGCGGAACTCGATCGAGTGCCCCTGGGTCACGGGGTCGGGGTAGTCGAGCACGCCGCCCTCGGCGAGGCGGAACTGCTCGCGCACGAGGTCGAGCCCGGTGACCTCCTCGGAGACGGGGTGCTCGACCTGCAGGCGGGTGTTCACCTCGAGGAACGAGACCGTGCCGTCCTGGCCGATGAGGAACTCGCAGGTGCCCGCGCCGACGTAGCCGACCTCCTTGAGGATGGCCTTCGAGGCGCTGTAGAGGGCCTCGACCTGGGCGTCGGTGAGGAAGGGCGCGGGCGCCTCTTCGACGAGCTTCTGGTGGCGGCGCTGCAGCGAGCAGTCGCGGGTCGACACGACCACGACGTTGCCGTGCTGGTCGGCGAGGCACTGGGTCTCGACGTGGCGCGGCTTGTCGAGGTACTTCTCGACGAAGCACTCGCCGCGGCCGAACGCCGCGACGGCCTCGCGGGTGGCCGACTCGAAGAGCTCGGCGACCTCGTCGCGTTCGCGGGCGACCTTGAGGCCGCGACCGCCGCCGCCGAACGCCGCCTTGATCGCGACGGGGAGACCGTGCACGTCGACGAAGTCGAGCACCTCCGAGGCGTCAGCCACTGGGTTGAGCGTGCCGGGCGCGAGCGGTGCGCCCACCTTCTCGGCGACGTGCCGCGCCGAGACCTTGTCGCCCAGCCGCTCGATCGCCTCGGGCGACGGCCCGATCCAGATGAGGCCCGCCTCGATGACGGCGCGGGCGAAGTCGGGGTTCTCGGCGAGGAAGCCGTAGCCCGGGTGCACGGCGTCGGCGCCCGAGCGCCGCGCGACCGAGAGGATCTTGTCGATGACCAGGTACGTGTCGGCGCTCGTGGTGCCGTCGAGGGCGTACGCCTCGTCGGCGAGCTTCACGTGGCGGGCGTCGCGGTCCTGGTCGGCGTACACGGCGACCGAGCCGAGGCCGGCGTCGCGAGCGGCGCGGATGACGCGGACGGCGATCTCTCCACGGTTGGCGATGAGGACCTTGGTGATGCGCGGCATAATCCCCAAGCCTATTGCGCGGGCACGTCACACCTTTGGGCGACCTCCACAAAATGAATGGATGTCTCTTGCGGCAGTCGACAATCGCGCGATCAGCCCGCGCGGTTCCACAGCGAGGTCCAGTCGACGCCGAGTTCGCGGACGAGGTCGCGCAGAGTCGACAACGAGAGGCCCACGACCGTCGACGGATCGCCCTCGACCCGTCGGATGAACGGCCCGCCGAGCGAGTCGACCGTGAACGCGCCCGCGACGAGGAGCGGCTCACCCGACGCGATGTACGCGTCGATCTCGGCCTCGTCGAGGGCCGCGAACCGCACGGTCGCGACATCGGGGCGCCCGACCGCGCCGTTCACCCGGCCGTCGCGGTGGTCGATGAGCCAGTGCCCCGACCAGAGGTCGCCGTGCCCGCCGTTCTGGGCGAGCCAGCGCGCCTTCGCGACCTCGGGCGTGTGCGGCTTGCCGTGGATCGCGCCGCTCGTGAGGAACGCCGAGTCCCCGCCGAGGATGAGCCCGTCGATCGGCTCGCCGCCGGGCTCGGCGCCCACGAGGGCCTCGGCCTTCGCGCGGGCGAGAAGCTGCACCATGTCGCGCGCGGCGAGCGGCCCGTGGTCGGCCTCGTGCGCCGCGACGGCGGCCTCCTCGTCGACGCCGGGCGGCACCGCGATCGGCTCGATGCCCGCCGCACGCAGGGTCTGCAGGCGGGCGGGCGACGTCGAGGCGAGGTAGAGGCGCATCCTCCCATCCTGCCCGCGGTCAGGCTGCTGTGGAATGCTCGACGCATGGTGAATCCCGATCGTCGACGCACCGACCGCTCGCGCCGCCGCCCGGCGGGAACCGGCACGACTGCGCGCCGCACGCCCCGCCCGGCCCCCGCCGAGCCCCGGCTCGACGGGCCGGTGCTCGAGCTCGACGTCGAGCGCATCGCCCACGGCGGTGTCGCCGTCGCACGGCATGAGGGTCGGGTCGTGTTCGTCGCCGACGCCATCCCGGGCGAGCGCGTCCGCGCCCGTGTGAGCGACAGCGGCAAGGCGAGCTTCTGGCGCGCCGACACGCTCGAGGTGCTCGACGCCTCGGCCGACCGCCGCGAGCACCCGTGGTCCGAGGCGGGCGTCGACCGCGCCCCCGAGCGCCGCGCGGGCGGCGCCGAATTCGGCCACATCGCCATGGCGCGCCAGCGTGCGCTGAAGGCCGAGGTGCTCGTCGACGCCCTCGCGCGGTTCGGCGGGATCGAACGGGCCGTCGAGGTCGAGGCGGTCGACCCCGCACTCGCGCCGGGAGCCGATGCCGAGCTCGGCACGGGCTGGCGCACTCGACTGCGACTGCAGGTCGACGCCGAGGGCCGAGTCGGCCCGTACGCCGCTCGGAGCCACCGGGTGGTGCCCGTCGCGTCCGTCCCGCTCGCCGTGCCCGAACTGGCCCCTCTCGCGCCCCTCGACGAGCGTTTCGCCGGGGCGCATGCCGTCGACCTCGTCGCTCCCTCGGTCGGAAACCCGTGGGTCGTCGTCGACACCGGCGAGACGACGCGGGGCGGACGCCGCCAGCGCGTCGAGGAGCAGGTCGGGGATCGTGTCTTCGGGCTCGACCGGGGCGGCTTCTGGCAGGTGCACCGCGCCGCCGCCGCCACCCTGACCGCGGCAGTGCAGCAGCTCGTCGACGCCGACCTGTTCGACCCCCGCGCCGCGAACCACGACCTCTACGGCGGCGTCGGCCTGCTCGCGGCCGCCGTCGGAGACCGCTTCGGCGAGACGGTGCGGATCACGAGCGTCGAGTCCGACGCCCGCGCGACCGAGCACGCCGGCGCCAACCTCGCGGACTGGGTCGGCGCCCGGGCGCTGACGGGGCGCGTCGACCGCTACCTCGACGAGCTCGCCGCGAGCGCGGGGCGCACCGAGCGCGACCGCCTGCGCGCCGCCACGGTGGTGCTCGATCCGCCGCGGTCGGGCGCGGGGCGGCAGGTCGTCGACCGGCTCGCCGAGCTCCGTCCGCGCCAGCTCGTCTACGTCGCCTGCGACCCGGTCGCGCTCGCCCGCGACATCGGGCTCCTGCGCGAGCACGGCTACGGGCTCGACGAGCTTCGCGCGTTCGACCTCTTCCCCAACACCCATCACGTCGAGGCGGTGGCCCGGCTGACGGTGCACGAGTAGCTCGGGGCCGCACGCCGCGACGCGGCCGGCGGGCTGCTCGAGCGCTATCGTGTACTCGAGCCCGCAACCGACGAGAAGGGGGACCTCGTGGCAGACGGCGCGCATCCGGCGACCGTGGCGATCGTCGACGACCACGAGGCCGTGCGGCTCGGCCTCCGGGCCGCCTGCGAGTCCGCCGGGTACGTCGTGGTGGCCGACACGGCCGACGTCGCGAGCCTGATCCCCGTCATCGACGGGCGTCCGTGCGACGTCGTGGTGCTCGACCTCTCGCTCGGCGACGGCACGACCGTGACCGAGAACGTGCGGGCCGTCCTCCGCACCGGCAGCGCCGTGCTCGTGCACAGCATCGCCGACCGCGTCGCGGCGGTGCGCGAGTCCCTCGCCGCCGGTGCCGCGGGCGTCATCCCGAAGGCCTCTCCGATGTCCGCGGTCATCGCCGCGATCGCGACGGTCGCCGGCGGCGGCGTGCTGAACAACGTCGAGTGGGCGAGCGCGATCGAGGCCGATCGCGACTTCGCGAAGGCGCAGCTCGGCCGGCGCGAACGCGACGTGCTGCACCTCTACGCCTCGGGGCTGCCCCTCAAGGCGGTCGCGATCCAGCTCGGCATCGCGCACTCCACCGCCCGTGAATACCTCGACCGCATCCGTGCGAAGTACGTCGAGGTCGGGCGGCCCGCCCCCACGAAGGTCGACCTGCTGCGTCGGGCGGTCGAAGACGGCATCCTGCCAGGGCTCGACTCCGACGGCGGAGATGCCCGCGCCTGAATGGCGGGTGCCCCGCCTCGCGCGGCGCCGTGCCACCGTGACCCGGGCCCAGGTCGAGACGATCGTCTCCCGGGCGCTCGGGCTGTTCGGCCTCGTGTTCGGCGCGCAGACGGTGCCGCTCGCGCTCGCGCAGGCCGATGCGCTCGGGCGGGGCTCAGGGGCCGCGCTCATGGCGGGGCTCTACGGGGCGATCGCCGCGCTCGCCGTGGCGACCGTCATGAAGTCGGCCGTGCGGGTCGCGTGCCTCGTCTTCGCCGGGCTCTACGCGGTCGCGCTCATCGTCTGGCCGTTGCTCGTCACCGACACCGAGGCGCTCGACGGATCGACCCCATGGCTCTACTACCTCTGCACCGTCGCGACGACCGCCGCCGTCGTCGCCCTGCCGCCGGTCTGGGCGGCCGCGTACACGTTCGTCGTGCCGGCGATCTACGGGGTGATCCGCGCCACGCCGTCCGGCGGCGGGGCGCCACCGCTGCTCGCCGTGCTCGACGCGGTCTACGCGATGGTGCTCGGCGTCGTGGTGCTCGCGATCATCACGATGCTCCGCGAGGCCGCCGAGTCGGTCGACAACGCGCAGGAGGCGGCGCTCGAGCGATACGACCTCGCCGCCAGGCAGCACGCCACCGAGACGGAGCGGATCAAGGTCGACGCCCTCGTGCACGACAGCGTGCTCACGACGCTGCTGTCGGCCGCCGCGGCGACCACGCCGGGCGAGCAGCAGCTCGCCGCGAGGATGGCGCGCGACGCGCTGCACCGGCTCGACGAGGCGGGTGCGACCGGACCACGGGCGCTCGACCGGGTCGGGCTCGCCGTGCTCGTGCGTCGCCTGCGCGCCGCCCTCACGACGTTCTCGACGCCGTTCACGGTGCGCGTCGTCAACGCGGCGGGCGTCGAGTTGCCGGTCGAGGCGATCGATGCGCTCTACACCGCCTCGGTGCAGGCGATGGTCAACAGCCTGCAGCACGCCGGTGAGCCGGGCCGCCGGGTCCGTCGCGACATCCGCATCCGAGGAGTTCGGGCGGGCGGCTGCGTCATCGAGATCTCCGACAACGGCGTCGGGTTCGACATCGCGGCGGTGCCGCCGGTGCGGCTGGGCCTCCGGGTCTCGATCGAGGAGCGGATGTCGAACGTCGGCGGCAGCGCAGACATCGACTCACGGCCCGGCCACGGCACGAACGTGACGCTGGCATGGCCGGCGGGGGCCGGGCACGCGCCGCGGACGGAGACGGGCCGGCTGGGCGGGCCGGCCGAGGACGGCGAGGGGGCCGACACGTGATCACGATCCCGCGCTGGCTCCTGCTCGTGCTCGGCGCGCTCTTCTCGGCCTACCACGTCGTCCTCGGCATCTACTCGATCGGCGTGCCTGCGTCGCCGTGGCCCGCGGCCGCCGCGCTCGTGCTCTACGCGGCGGCGACGACCATGAGCCTCTGGCCGACACGTCGCATCCGCATGCCCGACTGGCTGGCCGCCTTCGACCTCGCCGTGAGCATCGTCGTGCCGGTGCTCGTCACCGGCCAGCTCGATCCGTCCGCCGACAACGGCTACGCGACCTGGTACGTCGCTGCGGTCGGCACCCTCATGACCATCGCCGCGGCGCGTCGCCGGCTCGTCACGGCCTGGCTCGGCGTCGGCGCGCTCGCCGTGCAGACCGTCATCTGGGCGGGACCGTTGGCACTGGGCTCGCTCGGCGTGATCGGCAGCATCGTGTGGGTGGCGATCGCCCACATGCTCACGAGCGCGCTCACGAGCGCGGGCCGCGAGACCCGCCGGTACGCGCAGGCCGAGCGCGAGGCCGCCGCCTGGCAGGCGGCGCAGGACGCGCACCTGTTCGAGGGCCGCATGCGGCTGGCGCACACGAACCGCGTCGCCGCCCCGATGCTGCGCCGCATCTCCGACCTCGACGGCCGGCTCGACGAGGCCCAGCGTGCCGAGTGCCGCCTGCTCGAGGCGACGGTGCGAGACGAGATCAGGGGTCGGATGCTGCTCACCGACGCCGTTCGCGTCGAGGTGCACCGGGCGCGCCAGCGAGGCATCGACGTGACGCTCCTCGACGAGGGCGGCATCGACGACCTCGACGAGTCCGCCCGCGACCGCGTGCTCTCGCAGCTGGCGGAGGCGATCGCCGGCTCGCAGGCCGATCGGATCATCGCGCGGACCGCGGCGGAGGGCTCGCCCACCGCCGTGACGGTCGTCGGCCTGGTCGAGAGCGGTGAGTCCGAAGCCGGCATGGGGGACACCGACGACCTCGACGTCGAGCTCTGGCTCGAGATCCCGCGGGAATGAAGGAGGGGGACCGATCCTCGATCGGTCCCCCTCAAGCCCGAGCCACGGCGACAACCCGAATATCGCCCTGGCTCGCCCCCAACAGGTCATCGGTTACCCGACCGATGACTGTGGCGGCTCCAGTGGAGCCTGCAGAATCAATACTTCCCGATCCGCAAGCCCGATACCAGTCAGCATTTCGGGGGACACCCCGGTCCCCCCTGCGAGGTACACGAGACGACGGCATCGTGCGCCCCCGGCGCGAGACGGGTTCGGGCCGTCCTCGCGTATCGGGGGACACGCGCGCTCAGCGTGCCGAGCGCACCCATCGGCCGGGGCCGACCTCGACCGGGCTGCGGAAGGCGCGGCTCGATCGCACCCAGGGGTGGCGACCGGGTTCGGCCTCGGCGGCCGAAGCGTCGCCGGCGGCCTCGGCGTCGACGGCCGAGAGCAGCACCGCGGTCACGGCTGCCGCCTCCTCGTCGCTCACGGGCGTGAGGATGCGGAGGTCGGCCGCCCGAGGGTCGGCCTGGCGGTCTGCGACGGCTCCGGCCGAGGCATCCGAATCGTGATCGTTCATGGCCGGCCCCCTACAGCGGGATGTTCCCGTGCTTCTTCGACGGGAGGCTCGCGCGCTTCGTGCGCAGGGCGCGCAGCGCCTTCACGACGGCGACGCGGGTGGCAGCGGGCTCGATGACGCCGTCGAGCTCACCGCGCTCGGCGGCGAGGAACGGCGAGGCCACGTTGTACGTGTACTCGTTCGCGAGCTTCGTGCGCACCGCCGCCACGTCTTCGCCGGCCTCCTCGGCGCGCTTGATCTCACCGCGATAGAGGATGTTGACAGCCCCCTGGCCGCCCATCACCGCGATCTCGGCCGTCGGCCACGCGAGGTTGATGTCGGCGCCGAGCTGCTTCGAGCCCATGACGATGTAGGCGCCGCCGTAGGCCTTGCGGGTGATGACGGTCACGAGCGGCACGGTCGCCTCGGCGTAGGCGTAGAGCAGCTTCGCACCGCGGCGGATGACCCCGGTCCACTCCTGGTCGGTGCCCGGCAGGTAGCCGGGCACGTCGACGAGGGTGAGGATCGGGATCGAGAACGCGTCGCAGAACCTGACGAAGCGCGACGCCTTCTCGCCCGCGGCGATGTTGAGCGTGCCGGCCATCTGCGAGGGCTGGTTCGCGATGATGCCGACGGTGCGGCCCTCGACGCGGGCGAAGCCGACGACGATGTTCGGCGCGTAGAGCGGCTGCACCTCGAGGAAGTCGCCGTGGTCGACGACGCCCTCGATGACCGCGTGCATGTCGTACGGCTGGTTGGGCGAGTCGGGGATGATCGTGTTCAGCCGCTTGTCGTCGTCGGTGATCTCGAGCTCGACCTCGGAGTCGTAGACGGGCGCGTCGGTCATGTTGTTGTCGGGGAGGAACGAGACGAGCGTGCGCGCGTAGTCGAGCGCGTCGGACTCGTCGCTCGCGAGGTAGTGCGCGACGCCCGAGACCGTGTTGTGCGTGAGCGCGCCGCCCAGCTCCTCCATGCCGACGTCTTCGCCGGTCACCGTCTTGATGACGTCGGGGCCCGTGACGAACATCTGGCTCGTCTTGTCGACCATGATCACGAAGTCGGTGAGCGCGGGGGAGTAGACCGCGCCGCCCGCGGCGGGGCCGCAGATGATCGAGATCTGGGGGATGACGCCGGACGCCTGCGTGTTGCGGCGGAAGATCTCGCCGTACTTGCCGAGTGCGACCACGCCCTCTTGGATGCGCGCGCCGCCCGAGTCGAGGATGCCGATGATCGGCACGCCCACCTTGATGGCGTGCTCCATGATCTTGATGATCTTCTCGCCGGCCACCTCGCCGAGCGAGCCGCCGAAGATCGTGAAGTCCTGCGAGTACACCGCGACCTGGCGCCCGTGGATGGTTCCAGTGCCGATGACGACCGAGTCGCCGTAGGGCCGCTTCGCGTCCATGCCGAAGGCGTGGGTGCGGTGGCGCACGAACTCGTCGAACTCGACGAACGAGCCCGGGTCGAGGAGCTCGGCGATGCGCTCGCGCGCGGTCATCTTGCCCTTGGCGTGCTGCTTCTCGATCGCCGCCTCGCCCGACGCGGTCACCGCTTCGTGGTAGCGCAGCTTGAGGTCGGCCAGCTTGCCGGCGGTCGTGGAGAGGTCGGGGCCGTCAGTCGCTTCGGTCACGTCGTTCACTCTACCGGCGAGCATCCGGGCGACTTCGTTGAGGTTTTCCACAACCTCGCCCCCTGACCTTGTCGAAGGGAACGAGGTCGCCGCGTGGCTAGGGTGTGTGTCATGGGATGGGAGCGATCGCGCGCGGCGGTGCCGCGCTTCGAATTCCTCGACGAGGCGGGGTCGACGAACGACGAGCTGCGCGCGGCGGCCACGGGCGAGGATGCCGCGGCCTGGCCGCACGGCTCGGTCATCGTCACCGACAACCAGACGAGGGGCCGCGGCCGTCTCGGCCGCACGTGGCTCGCCCCCACGGGCAAGACGCTCGCGATCTCGCTCCTGCTCAGGCCGGAGCTGCCCGGCGGCCGCGTGTTCCCGCCCGACGCGTTCGGCTGGATCCCGCTCATGGCGGGGGCGGCGATGACCGAGGCCGTGCGCGCGGCGGTCGACGCCGCCGAATCCGTCGTCGCCGCGAGCGACCCCGAGTACGACGCCGACGACCGCTCGGGGGGCGTGTCGGTCGAGTTGAAGTGGCCGAACGACGTGCTCGTCTCGGACTACAAGATCTGCGGCATCCTGTCGGAACTCGTGCAGGGCGTCGCCGACGAGCCGCCCGCCGTCGTCGTCGGCGCCGGGCTCAACCTGACCCTCGACGAGCACGACCTGCCGACGCTCACGTCGACCTCGCTCCTCCTGGCGACGGGCGTGCGCCCCGACGGCGACGCCGTGCTCGCCGACTACCTCGGGCGGTTCCTCGCGATGTTCGACGACTTCTGCCGTGCCGGCGCCGACGCGGCCGTCGCCGGCATCGACCGCAGGGTGACGGCGCTGTGCGGCACGATCGGCGCCGAGGTGCGGGTCGAGCTGCCCGGCGATCGCGAGCTGCTCGGCCTGGCCGAACGGCTCGACGCCGACGGCCGGCTCGTCGTGATCGACCGCGAGAACGGTGAGCCGTGGTCTGTCGCCGCGGGCGACGTGACCCACCTGCGCTATTAATGGGCGTATGACGAGAGCCGACGCGCCGGTGACGGCCGCGCCGACCGTCCCGCCCGAGCGGGTCGTGGCACGGCTGCGTCGCCACGCGCGCGTGCTGATCCTCCCCGTGCTGCTGCTCATCGCGGTCTCGGCGGCCTCGGGCTATGCGGTCGGCCTCGTCGACGAGTCGTGGCAGCTGCTCGCGATCGGCGCCGGCGCGCTCCTCGTCATCGTGCTCGGCTGCCTGCTGCCGTACCTCGCCTGGCTCACCGGCCGGACCACGATCACGACCCGGCGCATCATCATGCGACGCGGGGTCTTCGTGCGGGTGCGCAACGAGATCGCGCACGCCCGTGTGCGGGAGGTCACCGTGCGGAAGACCCCTGGCCAGAGCATGTTCGGCTCAGGCGACGTGCGCATCGACGTCGGACACGAGGAGCCCGTCGTGCTGCGCGACCTGCCGAAGCCGCAGCTCGTGCAGTCCGCGCTCCACGAGCTCATGGAGGACGCCCACCGGACTCCGTTCGGCGGCGCCCAGGTCATGCCCGGCGTACTCGACGGCGACACCGTGGCGTGGGGCGGCCGCTGAGCGCGTAATGTTGTCGGGCGGCTCTCGCGCACCCGAGCGAGCCGCACGATGAAGGGTTCCAATTGGCCGACGAATGCATCCACGGTTTCGACGAAGGGCTCTGCGCCACCTGCTTCCCCCCGAAGCAGCCCGAGCCGACGGCGACGACGACGTCGCCGGTACGCGGATCGACGCGTGAGAACGCGCGCACGGCGACGCACTCGACCCGGACGGCGACGGCCGAGGCGTCACGGCCGTCGAGCCGTCCCTCCTCGTCGGCACGCCCGCTCACGGCGCCGCCGCTCGAGGTCGGCACGATGCGCATCTACCACGTGACCCATCTCGACAACCTCGCGAAGATCCTCGGTTCGGGCGCGATCGTGCCCGATTCCGGCGGAGCGAACCCGGTCGTCGACATCGCCGCCCCGGCGGTCCGCGAGTACCGTCGTACCGCCGAGGTACCCGGCACGGACGCCGTGCTCGCCGACTACGTGCCGTTCCTGCTCACCCCCGACGCCCATGTGTGGGACGCCGTGCGCACCGGGACGCCCGATCCCCGCCTCCGCGCCGACGCCGTCGAGCGACCAGCGGCCGACCACGTGCTGCTGGTCGGCTCGGTCGCCGCGGCCCGCGGGGCGCTCACCGCCTCCGGAACGATCGCCGCCAGTGCGACCGACGCGTCGCTCCCCGGCGCGCAGGTCGTGGCGGAGTGGGCCGACGTCGAGCGACTGCTCCGCCGGCTCGCGCACGACGACGAGACCGCACGCCTCGCGACGGCCGAGCTCCTCGTCCGCGGCGACGTGCCCCTCGAGCGGATCGCCCTCATCGCCGTCGCCAACGAGAAGGTGCGCGACCGCGTGCGGTCGGCGCTCGCCGCC
Organism: Agromyces sp. S2-1-8; assembly: GCF_021129215.1. GTDB lineage: Bacteria > Actinomycetota > Actinomycetes > Actinomycetales > Microbacteriaceae > Agromyces > Agromyces chromiiresistens. The sequence goes on along the minus strand of NZ_JAJOLP010000001.1, from coordinate 3,333,496 downwards.
GTCGGCGTGCGCGCCCGCGTCGCGGTCTACCCGCCCTGGTTCCTGCCCGCCGGCGACGACGTGGTCTGACCGGTCTCGGGGGCGCGGTCCTGCGACGTCCCGCTCTCGTCCGGCCGGTGCCCCGAGACCTCCTCGGCGGGCTCCTGCGACGTCGGCTCCTCGAAGATGGCGCGCTGCGCCTCTTCGACGCGATCGACCTGCGAGAGCCCGTCGGAGCGGTGGTGCCCGTAGACCCAGTACCGGTACAGCACGAAGCGGAACGCAGTGCCGAGGCCGAGGCCGATGACGTTGGACGAGACGTTGTCGGCCACGAGGTTCGTGAGCCCGAGGGCGTGGTGGCTGATCCAGAGGCACGCGAGCGAGATCGCCATGCCGCCGAGCGACACGACCACGTACTCGGCGAACTCGCGGAGGTAGTTGCGCCGCCGGTGCTTGCGGAACGTCCAGTACCGGTTGCCGAGCCAGTTGAAGACGATCGCGACGCTCGTCGAGATCGTCTTCGCGCCGATCGCCGACTGCGCCCAGCCGTCGGCCCCGAACATGCCGAGGCGCAGCGCGTTGAAGAGCGCCACGTCGATCACGAGCCCGATGAGGCCGACGACGCCGAACTTCAGCGCGTAGGCGAGCAGGCCGTGCCAGGCGCGTGCGGCGAGCCCTGCGGGGCGATCGGGCGCGACGGTGGACACCGCCACATCATATTCCCCGACCCGTAGACTGAACTGGGCGTCGGCCGGGCGCCACTGCGATGAGAACAGGGGTGCACGGAGTGCGGGTCGGTGTGATCGGCGGCGGACAGCTGGCCCGAATGATGATTCCCGCGGCGATCGAGCTCGGCGTCGAACTCCGGGTGCTCGCCGAGCAGGAGGGCATGTCGGCCGAGCTCGCCGCCGACCGGGTCGGCGACTACACCGACACGGCCACCGTGCTCGAGTTCGCGAGCGAGGTCGACGTGATCACGTTCGACCACGAGCATGTGCCGCAGGACGTGCTCCGCGCGATGGTCGACGCCGGTGTCCCGGTGCGCCCCGGCCCCGACGCGCTGCGCTTCGCGCAGGACAAGCTGCTCATGCGCGAGCGGCTCTCCGAGCTGGGCCTCCCGGTGCCCGACTGGGCGCGCATCGAGACGGCCGACGAGCTCGACGCGTTCATCGCCGACCACGGCGGCGCCGCCGTCGTGAAGACGCCGCGGGGCGGCTACGACGGCAAGGGCGTCAAGGTCGTGCGCAGTGCCGGCGAGGTCGCCGAGTGGTTCTCCACCATCGTCGAGGACGGCCGGCAGGGTGCGCTCCTCGTCGAGGAGCTCGTCGACTTCCGCCGCGAGCTCGCACAGCTCGTCGCGAGGCGGCCGAGCGGTGAGATCGCGGCCTGGCCCGTGGTCGAGACCGTCCAGGTCGGCGGGGTCTGCAGCGAGGTGATCGCCCCCGCGCCGCGCTCGGCCGGGCGGCTCGCGGAGGTCGCGGCCGACGTGGCCGTCACGATCGCCGAGGGACTCGGCGTCACGGGCGTGCTCGCCGTCGAGCTCTTCGAGACGACCGACGACCGCATCCTCGTGAACGAGCTCGCGATGCGCCCGCACAACAGCGGGCACTGGTCGATGGACGGGGCGACGACCGGACAGTTCGAGCAGCACCTGCGCGCGGTGCTCGACCTGCCGCTCGGCGCCACCGGCACACGCGACGAGTGGTCGGTCATGGTCAACGTGCTCGGAGGTCCCGCCGAGGGCTCGCTCACCGACCGCTACGCCGAGGCGCTCGCAGGGCACCCGACGGTGAAGGTGCACAACTACGGCAAGGCGCCGCGCCCCGGCCGCAAGATCGGCCACGTCACCGCGACGGGCGACGACCTCGACGCCGTCGTCTACGAGGCGCGGGCGGCGGCGGCATTCTTCCAAGACTGACGTCGACCCGCGGTGGGGCGTTGCGGGGTTCTCCCAGCGCCCGGCCGTACACTCGATCAAGTGACTGAGACGAACACCAGCCCGCTCGTCGGCGTCGTGATGGGGTCGGACTCCGACTGGAGCGTCATGCGCGACGCCTCCGCCGTGCTCGACGAGTTCGGCATCGCCCACGAGGTCGAGGTCGTCTCGGCGCACCGCACGCCCGAGAAGATGATCGACTACGGCAAGCAGGCGGCCGCGCGCGGCCTCAAGGTCATCATCGCCGGCGCAGGCGGCGCAGCTCACCTGCCGGGCATGCTCGCCTCGGTCACGACGCTGCCGGTCATCGGGGTGCCCGTGCCGCTGGCGAAGCTCGACGGCCTCGACTCGCTGCTGTCGATCGTGCAGATGCCAGGAGGCATCCCCGTCGCGACCATGGCGATCGGCGGGGCCAAGAACGCCGGCCTCTACGCCGTGCGCGTGCTCGGCGCGTCCGACCCCGCCCTGCGAGCGGCCCTCGACACCTACGCCCGCGACCTCGCGGCGCTCGTCGAGCAGAAGAACGAACGGCTGAAGCAGACGCGATGAGCGTGGCAGCAAGCCCCATCCGGTACCCGGATGTCGCGTCGCGCACCGTGATGACCCGCCGCGGCTGGTGGCTCGTCGTCCTCAACTTCCTCATCCCGGGCGCACCGCAGGTGCTCGCGGGCAATCGTCGACTCGGCCGCTTCGGGCTCGGCGCCACCCTCGTGCTCTGGGCGCTCGCGATCCTCGCGCTCGTCGCCTGGTTCTTCTGGCGTTCGGCGCTGTTCACGCTGTTCACGACGACGTGGAGCCTGTGGCTCGTCGCGCTCGCGCTCCTCTTCTACGGCGTGCTCTGGGTGGTGTTGACCCTCGACACGCTCCGGCTCGTGCGCATCGTGAAGACGGCGCCCTCCGCTCGCGGCTGGATCGCGGGGCTGACGACGCTCGTCATGGTCTTCCTCTCGGGCGGCGCGGCCTACGGCGCGTACCTCTCGATCACCGCGAGCGGACTGATCTCGTCGATGTTCGTCGCCGGCCCCACCGAGCCGCCCGACGAGAACGGCCGCTACAACATCCTGCTGCTCGGCGGCGACTCCGGACCCGACCGCGAGGGCATGCGCCCCGACAGCATGTCGGTCGTGTCGATCGACGCCGAGACCGGCGCGGCCGTCACGATCGGTCTGCCGCGCGACCTCGAGTACTTCCCGTTCCCCGAGGGGTCGCCGCTCGCCGACGTCTATCCCGAGGGCTACGGCGCGATCGACGGCTGCGAGGTCGACGTCTGCCAGCTCAACTCGGTCTACACCGAGGTGGAGCTCAAGAGCCCCGAGATGTATCCGAACGCCGTGGCCGAGGGGTCGGAGCCGGGCATCGAGGGCATGCGCGACGCGGCCGAGGGCATCACGGGGCTCGACATCCAGTACTACGCGCTCATCGACATGCAGGGCTTCGAGGCGCTCATCAACGCGCTCGGCGGTGTCGACATCGACGTCGAGACGCGCATCCCGATCGGCGGCGACGAGGACAACAACGGGGTCGACGGCTGGATCGAGCCGGGGCAGCAGCATCTCGACGGCTATCACGCGCTCTGGTACGGCCGGGCGCGCTACGGGGTGGCCGGCGGCGACTACGAGCGGATGGCGCGCCAGCGCGTGCTGCAGGAGGCGATCCTGCGCCAGTTCACCCCGACGAACGTGCTCGCGAAGTTCCAGGAGGTCGCGTCGGCCGGTGCCGACACGGTGAAGACCGACGTGCCGCAGTCGATGCTCGGGTACTTCGTGAACCTCGGCATGAAGACCAAGGAGCTGCCGATGGGTCACGTGGAGCTCACACCCGAGAACGACATCGACCCGACCGACCCCGACTACGAGTACATCCGGCAGCTCGTGCACGACGCGGTCGTGCCGCCGGCGACCGAGGAGCCGGCCGAGTAGGGCGGGCCTCCGCCCGGCCGCCGGCATCTCGGATGCCTCGGCGCGCGCCGCTCAGATCTCGGCGTGCAGCGCCCAGACGCGCTCGGCGGAGTCGCGCCAGCTGAACGCGTGCGCGCGGTCGGTGCCGGCGACCGAGAGCCGTTCGGCGAGGTCCGCGTCGCCGACGACGTCGGCGATGGCGCCGGCGAGCCGCTCGGCGTACCCGGCACCCCCGTCGCCGATCTCGACCGCACGACCGGCGTCGGCCGAGATCTCGACGTACGCGGGCGTGTCGGAGTGGACGACGGGCACGCCGAGGTGGAACGCCTCGATGAGGGACGTGCCCGCTCCCTCATCGTGGCTCGGCGCGACGTACGCGGTCGCCCCGGAGAGCACGGTCGCCAGGTCGGCCGGATCGGCGAGCTCGAGCGCCCGTACCCGCCCGGGCGCGACGCCGGCCTCTTCGGCGACCGCCGCGAGGTGCAGCTCGCCCCAGTTCTCGGGACCGAGCACCACGAGCGGCACGTCGGGGGCGCCCTGACGGCCGAGCGCCGCGAGCAGGTCGACGACCCCGCTGCGGGGGTCGAGCGACCCGCTCGTCACGAGGTAGTCGCGGGGCAGTGCGAACCGGGCGGCCCGGTCCGCCGCGTCGCGAGGCATCTTCAGGCCGAGCCGCGGTGCCGTGCCGATGACCCGGACGCGGTCGCCGAAGTCGGCGACCATCGCGAGCCGCTCGGCGAGCGCATGGGTCGGCACGACGACCGCGTCGGCGTGCTTGCGGGCCCGCTTGAGCATGCCCTTGTGCCACGAGACCGTGGTCGCGGTGAGCGACTCGGGGTGGGTCCACGCGAGGAGGTCGTGCACCGTCACGACCGTCTGGTCTCCGCTCGAGCGGTCGTGTCGCCGCAGCGGGGCGAAGAGACCGGGGGCGTGCACCATGCCGCCGCCGGGCGACGTGGTCAGGCCGAACTGCCAGGCGGCTGCGAGCTCGCGGCGCGCGAGGCTCGTCTTGTAGAGCCCGGACAGGCCCGGGAACCGGGCGAGCAGGCGGTCGTAGTCGTCGGGGAGCGATGACGAGACGATGCCCTCGACCTGGCAGCCGGAGGGCGCCGAGGCGATGAGCGACTCGGTCAGCGCCTCGGTGTACCGGCCGATTGCGCCGGGAACCGGCGCGACCACTTGGTCGACGATCATCCGAAGCGTCGTGGGCATGCCCCTCCTTCGAGCGTCACAGGCGACCCTCCAATCTATCGCGCCGCTACCCGGGAATCCGGCGAGAGCCCCGTGCTGTGGAAAGTCCGACGTCGGGGACAGGGCAAGATAGTGGGGAGCAATCCCGAGATCAGCGAGAGTCGATGAGTCCGTCACCTGTGCCACCGCGCGTCGTCGCCGTCGTCGTCGCCTACAACCGCGCAGCCCTCCTGACCGAGGTGCTCGCCGCGCTCGCGACGCAGCACGCCGCGCTCGCGAAGGTCGTCGTGGTCGACAACGCCTCGACCGACGACTCGGCCGACGTGGCGCGTGCCGCAGGCGAGCTCGTCGACCTCGTCTCGCTGCCGCGCAACACGGGCGGGGCCGGGGGGTTCGCCGCGGGCATGGCCGTCGCCCTCGCCGACCACGAACCCGACTGGCTCTGGCTCATGGACGACGACACCGTGCCGACCGCGTCGTCGCTCGCCGAGCTGCTCGCCGCCGTCGACGGCACCGACCTCGTCGTCGCGGGCTCCCGCGTCGTCTGGCACGACGGTACCGAGCACCCGATGAACACACCGCGGGAGAAGCCGTTCGTGGCTCGCGACGAGCGCATCGCCGCGGCTCGCCGCGGAGGCATCCCGATTCGCAGCACCTCGTTCGTCTCGATGCTCGTGCGAGCGGACGTCGTGCGCGAGGTCGGCCTGCCGATCGCCGACTACTTCATCTGGAACGACGACTTCGAGTACTCGACCCGGGCGTTGCGCGGCCGGCGGGGCGTGCACGTGCCCGCATCCGTGGTCGTGCACAAGACGAAGGTGCTCGGCGCGACCGACGCCGATCCCGGGCCCCGCTTCTACTACGAGGTGCGCAACAAGCTCTGGATGTTCCGCCGCTCCGCGAGCCTGTCGAGGGGTGAGAAGCTCCTCTACGGCGCCTCGAGCGTGCGCCGGTGGGTTCGCACGGTCGTACGGTCGAGCGACCGCACGACCCTGCGCGACGGCTGGCGGCGCGGCTATCGCGACGGCACGCGCACTCGGCCGCGGCCGAACGCGATGGCGCTCGACGGGCTCGGCCGCGCGAGCGACGCGGTGCGCCTGGTGGAACCGACGTGAGCACGCCCTTCTCGCTGCTCATGCCCGTGTACCGCGGCGACGACGCCACGCATTTCGCGAAGGCCTTCACCTCGAGCGTCGGCGACCAGACCGCCCGGCCGGCGCAGGTCGTGCTCGTGCAGGACGGCCCCGTCGGCGACGACCTCGCGGCCGCCATCGACCGCGTCGTCGCCGAGAGCCCCGTGCCCGTCACGCGCCACGTCATCGACGAGAACGTCGGGCTCGCGCGCGCTCTGGAGGCCGGCCTCGGGCGCTGCGAGCACGAGATCGTCGCCCGCATGGACGCGGACGACATCTCGCTGCCCGAGCGGTTCGCACGGCAGCTGCCCGTGATCGAGGGCGGCGTCGACCTCGTCGGCACCGGCATGTTCGAGTTCCTCGACGACGGCGGGGCGATCGTCGCCCGACGCACCCCTCGCACGGGCCACGACGAGATCTCGCGCTACGCACGCTTCCACGACCCGTTCAGCCACCCCACCGTCATGTACCGGCGCGCCGCAGTCGAACGCGCGGGCGGCTACCAGCCGCTGGGGCTCATGGAGGACTACTGGCTGTTCGCGAGGATGATCCACGCCGGGGCCTCGGTCGAGAACCTGGCGGAGCCCCTCGTGATGTACCGCGTGGGCGCGGGCGCGTACGCGCGCCGCGGTGGACGCGCGCAGTGGCGCAGCGAGCTCGAGCTGCAGCGGGCGCTGCGTCGGATCCGGTTCACCAGCCGCTGGGAGTACCTGCGCAACGTGACCGTGCGCGGGGCGTACCGGTTCGTGCCCGAGCGAGTTCGCAAGGTCGCCTACCGGCGGCTGATCGCGGGCGGCGGCAGCACGGACTGAACGGCCGTGCGCAGGCACGCCGGTGCCGTCGTGTCGGTGAGTCCGACGCGCGCGAGAACCCCGCATCTCCCGTTCGAGCGCCCTGATGGATAGCATGGGCGGGACCGGAGTTCGGGGGCGGGACGGTTCGGAAGATGCGTACAGGGTTGAAGCGGCGGATGCTCGCGGTCGTCACGGCACTGGTTCTGGCCGTCGGTTTGGCCACGGCCGACGGCATCGCCGATGAGGCGCCCGCGACGGCCGCGGTCGGCTCCGCGTTCAATCCGGGCATGATCATCAGCGACGCCGTGTTCTACAACAGCGGCACGATGACGGCGGCGCAGATCCAGTCCTTCCTCAACGCGAAGGTGCCGACCTGCCGGTCGGGGTACGTGTGCCTGAAGAGCTATCGGCAGACGACGACGTCTCAGCCGGCGCGGAGCGAGGGCTGCTCGGCATACGCCGGTCAGGCGAACGAGACCGCCGCGCTCATCATCTACAAGGTGGCGCGCGCATGCGGCATCAACCCGCAGAGCCTGCTCGTCCTGCTCGAGAAGGAGCAGGGGCTCGTCACCGACACGTGGCCGACCTCGAGGCAGTACCGGTCCGCGACGGGCTACGGCTGTCCCGATACGGCGGACTGCGACATCAACTACTACGGGTTCTTCAACCAGCTCTACAACGCCGCCTGGCAGTTCAAGAAGTACCGCGCCCGACCCGATCGCGCATACCGGGCCGGCCGGTACAACACGATCCAGTGGCACCCGAACTCCGCGTGCGGTACGTCGCAGGTCTACATCCAGAACCAGGCGACCGCCGGCCTCTACCTGTACACGCCGTATCGACCGAATGCCGCGGCGCTGCAGAACCTGTACGGGACCGGCGACGGTTGCTCGAGCTACGGCAACCGGAACTTCTGGCGCATGTTCACCGACTGGTTCGGCTCGACCGGGGGCTACACCGTCGATCCGAACCTGCTCTCCCTCTACAACTCGACCGGTGGCGCCACGGGCATCCTGGGGCCGGCGACGGACAAGCCCGTGCACTATGCCGACGGCGGCGCGGGGCAGGAATTCCAGCGCGGATGGGCCTACTGGCACTCGACGACGGGCGCCTTCCGCACGGCGGGCACCGTCGGCAGGTCGTACATCACGCTGAAGGGGCCCACCGGCGTGCTCGGCTACCCGCTCTCGAACCCGAAGAGCGAACCGCTCTCAGGGGCGAGCCAGCGGTTCCAGAAGGGCTCGCTCTATTACTCGCCGACGACGAAGATCCACATCGTCTCCGGCAAGATCCTCACGTCGTACACCACGCTGAAGGGCCCGTCGGGAGTGCTCGGCTTCCCGGTCTACAGTGCCATCGCCGGCCCGAACGGCGGCTTCGGCCAGCAGTTCCAGTACGGCTGGTTGTACACGTCGCCGACGACGAGCATCCATCGTGTGTCCGGCGCCATCGCGAAGTCGTACCAGGCGCTCAAGGGCCCGGCGGGCATTCTCGGCTACCCGATCGCCGCGCAGAAGTCCGCGGGCGACGGATGGGTCAGCCAAGCCTTCCAGAAGGGCGTGCTGTACTACTCGCCGAGCGGGGGAGTCCACTACGTCCTGACGAAGATGCAGGCCGGATACGCGCTTGCCGGCGGGGTCACCGGGGCGCTCGGCGCACCCGTCGACAGCACGAAGACCTACGGCAGCGGCCTCGGCCAGCAGTTCCAGAAGGGATGGCTGTACTGGGGGCCCGACACGGGCTTCGTGCGCAGCTGGGGGGCGATCGGGAAGTCGTATGCGGCGCTGAAGGGACCTTCGGGCCTCCTCGGGTTCCCGGTGTCGACGCCGAAGACCGCGGCGAACGGATGGACGACCCAGACCTTCCAGAAGGGTCTGCTCTACTACTCCTCGTCGTACGGCATCCACTACGTCCTCAACACGATGAACGCGGCCTACGTCAAGGCGGGCGGGCTGACCGGGAAGTACGGCATTCCGCGCGACAGCACGAAGTCGTACGCCGACGGCGGATTCGGCCAGTGGTTCAGCAAAGCCTGGGTGTACGTCTCCTCGAAGGGCGTCGGAACCACGACCGGCGTGCTCGGCACGTCGCATTGGAAGCTCGGCGGTGGTGGCGGTGTGCTCGGCTATCCGACTGCGGCGCAGAAGTCGGAGCCGGGCAGCGGTCTCAGCCAGCAGTTCACCGGCGGCGGCCTGTACTACTCGCCGAAGTACAGCATCCATTACGTGCGCAGCACGCTCAACACCGAGTACCTCCGCCGTGGCGGAGTCAGCGGTTCCCTCGGACATCCCCTCGGGAGCACCCTCGGGTTCAAGGGAGGCTACGGGCAGCGGTTCGTGAACGCCTCGCTCTACTGGTCCGAGGCGTCGGGGTACCAGACGACGAGCGGGGTCATCGCGACCTCCTATTCCGCGCTCGGCGGCCCCGACGGCGTGCTCGGCTATCCGGTCGCGCCGCAGCGCAAGGAGCCGGGCGGCGGCCTGAGCCAGGAGTTCCAGAAGGGATGGCTCATCTGGTCGCCGTCGTCGGGGATCGACCGGATCGCACGCCCGATCGGCGAGTACTACTTCCAGAACGGTGGGACCGAGGCCTTCGGCTACCCGAAGAACAGCACGGTGTCGAAGACCGGTGGAGTGCTCGAGCAGGAGTTCGCGAAGGTCCGGCTGCGCTGGACGAGCACGGGCGGTGTCGTGAAGTACTGAGTCCGACGGCGGTCCGGGTGACCTGAACCGGCCCGGCCGGGTCAGTCGCAGTCGACCGCGTAGAGTCCGATCTCTCCGTCGGCGTCGACGAGCGTCAGACCGTCGGCGTCGGCGTCGATGCCGGTCAGCCCGGGATACTGCTCGGCCCGTTCGTCCGTGCCGAAGATGAATCGGTCGCCGAAGTCGAGGACGTGCGTGACGCCGAGATCGTGCGCCGCGGCGCAGGCCTCGGGAGTCCCATCGGCCAGGCCTTCCGCGAGGGCCCAGTACGCGTCGGGGTAGGCGCCGCCGACATGCGGGAACAGCGTCCGGAGGCCCGTGTACGCGTACACCAGCGAACTCCCGTTCCATGGATTGCCGGCGATCACCGCGTCGTCGGGCACGAGTTCGGGGATCCGGTCGAGGAAGGCCACCTCATCGCGGGAGAGCATCACGCTGCGATCGTCGAGTCGGTACCGCGCGGCGACATAGGGGCTGCTGTCGGCGACGTTCGACGCGAACGGCACGCCGATCGCGACGAGGGTCACGACGATCATGGTGGCGAGCGCGGGCAGGCGCGGGGTGCGCCGGCCGCTCGTGCGTCCGAGGCGAACGCCCCGGGCGAGCCATCGGGCGACGCTCACGGCGCCGAGGGCCGCGAGCGGGATCGCGAGGACGGGCGTGAGGGCCGCGAGCCGGTAGGCATCGTTGTACCAGACGCCCGTGATGGCGGTGCGGAGCGGGCCCGCCGGCCAGCCGACCGCCACGGCGTAGAGGAGGACGCTCAGCAGGTAGGCGCCGACCGTCCAGCGCAGTCTCGGCCGCCAGCAGGCGACGACCAGCCCGATGAGCATGAACGCGCTCACGACCCAGGCGTAGTCGAGGTCGATGGGGCCGTTCGTCAGGGCCTCGCGAACCGCCGCCGGGAAGTTCCTGCTCGGCATCCAACCGTTGTCCATGGTCGTGGTCCGGGCGAACGCGACGGCCTCGACGGCGAACAGCGCGATCGCCCCGACGGACGAGAGCACCGCGACGCGGACCCGGCGCTCCGGTGCGGCCCGCCGGCTGGCGCGGACGACCGCGTACACGACGAGCGGGACGGTGAGGACGAAGAGGCTGAAGAGCGCGTTCGGGTGGGCGAGCGTCATCCCGCCGACGATCCACGCGGCGGCGAGGGCGAGCGCGACGGGCCGCATGCCGAGCATGGACCGCCGCTGGACCAACGCCGTGAGCAGCGCGAGCGCGATCGGCAGAACGGCGACGGCGAGCAGGTTCGGGTAGAGCACGCCGAACCAGAGGAGCATGGCCGGGAACGCCCCGAACACGGCGCTGAGGCCGCCGACGAGGAGGGCGTGGAACGGTGCCCTGCCGAACAGCACCCGTGCGAGGAACACGCAGGCCACCGTCCATACGACGGATGCGACCGCGAGCGCGACCGCGTTCGTCGCGACCGGGATGGACGCACCGGTCAGCTGGACGACGATCGAGACGATCGCGTGCCACAGCGTCGGATAGAAGCTCGTGACCCGCCCAGGCGTCGTCATCGTCATCGCGGTCGGCGAGGCGTTGCCGGTGTCGAGGATCCACTGCACCGCGTTCAGGTGGAAGACGGTGTCATAGGTCTGTGCCGGATCGCCCGGGGCGCCGATCTGGGGCGCGATGAACAGCAGGGTGAGCACGGAGCCCAGTACGACGGCGATCGACTGAGCAAGGAAGGGACGCCCCCATTCGTTCCGGCTTCCGCGTGCAGGGGCGATCGTCAGCCGGCGACGCAGCACGAGCAGGACGAGCGCGACTACGAGCGAGAGGATGAGGGGCGGGGCGATCGTCCAAGGCAGCCCGACCCAGGGCGCCACGACCGACGAAAGGCCGATCGATGAGATCGACGAGCCGATGGCGACGCCGACGAACGCGATGCCGCGGAGCCGGAGCGCGGCGGCGATGGGCGCGCCGATGCCGATGAGGAGCGCGACGACGGTCGCGAAGACCGGGGCGAATTCGAACCAGGACATCGCGCGTTCAGCCTGCGCAACCGTGATCGGCGAACGTGCCGCAGGACGATCGGGTGGAGGTCCGGTCGCGTGAGGGGGCGAAGGTCACGTGCTCGGCTCCATTTCTGAGGGACGGTCCATGCTACTCGACCGGTCGCGGCCGAAACCGGGCGTCAGCCGAGCGCGCCGAGCACGGCTGCGGCCGCGGAATCCCCGACCGCGTGAAGCGAGGCGTTGCGCTCGACCCACGCGGCGCGATGGCGCCGTTCGGCGGCCGCGCGGTCCGTGCCGTGGGCGCGCAGGAGCGCCAGCATGGCATCCGCGACGGCTTCGGGGGTGAAGGCGGCGTGGACGCCGAGGCCGTGCTCCCCGACGAGTATGCCGCCGCTGCTCGCATCGGATCCGGCGAACACGACGGGAGTGCCGCAGGCGGCGGCCGCGTACGTCTTCGTCGGACGCGCGAAGTCGTAGCCCAGGCCGGGCACGATGCTCACGAGCGCCCCGATCGCTCCGCGGATCCATTCGGCGGAGCGCTCAGGAGGAACGACTCCGCCGAACGTGACGGCGTCGGGTGCGGTCCGGGCCGCGAGCTCGCGCAGCTGCGCCTCGGAAGCGCCCTGACCGAAGAACCGGAGCTCGACCTCTGGGAAGTGTTCGCGCACGAGCGGCAGGGCCCGGATGAACACCTCCGGCCCCTGCCACTCCGACATCGTCCCGGTGTAGACGAAGTACGGTGCGCCGCCGTCGGCGGCGGGACCGTCGGGGGCGAACACGTCGGTGTCGATGCCGTTGCCGACGGTGGCGATCCGGTCCGGTCGGACGCCGAACCGCGCGATCCGGTCGGTGACCTCGTCCGAGATCGACAGCACTGTCGAGGCGTGACGCATCGTGACGCCCTCGAGCCAGCGGATGGCGGAGACGACGAATCGCGGCGCACCGATCGCCGCGACGCCGTCGGTCCAGATGTCGGCGGCGTAGTAGGCGTACGGGCGGCGCCGCAGTGCGCTGACCGCCGCGACGATGATGCCGGTGGTCGGTGGTGCTTCTGCGACGGCGAGGTCGAAGCGATTCCCGAGCAGCCGGAACACGAGGGGGATGTCGAAGCTGAGGTACTGGAGGTAGCCGCGCACGTTCCCGCCGGCGTCGCGGAGTGCGGGGAAGCGCGAGATCTCGAGGCCGGGCGACGCCTCATCGGTGCCTCGGGGCGCGGTGGGCGGCGGGGTGGTCGTGAGCACTCGCACGGTCGCCGAACGATCGATGAGCGACCGGGCGAGGGCCCGCAACCGGAACGCCCCGGCACTGACCTCTGGCGCGTACAGCCTGGTCGCGAGGACGACGCGGGGGGCGGCGGGGTTCTTGGGAGCCCTTGCGGGACTCACGCAACGACCTCGTGGAGCTCGCCATTCGACTCGGCGTAGCGGGCGCCCGTCTGCGGGCACACCCATTCCCCGTCGCCGAGCTGCTCGAGCGGCACACCGGCCCGGCCGACCCAGCGGATGCGGCGCGCAGGGACGCCCGCGACGAGCGCGAAGGCGGGAACGTCCTTCGTGACGACGGCGCCCGCGGCGACCGTCGCCCATGCTCCGATCGTGACCGGCGCGATGCAGACGGCACGTGCGCCGATGGAGGCGCCGCGCTCGATCGTGACGCCGACGGGCTCCCAGTCGGATGCGGTCTTGATCGATCCGTCCGGCGCGATCGCACGAGGGTAGGTGTCGTTCGTGAGGACGGCGGCCGGGCCGATGAACACGCCGTCTGCGAGCTGCGCCGGTTCGTAGACCAGGGCGTAGTTCTGGATCTTGCAGTCATCGCCGAGGCGGACGCCAGAGCCGATGTACGCGCCGCGGCCCACGATGCACCGCTCGCCGATCTCCGCGCCCTCGCGGACCTGTGCGAGGTGCCAGATCTTCGTGTCGTCGCCGATGCGTGCGTCGGGGGAGACGTCTGCGCTCTCCGCGATGGTTGCCACGATGGACTCCTTCTTGCTCATGGCGGGGTCTCGTCCCGGACGCCGCGGCGCCTCAGGAACGGTCGTCGGGGAGATCGCGCTTCGGGTCGATCCGCTCCTCGAGCCGCTCCAAGCGTACATTCTGCAGCGCGGACTCCTCGGCGAGCGTGCGCGTCTTGTCCTCGAGATCGGTCAGCTCCGCACTGTGCTGGAGATTGACCAGGAACAGCAGGACGATCGAGATGAAGAAGACGAGGTTGCTCGGGACGCCGACGCCGAGCACACCGGCGAGCCACGCGACGCTCGCGGGGAAGAGCGCACCGACGAGGGCGAACAGCGCCGCGAGGATCCACCAGATCGCGTGGCGTTCGCGGAGCCGGCGGCGCCGGAGGAGTTCGATCACGGACGCGAGTGCGATCAGGGCCGCACCGATTCCGAGGAGATAGGTCATGGTGCTCATTCGGGCACCCCGGCTCCCGTGAGGCGCACCCGGGGCCGGGTCATCGCGAAGACGAGCGCCATGCTCGCCCTCGCGAGATACGCCGCGGCCTTGACCGGATGGTGCGACGGCACGCCCCCCTGGCGATCGCGCATCGCCACGGGCGACTGCCGGATCCGGAGTCCGGCGCGCGCCGCGATCACGAGCGCCTCGACGGTGTCACCGAGGTACTCGGCAGGATAGGTCGCCGCGAACAGCGAGACCGCGCGCGGGCCGCTGGCCTTGAAACCGCTCGTCGCATCCGTGAGCGTCGTACCCGAGATGCGCCCGATGACGGAGGCGAGGACCTTCATCGCCCATCTCCGGGGGCCGCGGGCGCTGTACTCGCCCGTTCCGGCGAATCGGGCACCGATCACGATGTCGGCGTCCTCGAGTTCGGCGACCAGCCGTGGCACGTCCCGCGGGTCGTGCTGTCCGTCCGCATCGACCTGCACGACCGCCGAGTACCCGTTGCGCAGGGCGTAGCGGAAGCCGGCTCGCATCGCCCCTCCGACGCCGAGATTGAACGGGAGGTCGACCACCGTGACCCCGCGATCCCGCGCGACGGCGACCGTCCCGTCGCCCGAGCCGTCGTTGACGACGAGGCAGTCGATCGTGGGAAGGGCCTCCGAGATCTCGTCGAGCAATGGCCCGAGCGCCTGCTCCTCGTTGAACGCTGGCAGCACGATGAGCGGGCGCAGCGGAGTCGAGGGCATGACGGTGATACTAGCAATCGAACCCTTTCGAGAACGTGCGCGGAAGTCGCGCTCGTCTACGATCGATGCGTGAAGGTTCTCAGTGTCGTCGGCGCCCGCCCGCAGTTCGTCAAGCTCGCTCCCATCGCCCGGGCCGCCCAGTCTGCCGGCGTGGAGCACGTCATCGTCCACACCGGGCAGCACTACGACCCGATGCTGTCGGACGTCTTCTTCGACGACCTTCGCATCCCCGCGCCGACGGTGCACCTGGGTGTGGGGTCCGGCAGCCACGGAGTGCAGACCGGCGCCATGCTCGGTGCCCTCGACGCCGTGCTGGGCGAGCACGACCCCGACTGGGTTCTCGTGTACGGCGACACCAACTCGACGCTGGCGGCGGCCGTCAGCGCCGTCAAGCTGCACTACCCGGTCGCGCACCTCGAGGCGGGGCTGCGGTCGTTCAACCGGCGGATGCCCGAGGAGCACAATCGCGTGCTCACCGACCACGCGGCGGACCTCTGCCTCGCGCCGACGCAAGTGGCGCTCGACCACCTCGCCGCCGAGGGCCTCGCCGAACGCAGCGTGGTCGTCGGCGACGTCATGACCGATGTCCTGCTGGCCGTGCGAGACGCCGTCGCCGACGAGTACCCGAAGCTCCTGGAGGAGGCGGGACTTCCGGAGCGCGGCTACTACCTCGCGACGATCCACCGCGCTGAGAACACGGATGACCCCGATCGCCTCCGATCGATCGTCGAGAGCCTCGCCAGCCTCGACCGGCCGGTGCTGATCGTGGCGCACCCGCGCCTCGTGGCGAAGGCGGCCGAGCACGGCATCGAGCTCTCGACCGGCACGCTCGTGCCCCATCGTCCGCTGCGCTACCCCGAGCTCGTCTCGGTGGCGCTCCGCAGCGCGGGTGTGGTGACCGACTCGGGAGGTCTGCAGAAGGAGGCGTTCCTGCTGGGCGTCCCGTGCACGACCGTTCGGACGGAGACCGAGTGGGTGGAGACGGTCGAGCTCGGCTGGAACGTGCTCGCGGAGACGCATGAGGAGATCGCGCGCGCCGTCCAGCGGCCGGCGCCCGCGCCCACCGATGCGCAGCCGTACGGCGACGGTCGTGCGGCCGAACGCGTGATCGAGGCGCTGCTCGCCGGCTCTCGCGCCTGACATCGGCGCCATCCGACCGCGATGGCGCGAGTTTTCGGAGACGGTAGGATTGGCGGTCGTGCCTTGTGCCGTCGAGCAGAACTACGTAGTGAAAGGTGGGCGCGTGAGCGGTCCAGAGTTCATCCCTGCGGCGAAGCCGATCATCGGCGACGAGGAGCGAGCGGCGGTCGATGCCGTGCTTCGTTCCGGAATGGTCGCGCAGGGGCCTGAGGTCGCCGCGTTCGAGCGCGAGTTCTCCGAGGTCCTGCTCGACGGCAGGGCTGCCGTGGCCGTCAACTCCGGCACGTCCGGGTTGCACCTCGGCCTGCTCGCCGCCGGCGTCGGGCCCGGCGACGAGGTGATCGTTCCGTCCTTCACGTTCGCCGCGACCGCCAATTCGGTCGCCCTGACCGGCGCGACGCCGGTGTTCGCCGACATCGAGCCCGACTACTTCGGCCTGGACGTCTCGTCGGTCGAGTCGCTCATCACCGAGCGAACGGTCGGCATCATGCCGGTCCACCTGTACGGGCACCCGGCGAACGTGGGCGCACTCGGCGATCTCGCCGAACGACGCGGGCTGAAGCTGTTCGAGGACGCCGCGCAGGCGCACGGGGCGTCGCTCGGCGGCCGTCGGGTCGGAACGTTCGGCGCGTTCGCGATGTTCAGCCTCTACCCGACGAAGAACATGACGTCGGGCGAGGGCGGAATGGTCTCGACGGGAGACCCCGAGGTCGAACGACGACTCCGCCTGCTGCGCAATCAGGGTATGGAGCGCCAGTACCAGAACGAGATCGTCGGGTTCAACGCGCGGATGACCGACATCCACGCCGCGATCGGCCGAGTCCAGCTGACGAAGGTGGATGCCTGGACCCGGGCGCGTCAAGAGAACGCGGCGTTCCTCGACGCCAACCTGAAGGGCGTCGTCGTACCGCCCGTGGCGCCCGACGCCGTGCACGTCTACCACCAGTACACGATTCGCGTGGTCGACGATCGCGATGGCTTCGTCAGGGCGCTGAAGGAGGAGCACCAGGTCGGCAGCGGCGTCTACTACCCGATCCCGAATCACCGGCTCCCATCGCTCGCGCAGTATGCGCCCGGCCTCGACCTCCCCGAGACCGAGCGCGCCGCGCTCGAGGCCGTATCGCTGCCCGTCCACCCCTCGCTCACGCAGGGCGACCTGGAGCGCATCGCCGCCGCCGTCGAAGCCGTGGCAGGGGCCGGCGCCTGATGGCCGCGCTGCGCGCCGGCCTCCTCGGCGTCGGCATGATGGGCCGGCACCACGCACGGGTGCTCCGCGAACTCGACGGCGTCGAGCTCGTCGCGATCGCCGATCCCGGCGGAGACCCCCACGGCGTCGCGGGCGGTCTCGAGGTGCTCCCCGACATCGACGCGCTCATCGCGGCGGGCATCGACGTCGCGGTCGTGGCGGTACCGACGCGATTCCACGAAGATGCCGCGCTGAAGCTGGCGGACGCCGGGATCCACGCGCTCGTCGAGAAGCCCATCGCGGATTCGGTCGAAGCCGGTGCCCGCATGGTCGATGCATTCCGCGAGGCCGGCCTCGTCGGCGCGGTCGGACACATCGAGCGCTTCAACCCGGCGTTGCAGGAGCTGCGCCGCCGGCTCGAGGCCGGCGAGCTGGGGGCGGTCTACCAGATCCAGACGCGGCGGCAGGGTCCCTTCCCCTCGCGAATCGCCGATGTCGGGGTCGCGAAGGACCTCGCGTCGCACGATGTCGACCTCACCGCGTGGGTCGCGCAGAGCGAGTACGAGACGGTGTTCGCGCAGACCACCTTCAAGAGCGGGCGCGAACACGAGGACATGATCGCGATCACGGGCCGACTGGCGTCCGGGGCGATCGTCAGCCATCTCGTGAACTGGCTCAGCCCGATGAAGGAGCGGGTCACCGTCGTGACGGGTGAGCGCGGAGCGTTCGTCGCCGACACGTCCACGGGCGACCTCACGTTCTACGCGAACGGCACCATCCCGCTCGAGTGGGAGTCCGTGACGGCGTTCCGGGGAGTGTCCGAGGGCGACGTGACGCGCTTCGCCTTCCCGAAGCGGGAGCCGCTGCGGGTCGAGCACGAGGCCTTCAGGGACGCGGTGCTCGGCAAGCCGAGCGACGTCGTGACGATGGAGCAGGCGCTGCGGACGCTCGCCGTCGTCGAGGCGGCGCTCGAAAGCGCCCGCGAGGGCAAGGTTCTGCAGCCCTAGCACCATGAAGCAGATCGCTCGCACGCTTCGGCGGCTCCTGCCGTTCCTGCCGCACTCGGCCCGGCGGTTCCTCCTCGTGTTCTCACTGGTATCCGCGGGGCTCGCCGTCGTCGACGTCGTGGCGTTGATGCTGCTCGCCCTGACGCTCGCCGCGGTGATCGCCGGTGGTCCGTTGTCGCTGCCCGTCATCGGCGCGATCGACGAAGCCCAGGTGCTGTGGCTGGTCCTCATCCTCGCCCTGGTCGTCATCGGCAAGTCGGCGGCCAACGTCTGGCTCCAGTGGATCGCCACGCGGCGGTTCGCCTCCTACGAGCTCGCGATCGGCCAGCAGCTCTTCGGCGCATACATTCGCGCGTCCTGGACGGACCGACTGTCGCGCAACAGCGCGCAGATCGTCGCCATGACCGACAGCGGCATCGCCAACGTCGTGGCCGGCTTCCTGCTGCCGCTCACGACGCTGCTGGGCCTCCTGGTGACCTCCGTCGGCGTGGTCGGCGTCATCGTGTTCGCGCAGCCGGCGACGGCGCTCGTGACGGTCGTCTACCTCGGCGGCATCGCCATGCTGCAGTACGTCGTGCTGAGCGGCAAGACGCGACAGGCGGGCAGGGTCGCTCGCGATTCGTCGTTGCGCGTCGCGGCGCTGATCTCGGGGATGGTCGCGTCCCTGAAGGAGATCACCCTGCGGGACAAGGCGGACGAGGTCAGCGAGGTCATCCGGAGGAATCGCGCCCAGACCGCGCAGGCGCGCGCGAACGCGAGCTTCCTCTCGACGGTCCCGCGGTTCATCTTCGATGCGGCGATCATCGGCGGCTTCCTCATCGTCGGAGGAGTCGCGTTCCTCTTCGGGGGACGGGAGGAGGCCATCGCCGCGATCGCGCTCTTCGGCATCGCCGGATTCCGGCTCGTTCCATCACTCACCGGCTTCCAAGCGGTCATCACCCGGACCATGACGTCCGTCCCGTACGTCGATGCGGTGGTCGCCGACATCGAGGCGTCGACGAAGTTCCTCGCCGATCGTGAGGTGCTCGGCAAGGCGCCGCTGCCGGGCCAGCCCCGAGTGCTCGAACTGACGGACGTCGCGTTCACCTTCCCCGGCAGCGACATCCCGGCGGTGCGCGAGGTCGACCTGCGTGTTCCGATGGGATCGACGATCGGCATCGCGGGTGCCTCGGGCGCAGGCAAGTCGACCCTCATCGACCTGCTGCTCGGCCTGCTGACGCCGACCGGTGGACAGATCCGCATCGACGGGCTGCCGCTCGAGGACGTGATGGATGCCTGGCGCAAGCACGTCGCGTTCGTCCCGCAGGAGGTGACGCTCTTCGACGGCACGATCGCGCAGAACATCGCCCTGACGTGGGGTGACGACGTCGACCTGGCCCGAGCCGAGCAGGCCGCCCGCCGTGCTCAGTTGTGGAGCGTGATCGAGCAGCGTGCGGACGGCCTGAATGCGCGCGTCGGCGAGCGTGGGCTCACGCTCTCCGGCGGCCAGCGCCAGCGCCTCGGCATCGCCCGTGCGCTCTACACCGATCCGCTCGTCCTCGTCCTCGACGAGGCGACGAGCGCGCTCGACACGAAGACGGAATCCGACGTCGCCTCGGCGATCCGGGAGTTGCGCGGCGACGTCACCGTGATCGCCGTCGCGCACCGCCTCAGCACGATCCGCGATTCCGATGTCGTCCTGTTCATGAAGGACGGAACGGTGGCGGCGCAGGGCGATTTCGCGACGGTCGTGGCGCAGAGTCCTGAGTTCGCGGCGCAGGCGAAGTTGGCCGGGCTCGCATGACCGGCGTCCTGACGGGCATCAAGCGGAAGGCCGGGATCGCGTACCGACTCGTCGTCGGACGGCTGCCCGATCGGGTCTCGCGCTGGCTCCGGCCGCCGTCGCGCCGGTTCTCGCCCGCGGACGTCCCGCCGCCGGTGACCGCACCCTCCGGCGAAGCCCGCCTCTACGTCGCCCCCGCGAACTTCGCGGCCCAGGGCTACCGCTGGGCACGCTCGGCCGAGCGGTTGCCGGGTGTCGGCGCCGTCAACATGCAGTACCGCACACGCGGCGACTTCGGGTTCCCGGCCGACTACTCCGTTCCCGAGATCGTGTTCACCTCGTCGGGGGACTGGGGGCGGCGGCAGCGGGACGCCGTGGCGGAGCGGTTCACGCATGTGCTCATCGAGGCGGAGCGGCACCTCTTCGGCCTCGCTTTCCAGGGGTTCGTGGAGCGAGAGGCGATCTGGCTGCGCGACCGCGGGCTCGCGGTCGGCCTCGCGAGCCTCGGAACGGACCTGCGCCTGCCCAGCCGCCACGCCCAGGTCGACAAGTGGTCGCCGTTCCGGGACGCGGATCAGGATTGGATCCGAGCGCTCGAGGCGCGCGCGCTCAAGAACCGGCAGCTCTTCGCCCGGCTCGACGCGCCCACCTTCGTCGCGACGCCCGAACTCCTGCTCGACTGGCCGGCGGCGTCGTGGCTTCCGATCGTGGTCGACCCGGCCGAGTGGAAGGCGGAACGCGAAGCGCTGTCCGGCGGAACGCCAGTGGTCCTGCACGCTCCGACGAACCCGGCGGTGAAGGGCACCGCGCTCATCGAGCCGATCGTGAATCGCCTGTCCGACGAGAAGGTCGTCGACTACCAGCGGATCGTCAAGGTCCCCGCGAACGAGATGCCGGGTCGCTACTCGGACGCCGACATCGTCCTCGACCAGTTCACCCTCGGCATCTACGCGACGACGTCGATCGAGGCGATGGCGGCGGGTCGACTGGTGATCGCGCATCTCCACGATCAGGTCCGGGACCACATCCAGCAGGTGAGCGGACGCGAGGTGCCGGTGGTCGAGGCGACCCCCGACACCCTTGAAGAGGTGCTCCGTGACGTCGCCGAGCGTCCCGAGGCGTATCGGCCGATCGCGAACGCCGGTCCTGCCTTCGTCGAGGCCGTCCACAACGGGGAACTGTCGGCGCGCGTGCTCGCGCCGTTCCTGGGGCGGACACCATGAGCGGGCGCCACCTCCTGCTCACCGCATGGGCGTTCGCGCCGGCCAGAACCAGCGGTGTGTACCGTGCCATCGGACTCGCGAACGCCTTCGCGGCGCGCGGATGGGAGGTGACCGTCCTCACCGCTCCACGGAAGCTCTTCTCCGATGAGGGACTCATCGACGCGTCGCTGTCCGCCCAGGTCGGCGAACGGGTGCGCAGGGTCGAGGTGCCGTTCTCCTCCGGCCTGTACGCGAGCGACGTCGGCGACTGGACGCGCGCGCAGGCGCGATTCCCCGAACTCTGGGGTGCTGTGCGCGGACTTCCGTTCCCGGAGGCGGGCTTCGGCGGATGGCGTCGCGAGCTCGTGCGGGCCGCCGAGGAGATTCACCGCGCGCGACGCGTCGACGTCGCACTCGGCACGGCGAGCCCGTCCGTCGACTTCATCCCCGGCTGGCACCTGAAGCGCCGGCACGGGGTTCGGAACATCATGGATTACCGCGACGCCTGGACGATCGACGTCTTCACCGGCGGGCGGAATCCGCGCGCGACGCGACGTGCGGAGCGCTGGGAGTCCCGACTGATCGAGTCCGCGGACCAGATCTGGTTCGTGAACGAGCCGATTCGTGGTTGGCACGCCGCGAAGTACCCTCGGTCGAGCGAGCGGATGCGGGTGGTCCCCAACGGGTTCGACACCATCGACGGCGTCTCGCCCGCCGTTCCCCTCGTGTCCGCAGCCCCGGATCGTCCGCTGACGTTCGGCTACATCGGCACCATCAACCACGGCCAGTTCCCCGCCGAGGAACTCCTGGCGGGCTGGGTGCGGGCCCGCGAGCGCTCGCCCGAACTGGCGCGGGCGAGGCTCGTGCTTCGAGGCCACCTCGGGCGGACTGGGATCGCCGGCGAACATCTGGAGAGCTTCCTGCAGCGCGGTTCCGCGGTCGGCATCACCTACGAGGGGCCGGTGGCGAAGGCGCAGATCCCCGAGGTGTACGCAACCTTCGACGCGCTGGTGCTCGCCCTGGCGAGCGGGCCCGGGGTGACGAGCGGCAAGGTCTTCGAATTCGCGGCGACCGGCCTCCCCGTCGTCTCGGTGCACGATCCGTCGAGTGCGGCGTCGGCGGTCATGGCGGGTTCGCCTGCGTGGTCGCCGTCGGCCTCGATGGCCGCCGACGACATCGCCGATGCGCTCATCGCCGGCGCCGCGCAGGCACGCGCGCAGACCGACGGATCGAGGGCTGACGCGATCTCATGGGGAGCCCGTTGGGAGCGCGGGCATCAGCTCGAGGCCGCCGTCGACGGTGTCGATCGCTTGCTCTCGGTGAACGGTGGTGGCCGATGAACATCGTCGTGCTCGCGCCCAGCGGGCGCCATTCGGCCGAGGACCTCCCGGGGCTGACCGACGAGGACAGCGTGACCGTGGTCTGCTGGAGCGGCCCCGCCGTGCCGGAGACCGACGGGTGGGTGACCCTGCGGCAGTCGCACCGATCCGCCAGGCTGGTCGCGGCGCTCTCCCACACGTTGCCGGGACGGATGCTCGTGCGGGTCCTGCCGCTCGACGGCGGCGTTCGATTCTGGCGCGCTTCGGCTTCGGCTGCAGAGGTGGAGCGCCGGATCGGGGACGCGGACATGATCATCGCCGCCGAACGCGACGCCGGGTTCGCAGCATGGAAGTGGCTGCAGCGCGGCGAGCGCGGTGGTTCGACCACGGTCGCCGTGCGCGGGTACGCCGCGGCGCGGACCAGGATCGCACACCGGTGAGCGGTCTCGGCTCCGTCCTCGCCCCTCTGGCGCCGATGCTCGCTCGCCTCGTTCCCGAGCCGCTGCTGCTCCGGGTCCTTCCATCGGGGTTGCGCTGGGATCCGACCGGCCTGGCGGTCGCCGTCGCCCCGTCGTCACGGGTCGCCGTGTTCATCGGTCCGGCGAACTCCGCAGGGCAGGGGTTCCGGTGGGCCAACGCCATCCGGAACGACCTCGACGGGGCCGCGGCCGTCAGCCTCGCGACGATTCCGCGCGGGGCTCGGAACCCTGCGTTCCCGGTGGACGTCGCGGTGCCGTTGGCGGCCACCGTCTTCTCGCGGCGCTGGCAGCGCGCCCAGCGCCGCGAACTCGTCGAGGGGTTCTCGCACGCGCTGATCGAGTCCGGTCGGCACCCGTTCCGCGGCGCGCTCGGGGGATCGGCGGCGGACCCGCTCCGCGAGCTGTCGCGATCGGGCCTGTCCGTCGCGTTCCTCTGGCACGGGAGCGACATCCGGCTCCCGAGCGCGCATGCCCGGAGCGAACCCGACTCGCCGTTCGGGCGTTCCGGCTCCTATCCCGACGATCAGACCGCCAGGCTCGAACGCAACGCCGCGGCGAACCTCGAGGCGGTCGCCGAATCCGACTTCCCGGTCTTCGTGTCGACGCCGGGTCTCCTCGACGTCCCGCGGGCGGTCTGGCTCCCCGTCGTCGTCGACATCGACTCGTGGACCGCACCCGACGCGCCGCTCACCTCGGACCGCCCGGTCGTCGCCTACGCCCCGAGCAATCCGGCGATGAAGGGCGATCCCTCGATCGACGCCCGGCTTCAACGGTTGGATGCGCGTGGCGTCATCCGGTACCGCCGCCTCGAAGGCGTGCCCGCAACGGAGATGCCGGGGGTCTATCGGGCCGCGGACATCGTGCTCGACCAGTTCCGCCTGGGCGACTACGGCGTCGCGGCCTGCGAGGCCATGGCCGCCGGCCGCGTCGTCGTCGGTCACGTCTCCGACCGCGTGCGAACCGAGGTCCAGCGGGCGACCGGCCGGGAGCTGCCCATCGTCGAGTCGCGCATCGACGCGGTCGAGGAGACCGTGCTCGCCCTCCTCGACGATCGGGCGGGTGCGCGGGCGATGGCGGCCTCCGGGCGCGCCTTCGTCGAGGCGGTCCACGACGGGCGAGCGTCTGCGAGGACGCTGTCCGAGTTCCTCGGCACCTCCGCCGCATCCGAAGCCAGTGATCAGGAGCGACCATGACAGCATCCCGACCAGCCCGCATCCTCTGCATCTCCTTCTCGGACATCACCGCTGACGCGCGCGTGCTCCGGCAGCTCGACGTGCTGTCGCGCTACGGGCACGTCACGACGCTGTCCTACGGGCCACGTCCTGCCGCCGCGGACGATCACATCGAGATCGACAGCGCGCTGCCGTCGCTGCCCCAGACCCTCGGCGGCGTGCTGAAGCTGGGTCTCCGCCGCTATGCATCGGTCGAGCTCGATGCGCCCGCGGTGAAGGCGGCGCATCGGCTGCTCGCTGGCCGCGAGTTCGACGTCGTCGTCGCCAACGAGGCCCGCGCGCTTCCCCTGGCGTTCACCGTGGCGGGTTCGCCGAAGATCTGGTGCGACCTGCACGAGTGGGCCCCGGCCGAGCGCTCCCACGTGCTGTCGTGGCGACTCCTGGTCGCTCCGTTCATGGACTGGGTGTGCGCACGCTACCTTCCGCGGGTCGATGTCGCGACGTCCGTGGGTGCGGCCATCTGCTCGATGTACGAGGAGCGCTACGGCGTCACCACCGAGCTCGTGCGGAACGCCAGGCCGTTCGCCGACGGACTGGGGCCGTCGCCGATGGAGAACGACCGCATCCGGCTCGTGCACAGCGGAGGCGCGGTGCCGGGTCGCAACATCGAAGCGCTCATCGATGCGGTCGACGACCTGGGGGACGGCTACAGCCTCGATCTCTTCCTGATCGCAGCCCGGCAGGGCGATGCGTACTGGAAGAAGCTGCTCGCCAGGATCGAGGCGAGCCCCCGCACGACGTTGCACGAGCCCACGACTCCGAGCGGACTCCCCGCAGCGCTGAACCCCTACGACCTCGGGGTGTACCTGCTCCCGCCGCACACGCCGAATCACCGCCTCGCATTGCCGAACAAGCTCTTCGACTTCGTCCAGGCGCGGATCGGGGTCGTCTTCGGACCGGGGGACGAGACCAGTCGCGTCATCGACGACAACGGCATCGGAGCCGTGACCGCCGGTTACGAGGCCGACGACCTCACGGCGACCATCTCCGCCCTCTCGCGTGAGCAGATTGCGGCGTTCAAGCAGGCGGCGGATGCCGCGGCGGAACGATTGTCCTCCGATGCCGACATCGCCGTCGAGGAGCGGATCATGGCGCGCCTGACCGGGAGCCGGCCGCAGGACGTCGACGAGGGATCGGATAGGATCGGGGAGTGAACAGGTGGCTGGAACGAGCGCAATGAGCCGGGTATTGGTCGTCGGGTACGGCACCGCCGGCATCGGGATCGCCGACGATGCGAAGGCGCTCGGAGATGAGGTCGTCGGGTTCCTCGACGACGTGAAGCAGGACCCGCAGGTGCTCGGCCGCCTCTCGGATGTCAATCGTGTCGTCCGCGACCACGCCGTCGACTCGGTGTACTTCGCCATCCCGACGATCGATGCGGCCGGGCTGCGCGAGTTCCTCACGGGGCTGGAGCAGACCGGCCTCCAGTTGTCGATGCTGCCTCGGACCTACGACACGATCAGCCGTGAGACCGTCAGCGTCAGCGACCTGACCGACGTCGACGTCCTCCAACTGGTCGGGCGTCGGCCGGTCAAGCACGACATGCTGGACGCCCGACGGATGGTGGAGGGCCGCAGGGTCCTCGTGACCGGGGCGGCCGGCTCGATCGGGTCCCGGCTGGTGGAACACCTGCTCAACCTCGACGTCGCGACGGTCGTCGCCGTCGACTGGTGGGAGACCGGCCTGTTCCACCTCGCGAACCGACTCGACGACGAGCGGCTGGAGGTCGCCGTCGCGGACGTGAAGAACGTCCGTCGACTCGAGCGGATCTTCGACGCCGCGCGTCCCGAGCTCGTCTTCCACGCCGCGGCTTACAAGCACGTGCCGCTGATGGAGGAGAACCCGTCCGAGGCGATTGCGAACAACGCGCTCGGGGCGGAGAACGTCCTGCGCCAGGCGATCGCATCCGGGGCGAGTCATGCCGTCTATGTCTCGACCGACAAGGCGGTGCGACCGGCCAACGTCATGGGTGCCACGAAACGACTGGGTGAACTCCTCCTCGGCGACCTCGCGCGCGACTCGGGCGCGACGAAGCTGACGGCCGTGCGATTCGGGAACGTCCTCCAGAGCAACGGCAGCGTGATGGAGACGTTCCGACGACAGATCGAGCAGGGCGGACCGCTCACGGTCACCCATCCCGATGTCACGCGCTTCTTCATGACGATCGACGAAGCGGCCCATCTCATCATCCAGTCGGCCCTGCTGGGCGCGAACGGCGACATCTGCGTGCTCGACATGGGCGAGCCGGTGCGCGTCATGGATCTGGCCGAGAGTCTCGTGAAGGCGACGGCGCCGCACATCGACATCGAGGTCACCCAGCTCCGCCCGGGCGAGAAGCTCTACGAGGAACTCACGTACAACCCCGAACTCGCCACGAGCACGGCCAACAGCAAGGTGTTCATCCTCCAGGTGGAGGAGGAGATGGACGTGCCGGTGGCGGAGATCCGACGGACGCTCGATCGTGGGCGCGCGGGCGACCTCTCCGACGAGGACGCGCGAGCCGCGCTCGTGCAGATGGGGTTCAACATCGACCCGCGCCTGCCGCAGGCAGGGTCGTGACCGGACGCATCCCCGAGCACACGATCCTCGTGACGGGCGGGCGGGGCCGTCTCGGTCGGCTGCTCGTCCGTGACCTGCGCGAACGCGGTTCCCGAGTGGTCTCGCTCGGCCGGACTCGACCCGACGTGCACCACGACGACGAGATCGTCATCGACCTTCGGGATGCCGGGGCGGTGGCCGACCTCGCACGGCGAGTCGAGCCCGAGATCATCGTGCACCTCGCGTCCGTCCTGCACGGCGACGACCTGGTCGTGCAGAACCGGCTCATCGACTCCGCCGTCGTGGGTGCCGCGCGCGAAGCCCGCATCGGACGGGTCGTGCACGCGTCGTCAGGTGCCGTCTACGGGACGACCGCGACCGAGGCGCGTCGGGAGGACTCCGCACTCGCCGGTGACAGCCCGTACGCGACGTCGAAGATCGCGGGGGAGGAGCTGTTCCGCAGGCTCGCCGCGGATCGCCCCGAAGCGGCCGTGACGACCCTCCGGATCTTCAACATCGCCGGACCCTCGTTCCCAGACTCCCTGGTGTACAAGCTCGTGCACGCCACCCCGGCCGCACCGGCAACGGTCCTGGCCCCCGATCACTTCGTCCGTGACTACATCCATCAGGGCGACGTCGTCTCGGTGCTTCGAGCGGCCGCCGATGCCGAGCACTCAGGTCATCGCGTCATCAACGTGGGCGCGGGGGCGGCGGTCTCGACGCGGGTGCTGCTCGACCGGCTGCAGGTCGAGGACTCCCGGGTCATCGTGAAGGACGGCGGGCCGAGCACCAACTGGGCCGACGTCTCGCGCATGGTCGACGAGCTCGGAGTCGTGCCGAGCCGCATTCCGACCCTCGCGTGGGAATCGGCGACGCTCTCGGACTAGTCGCGCGCGGCGGCCAGGAGCGTCCGCGCGGGGGCGATGCCGTAGACGGCCTTCGCGTCGGCACCGGCCCAGCGTCGCACGCTCTTCCAGGCGGCGAGGATCCCGTCGCGCTCGAGTGCGACGATCAGGTCGGCGGCGGCGACGCGTGCGCGAAGCTCCCGGTGATGACGGGCCGCGCCTGAGAATCGCCGCCCGGGGTCGAGCGGGCTCAGTCGCAGCAGGTTGCGGCCGGCCGCGGAGCCGCCCAGGGCACGCTCGGCACTGCGCGTGAGGGACATCAGCGCCGGCTGCAGCACGATCGAGTGCACGTCGGCATCGGGCGCTGCCCGGGAGACCACGGTGATCCGGTCGCGCTCGGGGTCCGGCGCGAGCTGCCGAATCGCCGACGCCGTGGCGCCGGATGGGGCGAAGAGCACGATGTTCATCGGGGAACCCCCGCAGCGCGGCGATCCTCGACCATTGTGCGAAGCGATGCGATCTGGGGGCCGAGCTGCCGGTCGCGCTGGAACTGCGTCGCCCACTCGCGCGCGGCCCGGCGCTCCTCCGGGGTCTGGTCGAGCGCCGCGTGAGAGGCCGCGACCAGCGCGTCGGCGATGGTCTCCGGCTCGAGGTCGGCGACTGGGAACCAGGCGGGAGCATCGCGAAGCACGTCGCTCGCCGCGTTCCCGGGGTCGTGCACCGAGACGATGGGCAGCCCGGTGGCCGCGTACTCGTACACTTTGCCGCTGGTCACGTAGCGACCGGTGCCGAGGGCGAGCAGGAGCGCGTCGAAGCGCGCGTAGACGGCTCCGATCTCCTTCTTGGCGACTGCCCCGTGATAGCTGATGCCGTTCTCGGCGAAGGCGCCCATCTGTCGGGCGATCGCCTCGTTGGGGGTGCCGGCATGGTTCAGGTGGCCCCAGAGCTCGATGCGCGAGGCAGCGAGCAGCGGCGAGCGCGTCCGAGCCAGGCGCCACCCGTCGATGAGCCGATCGACCGGGACGGCCGCCGACATCGTACCGATGTAGCCGAAGACCAGACCCTGCTGGGAGGGTCGCCGGGTCGTCGTCTCGGGAGGCGCGTCGTAGCCGTTCGCGACGACGTGGAATCGGTCGGCCCGGGTCGGGTACAGGTCGGCGTGCCAGCGCAGGATCGGCTCGTTGACGAACCAGACGGCGTGGGCGTCCTCGACGAGCCTGCGCTCCCATTGCGCCACCGCGCTGCCCTCAGGCGACACGCGATCGCCGCTGAAGACGTCGAGCTGCCAGGCATCGCGGTAGTCCATCACGTAGGGCACGCCGAAGCGCTCGTGCAGGACGTGACCGGGAATGAAGTCGACATGCGGGTTCGCCGAGCCGAGGACGAGGTCGATCGGGTGACGCTCGTGGACCTCGACGGCCGCCGACTCGAGGGCGGGACGCCACCCGCCGTACGTCCGCTCGGGGAACGTGCGCTGTTCTCGACGCGCGTTGAGGACGTTCCACAGCTCGGGTGCCGCGGCACGCGATCGAGGCCATCGGCGCAGGTCGCTCTCGAACGCTGCAGCGTGGAACGGCACCCGAACGATGCTGATGGAGGGGTCGACGGTGCGCTCGAGCGATTCGTCGATACCCGTCGACATCGTGAAGGTCTCGCGCGGAGCCGTCAGCACCGTGACGTCCCAGCCGGCCGCGGCGAAGGCGTTCGCGGTGGCCCAGGCACGATAGACACCGCTGCCGCGGCAGGGGGGGAACCCCCATGCGACGTACAGGAGGTGCGGGCGGTGCTCGCCGGCGGAAGCGGGGGTCGGCGTCGGAGCACTCACGCTGCGGCGCCTCCCAACCGTCGATGTCCTGATGCAGTCTACCCGGTCGTCCGCCGGGGCTCGCCCGGTGCGGGCGTGCCCGATTCGTCGACCTAAGATGTTATCCATGCGTATCGCCGTCGTGGCCCTCGGAAAGATCGGCCTCCCTCTTGCTGTGCAGTTCGCCGATCAGGGCCACGAGGTCATCGGCGTCGATGTCAACCAGGCCGTCGTCGACCTCGTGAACTCGGGCACCGAGCCCTTCCCGGGCGAGGCCCACCTCCAGGAGAAGCTCGCCGAGCTCGTGCCCGCCGGGCGCCTGCGCGCGACGACCGACTACGCCGACGCCGTGCCGGGCGCCGACGCGGTCGTCATCGTGGTGCCGCTGTTCGTCGACGACGCGACCTGGGAGCCCGACTTCGGCTGGATGGACGCGGCGACGCGCTCCCTCGCCGAGCACCTCACCCCCGGAACGCTCGTCTCCTACGAGACGACGCTGCCGGTCGGCACCACCCGCGGCCGCTGGAAGCCGATGATCGAGGAGATCTCGGGCTTGGCCGAGGGCACCGACTTCCACCTCGTGTTCTCGCCCGAGCGCGTGCTCACGGGCCGGGTGTTCGAAGACCTGCGCAAGTACCCGAAGCTCGTCGGCGCGATGAGCCCCGAGGGCACCCGCCGTGCGGTCGAGTTCTACGAGGCCGTGCTCGAGTTCGACGAGCGCCCCGACCTCGCCCGAGCCAACGGCGTGTGGGACATGGGCTCGCCCGAGGCATCCGAGATGGCGAAGCTCGCCGAGACGACCTACCGCGACGTCAACATCGGGCTCGCGAACCAGTTCGCGCTCTACGCCGACGAGATCGGCGTCGACGTCTACGCGGTCATCGAGGCGTGCAACTCGCAGCCGTTCAGCCACATCCACCGCCCCGGCATCGCCGTCGGCGGGCACTGCATCCCGGTGTATCCGCGCCTCTACCTCTCGACCGACCGCGACGCCGAGATCGTGCGCACCGCGCGCCTGCTCAACGCCTCGATGCCCGAGCGGCTCGTCGGCCAGGCCGCGGGCGTGCTCGGCGACCTCGCGGGCCTCACCGCCGTCGTGCTCGGCGCCGCGTACCGCGGAGGTGTGAAGGAGACGGCCTTCTCCGGCGTCTTCGCGACCGTCGAGGCGCTCGAGGCCCGCGGGGCGAAGGTGCTCGTCCACGACCCGATGTACACCGACGACGAACTCGCCCGCTACGGATGGACGGCGTACCACCTCGGCGCGCCCGTCGATCTCGCGATCGTGCAGGCCGACCACGCCGACTACAAGACCCTCGCCGCGAGCGACCTGCCCGGCGTGCGGCTCGTCGTCGACGGCCGCAACGTCACAGCCGCCGACCGCTGGGTCGGCACGCCGCGGCTCGTGATCGGTGCGGGGGGCGCTCGATGACCGATCTCGTCGTCGTCGGGTCGGGGTTCTTCGGTCTCACCATCGCCGAGCGTGCGGCGAACGAGCTCGGCCTCACCGTGCAGGTCATCGACCGTCGCGACCACATCGGCGGCAACGCCTACAGCGAGGTCGACCCTGCGACCGGCATCGAGGTGCACCGCTACGGAGCGCACCTGTTCCACACCTCGAACGAGAAGGTGTGGGAGTACGTCAACCGCTTCACGACCTTCACGAACTACGTGCACAAGGTCTACACGAACCACAACGGCGTCGTGTTCCCGCTGCCGGTGAACCTCGGCACGATCAACCAGTTCTTCGGCGCCGCCTACTCGCCCGACGAGGCCCGGGCGCTCATCGCCTCGCAGGCCGACGAGTTCGACACCAAGCAGGCGGCGAACCTCGAAGAGAAGGCGATCTCGCTCATCGGGCGCCCGCTCTACGAGGCGTTCATCCGCGACTACACGGCGAAGCAGTGGCAGACCGACCCGACCGAGCTGCCGGCCGAGGTCATCAGCCGTCTCCCGGTGCGCTACAACTACGACAACCGCTACTTCAACGACACGCATGAGGGCCTGCCGGTCGACGGCTACACCGCATGGATCGAGCGGATGGCAGACCACCCGAAGATCGACGTCAGGCTCTCGACCGACTTCTTCGACGCGTCGCAGCCGTTCAACAAGGCGGCCGTCGTCGGCAACGTGCCCGTCGTCTACACCGGACCCGTCGACCGCTACTTCGACTCGTCGGCCGGGCACCTGAGCTGGCGCACCCTCGACTTCGAGCGCGAGGTCGTGCCGGTGGGCGACTTCCAGGGCACGTCGGTCATGAACTACGCGGATGCCTCGGTGCCGTTCACCCGCATCCACGAGTTCCGCCACTTCCATCCCGAGCGCGAGTATCCCTCCGACAAGACGATCATCATGCGCGAGTTCTCGCGTTTCGCGGAGCACGGCGACGAGCCGTACTACCCGGTGAACACCCCCGAAGACCGAGCGGCGCTGCTCGCCTATCGCGAGCTGCAGGACCATGAGCCCGACGTGTACTTCGGCGGGCGCCTGGGTACCTATCAGTACCTCGACATGCACATGGCGATCGGTTCGGCACTGAGCATGTTCCAGAACCGGCTCGTGGAGCGCTTCGCGCGCTGACATCGCAGACGAGAACGGCCCGGGGCGGATGCCTCGGGCCGTTCTCGTCGGGTCGGCGACTACTTCTTCGTCGTGAAGTGCGGCGCCCACGCCTCGGGCGAGGTGATCTCGGGCAGCGCAGCGCGATACTCGCGTGCGAGCTCGGGCCAGCGCTTGCGCAGCTCGCGGTGCAGGCGCCGGCTCTCGCGCAGCAGGCGCCGGAAGGTCTTCGGGTCGCGCGTGTACCGGACCTTGCCGGAACCATCCGCGGTCGACACGAGTGCGCTGTCGAAGTGGGGGAGCCGGAACCAGGTGCCGTCGCGCTTGGCGAGCTCGACCTGGGGTTCTGCGACGTTCTTCGGCGCGGGCCGGGTGAACCACTGGCGCACGGTCATCCTGACGGTGAACAGCACGAGCGCGACGCCGCGCGGTCCCTTCGGTCCTGCCGCGGTCTTCGGCACCGGGTAGACGCGTTTGCCCTCCACCGTCATCGGGATCTCGGACTCGTGCCGGAGCACGGTCTTCTCCGGGAAGTCGGCGGCCGCGGCGCGGAGTTCGCCGAGGATGGTCGCCATGCCGAGCTGCATGTGCACGGGCCCCGACAGGATGTCGCGGAGCGCGCGATGGCGCAGGGTCACGGGGTAGTACTGCATCGAGAGCAGGTGCTTGAGGTCCCACCGCTCGCTGTCGCGGGCGAGCAGCCCGCCGTTGGGGTAGGGGGAATGCAGCAGGCCCGCGACGATTCGGTTGCGGGCGTGGAAGTAGGCCTGCCAGTCGATCGAGTCGTCCTTGTCGAGCCATGACACGTGCCACAGTGCCATTCCGGGCAGGGTCACCGTCGGATAGCCGGCGTCGCGGGCGCGCAGGCAGTACTCGGCGTCGTCCCACTTGATGAAGGCCGGAAGCGAGAGCCCGACCGACCGGATGACCTCGGTCGGGATGAGGCAGAACCACCAGCCGTTGTAGTCGGCGTCCATGCGGGCGTGCATCCACCGCGTCTGCCGAAGGTTCGAGAACCGGAAGTCGTGCGGGACCTCGTCGTGCGGCTGGGCGTGCCAGACGAACGGCTTGAGGTCGACCGTCTCGGCGAAGGCGTGCAGCACCGGGCGGTTCAGCAGGTCGAACATGTGCCCGCCCACGACCACGGGGCGGGTCGTGTGCCGGGCGAACCGCACAGCGCGTGCGATGCTCTCGGGCTCGACCGTGACGTCGTCGTCGAGCAGGATGAGGAAGTCGCTCGTGTCAGCCTCGAGGGTCTCGGCCATCGACCGCGCGAACCCGCCGGAGCCGCCGAGGTTCGGTTGCTCGATCATGGTCAGCGTGTCACCGAGACGTTCGGCGACCTGGTCGAAGCCGGGTTCGTCGACGACGCGCTGGTTGCCCTGGTCGACGATGTAGATGCGGTCGATCACGTCGCGCGCCGTCTCGTCGCCGGCGAGGGCCTCGAGTGTGCTGACGCAGTAGTCGGGCTTGTTGAAGGTCGTGGTGCCGATGGAGGCGCCGCCCGAGCGCAGCTCGGAGGCATCCGTCTGCCAGCGGCCGTCTGCGACGACCACGTCGGCGTCGCCCGCCACGATGTCGAACCAGTACCAGCCACCGTCGCCGAAGGTCGTCACCGGCAGCTCGATCTCGTGGCGCACCGTGCCTGCGAACGGCTCGGAGGCGACGCGCTGCGGGACCCCCTGTGCGGTCGAGCGATAGACGAGCAGGGTGCCCTCGCCGCTCGTCTCGACCGAGAGGCGGATTCGCTCGACGTTCGTCCACTGCTGCCAGTACGAGGCGGGGAAGGCGTTGAAGTAGCTCGCGAACGAGACGCGTTCACCGGAGGAGATGCGGAAGCGATCGCGCCCGAGCACGTCGTCGAGGTGCGCGCGGTCGCTCACCCGGACTTCGCGGTCGCCGACCTTCGCCCAGACGTCGGCGTCGACGTACAGCGAGATGACATCGGGGTCGGCGTCCTGTGGGAAGACGACGCGTTGGATCTCGTTCCAGGTTGCGCTCACGCTGCGGTGCTCCGTGTGTGTGGGGGTGGTATCGCGCCGCGGCGCGCGACTACGAGCCTACCGGTTCGGCCCGGCGAAGTCTGGGGGACAGGGTCACGAGCTGGACGCCGAGCACGCAGAGTTCGGCGACGGCGAGGCCCCACGCCACGCCCGGCGCGCCGATCCAGAGCAACAGCGGGTACATGAGGAGGGTGCCGACGATCGCACCGACGATCGTGCTCGTCGCGAGGGCCTTCGTGAGGCCGAACGCCGTGAGGCAGGCGAAGCCCGTGATCTGCGAGGCGAGGATCGCGGCGAGGTTCACGGCCATCGGGACGGCGAGATCGAACGGGATCGTCAGCGTGCCCCCGGAGAGCAGGTCGCCGATCCAGGGACCGGCGAGCGCATAGGCGAGGCCGCCGACCGCGCCGAGGCCGAGCGCGATGGCGGTGACCCGCCGGGCGCGCGCCGACTGCACGTCGGGAAGGGGGTTCGGCACCCAGCCCTGGGCGATCTGCACCACGGGGCGCGTGGAGTAGAGCGCGAGCCGGACGATGCGCTCGGCGAGTGCGTAGACGGCGGTCGCCTGAGGCAGGAAGAGGTCGATGAGCACGATCGGCACGTTGACGTAGATCGACGCCGTCGCACTCATCGCAACGGGGCTCGCCTGGCCGGCCAGGTTGCGCACGGCGCGCACCGGGGAGAGTCCGAAGCGCCACCCCCGGTACCTCGCGAGGATGTTCCAGTTCGCGATGAGCGCGGACACGACGACGCCCGCGAGCTGCAGCGCGGCGAATGCGATGACGTCGCCGGTCGCGACGAGCACGAGCGCGCCGATGACGGTACCCGCGATGCGCGGCATGGTGTCGATGAGCAGGAAGCGCATCGGGCTCGCCTCGCCGACGTAGAACCATCCGGCGCCGAGCGCGACGAGCACGCCGCTCGCGACCGTGAGCGCCGCCAGCAGTGCGTCGCCGTCGACGATCGAGACGGCGATGACGATCGCGATCGGCACGATCACGAGGCAGAGCCACACCCGGCTGAGCAGGGAGTCGAAGTAGTACGCGCCGCGGTCGGCGTCGGGGCGGCTCGCGATCTCGGTCGGTCCGACGACGCCCCATCCGTACACCGCGAAGACGGACGCGAAACCCGCGACGGCCTGCGCGACCGCGATCGTCGCCCACGAATCGGCGCCCGCTGCGACGATGATGGCCGGGATGACCGCGAGACTCACGACGCCGCTGATCGCCACCGAAAGGCCGTATCCGCCGGCGTACCGCAGCGCGGTCTTCGTTTTCACGCGCGCGACCTCCTTCGCGATCGGGTTCGGGCAGTCGGCGCCCGGGGTGTCGTGCGCGTTCCCGGCTATTCTCCCCCAGAAACGGGGACGTGAGGAACGGACCGCGGATGGGTGGATCGCACGCGTTCGCATAGACTCGGGACATCCCCTGGCCAATTGTCCGCCGACCCGAAGGAAGCGTGTTCGTGACTCTCTTCCGACGCGGTGCCCGGCGCGCATCGCTCAGAGTCGGGCGTCGGGGCCTCGTCGTGCGGTTCGACTCACCCGCGATCGGCCGCACGGTCGACGTCGAGATCAACGGCCGGAAGCTGTGGACCACGCTGGTGCCCGAGGCGGGCGGCCGGGCCGCGCACGTGCGCTGGCCCACGGTGCTGCACAGCCACCTCGACGGAGCGGGTACCGTCGTGCTGCGTGATCAGCGCAACGGTCTCGCGCTCGCCGAGGGCCGTTTTTCGTGGCCGGCGAAGCCCGGGGCGGTGGGCCTCGCCGAGCTCGTCGCCGCCGGGCAGATCATCGACAAGTGGGGCAAGCTCACCGACGCCCCCTCAGATGCATTGCATCGCCGGCTCATGGAGTCGATGCAGACCGTGCTCGACGACCTCGACGAACTGGGCTATACCGCGGCGATCACCGGTGGCACGCTGCTCGGAGCGATCCGCGAAGGCCGCATCCTCGCGCACGACGACGACATCGACCTGCTCGTCTACCTCGGTGAGGTGGCTCCGCCTGACGTCTCGATCGCGTCGTACGCGCTCGAGCGCCGCATTCGCGACCGGGGCCATGAGGTCGTCCGGCACAGCGACGCGCACCTGCAGGTGATGTTCGCGGGCGAGGAGTCCGGCGGCGCCGCAGGGCAGGTCAACCCGCTCGGATCGACGGTGCACGTCGACCTCTTCCTCGGCTTCCACGATCAGGGCGTCTACAACCAGCCGATCGCCGTGCGTGGAACCTTCGCGCCGGCGTCGCTGCTGCCGCTCGGCGAGGTGACGCTCGAGGGCGTGGCCGTGCCGTCAGTCGCCGACGGCGACGCCTGGCTCGCACTCTGCTACGGCACCGGATGGCGCACGCCCGACCCGTCGTTCCGCTTCCGCACCCCGTCGTCGACACGGCGGCGTTTCGAGAACTGGTTCGGCGTCTACGACCTCAATCGAGACTTCTGGGAGCGTCACATCAGGCTCGGGCGTTCGCGCCACTGGCACGGCGACGTCGAGCGGCTGCTCGCGGCGACGAGTCCCGGCGACCGGATCATCGACCTCGGCTGCGGCGACGGCGAACTCGCCGCGTCGCTCGCTGCCGCAGGCCGCCGGGTCGTCGCCGTCGACTACGCGCGTGCGGCACTCGCAGCGGCGTCGTCGCGCACCGGGCTCAGCGTGCAGCGCCTCAACCTCGCCGACCGGCGCGCGGTGCTCGACTTCATCGCCGACGAGCTCGCCGTCGGCGGCACTCGGCATTTCCTGCTCTCGAACGTGCTGCACACGCTCACTCGCGATGCTCGAGCGAACACGTTCCTGATGCTTCGAGCCCTCATCGATGCGGGCTCGGTCGTACTCGCCTCGTTCTCGGTGAACGCATCGTTCGTCTACGATCACGATCGCCCCGACACGTGGCACCTGCCGCTGAAATGGCTCCGCGACGAGGCATCCGCCTTCGGGCTCGATTGCGCCGTCGAGAGCCGGCAGATGCGCAAGACGGCCGCCGGACCGCGCACGGTCGCCACGGTCAGGCTCTACAGTACGAAGGTGGCCGCGTCAGCGGCCCGGGAGGAGGCACGGTGAACCGGTTCGAGGCGGCACTGCGCAAGCTGAAGCGCCGAGGCCCGGCCGTTCCCGAGTCGGCCGAGGTCGCTCGGTTGCAGGGCGAGATCGACGCGCTGCGCGCCGAGATCGACGAACTGCGGGTCGATTCGCGCCGCATCGCCGAGCTCTACGACCTTGTCTTCGAGCGCCTGCGCGAGCATGGCGAGCGGCAACCCAAGGGCTGACGCTTCTCGTATCGAGCAGCGCCGACGCGCAGCGGCGACGCGTATCGCGACTCCGCGACCTCAGCGCTTGGCCGAGGCGACCTGCACGTCGACGACCTGGCCCGTGAGGTCCGAGTCGAGCAGGCGCAGCGACACCGCCGCCACGTGCTCTGGGTCGAGCAGCGTGTGGGTCGGCTCCTCGCCGAACGCCTTCGTGCGCATCGGCGTGCGGGTGCGCTGCGGGTTGAGGCAGTTCACGCGCACCCCCGACTCGGCCCATTCGTCGGCGAGTGCCTGCGTGAGGTTCACGACACCCGCCTTCGTCGCGGAGTACATGCTGTAGCCGGCTCGGCCGCGTGTGTAGGAGCTCGACGTGAAGAGCAGCAGTTGGCCCCTCGACGCCTCGAGGTACGGATACGCCTCCTGGGCGATCTTCGCCGGGGCGAGCAGGTTCGTCTCGAGCGTGTTGCGAAGCCGCTTCTTCGAGGTGTCGGTGAGGTTCGCGATCGAGAGCACACCCGCCGTGATCACGACATAGTCGATCGGGCCGTCGGCGGCTGCGGCCATCAGCGCACGACGCACCTGCTTGCGCGAGGTGACATCGGTGCCGGTGGCCGACCGGCTGAACGAGTGCACGCGCGCTCCGGCGGCCTTCGCCTGCTCGGCGATGCTCGCACCGATCCCGTAGCTGCCGCCGAAGACGACGACCGACTTGCCGGAGAGATCGAGCGAGTCGGTGCCGTCGGCCGTGTGCGACGTGAGCGAGGTGGTCTGCAGCTGGAAGATCTTGTCGGCGATGTGGATGTCGAGCGGCTCGGTGATCTTCATGTTCTCGGCGGTGCCTGCGACGACCTTGATCGGCACGTCGGGCAGGTACTTGAAGATCACACCGCAGTCGTCGGTCGCGGCGAAGTCGGGGTCGCCCGCGGCGAGCTCGTACGCCCTCCGGATCGTCGAGAGCCGGAACGCCTGCGGGGTCTGACCGCGGCGCAGGCGCGAACGCGCCGGGATGCCCGTGATGATCGACCCCTCGTCGACCTCGATGATCGTGTCGGCCGAGGGGATGGCGGTGTCGACGGCGTCGTACTCGTCGAGCGCCGTGACGCAGTCTTCGATGATGCGCTCGTCGACGAACGGGCGCACCGCGTCGTGGAACAGGACCTTCGCGTCGCCGTCGTCCGGCAGCGCCGCGAGCGCGAGCTTGGTGGTGTCGTTGCGCGTCTCGCCGCCGGGCAGCACTGCGGTGAGTTTCGTGAACCGCGGGTCGGTCTTGAGGTGGTCGAGCTCGTGGAGGGAGCCCGCGTTCATCATGACGAGCACCTCGTCGATGAGCGGGCTGGCTTCG
Source organism: Agromyces sp. S2-1-8 (assembly GCF_021129215.1). Taxonomy (GTDB): domain Bacteria; phylum Actinomycetota; class Actinomycetes; order Actinomycetales; family Microbacteriaceae; genus Agromyces; species Agromyces chromiiresistens. The sequence continues at coordinate 3,295,094 of NZ_JAJOLP010000001.1, read as the reverse complement.
AGCGCTTCGAGGGTGTGCTCGACGATCGCTTTGCCCGCAATGCGGATGAGCTGCTTCGGCATGCCGAGACCGACGCGAACGCCGATGCCGCCGGCGAGGATGATCGCGATGGTCGAGGAGGACGGGGTCATCGGGTGGAAGCCTTCAGCGTCGTGATCGCGTCGCCGATCGCCCCGTCGAAGACCACTTCGCCTCGCCGGAGCACGATGCCCCTGCTGCAGAGGTCGGACACCATCCCGAGGTCATGGCTCACGATGAAGAGCGTCTTGCCGGCCGCGACGATCTCACGGATCTTCGTCTTGCACTTCTCACGGAACGGGGCATCGCCGACGGCGAGCACTTCGTCGACGAGGAGGATGTCGAGCTCGGTGTGAATGGCGACCGAGAATGCGAGTCGCACGAACATGCCCGAGGAGTAGTGCTTCACCTCAGTGTCGATGAACTCACCGATCTCGCTGAACTCCACGATCTCGTCGAAGCGAGCATCGATCTCGTCTTTCGACATACCCAGGATTGCGGCGTTCAGGTAGACGTTCTCGCGCCCGGAGAGGTCGGGGTGGAAGCCCGCGCCGACCTCGATGAGACCCGCGACGCGTCCGCGGGTCAGGACTCGACCGGCGTCGGGGCGCAAGACGCCGGAGACGAGCTTGAGCAGGGTCGACTTTCCGGAGCCGTTGTAGCCGAGCAACGCGATCGCCTCGGAATCGCCGACCGTGATGTCGATTCCGTTGAGCGCCTGGAACGACGTCGAGGTCCGCTTGCGCTTGAGCCAGGCGACGAAGGTCTCCTTGAATGACTGCGTGTGGCGGAGGGTATAGGTCTTCCGAACGCCCTCGACGATGATCCGAGGCGGTTCGAGTTCAGAGGTCTTGGGCAAAGCGACCCTCCAGCTTTCGGAATACGAACTGGCCGATGAGCAGCATGACGAGAGCGACGACGACCGAGATCCCGGCGAAGAACCAGAGATGCTCGGGTCGTTCGGCGGTCTCACTCGTCGTGGGGAACCAGAACGCCGAGTGGAAGAGTTCCACCGCCGAGGTGAGCGGATTGAGCATGTACAGGTCGAACAACCAGGTCGGCAGCTTGTCTCGCACCATCGTGAACGAGTAGAGCACCGGGGAGGTCCAGGTCGCGAACATGAGGATGAGGTCGACGAGGTTCTGCGAATCACGGTACGAGACGTTGATGGAGCCGAAGAACAAGCCGAGCCCGGTCGCGATGAGGAGCACGATGAAGATGGCGAGCAACGCCCCTGCGAGCTGCACGAAGGTCGGCACCCAGCCGAAGACCAGGCACACCACGATGAGGATGCTGAGCTGCGGAAGGAAATGCACGAAGGCGATGAAGACGTCCGCGATGGGGAAGAGTTCGCGTGGAAGGTAGATCTTCTTGACGAGCGCCTTGTTGTTGACGATCGACTTCGTCGCATTGCCGAAGGCCTCGTTGAACAGGTTGACGACCACGATCCCCGAGAACAGGTAGATCGGGAACGCCTCGATACCTCGCGAGAGGTTGAGGAAGACTCCCATCACGACGTAGTAGATGAAGAACTGCGCCGTCGGCTTGACGTACGACCAGGCCCAGCCCAGGACGGAGCCGTGGTACCGCGTCAGGATGCCCTTGCGCACCAGCAGCCGCAGCAGGTATCCGTAGCTGAACACGTCGAGGATCCCACGTCCGGATCCGGGTACGGAGAACGCCGAGAGGTCGACGGGTTCGGTCTTGGACATCTCGACGATTCTATTCGCCTCGCGCCCGCGAGAATGCCGAGCGTTCGCAGGAGCCGCTCAGCTTCGCTTGAGCGCGTCGCGCCAGCTCATGTCGCGGGCGGCCTTGACCGCGCAGATCACGACGAGCATCCAGCCGCCCTCGTAGAGCGCGAAGCTCTCGGCGGCGCTCGTCACCGCGATCGCGACGAGCACGAGCGCCGGCCACAGGTAGACGACGCTGCGACGGTTCGAGGCCAGCAGCCACGAGCGCACGAGCGCGACGCCGATGAGTGCGGCGAATGCGAGCGCGCCGATGACGCCGACCTGGAAGTAGGCGTCGAAGTAGGCGTTGAGCGCGGATTCGTGCGCCCGGCCGACACCGGCTTCGAGCCAGGTGTACGGCGGAGCATCGGGCCACTTGCCGACCCAGCCCCAGCCCTGCAGCGGGTTCAGGCTCAGGTAGCGCGAGAGCTCGCGCCAGAGGTCGAGCCGCACGTCGAACTCGGCGCGTGCGTCGAGCAGCTCGATGATCCGGATTCGCAGGATCCAGCCGGTGACGAGCGCCGCGGCGACGAGTACGAGCAGTCCGAGCTGCCAGCGCCACCGGTTCTGTTCGGGCACGCGGCGGAGACCGTAGAGTGCGGCGAGGGCGACGAGGGCCGCACCGAGCGCGATCCAGGTGGTCGGCGAGCCCGCGAACACGACGCACAGCGCCGCGAGCGCGATCGAGAAGATCGTGCGGGTGCGCGTCACGATATGCGTGCGCCACTCGACGATGAAGGTGATGAGCGCGATGAGCGCCACGAACCCGAGCAGGTTGCGCGACCCGAAGATTCCCTGGATCGGGCCCAGCGCGGCGATGTTCCCCTCGACGCCCAGGAACTGGATGGGCTGATCGACGAGGATGCCGGAGAACACCTCGAGCGCGAGCGAGACGCCGAGCAGCAGCCGGAAGGTGTCGCCGAACGCACGAACGATCTGGATCGTGTCGCGCATGAGCGCGATGTAGATACCGAGTACCGCGTACGCGACGAGGTAGGCGACCCGCACGGCGGAGGCGAGCGGAGTGTTGCTCCAGAGCACCGAGGCTGCGCTCCAGCCGACGAACACGAGGATCGTGAGCGGCAGGATGCCGTACCACTCGATCGCCCGCCATCGCGTCACGAGCGAGGCCGCGCAGAGCATCAGCAACCCGCCGAGTGCTGCGAGGAGCCCGGGCCAGCCGATGAGCGAGCGTACCGCGTGCGTGGAGAACGCGAGCCCGATCGCGATCAGCGCGAGTGCCTGGGCGAACCGTGCCGATCCCACGAACTCGCGAACCGCGCCCCAGCTCAAGCGTCGTCCTTCGACGAGTGGTTCGAGGGGGAGCGGAGCGACGTCTCGAAACCCATTCCACCCGGCAGCCTTCGCCGGTCGGTCCCGGCCACGAGGGGCTCCGGCTTCCACTGCCGCTGCTTCGTCGCCCAGGCGATCGCGATGAGCAGCGCCCATCCGCTCTCGACGAGCAATCGGCTCTCCGCGAGGCTCTGCCCGATGAGTGCGACGATCAGGAGCAACGGCAGCAGGGCAGCGGCAGAATACGGGACCGCCCGCCCCGAGGCGTCCATCGGTCGGTCGACGGCGAGGAACCACGACCGCCAGAGCGCGCCGATGACGACGGCGGCGAACGCGAGCAGCCCGACGACGCCGATCTGCATCCAGACGTCGAGCCAGGCGTTGTGCGCCTGCAGGTACACGACGCCCTTGCGCACGGCGAGGTCGTCGAACGGCTCGACGAACGGGTTCCAGTAGCCGACCCAGCCCCACCCGAACCACGGCCGTTCGGTGATCATGCCGATCACCGAACTCCAGATGTCGAGCCGGCCGGTGAGGTCGTCGCCTTTGCCGAACACATCGAGCAGGCGCCCCCAGAACACCACGAGCAGCGAGACGGAGGCCACCAGTGCGCCGCCGGCCGCCCAGTAGACGCCGCGTCGACGATCGGGCCCGACGCGTCGCGCCCAGAGCGCGAACGCGAGGGCGACCGCCACGACGGCCGCGACGAGGATCACGGTCGCCGACCGGGTCAGCGCGAATGCCGTGCCCGCGACGACGAGCCAGAAGATGCCGCTCGCGCGGCGCATGGCGCCGGAGGCGAGCATCGTCCCGAACACGATGATCGCGAGCAGGGAAGCCATCGCCAGCAGGTTGCGGCTCGCGACCACGCCTTCAATCGGGCCGCCGTCGAAGAGCAGCGCACGCGACCAGTAGAACGCCATCGGCAGCTTCTCGGCACTCGCATCGAAGTCGGGGAAGTTCGGCAGCAGCGGCTCGCGCACGAACGCCGCGACCCAGAACTCGAAGAGCAGCGACAGCGCGAGCACCCACTTGAGCGCGGCGGACAGCGCGTGGACGAGGCGCGGCCAGCTGAGGCACAGGGCGATCGCGACGCCGACGAACGTCGTGACGAGCGTGAGTGCGATGCCCAGCGCCGAGGCGCCGGGGTAGAACGACCACGCGATCGAGAGCGTCGCGACGACGAGGAAGACCAGGGTCGATTTCGGTACGCGCCGCCACTTCCACGTCGGCTTCGTGGTGACGACGAGCCAGATGGCGCCGACGACGACGAGCGCGGCGACGATGCCGAAGCCCCACCACCCGAGCAGATTGCGCCAGAACTGGCCCGCGAGCAGCGTGAAGAGCGCGAACGTCGCATACGCGCCGATGAGCGCGTTGCGCCGTGGGGACTCCATGCGGACAAGGCTACCGCGCGGCACTCGGCGGATCGGCGAGCGGAGGTGCATCCCCGCGCGGAACGAACACCCGGTCGATCAGCCGGTCGGCGGCGTTGCCGTCGTCGAGCGGCGTGAAGCTCGATCGGAACTGCGCACGCGCCGCAGCCCATTCAGCGCCGAGCCGATCCGGGTCGCGCAGCAGGTCGACGACCGCATCGGTCGTCGTCGCCCTCGGCCCTGGCGCCGTCGGCGCGTAGTCGAAGAATCCGGGTCGCTCGGCGAAGTACCGCCCCTCGTCAGGGGTGAAGAAGATCATCGGCTTGTCAGTCAACGCGTAGTCGAATCGCAGCGAGGAGTAGTCGAGGATCCCCGCGTCCGAGGCGAGGATCAGGTCGTTGATGTCGGGGTGGTTCGTCACGTCGATCGCAGAGCCGGCGGACTCCGCAGCACCGCGCGCGTTGAACGGGTGCCCGCGCGTGAGAACCCGGTACCCGGACCCGAGCTTTCGCGTGAGGGCGTCGGTGTCCAGGAACTCCGAGGCCGTGGCGGACATGTCGTCTGCGGAGAGATAGTCGCGGAAGGTCGGTGCGTAGAGGACGGCGAAGTCGCCGTCGGCCAGTCCCAGTGCTCGACGGGCACGCGAGCGCCGCTCGGCGGCGCTCGCGTCGAGCAGCGCATCGTTCCGGGGATACCCGATCTCGAGGATCTCCGTCTCGGCGGGATCGCGGTCGCGGAAGAATTCGAGCAGGTACGGCGTCGCGTACGGGGCGGGGGAGACGAGGTAGTCCCATTCGGCCGCGCGCCGGTGGAAGGACTCGATGCGCTCGGGCGGGAAGCCCAGCCTTCGCCACCAGGCGGCCCCGTTCGCCTTGAAGGGGTAGCCGTGGAAGGTCTCGATGACCACTTGGCCCTCGCGCTTCTCGAACCAGTCGGGCTGGTGCACGTTGACGACGACGTAGTCGGCCCGCACGAAGGCTTCGAAGTACTCGCGCGAATTCTCGATCACCCGTCGGCCGCCTTCGGGCACGGCCGTCGAGTGGTCGCGTGCGGCCCAGACGAGTTCGAGGTCGGCGCCGCGCTCTCGCAGCCGCTCGTGCAGGGCAAGAGCCGTGTCGTTCGCCGACTCGCTGTAGAGGCAGCGGAACAGCACCATCGGACGCTCCGACTCGCCGGCGGCCTTCAACGCTTCGAGTCGGAGCCGTTCGATGTTGCCCGGGCCGCGGTCCTGAACCGGGCGGGCCACGTCGATGTCCACGACGAGCGTGTTCCAGTCGTCCGCCCGGACGGTGATCTGCTGGGTGCCGGTCAGCAGTGCGATGGGAAGGCGAAGGCGCAACCCCTCGTCGATGGCTGTGTCCCGTCCGGCGGACGTGATGCGGTACACGCCCCGGGGCAGGGGCATCGCGGCGCGGCCGAACTCGTCGATCGTGAGTGGAAGGGTGAGCGCATTCTCGCCGGGAGTGCGCGCGACGGGCACGCGCCGGCTGCCGGAGACCGCGGCGAAATCGCCGTCCGGGCGATCCTCGGTCGAGAGCACCAGCACGTCATCGGCGAGGGACACCCCGGAGAAGCAGTTCGTCTCGCGGCGGTGCACCGTGGCCGTGGCCGCCGGTACGGCGACTCCCGATGCCGTCCTCGTCTGCGTCCGCAACCCGGTCAGCCCATGACCTTCGACCCCGGCCGTGTCGTCGACCTCGACCCAGTGCCAGGCGCCGTGCTCATCCTGGGCCGTCACGTACCAGTCGCCGGGCCCGTGACCCGTTGCCGGCATCGGTCGGCCGATCCGGAGCGTCGCCCGCTGCACTCCGTCGCGACGTTCGACGCGGGCTTCCCGCCGTCGACGCCCGAACCGATCCATCGGGCTCACGAGCGCAACGCGCTGGAAGGTCCCGCCTGCCAGGCCGATCGTCGCCCGCGAACCGTCCGTCGCCCACGAGATGACCGACGCCGACGCGCGCCCGGTTCGGAGCACGGCGTCGTCGCCGTGCCCGGTGACGAGGTCGAGCCGGAGTCCCGTCGCGAGCGTCGTGCTGGCGAAGCTCGGGTGCGGGCTCGGACGGGTCGCGAGGCCCGTGCGCACGAGCGCGTCCGACCGGAGGGTCAGGCGGAGCCGGTAGTCCTCAGGATGATCCGCGAGCCGATCGAACGGCACGAACACCCGCAGCATCTGGCTCGAGCGATCGACATACGGTGTCGATCGGCTCGCGAGTTCGGCAGGGGCGTGGAGCCACTCGCTCGCGACCGGGAGACCGATCTCGCCGCGATCCGGTACGAGCTCGACGGCGGCCAGCAACTCGGCTGCGTGCGGGTCGTGGCCGTCGATGTATGCGATGATTCCGAGTTCGATGCCGTCCTCGAGGCGCCGCGCGTGGGCGACCTCTGCGACGAGGGCGGATTCGCGGGGCGACAGCTTGAATGCCGACTCCGGTCCTGCAATGATGCCGTCCGCGGCATCTGGGTGCGCGTAGAGGGCGTCGCCCCGGAGCTCGGCGTGGTAGAACTCGCGTCGCCATCCATCGCGCTCGAGGAATCGAAGGGCGGCCTTCCGGTCACCGGCGGCCACGATGTGCGTCAGCAGCTTGCTCCGAGCATCGATCTCGTCCCAAACGGAATCGAGGTCGATCTGGTCGACGAGGTACTGCACGGACGCTGCGAACACAGCCCAGGCCTCGTCGGACATCTCGCGGATGAGCATGAAGAACTCGGTGAGGTTGTTCGAGATGATCTGGGCGAGGCGGGCACGCCTCGCCTCGGCGTGGCCGTATTCGGCGAGGACATCCAGCGAGGCACGGACGGCGCCCCAATGATCGGTGATGTTGCGGACGCTCGTGACCTGCTGGGAGATCGAAGTCTGGTCTTCGCGCATTCGCCAGTTGATCGACACGGTCGACAGCACGTCGAACGACCGGGCCATCGCATAGGCCCGGGCCGACACGGCCTGATCCTCGTAGAGCACGCCGACCGGGAACGCCAGTTCGGAGGCATCCCAGAACGCCCGACGGTAGACCTTGCTCCAGGCGACGGCATTGACCTGGATCTCGGGGAACTCCTCGAGGGTGCACGCGAACCGATCCCGCGCGTGAGCGGCATGGATCCACGGAGCAGCGGGCGGGAACCCGTTGCGATACTTGCGCCGGTACGGGGAGACCGCGAAGTCAGACCCGGTCGCTCGCAGCGACTCGATCGCCTGCGTGAAGACGTGCCGGTCGACGACGTCGTCGCTGTCGATGAAGGTCAGGTACTCGCCGCGTGCATTGGCGGCGCCCGTGTTGCGTGCCGAGCTCAGGCCGCCGTTCTCCTGGCGGATCACGACGATCCGCGGGTCGCGCTTGGCGAGGCGTCGTGCGATCTCACCGCTCCGATCGGGCGAGCCGTCATCGACGACGATGATCTCCACGTTCCGGTAGTTCTGTCGTCTGAGAGACGAGAGGCACTCCTCGATGTAGGCCTCGACGCCGTAGGCGGGAACGACCACGCTGAGGAGCCCGGCCTCCGACCGAACACCGCGGGAAGCGCGAAGACGGACTCCCCGTGCCCAGCCCAGGCCGTCGCGCACGCGGTCGCGCAGCGGCAGGAGTGAGTCGTGGGCGAGGAGGTCGATGATCGCGTGGCGCAAGTGGGTGTACTCCTACGACGGCTGTGTGTCGGTGGTGGGTGTCGAGCGGTGTACGACGCCCGGGCTCGCCCGAAATGGGACGCGCGCTCGATCAATCGTAGAATGTCCTGCGGCCCCCGCCGCTTGCGAACACGAAGGCGCGGTCGGAGCCCGGTCCGCCTGTTCGGCGGTCATGCGATTCCTGCTCTCGACACTCGGAGGCCCGCCCTATGACGCAAGCACGTCCGACACTCTCGTTGGTCATCCCGGTCTACAACGTCGAACGCTGGCTTCCGGAGTTCCTCGAAAGTATCGCCGCCCAGGGGGCCGCACTGGACTCCGCCGAGGTGATCTTCACCATCGACGGGGCGACCGACCGCAGTGAGCAGGTCATCCGCGACTGGGTCGCCGAGCATTCGCGGATCAGGACTCAGATCGTCACGAAGGAGAACGGGGGACTCAGCAGTGCGCGGAACGCCGGGATGGCGGTGGCCTCCGGAGTCTGGATCAGCTTCCCCGACCCTGACGATGTGCTCGGCGCGGGCTACGTGCGCTCCCTGATCGATTGCGTCGAGCGGGACGACGTCGACGTCGCAGTCGCCCGATTCCTGCCCTTCTTCGGCAGTCCCGCGAGTGCGACGGACTCGCACCCGTTCCGTTTCCGCTTCTCCCGTGGAACGCGCGTCGTGGATATCGATGAATCGCCCCGGTTCTTCCCCTTCGCCGTGAATTCGGCGGCGTTCCGGCTCGACGCGATCCGTTCGATCGCCCTGGAATTCGATGACCGTGTCTCGACGGTGGAGGACGGTGTCTTCACCGCTGAGGTCCTCGCCAGCTCACCGCGCCGCAGGATCGCGTTCGTCGCCGAGGCGGAGTACTTCTATCGGAAGCGCGATGACGGAACCTCGCAGCTCGACAACGCGTGGACGCGAGCAGACCGATTCGATGGCGCGTTGGAGCACGGCTTCGCTCGAGTCGCCCAGAAGTACTTCTCCGACATGCCGGTGCCGCGGTGGCTGCAGTACATGATGCTGTACGACCTTCAGTGGTACTTCAAGATGGACTTGAGGAACGATTCGCCGACGGCCGGACTGAGCGTCGCGGAATGCGTCGCGATCAACCGCCGATTCGAGCGATACCTGAGTCACATCTCCAGGCATGTCATCCTCGAGTACAACGTGACCGACATCCCGCCTCACATTCGGGAAGCGTGGATCCTCCGAAGCACCGGCGCGCTCGCCGATCAGGATGTGTACCTCACGGAGCTCGATTCTGCTCGTGGACTCGTCTGCATCCGATACTTCACCGACTCCGTGGACGCCACCGAGACCATTCGTCTCGATGGCGTCGAAGTGCAGCCGTTCGCCTCGAAGACGCGCGCGTTCGTCTATTTCAGGGAAGCGTGGCTGTGGGAGCGGATCATCTGGGTCTCCGCGATGCAGGACGTCACCGTTCAACGGGCGGGTCGGTCGATGCCGGAACGACTGAGGTTCGGGAACCCGGGCCAGGCGATCATCGAGGCGACGCCGGGCCACATCTGGCAGAAGCTTCGACGAGCGAATCCGCCGTTCAAGAACCACCCGCGCACAGTTGCAGCGGTTCGTTCACGGGCGACCCTGGCCGCCCGCGTCGCGAATCGAGCACGGCGCGAGTTGACCAAGTCGCGGCAACGGGAGTGGCGCAGGTATGCGAAGTCTGCCTCCGCGGCGAAGCAGTACGCGAACGCATGGCTGCTCATCGATCGGGACACGATCGGGCGCGACAACGCGGAGTCCCTCTATCGCTATCTCGCGCAGCATGAGCCCGAGGTGAACGCCTACTTCGTCGTCGATCGAGAGTCGCCCGACTACACGCGGCTGAAGCGCGAGGGATTCCGCGTCGTCGCACACCGGTCTCGTGAACATCTCGCGCTCTGGTACCACGCGCGGCATCTGATCTCGTCGCAGATGGACCACTACATCCTCCACCCGTTCCCCGAGAAGGCGCTCTGGAAGGCCGCTCCGACGTTCACCTTCCTCTCGCACGGCGTCACCCATAACGACCTCTCGCGGTGGATGAACGCGAAGCCCATCGGCCTCACGATCACGGCGACCGAGCAGGAGCAGCACGAGTTCACCAGATCGGGGGGAGCATACAAGCTCACCTCGAAGGAAGTCGTGCTCACGGGGTTCCCCAGGCACGACGAACTCGAACAGCTGGCGTCGAATGGCCGACGCGACCTCCTGCTGATCATTCCGACGTGGCGCAAGTCGCTGCTCGAACTCGTCGATGGGAAGACCAACGAGCGCAGCGCGCTCGAAGGCTTCCGGGACTCGCGGTATTTCCGTTCCTGGATGGAGGTCGTGGCGAGCGATCGGCTCCGAAGCCTCGCTGAGCGGACGGGCCTGCAAGTGGCCTTCGCCCCGCATCCGAACATGCAGGGTCACATCCTCCCATCGGATGTTCCGGACTGGGTACAGCTCGTTTCGTACGCTGAATCCGACATCAAGACATGGATCGCGAGATCGAGACTCGCGGTGACCGACTACTCATCGCTTGCGTTCGAAGCGGCGTACGTCGGTTCCGGCGTGGTCTACTACCAGTTCGACCATGATGAGTTCTTCTCTGGCAGCCACGCGTTCCGCCGGGGCGAATTCAGCTACGAGACCGATGGTTTCGGACCGGTGGTCGCGGGCCATGACGAGGTCATCTCGGCGATCGAGTCGTCGATCGTCGATGGCGACGCCTTCGATCGCATCTACGGCGACCGCATTCGACGGGTCTTCGCGTTCCGGGACGGTCGGGCGTCCGAGCGGACGGTGGCCGCTATTCGAGCACTCGAAACGCGAGTCGGCTAGCACGATTGCGACACCGAATCTGCGACTGAGCAGTCCGAAGTCGCTCGATCATCTCGAGAGATCATCGGGCGGACTCCGGACTGCTCGGCGGAGCTCCCGATGAGGAGCGGTCGTCATCGCTACTCGGGTGACGAGGTGTGGAGACGTCTCCCCGAGGTGCGCAGACCCGCCATCAAGCACCCTTCGGATCCGGCAGCTGATCCGGACCCGCTACGTGCGGATGCCCCGCAGCCTTCGCCACTGCCTCCCGGCGGCGTCGGCCAGCCGGACCGCGCGGCGCGAGAGGGCTCGCTCCAGCTCGCCGTCGCGAATCTCGAGATCCCGTTGCGATCGGGTCAGGGCACGATGCGCGGCCGCGAGCTGCTCCCGGTGCGCCTCGAGCTCCGATCCCAGCGAATCTCGGTCGCGCTGCAGGGAGTCGAGGTTCTCCCGCAGGGACGCCGCCGTCGATGAGAGTTCAGCCATCGCGGATTCGAGTTCGTTGATGCGCTGAGACTGCCGCTCGCTCGTCAACCGTTCCAGCCCGAGGAGGTCTGACACGCGAGTCACCTGTTCGAGCGGCACATGCCATCCACCGGTCGCCGGGAACGGAGCCGCCGGCGTGAGGTCTGCCGCGGGCATCGTCGCTGCGCCTCGGATCTCCGAAGATATCGCGTCCCACCAGGCGCGGAGTTCGCGCTGGCGGGTCGAGCGAACACCTGCGATGTGCTCCGCGAACTCATCCGCCCGAGCGGCGAGCTCCACGGCCATCGCTTCCACGCCGCCGCTGAACCACGTCTCCGCCGGGGCCACGAAAGCGGACAGGCCGGTGTTCTCGAGCGCGCCGCGCATCCGGATCGAGGAGTAGTAGTTGAGCGCGATGCCGATGGCAGGAGTTCCCACCATGGGTGCGAACACGACGGGGTGATAGCGCGTCGAGATCGACAGGATCGCGTGGGCGGTATGGCTGATCGCGTCGCGCGCCATCATGATTCCGGTGGCCCGCACACGGCCGCTCTTCGTCGAGCCGATGATCTCGGCGTGCACGCGTTGGTCGACACCGGTCGGATCCCCGTGCAACGGTCCCATGTGGGGGATGAGCACGACGTCCGCGTCGAGCTCGGTTGAGAGGCGGTCGAGCGTGTGTGCGATCTGGTCGATGTACTCGACGTCCGTCAGCCCTGATCCCTCGGGATTCGGGGCGAAGCTCCCGACGATGTAGCGTCCGGTCGGCCGCGCGAGCGGAGAGGGTGAGAGTGCTGCGGCGTCATCCATGGTGTGGGTGACCGGTGTGTGTCGGGAGATCAAGCGGTGGCTCGCGGTGTCGCGGGCTCCGAACAGTCGTGCTGACCTTGCGATCTCGATCACGAGGGCTTCGTCGACGTCATCGGTGAACGGGCCGACGGTCTGACTCGAGACGAAGACAGGGACGTCGAACCGGCGTGCGAGTCGTACTGCGCACAGCCGGTCGAGAGCGAGATGGAAGTACCGGGAATTGAGATTGCCGCCGCCCGCGATCAGGAGGGCTTCGGACGAGGCGATGGCCGCGATCGCCGGGTGGGTGCGATCGGCCTCATCGACCACACGATCGAGCCACGCGAGCGAGCGTGCTCGGTCCCATCGCCCCGAGAAGCCGAAGCGCGGGACCGCTGGGAGGCCGTACAACTCAGTGGCCGCATCGGGATCGCCGGCGGTCAGGATCAGATCTTCGTGACCACGAAGACGCAACTGCTCGATTGCGGCCTCGGTCATCGCGTCATCCCCGAGATGGTAGTGATTCCGCCAACCGATATCTCCGATGATGACGATTGACATTCCGCTCCAGGTGATGTGGGGCCGAGCCGGCTGAGAGCATTCAGGCTATCAGTGGCTCTCGCTCGGGCGTAGCCGAACGAGTGGGACGTGACGGGAACGGGCGTGGTGCAGCTCCGGTCAGGTGATCGTCGTCGCGGTCGATGCTGACGGTTCCCACGATCGGCTCGCATCGGATCGCGCAGAAGCGGACACCGTCATGACGACCGGCCCGTCGATACGCTGGGAGTCACGCCGACGAGAGGACCATGCACGGATGTTCGTGACGATCGACAACACCCCGCGCGACTACGCCTGGGGCTCGCGCACCGCGATCGCCGACTACCGCGGGCGCACCGCGTCGGGTGACCCAGAGGCCGAGCTCTGGCTGGGGGCGCACGCCGGATCGCCGTCGAAGATCGTCGACGCGGCATCCGTCGGCCATGCCGACCTCGCCGAGTGGATCGCCGCCGACCCGGTGACCGCGCTGGGGCCCGAGCTCGCGGCACGGGGCGCGAGGTTGCCGTTCCTGCTCAAGGTGCTCGCCGCGGGCGCACCGCTGTCGCTGCAGGCCCATCCGACGCCCGCACAGGCGCGAGCCGGCTTCGCCCGCGAAGAGGCCGAGGGAGTCGCGATCGATGCGTACGACCGCAACTACAAGGACGAGTTCCACAAGCCCGAACTCATCGTCGCGGTGAGCGAGACGTTCGACGCGCTGTCGGGGTTCCGCCCGCTCGACGAGGTGCAGGGCCTCCTCCGCGTGCTCCGCGCCGCCGATGCGGCGTCGGCCGAGCCGCAGCCGGGCGCGCTCGACCTGCTCGCCGAGCACCTCGCCGAACCAGAGCCGCTGCGGGCGACCGTCGAGTGGCTGCTGCGCGACGGCCGCGGCGGCGACTCGGGTGAGGCGAACTGGGTGATCGAGCGGGTCGTCGCGCTCGCCGCATCGCCCGAGGCGGCCGTCTCCCCGTACGCACCGTCGTTCGAGACCGTCGGCGCACTCGCCGACGCGTATCCGGGTGACCCGGGCATCGTCATCTCGCTGCTGCTCAATCGCGTGCGGCTGCGCGCGGGCGAGTCGCTCTACCTCGCTGCGGGCAACATCCACGCCTACCTCGACGGGCTCGGCATCGAACTCATGGCTGCGAGCGACAACGTGCTGCGCGGCGGCCTCACCCCGAAGCACATCGATGTGTCGGAGCTCGTCGACGTGCTCGACTTCACACCCGGGGCGCCGCCCCGGCTCCAGCCCGAGCGGCCGCGCGCCGGCGTCGAGACGTTCCGTCCCGACGTGCCCGACTTCGTGCTGCACCGGCTTTCGGGCGCTGCATCGGGCGATGCGGATGCCTCCGGCGCGGCCGCCGACGCCGCGCCGGCCGCCGACCTCGACGGGCCCGCGATCGTGATCGCCGACGGCGGGCCGGTCGTCCTGCGCGGCGAACTCGGCGAGGCGCATCTCGAGCGCGGTGAGATCGCCTACGTCACCCCCGACGAGCGGCGTGTCGTGGTGAGCGGGCCGGGCGTCGCCTGGGTGGCGACGAACGGCGTCGGCTGAGGGCGGGCTCGAGGCCTCCGCCTCGGAGCGACGGTCAGCTCGCGACGCGCATGCCGAACAGGCGTCGGTAGGCGGTCGGAGTCGTCTGCAGCACCTTGACGAAATGGTGTCGCATGACGGCAGCGGTGCCGAAGCCGGTCTCGCGGGCGATCTCCTCGAGGTTGAGATCGCTCTCTTCGAGCAGCTGCTGCGCCCGCAGCAGTCGCTGACGGTTGAGCCATGCGTTCGGCGTCGTGCCGGTCTCGGCCCGGAATCGGCGGGCGAACGTGCGGGGCGACATCAGCGCCCTGCGCGCGAGCAGGTCGACGGTGAGGTCCTCGTCGAGGTGCTCGAGCATCCACGCGGTGATCGTGGCGAACGAGTCGCTGCGGCACTCGACCACCGGCGTCTGGATGAACTGCGACTGGCCGCCGTCGCGCTGCGGTGGCACCACCATGCGGCGGGCGATGATGTTCGCGGCGCTCGCCCCGAGCTCGGTGCGCACGACGTGCAGGGCGGCGTCGATGCCGGCGGCCGTTCCGGCGCCGGTGACGACCTTGCCGTCTTGCACGAAGAGCACGTCGGGGTCGACCTCGGTGTCGGGGAAGTCGGCGGCGAGGCGGTCGGAGTACATCCAGTGGGTCGTGGCGCGGCGGCCGGCGAGCACGCCCGCCTTGCCGAGCATGAAGGCGCCCGAGCAGACGCTCAGCACCCAGGCGCCGCGGGCGACGGCGTCGCGGAGCACCTCGGCGATGCGCTCGTCGACCGGCTGGTCGATGAGCGCGGCCGGGACCGCGACGAGGTCGGCGGTGCGAGCGAAGTCGAGGCCCTCGTGCACGACGAGGTCGAAGCCGAGCTTCGTCGACACGGTGCCGGGGTCGGCGGCGACGACGTGGAAGTCGAAGACCGGACCGCCGTGCTCGGATCGGTCGATGCCGAACACCTCGCAGATCACGCCGAACTCGAACGGCGCCATCTGGGGAACGGCGAGACAGGCGATGGAGCGGAGCATGCGGACCTCCGGATGTCGGCGAGTCGATGGCAGGAATGAGTTGTTCTGTGTCAACTCTGCCACTGTCGGCAGGATCTTGCAATCCATACATTAACTGCCATGTCCATCTTCATGATCCTCCTCATCGCCGTCCTCGTCGCGCTCGCCGTGTGGGGTGTCGTCGCCACCGTCGCGGGGCTCGGTCGCGACGGCTACGGCAGGCCCGAGATCCGGGACCGGGTACGGCACGTCGAGCGGCTCGGATGACCCGGGGCCTCGAGCCGTCCCGCCGCCACCCCTCGGCCCTGGCCTGCCGGGGTCTCGAGGCGCTCGCCGCGCTCGCTCCTCGGCCCGCTCGACGCCCCCGTTAGGATCGTGTGGGCGCCGGAGACACCGCCGCCGGAGAGGCGGAACATGAGCTGGCTGGTCACCGGGGGAGCAGGCTACATCGGTGCGCACGTCGTGCGGGCGTTCGCGGCGAAGGGCATCGACACGGTGGTCGTCGACGACCTGTCGTCGGGCCGTCGCGGCTTCGTCGCCGACGGCACGCCATTCGTGCAGGGCTCCATCCTCGACGGACGCCTCCTCGAGTCCACCCTCGAGCGCTACGACGTGCGCGGCGTCGTGCACCTCGCCGGCTTCAAGTACGCCGGCGTCTCGGTGCAGCGCCCCCTTCACACGTACCAGCAGAACGTCACGGGCACGTCCACCCTGCTGGCGGCAATGGAGTCGAAGGACGTCTCGCGCATCGTGTTCTCGTCGAGCGCGGCCGTCTACGGCACGCCCGACGTCGACCTCGTCACGGAGTCGACCCCGAAGCATCCCGAATCGCCCTATGGCGAGTCCAAGCTCATCGGCGAGTGGCTCCTCGCCGACCAGGGCCGCGCGGCGGGGCTCGCGCACACGAGCCTGCGCTACTTCAACGTCGTCGGCTCGGGCACCCCCGAGATCTTCGACCCGAGCCCGCACAACCTCTTCCCGCTGGTGTTCGACGCGCTGCTCGACGGCCGTACGCCCCGCATCAACGGCGAAGACTACCCGACGCCCGACGGAACATGCGTGCGCGACTACATCCACGTCGCCGACCTCGCCGAGGCGCACGTCGCGGCCGCACAGCGGCTCGACGCCGGCGAGCCGATCGAGCCGGTCTACAACCTGGGCTCGGGCGACGGCGTCTCGGTCGGGGAGATCATGCGCACCGTCGCCGACGTGACCGGCATCGAGTTCGCGCCCGAGATCGCGCCGCGCCGCGCCGGCGACCCGGCCCGCATCGTCGCCTCGGGCGAGCTCGCCGCCCGCGACCTCGACTGGAGGATGCGCCACACGCTCGCCGAGATGGTGCGCACGGCGTGGGAGGCTCGCCGCGCCGCTGCGTGAGCCGACGATTCATAACGTCTCCCCAACACACCGGCGTGTCGCGTGCCGCGTGAAGCCTCGACAGGTGATTGAGGGTTTACCATCTGCGACTTGACTCGCGGGAATTACATGGGTGTAATTGTTCATGACACACCCTTCGGGTGGTCGGTACAACTGGGTGGGAGACGATATGGCGAGTCCTGAATATCGTTCTGGAGTACCTGACGATTGGTTCGTCGATCCGGTCAGGCTGGGAGTACCCGGTGTGCGCCCGGCGGTCGATGACGACAATCCGTTGGCGTGGCAGAGCGACGCATTGTGCGCGCAGACCGATCCCGAGGCGTTCTTCCCTGAGAAGGGCGGATCGACGAGGGACGCGAAGAAGATCTGCACCGGCTGCGAGGTCCGCGCCGAATGCCTCGAATACGCGCTCGGCAACGATGAGCGGTTCGGCATCTGGGGCGGGCTCTCCGAGCGCGAGCGGCGCAAGCTGCGCAAGCGAGCGGTGTGAATTCGCGGGGCCTGCTTCGGCAGGCCCCGCACTCGTCTTCGCGGGTTTCGAGGCGCGCCCGGGGGAGTCTCCCGACGAGCGGCGTGCGCCGCTTAGGCTGACTGCGATGTTCCCCAGAGTCACCGCCGTCCTCGTCGTGCACCACGGCGGCGACCATCTCCGTCAGACGCTCGAGGCGATCCGCTCGCAGGAGCGCGCTCCTGATGCGCTCGTCGTCGTGCTCACCGAGGCCGACACGGTTGCGCGAGAGCAGATCACGAAGATCTCGCCCACCCACTTCGTCGACCTCTCCCAGCGTCTCTCCTTCGGCGAAGCAGTGCGCGCTGCCGATCGCGTGCTCGACGAGCCCGACTCCGATGGCGATGCCCTCTGGCTGCTCGCCGAGGACAGCGCGCCCGCGCCAGATGCCCTGGCCCGCCTCGTGGCGACCCTCGAGACGGCCAAGTCGGTGGCGATCGCCGGGCCCAAGCTCGTCGAATGGCACGAGCCCGACCGCATCGCCCGCTTCGGCCGCTCCGTCACGCGCCTCGGTCGCAGCGTCACCCTCGTCGCCGACGAACTCGACCAGGGTCAGCACGACGGCATGAGCGACGTGCTCGGGCTCGACCCGGCGGCGATCCTCGTGCGGCACTCGGTGTGGCGCACTCTCGGCGGCTTCGACCCGGGCCTGCCCACCGTCGACGACGCGCTCGACCTGTCGATCCGGGCCCGCCTCGCCGGGCACCGCGTCGAGGTCGTACCCGAGGCGAAGGTGCGATTCGCGGGCGCCGGCGTCGCCGGGCCCGAGACGGGCCCGAAGGCGCGGACGACGCGCCGGCGCGTCCGCAACACCCGCGCGGCGCAACTGCACCGGCGTCTCGTCTACGCACCCCTCGTCCTCGCTCCGCTGCATTGGCTGACCTTCCTGCCGCTTGCGGTGCTCCGCTCGATCCGGCTGCTCCTCGTGAAGGCGCCCGGCGCCATCCCCGGCGAGTTCGCGGCCGCCGTGACGACGATGTTCTCGGGCGCCCGCGTGCCGCGTGCCCGCCGCAGGCTGAAGTCCGCCCGCACGGTCGGCTGGTCGGCGATCGCGCCGCTGCGCATGCAGCCCGACGAGATGGGCCGCCGCCGGCAGCACGCCGCGGAGGCCCGCCGCGAACGCGCGCGCGGGCGCAAGCACGAGCTCCAGTTCCTCGGCACGGGCGGTGGTTGGGTCCTGCTCGCCTCGATCGTCGCGTCGATCGCGCTGTTCTCCTGGCTCTTCGGCGCGGGCGGCGTGAGCGGAGGCGGCCTCGAGCCGCTCTCGAACGGCCTCGACGCACTCTGGCGCAACGCCGCCTACGGCTGGCGCGACATCGGCCCCGGATTCATGGGCGGCGCCGACCCGTTCGCCGGGGCGCTCGCCGTGCTCGGATCCGTGACCTTCTGGGCGCCGTCGACCGCGCTCCTGTTGCTGTGGCTCCTCGCGATCCCGGCGGCGGCGCTCGGCGCCTGGTTCGCGGCATCGCGACTGACCGAGCGCGGGTCGCTCCGGGCGGTCGCCGCATTGATGTGGGCGTTCGCCCCGCCGTTCCTGATCGCCCTCGGCGACGGGCGCCCCGGGGCCGTCCTCGCACACGTGCTGTTGGCATGGCTCGCGTTCGCGGCGTTCGGCGCCGCGACCTCGTGGGCGGCTGCCGCGACCGCATCGCTCCTGTTCGCCGCGGTGATCGCCGCGGCGCCGAGCCTCGCGCCGGCGCTGCTCATCGCCTGGATCGTCGCGCTCGCCGTGAGCGGGCGGGCCGCCGTCCGGCTCGTGGGCCTGCCCATCCCCGCGATCGTGCTCGCCGCGCCGCTCGTGATCGGGCAGATCGACCGGGGCAATCTGCTCGGCCTGCTCGCCGACCCCGGGCTGCCGACCGAGAGCACCGTGCCGTCGGTGTGGCAGCTCGCCCTCGGCCTGCCCGACGGCTCGTGGGGAGGCTGGAACAGCTTCTTCGCGACCACGAGCGTCGATTTCCGCATCGCCGTCAGCGCGCTCGTGCTGCCGCTCGTGATCGTCGCGCTCACCGCGGTGCTCGCGCCGGCCTTCCGCTCCGCCGTGCTCGCGCTCGGGGCGGCGCTGCTCGGCTTCGCGACCGCCCTGCTCGCGACGCACCTCGCACTGTCGAGCTCGGGTGCGACCGCTGTGCCGCTGTGGTCGGGTGCCGGTCTCAGCCTCGCCTGGATCGGGCTCGTGCTCGCCGCCGTCGTCGCGCTCGACGCGCTGCGACGAGGCCGTGCGCTCGTGGCATGGGTCGTGCTCGCCGCCGTCGTCGCCGCCGTCGTGCCGACGGCGATCGACCTCGCCACGGGCACGGTCGCCGTACGGCCCGCCGCGGTGCGCACGCTGCCGGCGTTCGTCGGTGCCGAAGCCGAGAACGACTCCCGCGTCACGACGCTCCGCATGACGCCCGACGCCGACGGCAGCCTCCGCGCGACGCTCGAGCGCGGCGCGGGGACCACGCTCGACGAGCAATCGACCCTCGACGCCACCGCACTGACGCTCTCGGCCGATGAGGAGCAGCTCGCCGAGATCGCGGGCAACCTCGCGTCGCGGAGCGGCTTCGACCCGGAGGCCGCGGTGCGCGAGTTCGGCGCTTCGTTCGTGCTGCTCGACGACCCCGAGGTCGACGACCGCGCCGCGGTCGCCACCGCCGAGCGAGCGCGTACCGCGCTCGACGGCAACGCGGCGCTCGTGGCCGTCGGCGAGACCGACTTCGGCACGCTCTGGCGGTTCACGTCGGCAGAACCGGATGCCTCGGCGGCGCAGATCCCGCCGGAGGCGAGCAGCTGGCTGGTCGGCGCGGTCGCCGTCGTGCAGCTCATCGTGCTCGGAGCGACGCTGCTGCTCTCGATTCCGACGGGTGCCGGCCGCGAAGCCGACCGGAGTCCGCAGCGTCGACCCGCGCGGCGCCCGCTGATCCGTGCACGCAAGCCGAAGCCGGTCGCGGCAGCGGGCGGGGCGGAAGATGCGAGCGGCATCGTCGCCGCCGGATCCGACGACGGGATGACGTCGCCACCGGGGAGCGGATCGCTCGAGCCGGCCCCGAAGACCGAGCCCGTCGACGACGAGCCGCAGGCCGCGGCCTTCTACGACGAGCATCCCACGACGGCAACCGACGACGTCGAGCCGTCCGCCGACGCGACCGACGGTGGCGAGCCGGAGGCGTCCGAACCGCCGCGAACCGAACCCGAGCCCGACGCGACCGAAGGAGACGACGATGGCCGCTGAGCGCAACCTCGGCCGCCGGCTCGCCCGGATCGGCGCACGCGGCCTCGCCGTCGTGATCGCGGCCGGCATCGCCGTCGGCGCCCTCGCGGCGGCCGCGCTGGTGCCGTGGCCGGAGCACCGCATCACGCCGCCGTCGCTCGTCGTGAAGCCTGCCGAGACGGGACAGCTGCGGGTGTGCCCCGGCCCGCTGCTCTCGCTCGGCGACGACCCCGATGAGGCGACGACCGCGAGCTCGGTCGGGACGACCTCCGTGACGCACGGCGCCGTCCCCGACGATGCCGAGGTCGCCGAGACCCCACTCGCCGCCCCCGAGAATCCTCGTGCCGACCGCGACGGCACCCCGCTCGCGCTGACCACCGAGGCCGGTGCGGTCGAGGCGGGCATGCTCGCCGGTGCGCAGGGGCAGCAGGTCTCGCGCGACACGATCGCCGGATACGCCGCGGCCGCCTGCGACGAGGTCGTCACCGAGGCGTGGCTCGTCGGCGGCGCCACCGACGTCGGGCGCTCGGGGCTCGTGCTGCTCTCGAACCCGACCGCCGTCGCGTCGACCGTCGATGTCCGCGTGATCGGCGAGGGCGGCGCGGTCGACGCACCGTCGGGTCTCGGCATCACGGTGCCGGCCGGCGAACAGCGCGTCGTCTCGCTGGCCGGGCTCGCCCCGAACCTCGCCTCGCCCGTCGTGCACGTCACGAGCACCGGCGGTGGGATCGCCGCGTCGCTCGAGCACACCGTCGTCGAGGGGCTCACGCCGGCGGGCGTCGAACTCGTCGGGCCGACCGCGACGCCCGCCGAGGTCCAGATCATCCCCGGCTTCACCGTGCCGGTCGACGGCGGCGTCGACGCGACGGACGACCACGCCGAGGGCGACGCCTTCCCGGCAGTGAGGCTCCTCGCGACCGGCGACGATCCCGTGCAGGTCTCGATCGACATCGCTCCCGAGTCGGGCGGTGGAGGCGGCAGCATCGATGCGACGCTCGAGCCGGGGATCGTCAGCGACGTGCCGCTCGGCGACCTCGATGCGGGCGAGTACACCATCGCGCTCGAGGCCGACGGGCCGATCGTCGCCGCCGCGCGCGCGACGACCGGCTCCCCGCAGGCGCAGACCGACCCCGACGGGGACGACCGCGAGGCATCCGTCGACCTCGCCTGGACCGCGGCGACGCTGCCGCTGCTCGACACGGCGGTCATCGCAGTTCCGCGCGGGCCGAACCCGGTGCTGCACCTCGCGAACCCCGGCGACGACGAGGTCGAGGCGACGCTCACGGTCGACGGCGATGAGCGCGAGGTGCGGATCGCCCCTGGCACGACCGAGGCGATCGAGGTCGAGGCACGCGGTGTCGTCGAACTCGACGGGACGGCCGGATTGCACGCGACCGTGGCGTACTCGGGCGAGCGGGCACTGTCCTCGTTCCCGGTGCGCCCACCGGGGCCGCTCGACTCGCCGTTGCGGGTGTTCCCGCACTGACGGCCGCGGCGGGGCCTCGTACGCGCTTCGCGCTACCGGATCACCGGGGTCAGAAGTGGCGATACCGCCCGGGGGCGAGTTCCCACGGGTCGCGCCCGAGGAAGTCCGCGATCGCGCGGAACACGCAACTCTCGACCAGGAGCTTCTCGTCTTTGTCTTCACCCTCCTGCAGCCGCAGGAACCGCACGATCGGCAACCGGAAGAAGACGATGCGCCGCTCGTCGTGGTAGACCTTCCACCGGTCGATGTGATCATCGTGAATGGCCTCGGCCGGCGCCTGGGCGACCTCGAAGACGACCCCCTCGAGCTCGGGCCAGAGGCCGCGCAGGTACGACACCGTCGTCGCGACCGTGAGCTCGAACTCGTCGAGCCGGTTCGTGAGCATCGGGAGGTGCGGACCGGTCACCGGCGAGCGCATGCCGCGCCCGTGGCGGTCGCGGGCGAGCCGCCTCGGAGAGCGCGGGTCGGCGACACGACGAGAGCGGGGCATACCCTCCATCGTAATGGCGGGGGTCGTCGCTAATCTTGATCTGCCATGAGACGTTGTTCGCGCACCGCATGCGCCGCCGAGGCGGTCGCGACCCTGACCTTCGACTACGCCGATTCGATGGCCGTGCTGGGGCCGCTCGCGACCGTGCCCGAGCCGCACGGTTACGACCTGTGCGCCCGCCACGCCGAGCGCACGTCGGCACCCGTCGGCTGGCAGGTCGTGCGGCACGTCTCACTCGGTGAGGTAGGTTTCAAAGCATGAGTCCCGCTGCAGCGTCCGGCGCTCGTGCGCGCCTCGAGGCGATCGTGAAGGCCTACGACGTCCGCGGGATCGTGGGCGAGGGGCTGACCGACGAGACCGTCGAGGCGCTCGGAGCGGCCTTCGTCGACGAGGTGGGCGCCGCAGGCGGCCGCGTCGTCGTCGGCCATGACATGCGCGACTCGTCGCCCGGGTTCGCGGCGGCGTTCGCGGCGGGCGCATCGGTGCGCGGAGCCGACGTCGTCTCGATCGGGCTGTGCTCGACCGACGAGAGCTACTTCGCATCCGGTTCGCTCGACGCCCCGGCCGCGATGTTCACTGCGAGCCACAACCCCGCCGCGTACAACGGCATCAAGTTCTCCCGCGCCGGCGCGCAGGGCATCTCGCTCGACACCGGACTCGCGGCGATCCGCGATCGCGCCGCCGACTACCTCGAGGGCGGCATCCCCGTCGCAGAGACCGCCGGCGCCGTGACCGAGGCCGACGTGCTCGCCGACTACGCGGCGTACCTGCGGTCGCTCGTCGACCTGTCGAGTGTTCGCCCGCTGAAGATCGTCGTCGACGCCGGCAACGGCATGGGCGGGCTCACCGTCCCCGCCGTGCTCGGCGAGGCTGCCGGCCTGCCCGCGCTGCCGCTCGAGATCGTGCCCCTGTACTTCGAGCTCGACGGCACCTTCCCGAACCACGAGGCGAACCCGCTCGAGCCTGCGAACCTCGTCGACCTGCAGCGCGCCGTGGTCGAGCACAGCGCCGACCTCGGACTCGCCTTCGACGGCGACGCCGACCGGTGCTTCGTCGTCGACGAGCAGGGCGGCGCGGTGAGCCCCTCGGCCGTCGCAGCGATCGTGGCACTGCGCGAGATCGCACGCGTCACCGCGGCCGGCGAGACCGGGGTGAACGTCATCCACAACCTCATCACCTCGCGCTTCGTGCCCGAGACGATCGAGGCGGCCGGGGCGATCCCCGTGCGTACGCGCGTCGGGCACTCGCTCATCAAGGACCAGATGAAGGCGACCGGGGCGGTGTTCGGCGGCGAGCACTCGGCCCACTACTACTTCCGCGACTTCTGGGGCGCCGACAACGGCATGCTCGCCGCGATGCACGTGCTCGCCGAGTTCGGGGCGCAGTCGGCACCGCTGTCGGAGGTCGCCGCCCGCTTCACGCCGTACTCGCTCTCGGGCGAGATCAACTCGGTCGTCGACGACGTGCCCTCGGCCTACACGCGCGTGGTCGAGGCGTTCACCGGCCGCGGCGAGTTCGACGAGCTCGACGGACTGACCGTCACGGGCGTCACCGCGGGAGACGAGCCGTTCTGGTGGTTCAACGTGCGCCCCTCGAACACCGAGCCGCTCCTGCGGCTCAACGTCGAGGGCGGCGACGAGCCGACCATGGCCGCGATCCGCGACGAGGTGCTCGCGCTCATCCGCGTCGAGTAGGAGTCCTCGGCCGACACGAGTTACGCGACGTCGCCCATCGCGCGGGCCTGCGAGAATGGTCGGCATGAGCATCGAGCCCGCCACCATCGCCCTCCCGTTCAAGGTCGCCGACCTCTCGCTCGCCGAGGCGGGGCGACACCAGCTGCGGCTCGCCGAGAACGAGATGCCGGGGCTCATGGCGCTGCGAGCCGAGTTCGGCGCCGCGAAGCCGCTCGCGGGGGCCCGCATCGCCGGCAGCCTGCACATGACCGTGCAGACCGCGGTGCTCATCGAGACGCTCGTCGCCCTCGGGGCGCAGGTGCGGTGGGCGAGCTGCAACATCTTCTCGACGCAGGACGAGGCGGCCGCCGCGGTCGTCGTCGGTCCCGAGGGCACCGTCGACGCGCCCGCGGGGGTGCCGGTGTTCGCCTGGAAGGGCGAGACCCTCGACGAGTACTGGTGGTGCACCGACCGCATCTTCGACTGGAGCGCCGAGGCGACGGCGGCCGGCGCCGACTGGATCGGGCCCAACATGATCCTCGACGACGGCGGCGACGCCACGCTGCTCGTGCACCGCGGTCGCGACGTCGAGGCCGCGGGCGCCGTGCCCGAGGCATCCCCGGGCGACAGCGCGGAGTACCGCGTGGTGCTCGACACCCTGCGCCGCTCGCTCGAGCTCAGCCCCGACCGCTGGACCCGTATCGCCGCCGAGCTCAAGGGCGTCACCGAAGAGACGACGACCGGCGTGCACCGGCTCTACGAGCTGCACGCCGCCGGCGGGCTGCTCTTCCCGGCGATCAACGTCAACGACTCGGTCACGAAGTCGAAGTTCGACAACAAGTACGGCATCCGCCACTCGCTGCCCGACGGGCTCAACCGGGCCACCGACGTGCTCATGGGCGGCAAGGTCGCGTTCGTCGTCGGCTACGGCGACGTCGGCAAGGGCGCCGCCGAGGCGCTGCGCGGCCAGGGCGCGCGCGTCATCGTGAGCGAGGTCGACCCGATCTGCGCGTTGCAGGCCGCGATGGACGGCTACCAGGTCGCCCGCGTCGAGGACGCGGTCGGCGAGGTCGACATCTTCGTCACGTGCACGGGCAACAAGGACGTCATCCGCCTCGAGCACATGCTCGCGATGAAGCACCTCGCGATCGTCGCGAACGTGGGCCACTTCGACAACGAGATCGACATGGCCGCGCTCGAGTCGCTCGCGGGCGCCGAGAAGGTCGAGATCAAGCCCCAGGTGCACGAGTGGCGGCTGCCGACCGGCCGCTCGATCCTCGTGCTGAGCGAGGGACGCCTCATGAACCTCGGCAACGCCACCGGCCATCCCTCGTTCGTCATGTCGAACTCGTTCGCCAACCAGGTGCTCGCCCAGATCGAACTGTGGACCCGTCCCGACGCGTACCCGGTCGGCGTGTACGTGCTGCCGAAGCACCTCGACGAGAAGGTCGCCCGCCTGCACCTCGACTCGCTCGGCGTGCAGCTCACGACGCTGAGCCCCGAGCAGGCCGCCTACATCGGCGTGCCGGTCGAGGGCCCGTACAAGGTCGACCACTACCGGTACTGAGCGCGCGCATCCGCTCGTCGGCGAGCCGGCGGGCGGCGTGCGGCGTGCGGCGCCACGCCGGAGTCCGACGTGCGTGCGGCGCGGATGCCTCGTGGCCGACGTCAGCGCTCGGGGAACCCGGCCGGGCGCGACGTGAGCACGGGCGCGAGTGCGGCGATGCGCGCATCTTCGAGCGAGAGCGCCGCGGCGTCGCGTTCGCGGCGGAGCGCGGCGACCCCGGCGAGGAAGAGCTCGGGCGGCGCGGCCGGCACCGGCGACACGTAGGGGGAGACCTCGGTGGCGAGCGACGCGGCGACGCGTGCGCGGCTCTCGGGCACGAGGTGCTCGACGTTCGCGAAGAACGACGCGACGCGTCGCGCGAGCGGGTCGGGCAGTCGTGCGACGTCGGCGGTCGTCGCCCACGCCGCGAGCTGCACCGGCACGCCGAAGGCGTTCGACGGCGGCGCAGGCACCCGCTCGACCTGCGAGTGGGTGCCGGCGAGGATGTCGCCGAGCCGCTTCGACGACGGATTGAGGAAGCCGACGAGCAGCGCGAGCCCGCCGAACGTCATGTAGATCTCGACGACGCCGACGAGCGCGCGGATGAACGCGTGCCGGAATCCGCTCGCGCCGCCGTCGTCGCGGACGACCCGGAGTCCGAGCGCGAGCTTGCCGAGGGAACGCCCGCGGGCCGCCGTCTCGACCGCCGTCGGCACGATCACGATGACGGTCACGATGCCCGCGATCATCGCCGCGCGCAGCGCCGCCTCGTCGGCGCCGAGGCTCGCGACGATCCAGAGCAGCCCGAGGATGAGCGCGATGCTCACGAGCACGTCGATCGCCGCACCGCCGGCGCGCATGAGCACGCTCGCGGGGCGCACGTCGAGCGAGACCGCCTCGCCGGTGAGCACGCCGTCGTCCTGGAACCGGCCGACGCGCACGAAGGCGGCCCCCTGGGGTGCCGTGCCGGTCGGAGACGCCATGGGTAGTATTCAAGCAGATGGACCTCGAAGCCCTCGCCGCCGCACGCCACGACGACTGGCAGCGGCTCGACGCGCTCGCGCGCGGATCGCGGCGCTTGTCCGGCCCCGAGACCGATGAGCTCATCGAGCGGTACCAGGCCGCGGCATCCGACCTGTCGCTCGTGAAGTCGACGGCGGGCTCGACCGCCCTCGGCGACCGTCTCTCGCTGAGCCTCTCGCGGTCGCGCCTGCGCTTCACGGCCGCGCCCGAGAATCCGCTGCGCCGGCTCGCCCGATTCGTCGCGGCCGACCTGCCTGCCTCCCTCTACCGGCTTCGCTGGCCGACGCTCGCGGTCGCCCTCGCGACGTTCGTGATCGCCGGGCTCTACGCGTGGTGGATCATGGGCGATCCGCGCGTGCTCGCCTCGCTCGGCTCTGAGCGCGAGCTCCGCCAGATCGCGGAGGAGGGTTTCGTCGCCTACTACTCCGAGCACCCGGCCGGCTCGTTCGCGGGATCGGTGTGGTCGAACAACTGGTGGGTCGCCGCACAGTGCGTCGCGTTCGGCATCCTCGGGGTGTGGGTGCCCTGGGTGATCATGCAGAACGCGCAGAACCTCGGCATCAACGCCGCCATCATGTTCACGTACGACGAGGGCGACACGTTCTTCCTCTACATCGCGCCGCACGGCCTGCTCGAGCTCACGTGCGTGTTCATCGCGGCGGCGGCGGGACTGCGCATCTTCTGGGCGTGGGTCGCACCGGGGCCGAGACCGCGGGGCGTCGCGCTCGCCGAGGACGCGCGGGCGCTGTTCACGGTCGCGATCGGGCTCGTGTTCTTCCTCTTCGTCGCCGGCGTCATCGAGGGCTTCGTCACCCCGGCGCCGTGGCCGTGGCCCGTGAAGATCGGCATCGGCGCACTCGCGCTCGGCGCGCTCCTCTTCTACATGCTCGTCGTCGGTCGCCGTGCGTGGCGGGCCGGCGCGACCGGCGACCTCGTGGATTTCGAGGCGGGCGCGACCCGCATCGTCGCCGGCTGACGCGCGACCTCCGCCCAGGTCCGTTCCTTCAGCCTCCTGGTCGGGAGGCTGCCTCATCGGGTGGGGAGGGCGGACACGACGAAGGCGGATGCCTCGGGGGCATCCGCCTTCGTGCGATCGCGGCCGTACGGCCGGGCGAACCTACGCCGTGAGGCGCGTCGGCCGGTCGAAGACCGCCTTGTAGATGATGCCGGCGAGCAGCGCACCGACGATCGGTGCGACGATCGACGCCCAGAGCTGGCTCAGGGCGAGCTGGCCGCCGAAGATCGCGGTCGCGATCGAGCGGGCCGGGTTGAACGAGCCGTTGGTGACGTACCCGGCGACGAGCACGAGCACCGTGAGGGTGAGGCCGATCGCGAGCGGGGCGAGGTTCGACGCGGCGCGGCCGGCCGAGGTGACGCCGAGGATCACGAACAGGAACACCGCGGTCGCGATGATCTCGGCGATGAAGAACGACACGAGGCCGAACCCGCCCGGGGAGAGCTCGTCGTAGCCGGTCGACACGCCCTGGAAGATCGCCATGTCGAACTTCGGCCCCGTGGAGAGGATGCCGAGCAGCACGACCGAGCCGAGGATGCCGCCGACGATCTGCGCGACGATGTAGCCGAGCGTGTCGCGCCAGGCGAACCGGCCGGCGATCGCGAGCCCGAGCGTGACGGCCGGGTTGAAGTGGCCGCCCGAGATCGGGCCGAAGGCGTAGATGCCCACGACGACGGAGAGGCCGAGGCCGAAGGCGACGCCGAGCAGGCCCACGCCGTCGGCCGCCGAGAAGATCGCCGTGCCGATCACGCCGAAGACGAGGATGAAGGTGCCGAGGAGCTCGGCGGTGAGCTTCTTGCCGGTCGAGGGTGCATCGACGGCGGGTGCTGTGTCGGACATCTGAGTGCCTTTCGTTGGGACCGGCTCGGCGGATCGAGCGGTCGGCGGACGCGGCGCACGGCCTCGACGGCGCCTTCCAGAGCGTAGCGACCCCGAACTCGTCGGCGCGTGAACCTCGGGCGAATGTCTCGAATCGAGTCGTCGTGCAACAGCGTGCGTCGCATCGCCTCAGAGCTGCCCGGAGGCCTTCAGGTCGAGGTAGCGGTCGGCGAGGGCCGGCGGCAGCTCGGGCGGCGACGCCGACACGGTCTGCCCGCCGAGCCTGCGGATCGCGGCGGCCACGCGTTCGCCGTCGTCGAGTCCGCGCTGGGCGGCCGCGGCCCGGTACACGGCCTCGAGGTCGTCGTGCTGACGGCCGGCCTCGATGAGCGCGGGGTCGGCGACCGACGCCACGACGACCGTGTGCCGCGAGGTGAGCTGCGGCAGCATCGAGAGCAGACCGCGTGAGCTGCCGGGGGAGTCCGCGGCGGTGAGCAGCACGACGAGCGCGCGCCGGCTCGTGACCTGGCGGACGAGCCCCGGCACGAGCGACCAGTCGGCCTCGAGCAACTCGGCGTCGATGCCCGCCATCGTGTCGACCATGCGGGCGAGCAGGTCGGGTCCGGTCGCGCCGTGCACGCGCCCGCGGAGACGCCGGTCGGTCGCGAGGAAGTCGACGCGGTCGCCCGCGTGCGTGGCGAGCGCGGCCAGCAGCAGGGATGCCTCGTAGGCGGTGTCGAGGCGGGGTTCGTCGGCGATCCGCGCGGCGGCGGTGCGTGAGGTGTCGGCGACGATGACGATGCGCCGATCGCGTTCGGGACGCCACGTGCGCACCATCAGCCGGGCGTTGCCCGGCACCTCGGGGTCGATGTGGCGCGCGGTCGCGCGCCAGTCGATCGAGCGCACGTCGTCGCCGCGCACGTACTCGCGGATCGAGTCGAACTCGGTGCCCTGGCCGCGGATCAGCAGCGGTGTGCGACCGTCGAGCTCCCGCAGGCGCGTGAGCCGCGACGGCAGGTGCACCCGCGAATGGAACGGCGGCAGCACCCGCACGCGGCCGGGTGCCGCGAGGGTCGCCTGGCGGGCCCAGAGCCCGAGCGGCCCGGCCGAACGGATCGTGACCTGCGCCGTCCGCCGGTCGCCCCGGCGCACCGGCACGAGCCGCAGGGTCATGCGGCGCCGCTCGGCGGGCGGGATGACGAGGCGAGTGCGGTTCGCACCGTCGACGCCGGCCGACGGCTCCCACCCGTCGCGCACGGTGGCGCGCATGGTCCGGCCGCCGAGATTCTGCACCACGAGCACCGAGGCGACCGGTTCACCGAGGCGGACGCGCTCGGGCAGCTCGCGCGCGAACGCCACCCGTCGCGGCGACGCCGCGATCGAGAGGTCGACGGCGCCGGCGCCGACCACGACGAACAGCCAGCCGACGAGCGCGAGCCAGGCCTCGGGCGCGCCGGTGAGCCCAGCGATCACCACGGGGACGACCCCGAGGGCGACGAGCAGGACGAAGCGGCCGGTCAGCGCCATCGGAACGGCTCCGTCGTGATCGGCGTCGGGTGCACCCGCCCCGCGTTCAGAGCGGCACCTGCACCTGCTGCACGATGCCGCGCAGCACCTGGTCGACCGACACGCCCTCGAGCTCGGCCTCGGGGCGCAGCTGGACACGATGGCGCCAGACCGGCAGCAGCATCGCCTGCACGTGATCGGGCGTGAGCGAGTCGTGGCCGGTGAGCCAGGCCCAGGCCTTCGCCGCCGCGAGCAGTCCGGTCGTGCCGCGCGGGCTCACGCCGAGCCGCATCGACGGGCTTCGGCGGGTCGCCCGGGCGAGGTCCACGAGGTAGGCGAGCACGTCGTCGGAGACGCGCACGGCGGCCGCGGCGGAGCGGGCACGGGCGAGCTCGGCGGCGCCGAGCACCGGCTCGACGCCGGCCGCGGCGAGGTCGTGCGGGTCGAACCCGTCGGCGTGCCGGCGCAGCAGCGAGATCTCGGCGTCGCGCTCGGGCACGTCGAGCACGAGCTTCAGCAGGAAGCGGTCGAGCTGCGCCTCGGGGAGGGCGTACGTGCCCTCGTACTCGATCGGGTTCTGGGTCGCGGCGACCATGAACGGATCGGGCAGCGGCCGGGTGATGCCGTCGGCCGAGACCTGGCGCTCCTCCATCGCCTCGAGCAGCGCCGACTGCGTCTTCGGCGGCGTCCGGTTGATCTCGTCGGCGAGCAGGATGTTCGTGAACACCGGTCCCTCGCGGAACGCGAACTCCCCGGTGCGCGGGTCGTAGGCGAGCGAGCCGGTCACGTCGCCCGGCATGAGGTCTGGCGTGAACTGCAGGCGACGCGTGTCGAGCTCCAGCGTGCGGCTGAGCGTGCGCACGAGCAGCGTCTTCGCGACGCCCGGCACGCCCTCGAGGAGGACGTGCCCACGCGTGAGGAGGGCGATGATGAGGCCGGTCACCGCGCCGTCCTGCCCGACGACGGCCTTGCCGACCTCGACGCGGACCCGGTTGAGGGCGGCGCGCAGCTCGGCGTCGGGCGAGGCGGCGGGCGCGACGGGTGCGGCGGGCGCGACGGGTGCGGCCGGCGCAGCCGGGGTGGCGGGTGCCGCCGTGGCTTCGCGCGGGATCGGGTCGTTCGCGATCGGGTCGGTCATGGTCGCCTTCCTGGTCCGGTCTCGGGTGCGAGTCTCGCACGTACGTCGGCTTCGAGGTCGCCGAGCTCGCCCGCGAGGCGCACGAGGTCCGCGTCGCCGACGGGCTGCGCGTCGACGAGCAGCTGCCGCACGGCCACGGGGTCGCGCCCCGTCGATGCGGCGACCGCCTCGGCGAGGCTCGCGACGTCGACCGCGCGCGGGAGCCGCAACGCCTGCGCGAGCCGGCCGATGGAGCCGATGCGCAACTGGTCGAGTGCGTGCAGCCTCGCCGTGTTCCGCGCGTACAGGCGCGCGCGGCCCTCGCTGGTCTCGCCGGCGGGCACCTGCACGGGCAGGTTCTCCGCGACGAGCGGTCCGAACCGGCGACCGCGCCACACTCCTGCGGCGATCGTGAGGATGACGGCGAGGGCGAGCACGGGCGAGACCCAGCCGGGCGTGAGCTCGGCGATGGTGGGCGCTTCGCCTGCGGCGGCGTCCGTCGGCCCGGGCAGGTACCAGGCGAGGCGCTCGGACGCACCCGTCAGGCCGATCGCGAGCGCCGCATTGCCGTGCTCGGTGATGCGGCCGTTCTCGAACGACGTCGTCGCAGGGACGAGCGTGATCTCACCGCCCCGCCCCTCACCGGTGACGACGGCGAATGCGTCGCCCTCGTCGCGGAAGCATCCCCGCCATCCGTCGGCCGCCGCGTCGTCGTCGACCCTGAGCAGCCCCTGCCCGTCCGACAGCGAACCGGCCCGGCGCGCGGCGGGCACGTCGCAGGCGACATCGTCGAGCGGCCCGCTCGCGAAGCCCGCGAGCCGGACGCCGGGCGCGAGCGCCTCGAGCGCGACGAAGTCGGGGGCGACGACGACGAGCCGGTCGGCGTACAGCCCGAGCTTCGAGTAGCGGTCGGCCGTGAGCACGCCGAGCTCGTCGTACACGAGCACCGTCGATCCGGACTTCGCCGCGTCCAGTGCGAGGTCGTAGCTGTCGACGGGAGTCACGTCGACGCCGTGTCCGCGCAGGACTTCGACGAGCGCCTTCGCGCCGCCGGGCGCCGCATTGTCGGAACCGAGGAGCGGGCCGCCGCCGCGGGCCGTGCCGCCGATGAGGTTGATCGCGAGCACCCCGAGCGCGACGAGGGCGGCGAAGACGATCCAGATGCGCCGGCGACGCAGTGTGGCGCGGATCGTGGGGGTGAGCGCGGTGGCTCCGGCCGGTGCGGCGGGGTCGTCCGGCGCGGTGGGGGGCGGCGCCTCGAGGGACGTCGTGGCGGGCGGGCTCATCGCACCGCCTCCGCCTCGACGTCCGCCGCTCCCGCCGGGCGCGTTTCGGCGATGCGGCGCTCGAGGCGGGTGAGCTCGTCGTAGCCGACGACGTCGCCCGTGCCGTCCGAGTAGCGGACGTCGTCGAACGCGGCTGCCGCGGAGGCGAGGGACCCGGCCTCGGAGGGGAAGGGTCGGGCCGCGGCATCCGCGAAGGCGCCGGCCGTCGTGCCGGGATGGACCTGGACCAGATCGCGGTCGACGATGCCGCGTACGAGCGCACGGAATCGCTCCTCGATCGCGCGCGGCCAGTCGCCGGCGCGGGCCGCGGCGTCGGCGGCCGCGCGGATCTCGCCGAGGTCGCGCACGTCGTGGTCGTCGAAGAGCGGCAGGGGGGTTCGGCGGGCGCGTCGCAGGCGCGGCAGCCCGAACACGAGGAAGGCGACGACGACGAGCGCGACGATCACGAGCACCACGATGAGCGTGACGACAGGCCCGGGCACGCCGCCGGCTCCGCCGAGGAGGTCGGCGATCCAGTCGCGGATCGCCTGCATAGCGAGATCGAATGCCGTGGGCTTCGCGTTCTGGTACTCGGGTTTCTGCAGTTCGTCCTCGAGCCACCGGCGCGCCTCGGGCGCGTCGGGATCGAGCGGGGTCGCGAGGAGCACGATCAGCGCGGGGTCCAGGTCTCGCCAGCCGAGGCGTCGGGCACGGGGCCGTCGTGATGCGTCGCCGCCGGACCGGACATGGTCGGAGTGGCATACGGATCGCCGGTGGGCCGGCCCGCGTCGCGGTCCTCCACGTGGCGCGCGAGTTCGAGGTCGAGGCCCTCCCGGCGCATCCGCAGGTCGATGTAGATGACCGCGACGAGCGCCGCCTGCACGACGGCCGTGATCGCGCTGATCACGATCGTGAGCACGAGCGATACGACGACGGTCGCGATCATGATGCCGATCGAGGCGCCCGAGCCGGTCGGGTCGATGACCCCCGCGAGGATAGTGCCGATCAGCGAGACCGGCTGCGTGACGAGCTGGCTCGCGAAGTAGAGGATGACCGCGACGAGGAGCAGCGTGCCGAACGTCCGCCAGAAGTAGCCGGTCGTCAGCCGCCACGAACGGCGCACGGCCTGTGCGACGCCGGCGCGCTCGAGCACGATCGCGCTCGGCACGACGGCGAGCTTCGTCGTGAGCCACGCTGAGAGGACGAGGAACCCGAGCCCGCCGACGAGCCCGATCACGAGTCCGCCGATGGCGCCGGCCGGGCCGCCCGTGATCGCGGTGCCCGCGACCGCCGCGGCCGCGATGAGGGCGACGAAGCCGATCACGGCCAGCAGTACCGCGCCCGTGACGATCGCCGTCCAGCCGAGCAGCGGGCCGAACCGGCGAGCGGCCCGTCGCCAGAGCGCACCGAACGCGAGGCGTTCGCCGATCGTGCCGCTCGCGACCTCGACGACCATGACGCCCTGCAGGAACGCGCTCGCGACGAGCGTGATCGCGATGGGCACGAGCATGAGGAGCAGGAACCCTCCGACCGCACCGGACGCCAGTGCGTCGGCGTCGTCGGAGGTCGCCGCGCTCTCGACGCGGTTGAAGATCAGGATCATGAACGGGACGATCACGGCGAGCGTCGCGACGACCGTGATGAGCTGCACGATGAGACCGGAGCCGAAGGTCGCGGCCGGGTTGCGCCGCAACGTCTGGAACGGCGCCCACAGCAGGGTGCCGAACCCGAGCGGCCTCAGCGGCAGGAGCCCGGGCTTCGGCGGCGGCGCCCACCCCGGCACGGGCGGCGGAAATCCACCGGCCGGCGGCAACCCGCCGTGGGGCGGGTACGGGGCGGGAGCCGAGTACGAACCCGGAGCCGGATACGAAACCGGAGCCGGGTACGCGGGCGGCGGGTAGTCGCCGCGGGGCGGGGTCGGGGCGACGGGCGGCGGGTACGCGGGCGGCGGGTACTGCCCGGGCGGCGGATTCCCCCCGGCGGGCGGCACGGCCGTGGGCGGGACCGGTGGCTGGGCACCGTTCGCGCCACCCGGCGCCTGCCAGTCGTGATCCGACACGTCTACGCGCTCCTTCCGGCGGGGTGCCCCCATGCTCGCACATTCGGCCGATGCGCACCCTCGACCGGTTACGCTGGGGGACACCGGATTCCGCCGGGCGATCGGCTGC
This sequence comes from Agromyces sp. S2-1-8, assembly GCF_021129215.1. Taxonomy (GTDB): domain Bacteria; phylum Actinomycetota; class Actinomycetes; order Actinomycetales; family Microbacteriaceae; genus Agromyces; species Agromyces chromiiresistens. The sequence goes on along the minus strand of NZ_JAJOLP010000001.1, from coordinate 3,260,761 downwards.
TGACAGGAACGAACGGGATGACTCCACGCGTACTCGTCGTCGACGACGACACGGCCCTCGCCGAGATGATCGGCATCGTGCTGCGCACCGAGGGCTTCGAGCCCGTCTTCTGCGCCGACGGCGGCGCCGCGGTCGCCGCGTTCCGCGAGCACAAGCCCGACCTGGTGCTGCTCGACCTCATGCTTCCCGGCATGGACGGGATCGAGGTCTGCGGCCGGATCCGCGCGGAGTCGGGCACGCCGATCATCATGCTCACGGCGAAGAGCGACACGGCCGACGTGGTCAAGGGGCTCGAGACCGGCGCCGACGACTACATCGTGAAGCCGTTCAATCCGAAGGAGCTCGTCGCCCGCATCCGCACGCGGCTGCGGCCCACGCCCGAGACGGCGTCGGCGACGCTGCCGATCGGCGACCTCGTGATCGACGCGGCCGGCCACGAGGTGCGCCGCGGCGACAGCCGCATCAACCTGACCCCGCTCGAGTTCGACCTGCTGCTGACGCTCGCCTCGAAACCGCAGCAGGTGTTCACGCGCGAGATGCTGCTCGAACAGGTGTGGGGCTACCACTACAAGGCCGACACCCGCCTCGTGAACGTGCACGTGCAGCGGCTGCGCGCCAAGGTCGAGCACGACCCCGACAACCCCCGGATCGTGATGACGGTCCGCGGCGTCGGCTACCGTGCCGGCGCCACCACCTGAGACCGGGCGACGGGCGGATGACGGAGGCCCATGCCGCGGCGATGCCGTTCGCCGGATCGTGGCGAGAGCAACCGAGGCGGCTCGCGGCACTGTGGCGGCGCTCCCTGCAGTTCCGCACGGTCGCGATCACGCTCGCCCTCTCATCCCTCGCCATCTTCGTGATCGGCCTCTACATCTCGTTCAGCGTCGCCTCGAACCTCTTCCAGAACCAGCTCGACGAGTCGCTCGGCGCATCGAACAACGCGACCACCGCGGCGCAGAGCATCCTCAACTCGTCCGACGCGAGCGACCGTGCGTCACTCCAGGCCCTCATGAACTCGACCGCGCGCACCGTCCAATCCGTGTCGGGGTCGACCGCGATCGCGTACTTCCGCATCGACGAGGAGCCGAACAGGGTCGCTCCGCCCGATCGCGGCGCGCCCGCGCTCGACGGCGTCATCACCGAGGAACTGCAGCAGCGCGTCGCCGACAACCCGGAGGGGCAGTTCTGGCAGTCGGTCGCGCTCGAGGACGGCGCCGGCGGAACCGATCCGGGTGTCGTCGTGGCGTCGAGCATCACCGTGCCGCAGGCCGGCCGCTACGGGCTCTACATCGGCTACAACTTCGCCGACGCGCAGGAGACGCTCGCCTTCATGCAGACCGTCGGCATCATCGGGGCGATCGCGCTGCTCGCCCTGCTCAGCGCGATCACCCTGCTGGTCGTCCGCTGGGTGATCGAACCGATCCGCTCCGCGGCGGCCACGAGCCGCCGACTCGCGGCGGGCGACCTCGGGGTGCGCATGCCGTCGAAGGGCGAAGACGAGCTGGCCACCCTCGCCGCCTCGTTCAACGGCATGGCCGACAGCCTGCAGGCCCGCATCCGCGAGCTCGCCGAGCTCTCGGTCATGCAGCAGCGATTCGTCTCCGACGTCTCGCACGAGCTGCGGACCCCGCTCACGACGATCCGGCTGGCGGGCGACGTGCTGTACGGCCAGCGCGACGACTTCGCAGGTCCCACCTCGCGCACCGTCGAGCTGTTGCACACGCAGACCGACCGGTTCGAGACGCTCCTCGCCGACCTGCTCGAGATCAGTCGCTACGACGCCGGCTCGGTCGAGCTCACGACCCAGCCGACGAACCTCGTGCACCTCGCAGGCGACGCGATCGAGTCGATGCACGAGCTGGCGCGCGAGCACGGCTCGGAGCTCCGGCTCGTCGCACCCGGCGGGCACCTCGACGCCGATGTCGACCCGCGCCGGATCCGGCGCATCGTGCGCAACCTGCTCGGCAACGCGATCGAGCACGGCGAGGGCAAGCCGATCGTCGTCGCCGTCGACAGCAACGAGTCGGCGGTCGCGTTGTCGGTGCGCGACTACGGACTGGGAATGACCGAGGTGGAGAGCGCCCGCGTGTTCGACCGCTTCTGGCGCGCCGACCCGAGTCGCACCCGCACGATCGGCGGCACCGGGCTCGGGCTCGCGATCTCGCTCGAGGACGCGGTCGCCCACGGCGGCGTGCTCGACGTCTGGTCGAAGCCCGGGGCCGGCAGTGTGTTCCGGCTCACCCTGCCCCGCACGCGCGACGCCGAGGCGGTGGTGTCGCCGCTGCCGCTCGAACCCGACGACGTCGATGCGACCGGACCGCCGCCCACGGGCGTCGTGACCGCGATCGACCTGGATGCCTCGGACGGAGGTCGGCACGATGCGTAGACGCCCGTTCGCGGCATCCCTGCTGCTCGTCGTCGCAACCATGCTGACGGGTTGCGTCGCCCTGCCCACGTCAGGGCCGGTAGGGGTCGGCCACCCCGATCCGGTGGAGGAATCGCTCGAGCTCGACACCTTCGTGCGCGGCCCGCAGCCGGGCGCCTCGCCCGAGCAGATCGTGCTGGGCTTCATCGATGCGGCGGCGAGCCCGCGGGGCAACTACCAGGTGGCGCGGCAGTACCTGACCGACGAGTTCTATCCCGAATGGCATCCCGACGCCGGGACCACGATCGACGTGCGCGCCGACCGCACCATCGATGCGCCGAAGGTCGCCGACGGCGCGACCGAGTCGGAGGTCTCGGTCACGGCGACGCCCGCCGCAGCGCTCACGGCCACCGGGCAGTACGAGCTGCCCGAGACGACCGCCGAGGCGACGCTGCCGTACCGTCTCGTCACCGTCGACGGCGAGTGGCGCATCGCCGAGGCGCCGCAGGGCCTGCTGATCGACGAACTCACCTTCAGCGAGGTGTACCGCTCCTACGAGCTCTACTTCTACTCGGCCGACTTCCGCTACCTCGTGCCCGACCTGCGCTGGTTCGCACGCACCGATGCGGCGCAGACGAACGTCGTGCGGGCACTGCTCGCCGGACCGGCCGAATGGCTGCTCCCCGGAGTGAAGACCTCGTTCCCGGAGGGCACGGCGCTCGAGCAGAGTTCGGTGCCGATCGCGAACGGCACCGCGAGCGTCGACCTGTCCGGGGCGCAGTTCGAGGACACGCGCACGGTGCAGCGCATGCAGGAGCAGCTCGACGCGACCCTCGTCGGCAGCGTGCGAGACGTCAGCGACGTCGCCCTGTCGATCGACGGGGCACCCCAGGACCCGCCGCCGCTCGCCGATCCGCCGATCCAGAATCCCGCGGTCGATCCGCGACCCGTCGTGTACGACGGCACGAGCTTCGGCCACCTGGCCTCGTCGAACGACGAGATCGAGCCGATCGACGGCGTCTCGCCCCAGGTCGAGGGACTCGCACCCGACGGAGCCGCGGTCGGCGCCGGCGGAACGTCGGTCGCGGTGCGGAACGATGCGGGGGTCTCCCTCGTGCGGGCGGGCGAGGAACTCGCCGAGCTCGACCCCCGCCCCGGCCTCATCGTGCCGGCGATCGACCCGCAGGGGGTCGTGTGGTCGGTGCCGGCGGCCGCGCCGGGCGAGCTGGTCGCGTACCCGCCGTCGGGCGACCCGATCCCGCTCGCCGTGCCGTGGGTCGGCTCGACGATCGCCGCGCTCGAGGTGTCGCGCGACGGCACGCGCATCATCGCGCTGCTCGGCGACGGCACACGCGCCCGGTTCGTCGCCGCGTCGATCGAGCGCGACGAGAACGGCCTGCCGGTCGCGCTCGGCAAGACCGTGCTGCGACTCGCGAGCATCGCAGGCACGCCGCGCGACGTCGCCTGGCTCGATGCGAACCGGGTCGCCGCCCTCGTCGAGCTCCCGGGCGGCGACACCCGCGTGCTCGTGCAGGACCTCGGCGGCGTGCCCGACGACACCGCCGGTCCGGCCGACGGCCGTTCGCTCGACGCCGGCAACGGCGAGCGGAGCCTGCGCGTACTCACCTCCGGCGGGGCCCTCGAGGTGCCGAGCGGCGTCACCTGGCAGGAGCGGGCGACCGACCTCGGTTTCGTGTCGGTGCAGATGCCCGACTGAGCCGACCCGTCCTCCCCAGGCGCCGGCTGCCGACATCGTCCGCGTGCGGCTCGGCCCGCGGCCCCGACGCTCGTGATCCGGGACAGTCTGGTCGCATGAACGCCGGGCTTCGCACGCTCACCGCACTCGCCGCGGCCGCCGGGGGAGCCGTGCTCGACGCGCTCGCCGTGCTCGTGCCCGTCGTCTGCGCCGGGTGCGGACGGCCCGACCGGAGCGTCTGCGGCGAATGCCGCGTGCAGCTCGCCGGATCGCCGCGGGCGGTCCTCCGGGAAGGCCCAGAGGGCGCGTTCGCCGTGCACGCGGCGCTCGAGTACGAGGGGGTCGCGGCCGCGGTGATCGGCGCCTTCAAGGACGGCGGACGAACCGACGCCGCGCCCGTGCTCGCGACCGCCCTCGGCGATGCGATACGAGCGGCGCTCGACGCGGTCGCACCCCATCGGCCCGGCGGCGAGGTCGGCCACGCCGCGGCGAGCGGTCGAGACCCGAGCACGCCGATCGAGATCGCCGTCGTCCCGTCGACGCGACGCGCGATGCGCGAGCGCGGCTACGCCCCGGTCGAGTTGCTGCTCGCCCGGTGCGGCCTGCGCCCGGCCCGGGTGCTGCGACTCGCTCGCGAACGCGCCGACCAGGCGGCGCTCGGGGCCGACGCGCGACGCGCGAACGCCGCCGGGGGCCTCACCGCCGACCGTCCGCTCGCCGACCGCTCGTTCCTGCTCGTCGACGACGTCCTGACGACGGGCGCGACCATGGCGGAGGCCGCCCGCGCGCTGCGTGCGGCAGGGGCGTCGACCGTCGGCGCGGCCGTGCTCGCCGAGACCCCGCTCCGCCATGTTCGGCTCTCGGCGAACTCGACGGAAACACTCCGTGACTTTGCCGGGCGGGCGGGCTACGGTGGCAGGACAGGCGTGGTCGATCCACCCTTCAGAACCGGGTGACACGCCGGTGAACGGAGGTCGTCATGGAACTGAACATCGTCGGACGAAACCTGGGGATCACGGACCGTTTCCGCGCCTATGCGACGGAGAAGTCCGAGAAGGTCACGCATCTGACCGACCGCGCCATCTCCCTCGACGTGAAGCTCAGCCGTCACAACGAGAAGAACGGCAACCCCGGGCTCGATCGCGTCGAGCTCACGCTCTTCGGCAAGGGGCCCGTCGTGCGGGCCGAGGCCGACGGCACCGACAAGTACGCGGCGTTCGACGTCGCACTCGGGCGATTGCTCGAGCGGATCCGCCGCGCGAAGGACCGGCGCAAGGTGCATCGCGGCGGCAACCACCGGCACACCTCGCTCCGCGAGGCGGCCGAGGCCGGCTTCAACGGGGTCGGCGTCCAGGCGGCCGGCGTCGAGGTGCTCGAACAGGTGCGCACCGGCAGCATCCCGGTGGTCGAGACGACCGACGAGATGGGCGACGACGAGGTCTACACGCCCGTCGTGATCCGTCGCAAGGTGTTCGCGTCGGCACCGATGACCGTCGACGAGGCGCTCTACTTCATGGAACTCGTCGGACACGACTTCTACCTCTTCATCGACTCCGAGACGAGCCGGCCGAGCGTGGTCTACCGCCGCAAGGGCTGGGACTACGGCGTCATCGGCCTCGACGAGCACGGCGAGGGTGCGATCGACACCCCCGTGACGAGCGGGCGCGAGCCCGTGGCATCCTGATCGGAACAGGCTTCGCCGACGACCCCGCCACCGCATCCGAGGATGCGGTGGCGGGGTCGCTCAGGTCGCGGCCCACTAGCATGGCTATGATGACCGCTGCACAGGCGGCAACGGGCGCCGAGGCCACCCGAGGCCTGCACCCGATGATGCGGCGCCGATGAAACAACAGGAGAACATTCGTGGCTTCGATTCTTGAAAAGGTCCTCCGCGTCGGCGAGGGTCGAACCCTCAAGCGGCTCGAGAACTACGCGGCGGCGGTCAACGCACTCGAAGAGGGCTTCAAGGCGCTCAGCGATGACGAGCTGAAGCACGAGACGGTCGAGCTGCGCGAGCGCTACGCGAGCGGCGAGTCGCTCGACGACCTGCTGCCCGAGGCCTTCGCAGCCGTGCGCGAGGCGAGCCGGCGGACCCTCGGCCTCCGCCACTTCGACGTGCAGCTCATGGGCGGCGCCGCCCTGCACCTCGGCAACATCGCCGAGATGAAGACCGGTGAGGGCAAGACCCTCGTCGCGACGACCGCGGCCTACCTCAACGCGCTCACCAGCCGCGGCGTGCACGTCATCACGGTCAACGACTTCCTCGCGAGCTACCAGTCCGAGCTGATGGGTCGCGTCTTCCGCGCCCTCGGCATGACGACGGGCTGCATCGTGGCCGGCCAGACGCCGCAGGTGCGACGCGAGCAGTACGCGGCCGACATCACCTACGGCACGAACAACGAGTTCGGCTTCGACTACCTGCGCGACAACATGGCCTGGCAGGCCTCCGACATGGTGCAGCGCGGCCACCACTTCGCGATCGTCGACGAGGTCGACTCGATCCTCATCGACGAGGCGCGTACGCCGCTCATCATCTCTGGCCCCGCGTCGGGCGAGGCGAACCGCTGGTTCGCGGAGTTCGCGCGCCTCGCCGACCGCCTCGTCGCCGGCGAGGACTACGAGGTCGACGAGAAGAAGCGCACCGTCGGCGTGCTCGAGCCCGGGATCGAGAAGGTCGAGGACTACCTCGGCATCGACAACCTGTACGAGTCGGCGAACACGCCGCTCATCTCGTTCCTCAACAACTCGATCAAGGCCAACGCGCTGTTCAAGCGCGACAAGGACTACGTGGTGATGAACGGCGAGGTGCTCATCGTCGACGAGCACACCGGCCGCATCCTCGTCGGCCGTCGCTACAACGAGGGCATCCACCAGGCGATCGAGGCGAAGGAGGGCGTACAGGTCAAGGCCGAGAACCAGACGCTCGCGACCGTCACGCTGCAGAACTACTTCCGCCTGTACGACAAGCTCTCCGGCATGACCGGTACCGCCGAGACCGAGGCGGCCGAGTTCATGTCGACGTACAAGCTCGGGGTCGTGCCGATCCCGACGAACAAGCCGATGGTGCGCATCGACCAGCCCGACCTCGTCTACAAGAACGAGGAGGCGAAGTTCGCGCAGGTCGTCGAGGACATCGTGGAGCGCCACAAGAAGGGCCAGCCCGTGCTCGTCGGCACGACGAGCGTCGAGAAGAGCGAGTACCTCTCGCGCCTGCTCGCGAAGAAGGGCGTGCGGCACGAGGTGCTGAACGCGAAGAACCACGCCCGTGAGGCGGCGATCGTCTCGCAGGCGGGCCGGCTCGGTGCGGTCACCGTCGCGACGAACATGGCCGGCCGCGGCACCGACATCATGCTCGGCGGCAATGCCGAGTTCATCGCCGTGCAGCAGATGCACGAGAAAGGGCTCTCGCCCGCCGAGACGCCCGACGAGTACGAAGCCGCCTGGGACGACGTGTTCGAGGCCGTGAAGGCCGAGGTCGCGGTCGAGGCCGAGAAGGTGCTGGCCGCCGGCGGTCTCTACGTGCTCGGCACCGAGCGCCACGAATCGCGCCGCATCGACAACCAGCTGCGCGGTCGATCGGGCCGTCAGGGCGACCCGGGCGAGAGCCGGTTCTACCTGTCGCTCACCGACGACCTCATGCGCCTCTTCAACGCGGGTGCCGCAGAGAGCCTCATGTCGCGCGGGGTGCCCGACGACGTCGCGATCGAGTCGAAGGTCGTGACGCGAGCGATCCGTTCGGCGCAGTCGCAGGTCGAGGCGCGCAACGCCGAGATCCGCAAGAACGTCCTCAAGTACGATGACGTGCTGAACCGCCAGCGCGAGGCGATCTACTCCGACCGCCGCCACATCCTCGAGGGCGACGACCTGCACGAGCGCACCCAGAAGTTCCTCGACGACGTCATCGACGAGGTGCTCGACCAGCACACCGCCGACGGCAACCCCGACGAGTGGGACTTCGACGCGCTGTGGGCCGAGCTCAAGACGCTCTACCCGATCGGCATCACGATCGACGAGGTCGTCGCCGAGGCCGGCGAGAAGGGCCGCGTGAACCGCGAGTTCGTGCGTCGCGAGATCATCTCCGACGCGAAGCTCGCCTACCAGCGCCGCGAGCAGCAGCTGGGCAGCCCCGCGATGCGCGAGCTCGAGCGCCGCGTCGTGCTCTCGGTGATCGACCGTCGCTGGCGCGACCACCTCTACGAGATGGACTACCTGAAGGACGGCATCGGGCTCCGTGCGATGGCCCAGCGCGACCCGCTGGTCGAGTACCAGCGCGAGGGCTACGCGATGTTCCAGCAGATGATGGGCTCGATCCGCGAGGAGACGGTCGGCTTCCTGTTCAACCTCGAGGTCGAGGTCGCCCCGCAGGCCGGAGCCGGCGCGGCCACCACGATCGAGGCCAAGGGACTCGCGCGCGAGTCGACGCCCGACGAGAAGCTCAGCTACACCGCGCCGAGCGACTCGGGCGGCGTCGAGGTGCGCAACCAGCGCGGCCAGGTGCAGCAGGCGGCGACGCAGCGCGCCCGTCGCGCCGTCGCCGAGAGCCAGTCGCCCCAGCAGGCCGTCGAGGGCGGAGAGCGCGGGGCGTTCGGCCAGCGGTCGGGCGGCGAGGCGCCGCAGAACCGCGCCGAGCGTCGTGCGCAGGAGCGCAAGGGTCGCTGAGCTCGGCGTGACCGACCCGATCGCCGTCGTCTCCGCGGGGAGGCTGCGCGGCACCCGCTCCGGCGGGGTCGCGCGCTTCCTCGGCGTGCCGTACGCGGCGGCGCCGTTCGGCGACCGCCGCTTCGCGGCCCCCGAGCCGCATGCGGGATGGGCGGGCGAACGGGATGCCTCGTCGCCCGGCGCCACCGCGCCGCAGGCGCCCTACGGCGGCGGCCTCGAGCGGGTGCTGCCCTCGATCGAGGTCGACGGCAGTGAGATCCTCAACCTGAACGTGTGGTCGCCGGATGTCTTCGGCTCGGGCGCCGTCGCCGATGCGCCCGGGTCGAGTCCGGTGATGGTGTGGGTGCACGGCGGCGCCCTGACACGTGGTGCGAACGCGCTCGACAGCTACGACGGAGCACCGTTCGCGCGCGACGGCATCGTCTTCGTCTCGGTGAACTACCGGCTCGGGTCCGAGGGGTTCTCGGTGCTCGACGGCGCACCGCTCGACCTCGGGCTCCTCGACGTCATCGCGGCGCTGCGCTGGGTGCGTCGTGAGATCTCGGCCTTCGGCGGCGACCCGGCCCGCGTCACCGTCGCGGGGCAGTCGGCCGGTGCGTCGCTCATCGCCGCCGTGCTCGCCCATCCCGAGGCATCCGGCCTCGTCGACCGGGCCATCCTGCAGAGCGGGCCGCTCGCGGCGCGACCGCGGGAGAAGGCCGGCCGCATCACACGGCTCATCGCCGCGGACCTCGGCATCGCCTCGACGCGAGACGCGTTCGCGGCGGTCGCGCCGAGCGACCTCGTGGCCGCGCAGCAGCGGGTGACGCAGGGAACGACCCCCGTCACGGGCGGGCCCGGGTTCGCGATCGCGATCGGCGACGGGCTGCCCGATCCCGAGCAGGCGCTCGTGGCCGGCTCGGCCGACGAGGTTCCGATGCTCATCGGGTGCACCGCTGAGGAGGCCCGGTTGTGGCTGCATCCGACGGGGCTCGTCGCGCGGATCGGCCGCCGGCACCTGCTCGCCGCGCGTCTCGCGTTCCGCATCCGTGCCGGCACGATGCGCCGCTACCGTCGCAACCGGCCCGGCATCGGACGGGGCGACCTGTTCGGCGTGCTCGCCACCGACCTCCTGCTGCGGTTGCCGATCAACCGGCTCGCCGACGCCCGGCTCGACCGCGGTGCCGCGACGTGGGTGTACGAGTTCGGCTGGCGGAGCCCGCGACTCGAGCTGGGCGCCGCGCACTGCATGGAGCTGCCCGCCGTGTTCGACCGGCTCGACGCGCCCGACGCGTCGGCGCTGACCGGGGGAGCGGCCCCGGTGTCCCTCGCGGTCGAGATGCACGGCGCATGGGTGTCGTTCTGCCGTGACGGCGACCCGGGGTGGGAGCGGTGGAGCCGCGAACGGCCGGTGCGCACCTTCGACGCGGAGACCCGCACCGTGCTCGCTCCGCGAGAGGACGAACGCGCCTCCTGGTCGTGACGACCGCGCACGCGGGGCGTCGCACGATCGCATGGCGATGACCCGGTGCTGCGGCGCACCCGAGATGCGCGGCGCACCGAAGCATGCGGCACCGGCTCGCGTGCTGGGCCCCGGCCGACGGATCGGGTGGTGCTAGAGCACGCCGATGGCGCTCGCGCGCCAGCGCTGGTCGAGCCCTTCGAGTCGGATCGCGACGGCGCGCGAGCGCGCCCGCTGGTGCACCATCACGACTGCCTCGACCACACCGTCGGCGGGTTCGCAGATGTGCACGTTGCCGACCGAGAAGGCCGGGCGCTGGGGCGACTGGCCCTTCACGCGGCGGGCCCTGGCTGCGAGGACGACGCGCTTCGAGAGGTTGCGGTAGACCTCGTCGGTCACCCACCGGGCCAGCTGCTCGAGGTCGCGCGCCCCGGCGAGCGACTCGATCACGCAGTGCGTGAGATTGCGCAGCAACTGCTCGGGGTCGGGCAGCTGGTCGCGCCGAGCCCGTTGCCGGGCGAAGTACTCGTCTTCGTCGTCGAGGTGGCGGGCTGCAGCGCCCTGCACGGCCGTCGTTCGGGCGGCGGCATCGCGTACGGTCATCTTCGCTCCAGTAGGGCTGGCGGTCGCGAGCCTCGCAGCGTCGCGACGGGAACCACCCCCACTCGGGGGACACGGTGGATTCCTGAAGCGAATGTAAGCATGCCTGCCGAAGGTGTCAAGAGAATTCTCCGGCTGTGGAGAACTCCGCGCGCCGTCGTCGTCGTCGAGGTACCGTCGCGGGTATGCGCTGGGACCAGCTGTTCGCCGACCTCGAGGGTCAGCTCGATCGCGAGCACCTCGACGAGCAGCGCGCGCTCGAGCTCGAGGAGGAACGGCTCCGCCTCGGCCGGCTGACCCTGCGCGACCGCATCGCGGCGCTCACCCGGTCGTCCGAGTCCGCCGCCGAGTCGGTCGTGCGCATCGAACTGCAGGGCGGCGGCGTCGTCGGCCTGCGGCCGCTCGCATTCGGGCGCGACTGGCTGAGCGCGGAGACCCGGCACCACGGCCGGGTACCCGACCAGGTGGTCGTGCCGTTCACGGCGATCGCCGCGATCCTTCCGGGTCGCGAGCAACTCGAGCCGAGCCTTGCTGCGGTACCGGAGGCTTCGGTGCGCCTCGCCGAGCGGATCGGGCTGCCGTTCGTGCTGCGCGACCTCTCGCGCCGCAGGACGGCCGTGCAGCTGACGACGGTCGACGGCATCGCGCACGGCACGATCGACCGCGTCGCACGCGACCACCTCGACCTCGCGCTTCACGAGCCGGGCGCCCCGCGTCGTGAGCGCGACGTGCACGGCTACCGGATCGTGCCCCTGGCGCGCCTGCTGCTGGTCCGGTTCGACTGATCGGCCGGGCGGCGCGAGGAGCTCGCCCGTGCCCGCTCCGCCCCTTGGCAGCTCCGCGCCGGGCCGGCGGGCGGTCGCGCCGGCCTTGCAGGGCGCGGGCGGATCAGTCGACCGGGCGGATGCGACCGGCGCGCGCGCCGGAGAGCTCGGTGATGTTGGCGAACTCGCCCTCGTTCCACGCGACGTCGACGCGCGTCGCTTCGTACCGCAGCTCGATCCACACCTCGAGCTGGGCGCGCTCGATGCGCCACGGACCCGAGCTGCCCACGCGGATCGCGGGGAGCTCGCCGCTGCGGATGAGCGCGTCGACCGTCGCCACGTCGACGGCGAGGATCTCTGCCGCGTCGGCGATCGTGAGGAAGCGGCCGATCGCGTCGCCCGAACCTGGTGAGGTCATGTCTCGATTATCGACCCGTCGCGTCGACCGCAGGCGGCGCCGCGGCCGTTGTGGATAACTTCGGGACGAACTTCGCGGATGGGGTGACGATGGTGTCCGGCGCATGCGCGCCGGGAGGAGGAGCGAGACCAGATGACCGGTCGCAACCGACGTGAACGCGGCGCCGTTCGACTCGACCCGAGGCTGCTCATCGGGATCGTGCTCGTCGCCGGCTCGACCATCGGCGTCTGGGCGCTCGTCGACGGCCTCGACGACACCGTCGACGTCTACGTGGCACGGGAGACCCTCACACCGGGCGCCGAGCTCGAGCTCGATCGGCTGGACGTCGAGTCGGTCCGCCTCGGCACGGCCGAAGCAGGCTATCTCCGGGTCGACGACACCGACGACGGGCTCGTCGTCACCCGCACCGTCGGCAAGGGCGAGCTCGTGCCCGCCGCAGCCGTCGGCGATGCCGACGCCACCGGGCTCTCCGTCGTCGTGGTGCCGAGCCGAGGCACCCTCGCACGCGGTCTCGACGCAGGGTCGAGGGTCGACGTGTGGTCGGCGCGCGCGAAGGACCGCGGCGGATTCGAGGCGCCCAAGGTGCTCGTCGCCGACGCCGAGATCGCGGGCATCGTCGAGGACGACGGCATGGTCTCGTCGGGCGGGGCCTCGGTCGAGGTCCTCGTCCCGAGCGACCGGGTCGCCGCCGTGCTCGAGGCGCTCGCCACCGGCGATGCCATCGACCTCGTCGCATCCGGCTCGGGCGACTGAGATGGCGCGGATCGCACTCGCGCTCGACGCCGCGACCGAGGAACGGCTGCTCGCCGACCTCGTCGAGCACGGGCACACGGTCGTCGCGCGGCTCGTCGGCTGGCGCGACCTCGTCGACAGCCTCGACGTCCTCGCGCCCGAGGCGGTCGTCGTCGGCGCCGGGCGGGGCACGCTGAACGCCGAGCTCCTGCGTGCCTGCGACGAGCGCGGCATCCGGCTCGTCGCCGTCGCGGGCGATGACGCGGAGCGGGCGCAGGCGGCCGCCCTCGGCGTGCACGAGATCGCCGGCCGCGGCGCCGGATGGCCCGAGATCGAGCCGCTCGTCGCCGGGGCGGCACCGCTGCCGTCGCGGTTCGACTCCGGTTCCGCGGCACGGCCGGAGGCTGCGGTCATCGCCGTGTGGGGCCCGGCCGGCGCGCCCGGGCGCACGACGATCGCCGTCAACATCGCCGCGGAGCTCGCCGCGGCCGGCCATCGCGTCGCGCTCATCGACGCCGATCCGTACGGGGGTGCGGTCGCACCCGCGCTCGGCCTCCTCGACGAGACACCCGGGTTCGCCGCCGCGTGCCGCCTCGCCGGCGCCGGTTCGCTCGACCGGACCGAGCTCGAGCGCGTCGCGCAGCGTTACACCTCGCCGCGCGCGTCGTTCGACGTGTACTCGGGACTCGTCGGGCCCAACCGATGGCCCGAGCTCGCGCATGCGCGCGTGAGCTCGGCGCTCGAGGCGATGCGCGGGCAGTTCGAGTACCTCGTGGTCGACACCGGGTTCAGCCTCGAACGCGACGAGGAGCTCACGAGCGACCAGTTCGCGCCGCGACGCAATGCCGCGACGTTCGCGGTCCTCGAGGCGGCCGACCGTGTCGTCGCCGTCGGCCTCGCCGATCCCGTGGGCCTGTCGCGACTCCTCCGCGGCCACGGCGAACTGGTCGCGCTCGTCGACCCCGAGCGTGTCGACGTGATCGTGAACCGGGTCCGCCAGAGCGCCCTCGGCATCGACGCCCACGCCCAGGTGCGGCAGACCCTGCAGCGGTTCGCCGGCATCGACACGGCCACCCTGCTGCCGCATGACGGACGCGCCGCCGATGCGGCGATCCTCGGTGCACGCACCCTGCGCGACGCCGCGGGCCGGGCACCGCTGCGTGCGGCGCTCCGCGATTACGTGCTGCGTGCGATCCTCCCCGAGCCGGCGCCGCGTCGGCGAGGGTTCGCGCTGCCGGTGCTCCGCCGGGCCGAGCTCGGGTGAGGCCTGCGGCCCCGCTGCGTCGCGCGCCGCGAGCTCCGCCGCCGAGCGGCCAGGCCGATCGATCACGGCTCCGCCGGCTGCGTGGCGACGAGGCATCCGCGCACTACGCTGGGTCTGTGTCGACCCTCAGTGATCTCGTCCTCGCCCAGGGCCGCAGCAGTCAGGCCGACGTCGACTGGCTGCACATGCTCGTCGGCGACCTGCAGCTGCTCGCCGATCTCGCCTTCGCCGACATCGTGCTCTGGGTGCCGTCGGGCGACGACGACTTCGTCGCCGTCGCGCACTCGCGGCCGTCGAGCGCGGCGACGCTCTTCTACCGCGACTTCGTCGGCCAGGAGATCAAGCCGCAATGGCGCGACCTCGTGACGGCGGCGTTCGCGACCGCGACGATCGCCGACTCCTCAGCGCCCGACTGGTACGAGGAGATGCCGACCCGGGTTCGGGCCGTGCCCGTCATGCGACGCCTCACCGACACGGGGACCGCCATCGCCCCCGAGCCGGTGGCGGTCATCACCCGGCACACCAACCTCGGCGCGACGCGCACCCCGAGCCGGCAGGAGCTCACGTTCAACGAGTGCGCCGAAGAGCTCTTCCAGATGATCGCGTCGGGCGACTTCCCCGACCTCGGGGCGCCCACGGGCCCGCGACGGGGCGCGCCGCGAGCGTCCGATGGGCTGATCCGCCTCGACGTCGACGGCGTGACGACGTTCGCGAGCCCGAATGCGCTCTCGGCGTTCAACCGCATGGGCTTCGACGACGAGCTCGAGGGCGAGTCGCTCGCCGAGGTGACGACCGGACTCCTCGGCGGCAAGCTCGTGGTCGACGAGTCGCTGCCGCTCGTGGTCACCGGCCGCGCACCCTGGCGCACCGACGTCGAGTCCCGCGGGGTGACGGTGTCGCTCCGGGCGATCCCGATCCGCCGGCGCGGCGAGCGCATCGGTGCGATCGTGCTCACGCGCGACGTCACGGAACTGCGCCACCAGGAGCAGGAGCTCATCACGAAGGACGCGACGATCCGCGAGATCCACCACCGCGTCAAGAACAACCTGCAGACGGTCGCGTCGCTGCTGCGCATCCAGGCGCGTCGCACGCACTCCGACGAGGCGCGCGAGGCGCTCACGCAGGCGATGCGCCGCGTCGGGGCGATCGCCGTCGTGCACGACACGCTGTCGACCGGCCTCAGCCAGAACGTCGACTTCGACGAGGTGTTCGACCGGGCGCTGCTGCTCGTCGCCGAGGTCGCGTCGGCGCACAACACGACCGCGCACCCCAAGCGGCAGGGCTCGTTCGGCGTGCTGCCGAGCGAGTACGCGACGCCGCTCGCGCTCGCGCTCACCGAGCTCGTCACGAACGCGGTCGAGCACGGACTCGCGGGGCAGGAGGGCGATGTGGAGATCATCGCGAACCGCTCCGACACGATGCTCACCGTGCAGGTGCGCGACACGGGCGCCGGCCTGCCCGAGGGCAAGGTCGGCGAAGGCCTCGGCACGCAGATCGTGCGCACGCTCATCCAGGGCGAGCTCGGCGGCACGATCGACTGGCACACGGTCGTGGGCCGCGGCACCGAGGTGACGATCGACGTGCCGCTGCGCTGGATCACCCAGGCGTAGCGGGCTGCACCGACGCGGCGACAGGCCCGTCGTACCGTCGCGGCACTCGCACGCCGGTCAGGACGCGCTCGCGGAGACCGGCCCGACCGGCGTCCGAGCCTCTGAAGCGATGGTGCGCCGGGTGCGCGCGGCTCGGCGGCGCGGAGCGCGCGGGGTCTCAGCCCGCGCGGCGGGCGCGAGCGGCGCGGCGCTTGAGGGCGCGACGCTCGTCTTCGGAGAGGCCACCCCACACGCCCGAGTCCTGACCGGTCTCGAGGGCGTACTGCAGGCAGATCTCGGTGACGGTGCAGCGGGCGCAGACGGCCTTGGCCTTCTCGATCTGGTCGACGGCGGGGCCGGTGTTGCCGACCGGGAAGAAGAGTTCCGGGTCTGCGGTGAGGCAGGCGGCCTTGTCGCGCCAATCCATGGAGATGCTCCTTGCGGGTGTTCGTTCGCAGACGTGCGTGATTGCACGTGCCCGTTCGGGCTGCTGCAGGGGGAAAGTCGAATCTCGGGAAGTAGGATCATGACTGATCGGCTCACCACCCTGTGAGCATCAATTCGACCTTGTAAATGGTCGCATAGCCCCGAGTCCGAATCAATAGCCATGAATGGGATAACCCTGTGAATCGACGCGACGACCGGCCCGACGCGACAGGCGGCGTCCCGTCCGCGGCATCCTCGTCGGCCGTTGCCGACGGCGGGGCCCGCACCGCGCTCGTCGTCGTGAGCGCGCTGCTGTTCGCCGAGGCCCTGCTCGTCGCGGGCCTGCTGGGCTGGCTCGTGGTCGACCTCTTCTCGCTCGAGCCGTCGTCGATGGCGACGGCGATCGCGCTCATCGTGCTCGTCGCGATCGGTGCGATCTGGGTGTGGGCGGTCGCCGTCGCGTCGCTGCGTCGGGCCCCGTGGTCGCGTGCAGCGGCCATCGTGTGGCAGATCCTGCAGCTGTCGGTGGCCGTGGGGGCGTTCCAGGGCCTGTTCGCGCGGCCCGACGTCGGCTGGCTGCTGCTCGTGCCGGCCGTGACCGTGATCGGGCTCTTGCTGTGGACGCCCGTGCGCATCGCCTACTCGCGCCCCGAGGACCGCCCCGTCGAGGAGGCGCCACCCGGAGCCTGAGGCCGCGGGAGGCCGCCGACGCGGTGGGTCCGGCCCGGAGACACGGGAGCCCGGTCGCACGCGCGACCGGGCTCCTGTCGGATCAGGCGACGGACTCAGCCGTCGAGGCCGAGCTCGCGGCGCACGCGTGCCACGTGCCCCGTCGCCTTCACGTTGTACATGGCGCGCTGGATGCGGCCGTCCTCGTCGATGATGAAGGTCGAGCGGATCGAGCCGACGACGATCTTGCCGTAGAGCGACTTCTCGCCCCACACGCCGTACTGCTGCTGCACCGCGAGGTCGGGGTCGGAGAGGAGGGTGAAGTTCAGGCGGTCGCGCTCGGCGAAGCGGGCGAGCTTCGCGGCGTCGTCCTTCGAGACGCCGATCACCCGGATGCCGGCGCTCTTGAAGGAGTTGAGGCTGTCGCGGAAGTCGCACGCCTCGGTCGTGCAGCCGGGGGTCATCGCCTCCGGGTAGAAGTAGAGGACGACCTTCGACCCGCGCAGCGACGAGAGCGTGACGGGGTCGCCGTGCTGGTCGTCGAGCGTGAAGTCGGGGGCGAGGTCGCCAGGGCCAAGTCGTGCATCGGTCATGCCTTCCATCGTAGGCAGCCTTCGATGTGCGGATGCCTCGGCCGCTGCCGAGCGACCGCCGAAGCAGGTCAGGCGAAGGTCTCGAGCAGGCGCTGCAGCGAGTCGAGGCGGGCACGGCCCGTGTCGCCGAGCTCGCCGGCGTCGACGGCTTCGACGATCGCGCAGTCGGGCGCATCGGGCAGGTGCGTGCAGCCGCGCGGGCAGCGCTCCGCGATGCGCGCGAGGTCGGTGAACGCGCCGAGGATGTTCGCCGGATCGACGTGCCCGAGCCCGAACGAGCGCACTCCGGGGGTGTCGATCGCCCAGCCGGTGCGACCGTCGTGCTCGATGCGCAGCGACACCGTCGACGACGACGTGTGCCGTCCGCGGCCGGTCACCACGTTCACGTGCCCCGTCGCACGGTGCGCGCTCGGAACGAGCGCGTTCACGAGGGTCGACTTGCCGACGCCCGAGTGGCCGACGAACACCGTGCGATGGCCGACGAGCGCGTCGGCGATCTCGTCGAGCGGCATCGCGTCGGCACGCGAGCGGAACACGGGCAGGTCGAGCCCCGCGAAGTTCGCGAGGAACGCACCAGGATCGGCGAGGTCGGTCTTCGTCATGCAGAGCAGCGGCCGGATGCCGGCGTCGAAGGCGGCCACGAGGTACCGGTCGATGAGGCGGATACGGGGCTCGGGGTCGGCGGCGGCCACCACGATGAGCATCTGGTCGGCGTTCGCGACGATCACGCGCTCGACCTCGTCGGTGTCGTCGGCGCTGCGGCGCAGCAGCGTGGTGCGCTCCTGCACGCGCACGATGCGAGCGAGCGTGCCCTCGGAACCCGAGACATCGCCGACGAGATCGACCCGGTCGCCCGTGACGACCGACTTGCGGCGGAGCTCCGATGCGCGGGCGGCCGTCAGCTCGTGCTCGTCGGGGCCGCCGTCGTCGACGAGCACGGTGTAGCGCCCACGGTCGACGCCGAGCACGGTGCCGGTCACCGCGTCGGCGTGCTCCGGTCGCACCTTGGTGCGCGGGCGCGAGCCCCGGCGGTTGGGGCGCACGCGAACGTCGGACTCGTCGAACTCGGGCTCGTCGTCGTCATCGTCGGTGCTCCACCACGTCATGCCAGCAGCTGCTCCCAGAGCTCGGTGAACTGGGGCAGCGTCTTCGACGTCGAACCGATGTCGTCGACGACGACATCGTCGACGGCCAGCCCGACGATCGCGCCGGCGGTCGCCATGCGGTGGTCGGCGTAGGCGTGCCAGACTCCGCCGTGGAGCTCGGCCGGCTCGACGCGCAGTCCGTCGTCGAGCTCGGTGACGCGCCCGCCGAGGGCGTTGAGCTCCGCCGCGAGGGCCGCGAGGCGGTCGGTCTCGTGGTGGCGGATGTGGCCGATGCCCGTGAACGTCGACGGCTCGCCGGCGAAGGCGGCGAGGGCGACGAGGTTGGGCACGAGCTCGCCGGCCTCCGAGAGGTCGAGATCGACGCCGCGGATGCCGCGACCCGCGCCGTCGGCGGCCTTCGGTGCGTGCACGGTGAGCCGGTCGCCGTCGCGCTCGACGCGAGCCCCGAAGCGGGGGAGCAGCTCGGCCAGCTGCGCACCGACCTGCGTGGTCTCGCTCGGCCAGCCCGTGATCGTGACGGAACCGCCGGCCACGAGCGCCGCGACCAGGAAGGGGGCGGCGTTCGAGAGGTCGGGCTCGATGTCGACGTCGACGGCGTGGATCGGACCGGCGGCCACGGTCCAACGGCCGGTCTCGGGACTTTCGACCGCCACGCCGCGTGCCGCGAGGGTCGCGATCGTCATCTCGATGTGCGGCATGCTCGGCAGGCGGTCGCCGACGTGGCGCAGGTCGAGTCCGTCGTCGAACCGCGCTGCGGACAGCAGGAGACCGGAGACGAACTGGCTGGACGCCGACGCGTCGATCTCGAGGGAGCCCCCGGCGACGCGGCCCGTGCCGTGCACGGTGAACGGCAGGGTGCCCCGACGGTCGTCGTCGAGATCGACGCCGAGGCCCGTGAGTCCCTCGATCACGCCCGACATCGGTCGCTTGCGTGCGTACTCGTCGCCGTCGAAGGTCGTCGGGCCGAGCGCGAGCGCCGCGACCGGCGGAAGGAAGCGCATGACCGTGCCCGCCAGGCCGCAGTCGATCGTCGTCGAGCCGACCAGTTCCTCGGCGGGCGTCACCCGAAGGTCGTCGCCGAAGCCGCCGTGCCCGGGAACGCGCTCGAATCGCGTGCCGAGTGCGCGCAGGCCCTCGATCATGAGCTCGCTGTCGCGCGACCAGAGCGGGGCGCGCAGGGTGGACGGGCCGTCGGCGAGGGCGGCGAGCACGAGCTCGCGGTTCGTGAGCGACTTCGAGCCGGGCAGCGCCAGTGCCGCGGTCAACGGGGCGGTCGCGCGCGGCGCGCGCCACGAGGCATCCGCATCGGTCTGTTTCATGTCGCCGTACGGGTCGAACTCGGGTTCGGAATACCTCGAAATCTGCATCGGTTATCAACAGTAGCGTCGCAGGGCCAGGGGAGCGCGACGCGGAAGGAGATGGTGCGCGTGTCGCTTGCCGTGCTCGAGCGCCCGACGAGGGCGGTCGCCGACGATCTAGGATTGCTCGTGATGACTGCCGACGAGATCGACCAGGCGCCCAGCGGTTCGGAAGCCCCCGAAGAGGCCCGACCGCTCGGCGAACTCTTCGAAGAGCAGGCGCTGCCGTTCCTCGACCAGCTCTACGCTGCTGCGTTGCGCATGACGAAGAACCCGGCCGACGCGCAGGACCTGGTGCAGGAGACCTTCGTCAAGGCCTACGCGGCGTTCGCGCAGTTCAAGCAGGGCACGAACCTGAAGGCGTGGCTCTACCGCATCCTCACCAACACCTTCATCAACAGCTACCGCAAGAAGCAGCGCGAGCCCTACCAGGGCACCATCGACGAGCTCGAGGACTGGCAGCTCGGCGGCGCCGAGTCGACGACCGCGCGGTCGAGCCGCTCGGCCGAGGCCGAGGCGATCGACCACCTGCCCGACAGTGCCGTGAAGGACGCGCTGCAGGCCCTGCCCGAGGACTTCCGGCTGGCCGTCTACTTCGCCGACGTCGAGGGATTCTCGTACCAGGAGATCGCCGACATGATGAACACCCCCATCGGGACCGTGATGAGCCGCCTGCACCGTGGCCGGCGGCTGCTGCGCGAGTCCCTCGCCGACTACGCCCGCGAACAGGGATTCGCCGCGGCCGAGAAGGCGCCGAAACCTGCGAGGAGCACGAAATGACCGACTGCGGTTGCGAGAAGGCCCGGGCCGAGCTCGAGGAGTTCCTGCACAACGAGCTGCAGGCCGCCGACGCGGTCGACATCCGCGAGCACGTCGAGAACTGCGTCGACTGCCAGGCGGAGCTGCGCGTGGGCGTCGCGATCACCGAGGTCGTGCAGCGCGCGTGCCGCGAGAGCGCGCCCGACGAGTTGCGGGTGCAGGTGCTGACGAAGATCCGCTTGTACCAGTCGACCCACACGGTGACCGTCGCCGAGTAGCGCGGGTTCAACCGTTCGTTCGATGTGCGACGGGTCTCGTCGCCCGTAGCGTCGGGGTGTGATCGAAACTCGTGCCCGTCGTCGCGTGCCCACGTGGCTGCGCGTCCTCATCCCCGTCGTCCTCATCCTCGTCTGGTTCGCCGCGTTCGGCGCCGGCGGCTCGTCGTTCGGCTCGCTGAGCAAGCTGTCGGTCAACGACCAGAGCCAGTTCCTGCCGTCCTCCGCCGAGGCGACCGAGGTCGACGCCCTGCAGGAGGCGTTCCGCGACACCGAGACGATCCCGGCGATCGTGGTCGTCGCGACCGACGACGGCACCGACCTCGACGACGCGCAGCTCGCCGCCGTCGACGACCTGCGCTCGGCGTTCGCCGACGTGCCGGGCGTCATCGATGACGAGGTATCGCCCGCGATCGCCTCAGACGACGGCGAGGCGGTCGAGATCGTCGTGCCGATCGAGTCGGGCGACGGGGCCGAGCGCGCGTCGGACGTCGTCGGCGAGCTCCGCGCCGCCGTCGACGACGTGCCGATCGAGGGGGCGACGGTCGCCGTCGCCGGGCCGGCCGGCTTCAGCGCCGACATCGCGGGCGCCTTCAGCGGCATCGACGGCCTGCTGCTCGCGGTCGCGCTCGCCGCCGTCTTCGTCATCCTCATCGTGGTCTACCGCTCGCCGCTCCTGCCGCTCATCGTGCTGTTCACGAGCATGTCGGCCCTCTGCGCGGCCGTGCTCACGGTCGTCTCGCTCGCGAAGGCCGACGTCATCGTGCTCTCGGGGCAGACGCAGGGCATCCTCTTCATCCTCGTGATCGGCGCCGCGACCGACTATGCGCTGCTGTACATCGCGCGGTATCGCGAGACACTCGCCCGGTACGAGCGCAAGTGGGATGCCACGTGGGCGGCGCTGCGCGGATCGTGGGAGCCGATCGTGGCGAGCGGCGGCACGGTCATCGTCGGGCTGCTCATCCTGCTCGTGAGCGAGCTGAACTCGAACAAGGCGCTCGGCCCCATCGCCGCGATCGGAATCGTGTTCGCGCTGCTGTCGGCCCTCACCCTGCTGCCGGCTCTCCTCCTCTGGGCCGGCCGTGCGGCGTTCTGGCCGCGCAGGGTCGCGCACGCGGGCGATCCCGACGCCGACCTCGCACACGCGAAGCACGCGGCGGGCGTCGTGCACGGTGCATCCGCCCCCGACGAGCGCGACCTGCCCGACCGCGGCCTGTGGGCCGGTGTCGGCCGCCTCGTCTCCCGCCGGCCGCGCACCGTCTGGATCGTGTCCGTGCTCGCGCTCGCCGGCATGTCGCTCGGCCTCGCCCAGCTCGACGCCGACGGCGTGCCGTCGAGCGAGTTCGTGCTCGGTGAATCGCAGGCGCGCGACGGACAGGCGACGATCGGTGAGCACTTCCCGGCCGGGTCTGGCACCCCGGCGGTCATCATCGGACCGGAGGACGAGCTGCAGGCGATGGCCGACGTGGCGCTCGCGACCCCCGGCGTCGACTCGGTGTCGGTGGTCTCCACCGATTCGCCGTCGGGCTCGGCACCCGTCACCGGGGACGGCGTGCAGGCGTTCGGCCCGCCCGGAACCCCCGCGCCGGCGCCCACCGTCGTGGACGGCCGCGTCCTCGTGCAGGCCACCCTGTCGGACGCCTCGGACTCGCTCGAGGCCGAGGCGACCGTCGCCTCGTTGCGCGACGCGCTCGACGAGGTCGGCACCGACGTGCTCGTCGGCGGCCAGACGGCGGTCGCGCTCGACACGAACGACGCGGCGATCGCCGATCGCACGCTCGTCATCCCGCTCGTGCTCGCGGCGATCCTCGTGATCCTCATGCTGCTGCTGCGCTCGATCGTGGCGCCGCTCATCCTCATCGGCAGCGTCGTGCTGTCGTTCGCCGCCGCGCTCGGCGCCTCGGCGCTCGTGTTCGAGCACGTCTTCCACTTCCCTGGCGCAGACCCGTCGGTGCCGCTCTTCGGATTCGTGTTCCTCGTCGCGCTCGGGGTGGACTACAACATCTTCCTGATGACGCGCGTGCGCGAGGAGTCGCTGCGGTTCGGCACGCGGCCCGGCATCATCCGCGGGCTGCGGCTCACGGGCGGCGTGATCACCTCGGCCGGGCTCGTGCTCGCCGCGACCTTCGCGGCGCTCGGGGTACTGCCGATCCTGTTCCTCGTGCAGATCTCGTTCATCGTCGCGTTCGGCGTGCTGCTCGACACGTTCCTCGTGCGCACGCTGCTCGTGCCGGCGCTCGCCTACGACCTCGGTCGCGCGATCTGGTGGCCGAGTCGCCTCGCGCGCGGCGAGCTCTGACCTCGATCCGACGCGAATACGACGAAGCGGGATGCCGTGGAGGCATCCCGCTTCGTCGTACCGGCCGATCGGCTAGAGCGTGGTGGCCCGGCGCACCAGCTCGGCCTGCTCGGCCGCGTGGCGCTTGGCCGACCCGGTCGCGGGCGACGCCGCGGGCTGTCGGGCGACGACCTCGACGGGGCGCGGCCCGAGCTTGTTCGTCTCGATGATGAAGTACGGCCAGGCGCCCTGGTTCTCGGGCTCGTCCTGCGCCCACATGAGTTCGGCGTCGGGGTAGGCGTCGACGACGGCCTTCAGCTCGACGGCCGGCAGCGGGTAGAGCTGCTCGACGCGGACGACGGCGACCTCGGTGTTCTGCTGCTTGTCGAGCTCGGCGATCAGGTCGTAGTAGATCTTGCCCGAGACGAAGACGACGCGCTTGACCTTCGAGCGATCGGTGATGCGCGCATCGTCGATCACCGGCTCGAACTTGCCCTGCGTGAAGTCGTCGACCGGGCTCGTCGCACCGCGCAGGCGCAGCATCGCCTTGGGCGTGAAGACCACGAGGGGCTTCCGCGGACGGGCGTACGCCTGCCGGCGCAGCAGGTGGAAGTACGATGCGGGCGTCGAGGGGCGCGCGACCGTCATGTTGTTCTCGGCGCAGAGCTGCAGGTAGCGCTCGATGCGGGCGCTCGAATGGTCGGGGCCCTGGCCCTCGTAGCCGTGGGGGAGCAGCAGCACGACGCTCGAGCGCTGGCCCCACTTCTGCTCGGCCGAGGAGATGAACTCGTCGATGATGGTCTGCGCGCCGTTCGCGAAGTCGCCGAACTGCGCCTCCCACAGGACGAGCGCGTCGGCCCGCTCGACCGAGTAGCCGTACTCGAAGCCCATGGCCGCGTACTCGCTGAGGAGCGAGTCGTAGATCCAGAAGCGGGCCTGGTTCTCGGCGAGGTTCTGCAGCGGCAGCCACTCCTGGCCGTTCACGCGGTCGTGGAGCACCGCATGGCGCTGCACGAACGTGCCGCGGCGGGCGTCCTGGCCGGCGAAGCGCACCGGCGTGCCCTCGACGAGCAGTGATCCGAGCGCGAGCAGCTCGCCGAAGCCCCAGTCGATGTTGCCGTTGCGGCTCATGTCGTGGCGCTTCTGCAGCAGCTGCTGGATCTTCGGGTGCACCGTGAATCCGGCGGGCTTGTTGTTGAAGGCGTCGCCGATGGCGTGCACGACCTCGAGCGAGACGCCGGTGGTCTCGAGCTCGCCGGTGGCGGGCTCGGGCGGGTGCACCTGCGCGGTCGCGCCGACCACGTCGATCGCGCCCGTCTGCACCGCGTGCGTCTCGGCGAAGGCGCGCTCCATCCGGTCCTGGAAGTCGCGGTGCGCCTCTTCGTACTCGGCCTCGGTGATGTCGCCGCGACCGACGAGCGCCTCGGTGTAGAGCTTGCGGACGCTGCGCTTGGCCTCGATCAGGTTGTACATGAGCGGCTGCGTCATCGAGGGGTCGTCGCCCTCGTTGTGGCCGCGGCGGCGGTAGCAGACGAGGTCGATGACGACATCGCGCTTGAACTCCTGGCGGTATCGGAACGCGAGCTCGGCCACCCGCACGACGGCCTCGGGGTCGTCGCCGTTCACGTGGAAGATGGGCGCCTGGATGGTCTTGGCGACGTCGGTCGAGTAGATCGACGAGCGGGCGTCGCCCGGCACCGTCGTGAAGCCGACCTGGTTGTTGATGTTGACGTGGATGGTGCCGCCGGTGCGGTAGCCGCGCAGCTGCGACATCTGCATCGTCTCGACGACGACGCCCTGGCCGGCCATGGCGGCGTCGCCGTGCACGAGGATCGGCAGGGTCGAGAAGGTGCCGATCGGCTTGCGGTCCTGCTTCGCGCGCACGATGCCCTCGAGCACGCCGTCGACGGCCTCGAGGTGCGAGGGGTTCGCCGCGAGCGAGACGGGCACCTGGTGTCCGTCGTCGGCGGTGAAGGTGCCCTCGGTGCCGAGGTGGTACTTCACGTCGCCGGAGCCGTGCGCCGACGCCGTGCCCTCGAACTCGCGGAACACCTGGCCGTACGTCTTGCCGGCGATGTTGGTGAGCACGTTGAGCCGCCCGCGGTGGGCCATGCCGATGGCGACCTCGTCGAGGCCCTCTTTCGCGGCACCCTGGAGGATCTCGTCGAGGAGGGCGATGACGGACTCGCCGCCCTCGAGGCTGAATCGCTTCTGGCCGACGTACTTCGTCTGCAGGAAGGTCTCGAACGCCTCGGCCTCGTTGAGCTTGCGCAGGATGCGCATCTGCTCGTCGTGCGTCGGCTTCTCGTACGGGCGCTCGACCTCGTTCTGGATCCACTGGCGCTGCACCGGGTCCTGGATGTGCATGTACTCGATGCCGATGGTGCGGCAGTACGAGTCGCGCAGGACGCCGAGGATGTCGCGCAGCAGCGCCTTGCGCTTGGCGCCGAAGCCGCCGGTGACGAACTCGCGGTCGAGGTCCCAGAAGGTGAGCCCGTGGGTCGCGATGTCGAGGTCGGGGTGCGAGCGCTGCACGTACTCGAGCGGGTCGGTATCGGCCATCATGTGACCGCGGACGCGGAACGAGTTGATGAGCTCCTGCACGCGGGCGGTCTTGTCGATCGCGCTCGCGACGTCGACGGCGATGTCGGGCGCCCATCGGATGGGCTCGTAGGGGAGGCGGAGCGCGGCGAAGATGCCCTCGTAGAAGTCGCGCTGGCCGATCAGCAGCTCGTGGACCTTCTTCAGGAACTCGCCCGAGCCGGCGCCCTGGATGACCCGGTGGTCGTACGTCGACGTGAGGGTGATGGTCTTGCCGATCGCGAGGTTGGCGAGCG
Organism: Agromyces sp. S2-1-8; assembly: GCF_021129215.1. Lineage (GTDB taxonomy): Bacteria > Actinomycetota > Actinomycetes > Actinomycetales > Microbacteriaceae > Agromyces > Agromyces chromiiresistens. Next base: position 3,234,932 of record NZ_JAJOLP010000001.1, on the reverse strand, counting down.
TCTTCTCGCTCGCGCCCTGGAATTCGGCCGGGTACTCGAGGGCGCCCGCACCGATGATGCAGCCCTGGCCCTTCATGAGGCGGGGCACCGAGTGCACGGTGCCGATGCCGCCGGGGTTCGTGAGCGAGATCGTGGCGCCCGAGAAGTCGTCGGCCTTGAGCTTGTTCTGGCGGGCCCGCGAGACGAGGTCTTCGTAGGCGGTCAAGTACTCGTTGAACGTCATCGTCTCGGCGCGCTTGATCGCGGGCACGAGGAGCGCACGGGTGCCGTCGGGCTTCGGGATGTCGATCGCGATGCCGAGGCCGATGTGCGCGGGCTTCACGAGGCTCGGCTTGCCGTCGACCTCGGAGTAGTAGACGTTCTGGCTCGGGAAGTCCTTGAGCGCCTGGATGAGCGCCCAGCCGATGAGGTGGGTGAAGCTGATCTTGCCGCCGCGGGTGCGCCGCAGGTGGTTGTTGATCACGATGCGGTTGTCGATCATGAGCTTCGCCGGCACGGTGCGCACGCTCGTCGCGGTCGGCACGGTGAGCGACGCGTCCATGTTCGCGGCGAGGGCCTTCGGCATGCCCTTGAGGGTGACGACCTGGTCTTCCTCGGGGGCCTCGGCGACGACCGGCTGCGGGCTCGTGACGGGCACGTCGGCCGGAACCGGCTGGGTGCGCGGCGCGACGGAGGTGGTCCGTGCCGCGGGGGTCTGGCCGATCACGGGGATCGGCGCGGTCGCCGGCGCGGGCTGCGCAGGGGCATCGGCGGCGGGGGCCGCCGGCTCGGCGCCCGTCTGGGTCGGCGCATCCGGCTGCGCGGAAGCGGCCGGTCCGGCCGGCGCGGGCGCTTCGGCTCCGACGCCGTTCGACGCGGCACCGCCGTCGGTCTGCACGCGGTGGTACTGCTCGAGCACCGGCCACCAGGTCTTGTCGACCGATTCGGGATCGGCGAGGTACTTCTCGTACATCTCGTCGACGAGCCACTCATTGGCCCCGTATTCGCCCGACGCCGTCTCGTCGGCTCCCGCCCCGGTCAATTGGCTCGACACAGCCTCTCGCCCACTCTCTCCGTTGATGCTGGTTTGCGGAGATCGACCCGGCCGCGCACGCGAACGTGGCCGATCACCCACACAAGCCTAAACCCCGCGCGCGGCGCCCGGCGCACGTCGTCGCGCGCCGCCTACGCTGGGGGCATGGAGTTCTACCGAACCGCGCCGACGCACGACCTCACCTACTCCGACGTGTTCCTCGTTCCGAGCCGCTCGGGGGTCACGAGCCGGCTCGACGTCTCGCTCGCACCCGACGACGGTTCCGGTGCATCGGTGCCGATCGTGTCGGCCAACATGAACTCCATCACTGGGCCCCGCCTCGCCGCGACGCTCGCCCGCCGCGGCGGCATCGGGGTCCTCCCGCAGGACCTCCACCTGCAAGACCTGGCGGAGTCGATCCGATGGGTGAAGGCGCAGTCGCCGGCGTTCGACACGCCGCACTCGTTCGCGCCGGGCACGACGGTCGCGGAGGCGCTCGAGGCGATTCCGCCCGTCGACGGCCACGGCATCGTGCTGCACGACGAGAGGGGCGATTATGCGGGATGCCTCGTGGCCACGCGTCTCGCGAGCGCGCTTCCCGACGCCCGGCTCGGCGACCTCGTGCACGGCGGCATCCCGTCGCTCGACGCCGAGGACGTCGACACCCCGCGTCGCGCGTTCGATCTCATGGTCGATGCCGACCTCGAGTTCGCCCCCGTGCTGCAGCACGGCCGGGTGGTCGGCACGCTGAGCCGGCGCAGCGCCCTGCGCGGAACGATCTACTCGCCGAACGTCGATGCCGACGGTCGGCTCCGGGTCGCCGCCGCGGTCGGCATCAACGGCGACGTCGCGGCGAAGGCGACGGCGCTCGCCGCGGCCGGGGTCGACATGCTCGTCGTCGACACCGCGCACGGGCACCAGGAGGGCATGGTGCGCGCGGTGTCGATCGTGCGCGATCTCGACCTGGGGCTGCCGATCGTCGCGGGCAACATCGTCACCGAGGGCGCGGTCGCCGACCTCGTCGAGGCGGGCGCCGACGTGCTGAAGGTCGGTGTCGGACCGGGCGCGATGTGCACGACGCGCATGATGACGGCCGTCGGCCGCCCGCAGTTCTCGGCGGTGCTCGAGACGGCCGAGGCGGCCCGCGAGCTCGGCGCGCGGGTCTGGGCCGACGGCGGCGTGCGCTATCCGCGCGACGTGGCGCTCGCGCTCGCCGCGGGCGCCTCGTCGGTCATGATCGGCTCGTGGTTCGCCGGCACGATCGAGGCGCCCGGCACGCTCCGGCGCGACACGTCGGGTCGCCTGTTCAAGGAGAGCTGGGGCATGGCGTCGACGAAGGCGGTGCGCGAGCGGTTCGACCGGCTCTCCGCGTACGACCTCGCCCGCAAGGAGCTCTTCGCCGAGGGGATCTCGTCGTCGTCGATCTACCTCGATCCCCTGCGCCCGTCGCTCGAGGACCTGCTCGACATGATCACCTCGGGCGTGCGCAGCTCGTTCACCTACGCCGGCGCCCGCACGCTCGACGAGTTCCGCGAGCGCGCGCTCGTCGGCATCCAGTCGGCGGCCGGCTACGAGGAGGGCAAGGCGCTGCCGGTCAGCTGGTAGGCCGCTGCGCCGCGCTTCGGTGCGGTTCGCCCGGGATACCCGCGTCGTCGCCGATATACTGGATCGACAATGGACGATCCTCCCTCTGCGACTACGCCCGGCCATAGACCCTCGCCCGTGACCGTTCGGGGAGGTCGCGTTGTCTGAGTGGATACTCCTCGGCATCGGATTCCTCCTCACGATCGGCACGGGCTTGTTCGTTGCGAGCGAGTTCGCACTCGTCAATCTCGATCGCGCCGACCTCGAGGCTCGCCGCGAGCGCGGCGAGAGCCGGCTCGGCATGACGATCGCCGCGCTGAAGATCACCTCGACCCACCTGTCGAGCGCACAGCTCGGCATCACCCTCACGACGCTGCTCACCGGCTACACGATGGAGCCTGCGATCTCGTCGCTGCTCGCAGGTCCGCTCACGGCGGCCGGGCTGCCCGAGGCACTCGTCCGGCCGGTCGGGGCGACCACCGCGGTCGTGGTCGCGACGCTGCTGTCGATGGTGCTCGGCGAGCTCGTCCCGAAGAACTTCGCGCTCGCCCTCCCGCTCGCCACTGCGAAGCTGGTGATCCCGTTCCAGGCGGCGTTCACCTGGGTGTTCCGGCCGGCCGTGGTCCTGCTCAACGGCAGCGCGAACGCGCTCCTCCGGGCGATCGGCATCGAGCCGAAGGAGGAGCTCTCGGGGGCGCGCTCGGCCGAGGAGCTGTCGTCGCTCGTCCGGCGCTCCGCAAGCGCCGGGCTGCTCGAAGCGGACACCGCCACGCTGCTCGGTCGCACGTTGAGGTTCGCCGACCACGACGCATCCGACGTCATGACGCCGAGGCCCAGGGTCGCCGCCGTGCAGCGCCTCGAGCCCGCCGAGGCCGTGCTCGAGCTGGCCCGGCAGACCGGGTTCTCGCGCTTCCCCGTCTACGACGAGAATCTCGACGACATCGTCGGCGTGGTGCACGTCAAGCAGGCCGTCGCGGTGCCGCGCGAGCGGCGGAGCGACGTGCCGGCCTCGGCCCTCCAGTCCGACGCGCTGCGGGTGCCCGAGACGATCAAGCTCGACGCGCTGCTCGGCGAGCTCCGCGGACGCGGATTCCAGATGGCGGTCGTGGTCGACGAGTACGGCGGGACCGCGGGCGTCGCGACACTCGAGGACCTCGTGGAGGAGCTCGTCGGCGAGGTGGCCGACGAGCACGACCGCACACGCGCGGGCATCGTGCGCCGCGGCGACGTCGTGAGCTTCCCGGGCATCCTGCGTCCCGACGAGCTCGAGGAGCGCACCGGCATCCACGTGCCCGAGAACGGCGACTACGAGACCGTCGCCGGATTCGTGATGTCGGCGCTCGGGCGGCTGCCCGTCGTCGGCGACGAGGTGACGATCGACGAGGGCACGCTCGTCGTGCAACGGCTCGACGGCCGGCGCATCGACCGGTTGCGGTTCGTGCCGAAGCCCGTGCCCGCCGAGCCCGGCGACGACGAGGAGGCGGGTCGATGAGCGACTGGATCGGAATCGTCTGGCTCGTGGTGCTCCTCATCGCGAACGCCTTCTTCGTCGGCGCGGAGTTCGCCGTCATCTCGGCGCGCCGCTCGCAGATCGAGCCGCTCGCCGACGGGGGGCGACGCAGCGCCAAGACGGCGCTCTGGGCCATGGAGCACGCGACGCTCATGCTCGCGATGAGCCAGCTCGGCATCACGGTCTGCTCGCTGCTCATCCTGAACGTCTCGGAGCCCGCGATCCACCACCTGCTCGAGGTGCCGCTGCACCTCACCGGGTGGTCGGAGGAGGTCGTGGCGACGGTCGCGTTCGTGGTGACGCTCGTGCTCGTCTCGTACCTGCACGTCGTGTTCGGCGAGATGGTGCCGAAGAACCTCTCCTTCTCGGTGCCCGACAAGGCGGTGCTCCTGCTCGCGCCGCCGCTCGTGTTCCTGGCGCGCATCTTCAAGCCGATCATCGTCGCGCTCAACGCGACGGCGAACGGGGTGCTGCGGCTGTTCGGCGTCCAGCCGAAGAACGAGGCCAACTCGACGTTCACGCTCGAGGAGGTGCAGACGATCGTCGACCAGTCGCGCCGCGAGGGCGTGCTCGACGATGCGAGCGGCACGCTCACTGCGGCGTTCGAGTTCACCGCGAAGCGCGTGAAGGACGTCGCGGTGCCGGTGTCGGCACTCGTGAGTCTCCCGCCGGGGGCGACGCCCGGCGACGTCGAGCGGGCGGTCGCCCGCCGCGGGTTCTCGCGGTATCCGATCCTCGATGCCGACGGCGAGCCCGACGGCTACGTGCACCTGAAAGACGTGATCGACCTCGACGACGACGAGTTCGACGATCCGATCCCGGCCAAGCGGGTGCGCCGGCTCGTGTCGATCTTCGACGGCACCGACCTCGAGGACGCACTCGCCACGATGCGGCGCCTCGGCACGCACGTCGCCCGCACCTTCGAGGAGGACGGCGCGACCAGCGGGGTGATCTTCCTCGAGGACATCATCGAGGAGCTCGTCGGCGAGGTGCAGGACGCGACTCGGCGCGGATAGGGGCGCGGGTGTCTCGACACGTCGCATCGTCCCCTCCTCGATCGCGATCGGAGGCGTAGACTTGGCTCGGCCCGAGGAACCCGAGGAAAGATCATGTTCGAGAAGATCATGGCGTCTGCGGTGCTGCCCGCCGCGGACATCGCCCGTTCGCGGCAATGGTGGCACGACGTGCTGGGCCGCGACCCGCTGATGGAGGACGACGAGTCGCTCTTCTACGAGATCGGCGGCGTCGTGGTGATGGTCTACCGCACCGACTACGCCGGTACCGCGCAGAACACCGCGTTCAACCTGTTCACCGACGATCTCGACCGCGACATGACGGCGCTGCGGACGCTGGGGGTCGTCTTCCACGACTACGACCTTCCCGGGCTCACGACCGTCGACGGCGTCGCCGACCTCGACGGCGAGCGTGCCGCCTGGTTCAGCGACAGCGAGGGGAACATCTTCGCCCTCGGCGAGATGTCGCCGGAGCGGAGCGAGGCGGCGGCGCGACTGCGGGAGGCGATGACGCGCGGCGCGTGATGGCGCCCGTCACCATTCGCCGTCGTTGAGCTCGGGCCGAGCCCGCAGGTACTGGCTCGGCCACATCGAGGTGCCCGCACCGAGTTCGTGCGCGGCCCGCATCGCGAAATGCGGGTCGCGCATCATGGCCTTGCCGAGCATCACCGCGTCGGCGCGGCCCTCCGCCACGAGCGCCTCGGCCTGCGCGGCGTTCGTGATGCGGCCGACGGCCGACACCGGGGCATCCGATCGTTCGCCGACGTACTCGGCGAACCGGGCCTGGTACCCGGGGCCGACGGGGATGTCGGCCGAGGCGACGAGACCGCCGGTCGAGACGTCGAAGAAGTCGGCGCCGGCCTCCTCGGCCCAGCGGGCGACCTGTGCGGTCTGCGCCTCGTCCCAGCCGCCCGGGGTCCAGTCGGTTGCCGAGAATCGCACGAAGAGCGGCATCGCCTCGCCGATCTCGGCGCGGACCGCGCGCACGACCTCGAGCAACAGTCGGGCGCGGTTCTCGAGGGTTCCGCCCCACTCGTCGGTGCGCCCGTTCGACAGGGGCGAGAGGAACTGGTGCACGAGGTAGCCGTGGGCGGCGTGCACCTCGACGAGGTCGAAGCCCGCGCGAACGGCGCGCGCGGCGGCTCGACGGAAGTCGTCGACGACGCCCGCGATGCCGGCCGCGTCGAGGGCGACCGGCTCGCGCAGCCCGTCGAAGGCGATCGCCGATGCCGACACCGTCGTCCAGCCGCCCTCGTCGAGCGGCTGCGAGCCCCGGCGGCGCATGGGCTCGGGCCAGACCGAGGCCTTGCGGCCCGCGTGCGCGAGCTGCAGACCCGCAGCCGCGCCCTGCGACCGGATGAACCGGGTGATGCGCGCCCAGGCCTCGACGTGCTCGTCGCCCCAGATGCCCGTGTCGTGATCGGAGATCCGTCCCTCGGGACTCACCGCCGTGGCCTCGGCCATGACGAGCCCGGCGCCGCCGGCCGCCATCGCGCCGAGGTGCACGAGATGCCAGTCGCCGGGCGCGCCGTCGCGGCCCGTGACCGAGTACTGGCAGAGCGGCGGCACCCACACCCGGTTGCGGATCTCGAGCCCGCGGATCGTGATGGGCCGGAAGAGCGCGGGCAGGTCGCCCTCGCTCACGCGAGGCTCCGGAGCCAGCGCTCGAGCCCCGAGGCATCCGTGAAGACGTGGCCGTCGCCGCCCACAGCTCGGGCGCCCTCGACGTTCTCCGACTTGTTGTCGACGAAGAGCAGGTCGGATGCCTGGATGCCGAGCTCGTCGATGACGTGCTCGTAGATCTCGGCGTCGGGTTTCACGAGGCGCAGCTCGCCGCTCACGAACACGCGCTCGAACAGCGGCGCGAACGAGCCGTGGCGAAGCCATCCCGCGTAGTCGGCGCCCGCGTTCGACAGCAGGGCGAGCCGGGTGCCGCCGGCAGCGAGGGCGTGCACGACCGCGAGCGTTCCCGGGTCGACCGAGAGCCACCCGCGGTGGTCGATCGCCCACAGCTCGTGCACGTCGATCTCGCTCCACTCGACACCGAGGTCGAGGGCGACGGCCCGCCAGTAGTCGGCGATCGAGGTCGTGCCGCGGTCGAGGCCGTCGCGGTGCGCCCAGTACGCCGACCAGAACGCGCCGGTCGCGGTGCCCGAACCCGGTTCGACGCCCGCCCGGGCCAGGAGGGCCCCACGGTCGGCTCCGCTCGGCTCGCGCGAGATGACCTCGCCGTAGTCGAACACGACGACTCGAGGGGACAGGCTGATCGGGGCGAGGGCTGTCGGAGACATCACCCTCCAACCTATCGTTGGAGCATGGGCACCGAGTGGCAGGACTGGACGGCCGCCGACGCGGCCCGCTGGGTGCGGGCACCCGGCATCGACGACGACAAGTACTCCCGCGGGGTGCTCGGCGTGATCACGGGATCGAGCGACTACCCGGGGGCCGCGGTCCTCGGTGTCGAGGCGGCCACTCGGGCCGGCGTCGGCATGGTGCGCTACACCGGGCCGAGGGGCGTGCGTGCCGCGGTGCTGCTGCGCAGGCCCGAGACCGTGACGGTCGCCGGCCGCGTGCAGGCGTGGCTGATCGGCTCGGGCATCGATCCGGGGCGGCGTTCGTTCGTGCTGCAGGGCGACCTGCAGCACGCGCTGGCGTCGCGGTTGCCCGTCGTGCTCGACGCGGGTGCGCTCGACCTCGTCGGGACGCACACGGCACCCACGGTCATCACGCCCCACGCGCGTGAACTCGCGACCCTGCTCACCTCGCGCGAGGTCGACACGACGGTCGAGGCGGTGCGCGCCGACCCGGGCGGGTGGGCCGAACGCGCCGCGCACGAACTCGGGGTCGCCGTGCTGCTGAAGGGCGCGGTCACGCGCATCGCCGACCCGGCGGGTTCCCGCATCGCGGTGACGGCGCCGACGCACTGGCTCGCCTCCGCGGGGACCGGCGACGTGCTCGGCGGGGTGCTCGGCGCCCTCGTTGCGACGCACCACGCCGAGCTCGCCGTCGACGCGGGCGTCATCACGAACCTCGCGGCGACCGCGGCCTGGATCCACGGCGAAGCGGCGCGACGTGCGAGCGAGGCCGTCGCGGGGGGCCCGGTCGCCGCGCTCGACATCGCCGCGGTCGTCCCGACCGTCGTGGGTGAGCTGATCGCGAGCTGAATCGGGGCGGCGAACCGCTTGGGCCCCCGCGCGGGGAGGCACGGCTCGCGTGAACCCGGTCAGCTGGTGAGGTAGCGCGCGAGGAACTCACGCGTACGGGCCTCGCGCGGCGCTCCGAAGAACTCGGCGGGCGGCGCGGCCTCGATGATGCGACCGCCGTCGAGGAACACGACGCGATCGGCCACCTCGCGGGCGAAGGCCATCTCGTGCGTCGCCATCACGATCGTCGTGCCGCCCTCGGCGAGCGAGCGCACGAGCGCGAGGACCTCGCCGACGAGCTCGGGGTCGAGCGCGCTCGTGATCTCGTCGAGGAGCAGCAGCTCGGGTTCGGTCGCGATCGCGCGCACGATCGCGGCGCGCTGCTGCTGGCCGCCCGAGAGCCGGTCGGGGAACGCGCGGGCGTGCTCGGCGAGGCCGATGGAGGCGAGCAGCTCGAGCGCGCGCCGTTCGGCGTCGCGGCGAGGCATCCGGTGCACCAGTCGCGAGGCGAGCGCGACGTTGTCGAGCACGCTGAGGTGCGGGAACAGGTTGTAGTGCTGGAACACGACGCCGATGCGGGCCCGCACGGCGTCGGCGTCGACCCGCGGATCGCTCACGTCGTCGCCGCGGAGCCGGATCACGCCGTCGTCGATGGGTTCGAGGAGGTTGACCGTGCGGAGCAGCGTCGACTTGCCCGAGCCGCTCGCGCCCACCAGGGCGACGACCTCGTGCGCGGCGACGTCGAGGTCGATGCCGTCGAGCACCACCTTCTCGCCGAAGGCGCGGCGGACGCCGCGGAGGCTCAGCACGGTGCCGGTCGCGTCGGTGGCGACGATCGTGGGGTCGCCGCCGCTCATACGATGCTGCCGATCTGCTCGCGGGAGCGCATGCGGGCGGTCACCCAGTCGGTGAGCCGGATCATCGGCCACGCGAGCAGCACGAAGAGCAGGCCGGCCACGACGTACGGCGTGTAGTTGAAGTAGTGCGCCTGCTCGATCTGCGCCGCGCGAACGGCATCGACGGCGCCGAGCACGGAGATGAGCCCCACGTCCTTCTGCATGGCGACGAAGTCGTTCATGAGCGCCGGGGTCACCTTGCGCAGGGCCTGGGGCAGCACGACCCGGCGCATGGTCTGGCCGTGGCTGAGCCCGAGGGCGCGGGCGGCGAGGCGCTGCGAGGGGTGCACGGCCTCGATGCCCGCCCGGAACACCTCCGAGACGTACGCCGAGTAGGTGAGGATCAGCGCGATCGTGCCCCAGACCGCGACCGGCACGCGCGGGAAGAAGTCGAGCCCCGGCACGCCGAAGCCCACGAGGTAGAGCACGATGATGAGCGGCACCCCGCGGAACAGGTCGGTGTATCCGGCTGCGAGCGCCCGGAGCGGGAAGAACACCGGCTCGCGGAGGGTGCGCAGGCTCGCGAGCAGCAGTGCGAAGACGATGACGCCGATCGATGCCGCGACGAGCACCTGGATGTTGAGCCACAGCCCCTGGAGGATGCGCGGCAGCGAGGCGAGGGCGACCTCGGGGTCGAAGAAGGCGTGCTGCACGGCGGCCCAGCCGGGCGAGCCGATGAGCGCCCAGGCGATCAGCACCGCGAACACGACGGTCGAGAGCGCGCTGATGAGCACCGAACGACGCGTCTGGCGGCGCCGGTACCCGCGTCGCTCGAGCTCGAGCGCGCTCGGCTGCCATGCCGCGGCGGTACCGGAGGGCGCGCCGGTCGCGCCGTCGCCGGAGGAGGGGGTGGTGATCACGACAGCAACGCTATCGGCCCGTGCGCGCCGGGCGGCGCGTCACGCTGCCGTGCTCACTCGAGGACCGGTGCCGTGTCGTCGCCGCCGAGCCACTCGGCCGCGAGGTCGTCGAGCGTGCCGTCGGCGCGGAGCGCGTCGACCGCGGCCGTCACGTCGGCGGTGAGCGGGGAGTCCTTCGCGAGCACGATGCCGAACTCGTCGCCGCCCTCGGAGGTCTCGGGCAGCTGTCCGATGATCTCACCGCCGTCGAGCTCGGCCCCCGTGAGGTAGAACGCGGTGGGAAGGTCGACCACGATCGCGTCGACGGTGCCGCTCTGCAGCGCCAGCTTCGCGTCGTCGTTGGTGTTGAACACCATCGCGCCGGCGGCCGGCTGGATGACCTGCTCGATCGCGTCGAAGCTCGTGGTGCCGGTCTGCGCGCCGATGAGCAGCGGCTTGAGGTCGGCGATCGACGACGCGCCCGACGCGGGCGAGCCCTCGACCGTGATGACGACCTGGGTCGTCTCGTAGTACGGCGACGAGAAGTCGACGCTCTCGGCCCGCTCGTCGGTGATCGAGAACTGCTGCAGGTTGAGATCGAAGTCCTTCGGGCCGGGCGCGATGGCCTGGTCGAAGGTCGTGCGCACCCAGACGACGTCGTCTCGGGCATAGCCGAGCTCGTCGGCGACGGCGTAGGCGACCGCAGCTTCGAAGCCCTTGCCGCTCTCGGGGGCGTCGTCGAGCACCCAGGGGAAGTAGGCCGGTTCGCCGGTGCCGACCGTCAGCTTGCCGGGGGTGACGTGCCCGTCGTCGGCGGTGCCGTCGTCGCCGGCGCCCGTCGACGCGCAGGCGACGAGGACGAACGCAGCAGCGCCGGCGCCGACCAGGGCTGCGATCGAGCGTGCGAACGGGCGCCGGGACGAGGTGCGTCGGGTCATGGGGGCCTCCGGGGTGGTCGTGGCATCCAGCATCGCGGATGTCGCCGACACTACGCCTGCGCGTGGCGGAATGTGACGCTCGGCTAGGATCTTCCGCGTGACGGGGGACGAACGCGAGGCGACGGGCGTCGCGTTCCGGCGATGGCTCGGCGGGCGCGGGGCCCTGTGGGTGGGCTTCGTCGTCGCGCACGGCCTCGTCGTGTGGCTGAACCTCGAGGCGCCGGGCCTGCCGATGGGCGACGTCACCGGCGTCTACCGGATCTGGGCGGAGAACGCGGCGCACGGCTGGCTGCGCATGGGCATCGACGCCCCGTGGGTCTACCCGATCCTCGCCTTCGCGCCGATGTCCGCGGCGCTCGCATTCGGCGAGGCGTACGTCGCCCAGACCTGGCTCGCGATCGTCGTGCTGCTCGACGCGATCGCGTTCTCGATCCTGATCGGGCGCGCCGCGCTCTCGCGCCGGCGCCGGCTCGCGGCATGGTGGTGGCTCGCGTTCATCGCGCTGCTCGGCCCCATCGCGCTCGGGCGCATCGACGCGGTGACGGTGCCGTTCGCGATCACCGGCCTGCTGTGGGCCGCCGGCCGGCCGCGCGTCGCGGCGACCCTGCTCACGATCGGCGCCTGGGTGAAGGTCTGGCCGGCCGCGCTCGTCGCCGCGCTCGTCATCGCCGTGCGCCGGCGGCTCGAGGTCGTCACGGTCGCCGTCGTGCTCAGCATCGGCATCCTCGGGGTGAGCCTGCTCGCCGGTTCCGGCATGAACGCCGTCGGCTTCATCGCCGAGCAGGCCGGCCGCGGACTCCAGATCGAGGCACCCGCCGCGGTGTTCTGGCTGTGGCGGATCGTCGCCGGTGCCAAGGACGTCACGATCGTCTACGACCGTGACATCCTGACGTTCCAGATCGCCGGCCCGGGGGCCGGGACCGCGGCCGCGCTCACGACCCCGCTGATGATCGTCGGGGTGCTCGTCGTCGTCGCGTTCGGCATCCGCGCGGCGCGTCGCGGCGCGTACCTCGGGCTCCTGCTCGCGCCGCTCTCGCTCGCGTTCGTGGTCGTGCTCATGCTCGCGAACAAGGTCGGCTCGCCGCAGTTCGTGACGTGGCTCGCCGCGCCCGTCGTGCTCGGCCTCGTGCTGCGCCCGTCGCGCTTCGTCGTGCCGGCCGTGCTCGCGGCCGCGATCGCGCTGTTCACCCAGATCATCTACCCGTACTGGTACGGCTGGCTCCTCATCGCGAACCCCGCGTTCGTCTTCCTGCTTACCGCGAAGGTCGTGCTGCTCGTGGCCGTGCTCGTCTGGGCGCTGCGAGCCGTGTGGCAGGCTGGTTCCCGGCGGGACGGGGCGCCGACGATCGCGTGAGCGCCGGGCCGTGCCGCCGGAGGGATGGTCGAACATGCTGGTCGCATTCTCCGTCGCGCCGAGCGGCACGGGCCGTGCAGACGGGTCGGTGCACGACGCCGTCGCGGCGGCCGTGAAGATCGTGCGCGAGTCGGGGCTCCCGAACCGCACGACGTCGATGTTCACGGAGATCGAGGGGGAGTGGGACGAGGTCTTCGACGTCGTCCGTCGTGCCACCGAGGCCGTCGGGGCGTACGGGTCGCGGGTGTCGCTCGTGCTGAAGGCCGACATCCGGCCGGGGTTCACGGGTGAGATCGACGGCAAGCTCGAGCGGCTCGAGGCCCAGCTCGACGGCTGAGTCCCACCTCACCGCGCCGGATCGGGCGCAGGTGGTCGCCCGCAGCGCGCGTGCTGGTCGGGGCAGTCGGTGCGGCCGGGTTGTCGAATCGATTCGATCCGTGCGAGAATCGGTCGGTGACCCCAGATCTCTCCGGGCCGACGACGTTGTCGCCGGCCCGCGTTCGTTTCGCGCTCCTCGCGCTCGCCCTCGGCGGCTTCGGCATCGGATCGACCGAGTTCGTGGCGATGGGCCTGCTGCCCGACCTCGCGCTCGACCTCCTGCCCGGCATCCACGCCGAATCGGCCGACGCGGCGAACGCGACGGCCGGCTGGATCATCTCGGCGTACGCGCTCGGGGTCGTCGTCGGCGCGCCGACCATCGCGGCCGTGGCCGCGCGCTGGCCGCGCAAGCGACTGCTGCTGGCCCTCGTCGCCGCGTTCACGATCGGCACCGTGGCGTCGGCGGTGCTGCCGTCGTTCGGGCTCGTGCTCGTCGCCCGATTCCTCTCGGCCCTCCCGCACGGCGCGTACTTCGGAATCGCCTCGCTCGTCGCCGCGAGCCTGATGGGTCCCGGCAAGCGCGGTCGCGGCGTCGCGCTCGTGCTGTCGGGCCTCACGATCGCGAACGTGATCGGCGTCCCCGCGATCACGTGGCTCGGGCAGGCCACGAGCTGGCGGGTGGCCTACCTCGCCGTCGCCGCGATCTTCGCGCTCACGTTCGTCGCGGTCGCCGTCGCGGTGCCGTGGCAGCCCGGCGACCCGGCGGCGAGCGTGCGCCGCGAGCTCGGCGCGTTCACCCGGCCGCAGGTGTGGTTCGCGATCGCCATCGGCGCGATCGGGTTCGGCGGCTTCTTCGCCATGTACAGCTACATCGCTCCGCTCGCGACCGAGGTCACCGGACTCGCGACGGCGGCCGTGCCGCTCGTGCTCGTCGCCACCGGCCTCGGAATGACGGTCGGCAACCTCGTCGGCGGCCGGCTCGCCGATTGGAGCGTGCGTCGCACGATGTACCTGTCGTTCGCGGCGCTCGCGGCCTCGCTCGCGCTGCTGGCCCTCACCGCGCAGTTCGCGGCGGGGCTCTTCGTCGGCGCGTTCCTCATCGGGGCGACCTCGTCGGCGCTCGCGCCGACCATCCAGACCAGGCTGATGGATGTCGCGCGCGACAGCCAGTCGATCGCAGCTGCGTTGAACCACTCGGCGCTGAACATCGGCAACAGCCTCGGCGCCCTGCTCGGCGGCACCGTGATCGCCGCCGGCTTCGGCTACGTCGCACCGATCTGGGTCGGCCTCGTGCTCACGATCGCCGGCATCGGGCTCGCGCTCTGCAGCTTCGCGATGGACCGGGCCCTGCGCGGCCGCGGTGTTCACGTGCCCTACGCGACCGGAGCCACCCCGGCCGTCGACGTCTGAACGGGTGAGCGGCACCGGGCAGGTCACCGATGAAGGATGCCGCCGTCAGTCGGACTGCAGCAGGATGCCGTCGGCGATCGCGCGCTTGCGCAGCGCGACCTTCGTGCCGACGTCGTACCCGGCGGCACGGTACTTCTCACGGATGCGCTTGAGATAGCTCTTCGCCGTCTCCTCCGAGATGCCGAGCTGGAAGGCGACGGCCTTGACCGGCTGGCCGGCGCCGTAGAGCGCCATCACGCGACGCTCCTGCGCCGAGAGCTTCGGCACCGTGCCGTCGTCGAGCAGCGCGGCCTCGAGCTCGGGCGTCAGGTACGACTCGCCGAGCATCGCCGACCGGATCGCCTCGATGATCGATTCGACGGGCTCCGACTTGACGAGGTAGCCCATCGCACCGGCGCTGAGCGCCTCGCGAACGACGGCGGGTTCGGAGTAGTTGCTCATGAGCATCGTCTGCACTTCGGCGGACTTCAGCATCGAGAGCTTGAGCGAGATCGGGATGTTGTCGCGCAGGTCGAGGTCGAGCAGCACCACGTCGACCGGGAAGTCGGGGTGGGCGAGCAGCTCGGACCACGAGGGCACGGCCGCGACGAGCTCGATCTCGGCCGAGGCGCCGCGCAGCCACTCGGTGAGCGCACCGAGCAGCATTCGATGGTCGTCGACGATCGCGAGTCGGATCGGTGGAGCGGTGTCGGGCATTCAGCTTCCCCTCGGACGGGCCGCGGTGGCGGCCGACGCACTCGCCGGGACGGTCGGGTCCGCCCGGCACTCGATGTCGATGCGGAAGGCAGCGGGGCCGCCGACGACATCGTGTGTTCCGACATTACCGATAGCGTCCCACGTCGCGGCGTCCAGACGTCGGTGTGCGACGCCGTCGATCTCGATGCCGATGAGCACGACCGGTGCCGTTCGAGCCGCTTCCGACGTCGCGTGCTCTTCGTCGTCGACCTCGGAGTCGGACGTCGTGACGACCACCGAGATCGGCGTCGTCTGGCCCTTCCTGCGCTCGCCGCCCAGCAGCCAGAGCGCGAGCAGCAGGTTGTCGCGCTGCGTCTTGCCGAGGTAACCGGCGGCGCCCTCGGGATCGTCGACGACGACGTGCTCGCTCAGATACGCGGACTCGGTCACGGCGTGTCGCAGCCAGGTGTCGGTGCGACCCTCGATGAGACGGGCTCGAAGCGCGGCGGCGAGCTGACCGGCCCGCTCCGCGGCCTCGGCGGGCAGCGGGATCGCGATGCGCCCCGATCCCACGTCGTCGAGCAGGGTCTCGGCATCGAAATCGAGCTGCGCGAGCTCCTCCGAGGCGCGCATGCCGACGGGGGAGGGCGGCGTCGCGACGGTGCTCTGCACGAGCGAGAGATCGAGCTCGCGCACGACGAGCCGGCGGAACCCTCGGATCGTGACGACGGCGAGCACGAGCGGCAGCACTGCCGCCGCGGCCACCGCGAGGCCGGTGGCCGTGTACGGCCCGGCCGACGCGGCCTGCAGGAGGGCCGCAACGGCGAGCACCACGCCGGTGGTGATCGCGACGGCGAGCGGCACGCGCGTGCCGCGGATCGCCGCGACCGGCATGAGGACGGCCCCCGTCGCGGCCGCGGCCGTCGGCGTGACCCCGAGGTGGAGCAGCCCCCACGTCGCGGAGACGTCGAGCCAGATCGGTACG
Organism: Agromyces sp. S2-1-8; assembly: GCF_021129215.1. Classification (GTDB taxonomy): domain Bacteria; phylum Actinomycetota; class Actinomycetes; order Actinomycetales; family Microbacteriaceae; genus Agromyces; species Agromyces chromiiresistens. The sequence continues at coordinate 3,219,255 of NZ_JAJOLP010000001.1, read as the reverse complement.
GCCAGTGCGACGAGCAGGAAGACGTAGAGCACGTCGGGCAGCGGCTGGTCGCGCGAGAAGATGCGCGAGACGACCCCGATGCCGATGATGACGGCGAGGGCGATCCAGGCCGGCCACGGCCCCGGCCCCGGTGGGAAGAGCGGCGCGAGGATGATCGCGCGCGCCAGGAACCACAGGATGACCACGCCGCCGGCGACCGCGATGCCGGTCGCGAGTCGACGCCCGCCGTGGCGGTCGCGCACGTCGCCGACGGCGCGGACCGCCCGCGCCGTGCGCGACGGCCGCCGGAACCCGTTGGCGCCGGTCTGCTCGATCGTCCCCGTGGTCACGGCTTCGGCACCTCGAGCATGACGGTCGTCCCCGAGCCTGGCGACGAGAAGATGCGGGCGCGCCCGCCGACGGTGTGAAGTCGGCCGACGACCGACTCGGCGTAGCCGAGCCGGGCCGGGTCGACGGACTCCGGCGCGAATCCGTGGCCGGCGTCGGTCACCATGGCCCGAACCGTGCGGTCGTCGTCGCTGACGGTCACGTCGGCCTCGTTGACCCCGGAATGGCGGCGCACGTTCTCGAGGCACTCGCCGAGCGCGCCGAGCAGGGCATCGAGCGTCTCGCGCGGCAGCGCGAGCTGTCCGACGCCGTGCCAGTTGACATCGAGGCCCATCCGGGCGAAGCGCTGCCTGACCGACTCGAACGTCGTCGACAGCAGGTCCTCGTCGGAGTCGGGCGAGAAGATCGCGTTCGAGGTGTTGTCGAGGGAGGCGCCGAGGCGGAGCTGCTTCAGCAGCCGTGCGTCGTCGCCCGCCTGCTGCCGGAGCGCGGCGGCACCGACGCCGACGCCGGAGTGGGCGAGGAGGCTCAGCGTCGCGAGCACCGTGTCGTGCAGCACGCGGGCGTCCTGCCGCTGCCGGGCCTCGGTCTCGCTGGCGATGCGTTCGGCCTCGTGGGCCCGGCCGATCTCGTCGATGCGAGCCGCGGCGCCGGCGATGCCGTGGTCGAGGGCGAGGCCGATCGCCGAGCCGACCGACCAGCCGGCGATCGTCGCGACGATGATGGTCGGCTTCGTGTGCCCGCTGACCACGATGACGCCGGCGACGACCACCGAGAGCGCGCCGAGCGACACGACGAGCGGCACGCCGCCCGGACGCACGATGAGCGTGATCGCCACCGACGGCGCGGCGGCCGCGCCGGTGAGCGACATCGCGGCGAACGCGACCGGGTCGACCTCCGCCGACCCGAGCACGGCCACGGTCGCGAGCGAGCTCGCGACCACTCCGAGCGCCGCGGGGACGCTGCCGTGCGCGGTGTGCACGACGACGAGGACGGCGGTGACGAGGCCGAGCAGGACCACCACTCCGAGCTCGAGCGGCCCGGCCGAGCTCGGGATGAGCATGCACGCGAGCGCCCCGATCGCGCCGGAGAGTCCGGCGATCCTCGCGATTCGGCGGAGGAGCCGATCGCGCTCCTTGTGGATGCGCTTCATGTCACCCCCTCGGCACGACGAGCGCGCCCGCGCAGGCACCCGTCATCTCGAACACTAGTCCAGTAGTGGCTCGAAATGGGCTGCTCCGCGGCGAATCCGCGACGGCCGGCACGGCCCGCACCGGACGGGCGCGCCGGTCGGCGGCCCCTCCGCTCACGCGGCGAGCAGGCGGGCGAGCTCGGCGCCGACCGCGTCGCGCTCGATGAGGAACGCGTCGTGACCGAAGTCGCTCTCCACGACCACGGGCGTCGGACCGTGCACGCTCCGGGCGAGGCCGGCGGCGATCTCGACCTGCCCCGCGAGGGGGAAGTAGCGGTCGCTGTCGACGCCGAGCACGAGGCTCTTGGCCTGCACCCGGGCGAGGGCCGCGGCGACGCCGCCTCGCCCTCGGCCGATGTCGTGCGAGTTCATCGACTCGGTGAGCACGATGTAGCTGTTCGCGTCGAACCGACGGGTGAACTTGTTGCCGTGGAAGTCGAGGTACGACTCGACCGCGAAGCGGCCCTCGCCGCCGAGCGGGTCGAGACCGGACTGCCAGCTGCGCTCGAACCGGTCGTTGAGTTCGGCGGCCGTGCGGTAGTTGAGCATCGCCATGCGTCGCGCGAGCGCGAGCCCGCGCGTCGGGCCCTCCCCGTCGGGAGCGTCGTAGAAGGCGCCGGCGCGGAATGCGGGGTCGGTGCGGATCGCCTCGATCTGCACGGAATTGAGCGCGATCTGGTCGGCGGTGGTGGCCGCGGGAGCCGCCAGCACGGCGATGCGTTCGACGGCGTCGGGCGCCTCGATCGCCCACTCGAGCACGTGCATGGCGCCCATCGACCCGCCGATGACGGCGGCGAACCGCTCGATGCCGATCGAGCGTGCGAAGGCGATCTGCGCCCGCACCTGGTCTCGAATGGTGAGGAACGGGAAGCGAGCCCCCCACTCGCTGCGGTCGGGGGCGAGCGAGGCGGGCCCGGTCGAACCCTGGCAGCCGCCCACGACGTTCGGCGCGACGACGAACCACCGGTCGGTGTCGACGGCGAGCCCCGGCCCGACGACGCCGTGCCACCACCCGGCGCTCGCATGCCCGGCGCCCGCCTCGCCGATGACGTGGCTGTCGCCGGTGAGCGCGTGCAGCACGAGCACGGCGTTGTCGCGCTCGGCCGACAGGGTGCCCCACTGCTCGTACGCGATGCGGACCCCCGGCAGGACCCCGCCCGACTCGAGCCCGAGGTCGCCGATGCCGACGAACCGACGATCGCCGACGGGGTCGCCCTCGCGCCAGGCGCCGGTCGCCGGCGCGCGCCCGAGCAGGGCGAGCGCGCCCGCCTCGGGCACGAATCCCGCCGGAACCACGTCGGCCGTCGTCTGCCAGTCCATGCCTTCGATTCTCCCGCGCCGGCCGAGCCGATCGTCCATTGTTACGACCCGGGCGCCGGCGGCACCGCACTGACGCGGTGCCGAAAGGGCGGATGCCTCGAGCCGGCGTGGGCTCGAGGCATCCGCCCCTCGGAACGACGTCAGACGCGAGCCGCGTCGGTCGCCGCGCGAGCGGCCGCGAGGCCCGCCTCGAGGTCGGCCTTGAGGTCGTCGATATTCTCGATGCCGAGCGAGAGGCGCACGAGGCCGGGCGTCACGCCCGTCGTGAGCTGCTGCTCGGGCGTGAGCTGCGAGTGGGTCGTCGACGCCGGGTGGATGACGAGCGAGCGCACGTCGCCGATGTTCGCGAGGTGGCTGAACAGCGACAGGCCGTCGACGAGCGCGCGGCCGGCGTCGACGCCGCCCTTGAGCTCGAACGAGAGCACCGCCCCGACGCCCTTCGGGGCGTACTTGTTCGCCGCCGCGTACCACGGGCTCGAGGGCAGGCCCGAGTAGTTGACGCTCGCGACCTCGGGGTGGTTGTCGAGCCACTCCGCGATCTCCTGCGCGTTCTGCACGTGGCGCTCGACGCGCAGCGACAGCGTCTCGATGCCCTGGATCAGCTGCCACGCGCTCGCCGGGGCGATCGCCGCGCCGAGGTCGCGGAGCAGCTGCACGCGCGCCTTGATGACGTAGGCGAGGCCGTCGCCGACCGCGGTCGTGTAGCTCGCGCCGTGGTACGAGGGGTCGGGCTCGGTGAGGCCCGGGAACTTCGCGACGTTCTTCGACCACTCGAACCTGCCGCCGTCGACGATCACGCCGCCGATCACGGTGCCGTGGCCGCCGAGGAACTTCGTCGCCGAGTGGATGACGATGTCGGCGCCGTGCTCGAACGGGCGGATGAGGTACGGCGTCGCGATGGTGTTGTCGACGATGAGCGGGAGGCCGGCCTCGTGCGCGACGCCCGACACGAGCTCGATGTCGAGGATGTTGATCTTCGGGTTGCCGATCGTCTCGGCGAAGAAGAGCTTCGTGTTCGGCCGGACGGCGCGGCGCCACTCGTCGGGGTCGTCCTGGTTCTCGACGAACGTGGTCTCGATGCCGAGCTTCGCGAGCGTGTACTTGAAGAGGTTGTACGTGCCGCCGTAGATCGACGACGACGACACGATGTGGTCGCCGGCCTCGGCGATGTTCAGCACCGCGAACGTCGACGCCGACTGGCCCGATGCCAGCAGCAGCGCGCCCGTGCCGCCCTCGAGCGCCGCGATGCGCTCTTCGACGACGGCCTGGGTCGGGTTCTGGATGCGCGTGTAGATGTTGCCGAACTCGGCGAGCGCGAACAGGTTCTGCGCGTGCTCGGCGTTGTCGAACACGTACGACGTGGTCTGGTAGATCGGCGTCGCGCGGGCCTTCGTGACGGGGTCGGGCGCAGCGCCCGAGTGGACCTGCTTGGTCTCGAAGCGCCAGTCGGCGTTGCTGGTCATGGATGTCTCCTCGGAAGTCGTGCGCGGCCGGGTCGAGCTGGTCGTGCCAGTCGCGATGGCGTTGTCGAGTCACGTTAGGCGCGGCGGTGGAGTCGGGCAACGGAGCCCGCAACACGGCGTCACGGGCGAGGCAGGCGTGCGCCCGCTCCGTGCGGGCTCGGGGTCAGTGCCGCTCGGGGTCGGGCGGCAGCACGATCGTGCCGGTCGCGGTCGACGGCTCTGGGCGGAACAGCCACCGTGCGCGCGGTTCGACGAGCGGGCGGAAGACGCGCCGGACCGGTTTCAGGGAGAGCACGATCGCGATGCCGACGCAGAACGCGATCATCGCGGGCAGCACCCAGAACGGCTGGTCGCCCGCGAGGATGCCCGACTCGCGGAACGGGAAGAGCACGAACGGGTGCAGGAGGTAGATGTACATGGTCGCCCGGCCGAAGGGCGTGAACCAGTGGGCGCCCCGGGGCATGAGCACGAGGAACGCGACGGCGAGCACCATCGCGGACAGGAGCAGGACGAGGCGGATGGCGCCCGACCACGGCTCGTCGTAGCCGATCGCCTCGTAGGACTCGTCGTAGAGCATGAAGCGGCGGAGCTTCAGGTCGCGGAGCGTCTCGATCGTCATCGGCATGACGGCCAGCACGACGGCGAACAGCGCGATCGCGCCCGCTCGCCAGCGCCAGGTCACGGCCGGGCGGAGCTCCAGCCAGCGTCCGGTGACCTGCCACTGCCTGAGCTTCCAGCCGAACACGAAGAAGGGCAGCATGCCGAAGGTGCGTGTGAGCGCGAAGGTCGAGTCGATCGTCTCCGTGTAGCCGGCGCCGATCGAGATGACGATCGCGATCAGCAGGGGGTAGCGCAGCAGCACGAGGTACGGCAGCACGATGCGCCAGGCGGCGAGGGCGATGAGGAACCACAGGGTCCACGACGCGGTCGTGAAGTCGAGGTCGAAGTCCCCGCCGAGGAGCCAGCGGAGGACCGTCCAGATCGTCTCGAAGATGAAGTACGGGAAGACGATGTCGGTGAGGATCTGCCGCAGCGCCCTGGCGTTCGGCGGCCCCGACTTCGCGAAGTAGCCGCTCACGACGACGAAGACCGCGACATGGAACGAGTAGATGAACAGGTAGACGCTGTATGCGCTGTCGGACTCGGCGATGAGCGGCAGGATGCCGTGCCCGACGACGACGAGCGTGATCGCGATCCAGCGCGCGTTGTCCCACAGCGGCACCCGCTTGCGGGTCGGCCGGGGGTGGTCGATCCTCGTGTGCATCACTCCATTCAAGCGCACGGTTCCCGAAGACCGCGGCCGGTTGCGGGCAGAATGGGCGCATGGCGAAACTTCGTGCGGTCGTGACGGGTGCGAGTTCGGGCATCGGGGCGGCCACGGTACGGGCGCTCCGGGCGGCCGGATGGGACGTGGTGGGCGTGGCCCGCCGCGAGGAGCGCCTTCGGGTGCTCGAGGCCGAGACCGGGGCCTCCGTGTTCGTCGCCGACCTCACGCAGCAGTCCGACGTCGACGCGTTGCGCGATCACCTCGCCGCGACCGGCCCCGTCCACGCCCTCGTGAACAACGCGGGCGGGGCGAAGGGGCTCGACTCGGTCGAGGCTTCGGAGATCGACGACTGGGCGTGGATGTTCGAGGTCAACGTGCTCGCCCTCAAGCGCGTCACGAGCGCCCTGCTGCCGTTGCTGCGACAGGGCGCGATCTCGCGCGGCGTCGCCGACATCGTGAACGTCACGTCGATCGCCGGGCACACCGCCTACGTCGGCGGCGGCGGGTACAACGCGGCGAAGTTCGCCGCGCACGCGCTCACCGAGGTGCTGCGGCTCGAGCTCAACGGCGAGCCGCTGCGGGTGATCGAGGTCGCGCCGGGCCTCGTCAAGACCGACGAGTTCGCCCTCGTGCGCTTCGGGGGCGACCGCGCCCGGGCCGACGCCGTGTACGAGAACGTGCCGGATCCGCTCGTCGCCGAGGACATCGCCGGCGTGATCGTCGACGCCGTGCAGAAGCCCCGGCACGTCGACCTCGACCTCATCGTCGTGAAGCCGGTCGCGCAGGCCGCGCCGTACCGGCTGACGAAGGGCCCCCTCGCCGTCCGTGGAACGGATGCCCCATGACGACCGATGCCGCGTCAGCGGAGCGGCCGGCCCCGCGTCGGGATGCATGGGAACGGCGCACGACGATTCCGCTCGTGGTGCTCGGCGTCGTCTTCATCGTCGCCTACACGATCTACGTCCTCGCTCCGTGGATTCCGCGCGGGCCGGGTTCGCCGCTCTTCGTCGCGCTCGTGGTCGCCTGGCTCGTCTTCGTGACCGACGTGGTCGTGCGGATCTCGCTCACGCCCCGCGGCGGCCGCTGGGCGTTCATCCGCTCCCATCCGGTCGACGTCCTGTCGGCGATCGTGCCGCTGTTCCGCGCGTTCCGCGTGCTCGCCCTGTTGCGCAACGTGCCGTACCTGCAGCGACGCAGCGGTGCGGCGGTGCGCGCCAACATCATCATCTACGGCACGACCTATGCGATCGTCTTCGTCTACTTCATCGCGCTCGCGACCCTGCAGGCGGAACGGGGCGCACCGGGTGCGACGATCACGACGTTCGGCGATGCGATCTGGTGGGCGATCGTCACGGTCGCGACCGTCGGCTACGGCGACATGTACCCCATCACCACCGAGGGGCGGTTCTACGCCGTCTTCCTGATGGCCGGCGGCGTCGTGATCGTGGGCACCGCGTCGGCGACGATCATCTCGTACATCGGCGAGCGGGTCGGCCAGGCGCGGTCGGACCGCGAGGTCGAGGCGGCGGCGCGGCGGGCCGCCGCGCGCGATCGCCCGATCGGTCGGGACGAGTCGGGCGGGGGAGCGGCGCACGGATCGCCGGCCGACGGAGCGGATCGCTGACCCGCCCGCCGCGGCGGCCCGATACGATCTCCAGATGACGTTCGATGCGAATGACGCCGGCCTCGGAGTGCCCGAGATCCGCCGCGAGATCCTCGATTGGGACCGGTTCGGCGAGGCGGCTCGCTCGCTCGCCGGCGATGTGCTCGGCTCGGGCTTCAAGCCCGATGTCGTGATCGCGGTCGCCCGCGGCGGGCTGCTGCTCGCGGGTGCGATCGCGTACGCGCTCGGCACGAAGCAGTGCGGCTCGATCAACGTCGAGTTCTACACCGACATCGAGCAGGTGCTGCCCGAGCCCATCGTGCACCCGCCGATGCTCGACGCGCCCGCGCTCGCGGGCCTCAAGGTGCTGCTCGTCGACGACGTCTCCGATTCGGGGCGCACGCTCGCGAAGGTGCTCGAACTGCTCACCGAGGTGGGCGCCGACGTGCGCACGGCGACGCTCTACACGAAGTCGCGCACCATCCTCGTGCCCGACTACAGCTACCGCGACACCGACGACTGGATCGTGTTCCCCTGGTCGGCGCTGCCGCCGGTCACCGCGCCGACCGTCGAGGGCACCGCGTGAGCGTCCACCTCGTGGGCGGCGGCTGGCCCGCCGACGGCGACACCGCGGTCTTCTCGCGCTTCATCGTCGAGGCCGCGCACCGGGCGGCGTCGGCCGGCCGCGCCGAGCCCCGCATCGCCGTGGTGGCGGTGCGCGACGGCGACGCCGAGGCGCATGCGGCGAAGCTCGTCGAGGTCGCTGCGGCGGTCGGCGCGTTCGTCCCGGTCGTGACGGCGGTCGCCCACGGCGGCGACGTGCCGCCGTCGGCCTTCGCCGACGTCGACGGCGTGATCGTCGGCGGCGGCAACACCCCCGCGTACCGCGACGCGCTCGAGCCGCGGTTCGGCGAACTGCGACGGCTCGTGGCCGCGGGTACCCCCTATCTCGGATTCTCGGCGGGCGCGATGATCGCCGCGGAACGGGCGCTGATCGGCGGCCGGGCCATCGGCGGGGTGACCGTGTCGCCCGAGTCGGGCGACCAGGGCCTCGACGAGGTCACCGTCGCGCCCGGCATCGGACTCGTGGACGTCGCGATCGACGTGCACGTCGCCCAGTGGGGTGCGCTCTCGCGTCTCGTCGCCGCGGTCGAGGCCGGCATCGCCGAAGGCGGCCTCGGCATCGACGAGGAGACGGTGCTCATCGTCGGCGAGGGCGGCCTCGAGGTGCAGGGCCGCGGCAGCGTCTGGCGGGTGCTGCCCGCCGAGCACGGCGTCGTCGTCTCGACGATCGGCGCGTGATGTCCGGGAAGCGCCTCGACGAAATCGCCGGAGCCGGGCCGATCGGCGCCGAGGCCGCCGGGCCGGGCAGCAGTGCGAACGTCCACCTGGTCGGCGGCGGTGCGCTCACCGGCGCCGATGCTCGGTTGTACGCGCCGTTCGTCGCCGAGGCCGCCGCACGCGGCCGAGCGATGGGTCGCACCCGCCCGCGCATCGCGGTGATCTCCGTGCATCCCGACGGCCCGGGCCGGGCCGCAGTGCTCGTCGACGTCATCTCCGCGGCAGGCGAGTTCGATCCGCACGTGACCGCCGTGCACGGCGGCGAGGAGATCGGGCTCGCCGCGCTCGCCGACGTCGACGGCATCGCCGTCGGCGGCGGCATCGTCGAAGAGGTGCGCGCGGGACTCGAGCCGCTGTTCGACGAACTGCGACGGCAGGTCGCCGACGGCGTGCCGTACCTCGGCGTCTCGGCCGGAGCGATGATCGCCGCCGAGGGCTCGCTCGACGGCGGCTCGCGCATCGACGGCATCATCGTCTCGCCCGAGGACCCCGACGAGCCGGGCTCGGAGCTCGGGATCGGGGCGGGCATCGGGCTCGTCGACATCGCCGTCGAGGTGCACGTGGCCCAGCGCGGCATGCTCTCCCGCATCGTGGCCGCGGTGGAGTCGGGCCTCATCGACGGCGCGCTCGGCATCGACGAGCGCACGGTGCTCATCCTGGGCGAGGACGGACTCAGGGTCGAGGGTTCCGGCAGCGTCTGGCGGGTGCTTCCCGCCGAACACGGTGTCGTCGTCGCGACGGTCGGCGCGTGATGCCGGCGAAGAGCCTCGGCGAGCTCGCCGAAGCCGGCCTCATCGACCCGGGCTGGGCAGGCGCCCTCGCGCCGGTCGCCCCTCGCATCGCGGCGATGGGCGACTTCCTGCGTGCCGAGACGGCGGCCGGTCGCGGCTACCTGCCGTCCGGAGACCGCGTGCTGCGCGCATTCGGGGCGCCCCTCGCCGACGTGCGCGTGCTCATCGTCGGACAGGACCCGTACCCGACCCCAGGGCATCCCATCGGGCTCTCGTTCGCGGTCGACCCGCACGTGCGACCGGTGCCGCGGAGCCTCCAGAACATCTACCGCGAACTGCACGACGACCTCGGCGTCGCACCGCCTGCGCACGGCGACCTCACGCACTGGAGCCGGAACGGCGTGATGCTCCTGAACCGCGTGCTCACGGTACGGCCGGGCGAGGCCGCCTCGCACCGCGGCAAGGGCTGGGAAGAGGTGACCGACCACGCGATCAGGTCGCTCGTCGGCCGGGGCACCCCCCTCGTCGCCATCCTCTGGGGGCGCGATGCGCAGGGCCTGAAGCCGCTGCTCGGCGACACCCCGGTGATCGAGTCGGCGCATCCGAGTCCGTTGTCGGCGTCGCGCGGCTTCTTCGGATCGCGGCCGTTCAGCCGGGCGAACTCGCTGCTCGAGGCGCAGGGCGCCGACCCGGTCGACTGGCGCCTGCCGGCATGAGCGCCGCCATGGCAGCGGCGGCTCACGCCGAGGCATCCCGAAACCTGCTCGCAATCTCGCCGACGTAGTCTGACGGCATGCTCGAGGAGGAATACCAGGAACGCCGGGTGCTCCCGCATCACCTGCGGAAGCCCGCGCCCGTCGAGGCGCCGTTCGAGTACTCGTTGCGCGACGCCGTTCCGGCCGACCTGCCGAGCGTCCGCGAGATCTACAACCACTACGTCGCGAACTCGACGGTCACGTTCGACGAGGACCCGATGACGCTCGCCGAGTGGCGCGCGAAGTTCGTGCAGCTCGCCGACCTCGGCATGCCGTTCATCGTCGCCGAGTCGCCGACGGGGCAGCTGCTCGGCTACGCGCTCGTCGCGCCGTGGAAACCGAAGCGCGCCTACCGGTTCACCGTCGAGGACTCGATCTACCTCGGACCGGCGGCGACCGGCAAGGGCCTCGGTCGGGTGCTGCTCGGCGAGCTCATCGAACGCTCGAAGGCCGCCGGCATCAAGGAGATCATCGCCGTCATCGCCGACCAGGGCGCCGAGGGCTCGCTCGTGCTGCACGAGCGGTTCGGATTCACCGAGATCGGACGGATGGGCCGGGTCGGATTCAAGTTCGACCGGTGGCTCGGCACGATCCTCATGCAGCGTTCGCTGAAATAGGGCGGATGCCTCGCGGCCGCACCGCTCGGTCGACGGTGCCGCCGGCGGCGGGCCGGCACCGCCGTAGGCTCGGGGCATGACCGAGCTGCACGAGCACACCGCCCTCGACCAGTACCGGCTGCTCCAGGCGGGGGAGGTGTCGCCGACGGAGCTCGCCGCTCACTACCTCGGGCGGGTCGAACGGCTGAACACCGAGGTCGGCGCATTCGCGACGGTGACGCCCGAGCTCGCCATCGCGCGAGCCGGCGTCGTCGAGCGCGACGTGCCGCGGTCGAGACCGCTGTGGGGGCTCCCGCTCGCCGACAAGGACCTGCAGCTCCGCGCGGGCGTGCCTGCGGAATTCGGATCGCGTGCGTTCGCGGACTTCGTGCCCGACGAGTCCGACGAGTTGGTCCGCGCCGTCGACGCGGCGGGTGCCGTGAGCCTCGGCAAGACGGCGACGCCCGAGTTCGGCCTGCCGTCGTACACCGAGGGCCTCGCCTTCCCGCCGGCGCGGAACCCGTGGAACCTCGAGCTCGGGGCGGGCGGGTCGAGCGGGGGAGCGGCGGCCGCGGTCGCCGCCGGCATGCTGCCGTTCGCCCCCGGTTCCGACGGCGGCGGCTCGATCCGGATCCCGGCCGCCGCCTGCGGACTCGTCGGCGTCAAGCCGTCGCGCGGCCGGGTGCCGGCCGGGCCGGGCCTCGCGAGCCTCGCGGGCCTCGGCGTCGCGGGTCCGATCGCCCGCACGGTCGCCGACGCCGCGCTGCTGCTCGACGGGCTGATCGCGCCGCTCGGCTATCCCGCAGCGCACCGGTACGCACTGCGCGCGCCGGGCGACGACGGGCCGTTCCTCGGCGCGGCGATCCGCGGCGAGGGGCGCTACCAGCTCGGAGTGATGACCGATTCGCCGTGGGACGACTGGGTCGAGATCTCGATCGAAGCGCCGGCGATCGCCGCGCTCGACCAGGCGATCGGCGTGCTCGACGGAATGGGCCACGGCATCGAACGGGTGCCGGCCTCGCCGGAACCGGGCTACGCCGACGCGTTCCGCACGGTCTGGCAGGCGGGCGCGGCGACGATCCCGGTCGACGGCGACCGCGAGGCGCTGCTCGAGCCGCTCACCCGCTGGCTGGTCGAGCGCGGACGCACGGTGCCCGCCCGGCAGCTCGCCGAGGCGCTCTCCTGGCTCACGGGATTCGAGGAGCGGGTGATCCGCCGCTTCGCGTCGTTCGACGCGATCGTGACCCCGGCGCTCGCGCTGACCCCGAGGCCGGTGGGCTGGTACGACGCGGTCGACGGCGAGCGCAACTTCGCCCAGCAGGTGCAGTTCACTCCGTTCACCTCGTTCGTGAACGTCTCGGGGCTGCCGGCGATCACGGTGCCCGTCGCGGAGACCGACGACGGGGTGCCGCTCGGCGTGCAGCTCATCGGCCGACCCGGCGGCGAGGGCGTGCTGTTCTCGATCGCCGCGCAGCTCGAGCGTCGGAGCGGCCGCAGCACGCGGCATCCCGCCCTCTGGGCATCATGACGAAGCGGATTTGACGAGGTTAGGTAAGCCTCACCTATAGTGGAGGCATGCTCGGTCTCGACCTCACGATCTCCTACAACGGCACGCCAGTCGTGCACGGCGCGGAGCTCCACCTCGAACCGGGCAAGGTCACCGCCCTCGTCGGACCGAACGGCAGCGGCAAGTCGACGCTGCTGCGTGCGCTCGCACGGCTGCACCGACCCGACTCGGGGCGCGTGCTGCTCGCCGGCGGCGACGCGCACACCGTCTCCGACGGGGCGCCGGGAACGGCCGACGACCTCGCCGAGCGGGGCGTCGACGCCGCAACGCTCAGCGCGCGCGAGTTCGCCCGGCGGGTCACGCTGCTCGCCCAGAGCCGCCCGACGCCGGGCGGGCTCTCGGTGCGCGAGCTCGTCGAGTTCGGGCGCCACCCGCACCGCGGCCGCTTCATCGCGGGCGATGCCGGCGGTGCCGCGATCGTCGACCGGGCGATGGAGTTGACGGGCGTCGCGGACCTCGCGGCGCACGCCGTCGACGAGCTCTCGGGCGGACAGCTGCAGCGCGTGTGGCTCGCCGCCTGCCTCGCGCAGGACACCGGGGTGCTCCTCCTCGACGAGCCGACCACCTACCTCGACCTGCGCTACCAGGTCGAGCTCCTCGACCTCATCCGCGAACTCGCCGACGAGCACGGCGTGACGATCGGCGTCGTGCTGCACGACCTCGACCAGGCGGCGGCGATCGCCGACCGCATCGTGCTGCTCGAGTCCGGCCGCGTACGTGCCGTCGGCACCCCGGCCGAGGTCCTCGTCAGCGACGTGCTGAGCTCGGCCTACGGCATCCGGGTCGACGTCGACGTCGACGAACGCGGCTGCATCACCACGTGCCCCATCGGCCGCTACAACACCAGGCAGCGCAGTCCGCGCCTCGCCGTCGCCTGACCCGAATCCCCGACCACCCCCATGCGCGGGCACCGCTGTGCCTGCGCGCCCGACCATGAGGAATCCTCTGCCATGAGAACACCCGCCATCGCCCTCAGCGCCGTCGCCGCGGCATCCCTGCTGCTCCTCACCGGATGCGGCACGACCGAGGCGCCCGAAGCGGCGACCGACGCCGACGCGGCGATCACCGTGACCGACGACCGCGGCGAGGAGATCGCGCTCGACGCGCCCGCGGAGAAGGTCGTCGCGCTCGAATGGAACACGGCAGAGAACCTCGTCGCCCTCGGCGTCATGCCCGCGGGCGTCGCCGACGTCGCCGGCTACACGGCCTGGGTGCAGTCCGAGCCGCTCGACGAGGGCGTCACCGACGTGGGCATGCGCGGCGAGCCCTCCGTCGACGCGATCGCGGGCCTCGCCCCCGACCTCGTCGTCACCACGACCGACCTGCCAGAGACCGTGATCGCGCAGGTCGAGGAGTTCGCTCCCGTGCTCGTGGTGCGCGGTGCCGACGCCTCGAACCCGATCGGCCAGATGGAGTCGAACCTCGAGCGCATCGCCACGGCGACCGGTACCGAGGAGGAGGGCGAGGCGCTCCTCGACGGGTTCCACGCCGAGATCGACGAGGGCAAGGCCGCGATCGAGGAGGCGGGACTCGCCGGCACGCCGTTCATGATGAGCGACTCGTGGGCCTCGGGCGGCCAGGTCTCGATCCGACCGTTCACCGAGGGCGCCCTGCTCACCGCCGTCACCGAGGAGCTCGGCCTCGAGAACGCCTGGACGGGCGAGGGCGACGCCGACTACGGCCTCGGCTCGACCGACGTCGAAGGGCTCACCGGCCTCGGCGACCTGCAGTTCCTGTACATCACGAACGGCGAGGCCGACGCATACGCGGTCGACCTGGCCGACAACGCGGTCTGGAAGTCGCTGCCGTTCGTGCAGTCGGGCAACGTGCACCGCCTGCCCGACGGCATCTGGATGTTCGGCGGCCCCTCGTCGATGAACGACTACATCGATGCGGTCGTCGACACCCTCGCGGGCTGAGACGACCGTGTCGTCCGCCGCGTCGGCCGGGAGCCGTGAGCGCCCCCGGCTCGGCGCGGTCCTGCTGCTGGCCGTCGGGGTCGTCGTCGCGACGCTCCTGGCCGCAGTCCACGTCACCCAGGGGTCGTCGGGTGTCGGGCTGCCCGAACTCGTCGGCCTCATCACGGGCACCGGCGGCGACGACCAGTCGGCCGCGATCTTCCTCGCCTCCCGGATGCCGCGGCTCGCAGCCGGCGTCGTCGTCGGCATCGCGCTCGGGGTCGCCGGCCTCATCCTGCAGTCGGTCTCGCGCAACGTGCTCGCCTCGCCCGACACGCTCGCGGTCAACGCCGGCTCGTACCTCTCGGTCGTCGTCGTCGCCGCATTCGGCATCTCCCTGCCCGTGATCGGCGGCGGTGCCGTGGCCTTCATCGGCGGCCTCGCCGCCGCGGGGCTCGTGCTGGCGCTCTCGGCGAGCGGCTCGCGCGGCGCGACCGGCGGCTCCGGCGGATCGGGCGGCACCGTCCGCCTCGTGCTGGCGGGCTCCGCCATCGCGCTCGCCCTGACGGCGCTCACGACCATGCTGCTGCTGCTCTTCCCGGAGCGGACGACCGGGCTCTACGCGTGGAGCCAGGGCACCCTCGCGCAGACCGGTATCGGCCCCGCCGCGCAGCTCGCGCCGGTCGTCGGCGTCGCCGTCGCGGCACTCTTCGTGCTCGCACGCCAGTTCGACCTCGTCGCGCTCGGCGACGACACCGCGACGGTGCTCGGCGTCGACGTGCGGCGCACCCGCCTCGTCGGCGTCGTCATCGCCGTGCTGCTGTCGGCCTCGGCCGTCGCCCTCGTCGGTCCGATCGGCTTCGTCGGCCTCGCCGCGCCCGCGATCGTGCGGCTCATCGCCGTGCGGGTGCCGGGCATGCAGCGGCACGTCCTGCTCATCCCTGCGGCGGCGCTCATGGGCGTCATCGTCGTGCTGGGCGCCGACGTGCTGCTCCGGCTCGCCTTCGGCGGGGAGGCGGCCGTCGAAGTGCCGACGGGCGTCGTCACCACCATCTTCGGCGCGGTGTTCCTCATCGCGCTCGCGCTGCGGTCGCGCGCGACGAGCGAGGCCGCGAGCGGGTTCGTGATCGGCACCGGGCTCTCACGGCGGGGGCGCGCATTCGTGATCGCCGGGGCCGCCGTGCTCCTCGTCATCCTCGCGTTCGTGTCGCTGCTCCTCGGCGACGCGAAGCTGCTCGGCGGCGACGTGCTCAACTGGGCCACCGGGCAGGCGGGCCCGCTCGTCGAGTTCGTCATGAACACGCGCGCCCCGCGCGTCGCCGCCGCGATCCTCGCGGGCGCGGCCCTCGCCGTCGCCGGCACGGTCGTGCAGGCGGTCTCGCGCAACCCGCTGGCCGAACCCGCGATCCTCGGCGTGACGGGCGGCGCGGGCGTCGGCGCGGTGCTCGTCATCACCTTCTGGCCGCTCGCGAGCTTCGTCGCGGTCACGACCGGCGGACTCGTCGGCGCGGCGGCCGCGGCCCTCATCGTGTTCGGCCTGTCGCTTCGCGGCGGGCTCGCGACGAGCCGGCTCATCCTGGTCGGGCTCGGCGTCTCGGCTGCGGCCTCGGCGATGGTCGCGATGCTCATCATCGCGACCGACCCGTACAACGCCGCGAAGGCGCTGACCTGGCTCTCGGGGTCGACCTACGGGCGGACGTTCCCGCAGCTCATCCCGCTCGTCGTCGTGCTCGCCGTCGCGCTGCCCCTGCTGGTCGCGACCCGGCGCGAACTCGACCTGCTCGCGTTCGACGACGACACCCCTCGGGTGCTCGGCGTGCGACTCGGCAACGCACGGCTCGGCCTGCTCGCGATCGCGGTCGCGCTGACCGCGACCGCCGTCTCGGCGGTCGGCGTCATCGGCTTCGTCGGGCTCGTCGCGCCGCACGCCGCACGAGCCCTCGTGGGCGCCCGCCATGCGCTCGTGCTGCCGCTCGCGGCGCTCCTCGGCGCACTGCTCGTGACCGTCGCCGACACGATCGGCCGCACCGTCATCGCGCCCGGGCAGCTGCCCGCGGGACTCGTGACGGCCGTCGTCGGCGCGCCGTACTTCGTGTGGCTGCTCTGGCGCTCGCGCCGTACCGCCTGACGAACCGGCGGGCCGCTGCGCGACCCGCTCCCGCTCGATCCGACCCCGACCCCACGACAGGAGCCAGCTCCATGGCCAAGCCCGGATACCGCGTCTTCGAGACCGTCGTCGGCGAGATCCGAAGGATGTCGCCGCACTTCGTGCGGGTGACCTTCCGCGGCGATGATCTCAACGACGTCGGCTGGGACGGACCCGACCAGCGCATCAAGGTCGTCCTCCCGCTCGAAGGCGTCCCGGAGGGGGACGACGGGTTCGGCTGCTTCCCGAGGGGCGACGACTGGTTCGGCGACTGGCGTGCGCTGCCAGACGAACGGCGCAACCCGATCCGCACGTACACGATCCGCGACGCGCGCCCCGAGACCGGTGAGCTCGACGTCGACTTCGTCGCGCATGGCGACTCGGGGCCGGCATCGCGCTGGATCGCACGTGCTGAGCCGGGGGAGCGGATGCTGCTCGTCGCGCCCGATGCGACGAGCGACGAGCCGCCCGGCGGGTGGGAGTGGCACCCCGGCACGGCCGGCACGCTGCTCATCGCCGGCGACGAGACGGCGGTGCCGGCGATGAGCGCCATCCTCGCGCAGCTTCCGGCATCCGCGCGAGGCGCCGCATTCCTCGAAGTGCCCGCCGCGGGCGACGTGCTCGACATCGAGGCGCCGCCCGGGGTCGTCGTGCAGTGGTTGCACCGCGGTGGCGACGAGCACGCTGAAGCGACCTACGGTGCCCGGCTCGTCGAGGCGGTCCGAGCCTGGGCCGACGACGAGCTCGGCGCTCGGGGCGCCGCCCGGGCGGAGGCCGCCGCCCCCGCCGATGCCGAGCTGCCCGCACTCGCCGACGACGAGATCCTCTGGGAGGTGCCCGAGGCCACGGCCGACGACGGCGTCTACGCCTGGCTCGCCGGCGAGGCGACGGCGATCACGACGCTCCGCCGCCATCTCGTCAAGGGCCTCGGCGTCGACCGCCGGCGCGTGGCCTTCATGGGGTACTGGAAGCTCGGCCGCGCCGAGGGGTAGCGCGCAGGTAGCCGCCCGCCTCGAGCCCGGCTTCGATCTCGAAGCGGTTGCGCAGCGGATCGCGCCCGGCGATGAGGTAGAGCACGGGCAGCAGCATGCCGTACTTGCGCCACTGGGCCTGGTGCACCGCCTCGTGGCCGAGCACCCGGTCGCCGTCGTTCGACCCCGTGAGGTAGCACCCGCCGACGCACGACCCGCCGCGACCGTAGGTCCACTTCGGCATGCCGGTGAACACGACGAGGCCGTTGCGGACGGTCACGGGGCCGGTGCTCCAGAGGAAGCCCCACGTGAAGCCGACCGCGGTCGCCCACC
Source organism: Agromyces sp. S2-1-8 (assembly GCF_021129215.1). GTDB lineage: Bacteria > Actinomycetota > Actinomycetes > Actinomycetales > Microbacteriaceae > Agromyces > Agromyces chromiiresistens. The sequence goes on along the minus strand of NZ_JAJOLP010000001.1, from coordinate 3,201,745 downwards.
AGTAGCCGAGGCGGCTGATCCGCGAGTCGGTGAGTCGCACGCGGAGGGTGCGACTCGATGCGGGTGCGGTCATGCGGCGGGCTCCTCGTCGGTCGTCCCGGTGCGTCGCGAACCCCGAGGTTCCCCTCCCGCTGCGGCCGCGACGCCCTGTTCGGCCGCCTCCGGACGGCCGAGGGCCTCGAGGAGCCGAAGCCAGACCTCGCTCATCGTCGGGAACGCGGGAACGGCGTGCCACAGCCGGTCGACCGGCACCTCGCCGACGATCGCGATCGTCGCCGGATGCACGAGCTCCGCGACGTCGGGCCCGACGAACGTGGCGCCGATCACCGTGCCGAGCTCGCCGTCGACGACGAGCCGCGCCCGACCGGTGAAGCCGTCGGCGTGGATGCCCGCGCCGCTCACGGCGGCGAAGTCGACGTCCGCGACGCGGACGTCCCGTCCGGTGCGACGGGCGGCCTCGGCGGTCATGCCCACGGCCGCGCACTCGGGCTCGGCGAAGACGATCTCGGGAACGGCCGAGTGGTCGGCGGTCGCGGTGTGCGCGCCCCACGGCGCGAGGTCGAGCGGGCGACCGGTGGCGCGTGCGCCGATGAGGTCGCCGACGGCGCGGGCCTGGTACTTGCCCTGGTGCGTCAGGAGCGCACGGTGATTGACGTCGCCGACCGCGTACAGCCACGGCGTCTCGTCGTTGACGGCCGCCAGCACGAGCAGGCTGTCGTCGACATCGAGCCAGGCACCCGGCTCGAGCCCGACGGTCTCGAGCCCGAGCGAGCCGGTTCGAGGGTGTCGGCCGGTGGCGACGAGCACCTCATCGGCGACGAGCTCGTCGCCGTCGTCGGTCATGATGCGGACCGCCCCCTGCTCGTCGCGGGCGACGCGCACGGGTTCGACGCCGAGACGCACCGTCGCCCCCAGTCCGCGCAGACCCTCGGCCACCGCCTCGCCCACGAAGGGCTCCATCGCACCGAGCAGCCCGTGGCGGGCGAGCAGCACGACCTCCGTGCCGAAGCCGGCGAAGGCCGTGGCCGCCTCGACCGCGACGGCGCCGCCGCCGATGATCGCCAGGCGGCGCGGCGGACGCTCGACCGACGTCGCCTCCCGGCTCGCCCACGGCGCGGCCTCGACGAGTCCGTCGACCTCCGGGATCAGGGGATCCGACCCGGTCGCGACCACCACCGCATGTCGGGCCACGAGGGCGAGGTCCGAACCGTCGGGGCGCTCGACGACGACCCGGCGCGGCCCGTCGAGCCTGCCGTGTCCGCGTTCGAGCGCGATGCCGACGCTCTCGAGCCACCCGACGGCGCCGTGGTCGTCCCAGTCCGAGACCCACTCGTCGCGCCGGCGCAGCACCGCCGGCACGTCGAGCGCGCCGGTCACGGCCTCGGCCGCGCCGGGGACCCGTTGCGCCGCCCGCAGCGCCGCGGCACTCCGCAGCAGGGTCTTCGACGGGATGCACGCCCAGTACGAGCATTCGCCGCCGACGAGCTCGTGTTCGACGAGGACCACCTCGAGTCCGGCCGCCCTCGCCCGGTCGGCGACGTTCTCGCCGACCGGCCCGCCGCCGATCACGACGACATCCGTCTCGCGCTGCATCCCCGTCATCGGCGCCTCCCGTCGCGGCCGCAGTCGTCCTTCGCCACGGCCGACGAACCCCAGCCTAGGCCCGCCCGGGGGCGGGTCGCCGCGGATCAGGAACCCTGACGGCTGCCCGACGTCAACGCCCCGACGAGGCGCAGGATCGTCGGCAGGTCGTCGACCGCCCTCTCCGGACTCGCGGGGGTGAAGCCCGCGATGGCGGCACCCGCGAGCGGGAACCGACCGGCCACCTCGCGCAGGAGGGTCGCGAGCTCCGCGGCTCCGACACCGAACGGCATCGGGTACGAGAGTCCCGCGAGCGCCGACGGGTCGAGCACGTCGAGGTCGACGTGGACGAAGACGTGCGAGGCCCCCGTCGCCTCGAGCTCGCCGATCACGACGGTCGGGTCGGAGAGGTCCTCGACCGTGAGCACGGGGATCTCGTGCTCGTCGATGAACCGGCGCTCCTCGTCGTCGATGGCGCGCACGCCGCCGAGCACGAGCCGTGCGGGGGGCACCCGGGTCGCCTCGTCGAGCGCGAGTCCGTCGGCGCCCTCGCCGGTGATGGCGCGGAGCGCCATGCCGCCGAAGCCGCCCGACGGCGAGCTCTCCGGCGTGTTGAGGTCGGGGTGCGCGTCGAGCCAGAGCACGGCGAGGTCGCCACCGGTGCGTTCGACGGCGTGGGCGACGGCGGCGAGCGAGGTGCCGCAGTCCCCGCCGATCGTCAGGGCCCAGTCGGGCACGAGCGCGAGCGCCTCGGCCGCCGCATCCCGGACCCGCCGGATGGTGCTGTAGCGACGAACCCCGGTGCCGAGCGATTCACCCGCTTCGACCGGCACGTCGACGGTGACGGTCGCGGAGCTCGGCAGGTCGCCGAGGATCGCGGCCGCGCCGTCGGCGAGGCTCATCGCACGGGACGACACCGAACCCTGCCAGAGCGGGACGACGACGAAGGTTGCTGGCATGCCTTCCAGTATCGCGCCGCCTGGCGCCGCACGACCAGCGCGACGGCCGATGTCGCCGACCATCGGGGGCGGGCCACACGATCGCATCGGCGGCCGACGGCTCCGACGACGGGGCGGATGCCTCGGGGCCGACCCCGAGGCATCCGCCCCGTCGCGCCTCGTGCGTCAGCCGCCGATGGCGCCCTGCGAGCCGCCCGCCTTCAACGCGGCGAGCCGCGCGTCGACCTCGGTGAGCTCGCCGAGGTCGTCGAGCTCGTTGAACTGGGCGTCGAGGCTCGACGCAGCGAGCTCGGCCTGTCCGCGAACGACGGCCTCCTCGCGCCGGATCTTGTCCTCGAAGCGGCCGATCTCGCTCGTCGGGTCGAGGATGTCGATCGACTTGACGGCGTCATGCACCTGCTTCTGCGCCTGCGCGGTCTTCGCCCGGGCGACGAGCTCCGATCGCTTGTTCTGCAGCTGGACGAGCTTCTCCTTCATGCCGTTGAGGCCCGCCTTGAGCTTGTCGACGACGTCGGTCTGCGCGGAGATCTGCGGTTCGGCGGCCCTCGCCTCGTTCTCCGACGAGATCTGGCGACTGAGCGCCACCTTCGCGAGGTTGTCGAACTTGTCGGCGCCCGCGGCATCGCCAGCGGCGCGCAGCTCGTCGCCCTTGCGGCTCGCGGCGACCGCCTTCTCGCCCCATTCGCGGGCGGCCTCGACGTCTTCGCGGTGGTCGTCCTCGAGGAGGCGCAGGTTGCCGATCGTCTCGGCGATGGCGGCTTCGGCGTCGGCGATCGAGTTGGTGTAGTCGCGCACCATCTGGTCGAGCATCAGCTGCGGGTCTTCCGCCTGGTCGATGAGCGCGTTGATGTTGGCTCGCACGAGCTGCGAGATCCGTCCGAAGATGGACTGCTTGGTCATGGTTACTCCCTCGTTCGTTGGCTGGTTTCGGTCGTCGGGCGGCCTGGGCGGCCGTGGGGTGATGCCGTGCTCGGCGATGCGTGGCGGTTCAGAATCGGCCTCCGCTTCCGCGGCGGCCGCTCGAGCCCGAGCCGCCGAAGCCGCCGCCGAATCCGCGCGATCGGCCCGAGCCGCCGAAGCCGCCGAACCCGCCCGATCCCGTGAACCCGCCGAACCCGCCCGAGCTGCGGGAGCCGCGTGAGCCGCCGCCCATCGAGCCGCCGATGATGCCGCCGATCACGGCGGCGAGCAGTTCGCCGCCGTCGACGCCGAAGTCGCCGGCCCCGCCCTGGTCGAAGCCGCCGACGTCCTGCTGGGCGATGGCCAACGCCGAGGCGGCGAGCTGCTGGGCGCGCTCGGCGGTGGCGAGTGCTGCGGCGGGGTCGATCGGTGCGGTCTGTTCGGCCTGCACGATGAGGCGGCCGGCCTCGGCGAGGCGGGTGCGCGCGTCGGCGCCGACGGCGCCGCGCCGGGCGACCATGTAGTCCTCGGCCGACTGCGCCTGGGCCCTCGCGGCCTGCAGCGTCCGCTGGAGCTGCGTCCCGAGCTTCGCCGCTGCAGCGGCGGCGTCGCGGGCACCCTGGATCGCGCCGTCGATCTCGGCATCGGCCTTGGTGAACCGCGCCTGGAGCTCGATCGGGTCTCGCCCGGTCGCGGCGACCGCGGTTCGCAGGGCGGATGCCTCGGCGGCGACCCGTTCGGCGACCGCAGCCGCGTCGGCGCCGAGCGAGCGGGCCGTCTCGACGTCGGCATCGAGCTCGTCGACGCCCGCCGCGACCGTCCGGTCGGCCGCGGCGAGCTCGTCGGCGAGCCGGTGGACCGCTGCGGCGAGGAGCTTCGCCTGGTCGACTGCCGCCTCGGCGGTCCGGATGCCGAGTGCGGCGGGGCCGGACTCGCCACGGGAGAGCGCCGCCGTCGCCTCGGCCAGCGTCGTGCGGGCGAAGGCCATGCGCGCCTCGGCCTGTGCCGGGTTGTCCGCGACCGGCGCGAGCGCCGAGGCGGCGTAGACGCCCTGCAGCTCGGCGAGCCGCTGCCCGGCGGGTGCGATGCCGGCTTCGACCGTGCCGGCGAGGGCGTCGACGCGGGCGAGCGCCTCCGGGGCGTTGCGCTCGACGTCGCGCAGGGCGTCGAACTGCTCGACCTGCGCGTCGAGGATGCCGTCGGCCTCGCCGGCGAGTCGGGCGATGTCCTGATACCAGCCGCGACGTTCGTCGTCGGTGTCGGGCTCGGCGTCGTCGAGTCGCTGCTGCAGTGCGAACGCCTCGCCGAGCTTCGCCTTCGCCTGGTCGAGCGCGGTGCGGAAGTCGGCCGTCGCCTGCTCGCCGAACGACGCGACGGCGAAGCCGAGCTCCTCCTCGCTCGTCCGCACGGCGTCGTCGGCCTGGACGAGCGCGGTGCCGGCCTGGCGCCGCAGCTCGTCGATCGACGGTGCCGGCGGTGCCGGCGGGATTCCGGGCTTCCCGGAGCCGGCCGCAGCGCGCCGCTTGCGACGGGCGAGGACGAACCAGACGATGAGGACTGCGGCGCCGGCGATCACCAGCAACCAGATCGCGCCCGTGCCCCCGCCCTGTCCCGTCGACGGCTCGTCACCGGGATCGGCTCCGGGCGCGACCGGACCGCCGTCGGCGTTCGCGTCGGCGATCGCCGACGCGCCGGCGATCGCGGCGCCGGCCCAGTCCTCTGCGCGGAGCTCGGGTTCGATGACCTGCGTCGAGATGCGCTGCAGCTCGGCGTCGCTCAGTGCGGCGTCGCTCGAGGCCGAGAGGTAGTACTGCCGGCCGTCGACCGCGACCGCGAGCAGGTAGTCCTCGGTGCCGAGGCCGTTGTCGATCGCCGTCTGCTCGGCCCACGCCTCGGCCGTCGCGGGATTCGTGAACTCGCCCACGTAGGCGACGAAGAGCTGGCGACCGCTGCGGTCCGCGAGGTCGCCGAGCGCGCGCTCGACGTCGTCGAGGTCGCCGCCGAGCACCCCCGCCTCGTCGACGACGGGGGAGGAGCCGAACGAGACCGGGTCGTCAGCCCACGCGGCGCCCGCGCCCGACAGGGCGACCAGCGCTCCCGCGACCATCGCGACGATCACGGACCACGTGCGCTTCGAACGCATGCACCAGCGCCTTCCCCACTCCGAACGGACGAGTCCGAGTCTATGGCGGGGCGTGGCCGATCGTCCATGCGGTTGCATCGGGCACGGCGGCCGTGGTCGGCGGCCGGCGGCGCATCCGCTTCAGGGGCCCCGGAACGCATTCGAGCGGGGAGCCGGAACCGGCTCGACCCGCTCGATCGCAACGTGCCCCCGGAGGGATTCGAACCCCCGACCTACGGTACCGGAAACCGGCGCTCTATCCCCTGAGCTACGGAGGCGCACAGTTGAAAACCCTACCATCATCCGGGCCTCGTCGACGCCCGTCGACGAGCCCTCGGGGGTCAGGGCAAGGCGAGTCGCGCGACCGTGCCGAGCAGGTCCTCGCGCACCTTCGCGGTGACGAACGCGGTCGTGCCCTGCAGCACGGCGTCGCCGTCGACGTGGGTGGCCACGACCTCGGGGTACCAGCGGCTGAGACGCCGGATGTCGCGCTCCACGGCCTCGGCGAGGCGGCTGCCGCCCACCGCCGCCGTCGGCCCGGCGAGCACCACGAGTCCCGGGTCGAGCATCGCGAGCACCGGCAGGGCGATGTGCGCGATCCGCTCGCCGAGTTCGTCGACGATGACGTCCGTCGCGTCGCTCGCGGCGACCGCGGCGAGGAGCCCGGGGAAGTCGTCGGCCTCGACGCCGTGCGCCGCCGCCAGCCGGCGCAGGCCGATCGCCCCGACGAGGTCGCCGCTCGTCGTGGCTCGGTCGTCGAGCTCGCGCGCCTCGGCCGACAGCGGCAGGAAGCCGATCTCGCCCGCGCCGCCGAACGTGCCGCGGTAGAGGTCGCCCGCCACGTCGAACGAGGCGCCGACGCCGTTGCCGAGCCAGAGCAGCACGAACACGTCGCGGCCCTCGCCGGCTCCGGTCTCGCGCTCGGCGACCGCGGCGAGGTTCACGTCGTTCTCGATGTAGACGGTGACGCCGAGCGCCGCCTCGAGCGTCGCCCGCAGACCGGTCGTCGGCCAGCCGGGCAGGGTCTCGCTGAACAGCGCCCCCTCGCCGCCCGGGTCGACGTAGCCCGCGGTGCCGATGCCGACGGTGTGGACCGCGGCCGGGTCGGTGCCCGCCGCCGCACTCGCCTCGAGGATCGCCCGGCGCACCTCGTCGACCGCCGACCGCTCGCCGACGTCGCGCGGGAGCCCGATGGTGACGAGCGGCCGATCGCTGCCCGCGGCGTCGACGACCCGTGCGCGCAGTTCGAAGGCGTCGATCGCGATGGCGACCCCGAGCGGCCGATCGATGCGCGCCGCGTACAGGGTGGCGTTGCGGCCGGGGCTGCCCGCGACCTGGCCGCGCTCCTCGACCACGCCCGCCGCGATCAGCCGGCTCATCATCATCGATGCCGTCGGCTTCGAGACGCCGACGAGCTCGCAGATCCGGTTCCGCGTCAGCGGGCCGTGGTCGAGGAGGGCGGACAGGCCGACGCGGTCGTTGACGGCTCCCAGCCAGGAGGGAGTGCCCTGCGTCTGTCGCGTGGGCCCGGCCATCACGCGGCCTCGAGATTCGCGATGACCGCGCTCACGAGCGTCTGGGCGTCGCCCGGCTCCACGAGCTCGGTCGAGGCGATCACGATCCAGTAGGGGCCCGTGAACACCTGCGCCTCGCCGTTCTCGCCCGTGCGCTCGAAGTACCCCTCGACGTCGGGCGGCGTGCCGTAGGTCGGGACCGGGTGCGACGAGAGCGCTGCGTCGTTCTTGCGCGCCTCCAGGGCCGACTCCGGCGGCGTGGCGACGGCGACCTCGATGAGCGCGCCGTTCGTCTGGTTGACGAGGCCGCACGTGGTGCCCGCCTCGTCTGCGACGCCCGTGATGCCGTCGGCCTGCGGTTCATAGCCGGGTGCCGGGCTGTAGTTCGGGTTGAAGGCGTAGACGTCGTCGGGGGTGAGCAGCACGTCGCACGCGATCTCGAACGGGGTGGCGGGCTCCTCGGTCGGGACGGGGCTCTCGCTCGCGCCGGGCTCGGGCGCCTCGGACGCCGGGGGAGGCGTGGCGGAGCCGCTGGGATCGGGAGCGTCCTGGGCGCACCCGGTGAGCGCGAGCGCGGCCGCCGCGACGATCACCGCGAAGACGGTCGGGCGGTGACGGAGCGGGTGGGGCGAGCGCGGCATGTGACGAACCTTATCAATGAGGCGGATAGGATTTGCGGGTGACTCCCGCCGATCTCGCGAACGCCCTGTACGACCTCGTCCTCGCCCTGGTCGAGCGACGTCGTGCCGCCGGCGTCGAGGTCGACCTCCGGCTCGAGCCGGGCGACGTCGTGCTCGAGCGACCGAAGCTCCGCGAGCACGGCGACTGGGCGTCGTCGATCGCCCTGCGCATCGCCAAGCCGCTCGGAATGAACCCGCGCGAGGTCGCGGGCGAGCTCGCGCCCGCGCTCGCCGGAATCGACGGCGTGGCCAGTGCGGAGATCGCGGGCCCGGGCTTCATCAACATCCGCCTCGACGCCGCGGCCGCCGGGGCGCTCGCGAAGACGATCGTCGAGCAGGGCGCCGACTACGGGCGCAGCGACTCGCTCGCCGGCTCCGTCATCAACCTCGAGTTCGTCTCCGCGAACCCGACGGGGCCGCTCCACATCGGCCACACCCGCTGGGCCGCACTCGGCGACTCGATCAGCCGCGTGCTGCGCGCAGCCGGCGCCGAGGTGGCGAACGAGTACTACATCAACGACGCCGGCAACCAGATGCAGATCTTCGGCGCCTCGGTGCTCGCAGCGGCCAAGGGCGAGCCGACCCCGGAGGGCGGCTACCCGGGCAGCTACATCGCCGACCTCGCCGCCCGCGTGCTCGAGCGCGAGCCGAGGCTCGCCGAGTTCGAGCACGATGTCGCCCTGCACACCGCGACCGAGATCGCGTACGAGCTGCAGCTCGCCGAGATCAAGGCCTCGCTCGAGCGCTTCAACGTGCACTTCGACGTCTGGACGAGCGAGCGCCGACTGCACGCGAAGGGCGACGACGGCCTCAGCGACATCGACACGGCGCTCGCCCGGCTTCGGGCGCAGGGCCACGTCTACGACGCCGACGACGCGGTGTGGGTGAAGACGACCGACTTCGGCGACGACAAGGACCGGGTGTTCGTGCGCGGCAACGGCGTGCCGACCTACTTCGCGGCCGACTCCGCGCTCTACCTCGACAAGGGGGACCGCGGCTTCAAGCACAAGATCTACCTGCTCGGTGCCGACCACCACGGCTACGTGCACCGGCTCAGGGCCCTCGCGGGCGCCGCGGGCGACGACCCCGAGCGCGATGTCGAGGTGCTCATCGGCCAACTGGTGAGCGTGAACGGCGCCCGGCTGTCGAAGCGCGCGGGCAACATCATCGAGCTCGACGATCTCCAGGCGTGGCTCGGCACCGACGCGCTGCGGTACACGCTCGCCCGGTACCCGGCCGACTCGCCGCTCACGATCGACCCCGAGATCCTGCAGCGTCGCGGCAACGACAATCCCGTGTTCTACGTGCAGTACGTGCACGCCCGCACGACGCAGCTCGCGCTGAACGCGCAGGCGTCCGGCGTCGACCGTTCCGCGTTCGCGCCCGAGCTGCTCGAGCACGAGACCGAGTCGGCGCTGCTCGGCGCACTGCAGGAGTTCCCGCGCATCGTCGCCCAGGCGGCCGAGCTGCGCGAGCCGCACCGCGTCGCTCGCTATCTCGAGGAGCTCGCGGGGCTGTTCCACCGCTGGTACGACAACTGCCGCGTGCTGCCGCTCGGCGACGAGCCGGTGGGCGACCTGCACCGCACCCGTCTCTGGCTCAACGACGCGACCGGCCAGGTCATCCGCAACGGCCTCGACCTGCTCGGCGTCTCGGCGCCCGAGCGCATGTAGCACTCCGCATCCGAACGAGGGGGCACCGATGAGCGACGAGCAGCCGACGATCCCACTGGACGTCGAAGACCCGGAACCCGCGCCCCGCAAGCGCCTCGGCCGAGGGGCGAAGATCGGCATCGTCGTGGCGGCGGTCGTCGTCGGCCTCGTGGCGATCGCCGTGGTGGCCGACGTGATCGCGCGGGGCGTCGCCGAGCAACGGGTCGCCGAGGAGATCCGTGCGAACCTGCCCGACCAGGTCGAAGGCGACGTCGACGTGACGATCGGCGGCTTCTCGGTCATCGCGCAGTACCTCTCGGGCTCGATGGACGAGGTCGCGCTCAGCGCACCCGACCTCGAGGTCGACGGCGCGCCGATCGATGCGCAGGTCACGTTGCAGCAGGTGCCGGTCGACCTCGCGTCGCCCGTCGGGCACCTCACTGCGACCGTCTCGACCGACGAAGCCTCGCTCAACCGGCTGATCGACGTCCCGGGTGCGACCGGCACCGTGACGCTCGGCGACGGGACGGTGGGCTACGAGGGCAGCGTCGAGGTGCTCGGCGCCCCCATCTCCTATCAGGTCACCGCGGCGCCGACCGCCGCGGGCGACCGGATCCTGCTCGAACCGGTCGGCGTCGAGGTCGGCGCGGGCGGTGCATCGTTCGACGTGTCCGGGCTCATCCAGCGGCTCATCGGCGACGACCCCGTGCCGGTGTGCGTCGCCGAGCACCTGCCCGAGGGCATCGAGGTGACGGGCGTCGCGGTCGCACCGGGCGCGGTGCGGGTCGACCTCGCGGGCGACGACGTCGAGCTCGACGGCGATGCGCTCGGCCGCACCGGCCACTGCGACTGACCGCCGATTCGGCCGGGCCCGCACGCCTCGGTAGACTCGCGGGTAGTCCGACCCACAAGGTCGGCACGCATCAGGCTTCAGGGACCGATCCGGGTTCGCTCGCCGCGAGCGACCGTCGATTCGTTCCCTCCTGTGAGGTTCCCGTGGCATCCGTTCCCGCAGACCCCGGCGCGCAGCGCGCGCCGGCCGACGTCAACGCGCTCGTGCCGCAGGTCTGGCCCGCGAGCGCACGTCGCGACCCCGCGGGCCGCATCGAGATCGCCGGCCTCGACGCCGTGTCGCTGGCCGAGCGGTTCGGCACCCCCCTCTACGTCGTCGACGAGTCCGAGGCGCGTTCGCGCGCCCGACGGACGCGGCTCGCGTTCGAGGCGGCGGCACGCGCGGCGGGCACCGATGTGACCGTCTATTACGCCGGCAAGGCGTTCCTGTCCGGCGAGGTCGTGCGCTGGGTCGTCGATGAGGGGCTGGCGGTCGACGTCTGCACCGGTGGCGAGCTCGCGGTCGCGCTCGCAGCCGGGGCCGAGCCCGCCCGATTGGGCTTCCACGGCAACAACAAGTCGCTCGCCGAGATCGCCCGCGCGGTCGAGGTGGGCGTCGGTGCGCTCATCATCGACAGCGAGGTCGAGATCGAACGCGTCGCAGGCGCGGCGGCGCGCGCCGGGCGCCGGCAGCGGGTACGGCTGCGGGTCAACAGCGGGGTGCACGCGTCGACGCACGAGTTCCTCGCAACCTCGCACGAGGACCAGAAGTTCGGCGTGCCGCTCGAACGCGCGGTCGAGCTCGGCGAGCGCATCCGCGCGCACGACTCGCTCGAGTTCCTCGGGCTCCACTGCCACATCGGCTCGCAGATCTTCGACGCCGAGGGCTTCGCCGAGTCGGCCGCCCGGCTGCTCGCCGCGCACGCCGACCTCTCGGCCGTCGAGCCGCTGCCCGAACTCAATCTCGGCGGCGGGTTCGGCATCGCCTACACGGCCGCCGACACCCCGCAGCCGATCGAGGAGATCGCCGACGGGATCGTCGCCGCGGTCGTCGCGGGGTGCCGCGAACGGGGCATCGCAGTGCCGCGGCTCGCGTTCGAGCCGGGCCGGTCGATCATCGGCCCCGCCGGCGTCACGCTCTACACCGTCGGCACGGTCAAGCCCGTGCCGATCGAGGGGGGCGCACGGCGCTACGTGAGCGTCGACGGCGGCATGAGCGACAACGCCCGCACGGCGCTCTACGGCGCGGCGTACTCGGCCAGGGTCGCGAACCGCGTCTCCGACGCCGCCCCCGCGCTCAGCCGGGTCGTCGGCAAGCACTGCGAGGCGGGTGACGTCGTCGTCGACGTCGAGCACCTGCCGGCCGACACGGCGCCCGGCGACCTCGTCGCCGTCGCGGCCACCGGCGCGTACTGCTGGTCGCTCGCCTCGAACTACAACCACGTGCCCCGCCCGCCCGTCGTCGCCGTGCGCGACGGTGAGGCCCGCGTCATCGTGCGCGGCGAGTCGATCGACGACCTGCTCGCCCGTGATCTCGGGCTCGAGGCACCCACCGTCGCGACGAGGACCGTCGCGACGAGCACCGTCGAAGGGAACCCCGCATGATCGAGTACCGGTCCATCCGAGTCGGACTGCTCGGGGCGGGCTCGGTCGGCTCGCAGGTCGCACGGCTGCTGCTCGACCATGCCGACGAGCTCGCGCAGCGGGTCGGCGCGCGCCTCGAACTCGTCGGCATCGCCGTGCGCGACCTCGGGGCGCGGCGCGACACCGACCTGCCCGCCGAGCTGCTGACGACCGACGCAGAGGCCCTCATCCTCGGCTCCGACGTCGTGATCGAGCTCATGGGCGGCATCGAGCCCGCCCGCACGCTCGTGCACCAGGCGATCGCCTCGGGCGCCGACGTGGTCACGGGCAACAAGGCGCTGCTCGCCTCCCACGGCCCCGAGCTCTTCGCCGCGGCCGAGCAGGTCGGCGCGCAGCTCTCGTACGAAGCCGCGGTCGCCGGGGCGATCCCGATCATCCGGCCGCTGCGGGAGTCGCTCGCGGGCGACCGCATCGAGCGCATCCTCGGCATCGTGAACGGCACGACGAACTTCATCCTCGACCGGATGGACCAGACCGGCGCCTCCCTCGAGGACGCGCTCGCGACCGCGACCGAGCTCGGCTACGCCGAGGCCGACCCGACGGCCGACATCGGCGGCTACGACGCAGCGCAGAAGGCAGCCATCCTGGCGAGCCTCGCGTTCCACACGAGCGTGCCGGTCGAGGCCGTGCACCGCGAGGGCATCACGGGCGTCTCGGCGGCCCAGGTCGAATCGGCGCGCCGGGCCGGGTACGTCGTGAAGCTGCTCGCGATCTGCGAGCGCCTCATCGACGCCGAGACCGGCGACGAGGGCGTCTCGGCCCGCGTCTACCCGGCGCTCGTTCCGCGCAGCCATCCGCTCGCCGCCGTGCACGGGGCGAACAACGCCGTGTTCGTCGAAGCCTCCGCCGCAGGGCCGCTCATGTTCTACGGCGCGGGCGCCGGCGGAGTGCAGACCGCCTCCGCCGTGCTCGGCGACCTCGTCGCCATCGCCCGGCGCCGGGTCTCGGGCGGGCCCGGCACGGCCGAGTCGACGCACGCCGAACTGCCCCTGCTGCCGATCGGGCGCATCACGACGCGGTACGCGATCACCCTCGAGGTCACCGACGAACCGGGCGTGCTCGAGCAGATCGCGCGCACGTTCGCCGAGCACGGCGTCTCGGTCGAGCAGCTGCAGCAGACCGTCAGCGAGGGGTCGCGGCGCGCGACGCTCGTGATCGGCACCCACGAGGCCACCGAGTCGGCGCTCGCCGACACGGTCGCCTCGCTCGCCGAGAGCCCCGTCGTCGCCTCCGTCGCATCCGTCCTCCGAGTCGAAGGAGCCCAGTGAACACCCCGAACCCGACGCCCACCCCCAAGCCCGGCTCGCGCCAGTGGCGCGGTGTCATCCGCGAGTACGCCGACCGTCTCGACGTGACCGACGCGACCCCGATCGTGACGCTCGGCGAGGGCGGCACGCCGCTGCTGCCGGCCCCCGCACTGTCGCGTCGCACCGGCGCGGACGTCTGGGTGAAGTTCGAGGGCATGAACCCGACCGGCTCCTTCAAGGACCGGGGCATGACGATGGCGGTCACGAAGGCCGTCGAGCACGGGGCGAAGGTCGTGATCTGCGCCTCGACCGGCAACACCTCCGCATCGGCCGCCGCCTACGCGACCCACGCCGGCATCGGCGCGGCCGTGCTGCTGCCCGAGGGCAAGGTGGCGATGGGCAAGCTCAGCCAGACGATCGCGCACGACGCGAAGCTCATCCAGGTGCAGGGCACGTTCGACGACTGCCTCGACATCGCGCGCGACCTCGCCGCGAACTACCCCGTGCACCTCGTCAACTCGGTGAACAACGACCGCATCGAGGGCCAGAAGACCGCGGCGTTCGAGGTCGTCGAGGTGCTCGGCGACGCACCCGACCTGCACGTCGTGCCGGTCGGCAACGCCGGCAACTACACGGCGTACACGCGCGGTTACCGCGAGGACATCGCGGCGGGCAACGCGACCCGGATGCCGCGCATGTTCGGCTTCCAGGCCGCGGGCTCCGCGCCCATCGTGCGCGGCGAGCCCGTGCGCGACCCCGACACCATCGCGAGCGCGATCCGCATCGGCAATCCGGCGTCGTGGGAGCTCGCCCTCCAGGCGCGCGACGAGACCGACGGGTACTTCGGCGCCATCGAGGACGCCGCGATCCTCGAGGCGCAGCGCATCCTCTCGGCCGAGGTCGGGATCTTCGTCGAGCCGGCCTCGGCGATCTCGGTCGCCGGCCTGCTCGAGCGAGCGGCCGCCGGCGCCGTGCCGCGGGGTGCGCGCGTCGTGCTCACGGTCACCGGCCACGGCCTGAAGGACCCGCAGTGGGCCCTCCGCACGGCCGACGGCTCCGACGTCGAGCCGACGGTCGTGCCGGTCGACACCGCACAGGTCGCCGCGGCGTTGGGACTCGCCTCATGACGGGCACGCTCGTCGCCGACGCGACCACATCGCTCGTCGGCCGTACCGTCCACGTCAAGGTGCCCGCCACCTCGGCGAACCTCGGGCCCGGCTTCGACACCCTCGGGCTCGCCCTCGCGCGCTACGACGAGCTCGAGGTCTCGGCGACGCCGGCGGGCGTCGAGGTCGAGGTGCACGGCGTCGGCGAGGGCGAGGTGCCGCTGGACGCGTCCCACCTCGTCGTGCGCGCGATCGCGCACGCGTTCGAGCGCGCGGGCGTCGCGCTGCCCGGGCTGCGGCTCGTCGCGCACAACGCGATCCCGCACGGCCGCGGCCTCGGCTCGTCGGGCGCGGCGATCGTCGCAGGGGTGATGGCGGCGAAGGGCCTGCTCGACGGGGTCGTCGACTTCTCGGCCGACGACCTGCTCGAGCTCGCGACGGAGCTCGAGGGCCACCCCGACAACGTGGCGCCGGCGCTCTTCGGCGGACTCACGATCGCGTGGGTCACCCCCGAGGGACCCCGCCACAAGAAGCTCATCGTGCACCGCGGCGTCTCGCCGCTCGTGCTCGTGCCCGAGCACGAGATGTCGACGGCGCTCGCGCGTTCGCTGCAGCCCGAGCAGGTGCCGCACGAAGACGCGGTCTTCAACGTCTCGCGCTCGGCGCTGCTTGTCGCGGCGCTCATCCAGAGCCCCGAGCTGCTCTTCCAGGCCACGGAGGACAAGCTGCACCAGCACTACCGCGCGGCGGCCATGCCCGAGACCGACCGGCTCATCCGGGCACTGCGCGAGGCGGGACACCCCGCCGTCGTGTCGGGTGCCGGCCCGTCGATCCTCGTCCTCGCGAACGACCCGAGCGCCCGAGCAGCGGCGATCGACCTCGTCGAGCGGACGGCCGACACGGTGTGGCAGGCGCTGCCGCTCGCGGTCGACTTCAAGGGCGCGACGGTCACCGTCGCCTGAGCCGCGCTGCCCGCCGACGGCCGGCACGCCGCGACGTGCGCCGCTGCTGCTCGGTCGCGCTCGTCGCAGTCGGATGCCTCCACGCGATGTTTCTCCACAACGGGGCGTCGCGTGGCAGGCTGGGCGGCCGCACGGTGTTAGACTGACTGCGCACCCGGCGGGTGAAGCGGCTGATACGTCAGACCCGACACCGCTCACGAGCCGCATCGTGCAATTCCCGGCAATCTCTTGCTTTCGCACTTGCGCAGTCTGCGCCGCGCGCGCCGACCTCGCTCGAGTCTGCGATCAACTCTCCTGCCGCGCAACCACATGCGCCAGGGGAAAGGACAACACCCAGTGACCAACGCATCCGACCACGCCGCGCGCGTGGCGAACGGCGCCCCCCTCACCGGCCTCAAGGTCGCCGAGCTCCAGGAGCTCGCCGCCTCGCTCGGCATCGTGGGCGCATCCAAGCTCCGCAAGGGCGAACTCGTCGAGGCGATCACCGCGCGTCAGGCCGAGGGCGACGCCGCCCCCACGCTCGACGTCGACGGCACCGCCCCCGTCGAGGCGGCCCCGGTGGCCGACGCACCGAGCGCGCCGGCCGAGGCGGCTCCGTCGACCGACCCCGCGCCCGCTGACGCCGCCCCGGTCGACGGCGCCCAGGCGGCGACGGCCGAGCCCGTCGCCGCGGAGGCATCCGCCCAACCGCGTCGCGGCCGCCAGCCCCGTCGCGCGACGAGCGCGACGACCGCAGCCGTGCAGCACGTGAACGGCGGCGGTGCCGGTGTCGGCCTCGTGCCGACCGCGAACGACGACGACGCCCGCGAGGCCGCCCGTGCGGCCGTGCGCGAGGAGCTCGCCGCCGCGACCGGCGAGAGCGCCCGCGATGGCGCCCGCACCGAGGGCGCCGACGGCGAGCAGCCCGCAGAGGAGCCGCGGCAGGGCGGCCGCCGCAACCGCGGCCGTCGCGGCGGCGGCGACCGTGCCGAGCGCGGCGAGCGCGGCGAGCGCGCCGAGCGCGCCGAGCGCGGTGACGACGCCCAGAAGGCCGACGCCCAGAAGGGCGAGGCCCAGAAGGGCGGCCGCCAGAACGGCAACGGCCAGAACCAGAACGGCGACGCGCGCAAGGGCGACGACCAGAAGTCCGCCGACCGCCAGGGCGACGCCGACAAGGGCAAGCAGGGCGACAAGGCCCAGGGCGGGCAGGGCGGCCAGAACCAGGCCGACAAGGGCGAGGGCGAGGGCGGCCGTCGCAGCCGCTACCGCGACCGCAAGCGCCGCGGCCAGGGCGGTACCGGCGACGAGCTCGAGCCCGAGATCCTCGACGACGACGTGCTCATCCCGATCGCGGGCATCCTCGACGTCCTCGACAACTACGCGTTCGTGCGCACGACGGGCTACCTGCCCGGCCCGAGCGACGTCTACGTCTCGCTCGGCCAGGTGAAGAAGTACCACCTGCGCAAGGGCGACGCCGTCGTCGGTGCGATCAAGCAGCCGCGCGACGGCGAGCAGTCGAGCCGCCAGAAGTACAACGCGCTCGTCAAGGTCGACTCGGTCAACGGCCAGTCCATCGACGAGGCCGCCGCACGCGTCGACTTCCAGAAGCTGACGCCGCTCTACCCGCAGGAGCGCCTGCGCCTCGAGACCGAGCCGACGAAGCTCACGCAGCGCATCATCGACCTCGTCGCCCCGATCGGCAAGGGCCAGCGCGGCCTCATCGTCGCGCCGCCGAAGGCCGGCAAGACGATCGTGCTGCAGCAGATCGCCAACGCGATCTCGCAGAACAACCCCGAGGTCCACCTCATGGTCGTGCTCGTCGACGAGCGCCCCGAAGAGGTCACCGACATGCAGCGCACGGTCAAGGGCGAGGTCATCGCCTCGACCTTCGACCGTCCGGCAGAAGACCACACGACGGTCGCCGAGCTCGCGATCGAGCGGGCGAAGCGCCTCGTCGAGCTGGGCCACGACGTCGTCGTGCTGCTCGACTCGATCACGCGACTCGGCCGCGCCTACAACCTGGCCGCACCCGCCTCGGGTCGCATCCTCTCGGGCGGCGTCGACGCGTCGGCGCTCTACCCGCCGAAGCGGTTCTTCGGTGCCGCGCGCAACATCGAGAACGGCGGCTCGCTCACCATCCTCGCGACCGCGCTCGTGGAGACCGGCTCGAAGATGGACGAGGTGATCTTCGAGGAGTTCAAGGGCACGGGCAACAGCGAACTGCGCCTCTCGCGCCAGCTCGCCGACAAGCGCATCTTCCCGGCCGTCGACGTCAACGCGTCGTCGACCCGGCGTGAGGAGATGCTGCTCAGCCCCGACGAGGTCAAGATCACGTGGAAGCTGCGTCGCGCGCTCGCGGGCCTCGACCAGCAGCCCGCGCTCGAGGCCGTGCTGGGCCGCCTGAAGGAGACGCAGTCGAACGCCGAGTTCCTGCTGCTCATGCAGAAGTCGATGCCGGTCGCCGGCCACGGCAACTCGCACGGGCACGAGACCGACCACCGCTGAGGCCGAGGTGTTCGAATCGGTTCAGCCGCTGCTCGATGAGCACGCGCAGCTCCAGGAGGAGCTCGCCGACCCGGCGCTGCACGCCGACGCCGTGCGTGCGAAGAAGGTCAACCGGCGCTACGCCGAGCTGAGCCGGATCGTCGCTGCGAACCGGGCGTGGCACGAGGCGCAGGACGACCTCGACGCGGCGCGCGAGCTCGCCAAGGAGGACGACGCCTTCGCAGAAGAGGTGCCCGCCCTCGAGGAGGGGCTCGCGCAGGCGCAGGAGAAGCTCAGGCGCCTGCTGATCCCGCGCGACCCCGACGACGGGCGTGACGTCATCATGGAGATCAAGGGCGGCGAGGGGGGCGCGGAGAGCGCCCTCTTCGCGGCCGACCTCCTGCGCATGTACATCCAGTACGCGCAGTCGAAGGGGTGGAAGACCGAGCTCCTCGAGCGCAACGAGTCCGACCTCGGCGGGTACAAGGACGTGCAGGTCGCGATCAAGTCGAACGCGACCGATCCGGCGCAGGGCGTCTGGGCGCATCTCAAGTACGAGGGCGGCGTGCACCGCGTGCAGCGGGTGCCCGTCACCGAGACCCAGGGCCGTATCCACACCTCCACGACGGGCGTGCTCGTCTTCCCCGAGGTCGACGAGCCCGAAGAGGTCGACATCAACCAGAACGACCTCAAGATCGACGTGTACCGCTCGAGCGGGCCCGGCGGCCAGTCGGTCAACACGACCGACTCGGCGGTGCGCATCACCCACCTGCCGACGGGCATCGTCGTGTCGATGCAGAACGAGAAGTCGCAGCTGCAGAACCGTGAGGCGGCGATGCGCGTGCTGCGGGCCCGCCTGCTGGCGCGCCAGCAGGAGGAGCTCGCCGCGGCGGCCTCCGACGCGCGCAAGTCGCAGATCCGGTCGATGGACCGGTCCGAGCGCATCCGCACGTACAACTTCCCCGAGAACCGCATCGCCGACCACCGCACCGGCTACAAGGCGTACAACCTCGACCAGGTCATGAACGGCGCGCTCGACCCGCTCATCGAGTCGGCGATCCACGCCGACGAGGAGGCCAGGCTCGCCGATCTCGGCACCGAGTAGGCGCGCCGGCGCGATCGAACGACGACGGATGCCTCGGGGCCGGCCCCGAGGCATCCGTCGTCTGCGATCAGATGTGCCAGTCGTGCACGCCGCGCGCCGCGTCGGCCGTCGCGTGCGAGAGCGGGCGCACGGTCGCGGGCACGCCGACGACGAGCGAGTGCGGGGGAGCGCCGCGGGTTACCACGGCGTTCGCGCCGACGGCGCTCCACGCGCCGATCGTGATGTCGCCGAGGATCTTCGCCCCGGCCCCCACGGTGACGCCCTCCTCGAGGGTCGGGTGGCGCTTGGTGCCCGGCGGGGTGTGCCTGGGCGCCTTCCCGCCGAGGGTGACGCCGTGGTAGAGCATCACGTCGTCGCCGACGACGGCGGTCTCGCCGATGACGACGCCCATTCCGTGGTCGATGAAGAACCGGCGCCCGATGGTCGCGCCGGGGTGGATCTCGATGCCCGTCAGGAATCGGGCGAACTGCGAGATGAGCCGGGCTGGGAACCGCCAGCCGGCGACCCACATGCGATGGGTGAGCCGGTATGTCCAGATGGCGTGCAGGCCCGAGTACACGAGGAAGACCTCGAGGCCGCTCCGTGCCGCGGGGTCGTGGGCACGGGCGGTCTTGAGGTCTTCCTTCAGGCGCGAGCGGATCGTCACGCGATCAGTCAAGCAGACCCTCGTACAGGACGGTCGAGAGATACCGCTCGCCGTAGCTCGCGACGATCACGACGATGGTCTTGCCGGCGTTCTCGGGACGCTTGGCGAGCTCGAGGGCGGCGTACACCGTCGCACCCGACGAGATGCCGCCGAGGATGCCCTCCTCCTGACCGAGCCGGCGCGCGGTCGCGACGGCCTGGTCGATGTTGACGTCGAGCACCTCGTCGTAGACGGTGCGGTCGAGCACGTCGGGTACGAAGTTCGCGCCGATGCCCTGGATCTTGTGCGGGCCGGGCTGGCCGCCGTTGAGGATGGGCGACTCGGCCGGCTCGACCGCGACGACCTGCACCTCGGGCTTCCGCTCCTTGAGCACCTGGCCGACGCCCGAGATGGTGCCGCCGGTGCCGATGCCCGCGACGAAGATGTCGACGCCGCCGTCGGTGTCGTCCCAGACCTCCTCGGCCGTCGTGCGGCGGTGGATCTCGACGTTGGCCTGGTTCTCGAACTGGCGGGCGAGGATCGCGCCGGGGGTCGAGGCGGCGAGCTCCTCGGCCTTCGCGACGGCGCCCTTCATGCCCTCGGAGCCCGGGGTGAGCACGAGCTCGGCGCCGTACGCCTTGAGCAGCGACTTGCGCTCCTTCGACATGGTCTCGGGCATCGCGAGGATGACCTTGTAGCCCCGCGCCGCGCCGATCGCGGCGAGGGCGATGCCCGTGTTGCCGCTCGTGCCCTCGACGATGGTGCCGCCGGGCTTCAGCTCGCCCGATGCCTCGGCGGCGTCGACGATGCCCACGCCCAGGCGGTCCTTGACGCTCGCGGAGGGATTGTAGAACTCGAGCTTCGCGAGCACGGTCGCACCGGCGCCCTCGGTGAGGCGGTTCAGTCGGACGAGCGGCGTGCGGCCGAACGCCTGCGTGATGTTGTCGTAGATCTGAGCCATGGTCGGGCCTTTCTCGAGGGGCGGTGCGAGCGTGCCCAGCCTATGGGCGCGGCCGGGGCCGTGGGCGTGCGTTACATTCCATTGCGTGGATGCACCCGTTGAACAGCCAGGCCGGTCGCTGCGCGAGGTGCGCGACGAGATCGCGGCGACGCTCGCCTCGGCGGGCGTGCCCGACCCCGACGTCGACGCGGAGCTCCTCATCGGGCACGTGCTCGGGCTGAGCCGAGGCGGGGTGCAGGCGCGTCTCGTCGTCGGCGTCACGATCGAGACCGAGGATGCCTCGGCGCTCGCGTCGCTCGTCGCGCGGCGTGCCCGGCGCGAGCCGCTGCAGCACCTGACCGGCCGGGCGGCGTTCCGTTCGCTCGAGCTCTCGGTCGGCCCCGGCGTGTTCGTGCCGCGGCCGGAGACCGAGGGCGTCGCGCAGCTCGCGATCGACGCGCTGCGGGCGGCGGCCGAGCCAGAGCCGATCGGCGTCGACCTCGGCACGGGATCGGGCGCCATCGCGCTCGCGCTCGCGACCGAGGTGCCGCACGCGCGGGTCTGGGCGGTCGAGAAGTCGCCCGAGGCGTACGTGTGGACGCGCCGCAACGTCGAGGAAGTGGGGGCGCCGAACCTCGAGCTCGTCTTCGGCGACCTCGCCGACGCGCTGCCCGAGCTCGACGGCCGGGTCTCGGTCGTCGCGTCGAATCCGCCGTACATCCCGCTCGGCGCGATCCCGCGCGATCCCGAGGTGCGCCTCCACGACCCCGAGGCCGCGCTCTACGGCGGGGTCGACGGGCTCGACGTCGTGCGGGTGCTCTCGCAGCGCGCGCTCGCGCTGCTTCGGCCGGGCGGCGTGCTCGTGATCGAGCACGGCGAGGCGCAGTCGGCCGACATCGCCGCGATCCTCGCCGCCGACGGATGGCGCGCGATCGCCCACCACCGGGACCTGACGGGGCGCGACCGGGCGACGACCGCCCTGCGCTGAGCTACTTCGCCCGTTCGGCCTTCTCGCGCGCGGCCTTCTCGCGCTCGAGGGCGTGCTTGATCGCCTCGCGCTCGCGCTTCTGCGCCTCACGGAGCGCCTTCTGCGCCTCGCGCACCGACTTCTCGGCCTCGCGCCTGGCCTTCGCGGCGTCGCGCACGCGCTGGTCGCGGGGCAGGTCGAGCTGCGGTGGGAGCTCGGGAAGCGGCTCGGGCTCGGCGGGGGCGGTCGTGCCGCCCTGGTGGTCGACGTGGTGCTCGATGCCGTCGAGGATGCGGAGGAGCCCGAACGAGAAGTCCTCGTCCGTCTCGCCGGGGTGGGTGCCGGGCTCGGCGACGTACCCGCCGGCGGCGAGGAGCGGGCTCAGGTACGGGAATCGCTCAGGGGTCACGAGCTCCGAGAGTGCGGCGAAGGCGCTCTCGCCGGTGACCTCGCGCGGGTCTGCGGCCGCCTCGGCGGCGGCCCGGAGGTCGCGGTCCTGCGCACTGGTCGCGCGGGCGTAGCTCGTGAGCAGCAGCAGGGCCGACATCTTCTCGCCGTCGCTGAGCGGGAGGTCGCGGACCTCGCGCAGGAACCAGTCCACGATGAGCAGGCTGTTCGGCGTGATTGGGGCTCCCGAGATCGGGATGTCGACGAGCCACGGGTGCTCGCGGTAGGCGGCGCGCATGGCGAGCACCCACGCGGTCACGCCATCGCGCCAGGCACGCTCGACGTGCTCGTCCGGCACGGGCGGCTCGACGGCGCCCTCCTGCATCAGCAGGATCAGGTCGTCCTTGCTCGTCACGTACCGGTAGAGCGACATCGTGGTGAATCCGAGCGACGCGGCGACCCGGCTCATCGACACCGCCCCGATGCCCTCGGCATCCGCGATCTCGATCGCGGCGTCGACGATGCGCTCGATCGAGAGCTCGCGCTTCGGGCCGCGCTGCGGGTGGGCGGCGACGCCCCAGGCCAGGGCGACGCCGCGGGGGAGTTCGGGGTCGGCTCGCTCGTCGCTCATTCGGCTCCAGTCGGTCGGCGTCGGCCGGCTCGGGCCGGCTTCGGGTTGACCTCAGTCTAGAACTGTGTATTACTTAAACAACAGTGCATGACATAAACAGTTTGCGCCATACGCAACAGTGGTGCGAATCCCGACCGACAGGAGCACGACATGCAACTCGCCATCGAAGCGCGGGGCCTGCGCAAGGCCTTCGGCCGCACCGAGGTGCTCGCGGGCCTCGACCTCGCGGTCCCCGCCGGCAGCGTCTTCGCGCTGCTCGGGCCGAACGGCGCCGGCAAGACGACGACCATCAACATCCTCACGACCCTCGTGGCGCCCGACTCCGGCACCGCCGCGGTCATGGGTCGCGATCTGCTGCGCGAGCCGGCCGCGGTGCAGCAGTGCATCGCCCTGACGGGCCAGGCGGCCGCCGTCGACGAGGTGCTCACGGCGCGCGAGAACCTCGTGATGATGGGCCGGCTCTCGGGGCTCGCCCGGCGCGACGCCCGGCTCCGCGCGACCGAGCTCATCGCGCGCTTCGACCTCGAGCAGGCCGCCGACCGCCGGGTCGCCACCTACTCCGGCGGCATGCGTCGCCGACTCGACCTCGCCCTGAGCCTCGTCGTGCAGGTGCCGGTGCTCTTCCTCGACGAGCCGACGACCGGTCTCGACACCCGCAGCCGCCAGGAGCTCTGGGCCGTCATCCGCTCGCTCGCCGACGCGGGTACGACCATCTTCCTCACGACGCAGTACCTGGAGGAGGCCGACCGGCTGGCCGATCGCATCGCCGTGCTCGACCGCGGGCGCATCGCCGCCGAGGGCACGGCCGACGAGCTCAAGTCGCGGGTCGGCGGCGATGTGGTCGAGCTGCGCGACGCCGACGGCGTGCTGCTCCGCGAACTGCCCACCGACGGCAGCGTGCACGGGCTGCGGGCCGCCATCGACGAGCTCGACCGGGCCGCCCTCGCCGGGGCCGACGGCGTCCAGGTGACCATCCGCCGGCCGAGCCTCGACGACGTGTTCCTCGCCATCACGGCCGATCGTCCGGCGGCGGCGGCCGAGGCATCCGCCCCCGAACTCATCGCCACGAACTGAACGGAGCCCGACATGACCACGCTCACCGCAGCCCGTGCCGCCGCCGGGCCCGACGCCGTCGCACATCGTCCGCGCGTGCGCGGCTTCACCGCCGAGCGGGTGTTCATCACCCGCAGCTTCATCCACACCATCCGCGACGTCGACACAATGATGATGGCCGTCCTGCTGCCGACGATGCTCATGCTGATGTTCACCTACATCTTCGGCAACGCGATCGACCCGTCGGGCGGGTACGTCGACTACGTCGTTCCCGGCATCATCCTGCTGTGCGCCGGATTCGGCGCCTCCACGACCGCGATCTCCGTCTCGCGAGACATGTCGACGGGCATCATCGACCGGTTCCGCACGATGCCGCTGCGCAGCGGCGCGGTGCTCACGGGCCACGTCGCCGTGAGCCTCGTGCGAAACCTCATCGCCACGGCGATCGTGATCGGCGTGGCCCTGCTCGTCGGGTTCCGGCCGTCGGCGACCCCGCTCGAATGGCTCGCCGCCTTCGGCATGGTCGCGCTGTACATCCTCACGATCACGTACCTCTTCGCCGCGATCGGGCTCGCCGCACCGTCACCGGAGGCGGCGAGCGGCTACGGCTTCATCCTGCTGTTCCTGCCGTACGTGTCGAGCGCGTTCGTGCCGGTCGACACGATGCCCGAGTGGCTCCAGTGGGTCGCCGAGAACCAGCCGATCACCCCGGTCATCGAGACGATCCGCGCCCTGCTCATGGGCACGCCGGTCGGCGATTCCGCGTGGTGGGCGGTCGGCTGGTGCGCCGCGATCATCGCGATCGCCGCGGCCTGGGGAGCGTGGCTGTTCCGCCGCAAGTCCGGCCGCCGCTGAGCGGCGCGGCGTCGCGTCGGATGCCTCGGGCCCGTGCGGCCCGAGGCATCCGATCGTGGCCCGGCGCTGGTCTAGAATCGGGCAGGTCATGACTGCCACCTACGACTGCTCGGTCGACTCCCAGCTGCTCACCGGCATGCGACTCGCGCGGGGCGCGATCGGGCGCGGCGAACTCGTCGTGCTGCCGACCGACACGGTGTACGGCGTCGCCGCCGACGCGTTCAACGCGAAAGCGGTCGCGCGCCTGCTCGAGGCCAAGGGCCGCGAGCGCACGTCGCCGCCGCCCGTGCTCATCCCCGGACTGCCGACCCTCGACGCACTGGCGACCGAGGTGCCGCCCGCCGTGCGCGACCTGGTCGCCGAGTTCTGGCCGGGCGGGCTCACCGTCATCCTCCGCGCCCAGCCGTCGCTCCAGTGGGACCTCGGCGAGACCCGCGGCACCGTCGCGCTGCGCATGCCCGCGAACCCGATCGCCCTCGAGCTCCTCTCCGAGACCGGTCCGCTCGCGGTCTCGTCGGCCAACCTCTCGGGCCTGCCGTCGGCGACCACCGCCGGGGCCGCGGTCGAGATGCTCGGCGAATCGGTCGCCGTCTATCTCGACGGGGGCGAGGCCGGCACCGGCTACGAGGCCATCGGCGACCGGCCGGGCGACACGTCGTCGACGATCGTCGACGCCACCGGGCTCACCGAGTCGGGCGGCGTGCTGCGCATCGTGCGCGCGGGCGTCGTGTCGCGCGAGCGCATCGCCGCGGTCGTGGGGGAGGAGCTGCTCGAGCCCGCCGACGACGAGCCCGAGGCGTCCGAGCAGCTCGCGGACGAGGCATCCGCGCCCGTTGACGGTGGCGCGCCCGCTGACGGTGCCGCGCCCGCCGAGGGTTCCGCGCCCGCCGACGACGCGGACGCCGCCGTCTCATGACCCTGTTCCTCACCCTCGCGCTGCTCGCCGCGCTCGTCACGTTCGGCGGCTCGATCCTCGTCTGGAAGCTGAGCCTCAAGTACCGGCTGTACCCGAAGATCCGCGAGCGCGACGTGCACACCCGTCCGACGCCCCGGCTCGGCGGCGTCGCGATGTTCGTCGGCGTGCTCGTGGCGATCGGCGCGGCGGCGTTCATCTCGACGCTCGGCATCCAGCGGTTCGCGAACGTCGCGATCATCTTCCAGAACCCCGCGCAGATGCTCGCGATCCTCGGCGCGGCGCTGCTCATCGTGCTCATCGGCGTCGCCGACGACATCTGGGACCTCGACTGGACGACGAAGCTCGCCGGGCAGTTCATCGCCGCCGGGCTGATCGCCTGGCAGGGCGTGTCCATCGTGTCGCTGCCGATCGCCGGCATCACGCTCATCCCGTCGTGGGTCAGTGCGACGCTCACCGTGTTCACGATCGTGCTCGTGATGAACGCGGTCAACTTCATCGACGGCCTCGACGGGCTCGTCGCAGGCGTCTCGCTCATCGCGAACGGCGTGTTCTTCCTCTACACCTACCTGCTCGTGCAGCAGACGTCGCCCCTCAACTACTTCAACCTCGCGTCGCTGCTCGCGGTCGTCGTCGTGGGGGCGTGCGCCGGGTTCCTGCCGCTCAACTGGCACCCCGCGAAGCTCTTCATGGGCGACGCGGGGGCCCTCCTCATCGGCCTGCTCATGGCGACCTCGGCGATCGCGGTGACCGGCCAGATCAACCCGGTCGGCGTCGGCTTCAGCGAGCTGTTCGCCGCGTTCATGCCGATCATCCTGCCGTTCGTGGTGCTGATCATCCCGTTGCTCGATTTCGGCATGGCCGTCATCCGGCGCCTGCGCGCGGGCAAGTCGCCGTTCGCGGCCGACCGGAAGCACCTCCACCACCGGCTGCTCGACATGGGGCACTCCCACCTCAACGCGGTGCTCATCCTGTACGGCTGGACGGCGGTCGCCTCGGTCGGATGCCTCCTGACGTACGTGCTGCCCGTCTACTTCCACCTCAGCACGTGGTGGGCGTTCGTGTTCCTCGGCGTGGGCTTCCTCGCGTGCACGATCATCACGCTCGCCCCGCTCGGGCGGCGCAAGCGGCTGACGGTCGCCGCCGAGGAGCGCCCGTCGACGGCGACGCCCGCTGGGCCCGCCGCTACCGGGCCCGACGCCCCGATCGACGAACTCGCAGGTTCGTCCTCGGTAGAATCGGGCGACCCCTCGACTGGAGCATGATGACCGACGCCCGGCCCGAACCCGCCGACCGAACCCCCACCTCGAACCCCGTGCTGAAGCGCGCACTCGCGTGGGGTGGAGTGCTCGCGGCGGTGATCCTCGTCGTGAGCGCCGTGCTCGGCTACGTCTTCGCCGGCATGCCCGGCCTCTGGGGTGGTCTCATCGGCACGCTCATGGCGGTCGTGTTCATGGGCATCACCGCGGGCAGCATCCTCGTGGCGAACCGGTTCGCCGGGAGCGACCTGTTCGTCGGCATCTTCTTCGGAATCGTGCTCGGCGGATGGTTGCTCAAGTTCGTCCTCTTCATCGTGCTCGTGTTCGTCCTGCGAGGCGCCTCATGGCTCGACCCGATGGTCGTGTTCCTGAGCCTCGTGGCGGGCGTCATCGCCTCGCTCGTGGTCGACGTGCTCGTCGTCGCGAAGTCGCGACTGCCGTACGCGAGCGACGTCGAACTGCCGAAGGCGCCCGAGGACGAATAAGCTTCGATTCCGAATTCGTCTGCTCGTAGAAGTCTTGCTAGAGTAATGGCGATCCCCCACGGTTTTCGCCCTGCTCAGGCCTGTGCGAAATCCGTTTCCGATGTTCGTCGTCGCGAGAGCCCCTGCTCCACGCCCCGAAACAGGAGAGAGCCCTGCTAGCACACGCTCTGAACCAGCTGGTTCTGACCGCCGCCGACGAAGGCGGATTCCACGGGCCCAGTCTCGACGAGTTCTTCCCCGAAATCTTCCTCTTCGAGGGCACGCCGTTCGCGATCAACCGGGTCATGATGGTCCGCATCATCGCGATCATCGCGCTGCTCGTGATCTTCTGGCTCGGCACCCGCCGCATGCGGGTCGTGCCCGGGCGCTTCCAGAGCCTCGTGGAGATGGGCCTCGACCTCGTCCGCGTGAACATCTCCGACGATCTGCTCGGCAAGAAGGACGGCAAGCGGTTCCTGCCGATCCTCACGACGATGTTCTTCATGATCCTGTTCATGAACCTGACGGGCATCTTCCCCGGCCTGAACATCGCGGGCACCTCGGTCATCGGCGTGCCGTTCGTGCTCGCGGCGATCTCGTACGTCACGTTCATCTACGCGGGCGTCAAGAAGAGTCCCGCGAACTTCTTCAAGAACGCGCTGTTCCCCGCGGGCGTGCCGTGGCCGGTGTACTTCATCGTCACCCCGATCGAGTTCATCTCGACGTTCATCATCCGACCGGTGACGCTGACGCTCCGACTCCTGATGAACATGCTCGTCGGCCACATGCTGCTCGTGCTCTGCTTCTCGGCGACCTGGTTCTTCCTGTTCTCGGCGCCCGGCTGGTTCAAGCTCATGGGCGTCGGCACCTTCGCCTTCGGGTTCGCCTTCACGGTGTTCGAGATCCTCGTCGCGGTGCTCCAGGCGTACGTCTTCACCGTGCTGACGGCGGTCTACATCCAGCTGGCCGTCGCCGAAGAGCACTGATCGCACGACTCGGGCATCCCCGCCCACAACTCCACCACAACGAAAGGTAAACAACGTGGACGCAACGACCGTTCTCGCGGAGATCAACGGACACATCGCCTCGGTCGGTTACGGCCTCGCAGCCATCGGCCCGGCCATCGGCGTGGGCATCGTCGTCGGCAAGACGATCGAGGGCGTCGCTCGCCAGCCCGAGCTCGCCGGCCGCCTGCAGGTCCTGATGTGGATCGGTATCGCCTTCACCGAGGCGCTCGCCTTCGTCGGCATCGCCGTCGCCTTCATCCCGTTCCCGTAAACCCTCCAGCCCCGCGAGGAGTCAACACATGCTTCACTCTGTAGTGAGCGCCGCGGAGGAGAGTACGACGCGCAACCCGCTGATCCCCGAGGTCTACGACCTCGTCTGGTCGGGGGTCATCTTCGTCATCCTCCTCCTCTTCTTCTGGAAGTACGTGCTTCCGCGCGTCCAGAAGCTGCTCGACGAGCGTGCTGAGGCGATCGAAGGCAACATCGCGAAGGCCGACGAGGCCCAGCGCAAGGCCGAGGCGGCCCTCGAGGAGTACACCGCCCAGCTCGCCGACGCGCGCACCGAGGCCGGACGCATCCGCGAGACGGCCCGCGAAGACGGCAAGAAGATCGTCGCCGAGGCGAAGGACACCGCCGTCGCCGAAGCCGCTCGCGTCACCGCGAGCGCCCAGGCGCAGATCGAGGCCGAGCGCCAGAGCGCGCTCGTCTCGCTCCGCTCCGAGGTGGGCACGCTGGCGATCGACCTCGCGTCGGGCGTCATCGGCGAGTCGCTCTCCGACGACGCGAAGGCGACCGCGGTCGTCGATCGCTTCCTCGCCGACCTGGAGGCCTCCGAGGCGGCCGCCGGAGGGAAGAAGTAATCCATGGGTAGCGCTACGAGAGAGGCCCTGGCCGGGTCGCGGGCTGCGCTCGCCGAGCTCGGCCGGGCCGAACTTCCGGTCGCCGAGGGCCTCCTCGCCGCCGGCCGGGTGATCGGTTCGTCCGCGCAGCTGCGCACGGCGCTCACCGACGCCGAAGCCGACGTCGCCCAGAAGCGCGCGCTCGTCGAGCGCGTGTTCGGATCGCAGCTTCCGGCCGAGTCGGTCGCACTGCTCGTGACCGCGGCGACGCGCCGCTGGTCGTCGGGCGACGACTTCCTCGCGGGTGTCGAAGACCTCGGCTACCGCGTCGCGGCCGACTCCGCCGCGAAGGGCGTCGACATCGACGCCGAGCTCTTCGCGTTCGACCGTACGGTCGCGTCCGACTCCGAGCTCGAGCTCGCGCTCGGTTCGAAGCTCAGCGCGCCCGAGGCGAAGACGCGGCTCGTCAACCGGCTGCTCGACGGCAAGGCCGCGCCGCAGACCGTCGCGATCGTGCGCCATCTCGTCGAGCAGCCCCGCGGCCGTCGCATCGGCGAGGCGCTCAGGCACGCGGCATCCGTCGTGGCCGACCAGCGCGGGTTCGACGTGGCGACCGTCACGACCGCCGTCCCGCTCTCGGCCGAGCAGCTCGGTCGCCTCGAGCAGGGCCTCGCCGCCCAGGCCGGGCGCCCCATCCGATTCGACACGATCGTCGACCCCGCCCTCATCGGCGGAGTCCGCATCCAGATCGGCGACGACGTCATCGACGGCAGCGTCGCCAGCCGCCTCGGCTCGCTGAGGCAGAAGCTTGCCGGCTGACGCCGGTTGAAACCACGACCGGCGTGCAGCGCCGCCACACAGAGAAGCTGAAACCGGCGCCCACACGGCCCGGCCCAGAAAAGGAAATGGCAATGGCAGAACTCTCCATCAGCCCCGACGAGATCCGTTCGGCTCTCTCGGAGTTCGTCTCGTCGTACGAGCCGGGCCAGGCGCAGAAGACCGAGGTCGGGTACGTCACCGACGCCGCCGACGGCATCGCGCACGTGGGCGGTCTCCCGTCGGTCATGGCGAACGAGCTCGTTCGCTTCGCCGACGGCACGCTCGGCCTCGCGCTCAACCTCGAAGAGGACGAGATCGGCGTCGTCGTGCTCGGCGAGTTCACCGGCATCGAAGAGGGCATGGAGGTGACCCGCACGGGCGAGGTCCTCTCGGTGCCCGTGGGCGAGGGCTACCTCGGCCGCGTCGTCGACCCGCTCGGCAACCCGATCGACGGTCTCGGCGAGATCACCGGCATCGAGGGCCGCCGCGCCCTCGAGCTGCAGGCGCCCGGCGTCATGCAGCGCAAGTCGGTGCACGAGCCGCTCCAGACCGGCATCAAGGCCATCGACGCGATGATTCCGGTCGGCCGCGGCCAGCGCCAGCTCATCATCGGCGACCGCCAGACCGGCAAGACCGCGATCGCGATCGACACGATCATCAACCAGAAGGCGAACTGGGAGTCCGGCGACCCGTCGAAGCAGGTCCGCTGCATCTACGTCGCGATCGGCCAGAAGGGCTCGACCATCGCCTCGGTGAAGGGCGCCCTCGAAGACGCCGGCGCGATGGAGTACACCACCATCGTCGCCGCCCCGGCCTCCGACCCGGCGGGCTTCAAGTACCTCGCGCCGTACACCGGCTCGGCCATCGGCCAGCACTGGATGTACGACTCGAAGCACGTCCTCATCATCTTCGACGACCTGTCGAAGCAGGCCGAGGCGTACCGCGCCGTGTCGCTCCTCCTCCGCCGCCCGCCGGGCCGTGAGGCGTACCCCGGTGACGTCTTCTACCTGCACTCGCGTCTCCTCGAGCGTTGCGCCAAGCTCTCCGACGAGCTCGGCGCCGGTTCGATGACGGGCCTCCCGATCATCGAGACCAAGGCGAACGACGTCTCGGCCTACATCCCGACGAACGTGATCTCGATCACCGACGGCCAGATCTTCCTCCAGTCCGACCTCTTCAACGCGAACCAGCGCCCGGCCGTCGACGTCGGCATCTCGGTCTCGCGAGTCGGTGGCGACGCGCAGGTCAAGTCGATCAAGTCGGTCTCGGGCACGCTGAAGCTCGAGCTCGCCCAGTACCGCTCGCTCGAGGCCTTCGCGATGTTCGCCTCCGACCTCGACGCGGCGAGCCGTCGCCAGCTCGCCCGCGGCGCGCGCCTGACCGAGCTGCTCAAGCAGCCGCAGTACTCGCCGTACCCCGTCGAAGACCAGGTCGTCTCGATCTGGGCCGGCACGAAGGGCCACCTCGACGAGGTTCCGGTCGAGGACATCCTCCGCTTCGAGGCCGAGTTCCTCGACTACCTGCGCCGCAACACCGACGTGCTCGACGTGCTCCGCTCGACGAACAAGCTCGAGGACGAGACCATCTCGAAGCTCGAGTCGTCGGTCTCGACCTTCAAGGGCGAGTTCCAGACCGGCGAGGGCAAGCCGCTCGCCTCGGTCGGCTCGGAGCAGTTCGAGGCCATCGCCGCCGAAGACGTCAACCAGGAGAAGATCGTCAAGGGTCGCCGCTGAGGCGATCGGACGATCTGAACCGCTGACGTAGGGATACAGGAGAGACATGGGAGCGCAACTTCGGGTCTACCGGCAGAAGATCAAGTCTGCCCAGACGACGAAGAAGATCACCAAGGCGATGGAGCTCATCGCCGCCTCGCGCATCCAGAAGGCGCAGGCGAGGGTGGCGGCTTCGACGCCGTACTCGCGGGCGATCACCCGTGCCGTCTCGGCCGTGGCGACGTACTCGAACGTCGACCACGTGCTGACGACCGAGCCCGAGAAGATCGAGCGTGCGGCGATCGTGATCCTCACGAGCGACCGCGGCCTCGCCGGTGCGTTCAACTCGCAGGTGCTTCGCGAAGCGGAGGAGCTCGCCGAGCTCCTCCGCTCGCAGGGCAAGGAGGTCGTGTACTTCCTCGTCGGGCGCAAGGCGGTCGGGTACTTCCAGTTCCGGCACCGCGAGTTCGAGCAGGACTGGGTCGGATCGAGCGAGAGCCCCGAGTTCGAGCTGGCCAAGGAGATCGCGGACGCGGTGCTCGAGTCGTTCCTGCGCGACGCCTCCGACGGCGGCGTCGACGAGATCCACGTCGTCTACAACACCTTCGTCAGCATGATGACGCAGACCCCCACGGTCGTGCGTCTCCTGCCGCTCGAGGTCGTCGAAGGCGTCGAAGAGCCCGATGCCACGGTGCAGCCGCTGTACGAGTTCGAGCCCGACGTCGAGACCGTGCTCGACGGCCTGTTGCCGGTGTACATCGAGAGCCGCATCTTCAATGCCCTGCTGCAGTCGGCCGCCGCCAAGCACGCGGCCACGCAGAAGGCGATGAAGTCGGCGTCCGACAACGCCGACAAGCTCATCACCGACTACACCCGCCTGGCGAACAATGCCCGCCAGGCCGAGATCACGCAGCAGATCTCCGAGATCGTGGGCGGCGCGGACGCGCTCGTCGCCGCCAAGTAGCAATCCAGAAAGAGTGAGCAGAAATGACTGACACCATCGACATGGTCGCCGACCAGGCCGTCGCCGTCGGCCGCATCGCCCGCGTGACGGGCCCCGTCGTCGACATCGAGTTCCCGCACGACTCGATCCCCGAGATCTACAACGCCCTCCAGACCGACGTCACCATCGGCGGCACGACCACGACTCTGAACCTCGAGGTCGCGCAGCACCTGGGCGACGACGTCGTGCGTGCGATCGCCCTCAAGCCGACCGACGGCCTGGTCCGCGGCCAGGAGGTTCGCGACACCGGCGCCCCCATCTCGGTGCCCGTCGGCGACGTCACCAAGGGCAAGGTCTTCAACGTCATGGGCGAGGTGCTGAACCTCGAGCCCGGCGAGACCATCGAGGTCACCGAGCGCTGGCCGATCCACCGCAAGCCCCCGGCCTTCGACCAGCTCGAGTCGAAGACGCAGCTCTTCGAGACCGGCATCAAGTCGATCGACCTCCTCACCCCGTACGTGCAGGGTGGAAAGATCGGCCTCTTCGGCGGTGCGGGCGTCGGCAAGACCGTCCTCATCCAGGAGATGATCCAGCGCGTCGCGCAGGACCACGGCGGCGTGTCGGTGTTCGCCGGCGTCGGCGAGCGCACCCGTGAGGGCAACGACCTCATCCACGAGATGGAGGAGGCGGGCGTCTTCGACAAGACCGCCCTCGTCTTCGGCCAGATGGACGAGCCGCCCGGGACGCGTCTGCGCGTCGCCCTCTCGGCCCTCACGATGGCCGAGTACTTCCGCGACGTGCAGAAGCAGGACGTGCTGCTCTTCATCGACAACATCTTCCGCTTCACCCAGGCGGGCTCCGAGGTGTCGACGCTGCTCGGCCGCATGCCCTCCGCTGTGGGCTACCAGCCGAACCTCGCCGACGAGATGGGCATCCTGCAGGAGCGCATCACCTCGACGCGCGGCCACTCGATCACCTCGCTGCAGGCGATCTACGTCCCGGCCGACGACTACACCGACCCGGCCCCGGCGACCACGTTCGCCCACCTCGACGCCACGACCGAGCTCTCGCGTGAGATCGCGTCGAAGGGTCTGTACCCCGCGATCGACCCGCTGACGTCGACGTCGCGCATCATGGACCCGCGCTACCTGGGCGCCGACCACTACCGCGTCGCGACCACGGTCAAGCAGATCCTCCAGAAGAACAAGGAACTGCAGGAGATCATCGCCATCCTCGGTGTCGACGAGCTCTCCGAGGAAGACAAGATCACCGTGGCCCGCGCGCGCCGGATCCAGCAGTTCCTCTCGCAGAACACCTACATGGCGAAGAAGTTCACGGGTGTCGAGGGTTCGACGGTCCCGCTGAAGGACACCATCGAGTCGTTCGACGCGATCGCCCGGGGCGACTTCGACCACGTCGCCGAGCAGGCGTTCTTCAACGTCGGCCCGATCTCCGACGTGGAAGAGAAGTGGGCGCAGATCCAGAAGGAGAACGGCTGAGCATGGCCGCCCTCAACGTGAGCGTCGTCTCGGCCGACCGCGAAGTGTGGTCGGGCGAGGCGGCCATGGTGGTCGCCAAGACCGTCGAAGGCGAGATCGGCATCCTCCCGGGGCACGAGCCGATGCTCGCGATCCTCGCGAGCGGCGAGGTGCGCGTCACCCTGCCGGGCGGCGAGAAGATCACCGCCTCGGCGGAAGACGGATTCCTCTCAGTCCAGTCCGATCAGGTGCAGGTCGTCGCGTCCCGCGCCGAACTCGCCTGAGGGGGAGCGGATGCCGGGGGAGCAACCGTTCGACCGTCAGTTCGGTGACCTGAGCGTCACCCAGCTCATCGTCATGGCCGGGCTGCCGGGTGCGGGCAAGTCGACGATCGCCCAGATCGTCGGCGCCCGCCTCGGCGCCACGGTCGTGTCGGTCGACCCGATCGAGTCGGCCATTCTGAAGGCCGGGATCGACGCCGACCAGCCCACCGGCCTCGCCGCGTACCTGGTCGCCGAGGAGATCGCCGAGAAGGAGCTCGCCTCCGGCCGAACCGTCATCGTCGACGCGGTGAACGCCGCGGAGGCGGCGCGACTGCAGTGGCGGGACCTCGCAGCCCGCACCGACGCCCGGCTCCGGGTGATCGAGGTCGTCTGCTCCGACGAAGCGCTGCACCGCTCGAGGCTCGAGAAGCGCGAGCGCGGCCTGCCGCACCTCGAGGAGACCACCTGGCGAGCCGTCGAGCAGAGCCTCGAGGGCTACGCCGCCTGGACCGGCCCGTCGTCGGCGCTTCCGCGCGTCACCATCGACAGCATCGAATCGCTGGGCACGAACGTCGAAGCCGCACTCGCATTCATCGGTTCGTAGTGCTGCTGCTTCTCCCGCCGTCCGAGACGAAGCGCGACGGCGGCCCCGGTGCGCCATTGTCGCTCGACGCGCTCTCCTTCGACGGCCTCCGAGAGCCGCGGGAGCAGCTGACCAGCGCTCTCGTCGACCTCGCGGCCGACCACGACGCGACGATGCGGGCGCTCAAGCTCGGACCGCGCCAAGCCGCCGAGGTCGCGCGCAACCGCGAGCTCGCCACGGCCCCGACGATGCCCGCGATCGACCGCTACACCGGTGTGCTCTTCGACGCCCTCGACGCGCCGACGCTCGACGACGCGGCTCGCGAGTTCGCCGCTCGCACGGTCATCGTGCATTCCGCACTCTTCGGCCTCGTCGGTGCGCTCGACCCGATTCCCGCATATCGGCTCTCGCACGACTCGCGAGTGCCCGGCGTGCGCCTCAAGTCGTTCTGGCGCGATCACCTCGCCGGCGTGCTGGAGCGCGAACCCGGTCTGATCATCGACCTCCGGTCGGAGGGCTATGCGGAGCTCGGCCCGGCGCCCGCCCGCCGGGACAGCGTGTACGTGCGCGTCGTCTCGATCGACGGCGCCGGCCGCAAGCGCGCCCTCAACCACTTCAACAAGCAGGCGAAGGGGCGCTTCACGCGGGCCGTGCTCGCTCGGCGCCCCGAGCTCGCCACCGTCGACGACCTGATCGACTGGGCAAAGGTCGAGGGGTTCTCGATGCGGCTCGGCGAAGACCGCGGGGCGACCCAGCCGCGCGAGGTCGAACTCGTCGCCTGAATCGCCGTCTCGCGATCCCGGGTCCGCCATCTCGCGAGTGCGACGGCTTCCTGCACCACCGACGCGTGCAGCCGCGCCCTGTGGCCCGCCACCGTGCACCGTGCACGAGGAGGAAGACGGGGGCGGGCCCGTTGCGCATCGCCTCGAGCTGACCGCTGGGTCCGGTCGAACACGACCGGACCCAGCGGACTCAGACGGGAGACCTCAGAAGCGGTGTCTCAGTTGCCGTAGAGTGCGACGACGCCCGCGCGGTCGCTGCTCGTCATGGACAGGTCGTCGGACGAGCCGTTGCACTGCGGGTAGTGCATGATCGACGCCGAGTCGTACGGCGTCAGCGGACGCCAGTTGTTGTCTTCGAAGCACGTGCCCGATTCGGGGCGCGTGTGCTCGTGCCGGAAGCCGAGGGTGTGGCCGAGCTCGTGGCCGAGGATGTTGGTCGGCGTCCAAGCGCCCGAGCTCCAGATCGAGTCGTCGATGAGCACGTTCTGCTGTCGGTCGGGCGAGCTCGGGAAGAAGGCGCGAGCGATGTACTGCGAGGTCTGCACCGGCTCGACCGAGAACAGGACCGACTTGTTGCGCGTCGTGCACTGGCTGTCGGCGCTGCTCACGTAGACGAAGTCGATCTTCGACGATGCGGACTCCCAAAGGGCGGCGCCGCTCGCCATCGCACTGACGACGTCGGCGTGACGAGTGCCGAACTTCGTGCTGACGCAATAGGTGAGGTTGCCCACCTGCGAAGCGGACCACTTGTCGTCGGCGCCGTTGACCGTGTTGACGATGAGGCCGTCGGTCGGCGTCTCGGGTCCGACGAGCTGCTCGTAGAACGACCGCAGGTCGCTCTGGCCCGAGATCAGTTCGTCTCCGTTGACGATGTAGCCGCCGTCGATGTCTCGGTACGTCGATGCCGCGAACTCCTGGTAGGAGGGGACGTCGGAATCGAGCGGGGTTGCGCCGGCAGCCGGGATGACGGTGCCGACAGTGAGCGCGGCAGCCGCGGTGGCGGCCAGCGCGAGCGTTCTCGTGAATCGCATGCAGTGCTCCTTCTATGATGAGCGTCTCCGCTCGCCCAGCCGGCGAGCGGCTTCGGATCGATGGTCCGGGCGTCGTTGCCTGTCCCCCGAAGTGGGCTCAACGTAGCCTGCGGGATTCGACGGTGTCAAGGATCTCAGGGGCGTGCCGCGCGCCCGGCCCGGCGGCCGTCAGGCGCCGCCGTGATGCCTCGCCCTGAAGCAGCCGGCGACGTGATCGTCGACCATTCCCGCGGCCTGCATGAGCGCGTACATCGTGGTCGGGCCTACGAAGGCGAACCCGCGGCGGCGCAGTTCTCGGCTCATGGCGATGGACTCCGGCGTCGTCGCCGGGACCTCGGCGAACGAGGCCGGCGCGATCGTTCGCGGTGGCGGTGCGAACCCCCAGAGCAGCTCGTCGAGGGAGCGATCGAGGGCGAGGGTGGCGCGGGCGTTCGTGATCGTCGCCCGGATCTTGCCGCGGTGCCGGATGATGCGGGCGTCCCCGAGCAGGCGCTCGACATCGTGGTCGGTCATCTCCGCCACGCGTGCGGGATCGAATCCGTGGAACACCTCCCGGAACGCCTCGCGGCGGCGCAGGATCGTGATCCACGACAGTCCGGCCTGGAATCCCTCGAGGCAGACCTTCTCGTAGAGCCGTACCGGATCGTGTTGCGGCGTGCCCCACTCCTCGTCGTGGTAGCGGCGGTACTCGGGGTCGCTCGCGCCCCACGCGCAGCGGGCACGACCGTCGTCGCCGACGACGACGTCGGGGCGGGGGATGACGCTCACGCGGCGAAGCCGATGCGCTCGTGCCCGAGCAGCCAGAGCTTGGTCGGGATGCCCTCACCGGCCGAGTAGCCGGTGATCCGGCCGTCGGCCGCGAGCACGCGATGGCAGCCGACGAGGATCGGCACCGGATTGGCCCCCACCGCACCACCGATCGCACGCGACGCGCCGGGCCGGCCGACGGCCGCGGCCAGCGATCCGTACGAGGTCGCCTCGCCCCAGCCGAGTCTCGAGAGCTCGCGCCACACCGACTCCTGGAACGGGGTGCCGTGCCACCGGACGGGCACGTCGAATTCGGTGCGCGTGCCGGCGAAGTACTCGTCGAGCTCGCGCCTCGCGTGTTCGAGGACGGGATTGGAGCGCTCGGGCTCGCCGTCGCGGGGGAGGACGCCGTCTCGTTCGATCGTCAGCGCGGTCACGGCCGCATCGTCGGCGACGACCTCGAGCCGGCCGATCGGGCTGTCGAGGCGGATGAGGTACTCGTTGGTCATGCGTCGAGCGTAACTGCGGCCGCTGACGGCGGCTCGCGGAATTCAGACATCGCGGAACACCCGAGTGAGGCCGCGACGGTCGAGGACGGGTGGCCGTCCCGTCCTCCACACCTCCGTGGGCGGCGACCGAACCTGCGCGGCGAGCCTCAAGTGGTCGACGGCAGCCAGTCTCGGTCCATGACCACGATCATCCGCGCCGGTTCGGCGCAAGAGTTCCTCGCCCTCGTGCCGAGGCTCGCAGGCTTCATGCCGGCGCAGTCGCTCGTGTGCGTCGCGTTCGAGGGGCGCCGCACCCTCGGCGTCCTGC
Organism: Agromyces sp. S2-1-8; assembly: GCF_021129215.1. Classification (GTDB taxonomy): domain Bacteria; phylum Actinomycetota; class Actinomycetes; order Actinomycetales; family Microbacteriaceae; genus Agromyces; species Agromyces chromiiresistens. Next base: position 3,163,865 of record NZ_JAJOLP010000001.1, on the reverse strand, counting down.
GTCACGACCTGCCGCGCCGGTCGCGCGATCGCACTGCGCTCGTCTCGGCCGTCATCTCGTCCCTGTGCAGGATGCCGGGCGTCGATGCGATCGCACCGGTCGTCTACACCGACGAGGGGTTCGCCGACCACGGCGGCGCGCCCGAACGGAGGCTCGTCGAACTGCTGTGCCGTCGCGCCGCGGAAGCCGGCTTCGGCGTGCGCGACGCGCTCTGCCGTGCCGCCGACGGTTGGGGGTCCTTCCTCGACGCAGAGCTGCCGTCCGGCGGGCGGCCGCTCGAGGAGCTCGACGTCGTGCCGGCGCGCGGCCTCCATCCGCACGACGAGCTCGCCGAGGGGCCGTCGGCGCCGGCGAGGCTGCCGGAACCCGACGAGCACCGCGCCGCGGCGATCGCGCGCGAGCTGCGACGGATCGAGCGAGCCGACGCCGGCGACACGATCTTCCGTGCGCTGGGCGACGACGTCGACCCCGTCGAGCTCGTCGAACGGCTGCTCGCACCGCGGGCGTCCTCGGCGCTGCGGCGGGCGTGGTTCCTGCACCTCGCTTCGCGACCGGTGTTCCGCGACGGCATGATGCTGCAGTTCGCCTTCGGCCCCGTCGTCGGCGCCGCGGCGCACGACGACGCCGTCGACCTCGCCGAACGCGCAGAGGCCCAGGGCGAGTCGGTCGATGCGCTCATCCGCCGAGAGTTCGCCGGGCACGGCCCGGGGCTCGAGGTCAGCGAGTTCCTCTCGCGGCTCATGCTCGGCAGGACTGGCCTGCAACCGGATCGCGCGCGGCTCGAGCGCGCACTCGTCGTCGTGCGCGAGGTCGTCGCAGACGCCCCGGCGAGCCATCGCTCGGGCCCGCTCTGCATCGCCGCATGGCTCTGCTGGGCGCTCGGGCGCGGATCGGCCGCCGGTGCGCTGCTCGACGCCGTGCTCACTGCGGACCCCGACTACTCGATGGCTCGGCTGCTCGAACACTACCTCGGCACGGGAGCGCTGCCGGACTGGGCGTTCACTCGACCCCCACGACTCGATGAGGCGTGACGGCCGAAGACGACGAACCCGGTGGCGGACTCACGGGAGCCCGCCACCGGGTTCGAAGGACGAAGGGGCAGCGATCAGATGCGGTTCGACGCCTCGGTCAGCACGCTCCGGAGGATCTGCTCGATCTCCTGGAACTCGGGCACGCCGATCGTGAGCGGCGGCGAGAGCTGGATCACGGGATCGCCTCGGTCGTCGGCGCGGCAGTAGAGGCCGGCGTCGAACAGCGCCGTCGAGAGGAAGCCGCGGAGCAGCCGCTCGGACTCGTCCTCGTTGAAGGTCTCGCGCGTGGCCTTGTCCTTCACGAGCTCGACGGCGAAGAAGTAGCCGGCACCGCGCACGTCGCCGACGATCGGCAGGTCGCTGAGCTTCTCGAGCTCGGCGCGGAACAACGGCGAGTTCTCCCGCACGTGCTCGAGGAGGTGCTCCTCTTCGAAGATGTCGAGGTTCTCCAGTGCGACCGCGGCCGAGACCGGGTGACCCGCCCACGTGTAGCCGTGGTAGAAGGTCGTGTCGCCCTTCGAGAACGGCTCGTAGATGCGCTCGTTGATGATCGTCGCGCCCATCGGGGCGTAGCCCGAGGTCATCGCCTTGGCGCAGGTGATCATGTCGGGCACGTAGCCGTACTCGTCGCAGGCGAACATGTGGCCGATGCGGCCGAAGGCGCAGATGACCTCGTCCGAGACGAGCAGCACGTCGTACTTGTCGCAGATCTCGCGCACGCGCTGGAAATAACCGGCGGGCGGCGGGAAGCACCCGCCGGAGTTCTGCACGGGCTCGAGGAAGACGGCCGCGACGGTGTCGGGGTCCTCCATGAGGATCTGCTCCTCGATGCGGTTGGCAGCCCAGATGCCGAACGCCTCTTCGCTCTCGGTCGGCGCGCCCATGTCGGCGGCGCGGTAGAAGTTCGTGTTCGGCACGCGCAGGCCACCGGGGGTGATCGGCTCGAACGGCGCCTTGATCGGCAGTCCGGTCACGGCGAGAGCGCCCTGCGGCGTGCCGTGGTACGCGAGGGCGCGCGAGATGACCTTGTACTTGCTCGGCTTGCCCATGAGCTTCCAGTAGTTCTTCGCGAGCTTGTAGGCGGTCTCGACCGCCTCGCCGCCGCCGGTCGAGAAGAACACGTGGTTGAGGTCGCCGGGTGCGTAGCCGGCGAGGCGGTCGGCGAGCTCGATCGCCTTCGGGTGCGCGTACGACCAGATCGGGAAGAACGCGAGCTCCTCCGCCTGCTTGGCGCCCGCCTGCGCGAGACGCTTGCGGCCGTGGCCGGCGTTGACCACGAAGAGTCCCGCGAGGCCGTCGATGTAGCTCTTGCCGTTGATGTCGAAGACGCGGTGGCCCTCGCCGCGGGTGATGATCGGCACGCCCGAGGTCTCCATCGTGGACTGCCGGGCGAAGTGCATCCAGAGATGGTCCTTCGCCTGTTGCTGCAGTGCAGCGTTGTCGTAGACCGTGTCGGTCATGTTCTTCCCTTCTTAGCGAGTGCCCCAGTTGTAGAACTGCTTCTGGAGCTTGAGGTAGACGAACGTCTCGGTCGCGTTCACGCCGTCGAGGCTGCGGATGCGCGTGTTGAGCAGGGTGATGAGTTCCTCGTCGTTCTCGCACACCACCTCGGCGAGCAGGTCGAAGCTGCCCGCGGTGAGCACGACGTAGTCGATCTCGGGGATCTCGCCCAGCTGTTCGGCCAGGACGCGGGTGTCGCCGGACGCGCGGATGCCGATCATCGCCTGCCGGGTGAAGCCGAGCTGCATGGGGTCGGTGACCGCGACGATCTGCATCACCCCCGACTCGGTGAGTCGTTGCACGCGCTGGCGCACGGCCGCCTCGGACAGTCCGACCGCTTTGCCGATGTCGGCGTACGACCGACGGCCATCGGCCTGCAGCTGCTCGATGATCGCCTTCGACACCTCGTCGAGCTGCACGGGTCGATGCCCGTTGGAACGACCTGCGTTCGTCATGGCTCGATTGTGACAGTGAAGGATGCCTCTGGCAAGTGATTCCGTCGATTCTCGAGCCATTCACGACTGATTCCATGGTGCTGGCTGGTAATCGAGGTCCATCTCGGGCGTGCGCCGCGGCCTCGGCTGGTGGATGCGCGTCGCGCGGCGCGGTCCGGTCGGTGGAAGACTGGACGACATGCCACGAGGGACGGTGTCGAGCCACGCGATCCCGGGCGCCGCAGCCTGGGACGCCATCGTCGGCGAGCGCTTCGTCGTCGTGCTCGCCGCCCCCGCAGCCGATGACGTCCTCGCGGCGCTCGCCGGTGTCGCCGCCGACCACGGGCTGGCGCTCGAGTCGCTCGTGGCTGCGATCCCGGCGCGGCTTGATGACGACGAGCAGGATTTCGCGCTCGTGTGGTGGATGGGCGACGACCCCGGATCCGTGACCGCCGTCGTGCGCGGGGGAGCGGTCGTCGACCTCGAGTCGCCCGGCGGCAGTCGACGATTCGACGGGCGAGGCATCAAGCCCTGGCATCTCGCGGAGTTCCACGACGTGTCGGCCGTTCGACTCACCGGCGCCGCATCCGTGCTCGAACCCGTCACGGGTGGCACGGTCGTCGCGCACGCGCGGGCGAGGCTGCGAGCGTCCGCCGTCGAATGGCAGCGCGCCGTCGCCTCGGCCGACGCGGACACGGTCTACAGCGCGAGCGCGGCGGCCATCGACGCCGAGGACGGCGGCACGGGACCGGATGGCACGATCGCGGCGTCGGCCCCGGAGCTCCCGGCCCCCGCGCTCCCGCAGGTGCGCGTGGCCGGGGGAGACCCGTTCGTGCCGCAGGGCTCGGTGCTCATCGGCCGGAGGCCCGGTGCCCCGAGGATCCCGGGCGTCCACGGCGTGCCCCGGCTCATCGCCGTCGACTCGCCGGGCAGGATCGTCTCGTCGACCCACCTCGAGCTCAGGGTCGAGGGCGCACGTCTGGTCGCGAGCGACCTGCGCTCGACGAACGGCACGACCGTGATCGGGCCGCGCGCGCCCCGGCGATTGCGTGCGGGCGAGTCGATCGTCGTCGTGCCGGGCATGAGCCTCGATCTCGGAGACGATACGATCGTCGAGATCCTCCCACCCCCCGGAGTCGATCACCCCACGCGAGACAGGCCGAACACGTGACGCAGATAGGCAACGGCAACGCGCGCCATCGGATCGCGCTGCCCGACGGCACCGAGATCACCCTCGCGTGGGCCGCGATCACCGACACCGGCCTGCGGCGCGAGGTCAATGAGGACAGCTACGTGGCGCAGGCACCCGTCTTCGCGGTGGCGGACGGCATGGGCGGACATGCGGCGGGCGATTTCGCGAGCGCCGCCGTCGTGACGCGGCTCGCCGAGCACGGCGGCAAGCCGGTCATCGGCACGGCCGAGATCGACGCGTCGCTGCATCGCGCCGTGCAGGACATGGGGCGGGGCGCCGGCGTCACCGACGAGGGCAGCGGGACCACGGTGACCGGCGCGGCCCTCGGGCTCATCTCGGGCGAACCGGCATGGATCGTCTTCAACATCGGAGACTCGCGGGTCTACCGCCTCGTCGGCGGCGTCCTCGAGCAGCTCACGGTCGACCACTCGATCGTGCAGGAGCTCGTCGATGCCGGGCAGATCACGCGCGAAGAGGCCGACACGCACCCGCACTCGAACGTCATCACGCGGGCGGTCGGATTCCACGAGGCGCCCATCCCCGACTATCGGGCGATCGCCGTCGAGGAGGGCATGCGGCTGCTCGTCTGCTCCGACGGGCTCACGAAGGAGCTCACGTCCTACGGCATCCGCCACTTCCTCGTCGCCAATCCGAAGGCCGAGAAGGCCGCCACCCAGCTGGTCGACGCCGCACTCGGAAACGGCGGGCGCGACAACGTGACGGTCGTCGTGATCGACGTCGTCGAGGTCGTTCCGCCCCCGTCCGAGCCCGGCGAGCACGACGACGACGCAGGTGAGACCGCGAGGGCCTGACCGCCCCGCGGCGGTGCGCCCGCGGCGACCTACAATGGGGGGCAGCGGGCCCACGTCGGCACCGAACCCTGCCGCGCCGTCCCGATGAGCGCTGTCCCGATGAACACTGGGAGGATCGTGTCGCGACGACTGCCGTCCACCCCGCCGACCCTTCCGGGCTTCGAGTTCATCCGCGTGCTCGGTTCGGGCGGCTTCGCCGACGTGTTCCTCTACGAGCAGAACATGCCGCGCCGGCTCGTCGCCGTGAAGGTGCTGCTCGCCGGCGTGGTCAACGACGACCTCCGGCAGATGTTCCAGGCCGAGGCGAATCTGATGGCCCAGCTGAGCTCGCACCCCTCGATCCTCACGGTGTACCAGGCGAGCGTTGCCGCCGACGGACGCCCGTACCTCGTGATGGAGTACTGCTCGGCTTCGATCGGCCAGCGCTACCGTGCCGTGCAACTGCCGCTCGGTGAGGTGCTCTCGATCGGGGTGCGCGTCGCGAGCGCCGTCGAGACGGCCCACCGATCCGGTGTGCTGCATCGCGACATCAAGCCGTCCAACATCCTGACGACCGCATACGGTCACCCGGTGCTCAGCGACTTCGGCATCGCGGCAACGCTCGGCCAGGCCGAGACCACCGAGGCGGTCGGACTCTCGGTGCCGTGGTCGGCACCCGAGGTGCTCCGCGACGAGACCAGCGGCACCGTCGCGAGCGAGGTCTGGGCCCTCGGAGCGACGGTCTACTCGCTGCTCGCCGGGCGGAGCCCGTTCGAGGTCCCGGGCGGCGACAACTCGCCGCAGGCGATCACGGCACGCATCGGGAAGTCGAAGCTCGCGCCGACCGGCCGCATCGACGTGCCGGCGAGCCTCGAGGCGGTGCTCGCCCGGGCGATGTCGAAGCAGCCGAAGGCGCGACAGTCCGGGGCGCTCGAGTTCATCCGCGACCTGCAGGCCGTGGAGGAGGAGCTCGGGCTCCCGCAGACGCCGATCGAGGTGGCCATGGACGACTGGGCGCTCGCGACCGCCGTCGACCTCGACGAGCGGACCCGCGTGAGTCCCGCCCGCTCCGGCATCGACCAGGCGCGGCGGCGACGGCGATCAGCCGCGCGAACCACCGTCGATCCGGCGTCGGCGGAGACGACCGCGGGTCGCGCGCGATCGACACCACCCACCGCTCGCCGACTCGCATGGGGCATCTCGATCGCGGCCGTGCTGCTCGTCGCGCTCGTCGGGGCGGGCATCGCGACGGTGATCCAGAACACCAGAACGATTCCGGTCGTCACCGATCTGCGCGGCGCCGCCGCGGGCGAAGAGGTGACGTTCGAGTGGAGCGATCCGGGTCTCCGCCAAGGTGACGCGTACCTCGTGCTCGTCGACGGCGAGGCATCGCCGATCCAGCGCGCGACGATCCTGTCGGTCGATGCGGCGGGTCGCGACCGTGTGTGCGCGAGCGTGACCGTCACACGCGACGGGAAGCCGGGCACGCCGAGCGCCGAGCGCTGCGTCGACGTCGAAGGGGTCGGGTGATGCGACTCGCGATCCCGCGTCGTCATCGGTCCGCCATCGTCACCGCGGCCGCGGTCACGGCCGTCGTCGCGGTCGTCGCCACGATCGCGGTCACGAGCGGCGGGTATGCGGCGCAGCGCGTCGAGCTCGGCGACGCCGCCGTCTGGGTCGCGAACGAGCGCTTGCAGTCGGTCGGCCGCGCGAGCACCGCCGCGCTCGAGCTCAACTCGATGGTCGAGACGGGCGGCGGCTCGACGATCGTGCAGCGCGGCGCGACCGTGCTCGTGTTCGACCCCGACCGCTCGAGCGTCGGCGTCGTCGACGCCGCGGACTCGACCCTCACCGACACCGTGCCGGTTCCCCCCGACGCCTCGACCATCGCGCTCGCGGGCGACCAGGTCGTGATCGCCGCCGACGGCGAGCTCTGGACGACCCCGATCGACGACTTCGCCGATTTCGAGGAGAGCGCGGACTCCGATCTCAACTTCGGACCGGGCGCCGTCATCTCGGCCGCGCCGTCCGGCCTGCTGTTCGCGTACACGCCGTCGACCGGCGATCTCGCGGAGGTCTCGGCCGCCGACGGCGACCAGATCGCCGCCGACTGGTCGCTCGAACCGTTCCCGACCGACCACGAGGTGCAGCTGACCTCGGTCGGTGGTCGCTGGGCCGTCTTCGACGCGGACGACCGGGTGCTCGAGCTCGACGGTCGCCGGGTCGAGCTCGCCGACGAGATCGGTGCGTCGGCGGCGCCTCGGCTGCAGGTTCCGGCCGACGAGGGCCATGAGGTCTGGATCGCGCATCGAGGCGGGCTCGTCGCGGTTGATCTCGACAGCGGTGCAGTGCGCTCGGCCGTGACGGATCTCGACGGGACGCCCGCGGCGCCCGTCGTGCACTCGGGCTGCGTGTACGCGGCCTGGGCCGGCGGTTCGGCGTGGCGCTCGTGCGACGACGGCGACCGGCCCGTCGAACTCGGCGCGGCGAGCGACGAGCTCGCATTCGCCGAGAACGGCCGGGCCATCGTGCTCAACGACCGCGCCAACGGTCGGACCTGGGTCGCCGATCGCGGCTTCGAGCGCATCGACGACTGGCAGCGACTGATGAAGACCGAGCGCGATGATCGCGAGGTCGAGCGCAACGACCCCGACCGCGATCCCGAGATCGAGAAGCGCCGGACGCCGCCCGTCACCGAGGACGACGAGTTCGGCGCGCGACCGGGCCGGACGACGGTGCTGCCCGTCCTCCTGAACGATTACGACGCGAACGGCGACGTGCTCGCGATCGCCGGGGTGGACGCGGAGCTGCCCGAGTGGGCGCGGCTGGACGTCATCTCCGACGACCAGCAGCTCCAGCTGACCCTCGATGCGGACGCAGCGGGCACCGTGCGCTTCGACTACTCCGCCGACGACGGGCACGGCGGTTCGAGCCGGGCCTCGGTGGCGGTCTTGGTACGCGCCGCGGAGGAGAATGCGCCGCCGGTCCAGCGTCGATCGATCCGTGCCGACGTCGGAGTCGGCGAGCGGGTGTCGACAGCGGTGCTCGGCGACTGGGTCGATCCCGATGGCGACCCGATGTTCCTCCGGCGCGCCGAGGTCGCGGAGCCCGATCAGGTCTCGTCGACGGCCGAGGGCACGGTCGGGTTCATCGAGCGCGGCGGGACGGGCGACGGCCGCACGGTCTCGCTCGTCGTCTCGGACGGCCGGGACGAGACGGTCGGCACGCTCGAGGTCGACGTGCATCCGGCCGGCGCCGTCCCGCTCGAAGCCGAGCCGTTCATCGCCCTGGCCACGGCCGGCCGCGAGATCGTCATCGATCCGCTGCGTCACGTGCGAGGCGGCGGCGGCCGGGTCGAGCTCAGCGCGGTGCCGGCGAAGCCCGACGTGACGATCACCCCCGACTACGACGGCGGCACCTTCCGGTTCACGAGCGACGAGATCGGCACCCACTACCTCGAGTACACCGTCACCGACGGAGCCACGCCGGCCACGGGCTTCGTCCGCGTCGAGGTGCAGGCGCCACCCGACCGCGACACCACTCCGGTCACCGTGCCGCACACGGCCTTCGTGCGAGTCGGGCAGCCGGCGGACATCGACGTGCTCGCGACCGACATCGACCCGACCGGCGGCGTCCTCGTCGTGACGGATGCGGAGCGGTCCCGGCCGGGCGACGGATTCCGCGTCGAGGTCGTCGACCACCGGCTGCTGCGGGTGACGCTCATCGCACCGCTCGAGACCGGCTCGACCGTGTTCGGGTACCGGGTCAGCAACGGGCTCGCCGAGGCGGCCGGCCAGGTGACGCTGGTCGAGATACCGGAACCCGAGGCCGCCCAGCCTCCGGTCGCGGCGCCCGACACGATCTCGATGCGCACGGGCGACGTCATCGACATCCCCGTGCTCGAGAACGACGAGCAGCCCGACGGGCTGCCGTTCGAACTCGTTCCCGACCTCGTGGAGGAGCCCGACGCCGGACTGCTCTTCGCGTCGGGCGAACGGTTGCGCTACTTCGCCCCCGAGGTGGCGGGCGACTACCGTGCGCGCTACCGCATCGAGTCGGGCGGCCAGGTCGCCGATGCCGTCGTCACGATCTCCGTCCGCGAGGCCGAACCCGAGACGAACACACCGCCCGTACCGGAGACGGTGACGGCGCGCGTCATCGCGGGTGAGAAGGTGCGCATCCCCGTCCCGCTGTCTGGCGTCGACCCCGACGGCGACTCCGTGCAACTGCTCGGCCAGCAGTCGAATCCAGAACGCGGTGTCGTCGAAGCGACGGGCCCGGACTGGCTCGACTACCGGGCCGGCGTCTACGCGTCCGGCACCGAGGAATTCGCCTACTCGGTCGTCGACGCCCTCGGTGCCCGCGCGGAGGGCACGGTGCGCGTCGGCATCGCTCCGCGCGTCGACCGGCCTGCCGCCCCGATCGCGGTCGAAGACCTCGTCACCGTGCGTCCGGACCGCACTGTGACGGTGCAGGTGCTCGACAACGACTCCGATCCCGGTGGCGGCGATCTGCGCGTCATCCGCGTCACGAGGAACCGCGGCGACGCGACGGCCCGCACCGTCGAGGAGGGGCGTATCGAGGTCGACGTCCCGCCCGGCTCCGGCAAGTCCTCCTTCATCTACACGATCGAGAACGAGGCGCTCGGACAGGCCACGGCCTTCCTCACGGTGGTCGCGGACCCGGATGCCCCGCTCGCCCGGCCCGAGGCATCCGACACGGTGCTCGGCCTCACCGACATCGTCGGCGAGGAGTCCGTCGTCGTCCCGGTGCTGGAGAACGTCTTCCTCGCCGACGGCGACGTCGACGACGTCGGCGTCGACCTCGTCGACGGGTACCGGCGTGGCGCCCAGGTGCTGCGTGACGGGTCGATCAGGGTCGAGATCGAAGACCGTCGACGGGTCGTGCCGTTCGTCGTGAGTCACCCGGAAGACCCGAGCCTGGTGGCCTATGCCTTCATCAGGGTCCCCGGACGAGACGACGCCCTGCCGCAGCTGCGCGCCGATGCGCCCGATGTCGAGGTCGCGAGCGGCGAGAGCGTCGAACTCGAACTCGCGGACTTCGTCATCGCCGCGTCCGGCAAGCCCGTCCACATCACGGACGAGGCGAGCGTGCTCGCCTCGCACAGCGACGGGACCTCGCTCGTGGTCGATCGCGACACCCTGAGGTTCCGAAGCGAGCAGGGCTACTCCGGTCCGGCCTCGATCTCGTTCACCGTGACGGACGGCGACGGCCCCGATGACCCGACCGCGCGCACGGGCACGATCGTGATCCCCATCGAAGTGCGTGCGAACGACGACGAGCCGCCGGCCATCACCGGCACCGTGATCGACTTCGAGCCGGGCCAGACGAAGCAGATCGACCTGCGCCGACTGACGAGCCCGCCCGCCGCGACGGCATCGGCGGACCTCAGCTACCGGGTGCTGCCGCCGCAGGCCGAGGGCTTCGACGTGCGTCTCGACGGCGACGAGCTCACGGTCGCAGCGCGCGCCGACACCCCGATCGGCGCGCGGTCCGCCGTCGTCGTCGACGTCGCCGATGCGTCGGGATCCGGCTCGGGCGGGCGCATCGAGCTGCGCGTCGTGCCCTCGACGAAGCCCGTCGCCAGCCCGATCGACGACCGGGCGATCGCAGCCCGCGGGCGGACGACGACGATCGACGTGCTCGCGAACGACGAGGAGACGAACCCGTTCCCCGAGACGCCGCTGCGCGTCGTCGCCGTCGACCTCGAGGGAATCGGCGACGGCATCGAGATCACGCCGAGCGCCGATCGTTCGACGCTCACCGTGACGGCGGCAGCCGATGCGCCGCCCGTCAACACGACGGTGCGGTATCAGGTCGAGGACGCGACGGGCGAGGCGTCGCGACGAGCCTGGGGCTCCGTGACCGTTTCGGTCCAGGACCGCCCGGATCCCGTCGTCGCGCCGACCGTGACGGGCTTCGGCGACGGCACGCTCGACGTCGCCTTCGGGGCCGGCGGTTTCAACAACTCGCCCATCACGGGCTACGAGATCGCGCTCACCGACCCCGGCACGGGCGATGCGCTCGCCACCACGATGTGCCAGGCCACGACCTGCACCGTCGACACCGCGGGCAACGGCCGCGGGAACGCCGTCGACGTACGCATCCGGGCGCGCAACGGCATCGGCTTCTCCGATCCCCAGGTCGCGCCCGGACCCGTCTGGTCCGACGTCATCCCCGCCCCTCCCGGCGGCCTCACCGCGCTCCCGCTGGACGGGCGGCTGGGCATCGAATGGGACCCGGTCGCGACGGGATCGGGGAGCCCCGTGCACTCGTACGTGGTCACGGTCGCCGGAGTCGCGACGGAGGTGGCCGCGGCATCGGCCTGCACGCCGAGCGAATGCCGCGTCGACTCGCAGGCCCTCGCGAACGGCAGCCGGGTACCCGTCAGCGTCAGCGCACGCAACGAGGCGTATCCCGCGCTCGCCGTGTGGACTGCGGCATCGACCGCCGGCACGCCCTTCGGGCCGCCCGTCGCCGGATCGATCGATGTCGCGGGCGACGCGGCCGCGGGCGCGGTGACCGTCACCTGGTCGCCGTTCGCGGCGAACGGCGACGCCGTCGCGGGCTATTTCGTGCAGCGGCTCGTCGACGGCGCGACCGGGGTTCCGAGCGGGGCGCAGTCATGCCAGGTCACCTCGCCGGCGCCCGGCAGCGTCGTACCCCCGTCGTCGGGAGGCAGCGTCGCCGAGACGGTCCGCGTCGGCCCCGAGGCATCCAGCCTGCGGTTCTCGGGGACTGCCGGGGAGTCGACCCGCTACTCGTTCATCGTCTGGGGCTACAACCGGGCGGGGTGCGCGCACACCGCGGTCGCCGGGACCGTCGTGCGGCCGGGCCCCGGGGGCGTCGACGGCGTCGACAGCGAGATGGCGTGGAACGGGCCGGAGGTCTGGGACCGCTACATCGACGACGTCGACGTCGCGGCCTCGCGGATCGAGATCGTGGGCGTCGACGATCAGGGGACGCAGATCGCCGGAACGAAGCGCGAGTTCCGCGGATCCGGCTGGCTGCGGGAGCTGCTGAACGAGCGGTTCGACTTCGGCGAGACCGGCCGGTTCCAGGTGCGCGGGTGCACCGTCTGGGGAAGCTGCGGACGCTGGTCGGACATCCTGCCCGCCGGAGAGTCGCCCACCCTCACGTTCGCGCTGCCGAGCCGGCAGTGGGACTCCCGCCGCTCGACGTGGTCGTGGACGGACGCGCCCGACAATTCTGGCCTCCCGGTCGAATTCAGCTGCGGAGTGGACGGCGATGCGCGGGGTCGCCCCGCGCAGACCCCGACGAGCTGCGAGATCGTCGGGGCCGGGCCAGGGGACACGGTCTGGTTGGATGTCAGGATCGCCGGCGTGAGCGCGCGATACGAGGCGAAGAACGAGGAGAAGCAATGACGATGACCCCCGACGAGGCCGCCGGCTTCGCTGCGACGCTCGACCGGCTGGTCGGCGCCGTGGAGGAGGTGCTGCTCGGCAAGAACCGCGTCGTGCGGCTCGCGTTCACCGCCCTCCTCAGCGAAGGCCACCTGCTCCTCGATGACGTGCCGGGAACCGGCAAGACCTCGCTCGCCCGCGCGATGGCGCAGTCGGTGTCGGGCACGAGCAATCGCGTGCAGTTCACGCCCGACCTGCTGCCGGGCGACATCACGGGCGTCACGGTGTACGACCAGCGCGAGGGGGTGTTCGAGTTCCACCCCGGCCCGGTGTTCGCGAGCATCGTGCTGGCGGACGAGATCAACCGGGCGAGCCCGAAGACCCAGTCGGCGCTCCTCGAGGTGATGGAGGAGGGACAGGTCACGGTCGACGGGCAGACGCATCCCGTCGGGCACCCGTTCATGGTGATCGCCACCCAGAACCCGGTCGAGCAGGCCGGCACCTATCGGCTGCCCGAGGCCCAGCTCGACCGCTTCGTCATGCGCACGTCGATCGGCTACCCCGACCACGCGTCGACGATCCGGATCCTCGAGGGGGCCGACCAGCGCGCGCACGACCAGCGGGTCGAGCCGGTCGTCGACGCGGAAGAGGTCGTCGCCCTCGCAGCGCTCGCGCGCACGGTGTACGTCGATCCGACGATCCACGACTACGTCTCGCGCCTCGTCGACGCGACCCGCACGGCCCGCGAGGTGCGACTCGGCGTGAGCGTGCGCGGCGCGCTCGCGCTCATCCGGACGGCGAAGACGCATGCGGCCGGCCGCGGCCGGCACTACGTCGTGCCCGACGATGTGAAAGCGCTCGCCGAGCCGGTGCTCGCGCACCGGCTCATCCTCGATCCCGAGGCCGAGTTCGACGGCGTGACGACGTCGAACCTGGTCGCGCAGGTGCTCATCGAGACCCCGCCGCCATCGACGAAGCAGGTCGTGTGAGCCTTTCCGCGACGCGAACGACGATCCCCGAGGAGGCACGGAAGCAGGGCCTGCTCGCGGTCGTCATCGCGCGTGCGGTGCTCGGCGGTCGATCCGCCGCCGGCGCGGCGATGCGGTGGACCGCCGCCGTGCGCGGCGTGGTCACGCCGCTCGGCTGGTCCGTCGCCGCAGCGGCGGCCGTCTCGCTCGCCGTCGGCTACAGCTGGGGGCTCGTCGAGATCATCGCGCTCGGCTGGGCCTTCGTCGTGCTCGTCGCGGTCGCGGCGCTGTGGCTCGTCGGGCGCGGTGCCGGCGAGGTCCGCCTGTCGTTGCCGACGCCTCGCGTCGTCGTCGGCGATCACGCCGAGGCGCGCCTCGTCGCGAGCAACCCCGGTCCGCGGCGCTTCGGCGGCGTGCAGCTCGAGGTCCCGGTCGGCGAACGGGTGATCGAGCGCGTGCTGCCGGGCCTGCCGCGCGGCGGCACGGTCGACGAGGTGCTCCGCATCCCGACCGAACGGCGCGGGATCGTTCCGATCGGACCGGCGCGGACGGTGCGCGCCGACCCGATCGGGCTCATGCGGCGCGAGATCGTCTGGTCCGACACGGCCGAGCTCCGGGTGCACCCGCGCACGGTGGCGGTGTCGGCGCTCAGCACGGGGTTCATCCGCGACCTCGAGGGATCGCCGACCCGCGACCTCACGACGAGCGACATCGCGTTCCACGCGCTCCGCGAGTACCTGCCGGGCGATGACCGCCGATACATCCACTGGCGGTCGAGCGCGAAGACCGGCACGTTCATGGTGCGCCAGTTCGAGGAGTCGAGGCGAAGCCGGCTGATGGTGCTGCTCGACCTCGAGCCCGGCGCGTACACCGACGACGCCGAGTTCGAGCTCGCGGTGGGCGCCGCGGCATCGGTCGGGGCGCGCGCCATCCGGGACGCGCGGAGCGTCGCGTTCGTGGTGTCCGGGCGCCACGCCGGTCGCACGGGTGCGATGCGCGAGCTGCCGACCGTCTCCCGCGACCGGCTCGTCGACGCCCTCTGCGTCGTCGAGCGCGACGACCGCGTCGCGCCGCTGCCGGACGTCGCGCGGAGCGCGGCCGAGACGCTGCACGGGCTCTCGCTCGCCTTCCTCGTCACCGGCTCGGCACGCGGGGTCGGTCCGCTGCGCTCGGCGGCGAGCCGGGTACCGGCCGGGGTCGAGGTGGTCGCCGTGCAGTGCGCGCCGGAGTCGCAGCCGACGGCACGCACCGTCGGCGGCCTGACCGTGTTCGGCATCGGCTACCTCGAGGACCTGCGTGCGATGCTCGCGAGATCGGCCTCGGTCGCATGACGGCGCGGATGGGACCCGGACCGGTTCGGGGTTGGTCGGTCGCGATCAGCATCGCGCTCGTCGCGGCGATGCTCGCGGCGGCGATGATCCCGTGGTGGCCGATCTACGAGAGCCCCGCGTTCTTCGCCGCCGCGGGAGCGGCGATCCTCGCCGGTTGCGGGATCGGCCTCGCCGGGGCGCGCTGGTCGTGGCCCGCCTGGCTCGTCGCCGTCGCCGTCGTGGCCGCGTATCTCGTGCTGGGGGTTCCGGTCGCGGTGCCCGACCGGGCGCTCTTCGGCGTGCTGCCGACGCCCGACGGACTCGTCGAGCTCGTCGCGGGCGCCGCCCTGTCGTGGAAGCAGCTCGTCACGATCGCGGTGCCGGTCGGCTCGTATCAGGCGCTGCTCGTGCCGCCGTTCCTGCTCGGTCTCGTCGCCTCGACCGTCGCCGTCACGATCGCGTTGCGCACGAACCGCCCCGCCGCCGCGGCGCTGCCGCCCGCGCTGCTGCTCGTCGCGGGCATCGCGCTCGGCGTCGTGCACGACGACTTCGCCCTCGAGGCCGGCCTCGCATTCTTCGTCGCTGCCGTCGCGTGGTTCGTGCGGATCGGGATCGCCGACCGGCGGGCGATCGCGGGCGGCCGCCGAGTCGAGACGACGCTCGCCGACGCACGGCGCGTGCTCGGGGCATCCGCGCTCGTCGCCGTCGCGCTCGTCGGGGCGACCGCTGCGGCGGTGGCGCTGCCGACGCCGCCGCGCAGCGTCGTCCGCGCCGAGCTGCAGCCGCCGTTCGAGCCGAACGATCACGACAGCCCGCTCGCGGGGTTCCGCACGGCCTTCGCCCCCGACTCCGCCGATGAGCCGATGCTCGACGTGCGCGGCCTGCCGGAGGGTGCGGGACTCGTGGTCGCGGTGCTCGACACGTACGACGGCATCGTGTACTCGGTCGGCGGCTCCGACGGCTCGGGTCCGTCGGGCCGGTTCAGCCGCGTGCCGTACCGGCTCGACCAGCCCGTCGACGGCGGCACGACCGAACGCATCGATGTCGCCGTCGAGGGCTACCGCGACGTCTGGGTGCCGGGCATCGGCCGGCTCGAGCGCATCGAGTTCGCCGGGCCCCGCGCCGACCGGCTCGCCGAGTCGTACTTCTACAACGACGCCACTGGCACCGGTGCGGTCGTCGACGGCCTCCGGTCGGGCGACCGGTACGTCGCGGACTCGGTGGTCCCGGCGTCGCCGTCCGACCTCGCATCACTCGAACCCGGTACGAGCGTGATGCCGCCCCTTCCCGAACTGCCTGCTCGCCTCGTCGACCTCATCGACGAGTGGGCGCCGGCGACCGCGACGCCGGGCGAACGGCTCGCCGGGGTGATCGAGGGATTCCATCGCGACGGATACGTCAGCCACGGGCTCGAGGGCGAGGAGCCGAGCCGGTCGGGGCACGCGCTCGACCGGATCGAGGAGCTCGTGACGGAGCAGCCGATGGTCGGCGACGGCGAGCAGTACGCCGTCGCCGCGGCGCTCATGGCCCGCGAGATCGGCTTCCCGGCACGCGTCGTCGTCGGCTACCTGCCGGGTCCAGGTTCCGAACGGGATGCCTCGACAGGGAGCGTGCGCTTCACGAGCGCCGACCGGCAGGCGTGGATCGAGGTGCAGACCTCCGACGGGGCGTGGCTGCCGATCGATCCGAATCCCGTGCCACGACCCATCCCCGAGCGCGAGCCCGAGCAGGCCAAGGTCGTGTCGCGCCCCGAGTCGGTGCTGCCGCCGCCCGCGGAGCGCACGCCGCTCGTCGACGACGATGCCGGTCCCGGCTCGACGCCGGATGGCGGCGACGACGGCGACGATTGGCTGCAAGCCATGTTCGCAGGCCTTGAGATCACCGGTATCGTGCTCGTCGGCGCGGTCGCCCTGTGCAGCCCCTTCCTCGCGATCGTGGTGGCGAAACTCCGGCGGCGTCGCCTGCGCCGACGCGCGCCGACGGCGGTCGAGCGCATCGAGGGCGGCTGGCTCGAGTTCGCCGACTCGGCCGCGGACTACGGGTACGCGATCGTGCCGACCGCGACGCGCGCCGAGCAGGCGGCCACGGTGGGCGGGCTCGCCCCGCTCGTCCTCGCGTCCGTCGTCGACCGTGCGGTCTACGCACCCGGGGGACCGGGTCACGGCGACGACCACCGCGTGTGGGAGACGGTCGACGAGCTCCGCCGTCGACTCGGCGTCTCGCGGAGTACTCGCGACCGGCTCCGGGCGGCGATCTCGCTCAACTCGCTCGGCGGGTACGCTGTCAGCCGGAGAGGAGTGCGTTCGTGAACTGCCGGATCTGCGGTGCCGAGTTGCCCGCCGACGCGATGTTCTGCGGCGAGTGCGGCAGTTCGACGAGCGCGACCCCGGAGTCGCGCCGCAGGCCCGATCCGCGTCCGGGCGACACGACCCGGGTCGAGCGGCTGCCGCGCACGTCGCAGCGCAACAGCGGGGTGATCAGCGTTCCGATCGAGGGATTCCGGCCGGCCGAGCCCATCGAGGATGCACCGGCTCCGGCCGACCCGTCGGTCGCCGAGCCCGGTCGCCCGCGCTTCTCGCTTCGGTTCAGCACCGGCGAGACGCGCACGGTGTTCGGCTCGGGGCTCATCGGCCGGAAGCCGATGCCGCAGCCCGGCGAACGGTTCGACCACCTCGTGCAGATCGCCGATCACACGCTCTCGGTCTCCAAGACCCATCTCGAGTTCGGCGAGCACGAAGGAACGATGTGGGTCGCCGACCGGTTCTCGAGCAACGGCACCGTCGTGCGACGTCCCGACGACGGCGCGCTCCGGTGCGAGCCCGGCCGCCGCTATCTCGTGCCTCGCGGCAGCCGGGTGGAGCTCGCCGAGCAGTACTTCTCGGTGGACTGACCCGTCCTCCACAGTCGCGTCGCGGCCGGATCGGTGCACGGCGGGCGGCGGACGCACGACGACCGGGGTGCACGGATGTTCGGATGACCGGGTGGACCAGACCGAGCTCGCCGAACCCGTCGTGCATCTGCCGCTGAGCCTGCCGCCGGCGCCGGCCGAGCCGGAGCGACCCGGCTTCCCGATGCTCGCGGCGGTCGCGCCCGTCGCCGGGGCCATCGCGCTGTGGGCGGTCACCGGGTCGATGTACTCGCTCATGTTCGCGGCGCTGGGGCCGCTGGTGGCGGTCGCCTCGGTGCTCGACGCTCGTCGGCAGGTCCGCCGTCGCCGGCGCCGTGCGGAGCTCGAACGTGCGGGGCTGCTCGCGTCGCTCGAGGCGGAGATCCACGCCCGTCACGATGAGGAGCGCCGTGCGGCCTGGCGGGCGACCCCATCGGCTGCCGCACTGGTCGAGCGCGCGGTCCGGCCTGCCTGGGCAGGCGAGCGCCCGGGGCCGGTCGTCGTCGGCGTCGGCGCCGTGCGCAGCGCGGTCCGCGTCGACGGCGTGGTCGCCGATGCCCGCGACCGCGCCGTGCTCGAAGCGGCTGCCCGGCTCGGCGGCGCACCGGTGGTGGTCGACGCGTCGCAGGGCATCGCGTTCGTCGGGTCGCCCGGACTCGCGCGGGCGGCTGCCCGCGCGGCCCTCGTGTCGTGCGCGCACCACGCCGATCCGCGCACGGTGGAGCTCGACCTCCCCGACGCGCCCGAGTGGGCGTGGGCCGCTCGACTGCCGCACGCGGGCGACGGCGGCGACCGGGACCGCTCGGTGCGGCATGCGGTGCGCGTCGGCGCACCGGCCTCCGGGCGCGCGGCGGGTCCGATCCGCGTCGTCGACCAGGTGGCCGATCCCGAACAGGCGAAGCGCGTCGGTGCGCCGGCCGCGGCGCGCATCGTGATCGCGAGCGACGTCGGGTCGCTTCCGCCGGGCCTCGGAGCCGTCGTGCGACTGCTGGGCCCGGGGCGCGCCCGCCTCGAGACGACGACGGGCGCCGCGCCGGCGACGATCGAGCCCGTGCTCGTGTCGCGCGCGGCGGCGCGCGGGTGGAGCGAGTCGGCCGCCGCGCTCGCCGAGCGGATCGCGGGTCCGCAGGCGTCGCTGCTGCCCAGTCGCGTCGCGCTCACCGAGTTGCCTGCGCCGGCAGCCGGTCGCAGAGGCGTCGAGCGTGCGAGCCTGGCCGTCGCGGTCGGGTGCACGGCGACCGGCCCGCTCGAGCTCGACCTCGTGCGGCACGGCCCGCATGCACTCGTCGGCGGGACGACCGGCAGCGGCAAGAGCGAGTTCCTGCTCGCCTGGCTCACCGCGCTCGCGCGCGCGTACGCGCCGGATGAGGTGTCGTTCCTGCTCGTCGACTTCAAGGGCGGCGCCGCGTTCGAGCCCATCCGCGAGCTGCCGCATGTGACCGGTGTGGTCACGGACCTGGACGGTGCGGAGGCGCGACGCGCCGTCGAGAGCCTGCGCGCGGAGCTGCGCCATCGTGAGTCGGTGCTCGCCGACGCCGGAGCGCGCGACGTGCGCGAACTGGCCGACGCGGTCGATCTCCCGAGGCTCGTGATCGTCGTGGACGAGTTCCAGGCGATGATCGAGCAGTTCGGGGAGCTCGGCGCGGTCGTCGCCGACATCGCGGGGCGGGGACGCTCGCTCGGCGTGCACCTCGTGCTCGCCTCGCAGCGACCGAACGGCGTCGTGCGCGAGCAGATCACGGCGAACTGCGCGATCCGGGTATCGCTCCGAGTCATGCAGCGATCCGACAGCCTCGCGGTCGTCGGCACCGAGGCCGCGGCCGCGATCCCGCCCGACGCGCCCGGTCGTGGCGTCATCGATCGGGGCGACGGCGACGCCATGCTGTTCCAGTCGGCCGTCGCCGACCAGGCCGCCGTGCTCGGGGCGAAGGTCGCCGCCGCGGGCCTCGGCAGGGCGCGCCGCCCGTGGCTCGATCCGCTCCCGGCGGTGATCACGAGCGAGGAGCTCGCAGCGTTCACCGCCTCGATCGCAGGCCGATCCGCGGCGGGAGGCTCAGAGGCCGGACTCGTCTTCGGCATCGTCGACGAACCCGATCGGCAGCGGCGCGGTGCTGCCGAGTGGCGCGCGGGGTCCGACGGGCACCTGCTCGTCGCCGGGACGCCCGGCAGCGGGCGGTCGAGCGTGCTCGCCTCGCTCGGCGAATCAGCGACGCGGCGCAGCGGTCCCGGGTCGGTCGTCCGATTGACCGGCGCCCGCAGCGAGGTGTGGGACACGCTCGAGTCGCTCGAGCATGCGATCGCCGCGCACTCGGCCGTCCGGTTGCCGCACCTCGTGATCATCGACGACCTCGATCGGCGGTTCCGCACCTGGCCCGACGACTACCGCGCGCTCGCTCTCGAGCGAATCGGCCGTCTCGCGCGAGAGGGCCGCGGCCGCGGCGTCGCGGTGGTCGCGTCGGTCGTGCAATGGCTCGGCGTCCCGCACGAGCTGCGCGATGCGTTCGGCGCGCGCCTGCTCCTGCGCCAGCCCACGAAGGCCGACCTGCTGCAGGCGGGGGGAGTGGGGGAGCTGTGGCGGGCCGACGACGTCCCCGGGGCGGGGCAGTGGCGCGGTCATCGCGTGCAGTGCGCCCTGCCTGCGGCCGCATCGGCCGCGGCCGGCCCTCGTCCCGTCGACCCTCGCCCGGACGCTCACGAGTTCGGGGTCTCGCCCGCCGGTGCAACGCCACCCGTCGAACTCGCCGAGGGCGGTCGGTACGCCGTCGTGACGGTCGACCCCGCCGGCGACGCCGAGCGGTTCGGAGCGCTCGGCGCGATCGTCGTCCCGGTGGTGCCGGGCTCGCCTGTCGCGCCGGTCGACGTGGGCCCGGCGACCGCGACGTCCGCGACGCCCACGGTCTTCGTGGGCAGTGCCGACGGGTGGTCCGCGAACTGGTCGCTGGCCGCCCCCGTCCGCGAGCGGGCCGTCGTGCTCGTCCGAGGCGGGGCGACCGAGTACCGCGCGCTCGTGACCGAGCGGGGCCTGCCGCCGCTTCTCGACGACGGCGCCGGGCAGGGGTGGATGCGACCGCCGGGCGGCCCTGCACGTCGGATCAGTTGGCCTGCAGGCGGGTCGGCAACCGAATCCGCTGTCCCGGACGCGATCCGGAACTGATTCCGTGCAGAACGTTCTCAGAAATTAACGATTCGGACACCATGTACTGCACAACCGGTGCACCCTGTGTCAGGATCATCCCACCCCGTATGCGCTTGCCACCGAAATGGAGTCCCCCGTGAGCTCTCGGCCCCTGCCTCAAGACCCGATGATCCGTGCACTGATCGCGAAGGCGCGCCAGTCGCAGCTGAATCGCCGAACCCTCCTCGCCGGCGCCGGCGCCGGCGCGACCGCCCTCGCGCTCGCCGCCTGTTCGACCGGCGGCGGCAAGGCGAAGCCGACTCCCGCCGCCGACAAGTCGGAGACGGACAAGACCCTCAACTGGGCCAACTGGGCCGCGTACATCGACGAAGACGACGCGGGCAACTACCCGACGCTCCAGGCGTTCACCGAGCAGACGGGCATCGAGGTCAACTACGACGTCGCCGTCGACGACAACAACACCTACTACGGCAAGGTGAAGGACCAGCTCGCGCTCGGCCAGGACATCGACGCCGACCTCGCGGTGCTCACCGACTGGATGGCCGCCCGATGGATCCGCCTCGGCTACACCCAGGCGCTCGACCACGCGAACATCCCGAACCTCGCGAACCTCAACCCGGCGCTCCGCGACCCCGACTTCGACAAGGGCCGCGAGTTCACCGTGCCCTGGCAGGGCGGCTTCGCCGGCATCGCCTGGAACAAGGAGGCGATCCCCGGCGGGCTCACGAGCGTGTCCGACCTGTGGGACCCGTCGCTCAAGGGCCGCATCGGCGTGCTCTCCGAGATGCGCGACACGATGGGTTGCATCATGCTCGAGAACGGCACCGACATCGCCGGCGACTGGGGCGACGACGAGTACACCGCCGCCATCGAGATCCTGCGCGAGCAGGTCGAGAACGGCCAGGTCCGCAACATCAAGGGCAACTCGTACCTCGAGGACCTGAAGAGCGAGGACACCCTCGCCGCCATCGTGTGGTCGGGCGACATCACCGTGATCAACGCCGAGGCCGGCGACAAGTGGGAGTTCGCCCTCCCGTCGGCCGGCGGCACGCTGTGGAACGACAACTTCCTCGTGCCGATCGGGTCGCCCCGCAAGACGAACGCCGAGACGCTCATCAACTACTACTACGAGCCCGAGGTCGCCGCCGAGGTCGCCGCGTGGGTGAACTACATCACGCCGGTCGTCGGCGCGAAGGAGGCCGCCGCCGCGATCGACCCCGAACTCGCCGAGAACCAGCTCATCTTCCCGAACGAGGAGACGCTGCAGCAGGCGCACATCTTCCGCTCGCTGTCGGGTGCCGAGGAGCAGAAGTACCAGGCCGAGTTCCAGAGCATCCTGCTGGGGTCGTGACGATGGCGATCCGAGAATTCGCCGAACGCGGGGCCGACCTCGAACTCGTCGGCATCCAGAAGCGGTTCCCCGGCTTCACGGCCATCGAGAACCTCGACCTGAAGATCCCCGCCGGCTCGTTCTTCGCCCTGCTCGGTCCGTCGGGCTGCGGCAAGACGACGACGCTCCGACTCGTCGCCGGCCTCGAGGAGCCGACGCAGGGCCGCATCCTCATCGGCGGCAGCGATGTCACGAGCACGCGGGCGCACGAGCGCCCCGTGAACACGGTCTTCCAGAGCTACGCGCTCTTCCCGCACATGACGATCATCGAGAACGTCGCGTTCGGGCTCAAGCGCCGCAAGATCGCCGACCCGATGGCGAAGGCCCACGAAGCGCTGAAGCTCGTCGAGCTCGATCACATCGCGCAACGCAAGCCCCAGCAGCTCTCGGGCGGTCAGCAGCAGCGCGTCGCGCTCGCCCGTGCGATCGTGAACCGCCCGGCGCTGTTGCTGCTCGACGAGCCGCTCGGCGCACTCGACCTCAAGCTGCGCCGCCAGATGCAGCTCGAGCTCAAGGCCATCCAGGAGGAGGTGGGCCTCACCTTCCTCCACGTGACCCACGACCAGGAGGAGGCCATGACCATGGCCGACACCGTCGCGGTCATGAACAAGGGCGCGATCGAGCAGATGGGCGCTCCCGAGGAGCTCTACGAACTGCCTCGCACGGCGTTCGTCGCGAACTTCCTCGGTCAGTCGAACCTGTTCACCGGCCAGGTCGTCTCGACGACCGCCGACGCGATCACCGTCGAGTCGGCCGGGGCGCGCATCGTCGTGCCCGCGGCTCGCGCGCAGCGCCATCAGGGCGAGGTCACGGTCGGCGTCCGGCCTGAGAAGGTCTCGCTGCACCGGGAGGCGCCCGCCGCCGACGCGAACCGCAACGTCCTCGCTCCCGGTCGTGTCGTGGACGTGTCGTTCTCGGGTGTGAGCACCCAGTACCTCGTCGAGATCCCGGGCCACGGCACGGTCATGGTGTTCGCCCAGAACATCGGCTTCGGGCCCGTAGCCGGCCTCGGCAGCGAGGTGTGGATCAGCTGGGCCGTCGAGCACGGCTTCGGCCTCGAAGACGGCCCCGACGAGACCCGCTTCCAGGACGACGCGTCGACGACCTCGCTCGCCGCGCTGCACCGCGAGGCGCTCGTCTCGGAGCTCGAGGAGCACTGACATGGCCTTCGCAGCGTTCTCGACCGCCGAGGCGCAGCCGCAGGCACAGCGAAAGCGCAGCCCCATCGCGCTGTTCCTGCTGCTGCCCGGCATCGCCTACCTGGTGCTGTTCTTCCTGACCCCGCTGGTCTCGCTCATCCTCACCTCGCTGCAGGCGCCGAGCGAGTTCGGCGACATCGGCGTCTACGACTACGCCTTCAACTGGCAGAACTACGTCGACGTCGTCACCCTGTACTGGCCGCACATCCTGCGTTCGTTCGGCTACGCGCTCGTCGCCACGATCGCGGCGCTCGTGATCAGCTACCCGCTGGCGTACTTCATCGGCGTCAAGGCGCGCCGCTGGCCGCTCCTGCAGAGCCTCATGCTCGTGCTCGTGATCGCCCCGTTCTTCATCAGCTTCCTGCTGCGCACGCTCGCATGGAAGCAGATCCTGTCGGACGAGTCGTTCATCATCACCTCGCTCAAGGCCCTGTCGCTGATGGCCCCCGACGCCCACTTCACGGGCACGCCGTTCGCCGTGATCTTCGGTCTGACGTACAACTTCATCCCGTTCATGACGCTGCCGCTGTACACCACGCTCGAGCGCCTCGACGTGCGGTACCTCGAGGCGGGCAGCGACCTGTACGCGAACCCGTTCCACGTGTTCCGCAAGGTCACCATCCCGCTGTCGATGCCCGGCATCGTCGCGGGCACGCTGCTCACCTTCATCCCCGCCGCGGGCGACTACGTGAACGCGAGCCGCGACTTCCTCGGCGGTCCAGACACCCAGATGATGGGCAACGTGATCGAGGCGAACTTCCTCGTGCTGCTCAACTATCCGGCAGCGGCGGCGTTGTCGATCATCCTCATGGCGGCGATCCTCGTGCTCGTCGGCATCTACGTGAAGCGCTCTGGGACGGAGGACCTGCTGTGAGCGGAGAAGTCCAGGCGGCCGCCGTCCTCGGCGGGCTCAGCGAGAACGAGCAGCTCGACGCGAACAAGCCGGCCGGCGGCCGGGTCCGCCCGCGCCGGCTCGGGCTCGGCGACTGGCTGCTGCCGGTCTACACGGTCATCGCCTTCGTGTTCCTGCTGATCCCGATCGCGTACACGTTCGTGTTCAGCTTCAACGACTCGATCAAGTCGAACATCTCGTGGCGCGGCTTCACCTTCGACAAGTGGATCAACGTCTGCAACGTCGAGGGCGGCGCGGTGTGCGAGGCCTTCGCGAACAGCATCGTGATCGGCCTCGTCGCGACGGTCGCCGCGACGGTGCTCGGCACGATGATCGCCATCGCGATCGTGCGCTACCGGTTCCGGGCACGCTCGGCGATCAGCCTGCTGCTGTTCCTGCCGATGGCGACCCCCGAGGTCGTGCTCGGTGCCGGCCTCGCCGCCCAGTTCCTCGCGGCCGGGGTGGCGAAGGACATGACGACGATCATCCTGGCGCACACGATGTTCTGCATCAGCTTCGTCGTGGTGACGGTGAAGGCCCGCGTGGCGAGCCTCGACCCGGCCCTCGAAGAGGCCGGTCGAGACCTCTACGGTTCGCCCGCACAGGTGTTCTGGCGGGTCACCTTCCCGCTCCTCATGCCGGGCATCGCGGCGGCCGCACTGCTGTCGTTCGCGCTGAGCTTCGACGACTTCATCATCACGAACTTCAACTCCGGTTCGGTGTCGACGTTCCCGAAGTACATCTACATCTCGGCGGCGCGCGGCATCCCTGCGGAGGCGAACGTCATCGCGTCGGCGGTGTTCATCATCGCCCTCGTGCTCGTGGTCGGCGCCCAGGTCTCCCGGGCGGCGCGCCAGAAGCGTCTCGCCAGGCTGGGCTGACGACCGGCTGCTGCGCCGCCGGTCGCCGGCGGCGCGGCAGCAACGAACGAGGGATGCCTCGGCGGGATGGATCCGGCCGAGGCATCCCCGTTCGTCGTGCGCGCGGCGCGCCGCGGCTCAGACGGTCGCGCGGACCTCGCCGACGCGCCGCTCGCCGCCCATGACCCAGAGGTCGAGCTCGGTCTGCACGTCGTCGATCGCGGCGTCGTCGACCGCGCCCGCAGCGGCGAGCAGCCGCAGTGCGATGATCGTCGACGCGCGGTTCGAGCCGTCGAGCACCTTGACGGCGGTCGTCGTGCCGTCGGGGGCCGACATGATCATGACGCCCTCGGCGCCGAACTTCGCGAACACGCCGAGGCGCTCGATCGCGACCGTGTCGGGCTGGCCCGGGCCGGCCACGGCCCAGCCGTGCTCGCGCGCCGCGGCGGTGAGCGCCGCGGATTCGCGGTACAGCGCGAACGGCGATCCGGCCTGGGCGGTCGTGATCTTGTGGACCCCGCGGGCGAGCCCCGTGAGGCTCACCGCGTGCACGGGGGCTCCGCACCCGTCGATCGCGGTCGCAGCCGGCCGTTCGCCCGTGAGGCGTTCGAGCACGTCGAGGATGCGCTTCTGCAACGGATGCTCGGGGTCGAGGTAGCCGCCCGGCGGCCACTCGTTCGCCGCGCATGCCAGCAGCATGGCGGCGTGCTTGCCCGAACAGGTCATGTAGCCGCGACGCTTCGGCGAGCCGCGGCGGATGAGCTCGTCGCGGGCGACGCGGTCGCCCGGCATGGCGGGCGGGCAGCCGAGCGACGACTCGGGGATGCCGGCACGGGCGAGCAGACCCTCGACGAGGGCGACGTGCGCGGCCGTGCCGGAGTGGCTGGCCATCGCGATCGCCGCGTCCTCGCCGCGGAGCGCGACGCCCGACGTCATCACGGCGACGGCCTGGAACGGCTTCATCGCCGAGCGAGGGAAGACGGGGGTCGCGACGTCGCCGAGCGAGCGCACGACCTCGCCTTCTGGGGAGAGCACGACGGCGGAGCCGGCGTGCCGGGACTCGATGAAACCACTGCGTTCGACCACGGCGAGCTGGACGGAATCGGCGACGGAGAAGGTACCGGACACGGGCTCAGCCGAGGGCCGCGAGGCCGTCGTCGAGCACGCGCAGGCCGTCTTCGATGAGCTCGTCGCTCATGGCGAGGCTGGGCAGGAATCGCAGCACGTTGCCGTACGTGCCGGCGCTGAGGAACAGGACGCCCTGCTGCGCGGCGTAGGCGACGAGCGACGCGACCGCCTCGGGGTTCGGACGCTTCGACGTGTCGCGGGTGCCGGGCTCGACGAGCTCGATCGCGATCATCGCGCCCTTGCCGCGGATGTCGCCGATCGTGTCGTAGCGCTGCTGCAGCCGCTCGAGCCCCGACATGAGCGTCGCCTCGATGCGGCGGCCCTCGGCGAGCAGGTCGTTCTCCTCGATCGCCTCGAAGACCGCGATCGCCGCCGCGCACGCCACGGGGTTGCCGCCGAACGTGCCGCCGAGGCCGCCGGGGTGGGAGGCATCCATGATCTCGGCCCGGCCGGTGACCGCCGCGAGCGGGAGGCCGCCCGCGATGCCCTTCGCGCTGAGGACGAGGTCGGGCTCCCACCCGAAGTGCTCGCTCGCGTAGTAGCGGCCGGTGCGGGCCATGCCCGACTGGATCTCGTCAGCGATCATGACGACGCCGTGCTCGGCGCACCACGCCTGCAGCGTCGGCAGGAAGCCCTCGGCCGGCACCATGAATCCGCCTTCGCCCTGGATCGGTTCGACCACGAGGCAGGCGAGGTCGGCGGCGCCGACGACCTTCTCGAGATAGCCGATGGTGCGGGCGGCCGCGTCGGCGCCCGAGAGGCCGTCTCGGTAGGGGTACGAGCCCGGCGCGTGGTAGACGTCGCCGGCGAAGGGGCCGAAGCCCGCACCGTACGGCATGGCCTTGTAGTTCATCGCCATCGTGAGGTTCGTTCGGCCGTGGTACGCGTGGTCGAGCACCGCGACGGCGCGGCGACCGGTGTGCTTGCGGGCGATCTTCACGCCGTTCTCGACGGCCTCGGCGCCCGAGTTCACGAGCACCGACTTCTTCGCCCAGTTGCCGGGCGTGTGCTCGGCCAGCAGCTCGGCCACGCGCACGTACTCCTCGTAGGGCGTGACGGTGAAGAGCGTGTGGATGACGTCCTGCAGCTGTGCGGCGGCCGCGGCGACGACGCGCTCCTCCGTGTGGCCGATCGTCGTGACGCCGATGCCGGCGCCGAAGTCGAGGAACCGGTTGCCGTCGACGTCGACGAGGATCGCGCCGTTCGCACGCTCGATGAAGACGGGCAGTGCGCTCGACACGCCGGCCGAGACGACGTTCGCGCGACGGGCCTGCAGCTCCTGCGACTTGGGGCCGGGAACGGCGGTGACGATCTTGCGCTCCTGCGGCACGGTGTACACCGGCGCGGCTGCGGTCTGGGCGGGCATCTGGGAGTCAGTCATGGTGCCTCCACCATATCGCCGCAGGCCCCCGCGCTTCGAGGCCGGGAGCGGTCGGGACCGCCGGTGGAGGCGGCAGAATCGGAGGAGGAGTCGGGAGGAGACGGCATGCTCGGGCGGCACGAGTACGAGGTCGAGGTCGAGTGGCAGGGCGACCGCGGCACGGGCACCAGCGGGTACCGCGCGTACAGCAGGCGCCACGTGGTCCGGGTCGCGGGCAAGGAGCACGAGATCGCGGGGTCGAGCGATCGGGTGTTCCACGGCGATGCCGAACGCTGGAACCCCGAGGATCTCCTCATCGCGGCGCTCAGCCAGTGCCACATGCTCTCGTACCTGCACGTCGCGACCAACCACGGCGTCGTCGTGCGCGGCTATGCCGACGTCGCGGCTGGGATCATGCAGGAGGACGGCCGCGGTGGCGGCCGGTTCACCGAGGTCGTCCTGCGGCCACGGGTCGTGGTGGCGGATGCCTCGATGCGCGAGCTCGCGCTCGAGCTGCACGCCGAGGCATCCGAGAAGTGCTTCATCGCCGCCTCGGTCGCGTTCCCGGTGCGGCACGAGCCGACCGTCGTCGTCGCCGGCTGAGCCGCGGCCGTGCGGTGGCCGGGCGCCCCCGCGGCGCGACCAGCGGCGCGCCCGAGGCCGGCGCGGTCAGGCGCCGGGGCCGTCGGAGGCGGGTCGCGCGGGCAGCGTGGGACCGGGCGGGCACGTGTGACCGCCGACCAGTCGCGTGCACTCCGGCAGGAAGCCGGGATAGCGCTCGGCCTCGGGGTCGCCGAACCAGCGGTGCCAGAGACGCCAGAAGTTGAGGTTGCCGAACGCCGAGCAGTCATCGCCCGCCTCGGGATCGGCGAGGGTCGTGTCGCTCGGCTGGTAGGGCGTGTAGTTGTAGAGGTTGGCGGTCGCCTGGTTGCGGATCGCGACCTTCGCCGCACCGCAGGCCGCATCGGGATTGAACGCGACGCGGACGTTGCCGATGCGGTACTGGCGCTTCGGCTCCTCGGTGTACTGCCGGAACTGCCACGCCGCGTTGTACACCTGGTTGAAGAACCCGAAGTACTCCTGGTCGCAGTCCGCGGTGTCGGGACAGCCGTACCCGGTCGCCCGCAGGTACCCGTCGGCGCTCGGACGGGTGAGCAGCGACTGCTCCTTCTGCAGCAGCACGAGCAGTGTGCGCGGGCTGATGCCGCACGCCCGCGCGGCCTTCGCGATGATCGCCGACGCGCGCTCGCGATACTCGCCCTCGTACGCGGCGCAGTGCTCGCCGCCCACGGCGGGCTGCGTCGTGGTCGTCTGCCGGTAGTCGGCGAGGCACGGCACATCGCCGTCGGGGCGGCAGTCGATGCCCTCGAGGAAGGCCTGGATCTCACCCGCCGACATCGCTGCGCTGTCGTAGAACGCGTCGTCGCTGACGATGAAGCCGGGGTCGAACCCGGTCGTCGCGTCGGGGATCGCGAACTCGGGTGTCGGCGTCGCACGGTTCGCCGCGCCGCCCTCCCACGTCGCGTCCCGACCGTCGGGCGGGGCGCACGCCGCGAGCCCGACCACGGCGAACAGGGCCGCGGCCGCGAGCCCGGCGGCGCGCACGATACGCGTGCGCGCGGCGGTGCGGGCACGGGCGACGGGCTTCGCGGAGGTCACCGGAGCGACGATACCGGGTGCGTGCGCGGCCGGGCTGGGAATCGCGTCAGATCCGCTCGCGCGGCACGACCTTGTCGGCGAGCTTCGCCAGCGCGCCCTGCGGCGGGGCCTCGTTGTAGACGCCCGCGAGCTCCTGGCCGCTGAGCGCGTGGATCGCGGCCATGATCTCGTCGGTCGCCGCGCGTCGGGCGCGCCCGCTCGTGGCGGCGCCGTGGCGGGAGACGTCGATGGGTTCGCCGAACCGCACGGTGACGGGGCGCACCCGGGGGAACCTGGCGCCGACCGGCTGGATCTCCTGCGTGCCGATGAGCCCGACGGGCACCACCGTGGCGCCCGTCATGAGCGCGAGCCACGCGACGCCCGTGCGGCCGCGGTACAGGCGGCCGTCGAGCGATCGCGTGCCCTCGGGGTAGAGGGCGAAGGCGTTGCCGCCCTCGAGGATGCCGCGGCCCGCGTCGAGCGCCTCCTGCGCCTGCGATCCGGCGCCGCGCTCGACCGGCACCGCGCCGATCGCGCCGAAGAAGGTGCGCGAGAGCCAGCCCGAGAACCCGGTGCCGGTGAAGTACGTCGACTTCGCGAGGAACTGCACGGGTCGCGGCGATGCGAGCGGGATCACGATGCTGTCGACGAACGACAGATGGTTCGAGGCCAGGATCACCGGTCCGGTGGCGGGCACGTGCTCGGCGCCCGTGATCTTCGGGCGGTACACGAGCCGCACGAGCGGTTTCAGGATGCCTCGGAAGATGCGGTAGACCGGACCCTGTCGCACCTGCTTGATCGACGGAGCACTCACCATCCGACCATACGAGCCGCGATATGCGACCGACGGCATATTGCCCCGGCGGTGCGGAAAGCCGCACATGCGGGAGAATCGGGGCATGGAAGCGATCGGCGACGACGAGCTCATCGAGCTCGCGGGCGGCGACACGCGCGTGCTGGTGGCCACACGGGGCCGCCGCGGGCCGGCCGCCGATGCGGTGCTGCGCCGGCTGGTGGCGCACGGATCGGGCGTGCCGTCCGAGGACGTCGAGCTCGTGCACGCGTGCGAGGTCTGCGGCAACCGGCACGGTCGGCCCTCGGTCGGGTACCCGACGACGCCGACCGGGGCGCCGTGGTTCGTCGACGTGGGCGTGGCCGGCGAGGTCGTCGTCGCCGCGGCCGCCACGAGTCGCAGGGTCGGCGTCGGCATCGAGCCCGCGGGCGACAGCGTGCGCGAATCGGTCGACGAGGCCGCCCTCCATGCGAGCGAGCGCGCCGCGCTCGCGGCGCTCGACCCGGCCGAGCGGCCGCGGGCGCGGGCGCTCATCTGGGCGCGCAAGTCGGCGCTGCTGCGCGCGATGGGGCACACCGGCTTCATCGAGCCCTCGACGCTCGCGGTCACGATGCCGGGCGATGACGGCGGAATCGGTCGCATCGAGCGCACGGTGCCCGAGTTCGGGCCGGGCTGGCGCGGCGTCCGATTCCACGACCTGCCCGTCCCCGAGCCGGTGGTCGCGTCGGTCGCCGTACTCGTGTGACGGCCGGCCGTCGGTCACCGTCGTCGACGGCGCAGGTCCCGCGAGGCCGGCGCGCCGTAGGCTGTGCTCGTGCGCAGCGTCATCATCCTCGGGTCCTCGGGTTCCATCGGCGTCCAAGCCCTCGACGTCATCAGGGCGAACCCGCGCCGGTTCGAACTCGTCGGCCTCGGCGTCGGCTCGAACCGGGCGCTCCTCGCCGAACAGGCCGCGGAGTTCGGGGTCGAGCACACCGCCGTCGGCATCGACGAGGCCGTGCAGCTCGTGCGCGACGTCGACGCCGACGTCGTGCTCAACGGCATCACCGGGTCCGTCGGCCTCGGACCGACCCTCGCCGCGCTCGAACGCGGCGCCACACTCGCCCTCGCCAACAAGGAGTCGCTCATCGTCGGCGGCGACCTCGTCACCCGGCTCGCGAAGCCGGGGCAGATCGTTCCGGTCGACTCCGAGCACTCGGCGATCGCGCAGGCGCTGCGCTCGGGCACCGACGACGAGGTGCGCCGGCTCGTGCTCACGGCGTCGGGCGGCCCGTTCCGCGGCCGCCGCCGCGAGGACCTCGCCGGCGTCACGCCGGCGCAGGCGCTCGCGCACCCCACCTGGGACATGGGCCTCGTGATCACGACGAACTCGGCGACCCTCGTGAACAAGGGCCTCGAGGTCATCGAGGCGCACCTGCTGTTCGACGTCGACTACGACCGCATCGACGTCGTGGTGCACCCGCAGTCGATGATCCACTCGATGGTCGAGTTCGTCGACGGCTCGACGATCGCGCAGGCCTCGCCGCCCGACATGCGCCTCCCGATCTCGCTCGGCCTCGACTGGCCGAACCGCGTCGCCGCCGCGGGCCGCCCGATCGACTGGACGCAGGCGCAGGCCTGGACGTTCGAGCCCCTCGACGAGGAGGCGTTCCCCGCGATCCGACTGGCCAAGCAGGTCGGTCGCGCCGGCGGCGAGTATCCGGCCGTCTTCAACGCGGCGAACGAGCAGGCGGTCGCGGCGTTCCACGCGGGCCGCATCGGCTTCCTCGACATCGTCGACACCGTGCGCGACGTGGTCGAGCACCACGAGGCGTCCGGCCCGGTGACCCTGGCGTCGCTCGCGGCCGCCGAGTCGGCGGCCCGGCGCGCCGCCGACGCGCGGATCGCCCGCTCAGCGGATCGATAGCGCTCGCCCAGCGCGCTCCGAGCCGCCCGCAGTACGCTGTCGACCGTGGATTCCGTGCTCGCGTTCGTCATCGGCGTCGCCATCATCGTCGTCGGCCTCGCCGTGTCGATCGGCCTGCACGAGATCGGGCACCTGGTGCCCGCGAAGCTCTTCGGGGTCAAGGTGACCCAGTACATGATCGGCTTCGGGCCGACGGTGTGGTCCCGACGCAAGGGCGAGACCGAGTACGGCGTGAAGGCCATCCCGCTCGGCGGCTACATCTCGATGATCGGCATGTTCCCGCCCGGCAGGAAGGGCGAGGTGAAGGCCGACTCGACGGGCTTCTTCCGCGGGCTCGTGCAGGACGCGCGCGACTCGAGCGCGGAGTCGATCACGCCGGGCGACGAGGATCGGGCGTTCTACCGGCTCCCGGTGTGGAAGCGCATCGTCGTGATGTTCGGCGGCCCGTTCATGAACCTCGTGCTCGCGACCGTGCTGTTCGGCGTGCTGCTCATGGGCTTCGGCGTGACGCAGGCCTCGACGACGGTCGGCACCGTCTCGGAGTGCGCACTGCCCGCGACGAGCGAGCGCCAGACCTGCGAGCCCGGTGATCCGAAGGCGCCGGGCGCCGCTGCCGGCATCGAGCCCGGCGACCGCATCGTCTCCGTCGCCGGCGAGCCGATCGACTCGTGGTCGGAGTCGACCGCGATCATCCGCGAGCACCCCGGCGACCCGGTCGCGCTCGTCGTCGAGCGCGACGGCGCCGAGGTCGCGCTCACCGTCACGCCCATGCTCAGCACCCAGTACGCGATCGGCGAGAACGGCCAGGTCGTGAAGGACGCCTCGGGCGCGCCGGTCACGGTCGACGTCGGGTTCGTCGGCATCGGCGCGGCATCCGAGACGGTGCAGCAGCCGATCACGGCCGTGCTGCCGGCCGTCGGCGACCAGATGAACGCCGTCGCCGGAGTCATCTTCAACCTGCCGCAGCGCATGGTCGACGTCGCACAGGCGGCGTTCGGCCCCGAGGAGCGCGACCCGAACGGGCCGATGTCGGTCGTCGGCGTCGGCCGAGTCGCCGGCGAGGTCGCCGCGCTCGACGACGTCGCCGTCGTCGACAAGGCGGCCTGGATGGTCGGCATCCTCGCCGCGCTGAACGTCATGCTCTTCGTGTTCAACATGATCCCGCTGCTCCCGCTCGACGGCGGGCACATCGCCGGGGCGCTCTGGGAGGGCATCAGGCGGGGCTTCGCGAAGCTGTTCCACCGACCGGATCCCGGGCCCGTCGACCTCGCCAAGCTCATGCCCGTGACACTCGCGGTCGTCGTCGTGTTCGGCGCGATGAGCGCGCTGCTCATCTACGCCGACATCGTGAAGCCGGTCTCGCTCTTCTGATGCCCGCGCGCGTCGAGCGGGCCGGCGCGTACTCCCGCGGGAGTACCCGATGAGCCGCCGCCGGGCAGACGCCGCCCGGCCGGGCCGGCGATACGATCGGGCCGTGCCCGATCCACGCAGCCCCGTCGAGACCTGGAACGGCCGTCCGCCGTGGGCGGGCGGGCCGCCGTGGGCGGGCGGCGAGCGCCGGCCGCCGGCCGGGTTCGTGCTCTGGGCACCCGTCGTCGTCAGCCTGCTCGTGCAGCTGCCCGCGGCGATCGGCATCGCGTTCTGGCTCCGGCTCGACGCGGGCACGGCCGCGCTGCAGATCGCCCTCGCCGTCATCGGGCCGTTCGCCCTGCTCGCCTCGCGGCGGTTCCCGGGTCCGACGGTCGCCGTCGTGACGCTCGCGGCGCTCGCCGACGTGCTGCTGACCCCCGATGCAGGGCCGCCCTACGCGGCCCTCGCGTTCGCCATCGTGCTCGGCGTCGCGCGCGGCGCCGTCGTCTGGGCCGCGGCCTCGGTCGTCACGGGCTGGGCCGCGGCGATCGCACTCGGCCCCGTGCTCGGCGTGTCGTGGCATCCGGCGCGGATCGCGATCACGACGCTCGCGCTCGCGGCGTGCTTCGGCATCGGCTGGTTCGCCCGGGCCCGCCGGGCACGCTTCGCCGCCATGCGCGCCGAGGCGGCGAACCGCCGGCGCACCGCCGAGGAGCGGGAACGGGTGCGCATCGCCCGCGAGCTGCACGACGTGATCGGGCACGCCCTCTCGCAGATCAACGTGCAGGCGAGCGTGGGACTGCACCTCATGGACCGCGATGCCGAGCAGGCTCGCACCGCGCTCGCGAACATCAAGGAGACGTCGAAGACCGCGCTCGACGAGGTGCGGAGCGTGCTCGGCGTCATCCGCGACGGCGACGGCGGGGCGCCCCTCGTGCCTCAGGCCGAGCTGGCCGAGCTCCCGCGCCTCGTGCGCGGGCTCGCGTCGCCCGGATTCTCGGTCGCGCTCGACGACCGGCTCGACGCGCCGCCGGGGCGGGCCGTGCAGTTCGCCGCCTACCGCATCGTGCAGGAGGCGCTCACGAACGTCGTGCGGCACGCGGGCGCACGCCACGCGGACGTCGTGCTCGAGCGGGCGGACGACCTGCTCGTCGTGACGGTCGACGACGACGGGAGCGGACTCGGCGCCGCCGCGGACGAGGCCGGCGAAGGCCGCGGCATCCTCGGCATGCGCGAACGCGCCGCACTCCTCGGCGGCACCGTCGAACTCGGTCGCGGTCCGCTCGGCGGCACGCGGGTGCGTGCCGAACTGCCCTGGGGAGGCACCGCATGACGATCCGCGTCGCACTCGCCGACGACCAGGTGCTCGTGCGCGCCGGCTTCCGCGCGCTGCTCGACGCGGAGCCCGACCTCGACGTCGTCGGCGAGGCGTCGACCGGCGAGGAGCTCCTCGGCCTCGTGCGCCGCGAACCCGTCGACGTCGTGCTCATGGACATCAGGATGCCGGGCGGCGACGGGCTGTGGGCCACCGAGCAGATCGCCGCGGACCCCGCCCTCGCAGGAGTGCACGTCGTGATCGTGACGACGTTCGAGCTCGACGAGTACGTCGCGCGGGCCGTACGAGCGGGGGCGAGCGGCTTCCTCGTGAAGGACACCGAGCCGGTCGACCTCATCCGTGCGGTTCGGGTGGTCGCAAGCGGGGAGGCGCTGCTCTCGCCGGGCGTGACCAAGCGGCTCCTCGCGCGCTTCGCGACCGGCCTGCGCGATGCCGACGAGGCATCCCTCTCGGTGCTCACCGAGCGCGAGCGCGAGGTGCTGCGCCTCGTCGGCCAGGGGCTCACGAACGACGAGATCGCCGAGCGGCTCGTGCTGAGCCCGCTGACCGCGAAGACCCACGTGTCGCGCATCATGCAGAAGCTGCACGCTCGCGACCGGGTGCAGCTCGTGGTCGTCGCGTACGAATCGGGCCTCGTCGCGCCCGGCTGGCAGGAGTAGCCGGGCCGCTCCGGCCCGGCGGCGGCGGGTCGTACCCCGCGGCGGCGCGGATGCTCCCGGGGGAGCAGTCGAAGTGCCTCCGCCGGGCGGATTCGCCGCGGCCCCGTGGTCGCGAGACTCGAATCGACGGTCGAGACGCGACCGCACGAATCAACCGGGAGCACCTCATGTTCACGACCCTCGCCGCCACCGCGGCCACCCACGCCGGCCCCTGGGCCGCCGGGTTCGGGTGGGTCTTCTTCCTCATCCCGATCTTCTGGATCCTCGTCATCGGGCTCATCGTCTTCCTCGTGAGCCGCAATCGCCGCCGCTACTGGGCCGAGGCCCAGGCGTCGGGCTACGGGCCGCCGTGGGCGCGCGGCGCCCGCACGGCCGAGCAGACGTTGGCCGAGCGATTCGCGCAGGGCGACATCGACGAGACCGAGTACCGCGCACGCCTCGAGGTGCTGCGCGCGAACCGGCCGAACGCCTGACGCCGAAGGACGACGCGGATGCCGCGGCCGAGTGCCGCGGCATCCGCGTCGCCGTGCGGCCTCAGCGCAGGATCTCCTCGAGCGCCGCGCGCTGGTGGCGGTGGCCGACGGTCTCGTAGCCGACCACGACGACGATCGGCGCGCACGCGGCGATGACGATGCCGACGGGCAGGCTCGCGCCGGCCGCGACGGCGACGAGCGCGAGTGCGAGCACGACGATGCTGCCCAGGAAGAGCCCGATGTGGAAGGGGTCGAACCGACCCATCAGGAAGCTGTAGAGCGTGAACAGCGCCGTGAGGAAGATCGCGACCGGCACGACGACGGTGCCGAGTGCCGCGACGTCGTCGATCGGCGCATAGCCGGCGATCTCGTTCGCCGCGACGTGCAGTCCCGCGCCCGTCGCCGCGAGCGCCCCGAACACGATCATGTGCCCGTAGCCCCACACGTACGAGCGGCGACGGAACCGGGCGAGCAGCTTGCCGGAGGGCATCGTGAAGTAGGTCCACCACAGGCCGAACGCGAGCAGGGTGCCGCCGAACGCGACGAGGCCCGCGTCGAGCGACCATCCCTCCGCCTCGACGGCCGCAGAGATCGCGAGGATCGTGCCGAGCACGACCTCGCCGAGCGTGATGATGACGAGCAGCCCGTAGCGCTCGGCGATGTGGTGCGGATGCCACGGCGTCGAGCCGCCGCCGCGCTCGGCGAGCGGCGGGATCGCCATCTCGCAGATGCCGAGCAGCAGCCAGATCCACAGCGTGAGCGCGAAGGGCAGGTTCACGACGATGAGCACGATCCACGCCGCCTGCACGATCGCGAGATAGCCCGCGTAGCGCAGCGCCGTGCGCCTGGAGGACGGGTCGT
This sequence comes from Agromyces sp. S2-1-8, assembly GCF_021129215.1. Taxonomy (GTDB): domain Bacteria; phylum Actinomycetota; class Actinomycetes; order Actinomycetales; family Microbacteriaceae; genus Agromyces; species Agromyces chromiiresistens. Next base: position 3,127,386 of record NZ_JAJOLP010000001.1, on the reverse strand, counting down.
GCCGGGCGATGCGCAGCCACAGGGCGATCGTCGCGAGGCGCATGATGACGTACCCCGCGATGATGACGCCGTTGTCGACGTGCTCTCCGCCCTCGATCGAGTGGAAGAACTCGGGCATGCCGAGCGCCATCACGAGCACGCCGACCATCTGCACCATGGTGGCGACGCGCACGTAGGCGTCGTCGTTGTCGTACGCGCTCGCGAGCCATGTGTAGTTGATCCACGCCCAGCAGATCGCGAAGACCGCGAGCGAGAACGCGATGATCGCCGAGGAGAAGTGCCCGAGCTCGAGCAGGTGCGCGGCCTGGGTGCCGGCCTGGCTGAACGCGACGACGAAGGTGAGGTCGAAGAGCAGCTCGAGCGGGGTCGCGGCGCGATGCGGCTCCGACGGGTCGCGCCCGACCATGCGGCGCAGGCGGTGGTCGAGCGGGGGGTGCGCTGGCGTCGTCATGCGCCTATCGTTTCAGGATTTCGCAGGCTCGTCAGGACGATTCGGCCGGGATCGTCCTCAGCGCTGGACGATCCCCTTGAAACGGTGTCGTGATGGATGCCTCGGCGCGGGGCCGAGGCATCCATCACGATCGTGTCAGCGGCTGAGCAGGAGCGCCTCGCCCTGCCCGCCGCCGCCGCAGAGGGCGACCGCGGCGTTGCCGCCGCCGCGGCGGGAGAGCTCGAGCGCCGCGTGCAGCGCGAGTCGCGCGCCCGAGGCGCCGATCGGGTGTCCGAGGGCGATCGCGCCGCCGTGCACGTTCACCCGTTCGAGGTCGAGGTCGAGGTCGCGCGCCGACTGCAGCGACACGGCGGCGAAGGCCTCGTTGATCTCGACGAGGTCGAGGTCGCTCGCCGCGACCCCGCCCTTCTCGAGCGCGGCGGCGATCGCGTTCGACGGCTGCGAGTGCAGCGAGTTGTCGGGCCCCGCGACCTGGCCGGCCGAACCCACGAGCGCGAGCCACGGGAGGCCCCGCGACTCGGCCCACTGGCGGCTCGCGACGACGACCGCCGCGGCCCCGTCGGAGAGCGGCGAGGAGTTGCCCGCAGTGATGGTGCCCTCGGCGGCGAACGCCGGACGCAGCTTCGCGAGCACCTCGACGGTCGAGTCGGGGCGAACGCCCTGGTCTTCGGCGACGACCACGGGGTCGCCCTTGCGCTGCGGGATCTCGACCGCGACGATCTCGTCGGCGAAGACGCCAGAGGCCTGCGCGGCGCCGGCGCGTGCGTGCGAGGCGGCGGCGATCTCGTCCTGCTCGGGACGCTCGATGCCGTAGCGCGTGTTGACCCGCTCGGTCGAGGCGCCCATCGACTCGTGGTCGAACGCGTCGGTGAGGCCGTCGTGCGCGGCGTGGTCGACCATCGTCCAGTCGCCGTAGGTCTTGCCGGCCCGGGAGCCGGGCAGCAGGTGCGGCGCGTTCGTCATGGACTCCTGGCCGCCGGCCACGACGACGTCGGCCTCGCCGAGCCGGATGAGGCGCGCCGCATCGGTGATGGCCACGAGCCCCGAGAGGCAGACCTTGTTGACGGTCGTGGCCGGCACGCGCCAGGGGATGCCCGCAGCGACGGCCGACTGCTTGGCGGGGTTCTGGCCCGCACCGGCCTGCAGCACCTGGCCCATGATGACGGCGTCGACGTCGTCGGGGGAGACGCCGGCCCGCTCGAGCGCGCCGCGGATCGCGACGGTTCCGAGCTCGACGGCGGACTGCGAGGCGAGGTTGCCGTTGATGCGGGCGAACGGGGTGCGGGCGCCGGCGATGATGACGACGTCGGGCGTGCTCATGGTGGGTGACTCCTTCGTCAGCAGGTGGGGTGTGCTTCCAGTCTAGGTTCCCCGGGCGGGGCCGCCGCCGCTCGGGCGATGTGCAGAACTGCACATCGAGGCTGCGATTCTCGGCATCGACGCTGCAGGCGTGCGCATCGAATACTGGGGAGCGCAATCCGGGCGCCGCACCTGTCGCGGGGCCGTCACCACAGCCGTTCACCGTTGAGAGGCACACACACCATGCGGGTTACGAAGAGGTATCTCGCGACGGCCGTCATCGCCGCCGCATCCATCGCCCTGGTCGGTTGCGCACCGACCGCCACCGCGGGCGGAGGCGATGCGTCGGGCGACGCAGCTCCCGTGAAGGTCGCGATGATCACGAGCCAGTCGGGTCCGCTCGCCGCCTACGGCGAGGCCTACACCGAGGGCTTCGAGGCCGGCCTCGACTACGCCACCGACGGCACGGGCGCCGTCGACGGGCGCGAGCTCGACATCGAGTGGCTCGACGACCAGGGCAACCCCGACACGGCCGTCTCGCTCGCGAAGGACGTCATCGGCCAGGGCACGCAGATCATCGCAGGCACCGTCGTCTCGGGCATCGCGACCGCGCTCGCCGAGCAGGCCGAGCAGAACAAGATCCTCTACATCTCGGGCCCCGCCGCGGCCGACGCGATCACCGGTGTCAACGACTACACCTTCCGCTCCGGCCGGCAGACCTACCAGGACGTCGCGACGGCCGGCACCTTCATCGGCGACCCGGCCGGCAAGAAGGTCGTCGTGTTCGCGCAGGACAACGCGTTCGGCCAGGGCAACCTCGCAGGGGTGCAGGCGGTGCTCGGCGGCCAGGGCGCGACGGTCGAGGGCGTGCTCGTCGCCGAGGACGCCACCGAGTTCACGCCCTTCGCCCAGCAGCTCGTCGCCGCCTCGCCCGACCTCGTCTTCGTCGCGTGGGCCGGCGCCTCGTCGGGCGCGATGTGGACGGCACTCGCCCAGCAGGGCGTCTTCGACGCCGCGCCCGTCGTGACCGGCCTCGGCGACGTCGCGACCTACGGTGCCTACGGGGATGCCTCGAGCGACATCTCGTTCCTCAACCACTACTTCGCCGGCGCGTCGGGCACCGACGTCGAGACCGCCATGATCGAGCACCTCGACGAGGCCGGAGCGACGCCCGACCTGTTCTCGCCCGACGGCTTCGTCGCCGCGCAGATGCTCGTGCAGGCGGTCCGCGAGGGCGGCGACAGCGTCGACGGCATGGTCGACGCGCTCGAGGGCTGGACGTTCGACTCGGTCAAGGGCGAGATCACCGTCCGCGAGGAGGACCACGCGATGATCCAGCCGATGTACCAGGCGAAGCTCGTGCAGGACGGCGACGCCTGGGTGCCCGAGCTCGTCGACACCGTCGACGCCGAGACGGTCGCCCCGCCCGTCGCCGGCGAGTGACCGCATGACGAGCGACCACGCGATGCTCGCACTCGAGGGGATCGGGCTCCGCATCGGCGGGGCCCGCATCCTCGAGGGGGTCTCGCTCGAGGTGCCCGCGGGCCAGATGCTCGGGGTGATCGGGCCGAACGGCGCCGGCAAGACGACGCTCTTCAACGTCGTCTCGGGCGTCGTCCGCCCCACCGCCGGGCGGGTGGTCCTGGACGGCGTCGACGTCACCCGCGAGCCCGTCCACCGACGAGCCACGGCCGGGCTCGGCCGCACCTTCCAGACCTCGAGCCTCTTCCCCGAGCTCAGCGTGCTCGAGAACGTGCGGCTCGCCGCGCAGGCCCGCCTCGGCGGCGCCACGAGCCTCGTGCGCATCCCGCGCGCAGGCGACGCGGCGACGACGCGCGCCCTCGACTGCCTCGAGGAGGTCGGCCTCGCGCACCGCGCCGACGCCGAGGCGTCGGGTCTCGCCCACGGCGAGAAGCGCAAGGTCGAGATCGCGATGCTCCTCGCGCAGGACCCGAAGGCGATCCTGCTCGACGAGCCGATGGCCGGCGTCGCCTCCGGCGACGTCCCCGCGATCACCGAGGTCATCCGCCGGCTGCACCGCGGCGGGCGCACCGTGCTCATGGTCGAGCACCACATGGAGGTCGTGCTCGGCCTCGTCGACCGCGTCGCGGTCATGCACCACGGCGAACTGCTCGCCGTCGACACCCCGGAGGCCGTCATGGCGAACCCCACCGTGCAGTCCGCCTACCTCGGGGAGGCGATGTGACCGAGTCGATCCTCGACGTCCGCGGCCTCACCGGGCGCATCGCCGGGCAGCAGGTCATCGAGGACGTCACGTTCGAGGTGCCCGCGACCGGGGTCACCGCCCTCCTCGGGCGCAACGGCGTCGGCAAGACGTCGACCGTGAAGTCGGTGCTCGGCCTCATCGAGCGTTCGGGCGAGGTCCGACTCGCGGGGGAGCGCATCGACGGCCTTCCGACCCATCGCATCGTGCAGCGCGGCGTGGGCTACGTGCCCGAGGACCGCGAGGTGTTCGGCGGCCTCACGGTGGCCGAGAACCTCCGGCTCGCCGAGCGCGACGCGGCACCGCGGCGCGAACTGGTCGAGCGGCTCTTCCCCGACCTCGTCGAGCGCCGCGCGCAGCGCGCGGGCACCCTCTCGGGCGGGCAGCAGCAGATGGTCTCGCTCGCCCGGGCCCTCGTGAACGACAACCGGCTGCTGCTCGTCGACGAGCCCACGAAAGGGCTCGCGCCGCGCATCGTCGACGAGGTCGCCGCGGCCCTCGCGACGGCGGCCGAGACGGTGCCGATCCTCCTCGTCGAGCAGAACCTCCACGTGATCCGCCGGCTCGCCGAGCGCGTCGTCGTGCTCTCGGGCGGCACGGTCGTGTTCACAGGCACGGCGCACGAGTTCCTCGACGACGAGGCGCTCGTGCAGCGCCACCTCGGGGTGCACGACGCGAGCGAGGCCGCCTGATGAGCACCGTCGTCCTCCTCGTCATCACCGGCCTCGGACTCGGGGCCCTGTACTTCCTCGTCGCGAGCGGGCTCTCGCTCATCTACGGGCTCATGGGCGTCCTGAACTTCGCGCACGGCGCGTTCCTCACGATCTCCGCGTTCCTCGGCTGGGAGGCCGGGCGGAGGGTCTCCGACGGAACATGGTGGGGACTCGCCGTCTCTGCGCTGGTCGGCATGGCCGTCGGCGCGCTCGTCGCGGCCCTCACCGAGTACTTCCTGATCCGGCGGCTCTACGAGCGGCACATCGAGCAGGCGCTCGTCACCGTCGGGCTCTCGCTCGCCGCCGTCGCCCTCTTCGAGGGCATCTGGGGCACCGACCCGATCTACACCGCGAAGCCCGAATGGCTCACGGAGACGACCGAGATCCTCGGCGCGAGGATCCCGAACGACCGGTTCCTGCTCATCGCGTGCGCCCTGGTCGTGCTCGGCGGCATCGTGCTCTTCCTGCACCGCACCCGCTACGGCCTCATCATCCGGGCCGGCGTGGAGAACCGGCAGATGGTGTCGGCGCTCGGCATCGACGTGCGGCGGTCGTTCACGCTCGTCTTCGCGATCGGGGGCGCCGCAGCCGGACTCGGCGGGGTGCTCGCCTCGGTCTACTACGGCTACGTGTCGGCCCACCTCGGCAGCGTGCTGCTCATCTTCGCGTTCATCGTGACGGTCATCGGCGGGCTCGGATCGCTCACGGGCGCGGCCGTCGCCTCGGTGCTCGTCGCCGTGCTGCAGCAGTTCGCCAACTTCTACCTCGGCGGCACCGGCGACCTCGTCGTCGTCGTCGCGCTCGCCGTGGTGCTGCTCATCCGCCCGCGTGGGCTCATGGGGAAGGTCGCATGATGTCGAGACGGACCCGTTGGCAGAACACGGCCCTCCTGCCGGTGATCGGCGGCGTGCTCGCCGTCGTGGGGCTCGCCGTGCTGCCGCTGCTCGCGATCGACGTCCCGGGCGTCCTGCCCGGCCCCACCTACACCCCGGGCACCCTGCAGCTCCTCGCCTACGCGATGCTCATCGCCGCACTCGCCCTCGGCTACCGCATGATGTTCGGCCTCGCCGGCCTGTTGTCGTTCGGGCACGCGCTCTTCTTCGCCGCGGGCGCGTACGGCCTCGGCATGACGCTCGAGGCGTTCGCACCGCCCGAGTGGCCCGGCGACCTCATCTTCGTCGTGTCGATCCTCGTGACGCTCGTCGGCGGGCTCGTCCTCGCGATGACCGTCGGCGCGCTCGCCCTGCGGGTCACCGGCATCTCGTTCGCGATGGTGACCCTCGCGTTCGCCCAGGCCGGCTCGGTGCTCATCCGCCGCAACCCCGGCGGGGCGACGGGCGGCGACGAAGGGCTGTCGCTCGACATCGAGCACGTGCCCAGCGCGCTCGTCGGCGTGGTGAACACCCGCAACCTCTACTGGCTCGCGCTCGCGGTGCTCGTCGTCGTGTACCTCGTCGTGCTGTGGGTCGAGCGGAGTCGCGCCGGGCACGTCGCCGCTGCGACGCGCGAGAACGAACTGCGCGTGCGCGTGCTGGGCCTCCGCCCCTACACCGTGAAGCTCCTCGTGTTCGTCGTGGCCTCGGTGCTCGCCGTCGTCGTCGGCATGGCCTACCTGCTGCTGCAGTCGGGCGCGTCGCCGCGCATCGCGACCGCCGACTTCACGCTCACGCTGCTCGTCATCGTCGTGCTCGGCGGAGTCGGGTACCGCTGGGGCGCGATCGTGGGCGGCATCGTCTACACGATCCTCGACCAGCGGCTCACCGCGCTCGCCGGTTCCGACGCCGTCGCCGGCCTGCCCGCCGTGCTGCGGGTGCCGCTCAGCGAGCCGCTGTTCATCCTCGGCACGTTGTTCGTCCTCGTCGTGCTGTTCCTGCCGGGCGGCATCGCGGGCCTGCCGCAGCGCATCCGGTCGGGCCGCGTCCGGCATCCGCTCGAGGCGGAGGAGGCGACCGATGCGTGAGCACGAGACATCCCACCAGACCCACGACGCCGCGCGGGAGCGCGGCCGACAAGGAGGAAACGTGACCGATCTCACTGGGCGACGCGCCGTCGTCACCGGGGGAGCGAGCGGCATCGGCGCCGCCTGCGCGCGTGCGTTCGCGAGCGCGGGTGCGCACGTCGTGATCGCCGACCTCGACGCCGACGCCGCCGCCGCGCTCGCGGACGAGCTCGGCGGCGAGTCGTGGGCGGTCGACCTCGCCGACACCGCGGCGCTCGCCGGCCTCTCGCTCGAAGCCGACATCCTCGTCAACAACGCGGGCATCCAGCACGTCCGCCCGATCGAGGAGTTCGAGCCCGAGCGGTTCTCGTTCATCCTCCGGCTCATGCTCGAGTCGCCGTTCCTGCTCATCCGCGCCGCGCTGCCCGGCATGTACGAGCGGGGCTTCGGACGGGTCATCAACCTCTCGAGCGTGCACGGCCTGCGGGCGTCGCCGTTCAAGTCGGCCTACGTGGCCGCCAAGCACGGGCTCGAGGGGCTCTCGAAGGTCACCGCGCTCGAGGGCGGCTCGCACGGCGTCACGTCGAACTGCATCGACCCCGGCTACGTGCGCACGCCGCTCGTCGAGAAGCAGATCGCCGACCAGGCGCGGCTGCACGGCATCACCGAGGAGGAGGTGCTGCCGAAGATCATGCTCACCGAGTCGGCCGTCAAGCGGCTCGTGGAGCCCGCCGAGGTGGCGAGCCTCGCGCTCTGGCTCGCGGGGCCCGACGCGGGCATGGTGACGGGAGCGAGCTACACGATGGACGGCGGATGGAGCGCACGATGACAGGCGCCGCCTTCACCGCCGCGGTCGCGGGCGGCGCGCTCGCGGGCGGCCAGTGGCACGAGGATGCCTCGGGGCTGCCGATCCTCGCGGTGCACGGCATCACCGCCAGCCATCGCGCATGGGACCTGCTCGCCGACGGCCTGCCCGACCGCCGGGTGATCGCCCCCGACCTGCGCGGTCGCGGTCGCAGCAACCGGCTGCCTGCGCCGTACGGACTCGAGCAGCACGCCGACGATCTCGCGGGCGTGCTCGACGCGCTCGGCGTCCCGCGCGCGTTCGTCGTCGGGCACTCGATGGGCGCGTTCGTCACCGTGCGCCTCGCCGAGCGCCACCCCGACCGCGTCGCGGGCATCGTCCTCGTCGACGGCGGACTGCCGATCCCGGCGCCCGCGGGCGTCGCGCCCGAGGACCTGCCGGCGCTCCTGCTCGGCCCGGCGCTCGAGCGGCTGGCGATGACGTTCCCCGACCGGGCGGCGTACCTCGCGTTCTGGCGGCGCCATCCCGCGATGGGTCCGTACTGGAGCGACGCGATCGAGGCGTACGTCGACTACGACCTCGAAGGGGAGCCGCCGGCACTGCGCAGCGCGGCGAATGCCGATGCGGTCGCCGTCGACGCGCTCGAACTCGACGGGTCGGCGGGGTACGCCGAGGCGCTCGCCGCGCTGCCCGGTCCGGTCGACTTCCTCAGGGCGCCGCGGGGCCTGCTGGACGGCGCGCCCCTGTACGCCGCGCCGCTCGTCGCTGCGGCGACGGAACGGCTCCCGCAGCTCGTCGTCCACGAGGTCGACGACGTCAACCACTACACGATCCTCATGACGGCCCTCGGCACCGGTAGCGTGATCGATGTGATCCGCACCCGCATCCAGGCCGCGGAGACACAGGAAGGTGCATCGTGACACTCGACAAAGTCGTCGGGTCCGCCCAAGAAGCGGTCGCCGACATCCCCTCAGGAGCCAGTCTCGCCGTCGGCGGGTTCGGGCTCTGCGGCATCCCGATGGTGCTGATCCAGGCCCTGCTGGACGCAGGGGTCGACGGGCTCTCCGTCGTCTCGAACAACTGCGGCGTCGACGATTGGGGGCTCGGCGTGCTGCTCGCGAAGCAGCGCATCGCCAAGATGACCTCCTCGTACGTCGGCGAGAACAAGGAGTTCGAGCGGCAGTACCTCTCGGGCGAGCTCGAGCTCGAGCTGACCCCGCAGGGCACGCTCGCCGAGAAGCTGCGGGCGGGGGGCAGCGGCATCGCCGCGTTCTTCACGCAGACCGGCGTCGGCACGCAGGTCGCCGAGGGCGGCCTGCCGCGGCGCTATCACGCCGACGGCACCGTCGCCGTCGCGAGTCCGCCGAAGCCCGTGCAGACCTTCGAGGTCGCGGGGGAGCCCCGCGAGTTCGTCATGGAGGAGGCGATCACGACGGACTTCTCGCTCGTGCACGCGCTGAAGGCCGACCGGTTCGGCAACCTCGTCTTCGACAAGTCGGCGCGGAACTTCTCGCCGCTCGCGGCGATGGCCGGGCGCATCTGCATCGCCCAGGTCGAGGAGCTCGTCGAGCCCGGCGACATCGATCCTGACGCCGTGCACCTGCCCGGCGTGTACGTCGACCGTGTGGTCGTGGTCGGCCCCGAGATCGAGAAGCGGATCGAACGCCGGACGGTGTCGGTCGAGAAGGCGGCATCGCGCGAGATGCCGGAAGGAGCCTGAGCCATGGCACTCACCCGCCTCGAGATGGCGGCCCGCGCCGCCCGTGAACTCAGCGACGGATCGTACGTGAACCTCGGCATCGGCCTGCCGACGCTGGTGCCGAACTACGTGCCCGAGGGCACGACGATCCTGCTGCAGTCGGAGAACGGCATCCTCGGCGTCGGGCCGTACCCGACGGAGGACGCGGTCGACCCCGACCTCATCAACGCCGGCAAGGAGACCGTCACCGTGCTCCCCGGCGCCGCGTACTTCGACTCGGCCCTGAGCTTCGGCATGATCCGCGGCGGCAAGATCGACGCCGCCATCCTCGGCGCCATGCAGGTCTCGGCGCGCGGCGATCTCGCCAACTGGATGATCCCCGGCAAGATGGTGAAAGGACCCGGCGGCGCGATGGACCTCGTGCACGGCGCCCGCCGACGCATCGTGCTCATGGAGCACGTCGCGAAGGACGGCTCGCCGAAGATCGTGGACGAGTGCTCGCTGCCGCTCACCGGCAAGGGCGTCGTCGACCGCATCATCACGGACCTCGCGGTGATCGACGTCACGGCCGACGGGCTCGTGCTCGTGGAGTGCGCGCCGGGCGTCAACGTCGACGAGGTCGTCGCCGCGACGGAGCCGCCCCTCGACACCTCCGCGGTGGGGTAGCCGTGGTCGACACGATCCTGCCCGGCATCCTGGCCCGGCAGGTGGCCACGCCGCGCCTTCGCGCCGGGGTGCTCGAGCGCCCCGCGGTGCCGGGCGAGCAGTCCGCGACCGTCGTCTTCGTCCACGGCAACGTCTCGTCGTCGTTGTTCTGGCAGCCCGTCATGCTCGCGCTGCCGGCCTCGGTGCGCGCGATCGCGATCGACCTGCGCGGCTTCGGCGACAGCGAGACGCTGCCGGTCGACGCCACGCGAGGGGTGCGCGACTTCTCCGACGACGTCGCATCGGTGATCGACGAGCTCGGCCTCGGCGCCGTGCACCTCGTCGGCTGGAGCATGGGCGGCGGGGTCGCCATGCAGCTCGTCATCGACCGCCCAGAGCTCGTCGCGAGCCTCACCCTGCAGTCGACGGTCTCGCCGTACGGCTTCGGCGGCACCCGGCTCGACGGGACGCTGCTGGTCGACGATGCGGCGGGCACGGGCGGCGGGGGAGCGAACCCCGATTTCGTCGCCCGGCTCGCCGCGGGCGACCGCACCGAGGAGTCGCCGACCTCGCCGCTCACGGTGTACCGGTCGAGCTACGTCGCGCCCGGTTTCGCCTCCGAGCTCGAGTCGATCTGGGTCGCCTCGATGCTGTCGACCGCCACCGGCGTCGACCACTACCCCGGGGATGCCTCGGGCTCGGCGAACTGGCCGGGGTTCGCGCCCGGCGGGCGGGGCGTGCTGAACACGATGGCGCCGACCCACTTCGACACCTCGGCCATCGTCGACGTCGCCGAGAAGCCGCCCGTGCTGTGGATCCACGGTGCACAGGACGCGATCGTCGGCGACGCCTCGTTCTTCGACCTCAATCAGCTCGGCAAGGCCGGCATCATCCCGGGCTGGCCGGGCGACGAGGTCGCACCGCCGCAGCCGATGGTGTCGCAGACCCGCGCCGTGCTCGCCCGCTACGCCGAGCGCGGCGGGGCGGTCACCGAGGTCGAACTGGACGGCTGCGGGCACTCGCCCCATCTCGAGCGGCCGGCCGAGTTCCTGGAGGCGCTCGTCGCGCTCATCGCGACTGAGGGCGAAGGGATGCCTCGGGCTGCATCCGCCTGAGGCATCCACTCGCGGCCGACGCTCGGCCTCGCGCAACTAGACTTGCCTCGTGCCTGCTGTGAATCTCGGAATGCCGAAGGTCCCCGAAGTCCTGGCCCCCCGACGCAAGTCGCGCCAGATCAAGGTGGGCAAGGTGCTCGTGGGCGGCAACGCCCAGGTGAGCGTCCAGTCGATGACCACGACGCCGACGACGAACATCAACGCGACGCTCCAGCAGATCGCCGAGCTCACGGCGTCGGGCTGCGACATCGTGCGCGTCGCCGTGCCGAGCCGCGACGACGCCGAGGCGCTGCCGATCATCGCGAAGAAGAGCCAGATCCCGGTCATCGCCGACATCCACTTCCAGCCGAACTACGTGTTCGCCGCGATCGACGCCGGCTGCGCCGCGGTGCGCGTCAACCCCGGCAACATCCGCAAGTTCGACGACCGCGTCGGCGAGATCGCGGCCCGTGCGAAGGCTGCTGGGGTGTCGCTCCGCATCGGGGTCAACGCCGGCTCGCTCGACCCTCGCCTGCTCGAGAAGTACGGCAAGGCGACGCCCGAGGCGCTCGTCGAGTCGGCCGTGTGGGAGGCGTCGCTCTTCGAGGAGCACGACTTCCACGACTTCAAGATCTCGGTCAAGCACAACGACCCGATCGTCATGGTGAAGGCGTACCGCATGCTCGCCGAGCGCGGCGACTGGCCGCTGCACCTCGGTGTCACCGAGGCGGGTCCCGCGTTCCAGGGCACGATCAAGTCGGCGACGGCGTTCGGCATCCTGCTCGGCGAGGGCATCGGCGACACCATCCGCGTCTCGCTCTCCGCGCCGCCCGTCGAAGAGGTCAAGGTCGGGCTGCAGATCCTGCAGTCGCTGAACCTGCGCGAGCGCAAGCTCGAGATCGTGTCGTGCCCGTCGTGCGGGCGTGCGCAGGTCGACGTGTACACGCTCGCCAACGACGTGACCGAGGGCCTCAAGCACGTCACCGTGCCGCTCCGCGTCGCCGTCATGGGCTGCGTCGTGAACGGCCCCGGCGAGGCGCGCGAGGCCGACCTCGGCGTCGCGAGCGGCAACGGCAAGGGGCAGATCTTCGTGAAGGGCGAGGTCATCAAGACCGTGCCCGAGGCCGAGATCGTCGAGACGCTCATCGCCGAGGCCCAGCGCATCGCCGACGAGATGGGCACCGACGCCCCGGTGGGCGCACCGACGGTCGTCACGCCCTAGCGTCGTTCGGCACGCCCTGCGCGTGAGTCGTCGCCCGTTCGGCGCCGCCGCTTGTGAGAGTGCTCACGCCGCGCCGAACCGCACCGTGCCGGTGCCGATGTCGGCCGCCTCGAGCACGACCTCGATCGCGCCGCCCGGCGCGGCGTCGGCCGGCGCGGGGCAGCTCGCCGTCACCGCGGGCGTCTCGAGCTGGAAGACCGCGCGGTCGCCCCTGAGCTCGAGCACGGTCGCGGTGAACCGCTCGCCGACCCGGTCGCGCAGGAGCGCCGCCTCGACCCGTGCGATCGACTCCGCGCCGAGGCGCCCCGCCCGCTGCTCGGAGGCGGCCATGATCGCAGGCAGCTCGGCGAGCGACGCACGCGCCCAGGCGGGCACCTCGCGCCCGGCGACGATCGCCTCGCACACGACGAGGCCCCATCGGTCCACGAGCCGGCGGATCGGCGCCGTCACGTGAGCGTACGGCGCGGCGAGCGCCGCCTGCATCGTCTCCGCGGGCGGTGCGCCGTCGAACGCGGCGTAGCCGGCACCGCGGAAGAGCCCGCTCGCGGCCTGCAGGACCGCGAGCGCCACGGGGTCGGCGCGGTCGAGTCGACGCAGGTACTCGCCGTACGACTCGTCCTCGGGCCACGGAAGCCCGAGCGCGACGGTCTGCCGGCGGAAGGCGGCGAGCCGCTCGTCGTCGGGGCTCGGCATGGTGCGCAGGATGCCGACACCCGCACCCAGCATGATCGACGCGGCGGCCATGCCGGTCAGCAGAGAGAGCTGCGCGTTCCAGTCCTCGACCGGCAGCGGCGTGCGGCGCGCGAGGTCGTAGCCGCCGTCGCTGCGCACGATCTCCTCGTCGGGGGTGTTGAGGCTCGCGCCGCCGCGGCGGCGTTCCTGCTCGATGCGGGCGCGCCCGATCTCGCCGAGGAGGGCGACCGGCGACTCCCGGTCGCCGTCGTCGATGAGCGCCTGCGCCCCGGAGTAGTCGAGGCGCGCCCGGGAGCGAACGAGCGCTCGCTCGACCGCCGTCGTCCCGAGGGTGCCGTCGGCGGCGAGCTCGAAGCGCCACACGTAGGCGGTACGGTCGACGCCGGGCAGGAGGGACGCCCGGTCGTCGCCGATGACCGGCGGGTGCAGGGGCACCCGACCGTCGGGAGCATAGAGCGTCTGCCCGCGCTCACGCGCAGCCCGGTCGACCGATCCGCCGGGCCGCACGAAACCGGGCAGGTCTGCGATCGCATAGTGCACGAGGAAGCCGTCGCCTCGGCGCGCGAGGTGCATCGCCTGGTCGAGGTCGGTCGACCCCGCCGGGTCGATCGTCGCGAACGGCAGGTCGCGCAGGTCGCGACCGGGTGCCTCGGGCCGGGATGCCTCGGCCTCGGCCACGACCTCGGGTGCGAAGCCGTCGGGCAGCGCCATCGACGCACGCAGGTCGGCGAGGGACGCGGCGAGCTCGCTCTGCGCGACGGACGGAGCCAGGTGCGGTCGGCGGGCGGGCATGCGCCCAGCCTACGAGTCGCCGGACGGACCGAGCACCCGCGAGAGGTGCCGCAGCACCGCCTCACCCCACTCCGCGGTCTCGTCGTCGGTGGCCTGCGCGAGGCATCCCCACCACGTGTGCGCCCGGTTCACCGCGTGCGTCGTCTCGGCCGCGGCGACGAGCCGGGCCCACTCGGCGTCGTCGAACCGCGCGACGTCGGCCCAGGCCTCGCGGAATCCCGCGACGACGGGCTCTGGGTCGATGCCGCGGTACTCCATCACGGCGCGGGGCACGAGCAGGGCCTCGACCGGGTGCGCCCACTGCGCGTCGCCGAAGTCGAAGAGGCGCAGCCCGTCAGAGGCGTCGTCCGAGGCGAACACGTTGCCGGGGTGCAGGTCGCCGTGCTGGAGGGTCGCGGGCAGGCCGCCCTCGTCGAGCGCCTCGGCGGCGAGCGCGACGCGGTCGGCCGCGGCCACGAGCGAGGCCGCGGTCGCCGCATCGGGCGCCGAGGGATGACCGGTGGGCAGGGCGAGCACGAGCCCGAGCAGCTCGGCGAAGCGGGCCGGCACGGTTCCGGGGGAGCAGTCGGGCACGCCGGCGCCGAGCACTTCGGCCGAGCGCCCGGCCAAGGAGCGCTGCACGCGCGCCCACTCGTCGATGACGCGCGACCAGTCCTCGGCGGCGGGGTCGTGCCGATCTGCGAGCGTCGCTCCGCGGTCGGCGGTGAGCATCCAGCCCCTGGAGGGGTCGGCCGCGATCGGGGCGTCGACATCGCCCGGAAGGAGCGTTGCGAGTCGCGCTTGGAGGGCGGGCTCGAACGACTGCGCGCGGCAGTTCGCCTTGAACCAGTACCGGGCGGCTCCCGACGGTCCTGCCACCTCGACGACGAGTTGCGTCGACCACGGGCGCACCCGCGGCTGTCGGGTCCCGACGACGACGACGTCGCGCCCGGCGAGCGACTCCGCGATCCAGCGGTCGGCTTCGGCCCGCCAGGCCTCGGAGGAGACCTCGACGGAGAACGGTGCGTTCGACTCACCCATGCGAGCACATTAGGCCATGCGCGAGCCGTCGGGCCGAGGCCTGAGGTCAGGGGTGCCTACGCAGTCGCCTACGCAGGATTGCGAATGCGGTCGTCCGCCCCGACCCCTACCGTGTGCGCTGGCGCGGGGCGTCCGCGCCGAGGCACTCGATCGAAGGAGCACGTCATGAAGCATCCGCGTCGCCTGGCCCTCGTCATCGCCCTCGCAGGAGGGCTCGTCCTCCCGTTCGCCGGCGCCGCCGCCGCGAGCGGCCACGGCTGGGTCGACGACCCGCCGAGCCGGCAGGACTACTGCTCGCAGGGGCTGACCTCGTTCGCCTGCGGTCAGGTCGAATACGAGCCGCAGAGCGTCGAGGCGCCCAAAGGGTCGCTCCGGTGCAGTGGCGGCAACCCTGCGTTCGCGATCCTCGACGACGCGACGAAGCCGTGGCCGCGCAAGGGCGTCGACGACACCGTCACCATCCAGTGGCACCTCACCGCGCGCCACGCCACGGAGAGCTGGGAGTACTTCGTCGACGGTGCGCTGTGGAAGCGCGTCAACGACTTCGGCGCCCAGCCGGCCGCGACCGTGCAGCACATCCTCACGGGGCTGCCGGCGGGCGAGCACACCATCCTCGCCCGCTGGAACGTCGCCGACACGACGAACGCCTTCTACAGCTGCATCGACGTGAACGTCGGCGGCCCCTCGAGCGGCGGCGGCTCGGGCGACGACTGCCCGGTCGCGTGGCAGGCCGACCAGGTGTACACGGCCGGCCAGCAGGCGAGCTCGGGCGGCCGCACGTGGGCGGCGAAGTGGTGGACCCGCGGCGAGGTGCCGGGCTCGGGCGGCGAGTGGGGCGCCTGGCGCGACCTCGGGCCCTGCCCGGCCTGACGCGCGAGCACGCCGCGGAGACCTCCCTCCGTCGCGCGATCGCGGCGGCCGGATGCCTCGGGGCCGCGCGGCCCCGAGGCATCCGGCCTTCTCAGTAGAATCGTCGGGTGCCCACACGCCTTTCGAACTTCTTCCTCCGCACGCTCCGCGAAGACCCCGCCGACGCCGAGGTCACGAGCCACCGACTGCTCGTCCGCGCCGGCTACATCCGGCGCCAGGCGCCGGGCATCTTCGCGTGGTTGCCGCTCGGCCTGCGCGTGAAGGCGAAGATCGAGCGCATCGTGCGCGAAGAGATGGAGGCGGCCGGCGCCCACGAGGTGCACTTCCCGGCGCTGCTGCCGCGCGAGCCCTACGAGGTCACCGGCCGGTGGACGGAGTACGGCGACGCGCTCTTCCGCCTGCAGGACCGCAAGGAGGCCGACCTGCTGCTGGCCCCCACGCACGAAGAGGTCTTCACCCTGCTCGTGAAAGACCTGTACTCGTCGTACAAGGACCTTCCGCTCACGATCTACCAGATCCAGGACAAGTACCGCGACGAGGCGCGCCCCCGTGCGGGGCTCCTGCGCGGTCGCGAGTTCACCATGAAGGACGCGTACTCGTTCGACGTCTCCGACGAGGGGCTTGATGCCTCGTACCAGGCGCAGCGCGACGCGTACGAGCGCATCTTCACCAGGCTCGGCCTCGAGTACGTCATCGTGAAGGCCGACGCAGGGGCCATGGGCGGCTCGAAGAGCGAGGAGTTCCTGCACCCGACGCCCGTCGGCGAAGACACCTTCGTGCGCTCGGCCGGCGGCTACGCAGCGAACGTCGAGGCGTTCGAGACGCTCGCGCCCGAGCCGCTGCCGATCGAGGGCCGGCCCGAGGCGCGCATCTTCGACTCGCCGAACACCCCGACGATCCTGAGCCTCGTCGACCACGTCAACGACCACGAGCCGCGCGCCGACCGGCCCTGGCACGCAGCCGACACGCTGAAGTGCGTCGTGCTCGCGTTGACCCACCTCGACGGCACACGCGAACTCGTCGCCGTGGGCATGCCCGGCGACCGCGAGGTCGAGCTGAAGCGCGCCGAGGTGGCGTTCGCCCCGGCCGAGGTCGAGGCCGCGACCGAGTCCGACTTCGCGAAGCACCCCGCGCTCGTCAAGGGCTACATCGGGCCGTGGTCGCCCGAGGGCCCCGTGCTCGGCGAGGAGTCGGCGAGCGGCATCCGCTTCCTCGTCGACCCGCGCGTGGTCGACGGCACCGCCTGGGTGACCGGCGCCAACCTGCACGAGAAGCACGTGCTCTCGCTCGTCGCGGGCCGCGACTTCGTCGCCGACGGCGTCATCGACATCGCCGACGTGCGCGCCGGCGACCCCGCTCCCGACGGCTCCGGCCCGGTCGAGCTCGCGCGGGGCATGGAGATCGGGCACGTCTTCCAGCTCGGCCGCAAGTACGCCGAGGCGCTCGGACTCAAGGTGCTCGACGAGAACGGCAAGCTCGCGACGGTGACGATGGGCTCGTACGGCATCGGCGTCACGCGCATCCTCGCGATCATCGCCGAGCTGCACAACGACGACAAGGGCCTCATCTGGCCGCCGTCGGTCGCCCCGTTCGACGTGCACGTCGTCGCCACCGGCAAGGACCAGGCGGCGTTCGAGGCGGCGGACCGCATCGTGGCCGACCTCGAGGCGTCCGGCCGCGACGTGCTCTACGACGACCGGCCCAAGGTGTCGCCCGGCGTGAAGTTCGGCGACGCCGAGCTCATCGGCGTGCCGACGATCGTGATCGCGGGCCGCGGTGTCGCCGACGGCGTCGTCGAGGTCTGGGACCGGGCGACCGGCGATCGCTCCCAGGTGCCGATCGACGGCGTGGTCGCCGCGCTCGACGCCTGAGCCCGCTCGTTCGCCGGGAGCGGGCGCTCGTTCGGCCCGCGCCGGCGGCCGCGGCGCCCAGCGAACGTCGGCTCAGCGCCCCGGCGCGGCATCCGCGAGCAGGCGGCGGAGTTCGGCGGCCGTCTCCTCCGACTGGGCGATCAGCGCCTCGAGCCGCGCACTGAGCTCGGCGGGTGACGCGGCGCCGGCCGCCTCCCGGGCGGCGACGGGCTCGGTCTCGTCGACGATGGCATCGGCGTCGCCCGCCGCCGTCGTGCCCGTGTCGACGGGCGCCGCGACCGCGCCTCCGGCGACGTCGTCCACGGTCGCATCGGCGGGTGCCGTCTCCGGCTCGAGTGCGGCGTCGGCGGCCTCCGCCGCCTTCTGCGGCCCGAGGAAGAGGTTCGCGAGGTAGCCCGTGAACGTGCCGAAGATGCCGACGCCGACGATGATGATGAGGGCGCCGATCAGGCGGCCCGGGTTGGTGACGGGGTACTGGTCGCCGTAGCCGACGGTCGAGATCGTGACGATCGTGTACCAGATCGCATCGGACGCCGAGGTGATGTTGGCGCCCTCGGCATCCTCTTCGACGGCCAGGATCGAGATGCTGCCGAACTGCAGCACGAGCACGCCGAGCAGCAGGAGCGTCATGAGCGTGCTGTTCGCCCGGTCGTGGATGAGCGTGCCCCAGATCGTGCGGAGGCCGAGCTCCCGCAGCAGCCGGATCACGCGGAGCACGCGGAACAGCCGCAATACCTTCAGCTCCGCGAACGGCAGGCTCGCGAGCAGGTCGGCCCACCCGAATCCGCGGAAGAAGTAGCCCGATGCGGACGGTGCCGTCGAGATGCGGTAGATGAAGTCGGCGAGGAAGATCGCGCTGAACAACGCGTTCATGACGGAGAGGATGAGCTGCAGCGACTCCTCCGCGTGGAAGAGGTACATCAGCACGAGGTTCGCGATCGAGAGGATCGAGAGCAGGCCGATGAAGATCTCGTAGGCGGTGTTCTTGAGTTCGCTGCGCTGGCGCTGGATGCGCCGCTTCGCGCGGGAGCTGGGCATTCGGGCGTCCTCCGGCTCTGGCGGCCCATCGGCCGCGCGGTCTCGATCGTGGGCGATACCGATTCTTCAGGATCGCGGGGGCACGGCGTGGGAGGCGCGGCTCGTCGTCCGGGTCGCGCCGGACCCGATCGTTCGGACGGCGTTCATGTTCCGGACACCCCCCATCCCGTGGGGCTTCGGTTTCGGCGTGCAGCCTGCACTCGACCCCCTTGACCGACGGCGTGAGGAACGATCCGTGACGATCACCGACATCCAGCTGCTCCCGATGGCCGACCACGTGCGCGGCAAGCGCTCGGCCGTGACCTGCCATTTCAAGTGCGCCAATGCCTGCATCGGGCCGGAGTGCAACACGACGACCAACGCGCACTTCCGCGATGTCGCCTCGGCCGCGCTGACGCGCCGGGCCCTGCTCGGCTTCGGCGCGGCCGGCGCAGTGGGCATCGCGCTCGCCGCGGCGTCGCCGAGCGGCTCGGCGTTCGCCGCTCCCGGCGGCGGGGCGTCCGGCGCGACGGGCGGGCTTCCGTTCGACGCGATCGACCCGGTGCCGATGCTCGTCGACGACGTGACGGTGCCGGCGGGCTACACGTGGCAGCCGATCATCCGCTGGGGCGACCCGCTCTTCTCGAGCGTGCCCGCCCTCGACTTCGAGCACCAGACGCCGGAGGCGCAGGCCGGCCAGTTCGGCTACAACTGCGACTACCTCGACATCCTGCAGGACCGCAGCGGCCGCACGGGCGTGCTCGTGAACAACCACGAGTACGTGAACCCCGCCATCATGTTCGCCCCCTCGACCGACGCCGCCGTGCTCGACGAGCGCGCGGCGATCGCGAAGGCTGCGCACGGCTTCTCGGTCGTCGAGCTGCGCCGCTCGAAGCTCGGGCAGCCGTGGCGCTACCTCATCGACGGACGCCGCAACCGCCGCATCACCGCGGACACCGTGTTCGAGGTCACCGGTCCCGCTGCAGGCAGCGTCCTCCTGCAGACCGCGGAGGACGCCGAGGGTCGCTGGGTGAAGGGCACGCTCGGCAACTGCGCGGGCGGCACGACGCCGTGGGGCACGGTGCTCTCCGGTGAGGAGAACTTCGACGGCTACTTCGTCTGGGCGGCCGACACCGCCGGGCAGAAGCGCTACCGGGCCACGCCGAGCACGAAGTCGACCTACACGTTCGAACGCATCGATCCGCGCTTCAACGCGAAGGACCCCGGATTCGTCAACGAGCCGAACCGGTTCGGCTGGATCGTCGAGATCGACCCCGAGGATCCGACCTCGACGCCGCGAAAGCACACGGCGATGGGCCGGTTCAAGCACGAGGGCGCGAACGTCATCATCGGCGAGGACGGTCGCGCGGTCGCCTACATGGGCGACGACCAGGCGAACGACTACATGTACAAGTTCGTCTCGAAGCGCGTGTTCGACCCCTCGGGCTCGAAGGCCGCGCGGCGTCGCAACATGACCCTCCTCGAGGAGGGCGACCTCTACGTCGCGAAGTTCACCGGCGACTCGCCCGCGGCCGAGATCACCGGCACGGGTGCACTGCCGAGCGACGGCGCCTTCGACGGCTCCGGCGTGTGGATCCCGCTCACGCAGGACGGCGAGAGCGTCATCCCCGGCATGTCGACCGAGGAGGTGCTCGTCTACACGAGGCTCGCGGCCGACACCGTCGGAGCGACGAAGATGGACCGGCCCGAGGACGTGCAGCCCAACCCGCGCACCGGCAAGGTCTACGCGGCCCTCACGAACAACTCGGGCCGCACCCGCGCGCAGGTCGACGAGGCGAACCCGGTCTCGCTCGTCTCTCCGACCGGGTCGGTCACGGGCAACCGCCACGGTCACGTGCTCGAGCTCACCGAGACGGCAGGGCAGTCGGGCACCACGTTCGGCTGGACCATCCTGCTGCTCTGCGGCGACCCGTCGATCGACGGCGAACGGCCCTACTTCTCGGGGTTCCCCGCCGAGCTCGTCTCGCCGATCTCGTGCCCCGACAACATCGCGTTCGACTCGGTCGGCGACCTCTGGATCTCGACCGACGGCGCGCCGAGCAAGATCGGCTACAACGACGGGCTCTTCAAGGTGGGACTCGAGGGGGAGGAGCGCGGGCGCGTGCAGCAGTTCCTCTCGGTGCCGCGCGACGCGGAGACGTGCGGGCCCGTCATCCACGATCGCGAAGGCATGGTGTTCGTCGCGGTCCAGCACCCGGGCGAGGAGGGCACGGTCGCCGAGCCGCATTCGTACTTCCCCGACTACGTGCCGACCCACCGCCGCGACTCCGGGCTGGTCGCGGCGCCGCGACCGTCGGTCATCCAGGTGTGGCGCGGCTGAGGGGGTTCGCCGCGTCATGGGGGGATGCCGCGTGGTCGGGGGGCCACGCGGCATCCGGTTCGTCAGCGGCGTCGGACGGGATGTCTCTGCGGCCGACCGCTGCGGGCGTGGCAGGCTGGCCTCGTGAGTGAGTTCGTCGCGTCGTCGCCCGATGCCCTGCCCGACTCCGTCGGCGAGGCGGTCGCCGCCCTCGTCGCCGAGATCGGCGCCGGGCGGAACCGAGCGCTCATCGAGCGCATCCTCGCGTCGGGGGCGCGGCTCGGGCTCGACGGCACCGACCGGCTCGACCTGAAGATCACCGCGGCGGCCCTCGAGGAGATGCGGCAGGCGTTCCGTTTGTTCGCGCCGTACACCGCCGTTCCCAAGGTCACCGTCTTCGGGTCGGCACGCATCGCCGCCGACGACCCGCTGTACCGCCAGGCGCAGGGCGTCGCCGCCTCGCTCGCCGATGACGGCTGGATGGTCGTCACCGGGGCAGGACCGGGCATCATGCAGGCGGCGGCCGAAGGCGCCGGTCCCGCGCTCGCGATCGGCGTGTCGATCCGACTGCCGTTCGAGGAGAAGCCGAGCGCCGCGATCGCCGTCGACGAGCGGCTCGTCACGATGAAGTACTTCTTCACCCGCAAGCTCATGCTCATGAAGGAGTCGCGTGGATTCGTCTGCCTGCCCGGCGGGTTCGGCACGCTCGACGAGACGTTCGAGCTCCTCACCCTGCAGCAGACCGGCAAGGCTGAGCCCATGCCGATCGTGCTGCTCGACGCCGAGGGGGGCACCTACTGGACGAGCCTGCGGCGGTACGTCGAGACCGAGCTCGCACCGCTCGGCATGGTCTCGCCGGGCGACCTCGATCGCGTGCTGATCACCGATTCGGTGGATGAGGCGGTCGCCGAGATCACCGGCTTCTGGCGCAACTACGACTCGCTCCGCTGGGTCGGCGACCGCCTCGTGCTCCGGCTCAACGCCGAACCGAGCGATGCCGAGGTCGCCGAGCTCGACCGTCGCTTCGGGCGGCTGCTCACGAGCGGGCGCTTCGCCCGCACCGAGCCGCTCGCCCCGGAGCAGGCCGACCGCGACGCGCTCGACAAGCCGCGACTCGTGTTCGAGCTCGACCCGCACCGGGTCGGCGAGCTGCACGAGGTGATCCGGGCGATCAACGCGCTGCCCTCGGCGCCCGCCAGGGCGACCCCGCCGTCGGTGCCGGGGGACTGACCGCCGGGTTGCGGATGCCTCGAACGGACCCGTTCCGCGGGTGACGGCGGCTCGCGGCATCCGATAGGCTTGAATGTCCGCTCCGAGGGGAAGCGGCCTGAGAGCTGAATAGAGGAGGCCGGAGATGGATATCGACCTCAGCATGCTTCGCATGGTGGAGCGCGAGAAGGAGATCCCGTTCGAGGAACTGGTGCAGATCATCGAGCAGGCGATCCTGATGGCCTACCTCAAGCACCAGAACCCGAACCAGCACGGGCATTCGAACCCGAACGGCGCCCGCGCCGAGCTCGACCGCAAGTCGGGGCACGTCACGATCTACGTGCCCGAGCTCGACGACGAGGGCAACGTGATCGGCGAGGCCGACGACACTCCGAACGACTTCGGTCGCATCGCGGCGTTCGCCGCGAAGCAGGTCATCATGCAGCGCCTGCGCGACATCGCCGACGATGCGGTGCTCGGCGAGTTCCGCGGCCGTGAGGGCGACATCGTGGCGGGCATCATCCAGCAGGGGCCGAACCCGAAGATGGTGCACATCGACCTCGGGACGGTCGAGGCGATCCTGCCTCCCGAAGAGCAGGTTCCGGGCGAGGAGTACCCGCACGGCCAGCGCATCCGCGTGTACGTCACGAGCGTCGCGAAGGGGGCGAAGGGTCCGTCGATCACGGTCTCGCGCACGCACCCCGCGCTCGTGCGCAAGCTCTTCGCGCTCGAGGTGCCCGAGATCGCCTCGGGTGTCGTCGAGATCGTCTCCCTCGCACGTGAGGCCGGCCACCGCACCAAGATCGCGGTGCGTGCGAACCAGCCCGGTGTGAACGCGAAGGGCGCAGCGATCGGCGAACTCGGCCAGCGCGTGCGCGCCGTGACCGCCGAGCTCGGCGCCGAGAAGATCGACATCGTCGACTGGTCCGACGACCTCGCGACCTTCGTCGCCTCCGCCCTCTCGCCGGCGAAGGTGACGAGCGCCTACGTGATCGACGAGCAGACGCGCGCGGTGCGCGCCCTCGTGCCCGACTACCAGCTGTCGCTGGCGATCGGGAAAGAGGGGCAGAACGCCCGGCTCGCCGCGAAGCTCACGGGAGCGAAGATCGACATCCAGCCCGACTCGATCCTCGAGCAGGGCTGACCGCCGCGAGGCGGTTTCGACCCCGGTCGGTGGCCCCGTCGGCGGGGCATGAGCGCAGAGTGTAAGATGGAACCCGTCAGAACGTGCATCGGATGCCGTTCGCACGCCCCGCGATCCTCGCTTCTGAGGGTCGTTCTCCAGGAATCCCAGGTGGTCGCAGACGATGCGGCCGTGCTTCCGGGGAGAGGCGCGTGGTTGCATCCGACGCTCGAGTGCTACCGCCTCGCAGTCCGGCGTCGTGCTTTCGCGCGGGCGCTCCGCATCCGCGGCGAGGTGAGCACCACCAACGTAGAGAACAGGCTGAACGGCTAGTGATCACCAATGAGTGACAAGTAATGAGCGGCTCGAAATGAGTCCCGTCCGCCATTGATGGTCTGCCCCTGTCCGGGTGCAGGCCCGGAACAGGAGAGAAGTGGCTGCCAAACCACGCGTACACGAGATCGCATCCGAACTCGGTGTCGACAGCAAGATCGCCCTTGAGAAGCTCAAGGAGATGGGCGAGTACGTCAAGGGACCCTCGTCGTCCATCGAACCCCCCGTCGCACGTCGCCTGAAGGCGGCGCTCGAGGCCGACGGCGCCGCGAAGGGCGCCGCACCGGCGGCCCCGGCCGCACCCGCCAAGGCCGGGGTGAAGCCCGGTCCCAAGCCGGGCCCCAAGCCCCCCGCGGCTCCGGCCCCCGAAGCTCCGGCTCCCGCCGCGCCCGCGCCGGCCGACGCGCCGCTGACGGTCGCCGAGCGCCAGGCCCAGGCCGAGGAGAAGGCGGCGCAGGCCGCCGCCGAGAAGGCCGCTGCCGAGCAGACGGCTGCCGAGAGCACGCCCGCCCCGGCGAAGTCCGGCGATGCGGTGAAGCCCGGCGGCGCCGCGAAGCCCGGCGGCGCGGCTCCCCGCCCCGCCCCGAAGCCCGGCGCCCCGCGCCCCGGCAACAACCCGTTCTCGAGCTCGCAGGGCATGGGCTCCCGCCCCGCCCAGCCGCGCCCGGGCAACAACCCGTTCTCGAGCTCGCAGGGCATGGGCCAGCGCCCGAGCCCCGGCAACATCCCGCGGCCCCAGGCGCCGCGGCCCGGTTCGCCGCGCATCGGCGCCCCGCGTCCCGCGGGCGGAGGCCGCCCAGGCGGGTTCCAGCGTCCCGGCGGTGCCGGAGCACGTCCCGGCGGTCCCGGCGGTGCCGGTGCCGGTGCGGGCGGCGGCTTCCAGCGGCCCGGCGGCGGCTTCGGCGGCCCGCGTCCCGCGGGTGGCGGCGGTCGCGGACGTGGTCCCGGCGGCGGCACGGCCGGTGCGTTCGGTCGTGGCGGCGGCAAGTCGAAGTCGCGCAAGTCGAAGCGGACGAAGCGGGCCGAGTTCGAGATGCGGGAGGCTCCGTCGCTCGGCGGCGTGAGCGTTCCCCGCGGCGACGGCAACACCGTCATCCGTCTGCGTCGAGGCTCCTCGATCTCCGACTTCGCCGACAAGATCGACGCGAACCCCGGTTCGCTCGTGACGGTGCTGTTCCACCTCGGTGAGATGGCGACCGCGACCGAGTCGCTCGACGAGGCCACCTTCGAGGTGCTCGGCGCCGAGCTCGGCTACAAGATCCAGGTCGTCTCGCCCGAGGACGAGGACCGCGAGCTCCTCGAGGGCTTCGACATCGACCTCGACCAGGAGCTCGAGGACGAGACCGACGAGGACCTCGCGCAGCGGCCCCCGGTCGTCACCGTCATGGGCCACGTCGACCACGGCAAGACCCGACTGCTCGACGCCATCCGCAACGCGAACGTCGTCGCGGGCGAGGCCGGCGGCATCACCCAGCACATCGGTGCGTACCAGGTGCACACCGAGCACGAGGGCATCGACCGTGCGATCACCTTCATCGACACCCCGGGTCACGAGGCGTTCACCGCCATGCGTGCCCGCGGTGCGCAGGTGACCGACATCGCGATCCTCGTGGTCGCCGCCGACGACGGCATCATGCCGCAGACGATCGAGGCGCTGAACCACGCCCAGTCGGCCAACGTGCCGATCGTGGTCGCGGTGAACAAGATCGACAAGCCCGACGCCAACCCGGCGAAGGTGCGTCAGCAGCTCACCGAGTTCGGCCTCGTGGCCGAGGAGTACGGCGGCGACGTCATGTTCGTCGACGTGTCGGCTCGCGAGGGCATCGGCATCCAGGAGCTGCTCGACGCGGTCCTGCTCACCGCCGACGCCGGCCTCGACCTGCGTGCGAACCCGAACAAGGCCGCGCGCGGTGTCGCGATCGAGGCGAAGCTCGACAAGGGGCGTGGCGCCGTGGCGACCGTGCTCATCCAGTCGGGCACGCTCAAGGTCGGCGACGCGATCGTGGCCGGTACGGCCTACGGCCGCGTGCGCGCCATGGCCGACGAGAACGGCGACCCCGTGACCGCCGCGACCCCGTCGCGTCCGGTGCAGGTGCAGGGCCTCTCGAGCGTTCCGCGCGCCGGCGACACGTTCCTCGTCACCGACGAGGACCGCACCGCCCGCCAGATCGCCGAGAAGCGCGAGGCCGCCGAGCGCAACGCGCAGCTCGCCAAGGCCCGCAAGCGCATCTCGCTGGAGGACTTCACGCGTGCACTCGAAGAGGGCAAGGTCGAGGCGCTCAACCTCATCATCAAGGGCGACGTGTCGGGTGCCGTCGAGGCGCTCGAGGAGTCGCTCATGAAGATCGAGGTCGACGACTCGGTGCAGCTGCGCATCCTCCACCGCGGTGTGGGTGCGATCACCGAGAGCGACATCGACCTGGCCACGATCGACAACGCGATCGTCATCGGGTTCAACGTGCGTCCCGACGTGAAGGCGCGCGAGCGCGCCGCCCGCGAGGGCGTCGACGTGCGCTTCTACTCGGTCATCTACAACGCGATCGACGACATCGAGAACTCGCTCAAGGGCATGCTCAAGCCCGAGTACGAGGAGGTCCAGTCGGGTGTCGCCGAGATCCGCGAGGTGTTCCGCTCCTCGAAGTTCGGCAACATCGCCGGTGTCATCGTGCGCAGCGGTACCATCACGCGCAACGCGAAGGCCCGTGTCATCCGCGACGGCGTCGTGGTCGGCGACAACCTCGCCATCGAGTCGCTCCGCCGGTTCAAGGACGACGTCACCGAGGTCCGTACGGACTTCGAGGCGGGCATCGGCCTCGGCAAGTACAACGACATCCAGGTCGGCGACGAGATCGAGACCATCGAGATGCGCGAGAAGCCTCGCGTGTGACCGAACGGCCCGGGGCGGCTCGCCGCCCCGGGCTTCGCTCGGAAGGAGCACTGACCACCATGGCTGATCCGGCACGTGCCAGGAAGATGGCCGACCGCATCAAGGAGATCGTCGCCCGGCGTCTCGACAAGGGCCTTCGCGACCCGCGTCTGGGCTTCGTGACGATCACCGACGTGCGCGTCACGGGCGACCTGCAGCACGCGAGCATCTTCTACACCGTGTACGGCACGGACGAGGAGCGTCGCGACTCCGCGCTCGCGCTCAAGGCGGCCACCGGGATGCTTCGCAGCGAGGTCGGCCGCAACATCACGGCGCGGCTCACCCCGTCGCTCGAGTTCATCGCCGATGCGATCCCCGAGAACGCCGAGCACATCGAGGAGCTGCTGCGCGAGGCGCGCACGCGCGACGAGGAGACGACTGCGCTCGCGGCGACCGCCGAGTATGCGGGCGAGGCCGACCCCTACGTCAAGCCGCGCGAGCTCGACGACGAGGCGGACGACGAGTTCGACGAGGCCGAGGCGCGCTGATCGCGGGCGGCTGCCGTCCGGTCAGCCGTGCCGTGGTCCGCGCACGCCGAGCAGTGCGCCCTGCACCTCGGCGACCCGGGCGCGCAGCGCTGCGATGAAGGCGAGCACCGTCGGCTGCCGCAACGCCTCGGGGCGGCAGACCAGCCAGTAGGGGAGCCGCTCCTCGATCGCATCGGGGAACAGTCGAACGAGATCGTCGTGCCGGTCGGCGAGGAACGCGGGCAGCAGGCCGAGGCCGGCGCCGGCGCGGGTCGCGTCGACCTGGACGTACACGTTCGTGCTCGAGACGGTGTCGACCATGCCCTGCGTCGGGCGGCGCGCCTCGTCGAGCGCGTCGACCTGCAGCATCGACTCGATGAAGTAGACGAGCGGGGCGCCCGCGAGCTCGCGCGGTGAGGCCGGGGTTCCGTTCGCCGCGAGGTAGTCGCGGCTCGCATAGAGCCCGAGCACGTAGTCGGCGACGTGGATCGCCTCGGCCTTCTGCACGTGCGGCTTGCCGACGACGACCTCGAGGTCGATGCCGACGCGCTGCTGCGTCGCACGGCGCTGCGCCGCGACGATCTCGAGCGTGACTCCGGGATGCTCGCGGCGCACCGCCACGATCGCAGGCGACGCGATGAACCCGCTGAACCCGTCGGTCGCCGAGAGCCGGACGACGCCCGTGAGGGTCGTGCCGCCGGGTCGCAGGCCGTTCATCGCCTGCTCGACGGCCTCCGCCGATGCCACGGCGTGCTCGCCGAGCGGTGTGAGCACCCACCCCGAGGCGCTGCGCGCGAGCACGCGCCCGCCGAGGGCGTTCTCGAGCGCGTCGATCCGCCGAGCCACCGTCGTGTGGTTGAGGCCGAGCTCGGCGGCGGCGAGGGTGTAACGGCCGGCCCTGGCGACCGCGAGCAGCACGAGCAGGTCGTCGGGGCTCGGTGCGGGGCGCGGGTCGGAGGCGAGGGTCATCCCTGCATGCTCGCACACCCGACCGGTGCGTGCAGGCGGCGGTTCCGCGGTTCAGGCGTCGGGCAGCGCGAGGCCGCCGTCGACCTCGACGGCGAGGCCGTCGGCGACGAGTCCCGAGACGGCGCGGTCGAGCTGGCCGCGGTCGGCCCAGACGACCGACAGCTCGTCGCGCGTCACGGGACGGTGGGCGGCGCGGAGCTCGCGCATGACGAGGCCGCGCACCTGCCGGTCGGAGCCCTCGAATCTCGCCTGCCGGGGCTTGCGCGGCCCGACGTACGGCGGGTGGCCGGCGGCGCGCCACGCGCATCGATCGCGAATGGGACACGAGCCGCACTGCGGCGCGCGCGCCGTGCAGACGGTCGCCCCGAGCTCCATGGCGGCCGCGTTGAACGCCCGCGCCGCGTCATCCGCCTCGGGAAGCAGTGCGGTCATCGCGGCGAGGTCGCGCACCGTCGACGGGGGAGCGGGCTCAGCCCGGCCGTCGACGGCGCGGGCGATCACGCGCCGGGTGTTCGTGTCGACGACGGGTACGCGAACGCCGAACGCGAACGCGGCGACCGCGCGTGCCGTGTACGGGCCGACGCCCTGCAGGGCGAGGAGCGCATCGACGTCACGCGGCACCTCGCCGCCGTGCCGCTCGACGATCTCGACCGCGGCCCGGTGCAGCCACAGCGCCCGGCGCGGGTAACCGAGGCGGCCCCACGCGCGCACCGCTTCGGACGCGGGCTCCGCGGCGAGGCTCGCCGGGGTCGGCCAGCGCTCGACCCACGCCTCCCAGCGCGGGACGACCCGGTCGACCTGGGTCTGCTGCAGCATGAACTCGCTGACCAGCACGGCCCAGGGCGAGACGTCGGCGGCGCGCCACGGCAGCGGGCGGGCGGCGCCGTCGAACCACGCGACGACCACGTCGGCGATCGAGGAGGCATGCGCGCGAGGCATCCCTCCAGCCTAGGGCGACCCGGACGCCCCGCGGCTATGCTCGCTCGTATGCGCCTCGTCACCACGCCTCGGGTCGCGTTCCTCCGCGAACTCGCCGCGGAGATCGCGCAGCGGTACGGCCGCGGCCGGATGATCGTCGCCGTCGACGGTCCCGTGCAGAGCGGCAAGACCGCCCTGGCGGACGATCTCGGAGCGGTGCTCGAAGAGGCGGGGCACGCGGTGTTCCGCGCGCGCATGGAGGGGTTCCATCGTTCCCGCGCCGCACAGGACGCGTTCGGCGACGACACCGCGGAGCGCTACTACCGGTACGGCTTCGACGAGTCGGCGCTGAAGCGCGTGCTCGTCGAGCCGTTCCGCATGGCCGGCTCGACCGCGTTCGTCACGCGCGTGCTCGACCCCGCTCGCGACGCATGGGTCGAGCCGAGGTGGATCACCGGCCCCGCCGACGCCATCCTCGTGCTCGACGGGCGCTTCGTGCTGCGCGAGCGGCTCGACGACCTCTGGGACTACCGCATCGTCGTCGACGGCGAGCCGGTCGATGCCGCCGACCGGCTCGCCTACGCCGATCGCGACCCGCGCGCCGTCGCCGACGCGCTCGTCGATCTCACCGAGCCCGAGCGGCCGATCAGGCGCTGATTCGCACCTCACGAAGGCCTTCTGCGATGTACCCCGATCGGAGTACCCCGTCTTCGGGGGACATCTGTGCCGATCTGTGCCCGAAACGGTAGCGCGTCCCCCTCTTTGAGGACATAATGAACTGATTGCCCAAGCCCCCGGCAGGCAGCGAAACCCGACGCAACACCCGAGCACCACCCGAATTACCCGAACATCCCGCAGAGATCGGCGCGACCACCCGTTCGCGCCGATCGTCGCTGCGCGATCGACCCGACCCCGCGCGTGCACCGCACGCCGCCCGTCGGGTCGATCGCCCAGCGACCGCGCCCTGACGCGCTCTCCGCTCGTTCGCTCCACCCGGTTTTCGCCGCCCCCGCTGGGCCGAACCCAGGAGATATCCCGAATGAGCAAGCTCGGCGTCGGTCTGACGCACGATGCCCACGGCGACGTCCGCATGCGGAAGCGCCCCACTCACAACCCGGTGCGGCGCCTCGCCGCGGCCGTGGCCGCGCTCGCGCTCGGCGCGGGCCTCGCGCTCGTCGGCGTTGCCGCCCCCGCGTCGGCGCACCACAACACGATCACGGCCGAGGCCGTGTGTTCGACGGACGGCACGACGGCCGACATCACGTGGACCGTCGCGAACTCCGAGGATCTCCAGGAGACGATCACGAAGTCGTCCGACGAGTCGATCGTCGCGACCGGGACGACGATCCCGGCGAGCGGCGAGGTCACGTTCGTGCAGCAGGGCGCCGCGCTCGGCGAGACGCACGAGCTGAAGCTGTCGGCGAAGTGGTCGAACAACCAGAAGGCGAACAACGCCGGCGCCATCACGCTCGACAGCGCGCTCTGCGGCGACGGGGGCGGCCAGGGCGAGATGAAGGTCTGCCCGAGCTACCTCCCGAACGGGACCGACAAGATCGACACGACCGGCGACCCGAAGACCGTGACGGTCACGGCGCCCGACGGCAAGCTCATCGACTACTACTGCGTGAAGGCCGGCTCCGTCAAGAACGGCAACGGTCCGCAGATCATCGACGTCGAACCGCCGGCGAAGACGGTGACGATCACCTACCCCGGCGGCAAGGCGATCAGCCACTACTCGGTGCACTACGTCGACGAGCCCGGGCAGCCGCAGATCGTCACGATCGAGGCGGCGCCGTCGCACATCGACCTGTGCGGCATCGGCAACGACACGTTCCAGCTCCCCTCCGACACGCAGGCGATCGACTGGTCCTTCATCGGATCGGTCGCATCCGGTGAGGTCACCGTGAGCGCCGCGGCGAAGCTCGGCTACATCTTCGCCGAAGGCGCGAAGACCTCGTGGACGTTCACGTTCACCGACGAGCCGTGCGAGGAGGAGCCCGAGGTCATCACGATCGACGTCGTTCCCACGTCGGCCGACCTCTGCGGCACCGCGAACGACGGCTACACCCTGCCGAGCGACACCGACGCCATCGCCTGGTCCGAGTCGGGCTCGGTCGCCGAGGGCGAGGTCGTGGTCACTGCGACCGCCAAGGACGGCTACCGATTCGCCGACGACGCGACGACCTCCTGGACGTTCGCCTTCACGGACGAGCCGTGCGAAGAGGAGCCCGAGGTCGGCGTCATCGAGGTCGTCCCGACCATGGTCGACCTCTGCGGCACCGCGAACGACGGCTACACGGTTCCGAGCGACACCGACGACTACAGCTGGTCGACGACCGGTTCTGTGGCCGAGGGCAAGGTCGTCGTGACCGCGACCCCGGCCGAGGGCTACGTCTTCGAAGAGGGTTCGCAGAGCGAATGGACGTTCGTCTTCACGAACGAGCCGTGCGCCGAGCAGCCCGAGGTCGTCACGATCGAGATCGGGCCGCGGTCCGTGGACGCGTGCGGCACGGCGAACGACGGCCACTACCTCCCCGAGGACACCGACGCCATCACCTGGAACGTGACCTCGGTCGAGCCCGGCGTGGTGACCGTCACCGCGACCGCCAACCCCGGCTACGTCTTCGCCGAGGGCGTGCAGACGAGCTGGACGTTCACCTACACCGACGAGCCCTGCCGCGCCACGCTCGAGGGCTCGGTCGCGACGGGGGTCTGCGAGGCGAACGCGCCGTGGATCTTCTTCACCGTGCAGCTCGACGACCCCGACGGCACCGTGCAGAACCGTGCCGTGCAGCTGGTGCTGAGCGACGGAACGAACACCGAGACGCTCGAACTGGGCGAACTCGATGAGGACGGCACCCTCGAGGGCCGCACGCTGTGGCCGGGCGCCTCGGTCGACGACGAGGGCAACGCCGACGGCTGGCCCGGCTGGGAGCAGCTCGAGGACGGGACGTGGGCCGAGACCGACGGCAACTTCGCCTGGACCCGCGACCTCACGAGCGCCACGCTCGTCGTGAACCCCGAGCTCTCGGTCGCGCTCAGCTACCCGCCGGCGACGCCGGACTGCGTGGCCGCTCCGCCGGTGCCCGAGACCCCGGGCGAGCCCGGTGGCGAGGGCGAGGCGCCGTCGACCCCGACCGCGTCCGGTGGCTCCGACCTCGCCGAGACCGGCTTCGCCGGCACCTCGATCGCGATCGTCGCGGGGGTGATCGTGCTCGCGGGCGCCGCCTTCGTGGTCGTCGCACGCCTGCGCCGCAAGAAGGCCTGAGGCCCGAGCGGCGCTGATCAGGCGCACTGAAGGAGGGGGTCCGGTTCGCCGGGCCCCCTTCGTCGTCGCTCGGACCGGGCGGGCTGCCTCGGGCGGCAGTCGCCCGAGGCATCCGCGTCAGACGGGCACTGCCGCGAGCACGCGCTCGTCGGGAAGGGGAGCGCCCGCCGCCTCGACCTCGTGCACGAGTGCCGTGAGCGCTCGACTCACGGGCGCGTCGCGGCCGACGGCGGCCGCCTCGCGCACGACGGCGCCGTTGAGGAAGTCGATCTCCGTCGGCTGCCCGCGACGTACGCTCTGCTGGGTGGAGCCGAGGTTCGGCACCGAACCCATGCGCACGCGCATGAGCCACGGCAGCACCTGCCCGAGTGCGAGCGGCAGCCGGGCGAAGAGCCGCAGCCGCCGGTCGCCCAACCCTTGGAGTGAACCGAACCGCACGCCGCGTGCGATGCCGACGCGCACCGTCTCCCGCATCGACGCGGCGACCACCCGGCGCAGCCTGCGATCGTCGATGACCGCCTGCACGCTGCGGCCGACGATGGCGGGCACCGCGTTGACCATGTTCACGACGAGCTTCGTCCACTGGGCGCCTCGGAATCCGGCGATCGCGACGACCGGCACGGCGTCGGAGAGGATGCGCGCCAGGCGAACCGACTCGGCGTCGGGTTCTCCGTCGCCGCGGCCGAGGTAGCTCGTCGCCGGCGTCGTCACCCGCACGACCCCCGGCTCGGTGTAGTTCGCCGCGATGATCGAGAGCAGGCCGACGCACGTCGACGCCGGGAGCAGGCGCTCCGCCGTCGCGACGCCGTCGAGGCCGTTCTGCACGACGACGACGGGGACGCCGTCGACGAGCGCCGCATTGGCCTCGATGGCCGCGGCCGCGTCCTGCGCCTTCGTGCAGACGAGCACCAGATCCGGGCGCACCGACAGCGTCTCGGCGGCCGCGACGCTCACGTGCGCATCACCGTATCCGCCGCTCAGCCGGATCCCGTGCTCCCGGATCGCCGCGAGCCCCGCGCCCCGCGCGGTGACCTCGACGTCGTGTCCCGCCCTGGCGAGCAGCGCCGCGAACGTCCCGCCGAGCGCGCCCGCGCCGATGATGCCGATCTTCACGGCATCCAGCGTAGGGCCGCGGACCTCGTCGGCCCGCCGGGCGGCGCGGCCGCCCCGTCGGCCGCGGCCGTCCCGGCTGTTAGCCTGTAGGGCGTGAACAGCGGCATCCTCCTCGTCGACAAGCCGCAGGGAATCACCAGCCACGACGTGGTCGCCCGCATGCGCCGGCTCGCCGGCACCCGCAAGATCGGGCACGCGGGCACGCTCGACCCCATGGCGACCGGCCTGCTCGTGCTCGGCGTCGACAGTGCCACCCGGCTGCTGCACTACCTCGTGGGCCTCGACAAGGAGTACTTCGCGACGGTGCGCCTCGGCTTCGGCACGACGACCGACGACGCCGAGGGCGACCCGCTGCCGCGAGCGCCGGAGGGCGATGCCGTCGTCGCGGCGCTCTCCGAAGCCGGCGACGGCGGCGCCGAGGAGATCCGCACCGCCATGCACGCCTTCACGGGCGAGATCGACCAGGTGCCGAGCTCGGTGAGCGCCGTCAAGATCGACGGCAAGCGCGCCTACCAGCGGGTGCGCGACGGCGAGACGGTCGAGATCACGCCCCGCCGGGTGACGGTGTCGGCCTACGACCTGCTCGCGGCCCGGCCCGCGGGCGACGGATGCCTCGACCTCGACGTGCGCGTCGAATGCTCCTCCGGGACCTACGTGCGGGCGCTCGCCCGCGACCTGGGCGCTGTGCTCGGCACTGCGGCCCACCTCACCGCGCTGCGACGCAGCCGCATCGGCCGATTCGCGGTGGACGAAGCCGGAACGCTCGAGGGATTCGACGTCGCGGAACGGCTCATCGCCCCCGCCGACGCGGCCCGGCGCGCCCTCCCGGTCCTCGACATCACCGACGGCGAGGCCGTCGACCTCGGCCACGGCAAGCGCATCGCCGCGGGGGCCGCCGCTGCCGCCGAGTCATCCGAAGCCGTCGCCGCGATCGCGCCGGGCGACCGCCTCGTCGCGATCGTCGAGCGCCGCGGCGCGCAGTGGAAGGTCGTCACCGGATTCCCGCAGGAGCAGAGCGCATGATCGACTGGTTCACCTGGCTGCAGCTCGCGGTCGCCGTCGCAGCCGGCCTGCTGTGCCTCGCGCTCGGCCTCGCCGGACGCAAGCCCAGCGACCTCAGCCTGGGATCGGTCGCGGTCGTCGAGGTGCTGCTCGTGGCGCAGGTCGTGATCGCGATCGTCGCGCCGCTCGTCGGCAACGCACCGACCGGGAGCGCCCTCGAGTTCTGGGTGTACCTCGTTGCGGCCGCACTCGTGCCGCCCGCCGCCGCCTTCTGGGCACTGCTGGAACCGAACCGGTGGTCGACGGTCGTGCTCGGCGTGGCGGCGCTCGCGGTCGCCGTGATGGTCTATCGCATGTACCAGATCTGGACCGTGCAGGGCATCTGAGGTCCTGTGCTTCTGAGAGAATCGAACGTCATGGAACGACTGCAGAGCGCCCCCGCCCCGACCGGACCGGCCGGCACCCGCACCCGCATGAGCGGCGTCGGTCGCGTGCTCGTCGCCGTCTACGGGGTGCTCGCCCTCGCGGCGCTCGGCCGGTCGTTCGTGCAGATCGTGTCCAAGTTCGACGAGGCCCCGCTCGCGTACGCGCTCTCGGCGCTCGCGGCGGCCGTCTACGTGGTCGCGACCATCGCGCTCGTGCGGCCGGGGCGGGCCTGGTACCGCGTCGCCTGGGTGACGCTCACCTTCGAGCTCACCGGCGTGCTCGTCGTCGGCGCGCTGAGCATCATCGATCCGGCCCTCTTCCCGCACGACACCGTGTGGTCGTGGTTCGGGCGCGGGTACCTGTTCATCCCGCTCGTGCTGCCCGTGCTCGGCATGTGGTGGCTCGCGAAGCACCGGCCGGTCGAGGCGGGCGCCGCGTGAAGACCTTCAAGGGACTCGATGCGGTGCCGCACGGCTTCGGGCCGACGGCGGTCACGATCGGCAAGTTCGACGGCGTGCACCGCGGCCACCGCGAGATCATCGCGCGGCTGCGCACGATCGCCGAAGCGCAGGACCTGGCGACGGCGGTCGTCACCTTCGACCGCAACCCGCTCGCGCTCCTCGCGCCCGACAAGTGCCCCGAGTCGCTCGTGAGCAACCGGCAGAAGCTCGAGCTGCTCGCGACGACGGGCCTCGACGCCACCGTGCTGCTGCCGTTCGATCGTGCGCTGGCGTCGGTGCCGGCGACGGAGTTCGTCGAGCGGGTGCTCGTCGACACCCTGCACGCGAAGGCCGTGCTGGTCGGCCGCGACTTCCGCTACGGCGCCCGCGGCGCGGGCGACGTGGCGCTCCTCGCCGACCTCGGCGCGACGTTCGGGTTCACGGTCGAGGTCGTCGACGACGTCGCCCCCGACGGAGAACGTCGCGTCTCGTCGAGCTGGGTGCGCGAGCTCCTCGCCGAGGGCGACGTGCGCCGCGCGACCGAGCTCCTCGGCCACACGCCGACCGTCTCAGGCATCGTCGTGCACGGCGCCGCCCGCGGGCGCGAGCTCGGGTTCCCGACCGCGAACCTGACGCCCGAGTCGGAGGGGCTCATCCCGGCCGACGGCGTATACGCGGGCTGGCTCACCGACTCCGGCACGCGCTATCCGGCGGCGATCTCGGTCGGTGACAACCCGACCTTCGAGGGCGTGCCGAAGAAGCAGGTCGAGGCGTACGTGCTCGACCGCGAGCTCGACCTCTACGACCACGTCGTCGACGTCGAGTTCGTCGAGCGGATCCGTGGGATGGTCGCGTTCACGACCATCCCGGCGCTGATCGACACCATCCGCGACGACGTCGAGCGCACGCGCGGCATCCTCGGCCTGTGACCGGTGCCGCACGGCCGCTCTGGGCGGGACGCGCCCTCGCCCTGATCGGCATCGCGCTCGTCGCGTTCAACCTGCGCACCGGCGTCGCGTCGCTCTCGCCGATCATCGTACGGGTCGAGCACGAGATCGCGTTGGCGCCCGTCGTCGTGGGCCTGCTCGGCATGCTGCCGCCGCTCTGCTTCGCCGTGTTCGGCATCGCGACGCCCCCGCTCGCGAAGCGCTTCGGGCTCGAGCCGCTGCTCGTCGGCGCGCTCATCGCCCTCACGGCGGGTCTCGCCTGGCGCGGTCTCGCCGACTCGGCGCTCGCCCTCGTCGCGGCCGGAGCCGTGATCTTCGCCACGACCGGAATCGGCAACGTGCTGCTTCCGCCGCTCGTGAAGCGGTACTTCCCTGATCGCATCGGACTCGTGACGACGATCTACGTGACGGCGATGTCGATCAGCACGTTCGTTCCGCCCCTCGTCGCGGTGCCGGTCGCGGATGCGGCGGGCTGGCGCGTCTCGATCGGCGCCTGGGCCCTCGTGGCGGTCGTCTCGGTCGTGCCCTGGATCGCGCTGCTCGTGCACCCGAAGCGGGACGCCCGCGACGCGCTCCCGGAGGAGCCGGCCGCGGGCGGTCTCGGGCGCGTCGTGCGTTCCCCCGTCGCGTGGGCGCTCGCCGTCATCTTCATCGTGAGCTCGTTCAACGCCTACTCGGCATTCGCCTGGCTGCCCCGGGTGCTCGTCGACATCGCGGGTGTGACGCCGGCGCAGGCCGGCGCCCTGCTGTCGCTGTACGCGGCGATGGGGCTGCCGGCGGGCATCGTCGTGCCGATCGTCGCGGCCCGGTACGGCCGGGTCCGCCTGCTCGTCGCGGTGTCGATGGCGGCCTTCGTGCTCGGCTACCTCGGGCTGCTGCTCGCGCCCGAGACGGCCACCTGGCTCTGGGTGGCGCTCGCGGGGATCGGTCCGCTGATGTTCCCGCTCGCACTCGTGCTCATCAACCTGCGTTCGCGCACCCACGCCGGCGCGGTCGCGCTGTCGGGCTTCGTGCAGTCGATCGGGTATCTCGTGGCCGCCGCGGGGCCGCTGCTGGTCGGCTTCGTGCACGCGACGACGGGCGACTGGACGGTGCCGATCATCCTGCTGCTCCTGTCGATCGTGCCCGGTGCGATCGCGGGCGTCGTCGCCGCGAAGCCGCGCTACGTCGAGGACACCGGCCCGCGCTGACCGCCCGCACGGCGGCCGAGCGGCGCCGGCGGTCGGGAACCCCCCTCACGCTCCTGCGGTGCCACGCGCCGACGGCAGCTGAACCCGTGCCCGGGAGACGGCGTCCGGGGGCGCGTCGGACATGCTCGACGCGCCGCGAACCGGTGCGGCGTCAGACGACGAGGTCGGGACGGTGCACGAGCGCGGCCGCGCCGATGAGCGGGCCCTCGTCGGAGAGGCCCGAGGGCACGATGTCGACCCTGGTCGCGAAGCTGAACGCGGTGCGCTCGGCGACGGCGGCGCGGGCATGGTCGAACAGCACGGGGGACACCCGGGAGAAGCCGCCGCCGATCGCGACGAGATCGAGGTCGAGCAGGTTCGTCGCCGAGGCGATCGCCTGGCCGATCGCTCGGCCCGAGCGTTCGACGGCGGCGATGGCGACCGCATCGCCAGCCGCGTGGGCGCGGGCGAGATCTTCGCCCGTGGTGCCCTGGAAGCCCTGCGAGCGCGCCCAGGACACGGTTCGCGGACCGGATGCGACGGCCTCGAGGCAGCCGCGGCCGCCGCACGCGCACCGGTCGTCGAAGCCGCCGACCTCGATGTGGCCGATGTGGCCGCCGTTGCCGGTCGGGCTCGCGACGGCGCGACCGCCGATCACGATGCCGCCGCCGACTCCGGTCGAGACGACCATTCCGAGCAGGTTCTCGGCCTGCTGGCCCGCGCCGACCCAGTGCTCGGCGAGGGCGATGCACAGCCCGTCGATGCGGAGGGTGACGGGAACGCCCGGCACCGCCTCGACGAGCAGGTCGCGCAGCGGGTGCCCGCGCCAGGCCGGCACGTTCAGCGGCGACACGCGACCGGTCGCCACATCGATGGGCCCGGCCGACCCTGCGCCGACGCCGACGAGCCCGGCATCGCCCGGCAGGGAGGCGAGGGCGTCCGCCACGACCGCGCGCACGGCGTCGTCGAGTTCGGCCGCTGCGGCGGTCGGGCCGGTGGGGCGGCGGTGGCGGGAGCCGGGCAGGAGGCGGCCGGTCTCGTCGACGAGGGCGGCTTCGACCTTGGTGCCGCCGAAGTCCACGGCGAGCGCGAGGGGCGTGGGCATTGCACCAGCATAGGCGCGCAGCATCCGTGCCCGGAATGCTCATATGAGCAGGAAGGCCCGCGAGTGTTGCCGCTGAGCACCGCGCTGCCTACGCTGGGAGGGAGGCGGACGGAGGCGCATGGACGAGATCGACGAACTCCTCTCGATCAGGGCGGCCGAGCTCTACTACGAGGAGAACAAGACGCAGGACGAGATCGGGCAGGCACTGAACCTCACCCGGTGGAAGGTCGGTCGACTTCTCGCGCAGGCGAAGCACCGGGGGTTCATCCGCATCGAGATCGTGCACCCGCGCGCGAGGCGTCTCCCGATCGAGCGACGCCTGCGCGACGAGCGCGGCCTCGACGACGCGATCGTCGTGTCGTCAGCCGGCGTCGCATCGATCGAAGAACTGCAGGCCCGCACGGCCCAGGCGGCCGCCGACTACCTCACCGCGCTCCGGCCCGTTCCGCGCACCCTCGGCGTGAGCTGGGGGCGCACCCTGTTCGAGATCTCGCAGCACCTGCGCAACGGCTGGGCCACCGGCGTGAACGTCGTGCAGATCAACGGCGGTGTGAGCCTCAACCGTCGCGCGGGCACCGCCGCGGCGACGGCGGTCTCGATCGCGCAGAAGGGCGGCGGCCAGGCGACGCTCCTGCCGAGCCCCGCGATCCTCGAGCGGCTCGAGACGAAAGAGGCGATCGAGTCCGACCGCGTCGTCGCCGGAGTGATCGAGCTCGCCAGGTCGGCCGACGCGTACCTCTTCAGCGCCGGCGCGGCCGACCACAACTCCGTGCACGTCGAGAGCGGCTACCTGTCGCCGACCGACGTCGACCTGCTCGTCGCCAAGGGTGCGGTGGGCGACGTCGTGGGGCGCTACATCGACTCCGACGGCAACATCGTCGACCCGGCGCTCGACGCGCGCACGGTCGGGCTCACGCTCGACGAACTCCGCGCCGCACGGCTCGCGATCGCGGTGGTGGCAGGCCCGGCCAAGCACGCCGTGGCCGACGCCGTCGTGCGCAGCGGCCTCTGCTCGGTGCTCGTCACCGACGAGGCGACCGCACTCCATCTCCTCGACGGCTGACGCCGTCCACCCATGAACGAAAGCCAGGTCACCCCCATGTCAGCTCCGGTCAACCCCGGCACCGCGCTCGTCACCGCGCGCGAGCGAGCGCTCGCCGTGCTCGGCGGCGAGCCCGACGACCAGACCCTGGGCCGCTACCTCCACGGCATCCCCGGGGTCGACGCGGTCGGGCTCGAGCAGCGCGCCGCCGCCCTCGGCACCCGGTCGATCAAGACGACCTCGAAGCGCTGGGCGCTCGACAAGATCATCTCGCTCATCGACCTCACGACGCTCGAGGGCGCCGACACCCCGGGCAAGGTGCGCTCGCTCGTCGCGAAGGCGATGAACCCCGACCCGGCCGACCCCACGGTGCCGCGCGTCGCCGCGGTGTGCGTGTACGGCGACATGGTGCCGTTCGCGATCGAGGCCCTCGGCGCCGCGCACGGCGACCCCGACGACGGGCTCATCTCGGTCGCCGCGGTCGCGACCGCCTTCCCGTCGG
This sequence comes from Agromyces sp. S2-1-8, assembly GCF_021129215.1. Lineage (GTDB taxonomy): Bacteria > Actinomycetota > Actinomycetes > Actinomycetales > Microbacteriaceae > Agromyces > Agromyces chromiiresistens. The sequence continues at coordinate 3,087,753 of NZ_JAJOLP010000001.1, read as the reverse complement.
GCCGCTCGTCGCTCGAGATCAAGCTCGCCGACACCGCCGAGGCGGTCGCCGCGGGCGCCGACGAGATCGACATGGTGATCGACCGCGGCGCCTTCCTCGCCGGCCGATACGGCGAGGTCTTCGACCAGATCGCGGCCGTGAAGGAGGCCTGCCGTCGCCCCGACGGCACGAGCGCGAGCCTCAAGGTGATCCTCGAGACGGGTGAGCTCGTGACGTACGACAACGTGCGTCGCGCGTCGTGGCTCGCGATCCTCGCGGGCGGCGACTTCATCAAGACCTCGACCGGCAAGGTGGCCCCGGCGGCGACGCTGCCGGTGACGCTGCTCATGCTCGAGGTCGTGCGCGACTGGCACCGCCTCACCGGCCACCGCGTCGGCGTGAAGCCGGCGGGCGGCATCCGCTCCTCGAAGGACGCGATCAAGTACCTCGTCACGGTCGCCGAGACCGTCGGCGAGGAGTGGCTCGTGCCGCACCTGTTCCGCTTCGGCGCCTCGAGCCTCCTCAACGACGTGCTGCTGCAGCGGCAGAAGATGACCTCCGGGCACTACTCGGGCGCCGACTACGTGACGATCGACTGACTGGACTGAACATGAGCTTCCTCGACTACGCGCCGGCCCCCGAGTCGCGCGCGATCCTGTCCCTCCGCGACAGCTACGGCCTCTTCATCGACGGCGAGTTCGTCGACGGCCGCGGTACTCCCTTCCAGACCATCTCGCCCTCGAGCGAAGAACGCATCGCCATGATCGCGAACGCGAACGAGGCCGACATCGACGACGCGGTCGCCGCGGCCCGTCGCGCCTACGACCGGGTCTGGTCGAAGATGAGCGGCCGTGACCGCGGCAAGTACCTCTTCCGCATCGCGCGCCTCGTTCAGGAGCGAGCCCGCGAGCTGGCCGTCGCCGAGTCGCTCGACAACGGCAAGCCCATCAAGGAGTCGCGCGACGTCGACGTGCCGCTCGTCGCCGCCTGGTTCTTCTACTACGCGGGCTGGGCCGACAAGCTCGACCACGCCGGTCTCGGCGCCGATCCGCGTTCGCTGGGCGTCGCCGCGCAGGTGATCCCGTGGAACTTCCCGCTGCTCATGCTCGCGTGGAAGATCGCGCCGGCGCTCGCCGCCGGCAACACGGTCGTGCTGAAGCCGGCCGAGACGACGCCGCTCACGGCGCTCATCTTCGCGGAGATCCTGCAGCAGGCCGACCTGCCCGCGGGCGTCGTGAACATCGTCACGGGCGCGGGCGACACGGGCGCGGCCCTCGTCGCCCACGAGGGCGTCGACAAGGTCGCCTTCACGGGGTCGACCGCAGTCGGCCGCGCCATCGCGAAGCAGATCGCCGGCACCGACAAGCGCGCGACCCTCGAGCTCGGCGGCAAGGCCGCGAACATCGTCTTCGACGACGCGCCGATCGACCAGGCGATCGAGGGCATCGTCAACGGCATCTTCTTCAACCAGGGCCACGTCTGCTGCGCCGGCAGCCGCCTGCTCGTGCAGGAGAACATCCACGACGAGGTCGTGGAGCGGCTGAAGACCCGCCTCTCGACGCTGCGCCTCGGCGACCCGCTCGACAAGAACACCGACATCGGCGCCATCAACTCGCGCGAGCAGCTCGACCGCATCCGCGCGCTGAGCGACGCGGGCGTCGAGGAGGGCGCCGAGCGCTGGAGCGTTCCGTGCGAGATCCCCGAGAACGGGTTCTGGTACGCGCCGACCATCTTCACGAACGTGCAGACCTCGAGCCGCATCGCGCGAGAGGAGATCTTCGGTCCGGTGCTCTCGGTGCTGACCTTCCGCACGCCGCAGGAGGCGATCGCGAAGGCCAACAACACGCCGTACGGCCTGTCGGCGGGCATCTGGACCGACAAGGGCAGTCGCATCCTCGCGGTCGCCGACCAGTTGCGCGCGGGCGTGATCTGGGCGAACACGTTCAACCGCTTCGACCCGAGCTCGCCCTTCGGCGGCTACAAGGAGTCGGGCTACGGTCGCGAGGGCGGCCGGCACGGCCTCGCCGCCTACCTGTCGCCCGCCCCGATCGGCCGTTCGGCCGCGCAGGTCACTGCCGGCCGGTCGGGCGCGCAGCGCCGCATCGAGGGCGCGGATGCCTCGGCCGAGGCATCCGCGTCGAAGCCGAAGCCGCGCGCTCGACGAGCGGGCGCCGCGAAGAAGGGAGCCGCGAAGTGAGCCGCCTCGCCGTGCCGAAGACGTACAAGCTCTACATCGGCGGCGCGTTCCCGCGCAGCGAGTCGGGGCGCACCTACGAGGTGGTCGCGGCCGACGGCCGCTTCCTCGCGAATGCCGCGAAGGCGTCGCGGAAGGACGCGCGCGACGCGGTCGTCGCCGCACGCGGCGCCGTCGCCGGCTGGGCCGGCGCGACCGCGTACAACCGCGGCCAGGTGCTGTACCGCATCGCCGAGGTGCTCGAGGGCCGTCGCGCCCAGTTCGCCGCCGAGATCGAGGAGGTCGAGGGCGTCTCCCGCGCCGTCGCCGCCGCGCAGGTCGACGAGGCGATCGACCGCTGGGTCTGGTACGCCGGCTGGGCCGACAAGTTCGCCCAGGTCGCGGGCAACGCGAACCCGGTCGCGGGCCCGTACTTCAACATCTCGGTGCCCGAGCCGAGCGGTGTCATCGCGGTCATCGCACCGCAGGACTCGTCGCTCGTCGGCTTCGTCTCGGCGCTCGCGCCGGCGCTGGTGGCGGGAAACTCCGTCGTGATCGTGGCGAGCGAGCGCTTCCCGCTGTCGTCGATCAGCCTCGCCGAGGTGCTCGCCACGAGCGACGTGCCGAAGGGCGTCGTGAACGTGCTCACCGGCTCGCCCGCCGAGATCGCGCCGTGGCTCGCGAGCCACGCCGACGTCAACGCGATCGACCTCGTCGGCGCGGGCGGGCTCGACTGGGTCTCGCTCGAGATCGACGCGGCCGACACGCTCAAGCGCGTGCTGCGTCCCGAGAACGGGCCGGATGCCGCGGCTCCCGCTCTCGGCCGCATCACGGCATTCACCGAGACGAAGACCGTCTGGCACACGAAGAGCCTGCGCTAGGCGGCGCGCGATGTCGGGCCGGCGAGGCGCGTCGGACGAGCGGGGTCGCCTCGTCTCCGACCCGTTCGAGTACCGCGTCGCGAAGGACGGCGCGGTCCTCGTGTCGCGCGGCGGCCGCGTCGTCGTGACGGTCGGCGGCTCGACCGCGGCCCGGCTCACGGCCGGGCTCGAGCGAGCCGAGGCCGCCGGCGACGACATCGCGGCGCAGCACCTGCTCGCCCGGGTCACCGGCAACTACCGCCGAGGCAACGAGCGGCGGTGACGGGTGCGCGGCGGTCGCGCTCGGCGGCCGCCGCCGATCTCCCGCGCACGAGCGCGACGATGCAGGCGGCCGTGCCGGCGGAGGGCTGAGTCCGCTCGCCGACCGGCCCGTTGCGCGGTGGTGCGCGTGCGGCCGCGGCATGCGCGCGGCACGAGGCATCCTCGGCCGAATCGCATGGTAACGAAACGATAACGGTGGTGCTAAAGTTTCCTGCACCGGTCGCCCGACGAAGCGTGATCGGTGGAAAGGCCCGAACCCGTGACGCACGCCTCGCGTGCGGTCGCCCCGACGACCGCACGTCGGCGGCCGAGTGCCGCCGCACCCGCGACCCCGACCCGATTCCGATTCATCGCCGCCCTCGCCCACCCGCCCCGACGTACGCTCCGCGCCGTCCTCGCGGCGGTCGCCGTAGCGGTCATGGCGACGGTGCTGTTCATCGCCCAGTCGCCGCCCGTCGTCTACGCGATCGACGTGTTCGGCGCGCTCCGCCAGCCCGGCGAGCCGGCGTTCACCGTCGGGCATCGCGGTGATCGGGCGACCGCGCCCGAGAACACGATGCCCTCGCTCGAGCTCGCGATGGACGAACTCGAATTCGTCGAGACCGATGTGCAGCTCAGCCGAGACGGCGTGCCGGTGCTCTTCCACGACACGACCCTCGAGCGCATCACCGGCGACCGTCGCAGTGTCGGCGATCTCGACCTCGACGAGCTCGAACGGCTCGACGTCGGCGGTTGGTACGCGCCCGAGTACGCCGGCGCGAAGATCCCGACCCTCGATGCGTTCCTCGCGGAGCTCGCCTCGCGCGACCAGGCCCGGGCGCTCGTCGAGCTCAAGGCCGACTGGAGGCCCGACGAGGTGCGGCTCGTGACCGACCTCGTCGAGCGTCACGGCCTGCGCGGCCGGGTCGTGTTCCAGAGCTTCAGCATCGAGACGCTCACCTCGCTCCAGGCCGCAGCGCCAACGCTGCCGCGCATCATGCTCATCCGCGAGCTGCCGGCGAACCCGGTGCCGCTCGCCGAGCACCTCGGGCTCATCGGGTTCGCCACGACCGTCGACTCCGTCACGGCCGTGCCGGGGGCGCTCGAGCGTGCGCACGAGGCCGGGATCGCCGTGCTCTGCTACACGCTCAACAAGCTCGAGCACTGGGAGGCGGTGAATGCGCTCGGGGTGGACGGCATCATCACCGATGAGCCGAGCGAGCTCGACGCCTGGCTCGCGGAGACGGCGCCCGGCACCTGAGGTCGAGTCGGGCCGGTGGCGCTCGGCGGCAGCGCTCGCACCCGCGGCGGGATCGCGGTGCGAGCGTTCAGCCGCGGTTGGAGAGCTCGAAGATGCGCACGAGCTCGGCGACCGCCGCCTCGCGCTCGTCGCCGCCCGCCTCGTACTGGTGGGTGACGTGCGTGCGCAGGTGGTTCTCGACCAGCAGCTTGTTGAGCGACCCGAGCGACTTCTGCACGGCGAGCGACAGGGTGATGATGTCGACGCAGTAGTCGTCGTTCTCGATCATCTTCTCGATGCCGCGCAGCTGGCCCTCGATGATCTTCGTGCGGTGCAGGGCGCGCTTCTTGATGTCCTCGATCACCATCTCAGGATAGCGCGTTTGCACCCGATACCCCTAGGGGGTATATTCGAGCCCATGACCACGCTCGACGACTCCCAGGTGCGCACGATCGACCTCGACATCGAGGGCATGACCTGTGCGAGCTGCGTGGGGCGCGTCGAGAAGCGCCTCGGCCGGCTCGACGGCGTCGAGGCCGCCGTCAACCTCGCGACCGAGCGGGCACGCGTGCGATTCCCGTCGACGACCTCGATCGACGCGCTCGTCGACGCGGTTCGACAGGCGGGCTATACGGCGACCCCGGTCGAGCGCGATGCGGGGCGGGATGCCGCGGCGCCGGCGCGGACGGGGGAGTCGCCGATCGCGGCCGAAGGGCCCCGCACGTCCACCGCGACGCGCTCGCCCCGAACGGCGGAGGCGCCGGCGCTCGGCGCCGGCGCCGAGACATCCATCGCGGACGACCCGCTGCGCACCCGGCTGATCGTCTCTGCGGTGCTCACGGTGCCGGTCGTCGTGATCGCGATGATCCCGGCGCTGCAGTTCACCTACTGGCAGTGGCTGTCGCTCGCGCTCGCCGCACCGGTCGTCGTGTGGGGCGGCTGGCCGTTCCACCGCGCCGCCTGGGTGAACCTGCGGCACGGCTCGCTCACGATGGACACCCTGGTCTCGCTCGGCACGCTCACGGCGTTCGCCTGGTCGCTGTGGGCGCTCTTCCTCGGGCACGCCGGCATGCCCGGCATGACGCACGAGTGGACCTTCGGCGTGCGGGGCACGCCCGGCGGCGACGTGTACCTCGAGGTCGCGGCGGGCGTCATCACGATCATCCTGCTCGGGCGGTACATCGAGGCGCGCTCGAAGCGCCGCGCCGGCCGCGCGCTGCGCACCCTGCTCGAACTCGCCCCGCGCGAGGTGACCGTGCTGCGCGGTGCGGCCGGCGCGACGGTCGAGACCCGCGTGCCGATCGCCGACCTCCACCCCGGCGACCGCTTCGTCGTGCGCCCGGGCGAGCGCATCGCCGCCGACGGCACCGTCGTCGACGGCGAGGCGAGTGTCGACGAGTCGATGCTCACGGGGGAGCCCGCGCCGGTCGACGCCGCGCCCGGCAGCGAGGTCACGGCGGCGACCATCGTGCACGGCGGCAGCCTCGTCGTCGAGGCGTCGCGGGTCGGCGCCGACACCCGGCTCGCCCAGATCGCCCGCCTCGTCGAAGACGCGCAGCTCGGCAAGTCGCGCGCGCAACGGCTCGCCGACCGCATCTCCGCCGTGTTCGTGCCGATCGTGATCGCGATCGCCCTCGGCACCGCGATCGCGTGGATCGCGACCGGCAGCCCGGTCGAACAGGCGATCACCGCCGCCGTCGCCGTGCTCGTCATCGCGTGCCCGTGCGCGCTCGGACTCGCGACGCCCATGGCGATCCTCGTCGGAACGGGACGCGGGGCGGAGCGCGGCATCCTCATCACGGGGCCTGAGACCCTCGACCGCATCGCCGGCATCGACACGATCCTGCTCGACAAGACCGGCACGCTCACGACCGGGCGCATGCGGCTCGGCGAGGTCGTGACGGCCGGGTCCGTCGTCGTCGCCGCCGGCGGAGGCGGGTCGGCCCGCATCACGGGCGACGGTGAGCGAGCGGCGGATGCTGCGACCGACGCGACGACGGCGCTCGCCGTCGCCGCCGCGCTCGAGCAGCGGTCCGAGCACCCGATCGCGCGCGCCGTCGTCGCCGGCGCCGCCGAGCGCGGCGTCTCCGTGCCCGCCGTGCGCGACTTCCGCGCCCACGCGGGCCTCGGAGTGACCGGCGTCGTCGACGGGCGGAGTGCCGCGGTCGGTCGACCGGCGTTCCTCGAGGAGTCGGGGCTGCGCCTGCCGACGGAGCTCGCGCGCCGCATCGCCGACTCCGACGCGACGGCCGTCGCCGTCGGCTGGGAGGGCGAGGTGCGCGCCGTGCTCGAGGTCGGCGACGCCACCCGACCAGGCGCCCGCGCCGCGATCGACCGGCTGCGGGGCCAGGGGCTGACCCCGGTGCTCCTCACGGGCGACGCGGAACGACCCGCCCGTCGCATCGCCGCAGAGCTCGGGATCGACGAGGTGCACGCCGGCGCGAGCCCCGAGGACAAGCTCGCGGTCGTCACCGGCCTGCAGTCCGGCGGCCACAAGACGGCAATGGTCGGCGACGGCGTGAACGACGCCGCAGCGCTCGCCGCGGCCGACCTCGGCATCGCGATGGGCGGCGGCACCGACGCGGCGGCGAGCGCGAGCGACCTCGCGCTCACCCGCGACGAGCCGGGAGCCATCCCCGACGCGATCTCACTCGCGCGCGCGACGCTGGGAACGATCCGCGGCAACCTGTTCTGGGCGTTCGCCTACAACGTCGCGGCGATCCCGCTCGCCGCCGCCGGGTTCCTCAACCCGATGATCGCGGGCGCCGCGATGGCGTTCTCGAGCGTGTTCGTCGTGCTCAACAGCCTGCGGCTGCGCCGCGCCTGAGCTCCGAGCCCGGGCCGACGTCCGAGCACGCGCCCGACGGCGACGAGGCGGCGGACTCCCGCGCGTTCTGGGGATCACCCCGCACGATGCGGGCCGCTAGCGTGGGAGGCATGCCGCTTCGTCGTCCGCTCCGCCGGGCCCTCACCGCCGTGGTCGCCGCGATGGTCGTGACCGGGCCGTTGCTCGTCGGCGTCGGGGCCGGCCATGCGGATGCGGCGCCGTCGGCGTCGTCGGCGTCGAAGGCCTCGTCCTCCGCCGCCGGCCAGGGCGGAGCGCCGGCGCCCGTCTCGGCGATCGGTCCTCGCGCAGGCGTCGACGACTTCACGTTCTCGTCGTTCGACGCCGTGTACGAGCTCTCGCTCGACGCCGAGGGGCGCTCGATGCTCGGGACCACCGAGACCCTCGTCGCCGAGTTCCCCGAGTTCGACCAGAACCGGGGCATCCGCCGCGCCATCCCGCTCGACTACGACGGCCACCCGACCGACCTCGTCATCGAATCGGTCACCGACGGCACCGGTACCCCGCGCGCGTTCGAGACGGAGACCGACGAGGACGGCGAGTTTCTGCTCGTCACGATCCGGGCCGACGACTTCGTGCACGGCCGGCAGACGTACGTCATCGACTACCGCCAGCGCAACGTCACCCACGTGCCCGATGACGCCGCGATCGACGAGTTCTACTGGGACGTCAACGGCACCGGGTGGGCGCAGCCGTTCGGCGTCGTGCGCGCCGAACTCCGGTTCGGGGGAGCGCTCGCCGACGGCTTCACCGGCGCGGTGGCCTGCTACCGCGGCTGGAGCGGTTCGAGCACCCCGTGCGACGGCATCACCACCGACGAGGGCGCCGACGGTGAGACGGTCGTCGTCGCGCAGGCGGCGTCGATCGGACCCTACGAGAACCTCACGATCGCGGCGGGCTTCCGCGCGGGCACCGTCGTGCCGCGCGACGACGCCTTCTGGTCGTCGCCCGCCGCGGTCGGCGGCGGCATCGCGGCCCTCGTCGCCGTCGGCGCCGCACTCGCAGCCCTCATCGCCCGGCTCACCCGGTGGCGCGACCATCCCGGCCGCGGCACGATCGTGGCGCAGTACGAACCGCCCGAGGGCGTGTCCGCATTCGTCTCCGCAGATCTCGTTGGACAGCCCGGCAAGGGGGTGACCTCGACCATCCTCGAGCGCGCCGTGGCCGGCGAGGTGCGCATCGTCGAAACGGGTCGGCGCCGTTACGCCGTCGAGTACGTCGGCGGCACCACGCCGGCCGACGAGCACGCGAGCGCCGTCACGCGGTCGCTGTTCGGCTCTCCGCCCGCGCGCGGCGCCGTGCGCGACCTGAAGTCGCGCGACACCGCGCTCGGGCGACGCCTGCTCGCGATCCGGCAGCGGGTGACGAAGGGCGTCGTCGCCGCCGGTCTCCGGCGCCGCCCCGACCGCGGCCTGCGCGTGCTGCTCGGGCTCATCGCCGTCGTCGCGGCCGCGTTGAGCGTCGTCCTGGGCATCGTCGCCCTCGAGGGCGTCATGGGCGGCGCATGGCCTGCGATCTGCTTCGTCGTGGCGCTCGCCGCCTCGCTCATGACGCTCGGCCTGGTCATCGACGTACGCCCGCTCACCGAGCACGGGCGCGAGCTTCGCGACCACCTCGAGGGCCTCCGGCTCTACATCCGGCTCGCCGAGGCCGACCGACTGCGCGTGCTGCAGAGCCCGAGCGGTGCCCTGCGGGTCGACGCGACCGATCAGCGCGCCGTGCTGAAGCTGAACGAACGCCTGCTGCCGTACGCCGTGCTGTTCGGCCTCGAGCGCGACTGGAGCCGCGAACTCGCCGTGCTCTACGAGCGCGAGGGCAGCGCTCCCGAGTGGTACTCGGGCCGCGACGGCTTCAACGCGGCGTGGTTCGCGGCAGGCGTCTCGTCGTTCTCATCGGCGTCGAGCAGTTCGTGGTCGGGCTCGAGCTCGAGTTCGTCGTCGAGCGGCTCGGGCGGCGGCGGCTCCTCCGGCGGTGGCGGTGGCGGCGGCGGGGGCGGCGGCGTCTGAACCCCGCTCGCCTCGATCACTCGTCGTCGGCCGCGGGCACCCGCTCGTCGCGCAGGTCGACGCGGCGCTCGGCGTCGACGCCCGGCAGTTCATCGTCGAGCGCGTCGTCGAGCGAGCGTTCGTCGTCGTCGTGCGCCTCGTCGGCCTCATCGAACTCGGTGTCCTGCGACACCGTGAAGTCGTCGTCCTCGGGCGCGAACTCCGCGCCCGCCCCCGCGAGCTCGTCCATACTCCAAGGGTAGGCGGGTCGGCGCCTCAGGGGTAGCCCTCCGCCATATGCTCGCCCCATGGCCGACTGGATGCTGGCGGGTCTCGCGGGCCTCATCGCGGGCGGCGCACTGCTCGCCGGCGCCGTCATCGCCTGGTTCGTCGACGTGCCGACGCGCATCGTCGCCGGCATCATGGCGTTCGGTTCGGGCGTGCTCGTCTCGGCGCTCGCCTACGATCTCGTACTCGAGGCGCAGGACGAGGGCGGTTTCTGGCCGACGGTCGTCGGCTTCGCGGTCGGCGCCGTGGTGTACGTGCTCGCGAACCGCCTGCTCGACCGGTTCGACCAGCGCAACCCGCGCGGCACCGGGCAGGACCCGGGCACCGGCACCGGTATCGCGATCGGGGCGCTGCTCGACGGCCTCCCCGAGTCGGCGGTGCTCGGGCTCAGCATGGTCGGCGGCGCAGGGGTGAGCGTCCCGGTGTTCGTCGCGGTCGTCATCTCGAACCTGCCCGAAGGACTCAGCTCGACCGCCGAGCTGAAGGCGAACGGCCGTTCGCGCGCCTACGTCTTCCTGCTGTGGACGGGCATCGCCCTCGCGAGCGGGCTCGCCTCGCTCGCCGGCTACACGCTGCTCGACGACGCGTCGGGCGAGCTCACGGCGTTCATCACGGCGATCGCAGCGGGGGCGATCCTCGCGATGATCTGCGACACGATGATCCCCGAGGCGTTCCGCACCGCACACGCCTTCACGGGGCTCCTCGCGACCGCGGGCTTCCTGCTGAGCTACGCCGTGCATGTCGCCGGGTGAAGCCCCGGTTTCCCGTTCTGAGCCCCGGTCCCGCTAGAATGGGCACCGCGCCCGACGAATCCGTTCTTCGGCCGACCGTGCGAGCCCCGCTCGCCGCTGCTCGGTTCGGGATTCGGCGTACCGCGTCGCGCGGCCTCCGAGCCGTGGCAGTCGGCCCGATCACCCATCGGTGCCGCAGGGGGCGTGCCGGGCTCCGGCACGAACGAACGGGAGAACAATGGCCCAGCAGAGGCAGCGGCAGCGCACGCGTTCGCGCGACGACGACGCGCCCATCATCCCGATCCTCGCCCGCAAGGTGCGAGAGGTCGAGCAGAAGGCGCAGAAGGGCAAGCTCGGCCCGACCAACCGGCAGAAGTTCCAGGTGATCGCCCTGCTCATGCGCGAGGAGCGAGCCCGCGTGAAGGCCGACTCCGAGATCACCGACGCCGCCCGCGCCGAACTGCTCAAGCGCCTCGACGGCATCGCGCAAATCCTCGCGAAGACCGCGGCGCGCGACACGAGCCTCATCCAGCTGCTCGAGCCCGACGCCTCGATCTCGACGGTCGCGCAGCGATTCCGCCGCGACTGGCTGCTCGAGTCGGGCGCCGAGCTCAGCCCCGACGAGCTCATCATCACCCGTGAGGCCGAGCCGGTCGTGCCGCAGCTGTCCGAGAACCAGGTCGTGCCGCGCTCCGTGAAGTCCCGCCAGCTCGCGAACCCGTTCCTCGCCCCCGACTTCTCGAAGGCCGTCGCGCCCGTCGTGCCCGTGCGCCGGCTCGCGAACTGGGAGCTGCTCGGCCCCCTCTTCAAGGCGTTCGAGCAGGGCTCCGGCGGCCAGGCCGCCACGATGGAGCTGCCCGAGGCGCCGAAGGTCGACCGGCTCGCACCCCGCGGCCTCGAGCTCATGAAGCACCAGGCGCGCTTCATCGAGAGCGCCCGCAACGGGCACCGCACGTTCCTGCTCGCCGACGAGCCCGGCCTCGGCAAGACAGCCCAGTCCGTGCTCGCGGCATCCGTCTCGAACGCCTACCCGCTGCTCGCGGTCGTGCCCAACGTCGTGAAGATGAACTGGGCTCGCGAGGTCGAGCGCTGGACCCCGCACCGTCGCGCGACCGTCATCCACGGCGACGGCGACACCCTCGACGCCTTCGCCGACGTCGTCGTCGTGAACTACGACGTGCTCGACCGGCACATGGCGTGGCTCTCGACGCTCGGTTTCCGCGGCATGGTCGTCGACGAGGCGCACTTCATCAAGAACCTGCAGTCGCAGCGCTCGCGCAACGTGCTCGCGCTCGCCGACCGCATCCGGCGCGCCACGCCCGGCGGCGACCCGCTGCTGCTCGCGCTCACGGGCACCCCGCTCATCAACGACGTCGACGACTTCCGCGCGATCTGGCAGTTCCTCGGCTGGATCGAAGGCGACAAGCCCTCGCCCGAGCTCCTCGGCAAGCTCGAGGAGACGGGGCTCACCCCCGCCGAACCCGGCTTCTACGCCGAGGCGCGGCGCACCGTCATCGACCTCGGCATCGTGCGACGTCGCAAGGTGGATGTCGCGGCCGACCTTCCGGCCAAGCGCATCGCCGACCTCCCCGTCGAACTCGACGACGAGCTCGGCCGCTCCGTGCGCGCCGCGGAGCGCGAGCTCGGCAACCGCCTCGCCTCGCGCTTCCGTGCGCTCGTCGAGGCGCGCCACCTGCGCATCGGCGACCTCGACGAGGACACCCGCGACCAGTTCATCCGGGCGGTCGCGAGCGCCGAGCTCGAGGAGTCGAAGTCGGCGAAGTCCGGCGAGAACGTCTTCACGATGGTGCGGCGCATCGGCCAGGCGAAGGCCGGCCTCGCGGCGGACTACGCGGCGCAGCTCGCCCGGTCCGTCGGCAAGGTGGTGTTCTTCGCGAAGCACATCGACGTCATGGACCAGGCCGAGGCGGCGTTCGCGTCGCGGGAGCTCCGCACCGTGTCGCTCCGCGGCGACCAGACCGCCCTGCAGCGCCAGGCCGCGATCGACGCGTTCAACAAGGACCCCGAGGTGCACGTCGCCGTCTGCTCGCTCACCGCGGCCGGCGTCGGCGTCAACCTGCAGGCCGCGTCGAACGTCGTGCTCGCCGAGCTCAGCTGGACGGCCGCCGAGCAGACCCAGGCGATCGACCGCGTGCACCGCATCGGCCAGGAGGAGCCCGTGACCGCGTGGCGCATCATCGCCGCACACACGATCGACGCCCGCATCGCCGAGCTGATCGACTCGAAGCAGGGCCTCGCGGCGCGCGCGCTCGACGGCCAGGACGTCGAGCCGGGCTCGGCCGATTCCGTGCAGCTCGACGCTCTCCAGCACCTGCTGCGCCAGGCCCTCGACGGGGCGCTGTAGCGCGGCTGGTCCCGCTCGCGGCCTCAACGCGGTCACCTCCCTCGTGACCGACCACCACGACACCCCACTCGCCGCGGTCCCGAACGGCGGCAACCCCACGCTTACCGCGGTACGACGGTTGTACACCGACCCCTTCGGCGACACCCGCGGCACCTCGAACGCGTCCACCGTGCCCGGCGACATCCAATTCCTCGGCAAAAACCGCGACGCAGGATCAGGACTCACCCTCCTCGGCGCCAGACACTACGACGAAACCGTCGGCGCGTTCATCAGCGTCGACCCCATCCTCGACCTGACGGATCCCCAGCAATGGAACGGATACGCGTACGCGGGCAACAGCCCACTCACCTACGAAGACGCATCCGGGCTCCTGATCCAAGGTACGACCGACAACAGCACGTACAACCCGCACAAGCCTGGCAAAGGCAGGGACAAAGAAACGATGAACACGAACACCAGTCGCGACGCGGGTGATCTCGACGGCTCCGACCCAATTCCGACGATAGGTGTTGCCCAGCCGACGACCTCGGCTCCTCCGGAATGTGGAGGAAGTTATTGGTGCAAATCTGCCGACTACACGCTCACCGCATGCTTTGAGTACTGTGTCGCGATGGGGGCGATGGCAAGGGAAGACGGGGTATTGCTCGGGAGCTTCGAGATCGGTGCCGGGCCGCGAGCGGAGCTTTCGTTCACGGCTGGCACGGGATACAACAGAAGTGCAGGGCTGGGAGTAGGGGCGAGCGCATCCGCTGTCGCTGGCGTTGGCTACTACGGAGAGTTCGGGGTTGGCTTGGACTCCGCAACGAGTTGGGGGCTTCCCTACCCGATACTTGTTCCCGAGGCAGGACACGGCTGGGAGTACGGGCTCGGTGGCGGACTCTCTGTAATGGGTGGACTCATTGCGGAGTTGTGGAGGTGGAAGTAGCCGATGACACCGCACATATCAGAATTGAACTTCGGGCCAGCGATTGTATTGGGGCTCCTTGGATTAGCTGCCAGCGTGCTTATCTTTCTGAAACGTCAAGAGCTGACCCGGCGGATTCAGGGCAACTGGCTGATGGGCCCACTGCTCGCGAAGCGCGCCGTGCAGGGAATGATATGGGCCGCCGTAGTCTTGTTTGCTGTGGTTGGAACTGCCCTCTTGATACTGGTCATGGTTGTTGGCGCAAGCGGATAGGCAAGTTCGAATGAAGCGAAATCTGGACCCGTTCTCCACTCGAGGTGCGACCTTCAATGTGGTCGTCTGGGGATGCGCTGTCGTTGGCGCAATTCTCTTCGCGGCAACCAGCCAGCCCCAACTTTGGTCGATGGTCGCTGGTTTCGCAGTCCTGGAACTGGTCTTCATCGGCGTGCTGTTGATCGTTCGACGAAGAGGTGGGGGCAACCCTAAATCCAGTCTCGGGCGGTGCCGGGGAGGGTCGTGGGGGCGGATCGACGGTCGATGAAGCGGAAGCGAATCTGAACCGCTGCGGGTTTGATGCCGCATTCTTTCGAGTTGAAAGGATGGCACCGATCCTGCCCAGGTTCAGATCGCGAAGGGGCTGTGGTCACAGTACTCGGCTGCCAAACGCGACCGGGAACGCGCCGCGGCGCTGGTGGCGCAGGAGCGGCGGGTGATGTTCCGCGACCCGTCCGACTACGACGAGCTGTTCGGCATCGACTTCTACCCAGCCACCGGGGAGGTGTTCTGATGGGTGCCGCTACCGACACCGCCGCGACCCTCGGCTACCTGATCCGCGCGTTGAAGGCGCCCACGATCGGGCGGGGCTGGGAACAACTCGCCATCACCGCCCGGGACCAGGGATGGTCGCACGAGGAGGATTTAACCCGGATCCACCGATGAGCCTGTGGTCGGTGTCGACGTCGTGATCAGTGTCGGGTGAGGCTGTTTGGGCAGGGTTGTGTTCCGGGCGTCGCATCCCGGTCGTCCACTGGGCGCTTGGCGGCGGACGATGCGCGTCAGGGCGCTGGGGGATGGACTGAGAGGCACGGGCCATCGTCCCTTGAACGTCGCGATGCCGTACAAGTTTGCTGTGCTCGTTGGGGCGCTTTCGGCAGACACGACGGCAAGCGAGCTTGCCTTCGCTGGGACTCGGCAGCCTTCAGCTCGGGTGCTACCTTGATCGCGCAGTTGGCACGATGCTTGCGGCATTCTGGCGACCTCGATTCGAGTGCCCGACCGAAACGTCTCACCAGAGTCGAGGTTCGCTAGACTTCCGAACGTCGTGCCCCGATGAAGCGGCTCCACCGACGATTCCCCCCTCACCCCCAAGGAGTCCAGCGAGCATGAAGATCGGCATCCTCACCTCCGGCGGCGACTGCCCCGGCCTGAATGCGGTGATCCGCGGCGCCGTGCTCAACGGCGTGATCTCGCACGACACCGAGTTCGTCGGGTTCCGCTGGGGCTGGAAGGGCGTCGTCGAGGCCGACATCATGCCGATCACCCGTCACGACGTGCGCGGCCTCTCGAAGCAGGGCGGCACGATCCTCGGCTCGAGCCGTACCAACCCGTTCGAGGGCGAGGGCGGCGGCCCCGAGAACATCCAGCGCATGCTCGACGAGCACGGCATCGACGCGATCATCGCGATCGGCGGCGAGGGCACTCTCACGGCCGCCCGCCGGCTCCACGACGAGGGCGGCATCAAGGTCGTCGGCGTGCCCAAGACGATCGACAACGACCTCGCCGCCACCGACTACTCGTTCGGCTTCGACACGGCCGTCGAGATCGCGACCGAGGCGATCGACCGCCTGCGCACGACCGCCGACTCCCACGGCCGCTGCATGGTGCTCGAGGTCATGGGCCGCCACGTCGGCTGGATCGCGCTGCACTCGGGCATGGCCGGGGGAGCGCACGCCATCCTCATCCCCGAGCAGCCGCAGTCGATCGAGCAGATCTGCGAGTGGGTCGAGTCGGTCCGCGACCGAGGCCGTGCCCCGCTCGTCGTCGTCGCAGAGGGGTTCACGCTCGACGGCATGGACGAGGCGCACTCGCACAAGGGCCTCGACGCCTTCAACCGCCCGCGGCTCGGCGGAATCGCCGACATCCTCGCGCCGATGATCGAGGAGCGCACCGGCATCGAGTCGCGCGCGACCGTGCTCGGCCACATCCAGCGCGGCGGTGCGCCATCGGCCTACGACCGCGTGCTCGCGACCCGCCTCGGCATGGCCGCCATCGACGCGGTCTACGCCCACGCATGGGGCTCGATGGTGACGCTGCGCGGCACCGACATCGAGACGGTGTCGATCGCCGAGGCCGTGGGCACGCTCAACCGGGTGCCGCAGTCGCGGTACGACGAGGCGCGCATCCTCTTCGGCTGAATCCGTGTACGACGTCTGCGTCTGCTACCTGCTCCGCGAGCGCGACGGGGTCACCGAGGTGCTCCTGGGCCGCAAGAAGCAGGGTCTCGGCAAGGGGCGCATCGTCGCACCCGGTGGCAAGCTCGAGCCCGGTGAGACCGCGGCGGATGCCTCGGTGCGGGAGATCCTCGAAGAGGTCGGCCTCGTCGTGGCCGCCGAGGACCTCGAGCCGCGCGGGCTCATGACGTACCACTTCCCCCACCGCGAGAGGTGGAGCCAGCGCTCCCACGTGTTCGTCGCCCGTGCCTGGCGGGGCGAGCCCGAGGCATCCGACGAACTCGACCCCGAGTGGTTCGCGCTCGAAGCGGTGCCGTACGAGGCGATGTGGGACGACGCCCGGCTCTGGCTGCCGGGCGTGCTCGCCGGCGGGCTGGCCCGGCGCACCTTCGTCTTCGGCGAGGATCTCGCGACGGTGGTGTCAGAGGGGCCTCCCGTCGCGTAGGATCGACGCGGCCCTGAACTCCAGGTGAACCGCTCCCTCTCGCAAGAAAGACGCCGGTGGATACGCCCCTCATCGTCGTGCTGGTCATCGCACTGGCGCTCTTCTTCGACTTCACGAACGGCTTCCACGACACGGCGAACGCCATGGCGACGCCGATCGCGACCGGTGCGCTCCGGCCGAAGGTGGCGGTCGCCCTCGCGGCGGTGCTGAACCTCGTCGGCGCGTTCCTCTCGACCGAGGTCGCCATGACGATCTCGGGCGGCATCATCAAAGAGGGGCCGGGGGGCGTGCTCATCACGCCCGAGCTCATCTTCGCGGGCCTCATCGGCGCGATCGTGTGGAACATGATCACCTGGCTGCTCGGCCTGCCGTCGTCGTCGAGCCACGCCCTGTTCGGCGGGCTCATCGGCGCAGCGCTCGTCGGCTTCGGCGTCGGCGCGATCGACTTCTCGGTCGTGCTGTCGAAGGTGATCCTGCCGGCGCTGCTCGCCCCGCTGACCGCGGGCCTCATCGCCTACATCGCGACGAAGCTCGCCTACGCCATCACGCGCCGCCACGACGGCAAGCCCGACGGCCGCGACGGCTTCCGGCACGCGCAGATCTTCTCCTCGTCGCTCGTCGCACTCGCCCACGGCACCAACGATGCGCAGAAGACGATGGGCATCATCACGCTCACGCTCGTCGCCGCGGGCGTGCAGGCGGTCGGCAGCGACGTGCAGCCCTGGGTCATCGTGACCTGCGCCGTCGCGATCGCGCTCGGCACCTACATGGGCGGCTGGCGCATCATCAAGACGCTCGGCACCGGCCTGACCGACGTCAAGCCCGCGCAGGGCTTCGCCGCCGAGACGGCGACCGCCGCGACGATTCTCGCGTCGAGCCACGTCGGCTTCGCGCTCTCGACCACGCAGGTCGCCTCGGGCTCGGTGATCGGCTCCGGCCTCGGTCGTCGGGGTTCGAAGGTGCGCTGGCGCACCGCCGGCCGCATCGGCATCGGCTGGCTCATGACCCTGCCGGCCGCCGGTGCCGTCGGCGCGCTCGCCGCGTTCGTCGCCCTGCAGCTCGGCGTCGTCGGCATCATCATCGACACCGTCGTCGGCGTCGCCGTCATCGCCGGCATCTTCCTCTGGTCGCGGCGCAGCGAGGTCTCGGCGAACAACGTCGTCAGCGAGGTGGCCGACTCCGGCCGCGCCGTCAAGATCAAGCGCAACCCGAAGCCGAAGAAGAAGGTCAAGAAGTGATCGACTGGCTGGCATTCGTCCTCGTCCTCGTGTCCGCCCTCGTCGGCACCGCGGTCGTCGTCTCCGCGTACTCGCTCGGCATCCGGCTGCTCACCATCTCGGGACGCACGCCGATCGTCACGCCCGCAGAGTTCACCGACGCCATCACGATCGTCACGCCCGCCGAGATCAAGGCCGCGGAGAAGCGCGCCAAGAAGGCGGCGAAGAAGAGCCCGCTCTCCGAAGGCCAGAAGCGCGCCGCCCTCGTGGGTGCGTGGGCCTGCTTCGCGGTGAGCGCCATCGCCGTCGTCTACGGCATCTACCTGATCGTCGGCGACCACGTCATCAAGCTGCTGGGCGGGTGATGCCGGCGGGGCGACCCGCCGCACCCGGTCACGGCCATGACGTCATGACAGTCCACCCGTCGTGCGACCCTGCCGCACGTCCCTCATCGAAGGTTCCCGGATGACCACTGCAACGCCTCCCACGACCGACCCGACCGAGCCCGCCGGCGAGAAGCCGGTCGGTGCGTTCGACCGCTACTTCGAGATCTCCGCGCGCGGCTCGAACCTCCTGACCGAGGTACGCGGCGGCATCGTCACGTTCGTCACGATGGCCTACATCGTGATCCTCAACCCGATCATCCTGTCGAGCGGCACCGACATCGACGGGCAGCAGCTCGACTTCATGCAGCTCTCGGCCGTCACGGGGCTCACCGCCGGTGTGATGACGATCCTGTTCGGCGTCGTCGCGCGACTGCCGTTCGGCTTCGCGGCGGGCCTCGGCATCAACTCGTTCCTCGCGGTGTCGGTCGTCGGGCAGGTGACCTGGCCCGAGGCCATGGGCCTCGTCGTCATCAACGGCCTCATCATCGTGGTGCTCGCGGCGACCGGTCTGCGCCGGTTGATCTTCGATGCCGTGCCGATCCAGCTGAAGCTCGCGATCACCGTCGGCATCGGCCTGTTCATCGCGTTCATCGGCTTCGTCGACGCCGGCTTCGTGACGGCGACCGGTGTCGGTTCGCCGCCCGTGGGCCTGGGCGTCGGCGGTTCGGTCGCGACGGTTCCGTCGCTCATCTTCGTCTTCACCCTGCTGCTCACCGGGCTCCTCGTCGCGCGCAAGGTGCGCGGCGGCATCCTCATCGGCCTCGTCTCCGGAACCGTCGTCTCGGTCGTCGTCGAGGCGATCATGAACCTCGGGCCCAGGGTCGCCGGCGGCGAGGTCGTGAACCCCGGCGGCTGGGGCCTCTCGGTGCCCGAGCTGTCGGGATCGCCCGTGAGCGTGCCCGACCTCTCGCTCGTCGGCCAGGTCTCGTTCGGCAGCTTCGAGCGCATCGGGGTGCTCGCCGCGGTCATGCTCGTCTTCACCCTCGTCTTCACGAACTTCTTCGACGCGATGGGCACGATGACCGGCCTCTCGAAGGAGGCGGAGCTCGCCGACGCGAAGGGCAACTTCCCGCGGCTGAAGTCGGCGCTCGTCGTCGAGGGCGTCGGAGCCGTCGTCGGCGGCTACACCTCGGCCTCGTCGAACACGGTGTTCATCGAGTCGGGCGCCGGCATCGGCGAGGGGGCGCGCACGGGCGTCGCGAACCTCGTGACCGGCGCGCTGTTCCTGATCGCGATGTTCTTCACGCCGCTCGTGTCGATCGTGCCCACCGAGGTCGCCGCGGCGGCCCTCGTCATCGTCGGTGCGCTCATGATGTCGCAGATCAAGGGCATCGACTTCAGCGAGTTCTCGGTGCTGCTGCCGGTGTTCCTCACGGTCACGGTCATGCCGCTCACCTACTCGATCGCGAACGGCATCGGCGCCGGCTTCATCAGCTGGGTCGTGATCCGCTCGCTGTCGGGCCGGGCGAAGGAGATCAGCCCGCTGCTCTGGGTGGTCGCCGCCGGCTTCCTGATCTACTTCGCGCGCGGGCCGATCGAGGCGCTCCTCGGGGGCTGACCCGCCTGCGTGTTGCCGGGTTCGGGGACCCTCCCGGAGCGCAGGGGTCGACCCCGGCTTCGGCGTACGCCTGGGACTCCGAGTCCGGCGACAGCACGCGGATGCCTCGTGCCGCATGCGGCACGAGGCATCCGCGTGGCCATCGCGACTCGAGTGGCGTCAGTTCGTGCCGCGCACCTTCGAGATCGCGTTCATGCCGTGGTAGACGACGAGCGCCGCGATCGTGCCGAGCGCGATGCCGCCGAAGACGACGTTGCCGAACTCGATGGTGAAGTTGGCGATGCCGATGACGAGCGCCACGGCGGCCGTGAACTGGTTCACCGGCCGCGTGAAGTCGACCTTGTTGTCGACCCAGATCTTCACGCCGATGATGCCGATGAGGCCGTAGAGCGCGACGGTCGCCCCACCCAGCACGCCCTGCGGGATCGTCGCGACGAGCGCGCCGAACTTGGGGGAGAGGCCGAGCAGCACGGCGACGATGCCCGCGATCCAGTACGCCGCGGTCGAGTACACGCGCGTCGCGGCCATGACGCCGATGTTCTCGCCGTACGTCGTCGTGCCCGAGCCGCCGAACATGCCTGCGATCGTGGTGGCGAGGCCGTCGGCGAACAGCGCGCGGCCGGTCTGCTTGTTGACCGAGGCGTCGGTCATCTGGGCGACACCGCGCACGTGGCCCACGTTCTCGGCGATGAGCACGAGCACGACCGGGAGGAACGCGGGCAGGAGGCCCCACACCGCCGGGTCGGCGAACGGGTTCGTCGCGAGGTGGAAGTCCGGCAGGCCCACCCACGCCGCCTTCTCGAGGGCCGCGAAGTCGACCTGTCCCTGGATGACGGCGGCGATGTAGCCGACGACGACGCCGACGAGGATCGAGATTCGGCCCAGCATGCCCCGGAAGAGCACGGTCGTGAGCAGGATCGCCGTGAGCGTGATCAGGGCGGTGAGCGGGGCGGCGTCGAAATTGACCTTCGCGACCGGGGCGAGGTTGAGGCCGATCAGAGCGACGATCGCACCGGCGACCACCGGCGGCATGAGCACGTCGATCCAGCCCGTGCCCGTCCACAGCACGAGTGCGCCGATCGCGGCGAGCAGGAGCCCGACGCTGACGATGCCGAAGAGGGCGGCGCCCATCGGGTCGTCGAGCTGCGTCGAGCCGAGCGCCGCGAGCATCGGGGCGATGAACGCGAACGACGAACCGAGGTAGCTCGGCAGCCTGTTCTGCGTGATCACGAGGAACAGGAGCGTGCCGATGCCCGAGAACAGCACCGTGGTGGCCGGCGGGAACCCGGTCAGCAGCGGCACCAGGAACGTCGCACCGAACATCGCGACCACGTGCTGCGCACCGATGCCGATCGTGCGCGGCCAGCTGAGGCGTTCGCCGGGGGCGACGACCTCGCCCGGTGCGACGTGCTTGCCGTCGCCGTGCAGGGTCCAGGGCAGGTTCATGGGTCTCCGATCGACATCGAGGGGCGGAAGTCCTCAGATCGTATCGGGGGGATACCCCCATACCGCCAGCCCCGGCGCGCTTCTAGCGTTGAAGTACAACCGAGAAGGAGCACACACCATGACCACCGTCACCGACACCGCAACCCAGGCGCCGTACCAGGGGCAGCCCGCCGCGCCCGTCGCGGAGTCGCGCGGCTTCAGCATCGCGAGCCTCGTGCTCGGCATCGTCTCGATCGTCGCGAGCTACAGCTTCGTCGTCCCGATCGTCGGGCTCGTGCTCGGCATCATGGCCCTCAAGCGCGAGCCCGCGACCCGCACGACGGCGATCTGGGGCATCGTGCTGAACGCCGTCATGCTCGCGGGTGCCGTGGTCGTCGCGCTCGGCGCCGCCGTCTTCGGCCTCGTGATGCTGCCGTTCGCGTTCCTCTGAGCCGAACGCCGATCCGACCCGCGCGGGGCCCGAGCACAGCTCGGGCCCCGCTCGTCGTCGGGGCCGTTCAGGCGTAGAAGCCGCGCAGCAGCGCCTCGGTGCCCGTGAGGTGCTCGGCCATCGCCGCGGCGGCCTCGTCGGCGGATCCGCGCAGGATGGCGCTCACGATCGCCCGGTGCTGCTCATCGGAGTGCGCGATGTTCGGTGCGAGCAGCGGGATGCCGTCGAGCAGCTCGTTGACTCGCATGCGCACCTCGGCCACGAGCGGCGTCACCGACTCGGCGCCGATGACCTCGGCGATGACGAGGTGCAGCCGCGAGTCGGCGACGCGGTACTGGCCGGGTTCGGCGGCGGCGCACTCCTCGCACGCCTGCCAGAGGCGATCGCGATCGCCCGCGGTGAGCTCGCTCTCGGCTGCGCGGCGGGCGACGCCGACCTCGACGACCGCGCGCAGCGCGAGCGTGTCCTCGAGCCGGGCGCGGTCGACCGTGCGCGCGCCCGTCGTCGACCGCTCGGGCAGCGGATCGGAGACGAACGTGCCGCCGTAGCGGCCGCGCCGCGAGACGACCCACCCGGCCTCGGCGAGCGAGCCGATCGCCTCGCGCAGGGTGTCGCGGCTCACCTCGAGGGTGACGGCGAGCTCGCGCTCGGCGGGCAGCCGCTCGCCGGGCGGGATGAGCCCGAGGCGGATGGTCTGCAGCAGGCGCTGCACCGTCTCCTCGAACGCGTTCGCGGGCCGGGCGGGCCGCAGGAGGAGCCCGGCGTCGAGGACGTCGGGGCTCTCCTGCGGTACCTGGTCCATGCTCCGAGCTTAGAGCGGCGTCACGTACGCGGCGCTGATGCCGCCGTCGACGAGGAAGGTCGAGCCGGTGATGAACGAGGCGTCGTCGCTCGCGAGGAACGCGACCGCCGCGGCGAGCTCCTCGGGCTTCGCGAAGCGGCCGACCGGCACGTGCACGAGGCGTCGCTGGGCGCGCTCGGGGTCCTTCGCGAACAGCTCCTGCAGAAGCGGCGTGTTCACGGGCCCCGGGCAGAGCGCGTTGACCCGGATGCCCTGGCGGGCGAACTGCACGCCCAGCTCGCGGCTCATCGCGAGCACGCCGCCCTTCGAGGCCGTGTACGAGATCTGCGAGGTGGCCGACCCGAGGACGGCGACGAACGAGGCGGTGTTGATGATCGAGCCGCGACCCTGCGAGACCATGTGCCGCAGCGCAGCCCGGGAGCACAGGTAGACGCTCTTGAGGTTGACGTCCTGCACCTTCTGCCACGCG
Organism: Agromyces sp. S2-1-8; assembly: GCF_021129215.1. Classification (GTDB taxonomy): domain Bacteria; phylum Actinomycetota; class Actinomycetes; order Actinomycetales; family Microbacteriaceae; genus Agromyces; species Agromyces chromiiresistens. Next base: position 3,064,919 of record NZ_JAJOLP010000001.1, on the reverse strand, counting down.
GGCAGCTCGGTGGTCTCGATCGAGTCGTCGTCGGGCGGCGAGATGCCCGCGTTGTTGAACGCGACGTCGACCGACCCGTAGACGCGGGCCGCCTCGTCGAAGAGGTGGTTCACCTGCTCCTCGTCGGTGACGTCGACCTGCACGAACAGCCCGTCGACGTCGGCGGCCGCTGCGGCGCCGGTCACGGGGTCGAGGTCGCCGATGACGACCTTCGCGCCCTCGGCGGCGAAGCGCTTCGCGGTCGCGAGACCGATGCCGGAGGCGCCGCCCGTGACGACGGCGACGCGGCCGGCGAGGCGCTGGGTGAGATCGATCGGTGCGGTGGCCATGGTGCTCCTTGCTGGTTCGGCGGCGGGTGCCCGGTGCGGGCGCGGTGGGTGGGCGGTATCAGTCGACGGCGATGAAGACGTTCTTGGTCTCGGTGAACGCGAGCGGCGCGTCGGGGCCGAGCTCCCGGCCGAGCCCCGACTGCTTGAACCCGCCGAACGGCGTGGCGTAGCGCACGGAGGAGTGCGAGTTGACCGAGAGGTTGCCCGACTCGACACTCCGGGCGACCCGGATGCCGCGGCCGATGTCGCGCGTCCAGATCGACCCGGAGAGCCCGTACCGCGACGCGTTCGCGAACGACACGGCGTCGGCCTCGTCATCGAAGGGGAAGACCGTCACGACGGGTCCGAAGATCTCCTCGGTCGCGGTCGGCGCGGTGCGCGAGGGCGTCAGCACCGTCGGCGGGTACCAGAATCCCGGGCCGTCGGGTGCGCTGCCGCGGAACGCGACGTCGGCGTCGTCGGGCACGAACGAGCGCACCCGGTCGCGGTGGGCGGCAGCGACGAGCGGCCCCATCTCGGTCGCCTCGTCGGTCGGGTCGCCGACGACCACGCCCTTGACGGCGGGCTCGAGCAGTTCCATGAAGCGTTCGTAGACGCTCCGCTCGACGAGGATCCGGCTGCGGGCGCAGCAGTCCTGGCCGGCGTTCTCGAACACGCCGTACGGCGCGGTCGCCGCGGCCTTCTCGAGGTCGGCGTCGGCGAACACGATGTTCGCGCTCTTGCCGCCGAGCTCGAGGGTCACGCGCTTCACCTGCTCGGCGCAGCCGGCCATGATGCGCGTGCCGACCTCGGTCGAGCCCGTGAAGACGACCTTGCGCACGGTCTCGTTCGTGACGAACCGCTCACCGACGACCGACCCCTTGCCGGGGATCACCTGGAAGAGCCCTTCGGGCAGGCCCGACTCGAGCGCCAGCTCGGCGAGCCGGAGGCTCGTGAGCGGCGTCCACTCAGCGGGTTTCAGCACGACGGCGTTGCCGGCCGCGAGTGCAGGGGCGAAGCCCCACGAGGCGATCGTCATCGGGAAGTTCCACGGCGTGATGACGCCGACGACACCGAGCGGCTCCTGGAAGGTGACGTCGAGGCCGCCGGCGACCGGGATCTGGCGGCCGAAGAGGCGTTCGGGTGCGGCCGAGTAGTACTCGAGCACATCACGGACGTGCCCGGCCTCCCACCGCGCCTGCACGATCGGGTGACCGGAGTTGCGCACCTCGAGCGCGGCGAGCTCCTCGAGTGCACCGTCGACCGCCGCGGCGAAACGACGGAGGGCCCGAGCCCGGTCGACGGGTGCCACGGCCGCCCAGTCGCGCTGCGCGACGGCGGCCCGTGCGATCGCGGCGTCGGCCTCCTCGACCGTGGCCGGCTCGACGGTCGCGACGATGCGTTCGTCGGCGGGGTTGACGATCGTGCGGGTCATGGTCGGGTCCTCTCGCGGTCGGTGCGGGCGGCGCGGTGCGATCGGGCGGCCTCGACGAGGCCGGCGAACAGGCGACGGTCGGCGGCGTTCTCCTCGGGGTGCCATTGCACGCCCACGCCGAAGGCCGCATCGGGCAGTTCGACCGCCTCGATCACCCCTTCGGCGGTGCGGGCCGTGACGACGAGCCCGTCGGCGACCTCGTCGAGCGCCTGGTGGTGGTAGACGTGCACGGGCAGGTCGCCCGTGTCGCCGACGAGGCTCGCGAGCCGGGAGCCGGGTGCGACCTCGACGGTCGTCTCGCCGAACACGGCGGGGCCGGGTTGGTACGCCTCGGTGCCGACGACCTCTGGCAGGTGCTGGTGCAGCGTGCCGCCGAGCGCGACGTTGAGCATCTGGGCGCCGCGGCAGATGCCGAGGAACGGCAGGTCGGCCTCGATGGCGGCGGTGAGCAGCGCATCCTCCCAGTCGTCGCGGTCGATGCGCGGCGCGCCGGTGCGCTCGTGCGGCGCCTGGCCGTAACGCGCCGGGTCGACGTCGGCGCCGCCGGCCACGATGAGACCGTCGAGACCGGCGAGCACGGCACGCGCGATTCCGGGGGAGACGGGCTGCGGCGGCAGCAGCACGGCGATGCCGCCGGCGTCGGTGACGGCGTCGAGGTACACCTTCGGCAGGAACGAGGCGGGCACGTCCCACACTCCGGTCTGCGCCTGCTCCAGGTAGGTGGTCACCCCGATCACCGGCGCGGATGCCTCGGCCGTCGCCGAGGCATCCGCACGGCCCCCCGGCCCGACCACTGAGTCGCTGAAGTCAGAGACGTTCGAAGCCACGCACCCGCTCCCAGTCCGTGACGGCCGCGTCGTAGGCGGCGAGCTCGACGCGCGCGTTGTTGAGGTAGTGCTCGACGACCTCGTCGCCGAAGGCGTCGCGCGCGACGGCCGAGGCGGCGAAGAGGTCGGCAGCGTCCCGGAGCGTCGCCGGCACCCGCGAGACATCGGACTCGTAGGCGTTGCCGGCGAAGAGCTCACCGGGCTCGAGCTCCTGGTCGATGCCGTGCAGGCCGGCCGCGATGAGCGCCGCGACCGCGAGGTACTGGTTGACGTCGCCGCCGGGCACCCGGTTCTCGACGCGCATGCCGTGGCCGTGGCCGACGACGCGCAGGGCGCACGTGCGATTGTCGAGTCCCCAGGCGATCGCGGTCGGTGCGAAGCTGCCGGCGACGTATCGCTTGTACGAGTTGATGTTCGGCGCGGAGAACAGGGTCAGCTCGCGCATCGCGGCGAGCTGGCCGGCGAGGAAGTGCCGGAAGAGCTTCGACATGCCGTGCGGGGCGTCGGGGTCGCTGAAGACGGCTTCGCCGCCCGCGCCGCGCAGGGAGATGTGGATGTGGCAGCTGTTGCCCTCGCGCTCGTTGAACTTCGCCATGAAGGTGATGGCCTTGCCGTGGCGGTCGGCGATCTCCTTCGCCCCGTTCTTGTAGAGCGAGTGGTTGTCGCACGTGGTGAGCGCGTCGGCGTAGCGGAAGGCGATCTCCTGCTGGCCGAGGTTGCACTCGCCCTTCACGCCCTCGCAGTACATGCCGGCGCCGTCCATCGATCGCCGGATGTCCTGCAGCAGCGGCTCCATGCGGGTGGAGGCGAGCAGCGCGTAGTCGATGTTGTAGTCGCTCGCGGGGGTGAGGTCGCGGTAGCCCTTGCGCCAGGCGTCGCGGTACGAGTCGTCGAAGACGATGAACTCGAGCTCGGTGCCCACGAAGGCGGTGAGCCCCCGCTCGGCGAGGCGCTCGAGCTGGCGCTGCAGGATGCGGCGGGGCGACGGCTCGACGGGTGCGCCGTCGAGCCACCGCAGGTCGGCCGTGACGAGCGCGGTGCGCTCGAGCCACGGGGTCATGCGGAGCGTCGCGAAGTCGGGGATGAGCGCCATGTCTCCGTAGCCGCGCTCCCAGCTCGACATCGCGTAGCCGTCGACCGTGTTCATCTCGACGTCGACCGCGAGCAGGTAGTTGCAGGCCTCGGCGCCGTGGGCGCCGACGTCCTCGAGGAACAGCCTCGCCGAGACCCGCTTGCCGACGAGCCGGCCCTGCATGTCCGTGAAGGCGACGATCACGGTGTCGACGTGATCGTCGGCGACCGCGCTGCGCAGCTGGTCGAGCGTCAGGTGACCGGTGGGTGACGACATCCGGGCTCCTCCTCGAGTTGGAATGGTCGGTGGTGGCGACCATTACACCACACCATCGGTGGGGGCGTGAGCGAAATCGTCATGACCGGGTGAGCCTGATGAGGGAACCAGCTCGAAAAATGGTCTGTACAAGCGACCATTGAGCGCCCTATCATCGTGCCCACCACATCGCACCCCCGCGCGCCGCCGACCGGCCCGCGCGATGACCGCAAGGGAGCAGCATGGCCAAGGACACGCTCAAGGTCTCCGGCGTCACGTACGCGACGGCCGACGAAGGGTACTTCGAGAAACGGCGGTTGAAGCGCTCGGCGGGCGTCTGGGGGCTCTGGGGCCTCGCGGTCGCCGCCGTCATCTCGGGCGACTTCTCGGGCTGGAACTTCGGCATCGACTTCGCCGGCTTCGGGGGCATGCTCATCGCCTTCGCCATCCTCATCGTGATGTACTACGGCCTCATCTTCTCGATCGGCGAGATGAGCTCGGCGATGCCCCACACGGGCGGCGCCTACTCGTTCTCGCGCGCCGCGATGGGGCCCTGGGGCGGATTCGTCACCGGTCTCGCCGAGACGATCGAGTACGTCGCGACGACCGCCGTGATCGTGTACTTCTCGGCCGCCTACGCCGACGGCATCACGAGCGAGCTGCTCGGCTTCTCGATGCCCGCCTGGATCTGGTGGGTCATCCTCTACGTCGCCTTCATCGCGCTCAACTCGGCCGGAGCGAGCATCTCGTTCAAGTTCGCGATCGTCGTGTCGATCATCTCGATCGCGATCATCCTCGTGTTCAGCGCGATGGCGCTCTTCTCGGGCCAGTTCTCGTGGGACGCGCTCTGGGACATCGCGCCCGACCCCGGCCAGACCGAGTTCCTGCCGCACGGCGTGCTGCCCATCCTGTTCGCGCTGCCGTTCGCGATGTGGTTCTTCCTCGGCATCGAAGAGCTGCCGCTCGCCGCCGAGGAGTCGCACGACCCCGTCCGCGACATCCCGCGCGCGGGCCTCATCGCCCGCGCGACGCTCATCATCACGGGTCTGCTCGTGCTGTTCCTCAACACGGGCGTCCTCGGCGCCGAGGCCACCGGCACGGCGGGCGAGCCGCTGCTCGACGGCTTCCGCGCGATCGTCGGCGACGGCGCCGCCGCGGTGCTCGCCCTCTTCGCGCTCATCGGCCTGCTCGCCTCGCTCCAGGGCATCATGTTCGCCTACGGCCGCAACATGTACTCGCTGTCGCGGGCGGGCTACTACCCGAAGTTCCTCTCGCTCACCGGCAAGCGGCAGACGCCGTGGGTCGCGCTCGTCGCGGGCGCCGTGATCGGGTTCGCGGCCCTCGTCGTGCTCGACGTGCTGGCGCGGATCGACGAGGAGGGGGCGGGGGCCGTCGCCGGCGCGATCGTGCTCAACATCGCGGTCTGGGGTGCGGTGCTCGCCTACCTCCTCCAGATGGTCGCCTTCGTCATCCTGCGGCGGAAGTTCCCGAACGCCAAGCGCCCGTACGTCAGCCCGTGGGGCGTGACGGGCGCGGTCGTCGCGGCGATCATCGCCGCGCTCATCTTCCTCGGATTCCTGCTCAACCCCACGTTCGTGCCCGCGATCATCGCGATCGCGGTCGTCTACGTCGTGATGCTGATCGGCTTCGGGGTCTGGGGCCGGCACCGGCTGATCCTCTCGCCGGAGGAGGAGTACGCCGTCTCCGGCGGACTGCACGGCGACCCGCAGGCGGAGGGCTACGGCGGCGCCGTCGAGGAGGAGCTGCTCGCGACCGACGGGGTCGACGAACCGGATCGCGCCTAGCGGCGCGGACGGAGCGGCGGCGGGCGTGGGGGCGCCCGCCGCCGCTCCGTGCTTCCACCGGTGCCATGGCCGCCACGGGGCGACGGCGGGTCGCGAGCCGGGCAGAGCGTCCCGACGGCGAGCACTCTCCGGACGCCCGGATGCGGAAAGCGGCATCACCCGAACGGTAGGCTCGAGGCGACGACCGCGCGGCGATCCCGCGCTCACCGAGGCGATGGAGCCGGTCCGGCGCGTCGATCCCCGACGCGGCGCACGGCTCCGTGGAGGAAACACTGATGCACGAGCCCGAAGCGACCGAGGCGACCCGTACCGAGACCGATTCGCTCGGCTCGGTCGAGGTTCCGGCCGACGCCTACTGGGGGGTGCACACCAAGCGGGCGCTCGACAACTTCCCGATCTCGAAGCGCCCCATCTCGGTCTACCCCGAACTCGTCGTGGCGCTCGCCTCGGTCAAGCAGGCGGCGGCGCGCGCGAACCGGCAGGTGGGCGTGCTGAACCAGCAGAAGGCCGCGTGGATCGACGAGGCGTGCCAGCGCATCATCGACGGCGAGCTGCACGACCAGTTCATCGTCGGCGTCATCCAGGGCGGGGCGGGCACGTCGACGAACATGAACGCGAACGAGGTCATCGCGAACCTCGCGCTCGAGATCGCGGGTTACCCCAAGGGGCGCTACGACGTGCTGCACCCGATCGACGACGTCAACCGCAGCCAGTCGACGAACGACACGTATCCGACCGCGGTGAAGATCGCGATGGCGTTCTCGCTGCGCACGATGCTCGTCGAGCTCGACCAGCTGCGCATCGCGTTCAGCCGCAAGGGCCGCGAGTTCCACGAGGTGCTGAAGGTCGGCCGCACGCAGCTGCAGGATGCCGTGCCGATGACGCTCGGCCAGGAGTTCCACGGCTTCGCGACGACCCTCGGCGAGGACATCGACCGCTTGCGCGAGACGATCAAGCTGCTCGGCGAGGTCAACCTCGGGGCGACCGCGATCGGCACCGGCATCACCGCCGACCCCGGCTACGCGGCATCCGTCGTCGAGCACCTGAGCGCGATCACCGAGCTGCGCCTCGAGACGGCGCCCGACCTCATCGAGGCGACGAGCGACACGGGCGTGTTCATGACGTTCTCGAGCGCGCTCAAGCGCAGTGCGATCAAGCTCTCGAAGATCTGCAACGACCTGCGACTGCTCTCGTCGGGCCCGCAGGCCGGACTCGGCGAGATCAACCTGCCGCCCATGCAGGCGGGCTCGTCGATCATGCCGGGCAAGGTCAACCCGGTCATCCCCGAGGCCGTGAGCCAGGTCGCCTACTCGGTCGCGGGCGCCGACGTCACTGTCATGATGGCGGCCGAGAGCGGCCAGCTGCAGCTCAACGCCTTCGAGCCGGTCATCGCGCACTCGCTGCTGCAGTCGATCACGTGGATGCGCCAGGCCTGCTGGACGCTCCGCGTCAACTGCGTCGACGGCATCACCGCGAACACCGAGCGCCTCGAGCAGATGGTCGCCTCGAGCGTCGGCGTCATCACCGCGCTCATCCCGTTCATCGGCTACACCGAGGCGGCCAAGCTCGCGAAGCTCGCCCTCGCGAGCGGCCGGCCCGTCGCCGACCTCGTCGTCGAGGCCGGCCTCATGAGCCGTGACGAGGTCGTCGCCCAGCTGCAGCCGTCGAAGCTGTCGGGCATCCGGCCGATCACGACCGTCATCCCCGTGCAGCACCTGCAGGGCGAACCGCACGAGTGACGCGGATGCCTCGGGGCGGGCGTCTCGCCGACGTCGGCCCGAGGCATCCCGTCTCTGCGGGCGCACCGGTGCGGTCAGGCGGGGGAGTCGAGTGCCTCGCGGAGCGCGGCGAGGGCGTCGGCCAGCGCCGCACGCCGACCGGCGTCGAGCACGGCGAGGCGCGCTCGGAGCGACGTCGCCACGAGGGGGGTCGCTTCGTCGAGGAGGCGACGTCCTTCGCCGGTGAGTTCGACGAGTGACGACCGGCGGTCGGCCGGATTCGCGCGCCGAGCGACCCATCCGGCCTGCTCGTGCCGATCGACGGCCTTGCTGACGGCCCCCACCGTGATGCCGATCTCTCGTGCGATGTCCTGCACCCGGCAGGCCTCGACGGTGGCGACGACGTTGAGCACGTCGTAGCTCGACAGCGGCAACCCGTGCGCCGCCTGCAACTCGTCGGAGAGCCGCTCGTACCAGAGCGTCTCGACGCGCACGAGCTGGAGGAAGAGGGCGAGATCCGCGGACATTGTTTCCTTGTAATTAGATTGACAGGAATCTGATTGACCGTAATATCGATTCCTGGGAAGCAATCTACGCGAGGAGGAGCCCCATGTCACGATTCGAGTTCGACCGACTCTCGGCCGACTACGCCGCGTCGAGGTTCGCCGCCGACGCCACCGTCGCCGAGATGCGGACCGCGTTCGCCGCGGGCGCCGTCCCGCCGCCCCCGGGGTTCGCGGCCCGCGACACGGTGCTCGGCGGCCGTCCGGCGATCGAACTCGTGCCCGGCGACGGGGGAGCAGGGGCACTCCTCTACCTGCACGGCGGCGGGTACGTCATCGGTTCCGCCGCGACCGGCGTCGGCATGGCGGCGGCGCTCGCCGAGCGGGCGGGGACGACCGCCTACTCGCTCGACTACCGGCTCGCACCCGAACACCGTTTTCCGGCGCCCGTCGACGACGCGCTCGCCGCATTTCGCGAGCTGGTCGATCGGGTCGGCGGGCGGCGTCTGGTCGTCGCGGGCGACTCGGCCGGCGGCGGGCTCGCCGTCGCAACCCTCGTCGCCGCACGCGACGCCGGGCTCGAGATGCCGGCGGCCGTCGCGGTGTTCTCACCGTGGGCCGACCTGACGCTCAGCGGCGACTCGTTCACGGACCGGGTCGGCGACGACCCGTTGTTCAGCCAGGCCGACATCCGCGGCTACGCCGATCGCTACCTCCCGGAAGGCGGCGCCGCCGAGGTTGCGGCGTCACCGCTCGCGAGCCCGGTGTTCGCAAGCCTCCGCGGCCTGCCGCCCATGCTCGTGCAGGTGGGCACCCGTGAGCTCCTGCTCGACGACGCAGTGCGGCTCGCGGCCAACGCGGCGCACGACGACGTCGAGGTCGTGCTCGAGGCTGCCGCCCGGGCGCCGCACAACTACCAGACGTCGCTCGACGCGCTCGAGGCGTCGACGGCGGCACTGGATCGGGCCGGCGCCTTCCTCGGTCGGCACCTCGGCGCGGGCATCGGTCGAGCGGAGCTCGTGTCGTGATCGGGCGGCGTGGCGTCAGATCACGCGGCAGTGCGTCGTGAGCGACCCGATGCCGCCGATCGACACCGTCACGGTCGAGCCGTCCTGCAGGAACACCTGCGGGTTGCGCGAGTAGCCGGCGCCGCCGGGACTGCCGGTCGAGATGAGCGTGCCCGGCGGGATGGTCGCCGAGCGCGAGAGGTACGCGATGATCTCGGGGACGCTGCGCACCATGTCGCCGGTCGAGGCGTCCTGCAGGATGCGGCCGTCGAGGTTCGTGGTGAGCCAGAGGTCCTGCGGGTCGGCGACCTCGTCGGCGGTCACCACGACCGGCCCGGTCGGGGTGAAGCCGTCGAACGACTTGCAGCGCGACCACTGGGCCTCGGAGAACTGGATGTCTCGCGCCGTGATGTCGTTGACGACGGTGTAGCCCCAGACGTAGTCGAGGGCGTCGCGCTCGTGCACGCCGCGGGCGGGCCGGCCGATGATCACGCCGAGCTCGGCCTCGTAGTCGACCTGGTGGGTGAGGTCTTCGGGCCAGGTCGTCGTCGCGCCGTGCGCTCCGAGGGAGTTCGGCCAGAGCGAGAAGATCGTCGGCGCCGTCTCGTGGCGGAGCTTCAGCTCCTGCGAGTGGGCCGCGTAGTTCGCTCCGATGGCCAGGATGTGCGGCGGCCGCAGCACGGCCGACGAGTGGCGCAGTTCGCTCACGGGCGTGAGCTCGGCGCCGGCCTCGAGAGCCGTGTCGACGGCGGCGCGCACCTCGGCGAGGCCCTCAGGGCCGCGTTCGATGAGGTCCTGCAGGTCTCGGGGGGAGTGCTCGAGCACCTCGTCGAGGAAGAGCGCCGCTTCGGCGACGACCACCGCGAGCCGTGGGGTCGATTGGCCTTCGGCTCTCAGGTGCGCGAACTTCACTCGTCCACGCTATCGCGCCGTACGCCGGGATCGTTTGTCGACATGTACAAGCCGACGGCGGCGACCTTCCACGAAGGCGACAGTCGAATTCCATGATGCGAAAGGATCTCGCCTCCCGCGCGTGGCCTACGACGCGTTCCGGCGGTCGTTCCCGGTCGGGCCCGGATGCCTCGCGGCATCCCGCCGGACCGAAAACGGTCCCGCCGGAGCAGGTGAGCCGTAGCGTCGCCGGGTCAGGCGGGACGCAACCGGAGCTCCTGCATGCCCCCGTCGACTGCGACCTCGATGCCCGTCGTCGAGCCCGAGGCCGGGCTCGCGAGGTAGGCGACGGCGCCGGCGACCTCGTCGGCGGCCACGAGCCGGCCGTGGGGCTGGCGCGCTTCGAGGGCGGCGCGCTCCGCCGCGGGGTCGGGCGCCTGGGCGAGCAGCCGGCCGATCCACGGGGTGTCCGCCGTGCCCGGATTGACCGCGTTCACGCGGATGCCCTCGCGCAGGTGGTCGGCCGCCATCGCGCGGGTCAGCGCCGAGACCGCGCCCTTGCTCGCACTGTAGAGCGCCCGCTCGGGCAGGCCCGCGGTCGCCGCGATCGACGACGTGTTGACGATCGCGGCGGCGGGGGACCGCCGCAGGTGCGGCAGCGCCGCACGGGCGACCCGCATCATGCCGAGCACGTTGATGTCGAGCACCCGGTGCCACTCGTCGTCGGCGTTCGCCTCGATCGTGCCCTGGGCGCCGATGCCGGCGTTGTTCACGACGATGTCGAGCCGGCCGAACTCGGCGACGACGCGCTCGACCCCCGCCCGCACGCTCGCGTCGTCGGCGACGTCGACGGCGACCGCCAGGTCGGCGTCGGACGCTTCGGGCCGGAGGTCGAAGACCGCGACCCTGGCGCCCCCGCGTCGCAGGCGCGTCGCGATCGCGGCGCCGATGCCCGACGCCCCGCCCGTGACGACGGCGACGAGGCCGTCGAACTCACCGGGGTCGGTCGGCTGCTGGCTCATGTTCGCTCCTTGGAGATCGTTCACTGCTTCGGGGAGGGGTTCAGGCGTCGACGTATCGCTGGCGCTGGCGGCCGAGCCCGTCGATCTCGATCTCGACGACGTCGCCCGCACGGAGGTAGGGGAAGCGGCCAGACAGGGCGACGCCCTCGGGGGTGCCCGTGAGCACGAGGTCGCCGGGCTCGAGCGCGAGGAACCTGCTGAGCTCCCATACGATCGTGTCGATGCCGAAGATGAGGTCGCTCGTGCGCGAGTCCTGGCGGGGCTCGCCGTTCACGAAGCTGCGCAGGCGCACGTCGTCGGCGTCGAGCTCGTCGGGCGTCACGAGCCACGGGCCGGTCGGGCAGAACCCTGGTGCGCTCTTGCCCTTGGACCACTGACCGCCCGAGACCGCCAGCTGCCAGTCGCGCTCCGAGAGGTCGTTGGCCGTCACGAACCCGGCGATGTGCGCACGCGCCTCGGCGGGGGAGCGGAGCCGGCTCGCGCGTCGCCCGATCACGATGCCGAGCTCGACCTCCCAGTCGGTCTTCTCGCTGCCCGGCGGGATCGTCACGTCGTCGTCGGGCCCGACGACCGTGTTCGGCGACTTCATGAACATCACGAGCTGCTCGGGCGGGGCCGACCCCGATTCCGCGGCGTGCGCCGCGTAGTTCATGCCGATGCAGTAGACCGCGCCCGGTCGGGAGATCGGCGCCCCGACGCGGAGGCCGGCTGCGCCCGTGAGCTCGGGCAGCCGCCCCGCCGCGAGTGCGGCCGCGGCGCGATCCGGGCCGTCGCCGGCGAGGAAGGCGCCGTCGATGTCGGCGGTGAGGCCCCGCAGGTCGAGCACGCGCTCGCCGTCGAGCAGCACGGGGATCTCGGAGCCGGCGTCGCCGAGCCTGGCGAATCTCATTCTGGTGGTCCTTCCGGTCACGGGCACGCGAACATCTGAAGTATGCGCGAGGCTTGGTGATGATTCACGGCGATTCTTGCATACTCCGAGGCAGTTGACATCCGAGACATCCGATGTTTATGCTCAAGGCGCCCACGAAAGGACGCCATGAGCAGGATCGTCAGTGTCGACACCCGGGATATCCGGTTCCCGACCTCCCTCGAACTCGACGGGTCGGATGCGATGAATCCCGACCCCGACTATTCGGCCGCCTACCTCGTCATCCGCACCGATGCGGCCGACGGGCTCGCCGGTCACGCCTTCGTCTTCACGATCGGCCGTGGCAACGACGTGCAGGTCGCCGCGCTCGACGCGCTCCGCGGGCACCTCCTCGGCCGCGACGTCGACACCCTGCTCGGCGACATGGGCGCGGCCTGGCGCCTGCTCGCGCACGACTCGCAGCTGCGCTGGCTCGGCCCCGAGAAGGGCGTCATGCACATGGCGATCGGCGCCGCGCTCAACGCCCTGTGGGACCTCAAGGCCAAGCGCGCAGGGCTCCCGCTCTGGCAGCTGCTCGCCGGGCTCAGCCCCGAGGAGCTCGTCGCCCTCATCGACTTCCGCTACATCTCCGACGCCGTCACCCCCGCCGAGGCGCTCGAGCTCTTCCGCGCCGCAGAGCCCGGGCGCGCCGAACGCACCGCGAAGCTCCTCGAAGGCGGCTACCCCGCGTACACGACGACGCCCGGCTGGCTCGGCTACTCCGACGAGAAGCTCGACCGGCTCTGCCGCGAAGCCGTCGCCGACGGCTACCCGCAGATCAAGCTCAAGGTCGGCGCCTCGCTCGACGACGACATCCGCCGGCTCGGCATCGCCCGGGCCGCCGTCGGAGAGGACTTCCCGATCGCGATCGACGCGAACCAGCGCTGGGGCGTCGACGAGGCGATCGAATGGGTGCGAGCGCTCGCCGGGTTCGACCTCGCCTGGATCGAGGAGCCGACGAGTCCCGACGACGTCCTCGGCCACGCCGCGATCGCCCGCGGCATCGCGCCGGTGCGCGTGGCCACGGGCGAGCACGTGCAGAACCGCATCGTCTTCAAGCAGCTGCTGCAGGCCGGCGGCATGCACGTCATGCAGATCGACGCGGCGCGCGTCGGCGGGGTCAACGAGAACCTCGCGAACCTCGTGCTCGCGGCGAAGTACGGCGTGCCCGTGTGCCCGCACGCCGGCGGCGTCGGGCTGTGCGAAGCGGTGCAGCACCTCTCGATGTTCGACTACGTCGCGCTCTCCGGCAGCATGGAGGGACGCATGATCGAGTTCGTCGACCACCTCCACGAGCACTTCGCCACGCCCGCCGTCGTCGAGCGGGGGCGCTACCTCATCCCGACCGCGCCGGGTGCCGGCACCGAGATGCTCGCCGCATCGATCGAGCGCTACACCTGGCGCGGCTCGCACGTGATCGACGACCCGACCGAGGTGCCCGCATGAGCGGACCCTTCACCGCCGAGCGTCTCGGTCCCCTCGGCTACGGGGCGGCCTCGATCGGCAATCTCTATCGCGAGGTGAGCGACGACGACGCCCGTGCCGCCGTCGACGCGGCGTGGGAGTCGGGCGTCCGGTACTTCGACACCGCGCCGCACTACGGCCTCGGCCTCTCGGAGCGCCGGCTGGGCGAGGCCCTGCGCGACCGACCGCGAGACGAGTTCGTCGTCTCGACGAAGGTCGGCCGGGTGCTCGACCCGAACCCCGACTTCTCGGGCGGCGACGACATGGCCTTCGACTTCGCGGTGCCCGACCGCACCGTGCGGCGCTTCGACCCCGGCGAGGCGGGCATCCGGCGCAGCATCGAAGACTCGCTCGAGCGGCTCGGCATCGACCGCATCGACATCGCGTACCTCCACGACCCCGACGCGTACGACCTCGACCGGGGATTGGCCGAGGGCCTCCCCGCGCTCGCCAGGCTCAGGGAGGAGGGTGTCGTCGGCGCGATCGGCATCGGCACGAACAGCGCGGATGCCGCGGCGCGAGCCGTTCGCGAGGGCGACCTCGACCTCGTCATGATCGCCGGGCGGTACACCCTGCTCGAGCAGCCCGCGCTCGCCGAACTGCTGCCGCTCTGCAGCGAGCGGGGCGTCGGAGTGGTCGCGGCCGCGGTGTTCAACTCGGGCCTGCTCGCGACCTCGACGCCGGGCGCGACCGCGCGGTACGACTACGGCGCCGTCCCTCCCCGGCTGCTCGAGCGCGCGCGCCGGCTCGCCGCGGCGTGCGAGGCCGAGGGCGTCGAACTGCCCGTCGCCGCGATCCAGTACCCGCTTCAGCATCCCGCGGTGCGCGCGGTCGTCGTCGGGTCGGCTCGCGCCGCCGACATCGCGCAGAACGCGCGGCGCGTGCACGCCCCGCTGCCCGACGGGCTCTGGTCGCGACTCCGCGAAGAGGGGCTCATCCCGTGACCGCGGCCCGCACGATCGACGCCCACCTCCACCTGTGGACCCGCTCGGAGGGGGCCTACCCCTGGATCACGCCCGAGCTCGGACCGCTCTACGCCGACTTCGGCCCCGGCGACGCCCGGGTGGAGCTCGACGCCGCCGGAATCGATGCGGCCATCCTCGTCCAGGCCGCCGATTCCGCCGCCGACACCCGATTCATGCTCGACGTCGCCGCGCGGCACGAGTGGGTGGCCGGCGTCGTCGGCTGGGTGCCCCTCGACGACACCGCTGCCGCGATCGACGCGCTCGACGACCTCTCGGAGGAGCGTCGGCTCCGAGGCATCCGCCATCTCGTGCACGACGACCCGCGCGACGACTTCCTCGACCTGCCGGCCGTGCGGTCGTCGCTCGCCGAGGTCGCAGCGCGCGGCCTCGCGTTCGACGTGCCCGATGCGTGGCCGCGCCACCTCGGTGCCGCCCGTCGCCTCGCGGCTGAGCTCCCCGCGCTCACCGTCGTGATCGACCACCTGGCGAAACCGCCCGTCGGTGGCGACGGCTTCGACGAGTGGCGTCGGGAGTTCGCCGCGACGGCCGCCCTGCCCAACACGGTCGCGAAGTTCTCGGGGCTCCACCTGCCCGGGGTCGCCTTCGACGAGTCGTCCGTGCGACCGTTGTTCGAGGTCGCGCTCGACCTGTTCGGCGCCGACCGGCTCATGTACGGTGGCGACTGGCCGATGTCGGTGCCGCACGGCGGCTACGCATCGACCTGGCGCGTGATGCGCGCGTGCCTCGACGACCTGGCCCCGTCCGAGCTGGCCGCGGTCCTCGGCGGTACGGCCGAGCGGGTGTATTGCCTTGAGTAATCCGATCTCTGCGCCGCTTTCGCTACGGATTCGCAACGTTCATCGCTGAAACCTCATGAAACATCGGATGAGTAGTACACTCATCACCACATCTCAAGGAAGAGAGGCCCACGTGCTGAGTGGCATCAACCCGATCCTCGGCGGCGAGTTGCTGGCCGCGCTCGATCGGCTCGGCCACGGCGACGAACTCGTCGTCGCCGATGCGAACTTCCCGGCGCACCGGGTCGGCGCCGCCGTCGTCGAAGCACCAGGCATCGCCGCCGCGCAGGTGGTCGAGGCCATCCGCACGGTCGTGCCGCTCGACGGCTACGAGGGCGCGTCGGTGCTGCTCATGACCGCCGAGGGCGGCGAGCGGCTGCCCGTGCAGCACGAGCTCGTCGCGGCCGCGGCCGTGGCCGACGACCGCGTCGGCGAGCTCGAGCGGTTCGCGTTCTACGAGCGGGCGGCCGGCGCTCGACTGATCGTCCGGACGGGCGAGCTCCGGCCCTACGGCAACCTCGTCCTGCGCAAGGGCGTCGTGAACGCCTACCGGTCGACTGGAGCGGCGCAGTGACCGCGGCGACCGGCACCCTGCTCGAGGTCGAGGGCGTCAGCAAGGGCTTCCCGGGCGTGCAGGCGCTCGCGGACGTGCAGCTCGAGCTCCGGCACGGCGAAGTACTCGCCCTCGTCGGCGAGAACGGCGCCGGCAAGTCGACGCTGATGAAGCTGCTCGCGGGCATCTACACCCCCGACGCCGGCACGTTCCGCCTCAACGGCCGGGAGCTGTCGATCGAGGGTCCGCGCCACGCGCAGGAGCTCGGCATCTCGATCATCCACCAGGAGTTCAACCTCATGCCCGACCTCACGGTCGCGCAGAACATCTTCATCGGCCGCGAAGAACGGCAGGCCGGGCTGTTCCTCGACGACCGGGCGCTCAACCGCCGGGCGCAGGAGCTGTTCGACCGGCTCGGCCTCGCACTCGACCCCGCCGAGCGGGTCGAACGGCTGACGGTCGCCCGGCAGCAGATGGTCGAGATCGCGAAAGCGCTCTCGTTCGACGCCAAGGTCCTCATCATGGACGAGCCGACCGCGGCGCTCAACGACGCCGAGGTCGACGTGCTGTTCGGGCTCATCGAGCGGTTCCGCACGCCGGAGACGGGGGTCATCTACATCTCCCACCGCATGGAGGAGCTCGCCCGCATCTCCGACCGCGTCAGCGTGCTGCGCGACGGCCGGTACGTCGGCACCCGCGTGACCGCCGAGACCGAGCCGCGCGAGATCATCTCGCTCATGGTCGGTCGGGAGATCAAGGGCGAGCAGCGGCCGGTCCCGAGGCATCCCGAGGGCGAGCCCGTGCTCTCCGTGCGCGGCCTCTCGACCAAGCACCTCCTGCGCGACGTCGACTTCGAGGTGTACCCGGGCGAGATCCTCGGCTTCGCGGGGCTGATGGGCGCGGGACGCACCGAGGTCGCCCGCGCCGTCGTCGGGGCCGACCGGCGCGAGTCCGGCGAGATCCGCATCCGCGGCACGGCGGTCGACATCGCGAACCCGGCCGAGGCGGCCCGGCTCGGCATCGGCTACCTCTCCGAGGACCGCAAGCAGCTCGGCGTGCTGCTCGAGCGCAGCGTGCGCGAGAACATCGTGCTCTCGTCGCTGCGCGACTACGCCTCGGGCCTCGGCTTCGTGCGCGACCGGCGCATCGAGGCCACGGGGCGCGAGTACGTCGAGCGGCTCCGCATCAAGACCCCCTCGACCGCGCAGCTCGTCCAGAACCTCTCCGGCGGCAACCAGCAGAAGGTCGTCATCGCGAAGTGGCTCGTGAAGGACTGCGACGTGCTCATCTTCGACGAGCCGACCCGCGGCATCGACGTGGGCGCGAAAGAGGAGATCTACGTGCTGCTGCGACGGCTCGCCGACGAGGGCAAGGCGATCGTCATGATCTCGTCGGAGCTGCCCGAGGTGCTGCGCCTCTCCGACCGCATCGCCGTCATGGCCGAGGGCCGGCTGACCGCCGTGCTCGACAACGCCGAGGCCACCCAGGAGAACCTCATGGACTACGCAACCCGATTCTCAAGCGAAGGAACGATCGCACGATGAGCCCGACCACGACGAAACCGGAATCCGGCCGCCCCGACGCCGCGACGACGCCGTCGACGAGCGCGTACGCCGCGATCGACGCCGGCAAGCCCCGAATGGCGTGGCTGCGCGGCTCGCTGCAGCAGCTGCTCGCCTTCGCGAGCCTCATCGTGATCGTCGCGGTGTTCTCGTTCGCGAGTCCGCACTTCTTCACCGCCAACAACCTCGTGTCGATCCTCACGGCGGCGACCGTCACCGGCATCCTCGCGCTCGGCACGACGTTCGTCATCATCACGGGCGGCATCGACCTGTCGATCGGCACCGGCATGGTGCTCTGCGGCGTGATGGCGGGCGTGTTCCTCACCTACCTCGGTTGGCCTCTCTGGGCCGGCGTCACGGCGACGATCCTGTTCGGCGCGCTCATCGGGCTCGTCAACGGCGTGAACGTCTCGGTGCTCGGCATCCCGCCGTTCATCGCGACGCTCGGCATGATGCTCATCGCCGCAGGCCTCTCGCTCGTGATCTCGGGCACGAAGCCGATCTACTTCTCGGAGACCCCCGAGTTCCAGTCGATCATGAACCTGTCGATCATCCCGGGCATGCGGTTCCCGCTCGGCGTCGCGATCTTCATCGTCATGATCGTCGTCGCCGCCGTGCTGCTGTCGAAGACGATCCTCGGCCGCTACACGTTCTCGATCGGCTCGAACGAGGCGGCCACCGCGCTGTCGGGCGTGAACGTGCGGCGTTGGAAGATCATCATCTACACGCTCGCGGGCCTGTTCGTCGGACTCGCCGGCGTGCTCAGCGCCTCGCGCCTCTCGTCGGCCCAGCCGACGGGCGGCATGGGGCTCGAGCTCGAGGCGATCGCCGCCGTCGTCATCGGCGGCACGTCGCTCCAGGGCGGCAAGGGCTCGATCGTCGGAACCGTGATCGGCGCACTGATCATGGCCGTGCTCACGAACGGCCTGCGCATCATCTCGGTCCCGCAGGAGTGGCAGTCGGTCGCGGTCGGCATCGTCATCCTCGTGGCCGTCTACCTCGACATGCTGCGGCGCCGACGCGCCTGAGCGGCATTCGGCCGAGGCATCCGCCCGCAGGCGGGGCCGCGGCACCACCCACCACCCCAACCCCCAACAAGTACCACCTGCACCACCTACACCAAGGAGTGAGCATGTTCAAGAAGCGCGCACTGGGCGCCGTCGTCGGCGCCGTCGCCGCGGCCCTGATCCTCGCGGGCTGCGCGAGCGACGGCGGCGACTCGGGATCCGCCGACGGCGGCAGCGGCGAGAAGCCGTACGTCGCCCTGGTCTCGAAAGGCTTCCAGCACCAGTTCTGGCAGGCCGTGAAGACGGGCGCCGAGCAGGCGGCCGAGGAGTTCGACGTCGAGATCACGTTCGAGGGCCCCGACACCGAGGCCGACGTCGACCAGCAGATCCAGATGCTGCAGACCGCCCTCGACAAGAGCCCCGCCGCGATCGGGTTCGCCGCGCTCGACAGCCAGGCCGCGGGCCCGCTGCTGCAGCAGGCGAAGGACTCGAACATCCCGGTCATCGCGTTCGACTCGGGCGTCGAGAGCGACATCCCGCTGACGACCGCCGCGACCGACAACCTCGCCGCCGCCGCCGAGGCCGCGAAGCACATGGCCGAGGCCGTCGGCCACGAGGGCAAGGTGGCGCTCGTCGTGCACGACCAGACCTCGGTGACCGGCCAGCAGCGCCGCGACGGCTTCGTGTCGTACATGGAGGAGAACGAGCCGAACATCGAGATCGTCGACGTCCAGTACGGCGGCGGAGACCAGGCGAAGTCCGCCGACCTCGCGAAGGCCATCATCGCCGCCCACCCCGACCTCAAGGGCATCTACGGCTCGAACGAGGGCTCGGCGATCGGCGTCGTGCAGGCGGTGAAGGAGCTCGGCATCGACCCCGCGAAGCTCGCGGTCGTCGGCTTCGACTCGGGCAAGGCGCAGATGGACGCCATCCGCGACGGGCTCATGCTCGGCGCGATCACGCAGAACCCGATCGGCATCGGCTACGAGACCGTCAAGGCCGCGGTCGAGGCGATCGACGGCGAGGAGCTGCCGAAGACGATCGACACCGGGTTCTACTGGTACGACGCGTCGAACATCGACGACGAGGAGATCCAGGCCGTCCTCTACGAGTGACGCCCTGGGGACGCCTCGGGGGCGCCGGCTTCGGCCGGCGCCCCCTTCTTCGTGGCGGGCGAGGCCCCGCGCGGGCGCACCCAGGCGGACGCGGCGCGGGCGCTCAGCGGATCAGAGGGCCGAACGCAGCCACTGCTCGACGCCCGACACGTGCACCACCGTGAGCGCCGCGGCGAGCTCGGCGTCGCCCGCGGCGATCGCGTCGAGGATCGCATGGTGTTCCTGCAGGGTGCGCTCGACGGCGCTCTCCTGGGTGATGCCGCGCCAGATGCGGGCGCGCACGGTGTGGCTCGAGAGCGAGTCGATGAGGCTCGCGAGATAGCTGTTGCCGGTCGCGTCGGCGATGCCTCGGTGGAACTCGAGGTCGTGGGCGACGAGGCCCTCGACGTCGGCGGCGTGATCGACGCCCGCCACCGACTCCCGGAGACGCTCGAGGTCGGGCTCGGCCGCGTGCCGGGCGGCGAGCGAGGCGGCGGCCGGTTCGAGGATGCGACGCACCGCGAAGATCTCGAGCACCGAATGGTCGTCGTGCAGGTCGACGACGAACGACATCGCCTCGAGGAGCAGCCGGGGCTCGAGACTCGTGACGTACGTGCCGTCGCCGCGGCGCACGTCGAGCACGCGGATCACCTCGAGCGCCTTCACGGCCTCGCGGAGGGACGAGCGCGAGAGGCCGAGCCGCTCGCTCAGCTCCTTCTCGGGCGGCAGGCGATCACCGGGCGCGAGCTCGCCCGACATGATCATCTCTTTGATGCGCAGGATCGCTTCGTCGGTGACGGCCATGCCGGAATCGTAGCGCGTCCGGCGCCAGACATCAGATCTCTGCGGCTGCGGCGCGCCACAGGTGCATCGACGCGTAGCTGCGCCACGGCGCCCATGCTGCGCCGAGCGCGTCGAGCTCGGCTGCGGAACCGGGCAGTCCGAGGCGCTCGGCACCTGCGCGCAGGGCGAGGTCGCTGGTCAGCAGGATGTCGGGCGCCCGGGTGACCCGCATCGCCACGTAGCCGGCCGTCCAGCGGCCGATGCCGGGAATCACGATCAGGTCGCGGTACAGCTCGCCGCGATCGCGGTCGGCCGAGACGACGAGTTCGCCGGAGTCGAGGCGTGAGGCGACGTCGATGATCGTGCGGATCCGGGTCGCCGGGCCGCGCAGCACGTCGATGCCGTGCTCGGCGATCGCCGACGCGGTCGGGAAGAGCCGCAGCAGCCCTTCGCCGCCGACGGGGCCGGGCCGATCGCCCGGCACGAGCGGTTCGCCGAGCTCGGCCGCCAGTCTCGACAGCGTCGTGCGCGCGGCCCTGACCGAGATCTGCTGGCCGATGAGCGCCCGGAAGACGAGTTCGTGCGCGTCGAGGCACCCCGGCATGCGGAGGCCGGGGTGCGCGGCGACCGATGCAGCGAGGGCCGGGTCGGCGCCGAGCGCGGCATCGATCGCGACGGCGTCGGCGTCGAGGTCGAAGAGGCGGCGCACGCGGGCCACGAGCGGGGGCAGGTCGGTGAGCGACGCGAGCCGCGCCTCCACCTCGATCGCGGGCGACCGCTCGTCGCCGCTCGACTCGAGCGAGACGACGGCCGGGCCGCCCGGAAGGCGCAGCGATCGCGTGAAACGGCCGCCGTCGGCGACCTCGACCCCGTCGACGGCCCGCGCGGCGAGCCAGGCGAAGACGCCGGCTGCGTCGAACGGGGCTCGCGCGGGCAAGCGCAGTCGCACGAGCCCGTCGCCGCTCGGTACGCGACGTTCGGCCGATCGCGCGGTCAGGCGCAGCTGTCGCGGGGTGCGCTCGTAGACCGCCTTGACCGTGTCGTTGAACTGCCGCACGCTGCCGAAGCCTGCCGCGAACGCCACGTCGGCGGTCGGGAGGTCGGTCGAGGTCAGGAGGACCCGCGCGGTCTGGGCGCGGTGCGCTCGAGCGAGCGCCAGCGGCCCGACGCCGAGCTCGGCGGTGACGACGCGGGTGAGGTGCCGCGGCGTGTAGCCGAGGTGCGCGGCGAGGCCGGGCACGCCCTCGCGTTCGACGACGCCGTCGGCGATGAGGCGCATCGCACGGGCTGCGAGGTCGTCGCGGAGGTCCCATTCGGGGGAGCCGGGCACGGCATCGGGAAGGCACCGCTTGCACGCCCGCAGCCCGGCGTCGTGCGCGGCCGCGGCGGTCAGGTAGAAGCTGACGTTGCCGGGCTTCGGCGCGACGGCGGGGCAGCTCGGCCGGCAGTAGATGCCCGTCGAGTGCACGCCGGTGACGAACTGGCCGTCGAACCGTGCGTCGCGCGCCTGCATGGCTCGGTAGCGCTCGGCGAAGACCGGGTCGTCGAGCGGGTCCTCGATGCGCGTGGCGGAGATGGTCATGCACTCAGCCTCGCACGGCCCGCCGACAACAACTCGCGGAAATCGGACGTCGCCGCGGCGTGGCTAGGGTTGAGGCATGCCGCACGTCCTCGCCCAGCTCAACGACGCCCTCGGCGCCGCCGTCACCGTCGACCCGGCCGCGCTCGAGGCGACCCGCGAAGACCGCTCGGGATGGCGCAGCGACAGCCCGCCGCTCGCCGTCGTGCACGCGGGGTCGGTCGACGACGTGCAGGCGGTCATGCGCATCGCGCACGCGACCGCGACCCCCGTCGTCGTGCGCGGCGCCGGCACCGGCCTCGCCGGCGGCGCCATCGCGAGCCCGGGCGCGATCGTGCTCGACCTCTCGCGGATGGACCGCATCATCGAGATCTCCGAGGCCGACGAGCTCGCGGTCGTCGAGCCGGGCGTCATCAACGGCGACCTCAACGATGCGCTCGCGCCGCTCGGGCTCTGGTTCGCGCCCGACCCGGCGAGCCGCGCCATCTCATCGATCGGCGGCAACATCGCGACGAACGCCGGAGGCCTGCTCTGCGCGAAGTACGGCGTCACCCGCGAGGCGGTGCTGGGCCTCGCGGTGGTGCTCGCCGACGGCCGCCTGGTGCGCCTCGGCCACCGCACGGTCAAGGGCGTCACGGGGTACGACCTCACCGCCCTCTTCACGGGGTCCGAGGGCACCCTCGGGGTCATCGTCGAAGCGACCGTGCGGCTGCGGCCGATCACGGCGGGCACCCCGGTGACCGTCGCCGCCGCGTTCACCGACGTCGAGGCCGCGGCCGCCGCGTGCGCGGCGGTCACCGCCGCCCGCATCCGACCCGCGGTGCTCGAGCTCATGGACGCGGGCGTCGTGGCCAGGGTCGCCGCGTACCTCGGTGACGACGCGCTCGCCGGCACGCCGCTCGAGACGACGGCACCGGGCGAGACGTTCCTCATCGCGCAGGCCGACGACGGCTCCGCGGCCGCCGAGGCCGCGCGCATCGCCGAGCTCTTCGCCGCGGCGGGCGGACGGGTCACGCTCTCGCACGACGCAGAGACGGGCGAGCGGCTGCTCGACATCCGGCGGGCGATGCACCCGGCGCTCGCGGCGAGCGGCCAGGTGCTCATCGAGGACGTCGCGGTGCCGCGCAGCGCGTTGCCGGCCATGTTCCGCGCCATCGAGGAGATCGGGGCACGACGCGGCGTCGAGATCCCGACGATCGCGCACGCCGGCGACGGCAACCTGCATCCGAACTTCGTGTTCACGGGAGACGAGGTGCCCGAGCACATCTGGGCGGCGGCCGACGAGATGTTCCGCGCGGCCGTGGCACTCGGCGGCACCCTGACCGGCGAGCACGGGGTGGGCGTGCTCAAGCGCCGATGGCTCGCCGAGGAGCTCGGCGACGACGTGTTCGAGCTCCAGCGGGCGGTCAAGGCCGCCTTCGATCCGACCGGCATCCTGAATCCCGGCGTCATGTTCGAGGCATCCGCGCCGACCGGTTGACGCGCCGGGAACGGAGGAGGTCTCCACGCCGCCGAGGGACCGCCGCGGTTCGGTAGGCTGCCCCGGTGAGCCACGTCGCCCCCGGCCCAGCCCCGCAACCCGCCGCCCCCGCTTGGGCGGCGCCCGTCCGGGCGCGGAGCGGCGGCACCGTCTTCGCCGTGATCGGCATCGTGCTCGGCGGATTCGCCGCACTGCTCGTGATCGCCTACCTTGCGATCGCGCTCGGCGCCTCGACCCTCGTGATCGGCTCCCTGCTCGCCCTCGTGCCGCTGGCCGGCGTGCTGCTCGCCATCCGCTGGGTCGACCGCTGGGAGCCCGAGCCGCGCGGCGCGCTGTGGTTCGCGTTCCTCTGGGGCGCGGCGGTCTCGGTCGTCGTCGCGCTCGTCGTCGATCTCGGCGTGCAGCTCGCGGTGGCGTTCGTCTCGCCCGGCGGCGGGGCCGACGAGGCCGTCGGGGCCGTCGTGCAGGCGCCCGTCGTCGAGGAGGTCGCGAAGGGCTTGGGCGTGCTGCTCGTCTACGCCTTCGCGAGGTGGCAGTTCGACGGGCCGGTCGACGGGCTCGTCTACGCCGCGACGGTCGCGGCGGGCTTCGCCTTCACCGAGAACATCATCTACTTCGGGTCCGCCCTCATCGAGGGCGGTGCAGAATCGCTCGGCGCGACCTTCGTCGTGCGCGGCATCTTCTCGCCGTTCGCGCACGTGCTGTTCACCGCCTGCACGGGGCTCGCGATCGGCATCGCCGCGCGACGCGGTGCAGGCGGCGGCGTGATCGGCTGGTTCCTGCTCGGACTGCTCGCCGCGATCGCGCTGCACGCGCTCTGGAACGGCTCGCTCGCCTTCGGAGACGACGCGGTCGGCCTCTACCTCACCGTGCAGGTGCCGATCTTCGCCGGTGCCGTCCTGCTGGCCGTGCTGCTGCGTCGCGAGGAGGTGCGCACGACGCGCCGCCGGCTCGGCGAGTACGCGGCCGCGGGCTGGTTCAGCCCGGCGGAGGTCGACCTGCTCGCGACGCCGGCCGGCCGACGACAGGCACTGGCGTGGGCTCGTGCACAGCGCCCGCCGCGGACGGCGGGAATGCGACGGCTCATCACCGACGCCACGCACCTCGCCTTCGCCCGGCAACGGATCGCGTCGGGTGTGGGCGGGGCGAAGTCGGTCGCCGACGAGCAGGCGCTGCTCGCCGCGATCGTGTCCGAGCGTGCGGCGCTCATGCGCTGAGTACCGCAACGGCGGCGAGGCGAGCCACCGGATATGATGTCGGCATCCGCAACGACGCGATCGGAGACGGCGTGCCCGTGCCGCAGCGACCCCCTCGGGGCTTCGATGCCGATGCCCTGCGCGACCGACTCCTGCGCGCCCAGGACGACGCCCTCGCCTCGGGCGCGGTGCCCCCGACGCTCCGGCCGGTGGTTCGCGCCTCGTGGGAGCGAGCGCTCCGCGGGGCGATCGACCCGGCGCACGCGCTGCCGAGCATGGAGCTCGATGAGGACGGGTTCCGGGCCTACCGCGAGACGCACGCGCTCGCACCGGTGATGCCCGTGATCCGGCGGCTGCTCGTCGACGATGCGGGTGAGGCCGGCCTGGTCGTCGCCGTCGGCGATGAACACGGACGCCTGCTGTGGGTCGAGGGCGATCCCGCGCTTCGGCATCGGGCCGAGGACATGCTGTTCGTCGCGGGCGCCGACTGGTCGGAGTCGACGGTGGGCACGAACGCGCCCGGCACGGCGCTCCAGGTCGACCGCGGCGTCCAGATCCGCGGCGCCGAGCACTTCAACCGCATCGTCCATCCATGGAGCTGCACCGCAGCTCCGGTGCACGACCCGCAGACGGGCGCCGTGCTGGGCGTCATCGACATCACGGGCACCGATCACGCGGTGGCTCCGCACACGCTCCCACTCGTCATGGCGACGGTGGCCGCGGTCGAGGCCGAGCTCAAGCTCGCGCACCTCGAGTCCGCCGTGCGCAGCACGCTCCGGCGGACGCGGATCCGGCCGGTCGAGCCCGCGGCGACCGCGCTCGACGTGCTCGGCCTGCGCCGCCCCCGTCTCGGCGGTCGCGAGCTCGGCCTCCGCCACGCCGAGATCCTCACGCTGCTCTCCTGGCATCCGCGCGGCCTTCCTGCCGAGCGCCTCGCCGCACTCGTCTACGGTGACGAGTCGAGCACGGTGACCCTGCGCGCCGAACTCGTGCGGCTGCGGCGAACGCTCGACGCCGCGGGTGAGCCTCCGATCGCGTCCCGCCCCTACCGCCTCGTCCGGCCGCTCGCCCTCGACGCGCACGAAGTGCTCGCGCGCCTGCGCCGCGGCGCCCGCCGCCGGGCGCTCGACGCGTACCAGGGGCCCTTGCTGCCCGACTCCGCCGCGCCCGGCATCGTCGAGATCCGCGCCGAGGTGGCGAGCCGACTTCGCGAATCACTCCTCGCGGATGCCGCCCCCGAGCTCCTCCTCGACTACGCCGAGCGCGACGAGGGGCGCGACGACGTCGAGCTCTGGCGCGCCGTGCTCCGGCTGCTGCCCCCGCGGTCGCCGCGCCGTGCGTCGGTCGTCGCCCACCTCGAGCGACTCGACGCGGCGCTCGGCTGACCGGCCGCCTCCCGTCGACCGCGTGGTCCGCGCATCCCGTCGACCGGGCGCAACGCAGGTGCAACGTCCGGGCAACCGGGACGCAACCCCGCCCGGCCTACGGTGACGTCGTCCCAGCACGGGGCATCCGACAACGACGTCAAGGAGACACGATGACCGTGTACGCCGCGCCCGGCACCCCCGGCGCGCTCATCGAGTTCAAGCCGCGCTACGAGCACTTCATCGGCGGCGAGTGGGTGAAGCCCGAAGGCGGCGCCTACTTCGAGAACATCTCGCCCGTGAACGGAAAGGCCTTCACCGAAGTCGCCCGCGGCACCGCCGCCGACATCGACGCCGCGCTCGACGCGGCGCACAAGGCCGCACCCGCGTGGGGCCGCACGAGTGCCGCGCACCGCGCCGGCATCCTCAACGCGATCGCCGACCGCATCGACCGCAACCGCGAACTCCTCGCCGTCGCCGAGACGTGGGACAACGGCAAGTCGATCCGCGAGCCGTTGAACGCCGACCTCCCACTCGCGAGCGACCACTTCCGCTACTTCGCGAGCCTCATCCGTGCGCAGGAGGGCAGCTTCACGCAGCTCGACGAGGACACGGTGGCGTACCACTTCCAGGAGCCGCTCGGCGTGGTCGGGCAGATCATCCCCTGGAACTTTCCGCTGCTCATGGCGGTGTGGAAGCTCGCGCCGGCCCTCGCCGCGGGGAACGCCGTCGTTCTGAAGCCCGCCGAGCAGACGCCCACCTCCATCCTCGTGCTCGTCGAGCTCATCGCCGACCTGCTTCCGGCGGGCGTGCTCAACGTCGTGAACGGCTTCGGCGTCGAGGCGGGCAAGCCGCTCGCCTCGTCGAGCCGCATCCGCAAGATCGCCTTCACGGGCGAGACGACGACCGGACGGCTCATCCTGCAGTACGCGTCGAACAACATCATCCCCTCGACGGTCGAACTCGGCGGGAAGAGCCCGAACATCGTGTTCGAGTCGGTGGCCGATCGGCGCGACTCGTTCTACGACAAGGCCCTCGAGGGCTTCAGCCTGTTCGCCTTCAACCAGGGCGAGGTCTGCACCTGCCCGAGCCGCTCGCTCATCCAGAGATCGATCTACGACACGTTCCTGGACGACGCGATCGAACGGACGAAGCAGGCGAAGCAGGGCAACCCGCTCGACACCGAGACCCAGGTCGGCGCGCAGGCGTCGAACGATCAGCTCGAGAAGATCCTGAGCTACATCGACATCGGCAAGCAGGAGGGTGCGAAGCTGCTGCTCGGCGGTGAGCGCGCCGACCTCGGCGGCGACCTCAGCGAGGGCTACTACGTGCAGCCGACCATCTTCGAGGGCCAGAATCGGATGCGCCTGTTCCAGGAGGAGATCTTCGGCCCGGTCGTCGCCGTCACGAGCTTCACCGACTACGACGACGCCATCTCGATCGCGAACGACACCCTCTACGGACTCGGCGCCGGCGTCTGGAGCCGCAACGGCAATGAGGCGTACCGCGCCGGCCGCGACATCCAGGCCGGGCGGGTGTGGGTGAACAACTACCACGCGTACCCGGCGGGCGCCGCGTTCGGCGGGTACAAGTCGTCGGGCATCGGCCGCGAGAACAACAAGCTCGCGCTCGACCACTACCAGCAGACGAAGAACCTGCTCGTGAGCTACAACGAGAACCCGCTCGGGTTCTTCTGAATCGGGGCCGCGTTGTCGCTCGAACGATTCGCGGACGGCGTCGTCGGCCGGGTGGTGATCGCGGGGGAGTGGTCGTCGCGGGTGGAGCTCTCACCCGCGGCGGCGACGCTGCTCGACCGCCTCTGGTCGATGCACGGTCCCCTCATGTTCCACCAGTCCGGCGGGTGCTGCGACGGCAGTTCGCCGATGTGCTACCCGGCGGGCGAGTTCGTCACGAGTGAGGCCGACGTGCTGCTCGGCGAGCTCGAGCTCGGTCGGGATGCCTCGGGGTCGGCGCGCGTCGCCGGCTTCTGGATGTCGGCCGAGCAGTTCGCCTACTGGCGGCACACCCACCTCACCGTCGATGTCGTCCCGGGTCGCGGCAGCGGGTTCTCGATCGAGGCGCCCGAGGGCGTTCGCTTCCTCATCAGGTCTCGGCTGATGCAGGACTGAGGTCACCGCAGGGCGGCGGAACCGCCTGCCCCTGTCGTGCTCCCGGCGTGCCGGAACGCAACAGAAATCCGCCGCCCTGTGGTGTGGCACTGCCGACATCTCTACGGGGCGACGGATCTCTTAGGGTTCCAGCGTGCATGGTGTTCGCCAGTAGCGCAAGACCCCGGTGGACATCCGTCCGCGATGGACACGGGCACGTGGAATCCGTTTTGATTGAGGGCATGACCGATACGAACAGCAAGCCCGAGATCGACGCTCCCGAGGGCCCGGCCCCCGTCGAGCTCGTCATCGAAGACCTCGTCGTCGGCGACGGCGCCGAGGCCCAGCCCGGCTCGACGGTCGACGTGCACTACCTCGGCGTCGAGTTCGACTCCGGTGAGGAGTTCGACTCCTCGTGGGGTCGCGGACAGTCGATCAACTTCCCCCTCTCGGCCCTCATCACGGGCTGGAAAGAGGGCATCCCCGGCATGAAGGTCGGCGGTCGCCGCCAGCTCATCGTGCCCCCGCACAAGGCGTACGGCCCCGCCGGCGGCGGTCACCCGCTGTCGGGCAAGACCCTCATCTTCGTCATCGACCTGCTCGGCGTCAGCTGAGTCGGTCCGTGCTGTGAAGGCCGGTGGGCGAGCGCCCGCCGGCCTTCGTCGTCGTTCGGCTACGATTCGAGCGTGCTGCCCGCCTTCGCCCCCTACCTCGTCGTCTCGATCGGGCACCTCGTGCTCCAGTACGTCGGCCCCGCCTGGAGCGTGACCGCGACGAAAGCGCTGCTCATGCCGCTGCTCGCGCTCGCCGTCGTGATCGTCTCCCGTCGTTCGGGCGCGCCAGTGCCGGCCCTGCTGCTCGCCGGCATCGGGCTGTCGTGGGGCGGCGACGTGCTGCTGACGTTCCCGGGCGACCCCTGGTTCGTGGCGGGCCTCGCCTCGTTCCTGGCGGCGCACGTCGCCTACATCGTGCTCTTCCTGCGGATGCCTCGGGCCCGGCGTCGCCCGCCGGCCTGGGCGCTCGTCTATCCGCTGTGGGTCGTCGCGATGCTCGCCCTCCTGCTGCCCGGTGCCGGCGCGCTCGCCGTGCCGGTCGTCGCGTACGCGCTCGTCATCGGCGCGATGGCGGTGAGCGCTTCGCTGCACGGCGGCTGGATCGCCCTCGGCGGTGCCCTGTTCGTGGTCTCCGACTCGGTGCTCGCGATGGGGCGCTTCCTGCCCGGATACGAGTTCGCGGCGCACGACCTCGCCGTGATGTCGACCTACCTCGCGGCGCAGGGCCTCATCGCGTTCGGGGTGCTGCTGGCGGTTCGCGGTGCGGCGGCGCCGTCTCGCGCACCCGGTCGACCAGTTCTCGCCACGGACCGGTGACCTGGCGCTCGGCGAGCAGCGCCTCGTGCGGGGCGCACTCGATGCGGTAGACGTAGCGGTCGGGCTCGGGGGGAGCGGGGGGCACCTCGCGCCACGGCAGCTCGCCGATGAGCACGACCCAGGCGTCGGGGTCGGGCTGCTCGTCGACCTCGACGCGCCACGTGGTGCGGAGGCCGGCCAGACCCCCGGTGCGCTGCACGATGACCTCCATCGTGCTGGATGCTACTCCTCGATCAGGCGCCGCGCTCGGCCCCGTCGGTCGCCGGCAGCACGCCGACGGTCTGCCAGCCCGTGCGCACCGCGCGGGCCTCTCGCGAGTCGGCGCCGAAGCGCCGCTCGGCCTGGCGAACCGTCTCGGCCGCGAACTCGGCGAACGTCGCCGTCGGGCTCAGCCGCCCGGAGGTGAGCGTGTCGTACCAGATGCGGCCGACGTGCTCCCATGCGAAGCCGCCGAGTTCGCGCGCGGCGAGCGCGAACGCCCGGTTCGGGATGCCCGAGTTCAGGTGCACGCCGCCGTTGTCGTCGGTCGTCTCGACGTAGTCGCGCATGTGCGCGGGCTGCGGGTCGCGGCCGAGCACGTCGTCGTCGTAGGCGGTGCCGGGTTCGAGCATCGACCGGAGCGCCCTGCCCTGCACCTCGTCGGTGAAGATGTCCTCGCCGATGAGCCAGGTCGCTGCCTCGGCGTCCTGACCCAGCGCGTACTGCTCGACGAGCGCGCCGAACGCGTCGGAGGCGTGCTCGTTGAGTGCGCCCGGCTGACCCTGGTAGCGCAGGCCCGCCGTGTGCTCGGTGACGCCGTGCGCGAGCTCGTGGCCGATGACGCTCAGCGAATCGGTGAAGCCGCGGAACACCTCGCCGTCGCCGTCGCCGAACACCATGCGCTCGCCGTCCCAGAACGCGTTGTCGTAGCGCTCGCCGAAGTGCACGGTCGCCTCGAGCGGCATTCCGGCGCCGTCGATCGAGTCGCGCCCGAAGACGCGGTCGAACAGCCGGTGCGTGTCGCCGAGCCCGTTGTAGGCGTCGTCGACCGACTCGTCGCCCGTCGCGCGTTCGCCCTCGCGCCGCACGAGCCGGCCCGGCAGCCGCTCGGCGTGCTCCGCATCGGAGATGCGGCGGTCGGGCTGCGACGGCGCGTCGGGCAGCGCGGCGGGCAGTCGCGGCTCGGCGCGGTCGGGCGGCAGCAGCGGCGGCGTCCCGCGCAGTTCGCGTCGCGGCGCGTCGTGCAGCAGCGAGCGCCGGGCCGCCTCGGCGGCGAGCGGGAACCGGTGGGTGGCGTCGGCGATGCGGTCGAGCAGGTACGGAGGGACGATCGTCTGCTGCATGACTCGATCGTCGCACCGGCCGGCGACATCGGCGCCGCGCCGCGCCATAGGCTGGTGGCGTGACCAGCGCCCCGCTCCTCGGCCTCCTGCTCGACGTCGACGGTCCCATCGCGAGCCCGGTGACCCGGTCGATCGCGATCCCGTCGATCGCGCGCGATCTCGCGGCCCTCGCGAACGACGGCAACGCCGTGGTGTTCAACACCGGCCGGTCGGACGCCTTCATCGCCGAACGGGTCGTGCCGCCCCTCGTCGACGCGGGACTCGAACCCGGCGCGCCCGTGTGGGCGATCTGCGAGAAGGGGGCGGTCTGGGCGGCGATCGATCGTGGCGGGCTCGGCGAGGTCTTCGTCGACCTCGACCTCGCCATGCCCGAGGAGTTCACCGCCTACATGCGCGACGTCGTCCGGTCGCAATTCGACGAGGTCGCCTTCTTCGACGAGACCAAGCGCGCGATGGTGTCGGTCGAGCAGCACGTGCACGTGTCATCCGGCGACTACCTCGTGGCCCAGCCGCGCTTCGACGCGCACGCGCATGCGGCGCTCGCGGCCCGGGGCTTCGGCACGGTGCAGGGCGACGAGGAACGACCGGATGCCTCGGGCCGCGTGCACTGGCGGGTCGACCCGAGCATCATCGCCACCGACGTCGAGTCGGTGCGGCTCGGCAAGGATCTCGGCGCGGCACGCGCGATCGAGCTGCTCGCCGAACGCGGCGTCCGTCCGCGGCACTGGCGAACGATGGGCGACTCGCGGGGCGACTACCGCATGGCCGACTGGCTGCACGAGCGGGGCGAGTCGGTCAGGCACGTCGACGTGCGCCCCGCCGACGGCGTGCCCGCGACCGGGTACCCGGTGCTCACCGCCGGCGATCTCATCCACGACGAGGCCGGGGGGCTGTTCCTCGGCCGCTGGGCCGAGGCGTCGCGTCGCGGCGACCTCGGCGACGACGAATAGGGCGCACGCCGATGCCGAAGATCGACCTTGCCGACACCGCCGACGCGGCGGCGTTGCGCGCGCACCCGATCGCGCTCGTGCCCGCGGTCCTGGTGTGCGGCGCCGCCGTGCTGCTGTTCGGGTTCATGGCGCCGATCGCGGGCTACGCGATGATCGCGGTCGGGCTCCTCGCCGCGTGGCTCTGCGACCGTTCGGGGCGCACCGAGCGGCTGCTCGCCGACCTCGCGCTCATCGCGATCGGGCTCGTGATCATCTCGACCATGTCGCTGAAGGCCGACCTCAGCGATGCGGGCATGGTCCGATTCGCGCTCGTGCTGGGCCTCGCGGTCGCGGTGCCGTTCCTCGTCTCGCGCTTCGTCTACCGCGAACGGGTGATCCGCTTCCCCTGGCGCACGGGCCGCCGGTGGACGCGCACGCAGTGGGCCTACCTCGCGGGCGTCACGCTCGCCGGCTGGCTCGTGCTGCCGGCCTACTTCATCGGGTCAGGGGTCTACGAGAACTGGCCGGCGGTCGACGGTGCGAACGAGATCGGTCGGCTCGCGGTCGGGGTGACCGCGGTCGGCACGTGGGACGAGCTGTTCTTCATCTGCACGGTCTTCGCGCTGCTCCTGCGGCACTTCCCGGCCTGGCAGGCGAACCTCCTGCAGGCGACGGTCTTCGTCTCGTTCCTGTGGGAGCTCGGCTACCAGAGCTGGGGGCCGCTGCTCACGATCCCGTTCGCCCTCGTGCAGGGCTACACGTTCAAGCTGACGAAGTCGCTGACCTACGTGCTGGTGGTGCACCTGCTGTTCGACCTCGTCGTGTTCCTCGTGCTCGTCTACGCGCACACGGGTGCTCCGGCGATCTTCCCGTTCGTGCCCTGACCGCCGTCGCGACGCGCCGTGAGCGCTACTTCAGCTGCCCGCGCACCTCACCGCCGGGATACGTCGGCGTGTGCACGTTGACGTAGTACGCGCGCGGGTTCTCGGCGATGGCGTCGAGCACGGCCGCGTCGGCGTCGGCGCAGTCCTCGACGGTGAAGGCCGTGGCGTTCGGCACCGAGAGCGGCACGACGACGCCGCCGGCGACGCCGCGCGGGGCGAGGTGGATGTGCGCGGCCACGGCGCCGGCGGTGAGCCCCTCGACCTCGAGGGTGTAGCAGAACTCGCCGTCGGCGATCTCGAAGGCGATGAAGCCGTGCCCGCCGCCGGTGGCGCCGGTCGTCTCCTGCTCGTTGTTCAGCGGAATGGCCGGTGTGCCCGGTGGCCTGGCCTGCGCGGCGGCGGCCGCCGTGGTGAGCGTGAGTGCGGCGGCGGCCGCGAGGGCGAGGACGGCGGTGCGGGTCCGATGCTGCGCAATCATGATGAATGCTCGCTTCCTTCGGGTCACGACGCACGCTACGCTGCGCGGCGGTTCGCCTCAACCCCGCCGCGGTTCGCCTGCCGCGCGCGACGCGTCAGTTCCGCTCGACGACGGCTCCGTGGCCGGCGAGCCAGTCGAGCAGCACCTCGGCGTGGTTGACCTGCGTGTCGCGTGCGCCGTAGAGCAGCGTCACGCGATCATGCTCGCGCCCAAGCTCGAGCAGTGCGTCGGCTGCGGCGTTCTCGTCGAGTTCGGCGCGGTAGCGCGACGCGAAGTGCTCGAAGTCGCCCAGCCGGTCGGCGGCGTGGTGCCACTCGGTGCGCAGCTCGGGGGAGGGGGCGACCGCCTTGTCCCACAGGTCGAGCTCGGCGCGCTCCTTGCTCACGCCTCGCGGCCACAGCCGGTCGACGAGCACCCGGTAGCCGTCGCCCGCTTCGGCGGGCTCGTACACGCGCTTGATCACGAAGGCCATGCGCCCAGTCTCGCCGGGCGCGCTCGCCGAAGCAACGGATGCCTCGTGCCGCGGGTCGCGGCACGAGGCATCCGTCTCGTCGGAAGGGCGATCAGATCGCCGACCAGCCGCCGTCCGAGGCGAGCACGACGCCCGACACGTTCGCCGAGTCGTCCGACAGCAGCCAGGTGATCGCGGCGGCGAGCTGCTCGGGCTCGGCCGGCACGAGCGCGAGCGCGCCGAGCACCGGGCCCAGCACGCGGCCCGCGTGCTCCGACTTGAAGGGCGCCTCGATGTTCGTCTTCACGCCGCCGGGCGCGACCGCGTTCACGCGGATGCCCGATCCCGAGTACATGACCGAGGTGTTCTTCGTGAAGCCCACGACGGCGTGCTTCGAGGTCGTGTACGCGGCACCGGCCGAGGCGCCGCGCAGGCCCGCCTCGCTCGTGACGTTGACGATCGAGCCCGTGCCCTGCTCGACCATCTTGGGCAGCACCGCGCGGGTGAGCCGCATGACGGCGGTGACGTTGACGTTCATGACCCGCTCCCAGGTGGCGTCGTCGATCTCGGCGGCCGGCAGGAAGGCGTCCATGATGCCGGCGACGTTCGCGAGCACGTCGACCCGCTCGCCGGCGGCGGCGACGAGCGCCTGCACGTTCTCCTCGACGGTGATGTCGCCCGCGACGGCGACGATGTCGAGCGAGGGGTGCTCGGCGACGAGTGCGTCGAGGCGCTCCTTCGAGACGTCGGCCGCGATCACGCGCGCGCCCTCGGAGGCGAGTCGCACGGTGGTCGCGAGGCCGATGCCGGACCCGGCGCCGGTCACGATCGCGACCTTGCCGTCGAAGCGTCCGGGGGTGATGGCGGTGTTCATTGCTGCTCCTCAGCGGTGAGTGCGGCGTCGTGGGATGCGCGGCGTCGCGGTGGGTTCGCCGGTCGGGTTCGCGACCGGTCCACCAGTTATAACACTGAGTGTCATAAAATGTTCCCCATGCGACCCCGGGCACGCGAGAATGGCGGTGTGACGATGGATGCCTCCCCGAACGCCCGCCCGACCGGCGACGGGTCCTCGCGTGCGCCCCGCGGGCGCCCGATCGAGGTCGACGCCGATGCGCTCGCGGCGATCGCGCTCGCCCTCTTCGCGGAGCGCGGGTTCGACGAGGTCACGATGGCCGACGTCGCCGACGCCGCCGGGGTGAGCCGCCGTACGCTCTTCCGGTACTTCCCGTCGAAGCCCGACCTCGTCTGGGGCGGCTTCGACGAGGCCCTGGCGCGGTTCGAGTCGGCGATCGCGCCGGCGGCCGACCGGTCCCCGGCCGCCGGCGGCGGCGCGTCGGAGGCGGGCGGACGTGCGTCCATCGCCGCCCTCCATCGCGCCTACGTCGCCATGGCCGAGTTCCCGCCCGAGCTCATCGAGGTGACGCGGCAGCGCCTGCGCATCATCGATGCGTACCCCGCGGTGCTCGCCCACGGGCTCGCGAAGTTCGGCGCCGTGCACGAACTCCTCGAGCCGTACCTGGGCGACCCGGCGTCGCTTCGGGCGCACCTGCTCGCCGACCTCTACGTCACGACGGGCTTCAGTGCGATGCGCTGGTGGGCGCGCAGCGGCGACGGCACTCCGGCCGAGGCGGTCGACGCGGCGCTCACCCTGCTCGAGCGGCCGTTCGACTGAACTTCGGACGCGCTCCGCGTCGTGCTGGGTGGTCGGCCCCGAGGCATCCGCTCTGCTAGAGTATTGAGGTTGCCGTGAAACCGGCCGCGCATCAAGAGAGCCCAGGCATCCCGCCCCGGGCAGCGCGCAACGAGAAGAAAGGGGATCCCATCTATGGCACTCGAAGCAGACGTCAAGAAGGCGATCATCGAAGAGTACGCGACGCACCCCGGTGACACTGGATCCCCCGAGGTCCAGATCGCGCTGCTCACCAAGCGCATCAAGGACCTCACCGAGCACCTGAAGGAGCACAAGCACGACCACCACTCGCGTCGTGGCCTGCTGCTCCTCGTCGGTCAGCGCCGTCGTCTCCTCGGCTACCTCGCCGATGTCGACATCGCGCGCTACCGCTCGCTCATCGAGCGTCTCGGGCTGCGCCGCTAAGCACGGCAGTCCGCGCGGCTCTCGACGACACCGCGAACTTCTTGCGAAGGCCCCCGCCGAATCGGCGGGGGCCTTCGTCATGTCGGGATGCCTCGTGGTGATGCCGCAGATCCGACGGCCGGCTCGGCTCGCCGTTCAGGCGCTGCGCGCCCGGTGCGCCCTCGCCGCCATCCGGTTGCCGCAGCGCGTGCTGCAGTAGCGCCGCGAGGCGTTCTTCGAGAGGTCGGCGAAGATGCCGGTGCAGTCGTCGGCGGCGCACTCGCGGAGCCGGGCGGTCTCGTCGGCGCGCACGACGTCGACGAGCGCCATCGCCGCCTCGACGAGCATGCGCTCGGCGAGCGGCGCGTCGGGCGAGGTGGCGTGGATGTGCCAGTCGGAGCCGTCGTGGCGCACGAGGCGGGGGAGGGCGCGCGCCTCCTCGAGGATCGCGTTCACCTCGTCGACGACCTCGTCGCGCGGCCGGCCCCAGAGTGCGCGCAGCCGCTCGCGAGCCTCGCGCACCTCGTCGAGTTCGCGGGTGTCGCCGTCGTGCCGGCCCGAGTACTGCCACGCCGCGATGAGGGCGGTGAGCCGGGCCGTCGTCGCGAGCTCGTCGTCGCCCGACTCCGACGCGCCGGGCACGGTGTCGGCGAGGGCCGCCATGAACTCGAGCGCTGCGACGGTGTCATCGGTGAAAATCATTTGACTCCTGACCTTGGTGAGGGGTACTGTCACGAGCATAACGGTCTTCACTCATGACGCGGCAGTCTTTGCGGCGACACGCAGGGTGGCGGCGACGATCGGGCTGGGAGGCGACATGACGTCACGACGACGCGGGGTGCTCGGCATCGCGCTCGGACTCGCGGCAGGGCTCTCGTTCGGCATCGGCGGCGTGTTCGTGAAACCGTTGCTCGAAGCCGGCTGGTCGCCCGGCGCGGCGGTGCTCGCGCGCATCTCCATCGCCGCGCTCCTGCTCGCCGTCCCGGGCCTCATCGCGCTCCGCGGCGACTTGCGGCCGCTGTGGCGCGCCAAGTGGACCGTGCTCCTCTACGGGCTCGTGGCCGTCGCCGGCGTGCAGTTCTTCTTCTACGCCTCGCTCGAGCGCATCCCGGTGTCGATGACGCTGCTCATCGAGTACCTCGCCCCGATCGCGCTCGTCCTGTTCGCATGGCTGCGCACGCGGCGTACGCCGCAGCGGGTCGTGCTGGCCGGCTCGGTGCTCGCGCTCGCGGGCCTCGTGCTCGTGATCGGCCCAGGGGGCGGCGGCCTCGACCCGCTCGGGCTCGCCTTCGCCGCGCTCGCGATGATCGGCGTCTGCGTCTATTACGCGATCGGCGAGACGGCGGCCGACCAGCTGCCGCCCGTCGCGCTCATCGCCGCCGGCTTCGTCGTCGGCGCCGTCGCCCTCGCGGTCGCCGGCCTGACCGGACTGCTCCCGATGCAGGCGACGACCGCCGATGTCGCGTTCCTCGGCGCGCAGGCACCGTGGTTCGTCCCGCTCATCGCGGTCGGTCTCGTCTCGACGGCGTTCGCCTACACCGCCGGCATCGCCTCGATCGGCATGCTGGGCTCGCGGCTCGCCTCCTTCCTCGGGCTCTCCGAGGTCGTGTTCGCCGCGATCGCCGGCTGGATCCTGCTCGGCGAGGCCCTCGGTCCGCTGCAGATCCTCGGTGGGGTGCTCATCCTCGGCGGCATCGTGTGCGTCAAGCTCGAGCGGCCGGAGGCACGGGGAGTCCCGGCGGTCGAGCTCGGGGCCGAGCCGGTGCCGGTGACGGCCTCCCTGCCGGTCGTCGAAGGCCGGCGCGCAGCGCCGCCCGCTGCCGACGGGCGCGCGAGCGACCCCGCCCCGCACCCGCATCGAGCGGCCTAGGCTGGCGCCATGCGATTCGGCATCGTCATCCTGCCCCAGTTCGACTGGCCCGACGCCGCCCGGTACTGGCGCGCGGCCGAGTCCTACGGATTCGACCACGCCTGGACCTACGACCACCTCGCGTGGCGCAGTCTCGCGGGCCAACGATGGCATGCCACCGTTCCCACCCTCACCGCCGCGGCGATGGTCACCGAGCGCATCGGCCTCGGCACGTTCGTCTCGCATCCGAACTACCGCCACCCGGTCACCCTCGCGAAGGACATCGCGACCATCGACCAGATCGCGGGCGGCCGCGTGCTGCTCGGCATCGGCTCGGGCGGCACCGGATTCGACGCCCATGTGCTCGGACAGCCCCAGCTCACGCCCCGCGAGCGCGCCGACCGGTTCGAGGAGTTCGTGCACGGCCTCGACCGACTGCTCCGGTTCGAGGAGCCCGGCAGCGAGGGCATCTCGTTCGCGGGGGAGTGGTTCACGGCCGACGGCGCCCGCATGGTCGGGGAACCGGCCCAGCGACCGCGCATGCCGCTGCACCTCGCCGCGAACGGCCCGCGCGGGCTCGCGCTCGCAGCCGCCGTCGCCGACGGCTGGATCACCACGGGCGGCGACGACGACGGCACGGATGCCTGGTGGCAGGGCGTCGCCCGCCTCGTCGAGCGGCTCGATGCGGCGTGCGACGCGGCCGGGCGGGCGGGCGCGTCGATCGCGCGCACGCTCTCGCTCGACTCGGAGGCGCGGCTGAGCCTCGCGAGCGTCGGTGCCTTCGAAGAGGCGGTCGGGCGCGCCCGCGAACTCGGCTTCACCGACGTCGTCGCGCACTGGCCGCGGCCCGACGGCATCTACGCGGGTGACGAGCGGGTGCTCGACGAGGTCGCGGGCCGGCTCGACGCACTCCGCTGAACCCGGCTCCGAGGCATCCCGCGATAGCCTGTAGGGCGTGTCTGCGCCCCGCCGGAAGCCCCTGCTCGCCTGGGAGCCGCTGCCGTACCTCGTCGTCGTCGTGCTGCTCATCGCCACGAGCGCCATCCGCCCCGAGTCGCCGCCATGGCTGTTCTGGCCCTTCACGATCGCCCTCGTGGCCGCGATCGGCTGGGTCGTCGCCGGGCTCGTGCGTCGCCGCTCGACCAACCCCGACCAGTGGGGCGACCTCGCGACCCTCGACGGGCTCGAACTCGTGGACGCACCGCACCTCGAACGCGAGGTGCGCGCGGTCGCACCGGTGGCCGATGTCCGCAGGCACCAGCCCGCGCTCGAGCTCGCGCGACTGCACGGCGGGCCCGACCAGCCGGCGGTCCTCGTGCCGCGGGCGAATCGATGGCTGTCGCGGCGGTACCGCATCGGCGTCCAGCTCGTCGGCGGCGACCGGCCCCGCCACGCCGGATTCCTCGGCGAGGCGATCGACGAGCACTGGCGCGATCGGCTCGACGCGCTCGCCCGTCGCGGCGGCTACGTGCGGGTGCCGGCCCGCATCACCGGCGCCGCACGCCCGTTCGGCGTCGAGCTCGACCTGTCAGGGCTCGAACACGCGGTGCCCGCGACGACGAGCACGCCGGAGGCGGGCTGAGCCGCCGATCGGACGTCAGACGCCGTCGGTACCCGTCGCCCGGCCGTCCTCCTCGGAGTCGAGCTGGGCGCGCACCTGGTCCATGTCGAGCGCGCGCACCTGCGAGACGAGCTCGTCGAGCATCGGGCGGGGCAGCGCGCCCGCCTGGGCGAACACGCCGATGCCGTCCTTGAAGGCCATGATCGTGGGGATCGACGTGATGTTCATCGCCGCGGCGAGCTGCTGCTGGTCTTCGGTGTCGACCTTCGCGAACACGAGGTCGGGATTCGCCTCGGCGGCCGCCTCGTAGTTGGGCGCGAACTGACGGCACGGGCCGCACCACGCCGCCCAGAAGTCGACGAAGACGGTGCCGCCTTCGAGGATGGTCTTCTCGAAGGTGTCCAAGGTGAGCGCCACGGTAGCCATCGTTCCAGCCTAGGCGACGAGTCTGAGCGGGCGCCGAGCCACTATCGTGATGGTCGTGGCGGCGATCGACGAGGCGAGGGTGCTCGACGAGGCGCTGCCCGACATCGACTGGCACGTGCTCCCGCCCGGCACCGAGCGCACCGACTTCGCCGGACCGAGCGGCCGGCTCGCCCGCATCGCGCTGGGTCCGCCTGACGGCCGCCGCGTCGTGCTCGTGCCGGGGGCGACGGGGTCGAAGGAGGACTTCGTCCTCATGATGCCGCTGCTCGCAGCGGCGGGCTACCGGGTCGAGTCCTACGACCTGGCCGGCCAGTACCAGTCGTTCGAGGCCGGCCCGTGGAACGTCGACCCGCCGCGCGCCCGCTACGATCAGCGCCTCTTCCTCGACGACCTGATCGCGGTCCTCGACGACGGGGCGGGCTCGGCGCACGTGCTCGGGTACAGCTTCGCGGGCACGCTCGCGGGCCTCGCCCTGCTCGAGCGACCCGACCGGTTCGCGAGCCTGACGCTCCTGAGCTCGCCGCCCGAACCCGGACAGGCGTTCCGCGGCGTGAAGCGGATCGGCGCGCTGAGCGGGTTCACGACGCCGCGGCAGGGCGCCGCGCTCATGCTCTGGGGCATCCGCAACAACCTCAACAGGGTGCCGCCCGGCCGGCTCGCCTTCGTGCGCGAGCGGTTCGCGCTCACTCGCCGTGACAGCGTCGACGACATCATCGGCCTCATGATGGCGACCCCCGACGTGCGTGCCGAACTCGCCGCGACGCCCGTGCCGAAGCTCGTCGCGGTCGGCGAGCACGACCTGTGGCCGCGCGAGCTGCACGAGCGGTCGGCCCGTGAGCTCGGCGCCCGGTTCGCCGCCTACCCGACGGGCCACAGCCCCTGCGAGACCGCGCCGCACCAGCTCGTGCGCGACATGCTCGCACTGTTCGACGCGAGCGGGCCGGTCGACGGCCGGTGAACGGGATGCCTCGTGCGGGGCGCGTCGATGCATCCTCGCGCCGCCCGTGGTCAGGCCGGCAGGGCCTCGTCGCCGTCGGTGTCGCGGTCGACGGCCGTCTCGCGCAGCCCGGGGGCCTCCCAGACCCAGGCGGGAGCCCGGCGTCGCTCGGCACGGCGCGTGAGCGGCGGCCACTCGCGGGACTCGACCGACATCGTGTGGAACGCCATGCGGACCCGGCGCCAGAGCCCCGCCGCGCTGTCGAACGGGCGCGCGGACACCTCGACCGCGAGCCCGCGGTCGCGCACGACCGTCATGCCGGGCTGCATCCACCACGCGAGATCGAGGTCGTCGTGCACGTCGGCGCGGTCGCGGTGCACGAGGTGCCGGAGGCGCCGCCACGCGTCGGCTCGCATGGCGTAGTTGGAACCGAAGATGGGCGGGTGGCCGAGGAGCGCGCCGATCACGGTGAAGTAGCCGCCGATGTAGATGTTGCGCGCGATCCAGCGCACGAGCGCGGTGCGTCCGTAGAACGTGCCGCCGTTCGTGACGACGGTCGGCCGGTCGCGCGCCGACATGCGCCGCTCGATCTCCGCGAGCCAGTCGGGTGCGGGCACCGAGTCGGCGTCGAGGCGGGCCAGGATCTCGCCACGGGCGGCGTCGAATCCGGTCGCCGTCGCAGGCCAGATGCCGCGGTGCGGCTCGACGAGCACCCGTGCGCCGGCAGCGCGCGCGACGGCCGCCGTGTCGTCGGTCGAGCCGTTGTCGACGACGATCACCTCATCGGCGGCGCGGGTCTGGGCCGAGATCGCCCTCAGGCACGCGGCGAGGAACTCCGCATCGTCGAGACTCGGAATGACGACCGAAATCGTGCTCATCAGGCCGAGTGTATCGCCGCGCGAACGATCGGGCCGATCGGGAATACCGTGGCTACGACACCCGTTGGACCCGATGTATGCAGACGCATAGAATTGACGCATCACCAGATGAGCCCAGGAGCAGCATCATGCAGTTCGGTATCTTCACCGTCAGCGACATCACCCAGGACCCGACGACCGGTCGCACGCCGACCGAGGCCGAGCGCATCCAGGCCACGGTGACGATCGCCAAGCACGCCGAAGAGGTCGGCCTCGACGTCTTCGCGCTCGGCGAGCACCACAACCCGCCGTTCTGGTCGTCGTCGCCGACGACGACCCTCGCGTACATCGCCGGGCAGACCTCGACGCTTCAGCTGTCGACCGCGACGACGCTCATCACGACGAACGACCCGGTGAAGATCGCCGAGGACTACGCGATGCTCCAGCACGTCTCGGGCGGCCGCGCCGATCTCATGCTCGGCCGCGGCAACACCGGCCCCGTCTACCCGTGGTTCGGCAAGGACATCCGCCAGGGCCTGCCGCTCGCGGTCGAGAACTACGAGCTGCTGCACCGCCTGTGGCGCGAGGACGTCGTCGACTGGTCGGGCAAGTTCCGCACCCCGCTGCAGGGCTTCACCTCGACGCCGCGCCCGCTCGACGGGGTGCCCCCGTTCGTCTGGCACGGTTCGATCCGCACCCCCGAGGTCGCCGAGCAGGCCGCGTTCTACGGCGACGGCTTCTTCGCCAACCACATCTTCTGGCCCGCGTCGCACACCCAGCGCATGATCGCGCTGTACCGCCAGCGCTACGAGCACCACGGTCACGGCACTGCCGCGCAGGCGATCGTCGGTCTCGGCGGGCAGGTGTTCATGCGCAAGAACTCGCAGGACGCGGTGCGCGACTTCCGTCCGTACTTCGACAACGCGCCGGTCTACGGGCACGGGCCGAGCCTCGAGGAGTTCACCCAGCAGACGCCCCTCACCGTCGGCAGCCCGCAGGAGGTCATCGACAAGACGCTCGGCTTCCGCGACTACGTCGGCGACTACCAGCGCCAGCTCTACCTGCTCGACCACGCGGGGCTGCCGCTGAAGACCGTGCTCGAGCAGCTCGACCTGCTCGGCGGCGAGGTCGTTCCGGTGCTGCGCGAGGAGTTCGCGAAGGACCGCCCGGCCGAGGTGCCGGATGCCCCGACGCACGCGTCGCTCGTGCGCGCGAAGTACGGCGACGAGGCGCCTCGCCAGGCGACGCCGAACGCCAACCGCGGTGACAACCTCACCGTCGGCTCGCCCTACCAGGACACCGATGTCGACGCGACGGCCGCGCGGCAGTCCGGGTCGGCCTTCGGGCCCGCCGCGACCCGTCAGGGGGTGGCGCGATGACCGCCAAGAAGATCGTCGTGGTCTCGGCCGGCCTGTCGACGCCGAGCTCGACCCGTCAGCTCGCCGACCGGCTCGCCGCCGACGCCGTGGCGGCGCTCGGCGAGCGCGGCGTCGAGGCCGAGGTGCGCACGTTCGAGTTGCGCGAGCTGGCCCACGACATCACGAACCACCTGCTGCTCGGGTTCGCACCGCCGAAGCTCGAGGAGGCGCTCGACGCGGTCGCGTCGGCCGACGGCCTCATCGCCGTCACGCCGATCTTCACCACGAGCTACGCCGGGCTCTTCAAGTCGTTCATCGACGTGATCGACCCGCAGGCGCTCACCGACCTGCCCGTGCTGATCGGTGCGACCGGCGGCACGCCGCGGCACTCGCTCGCGATCGACTACGCGATCCGCCCCCTGTTCACCTACCTGCACGCGGTGCCGGTGACGACCGGCGTCTTCGCGGCGACGAGCGATTGGGGCGGCTCCGACGGCGACGGCGTGCGTTCCCTGCCCGACCGCATCTTCCGCGGGGCGGAGGAGTTCGCAGATCTCGTCGAGCGCACCGACCGCTCGCAGCTCGTGAACGATCCCTTCCAGCTCGACCGGCCGTTCGGTCACCTCATCGGCGGACTGGCGGGGGAGTAGCGGTCTCCTCCTGAACCCCGACCGGCTCCGCGTGCTCGCGAGGCCGGTCGGGCGCCGTGGCCGGGCGCGGCCGACGCGATCCGTGGTCGCGGCGTTCGACCCGGCGCTCGCCGTCGGCGTCGTGCGGACGATCCACGAGCGAGCCCGGCGTCAGGTCGTAGACGCCGTCGTGAGGCTTCGCCGCCGGCCCGGTCTCGATGCCGCGGAACCAGGGCGCCCACCAGAGCACCGTCCCGGCGACCCACGCGGAGACGAGGAACGCGATGGCGGTCTGGAGCGCCTCGAGGCCGGCCGCCGCCTCGACCTCGGGGCGGAGCGCGCCGTCGACCAACGCGTTCGTGCCCGTGTCGACGTCGAGTGCGTCGAACTGCGAGATCGATTCGAAGATCCATCCGGTCAGCGCCACGGCGAGCGCGGTGAGCACGCCGGCCACGAGCACGACCGCGATCAGCTGTCGCCACCGCATCGCCTGCGCGAACAGGGTGGCGGCGAGCGCCGCCGCGACGACGGCGGCCGCCGTCGCCCCCGGGAGCATGCCGGACCACGGTGCATCGAGGCTCGACGCCATGCTGCTGAGGACCACGGCGAGCTGGGCGGTCACGGCCACGGCGGCCGCACTGAGCACCACGGCGACGACCCAGCGCCAGGGCCGTGAGGGGCGAGCCGAGGGAACCGTGCGGAGGCGCCTGCCTGCGATCTCGGCCACCGCGACTGCGGCAAGGAGCGTCACCCAGAACGGGACGCCCCACAGCGGGTAGTAGAGGCAGGCGAGCACGAAGAGGCCGATGAAGCCGAAGGCGAGCACGACGAGCGCTGCCCGCACCGGCCGAGACCGCCGTTCGGCATGGTGGATCACCGCGAACTGACGCGAGTCCGCGTTCGTCACATCGGCGACGATGCGGGCGTGCGCCCGGTGCGCCCGGGCGCTCGAGACGAGCCGCAGCACGACGAACGCGACGAGCGCCGCCGTGACGACGGCGATGAACGCGCCGCTGTCGCCGATGGTCGCGGAGGGCTCGAGCGTGCTGTCGAGCTGCGGCCAGGTGAGCAGCACGCCGCAGGCGATGATCACCGATGCGAGGACGAGTCGCGGTGGAGACAGCAGCGTCGGGACGAGGACGAGCAGTGGTCGAAGCAGCCAGTGCATCAACCGCGTCGGCGAACCGCCACCGCTTCCGCGCACCATCGCGGCCGAGACCGTCCGAACCGTTCGCGAGGCCAGAGCGAGCCGATAGCCCGAGCCGAGCGCCTCGATGTCCTGGGCGCCGCGCACGAACTGCCCGCGGATGCCGTCGGGCTCGCCCGACGACACCGCATCGGCGTAGGGGCGCGCGCCGGCATCGCGATCGAGTTGCCGGAGGAGAGCGTCCTGTACGCGCTCGACGGCGTCGTCGACGTCGAGCGCGCCGCGCGGCGGGTCGGCGGCCGGCCGGTCGGGGCCCTGGTCGGTCGCATCCGTGCCGTCGGGCGCCGGCGCGGCCTCCAT
Organism: Agromyces sp. S2-1-8; assembly: GCF_021129215.1. Classification (GTDB taxonomy): domain Bacteria; phylum Actinomycetota; class Actinomycetes; order Actinomycetales; family Microbacteriaceae; genus Agromyces; species Agromyces chromiiresistens. Next base: position 3,020,585 of record NZ_JAJOLP010000001.1, on the reverse strand, counting down.
GCTGTCGAGCAGCCGGACGAGCCCGGCCGCGGCGTCGAGGCGGCCCCACCACCAGTCGTTGCGACGCCACGCACGGCTCATGAACCCCGCGAAGGCGGCGATCCGGAGGCCCGCCAGCTTCGAGGTCGAGCGGAGTGCGCCGTCGTCGAGCAGTCGCGCGACGGTCTCGCGATCGAGCTGAGAGGGGTCCTTCGCGAGAACCGCACGGTACCCCTCCAGGATCTGTGCGTCGAGCAGCGTGCGGAAGTGACCGACCCTGGCGGGCTGCGTGTCCGAGCCGATCGTGTGGAAGCGGATCGTGGAATCGGGCAGCGGAATGCCGCTGCCGCCGAAGATGAGCGGGAGTTCGCGCGCGAGCACGATGCGCTCGCCGGGCGCGGGGAAGCGGTACCACGGCGAGTCCGACCACCGGGTGGACCGATCGCTCGCGAGTTCCACCCCGGCATGCTGCAGCCAGCCGACGATGCGGTCGAGCTCCGCCCACAGTGCGTCGCGGCCGCGCGGGGATGCCGCATTGCCGGCGAGCCACGCGACGGCGAGGTCGCGGGCACGTTCGGGAGTGAGCGAATGCTCCTGGCGCGACATCCCGTCGACCTCGTCGACGACCCCGGAGACCGCTGCGTCGCGGTAGTCGCGCGCGCGCCGGAGGGTGGCGTAGAGCGCCTCCCGAACGGCCTGGCGAGTGCGGTCGGCGGTGCCCGGACGGTCGCCGAGCACGGCGTCGAGCTCGGCGAGCCCGATCGAGCGGAACGCGTGGTCCTCGATGGCCCTCACCCACGCGAGGCACGCGAACGCGGCGTCGACGAGCGCCTGCGCGCCCTTCGAGATCGCGTCGGGCGGCACGCCGTCGATGCCGTCGGCGACGAACTCGCCGATGACGGAGCGGAGCACCGGGGCGAACCGGCCGATGTCGAGGCGGTCGAGCGCGCGGTGCGGCGGACGTTCGAGGAGGTCGGTGCCCAGTGCCCACTCGCCGGGGCGGGTCAGCACGTCGCGGAGGAGCTCGAGATCGGTCGCCGAGCGCATGCTCGCGTACGCGAGCTCGTCCGGTGTCGCTGCGCCGTCGGAGCCGGTCGCGGGGCGGGTGTCGAGTCGAACGGCCAGCAGTGCGCCACGACCCTTCGCGACGATCTGCGAGGTGCGTGCAGCATCGACGCCGTCGATCTCGTCTTCGCCGTTCTCACCGCTCGCGCGCTTCCGCACCGCCGCGAGGATGGGTGAGAGGAACCTGGAGAGCGGATCCTGCCGCTCGGTGCGGGGATCGGGCGGGAGCTCGGGAACGGGTCCCTCGTACCGATTGGCCCGGATGAGCCAGTGCGACGTCTCCTTCGGCGATGGGTCGAGGTAGACGAGCACCCGGTTCACGTGCTCGTTCGCCGGGATGTTGCGCACCGCCCGCAGCGCCCGGTCGATCGGGATGTTGTCGAGCACGCCGCCGTCGACGACGCGGAAGGGATGGTGCGCGCCGTCGACGCGATGCGCACTGAACACGTTGCGCATGTCGGGCGGGTTCGTCACGACGTCGGGTGCGGCCAGGGCGTCGTCGCTCGAGTAGATGAGCGCGGGCTCGAAGGCGCCGGGGAACGACGAGGTCGTGCGCGCCGCGTACGCGATCCGTCGTACGTCGCGGTCGAATCGGACGTTGCGGGGATCGTTGAGCCGGTCGACCCTCGGGACGGCCCGGTCGGGTACCGGGTCCCCGTCGGTGCCGACGAAGCGGAAGTGCGCGTGACCTTCGGCCGCACTGCGTTCGCTCGTGTCACGGCCGTCGATCAGCGTCGCCGACAGGTCGACGACGACGTGCGGTGCGATGAGCGCTCGCCGGCCGGATGTCGGGATCTCGCCGTCGGCGGGGCGGCCGATGTCGGTGAGCTCCTTCGTGAGCTCGCTCCAGAAGTACTCGTCGCCGCGGAACACGGAGTCGAACGCCGCCGGCTTGCCGGGTTGCAGCAGGCTCCACGCCGACCCGGCGCGGAGCCAGACCGGCAGGAGGCCGTTGACGTCGACCCCGGCGCGCTGGGCGACCGCGTACATGACGGCGTTGAGGCCCCCGGCGCTCGCGCCCGCGAGCACGTCGAACTCGACGCGGTCGTATCCGCGCGAGTACAGGAGCCGGGCGTAGAGATCGGCCCGCTCGACGAGGCTTCGATCGGGAGCCGTGTCCGAGGGGTCGATGAGCAGCGCCTGCGCCGCCGGGTCGGACTCCTTTCGGTAGATGCGGATGTGCCGGAGGATGTCGAGCTCGGCGACGGCCCCGCCGATCCAGACGGCGAGGCTGACACCGCCCTTCATCGCGAGTGCGACGCGCAGGCCGCGCGAATGGAACGGCCGGGCGCCCTCCGGCAGGTACACGCGCGGGTTCGGGTCGGGCACCGAGGCCGGCCCGTGCCGGCCGGGTGCGGCGTCGGTGCCGGCCGGGTACGGGAAGTCGCCGTACTCGAGGTCGCCGTCGCGCCCGCGGGGCCGGGCAGGATCGAGCACGAGCTTCACGTAGTCGTGCGGCACCGTCGCATCGGACATCGCGGACTCCTTCGTCCCAGCCGCGGCCCGTCGACGGGCGGGCCGCGCACAGCGTAGGACGGCGTTCGCGGCGAGGCATCAGGGAAGGCACTGAAGACGCTGGTCGCGCCATGATTCCTTTGGAATCCCACGAAGCCAGGTGAGAGATCCTCGATATCACTCGTGCGACCGTCCTCGCGGCGGTAGCCTTGCAATCGGGACGCGGCCGGAGGGCCGCGAACGCCACGCGCATTCCGATCGGGGCGGGTCACGAGGTCTCGCGGGTCGACGACGGCCGGGTCACCGGTTTCGAAACCCGATCGGAAGGATCCACCATGTTGATTCGCAAGGCCATGGCCGCACTCGCCGCAGCTGCGGCGCTCGTGCTCGTCGGCGCCGGCCCCGCCATGGCGGGCGGCAGCCCCCACTTCATCAAGAGCGCCACGAGCGCGTCGGCCGACGGGACCAGCCTCGTCGTCCAGTTCAAGGAGGCCGGCCTGTCGTCGGGCTCCATCGAGACCGTCCAGGCGACGGCGCATCTCGACGCCACGTACCAGTGCATCAACGGCGGGGGCAACAACCCGAGCGATCCGAAGAAGACGACCATCTCGCAGGACGTCTCGGAGAGCGGGGTCTTCACCGCCGGCAAGAACGGCAACCTCGTCGGATCGCTGACGCTGTCGCCGCCCGCGGCGGCCGACGTGCTCGACTGCCCGAACGGCCAGACGTCGACGTTGACCGCGGTGACCTGGTCGAATGTCAGGGTCGACGACCTGACGAGCGGTGCCTCGATCATGTTGAAGGGCACGTTCAGCTCGGGCTCACCGGTCTGATCGGCACGCACGGACCCGGCGGGGGCGCGGCTGCGCCCCCGCCGGCTCGTGTGCCGGCCCGCGGCGTCGACGCTCAGTCGTCGAGCACGAAGGTGACCTCGAGCGTCACCGACCAGGCCGTGATGCGGCCATCGGCCGCCTCGACCTTCTGCTCCTTGACCCACGCGCCGCTGACGTTGCGAAGCGTCTCGGCGGCGCGGGCGACGCCCGCGGCGACCGCGTCGTCGAAGCTCACCTCGGAGCGGACGGTGATGGTGGTGACTCGTGCGACGGAAGACATGGGTTCCTCCTCGATTCCATCGGCGTACCGCCCATCATCCGCCTCACGGCGCGCGACCGCGAGGGGTTGACCGGTGCGGGCCCGCGTCAGCCGCTCTTGCGGCGGAACTCGCGCTTGTGCGAGGCGGGGCCGTGCGCGTCGTGCGCCTGGCCGCCGCCGTCGAGGTGCGCCTCGCCCTCGCGCTGCTTCGATGCCTTGTTCTTGCGCTCGAGCGCCTCGCGGAACTTGCGCTTGGTCTCGTCGGTAGGGCCCGCGGGCTTCGCGTCGTCGGATGCCATGGGTTCGAGTCTGGCATGGATGTCGCGGCGGATGCCCCACGAGCGGAGGAGCGGCGAGCACGATCCGGAGCGTCGACCACGCGACATCCGCAGTTCACGGCCTCAAAATGCTCGCTCTGCTAGCATGGCAGGCGGTCACCCGTGCGATTCGTCCTGGGTGCCGTCTGGAGCAGGCCGGCAGGAAGCTGGTCCCCTGTGGTGGATCACCGAGCACGCATCGGTGGACTTCTACTGGTGGCCAGCGTGAACGCAAGCTCTTGCGATTCGTAATGCCTGTTCCTGCTCCTTCGTACGAGTCGCGCCCACACGGGGTGCGACGTTAAACAAAGGAGAGGCCTCTTGGAAGGTCCTGAAATCACGTTCGCCGAGACCGTCATCGACAACGGCAAGTTCGGCACGCGTACCATCCGCTTCGAGACCGGCCGCCTCGCCCAGCAGGCGCAGGGCTCGGCCGTCGCGTACATCGACGAAGAGACCATGCTGCTCTCGGCGACGAGCGTCTCGAAGCAGCCGAAGGAGCACTTCGACTTCTTCCCGCTGACGATCGACGTCGAAGAGCGCATGTACGCCGCGGGCCGCATCCCCGGCTCGTTCTTCCGTCGCGAGGGCCGCCCCTCGACCGAGGCGATCCTCACCTGCCGTCTGATCGACCGCCCCCTGCGCCCCTCGTTCGTCGAGGGCCTCCGCAACGAGGTCCAGGTCGTCGTCACGGTGCTCGCGATCGAGCCCGACGAGCTCTACGACGTGCTCGCCATCAACGCCGCCTCGCTCTCGACCCAGCTCTCGGGCCTGCCCTTCTCGGGCCCCGTCGCCGGTGTGCGCGTCGCGCTCATCGACGGCCAGTGGGTCGCGTTCCCGAAGCACTCGCAGCTCGAGGAGGCCGTGTTCAGCATGGTCGTCGCCGGCCGCGTCGTGACCGAGGCCGACGGCTCGCAGGACGTCGCGATCATGATGATCGAGGCCGAGGCGACCGACAACGCGTGGGACCTCATCCAGGGCGGCGCCGTCAAGCCGAACGAAGAGGTCATCGCGCAGGGCATCGAATCGTCGAAGCCCTTCATCAAGCAGCTCGTCGAGGCGCAGCTCCAGGTCGCGAAGACGGCCGCCAAGCCGGTCGCCGACTACCCGACGTTCCCGCCCTACCAGCCCGAGGTCAAGGAGGCCGTCGCGGCCTTCGCCGGCGCCGAGCTCAAGGACGTCTACCAGATCGCCGGCAAGGTCGAGCGCCAGGACGCCGACGACGCCCTCAAGGCGCGCACCAAGGAGCACATCGCGGCCAAGGTCGAGGCGGGCGAGCTGCCCGAGTCGGCCATCGCCGAGGTGTCGGCCGCATACAAGTCGGTCACGAAGAAGGTCATGCGCACGCGCGTCCTCGAAGAGGGCGTCCGCATCGACGGTCGCGGCCTCGCCGACATCCGGCCGCTCGACGCGGAGGTGCAGGTCGTGCCCCGCGTGCACGGCTCGGCGATCTTCCAGCGCGGCGAGACCCAGATCCTGGGCGTCACCACGCTGAACATGCTCAAGATGGAGCAGCAGATCGACTCGCTCTCGCCGGTGACGAAGAAGCGCTACATGCACAACTACAACTTCCCGCCGTACTCGACGGGTGAGACGGGTCGTGTGGGTTCGCCGAAGCGTCGCGAGATCGGCCACGGCGCCCTCGCCGAGCGCGCCCTCGTGCCGGTGCTGCCGTCGCGCGACGAGTTCCCCTACGCGATCCGCCAGGTGTCGGAGGCGCTCGGCTCGAACGGCTCCACCTCGATGGGCTCGGTCTGCGCGTCGACGCTCTCGCTGCTCAACGCGGGCGTGCCGCTGAAGGCCCCCGTCGCGGGCATCGCGATGGGCCTCATCTCCGACACCGTCGACGGTGAGACCCGCTACGCGGCGCTCACCGACATCCTCGGTGCCGAAGACGCCCTCGGCGACATGGACTTCAAGGTCGCCGGCACGAGCGAGTTCGTCACCGCGATCCAGCTCGACACGAAGCTCGACGGCATCCCCGCGTCGGTGCTCGCCGGCGCGCTGACCCAGGCGAAGGACGCCCGCACGACGATCCTCGCCGTGCTCAACGCCGCGATCGACGCGCCCGACGAGATGGCGCCGACCGCGCCGCGCGTCATCAGCGTGCAGATCCCCGTCGACAAGATCGGCGAGCTGATCGGCCCGAAGGGCAAGACGATCAACGCCATCCAGGACGAGACCGGCGCCGAGATCTCCATCGAGGAGGACGGCACCGTCTACATCGGCGCGACCGACGGCCCCTCGGCCGAGGCCGCCCGCGCCCAGGTCAACGCGATCGCCAACCCGACCAACCCCGAGGTCGGCGAGCAGTTCCTCGGCACGGTCGTGAAGATCGCCGCGTTCGGTGCGTTCGTCTCGCTGCTGCCCGGCAAGGACGGCCTCCTCCACATCTCGGAGGTGCGCAAGCTCGCCGGCGGCAAGCGCGTCGAGAACGTCGAAGACGTTCTGGGCGTCGGCCAGAAGATCCTCGTCGAGATCACGAAGATCGACGACCGCGGCAAGCTCTCGCTCGCCCCGGTGCTGCAGGAGGACGCGGACTCCGAGGGTCGCGGCGCGACCGGCGAGCACGCCGAGGCTCCCGCCGAGGGTGCCGACGCGTAATCGCACCCAGCACGCACGCGGATGCCCCGCCCGATCCATTCGGGCGGGGCATCCGTCGTTCACGGCCGGGGGAGGCCGGCCGCCGCTTCGGTGATCCGCACCGATTCGGAACGATGCGGATGCCTCGCTCCGAAGTCGTGGCGATCGCCGAACTCCCGGCGCGGCGCGTGAGCCGGCTCAGAGCAGGCGGGTCGTGGCGCGGCCCGTGAGCGCGTCGCGCTCGGCCAGCGCCCTGCGGGCGGCGGTCCGCGCCTCGAGCCGGTCGAGCTGGCGTTCGCGGTCGTTGCGCCGGCTCGCGAGCCGGAGACCCCAGCTCGCGAGGCCGAGCCCGCCGCGCACAGCGAGTGCGGCGAGGGCGCCGGCGCCGGGAGAGAGGGGAGAGAGGGTTGCGTTCGTCATCATCGCTCCTTCGGAGTCGTGGTGTCGTCGGTGACCTGCCCGCGCACGAGCGGGAAGGCGTTGAGGTGGATCTGCACCGGGCGCGAGCCCGGCGACGGGGTGAGCTTGTAGAGGTCGCCGTACTTCATGAAGACGACGTCGAGCTCGGCGACGAGTGCGCCGAGCTGCTCGGCGGTGAGCCGGAGGTTGATCGTGTCGCTCGTGGCGATGTCGAGCCATTCGGCGTCGAAGATCTGGTCGCCCTCGGTGACGAAGTCGCGGAAGTTCTGCTCGCGTGTGCGCATCCACTCGTCTTCGACGAGCTTGGCGGCGAGTCGTTCGGCGCTGCCCGGCGGCAGCGAGCGGGCGTCGGGAACGGCGACTGAACCGGGCACCCGCTCCCACCAGCGTTCGCGACCCTTGCCGCGAGCGGTGTTCTCGCGCACGAGGCCGGACCGCTCGAGCTGGCGCAGGTGGTAGCTCATCGACCCGCTCGATTCGCCGAGTCGTTCGCCGAGCCCGCTCGCGGTGAGCGGGCCGTAGGCCGACAGCTCGTCGTAGATGCGCACTCGCAACGGGTGGGCGAGCGACTTCAGCGCCGAGGTCGACAGCACATGGTCGATGCCGGGGTGGCGGGTGCTGCTCGGCTGGTCCTCGAAGTTCTCCGGTGTCGTCGTCATGTTGCAAAGATAGCGCTGCAAAGGAAGCTTTGCAAGAGTTTGTTTGCAATCAATCGTTTGCAACTCCGTCCCGGTCGGTGCCGAGCCGGGCGATCGTCGCCTCGGCGAGGCGTCCGGCGCTGCCTGGAGCGAGATCCAGGTACAGCATCGGCTCGATGAGCTCGAGCTCGAGCACGCCGAGACGGCCGCCGAACCGGACGACGTCGAACCTCGCGTACAGGAGGTCGAACGGCAGCACTGCGAGCATCGCCTCGACCGCGGCGAGGTCGTCGGGGTCGGGAACGACGCGCTCGATCGACCCGCCGTAGATGCCATGGGCGCGGAAGTCGCCGGCGGCCGGGCGCTTGCGCAGCACGTGGCTGTGCGTCCCGCCCAGGAACGCGAACGACAGTTCGCCCTCCGCGACGATCGATGCGGCGAACGGCTGCACCATGACCTCGGCGTCGTGCGGGAGCGCCTCGAGCATCGCGGCCAGGTCGCTCGCCGTCGTGCGGACGACGCCCGACCCGCCGACTCCGATCGCCGGCTTCACGACGAGCTCGTCCCAGCCGGCGTCGTCGACCGCGGCGAGCACCCGTGCCGCATCGACCCGTCGCCCGCGCACGACCGGCACGATCGGCACGCCCATGCGCTCGAGGTCGTCGAGGTAGCGCTTGTCGGCGTTCCAGCGCACCGCGTCGACGGGGTTGAGGAGGAGGCACCCCGAGTGCGCGATCCCGTCGGTCGCCTCGAGGAACGCGTCGACGTGGTCGACGTAGTCCCAGGTGCTCCGCAGCACCGCGGCGTCGTAGCGACTCCAGTCGACGGTCGGGTCGCTCCAGGCGACGGCCTCGGCGTCGACGCCGCGTTCGCGGAGCGCCTCGAGCAGCCGGTGGTCGTCGGCGAAGAGCGACTCCACGTCGGGGATGCGCCACGTGACGAAGCTCGGGAGCCGCTCGCATCTCACGACCGCCACGTGCATCGGTCAGCTCCCCGAGGTGAGCAGCGGTCCGAGTCGATAGGGGATGAGCTCGCCCATCGCGAGCGAGGTCTCGGTGCGTTCGACGCCGTCGACCGCGAGGATCTCGCCGTCGATGCGGAACAGGTCGTGCGCATCTCGGCAGACGACGCGCACGAGCAGGTCGATCGACCCCGAGAGCCCGTGCGCCTGGATGACCTCGGGGATCTCGGCGATGCGGTCGACCACGTCGCCGAGCAGCTTCTGCCGGACGTGGACGGCGATGAACGCCTCGAGCGGGTAGCCGAGCGGCGTGGGGTCCATGCTGCGCTCGAACGAGAGGAACGCCCCGGATGCCTCGAGCCGCGCCATCCTCGCCTGCACGGTGTTGCGCGACAGGCCGAGCCGATCGGCGAGGGCGACCACCGTGGCGCGCGGGTCGGGTGCGAGCGCCGAGAGCAGGGCACGGTCGACGGCGTCGTAACCGGTCATATCGCCAGACGATAGCACGCATCGCTCGGCTTCGACTTGGCAACATGCTCAAGCGATCGGTGCATGCTTGAGCGGTGTGACCGATCGACGTATGCTCGCCGTATCCGGCAGAGCGGCCGGTGCGGGCTGCCCACGAAGCGGGTCCGCCGAAAGCGAGGATCGACGATGACCCCATCCGACCGAGACGCCACGGGGCTGTTGACGCGCCCCGATCCGTTCGTCCAGCTGATCACCCCGACGGGCGAGCGCGTGCGCGACGACGTCCACGACCCGTGGGTCCGCGACATCGACCTCGATGTGCTCGCGCGGCTGTACCGCGACATGGTCGTCGTGCGCCGGCTCGACACCGAGGCCACGGCCCTGCAACGCCAGGGCGAACTGGGCCTGTGGCCCCCGCTGGCCGGCCAGGAGGCCGCCCAGATCGGGTCGGCGCGCGCCCTCCGCGGCGACGACTTCGTCTTCTCGAGCTACCGCGAGCACGCCGTCGCCTGGGTGCGCGATGTGCAGCCGGCCGAGCTCCTGAGCGTGTGGCGCGGCACCGCCGCGAGCGGGTGGAACCCCTACGAGCACAACATGGCCGTGCCGCAGATCATCATCGGCGCGCAGGCGCTGCACGCCACCGGCTACGCGATGGGAGCCCGCTGGGAGGGCACCGACACCGCGGCCATCGCCTACTTCGGCGACGGCGCGACCAGCGAGGGCGACGTCAACGAGGCGCTCGTGTTCGCCGCGAGCTTCGACGCCCCCGTCGTGTTCTTCTGCCAGAACAACCAGTGGGCGATCTCCGAGCCGGTCGGACTGCAGTCCAAGCAGCCCCTCGCGCGTCGCGCCGACGGCTTCGGCATGCCGGGCATCCGCGTCGACGGCAACGACGTGCTCGCCGTCCTGGCGGCGACGCGCATCGCACTCGATCGCGCCCGCCGCGGCGAAGGGCCGACCTTCATCGAGGCCGTCACCTACCGGATCGGCCCGCACACCACCGCCGACGACCCGACCCGCTACCGTACCGAGCCCGAGCTCGCCGAATGGCGCGAGCGCGACCCGATCGCGCGCGTGCTGGCGTTCCTCGAGGCCTCGGGTGTCGACGCCGAGGGCCTGCAGCGCGACGCGCAGGCCGAGGCCGACCGCGTCGCCGCCGACCTGCGCGCGGCGATCACCACGCTCGCCGACCCCGAACCCATGTCGGTGTTCGACCACGTCTACGCCGAGCCGAACAGCCACCTCGACCGCCAGCGCGACCACTACGCCCGCTACCTCGCGATGTTCGACGACGCGAGCCACGAGGCATCCGGCTCTGAAGGAGGCGCTCGATGACCCAGCTGACCCTTGCGAAGGCCCTCAACGCGGGGCTGCGCCACGCGCTCGCCGACGACGAGAAGGTCGTGCTCATGGGCGAGGACATCGGCACGCTCGGCGGCGTGTTCCGCGTCACCGACGGGCTGAAGGCGGAGTTCGGCGCGCACCGCGTCGTCGACTCGCCGCTGTCGGAGGCGGGCCTCATCGGAACGGCGGTCGGGCTCGCGTACCGTGGATTCCGCCCCGTCGTCGAGATCCAGTTCGACGGCTTCATCTATCCCGGCTTCGACCAGATCGTCGCCCAGGTCGCCAAGCTGCACTACCGTTCGCGCGGCACGGTGAAGATGCCGATCACGATCCGCGTGCCCTTCGGCGGCGGCATCGGTGCGGCCGAGCACCATTCGGAGTCGCCCGAGGCGTACTTCGCGCACACGGCGGGCCTGCGCGTCGTCGCGTGCTCGAACCCCGCCGACGCGCACCTCATGATCCGCCAGGCGATCGCGAGCGACGACCCCGTGCTCTTCTTCGAGCCGAAGCGCCGCTACCACGTGAAGGGCGAGGTCGACCTCGACGCGAGCCTCGCCGACGCACCGCCCATGGGCGTCGCGTCGACGCTCACCCGCGGCGACGACGTCACGCTCGTCACCTACGGCGCGCTCGTGCAGACCGCCCGTGACGCGGCGACGGCGGCGGCGGAAGACGGCGTCTCGATCGAGGTCATCGACCTGCGCTCGCTCGCGCCGATCGACTACGCACCCGTCGAGGCGTCGGTGCGTCGGACGGGACGCCTCGTGATCGCGCACGAGGCGGGACAGCAGGGCGGCATGGGCGCCGAGATCGCGGCGTCGATCACCGAGCGGTGCTTCGAGTTCCTCGAGGCGGCGCCCGTGCGCGTCACCGGCCACGACATCCCGTATCCGCCGGCCAAGCTCGAACGGCACCACCTGCCCGACCTCGACCGCATCCTCGACGGGGTCGACCGGGTGCTCGGCCGTCCGAACTCGCTGAGCGGAGTGGAGGCATGACGACGATGATCCGCGACTTCCCGTTGCCCGACCTCGGCGAGGGCCTCACCGAGAGCGAGATCGTCGCCTGGCGGGTCGCCGTCGGCGACCGGGTCGAGCTCAACCAGATCGTCGCCGACGTCGAGACCGCGAAGGCCGTCGTCGAACTGCCGACGCCGTACGCGGGGGTCATCACCGCGCTGCATGCCGCCGAGGGCGAGACGGTCAACGTGGGCGAGCCGCTCTTCTCGTGCGACACCGGTGAACCGCTCGACGACGGCGAACCGGTCGGGGCGGCGGATGCCTCCGAGTCGGGCGCCTCGACCTCCGATGCCCCCGAGCCCACGCTCGTCGGCTACGGTGCGCGCGACGAGGGCGGCCCGAAGCGGCGTGCGCGCCGCGCGCCCGGCGGTGCCGCTTCCGCGGCGGCGACAGCACGCACCGGCACGCCCTCCGCGACGTCGGCGGAGGCGACGACCGGGCCGGCCGCCGCCGAAGCGCCCGCGCAGGCGGGGGAGCGGCCCGAGCGACCCCGCTCGACGCCGCCGGTGCGCAAGCTCGCCCGTGACCTGGGCGTCGACCTCGAACAGATCGCGGGCACCGGCCCGCGCGGGCTCATCACGCGCGACGACGTCGAGCGCGCGGCGTCCTCGCCCGGGGTCGCGGCTCCCGCGGCCGGTGCCGTCGGCGCAGTGCCCGCCGCGGCGGCCCGCGGCCGTGCCGACCGCCCGGCGGAGACGCGCATCCCGATCCGCGGCGTGCGCAAGCACACCGCGGCGGCGATGGTGCGCAGCGCCTTCACCGCGCCGCACGTGACCGAGTTCCTCACCGTCGACGTCACCGAGACGATGGAGCTCGTGCGCAGCCTGCGCGAAGACCGCGCGCTCGCGTCGCACCGGGTCACCCCGCTCGCCGTCGTCGCGAAGGCGCTCTGCATCGCCGCTCGCCGCACGCCCGACGTCAACGCCCGGTGGGACGACGACGCGCAGGAGATCGTGCAGTTCGGCGGCGTCAACCTCGGCATCGCCGCCGCGACCGATCGGGGACTCGTCGTGCCGAACATCCCGGCCGCAGACGAGCTGACGCTGCTCGAGCTCGCCGACGCGATCACCGCGCTCGCCGAGACCGCCCGCGCAGGGCGCACGAGCCCCGCAGACCTCGCAGGCGGGACGATCTCGATCACCAACATCGGCGTGTTCGGCATCGACGCGGGCACGCCGATCCTCAACCCGGGTGAGGCGGCGATCCTCGCGATGGGGGCCGTGCGACGCCAGCCGTGGGAGCACCGCGGTGAGATCGCGCTGCGCGAGGTCATGACGCTCAGCCTCTCGTTCGACCACCGACTCGTCGACGGTGCGCAGGGCTCGCGGTTCCTCGCCGACATCGGCGCGATCCTGCGCGAGCCGGGTCGCGCGCTGACCATGATGTGACGGCCGGTACCGAACTCGGGAGATCGGCGGCGGCTCGCCGTTCCGTCGTGCGATCCGCGGCGGGCACCCCGGGTTCGGTTCCGGGTGGGACCGCACCCCTACCGGCGGGTCGTAGCCCGGAGGATGATGGCAGCATGAACGACCCGCGGCGCATCCTCACCCCGGCCGAGACCGCCGACGACCTGGCGGGAACGGCGTTCGTGCACACCGGCGACCGGATCGACGGCGCCTACCGCACCGATGACTTCGCGAGCGCGGTCGAGCTGCTCGACGAGGTCGCTGCGGTCGCCGACGCCCTGAACCACCATCCCGACGTGCGGCTCGGCTGGGGGCGCATCGAGTTCGAGCTGAGCTCGCACGACGTGGGCGGCGTCACCTCGCGCGACGTCGAGCTCGCCCGCCGGATCGACGCGCTCGCCGACGGGCAGGGTGCGCGGCCCGGCAACTGACGGGCAGGGCGCGCGGCCCGGCAGTCGTCGCGAACTGCGCGGCACGCGATCGGCCGGGGCTCGGGGTTCGCCGCAGTCGGGCCGGACCGGTGGGCGGCACACCCGCGAGGCATCCGCCCGCGCCGATCAGCCGAGCTGGTAGACGCGTTCCTCGATCTCGGTGCCGCGTGCGTTCGCGAACCCCGTCTCGGTGCCGACCTGCTCGAATCCGAGCCGCTCGAGCACCGCGATCGAGCGGGCGTTGTCGGCTGCGACGCGAGCGCGCACGGGGCGCTCGCCGAGCGTGTCGAGGAAGAGGCGCATCGCACGGGTCGCGATGCCGCGGCCCCAGTACGCACGGTCGATCCAATAGGTGATCTCGGGCGTGCCCTCGTCGAACCAGCGGGCGACGCTGCCCACGATGTCGCCGTCGACGCGGACGGTGCGGGCGTCGATGCCCGGATCGTCGAAGAGTCGTCGCCAATGGGCGTCGAACATCGCCCGATCGCCCGGGTCGGGCGGCGTGAACGCGGCCATCTCGACCGCGACGGGGTCTTGCTCGATCAGGAACAGTGCATCGAGATCGCCGACGCGGGTCGCGCGCAGCGTCACGACATGAGGCTCGCCCATGCCATCTCCTCCAGGATGCCGCGGACGATGCCCTCGGCAGGTCGGCGCCCGGGGATGCGGGCGCTGTGCGGAGTGGAGTTCAGGAGTCCGAAGGCGGCGTGTGCCCGGACCCTGAGCTCCGCCTCGGCCCGATCGGGCCGGAGTCTGGAGAGCACGTCGACCCAGTTCTCGACGTACCGGCGCTGGAGGAGGCGGACCTCGTGACGGGCGCCGCGGTCGAGCTGCTCGAGCTCGCGGTCCTGCACGAGGATGACGTCGGCCTCGCCCAGCGCGAAGTCGACGTGGTGGGCGATGAGCGCGCGCAGCGCGTCGTCGGGGCCGGATGCCTCGCCGAGGACCCGCTCGGCCCCGTCGAGGAGGGCCCGGCTCGCGCCCTCGAGGATGGCGGCGAGCACCGCGGCCTTGCCGGGGAAGTGCCGGTACACCGCGGGGCCGGAGACGCCAACGGCGGTGCCGAGGTCTTCGATCGTGACGCCCGCATAGCCGCGCTCGGCGAAGAGCGTCGCCGCGGCGGCGAGGATGGCGGCGCGACGGTCGGCCTTCTGGCGGCCGCGCTCGGTGAGCGCTGCCGGTGCCTCGGGCACGGGGGCGGGGCTGCTTGCCATCTCGGTTAACGCTCGCTAACATCGGGAATCGAGTTAGTGCACACTAACCGAAATCACGTGCCGTCCACAAGGGGGCGCGCCGCCGCCGGCGAAGGGGCCGACGGCGGATCGACCGAGACGGGGCGAAATGGTCACGCTGCAGACGCACATCGACGCCGATGGCGAGGCGGGGCGTGCGAACGCCGCCGCCCATGCCGAACTCGTGGAGGAGCTGCGCGAGCGGCTCGCCGCCGCGGCGCTCGGCGGGCCCGAGGCATCCCGGGAGCGCCATGTCGCCCGTGGCAAGCTGCTGCCCCGCGACCGGGTCGACCGCCTGCTCGACGAGGGCAGCCCGTTCCTCGAGGTCGCGCCCCTCGCCGCCGACGGCCTGTACGGCGGCGACTCGCCGGGTGCCGGCATCATCACGGGCATCGGGCTCGTGCACGGCCGTCCCGTGATGGTCGTCTGCAACGACGCGACCGTCAAGGGCGGCACCTACTACCCGATGACGGTGAAGAAGCACCTGCGCGCGCAGGAGATCGCGAAGGAGCATCGCCTCCCGTGCGTGTACCTCGTCGACTCTGGCGGCGCGTTCCTGCCCCTGCAGGACGAGGTGTTCCCCGACCGCGAGCACTTCGGCCGCATCTTCTACAACCAGGCGCAGCTCTCGTCGATGCGGGTCCCGCAGCTCGCCGCCGTGCTCGGCTCGTGCACGGCGGGCGGCGCCTACGTGCCGGCGATGAGCGACGAGACCGTGATCGTGCGGAACCAGGGCACCATCTTCCTCGGCGGCCCGCCCCTCGTGAAGGCAGCGATCGGCGAGGTCGTGACGCCGGAGGAGCTCGGCGGCGGCGACCTGCACTCGCGGGTGTCCGGTGTCACCGACCACCTCGCAGAAGACGACGAGCACGCGCTCGAGCTCGTGCGCGACATGGTCGCGACGCTGCCCGAGCAGCCGGCGCGGGCGTGGGCGGTGCGCGAGCCCCGTCCTCCGGCCGTCGACCCGGCGGGCCTCACCGCAGCCGTGCCGATCGACGTGCAGCAGCCCTACGACGTGCACGAGGTGATCGCGCGGCTCGTCGACGGCAGCGAGTTCAGCGAGTTCAAGCCCGAGTACGGCGACACCCTGGTCACCGGCTTCGCCCGCATCGACGGCCACCCGGTCGGCATCGTCGCGAACAACGGCGTGCTGTTCAGCGAATCGGCGATGAAGGGCGCGCACTTCATCGAGTTGTGCGACCAGCGCGGAATCCCGCTGCTGTTCCTGCAGAACATCTCGGGGTTCATGGTCGGCCGCGACGCGGAGGCGGGCGGCATCGCCAAGCACGGCGCGAAGATGGTGACCGCGGTCGCCACGACCCGGGTGCCGAAGCTCACGGTCGTGATCGGCGGCTCGTTCGGCGCCGGCAACTACTCGATGTGCGGGCGGGCGTACTCGCCCCGGTTCCTCTGGATGTGGCCGAATGCGCGCATCTCGGTGATGGGCGGCGAGCAGGCGGCCTCCGTGCTCGCGACGGTCAAGCGCGACCAGCTCGCGATCAAGGGCGAGACCTGGGCGGATGACGCGGAGGAGGCGTTCCGCGCCCCGATCCGCGCGCAGTACGAAGACCAGGGCAGCCCGTACCATTCGACGGCCCGGCTCTGGGACGACGGCATCATCGCGCCCGAGGACACGCGCACGGTGCTCGCCCTCGCGCTCGAGCTCGCGAGCCGCACTCCGCTGCCCGAGCCGGCGTTCGGGCTCTTCCGCATGTAGTGACGGCGACGGCTCGGGCGCTCGGGCGCCCCGCCGTTCGCAGCGTCAGCGAGCGGATGCCTCGGCCGCGCGCTCGATCGCGTCGACGATCGCCGGTACGCCGCCGTGCCAGGGCATGCCGTGGCCCGGAAGCACCCAGCTCGCCGCGACGCCGTCGAGCCGATGCAGGGAGGCGAGCGCCTCGGCGGGGTCGTCGGTGAAGGGGGCGGGCTGCGGACCTTCGGCGCCCGTGAGCACGTGCCTGGTCGTCAGCGCGTCGCCGACGAACACGGCGTCGACCGCGGGAACGTGGATCGCGACGCTGCCGGCGGAGTGCCCCGGCATGCCGATGATGCGCGGCGAGCCCGGCAGGTCGAGCACGTCGCCGTCGCGCATCGGCACGACCTCGGTGAGGTGCGTCGTGCGCAGGCCGCCCGTGCGCGCCGCGTACCAGAGGAACCTCGCGGTCGCGCCGAGCTTCACGTGCCCCCATCCGGGCTTCGACGACTCCTCGCCCCGCGCGCGGGCCGCGTCGGCCTCGTGGACGTGGACGGGCACGCCGTGGTCGCGGCGCAGGCGTTCGGCGAAGCCGATGTGGTCGGTGTCGCCGTGGGTGAGCACGACGCCCCGGACGTCGTCGACCGTGCGGCCCATCGCCGCCAGCTCGTCGATCAGCTCCGGCCACTGCCCGGAGAGGCCTGCGTCGATGACCGTCACGCCCTCGGGTGCGTCGACGAGGTAGACGGCGACGATGTCGTTGCCGATGCGGTGGAGCGACGGGGCGAGCTGCATTTCGGTATCCTCTGCGTTCTCGGTGTGGACGATGATGGCTATGCTACATAGCCATCATGGCTATGCGCAATAGCCTAAGCTCGATTCCGACATCGCATGAGGGGAGCACGAGATGCCCGCACCCGATCGCACCTCGCTCGAGGAGATCATCGCCGCCGGCCGCACCGTCGTCGAGTCCGCCGGCCTCGACGGCCTGACGATGCAGGCCGTCGCCGATCGCGTCGGCGTGCGAGCGCCGTCGCTCTACAAGCGGGTGCGCAACCGCGGCGCGCTCGTGGCGCTCGTGGCCGAGGCGACCGTGCGCGACCTGGCCGCCCGCCTCGACTCGGCGGCGCCGTCCGGCGGCGACGCGCGTCGCGGGCTCGTCGGGCTCGCCCGCGAGCTCCGTGCGTTCGCGCACGAGTGCCCCGTCGCGTTCGGCCTGGTGTTCGCACCCGGCGGCGGGGGAGTGTCGCAGGGGGTCCTCACGGCGGCGAGCGCCCCGGTGCTGCGCGTCGCCACGGCGCTCGTCGGCGAGTCCGATGCGCTTCCCGCCGCGCGCACGATCACCGCCTGGGCGAACGGCTTCGTCACGATGGAACTCGCGGGGGCGTTCCGGCTCGGCGGTGACGTCGACCGCGCGTTCGACTACGGCGTCGAGCGACTCGCCGAGGCGCTTGCCAATTCAGTTAACGAGCACTAACATCAGTTCCAGTTAGTGCGCGCTAACTGGAGAGCGCGCTGCGATGGTGCAGAGAGGCGCGAATGGTCACGCTCGAGGGCTTGCCCGGCGATGCCGGCTCCCGACTCCCCGCCGAGGTCGATCCCCGCCCGCGCCCGTTCGAGCGCGTGCTCGTCGCGAACCGCGGCGAGATCGCGGTGCGCGTCATCCGCACCCTTCGTCGGCTCGGCATCCGCTCGATCGCCGTCTACTCCGACGCCGATGCCGACGCGCCGCACGTGCGGCTCGCCGACGACGCCGTCCGCATCGGCCCCGCAGCGGCCGCCGAGAGCTATCTCGATGCCGACCGCCTCGTCGCTGCGGCGCTCGCGACGGGTGCCCTGGCCGTGCACCCCGGGTACGGCTTCCTGTCCGAAGACGCAGACTTCGCCGCCGCCTGCGCCGCGGCCGGCATCGCCTTCGTCGGCCCCGGCGCGCGCGCCCTCGAGATCATGGGCGACAAGATCCGCGCGAAGCAGCATGTCGCGGCGTCGGGCGTGCCGACGGTGCCCGGCGTCGCCGATCCAGCGCTCGACGACGCGGCACTCCTCGAAGCCGGTGCGGCGGTGGGGTTCCCGCTCCTCGTGAAGCCGTCCGCCGGCGGCGGCGGCAAGGGCATGCAGATCGCGCGAGACGCCGAGCAGCTGGCCGCGGCGCTGCCGGCCGCGCGCCGCATCGCCCGGGCCGCGTTCGGCGACGACACGCTCCTCCTCGAGCGGCTCATCGAGCGCCCCCGGCACATCGAGGTGCAGGTGCTCGCCGACGCCCATGGCCGCGTCATCCACCTCGGCGAGCGCGAGTGCTCGCTGCAGCGCCGCCACCAGAAGGTCATCGAAGAGGCGCCGTCGCCGTTGCTCGACGCGGACACCCGCGCCCGCATCGGCGAGGCGGCCTGCGACGCCGCCCGCAGTGTCGACTACCGCGGCGCCGGCACGGTCGAGTTCCTCGTCTCCGACTCTGCACCCGACGAGTTCTTCTTCATCGAGATGAACACCCGGCTCCAGGTGGAGCACCCCGTCACCGAACTCGTCACCGGCATGGACCTCGTCGAGCAGCAGCTGCGCATCGCCGCGGGCCAGCCGCTCGCTGTACGGCAGGACGACGTGAGGCTCACCGGGCACGCGATCGAGGCGCGCGTCTACGCAGAGAGCCCCGAGCGCGGCTTCCTCCCGTCGACGGGTGAACTGCTCATCTGGCGCGAGCCGGCGGGCGACGGGGTGCGGGTCGACGGCGGCATCCGCTCGGGCCAGACGATCACCGCCGACTACGACCCGATGCTCGCGAAGGTCATCGCACGCGGGGCCGACCGGGCCGAGGCCCTCACGCGGCTCGACGCGGCGCTCGCCGGCACGGTGGTGCTGGGCATCGACACGAACCTCGCGTTCCTCCGCCGCCTCCTCGCCGAACCGGCGGTGCGGCGCGGCGACCTCGACACCGGCCTCATCGACCGCATGCCGGAGCCCGAGTCCGACGGCGTTCCCCCCGAGGTGCTCGCCGCCGCGCAGGCGGCACGCGCCTCGGCGGCCGTCGATGCCGCCCGCGAGGCCGGCGGTCGTGCCTGGCAGCTCGCCCGCGACTGGCGACCCGGTCGACCGGGCACCCCCTCCGGCGCCGCAGCGCACTCGGCGTCTGCGGACGCCGTCGCGACCGCCGGCGACGGCGCGACCTGGGTGCACACTCCGCACGGTACCTGGCGGGTGCCGGCTCCCGATCGTCGCGCCGACCTCGACGCCCGACTCGCGATGATCGAGCGCGGCGGCCTCGTCGACCCCGAACTCCGTGCGCCGATGCCCGGCACCGTGACCGCCGTGCTCGTCGCCGACGGCGACCGGGTCGAGCCCGGAGACGCCGTCGTCGCGATCGAGGCGATGAAGATGGAGCACCGCGTGACCGCGACCGTCGCCGGCATCGTGCGGCTGTCGGTCGCGATGGGGCAGCAGGTCTCGCGAGACCAGCCGGTCGCCCGAGTCGACGCATCGCCCGAGGCATCCACCCGCATCGACGGCACCGCCGACCGCGACCCGGTCGCGGCCGCCCCGAGCACCCCACCGGCATCGTCGGGCGCACTCCACGAGGGTGCGCACCCGAGCACCCCACCAGGAATGAGGATCACGACGTGAGCACCGAGCTGAGCAGCGAAGAGCAGCAGCTGTACGACATGGTCTGCGAGTTCGCCGACACCGTCGTCGCACCGCAGGCGTACGAGGCGGACCGCACGCACACCCTGTCGATGGACGTCGTCGCGCAGATGGGCGAGCTCGGGCTGTTCGGGCTGCCGTTCCCCGAGGAGGTCGGCGGCCAGGGCGGCGACTACGTGGCGCTGTGCCTCGCGATCGAGGCCCTCGCCCGCGTCGACCAGTCGATCGCGATCACGCTCGAGGCTGCGGTCGGCCTCGGCGCGATGCCAGTCTTCCGTCACGGCACCGAGGAGCAGAAGGCCGAGTTCCTGCCCGACCTCGTCGCCGGTCGCGCGCTCGCCGGCTTCGGCCTGACCGAGTCCGAGGCCGGTTCCGACGCCGGCGCCACCCGCACGACGGCGGTGCTCGACGGCGACGAGTGGGTCGTGAACGGCTCGAAGCAGTTCATCACCAACTCGGGCACGCCGATCACGAGGTTCGTCACGGTCACGGCCGTCACCGGCGAGCGCACCCGGGCCGACGGATCGGTCGCGAAGGAGCTCTCGACGATCATCCTGCCGAACGGCACACCCGGCTTCACGGTCGCCCCCGGCTACGACAAGTCGGGCTGGCGCGCGTCCGACACGCACCCGCTGACGTTCGACGACGTGCGCGTGCCCGCGGCGAACCTGCTCGGCGAGCGCGGGCGCGGCTTCGCCAACTTCCTGCAGACGCTCGACGAGGGCCGCATCGCGATCGCGGCGCTCGCGACGGGTGCTGCGCAGGGCTGCCTCGACGAGGCGCTCGCCTACGCGAAGACCCGCAACGTGTTCGGCGTGCCGATCGCGTCGCACCAGTTCATCGCCTTCACGATCGCCCAGATGCAGGCCCGCGTCTACACGTCGCGCCTCGCCTGGCACGACGCGGCCCGACGCGCCGACGCGGGCCTCCCGTTCAAGAAGGAGGCGGCGATGGCGAAGCTCGTCTCGAGCGACGCCGCGATGCTGAATGCTCGCGACGCCACCCAGATCTTCGGCGGCATGGGCTTCATGAACGAGAGCCTCGTGGCCCGGCACTACCGCGACTCGAAGATCCTCGAGATCGGCGAGGGCACCAACGAGGTGCAGCTCATGGTGATCGCACGCGAGCTGGGCCTCGCCGGGTAGCGTTCGAGTCGAGAGGGATGCCTCGGGCCGACCGAGGCGGGAGGGAGCGGGCGATGCCCGGCGAATCGACCGACCTGCCCGAGGTGCGCCGCGAGGTGCTGCAGCGGGGGCTCTGGTTCGACGAGTTCGAACCCGGCACCCGCTACCTGCACCGGCCGGGTCGCACCGTCACGGAGGCCGACAACGTGCTGTTCACGACGCTGACGATGAACACCCAGTCGCTGCACCTCGACGCCGCGTGGGCCGAGGGCCAGCCGTTCGGCGAGCGGCTCGTGAACTCGATGTTCACGCTCGCGACGATCGTGGGCGCCTCGGTGGCCCAGCTGACCCAGGGCACGATCGTCGCGAACCTCGGGTTCGCCGAGGTCGCGTTCCCCGCACCGCTCTACCACGGCGACACCCTGTACAGCGAGACGCTGGTCGTCGCGGTGCGCGAGTCCGCCTCACGGCCCGGTCAGGGCATCGTCACCCTGCATCACGTCGGGCGCAACCAGCACGGGGTCGAAGTCGCCCGGGCGACGCGGTCGGTCCTCATGTGGACGCGCGAGGCGGGGGAGCGGCAGGCATCCGAGTCCGCGAGCGGTTCCGCTGCCGCCGGCGCGCGCGGCGCCGAGCGCACCGACGAGGAGGAATGATGGCCGACCGACCCGCCTTCCGCTTCGGGCCGGCGATCCTGTTCTGCCCGGCGGATCGCCCCGAGCGATACGCGAAGGCGCTCGACCGCGCCGACGCCGTCATCGTCGACCTCGAAGACGCCGTGGCGCCGGGTGCGAAGCCCGAGGCCCGCGCAGCCCTCGTCGACACGCCGCTCGACCCCGAGCGTGTGATCGTGCGCGTTAACCCCGCCGGCACCGAGGACTTCGCCGCCGACCTCGCCGCGATCGCCGCGACCGACTACCGCACGGTGATGCTCGCCAAGTGCGAGGGCACGGCCGACCTGGTCGACCTCGCCGAGCTCGAGGTCGTCGCGCTCTGCGAGACGGCGCGCGGCGTCATGTCCGCGGCCGAGATCGCGGCGATCCCCAACGTGTCGGCGCTCATGTGGGGTGCTGAAGACCTCGTCGCGTCGCTCGGCGGCTCGTCGAGTCGCGGGCCCGACGGCGGCTATCGCGAGGTCGCGCGGCACGCCAGATCTCAGGTGCTGCTCGCCGCCGGGGCGCACGGCGCCGCGGCGATCGACGCCGTCCACCTCGACATCGCCGATGTCGAGGGTCTCCGCCTCGAGGCGGAGGATGCGGCGGCCGTCGGCTTCGCGGCGACCGCGTGCATCCACCCCTCGCAGTCCGCCGTCGTCCGGTCGGCGTACCGGCCCGAGCCCGAGCGCGTGGCGTGGGCGCGCGCGGTGCTCGAGGCGGCCGAGGGCGAGCGCGGGGTGTTCGCGTTCCGGGGGACGATGGTCGACGCACCAATGCTCGCCCAGGCCGAAGCGGTGCTGCGGCGCGCCCGCCGCTGAACCGCGCGCTCGGTTCATGAGACTGCCTCAGGATCCCCTTGAACGGGGGACATCCGCGGTCCCGCTGCAAACGATTCGATAACGGTTCACCCGTTCTCCGCCGAATCGGCGCAGAAACAGCCATCGATCTGCATATCCTCAGAGCCAATCCTGGGGAGGAGGAGACGAGTGGCACGACACGTCTACCGCGGCAGCGCGGCGAGCGCTGCGGGGGCGGCGATCGCCGAGATCGACATCGACGCGATCGAGCGCGCCGAGTCGAGCGAGCCCGAAGCGGCCCGCCTGCGCGTCGAGACCGTCGCGTCCAACCCGCTCTCCGGGCCGATCACCGTGCCGGCGCGTGTGCCCATCGGAGGCACCGGCATCGAGGCCCAGCCGTTCGCGCTCGGGGCGTCGACCTTCGGCTGGACGCTCGGCGCCGACGACGCATTCGCGGTGCTCGACCGCTTCGCCGGCGTCGGCGGCTCGCTCCTCGACACGGCCGACAGCTACGCCGCGGGGCGCAGCGAGTCGATCATCGGCATGTGGCTCGAGTCGCGCAGCGCGCGCGCCCGGATGTCGGTGATGACGAAGATCGGCCAGCACCCCGATCACCCGGGCCTCGCGCCGAAGCAGATCAAGGCCGCCGTCGAGGCCTCCCTCTCGCGGCTCGGCGTCGAGCGCCTCGACCTCGTGCACTTCCACGGCGAAGACCCCGAGGTCCCGCTCGAAGAGAGCCTCGGAGCCGTCGACGCGCTCATCGCCGCCGGCAAGGTGGGGGCGATCGGCGCAAGCGACTTCGGTCCCGACCGGCTCATCGAGGCGCGCGTGCTCGCCGCGAACGGGCTGCCCCGCTTCCAGACGTTCACGACCCGGTACAACCTCATGGAGCGTCGTTCCTACGAGGGTGCTCCCGAGCTCGTCGCCCACGCGCAGGGCCTCGCCGTGCTGCCCTACTTCGCCCTCGCGAACGGATTCCTCGGCGGCCAGGTCCGCCGTCGTGCCGACGTGCGGCACGACGCCCGCGGAGCGCGCCAGGCCAAGCACCTGGGGCGTCGCGGTCACCGGGTGCTCGCCGCCGTCGATGCGGTCGCCTTCGCCCACGGCGTCCAGCCCGCGACGATCGCACTGGCCTGGCTGCTCGCGAAGCCGACGGTCGCAGCGCCGGTCGCGAGCGCAACGCGACCCGAGCAGGTCGAGGCGCTCCTCGCCGCCGCCGGCATCGAGCTCACGCGCTCCGAGCTCGTCGAGCTCGACCGCGCCTCGGCGTGAGTCGCGCGGCCGTCGAGCCGACCTGCTTTCCATGCCCGGGTGGCATAGGCTGTTCGGGATGAACGGCGCCGTCGACCTCCCACTCGGCCAGGCCGAGCTCTCGTTCGAGGCGACGGGCGGCTCGCGCGTGCGGCGTTCGGTGCTCCCCTCGGGCGTCCGGGTGCTCAGCGAGCAGGTTCCGGGCAGTCGCAGCGCGACCGTCGGCTTCTGGGTCGCGGTCGGCTCGCGCGACGAGCAGGGGGCGGATGCCTCGCGGCCGGCGAGCCTCGGGTCGACCCACTTCCTCGAGCACCTGCTGTTCAAGGGCACCGCGAAGCGCACCGCCCTCGACATCGCGATCTCGTTCGACTCGGTCGGCGGCGAGCACAACGCGCTCACCGCGAAGGAGTACACCTGCTACTACGCGAAGGTGCAGGATCGCGACCTGCCGATGGCGGTCGAGGTGCTCGCCGACATGTTCACCTCGTCGCTGCTCGACGCGGGCGAGTTCGAGACCGAGCGCGGCGTCATCCTCGAGGAGCTGTCGATGGCGGGCGACGACCCCGCCGACGTGGCCAACGAGCGATTCTTCAGCACCGTGCTCGGCGAGCACCCGCTGGGCCGTCCCATCGGCGGTGATCCCGCGACGATCCGGGCCGCCACCCGCTCGGCCGTGCACGAGCACTACCGGGCGAACTACCGCCCGCAAGACCTGGTCGTCACCGTCGCGGGCGCGGTCGACCACGATGCGCTCGTCCTTGATCTCACGCGCGCCCTCGGGGTCGCGGGCTGGCGGCTCGACGAGGCGGCCGACCCGGTGCCGCGCCGCTCGACCGCCCCGGCGACCCTCGACACGGGGCATCCGCTGACGGTCGTCGAACGACCGACGGAGCAGGTCAACCTGCTCGTCGGCGTTCCCGGGCTCGTCGCCACCGATGAGCGCCGCTCGACGATGAGCATGCTCAACGCGATCTTCGGCTCGGGCATGTCGTCGAGGCTCTTCCAGCAGGTGCGCGAGCGCCGCGGGCTCGCCTACGCCGTCTACTCGTTCGCGCCGGCCTACTCCGACGCCGGCCTCTTCGGCATGTACGCGGGCTGCGCCCCGTCGAAGGCCGGCACCGTTGCCGAGCTCATGCGCGACGAGCTCGAGCGGCTCGCCCGCGACGGCGTGACCGCCGAAGAGCTGCGACGTGCGGCCGGCCAGCTCGCCGGCGCCTCGGCGCTCGCGCTCGAAGACTCCGACACCCGCATGAGCCGTCTCGGCCGGGCCGAGCTGACGCTCGGCGAGTTCGCAGACCTCGACGAGGCGCTCCGGCGCATCGCACGCGTCACCGTCGACGACGTGCGGGCGCTCGCCGCCGACCTCGTCTCCCGCCCGTTCTCGGTGGTCGCCGTGGGTGCGATCGACGAGACGGCGTTCACCGGCGCGATCGACCAGCTCGCGCCGAGCACCGATGTCGCCTGACGCGACCCGACGAGCAGTACAGGAACGAACCCTTGGCACATCACCTCTATCTCGTGCGGCACGGCGAGCAGCTCGACGCCGAGCACGGCCTGCCCGACGGCCCGCTGTCACCCCGTGGTCGCCGTCAGGCGGAGCTCCTCGCCGAGCGGCTCGGCGGCATCCCGTTCGACCATGCGTGGCACTCGCCGCTGCAGCGGGCGACCGAGACCGCCGAGATCATCGCGGCGAAGATGCCGGCGTTGAACCCCGAGCCGTCTCCGCTCCTGTTCGACTGCATCCCCTCGGGGCCCGCCCCCGAGACGCCGAAGTTCTACGACCCGTTCTTCGGCTCCGTGACCGAGGACGAGATCGAAGCCGGCAACGCGCAGATGGCCGATGCGGTCGCCGAATTCCTGCGCTCGCACCGCGACGACCGGCACGAGCTGCTCATCACGCACAACTTCGTGATCGGCTGGTTCGTCCGCGAGGTGCTCGGCGCTCCCGACTGGCGCTGGGTCTCGATCAACCAGGCCAACGCCGGGCTCACCGTGCTGACGCAGAAGCCCGGGCGACCGTGGAGCCTCGTGGTGCACAACGACCTCGCGCACCTGCCGCCCGAGCTCCGCACCGGCCTGCCGGAGCCGTTCTCCATCTGAGCCGCACGCTCCCACCCGGGCTCGCCCCCACCCAGGCTCGCTCGCACCGTGCACCCGTGGAGGAACATTCCAGCCGCGCACGGCGCGTCGCGCCCGTGCCCTCGGCGTGTCGACGGGTGCTCCCTACAGATCGGCGCCGACCGGCTTGCCGTACCAGTTCGTCGCGTTCGGGTTCGCGTTGTACGGCTCGATGTCGACGTATCCGGCCGAGCGGTAGAGACCGCCGGCCGCCTCGAGCGAGGCGTTCGTGTCGAGCACGAGCTCCTGCGCGCCGAACTCGATCGCCCGTCGCTCGAGCTCCGCGAGCAGCCGCTTGCCCTCGCCACGACCCCGGCCGGCCGGGGCGAGCCAGAGGTGCTTGACCTCGAACCTGATCTCATAGGTCTCGGGGCGACGCTGGATGCGCCGGACGCCGCCGCAGCCGACGAGCTCGCCGCCCCGCTCGTCGTCGATCACGACGAGGAACACGCCGGCGGGCGGCGTGAACTGCGAGGCATCCGGCCAGGTCGGGCGGTACTCGCCCTGCTCGGCGGGAAAGCCCGCCGCGCGCTCGGCGAAGTACGCCTCGAGCAAGTCGTGGGCGTCGGGATCGGTCACGGCGGCCTCGCGGTATCGCAGCATGCGTCGAGCATATTCGGGACGCGGCTGCGTGGAGCACGGGCCTCGGTAGACTCGACGGGTGACGATCAAGGTCGCCGTGGCCGGAGCCACGGGCAAGATGGGGCAGCTGGCGATCCGACTCATCGAGGCGGCCGACGACCTCGAACTCCACGCTGCGCTCGGCTCGGGATCGAGCCTCGACGAGATGCTCGGCGCCGACGTCGCGCTCGACGTCACCCATCCGGCGGCGAGTCCCGCCATCGTCGAGTTCGCCGCAGGCGCAGGCATCCCCATCGTCGTCGGCACCTCGGGCTGGTCGCGCGACCGCATCGCCGAGATCACGAAGTTCGTCCGCGGACACGACGACGCCGGTGCCGTGCTGTTCGTGCCGAACTTCTCGATCGGCAGCGTGCTCGCGACCGCGTTCGCCGCGCTCGCTGCCCCGTACTTCGATTCGATCGAGATCATCGAGGCGCACCACGCGGGCAAGGTCGACTCGCCCTCGGGCACCGCCGTGCGCACCGCAGAACTCATCGGCGAGGCGCGCGGCGCCGCCGGCCCGGTCTCGGCGCCGCATGCCGATCAGCGCGCCCGCGGCCAGCTCGTCTCCGGCGTGCCCGTGCACAGCCTGCGCATGGCGGGCACGCTCGCCGAGCAGCGCGTCGTCATGGGCGGCGACGGCGAGACCCTGACCTTCACCCACTCGACGCTCTCGCCGAGTTCGTACGAGGCGGGCATCCTGCTCGCGCTGCGGCGCGCGACCGAGGCATCCGGGGTGAGCGTCGGCCTCGACGCCCTGCTCGACCTCGGCCTCGCAGGCGGCGCGCCTGCCGGCGCCCGATGACCGCGGCCGGCGGCCGCCGGGCGCTCACCGCGAAGTCGGGCGCGCTGATCATGGCGGCGTTGCTCGCGCTCTACCTCGCGCTCGTCGGGTGGCGCGCCGTGCAGTTCATGGGCACGGGCGAGCCGGTCGCGATCGTCATCGGCATCGCGCTCCTCGTGCTGCCGATCATCGCCGCGTGGGCGCTCTGGCGCGAGCTCGCGTTCGGCATCCGCTCGCAGGAGCTCATCCGGCGACTCCACGACGAGGGCGGTACCGACCTCGGCCTGCCGCTGCGCCCGAGCGGGCGCGCCGACCGCGACGCCGCCGACGCCGAGTTCGGCCGGTTCAAGGCCGAGGTCGAGGCCGACGAGGCGTCGTGGCGGGCCTGGCTGCGGCTCGGCCTCGCGTACGACGCGGCCGGCGACCGCCGTCGTGCGCGGCAGGCGGTGCGCACCGCTATCGAGCTCGACCGCCGGCAGCGCTGATCATCGCGTCGATCGCCGACTCGACGGTCGTGTGCGCGAATCGGTAGCCGTCGTCGATGAGCCGTTGCGGCCGGACCTTCTGGCTCGCGAGCAGCAGTTCGTCGGCCGCGCTGCCGAGCGCGAGCTCGAGCACCTTCTCGGGTACGCCGAACGCGTGCGGGCGCCGCATCCGCTCGGCCATGGCGCGCATCACCCGGTCCGCCGTCGCCGGGGTCGGCCCGACGAAGTTGACCGGCCCCGACAGCTTCGAGTCGAGCAGGTGCACGAGCGCGCCGACCTCGTCGTCGAGGGCGATCCACGGCCAGTGCTGGCCACCCGTGCCGAGTCGGCTCGACAGGCCGAACTTCGTGAGCGTCGCGACCCGCTGGAACGCCCCGCCGCCCGAGCCGACGACGAGGCCGGTGCGGACGAGCACGGTGCGGGTCTCTTCGGGAGCGAGCGACGCCGCGGCCTCCCACCGGCCGACGACCTGGGCGAGGAACCCGCTTCCGGCGCTGGAGTACTCGGTGAGCAGCTCGCCGGGGCGGTCGCCGTAGTACCCGACCGCCGACGCGCTGAGGAAGACCGACGGCGGCGTGCGGGCCTTGCGCATCGCGTCGGCGAGCGTGCGAGTCGCGCCGATCCGCGACTCGAGGATCTCGTCGCGGTAGCGCTTCGTCCACGGCAGTCGCGCGAGCGAGGCGCCGGCGAGGTTCACGACCGCGTCGACGCGATCCATCACGGTGAAGTCGATGATGCCCGCGGCGGGCGACCAGGACACCTCGTCGGCCTCGTGCGCGCGACGGCGCACGAGACGGACGACCTCGTGGCCGCGTTCGCGGAGCCGGGCCGAGAACGTGGTGCCGATGAAGCCCGTGGCACCGGCGATCAGGACCCGCATCGATCAGGCGAGTTCGGCTTCGATCGTGATCGGGATGCCGGCGAGCGCCTGCGAGATCGGGCATCCCGCCTTCGCGTCGTTCGCGAACGCCTCGAACTCGGCCTCGCTGAGGCCGGGCACGCGTGCGCTCACGAGCAGGTGGCTGCCGAGCACGCCCTTGCCGGGTTCGAAGGTCACGGCAGCGGTCGTCTGGATGCTCTCCGCGGGGTTTCCGGCCTCGGCGAGGGCGAGCGAGAGGGCCATCGAGAAGCACGACGAGTGCGCCGCGGCGAGGAGCTCTTCGGGGTTCGTCGTGTTGGCGACGCCCTCGGCGCGCGCCTTCCAGTTGACGGGGAAGTTCGCGAGCCCCGAGGAGTCGAGGGCGAC
The DNA here is from genome assembly GCF_021129215.1 of Agromyces sp. S2-1-8. GTDB lineage: Bacteria > Actinomycetota > Actinomycetes > Actinomycetales > Microbacteriaceae > Agromyces > Agromyces chromiiresistens. The sequence continues at coordinate 2,991,767 of NZ_JAJOLP010000001.1, read as the reverse complement.
GTCGCCCGACCCTTCGAACAGGGTGCCCTTCCAGACGGTGGTCGCTTCACTGGTGAGTGCCATCGGGATCCTCCACTTCGAGCCGGGCTCCCAGCCTAGCGGGGGAGCAGGGGCCGTCGGCAGGCGGGTTCGACGGCTGTGGATGCCGCAGGCTCACGCCGTCCGGATCACCCGGGCCCGCACGAGCCAGAGGTACAGCCAGCAGCCGAGGCAGAAGCCGAAGACCGAGTTGAGGAAGGCGGCGAAGAACGCGATCGCCGCCGCGATCGGCACGGCGAGCGGAGCGCCGAGCAGGGCGAGCACGATGCCCGCGAGCGTCACGGCGAAGCCGACGCCCTGTGCGAAGGTCGGCGGTCGCGGGTCTTCGAGCTCGGCGGGCGGCGCGAGCCCGGGTCGCACGAGCTTCCGGAAGATCAGGCCGTAGGGGTGCCGTCGGATGCCGGCGAACGCGCCCCACGCGAAGAGGGCGGCGACCGCGACGAGCAGCCAGAAGGCGGCGGCCGAGGCGCCGCCGACGGCGAGCACGACCGTGGCGAGCAGCAGCACCGCCGTGATGCCCGCGCCGAAGCGGGGACCGCGAGGGTCGATGCCGGCCGGTTCGCGTCCGTCAGCGGATGTCGACATGCTGCCTCCCGAGCACTTCGTCGAGTCGAGCGCGCACCACGTCGGCGCGCGGCGCCCCGCCGATGCGCGTCCGTACGATGCCGTCGGCATCGACGACGAGCGTCGTCGGGGTCTGGGTCACGTCGAACCGGCGGGCCAGATCGGCGCGATGCGTGAGGTCGACCTCGACGTGGCGGGCCCCGGGCGTCTCATCGGCGATGCCGCCGAGCAGGCGCGCCGCGGCCGGGCATCGGCTGCAGAACTCGGTGGAGAACTGCACGAGCGTCGCCCGCTCGCCGAACCGGCCGGCTTCGACGCCGAGCGAAGCCGGGCGCACGCGCTCGCCCGATCCGCCGACCGCGCGCCCCTGCCGTGCGCGCCAGACGAGCCCCACCGCGGTCGCGGCGGCGACGAGTGCGGCGCCGATGGCGAGCGCGGCGACGAGGTCCATGAACCGACGGTACGGCGGCTCCGCCGCGCCACGACGACTGTGACGACGAATGACGCCCGCCACGAGGCATCCGCGGGTTAGCCTTGACCTGATGTCCGAGACGATCGCCACCCCGTACGAAGACCTCCTGCGCGACGTGCTCGAGCACGGCGAGCCGAAGACCGACCGCACCGGAACGGGCACGCGCAGCGTGTTCGGCCGCCAGCTGCGGTTCGACCTCTCGAAGGGGTTCCCGCTCGTCACGACGAAGCGCGTGCACTTCAAGTCGATCGCGTACGAGCTGCTGTGGTTCCTGCAGGGCTCGTCGAACGTCGGCTGGCTGCAGGAGCACGGCGTCACCATCTGGGACGAGTGGGCCGATGCGCAGGGCGAGCTCGGCCCCGTCTACGGCGTGCAGTGGCGCTCGTGGCCGACCCCGTCGGGCGAGGTCATCGACCAGATCGCCGACGTCGTCGCGCAGATCCGCGAGAACCCGGATTCGCGCCGGCTCATCGTCTCGGCGTGGAACCCGGCCGACATCCCCGACATGGCGCTCGCGCCGTGCCACGCCCTCTTCCAGTTCTACGTCGCCGACGGCCGGCTCTCGTGCCAGCTCTACCAGCGCAGTGCCGACCTCTTCCTCGGTGTGCCGTTCAACATCGCCTCGTACGCGCTGCTGACCCACATGGTGGCCGCGCAGACCGGCCTCGAGGTCGGCGACTTCGTCTGGACCGGTGGCGACTGCCACATCTACGACAACCACGTCGAGCAGGTGCGCGAGCAGCTCGCCAGGGACCCGTACCCGTACCCGACGCTCCGCCTCGCTCGGGTGCCCGCCTCGATCTTCGACTACGAGTACGACGACTTCGTGGTCGAGGGCTACCAGCACCACCCGGCGATCCGCGCGGCCGTCGCCGTATGAGCGAGGATGCCCCGGCACCGAACCGCTCGGGAGCGTCGGTGCCTGGCTCGGCGTCAGGCCCGGCATCGCGCGTCCCGCGCATCGGACTCGTCTGGGCCCAGGCGGGCGGCGGCGTGATCGGGCGCGACGGCGGCATGCCGTGGCACGTGCCCGAGGATCTCGCGCACTTCAAGGCCGTGACGCTCGGCATGCCGGTGATCATGGGGCGCAAGACCTGGGACTCGCTCTCGCCCCGGTACCGTCCGCTGCCGGGGCGCCGCAACATCGTCGTGACGCGGCAGGCCGACTGGGCCGACGACGGAGCCGAGCGCGCCAGATCACTCGACGAGGCGCTGGCGCTCGTCGCCGGCGACGAGCGGGTCTGGGTGATCGGCGGCGGGCAGCTGTTCGCCGAGGCGATCGACCGGGCCGACCTCCTCGAGGTGACCGAGCTCGAGCACACCGGGGGATTCGCCGCCGAGCCGGGCGACGTGCACGCCCCCGCCGTGCCCGAGGGCTTCGAGCTCGTCGCCGTCGACCCGCCGGCCGGCGAGCACGCCTCCCGGAGCGGCATCCGCTACCGCTTCCTCACCTACCGCCGCGCCTGACGCCGCCGCCCGCCCCGTATCGCCACCAGCCGGGCGCGGTGCGCGCCGAAGTGTCGGAGGATTCCGGCTACGAGGCGAAGTCGAGGCGGCCCGTGTGGGTTTCCTCCGACATTTCGGCTGTGCTGGCCGACCCGGCGCAGACGAGATGTCGGAGAATTCGATTCCGGTCGTCCGTCTGCCGGCTCGACGCGGAGATTCCCCGACATTCCGATCGAGTCCACTCGTCCTCCACACCCGCAAGACTTCCCCAACGATCCACCGGCTCGGCTTCGCAGAGTGATCGGGCTTCGACCGGAGGACAGCATCGCTGCATGCCCATCGACACGTATGAGGTCGAGCGCTGGTGCGACCGGCTCGGCGGCGTCGCGCGCACCGCCGATCTTCTGGCGGTCGGTGTCGATTCGAAGTCCATCGGCCGGGCGCGGCGCGAAGGCGCCATCGAACGGGTTCGATCCGGTGTGTACGCCTCGACGACCGCTGCCGCCGAGGTGGTGACGGCCGCGCGGCACGGAGGGATGCTCGGCTGCATCTCGCGTCTGCGACGCGCCGGCGTGTGGCTGCTCGACGACGACGATCGGGTGCATGTCTCGATGCCCGAGCACGGGCGTCGTCACCTGCATGACGGCTGCGCATGCGTGCTGCACTGGACGGGCAGCGGGTCGGCGCTCGGGGAGGGCACCATCGTCGACGCGCTCGCACAGGTGCTCGGGTGCCGGGGCGGCGAGACCTTCTTCGCTGCGCTCGAGTCCGCGATGCGGAAGGGGCTGATCGACCGAGCGGGCGTGGGCCGCCTTCGCGCGAGGGTACCCGCGAAGCACCGTCGGCTCGTCGACTTCGCTCGCTGGGACGCCGACAGCGGCCTGGAGTCGCTGTTGCGGCTGCGTCTTCGGCGCCATCGCATCGAACTGCGCTCACAGGTACTGATCGACGGGGTCGGCCGGGTCGACTTCGTGCTCGGCGATCGGCTCATCCTCGAAGCAGATGGCAAAAGCAACCATGTGGACGGATTCGCCGACGCGCTGCAGGGAAGGGCCGCCCCCGCGACGGCCACCGCATCGAAGCGACACAAGGACCTCGTGCGAGACGCCGCGGCGGCCGAACGCGGGTACGTCACCCTGAGGTTCGATTACGCGCAGATCATCCATGACTGGCCCCGCGTCGAGGCGGCTGTCCTCGCCTGCGTCGCGCGCGGGCTGCACCGCACGTGGAGTCCCGCTCGTCGGTCCGGCAGCCGATGACCCTCGTGACGAGGCTCGACGTGACCCATCGAGTCGGGGCGGCGACGCGGCATCCCGTCGAACCGATACGCTGGTGGGCGTGACCTCAGAGAACCCCTTCGGACAAGTGCTCGTCGCGCTCGTCACGCCGATGACGGCGGACGGCGAGGTCGATTGGCCCGGGGTCGAGAAGCACATCGACGATGTCATCTCGGCAGGCGCCGACGGCATCGTCGTCACGGGAACCACCGGCGAGACGTCGACCCTGACCGACCCCGAGAAGATCCGGCTCGTCGAGGTCGGCAAAGACGTGGCCGCCGGCCGCGCCAAGATCATCACCGGCGGCGGCTCGAACGAGACCGCGCACGCCATCGAGCTGTACCAGCACAGCGAGAAGGCCGGCGCCGACGGCATCATGATCGTCACGCCGTACTACAACAAGCCCACCCAGGCGGGCATCCTCACGCACTTCCGCATGGTCGCCGACGCGACCGACCTGCCGGTCATCCTCTACGACATCCCGGGTCGCACCGGAGTGCCGATCAAGTACGAGACCATCCTGCGGCTCGCGAAGCACCCGAACATCCTCGCCGTGAAAGACGCCAAGGGCGACTTCTCCGAGGTCAGCCGGGTGCTCAACCAGACCGACCTCATGTACTTCTCGGGCGACGACGCGAACGTGCTCCCGCACCTGTCGATCGGCGCGACCGGCCTCATCGGCGTCACCGCGAACATCGCGCCGGCGCCATACCGCACGATCGTCGACGCGGTGAACCGCGGCGACCTCAAGGCCGCGACCGAGGCGCACCAGAGGCTCGAGCCGCTCGTGCGGGCGACCATGACCCACGTCCCCGGCACCGTCGCGGCGAAGTACATCCTGCACGGCCTCGGCCGCATCTCGAGCCCGCGGGTGCGCCTGCCGCTCGTGGGCCCCGAGGAGTGGGAGGCTGCGCTCATCGAGGACGAGATCGACCTCGTGCGCGGCGTCGAGGGCGTCGACTTCCACAACTTCCGGCCCGACCGCAACGCCGCCGCCGGCGGCGCACTGCCGAAGGTCGCGGGCACGACCCGCTGACCGGGCGAGCCCACCACGAGACATCCGCGATGCCCGAGCGCATCGCACCGAACTGAACACCGCGAACGTAAGGAGGGCACTGTGCCCGACACCGTCATCGATCCCGCTCCGCTCGAGGTAGGGACGCTCCGCATCATCCCGATCGGCGGCCTCGGAGAGGTCGGCCGCAACATGACGAGCTACGAGATCGACGGCAAGATCCTCATCGTCGACTGCGGCGTGCTCTTCCCCGAGGAGCACCAGCCCGGCGTCGACCTGATCCTGCCCGACTTCGGATTCCTCCGCGACCGGCTCGACGACATCGTCGGCGTCGTGCTCACGCACGGCCACGAAGACCACATCGGCGCGGTGCCCTACCTCCTGAAGCTCCGGGGCGACATCCCCCTGATCGGCTCGAAGCTCACGCTCGCGCTCGTCGAGGCGAAGCTCAAGGAGCACCGCATCGCGCCGTACACCCTCACGGTGAAAGAGGGGCAGCACGAGGAGATCGGCCCGTTCGACCTCGAGTTCATCGCGGTCAACCACTCGATCCCCGATGCGCTCGCCGTCGCGATCATCACCGATGCGGGCACCGTGCTCGCCACGGGCGACTTCAAGATGGACCAGCTGCCGCTCGACGGCCGGCTCACCGACCTGCGCGAGTTCGCGCGGCTCGGCGAGGAGGGCGTCGACCTCTTCATGGTCGATTCCACGAACGCGGATGTCCCGGGCTTCACCCCGCTCGAGCGCGAGATCGGCCCCGTGCTCGACCAGGTGATCTCGCGCGCGCCGAAGAAGGTCGTCGTCGCGAGCTTCTCGAGCCACGTGCACCGGGTGCAGCAGGTGCTCGACGCGGCGCACGCGAACGGCCGCCGGGTGGCGCTCCTCGGCCGCAGCATGGTGCGCAACATGACGATCGCGGCCGACCTCGGCTACCTCGACGTGCCCGAGGGCGTGCTCGTCGACTACAAGAAGGCCGGCGACATCCCCGACGACAAGATCGTCTACATGTCGACGGGCTCGCAGGGCGAGCCGATGGCCGTGCTCAGCCGGATGGCGAACCGCGACCACCAGATCGAGATCGGCGAGGGCGACACGGTCATCCTCGCCTCGAGCCTCATCCCGGGCAACGAGAACGCGGTCTACCGCGTCATCGACGGCCTGACGAAGCTCGGTGCGAACGTCGTGCACAAGGCCAACGCGAAGGTGCACGTCTCGGGCCACGCGGCCGCGGGCGAGCTGCTCTACTGCTACAACATCCTGAAGCCGGCGAACGTGCTGCCGATCCACGGCGAGTACCGCCACCTGCAGGCGAATGCGAAGCTCGCCCGTGACACCGGCATCCCCGCGGCGAACACCTTCATCGGCGAGAACGGAACGGTCTACGACATGACCGACGGCGTCGTGCGCGAGGCCGGCCAGCTCGACCTCGGCTTCGTCTACGTCGACGGGTCGACGGTCGGCGAGATCACCGACGCCGATCTGAAGGACCGCCGCATCCTGGGCGAGGAGGGCTTCATCTCGGTGATCGTCGTCGTCGATGCCACGACCGGTCGCGTCATCTCGGGCCCCGAGATCCACGCCCGTGGATTCGCCGAGGACGACGCCGTGTTCGAGGACGTCAAGCCGAAGATCGTCGCAGCGCTCGCCGATGCGGCGCAGAACGGGGTGCGCGATTCGCACGCCCTGCAGCAGCTCGTGCGCCGCACGCTCGGCACCTGGGTGAACCGGCGACTGCGCCGGCGCCCGATGCTCGTGCCGCTCGTCATCGAGGCGTAGCCCCGCTCGCCGCGGTGTGCGGGGGCGATCGACGCGGTCCGTTCCCGACGTCCGCGCGCGGCGCCTCGGCGACGGCCGGTCGATCCCCAGCCGCATGCAGCCGCTCGTAACACCGCCGTGACACGGTTGCCGTACCCTCCCGTCATGACGACCTACTCGCTCCGCCCCGCGGCTCCGGCCGACGGCGCGTTCCTCGCCGACATGGTCGTCGAGGCGGCGAACTGGCGTCAGGGAGCGGCGCGCCCTCGGCACGACGTCCTCGCCGACCCGGTCTCCCGCGGCTACGTCGCGGGCTGGCAGCGGCCGGCCGATCGAGGCGTCGTCGCCCTCGACGGCGATGGCGATCCGGTCGGCGCGGCCTGGTACCGCCTGTTCCCGGCCGATCGTCGTGCGCACGGGTTCGTCGCGAGCGGGGTCCCCGAGTTGATCATCGGGGTCCGGCCGCTGTGGCGCGCGCAGGGCGTCGGCCGCGCGCTGTTGCAGGAGCTCGCGCATGCCGCGCGGTCGTCCGGCCATGCGCGGCTGGCGTTGTCGGTCGAACACGGCAACTTCGCTGCGGCGCTCTACCGCTCCGAGGGATTCGCGGTCGTCGAGACGAGCGGACGACGCGACACCATGGTGCGCACGCTGCTCGCCTGAGCGGCGCGGCCACGAGCACGGATCGCAGACACTCGCCCCGCGCTCCCGGGGGAGGTCGGCCGTCGGCCGTAACCTTGACCCCATGGCTACGGGCACCAAGTCGAACGGGCGCGCCTCGGGCACCTCGTCCCGCGGCGGCAGCTCGCGCACCGCATCTGCGAAGACCGCGCCGACGAAGAAGCTGCCGGCGCAGACGCGCGGCGCGGCCGCGAAGAAGCCGGCCCAGACGTCGGCGGGGCCGAACATCTTCGTGAAGGCGTGGATGGGGCTGGCGCACCTCGCGGGCGGCGCCGCACGCGCGCTCGGGCCCGAGACGCTGCAGAAAGACGAGCGTCGCGACGGACTGCCCTTCTTCATCGTCGTGCTCGCCATCGCCGGCGCGGTCGTCGAGTGGTTCTTCATCAACGAGCCCGTCGCGCAGACCCTCGACTCGTGGACGTTCGGCGGCCTGTTCGGCAGGGTGGCGTTCGCGCTCCCCGTCATCATGCTGCTGTTCGCCGTGTGGCTCTTCCGGCATCCGAGTTCGGTGCACGACAACACGCGTATCGGCATCGGGCTCCTCCTCCTCCTGCTGAGCGTGTCGGCGTTGTGCCACATCTTCGGCGGCCAGCCCGAGCCGAGCGACGGCATGGCGGTGCTCGCGCGTGCCGGCGGCATCCTCGGCTGGATGCTCGCCACCCCGCTCATCCTGCTGATCACCGAGGTGGGCGCGGCGATCGTCGTGATCCTCCTCGTCGTGCTCTCCGTCCTGATCATCACGAAGACGCCTCCGAACCGGGTCCCGGCGCGGTTCCGCGAGCTCTACGACTGGCTGTTCGGCGCCCCCGACGAGGTGCCCGCCGATGAAGCGGATGCCTCGGCGAAGCCGTCGCGTCGCCGCAAGGAGAAGAGCGTCCCGACCGAGCTCGACGGCATCGACGACGAGGCCGACGACGCCGCGCCCGGGCTCGTGCCCTGGTGGCGGCGAAATGCGCAGGGCCGCGAAGAAGATCCGGAGTTCGAGGCGTCGGGCATCGACGGCATCACAGAGGTGTTCGGTGCGGGCTCCGCCGCCGGCAGCTTCGACAGCCCCATCGAGGGGGCCGGCGGGGCCGACGCGTACGGCACCGAGCTGCTCGGCGACCTCGAGCGCGCCGAATCCGCGGTCGCGAACTTCGCCGGCGACGGTTCGAACGCCGGCATCGGGCTCCGCGGCGACGACGCCGGTGCGACCCAGGCGATCCCGCTCTACGACGCGGCGGCCGACTTCGCGGCCGATGCGAACGGCGCCGGTGCCGAGGCATCCCTCGTTCCCGCCGACGCCGACGCGGCGGAGCAGCCCGACCGTCCGTACTTCCTGCCCTCCGCCGCGACCCTCGCTGCCGGGCCGCCGGCGAAGTCGCGTTCGCAGGCGAACGACGACGTCGTGCGCCAGATCACGGGTGTCCTCGACCAGTTCTCGGTGGACGCGAAGGTCACGGGCTTCTCGCGCGGTCCGACCGTGACGCAGTACGAGATCGAGCTCGGGCCGGGAGTCAAGGTCGAGCGGGTCACGGCGCTGTCGAAGAACCTCGCCTACGCGGTCGCGTCGAACGAGGTGCGCATCCTGTCACCGATCCCGGGCAAGAGCGCGATCGGCGTCGAGATCCCGAACGCCGACCGCGAGACGGTGACCCTCGGCGACGTGCTGCGCTCGCACGCCGCGGTCGGCGCGAAGCACCCGATGACGATCGGCGTCGGCAAGGACGTCGGCGGCGGCTACGTCGTCGCGAACCTCGCCAAGATGCCGCACCTCCTCGTCGCGGGCTCGACCGGCTCGGGCAAGTCGAGCTTCGTCAACTCGATGATCACGAGCCTGCTCATGCGCGCGAAGCCGAGCGAGGTGCGCATGGTGCTCATCGACCCGAAGCGCGTCGAGCTCGCCCCGTACGCGGGCGTGCCGCACCTCATCACCCCGATCATCACGAACCCGAAGAAGGCCGCCGAGGCGCTGCAGTGGGTCGTGAAGGAGATGGACATGCGGTACGACGACCTCGCGTCGTTCGGCTTCCGCCACATCGACGACTTCAACAAGGCCGTCGTGAACGACGAGATCATCCTGCCGGCGGGAAGCGAGCGCAAGCTCAAGCCGTACCCGTACCTGCTCGTCGTCGTCGACGAGCTCGCCGACCTCATGATGGTCGCCCCGCGCGACGTCGAGGACTCGATCGTGCGCATCACGCAGCTCGCGCGTGCGTCGGGCATCCACCTCGTGCTCGCGACGCAGCGGCCGTCGGTCGACGTCGTCACGGGCCTCATCAAGGCGAACGTGCCGTCGCGACTTGCGTTCGCGGTGACGAGCGTCACCGACTCGCGCGTCATCCTCGACCAGCCGGGCGCCGACAAGCTCATCGGGCAGGGCGACGCGCTCTTCCTGCCGATGGGGGCGTCGAAGCCGTTGCGCGTGCAGGGTGCCTGGGTCACCGAGGCCGAGATCGAGAAGGTCGTGACCCACGTCACGCGCCAGGCGCGTCCCGAGTACCGTCAGGATGTCGCGGCCGCCGTCGAGCGGAAGGAGATCGACTCCGACATCGGCGACGACCTGGAGCTGCTGCTCGCCGCGGCGGAGCTCGTGGTGTCGACGCAGTTCGGCTCGACGTCGATGCTGCAGCGCAAGCTGCGCGTGGGATTCGCGAAGGCCGGTCGCCTCATGGACCTGCTCGAGTCGCGCGAGATCGTCGGTCCCTCGGAGGGCTCGAAGGCGCGCGACGTGCTCGTGACGGCGGAGCAGCTGCCGGGCGTGCTCGCGAAGCTGCGTGGTGAGCCGAGTGCGCCTGCGGCACCGCCGCAGGCGACGGCGCCGCCCGCCGCGGCAGCGCCCGCGCCCGTCGCGCACGAGGTCGACGACCGCTACGACGACCCGGTCGGCCGCATCCCCGAGGGGCTCGAGGAGGTCGAGGCCGAGGGTGACGAAGACGCCTGGGGCCTCACCGGCCGCGACTGAGCGCCCGGTATCCTTGGCCGTATGACCTCCTCCGCCGAAGGGCGCGCCCGATCGGCGAACTGGAACCTGCCGAACGCGATCACGATCGTGCGGATCCTGGCCGCACCGGTCTTCTTCTGGCTGCTGCTCGCCGATGACGGAGCCGACGGCCCCCTGCGGTGGTGGGCGGCAGCGCTGTTCATCGTCGCCATCGCGACCGACGGCATCGACGGACACATCGCCCGCAGTCGCGGGCTCGTCACGGACCTGGGCAAGATCCTCGACCCGATCGCCGACAAGCTGCTCACGAGCGGTGCGCTCGTCTGCCTGTCGATCCTGGGCGAGCTGTGGTGGTGGGTGACGATCCTCATCGTGGTGCGGGAGGTCGGCATCACCGTCTGGCGGCTGGTCGAGCTCCGACGCGGCAACGTGGTACCCGCCTCGTCGGGCGGCAAGCTCAAGACGGTCGTGCAATCGGTCGCGATCTCGCTCGCGCTCGTGCCGCTCTGGACGATCGTCGGCGACTGGATCCTCTGGGTGAACTGGGTCGCGATGGGCCTCGCCCTCGTGCTCACGGTCTGGTCCGGACTGCTCTACGTACGCGATGCGGTCCGACTCGCGCGGGGCCGGGCGGCATGAGCGGGCCGGGCGCGCTCCAGGCCGAAGCGGCCGCGCGCCTCATCGCCGAGCTCACTCGCCGACGCCTGCGCATCGCCGTCGCCGAGTCGCTCACGGGCGGGCTCGTCGTCGCCGAGCTCACGAGCGTCCCCGGCGCCTCGCTCGTCGTCACGGGCGGCATCGTCGCCTACGACACCGCCGTGAAGCATACGCTGCTCGGCGTCGACGCCGGGCTGCTGCGTCGCGAGGGCGCAGTGCACCCCGAGGTCGCCCGGCAGATGGCGATCGGTGTGCGCACCGCGCTGGCGGTCGACGGACACCCCGCCGACATCGGGGTCTCGACGACGGGCGTCGCCGGGCCCGACCCGCAGGACGGCAGGCCCGTCGGCACGGTGCACGTCGGACTCGCGATCGGCGACCGGGTCGACGCGATCGACCTGTCCTTCACGGGCGACCGCGCGTCGATCCGTCGGCAGACCGTGCACGCCGCGATCGGTGCGCTGCTCGCGGGCCTGCCGGCGGCCTGATCCTGGGCGGCTCGCGGCGGGACGCATCCCGGTCGAGGGGTCCGAGGCGCTCGGATCCGTCGCCTCGCCGCCCGCTCGCAGGCGCGATCCGAGGGAGCGGAATACTCTTCGTGAACACCCTGTTACACGTGGCAGGTTCACACGAAAGCCCCAGTGTGCGACGCTAGATTCGAAGACATGAGCATCAGGTAGACTGACGCTCCCGTTTCCGGCTCCGGCGGAGTCGAGGCAGTGTAGAAGGAGGTTCCCCGATGGTTCTGGTTCGACAGGAGATCGGCGATGTGTTGAGGGACTTCCGCCTGCAGAAGGGGCGCACGCTCCGGCAGGTCGCGTCCAAGGCGAGTGTCGCGCTGGGGTACCTCAGCGAGGTCGAACGGGGGCAGAAAGAGGCGTCCTCCGAGATCCTCGCCTCAGTGGCCGAAGCGCTCGACACGCCCATCTCGGTGATCATGCACGAGGTCGGCGACCGCATCGCGGTGCTCGAGGGCCTCTCGGTGGTGCCCGACAGCCTGCCCGACGAGCTCGTCGCCGAGTTCGACGCCGACATGATGGTCCGCTGACCCGATCGTTCTTACCCGTACTCCGGCCGGTCTTCTGACCGGCCGGAGCCGTTTCCGGAGGTGCCATGAAGCTCAGCGAGTTCCAGTTCGCCGTGGATGCCGAGTTCGGCCCGGGGTACGGCGGGGTCGTCGTGAACGACCTGGTGCTCGCTCAGCTCGGTGGGCGCACGGCTCGCGAGGCGCTCGACGCCGGCGTGCGGCCGCGCGACGTCTGGATCGCCCTCTGCGAGGCGACGGACGTCCCGGAGCAGCGACGGCACGGCGCCGGCCGACCCGTCCCGGGTCGGCCGGAGGGCGCCGCGCGCTGACGCCGCCCGCGCATACCGAAGAGCTGTTCGACACGCCGCGCCCGGGTTCGAACATCCGTTCGGTTCTGCGGTACTGTCCTCAACAGCAGGAGGAACGAGGCATCCCTCCACATCCCCACCCGTGAGGGCGTCGGATGTCGGTGGCCGGTCATACGGTCGATGCGTCGGAACACACCGCAACCGCCTTGTCGCGAGACGTCGCGGGTCAGCACCGGGGCCCGAAGCGTGGAACGACAGCCTAGAGGCAGCAGCACACGAGCATCGAAGGAGCCCACACCATGGCATCACCCGCAGACCGCGAGAAGTCTCTCGAAGCCGCCCTCGCGCAGATCGACCGCCAGTTCGGCAAGGGGTCGGTCATGCGCCTCGGCAGCGAAGAGCGAGCCCCCGTCGAGGTCATCCCCACCGGTTCGATCGCCCTCGACGTCGCCCTCGGCGTCGGCGGGCTCCCGCGCGGCCGCATCGTCGAGATCTACGGTCCCGAGTCCTCGGGCAAGACGACGCTCACGCTCCACGCGATCGCCAACGCCCAGCGCGCCGGCGGCATCGCGGCGTTCGTCGACGCCGAGCACGCGCTCGACCCCGAGTACGCCAAGAAGCTCGGCGTCGACATCGACGCACTGCTCGTGTCGCAGCCCGACACGGGCGAGCAGGCGCTCGAGATCGCCGACATGCTCGTGCGCTCGGGCTCGATCGACCTCATCGTGATCGACTCCGTGGCCGCACTCGTGCCGCGAGCCGAGATCGAGGGCGAGATGGGCGACTCGCACGTCGGCCTCCAGGCCCGTCTCATGTCGCAGGCGCTCCGCAAGCTCACGGGCGGCCTGAACCAGACGAACACCACGATGATCTTCATCAACCAGCTCCGCGAGAAGATCGGCGTGTTCTTCGGCAGCCCCGAGACGACGGCGGGCGGCAAGGCTCTCAAGTTCTACGCCTCGGTCCGCATGGACATCCGCCGCATCGAGACCCTGAAGGACGGCTCCGACGCGGTCGGCAACCGCACGCGCGTGAAGGTCGTCAAGAACAAGATGGCCCCGCCGTTCAAGCAGGCCGAGTTCGACATCCTCTACGGGGTCGGCATCTCGCGCGAGGGCAGCCTCATCGACTACGGCGTCGACCAGGGCATCGTCAAGAAGTCGGGTGCCTGGTACACCTACGACGGCGATCAGCTCGGCCAGGGCAAGGAGAATGCGCGCAACTTCCTGTTGCAGAACCCCGACATCGCCGCCGACATCGAGCAGAAGATCCTCGTGAAGCTCGGCATCGGCGCAGCGGGTGCCGCTGCACCGGCCAACGTCGAGTCGCTCGACGCGAAGCGCAAGGGCGCCTGAGCGCCTGAGCCGTGACATGGGAGATCGAGTGACCGGGGAGGGCAGCAGCATGCGCGACGCGTCGGTTGAGCACCTTGCCCCGGTCACCTATCTGCCGTGGGTGGCCGACGAGGGCTCGTCCGGCTCGACGGTCGATGAGCCCGGTCGCGGCCGGCCGGCGCGTGGGGCGGGGGTCGAGCGCGACACCCGCGCACGCCGACATCCACGGTCGAACGACGACGCGGCGCCCTCGCCCGACGAGACGGGCCTCGAGCGCGACGAACGCATCGACCGTCTCGTCGTCTCACGCCTGCGGCGATCGGCGCTGTCGATCGCCGAGGTGAGATCGGTGCTCGTCGAGCACGGGCTCGACGAGCCCGAGGTCGAGTCCTGGATCGAGCGGTACGAGCGCTACGGCTACCTCGATGACGCCCGGCTCGCCGAGCAGGTCGTGCACAACCACGGCGTGCGGCGGGGTCGCGGTGCCGGCGCCATCCTGCACGAGCTCGGCCGACGGGGCATCGATCCGACCGTCGCCCGAGCGGCGGTCGACGATCTCGATCCCGAGGCCGAGCGCGAGAACGCGACGGCCGTCGCGGTGCGACGGGCTCGCCAGCTGACGGGGCTCGACCGGGCGACCGCCGAACGACGGCTGTCGGCCTTCCTCCAGCGGCGCGGCTACTCGGGCGAGGTCGTTCGCGAGGCGGTGACGACGGCGCTCGCAGCCGACGACTCGTAGAATGGTGCGATCATGAGCACCATTCACGAGGTCGCCGACGCCCGGGCGACGGAGCCCGCACCGCGCACCTACGAGGTCCGCACCTTCGGGTGCCAGATGAACGTCCACGATTCCGAACGACTCTCGGGCTCGCTCGAGGCCGCCGGCTACGTCCCTGCGAACGGCGCCGAACCCGACGTCGTCGTGATCAACACGTGCGCCGTCCGCGAGAACGCCGACAACAAGCTCTACGGCAACCTCGGGCACCTGGCCGGCGTCAAGCGCCGCCACTCCGGCATGCAGATCGCCGTCGGCGGCTGCCTCGCCCAGAAGGACAAGAACGTCATCCTCGAGAAGGCGCCGTGGGTCGACGTGGTGTTCGGCACCCACAACATGGGGTCGCTGCCGAGCCTGCTCGAGCGTGCCCGGCACAACGACGAGGCGCAACTCGAGATCCTCGACGCACTCGAGGTCTTCCCGTCGACGCTGCCGACGAAGCGCGACTCGACCTACAGCGGCTGGGTCTCGATCTCCGTCGGCTGCAACAACACGTGCACGTTCTGCATCGTCCCCGCACTGCGGGGCAAGGAGAAGGACCGCCGGCCCGGCGACATCCTCGCCGAGATCCAGGCCCTCGTCGACGACGGTGCCGTCGAGGTGACCCTGCTCGGACAGAACGTCAACTCGTACGGCGTCGAGTTCGGCGACCGCCAGGCGTTCGGCAAGCTCCTCCGCGCCGCAGGCGAGATCGACGGGCTCGAGCGCATCCGGTTCACGAGCCCGCACCCCGCTGCGTTCACCGACGACGTCATCGATGCCATGGCCGAGACCCCGAGCGTGATGCCGCAGCTGCACATGCCGTTGCAGTCGGGTTCCGATCGCATCCTCAAGGCGATGCGACGCTCGTACCGGTCCGAGAAGTTCCTCGGCATCCTCGACCGCGTGCGTGCCAAGATTCCGAACGCCGCGATCTCGACCGACATCATCGTCGGCTTCCCCGGTGAGACCGAGGAGGACTTCCAGGAGACGATGCGCGTCGTCGAGGCCGCCCGATTCGCCTCTGCGTTCACCTTCCAGTACTCGATCCGTCCCGGCACTCCGGCCGCCACGATGGAGCACCAGGTGCCGAAGGAGGTCGTGCAGGAGCGCTACGACCGCCTCATCGCCCTGCAGGAGCGCATCTCCTGGGAGGAGAACCTGAAGCTCGTCGGCACGACGGTCAATCTCCTCGTCGCCACCGGCGAAGGCAAGAAGGACGCCGAGACCCACCGCCTGAGCGGTCGCGCCGAAGACAGCCGTCTCGTGCACTTCGAGGTGCCCGAGGGCTCCGAACTGCCGCGCCCGGGCGACGTCGTCACGGTCGAGATCACGCAGGCCGCCCCGTTCCACCTCCTCGCCGACTCGGTCGACGGCGCCCCGTTGCGGATCCGGCGCACTCGCGCGGGCGACGCGTGGGATCGCGACCAGGCCGAGAGCTGCGGCGTGCCCGCGGACACCGGCTCGACGAGTCCCGGCCGGGTCTCGCTCGGGCTCCCGACCCTGCGCATCGCGAACGAGCCGCTCGTGTCGCCCGGCGTCGGCACGTTCCCGATCTACGACCCGACCGACGGCCAGCGCTGACGTGACGCTCATCGCCGTCGTCGGCGCGACCGGCACCGGCAAGTCGGCCTTCGCGCTCGACCTCGCGGAGGCGTTCGATCGCGCCGGGTGCACCGCCGAGGTCGTGAACGCCGATGCGATGCAGCTGTATCGCGGCATGGACATCGGCACCGCCAAGCTCGCGCTCGGGGAGCGCAGGGGGGTGCCGCATCACCTGCTCGACGTGCTCGAGGTCACCGACGAGGCATCCGTGGCGGCGTACCAGGCCGAGGCGAGGGCGCGCATCGACGAGATCACCGGTCGCGGATCGGTCGCGCTGCTGGTCGGCGGATCGGGTCTGTACGTCTCGTCGGTCATCCACGACTTCCGGTTCCCCGGCACCGATCCCGACGTGCGTGCGCGCCTCGAGGCCGAGCTCGCCGAGCAGGGTCCCGGCATGCTGCACGCGCGGCTCCGCGAGATCGATGCCGAGACCGCAGCGAAGGTCGACCCGCTGAACGGGCGCCGCGTCGTCCGTGCCCTCGAGGTGATCGAGGTCACCGGCTCGCCGGCGGCGGCGAGGATTCCCGACGATCCGGTGCCGTGGCGACCGCATCGCATCGTGCACCTGCGCAGCGACCGCGCGCGGCTCGTCGCGCGGCTCGACGCCCGCGTCGACGACATGTGGGCGTCCGGCCTCCTCGACGAGGTGCGCGGACTCGTCCCGCTCGGCCTCGAGCGCGGGGTCACCGCGCGCAAGGCCATCGGCTACGCGCAGGCGCTCGCCGAGCTCCAGGGCCGGATGCCTCGTACGGACGCGGTCGCCGAGACGCAACAGCTCACCCGCACGTACGCGAGGCGGCAGGTCGGCTGGTTCAAGCGATACCGGGACGCGGTGCAGATCGACGCCGATGATGCCGTCGCGAGAAGCGCCGAGCTCGGCCGGCAGGCCGCCCTAGACTGAGTCGCATGCCGTTCGATCTGCGATTCACCAAGGGCCAGGGCACGGGCAACGACTTCGTGCTCTTCAGCGACCCAGAGGGTGAGAACGAACTCGAGCCCACGCAGATCGCGGCCGTCTGCGACCGGCGTTTCGGCGTCGGCGCCGACGGGCTCATCCGCGCCGTGCGCTCGCAGAACCTCGCCGACGGTGCAGCGGCGCTCGCAGCCGATCCGCGCGCGGTCTGGTTCATGGACTACTGGAACGCCGACGGCACCGTGTCCGAGATGTGCGGCAACGGCATCCGCGTCTTCGTGCGGTACCTGCTCGACCAGGGGCTCGCCGAGTTGCATCCCGGCGACGAGATCGCGATCGGCACCCGGGCCGGAGTGCGCACGGTGACCCGCACGGCGTCGGGCTTCCAGGTCGACCTCGGCACCTGGCGCCTCGCGGGCGGCGAACCGCTCGTGCGCGCGAAGCAGCTGCCCGTCGCGCGGCCCGGTCTCGGCATCGACGTGGGCAATCCGCACGTCGTCGTCGCCCTCGCCGACGACGACGAACTCGAGGGGCTCGACCTCGCCTACGCGCCCATGCTCGAACCGGTGCCCGCTGCGGGCGCCAACGTCGAGTTCGTCGTGCCCGCCGAGCCGCTCGTCGAAGACGGCGTCGGCCGCATCCGCATGCGCGTGCACGAGCGCGGATCGGGCGAGACGCTCTCGTGCGGCACCGGTGCCGTGGCCTCCGCACTCGCGGTGCGGTACTGGGCCGGCGCCGGTGCGCCGAACGACTGGCGCGTGCAGGTGCCGGGCGGGGTGCTCGGCGTCCGCATGTTCGAGGCGTCCGACGGCGAGCACGTCGCGCTCGCGGGCCCCGCCGAGCTCGTCTTCGACGGCGTGCTCACGCTCGCATGACCCGCGGCGCCACCGGTCGGGCCGCCGCGTCCTCCTTCCCCTGGCTCCTGCTCGTCGGCATCTCGCTCGTCGCGCTCAACCTGCGCGGCCCGCTCGTCGCGATCGCGCCCGTCATCGAGGAGATCGAGGCCTCGCTCGGCCTCTCGCCGACCGCGGCCGGCCTGCTGACGAGCCTGCCCGTGCTGTGCTTCGCCCTGGGCACGCCGATCGCCGCGTGGACGATCCGGCTGACCGGTGCCGAGCGGGCCGTCGCGATCTCGCTCATCGGCACCCTCATCGGCACGATCGTGCGATCGGGCGGCACGACCTGGGCGGCGTTCGCGGGCACCGTCATCATCGGCCTCGCGATCGCGATCGGCAACGTCGTCGTGCCGGTCGTCATCCGGCGCGACGTCCCGCCCGAGCGCGCGCAGCTCGTCACGGGCGTGTACTCGGCCATGATGAACGTCGGCTCCATGCTCACGATCGCGGTGACGGCGCCGCTCGCCGAGCTGATCGGCTGGCAGTGGGCGACCGCGATCTGGGGCGTGCTCATCGTGGTGGCTCTCGCGGTGTGGGGCGTGCACCTGCGGCGCGTCACTGCCGAGAGCCGCGAGGCGCGCGAGGCCGCCGCGCTCGCGGTCACCGGTTCACTGGCCGCCGTCACCGGACCGACCGGCGTCGTCGCCCCCGGCGAGTACTCGGCGTGGCGCAACCCCATGACCTGGCTGCTCGCGGCGGCATTCGCCGCGCAGTCGTTCTCGTACTACGGACTGAGCGCCTGGCTGCCGAGCCTCTACGCCGACGTGTACGACCTCGATACGATCGCCGCCGGCAACGTCGCGTCGCTCTTCCAGCTCGCGGCCGTCGCGGGGGCGCTCGGTGTGCCGTTCCTCGGCCGACTGCGGCCGGCCTGGGTGCAGCCGGCCATCGTCGGCGTGCTGTGGACGACGCTGCCGCTGGGCCTGCTCCTCGCCCCGGAGGCGTGCCTCGTGTGGACCGTCACCGGCGGTATCGCCCAGGGCGGCGGATTCGTCGTCATCATCGCGACCGTCGTGCGCATCACCCGTACCGACCGCGAGACCACGCAGATGTCGGCGCTCGTGCAGGCCGGCGGCTACCTCGTCGCGGCGACGGCGCCACCCGTGCTCGGCGCATTGCACGAATCGAGCGGCGCATGGGCCCTGCCGCTCGTCGCGGTGCTCGTCGCGACGCTCGCGTTCCTCGTGCTCACGACCTCGGCCTCCGTGCGCTCCGCCCGCCTCATCGACCGCAGGGCGCGATAGCGGGTTCGACGGACGGGCACCCGGTCAGCGGCGCACGTCGAGCACGCGGAAGCCCTTGGAGTTCGCCGCGCGTTCGACGTCGAGGCCGAGCTCGGCGCCGATCCAGCGCTGCAGGGACTCGGCGCCGAGGTGCTTGGCGACCACGAGCCACGCGGCGGCCTCGGCGGAGTCGTCCAGCCGGGTCAGCCATCGCGAGAGCATCTCGTGCAGCTCCTGCTTGCCGACCCTGATCGGCGGGTTCGACCAGATCGTCGCGAAGCGCACGTCGTCGGGAACATCGTCGGGCCTGACGGCGTTGACGTTGTGGAGGCCGAGCCGGGCGGCGTTGCGCCGCGTGAGGTCGAGGGCGCGCTCGTTGACGTCGACCGCCCACACCGTGGCCTCGGGCGACCGCATCGCGAGGGTGAGCGCGATGGGCCCCCATCCGGTGCCGAGGTCGAGCAGGTCGCCCGCCGCCGGGGGAGCGGGCACGGCGTCGAGCAGTACGCGGGTGCCCTGGTCGAGGTGCTCGGGGCTGAACACGCCGCCGGCGGTCATGAGCTCGACCTCGCGACCGGCGAGCGCCACGCGGATGGTACGGGTGCGGGCTTCGCTCGAGGGCGCGGCGGAGAAGTAGTGGTCGGAACCCATGTAGGGGAACCTATCGCAGCGATCGGAAGTAGGGTTAACACGATGAACGAAGCCGAACAGAACACCGCCGACGACGCGGTCGAGCGAGTGCTGCGGGGCGCGGAGACGAAGGCCGGGGTCACCCGGTTCGGTTCCGGTGCGGCCGAGGCCATGATGGTGCACGGCTCCGACGCCGCCTCGGGAGCCGACACCGACGGCGAGCAGTACGACCGTGAAGAGCGTGCGGCGTTGCGTCGCGTCGCCGGCCTCTCCACCGAACTCGAAGACGTCACCGAGGTCGAGTACCGGCAGCTCCGGCTCGAGAACGTCGTGCTCATCGGCGTCTACTCGCAGGGCTCCCTCGACGACGCCGAGAACTCGCTCCGCGAGCTCTCAGCCCTCGCCGAGACTGCGGGCGCCCGGGTGCTCGACGGCGTGCTGCAGCGGCGACCGCACCCCGACCCCTCGACGTACCTCGGCCGCGGCAAGGTCGAAGAGCTGAGGCACATCGTCGCCTCGCTCGGCGCCGACACGGTCGTCGCTGACACCGAGCTCGCGCCGAGCCAGCGGCGTGCACTCGAGGACGCCGTCAAGGTGAAGGTCATCGACCGCACCGCCGTCATCCTCGACATCTTCAGCCAGCACGCGAAGAGCCGGGAGGGCAAGGCGCAGGTCGAGCTCGCACAACTCGAATACCTCCTCCCGAGGCTTCGCGGCTGGGGCGAATCGATGTCCCGCCAGGCCGGTGGCCAGGTGGGTTCGGGCGGCGCGGGCATGGGCTCGAGAGGTCCCGGTGAGACGAAGATCGAACTCGACCGCCGTCGCATCCACTCGCGCATGGCCAAGCTCCGGCGCCAGATCGCGGGCATGAAGCCAGCGCGCGAGGCGAAGCGGGCGAACCGCCGTCGCAACGCGGTGCCGTCGGTCGCGATCGCCGGCTACACCAACGCCGGCAAGTCGAGCCTGCTCAACCGCATCACGGGTGCCGGCGTGCTCGTCGAGAACGCGTTGTTCGCGACCCTCGATGCGACGGTGCGTCGCAACACGACGGCCGACGGCCGCGTCTACACGATCGCCGACACGGTCGGCTTCGTGCGCAACCTTCCGCACCAGCTCGTCGAGGCGTTCCGCTCGACGCTCGAAGAGGTCGGCGACGCAGATCTCATCGTGCACGTCGTCGATGCGGCCCACCCCGATCCCGCCGGGCAGATCGCGACCGTGCGCGACGTCATCGGCGAGGTCGGCGCCCGCGACATCCCCGAGCTCGTGGTCTTCAACAAGGCCGACCTCGTCTCGGCCGAGGACCGCCTCGTGCTCCGCGGGCTCGAGCCCGACGCCGTGTTCGCCTCGGCCCGTACGGGCGAGGGCATCGCCGACGTGCTGGCCGCCATCGGCGAGATGCTGCCCGACCCCGCGGTCGAGGTCGAACTGCTCGTGCCGTACGACCGCGGCGACATCGTGTCGGCCCTGCACGAGCAGGCGCGCGTCCTCGAGCTCGACTACGTCGAAGACGGCACGCGCGTTCGTGCGCTCGTCTCGCCAGAGCTCGCCGGCCAGTACGCGGAGTTCGTCGCACCCGTCGCCGCCGCGTAGCGCACCGGCCGAACCACCGGATGCCCCGGCAGGCGCCGAGGCATCCGGGTCGTTGCCGCACTCCGAGCGTGTCGACGTCATTCCCGGTCACATTGGCCGGCGGCGCCGTGCCATCGCGTAACGTCGCTCCTGATCGTCGACGACGGGCCGGATGCCCGTCGCCAGGAGCGACCGCCGAGCCCGGCACCCGCCCGCGTGACCCATCCGCCGTGAGGCGGTGGCCGCGGCCTGCCGTGCCACCACCGCCATGCGGCACCCATCGAGGAGTCCGACATGGCTGCGACCGGAGCCGCCGGCACCCGGGAGACGGGTGACTGTACCGACCGCCCGCCGATCTCGTTCGAGCTGTTCCCGCCGCGCTCCGACGCCGCGGCGATCGCGCTCGGGCGCACGATCGACCGGCTGGCCGAGGTCGACCCGGCCTTCATCTCGGTGACGTTCGGGGCGGGCGGGTCGCAGCGCGGCCGCTCCCTCACCGTGCTGCGGTACATCCTCGAGCACACCTCCGTTGAGCCGATGGCGCACCTGACCTGCGTCGGCTCGTCGCACGCCGAGGCGAACCGCCTCGTGCGCGAGTTCCTCGACGCGGGCATCACGAGCTTCCTCGCGCTGCGCGGCGACCCACCGGAGGGCGACGACCCCGACGCCGGTCTCGGCGACCTCGGCACCGCGGCGGAGCTCGTCCAGCTCATCCACCGGGTGCAGGAGGAGCGCGAGCCGTTCGGAGAGTCGGGCGTCCCCGGCGCGCCCGGCGCCCGCCGAATCGGAGCCCGACCCCGCCCCGAGCGGGTCGCGGTCGCGGCGTTCCCGACGGGCCACCCGCGTTCGCGCGGGCTCGCGCAGGACGTCGACACCCTGCTCGCGAAGGAGGTCGCCGGGGCGACCCTCGCGATCACGCAGCTGTTCTGGCACGCCGACGACTACCTCGGCTTCGTCGAACGGGCGCGCACGGCCGGGGTGACGATCCCCATCCTGCCGGGGCTCATGCCGGTCACGAATCCGGCCCGACTCGCGCGCTTGACCGAGCTCACCGGCGTCGAGCCGCCGGCGGACCTCGCGATCGACCTGGAGATCGAGCCCGACGGCGAGGCCCGCGCCAGGATCGGCGAGGAGTACGCGGCGAACCTCGCTGGCGAGGTGCTGCGGGGCGGCGCCCCGGGCCTGCACCTCTACACCTACAACCGGCACGAGACGGTGCTCTCGGTGCTCGACCGGCTCGGACTCGGCGTCCGCGCCGGGCGGAGGACCTGACCGGCGGCTCCCGCCGCATCGACGATCACTTCACCACCACCGGCCCGGGGCCCGATGCCCCGCGGTCGATGTCGACGACCCGCGACCGGCGCGGTGCTTCGGCCTACCCGGAAATCGAAAGGAACGAGTCATGACCGTACCCACCACCCGCTTCCCGTCCGGAACCGTGCTCGGCTATCCGCGCATCGGTCGGCGCCGGGAGCTCAAGCGCGCGGTCGAGGCGTTCTGGGCCGGCACGATCGACGAGGCCGAGCTCGAGGCGCGAACCCGCGCGCTGCGCTCGAAGACGCGTGAGCGGCTCGCCGAGCTCGGACTCGAACGCACGGGCTCGGCGATCCCCGAGACGTTCTCGTACTACGACCAGGTGCTCGACGCGGCCGTCGCGTTCGGCGCCGTTCCGGCGCGATTCGCCGACCTGCTCGACGAGCAGGGCGGGCTCGACCTCACCGCCTACTTCACGATCGCCCGCGGGGAGGGCGAGCGTGCTCCGCTCGAGATGACGAAGTGGTTCGACTCGAACTACCACTACCTCGTGCCCGAGATCGGCCCCGAGACGGAGTTCTCGCTGCACGCCGAGCGTCTCGTCGCCCAGTTCGCCGAGGCGAGGGCGGAGGGCTTCGTGACCCGGCCGGTCGTGGTCGGCCCGGTCACCTTCCTGTCGCTCGCGAAGGCCGCCGACGGCGCGCCCGACGGGTTCCGCCCGATCGACCGGCTCGCCGACCTCCTGCCCGTCTATGCGGCGCTGCTCGCGGAACTCTCGGCGGCCGGCGCGGAGTGGGTGCAGCTCGACGAGCCGGCGCTCGTCTCCGAGGCGATCGACGTGCCGAGCGAGCTGGTGCTCGATGCCGCGGCGACGGCCTACGCGTTGCTCGGTGCGCTCGACCGGCGCCCGGCGATCTTCGTCGCGGCGCCCTACGGGTCGCTCGACGACGCGCTCCCGGTGCTCGCGGAGACGCCCGTCGAGGCGATCGGGCTCGACCTCGTACGGGGCGCGGTGCCGACGGCCCTCGATGCGAGGACCGAGACCGCGCTGCGCACGAAGACGCTCGTCGCGGGCGTCATCGACGGGCACAACATCTGGCGTGGCGACCCCGGCACCGCGCTCGAGCGGGCTGAGGGGCTGCGCGACCGGGCGGGCGCCGTCTCAGTCTCGACGTCCACCTCGCTGCTGCACGTGCCGCACGACGTCGACGACGAGTCCCGACTCGACCCGCGGCTCGCGAGTTGGCTCGCCTTCGCCGATCAGAAGGTCGGCCAGGTCGCAACGCTCGCCCTCGGCCTCACGAACGGGCGCGACACCGTCGCCGAGCGGCTCGCCGAGGCATCCGCGGCACTGGCCGACCGTGCCGCCGCACCCGGGGTGCGGGTGCCCGCGGTCCGCGACCGCCTCGCCGCCCTCACGGAGGCGGACTTCCACCGCGGCGACGAGGCCGAACGGCTCGCGGCGCAGGCGGCCCTCGGACTGCCCGAACTGCCGACCACGACGATCGGCTCGTTCCCGCAGACGAGCGACCTGCGCATCGCCCGCGCCCGTCTCGGCCGGGGCGAGCTCGACGCCGACGCGTACGCCGGCGTGATGCGCGCCGAGATCGAGCGGGTGGTGCGCCTGCAGGAGGAGCTCGGCCTCGACGTGCTCGTGCACGGCGAGCCGGAGCGCAACGACATGGTGCAGTACTTCGCCGAGCTGCTCGACGGCTTCGCCGTCACCGAGCACGGCTGGGTGCAGTCGTACGGGTCGCGCTGCACGCGGCCCTCGATCCTCTGGGGGGATGTCTCGCGTCCGGCGCCCATGACGGTCGAATGGTCGGCCTACGCGCAGTCGCTCAGCGACAAGCCGGTCAAGGGCATGCTGACGGGACCGGTGACGATCCTCGCGTGGTCGTTCGTGCGCGACGACCAGCCCCTCGGCGACACCGCCCGGCAGGTCGCGCTGGCCCTGCGCGACGAGATCGCCGACCTCGAGGGGGCGGGCATCCGCATCATCCAGGTCGACGAGCCCGCACTCCGGGAACTGCTGCCGCTCAAGCGCGCCGACCAGCCCGCGTACCTCGACTGGTCGGTCGGCTCGTTCACGCTGGCGACGGCCGGCGCTGCGCCCGGCACGCAGGTGCACACCCACCTGTGCTACTCGGAGTTCGGGGTGGTGATCGACGCGATCAAGGGACTCGACGCCGACGTCACCTCGATCGAGGCCGCGCGCAGCCGGATGGAGGTCGTCGACGACCTCTCGGCGAGCGGCTTCGACCACGGCATCGGGCCCGGGGTGTACGACATCCACTCGCCCCGCGTGCCGTCGACGGCCGAGCTGCAGGAACTGCTCGAGCGCGCGGCGGCGGCGATTCCCGCCGGGCGGCTCTGGGTGAATCCCGACTGCGGTCTCAAGACGCGCGGCTACGACGAGACGGTGGCGTCGCTCGCGAACCTCGTCGAGGCGACCCGTGCGGTGCGGGCCGGACTCGCACGCGGGCTCGCGGCGCCGGTCGCCGGATGAGGCGGCGGGCGGATGCCGCGTGAGCGGCATCCGCCCGATGCTCGGCGCCTTCGCATCGTTCGCCGGGGCGATGCACAGGCGGGCGGCGTACCGTCATCGCATGCGACTCGCGGTTCACGAGACGGGCGCGGGCGCCCGCACGGCCATCCTCATCCACGGCATCATGTCGGACTCGCGCGCATGGCACCGCGTCACGCACGAACTCGAGGCGCAGGGCTTCCGGGTGCTCGCGGTGGACCTCGCCGGACACGGGCGCAGCCCGCGGGCGCGTCGGTACTCGCCCGCCGCATGGGCCGACGACGTGGTCGAGACGGTCGAGCCCATGCTCGACGGGCCCCCCGACGTCGTGCTCGGGCACTCGCTCGGCGGCCTCGTCGCGAGCCTCGTCGCCGACCGGCTCGCGCCGCGGGCGGCGATCTACGTCGATCCCGCGTTCGCCTTTCCGACGGGTCTGCGCGGCCTGGCGTACAAGGCCTTCTTCGCGATCGCCCCGAGGCCGCGGCGCGGGGCGCTCGTGCGGATGAACCCGAAGTGGAGCGCGGTCGACGTCGACATCGAACTGGCGACCCTCCGCGACTGGGACAAGCGGACCGTGCTGGGCTTCGCCGACACCAGGCCGCTGGTGCCGCCGGCCCGACTCGTCGCCCCGACGCTCGTGCTGCTCGCCGAGAAGAGCCTGCTCATCACCGAGCGCGTCGCGGCCGACCTGCGCCGACGGGGCATGACCGTCGCGACGGTGCCGGGCACGGGTCACACGGTCTTCCGCGACGATCATGCTGGGTTCATGGACGCGGTGATCGGCTGGCTCCGTTCGGTGGCGCAGCCTGCGGGCGCGATCGCCGCAGGCGCGACGAGCGCATAGCGTCCTCCGGACGCACGTCACCCGACGTCCCCGGCCTCGCCGATCGCGCGCCGCCGGCGCGGCCGCGGGCTCAGACCGCGCGCAGCACGGCGACGACCTTGCCGAGGACCTCGGCCTGGTCGCCGAGGATCGGCTCGAACGCGGTGTTGCGCGGCAGCAGCCAGGTGTGGCCGTCGCGCTGGCGGAACACCTTGACGGTCGCCTCGCCGTCGAGCATGGCGGCCACGATCTCGCCGTTCTCGGCGGTGCGCTGCGAGCGCACGACCACCCAGTCGCCGTCGCAGATGGCCGCGTCGATCATCGAGTCGCCGACGACCTTGAGGATGAAGAGCTCGCCCTTGCCGACGAGCTGGCGGGGGAGCGGGAACACCTCGTCGATCTGCTGCTCGGCCGTGATCGGCACGCCGGCCGCGATGCGGCCGACGAGGGGGACCATCGCAGCGTCGCCGACCGGCGCGGGATCGCCTGCCGACGCAGGGCGCTCGTCGAGGCCCGGCAGCTCGATGAGCACCTCGAGCGCGCGGGGGCGGTTCGGATCGCGCCGCAGGTAGCCGGCGAGTTCGAGCTGGTTGAGCTGGTGCGTGACGCTCGACAGCGATGCGAGGCCGACGGCGTCACCGATCTCGCGCATGCTCGGCGGGTAGCCGCGTGTCGCCACCGAACGCTGCACGACCTCGAGGATCGCGATCTGCTTCGCGCTCAGGCTCTTGCGGCGGCGTGCCCTGCCGGTCTCGCGCACGTCGTTGTCGCTCTTCACGGTTCCGCCCCTCGTTGCGACCGCCTTCGCGATCGGATGTCGGTGGTGTCTGATCGACTGTTCCCAGACATTCGAAACTGTATCCACATGCGGCGGGAGCGGCAAACATTCGTTCGAGTGTGTCGCGAGATCGCTCCCCGAGAAACCCGCACTCCGATGCTTGCAGTCGAAGATGGTCGAAGATATATTCGGAACAGAGATTCGCATCCGGCCCTCCCGGCCGAGGGCCGGATGCGATCCCACGCAGGAGGGTGACATGAGCGCAGCGATCGTGACGAACGAGTACCGTTCCGGTGTTCCGGTGCCCCGCGCAGGCCGTGTCGACGGCGGTGCGGAGGCTGCACCGCGCACCCGCCTCCGGCTGACCCGTCGCGGGCGCGCTGTCTTCACGACCCTCGCCGCACTGCCGATCGTCCTCTGGGCGCTCGCAGCCGTGCTGAACGCCGGCGGTGCGGCCGCCGACCTGGCCGGGGGCGATTCGCTGCAGTACGTCACGGTGGGTGCCGGGGGCTCGCTCTGGGAGATCGCCGAGGCGATCGACCCGTCGGCCGACCCGCGCGACACGATCGCCGAGATCGTCCGGCTCAACGGGCTCGACGGTGCGACGATCGAGCCGGGCCAGCGCCTCGCGGTCCCCGCTTCGGAGTAGGCGGTCATACGAGGTCGCACGCCGGGGCGTCACGGGTCGCGTGGCTAGGCTGGTTCGGTGACGAGTCTCGACGACCTCCCCATCCGCGACGACCTCCGTGGTCGCGACCCGTACGGTGCGCCGCAGAAGGCGGTGCCCGTCGCCCTCAACGTCAACGAGAACACGCATGCCATCCCCGAGGACGTGGCGCACGACATCGTCGCCCGAGTCGCCGCCGCGATCCTCCGGTTGAACCGATACCCCGATCGCGAGTTCACCGAGCTGCGAGAGGCGCTCGCCGGCTACCTCGGCCACGGGCTCGCACCCGAGCAGATCTGGGCCGCCAACGGCTCGAACGAGGTGCTGCAGCAGGTGCTGCAGGCGTTCGGCGGGCCCGGCCGCTCGGTGCTCGGATTCGCGCCGACGTACTCCATGTACGCGCTGCTCGCCTCGGGCACGGGCACCCGCTGGATCGCCGCCGACCGCGACGACGACTTCGAGCTCAGTGCCGAGACGGCGGTCGCCGCCGTTCGCGAGCACGACCCCGACCTCGTCTTCCTCTGCGCACCGAACAATCCCACGGGCACGCCGCTGTCGCTCGACACGGTGCGTGCCGTCGCCGACGCGGCACGGGGCATCGTCGTCGTCGACGAGGCGTACTTCGAGTTCGCCGACCCCGGTGCCCCGAGTGCGCTCACGCTGCTCGAGGGGCGGCCGCGGCTCGTGGTCTCCCGCACGATGAGCAAGGCGTTCGCGTTCGCGGGCGCCCGCGTCGGCTACCTCGCCGGCGACCCCGCCACGATCGATGCCCTGCGGCTCGTGCGCCTGCCGTACCACCTCTCCGCGCTCACCCAGGCCGCCGCGCTCGGCGCGCTCGCCCATGCCGACGAGATGCTGGCGATGGTCGACGACATCCGCCGCCAGCGCGAGCGAATCACGACCGAGCTCGCGCGACTCGGCTTCGCCCCGCACCGCAGCGGATCGAACTTCGTGCTGTTCGGCGGGGTCGACGACCCGCACGCCGTGTTCGAGGGGCTGCTCGCGCGAGGCATCCTCATCAGGGAGCTCGGCATCCCCGGGCACCTGCGCGTGACTGCGGGCACCGAGGCCGAGACCACCGCCTTCCTCGAGGCGGTCGCCGTGTTCGCGCCGGCGGCCGTCGCGACGAGCGGCGCGGCCGGTGGCACCACCGAGAATAGGATCGAGTCATGACCGCCCAGCCCCGATCGCGCACCGCGCGCGTGCAGCGCGAGACGAGCGAATCGAGCATCGACCTGTCGATCGACCTCGACGGCTCGGGCTCGAGCGACATCGAGACCGGCGTGCCGTTCTACGACCACCTGCTCACCGCGTTCGCGAAGCACTCGCTCACCGACCTCACCGTGCGCGCGTCGGGAGACCTTCACATCGACGTGCATCACACCGTCGAAGACACCGGCATCGTGCTGGGGCAGGCGATCCGCGAGGCGCTCGGCGACAAGCGCGGCATCTCGCGCTACGGCGACGCGCTCGTGCCGCTCGACGAGGCGCTCGCGCAGGCGGTCGTCGACATCTCGGGGCGGCCGTTCCTCGTGCACACCGGTGAGCCGGAGGGCTTCGAGTTCCACCTCATCGGCGGTCACTTCACGGGCTCGATGGTGCGGCACGTCTTCGAGGCGATCGCCTTCAACGCCGGGCTCACCGTGCACGTCACGGTGCTCGGCGGGCGCGACCCGCACCACATCGCCGAGGCCGAGTTCAAGGCCTTCGCGCGCGCATTCCGGCAGGCGAAGGCGCTCGACCCGCTCGTCAGCGGCATCCCGTCGACCAAGGGTGCGCTGTGAGCCGCAACCGGCGCGTCGTGGTGCTCGACTACGGGTCGGGCAACGTGCACTCGGCCGCGAAGGCGCTCGAACGCGCTGGCGCGGAGGTCGAGGTCACGGCCTCACGTGCAGCGGCGATGGAGGCCGACGGCCTCGTCGTGCCCGGCGTGGGCGCGTTCAAGGCCGTCATGGACCAGCTCCGCGCGGTGCGCGGCGACGAGATCATCGACCGGCGCCTCGCCGGTGGCCGGCACGTGCTCGGCATCTGCGTCGGCATGCAGGTGCTCTTCGAGCACGGCGTCGAACGCGGCGTCGACACCGAGGGGCTCGGAGAGTGGCCCGGGGCCGTCACCGAGCTTCCGGCCGAGGTGCTGCCGCACATGGGCTGGAACACCGTCGTGCCCGACGCGGGCTCGGTGCTGTTCGACGGCATCGAAGACGAGCGCTTCTACTTCGTGCATTCGTTCGCGGCGCAGTCGTGGCACCTCGACGTGATGCCGCCGTTCCCGCAGCCGAAGCTGACCTGGGCCGAGCACGGCGGGCGCTTCCTCGCCGCGGTCGAGAACGGTCCGCTGTCGGCGACGCAGTTCCACCCAGAGAAGTCGTCGGACGCGGGCATCCGGCTGCTCTCGAACTGGCTCGGCGCACTCGCCTGAGTCATCCGACCGTCATGCGACACGTCGCGCGCGGCGCGGGCGACTATGATCCTGTGACTGTGCCGGCCGTCACTGCGCCGGGTGAAACACGGCCGACGGCGTATCGCGATCGAGGACAGTAGTGATGAGTGAGTTCAACAAGACCCCCGGCCTCGTGCTGCTGCCGGCCGTCGACGTCGCGGGCGGCAAGGCCGTCCGCCTGACGAAGGGCGAGGCCGGCACCGAGACGAGCTACGGCGACCCGGTCGACGCGGCCGTGGACTGGGCCGACCAGGGCGCCGAGTGGATCCACCTCGTCGACCTCGACGCGGCGTTCGGCCGCGGGTCGAACGGCGGCATCCTGAAGAAGGTCATCCGCCAGGTGCGCGGCGTGAACGTCGAGCTGTCGGGCGGGATCCGCGACGACGAGTCGCTCGAGCACGCTCTCGAGATCGGCGCCAAGCGCATCAACCTCGGCACCGCAGCCCTCGAGAACCCCGAGTGGGCCGCCTCGGTCATCGCCCAGTACGGCGAGGCCATCGCCGTCGGCCTCGACGTGCGCGGGACGACGCTCGCCGCCCGCGGCTGGACGAAGGACGGCGGCGACCTGTGGCAGGTCATGGACCGGCTCGAAGAGGCGGGTGCCGCGCGCTACGTCGTGACCGACGTCACGAAGGACGGCACGCTGCAGGGCCCGAACGTCGAGCTCCTGCGCCAGGTGATGGACCGCACGCACCGCCCCGTCGTCGCCTCCGGCGGCATCTCGAGCCTCGACGACCTCGCCACGCTGCGCGAGCTCGTGCCGCTCGGCCTCGAGGGCGCGATCGTCGGCAAGGCCCTGTACGCCGGCGCCTTCACGCTCGCCGAGGCCCTCGACGTCGCGAGCAACTGAGCCGGCGCGCATGACCGCTGATCTCGGCAACGCTGCGGACGACGAGGATGCCTCGGGCACGACGCCCGGCGGCACCGCGCGGCCGCTTCCCGCGCATCTCGCGGATTCTGCGGGGGTACCGTGGGCGGGCCGGGCGTTCGACGAGAACCCGCACGCGGGCGACGACGGCTCGACCCCGGCGGCCCTCGGTGCCGCGCTGCGTGCATTCCACGACGGAGACGGCTCACAGGCCGGTGTCGTCGCCGCGTTCGGCGCCTCGAGGCTGCTGATCCCGCTGCTCGCCGAGCTCGGCGACGGGGGAGCGGAGACCGGCGCGCACGGCCACGCCGTCGACAAGAGCCAGGAACTCTCGATCGTGACGGTCGACGGGCCCGACGGGCGTCGCGTGCTGCCGGTGTTCTCGTCGGTGGACACGATGCGCGCCTGGAACCCGGTCGCCCGTCCTGTGCCCGCCGACGGCGTCCGGGTGGCGCTCGCCGCGGCCGACGACGGCACCGAGCTCGTCGTGCTCGACCCGGCATCGCCGGGCGAGTTCGTGCTGCGCCGACCCGCCGTGTGGGCGGTCGCCCAGCAGAAGCCGTGGACGCCGCCCTTCGACGACGAGGCCGTGCGCCGGGCGTTCGAGCGCTCGATCGGCAGCGAGCTCGCCGTGCTCGGCGTGGACCTCGCCGCGGGCGACCCGCTCGCGCGGCTCGCCGGGCCCGAGCTCGTCGTGACGCTGCGGCTCGTCGACGGACTCACCCGTGAGGAGCTCGATGCCACGACCGCTCGGCTCGCGCGGCGCTGGGCGGAGGACGACGCGATCGCGACAGGGGTCGACTCGCTCGCCGTGCGACTCGTCGGCGGTCGTCGCGACGCCTGAGCGTGCGGAAGCAGGCAGTGCCGCCTCAGCCGTGCGCGCGAGCCCGCCCGAACTGGGCATTGACCGCGTGAGCATCGCGGAGCATCATCTGGAACGCGCACGTGTGCGCGGAAGTCAGGTGGAACATGGCCGAGCGACCGTCGGCCGCCGGAGCGCGGCGACCCGAATACGACCGACCGCTGGAGATCGCGTCCGACCGGGCGAGACGCTGGCTCGACGGCGTCGCCGAACGTCCGATCCCGCCCGAGATCGATGCCGATGCGGCGAAGGAACTGCTGGGTCGGGCGCTGCCGAGCCGCGGTGAACCGGCAGCACAGGTGGTCGAGCGGTTGGCCGACGGCGTCGAACCGGGACTGCTCGGCATCGGCTCGCCGCGCTTCTTCGGCTGGGTGATGGGCGGGGTGCAACCGGTCGCCCTCGCCGCCGACTGGCTCGTCTCGGCGTGGGACCAGAACACCGGGCTGCGGTTCGCGACGCCCGGCGTCGCCGCGGTCGAGGAGCTCGCAGGGGAGTGGATCGTCGATCTGCTCGGCCTGCCCGCCGGGTCGGCGGTCGGCTTCACCACCGGGGCAACGATGGCGCATTTCGTCGGGCTCGCGACCGGTCGCGACGAACTCCTGCGGAGGGCCGGCTGGGATGCGGCGCAGGACGGCGTCTTCGGAGCGCCGCGCGTGCGCTTCGTCGTGGGCGCAGAACGGCACGGTACGGTCGACCTCGCCGGGCGCTACCTCGGCCTCGGGGCACCGGTCGTCGCCGCCGCGGACGACGAGGGGCGCATCGACGTCGGCGCGCTCGGAGCGGTGCTCGCCGCCGATCCCGATCCGGCGATCGTCGTCCTCCAGGCGGGCAACATCCATTCCGGATCGTTCGACGACTTCGCCCGGGCGATCGGGGTCGCGCACGAGGCCGGCGCCTGGGTGCACGTCGACGGCGCCTTCGGGCTGTGGGCGGGAGCCAGCCCGCGCCTGCGGCACCTCGTCGCGGGGTACGAGGCGGCCGACTCGTGGTCGACCGATGCGCACAAGACGCTCAGCGTGCCGTACGACTGCGGCATCGCGATCGTGCGCGACGAGCACGCGATGCAGCGGGCGCTGAGCATGCATGCGAGCTACCTGCAGGCGAGCGACGCCGTCGCCGACCCGCACGAGCGGGTGCCCGAGCTTTCGCGGCGTGCTCGCGGCGTTCCGACGTGGGCGGTGCTGCGCGCCCTCGGGCGCGAGGGCGTCTCCGAGCTCGTCGAACGGCTCGTCGACTCCGCGAAGCGGATCGCCGTCGGCGTCGCTCGCCTGCCAGGCGTCGAGGTGCTGAACGACGTCGTCTTCACCCAGGTGTGCCTCGCGCTCGCCGACGATGCGGCGACGGAGGCGCTCTCGTCCCGGCTCTGGGAGGAGGGTGAGGTGCTCGCGATGACGTCGCGGTGGCGCGATCGCGCGGTCGTGCGGTTCTCGGTGAGCAACTGGGCGACCGACGCCACCGAGGCCGATCGCACGGTCGCCGCCGTCGCCCGCGCCCTCGCCGCAGACCCGCGCTGAGAACGGTTGTCGGCGGCATCGGATTGAATGGAGCCATGACCGATGCGCTTGCGGCCTTCTCGGAGGCGACGCGCACGTGGTTCGCCGAGGCGTTCCGCGCGCCCACCGCGGTGCAGCAGGGCGCCTGGCGGGCGATCGGGAGCGGCGCCCACGCGCTCGTCGTCGCTCCCACCGGATCGGGCAAGACCCTGTCGGCGTTCCTCTCGGCGATCGACCGGCTCACGACCGAGCCCGCCGCCGAGCCCGGTACCCGGGTGCTCTACCTGTCGCCGCTCAAGGCGCTCGGCGTCGACGTCGAGCGCAACCTCCGCGCGCCGCTCACCGGCATCGCCCGCGTCGCCGAGCGCCTCGGCGCCACGCCGCCGAGCGTGAGCGTCGGGGTGCGCTCGGGCGACACGCCCGCGAACGAGCGTCGGGCGCTGCTGCGCACGCCGCCCGACATCCTCATCACGACGCCCGAGTCGCTCTTCCTCATGCTGACCTCGCAGGCGCGTGAGACGTTGCGCTCGATCGAGACCGTCATCGTCGACGAGATCCACGCGGTCGCCGGCACGAAGCGCGGTGCGCACCTCGCACTGTCGCTCGAGCGCCTCGACGCGCTGCTCGAGCGTCCGGCCCAGCGCATCGGGCTCTCGGCGACCGTGCGGCCCGTCGAAGAGGTGGCCCGGTTCCTCTGCGCGAGCGCACCGGTCGAGGTCGTCGCGCCGCCGGCCGACAAGCGATTCGACCTGCGCGTGGTCGT
The DNA here is from genome assembly GCF_021129215.1 of Agromyces sp. S2-1-8. Classification (GTDB taxonomy): domain Bacteria; phylum Actinomycetota; class Actinomycetes; order Actinomycetales; family Microbacteriaceae; genus Agromyces; species Agromyces chromiiresistens. The sequence goes on along the minus strand of NZ_JAJOLP010000001.1, from coordinate 2,958,201 downwards.
GCCCGTCGAAGACATGGCGCAGCTGCCCGCGAACGACGATGCGACGGGCTCGATCTGGCCGCACGTCGAACAGGCGATCCTCGATCGCGTGCTCGAGCACCGCTCCTCGATCGTCTTCGCGAACTCGAGGCGGTTGGCCGAGCGGCTCACCGCCCGCCTGAACGAACTGCACCTCGACGAGCTCGAACGCGCCGAGCTCGTCACCGCGGCGGCCGCGGCCGGGCCCCCCGCGGCACTCATGGCGCAGTCGGGCCAGACCGTCGGTGCGCCGGCCGTCATCGCCCGCGCCCATCATGGCTCGGTCAGCAAAGAGCAGCGCGCCGACATCGAAGACGACCTGAAGTCGGGGCGGCTGCGCTGCGTCGTGGCGACCTCGAGCCTCGAGCTCGGCATCGACATGGGCGCGGTCGACCTCGTCGTGCAGGTCGAGGCGCCGCCCTCCGTCGCGAGCGGGCTCCAGCGGCTGGGGCGCGCGGGGCACCAGGTCGGCGAGGTGTCGCGCGGCGTCATGTTCCCCAAGCACCGAGCCGACCTCGTGCACACGGCGGTCGCGGCCGAACGCATGCTCGGTGGGCTCATCGAGACCATGCGGGTGCCGGCGAACCCGCTCGACATCCTCGCCCAGCAGACGATCGCGGCCGCAGCCGTCGACGAACTCGACGTCGAGGGCTGGTTCGCGACCGTGCGCCGCGCGGCCCCGTTCGCGACGCTGCCGCGCTCGGCCTACGAGGCGACGCTCGACCTCCTCGCGGGCCGATATCCGTCGGACCGCTTCGGCGAGCTCCGGCCGCGCGTCGTCTGGGACCGCGAGGCCGGCGTCGTGACCGGGCGCCCCGGGGCGCAGCGGCTCGCCGTCACGAGCGGCGGCACCATCCCCGACCGGGGCATGTTCGGCGTCTTCCTCGTCGGCGGCGACGAGACCACCGGCCGCCGCGTCGGCGAGCTCGACGAGGAGATGGTCTACGAGTCGCGCGTCGGCGACGTCTTCGCGCTGGGCGCGACGAGCTGGCGCATCCAGGAGATCACATTCGACCGCGTCAACGTCGTGCCGGCCTTCGGCCAGCCGGGCCGCGTCCCCTTCTGGAAGGGCGACGGGCTCGGGCGGCCCGTCGAGCTCGGCCGCGCGCTCGGAGCGTTCATGCGCGAGGTGTCGACGGCGACCGAGCCCGAGGCTCGCTCGCGCATCGCGGCCTCCGGGCTCGACGAGAACGCCACCACGAACCTCATCGCCTTCCTCGCCGACCAGGCGCGCGCCACGGGGGCGGTGCCGAGCGATCGCACCCTCGTGGTCGAGCGCACCCGCGACGAGCTGGGCGACTGGCGCGTCATCCTGCACTCGCCGTTCGGCATGCCCGTGCACGCGCCGTGGGCGCTCGCCGTCGCGGCGCGGGTGCGCGAGCGGCACGGGGTCGACGGCGCCGCGGTCGCGGCCGACGACGGCATCATCGTGCGCATCCCCGACACGGGCGACGAGCCGCCCGGCGCCGACCTCTTCCGCTTCGAGGCGGCCGAGCTCGAGCAGCTCGTCACCGACGAGGTCGGCGGTTCGGCGCTGTTCGCGAGTCGATTCCGCGAGTGCGCGGCGCGCGCCCTGCTGCTGCCTCACTACCAGCCCGGGCGCCGGTCACCGCTCTGGCAGCAGCGGCAGAAGGCGGCGCAGCTGCTCGAGGTCGCGAGCGCGTTCCCGACCTTCCCGATCATCCTCGAGACGGTGCGCGAAGTGCTGCAAGACGTCTACGACGTGCCGGGCCTCGTCGAGATCGCCGCCGACCTCGCCGCGCGCCGGGTGCGCCTCGTCGAGACCACGACCGAGTCGCCGAGCCCGTTCGCGAGCACGCTGCTGTTCGGCTACGTCGGCGCGTTCATGTACGAGGGCGACTCGCCGCTCGCCGAGCGCCGCGCGGCGGCCCTCGCGATCGACCAGTCGCTGCTCGGCGAGTTGCTCGGCCGGGTCGAGCTGCGCGAGCTCCTCGACCCCGGCGTCATCGAGCGGACCGAGCGCGAGCTCCAACGCCTCGATCCCGAGCGCCGTGCTCGGGGCACGGAGGGCGTCGCCGACCTGTTGATGGCGCTCGGCCCGCTCACCGACGACGAGATCGCCGTGCGTGTCGATGAGTCGACCGACCCGGCGTCGGCCGTGGCCGAGCTCGTCGCGGCGCGGCGAGCCGTGCGCGTCGGGTTCGCCGGTCGCGAGCACCTCGCCGCCGTCGAAGACGTGGGCCGCCTCCGCGACGCCCTCGGCGTTCCGGTGCCACCGGGCGTGGCCGTCGCGTTCGGCGAGCACGTGGCCGACCCGATGGGCGACCTCATCAGCCGGTACGCCCGCACCCACGGACCGTTCGCCGTCGACGAGGTCGCCGACCGGTTCGGAATCGGGGTGGCGGTGGCACGGGCCGCGCTACGCCGACTGGCCGACGAACGGAGGGTCGTCGAGGGCGAGTTCCGCCCCCACGGCACGTCGACCGAGTGGTGCGACGCCGAGGTGCTGCGGCGGCTCCGTCGGCGCTCGCTCGCGGCCCTCCGGCACGAGATCGAGCCGGTGCCCCAGCGCGCCCTCGCGCGGTTCGTGCCGGCATGGCAGCAGGTCGGCGGCGGGTTGAGGGGCATCGACGGGGTCGCGAGCACGATCGAACAGCTCGAGGGGGTGCGCCTGCCCGCCTCGGCCTGGGAGTCGCTCGTCCTGCCGTCGCGTGTCGCCGACTACAGCCCCGCCATGCTCGACGAGCTCATGGCGAGCGGGGAGGTGCTGTGGGCCGGCGCCGGAGAACTCGCCGGCGACGACGGCTGGATCACCCTGCACTCGGCCGAGACGGCACCGCTCACGCTGGCCCCGCCGATCGACACCGACCTCACGCCGCTCCAGCGCGAGGTGCTGGTCGCACTCGGGTCGGGCGGCGCGTTCTTCTTCCGTCAGCTCGCCGACGCCGTCGGCGCCTTCGGCACCGTGCCGTCCGAGTTCGGAGAGGCCCCCGTCGACGACGGCGCCCTCGTCGAGGCGCTCTGGGGCCTCGTCTGGGCGGGTCTCGTCACGAACGACACCTTCTCGCCCGTGCGGGCGCTCACGAGCGGCGGGCGCAGCGCGCACAAGGCATCGCGACCGGTACCCAGGGCGCGGATGCTGCGGGGCCGGTCCCTCCCGCGGGCGACGATGCCGAGTCGCACCGGCCCGCCGTCGGTCGCCGGTCGATGGTCGATCCTGCCGGTGGCCGATTCCGACCCCACCCGCCGCGCCCACGCGCTCGGTGAGATGCTGCTCGACCGCTACGGCGTCGTCACGCGCGGCGCCGCCGTCGCAGAGGGCGTGGTCGGCGGCTTCGCGCTCGTCTACAAGACCCTCAGCGGCTTCGAGGAATCCGGTCGCGCCCGCCGTGGGTACTTCGTCGAGCGCCTCGGCGCCGCCCAGTTCGCAGCGCCGGGGGCCGTCGACCGACTGCGGAGCCATTCCGACCTCGACACGCGCGACGCCGACGCGCCCAGGGTGCTCGCACTCGCCGCGACCGACCCGGCGAACGCCTACGGCGCTGCGCTGGCGTGGCCCGACCCCCCGGGCGAGAGCTCGCATCGGGCTGCGCGAAAGGCCGGTGCGATCGTCGTGGTCGCCGACGGCGAGCTGGTCGCCTATGTCGAGCGCGGCGGCAAGACCGTGCTCGTCTACACCGAGGACGACGAGCTCCTCGCGCTCGCCGCGGGGTCGGTCGCGAGCCTCGTCACGGCGGGGCGGGTGCGGCGGATCGCGGTGGAGTCGGTGAACGGCGCGTTCGTGCTCGGCACCCCGTTCGGGGCGGCTCTGCGGGCGGCGGGGTTCGGGGAGACGCCGAGGGGACTGCGACTCGATGCCCGAAGGTGACTCCGTCTTCCAGGTCGCCGCGATGCTGCGTCCGGTGCTCGCGGGGCACGAGTTCGCCCGAACCGACTTCCGGGTGCCCCGCTACGCCACGGTCGACCTGGCGGGCGAGCGCGTCGACGAGGTCGTGAGCCGCGGCAAGCACCTGCTCATCCGCACGCCCGGGCACACCATCCGCACCCACCTCAAGATGGAGGGCGAGTGGCGCGTGTTCGCGTCGGGGGAGCGGTGGACGAAGCCGGCCCACCGGGCGCGTGTCGTGCTCGCCACGACCGAGGCGGAGGTCGTCGGATTCGACCTCGGCGAGGTCGAGGTCGTCCCGCGTGCGGAAGACGCCGCGATGCTCGCCCACCTCGGCCCCGACCTGCTCGACCCCGGCTGGCGGCCTCAGCACACGGCTGAGGCCGTCCGTCGCCTCGGCGAGCACCCCGAGGCGCCGGTCGCGGTCGCCCTGCTCGACCAGCGCAACCTGGCCGGGCTCGGCAACGTGTACGTCAACGAGCTGTGCTTCCTGCGGGGTGTCCGCCCCCACCGCCCGGTCGGCGAGGTGACCGACCCCGCAGGAGTCGTCGATCTCGCCCGCCGCCTCATCGTCGCGAATCGCGACCGGCGTGCGCGGGTGACCACCGGCGTCGACCGGCGCGGGCAGCGGCTCTGGGTCTACGGCCGTGGCGGCGAGCCCTGCCGGCGCTGCCGCACGACGATCGAGCGGGGCGAACTCGGTCGAGCACGAGCGGATTCGGTCACCGACCCGCAGGAGCGCGTCGTCTTCTGGTGCCCGAGCTGCCAGCGCTGACCGCGCGCGAGCTTCGGGCGCCCGTCAGCTGACCGGGCCGGTCCACTTCTCGCCGGGACCTTGCCCGATCGCGTCGGGGATGGGCGACGCCTCGCGGAAGGCGAGCTGCAGCGAGCGCAGTCCGTCGCGGAGCGACCGCGCGTGCATGTCGCTGATCTCGGGGGCGCCCGCCGTGATGAGCCCGGCGAGGGCGTTGATGAGCTTGCGCGCCTCGTCGAGGTCGAGCTGCGAGTCGGGGTCGTCGGCGAGGCCGACCTTGACGGCCGCCGCGCTCATGAGATGGACCGCCGTGGTCGTGATGATCTCGACGGCCGGCACCTCGGCGATGTCGCGCGTCGCCCCCTCGACCTCGCCGGCGACCGTCTCGTCGTACGCGACGCGTTCGGCCGCGTGATCGTCGGCGACGATCCGCTCGGACTCGGGGGTGGACTCGTCGAAACCCGCGTCGGCGGGCGAATTCCAGGTCACAGACATCCTCTGCTAGACTACTTCGGGCTCCGGGGCTTCTCCCCGGTACGAAAGTGGAGATCCTCCCACCCGCGCATACCGCTTCATCAAGGTTACCGGGTCGATTGCACTCCGCTTCCACGCCGCCGATCGCGAGATCGACGTGTGGAAGTAGACAGGGTGCCGTATGAGCCGCGGTGAGAATCCGCGCGAATACGTGAATCTCCTCCTTCGGCGCATGAAACAGCTTGAGTAGAGGAGTACACGCATCAGCGATCCGCGTACCAACGACCGTATCCGTGTTCCCGAGGTCCGCCTCGTGGGTCCTGGCGGAGAGCAGGTCGGCGTCGTGAAGATCGAGGTGGCCCTGCGGCTCGCGCAGGAGGCCGACCTCGACCTCGTCGAGGTCGCACCGAACTCGCGTCCGCCGGTCGTCAAGATCATGGACTACGGCAAGTACAAGTACGAGGCTGCGCAGAAGGCGAAAGAGGCCCGGCGCAACCAGGCGAACACCATCCTCAAAGAGGTCCGGTTCCGCCTCAAGATCGACAAGCACGACTACGAGACCAAGATGAAGCGCGCCGTCGGCTTCCTGAAGGCCGGCGACAAGGTCAAGGCGATGATCCTCTTCCGCGGCCGCGAGCAGTCGCGTCCCGAGATGGGTGTCCGCCTCCTCCAGCGCTTCGCGGAAGACGTGGCGGAGTTCGGCACGGTCGAGCACAACCCCACGATCGACGGCCGCAACATGGTCATGGTCATCGCGCCCCTGAAGAACAAGTCCGAGGCCAAGGCCGAGGCGAATGCACAGCGTGCTGCGGCGAAGGCCCGGCCGGCGGCGGAAGCCCCGGCCGAGTCCGACTCGCAGACGGCCGAGCCGACCGAGGCGTAGGCCGAACACCCCGTCCGTCACCCGCGTGACGGCAGAACCAAGGAGAAACACGAGATGCCGAAGCAGAAGACCCACTCCGGGTCCAAGAAGCGCTTCAAGATCACCGGCACCGGCAAGATCAAGAAGCAGCAGGCCGGTATGCGCCACAACCTCGAGGGCAAGTCCTCGGTGCGCACGCGCCGTCTGAACCAGGACAAGGTCGCCTCGGCGCCCGACACCAAGGTCATCAAGAAGCTTCTCGGCCGCTGAGCCGCGAGACCCGCTAAGGAAGAAACAGAGTCATGGCAAGAGTGAAGCGCGCTGTCAATGCGCACAAGAAGCGTCGGGTCATCCTCGAGCGCGCCGAGGGCTACCGCGGTCAGCGGTCGCGCCTCTACCGCAAGGCGAAGGAGCAGGTCACCCACTCCCTCGTCTACTCGTACAACGACCGTCGCAAGAAGAAGGGCGACTTCCGTCGCCTGTGGATCCAGCGGATCAACGCGGCCTCGCGTCAGAACGGCCTCACCTACAACCGCCTCATCCAGGGCCTCGGCCTGGCCGGCGTCGAGGTCGACCGGCGCATCCTCGCCGAGCTCGCGGTGAACGAGCCCGCCACGTTCGCGGCGCTCGTCGAGACCGCGAAGAAGGCGCTGCCTGCCGACACCTCGGCCCCGAAGACCGCCGCGTAAGCGCGACCTTCCGTCTCGAACGGCCCGGCACCCTAGGTGCCGGGCCGTTCGTCGTCCGAGGGATGCCGCAGCCGGGGCATCCCCTTGAATAGACTGGGACCATGCTCGAGAACCCCCGCTCGCCACGCGTCCGCGCTGTCGCGAAGCTCGCCAAGAAGGCGGCGAGAGCCGAGAGCGGGTTGTTCCTGCTCGAGGGACCGCAGGCCGTCGCCGAGGCGCTCGAGTTCCGTCCCGAGCTCCTCGTCGAGCTCTTCGCCACGCCGACCGCGCTCGATCGGTACCCCGAGATCGCCGAGGCGGCCGTCCGCGCCGGGCTCACCGCCCAGTACGTCACCGAAGAGGTGCTCGCGTCGATGGCCGACACGGTCACCCCGCAGGGATTCGCCGCCGTGTGCCGGCAGTTCCCGACCGCGGTGAAAGACGTGTTCGCGGCGTCCCCGAAGCTCATCGCGATCCTCGAAGAGGTGCGCGACCCCGGCAACGCCGGCACGATCGTGCGCGCGGCCGACGCCGCCGGCGCCGACGCGGTGATCATGACGGGCCGTGCCGTCGACCTCTACAACCCGAAGGTCGTGCGCTCGTCGACCGGATCGATCTTCCACCTCCCGGTCGCGATCGGCGCCGACCTCGACGACGTGCTCGAACGCGCGCGCGCGGCCGGGCTCACAGTCCTCGCCGCCGACGTCAAGGGCGAAGACCTGCTCGCAGCACGCAACGACGGCGTCCTCGCGAAGCCGACCGCCTGGCTCTTCGGCAACGAGGCGCGGGGTCTGCCCGACGAGCAGCTCGCGCTCGCCGACCGGATCGTCACCGTGCCGATCTACGGGCACGCCGAGTCGATGAACCTCGCCACGGCGGCCTCGGTGTGCCTCTACGAGAGCGCTTTCGCGCAGCGCAGCTGATCATCGAGCCGGCCCCGTCTGGTCACGAATCGGTAAACGCGCCGCGAATGCTCTAGTGGCGAGGGCCGAAGTCTCCCTAGTTTTGGGGGTATGCAACCGAGTGATCAGTCCCCGCCGACGTCGAACATCTCGGCGCGGCGCGGTGAGCCGCTCGTGGTCGTCGACCACGTCGAGAAGCACTACGGCCAGTTCCACGCCCTGAAGGACGTGTCGCTCACGGTGCACAGGGGCGAAGTCGTCGTCGTGATCGGCCCGTCGGGGTCGGGCAAGTCGACGCTCTGCCGCACGATCAACCGCCTCGAGACGTTCACGACCGGGTCGATCCGCATCGACGGCGACGAACTGCCGCAGGAGGGCAAGGAGCTCGCGGCGCTGCGCGCCGACGTCGGCATGGTGTTCCAGTCGTTCAACCTCTTCGCACACCTGACCGTGCTCGACAACGTCACCCTCGGGCCGATCAAGGTGAAGCACCAGTCGAAGGCCGATGCCGAGCGGGCGGCGAAGGTGCTGCTCGATCGCGTCGGTGTCGGCGAGCAGGCCGACAAGCTGCCGGCGCAGCTCTCGGGCGGGCAGCAGCAGCGCGTGGCGATCGCCCGCGCCCTGGCGATGAATCCGAAGGTCATGCTCTTCGACGAGCCGACGAGCGCCCTCGACCCCGAGATGATCAACGAGGTGCTCGACGTCATGGTCGGCCTCGCGCAAGACGGCATGACCATGGTCGTCGTCACGCACGAGATGGGGTTCGCGCGCAAGGCGGCCGACCGCGTCGTGTTCATGGCCGACGGGCAGATCGTCGAGGAGTCGACGCCCGAGGAGTTCTTCACGAATGCGCAGAGCGCCCGTGCGAAGGACTTCCTCTCCAAGCTCATCACCCACTAGACGTCCGCGCTCGGCGCGGCGACCGTACCGGATTCGACACCAGGAGGACAAAGATGCGCAGGACAACACGAATCGCCGGTGCGCTGGCGGGCATCGCCGTCGCGGCGCTCGCACTCAGTGCGTGCAACAGTGGCAGCCCGGGCGACTCCGGCACCGACGGTGCGACGGACGATGCCGGCGGCGACACCGCACTGTGGGAGGTGGCCACCGATGTGCAGCTCGAGGGCAGCCCCACGTTCGATGCCATGACCGAACGCGGCAAGGTCGTCATCGGCGTGAAGAACGACCAGCCGGGCCTCGGCTACGAAGACGCCGCGTCCGGTGAGCGCAGCGGATTCGACATCGGCATCGCCCAGTGGATCGCGGCCTCGCTCGGCTTCGACGAAGACCAGATCGAGTACCAGACCATCCCGTCGGCGAACCGCGAGCAGGCGCTCGTGAACGGCGACATCGACTACTACGTCGGCACGTACTCGATCACCGACAAGCGCAAGGAGCAGATCGACTTCGCCGGCCCGTACTTCATCACCGGCCAGGGCCTGCTCGTCGCCGCCGACAACGAGGACATCAACGGCCCCGACGACCTCGAGGGCAAGATCGTCTGCTCGGTGACGGGTTCGACGCCGCTGCAGCGCATCCGCGACGAGTACAACCCCGGCGACACGGTCGAGTACGACACGTACTCGCAGTGCGTCGAGCAGCTGAAGGCCGGCGCGGTCGACGCGATCACGACCGACGAGGCGATCCTCGCCGGCTACGTCGCGCAGGACCCCGACGCGCTGAAGATCGCGGGCGAGCCGTTCAGCGAGGAGCGCTACGGCGTCGGCCTCCAGAAGGGCGACGCGGCACTGCAGGAGCACATCAACGCGCTGTTCACCGACGGCAACGACGTCTGGCAGGCGCTGTTCGACGAGAACCTCGCGCCGGCCGGCATCTCGGGCGAGCAGCCCGAGGTCGACCCGACGAGTTGATCACCCGGGGCGGGGGCGCAGAGCGCCCCCGCCCCGTTCCCGGCACCGCAACCGAAGCGTCCGACCCGCACTGAAGGGAGCACGATGGGCATCATCACCGACAATCTCGACCTCTGGGGCGAGATGATCGTCGGCACGCTCCTGCTGTTCTTCGCGGGGGGAACCCTCGCGCTCATCCTGGGCACCATCGTCGGTGCGATGCGCGTGTCGCCGATCCCGATCGCTCGCGGAGTCGGTGCCTTCTACGTGAACACCGTGCGCAACACCCCGCTGACGCTCGTCTTCTTCGCCTTCGCCTTCGCCCTGCCGCCGCTGCTGGGGCTGCGGCTCACCGGTGCGGTTTCGATCACCCTCGCGATCTGTGCGCTCGGCATCTACACCGCCACCTACGTGGCCGAGACGATCCGCTCCGGCATCAACACCGTTCCGGTCGGCCAGGCCGAGGCGGCACGTGCGATCGGGCTGACGTTCGGACAGGTCATGCGGTTCGTCGTGCTGCCGCAGGCGTTCCGCTCCGTGATCCCGCCGATGATGAGCGTCTTCATCGCGCTGCTCAAGAACACGACCGTCGCCGCCGGGTTCTCGATCGCCAACCTCGGGTCGGTCCGCGCCTACCTCAGCGAGCGCGGCGAGAACCAGTTCGTCGCGATCCTCTGGGTGATGGCGATCTTCGTCGCCCTCGTGCTGCTGCTGTCATGGGCGCAGCAGACATTCGAGCGCCGTTGGAAGGTGGCCCGATGACCAGCGTCCTCTACGATGTGCCCGGCCCCCGGGCGATCGCCCGCAACCGCATCCTCGGCGTCATCACCGTCGTCGTGGTGCTGGCGATCCTCGGCTTCATCCTGTGGCGGCTCTGGGCGACGGGGCAGTTCACGGCCGAGAAGTGGAGCGCATTCACCTACACGAACGTATGGGTCCAGATCGGCATCGCGACCCTGAACACGCTCGCCGCGTTCGGCGCGGCCGCGGTGGGCGCACTCATCGTCGGATTCGTCCTCGCGATCGGCCGGCTCTCCGACCACGCGTGGCTCCGACGCCCGGTGGGTGCGGTCGTCGAGGTGCTCCGCGCCGTTCCCGTGCTCGTCTTCATGTTCCTGCTCTACTACGGGCTGCCGGTCATCGGCGTGAAGATGGACCCGTACTGGGCGGTGGTCATCGCCCTCATCGCGTACAACGGCTCCGTGCTCGCCGAGGTCATCCGCGCCGGTGTGGAGTCGCTGCCGAAGGGCCAGTCAGAGGCCGGGTACGCGATCGGCCTGCGCAAGGCCGGCGTGATGCGACTCATCCTGCTGCCACAGGCCATCCGCGCGATGATGCCCGTGATCATCGCCCAGCTCGTCGTCACGCTGAAGGACACCGCACTCGGCTACATCATCACGTACGAGGAACTGCTCTTCTACGCGCGCTACATCGGCTCGCAGTCGACCTACGGCTCGCCGATCGTCCCGGCGACGATCATCGTCGGCACGATCTACATCCTGCTCTGCCTGATCCTCTCCTACATCGCCTACCGGGTCGAGCGCCGGCTCCGACGCACGCACCGCACCGTGATCACCGTCGACCTGCTCGACGAGAACATCACCACGACCCGGGCGGTCGCCGTGCAGGCCGGCCTGGACTCGATCGGCGGCAGCGAAGGGACAGGTGGCGGCCTCCGGGGCTGAAATGCGACGAGCCTCGACGCGGCGTCGGCCACGAGGTGGCGCGCCACGCACGGTACCGCCGCGCCGGTAGACTCGGTTCTCGTGCCAGAGCCCCTCGAAATCACCGAGTCCGCGGTCCAGTCCGCCGTCGACGCGGCCCTCGCGGCCATCGCGTCCGCCGGCGACTCCGCCGCGCTGAAGACCGTTCGCACCGAGCACACCGGCGACAAGTCGCCGCTCGCGCTGCTGAACGCCGAGCTCCGCAACGTGCCCAACGAGCAGAAGGCCGCACTCGGCAAGCTCGTGGGCGGCGCGCGCGGCCGGGTAGGCCAGGCGTTCGCCGCCCGCGAGGCCGAGATCGTCGAGGCCGAGGCGGCCGCGCGGCTCGTCGCCGAGGCCGTCGACGTCACGGCCCTGCCCTCGCGGTTCAACGCGGGCGCGAGGCATCCCCTCGCCCTGCTGCAGGACCGGGTGTGCGACGTCTTCACCGGCATGGGCTGGGAGATCGCGGAGGGACCCGAGGTCGAGAGCGAGTGGTTCAACTTCGACGCGCTGAACTTCGACGCCGACCACCCCGCGCGCGCGATGCAGGACACGTTCTTCGTCGACCCGCCCGAAGCCCACCTCGTCATGCGCACCCACACGAGCCCCGTGCAGATCCGCTCGATGCTCGAGCGCGACCTGCCGCTCTACGTGCTCGCGCCGGGCCGCGTGTATCGCACCGACGAGTTCGATGCGACCCATCTGCCCGTGTTCATGCAGTTCGAGGGCGTGGCGGTCGACAAGGGCCTGACGATGGCGCACCTCAAGGGCACGCTCGACCACTTCGTGAAGTCGATCTTCGGCGAGGAGGCGAAGATCCGCCTCAGGCCGAGCTTCTTCCCGTTCACCGAGCCGAGCGCCGAGCTCGACTTCTGGCACCCGACGTTCAAGGGCGGCGCGCGCTGGATCGAGTGGGGCGGCTGCGGCATGATGCACCCCAACGTGCTGAGGGCGGCGGGCATCGACCCCGAGGTCTACACGGGCTTCGCGTTCGGCATGGGCATCGAGCGCGGACTGATGCTCCGCAACGACGTGCAGGACATGCGCGAAATGGTCGAGGGAGACGTCCGCTTCTCCCAGCAGTTCGGAATGGTGGTCTAACGATGACCGGCGCAGCCCTCTCAAACGGTGATATCTCCCAGCAGTTCGGAATGGTGGTCTAAACGATGACCGGCGCAGCCCTCTCAAACGGTGATATCTCCCAGCAGTTCGGAATGGTGGTCTAAACGATGCGAGTACCTCTCAGCTGGCTCGCCGAATACGTCGAGCTCGTCCCGGGAACGACGCCCGAAGACGTGCATGCCGCCCTCGTGAAGGTCGGCCTCGAAGAAGAAGACGTGCACACGTTCGAGCTCGAGGGCCCGATCGTCGTGGGCGAGGTGCTCGAGTTCGTCGAGGAGCCGCAGTCCAACGGCAAGACGATCCGGTGGTGCCAGGTCGACGTCGGCGAGGCGAACGGCGGGGTGCGCGGCATCGTCTGCGGTGCCCGCAACTTCTTCCCCGGCGACCGGGTCGTTGTGACGCTGCCCGGCGCCGTGCTGCCCGGCCCGTTCCCGATCGCTGCCCGCAAGACGTACGGTCACGTTTCCGACGGCATGATCGCCTCGGCCCGTGAACTCGGCCTCGGCGACGACCACGACGGCATCCTGCGCCTGTCGACCCTCGGTATCGACGCGCCCGTCGGCTCCGACGCGATCGCGCTGCTCGGCCTCGACGACGCGGCGATCGAGATCAACGTCACGCCCGATCGCGGCTACGCGTTCTCGATCCGCGGCGTCGCCCGGGAGTACGCGCACGCGACGGGTGCGGTGTTCCGCGATCCGGTCGAGCTGACCCCGGCGACCGATGCCTCGGCCGACGGCTTCCCCGTCGTCATCGACGACCGAGCGCCGATCCGAGGCAAGGTCGCGTCGAGCGCCTTCGCGACGCGCATCGTGCGCGGTGTCGACGCCTCGCGCCCGACGCCCGCGTGGATGATCGCGCGGCTGAAGCTCGCCGGCATCCGGTCGCTGTCGGTGCTCGTCGACATCACGAACTACGTGATGCTCGAACTCGGCCAGCCGATCCACGGCTACGACCTCGACACGCTGCGCGGCGGCATCGTCGTGCGCCGTGCCGAGCCGGGCGAGCCGTTCACGACGCTCGACGGCAAGCAGCGCACCCTGCACGCCGAAGACATCGTCGTCACCGACGACCGGGGCCCGATCGGCCTCGCGGGGGTCATGGGCGGCGCCGAGACCGAGATGAGCGACACGACGCAGAACGTGCTCATCGAGGCCGCCCACTGGGACCCGGTGTCGATCGCCCGCACGGCGCGCCGGCACAAGCTTCCGAGCGAGGCCGCGAAGCGCTACGAGCGCGGCATCGACCCGACGATCGGCGCCGTCGCCGTCGCACGCGTCGCCCAACTCATGGTCGACCTCGCGGGTGGCACGGCCGACGCGGGAGGTTCGCTCATCCAGACGACGACCGACCGGGAGGCGATCGACCTCCCCGACGGCTTCGTCTCGCGTGTCATCGGCGTCGAGTACACGAACGACGAGGTGCACGACGCGCTCGCCGAGATCGGCGGCGTGCTCACGCGCGTCGAGGGCGGCTACTCGGTCGTTCCGCCGGCATGGCGGCCCGACCTCACGGGCCGCGAGGAGCTCGCCGAGGAGGTCGCCCGGCTCGTGGGCTATCACCGCATCCCGTCGGTGCTGCCCGTCGCGCCGCCCGGCCGGGGGCTCACCCGATCGCAGCGGCTCCGCCGCCAGACGGCCGATGCGCTCGCCGCGGCGGGTTCGGTCGAGGTGCTCTCGTTCCCGTTCGCGACCGACGACGAGAACCGCACCTTCGGCAGTGTCGACGGCGAGCCGGTCGCGTCGGTGCGCCTCGCGAACGCACTCGACCAGTCGACGCCGTTCCTGCGCCGATCGCTGCTTCCGGGGCTCATCGCCGCGGCCAAGCGCAACCGCTCGCGCGGGCTGCTCGACCTCGACCTCTTCGAGATCGGCCTCGTGTTCCTCCCCGAGCCCGGTCACGTCTACGGGACGGCCGAGCTGCCGGCCGGCGACGCCAAGCCCGGCGACGAGACGCTCGCCGCGCTCGACGCGGGCATCCCGCCGCAGCCGCGCCACCTCGGCGTGCTCCTCGTCGGCGACCGGGTCGCCAAGCAGCCGGGCGTCGCGGCCGAGCCGTACGGCGTGGCCGACGCCCTCGACGCGGCGCGGCGGGTCGCGCTCGCGACGGGGGCCGAGCTCGAGATCGTGCAGGGTTCGCACCACGCGCTCCACCCCGGCCGCACGGCGGAACTGCGGGTGGGCGGTCGCCCGGTCGGCTTCGCCGGCGAACTCCTGCCCGCGCTCGCCGAGGCCGACGACCTGCCGCGCGTCGTCGCGGTCGTCGAACTCGACCTCGACGCGATCATCGCGGCCGCCGACCCCGCGGTCGAGGCGTCCTCGATCGGCACCCTCCCCGCAGCGACGCAGGACCTGTCGCTCGTCGTGGGCGCCGAGGTGCCGGCGGCCGAGGTCGCCGCGGCCGTGCGCGAGGGGGCGGGCGAGCTGCTCGAGCACCTCGAGCTCGTCGACGACTACCGTGGCCAGGGCGTGACCGAGGGGTCGAAGAGCCTCACGTTCGCCCTGCGCTTCCGCGCGGCCGACCGCACCCTGACGGCGGCCGAGGCGAGCGCGGCGAAGCTCGCAGGGGCGTCGCTCGCGGGCGAGCGCACCGGAGCCGTGATCCGCGACTAGGCGGAGCGCGCCCGTGCATCCCTGACCACCGGGTCATCGAGAGTGCAGTCGTCGCCTGAAATGGGGCCGCGACTTCACTCTCGCTCGTCGTGCTCGCTCGTTGCGCACGCACACACGGCACACCCCGCCCCGCGGGCGACGTCACCGCGCGACATCCGGCGACGCCCGGTTTGCAGGCGCCGTCGTCGCCTCGATAGGGTCGGAGCATGTCCATCACCCGGTTCGCCGCCGCACGCCACGCGCGTGTCGAGGTCGTGCGCAGCCGACGCCGTGGCGGGCGCCGAATCTCGGCGACCCCTGCGACGGCCTAGCGGGCTGTCGCGGGGCGTCGCCGGAACATCGCCCCGACCGCACAGACCCTAAGGTGGATTCCATGACGTACTCCGTCGCCGTCTCCGGCGCGTCCGGCTATGCCGGGGGAGAGATCCTTCGCCTCCTGGCCGATCATCCCGAGCTCCAGGTCCGCACCGTGACCGCCCACTCGAACGCCGGCCAGTCGCTCGCCGCGGTGCAGCCGCACCTGCGCACCTACACGCACCTGACGCTCAAGGAGACGACGGCCGAGACGCTCGCCGGCCATGACGTCGTCTTCCTCGCGCTGCCGCACGGCGCGTCGGGCGCGATCGCGGCAGAGCTCTCGCCCGACACGCTCGTGATCGACTGCGGCGCCGACCACCGGCTCGAGTCGGCGACCGACTGGGCCGAGTTCTACGGCGGCGAATTCCACCCCGCGTGGGAGTACGGCGTGCCCGAGCTGCCGCGTCTCACCGGCACGCAGCGCGACCGCCTCGCGAAGGCGAAGCGCATCGCCGCCCCGGGGTGCAACGCCTCGACGGTCGCCCTCTCGCTCGCTCCCGGCATCCGCGCCGGGGTCGTCGAAGACCGCGACCTGGTGTCGGTGCTCGCGGTCGGCCCGTCGGGGGCCGGCAAGAGCCTCAAGGCGCACCTGCTCGCAGCCGAGATCCTGGGCTCGGCGAACCCGTACTCGGTCGGCGGGGTCCACCGGCACATCCCCGAGGTGCAGCAGGCCCTCCGGTGGGCGGGCGCCGCCGAGCCGACGCTCTCGTTCACCCCCGTCATCGTGCCCATGTCACGTGGGATCCTCGCGACCTCGACGGCCCGCATCATGCCCGGTACGGATGCCTCGGCGGTGCGCGCCGCCTGGGAGGACGCGTATGCGGGGGAGCGGTTCGTGCAGCTCCTCCCCGAAGGGCAGTTCCCCCGCACCGCCGACGTGCTCGGCGCGAACACCGCGCTCATGGGACTCGCGATCGACGAGCGCGCGGGCCGCGTCGTCGTCGTGACCGCGGTCGACAACCTCGTCAAGGGCACCGCGGGTGCCGCCATCCAGTCGGCGAACCTCGCGCTCGGCCTCACCGAGTCGACCGGCCTGCCCGTGAACGGAGTGGCCCCGTGACCGTCACCGCCCCCGCCGGATTCGAAGCCGCCGGCATCGCCGCCGGCATCAAGCGCACCGGCGCGCTCGACCTCGCCCTCGTCGTCAACCGCGGGCCTTCGCAGCAGGCGGCGGTCGTGTTCACGTCGAACCGCGCGCAGGCGAACCCGATCATCTGGTCGAAGGAGGCTGCGAAAGACGGCCTCGTGTCCGCCGTCGTGCTCAACTCGGGCGGCGCGAACTGCTTCACCGGGCCCGAGGGCTTCCAGGTCACGCACCGCACCGCCGAGGCGGCTGCTGCCGCGCTCGGCGTCTCGGCCGGAGACGTGCTCGTCTGCTCGACCGGGCTCATCGGCGAGCAGCTCGACGGCGAGATCCTCGAAGAGGGCGTGCTGAGCGCCGCCAACCGGCTCTCGGCAGATGCGGCAGCCGGCGACGACGCGGCACGGGCCATCATGACCACCGACACGAAGCCGAAGACCGTCGTCGTCGACGGCGCGGGGTGGCGCATCGGCGGCATGGCGAAGGGCGCCGGCATGCTCGCCCCCGGGCTCGCCACGATGCTCGTCGTCATCACGACCGACGCCGACCTCGAGGCATCCGCGCTCGATCGTGCGCTGCGGCGGGCGACCCGGGTGAGCTTCGACCGGCTCGACTCCGACGGCTGCATGTCGACCAACGACCAGGTCACCCTGCTCGCGAGCGCTGCGTCCGGCGTGGCGCCCGACGAGACGGTGTTCACCGCGGCGCTCACCGAGGCCTGCCTCGACCTCGCCGCGCAGCTGCAGGCCGACGCCGAAGGCGCGAGCCACGACATCGCGATCGAGGTGCGCGGCGCGGTCAGCGAGGACGACGCGGTCGAGGTCGGCCGCGCGGTCGCCCGCAACAACCTCTTCAAGGCCGCGATCTTCGGCAACGACCCGAACTGGGGACGCGTGCTCGCCGCGATCGGCACGACGCGGGCGCCGTTCGATCCCTACCTCGTCGACGTGACGATGAACGGCGTGCGCGTGTGTCACGCCGGCCGGCCCGACCGGCCGCGCGACGAGGTCGACCTGACGCCCCGCGCCACGCACGTGCTCGTCGAGCTGCACGCGGGTGAGGCGTCCGCGACGATCCTGACCAACGATCTCACGCACGACTACGTGCACGAGAACAGCGCGTACGCGAGCTGATGATGGGCGATTTCGACGGAACGGATGCCTCCGGCGAGGCCGGAGAGGTCGCCGGCGCCGGTGAGAAGGCGCGGGTGCTCATCGAGTCGCTGCCGTGGCTCAAGCGCTTCCACGGCGAGACGATCGTCGTGAAGTTCGGCGGTAACGCGATGGTGAGCCCCGAGCTGCAGCGGGCGTTCGCCGAGGACATGGTGTACCTCCGCTACGCCGGCATCAAGCCGGTCGTCGTCCACGGCGGGGGTCCGCAGATCTCGTCGATGCTCGAGCGGCTCGGCATCGAGAGCGAGTTCCGCGGCGGCTACCGGGTGACGACGCCCGAGGCGATGGACGTCGTGCGCATGGTGCTCTCCGGCCAGGTCAACCGCGAGCTCGTCTCGCTCATCAACGAGCACGGACCACTCGCCGCGGGGCTCTCCGGCGAAGATGCGGGGCTCTTCACCGGCCGTCGCCGAGGGGCGGTGGTCGACGGCGTCGAGGTCGACCTCGGTCTCGTCGGCGACGTGGTCTCCGTCGATCCCGAGGCGGTCGTGGCGCAGCTGCACGCCGGGCGCATCCCGGTCGTCTCGTCGATCGCCCCTGACGGCGATGCGCCGGGGCAGTCGCTCAACGTGAACGCCGACTCGGCGGCCGCGGCGCTCGCCGTGGCGCTGCGGGCGGCGAAGCTCGTCATCCTGACCGACGTCGCCGGCCTCTACCGCGACTGGCCGAACCGCGACTCGCTCGTCTCCGTCATCGGCGTGCCCGAGCTCGAGGCCCTGCTGCCGTCGCTCGAGTCGGGCATGATCCCGAAGATGCGGGCCTGCCTCGAGGCCGTCGAGGGCGGCGTCGCGAAGGCCGCGATCATCGATGGCCGGGTGCCGCACTCGATCCTGCTCGAGGTCTTCACCCGGCAGGGCATCGGCACCGAGGTCGTCCCGGCAGGAGGCACGGCATGACCGACTGGCAGCAGCGATTCGACTCCCGCATCATGCGGTCGATCGGCATGCCGCTCGCGAAGCTCGAGCGTGGCGACGGCGCGTGGGTGTGGGATGACTCGGGCAAGCGGTACCTCGACTTCCTCGCGGGCATCGCCGTCAACGCCCTCGGCCACGCGCATCCCGTGTTCGTCGAGGCCGTGTCGGCCCAGGCGGCGAAGCTCGCGCACGTGTCGAACTACTTCACGACCGAACCGGCGCTCGAGCTCGCCGAACGCATCACGCGGCTCGCAGGCGCCGGCGACGAGGGCCGGGCGTGGTTCGGCAACTCGGGCGCCGAGGCGAACGAGGCGGCGTTCAAGCTCGCACGCCTGAACAACTCGGGCGGTGCCCGCACGCGCATGCTCGCGCTCGTCGACGGCTTCCACGGCCGCACGATGGGCTCGCTCGCGCTCACGGGCAAGCCGCACATGCGCGACCCGTTCGAGCCGCTGCCGGGTGGCGTCGAGCACATCCCGGCGACGATCGAGGCACTCGAAGCCGAGCTCGACGACGCGGTGTCGGCGCTCATCCTCGAGCCGATCCAGGGCGAGGCCGGCGTCGTCGAGCTGCCGCCCGGCTTCCTCGAGGCGGCGCGCGAGCTCACCCACCGCCACGGGGCGCTGCTCATCGTCGACGAGATCCAGACCGGCGCCGGGCGAACCGGGGCCTGGTTCGGGTTCCAGCACGCCGGCATCGCACCCGACGCGATCACGGTCGCCAAGGGCATCGGCGGCGGCATCCCGATCGGCGGACTCGTCACATTCGGCCGCGCGTCGTCGCTGTACACGAAGGGCCAGCACGGCTCGACGTTCGGGGGCAACCCGCTCGCGACCGCCGTCGCGAACGCGGTGCTCGGCGAGATCGAGCGGGCCGACCTCGTCGGCAACGCCGCCCGGCGTGGTGCCCAGCTCCGTGAGCGCATCCTCGCGCTCGGCTCGCCGCTCGTCGCGGGGGTCCGCGGGCGAGGCCTGCTCGTGGGTGTCGGCCTCGACGAACCGGTCGCGGCGCGCGTCGTCGCGGCCGCGATGGACGAGGGGCTCATCGTCAACGCGGCGAACGACTCGACGATCCGCATCGCCCCGCCCCTCATCATCGGCGACGTCGAGCTCGACGAGTTCGACGCCCGCTTCGGCCGTGCCCTCGAGCGCGTCGCCGCCGCCTGACCTCTCCTCCCTCCGAACCGAACGGACCGCATGACCCGCCACTTCCTCCGCGACGACGACCTCACGCCCGCAGAGCAGGCCGAGGTGCTCGACCTCGCCGCACGTCTCAAGGCCGACCGTTACTCCGCGCGCCCGCTCGAGGGACCGCAGACGGTCGCCGTCATCTTCGACAAGACCTCGACCCGCACGAGGGTCTCGTTCTCCGTCGGCATCGCCGACCTCGGCGGCGTGCCCCTCGTGATCAGCTCGAGCGAGAGCCAGCTCGGCGGCAAGGAGTCGGTCGCCGACACCGCCCGCGTGCTCGAGCGGATGGTCGGGGCGATCGTCTGGCGCACGTTCGATCACGCAGGTCTCGAGGAGATGGCCGCCGGAACCGCGGTGCCCGTCGTCAACGCACTCAGCGACGACTTCCACCCCTGCCAGCTGCTCGCCGACCTGCAGACCATCCGCGAGCGGAAGGGCGCGCTCGCAGGGCTCACCCTCGCCTACTTCGGCGACGGGGCGAACAACATGTCCCACTCGTATCTGCTCGCTGGCGCGACCGCGGGCATGCACGTACGCATCGCGGCACCCGCGGCGTACGCCCCGCGGCCCGACATCGTCGACGACGCGATCCGCATCGCCGCGTCCACGGGCGGCTCGGTGCTCGTCACCGACGACGCGAGCGCGGCGGCGAACGGCGCCGACGTGGTCGTGACCGACACCTGGGTGTCGATGGGGCAGGAGGACGAGAAGGCCGAGCGGCTCGCGACGTTCGGCGACTACCGGGTGACCGAGGCGATCATGGCCGAGGCCGGCGACGACGCGATCTTCATGCACTGCCTGCCCGCCTACCGTGGCGTCGAGGTCGACGGGGCGGTCATCGACGGCCCGCAGTCCGTCGTATGGGACGAGGCGGAGAACCGCCTGCATGCCCAGAAGGCGCTGCTGACCTGGCTCCTCGACCGGAAGGACGCATGATGACCACCGAGCACGGTACGAACGAGGGATCGCTCTGGGGCGCCCGCTTCGCGACGGGCCCATCGCCCGAGCTCGCCCGGCTCTCGAAGTCGACGCACTTCGATTGGCAGCTCGCGGGATACGACCTCGCCGGCTCGCGTGCGCACGCGCGTGCGCTCGCCGCGGCCGGCTACCTCGACTCTGGCGAGCTCGCCGCGATGCTCGCGGGCCTCGACACGCTCGAGGCCAAGGTGATCTCGGGTGATCTCGTCGCGGCCGAGGGCGACGAAGACGTGCACGGCGCGCTCGAGGCGGCGCTCATCGACGTCGTCGGCCCCGAACTCGGTGGCAAGCTGCGCGCCGGTCGCAGTCGAAACGACCAGATCGCCACGCTCGTGCGCCTCTACCTGAAGGACCACGCGGCGACGATCGGGCAGCAGCTCGTGCACCTCATCGACGCCCTCGCGGCTCAGGCCGACGCCCACCGCGACGCGATCATGCCCGGCCGTACGCACCTCCAGCACGCGCAGCCGGTACTCCTCGCGCACCACCTGCTCGCCCACGCCTGGGCGCTCTCGCGCGACCTCGAGCGAATCGTCGACTGGATGAAGCGCGCAGACGTCTCGCCGTACGGCGGGGGAGCACTCGCCGGCTCGACGCTCGGCCTCGACGCGGCCGCCGTCGCCCGCGACCTCGGGCTCGCAGCGCCGGCCGAGAACTCGATCGACGGCACCGCGAGCCGCGACGTCGTGGCGGAGTTCGCGTTCGTCACCGCCATGATCGGCATCGACCTGTCGCGCATCTCCGAGGAGATCATCCTCTGGAACACGCGCGAGTTCGGCTTCGTCACGCTCGACGACGGGTTCTCGACGGGATCGTCGATCATGCCGCAGAAGAAGAACCCCGACATCGCCGAGCTCGCCCGCGGCAAGTCCGGTCGCCTCATCGGCAACCTGACGGGGCTGCTCGCCACGCTGAAGGCCCTCCCGCTGGCGTACAACCGCGATCTGCAGGAGGACAAGGAGCCCGTGTTCGACTCGGTCGAGACGCTCGAGGTGCTGCTGCCCGCGTTCACGGGCATGGTCGCGACCCTGACCTTCCACACCGACCGCATGGCGGAGCTCGCGCCCGCGGGGTTCTCCCTCGCGACCGATGTCGCGGAATGGCTCGTGAAGCGGCACGTGCCGTTCCGCGATGCCCATGAGATCACGGGCGCGCTCGTGCGCTACGCCGAGCAGCACGGTCTCGATCTCGACGCCGTCGACGACGCCGCGCTCGCGGCGATCTCGCCCCACCTCACGCCGGAGGTACGCGAGGTGCTCACGATCGAGGGCTCCGTCGCCAGTCGCGACGGCGTGGGCGGCACGTCGCCGGATCGTGTCGCCGATCAGTTCGCCCGCCTCGCGGAGCGGGTGCGTCATCTCGTGGCCGGACTGCCGGAGGCGTCGAACTGACGCAGCTGATCACGCCCGACCGGTCGTTCTTCGAGCAGGACCCGGTGCAGCTCGCGCCGCTCCTGCTCGGGGCGGTGCTCGCGTACCGGTCGTCCGACGGCGAGGTCGCGATCAGACTGTCGGAGGTCGAGGCCTACCGCGGCGTGGGGGAGGACCCCGGGTCGCACGCGTTCCGCGGACGTACGCCGCGCAACGCCGTGATGTTCGGCGAGCCGGCGCACCTCTACGCGTACTTCAGCTACGGCGTCCACGTCTGCCTCAACATCGTCGCGCGACCCGCCGGGACCTCCTCGGCGGTGCTCCTGCGCGGGGCGACCGTCGTCGCTGGCATCGACGTCGCGCGACGGCGTCGACCCGGTGTCAACGATCGCGACCTCGCTCGCGGCCCGGGACGGCTTGCGAAGGCGCTCGGCGTTCCGCTCGACGCGGACGGCAGCGACCTGCTCGCGGCGCCGTTCGGGCTGCGTCTGCCGGCGACCCCGCTGCACCACGTGAACGGTCCCCGCACCGGAGTGAACGGGGCGGGCGGCGGCAGTGCCTATCCCTGGCGGTTCTGGCTGCCGGGCGACGAGGGCGTCTCGCCGTACCGACGACACGCGGGCGCCGTCGATCCGACCGGCTGAGCCGTCGGTCGCGAGGGCCGGCGACGACGGGATGGCTCAGCTGATCGCGAGGTGCACGACGAGTGCGGCCGCACAGGCCCAGATGAGGCTGGCGAAGGTGCCGATGATGAACCGCTCGCGAGCCTCGGGGGCTTCGAGCTCGGTGAACCGGCCGACGCCCTTGACGGCCACGACGATCGCGAGCGCCTCCGGGAACCCGGCGATGATGGCGCCCGCCGAGGCGATGCGTTCGAGCACGCCGATCGTGAGGCCGCCGCGCAGCACCTCGCGCCGTCGTTCGGTCGTCTGCAGGCCCGGAGCGGCGCTCGGGTCGACACGGCGGTCGGTGACGATGATGCCGCCGTGCAACCCCGGCGAGACCGCGCCGCCCATCGCGAGCTCGAGGGCGGTGCCCGCCGCCGCGCTGCCGCCGAAGACCGCGATCGCGAGCCCGAGCAGGACGACGATCGGCGCGAGTCCGAACGGGGCGGTCGTGGTCGCGGTGGCTGCGGCGACGAGGGCGATGCCCAGGGTGCCGGTCGCGAACCAGATGTAGGCCCGCCTCGGCTTGAGCGAGGCGAGCACCGAGAGCACGGTGGCCGCGGCGAGCGAGATGAGCAGGGCCGACCAGGTGATCGCGTCGGCGAGGACGATGAGGTTCATGCGCGAGCTTCCGTCGAGGCATCCAGATGCTCAAGCAGCCTAGCGAGCGCAGGAGCCGCATCGAGCTCGGCGCGGATGTTCGCCGACTTCATGCGTGAGCTGATCGCGGGTGCGCTCACGCCGAGTTCGTCGGCGATGTCGGTCTGCCGCGCGCCGGCGACGATGCGGTCGTAGACCTCCCACCCCTGATCGGAACGGCGTTCGCGCAGCAGCAGGGCGAGGGTGAAGAGCGCCTCGACGTCAGCGGCGCTCGGCCCGCCGGTCACGTCGCCGCCGGCCTCGACGGCGATCCGCGGCGAGCTCTTCTTCGCTCGTTCGACGGCGTCGCGGGCGGCGAAGAACGCCTCGCCGCTCGCCTCCCTGATGTCCTCGGGCAGCGGTTCGCGCACCGGACCGCAACCGATCCCGACGCTCCAGCCGCCGTCGCGCGTGAGGTCGAAGACGACGTCGACGACCGTCCGCCCGTCGCGGGTGAGGAGCTGGATCTCGTCGCCGGCGTTGCGGGCGACCGGAAGCAGGAGCGCCGCGCCGTGCGCAGCTTGGATGCGGTCGCGGGCCGCTCCGGCGAGATCGGCCTTGGTCCGGCTGGCCACTTGGTCTGCGGTGACGACGATCATCTCGGCTCCTTCACCTTGAATCCTTCACTCGATACAAGATAAGCATACAGGGCTAATTCAGTATCGCTTAGTGATGCAGCCTGATCCGGAGCGCTGATACTCTGACGGGGTGTCAGACCCCGTGATCCTCTCCACCCAGCAGAACGACGCCTCATTCGACGACGTCTGGGACGAGCTCGTCTGGCGCGGCCACGTGCACGTGTCGACCGACCAGGCCGCGCTGAAAGAGCTCCTCGCGGGCGAGCCGATCACGTATTACTGCGGGTTCGACCCGACGGCGCCGAGCCTGCACCTCGGCAACCTCGTCCAGCTCATCGTCATGCGCCGGCTCCAACTCGCCGGTCATCGGCCGCTCGGCCTGGTCGGCGGTTCGACCGGTCTCATCGGCGACCCGCGCCCGACCGCCGAGCGCACCCTCAACACGAAGGAGACCGTGGCCGAGTGGGTCGGTCGCCTGCAGGGGCAGGTCTCACGATTCCTCTCCGCCGAGGGTGAGAACCCGGTGCGTCTGGTGAACAATCTCGACTGGACCGCCGGGCTCAGCGCGATCGACTTCCTGCGCGACATCGGCAAGCACTACCGCGTCGGCACGATGCTCAAGAAGGACGCGGTCGCCTCGCGACTGAACTCCGATGCCGGCATCAGCTACACGGAGTTCAGCTACCAGTTGCTGCAGGGCTACGACTACCTCGAGCTGTTCCGGCAGTACGGCTGCCTGCTGCAGACCGGCGGAAGCGACCAGTGGGGCAACCTCACGAGCGGTACCGACCTCATCCACCGGGTCGAGGGCCGGAGTGTGCACGCGATCGGCACGCCGCTCGTGACGAACGCCGACGGCACCAAGTTCGGCAAGAGCGAGGGCAACGCGATCTGGCTCGACGCCGACATGTGCAGCCCGTACCGCTTCTACCAGTTCTGGCTCAACACCGACGACGCCGACGTGATCGCGCGACTCAAGGTCTTCACGTTCCTCAGCCGAGCGCGCATCGAGGAGCTCGCGGCCGCGGTCGAGAACGAGCCGTTCCGTCGCGAGGCCCAGCGCGTACTCGCCTCCGAGGTCACCACCCTGGTGCACGGGGCGGATGCCACGGCCGCGGTCATCGCCGCATCGCAGGCGCTGTTCGGACAGGGCGATCTCGCTTCGCTCGACGCCGCGACGCTCGAATCGGCGTTGCGCGAGCTGCCCAACACGACCACGTCGCCCGACGCGCCGATCGCCCAGGTGCTCGCCGACACCGGACTCGTCGCGAGCGCGAGCGAGGGGCGGCGCGCGATCGCGCAGGGTGGTGTCTCGCTCGACAACGTACGCGTCGACGACGAGAAGGCGACGCTCGCCGACTTCGTCCGTCCGGGGGCGATGGCGGTGCTTCGCCGGGGCAAGAAGACCATGGCCGGCGTCTTCGTCGTGTGACGAGTTCCGTTCGGCCGACGGCCCCGCATCGCAGCCCGCGATGCGGGGCCGTTCCGCATCCAGCCTGCGCCGGCTCGCGGGCCGGCTCCCGACCGCCGATGTCGTCATCGGAGTCGGGCGCGAGAACCGCGGATTTCCGGGCGACACGCCCGGGATGCATCGTCGAGTTGCGAGGGTGCCGCCATCTCCGTAAAGTATTCATTCGTTGCCCCACAGGAGCGGAGAGCGGAAAGGCCGAGAGCCCCCGCGGATCCTCCTCAAGCGGCACGATGATTCCGAGCCAGACAGTTTTCTACGCCTGGCTTGAAGCATCCGGGTGCGTCCTCATGGGATGACCGGGTGGGAACTACAACGAAGCTCCGGATGATCGGCCTGATCTTGGTCGTGAAGCGGGTGCGTCCGTTCCTTGAGAACTCAACAGCGTGCACTATGTTCAATGCCAATTTATTGAACCCCAGCCGGTCTTTGGATCGGTGGGATTCCTTTGATTGATGGACAATTTGATTTTTTGAAGTCAGTTGTTTCTCTGTCAGTGATTTGAACTCCTCGATGCCTTTGGGTGTTGGGAACCATTTTTTTTGGAGAGTTTGATCCTGGCTCAGGACGAACGCTGGCGGCGTGCTTAACACATGCAAGTCGAACGATGAACCAGGTGCTTGCACTTGGGGATTAGTGGCGAACGGGTGAGTAACACGTGAGTAACCTGCCCTGGACTCTGGGATAAGCGTTGGAAACGACGTCTAATACCGGATAGGACCTTGCACCGCATGGTGTGGGGTGGAAAGTTTTTCGGTTTGGGATGGACTCGCGGCCTATCAGCTTGTTGGTGAGGTAATGGCTCACCAAGGCGTCGACGGGTAGCCGGCCTGAGAGGGTGACCGGCCACACTGGGACTGAGACACGGCCCAGACTCCTACGGGAGGCAGCAGTGGGGAATATTGCACAATGGGCGCAAGCCTGATGCAGCAACGCCGCGTGCGGGATGACGGCCTTCGGGTTGTAAACCGCTTTTAGTAAGGAAGAAGGGGCCCTTTGGGTCTTGACGGTACTTGCAGAAAAAGGACCGGCTAACTACGTGCCAGCAGCCGCGGTAATACGTAGGGTCCGAGCGTTGTCCGGAATTATTGGGCGTAAAGAGCTCGTAGGCGGTTTGTCGCGTCTGCTGTGAAATCCCGAGGCTCAACCTCGGGCCTGCAGTGGGTACGGGCAGACTTGAGTGGTGTAGGGGAGACTGGAATTCCTGGTGTAGCGGTGGAATGCGCAGATATCAGGAGGAACACCGATGGCGAAGGCAGGTCTCTGGGCACTTACTGACGCTGAGGAGCGAAAGCGTGGGGAGCGAACAGGATTAGATACCCTGGTAGTCCACGCCGTAAACGTTGGGCGCTAGATGTGGGGACCTTTCCACGGTTTCCGTGTCGTAGCTAACGCATTAAGCGCCCCGCCTGGGGAGTACGGCCGCAAGGCTAAAACTCAAAGGAATTGACGGGGGCCCGCACAAGCGGCGGAGCATGCGGATTAATTCGATGCAACGCGAAGAACCTTACCAAGGCTTGACATATACGAGAACGCGCCAGAAATGGTGAACTCTTTGGACACTCGTATACAGGTGGTGCATGGTTGTCGTCAGCTCGTGTCGTGAGATGTTGGGTTAAGTCCCGCAACGAGCGCAACCCTCGTCGCATGTTGCCAGCACGTTATGGTGGGAACTCATGTGAGACTGCCGGGGTCAACTCGGAGGAAGGTGGGGATGACGTCAAATCATCATGCCCCTTATGTCTTGGGCTTCACGCATGCTACAATGGCCGGTACAAAGGGCTGCGATGTCGTAAGGCGGAGCGAATCCCAAAAAGCCGGTCTCAGTTCGGATTGAGGTCTGCAACTCGACCTCATGAAGTCGGAGTCGCTAGTAATCGCAGATCAGCAACGCTGCGGTGAATACGTTCCCGGGCCTTGTACACACCGCCCGTCAAGTCATGAAAGTCGGTAACACCCGAAGCCGGTGGCCTAACCCTTGTGGAGGGAGCCGTCGAAGGTGGGATCGGTGATTAGGACTAAGTCGTAACAAGGTAGCCGTACCGGAAGGTGCGGCTGGATCACCTCCTTTCTAAGGAGCAACTCAGAAGCTTTCGGGTTTCTGCAGTGCATACCAGATCAAGGCCGAGTGTGTCTTGCTGGTTGCTCATGGGTGGAACATTGACATAGGTATCCAGGCCAATGGTTCTGGTTCAGTACGCCTCGCTTCGGTGGGGTTGGAACGACTGGAGTTTGCGGGTTGGGTACGTGCACGCTGTTGGGTCCTGAGGGACCGGACATGGCCATCACCTTTCGGGGTGTGGTTGGGGATGGTTTCCCTTCAGGCCTTCATCGATGCCGGCGGTTGCTGGTGGGTGTGGGGGTTCTGGCCGTCTGTTGAGAACTACATAGTGGACGCGAGCATCTTAGATTGACCCTTCGGGGTCGATCACAAGATTTCGATCACATGCCCTTTCGGGGGTGTGTGTGACTAATCATTGGTCGCCGCCGGCTTTCGGGCTGGTGGCTTCTTATAACTCATGTGATTTCAAGTTTCTAAGAGCAAACGGTGGATGCCTTGGCATCTGGAGCCGAAGAAGGACGTCGTAATCTGCGATAAGCCTCGGGGAGCTGATAAACGAGCTGTGATCCGAGGATTTCCGAATGGGGAAACCCCGCCAGGCCCTTTGGGTGACCTGGTGACTCCCGCCTGAATATATAGGGCGGGTAGAGGGAACGTGGGGAAGTGAAACATCTCAGTACCCACAGGAAGAGAAAACAACCGTGATTCCGTGAGTAGTGGCGAGCGAAAGCGGAAGAGGCTAAACCGGTCATGTGTGATACCCGGCAGGGGTTGCATGGTCGGGGTTGTGGGACCTTTCGGACTGTACTGCCGTGCAGTCACGGTGACGCGTGTGCGATAGACGAACCGGATTGAAAGCCGGACCGGAGTGGGTGTGAGTCCCGTAGTCGAAATCGTGCACGGCCCGGAGAGGTATCCCAAGTAGCACGGGGCCCGAGAAATCCCGTGTGAATCTGTCAGGACCACCTGATAAGCCTAAATACTCCCAGATGACCGATAGCGGACAAGTACCGTGAGGGAAAGGTGAAAAGTACCCCGGGAGGGGAGTGAAATAGTACCTGAAACCGTTTGCTTACAAACCGTTGGAGCCTCCTTGTTGGGGTGACAGCGTGCCTTTTGAAGAATGAGCCTGCGAGTTAGTGATCTGTGGCGAGGTTAACCCGTGTGGGGCAGCCGTAGCGAAAGCGAGTCTGAATAGGGCGATTCAGTCGCAGGTCCTAGACCCGAAGCGAAGTGATCTATCCATGGCCAGGTTGAAGCGACGGTAAGACGTCGTGGAGGACCGAACCCACTTCAGTTGAAAATGGAGGGGATGAGCTGTGGATAGGGGTGAAAGGCCAATCAAACTTCGTGATAGCTGGTTCTCTCCGAAATGCATTTAGGTGCAGCGTTGCGTGTTTCTTGCCGGAGGTAGAGCTACTGGATGGCCGATGGGCCTCAACAGGTTACTGACGTCAGCCAAACTCCGAATGCCGGTAAGTGAGAGCGCAGCAGTGAGACGGTGGGGGATAAGCTTCATCGTCGAGAGGGAAACAACCCAGACCACCAACTAAGGTCCCTAAGCGCGTGCTAAGTGGGAAAGGATGTGGAGTTGCACAGACAACCAGGAGGTTGGCTTAGAAGCAGCCACCCTTGAAAGAGTGCGTAATAGCTCACTGGTCAAGTGATTCCGCGCCGACAATGTAACGGGGCTCAAGCACGCCACCGAAGTTGTGGCATTGACATTTGTGGTAGGCCTTCGTGGTCCAGCCGTGTTGATGGGTAGGAGAGCGTCGTGTGCCGGGTGAAGCGGCGGTGGAAACCAGCCGTGGACGGTACACGAGTGAGAATGCAGGCATGAGTAGCGAAAGACGGGTGAGAAACCCGTCCTCCGGAAGACCAAGGGTTCCAGGGTCAAGCTAATCTGCCCTGGGTAAGTCGGGACCTAAGGCGAGGCCGACAGGCGTAGTCGATGGACAACGGGTTGATATTCCCGTACCGGCGAAGAACCGCCCACATGAAATCAGGAGTGCTAAGCATCCCAATCCGCGTGGATCCCTTCGGGGACGATCGCGAGGCGGCATGCGACCCCATCTGGTGGAGTGAGCGTATTAACAGGTGTGACGCAGGAAGGTAGCCCAGCCCGGGCGATGGTTGACCCGGGGCAAGCGTGTAGGCCGAACCGTAGGCAAATCCGCGGTTCATCAAGGCTGAGACGTGATGCGGATGAAAAGTGGGTGATCCTATGCTGCCGAGAAAAGCATCGACGCGAGGTTCTAGCCGCCCGTACCCCAAACCGACTCAGGTGGTCAGGTAGAGAATACCGAGGAGATCGAGAGAATCGTGGTTAAGGAACTCGGCAAAATGCCCCCGTAACTTCGGGAGAAGGGGGGCCCGAACCGTGAATGGACTTGCTCCAGGAAGCGGGGAGTGGCCGCAGAGACCAGTGGGAAGCGACTGTTTACTAAAAACACAGGTCCGTGCCAAGTCGCAAGACGATGTATACGGACTGACGCCTGCCCGGTGCTGGAAGGTTAAGAGGACCGGTTAGCCGCAAGGCGAAGCTGAGAATTTAAGCCCCAGTAAACGGCGGTGGTAACTATAACCATCCTAAGGTAGCGAAATTCCTTGTCGGGTAAGTTCCGACCTGCACGAATGGCGTAACGACTTCCCAGCTGTCTCAACCGCGAACTCGGCGAAATTGCAGTACGAGTAAAGATGCTCGTTACGCGCAGAAGGACGGAAAGACCCCGTGACCTTTACTACAGCTTGGTATTGGTGTTCGGTGTGGCTTGTGTAGGATAGGTGGGAGACTGTGAAGCTGGCACGCTAGTGTCGGTGGAGTCGTTGTTGAAATACCACTCTGGTCACTCTGGATATCTAACTTCGAACCGTGATCCGGTTCAGGGACAGTGCCTGGTGGGTAGTTTAACTGGGGCGGTTGCCTCCCAAAAAGTAACGGAGGCGCCCAAAGGTTCCCTCAACCTGGTTGGCAATCAGGTGGCGAGTGTAAGTGCACAAGGGAGCTTGACTGTGAGACTGACAGGTCGAGCAGGGACGAAAGTCGGGACTAGTGATCCGGCAGTGGCTTGTGGAAGCGCTGTCGCTCAACGGATAAAAGGTACCTCGGGGATAACAGGCTGATCTTGCCCAAGAGTCCATATCGACGGCATGGTTTGGCACCTCGATGTCGGCTCGTCGCATCCTGGGGCTGGAGTAGGTCCCAAGGGTTGGGCTGTTCGCCCATTAAAGCGGTACGCGAGCTGGGTTTAGAACGTCGTGAGACAGTTCGGTCCCTATCCTCTGCGCGCGCAGGAAATTTGAGAGGATCTGACCCTAGTACGAGAGGACCGGGTTGGACGAACCTCTGGTGTGCCAGTTGTTCCGCCAGGAGCACCGCTGGTTAGCTACGTTCGGAATGGATAACCGCTGAAAGCATCTAAGCGGGAAGCCGGCCTCAAGATGAGATTTCCATCCCCTTCGGGGGGAGAGGCTCCCAGCCAGACGACTGGGTTGATAGGCCGGATGTGGAAGACAGGACTAACGACTGTCGGAGCTGACCGGTACTAATAAGCCGATAACTTGATTATCACTACACCCACACGATTTGAACTCATTCAAGTAAAGGCCGTGTGCGTGGCCCTGATGACTCGCGTCCACTCTGTGGTTCCCAACAGACGGAAACACAAACTCAACACAGAACAAACACACCCCACACCAAGGGGTGTGTACACCGAGACCACCAAACCCACCCACCAAGGGTGAACACGGTTTGGTCCTAGAGTTTCGGCGGCCATAGCGCGAGGGAAACGCCCGGACACATTCCGAACCCGGAAGCTAAGACTCGCAGCGCCGATGGTACTGCAGGGGGGACCCTGTGGGAGAGTAGGACACCGCCGGACATTCTTTGAATGGCCACCCCCTGTGCTCAATAGCGAGCACAGGTGGGTGGCCATTATTCGTTAACAGCGGATCTGGCGCGGCCCGGCAGTACGGTTGAGTCGACGAGACTCCCATTCGACAGGAACATCGTGAGCGATTCGAACAAGGACCGAGACGGCCAGGAGCGACCCCAGCGGAGCGGCGGCTCGTCGGGTCAGCGAGGATCCGGTTCGACTGCCGGCCGCAAGCCGTATGGCGACCGGGACGCGAAGCGCCCGTATGGCAGCAGCGGTGATCGGAAGCCGTACGGTGACCGGGACAAGAAGCGATCGTACGGCGATCGGGATGCGACACGCTCGCACGGCGGCAGCGGTGATCGCAAGCCGTACAGTGACCGGGACGCGAAGCGCCCGTACGGTGGTCGCGATGAACGGAAGCCCTATGGCGACCGCGACCAGAAGCGTCCGTACGGTGGTCATGATGATCGCAAGCCGTACGGCGACCGCGACCAGAAGCGTTCGTACGGCGACCGCGACGCGACCCGTTCGCACGGCAGCAGCGGCGACCGCAAGCCCTACGGCGACCGCAAGCCCTACGGTGACCGCGACCAGAGGCGGTCCTACGGCGATCGCGACGCGAAGCGCCCGTACGGTGCCCGGGATGACCGCAAGCCGTATGCCGACCGGGATCAGAAGCGTTCGTACGGCGACCGCGACGCGACCCGTTCGCACGGCGGCAGCGGCGACCGCAAGCCGTACGGCGATCGCGATGCGAAGCGCCCGTACGGCGGTCGTGATGACCGCAAGCCCTACGGTGACCGCGACCAGAGGCGGTCCTACGGCGATCGCGACCAGAAGCGCCCGTACGGCGGCCGGGATGACCGGAAGCCCTATGGCGACCGCGACCAGAAGCGCCCGTACGGCACGCCCGGTTCCGGCCACGCAGGCGGCCGGCACGACGGCGATCGCCGTGGGGCACCGACCGAGGCGTCGCACGAGCGGCACGGCGCGGCCGACCTTCCGGTGCGTCCGCGGCACGACGATCCGTTCCTGCCTGCGGAGATCGAAGCCCGCCAGCTCGACAAGGTGGCCCGCGCCGAGCTCAAGACCCTGAGCAAGGAGAACGCGGACTGGGTCGCACGGCATCTCGTCGCGGCATCCGAGTACCTCGATGACGACCCCGAGCTCGCGCACCAGCACGCGATGTCGGCTGCCCGCCGGGCGGGGCGCATCGCGGTGGTGCGCGAGACCCTTGCGATCACGGCATATGCGACGGGCGACTTCTCGCTCGCACTTCGCGAGTTGCGCACCTACCGTCGCATCTCCGGCAACAACGACCAGCTTCCGTTGATGGTCGACAGCGAGCGCGGCGTCGGTCGTCCCGATCGCGCCCTCGAGGTCGGTCGCGCGGTGGACCGCAACGAACTGCCGGTGGCCGTGCAGGTCGGCTTGGCGATCGCGATGTCCGGTGCGCGGCTCGACCTCGGCCAGCCGGAGCTCGCGCTCGCGGAGCTCGAGATCCCGCAACTCGACCCCGATCGCGCCTTCTCGTACAGCCCCGCGCTGTTCTCCGCCTACGCCGAGGTGCTCGAAGAGCTCGGACGCGACGGCGACGCCTCCCGATGGCGTGTGCTCGCCGCGCGCGCCGAAGCCGCGTTGGCGGGTCCGGCCGAGGCCGAGCTCATCGAGATCTTCGAGCTCGAGTCCGACGAGCCCGCCGACGCCGAAATCGATGACCAGGCGTTCGAGGCCGACGTCGAGATCGGGAACGAGGAGCACGTCGCGGACGGCGACGCCGCGATCGATGAGCTCGTCGAGTCGTCGGAGGACACGGCGTCGGGCGACCCCGGAGACGTGCTCGAGGACGACGTCCGAGCGGTGCTCGCCGAAGGCGACGCTCTCGACGGCGAAGACGCGACCGAGGACTCCGCCGATGGCGCTGTTCCGAGCGAGGACTGAGCCCACGACACCGCTCGACGGCGTCGACGCGGTGTTCGCCGATCTCGACGGCGTCGTCTACGCGGGCGCCGGCGCGATTCCGCATGCGGTCGAGAGCCTCAACCTCGCGAAGCGTTCGCGAGCGGTCGGGTACATCACGAACAACGCGTCGCGCAGCGACGCCTCCGTCGCGGGCCACCTCACCGACCTCGGCCTCGAAGCGGCGCCGAACGATGTCGTCACGTCGCCCCAGGCGGCCATGCGACTCCTCGAGGGCCACGTCGCGCCGGGCGCACTCGTGTTCGTCGTCGGCGGCGAGGGCATCGAGGTCGAGTTGCGCAAGCGCGGCTATCGGGTGACGCGGTCGGCCGACGACGGCCCCGATGCCCTCGTGCAGGGGTTCACCCCCGAGATCGGCTGGAAGGACCTCGCCGAGGCCGCGTTCGCCCTGCATGCCGACGACCCGGGCATCGACGGCGCGGATGCCTCGCGCGGAGGCATCCCGTGGATCGCGACGAACATGGACTGGACCATACCCGTCGCCCGCGGCATCGCCCCCGGCAACGGCACCCTCGTCTCGGCCGTGCACACGGCGGTCGGACGACTGCCCCTCGTCGCCGGCAAGCCCGAGACGCCGATCTTCGACGAGGCGCGCCGGCGGTTCGACGCCGCGAACCCGCTGGTGGTCGGCGACCGACTCGACACCGACATCCTCGGGGCGAACCGGGCCGGGATGGCGAGTGCGATCGTGCTCACGGGCATCGACCGGGCGAAGCAGCTGCTCGCCGCCGATGCGGCCAGCCGACCCGACTTCATCCTCTCCGACCTGCGGGGACTTCACGAGCCCTATCCGACGGTCGAGCGCGTGCGGGGCGACGTGGTGAGGGTCGGCGCGGCTCGCGTGCGCCTCGCCGGCAACCGCGTCGAGATCGTCGCCGAGGGCGACGGCGGCCTCGACCTCCTGCGCGCGGCGTGCGCGACGATCTGGGAGTCGGGCATCGGCATCCATGTGCTCGACGTCCCGGCGCGCCTCTACGCGTGATCGACCGCGTGTCGTGCGCGCGAGGTAGCGTGGTCGGGTGAGCATCGACCACGAGCACGACCCGAGCGACTCCTCCGACGAGGTGGCCGAGGGCACCAGGGCCGCCCTGGCCGACATCGAGGGGCTCCCGATCGAGGAGCGCGCGCCGGGTTACGAGGCGCTGGCCGCGCGCCTCCGCGAGGAACTCGAGCAGTCCGACCCGTCGGGCGCATCTCGGTCGTCATGAGCCACGAGCGTCTCGATGCCGCCCTCGCGGCGCGCGGTCTCGTGCGTTCGCGCACGCAGGCGGCCGCACTCATCGCCGAAGGGCGGGTGTCGGTCGACGGTCGCCCCGTCGTGAAGGCGTCGTTCAAGGTCGGGCCGGACGTGCTGCTCTCGGTCGAGGCATCCGACCACTACGTCAGCCGTGCCGCGCACAAGCTGGTCGCCGCGCTCGACGGATTCGCCGTCGACCCGGCGGGCCGCGTCGCGCTCGACGCTGGCGCGTCGACCGGCGGCTTCACCCAAGTGCTGCTCGAACGCGGTGCGCGCACCGTGCTCGCCGTCGACGTCGGCCACGGCCAGCTCGCGCCGGAGCTGCACGGCGCGCCCGGTCTGGTGCTCGTCGAGGGCTGCAACGTTCGCGGGCTCACGCCCGATTCGCTCGCGGCGGCGACGGGCGTCGACGAGCGTCCCGCCCTCGTGACCGCCGACCTCTCGTTCATCTCGTTGACGACCGTGCTGCCCGCACTGCGCGCGACCGCGACGGCCGACGCAGACCTCGTGCTCCTCGTGAAGCCGCAGTTCGAGGTCGGCCGCGGGGGAGTACGTGAGGGGATCGTCCACGATCCGGCACTGCGCTCGGAGGCGGTCATGAACGTGCTGTGGGCCGCGCACGACCTCGATCTCGGCACCGTCGGCGTCCTGTCCTCCCCAATCGCCGGCTCGCACGGAAACCGCGAGTTCCTCGTCCACCTTCGGGCGACGGGCGGTGCGAATCCGACAGAATGGTCGGGTCGGGTCGACGCGCTGACGAGAGGAGAGCACGGGTGAACGACGCACGCCACTTCCTCGTGGTCTCGCACACGGGCCGGCAGTCCGCGCTCGAGGCGACGGGGGCGGTCTGCACGCAGCTGCTCGCCGCGGGCGCCGTGCCGGTGATCGCCGCCGAGCACTGGGAGGACGTGCACGCCTTCGTGCCCGAGCTCGACGGCGGCGTCGTGCGCTTCGAAGACACCGATCCCGCAAGCATCGAGCTCGTGATCGTGCTCGGCGGCGACGGTACGATCCTTCGCGCGGCCGAGCTCATCCGCGACCACCCCGTGCCGCTGCTCGGCGTCAACCTCGGTCACGTCGGGTTCCTCGCCGAGAGCGAGCGCGACGACCTCGGCTACACCGTCTCCCGGGCGCTCTCGCGCGACTACGTCGTGGAGGAGCGCATGACCCTGTCCGTGCGGGCGAAGGTCGGCTCCGAGGTCGTGTACGAGAGCTGGGCGCTCAATGAGGCGACCGTCGAGAAGGCCGAGCGCGAGCGCATGCTCGAGGTCGTGATCGAGGTCGATCGCCGGCCGCTCTCGTCGTTCGGCTGCGACGGCGTCGTCATGTCGACGCCGACGGGTTCGACCGCCTATTCGTTCTCGGCGGGTGGGCCGGTCGTGTGGCCGAGTCTCGAGGCCCTGCTGCTCGTGCCGCTCAGCGCGCACGCGCTGTTCGCCCGCCCGCTCGTGGTCGGTCCCGAGTCGTCCCTCGCGGTCGAGATCCTGCAGCGCACCGAGACCGCGGCCGTCATCTGGTGCGACGGGCGGCGCACATTCGACCTGCCGCCCGGGGCCAGGGTGATCGTGCGCCGCTCCGACACCCCTGTGCGGCTGGCACGGCTCCATGAGGCGCCGTTCACCGACCGGCTCGTGAACAAGTTCCAGTTGCCGGTGACGGGGTGGCGCGGGCCGGCGGGCCGCGAATGAGCACGAGAGGCCGGGATCCGATGAGGGAGGGCGCGAGTTGATCGAGGAGCTCGGCATCCGCGACCTCGGCGTCATCGCCGAGGCGACGCTGCCGCTCGGGGCCGGGTTCACGGCGGTCACGGGTGAGACGGGCGCAGGCAAGACGATGGTCGTGACCGCGCTCGGGCTGCTGCTCGGCGCTCGCTCCGACGCCGGAGCCGTGCGGTCCGGCGCGAAGCAGGCCTGGGTCGAGGGGCGATGGATCGTGCCCCAAGAGGGAGCAATCGCCGACCGCGTCGCCGAGACCGGCGGCGAGGTCGAGGCCGGCGAGCTGCTGCTCGGACGTTCGGTCTCGTCCGAGGGGCGCAGCCGCGCCGTCGTCGGCGGTCGGAGCGCTCCGGTCGGGGTGCTCTCCGAACTCGGTGACGAGCTCGTGGTGGTGCACGGGCAGGCCGACCAGCAGCGGCTGCGCTCGGCCTCGGCCCAGCGCGACGCACTCGACCGCTTCGCCGGCGCGCCGCTCGCCGAATCGCTCGAGGCGTACCGCGACGTGTTCGACCGCTGGAGGGCCGACGCCGCCGAACTCGCGCGCCTGCGCGACGAGCGCGACGCCCGCGCGCGGGAGGCCGAGGCGCTGCGAGCCGACCTCGACGAGGTCGAGGCCGTCGATCCGCAGCCCGGTGAGGACGCCGAACTCCACGAGCGTGCCGAACGGCTCTCGAACCTCGAAGAGCTCCGCCTCGCCGCCGCCCAGGCGAAGGCGCTCGTCTCGGGCGACGAGGTCGTCGACGACGCTCCAGACGCGGTGACGCTCATCGAGGCCGCACGGCGGCACCTCGAGCGGGTCGCCGAGCACGACGCGGCGCTCGCACCGATCGCGGAGTCGCTTGCGAACGCCGGCTTCCTCCTGGCCGACGCGGGCACCGAGCTCGCCGGCTACCTCACCGGGCTCGACACCGATGGCGCCCGCGAGCTCGAGCTCGTGCAGGAGCGCCGGGCGGTGCTCGCCGGCCTCATCCGCCGCCACGGCGATCTCGACGGCGTGCTCGCGTTCCGGCGCGACGGCGGGCTGCGACTCGTCGAGCTCGACGGCGACGACGAACGCATCGCCGAGCTCGACATCGCCGTCGCCGAGCTCGCGGCCGAGGTCGATCGACTCGCCACCCGCATCACCGAGCAGCGCACCGAGGCGGCCGCGCGGCTCGCCGAGGCCGTGACGCACGAACTCGCGGCCCTGGCCATGCCCGACGCGGTGCTGAGCGTCAGCGTGGAGCCGAGCGCCGAGCCGACGACGCACGGGCGCGACCACGTCGCCATCCTGCTGCGGCCGCATCCCGGTGCCGAGCCCCGCTCGGTCTCGCGCGGCGCGTCCGGCGGCGAGCTCTCGCGGGTCATGCTCGCGATCGAGGTCGTGATCGCCGGCACCGACCCCGTGCCCACGTTCGTCTTCGACGAGGTCGACGCGGGTGTCGGCGGCGCCGCGGCCATCGAGATCGGGCGTCGCCTCGCCCGCCTCGCCGAACGCTCGCAGGTCATCGTCGTCACCCACCTCGCCCAGGTCGCCGCGTTCGCGACGAACCACCTGAGCGTCGTCAAGGGCACCGATGGCGCGGTCACCGCGTCGAGCGTGCGACAGCTGCAGGGCGCCGAGCGCGAAGCCGAGATGGCGCGGCTGCTCTCGGGGCTCGCCGATTCCGAGAGCGGGCTCGCGCACGCGCGGGAGTTGCTCGAGATCGCCTCCGAACGGGCGGCCTGAGATCACCGGCCGCAGGGCCGAACCGACCGGGGCCGATCGGCCCCGCACGACGAAGGGGGAGCGCGTGGGGCATGTCGCGGCAAGCGATCGGGAACGTGGGTTAGAATACAAGCCCGTGGTGGATGAACGCGGAAGAGCGCAGAGCGCAGACAATAACGACACGACCAAGCACATCTTCGTGACCGGTGGTGTCGTTTCTTCGTTGGGCAAGGGACTCACCGCCGCGAGCCTCGGCAACCTGCTGACGGCGCGCGGCCTCCGGGTGGTCATGCAGAAGCTCGACCCCTATCTCAACGTCGACCCCGGCACGATGAATCCGTTCCAGCACGGCGAGGTCTTCGTGACCGACGACGGCGCTGAGACCGACCTCGACATCGGCCACTACGAGCGCTTCCTCGACATCGACCTGTCGCAGGCGGCGAACGTCACGACCGGCCAGATCTATTCGACGGTCATCGCGAAGGAGCGTCGCGGCGAGTACCTCGGAGACACGGTGCAGGTGATCCCGCACATCACCGACGAGATCAAGCGCCGCATGCGCCTGCAGGCGACCGAGAGCCCGAAGCCCGACGTCATCATCACGGAGATCGGCGGCACGGTCGGCGACATCGAGTCGCAGCCGTTCATCGAGTCCGCGCGCCAGGTGCGTCACGAGCTCGGCCGCAAGAACGTGTTCTTCGTGCACGTCTCGCTCGTGCCGTTCATGGGCGCCTCGGGCGAGCAGAAGACGAAGCCGACCCAGCACTCGGTCGCAGCGCTGCGCTCGATCGGCATCCAGCCCGACGCGCTCGTGCTCCGCAGCGACCGCCCCGTCACCGAGTCGAACAAGCGCAAGATCGCGCTCATGTGCGACGTCGACGAGGCCGCCGTGGTGAACGCGGTCGACGTGCCCTCGATCTACGACATCCCGACGATGCTGCACGAGCAGGGCCTCGACTCGTACCTCATCGACGCGCTCGGTCTCGGCGAGAAGGCCGACGCCGTCGACTGGTCGGGCTGGAGCGACCTGCTTCGCGTCGTCCACGACCCCAAGCACGAGGTGAGGATCGGCCTGGTCGGCAAGTACATCGACCTGCCCGACGCGTACCTCTCGGTGACCGAGGCGCTCCGCGCAGGCGGTTTCGCGAACGACGCGAAGGTCAACATCGAGTGGATCCCGTCCGACGAGTGCCAGACGCCCGAGGGGGCGCAGAAGCACCTCGCCCATCTCGACGGCATCTGCGTGCCCGGCGGGTTCGGCGTGCGCGGCATCGAGGGCAAGCTCGGTGCGTTGCACTTCGCGCGCGACAACGGCATTCCCGTGCTCGGCCTGTGCCTCGGCCTGCAGTGCATGGTCATCGAGTACGCGCGCAACGTCGCGGGACTGCCAGGTGCGTCGTCGAGCGAGTTCGACCCCGACACCGAGTTCCCGGTCATCGCGACGATGGAGGAGCAGGTCGAGATCATCTCGGGCGGCGACCTCGGCGGCACGATGCGACTCGGCCTCTACCCGGCGAAGCTCGGCGAGGGCACGATCGCGGCCGAGCTGTACGGCTCGACCGATGTCAGCGAGCGCCACCGGCACCGCTACGAGGTCAACAACGCGTACCGCGATCGCATCGCCGAGGCGGGCCTCGTGTTCTCCGGGCTCTCGCCCGACCGCAACCTCGTCGAGTACGTCGAGCTTCCGCGCGACGTGCACCCGTTCTACGTCGGCACGCAGGCGCACCCCGAACTGCGCAGCCGCCCGAACGACGCGCACCCGCTGTTCCGCGGCCTCGTCGGCGCAGCGCTCGAGCGTCAGCAGGCGAGCCGCCTCTTCGACGTCAACAATGGCTGAAGCTGCTGACGCGGCCGTCGGCGGGTCGTTCGATCGTCTCGCCGACGACCCCGTCGAACTCGCGATCATCGAGAGCGAGGAGGTCTTCGCCGGTCGGGTCTGGAGCATCCGGCGCGAGACCTTCGAGCTCGGCGGCGCGCCGATCGTGCGCGAGTTCATGGACCACACGGGCGCCGTCGGCGTGCTCGCGCTCGACGAGCACGACCGTGCGCTGCTCATCAAGCAGTACCGCCACCCGGTGCGCATGCGCGACTGGGAGATCCCGGCGGGCCTCCTCGACGTCGCGGGCGAAGACCCGCTCGCAGCCGCGCAGCGCGAGCTCGCCGAAGAGGCCGACCTCGAAGCATCCGAGTGGGCGGTGCTCGCCGACTTCGCGACCTCTCCCGGGGGCAGCGACGAGGTCATCCGCGTCTACCTCGCGCGCGGTCTGCGCGCGAGGCCCGAGGCGTTCGACCGCGAAGACGAAGAGGCCGAGCTCGAGACGCGGTGGGTGCCGCTCGACGAGTGCGTCGACGCGGTGCTCGAGCGGCGCGTGCACAACGGCCCTCTGGCGATCGCGGTGCTCGCCGCGCACGCGGTGCGCGGCCGCGGGTGGCGCGGCCTCGGCGAGGCGGATGCCCCGTGGCCGAGTCGCACCGCACCGGTACGGGGCGCGTCGGCACCGTGACGACCGCCGCGCGGGTCGACGGGTACCTGCGGCATCTCGCCGTGGAGCGCGGCCTGTCGCGCAACACGACGGCGTCGTACCGGCGCGACCTCGCGATCTACGCCGGTTGGCTCGCCGACCGCGGCCCGGGCGACCTCGACCTGGTCACCGAACGCGACCTGTCCGACTTCGTGCGCTTCCTCGGCGCCGAGCGCGATCCCGTGCTCGCGACCTCCTCCGTCGCACGAGTGCTGTCCGCCGTGCGCGGGCTGCACCGGTTCCTCGCCGAGGAGGGCGAGCTCGCCTCCGACGTGTCGCGCGAGCTGCGCCCCCCGAAGCTCCCGGCCCGGCTCCCCAAGGCGATCCCGGTCGAAGACGTCGAGGCGCTCATCGCCGCCGCGGGCGGTGACGAGCCGGCGCAACTGCGCGACGCCGCCCTGCTCGAACTCCTCTACGCGACCGGCGCCCGCGTGACCGAGGCGATCTCGCTCAACGTCGACGACCTCATCGACGACGAGGTCGTCCGCCTGTTCGGCAAGGGCGGCAAGCAGCGGGTCGTGCCGCTCGGCAGCTACGCCAGGCGGGCGATCGGCGCCTACCTGGTGCGCGCCCGGCCGGTCTTCTCGGCGCGCGGGCAGGCGACTCCGGCCCTGTTCCTCGGTGTGCGCGGCCGGCGGCTCTCGCGCCAGGCGGCGTGGGACGTCATCCGCGCAGCGGCAGAACGGGCGGGGATCGAGGCATCCGTCTCACCGCACACCCTTCGCCACTCGTTCGCGACCCACCTGCTCGAGGGCGGGGCCGACGTGCGGGTCGTGCAGGAGCTGCTCGGGCACTCGTCGGTCGCGACCACGCAGATCTACACGCTCGTCACAGCCGATACACTCCGGGAGATGTACACGGCAGCACACCCACGTGCTCGCTAGAATCGACCCAGCCCAGATCCGAACAGGGCCGACAGCGAGCGGCCCCGGCCCCAGGAGAGAAGACGACACGTGACGCAGCACAAGCACGACTCGGCGGACGGGATCGCTTCGCTGGAGCCGGAGCTGGGTCCGACGGGTCGTCCGCACCGCGAGTTCCCCGATCCGAAGCCGCTCACGTCGCACGGGCCCGCGCGCATCATCGCCCTGTGCAACCAGAAGGGCGGCGTGGGCAAGACCACGACGACGATCAACCTCGGCGCGACCCTCGCCGAGTACGGCCGCCGCGTGCTCGCGATCGACTTCGACCCGCAGGGCGCGCTGTCGGCCGGTCTCGGGGTGCAGACGCACGACGTGCCGACGATCTACGACCTGCTCCTCTCGCGCCAGCTCGAGCCGAAGGACGCGATCCAGCAGACGACCGTCGAGGGCCTCGACGTCATCCCGGCGAACATCGACCTCTCGGCGGCCGAGGTGCACCTCGTCACCGAGGTCGCCCGTGAGCAGATCCTCGCGGGCGTCCTGCGCCGCGTCGCACCCGACTACGACGTCATCCTCATCGACTGCCAGCCGTCGCTCGGGCTCCTGACCGTGAACGCGCTCACGGCGAGCCACGGCGTCGTCATCCCGCTCGAGTGCGAGTTCTTCGCGCTCCGCGGCGTCGCCCTGCTCATCGAGACGATCGACAAGGTGCGCGACCGCCTCAACCCGGCCATCGCGCTCGACGGCATCCTCGCGACGATGTACGACGCTCGCACGCTGCACTCGCGCGAGGTGCTCGAGCGGGTCGTCGACGCGTTCGGCGACAAGGTGCTCGAGACGGTGATCACACGCACGGTGAAGTTCCCCGACGCGACGGTCGCGGCGACGCCGATCACCGAGTTCGCTCCCGAGCACCAGGCCTCGAAGGCGTACCGGCAGCTCGCGAGGGAGCTGGTCTTCCGTGGCGCGGTCGCCTGAGCGGGCGCCCGCCGACGAGGCTGCATCAACCGACGGCGCCGCGGTGACGGATGCCTCGGCCGGGGGCGACGACGCCGGGTTCCGGGTCGCACTGACCAACTTCGAGGGGCCCTTCGACCTGCTGCTCTCGCTCATCGCGAAGCACGAGCTCGACATCACCGAGGTCTCGCTCTCGAAGGTGAC
This sequence comes from Agromyces sp. S2-1-8, assembly GCF_021129215.1. GTDB lineage: Bacteria > Actinomycetota > Actinomycetes > Actinomycetales > Microbacteriaceae > Agromyces > Agromyces chromiiresistens. Next base: position 2,915,866 of record NZ_JAJOLP010000001.1, on the reverse strand, counting down.
CGACGAGTTCATCTCCTACCTGAAGGGCCTCGACTCCGAGGAGGAGCTCGACCGTGCGAGCGAGTTCCTCGTGGTGGCGGCGACGCTGCTCGACCTCAAGGTGGCGGGCCTGCTGCCGCAGGGCGAACTCGTCGACGCCGAGGACGTCGCGCTGCTCGAGGCGCGCGACCTGCTGTTCGCCCGCCTGCTGCAATACCGCGCCTTCAAGGAGGCGGCTCGCTGGTTCAGCGGTGAGCTCGACGCCGAAGCCCTGCGCCACGCTCGCACCGTGCGGCTCGAGGAGAAGTTCCGGCAGCGGGCGCCCGAGCTCGTGTGGACGCTCTCGGCCGATGACTTCGCCGCGCTCGCGACGCTCGCCCTCACCCCGCGCGAGATCCCGGTCGTCGGGCTCGACCACCTGCACGCGCCTCTCGTGTCGATCCGCGAGCAGGCCGCTCAGGTCGTCGCCGTGCTGCGCCGCGGCGAACCGGTGACCTTCCGACAGTTGATCGCCGGGGTCGCCCAGCGGGGCGTCGTCGTCGCGCGCTTCCTCGCCGTGCTCGAGCTGTACCGGCACGCGGCGATCGGCTTCGACCAGATCGAGCCGCTCGGCGAGCTGACCTTGCACTGGGCCGCCGAGCACTGGTCCGACGAGAACCTCGAGAGCCTGGGGGCCGACTATGACGAATGAGACCACGCACGCGGAGGAGGGCGTCGAGTCGGCGCCGCCCGCCGTGTCCGGCGACGGCCAGGAATCGCCGACGCCGTTGGCTCCTCACTCTGCCGACGACGGCCCCGAACTGTCGGTGGCGACCCCGCTCGATGTGCCCGGCCAGCCACGCCTCGACCTCGACCGCGCGATCGAGGCGATCCTGTTCATCGCCGACGAGCCGCAGAGCGTCGTCCACCTCGCGGCTGCGGTCGCCCGTCCGGTCGCCGAGGTGCGCGCCTCGATCGCACGACTGCGCGACGACTACGACGGCGGCGCCGCGTCGGGCGAGCCGCGCACGGACCTCGCCGCCGAGGAGGCGACGGCACGAGGCATCCGTCGCGCCTTCGAGCTCCGCGAGGTCGGCGGCGGCTGGCGGTTCTACGTGCGCGGCGAGTACGACGCCCTCGTCACCGACTTCGTGGTGACCCAGTCGTCGACGCGGCTCTCGCAGGCCGCGCTCGAGACGCTGTCGGTGATCGCCTACAAGCAGCCGATCTCACGCTCGCAGGTCGCGTCGATCCGGGCCGTCAACGTCGACTCGGTCGTGCGCACGCTGCTCGGCCGTGGGCTCGTCACCGAGGTCGACACCGACCCCGAGACCGGGGCGATCCTCTACGGCACGACCGAGTTGCTGCTCACCAACCTCGGCATCAACTCACTCGACGAGCTGCCGCCGATCTCGCCGCTGCTCGACGACGGACAGGGAGGATTCGACCTCGATGGCTGAATCGGATGTCGCAGGCGTGCGCCTGCAGAAGGTGCTCGCCGCCGCCGGCGTTGCGAGCCGGCGCGTCGTCGAGGAGTACATCCTCGCGGGACGCATCGAGGTGAACGGCCGCATCGTCACCGAGCTCGGCACGCGAATCGACCCCGAGAGCGACCTCGTCTCGGTCGACGGCGTCGCCGTGCAGCTCGACACCGCGAAGCGCTACTACATGCTCAACAAGCCGACGGGCGTCGTCTCGTCGATGCGCGACGAGCAGGGGCGCCCCGACCTCCGCCGGTTCACCGACGACCTCGAGGAGCGCGTCTACAACGTCGGCCGGCTCGACGCCGAGACGAGCGGCCTGCTCGTGCTCACGAACGACGGCGAGCTCGCGCACGTGCTCGCGCACCCGTCGTTCGGGGTCGAGAAGACCTACGTCGCGAAGGTGCGCGGCCGGCTCACCCCGCAGACGCTGCAGCGACTCAAGCAGGGCATCGAGCTGGACGACGGCCCGATCAAGGCCGATCGCGCGAAGATCCTGCAGACGCAGGGCGACGACAAGCACACGATCGTCGAGATCACCCTGCACTCGGGCAAGAACCGCATCGTGCGTCGCATGCTGAAGGCGGTCGGCCACCCGGTCGTCGACCTCGTGCGTCGCCAGTTCGGCCCCCTGCACCTCGGTACACTGAAGGCCGGTCAGCTGCGGGAGCTGACGAAGGACGAACGCGGCCGGCTGCTCACCATCGCCAGGGCCGCAGGTGGCGGCGCACCCGCCCGAGAGGGGCACTGACGTGGTCGAATCGCGGCTCACCGGCCCGGTGCGCGTCGTCGGTGCCGGCCTGCTCGGCACGAGCGTCGCACTGGGGCTGCGGGGCCGAGGCCTCGACGTGATCCTCGCCGACGCCTCGCCGACGCACGTGGCGATCGCGACCGATCTCGGCGCCGGGCGTCCCGCCCGGCCCGACGACGCGCCCCAGCTCATCGTGGTCGCGGTGCCGCCCGACGTGACGGCGCGCGTCGTCGCCGACGAGCTCGCGGCGTTCCCCGACGCGATCGTGACCGACGTCGCGAGCGTGAAGGCCGGGATCCTCGACGAACTCGTCGACCGCGGCGCCGACGTCTCGCGGTACATCGGCTCGCATCCGCTCGCCGGGCGCGAACGCGGCGGCCCGCTCGCCGCCCGAGCCGACCTCTTCGCGGGCCGGCCCTGGGTCGTCGCCGCGCACGACGCGATCAGCTACCAGCGCGCCGGGGCGATCGACGACCTGATCCTCGACCTCGGGGCGACCCTCGTCGAAATGACCCCGGACGAGCACGACCGCGGGGTTGCCCTCATCTCGCACGTGCCGCAGGTCGTGGCGAGCGTCATGGCCCGCCGGTTCATCGACGCGCCCAATGCGGCGCTCGGGCTTGCAGGGCAGGGCGTGCGCGACGTCACCCGCATCGCCGCGAGCGACCCCGACCTCTGGGTGCAGATCCTCGGCGCGAACTCGGCGCCCGTCCGCGACATCCTCGTCGCCTTCCGCGACGACCTCGACCGCTTCATCGACGCGCTCGGCGATCCGGCGGCACCCGGCGCCCGGCGCCGCGTCGCCGAGGAGTTGACCGGTGGCAACACCGGCGTCTCGCGCCTGCCGGGCAAGCACGGCACCGACAAGCGCTTCACGACCGTCGTCGTCATGGTTGACGACCGGCCGGGCCAGTTGGCGCGGCTGCTCGCCGAGATCGGCGAGATCGGCGTCAACCTCGAAGACCTGCGGCTCGAGCACTCGCCTGGACGACAGGTCGGCCTCGCAGAAGTGCAGGTCGTGCCCGAGGCAGCCGACCGACTGACCCATGAGCTGGCCGAGCGCGGCTGGCGCATCGCCGGCTGAGCCGGCCCGAACCACCACCAAATGGAGGCATCCGTGGAGATCCCCGTCGTCGTCGCCGTCGATGGCCCCGCCGGCAGCGGCAAGTCGAGCGTGTCGAAAGCCGTCGCCAAGCGACTCGGGTACGGATTCCTCGACACCGGCGCGGCGTATCGCGCGTTCGCCTGGCACGTCGAGGCGTCGGGCGTGGACACCGACGACGCGGACTCCGTCGTCGCGTGCCTCGCGAGCTTCGACTACCGCATCGGCACCGACCCGGCCGGATACCGCGTGCACGTCGGAGCGACCGACGTGACCGAGGCGATCCGCGACCCGCAGATCTCGGCTGTCGTGAGCCGTGTCGCCCGTGTGCCGGAGGTGCGCACGCACCTCATCGAGCTGTTCCGGTCGATCATGACCGCCGAGGTGCGCCCCGGCATCGTCGTCGAGGGTCGCGACATCACGACCGTCGTCGCCCCCGACGCGCCGGTGCGCGTGCTGCTCACGGCCTCCGAGGAGGTGCGGATGGCCAGGCGCGCCGCCGAGCTCATCGGCAGCTCGGTCGATGCCGTCGGCGAGGCCATGCGCAAGCGCGACGCCGCCGACTCGAAGGTGGTCGAGTTCATGACCGCCGCCGAGGGCGTCACGACCGTCGACTCGACCGAACTCGACTTCGACCAGACCGTCGACGCGATGATCGCGGTCGTCGAGGCCCGCGCCTGACGAGGCCCGATCCGGTCGTTCCCGCGACCGCCCCGTCACGCGGGAGACCGCGGCGGCATCCCGAGTTCCCAGCCGGCATACGGCAGACTGGTAGCCGCGCGCATTCGCGCCCACGATCTTTCCAGGAGACAGCATGACCGACCAGCGCGACGAGAACCTGCGCGACGAGTACGGCGACGTCGCGGACGACGGCCTGGCCGAGCGGCTCGCCGACGTCGACGACGAGCTCGCCGAGCAGCGGGCGGCAGCCCTGCGCTCGGGCCTCAGCGACTACGAGCTCGACGACGACGACCTCGAGGTGCTCGAGCTCTCGGAGGAGGGCGAGGAGGGCATCCGATACCTGCCCGCCCTTCCGGTCATCGCGATCGTCGGTCGCCCGAACGTCGGCAAGTCGGCGCTCGTGAACCGCATCCTCGGTCGCCGCGAGGCCGTCGTCGAGGACACCCCCGGCGTCACCCGTGACCGCGTCTCGTACAAGGGCGAATACCTCGATCGTCGTTTCACGCTCGTCGACACCGGCGGCTGGGAGCCCGACGCGAGGGGCATCGACGCCTCGGTCGCAGCCCAGGCCGAGGTCGCGATCGACCTCTGCGACGTCGTGCTCTTCGTCGTCGACGCGACCGTCGGCGCCACTGCGACCGACGAGCACGTGGTGCGCCTGCTGCGCAAGACGAAGAAGCCCGTCTTCCTCGTCGCGAACAAGGTCGACGACGCCCGCCAGGAGCCCGAGGCCGCTGCGTTGTGGAACCTCGGACTCGGTGAGCCGTATCCGGTCTCCGCGTTGCACGGCCGCGGCGTGGCCGACATGCTCGAGCAGGTCTTCAAGGTGCTGCCGCAGGTCTCTGCGGTCGCGAAGGAGGAGTTCGGCGGCCCCCGCCGGGTCGCCATCGTCGGCCGGCCGAATGTCGGCAAGAGCTCGCTGCTCAACAAGGCCGCAGGCGAGGAGCGGGTGGTCGTCAACGACCTGGCCGGCACCACGCGCGATCCCGTCGACGAGCAGATCGAGCTCGGCGGAAAGATCTGGCGGTTCGTGGACACGGCGGGCATCCGCCGCAGGGTGCACCTGCAGCAGGGCGCCGACTTCTACGCGTCGCTGCGCACGCAGGCCGCCCTCGAGAAGGCCGAGGTCGCGGTCGTGCTGCTCGATGTGACGCAGCCGATCTCCGAGCAGGACGTGCGCATCATCGACCTCGTGCTCGAGTCGGGTCGTGCGCTCGTGCTCGCCTACAACAAGTGGGACCAGCTCGACGACGACCGCCGCCGTTACCTCGAGCGGGAGATCGAGCAGGACCTGCACCACGTGACGTGGGCGCCCCGGGTGAACATCTCGGCGCGCACCGGCCGTCATCTCGAGAAGCTCGTCCCCGCGCTCGAGACCGCGCTCGAGGGTTGGGACACCCGTGTCCCGACCGGCAAGTTCAACGCCTTCCTCACCGAGCTCACCCAGGAGCACCCCCATCCGGTGCGCGGCGGCAAGCAGCCGCGCATCCTGTTCGGCACCCAGGCGGGCAGCCGCCCGCCGACATTCGTGCTGTTCACGACGGGGTTCCTCGACCCGGGCTACCGCCGCTTCATCCAGCGGCGCCTGCGCGAGGTCTACGGCTTCGAGGGCACGCCGATCGTCGTGAACATGCGCGTGCGCGAACGCCGCCAGCGCTAGCGTCGGCGGCACGGGGAGCGGCCCATGGAGGTCACCGTCCGGGTGAAGCCCGGCAGTCGCAAGGGTCCGCTCGTCGAGGCGACCGACGACGACCCGGCGGCGTCGCTGACCGTCTTCGTGCGCGAGCGCGCCGTCGACGGTGCGGCGAACGCCGGCGTCGTCGCGGCGATCGCGTCGCACTTCGGCGTGCCGAAGCGCGACGTCGAGATCGTGCGCGGCGCGACCGCGCGCGTCAAGCGGGTGCGGGTCGACCTCGGGGCGCCCGATGCATGAGGATGCCTCCGGCCGGGCGCGCGCGGTCGTCATCGCAGCCCTCGCGGAGTATTCGGCCCGGCTCTCGGCGCTCGCTCCGGCGGTGTCCGCTGACGAACACGACGCGGTGCACCAGGCGAGAGTGCTCGTCCGCCGGATTCGCAGCGTGCTCGCCGCGTACCGGAGGCTGTTCGACCGCGCCGAGGTCGCTCACGTTCGCGACGAACTCGCCGGGCTCGGCGATGTGCTCGGCCGCGTGCGGGATCTCGAGGTTCGGGTCGCCCAGGCGGAGGCGCGCCTCGATGCCCGGGTGCCCGCCGCGATGCGGAGGCGACTCGTCGACGACGTCCGAGCCCGGCACCGACGTGCGCATGCGCGACTCGTCGCGGGGCTCCGCTCCGGCGGTCCGATGGCGGCGCCGATCGATGGGTTCCTCGCCGCCCAGGCGCCGGCGCGGCGCGGCGCGCCCGAGACCCGGGCGGCGCTCGAGGTGGGGCTGGCCGGGCCGCTCGTGGCGGAGGCAGCGCGCGTGAGACGGGCATGGGCACGGGCAGGAAGCGACCTCGCATCGCTGCATCGCCTTCGCCGAGCCGCGCGACGACTGCGTTACGCCGTGGACGCCGTGACCGACGGGCCGGTGCCGGTGTTCGGCGATGAGGCGCGGGCCGTCTCGGTCGCGGCGGAGGCGGTGCAGGACCTGCTGGGCGCGCATCGGGATGCATGCCTGTTCGCCGACGATCTCGCCGCCATCGGCGGCGACGGCGACGGTGGCGATGGTGGCGGTGGCCAGGCGTCGATCGCCGCATACCGCGAGCTCGCGGCGGCTGTGCAGGCCGAGGCTGCCGCTCGGTTGCGCGGGCTGCCCGCGGCGATCGACGAGCTGCACGTGCGCGCGCGGGTGTTCGAGCGCGTCGGTGACTGACGCGTGGGCTCGATCAGAGCTCGCGGATGATCGCCGCCCGTTGGGCCTCGTACTCGCCCGGGGATACGACACCGCGATTCCGCAGGTCGTCGAGCTCTCGGAGGCGCGCTTCGACCGACCGTGGGAGCGCGGCGGCGCGGTCGTCGACTGCGCCCTGGCGTCGGGTGACGAGCACGATGGGGACGACGATCGCGGCGACGACCAGCGCGAACACGAGCAGCACCCCGAAGATGACGAGGACGTGCCAACCACCCATTCCGTAGAACATGAGGTCATCGTAGCGCCGCCCGCACGCGCGATGCCGGCAGGTTCGCCCCGCCTTCCCCGCCTCAGTCGAGCTGGAGTTGCATGATCGCGCGATCGGACCGCGGACGCGCCACCTCGTTGAAACCGGCGTCGACGAACATCGAGACGGTGCCGTGGTAGAGGTCGGCGGCAGGGGTCTTCGCCCGCTCGGCCGGATCGATGGCGTACCCTTCGAGCACGCGGGCGCCGTTCGCGCGCGCGTAGTCGACGGCGGCGACGGCGAGCGCACGACCGACGCCCCGCATGCGGTACTCACGGGGGACGACGAAGCACGACACGGCCCAGACGCTCTCGTCGTCGAAATCGGGCTCGGGGGTCGCACCGGCGATGATGCGACTGCGCTGCAAGCGGGGGAGCCTCGGCCGCGGCTCGACGGCGCACCAGCCGACCGGGGTCTCGTCGTCGTAGGCGAGGAGGCCCGGACCGGTGCCGGACGCCTCGAGCTGATGATGCAGGAGGTCTCTCATGTCGTCGGGGGACGCGGTGCGCCAGTCGGCGGGCGGGAGCTTGAACCACTGGCACCAGCACCGGGCGGGGTCGCCCTTCGTGCCGAACACGGCCTCGACATCGGCGAACGGGACATCGCCCGCCGGCACGACGCGTAGCGGATTCGGCTCGAGCTCACCGCTCAGATCGCTCATCATGGAGCCCACGCTAGCGGTCACCACCGACATCGCCACGGCGAATCGTGAATGTAGGTAACAATGCAGTAGACTCACGATATGACGCCCGAGATCACCGTGCTCGACCGCCTCCTGGAGGTGAGCGAACTCTTCCAGAAGGACATGGCGCGCGCGTTCGCGGGCACCCCGCTCACGCCCTCGCGCGTGCGGGTGCTCTGGGATCTCGCGGCGAACGGCCCCTCGACCCAGCACGCGCTCGCGGCCCGGCTCGAGGTGAGCCCCCGCAACGTCACGGGCCTCGTCGATGCGCTCGAGGCGGGCGGATACGTCCTGCGTTCGCCCCATCCGCATGATCGCCGGGCGATCGTCGTCTCGCTCGAGCCATCCGCAGCGACACTGATGGCGAACATGCAGCAGGAGCATGCCGACCTCACGGCCGATCTGCTCGGCGCGGTCGCGCCGGGCGACCGGGCGGCGCTCGAGCGCGGCATCACCGCCATCGCCGAGCGCCTCCGCGACCTCGTCGCGGAGGCGGCCGACGGCCCGGCGGGTGCGTCGTGAGCACCGCGGTGGGCACCGACCGCGCGGCCTCCGGCCTGCGCGGCGCCTGGGAGGTCGTGAAGCGGGCGCTTCGAATGGAACTCGCCATCTACGCGAGCATCGGGCGTTTCATCGCCCGGCGCCCCGCGATCGAGCGCGGCGGCGCGGGGTTCGGCTACCATCGGCCGGTGCTGACGGTGCTCATCATCTTCATCGTGCTGTCGGCGGTGGAGATCCCGATCTTCGATCTCGTCGTGCATCGCTGGCCGGCCGTGCGCATTCCCCTCCTCGTGCTCGGCATCTGGGGGCTCACGTGGATGTTCGGGCTCCTCTGCGCCTACCTCGTCCGGCCGCACACGGTCGGCCCGGCCGGCATCCGGGTGCGTGCCGGGCTCGAGACCGACGTGCTGCTGCAATGGGACGACATCGCCTCGGTGGCGCGTCGACTGCGCGTCGACGAGCCCAAGTCCCCGAAGATCGTCGAGACGGGCGACGGTGCGGATGCCGCGCGGATGCTGCTGCTGCGCGTCAACAACGAGACCGTCATCGAGATCGAGCTCGAGCGGCCCACCCCGGTGCTGCTGCCCGGGCACGGTGCCGCCGGGGGAGCGCAGCTCGTCGACGCGGTGCGCATCTGGGTCGACGATCCGACGGCGTTCATGGACGAGGTGCGCACGTACCTCTAGTGCTCGGCGACCGGGAACCGCCCGGCCTCGATCGCCGCGCAGAAGGCCTCGTAGTCGGCGCGCGACTGCTCGGCGTACGCGAGCGACCACTCGGCGATCGCCGCGTCGAACCGTTTGCTCCGGCCCGTGTATCCGGCGATGAACCCGGCTCGCGGGCTCTGGGAGTGCGCACGGGCGAGCTTCGTCGCGCAGGCCTCGACGTAGTCGAAGAACGCCGGTCGATCGAGGTCGGCGAGGTCGAACGAGGCGTTCAGATCGCGGAACTGGCGCACGTAGTATCCCCGGCCCTCGACGGTGATGTGCCCGAGGAACAGGTCGGAGGTGGACTGCAGGATCCGCTGCAGCGTGACCACCCGTGCGCCGCCCGTGAGTTCGTCGATCCGGGCCGACGGCGGCCGGTCTTCGCGATCGCGCAGTCCGCCGAACTCGTCGAGCACCGACCGGCCCGCCTCCTTCACCTGCAGGATGACGATGTCGCCGTGCGATCCGGCGAAGACGACGATGAAGCACCGGGTGCCGACGCTGCCCACGCCGACGACTCGGCGAGCGACATCCGTCGCCGTGTACTGGGACATGAGCATCGCGACGTCGGGCGGAACGGTGCGCAGGTAGTCCTCGACGATGCCGCCCAGGCGCGCCTCGATCTCGGCGGGCACGTGGGTCAGCGTGGGCGGCTGCTCGCGGATGAACGGCGCCCCCGAGGCATCCCGATCCATGATCTTGGCCGCGACCCGCTCGGACGTGCGCTTGGACGCGTCCTTCACGACGCGCCGGATCGCGAGACGCGAACTGGCGTGCCTGCCGCCGGCGGGGTTGCCGAGGTCGCGGAGGTAGAACCGCTCGACGGGGGAGAGGTCGGTCATGCGGTGGATGCTTCGCCGGTAGGCCGCGACCGCGTGAGCCGCCGCCTCGCGGCCGGTGTCGTCGTCGAACCCGTTCGACCGGGCGCCGATCACGACGCTCGTGGCCAGGCGCTTGAGGTCCCACTCCCACGGGGCGAGCGATGCCTCGTCGAAGTCGTTCAGGTCGAACACGAGGCTGCGGTCGGGCGCGGCGAAGACGCCGAAGTTGCTGATGTGCGCATCGCCGCAGGCGACGACGAAGAAGCCCGTGTCGATCGAGCTCGCCAGGTCGGCCGCCTGCAGCGCGGCCGTGCCGCGGAAGAACGCGAATGGGCTCTCGGCCATGCGCGCCATGCGGAGCGGCACGAGCGCCTGCAGCCGGTCGGCGTTCTGGCGCTCGATGATGCCGAGCGGGTCGCGATGCTCGGGTGGTTCGTAGCGCGCGTGCCTCGAGCGCTTCGCATGCTGCCGCGCCTCGCGCCCTGCCTCGCGGTAGGAGTCGCGCGCGGCGACCGTGCCGTGCTCGTAGCGGAGTCGCCCCACGGGGTCGGTCGTCGACATGGCTCGATCGTGCCACAGGCGTGCGTCGGGGGATAGGCCGCGAGCGGGGGTGCAGGTGTCGACGTGCGCGCGTGCACGAGCACCCCTCCGGATACCGCTATGATGGTCAAGTTGCCTCGGCGAGATGCCGGAGCATCGGGCTGTGGCGCAGCTTGGTAGCGCACTTGACTGGGGGTCAAGGGGTCGCAGGTTCAAATCCTGTCAGCCCGACGCAAATGCCCCGGTGAGAATGAATTCTCACCGGGGCTTCGTCGTCTCCGGCGACCGCTGTGAGGCGTCGACCTGCACGGCGCTGCCTCGAGATCCGCGTGACGAGGGCTGGTCGACCGCTGACATGAGGATGCCTCGGCGGGATCGACATCCCACCGAGGCATCCGCTCGTCTCGCGCCGCTCAGAAGCGGCGGTCGCGCCGATCTTCGCGGCGGTCCTGTCGTCGGTCCTGTCGCCGGTCGATGCCGTTCGAGACGACCTTCGCCGTGCCGACCACTGCCGCGGTGCGCGCGACGGGGCGACCGATCATGCCGACGCGTCCGACGCGTCCGATTCCGATGGGCATCTTCTACTCTCCTTCTTTCGCCATCGAGGCGATCAGCGCCTGCGTGGGGATGCGGCCCGACGCGATGAGCTGGCCGCCAGTCTTGCGCAGGGCCACCGCGAACGGGGCGGCCCACGTGTTCTCCCAGACGAGCACGGCCGCGGCGCTGCCGGGCTCCATCGCCGCCGAGATGTCGATGAGGTCGGCCTCGGCGAGCACGTCGGCGAGCGACGCCTCGATGACGCCGAGCGGGCCGAGGTCCTCGAAGTCCTCGAATTCGTCGACGTCGATCGATCCGTCCTCGCGCTTGTGCACGACGACGAGGTCGAGCACCCGGATCGTCTCGGACGCGACGAGCGCTGCGAGCTCGGCGGCGGCCTCGCCCGTCAATCGGGTCGCCCCCGCCGGGAACTCGACGACGATGTAGTCGATCGGCCCCAGTTCTTCCTCGGTGAGGTCGAGGTCCTCAGTGGTCTGTTCCGACACGTGCCGGCTCCCTTCGTCGGTCGCACCGCCTCGTCGAGGGGTGCGAGTCCATCAAAGGGCGCGCGCTCGCCGTGCGGCATCACGTGAACTGCGTGAATCGCGGGCGCAGGTCTCGGCGGCCTCGGCGATGTGCGCCGATGTCGGCACGGGTGCGCGGCGGATGCATCGGGAGCGGGTGGCGTCGGTGCGATACTCGCCGAGGGCCGCAGGCCCGGGCCTCGCCGGCATGCGAATGGCGGGACCCCGTCCCGCCACGTCCAGTCTATCCGGGGGAGGGGGGCTTGCGGCAAGGGCCCCCGTCGGGGTCATGATGGACGCTTTCCGCCGATCTGGAGCGCGCATTTGACCCTCTCGTCCACCGACGTCTTCGCCCTGCCCGACCGCCTCGCCGCCAAGGCGGCGCCCGAATCGATCGCCGTCGACGTGCGGCACTTCGCGCGCATCGCCGAGCGCCTCGACGCGCAGGTCGCAGAGGCCGAGTCCCGGCTCGCCGAACTGCGCGCCGCACCCGCCCGGGGCGGGCAGGCCGGACTCGATCGGGACCTCGAGATCCATCGCCTGAGCGGCCGGCTGCGACTGCTGCGGCGCTTCGGTCTCGACCTGTGCCTCGGCCGAATGGTCGGAACAGACGGCCGCGAGCCCGTCTACGTCGGACGAGCGGGGCTGAGCGCCGACGACGGCGAACCGCTGCTCATCGACTGGCGGGCCCCCGCCGCCGAACCGTTCTTCGGGGCGACGCACGGCGACCCGATGGGGCTCTCGAGCCGACGGCGATACCGCTGGACCCGAGGCCGCATCACCGACTACTGGGACGAGGTGTTCACGCCCGGCGAGCACGCGGGCGGGCTCGCGCCCGACGACCAGTCCGCGTTCATCGCGAGCCTCGGAGCGAGCCGTTCGCCCCGCATGCGCGACGTCCTCGGCACCATCCAGGCCGACCAGGACGCGATCATCCGCGCGGGGTCGCGCGGTGCGCTCGTCGTCGACGGGGGGCCCGGGACCGGCAAGACCGTCGTCGCGCTGCACCGTGCCGCCTACCTTCTCTACTCCGACCCGCGGCTCGACGCCCGGCGCGGCGGGGTGCTGTTCGTCGGCCCGAGTCACGCATACATGTCGTACGTCGACGATGTGCTGCCGAGCCTCGGCGAGGAGGGCGTGCAGATGGCGACGCTGCGGGACCTCGTCGACGAGGGCGCGGGCGCGGTACCCGAGAGCGACCCCGAGACGGCGCGCCTGAAGGCGACGGGTGAACTCGTCGGTGCGATCGAGTCGGCCGTCAGGGCCTACGAGCGACCGCCCGCCGACGAGCTCGTCGTCGAGACCCCGTGGGCGGAACCGATCCTGACCGCCGCCGACTGGTCGGAGGCGTTCCACGCTCCCGAGGCCGGCACGCCGCACAACGACGGCCGGGCCGAGGTGTGGGAGGCGCTCGTCGAGATCCTCGTCGACCAGGTCGGCGACGACGAGGTGCCGGCGGCCCTCGTCCGGCGGGCGGTCGAGCAGGACGAGGAGCTCGTGCGCGTGTTCAACCGCGCCTGGCCGCTGCTCGACCCGGCCGGCGTCGTCGCCGACCTCTGGGCGGTGCCCGCCTATCTCGAGCGCTGCGCACCGTGGCTCACGCCGACGCAGGTGGCGCGCCTGCAGCGTGACGAGCCCCGGGCATGGACCGCGGCCGACCTGCCGCTGCTCGATGCTGCCCGCCGTCGCATCGGCGATCCCGAGGCGACCCGTCGCCGGAGAAGGCAGCGGCTCGCGGCGGCCGCCGAGCTCGAGCAGCGCGAACGGGTGCGCGACGAGCTCATCGCGGCCGACGACTCCGAGATGCTGATCATGTCGATGCTGCGCGGCCAGGACGTCGCGAACACGCTCGCCGACGATGTCGACAGCCGGCCGCGCACCGATCCCGAACTGCTCGCGGGGCCGTTCGCGCACATCGTCGTCGACGAGGCGCAGGAGCTCACCGACGCCGAATGGCAGATGGTGCTCGCCCGTTGTCCGTCGCGCAGCCTCACGATCGTGGGTGACAGGGCGCAGGCCCGGCACGGGTTCACCGAGACCTGGAGCGATCGGCTCGCCCGCCTCGGTCTCACGAACACGCGGCTCGCCTCGCTCGGCATCAACTACCGCACGCCGGAGGAGGTGATGGCGGTTGCGGAGCCGGTCATCCGAGCCGCATTGCCGGATGCGAACGTGCCGACGTCGATCCGGCGCAGCGGCGTGCCGGTCGCGTACGGCTCGATCGGCGAACTCGGCGCGGTGCTCGAACGCGGGCTCGCCGGGCAGCCCGAGGGCACGGCGTGCGTGATCGGGGCGCCCGATTTCGTCGGAACTTCGCGTGTGCGCTCACTCACGCCCGAGCTTTCGAAGGGACTCGAGTTCGACCTCGTCGTCCTCGTCGACCCCGATCGCTTCGGCGACGGTGACGGCGTCGAGGGCGCGGTCGACCGCTACGTCGCGATGACGAGGACGACCAGGCAGCTCGTCGTCCTCACGAGCGGCTGACCGTCAACCGCGTTCGGCGAGGGCCGCACGGATCCGTTCGAACGTCCCGGGATCGCGGGTGACGAGCCGAGCCTCGTCGACGCGGGTCTCCGCCGCCTCGATCGTCTCGACCGCGACCGCGATCGCATCGTCGAGCGGCCAGCCGTAGACGCCGGCGCTGACCAGCGGGAACGCGATCGAGCGGACGCCGAGCTCGTCGGCGACGGAGAGCGAGCGCCGGTAGCACGACTCGAGGAGCGAACGATCGCGCTCGCCGGAGCGGTGGTCGGGGCCGACGGTGTGCACGACCCAGGTCGCCGGGAGCACCCCGGCGGTCGTCCACCCCGCGTCGCCGGTCGCAAGGCCGTACGGGAAACGTGCGATGCAGTCGTCGAGGATCGCCGGGCCGCCGGCGCGGTGGATCGCGCCGTCGACGCCGCCGCCACCGCGCATCGCGTTGTTCGCCGCGTTGACGATCGCGTCGACGTGCTGTTCCGTGATGTCGCCGAGTACGGCGGTGACGACGGCCATGCACCCAGTCTGCACCGGGCGGCCCGTTCGTGCGAGGCCGCCCGGTGCGGGATCAGGCCGGGACGGCGGCCGGGTTCTGCGCCCACAGGTCGGGGCCGAACACCTCGTACTGGATCTGCTCGCTCGGGATGCCGCGGGCCATGAGCGTCTCGCGCATCGCGCGCATGAACGGAAGCGGCCCGCACATGAACACGGTCGATCCGTCGGGCAGCTCGACGTCGCCGAGGTCCATCAGGCCCGGCAGGGCCGGGTGCAGCGTCGGGGCGTCGGCGGCGTCGCGCTCGTACCAGTTCTGAGCGCGGGCGTCGTCCATGGCGAGCACCTGTCGGCGGAGGGACGGATACAGCGCATGCGTGTCGTGCGCGCGATCGGCGTGGAACAGGCGCACCGTGCGGTGCGGCTGCGTGCGCGACAGGTTCTCGAGGATCGCCGCGATCGGCGTGATGCCGATGCCCGCCGAGACGAGCACGAGCGGGGCGTCCGAGTCGTCGAGCACCACATCGCCCGCCGGGTGCGAGACATCGAGGATCGTGCCGGGTCGTGCGTGCTCGTGCAGCCAGCCCGAGACCTGTCCGTCGGGCGCGCCGTCGACCCCGAGCACGCGCTTGATGGTGACCCGCAGCGAGTCCCCGCGAGGGCCGGACGAGATCGTGTACTGCCGCGGCTGTCGCGAGCCGTCGGGCAGGTCGACGGCGATCGCGACGTACTGCCCGGTGCGATGACCGGGCACGACGCCCTCGACGGGTGCCAGTACGAGCGAGAAGACCTCGTCGGACTCCTCGAAGCGCTCGACCACTCGGTAGCTCCGCCACGGGTGTTCGGGGTCGGTTCCCCCGAGCGCGTACAGCTTCGCCTCCTCCGCGATCAGTGAGCAGCCGAACAGCCAGTACACCTCGTCCCATGCCGCGCGCACATCGGGGGTGACCGCGTCGCCGAGCACGGCACCGACCGCATCGAGCAGGTGCTTGCCCACGATCGTGTACTGACGGGCCGTAATGCCCAGCGAGACGTGCTTGTGCGCGATGCGCCGCATCACCGGGGTGAAATCGGGAGCGTCAGGATCGATGAGCTGCACGGCGAACGCGACGACCGAGGCGGCGAGCGCCTTGGGCTGCTCGCCGATCGCCTGGTTCGCGCGATTGAAGACGCGCAGGAGTTCGGGGTGCGCGGCGAACATGGCCGGGTAGAACACCCTGGTGATCTCCTCGGCGTGCTCGGCGACCACGCCGGCGGTCGCGCGGACGATGGCTTCGGACTCGGCAGAGAGCTGCATGACGTACCTTCCAGATTCGACAGAACGCGTCCCTCCGAGTCTCGAACCGTGCCGCGGCGTGCGCTCGCCGTTCCACCGGTTTAATTCGACACGACGTAGAATTGCTGGGTGCCACGTCGAGTCGGAGACTTCCGCGGTCTCACGCAGCCGAGCCGCATCCGCCTGCTCCGAGCCATCCAGCGCGAACCCGGCCGCCGTGCGAGCGAGCTCGCCGAGGAAAGCGGGATCCCGACGAACACGGTGCGCGATCACCTGCAGGTCCTCGAGCGCGAGGGCCTCATCCGCGGCGTGGCCGTGCCGACGCAGTCGCGCGGGCGACCGCCGATCGGCTTCCATCCGGTGCAGGATGCCGCGACGAGCGCGGTCGCGGGGGAGCGCATCGCGGGGGCGCGGCGGCGAGGTGCCCTCCTGCGCGCCACGACGGGCGTGATCGACGGCGACCTCGACGAGGACGCCCGCATGCAACTCGACGTGCTCTACGAGCACCTCGACGACGCGGGGCTCGAGCCCGCGGTCGACGAGGCCGAGCTCTCCTTCGAACTCGCGCCGTGCCGCTACCACGATCTCATCGACGACGACATGGCGCTCGTCTGCTCGGTGCACGCTCGCCTCGTCGGCGACGTGCTCCGCCAGACCGGTGGTCCGCTCGCCCTCAAGGGTCTCCAGCCGTTCGTCACCGATCATCGCTGCAAGGTCGCGCTCGCGCGCCGCGAGGCGGACTGACACCGCCGACCCTGCGCGAGTCCTCGTCGTGTCGAGACCGGAGCGGCCGGAGTCCCCACCGCGGCGGTGTGGAATCGTGGGGGCATGCCGACGACGACCCTGTACCTGATCCGCCACGCCGAGGCCGCCGTCGATGACGAGCGTGCGGATCCGGGCCTGTCGCCCCGCGGCGAGCTTCAGGCCGCCGCACTCGCCCGTCGGCTCTCGGCGATGCGAGTCGATGTCCACGACGACGTCCTGCTCCACAGCTCGCGCCGTCGTGCCGCCGCCGCGGCCGCGATCGTCGCGACGGCGCACGCCGGCTGGGCGAGCCGAGCGAGCGACGACGTCGAGGATCGCACCGCCGTTCCCGAGGACCTCTCGGCGGTGCCCGAGCGGTACCACCGTCTCCTGCGCGACGTGCCCGCCGACGAGCACGACCCCGACGGGCGTCGTCTCGACGCCGCCGTCCGGTCATTGAGCGCGATCGGCGACCAGGATCGCACCGTGGTCGCGATCACCCACGCCTTCGTCGTGGGCTGGTTCGTGCGGTCCGTGCTCGATGCCCCGGCCTGGCGATGGATCAGCCTCCCCGTCTCGAACGCCTCGCTGACCGTGCTGCAGTGGCAGTCCGACCGCGAGCCTCGCGTGCTCTCCTTCAACGACACGGGGCACCTCGCCTGACGCGCGGGACGATGATCGGGAGGCGATACCGACGGCGCATCCCACGAGGCATCCAGCGTTCGCCCGACCGGGCCGCGTACCCTTGAGAGGTGACGAACTCGACCGACCAGACCGCCGCCGCTGCGGTGCGCCCCACGAAACCTCGCCAGGTGCGCCCGGCCACCGAAGGCTGGGAGCAGAAGAAGGGCCCCGACGGGCGGCCGATGCTGCAGTTCGCCTCGCCCAAGCGCGGCAAGCCGCCCGTGCACCTCGCCGACATCGCGCCGGCCGACCGCAAGGCGCACGTCGCCGAGCTCGGCTTCCCGGGCTATCGCGCCGCGCAGCTCGCCACGCACTACTTCGTGCACCACACGAACGACCCGGCCGAGATGAGCGACCTGCCCGCGGCCTCGCGCGACGAGCTCGTCACGACGGTGCTGCCGAAGCTCCTCACCGAGGTCCGCCGGTTCACGACCGACAACGGCGACACGATCAAGTTCCTGTGGAAGCTGCACGACGGCGCCCTCGTGGAGTCCGTGCTCATGCGCTACCCGGGCCGAATCACGCTGTGCGTCTCGAGCCAGGCCGGTTGCGGCATGAACTGCCCGTTCTGCGCGACCGGGCAGGCCGGCCTGACGCGCAACATGTCGGCGGCCGAGATCGTCGAGCAGGTCGTGCTGGCGAACGCCGCCCTCGCACGCGGAGAGCTCGGCGGTCGCAAGAAGGGCGACCACACGCCCGATCGCGTCTCGAACATCGTGTTCATGGGCATGGGGGAGCCGCTCGCGAACTACGCCCGGCTCATGTCGGCGGTGCGCACGATGCTCGCGCCCGCGCCCGAGGGGCTCGGCATGTCGGCACGAGGCGTGACGGTCTCGACCGTCGGTCTCGTGCCGGCCATCAGGAAGCTCGCCGACGAAGACCTCCCCGTGACGTTCGCGCTCAGCCTGCACGCCCCCGACGACCAGTTGCGCGACGAGCTCATCCCCGTGAACTCGCGCTGGAAGGTCGACGAGGCGCTCGACGCCGCCCGTGCCTACTTCGACAAGACCGGTCGTCGCGTCTCGATCGAGTACGCCCTCATCAAGGACATGAACGACCACGGCTGGCGCGCCGATCTGCTCGCGGAGAAGCTCAACGAGCGCGGTCGCGGCTGGGTGCACGTCAACCCGATTCCGCTGAACCCGACGCCGGGCTCCATCTGGACGGCCTCCGACACGGACGTGCAGCAGGAGTTCGTGCGCCGGCTCGAGGCGGCCGGCATCCCGACGACCATCCGCGACACCCGCGGCAAGGAGATCGACGGCGCCTGCGGGCAGCTTGCGGCGGCCGACGCCTAGGCGGCGTGGTTCCGGCGGTGCGGATGCCGCGGACGATCCGGCTGGGTCGGCGGACAGCCGAGGCATCCGACGTAGTATTTCAACTTTAGATGACCTAAAGTTGAAATACTGATCGATCGTCGACGGATGGAGGGCGCCATGAGCCGATTCGTCGAACGCACCTGGCACCCGAGCGACGCCGGGCACCTCAGCCGGCGGGACCGCGAGCCGGGCCGATTCCTCGCCTACGTGCCCGACGAGCTCGGTGAGGGCCTGCCCGAGCCGGGCGGCGCCGCCCGCCGGGCCGCCGAAGACGCGCTCGCCGTGCTCGCGCGCGCCGACGAACGGATCGGCGCGCGGGGCAGGTACCTCAACCACCTGCTCATCCGTTCCGAGAGCATCTCGTCGTCGTGGATCGAGGGCAACCGCATCACGCCGAAGCGGCTCGCGATCGCCGAGCTGCTCGAGGCAGGGCCGAAGGTCGCGCTCGACGTCGTGGCGAACGTGCGCGCGACCGAGCGCGCGATCGACGAGCTCGCCGATCGCGAGCGGGCCGTCACCGCCGCCGACCTCGAACGGCTGCAGCACCTGATCGAGCCGACGCTCGCGCCCGGCCTTCGCACCGAGCAGAACTGGGTGGGCGGCACAGGGTGGAGCCCGCTCCGCGCCGACTTCGTGCCGCCGCCCGAGTCCGAGGTGCCCCGCCTCGTCGACGATCTCGCCCGGTTCGTCACGGCGACCGACGGGAACCCGGTCGTGCGTGCGGCGATCGCCCACGCGCAGTTCGAGACGATCCACCCGTTCATCGACGGCAACGGCCGCACCGGTCGCGCCATCATCCACACGGTGCTGCGGCGGGCCGACGCGGTGCGCAACGTGCTCGTGCCGATCAGCACCGTGTTCGCCGGCGACACGAACGCCTATCTCGCGGGGCTCACCGCCTTCCGCGCCGACCCGCCCGCGCTCGACGACTGGATCATCGGCTTCGCGCACGCGGCCGAGCTCGCCGCCGGCAACGCCGTCCGCCTCGCCGACGAGCTCGACCGCCTCGACGAGGAACTGACCCGGCAGCTCGTCGAGAGCCGCCGAGCGCGCGGCGCCTCGCCGGCCGTCCCGCGCAGCGACGCGGTCGTGCTGAAGGTGCTCGGCGATCTCGCCGCCGAGCCGGTGCAGACGATCGACCACGTCGCGACCCGTCACGGCGTCTCGAAGGCCGCCGCCCAGCGCGCCCTGGCGGAACTCGCCGATGCCGGGGTGCTCGGACGCAACAAGGACCAGAAGGGCCGCCTCATCTGCTGGACGGCAGACCGCCACCTCGCGCTCGTCTCGCTCACCGAGCGCAGCAACCGGGTCGGCGGCGGCGACACCCGCGACCGCGCGCCGCGGCTCGGGCCGCCACGGCCGGCCTGAGCCGCGGTCGGCCGCGACGGTCACCGAGGTCGGGCGTCAGCGGCCCTGCAGTGCGGCGATCAGGGTGCCGATCGCGACGAGCACGATGATGCCGACGAGCCCCCACCGGCGCAGCTGCACGGCGAGCAGCGCCGCCGAGAGGCGCCGGCGTCGCCGGCGCCTCGGCGGACGCGGTGCGGGCGTGCTCAGGCGGCACCCGGCACGATCAGGCCGCTCGTCGCCGAGCGTGCGCGGTCGAAGCGGGCCGCGACGTCGGCCCAGTTCACGATCTCCCAGAAGGCCTTCACGTAGTCGGCGCGGACGTTCTTGTAGTCGAGGTAATAGGCGTGCTCCCACACGTCGAGCTGCAGCAGCGGGGTGACGCCGAGCGGGGCGTTGCCCTGCTGGTCGAAGAGCTGGAACACGACGGGGCGCGCGCCGACCGAGTCCCAGGCGAGCACCGACCAGCCCGAGCCCTGCACGCCGAGCGCCGTCGCCGTGAAGTGCGCGCGGAACGCGTCGAACGAGCCGAACGCGTCGTCGATCGCCGCCGACAGTTCGCCCTCGGGGGAGCCGCCGCCGTCGGGCGACATGTTCTGCCAGAACACGCTGTGGTTGATGTGGCCGCCGAGGTTGAACGCGAGGTCCTTCTCGAGCTTGTTGACGTTCGCGAGCTCCCCCTTCGCGCGCGCCTCCGCGAGCTGCTCGAGGGCGGTGTTGGCGCCCGTCACGTAGGCCTGGTGGTGCTTCGAGTGGTGCAGCTCCATGATCGTCGCCGAGATGTGGGGCGCGAGGGCCGCGTAGTCGTACGGCAGGTCGGGCAGGGTGTACGTCGACATTGCGTGTCTCCTTCTTCGGTGTCGCCGCCTGCGGTCGCCGGCGGCCTGGTTCAGAGTTCGGATGCCTCGTGGTCGAGGCGGTGGAACCGTCGATCGTGGTACACGAGCGGGGGAGCGTCGGAGCCCCCGTGCACCTCGAGCACCTCGGCGAGCACCAGGGTCGAGCTTCCCACGGGCACGAGCTGCAGCGCTCGGCAGCGCAGCGCCGCTCGCGCCTCGGGCAGGACGGGCTCGCCGGTCGGGAGCCGGCTCCAACCCTGCTCCGGCGTGAATCGGGGCGCCCCCGATCTGGCGAAGGCCCGCGCGAGGTCGACCTGGTGGTCGGCGAGCAGGTGCACGACGAAGGAGTCGGCGCCGAGCAGTGCTCCCGCCGAACCGGTCGCCCGGGTCACCGAGAACGACAGCACGGGCGGATCGGCGGCCACGGAGGCGACGCTCGACGCGGTGAGTCCGACCGGGCCGGTCGCGGTCGCCGCCGAGACGAGCGCGACGCCGGCGGGGTGCACGCGGAACGCCGCCTTGAAGGCCTCGGCAGTGACCTCGGAGGGCGTCGGTTCGTCGGTGAGGGCGGTGTGGCGCGCCGCGTTCACTCGTGGCCGCCCTGCGGCGCCAGCGCGGCGACGACCGGGTGGTCGTACGGCAGGACGCCGGTCTTGGCGGCGCCGCCCGGCGATCCGAGCGCGGAGGCGCCGTCGGGGGCGATCTCGAAGAACTCGACGTTGGCCTTGTAGTAGTCGGACCACTCGTCGGGCAGGTCGTCTTCGTAGTAGATCGCCTCGACCGGGCAGACGGGCTCGCAGGCGCCGCAGTCGACGCACTCGTCGGGGTGGATGTAGAGGGATCGTTCGCCCTCGTAGATGCAGTCGACGGGGCACTCGTCGATGCACGCCTTGTCCTTGACGTCGACGCAGGGAAGGGCGATCACGTAGGTCACGCGATCACCCCGCAGATGGAACGCATGGGTCAAGCCTAAAACTTCAAGTACCCTTGAAGTCCAATCGGAGGAGAATCCCATGGCGAAGCACGCGCCCGATGAGCTGCTCACCGTCGGGGAGATGAGCCGCCGAACGGGCGTCGCCCCGTCGGCGCTGCGGTTCTACGAGGAGCTCGGCCTCATCGCATCGCACCGTACCGGCGGCAACCAGCGCAGGTATGCCCGGCACATGCTGCGCCGAGTCTCGCTCATCGTCGTCGCCAAGCGCCTCGGGATCCCGCTCGGCGACGTGCAGACGGCCTTCGAGCACGTGCCGCTCGACACCACGCCGAGTCACGACGACTGGCAGCGTGCCTCGCGCCGCTGGAAGCGGCAGCTCGAGGTGCGTCGACTCGGCATCGAACGGCTCGAGCGCGAGCTCACCGGATGCATCGGCTGCGGGTGCCTCTCGATGAAGGCGTGCGGCCTGCTCAATCCCGACGATGCGCTCGGTGACGACGGTGCGGGCCCGCGCCGACTCGGCCCCGAATCGGGCGAGGAGGAGCTCGACGGAGTCGACTGAGCGCTTCAGGCGCCGACGGTCCGGCGCGAGCGTGATCTCCGTCGGGGATCGAATCGGCACGGTGATGAGGCATCCCATAAATACTGAGTTCGACTCGGTTTCGGATGACTTTCACAGGAAGAAGTGAGGTTCCGTCCAGAACCCCTCGGCAGACTGGCCACTTCGCCCGGGCGCCCCCGCGTCCGAGGAACGTCGATCGAAGGCCGGGCCCGCGCTCTCGCGCGAGCAGGCCGCCCACGTGAAAGTCATGCAGAACCAGCCTTCCTCCCTGAACACCCCTGACAATTCCCCCGAGAACGAACCCGGTCTGAGCCGCCGAGCGCGGCGTGCCCGCCCCGGCTGGCGCCGTGGTCCGGTCATCGCCGCCGGCGCCGTCGTCGCCGTCGGCGCCCTCGTCGGTTCGGGATTCATGCTGCAGTCGGCCGTCGCCGCCCAGAACGAGCGCGTCGCCGCGACGGCCGAGCTCAGCGCGGCCACCGACCTCAAGGTCGAGCAGCTCGGCTCGCACTCGAACATCCTCGAGGCGCGCGCCGTCAAGACGGCGACGGACACCCTGAGCGGGGCGAAGGACACCATCTCCGCCGCGAAGGGCAAGGCCGACGCCGCCGAGCTCGCCTCGTCGGTCGCGGCACTCGACGACTACCGCCTGCTCGCGCCCGAGCGCGTGTTCGAACTCGCCGACGCGACCGCGGCCCACGCGGCCGAGGTCAAGCAGGCCATCGCGAAGGCCGACAAGATCGCGGCCGAGAAGAAGGCCGCAGCCGAGGCCGCTGCCCGTGCCGCTGCCGAAAAGGCCGCCGCGGAAGAGGCCGCCGCGGCCGAGGCGGAGTCGTCGGGCGGTTCGCGGCCCTCCGGCCCGGCGAACCCGAGCGGCGCCCAGGCGATCGCGCGCGACATGCTCGCGGCCCGCGGCTGGGGCGACGACCAGTTCGGATGCCTCGTGGCCCTCTGGGACCGCGAGTCGGGCTGGAACGTCTACGCCTCGAACCCCTCGGGGGCCTACGGCATCCCGCAGGCGCTGCCCGGCTCGAAGATGGGCTCGGCCGGTGCCGACTGGGAGACGAACCCCGCGACCCAGATCGCCTGGGGCCTCGGCTACATCGCCGACCGGTACGGCACCCCGTGCGGCGCCTGGGATCAGTCGGAGTCGGCCGGCTGGTACTGAGCCGACCCCCACTCGAACGCGGAAGGACCGTGGCGGACGTTCGTCCGCCACGGTCCTTGCGTCATTCGGCCGCGCGCGACCCGCTGCTACGCGATCGATCCGGCGCGGGGTGCCTCGGCGTCGCGCTTCGGCAGCTTCCAGCCCGGGCGCACGAAGTGGCACGTGTAGCCGTTCGGGTAGCGCTCGAGGTAGTCCTGGTGCTCGGGCTCAGCCTCCCAGAACGGCCCGGCGGGGGAGACCTCGGTGGTCGCGGGTCCAGGCCACAGCCCCGAGGCGTCCACGTCGGCGATCGTGTCGCGAGCGACACGCTCCTGCTCGGGCGTCGTCGGGAAGATCGCCGAGCGGTAGCTCGTACCGATGTCATTGCCCTGGCGGTTCTTCGTCGACGGATCGTGGATCTGGAAGAAGAACTCGAGCAGGTCGCGGTAAGCCAGCTGCTCGGGATCGAAGACGATCTCGATCGCCTCGGCGTGGCTGCCGTGATTGCGATACGTCGCGTTCGGCACGTCGCCGCCCGTGTAGCCGACCCGGGTCGCGAGCACCCCGGGACGCTTGCGGATGAGATCCTGCACGCCCCAGAAGCAGCCGCCGGCGAGGATCGCGGTCTCGGTTCGTGTGCTCATGGTGTGTCTCTCCTGGTCTCTCGATGGGCGAGGCGTCATACCCGCCCGAATGCCTCAACAACAAGGGGGTGGTTCGTGTTCCGCCGCACTCGATAGCCTGACACGGTGGAGGCACGGCAGGGGGACTCGTTCTGGCAGGCGCTGGTCCGCCGGGGTCAACGCGTGTGGGAGTGGGCGCTCCGGTTCACACTCGTGCAGGCGATCGTCCACTACTTCTCCCGCCACGGCCCGATGCTCGCCGACAGCGTGACGTATCGTGCGCTGTTCTCCGTGTTCGCGGGCGCCTTCCTCGGCTTCGCCGTCGCCGGGGTGTGGCTGGCCGGAAGGCCCGAGGCGATCGACGCCTTGATGAGGGCGATCGACGCCGTGATCCCCGGGCTCGTCGGCGAGGACGGCGTGATCACGCCCGAGCAGCTCGTCCAGCCCGTGACGCTGAGCGTCGCGGGAGTGCTGGCGCTCGTCGGACTCGTCGGCGCGGCGATCGGGGCGATCGGCTCGCTGCGCGTCGCCTTCCGTGATCTCGCCGAGCAGCCCGACGATCCGCGGTTCTTCGGCTGGCTGATGTTCCGCGACTTCGTGTTCGCGATCGGATTCGGTGCCGCGTTCGTCGTCGCGGCGGTCATCATGGTGGCCAGCACCGCAGCCCTGGGCACGGTGTTCGACTGGCTGGGGGTCTCGACGCGGTCGGGATGGTTCGACGGACTCACGCGCACCGTCTCGGTGCTGCTGGCCTTCGCGATCGACACCGCGGCGATCGCCGCCCTCTTCCGATTGCTCTCCGGCATCCGGGTCCGAGCCCGCTCGCTCTGGCGTGGTGCGCTCCTGGGCGGACTGGGCCTGACCGGGCTCCAAGTGCTCTCTGGGCTCTTCGTGGGGGGAGCGATGGTGAACCCCCTGCTCGCGTCGTTCACCGCCCTCATCGCCCTGCTGATCTGGCTGAATCTCTCGAGCCAGGTCATCCTGATCGCGGGCGCCTACATCGTCGCCGACCAAAAGGTCGTCGAGTCCCGCCCGCGGAGCTGAAGCTGCTTCGGGCGGGCGAGCCGGCTCGGTCGCGGCTCAGATCGGGAACTCGCGCCCGGGCGGGACGATGGCGTCGGGTGCGACGATCTCGACGTCGTCGCTCTCCTCGTCGATCTCGACATCGCCCTCGTGCTCATCGGCGTCGATCTCGATCGCCTCGGTGTCGTGCTCGGCGCTCACGGCCTCCGCGTCGTGGTCCCGCAGCGGAGCCGCGCGTGTGGCGTCCTCCGGCAGTTCGGAGTCGGTGTACTCGCCCTCGGCGGGTTCGCGGGGGCGCATCGGGTCGGTCATGACTGCTCCGATCTCTCGTCTCTTCCACGCTAGGTCGTGAGCTGCCCGCAGCAAGGGGGTTGACCTCTGCCGCCCAGCGGGCTCCGCCATCCGGACCGTCTCGACGCCGCAGGAGCCGTCCCCCGTCCTCGACGAGCCGATCGCGGGCCATGCAGAATGGGGCGCATGCCCACCGTCGTCCATCTCATCCGCTCCGTCGTCTCTCCGCTCACGCGCACTCGGTTGTTCCGCTGGGCGGCCCCGCGGGTCCTCCCGCCGATCGAGCGCCTGATCGGCTGGGTGAGCGGCGGGCGAGTGCAGTTGAGCGCACTCCTCGTGCCGTCGCTCGTCCTGCACACCACGGGCGCCCGATCGGGCGAACCGCGCGACACGGCGCTCATGTACACGCCCGACGGCCATGGCCGGGCGATCGTGGCGGGCACGAGCTTCGCGCGCGATCGCCACCCGGCGTGGACCTACAACCTCGTCGCGCACCCGGAGGCGTCGATCACCGTCCGGGGGCGACGGATGCCGGTGCGCGCGAGCCGCATCGACGACGAGGGGCGCGACGCGGCATGGGCGCGCATCGAGGCGCAGTGGCCGGGCTACCGGGCGTACGAGCGCGAATCGGGCCGAGTCGTACGTCTCTTTCTGCTGCAGCCGGTCGCGTACGAGGTGAACCCGAGCGTTCCTCGGCGTTGAGGCGTAGGCTGCACCGCATGTGCAGGAACATCCATCCCCTCCACAACTTCGAGCCGGTCGCCACCGACGACGAGGTGCATGCCGCCGCGCTGCAATTCGTGCGGAAGGTCAGCGGGTCGACGAAGCCGTCGAAGGCGAATGCCGAGGCGTTCGACCGCGCCGTGGCCGAGATCGCGCACATCACGAGGCACCTGCTCGACGAGCTCGTCACCAACGCCCCGCCGAAGAATCGCGACGTCGAGGCGGCGAAGGCGAGGGCGCGCGCTGCACGCAGGTACGAGTCGATTCCCGCCTGATGCCCGCACCGGGGCTGCGCTCCGTCGGTGCGAACCGGTAGCGTCGCAGCCATGGCCCGCGATGCGATCGAGCTCACTGTTCCCGGGCCCCACGGCGAACGCTCCGTGCGGGTCTCCAGTCCCACGCGGCTGATCTGGCCCGAGGCCGGCATCACGAAACGCGAGCTCGCCGAATACCTTGTGGCGGTCGGCGACGCGTTCATCGCGGCGAACGGCGACCGTCCGGTCTCGCTCCAGCGGTTCCCGGGCGGTGTCGACGGCGAGCAGTTCTTCTCGAAGAACCCGCCGAAGGGCGCCCCCGACTGGGTGCGCGCCGTGACGGTCACCTACCCGAGCGGCCGCAAGCACCCGCAGCTCGTGCTCGACGAGCCCGCCGCCGCCGTCTGGGCGGCACAGATGAACACCGTCGTCTTCCACCCGTGGGCGTCTCGCGCTGAGCGCAGCGACTTCCCCGACCAGTTGCGCATCGATCTCGATCCGCAACCCGGCACCGGCTTCGCCGAAGCGGTGCCGGTCGCCGTGGCGCTCCGAGACCTGCTCGGCGAGGTCGGACTGACGGCGTTCGTGAAGAGCTCGGGCAGCCGAGGCATCCACGTCTTCGCACCCATCGAACCCGAGCACGAGTTCCTCGACGTGCGGCACGCGGTGATCGCACTCGGCCGAGAGCTCGAACGGCGCCTGCCCGAACGGGTCACGACGAACTGGTGGAAGGAGGAGCGCGGCGACCGCATCTTCATCGACTACAACCAGGCCAACCGCGACCGCACGATGGCGGGCGCGTACAGCCCGCGCCCGCTGCCGCATGCCCCGGTGTCGTGCCCCCTCGAGTGGACCGAGCTCGAGCGCACGGACCCCGCCGAGCACACGATCCGCACGGTGCCGCGGCGTCTCGCGGAGCGGGGCGATCCCTGGGCGGGCATGCACGATGGGCCGGGTCGCATCGACACGCTGCTCGAATGGTGGCGGCGCGACCTCGACGACGGGCTCGGCGAGCTGCCCTTCCCGCCCGACTTCCCCAAGATGCCGGGCGAGCCGACTCGCGTGCAGCCGAGCCGGGCGAAGAAGGTCGACGACGAGTCATCCGGGTGACGGCCGGCGTACGCCCAGTGCGACCGCGGCCGAGTAGTCGGGGATCGACCGCGCGGTCGTTCCGGGTGGAGCGCCGAGGCGGACGTCGTCGAGCACTGCCGTGATCGCGGCGAGCGATGCTCGGAACAGCAGTGATCCGGTGCTGATGCGGGCGACCCCGAGGGCGGCGAGGTCGCCGATCGCGCGCCCGGGTTGTGCGAGCACGTTGAGGGGCGCGGTGATCCCGGATGCGAGTGTCGCGATCGTGCCGTCGTCGAGGGTTCCCGGCACGAAGACGCCGGTCGCTCCCGCGTCGAGGTAGCGACGGGCCCGTTCGAGCGATGCCGACGTCCGCGCTCCGATGCCGTCGAGCGCGCCGACCCAGAACGCGTCGGTCCGCGCGTTCAAGTACAGCTCGGGCGCCGCAGCGGCGACGGCGGCCAGTTTGCGTGCGAACGCCACGGGCTCGGTCAGTCCCTGGGCCGTCGAGTCCTCGAGGTTGACGCCCACGACGCCCGCCCGGGCGAGTTCCGCGACGACGTCGCCGACGGCGACGGGATCGTCGGAGAACCCCGCTTCGAGGTCGACGGTGACGGCGATGCCGGCGGCCGTGATGCGGTGCGCGAGTTCGATCGTGGGTGCAAGGGTCGCACCCGCGCCATCGGGCTCGCCGGCGGCGACCGCCACGCCGAGGCTCGTCGTCCCGACCACCTCGGCGCCGTGCGCGCTGAGCGTGAGGGCCGACGCGAGGTCCCACGCGTTCGGCAGCAGCAACGGATCACCCGGGCGGTGCAGCTCGCGGAATCGTGCGGGGCTCAGCACTCCTGCTCCCGGAGAACGTCGACGACCGCCGCGGCCACGGCCACGGCGTGATCCCGCGCGGGGCAGCGCCGCGGACCGGCGCCGAAGGCCAGCGTTCGCGGCGGTGCACCCGCGGTGGCCTCGCGATCGGGGCCGCCGAGCCGGAGCTCGACGAGATGCTCGGCCGAGCCATGGCCCGCCGGCGCGAGGCGGCGGGTGGCGGGGACGGGCGGCTCGTCGCGGAGCACCGCTGCGACGACGTGCCCGGTCGGAACGGCCGGCACCGCATCGGCGCGGCGCAGTGCCGCGGCGATGAGCCCGCCGGTCGCGGCGTGCGCCTGCACGAGCAACTGGGCGTCGAGCACCCGATGCCGTCCCGGCGCTGCTGCGCCGAGCAGTCGCTCGGCCGCGGCGCCCACGGCGGCCGCATCGTCGACGACCCCGGTCGCGTAGGGCCCCGCGACGATCGCCGCCGCGTCGGGCAGCGAAGCTGGGTCGGTGTGCCCGAGCGCCGCGGCGAGCGTCTCGACCGGGGCGCGACGGGCGACCTCGGCGCGGTCGACGCCGGCCGCGCGCGCGGCACGGGCGGACGCCGCGGCGGCTCGGGCGAGTCGCTCGGGATCGATCGCCGCCAGGCGGGCGTCGATCAGGGCGCGTCGTTCGTCGTGCGTGCGGCCGTTCGCGAAACGGGACGCCTCGACGCGCAGCCGGGCGAAGGCGGAGTCGCCCGGCCCCGGCTCCGGCACGAGCCAGGCGGGGTCGTCGAGGATGCGGGCGACGTCGGATCGGTCATGGATGACTGGCATGCTCCGACGCTACGACGGCGATCGTTCGTCGTCGGGCGAAGCATCCTCGTCGTATCGTGGGGACATGGATGGCGACGCCGACCTCGCGAGCCCGGCCCGGTTGATGGGCGAACCGGCCCGGGCCGCCATGCTCGTCGCCCTGCTCGACGGGCGCGCGCTGCCCGCAGGCGAGCTCGCGGCGATCGCACGCGTGTCGGCGCCCACGGCGAGCGCGCATCTCGCCCGGCTCGTCGAGGGCGGCCTCGTGCGGGCGCGCGCGCTCGGTCGGCATCGCTACTTCGAGCTCGCTGGGGCCGATGTCGCCGACGCCATCGAGTCGTTGCAGCGGCTGGCGCCGCGGCGACCGGTCACCTCGTACGGCCAGTCCGCGACCGCACGACGGCTCGCCGAGGCCCGGACGTGCTACGACCACCTGGCCGGCCGGATCGCCCTCGGCATCGCGGACGCGCTCGTCGCCGAGGAGGCGATCACGCCGCTCGAGGCCGGGGGATCGGGCATGATCCTCGCGACCGACGGCCCCGTCGCGCGCCGGCTGCGGCTCGAGGCGGCGCCCGCCCCCGGCCGTCGGCCGCCGGTGCGGGGCTGCCTCGACTGGACCGAGCGACGACCGCACCTCGCCGGCGCCCTCGGGGCGCACGTGCTCGAGGTCCTGCTCTCGGCGGGCTGGGTCGCGCGGGTGCCGGGCGACCGTTCGTTGCGCGTGAGCGACGAGCTCCGGGTGGCGTTCGAGTCCTGAGCGGCGGGGCTCGGCGGATCAGACCGCGATGTCGCGGGGCACGTGCGGCAACCGCGGCGCCCCGTGCACCTCGCGGTGCAGGCGCTCCATGCGAGCGTCGAGCTCGGAAGCGGTGTGGGCCGCGTCGGTCAGCCCGTCGAGCAGCTCCTGCGGGACCTGGCGGTCGTACTTGTAGTAGATCTTGTGCTCGAGGCTCGCCCAGAAGTCCATCGCGATCGTGCGGATCTGCACCTCGACCGCGACGGGGTGCGGTCCCGTCGAGAGGAACACGGGCACCTCGACGATGACGTGCAGGCTCTGATAGCCGTTCGGCTTCGGCTCCTTGATGTAGTCCTTCACCTTGATCACCCGGATGTCGCGCTGCGCGGTGAGCAGCTCGAAGATGCGGTACGCGTCGGACACGAAGCTGCAGGTGACGCGGACGCCCGCGATGTCGGTGATCGTCTCGCGGATCGTGTCGAAGTTCGGCTCGATGCCCTTGCGCGCCATCTTCTCGATGACGCTGTCGAGGCTCTTCAACCGGCTCGAGATGTGCTCGATGGGGTTGTAGTCGTGCGTCTGGTTGAACTCCTCGCGCAGGATCGAGAGCTTCGTGATGACCTCGTCCATGCCGAACTTGTAGCGCAGCATGAACCGCTCGGTCTCGTCGCGGAGCGCCCGCATCTCGTCGAGGGTCTGGCCGTCGATGGTCTCGAGCGTGCGCTGGGCACGGGGCGTGAGCATGGCGGGGGCGTCTGGATGCCTCGTGGGACGAGTGCCGTCGAGCGGAGTCACGAGCACCACGCTAGGTGGCGAAGCTCTGGATTCGCTTTGATTCCCGGCCGCGTTCGCCCGCAGCGGAGCGCCGCCCGCCGCCGCGCCGTCGGCTGCCGCCCGGCTGCGGTCGACGCTCAGACGACCGAGTCGAGGTAGGTCCAGCGGCCGTCGAGGCGGGCGAAACGGCTCGTCTCGTGCTGGCTGCCGCGCTCACCGTGGTGGCGGTAGTGGGCGGTGAACTCGACGAGTCCTTCCCGGTCGAACGGGCCGCCGTGCTCGGCGCGCTCGATCTCGAGTCGGAGCCACCGGATCGACGGGTCGAGCTCGAGCGCTGCCGGTCGAGTCGTGGGATGCCAGGTCTCGAGCAGGTAGGACGCGGCGCCGATCACGAAGGCCGTGTAGCGCGAGCGCATGAGCTGTTCGGCGGTCGGCGCATGAGCCTCGCCGTCGATGAGACGTCCGCAGCACTCGCCGAACGGGAGTCCGCTGAGGCAGGGGCAGCGATCCTCCGCGGCGGGGGTGGGGAACTCGGCGTCGTCGGCTGGGAGCATCCTCCGAGTATCGCGCGTTTCGCGGGTGCACCCATGAAGCGCACAGGCAGAACTGAGGATCCGTCCAGAATCGGCAGGCAGGGTGTCTGACTTGTGCCCGTGCTCGGGGCCGCCCCCACGAACGAAAGCCGAATCCGAGCAGCTCAGATACTTATGCGCAACCAGACTTCCCCCAGCCCCGAAACCGAATCCGCAGACCCCACCCTCGACCGCCCGCGCCGTGCCGCCCGTCGTCACCGCGGCTCCCGCCGTCGCCTCATGGCCGTCGGCGCGGTGTTCGGCGTCGCGCTCGTCGTCGGCACCGGCTTCACCGTGCAGGCCGCCGTGAGCGCCCAGGAGCGGATCGATGCGACGACCGCCCTGACCGAGGCGACCGGCGTGCACCGCGACCAGCTCGGCGCCTACAGCGCCATCGCCGCCGCCCGCACCCGCGCGACCGCCGAGGACACCCTCTCGACGGCGAGCGCGACGCTCGCCGCCGTCGACGGCAAGACCGACACGTCGGAGCTCGCCGCCTCGGTCGCCTCGCTCGGCGACTACGAACTGCTGCCGGTGGACGAGCTCGCCGACCTCACCGCCGAAACGCGTGACGAGGTCGCGAAGGCGACCGCGGCCGCAGCCGAGTACGACCGCGTGCAGGCCGAGAAGGCGAAGGCCGCCGCCGAGGCGCTCGCCCGTGCGAACACGCCGGACGGCGCCCGCGCGACGGCCCGCTCGATGGCGTCGAGCACGTACGGCTGGGGCGACGGCGAGTTCCAGTGCCTCGACCAGTTGTGGCAGAAGGAGTCGGGCTGGTCGTACACGGCCATGAACGGCTCGAGCGGTGCCACCGGCATCCCGCAGGCGCTGCCGGGCAGCAAGATGGCCACGATGGGCGCCGACTGGCAGACGAACGCGGCGACGCAGATCGCCTGGGGCCTCGACTACATCTCGCGGTCGTACGGCTCGCCGTGCAGCGCCTGGTCGCACTCGCAGGCCGTCAACTGGTACTGAGTCCGCAGTCGCGCGTGCCGTGACCCGGCTCAGCCGCGCTCGACGAGCGGGGTGAAGGCCGCGAGTTCGGGACCGAGCCCGAGGTCGACGACGTGCAGCTCGCCGGCGAGGTCGGCGCCGGGCTCGATGAGCAGCCCCGCCTTCGCCGCGCCGAACGTGACCGTGACGGTCGCCGGCAGCACGGTCGGGTCGGGCACGCTGCCGTCGTCGGGGTCGATGCCGCTCGGCAGGTCGACGGCGACGACCTCGGGGCCGGGCACCCGGGCGAGCACGGGCAGGATGGCGGCGACGAGCTCGCGGGCCCGCCCGCGCAGCGCGGGGTCGGCGCTCGTCCCGGTCCCCAGTACCCCGTCGACGATCAGGGATGCCTCGCCGGCACGTGCGGCGACGATCGACGCGTCGGCGCCGTCGAGCACCCGGGCGCCCGCCGTGACGGCTGCGGATCGTGCCGCGTCGTGCATGCGCGACCCGGTGGGGACGATCTCGACCGCGACTCCCTCTGCGGCGAGCTCGGCGGCCGCGTAGACGGCATCGCCGCCGTTGTCGCCCGATCCCGCGAGCACGAGCACGAGCGGCGAGCGCTCGGCCCGGCCGGCGAGTCGAGCGCGCAGGACCCCGGCGAGCGCCGCGGCCGCGCGGAGCATGAGCGGCTCGCCTCGTGCGAGGTGCGGCGCCTCTGCGGCGCGGACCTGTGCGGCGCTGTAGCCCGCGACCATCAGCCGAGCCGCGGATCGAGCAGGCCGCGCCGGTCGGGATGCCGGTCGAACCACTCCGAGACGTACCAGCAGCTGGGCACGATGTGCCGGTTCGAGCCCGCCTCGACGTCGTCGACCGCGAACGCGACGACCTCGGAGGCCAGGCCCGAGCCGCGGTACGCCGGATTCGTGAACGTCCGCGTGAAGGCCACGGCGTCGCCGAGCACCCGGTAGTCGAGCACGCTCGCGATCGTGCCGTCGACCCGCAGGACATAGCGACGCGCGTCGGGTTCGTGGGTGAGTTCCTTGTGCACGAGCGACAGGCTACGCCCGGACCCGCGCTCGTGCGGCAGCGGCACCGGCCGTTCGCGCTCCGCGGCGTCGGCGGCCGGTCATCGCCCGCGCAGTCGATCGAGGTCGCGCCGCTCGCGTTTGGTCGGTCGGCCCGCGCCGCGGTCGCGCACGATCGTCGCCGGGAGCTCCGCCCGCGGGGGAGGCGGCGGGGTGCGGTCCTCGGCCGCCTCGGCGGCGAGCGGTGCGGAGACGCGCTTCGCGATCGTGCGGCGCACGATCAGCTGCCGGTCGAATCCCGCGATGCGCACCCGCACCTCGTCGCCGGCGCGTACGGCTTGGGCGGCCTTCACCCGCTCGCCGTTGACGCGCACATGCCCGGCACGGCATGCGGCCGTCGCCGCCGAGCGGGTCTTGTACTGGCGCACCGCCCACAACCATGCGTCGATGCGCACCGGTCGCTGGTCGTCCATCGCTCCAGCCTACGGCCGCCGCGCCTCGCAGACCCGCCGGCATGCGTCATGCTGGAGGGGTGACGGGTTCGAGCGGAGACGCGTGGGTCGAGGGGCCGGGTGGCGTCCGCTACTGGGGGCGATACGGCGCGGCCGGACTGCTCGCCGTGAGTCCCGCGGGCGAGGTGCTGCTCCAGCACCGGGCGGAGTGGAGCCACTTCGGCGGAACCTGGGGCATCCCCGGCGGCGCGCTGCACGCGGACGAGGCAGCCGTCGACGCCGCGATCCGCGAGGCCGGCGAGGAGGCCGGCGTACCGCCCGAGGCGCTCTCGGTGCGCTTCACGAGCATCCTCGACCTCGGATTCTGGTCGTACACGACCGTCGTCGCCGACGCGCTCGTGCGCTTCGAACCGGTCGTGAGCGACCCCGAGAGCATCGAGCTCCGGTGGGTGCCCATCGACGCGGTCGCGAGCCGGCCGCTCCACCCTCGATTCGCCGAAGCGTGGCCCGACCTCGCCGCGCGGCTCTGAAGCGGGACATCCGGCGCCCGATAGGATCGGTGCGTGGCTGGGGAGCGCGGGGGAGCCGTCGGTTCGGAGATCTGGACGATCCCGAACATCCTGAGCATGCTCAGGCTGGCCCTCGTGCCCGTCTTCCTGGTGTGCCTGGTCATCGGCGACAACGTCCTCGCGCTCGTGGTGCTCGTCGTCGCGAGCCTCACCGATCTGGCCGACGGGTATCTCGCCCGGCGCCTCGACCAGGTGACCCGGCTCGGACAGCTGCTCGATCCGGCCGCCGACCGCCTCTACATCTTCGCCGCGCTCATCGGGCTCGCAGCCCAGCAGCTCGTGCCCTGGTGGATCGTCGTGGTGATCGTGGCCCGTGACGTCTTCCTGCTGGTGCTCGGGGTGGTGCTCGCGAACCACGGCTTCGGACCGCTGCCGGTGCACCAGCTCGGCAAGGTCGCGACGTTCGCCCTGTTCTTCGGCCTGCCGGTGATCATGCTCGGGGCGGCATTCCCCGCCGTCGCCCCGGTCAGCGAACCCGTCGGCTGGGCGATCACCCTGTGGGGCGCGTTCCTCTACTGGTGGGCGGGTGTCATCTACGCGATCGAGACCGCACGGGTCATCCGTATTCCACGGGTGGCAGGCGACTCGCGATCCGATACGCTGGAAGAGGGAGGTTAGCCGTGGCGGATACCGACAACACACAGGCCGACGGGGCGGGCGAGGCCGAGTTCGAGCATGCGCACACCTCGTCGCAGCCGGTGGCCGACAACGCCGTCGACTCGACGATGGGGTTCAGCCGTGAAGCGGCGGCCCAGCTCGGCGCGGTCGACGCCGACATCTCGGCTGAGGAGCACGAGGCCATTGCGGCGCTGCCGTCGGGCTCGGCGCTGCTCGTCGTGCGGCGCGGCCCGAACACGGGTGCGAGGTTCCTGCTCGACACCGATGTCACGGTCGTGGGGCGTCATCCCGACGCCGACATCTTCCTCGACGACGTCACGGTGTCGCGCAAGCACGCCGAGTTCGTGCGGCATCGCACCGCGTTCGAAGTCAAGGACCTGAGTTCGCTGAACGGCACCTACTTCGACGGCGTGCGCATCGAGACGGCGCTGCTGTCCGACGGCGCCGAGGTGCAGATCGGCAAGTTCCGCCTCACCTTCTACGCCTCCCGGCGCGACCTGGCTCCGGTCGCGAGCGAGTAGTGGCCGGCACCGCGGCGTCGAGGCACGCGAGCGACCAGGCGCCACTGCTCGGCATCGGCCAGGTGCTCGCGCGACTCCAGCCCGAGTTCCCCGAGCTGACGCCGTCGAAGCTGCGGTTCCTCGAAGAGCAGCGCCTCGTGTCACCGGCGCGAACGGCGGCCGGGTACCGCAAGTTCTCGTCCGCCGACGTCGAGCGCATCACCGTCGTGCTGTCCATGCAGCGCGACCACTATCTCCCGCTCAAGGTCATTCGCGCGCACCTCGAGGCGATCGACGCCGGTGAGACGCCGGCACTCCCCGGTGCCGCGAGCGCTTCCGGATTCCTCGCCGCGAAGCGCATGAACCGGGCCGAGCTGATCACCGCGGCCGGTGCGAGTGCGGCGCTCCTCGACGACGCGGTCTCGGCGTCGGTGCTTCCGGCGGCAGAGCACTACGCCGAGGATTCGCTCGGTGTGCTGCGCGCCCTCGTCGCGCTGCGCGAGGTCGGAATCGAGCCCCGTCACCTGCGCGGCGTGCGTGCCGCGGCCGAGCGCGAGGCGGCGCTCGTCGAGCGTGCGCTCGCGCCGTCCCGCCGGGCCGACGCCGCGGGCAAGGCCCGCGCCGGCGAGCGGGGGCGCGAACTCGCGACCGCGCTCGAGACGGTTCATTCGAGCATCCTGCGGGCGTCGCTCGAACGCCTGTCCAGATGATCGCGCGACACGCCGTGACGATCGGCCCGATATGTTTGGCGCGGACCCCTCGCCTCGGTAGCGTGGAACTCGCGTCGCCGAGGTGGCGGAGCAGAAGTGAGGGGCGAATCGATGAGTGAGACCGTGCGCTCGCGTTACGACCTCGGCCTGCTGTTCACCGACGGGATGCCCGAGTACGAGGACGGCACCGGTTATCGCGGTGCGATCGCCGCCCGGGCCGCCGGAATCAGCTACCGCCAGCTCGACTACTGGGCGCGCACGCAGCTCGTCGAGCCGACCGTACGAGGGGCGGCGGGTTCCGGCTCGCAGCGGCTCTACGGCTTCCGCGACATCCTCGTCCTGAAGCTCGTGAAGCGCCTGCTCGACACGGGCATCTCGCTGCAGCAGATCCGAACCGCGGTCACGCAGTTGCGCGAGGCCGGCGTCGAAGACCTCGCGCAGACGACGCTCATGAGCGACGGCGCGAGCGTCTACCTCTGCACCTCCGACGACGAGGTCATCGATCTCGTGAACCGCGGACAGGGCGTCTTCGGCATCGCCGTCGGCAAGGTGCTCCGCGAGGTCGAGTCGACGCTCGTCGAGCTCGACACGCAGCCGTCCGATCCGATGGACGAGCTCGCGGCGCGCCGCGGCGCGAAGTCGCGCAAGATCTCCTGAGGCCATCGCCCGGCCGGGCGATGTCACACGGCGTCATACTCGGGGCCCGCTCGGCGGGTGCCGCGACAAGTCGTCGAGCGGTCAGATCGCGTGCGACTCGACGGCGAGCTGATCGTCGGCGTCGTCGGCGATCCGGGCCGTGCGCAGCACTCGGTCGAGCAGCTGGTCGAAGTTCGCCGACATCTCCTCCGCGCTTTCGCCCGGCCACATGTGCAGCGGCTTCGCGGCGCCCTGCGCCTGCTGCAGCGAGGTGCGCTCGGGCAGCTGCGGGCTCAGCACGAGCGGGCCGAACATGTCCCGCAGCTCCTTGATGCGGAACTGGTGCTCGAGCGACTGCACGCGAGCGCGGTTGACGATGATGCCGAGCGGCTGCAGCCGGGGGGAGAGACCGCGGCGGATCTCCTCGATGGCGCGCAGCGCACGGTCGGCGGCCGCGACCGAGAAGAGGCCGGGCTCGGTGACGACGGCGACGCGGTCGCTCGCGGCCCAGGCGGTGCGGGTGAGGGCGTTGAGCGAGGGGGCGCAGTCGATGAGCACGAGCTCGTAGTCGGCCTCGACGTTGGCGAGCGCCTCCTCGAGCTTCCAGATGTCGCGGATCGACGGGTGCGGCCCGTCGAAGTTGATCGCAGACGGGCTGCCGATCATGACGTCGATGGTCGATTGGGGGTTCTGACGCGCCCAGCCGCTCGGCGCGATCGCCGAGCGGACGATCTTCTCCTTCGGAGACGCGAGCACGTCGGCGACGTTCAGGTGACCGGCGACTTGGATGTCCATGCCGGTCGAAACATCGGACTGGGGATCGAGGTCGACGACGAGGGTACGGACGCCGCGAGCGAAGGCCGCCGACGCCAGTCCGAGCGTGACAGTGGTCTTGCCGACGCCGCCTTTCAGGGAGCTGACGGAGAGAACGTGCACGAACAGATACGTTACCTTTAGTGCTCGGGCGATACCTAAACGTTCGCTGTGCGGATTCCGTTCGGAAAGGCTTGCATGTTCACGAAGATCCTGGTTGCCAATCGCGGTGAGATCGCCATCCGTGCGTTCCGCGCCGCCGTCGAACTCGGTGCGAAGACGGTCGCGGTGTATCCGTTCGAAGACCGCAACTCGCTGCACCGGCTGAAGGCCGACGAGGCGTACCAGATCGGCGAACCCGGGCACCCGGTTCGCGCCTACCTCGACGTGTCGGAGATCATCCGCGTCGCGAGGGAGTCGGGCGCCGACGCGATCTACCCGGGCTACGGCTTCCTGTCCGAGAACCCCGAGCTCGCCCAGGCCGCGGCCGAGGCCGGCATCGCCTTCATCGGCCCGCCGAAGCACGTGCTCGAGATGGCCGGCAACAAGGTCACGGCGAAGGAGCACGCGATCGCCGCCGGCGTCCCGGTGTTGAAGTCGACGCCGCCCTCGCGCGACATCGAGACGCTCGTCGGCCAGGCCGACGAGATCGGCTTCCCCATCTTCGCGAAGGCCGTCGCGGGCGGTGGCGGTCGCGGTATGCGCCGGGTCGACTCGAAAGACGACCTGCGCGCCGCGCTCGAAGAGGCGATGCGCGAGGCCGACAGCGCCTTCGGCGACCCCACCATGTTCCTCGAGCAGGCCGTGCTTCGTCCCCGTCACATCGAGGTGCAGGTGCTCGCAGACTCGACGGGCGAGACGGTGCACCTCTTCGAGCGCGACTGCTCGGTGCAGCGCCGCCACCAGAAGGTCATCGAGATCGCCCCCGCGCCGAATCTCTCCGACGACGTCCGCCAGTCGCTCTACCGCGACGCGATCGCGTTCGCGAGGTCGATCGGCTATGTCAACGCCGGCACCGTCGAGTTCCTGCTCGACACCGCGGGCGAGCGGGCCGGGCAGCACGTCTTCATCGAGATGAACCCGCGCATCCAGGTCGAGCACACCGTGACCGAGGAGGTCACCGATGTCGACCTCGTCGTCTCGCAGATGCGCATCGCGGCGGGGGAGACCCTCGCCGAGCTGGGCCTCGAGCAGGGAGCGATCAGGCTCCGCGGCGCCGCGCTCCAGTGCCGCATCACCACGGAAGACCCGACGGCCGGCTTCCGCCCCGACACGGGGAAGATCACCACCTACCGCTCGCCCGGCGGCGCCGGCATCCGCCTCGACGGCGGCACCATCAACCCGGGCGCACAGATCAGCCCGCACTTCGACTCGATGCTCGCCAAGCTCACCTGCCGAGGCCGCGACTACACCGCCGCCGTCGCGCGTGCGAAGCGTGCACTGGCCGAGTTCCGCATCCGCGGCGTCTCCACGAACATCCCGTTCCTCCAGGCGGTGCTCGAAGACCCGGCGTTCGTGGCCGGCGACCTCAGCACGTCGTTCATCGACGAGCGCCCCCAGCTGCTGCGCGGGCGCGTCTCGAAGGACCGCGGCACGAAGATCCTCAACTGGCTCGCCGACGTCACGGTCAACCAGCCGAACGGCCCCGCGCCGATCAGCGTGAGCCCGGTCGAGAAGCTCCCCGAGATCGACCTCTCGCAGCCCGCACCCGACGGCTCGCGCCAGCGGCTGCTCGAGCTGGGGCCGGCGGGCTTCGCGGCCGCGCTCCGCGCGCAGACGCCGCTCGCGGTCACCGAGACCACCTTCCGCGACGCCCACCAGTCGCTGCTCGCGACGCGGGTTCGCACGAAGGACCTCGTCGCGGTCGCGCCGTACGTCGCCCGGCTCACCCCCGAGCTGCTGTCGGTCGAGGCCTGGGGCGGCGCGACCTACGACGTCGCCCTCCGCTTCCTCGGCGAGGACCCGTGGGAGCGCCTCGCCGCCCTGCGGGAGGCGCTGCCGAACATCAACATCCAGATGCTGCTCCGCGGTCGCAACACGGTCGGCTACACCCCGTACCCGACCGAGGTCACCGACGCGTTCGTGCGCGAGGCCGCCGCGACCGGTGTCGACATCTTCCGCATCTTCGATGCGCTGAACGACGTCTCGCAGATGCGGCCGGCGATCGACGCCGTCCTCGAGACGGGTCACAGCCTCGCCGAGGTCGCGCTCTGCTACACGGGCGACCTGCTCGACCCGAGCGAAGACCTCTACACGCTCGACTACTACCTCCGGCTCGCCGACGACATCGTCGGCGCGGGTGCGCACGTGCTCGCGATCAAGGACATGGCGGGACTGCTCCGTCCGTCGGCCGCGGCGAAGCTCGTCAGCGCCCTGCGCGAGCGCTTCGACGTCCCCGTGCACCTGCACACGCACGACACCGCCGGCGGCCAGCTCGCGACGCTCCTCGCCGCAAGCGCTGCCGGCGTCGACGCGGTCGACGTGGCCAGCGCGCCGATGGCGGGCACCACGAGCCAGCCCTCCGCCTCGTCGCTCGTCGCGGCACTCGCGCACACCGAGCGCGACACGGGCATCTCGCTCGACGCCGTGAGCGACCTCGAGCCGTACTGGGAGGCGGTCCGCCGCCTGTACAAGCCGTTCGAGTCGGGCCTGCCCGGCCCCACCGGCCGCGTCTACCACCACGAGATCCCGGGCGGCCAGCTGTCGAACCTCCGCCAGCAGGCGATCGCCCTCGGCCTCGCCGATGACTTCGAGCTCATCGAGGACATGTACGCGGCCGCCGACAAGATCCTCGGCCGGGTGCCGAAGGTCACTCCCTCGTCGAAGGTGGTCGGCGATCTCGCGCTGCACCTCGCCGCGGTCAAGGCCGACCCCGCCGACTTCGCCGTGAATCCCGACAAGTACGACGTGCCCGACTCGGTCATCGGCTTCATGGCGGGCGAACTCGGCGACCTGCCCGGCGGCTGGCCCGAGCCGTTCCGCACGAAGGTGCTCGCCGGGCGCGACATCCGCATCGGCGTGACCGAGCTCACGGCCGACCAGCGCGCCGCGCTCGAAGCCGACAGCACCACGCGTCGCGCGACCCTGAACGCCCTGCTCTTCCCGGCGCCGACCCGCCAGTTCGAGCAGATCCGCGAGCTCTTCGGCGACCTCTCGGTCGTCGACACCGCCGACTA
This sequence comes from Agromyces sp. S2-1-8, assembly GCF_021129215.1. Classification (GTDB taxonomy): domain Bacteria; phylum Actinomycetota; class Actinomycetes; order Actinomycetales; family Microbacteriaceae; genus Agromyces; species Agromyces chromiiresistens. Next base: position 2,875,536 of record NZ_JAJOLP010000001.1, on the reverse strand, counting down.
CCTGTACGGCCTGCGTGCCGGCTCCGAGCACGTGGTCGAGATCGCGAAGGGCGTCCGGCTCTACGCGGGGCTCGAAGCGATCGGCGAGGCCGACGACAAGGGCATGCGCACCGTCATGACGATCCTCAACGGCCAGCTCCGCCCCGTGTTCGTCCGCGACCGCAGCATCACCGTCGAGACGCGAACGGCCGAGAAGGCGGATGCCTCGCAGCCGGGCCAGATCGCCGCGCCGTTCTCCGGCGTGGTGACGCTTCAGGTGGAGCCGGGCGCCGAGATCGCCGCGGGTCAGAGCGTCGCGTCGATCGAGGCCATGAAGATGGAGGCGGCCATCACCTCGCCGATCGCGGGCGTCGTGGAGCGCGTCGCCGTGCCCAAGACCCAGCAGGTGGAGGCGGGTGATCTGCTCGTCGTCGTGCGCGCACGCTAGGCTTGGCGTGGATTGGCACTGATGAGGAGGGGTATCGGTGGCTGACGAGACGCATGATCCGGGTCCGGTTGGCCGACGTGGCGTCGGTGTACGCACCGGCCCCGTCGACCGCATCCCGGTGTCGGGGTCGACCGGTGCGCACGCCGCGCGCCCCGATCTCGACCTGAGGGTCGACCTGCCGCCGGCGCCGGTGCACGAGGTGCCCGAAGACGAGGTCGCGGTGGCGATCGACGACGTGTCGGTGAATCCGGGCGCCATCGCGTCGGCCGACACCGGCACCCGGTCCGTCCCGATCCTCGCGACCGGCCTCCCGGCCGGGCGAGGCGCCGTGCACCGCGAGGCGTCGCCGTACAGCGCGCTGCTCGCCGCCGATGCGACGAAGCGCGCGCGAGACACCGAGCTCGACCACATCGCGCCCGCGAGCGGCGACGTCGCGATGGCCGAGAGTCCCGAGCCGGGCGCGCCGACCGAGGTTCCCGAGACGCCCGACTCGCTGACACCCGATCGCCTGATCGACGTGAACCGCACCACCCGGCCCGCGCCCGAAGGCGGACTCAATCGGTTCCTGTACGAGGCATCCCTGCACCTCGTGAATCTCGGCGACTCCGCCAAGGTCCGCGCGCACAAGGCGATGAACCAGCGCATCCAGAAGCGCTTCGAGGGCGGCGCGCGGTTCGTGCCCGTGCTCACCCGCAAGGGCGGTGTCGGCAAGACGACCATCACCGCGCTCCTCGGCATGGCCCTCGCCGACGCCCGTGACGACCGCGTCATCGCGATCGACGCGAACCCCGACCGCGGCACGCTCGCCGAGCGGGTCGACCGCCAGACCCGCGAGACGGTGCGCGACGTGGTCGCGAAGGCCTCGTCGATCGGTGGGTACACCGACTTCTCGAGATTCGTCTCGCGCGACGAGACCCGTCTCGACATCCTCGCATCGGACACCGATCCGACCCTCTCCGAGGCGTTCGACGACAACGACTACAACGTGGTCGCCGGGCTCGCAGCCCGGTACTACTCGATCGTCCTGACCGACTGCGGCACGGGCATCGTGCACTCGGTGATGCGGGCGACGCTGCAGCGCGCCGACTCGATCGTCATCGTCTCCGGCGGCAGCGTCGACGAGGCGCGGCTCGCCTCCGAGACGCTCACCTGGCTCGAGGCGAACGGCTACGGCGAACTCGTCCGCAACGCGGTCGTCGCGATCAACCTCGCCACGCAGGGCACCCACCTCGTCAAGGTCGACGAGATCGAGGCTCATTTCCAGTCGCGTGTGCGCGAGATCGTGCGCATTCCGTACGACCCCCAGCTCGCGGCCGGCTCGGTCGTGAACTGGCACCAGTTGCGCCCCGTCACCCGCGATGCGGCGCGCGAACTCGCCGCCCTCGTGGTGGAAGGCCTGCCCGCCGACCGCGGGCACTGATCGGAGAACATTGCCAGAGCGTCCCATCCGCCTGTTCGGCGACCCCGTCCTCAAGACCGTCTCAGCCCCCGTCGAACAGGTCGACGATCGCGTGCGCGCGCTCGTCGCCGACCTCGTCGACAGCGTGAAGCTGCCCGGGCGGGCCGGCGTCGCGGCATCCCAGATCGGCGTGAACCTGCGCGCCTTCAGCTACAACGTCGACGGCGAGGTCGGGTACATCCTGAATCCCGAGATCGTCGAGGTGTCGGGTGAGAAGGAGCTCATCGACGAGGGATGCCTCTCGGTGCCCGGACTCTGGCACAAGACGCCTCGCCACCCCTACGCGAAGGTGCGCGGCATCGACCTCGACGGCAACGAGCTCGTGCTCGAGGGCACCGGTCTCATGGCGCAGGCGCTGCAGCACGAGACCGATCACCTCGACGGACTGCTCTACCTCGACCGGCTCGAGAACGACGAGCGTCGCGCGGCGATGAAGGAGATCCGCGAGTCCGACTGGTTCTGACGATCGACGTCGCGCCGAGGCATCCGTCGTGGGGCCTCGTGCCGGTCGGCCCGAACACGACGAAGCGCCCCGCGGAGGTTCCGCGGGGCGCTTCGTCGTAGGTCGCGTCAGCTGACGATCGAGTGGCCCTCGGTCGCGGGTGCGCCCGAGTACATCGCCTCGATGTGCGGGGCGAAGTCCTCGAGGATGATGTTGCGCTTGATGCTGAGCTTCGGCGTCAGGTGCCCGCTCTCCTCGGTCAGCTCGGTGGTGAGGATCGTGAACTTGCGGATCGACTCGGCGCGCGAGACGTTCTCGTTCGCGGCGTCGATCGCGCGCTGCACCTCGGCGAGCACGGCCGGGTTCGTCGAGGCCTCCTCGAGCGACATGCCGGCGTCCTCGCCGTTGTTGTTGAGCCAGACGGGCAGCATCTCGGGGTCGAGCGTGACGAGGGCGGCGATGAACGGCTTCTTGTCGCCGACGACGACGACCTGGCCCACGAGCGGGTTCGCACGGATCGGATCCTCGAGGCCGGCCGGGGCCACGTTCTTGCCGCCTGCGGTGACGATGATCTCCTTCTTGCGGCCCGTGATGGTGAGGAATCCCTCGGTGTCGAACGCGCCGATGTCACCCGTCTTGAACCAGCCGTCCTCGAACGCCTCCGCGGTCGCCTCGGGGTTCTTCCAGTACTCCTTGAAGACGTCCACGCCCTTGACCTGGATCTCGCCGTCGTCGGCGAGGCGCACCGAGATGCCGGGCAGCGCCGGCCCGACGGTGCCGATCTTCGACTTCGTGGGGAGGTTGACGGTCGCGGGCGCCGTGGTCTCGGTGAGGCCGTAGCCCTCGAGGATCGTGATGCCGAGCGCGTGGTAGAAGTGGCCGAGTCGGGGGCCGAGCGGCGCGGAGCCCGACACGGCGTACTTGACGTTGCCGCCCATCGCCGCGCGCAGCTTGGAGAACACGAGCGCGTCGAACAGCTTGAACTTGAGCTTCAGGCCGAGCGGCACCGAGCCCTGTTCCTTCGCCGTCGAGTAGGCGACCGCGACGTCGGCGGCCGTGCGGAAGATCTTGCCCTTGCCGCCGGCCTCGGCCTTCTGCTCGGAGACGTTGTAGACCTTCTCGAACACGCGTGGCACGGCGAGGAGGAAGGTCGGCTTGAAGCTGCCGAGCGAGGGGAGGAGCTGTCGCGTGTCGGGCTGGTGGCCGACGCGCACGCCCGCGTGCACGCACAGCACCGCGATGAAGCGCGCGAACACGTGCGCGAGCGTGATGAACAGCAGCGTCGACGCGCCGTTCGGGTCGAGCACGACCTCATCGAGTGCGACGGCCGAGTTGCGCGAGAGTTCGACGAAGTTCGAGTGGGTGAGCACGCAGCCCTTGGGCTTGCCGGTCGAGCCCGACGTGTAGATGAGGGTCGCGATGTCGTCGCCGTTCGCGAGCTTGCGGCGGCGCTCGATCTCATCGTCGGGAACCTCGGTTCCGCCCGCGGCGATCTTGTCGAGGTCGCCGAGGTCGATCTGCCAGCTCTTGCGGATGAGCGGCAGGTCGGGATGCACCTCGTCGAAGCGGGCGAAGTGGTCGGGCGTCTCGAGGATGACGGCGATCGCGCCCGAGTCGCTCAGGTTCCAGCGGACCTGCGCGGGAGAGCTCGTCTCGTAGACGGGAACCAGCACCGCGCCGGCGAACCAGACGGCGAAGTCGATGAGCGTCCACTCGTAGCGCGTCTTGCACATGAGGCCGATCTTGTCGCCGGGCTCGATGCCGGCGGCGACGAAGCCCTTGGCGAGTGCGATGACCTGGTCGTAGAACTCGCGCGTCGTCACCGGGCTCCAGCCGCCGTCGGCGGTGGGCCGGGAGAACAGCACCGAATCGGGCGTCGCCGCGAGGCGGTCGACGAGCAGGTCGGTGGTGTTCGCCGTAGGGTCGGGCGCGACCACGGCGGGCGTGGAGAATTCGATCACGGTAGCTCCTTCGGTACCGAGTGGATCGCGCCCGGCTCGGGTACCTGCGCGACCTCGGCTTTGGGGTCTACTACACTCTAGTCGTTGCGCGTGCGGCCCCGTTCCGGCGCGACCCCAGCCCCGTCCCCCTCTGAAAGGCGGCGTCAGCGTGCACGCGATCGGTATCGACATCGGTGGAACGAAGATCGCCGGCGCAGTCGTCGACGAGCTCGGCGCGATCGTGCGCAGCGATCGGGTGCCGACCCCCGCCGGTGACGCGCCGGCGCTCGAACGTGCCGTCGTCGAGATGATCGCCGGCCTCCGCGGCTCCGACGACATCGAGGCCGTCGGCGTCGCCGCGGCGGGCTTCGTCGACGCGGCGCAGTCGACCCTCTACTACGCCCCGAACATCGACTGGCGCAACGAGCCGTTGCGCGAGAAGCTCGAGGCGCAGGTCGGCGGCACCGTCGTCGTCGACAACGACGCGAACGCCGCCGGGTGGGCAGAGTTCCGCTTCGGCGCCGGCCGGCTCGTGAGCGACATGGTGATGCTCACGATCGGTACCGGCGTCGGCGGCGCGATCGTCGCGAACGACCGCCTCTTCCGAGGCGGGTTCGGCGCGGGCGCCGAGCTCGGTCACCTCCGCGTCGTGCCCGACGGCCTCGCGTGCGGGTGCGGCCAGCGCGGCTGCATCGAGCAGTACGGTTCGGGGCGGGCCCTCCTGCGCATGGCGGGCGAGATCGCCGACGCGGGCGGTATCGGCCAGTCGCTGGCACGGGCGCGCGCCGAGCACGGCGCACTCGACGGCACGATCGTCGGCGGGCTCATCGAAGCGGGCGACCCGGGCGCCATCGCCGCCCTCCGCCAGCTCGGCCACTGGCTCGGAGCGGCGTCCGCGAGTCTCTCCGCGGTGCTCGATCCGCAGCGATTCGTGTTCGGCGGAGGCGTCGCGGTCGCCGGCGAGCTGCTGCTCGAGCCCATCCGCGAGGCGTATCTCGAGCACCTGCCCGCTCGCGGCTACCACCCCGAGCCCGACTTCGTCATCGCCGAGCTCGTGAACGACGCCGGCGTCGTCGGCGCTGCCGACCTCGCCCGCGTGTGGGTCGCCGAACACTCCTGAGCCACCCGGCGTTAAGCTGAGTCGATGTCTCACGGGAAGGGAGCCGCGCGGTGTTCTACTGGATCATGAAGCACCTCGTGGTCGGGCCGATCCTGCTCTCGATCTTCCGGCCGTGGGTCGTCGGGCTCGAGAACGTGCCGAAGGAGGGTGCCGTGGTGCTCGCCTCGAACCACCTCTCGTTCATCGACTCGATCTTCCTGCCGCTCGTCGTCGACCGCCCCGTCGTGTTCCTCGCGAAGAGCGAGTACTTCACCGGCAAGGGGCTCAAGGGCTGGGCGACGCGCATGTTCTTCCAGGCCGCGGGGCAGCTGCCGATCGACCGTTCGGGCGGCAAGGCGTCCGAGGCATCCCTGAACACCGGCCTCCGGGTGCTGGCAGAGGGCAGCATCCTCGGCATCTACCCCGAGGGCACTCGCAGCCCCGACGGCAAGCTCTACCGGGGGCGCACGGGCGTCGCCCGCATGGTCCTCGAGTCGGGCGCACCGGTCGTCCCGGTCGCGATGATCGGCACCGAGCACGTCATGCCGATCGGCACGCGACTGCCGCGCGTGCGCCGGATCGGCATCATCGTCGGCGAGCCGATCGACTTCTCCCGGTTCGAGGGTCTGGAGGGCGATCGCTTCGTGTTGCGTTCCGTGACGGACGAGCTCGTGTACGCCCTGCGCGGCCTGAGCGGGCAGGAGTACGTCGACGTGTACGCCTCCAGCGTGAAGGAGCAGCGGGCCTCGCAATCGCGGTAGGCTCGGAGGGCGGCGGCGCGACGTGCGTCGCCGTTCCGTTTTCCGGCGCCGTGGCGCCCGCACCCTCCAGGACAGCCCAGTGGTACAGCTCGTCGAGCCCATCGTCAACGCAGATCCCTCCGTGATCGCGGGGCTCGACTATTGGCGCGACCTGCCGATCAAGCAGCAGCCCACCTGGCCCGACGCGGAGGCCGCCCGCGCCGCCTCGGCCGAGCTCGCCACGCTGCCGCCGCTGGTCTTCGCGGGCGAGGTCGACACGATGCGCGAACGGCTCGCGGCCGCGTCGCGCGGCGAGGCGTTCCTGCTGCAGGGCGGCGACTGCGCCGAGACCTTCGCGGGCGCGACCGCCGACCAGATCCGCAACCGGGTGAAGACCGTGCTGCAGATGGCCGTGGTGCTCACCTACGGCGCCTCGATGCCCGTCGTCAAGATGGGTCGCATGGCGGGCCAGTTCGCGAAGCCCCGCTCGAGCGACACCGAGACCCGCGGCGACGTCACGCTGCCCGCCTACCGGGGTGACGTCGTCAACGGCTACGACTTCACGCCAGAGTCGCGCACGGCCGATCCGAACCGACTCATCCGCGGCTACCACACGGCGGCGTCGACGCTGAACCTCATCCGCGCGTTCACGCAGGGCGGTTTCGCCGACCTGCGCCAGGTGCACTCGTGGAACCAGGGCTTCGCGCAGAACCCGGCGAACTCGCGGTACGAATCGATGGCCCGCGAGATCGATCGCGCCGTGAAGTTCATGGACGCCTGCGGCGCCGACTTCGAGGCGCTCAAGCACACCGAGTTCTACACGGGCCACGAGGGCCTGCTCATGGACTACGAGCGCCCGATGACCCGCATCGACTCGCGCACGGGCACCCCGTACGTCACGAGCGGGCACTTCATCTGGATCGGCGAGCGCACCCGTGAGCTCGACGGCGCCCACGTCGACTTCCTCTCCCGCGTGCGCAACCCGATCGGCGTGAAGCTCGGTCCGACGACGACGCCCGAGACGATGCTCGAGCTCGTCGAGAAGCTCGACCCGAACCGCGAGCCGGGCCGGCTCACCTTCATCACGCGCATGGGCGCCGGCAAGATCCGCGAGGCACTGCCGCCGCTGCTCGAGGCGATCAAGGCGAGCGACGCGAACCCGCTGTGGGTCACCGACCCGATGCACGGCAACGGCATCACGACGCCCACCGGTTACAAGACCCGCCGTTTCGACGACGTGGTCGACGAGGTGAAGGGCTTCTTCGAGGCGCACCGTGCCGCTGGCACGCACCCCGGCGGCATCCACGTCGAGCTCACCGGCGACGATGTCACCGAGTGCCTCGGCGGTTCGGAGCACATCGACGAGGCGACCCTCGCGACCCGCTACGAGTCGCTCTGCGACCCGCGGCTCAACCACATGCAGTCGCTCGAGCTCGCGTTCCTCGTGGCCGAGGAGCTCGCGTCGCGCTGAGCGGTCGCAGCAGAACGGCGCACGCCCCACGGGGCGTGCGCCGTTCTCGTCCATCCCGGCGCGGAGGTCCGGCATCTCGCGGTCGCGGTGCGCGGGGCTACGCGCGGTCGAGGCGTCGCGGATGCCGCGGCACTTGCGCGGCCGGCGGGGCCGCCGGGCTCAGAAGCCCTGGAAGTTCACCGTGACGGTCGAGCCGCGTTTCGCGTTCTGGCCCGCTTCGGGCGTCACCTTGGAGACGACGAAGGCATCGGGAGCGATGTCGGCGAGCACGTTGTAGTCGAGCGCGAATCCGGCGTCGGTCAGCAGCTGCTTCGCCTCGGTCCAGTTCTTTCCGACGATGTCGGGCACAGCGACGAGGTCCTGGCCCTTCGAGACGGTGAGCTCGACGGTCGAACCGGGGCGCATGGGGTCGTCGAGCCAGTCGGCGGTGACGACGCTGTCCTTCGCGACCGTGTCGGAGAAGACCGGCTCCTTGTACTTCACCACGAGCCCGGCGTCCTTGAGCTTCGCCTCCGCCTCCGCGGCGGGGGTGCCCTCGACGGGCGGCACGGCGCCGACCGACACGACGAGGGTGACGTCGCCGCGCTCGGGGTACGGCGACGGAAGCGGTGCCCCTTCGGCATCCAGCGCGGCGATGACGGAGCCGTTCTCGATCTCGGCGGAGAACTGCTTCACCGGGTCGAGCAGCGTGAACGCGGCGAGCTGGGACCGCGCCTCATCGAGGGGGACACCCACCACATCGGGCACGTCGAGCATCTGCGGCCCCTCGGACACGTAGAGCGTGACCGTCGAACCTCGGCGGGCGCTCTCGCCGCCCGCGGGGTCGGTGCCGGCGACCTGCCCCTTCGGGATCTCGGGGTCGGTGCGCGTCGCCGGATCGACGATGAAGCCGGCATCCTCGAGGGCTGCCGTGGCCTCCTCGGGCGACATCTTCGCGCTCACCGTCGGCACGCTCGCGTACGCGCCGGGGCCCGCGCCGAAATACCAGCCGGTGCCGCCCGCGAGTCCGGCGAGCAGCAGCACGAGGGCGAGGATCCAGTACCCGCGGCGCTTGCGGCGCGCGGCGCTCGCGGCGAGCACCGAGGCGTCGTCGTCGGGCTCGTCGTCGGACGGGGGCACCGCCGTGACGACCGGTGCCGCGCCGAGCACGCTGGTCTCCGCGGTCGGTACCGCGGCAGCGGCCATGGCCGACGGCAGCACCATCGTCGCCTGCGTCGTGATCGGCAGGTGCGATGCGCGCAGCTCGGGTTCGGCCTCGCGCAGCCGGTCGAGCAGCTCGCGTGCGTCGCGTGGGCGCTCCTCGGGGTCGCGACGGGTCGCCCAGAGCACGAGCTCGTCGAGCGATGCCGGAACGGCGGGGTTGCGCGAGCTCGGCGCGGGCACCTCGTCATTCGCGTGCTGGTAGGCGATCTGCATCGGCGCCTCGCCGACGTACGGCTGCTCGCCGGTGAGCATCTCGTACATCATGATGCCGACCGCGTAGATGTCGCTGCGGGCGTCGGCGACGCCGCGGGTGACGAGTTCGGGGGAGAGGTAGGCGATGGTGCCGAGCAGGGCCTGACCGGTCGCCGTGTTCGCGCTCGCGGCGCGCGCGAGGCCGAAGTCGCCGAGCTTGATGCGGCCGTCGTCGGCGAGCAGCACGTTCTCGGGCTTGAGGTCGCGGTGCACGATGCCCGCCTTGTGCGCGGCGGCGAGACCCGACAGCACCGCGTCCATGATGTCGACGGTCTGCTCGGGGGTGAGCTTCTTGTAGTCCTTGAGCAGGTCGCGCAGCGTGATGCCGGGCAGGTACTCCATGACGAGGTACGCCATGTCGGCGTCCTGGCCCTGGTCGAAGACGTTCACGACGTTGGGGTGGGCGAGTCGGGCCGCCGAACGCGCCTCCTGCACGAAACGCGTTTTGAACGTGTTGTCGTCGGCCAGGTGCCCGTGCATGATCTTGATCGCGACGCGTCGCTCGAGTCGGAGATCGGTCGCGAGGTAGACGGTCGCCATGCCTCCGCGGGCGATGCGCGAGCGCACCTGATAGCGGCCGTCGATCAGACGGTCGATCATCGGGTCCGCGGGCGCTGTGCTCACCGTTCGAGTCTACGAAAGGGCATATGCCGCAGGCCGAACAAACGCCGCCGACGCGCCGATCGCAATCCCATCGTGATCCTCAGGCGCCCTGCGCAGGTGACGGCCGGCTCAGCCGAGTTCGTCCACCCAGGCGCGAGCCTGCGCCTCCCACTTCGCATAGTGATCGGGATGCGCACTGTGCTGCACCGCCTGTGCGGCCTCGGCGAGCGGCATCGATTCCCATCCGGGAATGTCGAGGAGACCGGGCGCGCGCCCCACGTTGGGCCCGGTCGGTCCGCCGTAGAAGGCGGCGGCCGCACGATGGGCGTCGAGCACCTGCTCGGAGGTGCCCCAACCCTGGCTCGGCCGCTGTTGGAAGAGCCCTTGGGAGTCGCGGTCGCCGTGGCGGACGTTCTTCAGGCCGGACTCCTGCGCCGCCGCCGCGAGGGCGATGACGATGGCGCGGTCCGGCACGCCGAGCTCGCGGCCGACGTCGACGATGAGCTGGGCGTTCGCGCGCATCTCGTCGGTGAGCACGACGCTGACCGACGCGACCGTCGTCACCGGGACGGGGCGGGGGATCACCAGGCGCTGGCCGAGGCGGATGGTCGCCCGCTCGTCGAGGCCGTTCGCCTCGACGAGCGCGTCGACGCCGACGTGCTCGCGGGCGGCGATGTCCCACACGGTGTCGCCGGCGACGACGACGTGCACGTCGGCGGACGGCGTCGCCTCGCCCTCCTCGGGTGGCACGGGCTCGGTCCCCGCCGCCGCGTCCGGATCCGGCCCGGGCGACGGCGCCGCTCCCGGCGGCAGCACGACCTGCTCACCGGGGAAGATGAGCGACTGGCGGCCGAGTCCGTTCACGCGGAGCAGCTCTTCGAGGCCGACGCCGTATCGCGAGGCGATGCCGCTCATGGTGTCGCCCGCCGCCACCGTGTGCTTGGCGATCCCCTCGCGGCTGCTCGGAGTCGTGGAGGCCCGGCCGCCGGGCAGCGCCAGTCGTTGTCCGGGGAAGATGAGGCTCGACCAGCCGAGCCCGTTGTGCGCGAGTACCTCCGCGGTCGAGAGTCCGTAGCGCTCCGCGATGCCGCTGACGGTGTCGCCGGCGGCGACCACGATCTCTCGCGGCACCTCCGCCGTCGCGACGACGGGCGCTCGTGTCGCGCCCGCAGCAGGCGCCTTCGCCTTGGGCGACCGCTTGACGGGCTGCGGCGCCGCGTCGGCGGGCTGGGCGATGCCGAGGGTGACCGCGACGGCGCTCGCGACGGCGAGCGGAACGGTGAGCAGCCCCCGGATGCCTCGTGATCGCCCGCGACCGGACGGCCGGTCGTCGCGTCCGGCGGCGTCGTCGACGTCGTACGCCATGGTTCCCCCTTCGCCGGCCTGGTGCACCCGACTCCCGTCACGGTCGCACAGGGGCAGAGGCGAGTCAAACACCTCGCCGCGCGTCCGAGAACTCGGCTCGAGGGCCGGGGCTCGTGCTGCGTTTCCGGTGGTGCGGAAGCTCGCCGCGCGTCCGCCGACTCGCGGCTGCCGCCTGCGTTCCCGGACTCGGTGCGCGGTTCCGGCTTCCGCGTTCGCCCCCCGTCATGGCAGTCTTGCTTCGTGACCGATGCCGCCGAGACCACCTGGCTGACCGTTCCCGAACTCGTCGAACTCCTCGGGCAGAGCCCGTCGCGCATCCGGCGCCTCATCGATGACCGGCACCTCTTGGCCGCCCGTCGCGACGGCGTGCTCAAGGTGCCGTCGGTCTTCCTGCGCGACGATGCACCCCTGCCCGAGATCCACGGCACGGCCGTGCTGCTCTCCGACGTCGGGTTCAGTGACGCCGAGGCGCTCGAGTGGTTGCTCGCGGAGGAGGACAGCCTGGGAACGACCCCGATCGACGCGCTGCGCGCCGGCCGGAAGGCGGAGGTGCGTCGGATCGCCCAGGCGCTCCTCTGAGGCGCGTCAGCTCGATCGCCGGGTCACCGTCCGCACGAGTGCGCCGAGCTCCGAACGCGCAGCCTGGCTGAGCGGGGCCCGTTCGAGCACGGCGACCGCTCGCGCGGCGTGATCCGAGATCATCGACTCGAGCTCGTCGACGGCCCCGCATTCCGCGATCGTCCGCTGGAGCATGCGGATCTGGTCGGCGTCGAGATCGGGGTCGCCGAGGAGTTCGTCGAGCAGCCGGCGCTGTCCGGCCGAGAGTCGCTCCCGCGCGATCGCGACGAGCATGGTCCGCTTGCCCTCGCGCAGGTCGTCGCCACTCGGCTTGCCGGTGACCTCGGGGTCGCCGTAGACGCCGAGCAGGTCGTCGCGCAACTGGTAGGCGATGCCGAGCGGCAGGCCGAACTCGCGGAGCGCGGCCGACTGGGCGCCATCGGCCCCGGCGATCGCCCCGCCGATGACGAGCGGGGCCTCGATGCTGTACTTCGCCGACTTGTACACGATGATGCGCTCGGCACGCAGCCGCTGCTCGTCGTCGGGCTGCGCCACCCAGGCGCGCTCCTCGAGGATGTCGAGGTACTGGCCGGCCGTCACCTCCGTGCGCATCCGCATGAACTCGGTGCGCGCTGCTCGGGCGGCCGCACGATCGGGCAGGGCGTCGAGCCCCGCGTCGAGGAGTTCGTCGCTCCAGCCGAGCAGCAGGTCGCCGAGCAGGATCGCGGCGTCGATGCCGAACGCGTCGGCCTCGCCCGCCCAGCCCGACTCGGCGTGCAGCGTCTCGAAGAGGCGATGCGCCGAGGGGGCGCCGCGACGGGTGTCGGACTTGTCGATGATGTCGTCGTGCACGAGCGCCGCAGCGTGGAACAGCTCGAGGGCGGCGGCCGCGGAGACCACCGGTGCGAGATCGACCTCGTCGTCGGCGTCGAACGGATCGAATCCGCGCCCGTGCACGGCCTCCCACCCCCAGTAGCAGAACAGGGCGCGGAAGCGCTTGCCACCGCTGAGAAATCGCCGTGAGAAGAGGTCGAGCGGGTCGAGGTCGGGACTGATCGAACGGAGAATTGAGGTACGTTCGGCGAGGAAGTCCTCGATGCGTTCGTGAACCAGATCGACCAGCCGGGAACTGTGAGCCACCCGCCTAGCCTACCGAGGCGACGCGGGGCTAGAATGGACTCGGATGCGTCGATCCCGAGCCTGAGGGGAATGAGATGCCGCTTTCAGAGCAGGAGCAACGTCTTCTCGAGGAGATGGAGCGGAACCTCTACCGCAACGATGCCGACTTCGTGCATGCCGTCGGCGGTGTGCGCGGTCGGCGCCCGAATTACCGTGCGATCGTGCTGGGCGTCCTCCTCGCGGTCGCCGGCGTCGGTGCACTGATCGGCGGCGTCGCGTCGCAGATCCTGATCATCGGCATCGTCGGATTCGCACTGATGTTCGCGGGCGTCCTCGTCGCGATCACGCCAGGCAAGCGCGGTGCGGCGACTGCAGCTCCGACCGAGTCTCCGTCGAGCAGTGCGAAGCCGCGCTCCGGGGCGGGCTTCATGGATCGCATGAACGATCGCTGGGACCGCCGCCAGGAGGGCCGCGACTAGTCCCTCCACTTCCGACCACCTGAACGGGCCGATCTCCTGATCGGCCCGTTTTTCGTGTCTCCGGACCGGTTCGCGCCCCCGGGAGCGGGCCCGCCGACGACGCCCACGGCCCGCGACGCGCCCGTTCGCGCCATTTCAGTGCGATTTCCTCCACTCCGCTCCACCCGGCTGTATCCCCGTGTTTCCGCGGGACTTCTGTGCGACGCGCGCGAAATTCGAGCGTTTGTCGTTGATCAGTGGATGAAGGTGGAGTAAAGTGGGGTCACCTGGATCCTGGCCGGAGGAAAGGGGGTGGCGCATGTTCCTCGGGACCTACGAGCCGAAGCTCGATGAGAAGGGGCGCGTCATTCTTCCGGCCAAGTTCCGGGAGGAGCTGTCGAACGGGCTCGTGCTCACGCGCGGGCAGGAGCGCTGCATCTACGTGTTCAGCGCCCGCGAGTTCGAGAGCATGAGCGACAAGATCCGCCAAGCCCCCGTGACGAGCAAGCAGGCACGCGACTACATGCGCGTCTTCCTCTCGGGTGCCTCCGCGGAGACCCCCGACAAGCAGAACCGGGTCACCATCCCCGCCAACCTCCGCGGCTACGCGGGGCTCGACCGAGACCTCACGGTCATCGGCGCCGGCAGTCGGGTGGAGATCTGGGACCAGGCGGCGTGGCAGAACTACCTCGCCGAGCAGGAGGCGGCCTTCGCGGAGACGGCGGAGGAGGTGATCCCCGGACTCTTCTGAATCCTCGGGTCCCGACTCCCAGCCGGCCGGGCCTGGTGCACTTCCCCGCATCAGGACGAACGGATGGGGATCAGGGCGCGAGGCCCGGAAGCAGAGGCGGAATCATGGACATCGAACGAATCCACACCCCGGTCATGCTCGAGCGCACGCTCGAGCTGCTCGCGCCGGCCCTCGAGGCCGACGGCGCGGTCATGGTCGACGCCACGCTCGGCATGGGCGGGCACACCGCCGCGTTCCTCGAGCGCTTCCCGAAGCTCACGGTGATCGGGCTCGACCGCGACACCGACGCACTCGGCATCGCCCGCGAGCGGCTTGCGAAGTACGGCGACCGGGCGCGGTTCGTGCACACCGTGTACGACGGCATCGCACGCGCGGTGCGTTCGGAGGGCTTCAGCGAGGTGCACGGCGTGCTCTTCGACCTGGGTGTCTCCTCGCTCCAGCTCGATCGTGCCGAGCGCGGGTTCGCCTACTCGAAGGACGCCCCGCTCGACATGCGTATGGACTCGACGAAGGGTCGTACGGCAGCCGATGTCATCGCCGAGTCGAGTGAGGAGGAGCTGCGACGCATCTTCCTCGACTACGGCGAGGAGAAGCTCGCCGCCCGCTACGCCCGCGCGATCGTGCGGGCGCGTGCCGAGGCGCCGATCACGCGATCGGCCGAACTCGTCGCCGTGCTCCAGGCGGCGACACCCGTCGCCGTCCAGCGGCAGGGGCACCCGGCGAAACGGGTGTTCCAGGCGCTGCGCATCGAGGTGAACGAAGAGCTCTCGGTCCTCGAGCGGGCGATGCCCGCTGCACTCGACACCGTCGCGGTCGGCGGTCGCATCGTCGTGCTCGCGTACCAGTCGCTCGAGGACCGCATCGTGAAGCGCGTGCTGCAGGCGGCGTCGAGCTCGACCGCCCCTGCCGGTCTCCCGATGGAGCTGCCTGAGCACCGGCCGCAGTTCAAGCTCCTCGTCCGTGGCGCAGAGCTCGCCTCCGAAGCCGAGCAGGCGGAGAACCCGCGTGCCAAGCCGGTGCGCCTGCGTGCCGCAGAACGAGTGAGGAGGCCGTCATGAGTGCGCTGCCGGCCAACGTCCTGCCCGCCGAATCCAAGCCGGCGCCCCGGCGTGCGCCCGAGCGAGGGCGGTGGCTTCGCCCCGCACCCGAGCCGGGCCGCCGTGCGAAGCCGACGCTCGCCTACGCGATCATCGCGGTCGCGGGTGTCGCGGCGATCGTCGTCGCCCAGTTGCTGCTGTCGATCGCGATCACCCAGGGCGCCTACGACATCGACCACGCCCAGATGCAGCAGACGAAGCTCGATCGACAGGAGCAGCAGCTCCGCGAGGACCTCGACCGGGTGGAGTCGCCGCAGTATCTCGCCGCGAACGCCGAAGCGCTCGGCATGGTGCCGAACGCGAGCCCGGTGCTCCTGAAGCTCTCCGACGGTTCGGTGAGCGGCGATCCGACGCCGGCGCGCGCCGGCGCCGAGGCATCCGGGCCGCTCGTCCCGAATGCGCTCATCGACGGCGTGCCGCTCGTCACCGAGGAGCCTGCGGGGGAGACTCCGAAGAAGCAGGCGAAGGGGGGCGGCGAGCGGGCCGCCGCGGGCGCGGCGGGGGCCGCGGGCTCTGGAGGGGCGCAGACGCCCGAGGATCCCGCAGCACCGCCCGTGAGCGACGGGCTGCCGACGCCGGCGACCCACTAGCCGCAAGCCGT
Source organism: Agromyces sp. S2-1-8 (assembly GCF_021129215.1). Taxonomy (GTDB): domain Bacteria; phylum Actinomycetota; class Actinomycetes; order Actinomycetales; family Microbacteriaceae; genus Agromyces; species Agromyces chromiiresistens. The sequence goes on along the minus strand of NZ_JAJOLP010000001.1, from coordinate 2,859,951 downwards.
ACGACCGTGCACCACCAGAAGGGCCGAGGAACCACCGGATGAAGCGAACGACCCGGCACCCGATGCGGAGGATCATCGTCTCGGCCGTACTGCTGGTCGTCCTCGTCGGCGTCTTCGTCGTGAAGCTCGTCGACATCCAGGTGGTGCGGGCGTCTGCACTCAACGCGCAGTCGCAGGACGCCCGTTCGACGCCCGTGAAGGTCTGGGGTGCGCGCGGCGACATCGTCGACGCGAACGGAACGGTCCTGGCGGACAGTGTCATGCGCTACGACATCGTGGTCTCCCCGAAGCAGGCGAAGCTGGCCGTCGTCGAGCGCGTGGCGTCGGCGTCGGGCGACACGACGAAGGAGGTCGACCTCACGACGGAGGAACTGGTCGCCGGTCTCACGCCGGCTGCGGCCGAACTCGCGCCCGTGGTCGGCCTGACGACGGACCAGGTCGTGGGGATCATCACCTCCAAGCTCGCGGAGAACCCCGACTCGGATTTCGCCTTCATCGCGAAGCAGGTCGACACGGCGACGTACGACGCGGTGAAGGCGCTCGAGATCGCCTGGGTCTATCCGGAGGAGCACCCGAGCCGCACGTACCCGAACGGCGCGGTCGGCGGCAACCTGCTCGGCTTCGTGCAGGCCGACGACGGCACGCCGCTCGCCGGGCTCGAGCTCGCGCAGGACCAGTGCCTCGCGGGCACCGACGGCGAGGTGAGCTACCTGCACAGCGCATCCGACTGGGTTCCCATCCCGGGCACCGAGATCGTGCAGAAGCAGGCGAAGGACGGCGGCACCCTGAAGCTCACGATCGACGCAGACCTCCAGTTCTTCGTCCAGCGCGTGCTCGAGGAGCAGCGACGCGCGACGGGTGCCGACTGGGCGACGGCCACGGTCATGGAGGTGAAGACCGGGCGACTGCTCGCGGTCGCCGACGTGCCGACGGTCGACCCGAACGACCCGTCCGCGACCGACGCCGACGACCGGGGGTCGCGCACCTTCACGGCGCCGTTCGAGCCGGGTTCGACCTTCAAGGCGATCACCGCCGCCTCGGTGCTCGACGCGGGCAAGGCCACGCCGCTCGACCAGATCGTCGCGCCCTACAAGTACTACCCGTCGAACGGCGCCGACATCAACGACAGTGCGTTCCACGAGGACGAACGGCTGACCCTCACCGGTGTGCTCATCGAGTCGTCGAACACGGGCATGTCGAAGTTCGGAGAGCGCCTCACCGACCGTCAGCGCTACGACGACATGAAGAAGTTCCACCTGGGCGAGCAGACCGAGGTCGGCTTCCCGAACGAGGAGACGGGCGACCTGCACGGCGACCCCGACGAGTGGGACAACCAGACGAAGTACGCGACCATGTTCGGCCAGGGCCTCACGACGACGGCCGTGCAGATCGCGAGCGCCTACCAGACGATCGCGAACGGCGGGGTGCGCATGCCCGTGCAGCTCGTCGACGGCTGCACGACGCCCGACGGCGAGACGACGGCGCCGCCCTCGAAGGGCGAGCGGGTCATCTCGGAGAAGGCGGCCGACGAGACCTCGCAGATGCTCGAGCGGGTCTACGCCGAGGGATGGCTCGCCGACACCTGGAACATTCCCGGCTACCGGGTGGCGGCGAAGACCGGTACGGCCCAGTTCGCCGACGGCAACGGGGGCTACCGGTCGGGCTACCTGGTCTCGGTCTCGGGCTTCGCCCCGGCCGACGATCCCGAGTTCGTGGTTTCGGTCAGCATCAACAATCCCGTTAAGATGAACTCGTCCGCCGCATCCGCGCCCGTCTTCCAGAAGGTGATGAGCCAGGTGCTGAAGAAGTATCGGACCGTTCCATCCGGCGCTCCGGCGCCCGATCTGCCAGCCACCTGGTGAGAAAGTTGGGTTCGTGACCGGATCGCCTCCAACGGCCCTCCGGCCGCAGCACCCGAGCCCTCGATCGCTCCGCGGCCTCGCCGAGGAGTTCGGGTTCGAGGTGCGCGGCGAGCTCGGCGACCTCGAGGTCTCCGGCGTCGGCCTCGCGTCGGGCTCGGTGCGCGCCGGCGACCTCTACGTCGGCGTGCCCGGGCGCAACGCGCATGGCGCCCAGTTCGCCGGCGCCGCGCGTGAGTCCGGAGCCGTCGCGCTGCTCACCGACGAGACCGGCGCGTCCATCGCCGAGGGCGCCGGCCTGCCGGTGCTCGTGACGGCCGACGCGCGCTCGGCGCTCGGCTCGGTCGCCGCCTGGATCCACCGCACCGAGGAGAACCCCGCCTCGACGTTCGCCGTGACCGGCACCAACGGCAAGACGAGCGTCGTCTACCTGCTCTACGGCATCCTCCGACAGCTCGGTGTCACGGCCGGCCTGACCTCGACGGCCGAGCGCCGCATCGGCGACGAGGCCGTCACGAGCTCCCTGACGACGCCCGAGGCGAGCGAACTGCACGCACTCCTCGCCCGCATGCGCGAGGTCGACGTACGAGCGGTCGCGATCGAGGTGTCGGCGCAGGCGCTCAGCCGCCATCGCGTCGACGGGCTGGTCTTCGACGTGGCGGGGTTCACCAACCTCAGCCACGACCACCTCGACGACTACGCCGACCTCGACCAGTACTTCGAGGCGAAGCGCGAGCTGTTCCAGCCCGAACGCGCCCGCCGCGGCGTCGTCACCGTCGACTCGGCGTGGGGCGACCGGCTCGTGGCCGAGTCGCGCATCCCCGTCACGACGCTCACGACCACCTCCGAGCGCGCGGCCGACTGGCGCGTCACCGTGCTCGACGAGCAGGCCGCGTTCACCGTGTTCGCCCTCGAAGGGCCCGACGGTCGCCGCATCGAGACGAAGGTGCCCCTGCTCGGCTGGTACATGGCGGCCAACGCGGCACTCGCGATCGTCATGCTCACCGAGGCCGGATACGACCTCGACCGCATCGCCGCGGTGCTCGAGCGGGACGGCGGCATCGACGCCTACATCCCCGGCCGCGCTGAGCGCATCTCGGGCGACCGCGGCCCCGTCGTCTACATCGACTACGGCCACAGCCCCGATGCGTTCCTGCAGACGCTCGGCGCGATCCGTCGCGTCACCGAGGGCCGGGTCATCATGCTGTTCGGCGCCGACGGCGACCGAGACACGACGAAGCGCGCCGAGATGGGCGCGATCGCCGCCCGCGGCTCCGACGTCGTCGTGATCACCGACTTCCACCCGCGCAACGAGGATCCGGCGGCCATCAGGGCCGCGCTCATCGCCGGTGCGCGCGAGGCGGTGCCCGATCGCGAGATCCACGAGATCCCCGACCCCCGCGCGGCATTCCGCGCTGCGCTCGCGCTCGCGCAGGATGGCGACGCCATCCTGTACGCGGGTCCCGGACACGAGGACTACCACGAGGTGAAAGGCGTCAAGATCCCGTACTCCGCACGTGAAGACTCGAAGCAGGCCCTGCGCGACGCGGGGTGGCTGTCGTGATCGCCCTGACGCTGGCCGAGGTCGCCGAGGCGACCGGCGGTGTACTCCGGCTCGACGGCACTGAGGCGACCCCGCTGACGGTGGTCGCAGGCGCGGTCACCACCGACTCGCGCGAGATCGGAGCGGGCGACCTCTTCGTCGCCAAGCGAGGCGAGTTCGACGACGGGCACCGCTTCGCACCCGCTGCCGCCGAACAGGGCGCGGCGCTCCTGATCGTCGAGCACGCGCTCGACCTCGCCGTGCCGCAGGTCATCGTCGCCGACTCGGTCGACGCGCTCGGCGCACTCGCGACCGAGGTCGTGCGCCGCGTCCGTGCGCTCGGACGGCTCCGCATCGTCGGGGTCACCGGGTCGAACGGCAAGACGACGACGAAGAACCTGCTCCGGGCGGTGCTCGAGCGCATCGGACCGACCGTCGCGGCCCGGGCGTCCTACAACAACGAGGTCGGCGCACCCGTCACGATGCTCGAGCTCACCGACGAGACCGAGTTCCTCGTCGCCGAGATGGGGGCCTCCGGCGTCGGCGAGATCGCGCGCCTCGTGAGGATGGCGCGGCCCGACGTCGGCATCGTGCTCAAGGTCGGGCTCGCCCACGCCGGCGAGTTCGGCGGAATCGAGCAGACGGTGCGGGCGAAGTCCGAGATGGTCACAGACCTCCTCGAAACCGACGTGGCCGTGCTCAACGCCGACGACCCCCGCGTCGTCCCGATGGCCGGCCTGACCGCTGCACGCGTCGTCTGGTTCGGACTCGGCGACGCCGCCGACGTGCGCGCCACCGACCTGCGCGTGCACGCGCGCGGCACCGACTTCACGGTGACGGTACCGGGTGGCGACGAGGCCCGCGTCCACTTCGGCGTGCTCGGCGAGCACCACGTCATGAACGCCCTGGCGGCGGTTGCGGCATCCCTGCAGCTCGGCGTCGGCCTCGCCGACATCGTGACCGCCCTCGAGCAGGTCACCCTCGCCGAGCGCTGGCGCATGCAGCTCATGGGCGGCCGCGATGACATCACCGTCATCAACGACGCCTACAACGCGAGCCCCGACTCGATGTCGGCCGCGCTCAAGACACTCGCCCAGGTGAAGACGCCCGGTACCCGCACGATCGCGGTGCTCGGCGAGATGAGCGAACTCGGCGAGTTCTCGGGCGAGGAGCACGACCGCATCGGCCTGCTCGCCGTGAGGCTCGGCATCTCGCAGCTCGTCGTCGTCGGGCAAGGCGCGCGTCGCCTGCACATCTCGGCGATCAACGAGGGCTCGTGGGACGGTGAGTCGGCGTTCGTCGAGACCGCCGACGAGGCGTTCGAGCTCGTCACCGCGAGCACGCAGCCCGGTGACACGATATTGGTGAAATCGTCGAACTCGGCGGGTCTCCGCCTGCTCGGCGACCGACTGGGAGAATGGTTCGCGTGAGCGCAGTTCATCATCACGGCGAGGCTGGGCAGGCGAACTGCCTGCTCGGCGACCGACTGGGAGAATGGTTCGCGTGAGCGCAGTTCACTACCGCAGCGGGACTGGCCGGCCCGACGGCCTGCTCGGCGACCGACGGGGAGGTCGGGGCGCGTGAGAGCACTACTGACCGCCGGGGCGTTGTCGCTCGCCTTCACGCTGTTCCTGACGCCGCTGTTCATCCGGCTGTTCACCCGCCTCGGCTGGGGGCAGTTCATCCGCGACGACGGGCCGCAGAGCCACCACGTCAAGCGCGGCACGCCCACGATGGGCGGCATCATCTTCATTCTCGGCACGCTGTTCGGCTATTTTTCGGCGACGCTGCTCACGGGTGAGGGCGCGACCGCATCGGGCCTGCTCGTGCTGCTCATGATGGTGGGCCTCGGCGTCGTCGGATTCGTCGACGACTTCCTGAAGACGCGCAAGAAGCAGTCGCTCGGCCTCGGCGGCTGGGCGAAGGTCGGCGGCCAGGTGGTCGTCGCGACGGTCGTGGCGCTGCTCGCCCTGCAGTTCCCGAACCACATGGGCGTGACGCCCGCGAGCACGAAGATCTCGTTCATCCGCGATCTGCCGCTCGACTTCATGGTGTTCCCCACGGTGATCGGCATCCTCCTCTACGTCATCTGGAGCTGCCTCATCACCGTCGGCGCCTCGAACGGCGTCAATGTGACCGACGGTCTCGACGGCCTCGCAGGCGGCGCCTCGATCCTCGCGATCGGCTCGTTCGTCATCATCGGCTTCTGGCAGTTCAACCAGTCGTGCGCGGCCGTCGGACTGAACGAAGACGACCGGTACCGCTGCTACGACGTGCGCGATCCGCTCGACATCGCCATCGTCGCCACCGCGATCGTCGGCGGCCTCATCGGCTTCCTCTGGTGGAACACGAACCCCGCCAAGATCTACATGGGCGACACCGGCTCGCTGGCCTTGGGCGGTGCCCTCGCCGCGCTCGCGATCGTCAGCCACACCGAGCTCCTCGTCGTCATCATCGGCGGCCTCTTCGTCATCGAGACGGGCTCGGTGATCGTGCAGCGGGCGTACTTCAAGCTCACCCACGGCAAGCGCATCTTCCTGATGAGTCCGATCCATCACCACTTCGAGCTCAAGGGCTGGGCCGAGGTCACGATCGTCGTGCGCTTCTGGATCATCGCCGGACTCTTCGTGGCCGCCGGCGTGGGCGCGTTCTACTTCGAGTGGCTGCAGCGTTGACGGCGGATGACCCGGGCCGCGCCGCGAACCGCCTCGACACGCTGACGAGCTGGAACGCCGACTGGCGTGGTCTCCGTGTCGCCGTGCTCGGCGTCGGCGTGACGGGTTTCGCCGTCGCCGACACACTGACGGAGCTCGGCGCCGAGGTGCTCGTCCTCGCCCCCGACGTCGACGACGACCGCGCGCGGATCCTCGACGTCATCGGCGCGCGGCTCGTGCGGCACCCGCTCGACGCGGTGCCCGACGAGCTCGTCGCGTTCGCCCCCGACGTCGTGGTCGCCTCACCGGGATTCCATCCCGACCATGCCGTCCTCGGATGGGCGGGGAGCGAGGGCGTGGCGGTATGGGGCGACATCGAGCTGGCCTGGCGGGTGCGCGACAAGGTGAACGCGGCCGAGTGGATCCTCGTGACCGGCACCAACGGCAAGACCACGACCGTCCAGATGACTGCGACGTTCCTCGCGGCGAACGGCCTGCGCGCGGCGCCGTGCGGCAACATCGGCGTGCCCGTGCTCGACGCCGTGCGCGACCCGGCGGGCTTCGACGTGCTCGTCGTCGAGCTGTCGAGCTACCAGCTGCACACGTTGCCGACCACGGGTCCCGGCGCCGTGCACCCGTGGGCGAGCGTCGTGCTCAACCTCGCCGACGACCACCTCGACTGGCACGGCTCGTTCGAGGCCTACCGCGCTGCGAAGGCGAAGGTCTACGAGAACACGAAGGTCGCGTGCGTCTACAACCGCGCCGACGAGGCGACCCTGCGCATGGTCGAGGACGCCGAGGTCGAGGAGGGCGCCCGCGCCATCGGCTTCGGGCTCGACGTGCCCGGACCGAGCGACTTCGGCGTCGTCGACGGGATCCTGTGCGATCGGGCGTTCCTCGATGACCGGCGTACGGCCGCCCTCGAGCTCACGACCCTCGACGAGCTCGAGCCGCGCGGGCTGGCCGCGCCGCACGTCGTCGCCAACATCCTCGCCGCCTCCGCGCTCGCGCGTTCCCACGGGGTCCCGGTCGGTGTGATCCACGACGCACTCGCCGAGTTCCGGCTCGACGCCCACCGCATCGAGACCGTCGCCGTCGCCGGTGGCATCCGCTGGATCGACGACTCGAAGGCGACGAATCCGCATGCCGCCGAGGCATCCCTGAAGGCCTTCGGCCGGGTCGTCTGGATCGTGGGCGGCCTGCTCAAGGGCGTCGACGCCGACTCGCTCGTCGCAGCGCACGTCGGCCGGCTGCGCGCCGCGGTCGTCATCGGTCGCGATCGCGCCGAGCTCGTCGATGCGTTCCGGCGACACGCGCCGCAACTGCCGCTCTTCGAGGTCGTCGCCGACGACACTGAGCAGGTGATGCCCGATGCGGTCGCACTGGCTGCGGCGGTCGCCGAGGACGGGGACACCGTGCTCCTCGCGCCCGCGGCGGCGTCCATGGACCAGTTCGCCGACTACGGCGATCGCGGCCGGCGGTTCCACGAAGCGGTCAGAGCGATGCTGGGAGGTGAGGCGGATGGCGACTCCGCCCCGCACGAGCCGCCCGCAGAAGGCTGAGCCCGCCCAGCAGGGCGTCTCGGCGGCGCGGATCCGCCTGGGGCGGTTGTTCCGCGCCGAGTCGGCCGACTACTTCCTGCTGCTCGGCACGACCCTCTTCCTGGTCGTGCTCGGCCTCGTCATGGTGCTCTCCTCCTCGCTCGTCGAGTCGTACCTCGAAGACGGCGGCCTCCTCGACCAGGCGGTGCGACAGGGCGTGTTCGCCGTCATCGGCATCCCAGCCATGCTCATCGCGAGCCGGCTGCCAGAGCGATTCTGGATGCGCGTCGCCTGGCCGGCGCTCATCGTCACCTGCATCCCGCAGCTGCTCGTCGTGGCGACCCCGATGGGCATCGAGGTCGGCGGCAACACGAACTGGCTCGCGATCGGCCCCGTGCAGTTCCAGCCGTCGGAGTTCATCAAGGTCGCCCTGGTCATCTGGCTCGGGCTCATGGTCACGAAGAAGCAGGACCGGCTCGACGACTTCACGCACGGCATCCTGCCGATCCTGCTCGTCGGCGGCGGTGCGATCGGGCTCGTGCTCCTCGGCGGCGACCTCGGCACCGTCATGATCATGGGCGCGATGCTGCTCGGCGCGCTCTTCCTCATCGGGGTGCGGCTCCGGTTGCTCCTGCCGCCGATCATCATCGCCGTCGTCGGGTTCGTGATCGTCGCGTTCTCGAGCGAGAGCCGCATGCGCCGCATCACCTCGTTCCTCGACGCGAACTGCGAGGCCGGCGGCACGGGCGACGCGGTCAACGACTGCTGGCAGATCCAGCACGGTACCTTCGCCCTCGCGAACGGCGGCATCTTCGGCGTCGGCCTCGGGAACTCTGCGGCGAAGTGGTCGTGGCTGCCGGCAGCCGACAACGACTTCATCTTCGCGATCATCGGCGAGGAGCTCGGCCTCATCGGCGCGATCGTCGTGATCGGCCTGTTCGTACTGCTCGCGATCGCCTTCGCGCGGGTGTTCCGCGGCGCGGGCACGCCGTTCGGCCGGGCGGCCACGGCGGCGGTCATGGTGTGGGTGATCGGCCAAGCCTGTGTCAATATCGGTGTCGTGCTCGGAGTCTTCCCCGTCCTCGGTGTCCCGCTGCCGCTCGTCTCCGCGGGAGGCACCGCCCTGCTCACGACCCTCGTCGCGATCGGCGTCGTCCTGTCGGTCGCGCGGACGCCCGAGGCATCCGCCCGCCTCGCCGCCCGTTCGGCGGCGCGAAGGGCCCGTGCGGCGGAGCGAGCCGCGCGATGACCGTCTACCTGCTCGCCGGCGGCGGAACCGCCGGCCACGTGAACCCCCTGCTCGCCGTCGCCGATCGCCTGCGCGAGCGCGATCCCGACGCCGAGGTGCTCGTGCTCGGCACGGCCGAGGGGCTCGAGGCGAGGCTCGTGCCGGCTCGCGGCTACGAGTTGCTCACGATCGCGAAGGTCCCCTTCCCGCGGCGGCCGAACCGTGCCGCCGCCGCGTTCCCGGCGCGGTTCCGTCGTTCGATCTCGGATGTCTCGGGCATCATCGCCGGTCGTGGTGTCGACGTCGTCGTCGGCTTCGGCGGGTACGTCTCGACTCCCGCCTACATCGCTGCGCGACGTGCCGGCGTCCCGGTCGCGGTGCACGAGGCGAACGCGAAGCCGGGCCTCGCGAACCGGCTCGGCGCCCGCCGCGCGGATGCCGTCGGCGTCGCGTTCGAGGGCACGCCGCTGCCCGGCGCCGAGGTCGTCGGCATGCCGCTCCGCCGCGAGATCGAGACGCTCGATCGCGCTGCGCTCCGAGGCGAGGCCGCGGGGTTCTTCGGACTCGACGCGTCGAAGCCCGTGCTCCTCGCGACCGGTGGTTCGCTCGGCGCACGTCGCATCAATCGCACGATGGTCGACAGTGCCGAGGCGATCACCGGTGCCGGCTGGCAGGTGCTGCACATCACGGGCGCGACTTCCGAGGTCGACGATCCCGGTGTCGCCGGCTACCGGATGGTCGAGTACGCCGACCGCATGGACCTCGCCCTCGCCCTCGCCGACCTCGCGGTATCCCGAGCGGGCGCGGCGACCGTGAGCGAGCTCTCGGCCCTCGGCATCCCCGCCGTGTACGTGCCGTACCCCGTCGGCAACGGCGAGCAGCGGTTCAACGCCGCGGGCGTCGTCGCGGCCGGTGGCGGAATCCTCGTCGACGACGCCCGGTTCCTTCCCGAGTGGGTGGCCGCCGAGCTCGTGCCGCTGCTCGCCGACCGCGAACGCGTCGCCGCGATGGCATCGGCCGCGGCGACGGCGGGCGTCGCCGACGGCACCGACCGCATGGTCGCCCTCGTCGACCGCGCGCTCGGCGGGGGAGCCGCGGGCCGCGCCTGAGACGCGTAACGTGGAAGCAGCGGAACCACCCGCCCCGAACGCGCCCGCCGGCGCACCGACGACCCCGACCGCACCGAGGAAGAGCGCCCGAACGTGACCATCAAGCCCGATCTCTCGATCCAGATCCCCGCCGAGCTCGGCGCCGTGCACTTCGTCGGCATCGGGGGGTCCGGCATGAGCGGCATCGCGCGCCTGTTCATCGGTGCCGGCCATCGGGTGACCGGCTCCGACGTGCGCGACTCGGCGAACATCGCCGCGCTCCGCGAGCTCGGTGCCGAGATCGCGATCGGGCACGACGCCGCGAACCTCGGCGACGCCGAGGCGGTCGTCGTGACCGGCGCGCTCTGGCAGGACAACCCCGAGTACCAGCTGGCCCTCGAGCGCGGGCTGCCCGTGCTGCACCGCTCGCAGGCGCTCGCCTGGCTGATCTCGGGCCAGCGCCTCGTGTCGGTCGCCGGCGCCCACGGCAAGACCACGTCGACCGGCATGATCGTCACCGGCCTCCTCGCGCTCGGGGCCGATCCGAGCTTCGTGAACGGCGGCGTCATCGACGGGCTGGGCGTCTCGTCGTCCGCAGGCGAGGGCGAGCTCTTCGTCGTCGAGGCCGACGAGTCCGACGGCTCGTTCCTCCTCTACGACACCGCCGTCGCGCTCATCACGAACGTCGATCCCGACCACCTCGACCACTACGGCTCGCGCGAGGCGTTCGAGCAGGCGTTCGTCGACTTCGCCGACCGCGCCTCGGAGTTCGTCGTGATCTCCTCCGACGACGCCGGTGCGCAGCGCGTGCACGAGCGGCTCGGCCACGCGAACGTCGTCACGTTCGGCGAGGCGGCGGATGCCTCGGTGCGGGTGCACTCGATCGAGACCGACGGCCCGGTGGCCTTCGTCATCGCCTACGACGGTGTCGACTACGCGGCGAGGCTGCGCATCCCGGGCAAGCACAACGCGATCAACGCCGCAGGCGCGTTCGCCGTGCTCGTCGGGCTGGGCTTCGAGCCGGCCGCCGCGCTCGAGGGCATCTCCCGCTTCACCGGCACCGGTCGCCGCTTCGAACTCCACGGCACCGTGGGCGGCGTGAGCGTCTACGACGACTACGCGCACCACCCGACGGAGGTCGCGGCGGCACTGGCCGCGGCGCGCACCGTCGTCGGCGACGGACGCATCATCGCCGTGCACCAGCCGCACACCTACAGCCGCACCCAGGCCTTCGCGAAGGAGTTCGCCGAGGTGCTCGAGGAGTTCGCCGACGAGACCGTCGTGCTCGACGTGTACGGTGCCCGCGAGGATCCGGTGCCCGGGGTGACGGGCGCACTCGTGAGCGAGCGGTTCGCCGATCCCGAGAAGGTCGCGTTCATCGCCGACTGGCAGGCGGCCGCCGACCACACGGCGAAGATCGCCCGCGACGGCGACTTCGTCATCACCCTCGGCTGCGGTGACGTCTACCGCATCGTGCCGCAGCTGCTCGGATCGCTCGAGCGGGAGCGCGGGTGACGGCGGGCCGCGCGTGAAGCGGCCGCAGGGCTTCGACGGACGCACGCCGCGGCGCCCGAGGCGAACGCCGGCGCCCGAGCCGCGGGGCGGTGCGGACGCCCCCGCGGCGGGAGCCGATCCGCTCGGCGCCGTACGAGCGCCCGCGCCCGCCGGCGCGGCCGGTCCGTCGCTCCGCTACGGCGGGAGGGACGCAGCCGACCGCGTCACGACCGAGCCGATCGTCGTGGTCGAACCTTCCGTGACGATTCCCGTGGGCGGTGCCGTCCGAGCACCGGGCGCCGCGGCGCCCGAGGTCGAACCCGGGCCGGCTGCCGCGACGGCGGACCATACCGGCGATCGGCCGGCCGATGCGAAGTCGGCCAGGCGCGCACTCGCGGCCGCCGAGCGCGAACGCCGGCGTTACGAGAAGCAGGAGGTGCGCCGGTTCACGAAGCGGTCGCGCCGTCGTCGGCTCACCTGGTGGATCGCGGGCGGAGCGGTCGCGGCCGTGACCGTCGGCATCGTCGCGGGCGCGTACTCGCCGCTCATGGCGTTGCGCGAGGTGCGCGTCGAAGGAGCCTCGCGCATCCCCGCCGACTCGATCGCGGCCGCGTTCGACGGCCAGCTCGGCACCCCGCTGACCCTCATCACGGGCGAACAGGTGCATGCGGCACTCGCGGACTTCCGGCTCATCGAGACGTACTCGGTCGAGACGATCCCGCCCGGCACGCTCGTGGTGCGGATCGTCGAGCGCACGCCGGTCGGCGTCATCGAGGCGAAGGGCGGCGGTCTCGAGCTCGTGGACGCGGCCGGGGTCGTCATCGACCGGCCGGCCGAGCGTCCCGACGGGCAGCCGCTCATCGAGGTCGACGGGGGCGTCGGCTCCGAGGGCTTCAAGGCCGTCGCCGCGGTCGTGCGGAGCCTCCCCGCCGAGGTCCGCAGCCAGCTCGTCGGCGCCTCGGCGGAAACTCCCGACGACGTGCGGCTCGAGCTCGCGGGCGGGGTGCCGGTCGTCTGGGGCGGCGCGAACGACTCCGGTCTCAAGGCCGACGTGCTCGCGACGCTCATGAAGGCGGCGCCGCCCGACACGGTGCCCGGCTACGACGTCTCGTCGCCGGAGGCTCCGATCACGGGTTGACGCGGGGCGCCGGAGGGTTCGCGAGGGGCCCGGGCGACCATCTCGACGGTCGGATCGCGACACGCCGGGCTCGCCTTGCTCGACGCGCCCGCGCGGCGACCTACCGTCGTCTCAGGAATTGCATACTCAGCAAAACTTTAACCTTCGACTAGAGGTTCAGGGTTCAGAGTTCGCACGGAAGGCCGGACATGTCGACAAACCAGAACTACCTCGCCGTTATCAAGGTGGTCGGTATCGGCGGCGGCGGCGTCAACGCCGTCAACCGCATGATCGAACTCGGCCTGCGCGGAGTCGAATTCATCGCGATCAACACCGACGCACAGGCGCTGCTCATGAGCGACGCCGACGTCAAGCTCGACGTCGGCCGCGACCTGACGCGGGGTCTCGGCGCCGGCGCCGACCCCGAGGTCGGCCGTCGCGCCGCCGAGGACCACGCGGAGGAGATCGAGGAGGCGCTCGCGGGCGCCGACATGGTCTTCGTCACCGCGGGCGAGGGCGGCGGCACCGGCACGGGGGGTGCCCCGGTCGTCGCGCGCATCGCCAAGTCGATCGGCGCGCTCACCATCGGTGTCGTCACGAAGCCCTTCGGCTTCGAAGGCAAGCGGCGCCAGACGCAGGCCGAGCAGGGCGTCGCGCGCCTGAAGGAAGAGGTCGACACCCTCATCGTGGTGCCGAACGACCGTCTGCTCGAGATCAGCGACCGGGGCATCTCGATGCTCGAGGCGTTCTCGACCGCCGACCAGGTGCTCCTCGCCGGTGTGCAGGGCATCACCGACCTGATCACGACGCCCGGCCTCATCAACCTCGACTTCGCCGACGTCAAGTCGGTCATGCAGGGGGCCGGCTCGGCCCTCATGGGCATCGGCTCGTCGAGAGGCGCCGACCGCGCGATCAAGGCCGCCGAACTCGCGGTCGCGAGTCCGCTGCTCGAGGCGTCGATCGACGGAGCGCACGGTGTGCTGCTCTCGATCCAGGGCGGCTCGAACCTCGGCATCTTCGAGATCAACGACGCCGCCCGCCTCGTGCAGGAGGCCGTGCACCCCGAGGCGAACATCATCTTCGGCGCCGTCATCGACGACACCCTCGGCGACGAGGTGCGCGTGACCGTCATCGCCGCCGGCTTCGACGGCGGTGAGCCCAATGCCAAGCCCGTCGAGGCGCGCCGCTCGAACTTCGTGCCGGCGGCGGCCGCGGCGGTCGGCGTGCCGGTCGCGGCCGGCGGGGCGGCCCTCGGCGAGTCGCTGAGCGATGAAGCGGCCGACGTCATCGCGGAGATCGACATCGACGAACTCGTGGAGACCGCCAATTGGGGCGAGGCGTCGACGTCGACCGCCGACCAGATCGTGACCGACCCGGCATTCGACGACGGAGACGACGACCTCGACATCCCCGACTTCCTGAAGTGAGCGGAGCTTCTCGAGTGCGCGCGGCACGGACGGGCCGGGGGCGAGCCGCGTGAGCGGGCTCGGTTTCCGGCTCGCCGCCGTGCAGGCGGCGATCTCGGACGCCGCGGCCGACGCCGGCCGCGAGGCATCCGAGATCACGACCATCGTGGTCACGAAGTTCCAGCCCGCCTCGCTCGTGCGCGATCTCGCGACCCTCGGCGTGCGCGACGTGGGGGAGAACCGCCACCAGGAGGCTCAGGCGAAGGCCGCCGAGCTCGCGGAGCTCGGCCTGCACTGGCACTTCATCGGCCAGCTGCAGAGCAAGAAGGCACGGCAGGTCCGCACCTACGCGTCGGCCATACACTCGATCGACCGGCGTGCGCTCGTCGACGTGCTGCGCTCCGACGAGACCTCCGTCGACTGCTTCGTGCAGGTGAACCTCACGGATGATCCGGGCCGCGGCGGCGTCGCCCCGGCGGAGCTCGAGGCGCTCGTCGAGCACGTGCTCGAGACCCCCGGCCTCGTGCTGCGCGGGTTGATGGCGGTGGCGCCGCTCGACGAGCCGGCACGGCCCGCCTTCGCCCGCGTCCGCGAGCTCTCCGAGCGCGTCGTGCGCCTCGCGCCCGACGCGACCGACCTGTCCATGGGGATGAGCCACGATTTCCGCGACGCGATCTTGGAGGGTGCGACACACCTCCGGATCGGAACGGCAATCACCGGGAACCGGCCGACCGCCGGTTAGCCTCGAAGAGACGGAACACAGACGGAGGCATCGATGTCGAACCCGCTCAAGAAGACCATGGTCTACCTCGGACTCGCCGATGAGGAGCTCGAGGAGGAGGCGCCGCACGCCGCCGCCTCGCCGGGCCCCGCAGCTGCGGCTCCCGCCCCGGTCGTCCACGCGGCGCCCGCACCGGCGCCGAAGATCGGGGCTGCAGTCACGCCGCTCCGTAAGCACCACGTACAGCCGAGCACCCCGCAGGTGGAGATGAACGAGATCCTGACCGTGCACCCGCGCCAGTACCGTGACGCGCAGGTGATCGCCGAGTCCTTCCGCGAGGGAGTCCCCGTGATCATCAACCTCTCGCAGATGTCCGACGGCGACGCCCGTCGGCTCATCGACTTCGCCAGCGGCCTCTCGCAGGGTCTCTACGGCAAGATCGAGCGCGTCACGAGCAAGGTGTTCCTGCTGTCGCCGTCGCACGTCGTCGTCTCGGGCGAGAGCGGCGACGCCGAGGGCGACGTCGACGCGTCGTTCTTCACGCACGCGTAGCCGTCGGTGGGCGCGCTCTCGATCGTCTGGAACGTCCTCTACGCACTGCTGCTCATCTACTTCTTCGTGATGTGGGGGCGGTTCGTGCTCGATCTCGTGCGGACGTTCAACCGCTCCTGGCGGCCACGCGGGTTCTGGCTCGTGGTGGTCGAGGCCGTGTATTCCGTCACCGATCCGCCGGTCAGGTTCTTCCGCCGTGTCATCCCGCCGATCCGCATCGGCCAGGTCGCACTCGATCTCGGGTGGAGCCTGGCCATGCTGGTCGTCATCGTCGCCATGACCGTCGTGTCGTGGCTGGCCGCGGCGTCCGCCGTCGGCTGAGCATCTCCTGCGAGCGTGACCGGTGAAGTCGAACGCGGCTCACGACTCGCAGTCGGTGTTTGCTACCGTTAGCAGAACGTGATCGAACCGTTCGACAGATTTGAGGGTGGGAAGCCATGGCGCTAACTCCGGAAGATGTGGTCAACAAGCGCTTCCAGGCGACGAAGTTCCGGGAGGGCTACGACCAGGACGAGGTCGACGACTTCCTCGATGAGGTGGTCGTCGAGCTGCGCCGGCTGAACCAGGAGAACGACGAGCTTCGCCAGCGCGTCGCCGCCGCCGAGGCTCGCGCCGCCGAGGCCGCGAGTGCCCCGGCCCCGGCCGCTCCCGCGCCCGCCGCCGTCTACACGGAGCCCGCCGCACCGCCGCCCACGGTCGCCGTGCCGACGCAGCCGGCAGCGCCGCAGTCCGAGCTCGACGAGCAGACGTCGACGACGAACCTGCTCCAGCTCGCCCGCCGCCTCCACGAGGAGCACGTGCGCGAGGGCATCGAGAAGCGCGATGCGCTCATCGCCGAGGGTCACGCGACCGCGGCGCGCGTCGTCGCCGAGGCCGAAGCCAAGCAGCGTCAGCAGATGGGCATCCTCGACCAGGAGCGCGTGGCGCTCGAGAAGCGCGTCGACGAGTTGCGCACGTTCGAACGCGACTACCGCGCCAAGCTGAAGAGCTACATCGAGGGTCAGCTGCGCGAGCTCGACACCGCCGCCCCGGTGCAGGTGTCGGGCAACCAGGGCTTCTCGGCCCCCGCCGAGCAGCCTGCTCCGACCTTCCAGGGCTTTGGCGGCTGAGCGGGCCGCGAAGGTCGGCACCACCACCGCCCTGCTGGTCCTGGCCGGCGCCGCACTCGCGGCGTACGGCCTCGACCAGTTGAGCAAGTTCCTCGTCGTCTCGAACCTCACCGAAGGCGAGGTCGTGCCGGTGCTGGGCTCCGTGCTCCAGTGGCAGTTCGTGCGGAACCCCGGCGCGGCGTTCTCGCTCGCGAGCGGCATGACCTGGATCTTCACGATCCTCGCAGCGACCGTCATCACGTTCATCATCTGGTTCTCCCGCCGTATCCGCTCCGTCGCGTGGGCGCTCGTGTTCGGGCTCCTGCTCGGCGGGGTGCTCGGCAACCTGACCGACCGGCTCTTCCGAGAGCCGAGCTTCGGGCTCGGGCACGTGATCGACTTCATCTCGACGCCATGGCTGCTGCCGGCGATCTACAACGTCGCCGACATGGCGATCGTGTCGAGCATGGTGCTGTTCATGATCCTCACCATCCGCGGTGTCGGGCTCGACGGCACGCGCGAGACGCGCGCGCCGAAGACCGACCGGGCGGATGCCTCCGGAACGACCGCGCTCGACGGCGACGCTCCGTCGGGCGAGACCACGGCCGCGGGCGACGCCGACGGGCCGCGTGCGGCCGCCGTCGCCGAGGCCTGATGGAACATCGCTCGCTGCCCGTGCCCGACGGGCTCGACGCCACGAGGGTCGACGCCGGCCTCGCGAAGCTGCTCGGCTTCTCCCGCACGCTGGCGGCGGAGATCGCGGAGTCCGGCGGCGTGCTCCTCGACGGCGTCGTCGTCGGCAAGTCCGATCGCCTGCGCGCCGGCAGCTGGCTCGAGGTGAGCTGGGAGCCGCCGCGCACCCTCGCCGTCGAACCGATCGCGGTTCCCGAGCTCGGCATCGTGCACGACGACGACGATCTCGTCGTCGTCGACAAGCCGGCGGGCGTCGCCGCGCACCCCTCGCTCGGCTGGAACGGCCCGACGGTCGTCGGCGCGCTGGCCGCGGCCGGGTTCCGCATCTCGACGTCGGGCGCGCCCGAACGACAGGGTGTGGTGCACCGCCTCGATGCCGGGACGAGCGGCCTCATGGTCGTGGCGAAGTCCGAGCGCGCCTACACGGAGCTCAAGCGGCAGTTCCACGACCGCGAGGTCGAGAAGATCTACCACACGGTCGTGCAGGGGCACCCCGACCCGCTCGCCGGCACGATCGACGCGCCGGTCGGTCGCCACCCGCGGTCGGAGTGGAAGTTCGCCGTGACCGCCGACGGCAAGCACGCCGTCACGCACTACGAGACGATCGAGGCGTTCCCGTACGCCTCGCTCCTCGAGGTGCACCTCGAGACCGGCCGAACGCACCAGATCCGCGTGCACATGGCGGCGCAGCGCCACCCCTGCGCGGGCGACGCGATGTACGGTGCCGACCCGACGCTCTCGGCACGTCTCGGACTCACGCGGCAGTGGCTGCACGCGCACGAGCTCTCGCTCACGCACCCGGGCACGGGGGAGTGGACGACGTTTTCCTCCGCCTACCCGGCCGACCTCGCGCACGCGCTCGACGTGCTCCGCGGCGACTGACCTCCGACCCGCGAACGACACGCCGACGAGCGTCACCGGGTCGCCGTACACTCGAAGCACCGACCCAGATCCACCCCGATGAGGAGCCCCGTGGCCGCCGATTCATTCGTCCATCTGCACGTGCATTCCGAGTACTCGATGCTCGACGGCGCAGCTCGAGTGGGTGAGCTGATCAAGGCGGCCCAGGGGTACGAGATGCCGGCGGTGGCGGTCACCGACCACGGCAACGTGTTCGGCGCCTACGACTTCTGGAAGCAGGCGACCGACGCCGGCATCAAGCCGATCATCGGCACCGAGGCGTACCTGACGCCCGGCACCCATCGCAGCGACAAGACCCGCATCCGTTGGGGCAACGGCGGCGGCGACGACGTCTCCGGCTCGGGCGCCTACACGCACATGACCCTCCTGTCGGAGACGACCGAGGGCATGCACAACCTCTTCCGCCTCTCGAGCCGCGCGTCGATCGAGGGGTACTACTTCAAGCCGCGCATGGACCGCGAGCTCCTGCAGACCTACTCGAAGGGGCTCATCGCGACGACCGGCTGCCCCTCCGGCGAGGTGCAGACGCGCCTCAGGCTCGGACAGTACGACGAGGCGGTCAAGGCGGCGGCCGAGTTCCGCGACATCTTCGGGGCCGACAACTTCTTCTGCGAGATCATGGACCACGGCCTCGGCATCGAGAAGCGCATCATGACCGACCTGCTGCGCCTCGCGAAAGACCTGGGCCTGCCGCTCGTCGCGACGAACGACCTCCATTACACGCATGCGCACGACGCCAAGAGCCACGCTGCGCTGCTGTGCGTGCAGTCGGGCTCGACGCTCGACGACCCCAACCGGTTCAAGTTCGACGCCGACGACTTCTACCTGAAGACCGCGGCCGAGATGCGACAGATCTTCCGCGACCACCCCGAGGCGTGCGACAACACGCTCGCGATCGCCGAGCGCTGCGACGTGCAGTTCAACACGAGCGCGAACTACATGCCGCGATTCCCGGTGCCCGAGGGCGAGAACGAAGAGAGCTGGTTCGTGAAGGAGGTCGAGAAGGGCCTCCACCTCCGGTACCCGAACGGCATCCCGGCCGACGTGCGCAAGCAGGCCGACTACGAGGTCGGCGTCATCAGCCAGATGGGTTTCCCGGGCTACTTCCTCGTCGTCGCCGACTTCATCAACTGGTCGAAGGAGCACGGCATCCGGGTCGGACCGGGCCGAGGGTCGGGCGCAGGTTCGATGGCGGCCTACGCGATGAAGATCACCGACCTCGACCCGCTGCAGCACGGTCTCATCTTCGAGCGCTTCCTGAACCCCGACCGCGTCTCGATGCCCGACTTCGACGTCGACTTCGACGAGCGTCGTCGCGGCGAGGTCATCAAGTACGTGACCGAGAAGTACGGCGAAGAGCGGGTCGCGCAGATCGTCACGTACGGCACGATCAAGGCGAAGCAGGCGCTGAAGGACTCGGGGCGCGTGCTCGGCTTCCCGTTCTCGATGGGCGAGAAGCTCACGAAGGCGATGCCGCCCGCGGTCATGGGCAAGGACATTCCGCTCACCGGCATCTTCGACAAGAACCACCCGCGCTACAAAGAGGCGGGCGACATCCGCGCGATCGTCGAGACCGACCCCGAGGCCAAGACCGTCTTCGAGACGGCGCTCGGCATCGAGAACCTGAAGCGCCAGTGGGGCGTGCACGCGGCCGGCGTGATCATGTCGAGCGACCCGCTCATCGACATCATCCCGATCATGAAGCGCGAGCAGGACGGGCAGATCGTCACGCAGTTCGACTACCCGGCGTGCGAGTCGCTCGGCCTCATCAAGATGGACTTCCTGGGGCTGCGCAACCTCACGATCATCGACGACGCGCTCGACAACATCGAGGCGAACCGCGGCTTCCGGCCGGTGCTCGAAGACCTCGCCCTCGACGACCCCGAGGCCTACGCCCTCCTCTCGCGGGGCGACACGCTCGGGGTGTTCCAGCTCGACGGCGGGCCGATGCGTTCGCTCCTGCGCCTCATGAAGCCCGACAACTTCGAGGACATCTCCGCCGTCATCGCGCTCTACCGCCCGGGCCCGATGGGAGCGAACTCGCACACGAACTACGCGCTGCGCAAGAACGGCCTGCAGGAGATCACGCCGATCCACCCCGAGTTCGCCGAGTCGCTGAAGGACATCCTCGACACGAGCTACGGCCTCATCATCTACCAGGAGCAGGTGATGGCGATCGCCCAGCGGGTCGCCGGGTTCTCGCTCGGCCAGGCCGACATCCTTCGGCGCGCGATGGGCAAGAAGAAGAAGTCCGAGCTCGACAAGCAGTACGAGGGCTTCTCGGCGGGCATGAAGTCGAACGGGTACTCCGATGAGGCGATCGGCAAGCTGTGGGAGATCCTGCTGCCGTTCTCCGACTACGCGTTCAACAAGGCCCACTCGGCGGCGTACGGCGTGCTCAGCTACTGGACGGCGTACCTCAAGGCCCACTTCCCGGCCGAGTACATGGCGGCCCTCCTCACGAGCGTCGGCGACGCCCGCGACAAGCTCGCCCTCTACCTCAACGAGTGCCGCCGCATGGGCATCAAGGTGCTCCCGCCCGACGTGAACGAATCGATCGGATTCTTCGCCGCCGTCGGCGACGACATCCGCTTCGGCCTCGGTGCGGTGCGGAACGTCGGCTTCAACGTCGTCGACGCGATCCGCGGCGCCCGTGAGAAGGAGGGGCGGTTCGAGTCGTTCCACGACTTCCTGAAGAAGGTGCCGATCCCCGTCGCGAACAAGCGCACGGTCGAGTCGCTCGTGAAGGCGGGGGCCTTCGATTCGCTCGGCCACACGCGTCGCTCGCTCGTCGAGATCCACGAGGGCGCCGTCGAGTCGGCCGTGAAGGAGAAGCGCGCCGAGGAGAACGGCGACGTCGGGTTCGACTTCGACAGCCTCTTCGACGAGCACGAGAAGGAGGCCGCGCCCTCGCTGGTCCCCGACCGGCCCGAATGGACGAAGAAGGACAAGCTCGCCTTCGAGCGCGAGATGCTCGGGCTCTACGTGTCCGACCATCCGCTGGCCGGCCTCGAGGTGCCGCTCGCCAAGCACGCCTCGACGACGATCACCGACCTCATGGGATCCGACTCCACGCAGGACGGCGACACGGTCACCGTCGCGGGCCTCGTCACGAGCGTGCAGCACCGTATCGCCAAGGCCTCGGGCAACCAGTACGGCATGATCCAGGTCGAGGACTTCTCGGGCGAGATCACCGTCATGTTCATGGGCAAGGCCTACCAGGAGTTCGCACCGGGCCTGCAGGCCGACACGATCGCCGTGGTACGGGGCCGGGTCAGCATGCGCGACGACGGCATGAACCTGCACGCCTTCAGCGTCTTCACGCCCGACCTCGGCCAGGGCGAAGAGAGCGGCCCGGTCATGATCTCGCTGCCCGACCAGCGGGCGACGACCGAGACGATCACCGCCCTCGGCGAGGTGCTGAGCCGGCATCGAGGCGATACCGAGGTGCGGCTGAAGCTCGTGCGCGGGCGGTCCGCACGCGTCTTCGAGCTGCCGTACCCGGTGAACGTGAGCGCCGACTTCTACGGCGAGCTCAAGAGCCTGCTCGGCCCGAACTGCCTCGTGTGACGCCGGCCCGCCGGGCGGCGGGCGCCGCTCGGTAGGCTTGAGCCACCATGCTGCGAACGATCGACCTCCGCGCGACCCGCCCATCGACGAGCGAACTGCTCGCGCTCGTGCCCCGGGCGGCGACCGACGTGTCGGCCGCGCTCGAGCCCGCGCGCGCCCTCATCGAGGCCGTCCGAGCGCATGGCGAGTCGGCGCTCCTGGAGCAGGCCGAGCGCTTCGACCGGGTGACTCCGCCGTACGTGCGAGTGCCCGCCGACGAGCTCGCAGCTGCGCGCGACGGCCTCGCGCCCGAGATCCGGGCCGCGGCCGAACGCACGATCGAGCGGGTGCGCGCCGCGAGCTCCGCCCAGGTGCCCGCCGCCCGGCGCACCGAGCTCGGTGCGGGCGCCGTCATCGAGCAGCGCTGGCAACCGGTCGGCAGGGTCGGCCTGTACGTGCCGGGCGGCAAGGCCGTCTACCCTTCGAGCGTCGTCATGAACGTCGTGCCCGCACAGGCGGCCGGCGTCGCATCGATCGCGCTCGCCTCGCCGCCGCAGGCGGAGTTCGGCGGGCGCGTGCACCCGACGATCGCGGGCGTCGCCGCCCTGCTCGGCATCACCGAGGTCTACGCGATGGGCGGCGCCGGCGCGATCGGTGCCTTCGCGTACGGCGTGCCCGCCCTCGGGCTCGAGCCGGTGCAGCTCGTCACCGGGCCCGGCAACGTCTACGTCGCGGCGGCCAAGCGGGTCGTCCACGGGGTCACCGGCATCGACGCGGAAGCGGGACCGACCGACATCCTCGTCATCGCCGATGATGCGGCTGACGCCGATTTCGTGGCCGCCGACCTCATCAGCCAGGCGGAACACGACGAGCTCGCCGCTGCGGTGCTCGTGACCGATTCGCCCGCGTTCGCCGAGCGGGTGCTCGACCGGCTCGCGGCGCGATCGGCCGCGACGAAGCACGGCGACCGCGTGCACCAGTCGCTCACCGGCGCGCAGTCGGCGCTCGTCCTCGTCGACGACCTCGAGCAGGCGGCGGCGTTCGCGAACGCCTTCGGGCCCGAGCACCTCGAGATCCAGGTCCGCGACGCCGACGCCGTGCTCGCCCGCATCGAGAACGCGGGTGCGATCTTCATCGGCCCCTACTCGCCGGTGAGCCTCGGCGACTACGCCGCCGGCTCGAACCACGTGCTGCCGACCGGCGGTCAGGCCCGTTTCGCGGCGGGATTGTCGGCCGCGACCTTCCTGCGTCCGCAGCAGGTCGTGCGCTACGACGAGGCCGCGCTGCGCGAGGTCGCCCCGGTGATCGCCGCCCTCTCGACCGAGGAGGACCTGCCTGCTCACGGCGAGGCCGTGGCGGCTCGCTTCGACGCGGAGTGAGGCGCCCGCGCGCCGCTAGGCTGGGGTCACCATGTACTGTCCCTTCTGCCGCCACCCCGATTCGCGCGTCATCGACTCCCGCACGAGCGACGACGGACTGTCGATCCGCCGCCGCAGGCAGTGCCCCGAGTGCGGGCGTCGGTTCTCGACGACCGAGACGGCGAGCCTCGTCGTCATGAAGCGCTCGGGTGTCGTCGAGCCGTTCAGCCGCGAGAAGGTCGTGCTGGGCGTCAAGAAGGCGTGCCAGGGTCGCCCGGTGACCGATTCCGACCTCGCGGTGCTCGCGCAGAAGGTCGAGGAGACGATCCGTTCGACCGGTGCGTCGCAGATCGAGGCGAACGACATCGGCCTCGCCATCCTTCCGCCGCTCCGCGAGCTCGACGAGGTGGCGTACCTGCGCTTCGCGAGCGTCTACCAGGCGTTCGAGTCGCTCGACGACTTCGAGGCGGCGATCGAGCAGTTGCGCGAGGAGCACGGCCGGTTGCCCGCCCGGCCGGTCGAGTGACGTCGCCGTGCCTCGCGACGGGTACCCTGAATCCGGCATGTATCGACTCCTCTTCTCCCTCTTCCTCACGAAGCTCGACCCCGAAGACGCGCACCACCTCGCGTTCAGCGTGATCCGGGGCCTGCCGACGCTCGGCCTCGGACGGCTCGTCGAGCGGTTCACCGCCCCCGACCCGTCACTCGCGGTCGAGACGCTCGGGCTCCGATTCCCGTCGCCGTTCGGCGTGGCCGCGGGTTTCGACAAGGACGCTCGCGCGGTCATCGGTCTCGGCCAGCTCGGCTTCGGGCATGTCGAGGTCGGCACGATCACGGCGATCGCGCAACCGGGCAACGAGCGGCCGCGCCTCTTCCGGCTGGTGAAGGACCGGGCGCTCATCAACCGCATGGGGTTCAACAACGGCGGGGCGGATGCTGCGGCCGGTCGCCTCTCGCGGCTGTCGCGCCGCTCGCACCGGCCCGTGCTCGGTGTCAACATCGGCAAGAGCCGGGTGACCGCCGTCGAGGACGCCGTGGGCGACTACGTGCGCAGCGCGAAGCTGCTCGCCCCGTACGCCGACTACCTCGTGGTCAACGTGAGCTCTCCGAACACACCCGGCCTCCGTGGGCTGCAGGAGCTCGACGCCCTCGCACCGCTCCTCGAGACCGTGCGCGAGGCCGCGGGAACCACCCCGCTCCTCGTGAAGATCGCGCCCGACCTCGCCGACTCGGAGGTGGAGCGCATCTGCGAGCTCGTCGTGCGGCTCGGCCTCGACGGCATCATCGCCACGAACACGACGATCTCCCGCGAGGGACTCACGACCGAGGCATCCGCGATCGAAGCCATCGGTGCCGGCGGCCTCTCGGGTGCCCCGCTCGCCGCCCGCTCGCTCGAGGTGCTGCGCGTCGTGCGCCGCAGCGTGCCCGACGACCTGTGCGTGATCTCGGTCGGCGGCGTCGAGACGGCCGCCGATGTGCAGGACCGGCTCGACGCAGGTGCGACGCTCGTGCAGGGGTACTCGGCCTTCATCTACCGCGGGCCCTTGTGGGCGCGGCAGGTCAACCGCGGACTCGCGTCGTTCCGGCGGTCTCGCGACCGGGCGGTCGCCCGCTAGCGCTCCGACCAGGTGTGCGCGACGAGCGGAGCGCTCAGACGACGCCGACCTCGGCGAGCCGATCGGCGATCGTCGAGCCGTCGCTCGCCGAGACCCATGGCACGTCGGTGCCGTGCTCCTCGGCCTTGGTGCGTCCGCCGGCGAGCACGGCCTCACCGGTCGAGAGCCGGCGGATCGCGATCGCGGCGACGCGATCGGGATGCTCGGCGGCGAAGCGGGCGTAGAGCTCCTCGTCGTGCTGGCCGTCGTCGCCGATGAGCAGCCAGCGCACGTTCGGGAACTCCTCGGCGAGGCGACGGAGATTCTCGGCCTTGTGCTCGCGGCCGCTGCGGAACCAGCGATCGTGAGTCGGGCCCCAGTCGGTCAGGAGCAGCGGGCCGGCGGGGAACAGGTTGCGCGAGAGGAAGCGCGTGAGGGTGGGTGCGACGTTCCACGCGCCCGTCGACAGGTAGATGACGGGGGAGCCGGGGTGCGAGCGGGCGAGCCGCTCGAACAGGACGGCCATGCCGGGCGTGGGGATGCGTGCGTGCTCGTCGAGCACGAACGTGTTCCAAGCGGCGACGAGCGGGCGGGGGAGCGCCGTCACCATGACGGTGTCGTCGACATCGGAGATGATGCCGAAGTCGACGTCGGGACCGACGATGCGGATCGGCGCCTCGACGGGCTCGGCGCCCTCGGTGCTGAGGGTGGCACGGTGCCAGCCGGGCGCGAGCGACGCCGGCACGGTCGTGTCGACGACGCCGCCGCGGTCGGCGAGCACCTCGATGCGCTGGCCGCCGACGTCGATGACGACCGGAACGTCGCCGACCGGCACGCTCGTGAAGCTGCGCCAGCCCCGGATGCCCTGTTCGCCGCGCTTGCGGCGGCGCTTCGAGCGTTCGTCGGCGGCCACCGGCTTCGACAGCAGCACGCGGCAGAACACGCGCACCCATTCGGTCGAGCCGTATCCCGTGTACGGCACGACGGTCGGCACATGCCCGCGACGACGGGCGCCGCGGGAGCGCACGTCGTGGAACCAGTCCTCGATGCGCGCGGCGCGATGCCGGACCTGGCGCTCTCGAGAACCGTGCGGGGTGGGGGAGCTCGCCGGCATCCACTCAGTCTGTCATGCACGGGGGACACGTCGCGAAACGGCGGGTGCACGCCCGGGCGTTCGACGCCCGGTAGAGTGGTCCGAGCAACTGAGGAGGTTCCGTGCCGAACATCGACCTGATCCTCGGGGCCGATCCGAGCCGGAGGCGCTCGGTCCGCACCGAGCCGACGCAGCGTCGGTCCAGCCAGCGCCTCGACGCGCTGCTCGATGCTGCCGCCGAGATCGTCGACGAATCGGGGTTCGAGCGCCTGACGACCCAGATGGTCGCCGAGCGCGCAGGCGCCTCGATCGGCACGGTGTACCGCTACTTCCCCGACCGCGTCGCCGTGCTCTACGCGCTGCGCGAGCGCTCGGTGCACCGGTTCCGCGAGCGGGTCGCTGACGAGATGGCGCGCACGACGCTCGAGTCGTGGTGGACGGTCGTCGACGTCGCGCTCGACGTCAGCGCCAAGATGTACGCCGGCGAGCCCGGGTTCAGCGTCGTGCACGCCGCGCAGCGCGAGCTCGCCGAAGGCGATGTCGAGCCCGAGTTCGCGCACCGCATGGCCCGGCTCATCGAGGCCGAGTTCGGCGGCGAGGGCGACCAGGCGGAGCTGCGGTTCCGCCTCGGGGTGGCGATGGAGATCGGCGACGCCCTCATCAGCCGTGCGTACGAGCGATCGGTCGACGGCGACGAGCGGTACCTCGCCGAGGCGAAGCGTCTCGTGCACGACTACCTCGCCGAGCACCTCGGACGGGCCCTCTCCGCGTCCTCAGCCGCCTGACGACTCGCGGGGCGCCCCGTTGCGCTCCGGGCGCGATCGGTGTTTGGCTTGAAGCTGCACATGGCAGCGAACGCCGACGACGGGATTGAGCCAGCATGATCGAGTTCCGCGGCGTGTCCAAGCGCTTCCCCGACGGCACGCTCGCCGTCTCGGACGTCGACATCGTCATTCCGCCGCGCAAGACGACGGTGCTGGTCGGCTCGTCGGGGTCGGGCAAGACCACGCTCCTGCGCATGATCAACCGCATGG
The DNA here is from genome assembly GCF_021129215.1 of Agromyces sp. S2-1-8. GTDB lineage: Bacteria > Actinomycetota > Actinomycetes > Actinomycetales > Microbacteriaceae > Agromyces > Agromyces chromiiresistens. Next base: position 2,833,417 of record NZ_JAJOLP010000001.1, on the reverse strand, counting down.
TCGACCCGACCGGCGGCCAGGTGCTCATCGACGGCACGGATGTCGCGACCGTCGATCCGGTCGTGCTGCGACGCGGCATCGGCTACGTGATGCAGAACTCCGGGCTGCTGCCGCATCGCAAGGTGATCGACAACGTGGCGACCGTGCCGCTCCTCCGCGGCGTCCGCAAGCGCGAGGCGCACGCGCGGGCGCTCGAACTGCTCGACACCGTCGGCCTCGACCGTTCGCTCGCCGACAAGTACCCGAGCCAGCTCTCGGGCGGTCAGCAGCAGCGCGTCGGCGTCGCCCGCGGGCTCGCGGTCGACCCGAACATCCTCCTCATGGACGAACCGTTCGGAGCGGTCGACCCGATCGTCCGTTCGGAGCTGCAGCAGGAACTGCTCCGCCTGCAGGGCGAACTGGGCAAGACGGTCGTGTTCGTCACCCACGACATCGACGAGGCCTTCCTCCTCGGCGACCAGGTCGTGATCATGCAGCAGGGCGGACACATCTCGCAGGCCGCGTCACCCGCGGAGATCCTCGCGAACCCGGCCGACGACTTCGTCGCCGACTTCGTCGGGGCGAACCGGGGCAAGCGCGTGCTGCACGTGACCGAGGTCGACGGTCGGCGCGTGGTCGTCGACGACGACGGGCGTGCGGCGGGAGTGCTCGCCTCGTGAAGTGGCTCTGGTCGAACCTCGACCTGGTCGGCGAGCTCACCCTCGTGCACCTGGCATTGTCGGTGCCCGCGATCATACTGAGCTTCGTGATCTCCGTTCCGATCGGCTGGGTCGCGCACCGGTACCGGTGGTCGCGCGGCGTGCTGCTGTCGCTGTGCGGCCTGCTGTACGCGATCCCGTCGCTCGCGCTGCTCATCGCGCTGCCGATCTTCACCGGGCAGCGCACGACCTCGCCGATCAACCTCGTCGTCGCGCTGACCCTCTACGGCATCGCCGTGATCGTTCGCACCGCGGCCGACGCCTTCGATGCCGTCGAGCCAGACGTCCGCCAGTCCGCCACCGCGATCGGGTACGCGTCGTTCAGCCGGTTCTGGGGCGTCGAACTCCCGCTCGCGGGTCCCGTGCTGCTCTCCGGCATCCGGGTCGTCATCGTGAGCACGGTGAGCCTCGCGACGATCGGCGCCGTCACCGGCGTGCAGAGCCTCGGCAGTCTGTTCACCGACGGTCTGCAACGCGGGATCCAGGCCGAGATCATCACCGGCATCGTCGTCACGATGGCTCTCGCCATCGGGCTCGACTGGGCGAGTGTGGCCATCGGGCGCCTGGTCATGCCCTGGTGGCGGCCGAGCCGGGCGCAACGACGCCGCAGCCTCGAGCGGGTCGAGCAGGTGGACGCCTCGTGAACCTCCTGCTCGAAGCGGTTGCCTGGATCCTCGACCCCGCCCACTGGACGGGCCCCGGGAGCATTCCCGAGCGGATCGCGCAGCACCTCGTGATCTCGGCGATCGTGCTCGTCATCGCGGCACTCATCGCGCTTCCGCTCGGCGGGCTCGTGGGGCACACCGGTCGCGGCCGCGAACTCGCCGTGATGGTCTCCGGCGGCCTGCGCGCGTTGCCGACGCTCGGTCTGCTGACGCTCGTCGGGCTGTGGCTCGGCATCGGGCTCTCCGCTCCGATCATCGCGCTCGTCGTGCTGGCGCTGCCGCCATTGCTCGCCGGGGCCTACTCGGGTTTCGAGAGCGTCGATCGCCGAACCGTCGATGCCGCACGCGCGATGGGCATGCGCGAGCGCCAGGTCGTGAGCAAGGTCGAGGTGCCGCTCGGCATGCCGATCATCGTCGGCGGCGTCCGATCGGCCACGCTGCAGATCGTCGCGACGGCGACGCTCGCCGCATACATCGCGAACTTCGGGCTCGGCCGCTTCATCTTCGAGGGTCTCAAGACGCGCGACTACGCCGAGATGCTCGGCGGCTCGATCCTCGTCATCCTCCTCGCACTCGTCGTCGACGGGTGCTTCGCCATCATCCAGCGGGTCGTCGTACCCGCCGGCGTGCGGGCCGCCCGCACGCGCGAACCTCGCTCACGACCGACCCGGTCGCGAGCGACCGTGGGGCAACCCATCCAGGAAGGGAACCAGTCATGATCACAGCAGGAAAAGGCCGGCTCGTCGCACTCGCGGCGGTCGCGGTCGGGGCGACAGTGGCCCTGGCAGGGTGCGCATCGAGCGATCCGCTCGACAGCGGATCGGGCGAGACCGACGGCGGCGGCGAGACGCTCGTCGTCGGGTCGCAGGACTACTACTCGAACGAGATCATCGCCGAGCTCTACGCGCAGGCGCTCGAAGCCAACGGGTTCACCGTCGAGCTGCAGCCGCGCATCGGCCAGCGCGAGGTCTACATGCCCGAGATCGAGAGCGGGAGCATCGACGTCTTCCCCGAGTACACGGGCAACCTGCTCCAGTACTACGTCCCCGACACCACGGCGACGACGGCCGACGACGTGTACGCCGAGCTCGAGACCTCGCTGCCCGAGGGGCTGCGCGTCCTCGACCAGTCGCCCGCGACCGACCAGGACTCGTACAACGTGACCAAGGAGTTCTCCGAGCAGAACGACGTCACGAGCCTCGCCGACCTCGCGAAGGTGACCACGCCGCTGACGCTCGGCGGCAACTCGGAGCTCGCGACCCGGCCGTACGGGCCGGAGGGGCTGAAGTCGGTCTACGGCGTCGACGTCGCGTTCACGCCGATCGAGGACTCGGGCGGCCCGCTGACGCTGAAGGCCCTGCAGGACGGCGACGTGCAGCTCGTCAACATCTTCAGTGCGAACCCCGCGATCGCGACGAGCGACCTCGTGACCCTCGAAGACCCCGAGGGCCTGTTCCTCGCGTCGAACGTCGTGCCCGTCGTCAGCGAGAAGGTCGACGACAAGGCCGCCGAGGTCATCAACACGGTGAGCGCGGCACTGACCGCCGACGAGCTCGTCGCCCTCAACGCGAAGAGCGTCGACGACCAGGAGTCGGCCGAGCAGATCGCGAGCGACTGGCTCGCCGAGCAGTCGCTCTTCTGAGTACCGGCGGCTGCGACCGCCGTCAGCGGTCGGAGCCGAGACGCGAGGGGCCGGGTGTCGAGGGATCCGGCCCCTCGCCGTCGGCACGGTCGTCGTGCGTCCGGCGGTCAGGGGCGAACGCGGTCGGAGCCACCGGCGCGGTGTCGAGTGCCCCGGAGTCGTCGGACGCCTCCGCCGCCTCCATGTGCTTCGCCTCCGAGCGGACGATGAGCTTCTTCGCGAGCCACACGAGCGCCAGGAAGACGACGATGACGCCGACGAAGAGGTAGCCCGCCCAGTGCAGCTGGCGGCTCAGCTCCCGGTAGCTGCCGGCGGCGAGCCATCCGACGGTGACATAGGCGAACGCCCACAGGACGCACGCCGGAAGCGTCCATGCGATGAAGCGGCGGTAGCGCATCGTGCTCATGCCCACGGTCAGCGGGATGAGCGAGTGCAGGATCGGCAGGAACCGCGAGATGAAGATCGCCGGCCCGCCTCGACGGTCGAGGTAGCGCTGTGCGCGATGCCAGTGGTCCTCGCCGATGCGCCGGCCGAGGCGCGAGTGCAGCAGGTGCGGGCCGAACCAGTGGCCGATGCCGAAGCCGATGCTCTCGCCGATGAGTGCGCCGATGATCACGGCGAACGCGAGCGCGAAGTACTGCGCGAGGTCCTCGACCCCCGTCGCGGCGACGAGCACGATGGTGTCGCCGGGCACCACCAGGCCGATCAGCACGCTCGTCTCGAGCATGATCCCGACTCCCGCGAGGAGCGTCCTGACGACGGGGTCGACCGATTGCACGGTGTTCAGGATCCAGTCGAGGATCTCGTTCATCGTTCGAGCGTATCGATCGCGGCGTGCGCGCGCGTCAGACCGGCGTCGTATTCGTCAGGACGAGGGCGTACGCCAGTAGGGGGATCGCGACGAGCGCGATCGAGGCCGCGACCACGAGCGGCCGTGAGGGTGCGGGCACTGCACGACGGGGTGCGGGGCCGCCGCGACCGTCGCGGGCCGGGGTCGTGCCGTCGAGCCTCGCGAGACGCGCCTCGAGCATGTCGGCGTCGGCGATGACGCCGTCGTCGCCGAGCCCGGCCGGGCCCGCGTCGGCGCCGACGACGAGCATGGCGCCGCGCAGCGCGTCGTCGCCGGCGACGCGGCGTGCCCGGTCATCGGCGAGCATCTCCGCGAGGAGGATCACGGCGCGCTCCGAGCGGTTCGCGATCGGGAACCACGGCAGTGCGCTGTGCCAGGCGCGGAAGGCGAGCAGCACGAGGTGATGGAGCTGGTCGAGGTGGGCGCGCTCGTGAGCGATCACCGCGGCGAGCTCGGCCGGGCTCAGCGCGTCGACGAGACCGTCGGTCAGCACGGTCGCCGTGCGGATGCCGGGCACGCAGTAGGCGAGCGGGGTCGGGTGCGCGAGCACGCGGGTGCTGGGTTGGCCCGGCATCGGGTCGCCGAGCAGGGCGATGAGCTGGTGCTGGCGCCGTCGCTCGCGTTCGGCGCGAACAGCGGTGAGGGCGAGGTTCAGCGCGAGGTGCAGGGCGAGACCGGCGGCGAGCGTGATGGCGGCGAGCTCGAGCACGTCGAACTCCGGCGGGATCGGGCCGGTGAGGAGCACGGGTACGAGGGCGTTCCAGGCGCCGACGAGCGAGCCGGCGGGCGCCGCGCCGTAGACGAGGAGGCAGCCGATCATCGAGAGTCCGCCGGCGATCGCGATCGACTGCCAGAGCACGAGGGCGGCAGCCGGCGATCGCGACGGCCAGGCGGCGCGCGAGAGCGCGACCGGGATCGGCCAGGCCAGCGCGAAGGCGAGCACGCCGAGCACCGCGGCGACGGCGAGCATCGTCAGTGGTGCGCGAGCTCGTCGAGGAGCCGGCGGAGCGTCGCGGCCTCGCCGTCGCTCACCGTGCCGACGAAGCGGGCGAGGGCGGCGTCACGGTCGCTCGCGCGGTCGAGCACCTCGTGCATGAGCTCCGCCGTGTGCTCTTCTCGGGAGAGCAGCGCCTGGTAGTGGTGCGGACGGCGCTCGCGCGTGCGGCTCACGAAGCCCTTGCGCTCGAGCCGCGAGAGCACCGTCAGCACGGTCGTGGTCGCCACCGTGCGGCCGGAATCGCCGCCGCGCACGGCCAGCGCGTCGCGCAGCTCATTCGCTGTGAGCGCGACGTCGCTCGACCAGAGCACCTCCATCACGGAGCGCTCGAGATCTCCGAGACTCGCCATGCATCCAGAGTACCGCCGTCGGCGGGATTGTTCTACGCTGTGTAGAAGCAAAGTTTTACGCTTTGTAGAAGAATCTCACCGAGATGTTCGGACTCCGCGAAAGGGGTATCCGTGAACGAGCTGCTCGATCCGTTGCTGCTCGCCCGATGGCAGTTCGGGTTGACCACCGTCTATCACTTCCTGTTCGTACCGATCACGATCGGTCTCGCGACGACGGTCGCGATCTTCCAGACCGCGTGGTACCGCACGGGCAAGACCCAGTACCTGCAGGTGACCCGGTTCTTCGGGTCGATCTTCCTCATCAACTTCGCCATGGGCGTCGTGACGGGCATCGTGCAGGAGTTCCAGTTCGGCATGAACTGGTCGGAGTACTCGCGGTTCGTCGGCGACGTCTTCGGCGCACCGCTCGCCCTCGAGGGCCTGCTCGCGTTCTTCTTCGAGGCGACGTTCATCGGCCTCTGGATCTTCGGCTGGGACAAACTGCCCCGCGGCATCCACCTCGCCACCATCTGGTGCACCGCGGTCGGCACGATCGTCTCGGCCTACTTCATCATCGCCGCGAACGCCTTCATGCAGAACCCGGTCGGGTACGAGATGAACGCCGAGAAGGGCCGCGCGGAACTCGTCGACATCTGGGCGCTCCTGACGAACCCCGTCGCCCTCGCCGCGTTCCCGCACACGATCGCCGCGAGCTTCATGGTCGCGGCCGGCCTCATCATCAGCGCGAGCGCGTGGCACCTCGCGCGCAACCAGCACCTCGACTCGATGCGCCCGGCCCTGAAGTTCGGCCTGTGGCTCATGGTCGGCTCGGGGATCCTGACGACCCTCTTCGGCGACCAGCTGAGCCTCGCGATGGTCGCGACCCAGCCGATGAAGATGGCGGCCGCCGAAGCCACCTACGACACGGTCTGCGGGGCCGACGCGTCGTTCTCGCTGTTCACGCTCGGCACCCCCGACGGCACGACCGAGCTCTTCTCGATCCGGGTGCCCTACGTGCTCTCTCTGCTGTCGACGCACACCTTCGACGGCTGCGTCGAAGGCATCAACGATCTGCAGGCCGACTACCAAGCCCTCTACGGCCCCGGCGACTACGCGCCGATCATCTGGGTCACGTACTGGGCGTTCCGCTGGATGATCGGCCTCGGCATGCTGCACGTGCTCGTCGCGGTCGTCGGCCTGTGGCTCACCCGCAAGGGCCGGATGCCTCGGCAGAAGTGGGTCTGGAAGATCGCGATCTGGAGCTTCCCGCTCTCGCTCGCCGCGATGATCGTCGGCTGGATCTTCACCGAGATGGGTCGCCAACCCTGGATCGTGTTCAGCCTGCTGCCGACCGAGTCGGCGGTCTCGCCGAACGTCACCGGGCTCGACGTCCTCATCTCGCTCGTCGCGTTCACGCTCATCTACGGCGCGCTCGCGGTCGTCGAGGTGCGGCTCGTGATCCGCGCCATCAAGCAGGGGCCGCCCGAGATCGGCGAGCCCGACCCCGAATCGGGCCGCGTCGAGCCCGCCGCAACGGTCTACTGAGGAGACGGACATGGATCTCTCAACGCTCTGGTTCTGGATCGTGGCCTTCCTCTTCGTCGGCTACTTCGTGCTCGACGGCTTCGACTTCGGCATCGGCATGTCGCTGCCGTTCCTCGGCAGGGACGACACCGACCGACGGGTGCTCATCAACACCATCGGCCCGGTCTGGGACCTCAACGAGACGTGGGTCATCGTCGCCGGGGCATCCCTGTTCGCCGCCTTCCCCGAGTGGTACGCGACCCTGTTCTCGGGGTTCTACCTGGCGCTCCTGCTCATCCTGCTCGCGCTCATCGCCCGCGGCGTCTCGTTCGAGTACCGCCACCAGCGCCCCGAGTCGAAGTGGAAGGCCTGGTTCGACGGCATGATCGTCGTCGGCTCCGCGGTGCCGGCGCTGCTCTGGGGTGTGGCCTTCGCGAACATCGTGCAGGGCGTGCCGCTCGATGCCGACCACAACTACACGGGCACGCTGTTCGACCTGCTGAACCCGTACGCCCTGCTCGGCGGGCTCACGACGCTCCTCCTGTTCTTCACGCACGGGGTGGTGTTCGCCTCGCTCAAGACCGAGGGCGACCTGCGCGCGCGTGCGCGCAGGCTCGCCACGCGCGCGGGCGTCGTCACGATCGTCGTCGCGGCCGCCTTCCTGCTGTGGACCGGGCTCGCGTTCGGCACTCCCTGGTTCTGGATCCTGGCGGGGATCGCGGCCGTCGCGCTCGTCGGCGGCTGGATCGCGAACCTGCGAGGTGCCGAAGGAGTCGCGTTCGCGCTGCTCGCGATCACCGTCGCCGCCGCAGTGCTCGCGCTGTTCGCGTCGCTCTTCCCCGACGTGATGCCCGCGTCGAACGATCCGGCGAACAGCCTGACGATCGAGAACGCCTCGTCGACGCCGTACACGCTCACGGTCATGAGCTGGGTGGCGCTGATCTTCCTGCCGCTCGTGCTCGCCTACCAGGCGTGGACGTACTGGATCTTCCGCAAGCGGGTGAGCCGCGCGCACGTCGAGGCGGCCGCCCACTGACGAGGACGATGCAGGCGTGAAACCACTCGACCCCAGGCTCGTCAGGCGCTCGCGCGCCGCCCGCGGCTTCCTCGTCGCGGGCGGGGCGCTCGCCGTCGTGCAGGCCGCCGCGACCATCGCGATCGCCTGGGCGATCGCCGGGCTCGTCTCCGGGCTCATCGACGGAATGCCGATCGACGAGGTGCGCCTCCTCCTCGCGCTGCTCGTCTGCGGTGCGACGGTGCGCGCCCTGGGCGCGTGGGGATGGGAGGTGGTCGGCTCGAGCGGTGCGATGCGCGTGAAGGGCGAACTCCGGTCCGACCTGCTGGCCGCCCTCGAGCGGCGCCCCGCGGGCATCGCCGGATTCCCCACGGCACGGATCGCGACGCTGCTGGGCCCTGGCGTCGACGCGCTCGACGACTACTTCGGCCGCTACCTCCCGCAACTCGTCCTCACCGTGGTCGCGACCCCGGCGTGCATCGCCGCGGCGTGGATCGCCGACCCGCTGTCGGGGCTCGTGCTCGTCATCGTGCTGCCGCTCACCCCCGTGTTCATGGCGCTCATCGGCATGGCGACCGAGCGTGTGCAGCGACGCCAGTGGGACAGCCTGTCGACGCTGTCACGGGGCTTCCTCGAAGTCGTCGGCGGCCTCTCGACGCTGCTGCTCTACGGGCGCGCACAGCGGCAGGTGGGGCGCATCCGCGCGGTGACCGACGACTACCGGAAGCACACGATGAAGGTCCTGCGCGTGACCTTCCTCTCGGGGTTCACGCTCGAGCTCGCCGCGAGCCTCTCGGTCGCCCTCGTCGCGGTGTCGATCGGGCTGCGGCTCGTCTCGGGCGACATGGCGCTCGCCGCCGGCATCTTCGTGCTCGTGCTCGCACCCGAGGTCTTCCTTCCGCTGCGCAACGTCGGCGCTGCGTTCCACGCCTCGGCGGCGGGGGTCACCGCGGCCGCCGACGCGTTCGAGCTCCTCGAGGCGGCCGAGGGCGCCGGCGACGAGGCATCCCCGATCCAGCACGCTCCCGGATCGGGAGCCCGCGGCCGTTCCACCGCCGGCGAGGGCCTGGCCCTCGCCGGGGTCACGGTGCGGCGCGATGAGCGCGTCGTGATCGACGGCCGCTCGTTCGCGGTGCCGACGGGACGACTCGCCGCCGTCGTCGGCGAGAGCGGCAGCGGCAAGTCGACCCTGTTCGCGGCACTGCTCGGCTTCGTGCCGCACGAGGGCGTCATCGAGCTGGAGGGCCGCGAGCTCGACGGGCACGGGTTCGACCGCATCGCCTGGGCGGGCCAGACGCCGACACTCGTCGCCGGCACCGTCGAGATGAACGTGCGACTCGGCGACGAGTCGGCCGATCCGGCGTTCCTCGACACGGCGCTGCGGGTCGCGGGCGTCGACGTGCCCGCAGATCGCCGACTCGGCCCGGGCGGCAGCGGACTGTCGGGCGGCCAGGCGCAGCGGGTCGCCATCGCCCGGGCGGTGCACCGCCTGCTCGCCCGCGACCTGCCGTTGCTGCTCCTGGATGAGCCCACGTCCGCTCAGGATGCGAGCCGCGAGGCCGAGCTCGCCGCCGAGCTCCGGGGGCTCGCCGCGACCGGGCGCATCGTGCTCGTCGCCACGCATCGGCCCGAGCTCATGGCGGTGGCCGACGTCGTCGTCTCCACGGAGGCCGCCCATGTCTGATCGCACCCGATCCGTGCTCCGCACGAGCATCCCGCCGCTTCGCCGGCTGCTCCCGTCGGTGCTGTTCGGCGCAGCGTCCGGCGGATCGGTCGTGGCCCTCATCGCATGTTCCGCCTGGCTCATCGCCCGCGCGGCCGAGCAGCCGCCGGTGCTGTACCTGTCGCTCGCGATCGTGGGCGTGCGCGCGTTCGCGCTCGGCCGCGCGGTGTTCCGCTATCTCGAGCGGCTGACCGGACACGATGCGGCGTTCCGCCAGCTCGCCGAGATCCGGACCGGCGTCTTCGAGCGCATGCTGCCGGTCGCGCCCGACGGCATCGCGGACCTTCGACGCGGGGAGCTCCTCGCGCGATTCACCGGCGACGTCGACGAACTGCAGAACGTGCCGCTTCGCGCGGTGCAGCCCGTCGCGAGCGCATCGGTCGTCCTCGTCGCGGCGGTCGTCGGCGTCTCGTCGGTCTCGCCGGGCTCGGCGCTCGCGATCGCCGGATGCCTCGTGGCCGGCCTCGGTGCGACGGTGCTCGTCCAGCGCGCGGTCGCAGCCCGGGCCGAGCGGCGACTGGCGCCCCTTCGCGGCGAGCTGCAGGCCGCAGTGGTCGAACACGTGCAGTCGCTCGACATGCTCGTCGCCTTCGATGCGGCCGCCGCGAGCCGTCGGCGCATCGAGCGACTCGGCGAGCGCCTCGCACAGCACACGCGCGCGAACGCCTCGGCCGCCGGCGCCGCTGCGGCGCTCATGGCGGCGATCGGCGGCTTCGCGGTGGCGGCGAGCCTCACGGCGGGTCAGTCGCTGCTCGCCGAGGGGCGCATCGACGGCCCGACCTTCGCGGTGCTGTGCCTCGTGCCGCTCGCGATCGCCGAGATCGCCGCGGCCCTGCCGCCGGCGGTGACCGCGTGGCGCCTCGCCCGGGTGAGCGCCGAGCGGGTCGCGAGCGCCGTCCCCGACGAGGTCCCCGCCGAGCTCCCGGCCGCGCCGCTCGAGCCCGACGTCGTGCCGGCGACCGACGGGCCGCCCCGCCTGACGCTCCGAGCCGTGGGCGCCGCATGGCCCGGCTCGCGGGGTGCCGCGCTGTCGGGCATCGATCTCGAGCTCGCACCGGGGGAGCGGGTGCTCGTGCGCGGACCCTCCGGGTCGGGCAAGACGACCCTCGCGCACGTGCTCGTGCGGTTCCTCGACGTCGCCGACGGCTCGTACCTGATCGACGGGGTGGACACGGCGCGGCTCGACCCGTCCGAGGTCCGCCGCCTCGTCGGGCTCGTCGAGCAGTCGCCGTGGCTCTTCGACGAGGACGTTCGCCAGAACCTGCTCTTCGCCCGCGACACCGCGAGCGACGACGAACTCGTCGACGTGCTCGCACGGGTCGGCCTCGGCGACTGGCTCGCCGAACGAGGCGGCCTCGGAGCGAAGGTCGGCGAGCGCGGCGCGCTCGTGTCGGGCGGCCAGGCGCAGCGCCACGCCCTCGCGCGAGCGATGCTCGCGGGGTTCCCCGTGCTCGTGCTCGACGAGCCGACCGCGAACGTCGATCGCGAGCGAGCCGACTCGCTGCTCCGCGAGCTCCTCGGTGCGGCCGGTGCCGACCGCACCGTCGTCCTCATCTCGCATACGCCGGTCGACCCGTCGCTCGTGGACCGCATCGTCACGATCGACGGCGGCCGTCTCGTCGGAGAGGCTGGCCGCGAGCCGGCGACGCGCGTCGCGCCGTAGGCTGTGTGGATGCCTCCTCGCCTGCGTTCGCGCGCATTGCCGGAGTGGCGCACGCCACGCGCGGTCTTCGCCGACCGCTTCGCGCAGCTCGACCACGTGGTCTGGCTCGACGGGGGCGACGAGGGGTCGAGCGGAGTGAGCGTGCTCGGTGCCGCCCATGCCGGGAGCGACGTCGTCACCGTGGACCTCTCGGCCGGCACCGTCACGATCGCCCGCCCGGCCTCGCCCGGTGATGCCGGCGTCGTGCGGCGCGGGCGCGTCTTCGAGCTGCTCGCCGATGCGCTCGCCCAGCCGCCCGTCGCGCTCGCACCGGGGGCTCAGGCCCCCGGTCCGCTCGGCTGGTTCGGATGGTTCGGCTACGAGCTCGGAGCCGACCTCGAGGGCGTTCCGACCGCGCCGGCCGAGACCCCCGACGCGGCGTTCCTCTTCCTCGACCGGGTGACCCTGTTCGACCACGCCCTGCGCGAGGTGCGCCTGCTCTGGATCGAATCACCCGACGCCGACGCGTGGGCCGACGAGTGGGCGTCGGCGCTCGAACGGATGCCGGCGGAGCCGGCGGCCGGGCCCGCCAGCGGTGCCGGCCCCGGGGCGGGCGGCGGCGCGAGCCATCCTGCCGCTGCGCCCATCGCCCGCTGGCGGCACGACGCGGCGGCCTACGGTCGGCTCATCGACGAGTGCCAGGCGGCGATCGTGCGCGGCGACGCCTATCAGCTGTGCCTCACGAACCGGGTCGACCTCGACGTGCACCCCGATCCGGCCGAGACCTACCTCGCACTGCGCGCGACGAGCCCGAGCCATCACGGCGGCTACCTCCGGTTCGGCGAGTTCGCCCTGCTCAGCGCGTCGCCCGAGCAGTTCCTGCACATCGAGCCGTCCGGGCTCGTGTCGACGAAGCCGATGAAGGGCACCCGGCCGCGCGACGCCGATCCGGTGCGGGATGCCGCGCTCCGCGACGAGCTCCTCGCGAGCGACAAGGAGCGCGCCGAGAACCTCATGATCGTCGACCTCATGCGCAACGACCTCGGCCGCATCGCCGAGCTCGGCAGCGTGAGCGTCGAGGGGCTGCTCGAGGTCGAGGAGTACCGGCACGTGCACCAGCTCGTCTCGACCGTGCGTGCGCGAATCGTGCCGCCAATGGACGCGCTCGACGTCGTGCGCGCCGCGTTCCCCGCAGGGTCGATGACCGGCGCGCCCAAGCGCAGCGCCATGACGATCCTGCACGAGCTCGAGCAGGGGCCGCGCGGCGTCTACTCGGGCGCCTTCGGCTACCTCGGCGTCGACGGCGGCGCCGACCTCGCGATGGTCATCCGGTCGATCGTCATCGCCCCGAGCGGGGCGTCGATCGGCACGGGCGGCGGCATCACCGCGCTGTCGGTCGCCGAGGAGGAGATCGAGGAGACGCGCATCAAGGCTCGGGCCCTGCTCGCAGCCCTCGGCGAGGCATCCACCCGCCTGGATTGACTAGTCTTGATACCCGAGTGCGCCGCGATCCGGCGCGCCCGAGACCTGCGGGCCGCGCCCGCCGAGCGACACACGATTGAGAGTCACGTGGCACACGATCACGACCCCGCGAACGCCGAGCCCGGCGCGTACGACTTCGCCGCGATCCAGGCGAAGTGGCTTCCCGTGTGGGACGAGCTCGAGCCCTTCCGCGCCGGGGCGGCAGGCGACACGCGGCCGCGCAAGTACGTGCTCGACATGTTCCCGTACCCGTCGGGCGACCTGCACATGGGCCACGCCGAGGCGTTCGGGTTCGGTGACATCGCCGCGCGCTACTGGCGCCACCAGGGCTTCGACGTGCTGCACCCGATCGGCTGGGACTCGTTCGGCCTGCCGGCCGAGAACGCGGCCATCAAGCGCGGAGCCGACCCTCGCGAGTGGACCTACGCGAACATCGCCCAGCAGAAGGCCTCGTTCCGCCAGTACGCGCCGAGCTTCGACTGGTCGCGAGAGCTGCACACGAGCGACCCCGAGTACTACAACTGGAACCAGTGGCTGTTCCTGAAGCTCTACGAGAAGGGCATCGCCTATCGCAAGGCGGGCCAGGTCAACTGGTGCCCGAACGACCAGACGGTGCTCGCGAACGAGCAGGTCGTCGACGGCCACTGCGAGCGCTGCGGTGCGGTCGTCACGAAGAAGGCCCTGACCCAGTGGTACTTCCGCGTCACCGACTACGCCGACCGCCTGCTCGACGACCTCAACCAGCTCGAGGGCACCTGGCCGTCGAAGGTCGTCTCGATGCAGCGGAACTGGATCGGGCGCTCGGCCGGCGCCGACGTCGAGTTCGAGATCGAAGGGCGCGCCGAGCGCGTGCCCGTGTTCACGACCCGTCCAGACACCCTGTACGGCGCCACGTTCATGGTCGTCGCCGTCGACTCGCCGCTCGCGGCCGAGCTCGCCGAGGGTGCGTCGGCCGAGGTGAAGCAGCGCTTCGACGACTACCTCGACTCGGTGCGCGCCGAGAGCGACATCGAGCGCCTCGCGACCGACCGTCCGAAGACGGGCGTCTTCCTCGAGCGCTACGCGGTCAACCCGCTGAACGGCGAGCGCCTGCCGATCTGGGCGAGCGACTACGTGCTGGCCGACTACGGCCACGGCGCGATCATGGCCGTGCCCGCGCATGACCAGCGCGACCTCGACTTCGCACGCACCTTCGGGCTGCCGGTGCGCGTCGTGGTCGACACCAATGCGCCGGTGACGGGCGTCATCCCGGTCATCCCGCTCGACGAGCACGGCGACCCGTACCTGCCCGACGACCTGCCGCCGCTCGATCCCGCGGGTACCGGCACCGCGCTCACCGGCGAGGGCCGCCTCATCAACTCGGGCCCGCTCGACGGCCTCTCGAAGTCGAACGCGATCCGTCGCGCGATCGAGATCCTCGACGAACGCGGCACCGGTCGCGCGGCCAAGAACTTCCGGTTGCGCGACTGGCTGATCTCGCGCCAGCGCTTCTGGGGCACCCCGATCCCGATCATCCACTGCGCCGAGTGCGGCGAGGTGCCGGTACCCGAGTCGGAGCTGCCCGTGCGGCTGCCCGAGGCCGCCGGCCTCGACCTGAAGCCGAAGGGCTCGAGCCCGCTCGGCGCGGCCGAGGACTGGGTGAACGTGGCGTGCCCGAACTGCGGCGGCCCGGCCAAGCGCGACTCCGACACCATGGACACCTTCGTCGACAGCTCCTGGTACTACCTGCGGTACCTGAACGCGAACGACGACACGCAGGCGTTCGACCCGGCGCAGGCCGAGAAGTGGGCGCCGGTCGACCAGTACGTCGGCGGGGTCGAGCACGCGATCCTGCACCTGCTGTACTCGCGCTTCATCACGAAGGTGCTGTTCGACCTCGGCTACCTGAGCTTCACCGAGCCGTTCACCTCGCTCCTGAACCAGGGCATGGTGCTCATGGACGGCTCGAAGATGTCGAAGTCGAAGGGCAATCTCGTCGAGTTCGCCTCCGAGCTCTCGGCGCACGGCACCGACGCGCTTCGGGTCACGCTCGCGTTCGCCGGTCCGCCGGAGGACGACATCGACTGGGCGGATGTCTCGCCGGTGGGTTCCGCGAAGTTCCTGGCGCGCGCGTGGCGCATCGCCGGCGAGGTGACCTCGGCGCCCGGCGTCGATTGGTCGACCGGCGACCGGGCGCTGCGCCGGGTCACGCACCGACTGCTCGCGGATGCCGCGGGGCTGGCCGAGTCGTACAAGTTCAACGTCATCGTGGCGAGGCTCATGGAGCTCGTGAACGCCACGCGGAAGGCGATCGACTCCGGTCCCGGCGCTGGCGACGCGGCCGTGCGCGAGGCGGCCGAGGTGACGGCGATCGTGCTCGACCTGTTCGCGCCCTACACGGCGGAGGACATGTGGCAGCGACTTGGCTACGAGCCGACGGTCGCCCTCGTGCCGTGGCGCAAGGCCGACCCGGCGCTGCTGGTCGAAGACCAGGTGACCGCGATCGTGCAGGTCGACGGCAAGGTGCGCGACCGGCTCGAGGTGTCGCCGAAGATCTCGGCGGAGGAGCTCGAACAGCTCGCACGCGGCTCCGCGGCCGTGGCGCGCACGATCGGGGAGCGCGAGATCGTGAACGTCATCGTGCGCGCGCCGAAGCTCGTCAACATCGCGACGCGGGGGTAGCGCCGACCGCGTCGATCGCACCGTTCGACAGCCCGTCCGGGCGGTGGCCGTGCCACGTTCGGGCGGGCTGTCGGCATCGGCGTCATACGACGCCCGGCGGCGGGACCGCCTGCCAGAATCGACGGATGGACCATCGACCCGAACCCTGGCACGCCGCCCTCACCGCCGTCGCCGCTCGCTCGAAGCCCGGCCGCGCGGTGCCGACCGACGCCCGGCTCGTCCTGCACTTCCACCCCGATTCCGACCTTCACGGCAAGCCCGTGCTGCGGCGCATCCTGGAGGAGGGACGCTACGCCTCGCAGTTCGTCACCGGCACGAGCAACGGCGGGCTGACGGCCGTTCCGGGCGGCGACCGCTGGAACTGGGAGAGCCGCCTGTTCTCCGGCGCGTACGACGCGCACGACGGGGCACTCCGCCCGGCCTACGGCGCGCTGAACCTCGACGGCGACGCGTACGGCGCGGCGCCGCGATTCGGCTCGGCCTACCTGCGCCTCCGGCCGGAGGCCCTGCGGCGTGCGACGTTCACGTATCCCGACAGCGCGTTCGAGCCCGCGCTGTTCGGGGTCGCCGACCGGATGGGGCTGCTCGACGACTACCACGCCGACGTCGTCGATGAACTGCTCAACCGTTACATCGAGGCGCAGGTGCACGGGGGCGTCTCGGTGCCCGACGACGTCGAGGCGATCGTGCTCGACCCGAGCTTCGATGACGAGGCGACCCTTCGCGTCGCCGAGGACGCCGGCCTCGTCATCGAACGCCACCCCGGCTACCGACTCGGACTCGAGACCGTCGAAGCCAACCCGGAGTATCGCGGCGAGGAGGCCGTCGAGGTCGCCCGGCGCATCGCGGTCGACGGCATGCTCACGCCGGCGGTCGTCGGTCGTGCGCGCGTCGCGGGCGGAATCGACCCGCAGCTCGTGAAGTACGTGTGGCACCACCTCGCGCGGTTCGGCCGCGAGTGGCCTCGCGAGGCCGTCGCGGCGTAGGGGTCTCGCCCGGATCGGCGTCGCTCGACCCGTCTGTTCGACGCCGCCTCGCCGGGCCCGTCCGCGGCTCGCCGTCGACTCGTCCTCGACAGGCGCGATCGTCGGCCGAATTCGCACGTCGGCGGCCGATCGTCGCTCGTCCTCGGTCCTCGGCGCATAGCGTGCGGGCATGCCGCCCAACTCCTCGCCGGACCCGTCGGCCGTGCTCGACCCGTCCGCGCGGCGGGCGTCGCCGCGCGTGCGCCTCGGCGTGGGCGCCGCTGTCGCGCTGTTCATCGCGGCGGTCGTCGTCGCCGCGGTGATGTCGTTCGCGGCATCGGGCGGCGGCGAACAGGGCGAGGTCGGGTTCGCGGGCAACGGCGCGTCGGGTGCTGGTGCCTCCGGTGATGCGGCCGCGACGGTCGCGACCGCTGCACCGCCCGTCGTGCTCGTGCACGTGCTCGGCGCGGTCGCGAGTCCTGGGATCGTCCAGCTCGACGAGGGCGCGCGCGTCGTCGACGCGATCGCCGCCGCCGGCGGCCTCACGGCCGAGGCCGACCCGGCCGGGGTGAACCTGGCTCGGGCGGTCGCCGACGGCGAGCAGCTGATCGTGCCGAAGGTCGGCGAGGTGCCGGCCGTCGGTGCCGCCGGCGACGGTGCTGCCGCCGGGGGCACGGGGGCGGGCGGCGCGGGCGACGGCAAGGTGCACCTCAACACCGCCGACGTCGCCGAGCTCGACATGCTGCCGCGCATCGGTCCGGCACTGGCGCAGCGCATCATCGACTGGCGCGAGGCGAACGGACCGTTCACGAGCACCGACCAGCTGCTCGACGTCGCGGGCATCGGCGATGCGGTGTACTCGGGGCTCGTCGACCTCGTGGCGCTCTGACCATGCCCGGTCTGCGGCTCGCCGCCCCGGCCTGCACGGCGTGGGCCGGCGCCTGGCTGGCGGTGCTCTCCCCGGACATCGGGCTCGATGCGGGGGTCGTGGCTGGTGCGACCTGGATGGCGGCGGTCCTCGCGCTCGTCGTCGCGCTCCGCACGCGGCGGCCGATCGCCGCGACCGCGCTCGTCTGCGCGGCGGTCGCCGCGCTCGTGGCGACGAGCGCGTCGGGCGCCCTCGGAGCGCGGAGTTCGTCGCCGCTCGCGACGGCGGCGGCGGAGCGCGAGGGCATCGCGGTGGTCGTCGAATTGACCGCGGCGCCGCGTCGGCTCATGACGATGTGGGGCCCTGCCACCGACGGGGGTGCCGCGACTCCGGCCGCGGCGTCCCCTTCGGCGGTCGATGGGCGTGGCGGCGCAGCGGCCGGCATCGCCGGGCAGACCGCGACCGGGGACGCGCCCCGTCCGCGGGCGACGGCCTCACTGCGTTTCGAGGGCCGGCTGGTCGCGGTCGACGGCCGGGCGACCCGAGCGATCCCGGTGAGCGGTGTCGTCGAAGCCGTGCCCGCCGAGCTCCAGCTCGGTGCACGGCTCGCCTTCACCGGCCGGGCGACCGCATCACCCGGCGCGGAGCGCGCGGCGTTCGACCTGCATGCCGACGGCGACGTCGTCGTCGAGCCGCCGCCGCCGTGGCTCGCGTGGAGCGGCGAGCTGCGCACCCGGTTCGCCGATGCCGCGTCCCGTCTCGACGGCGACGGCGGTTCGCTCGTGCCCGGACTTGCGATCGGCGACACGAGCGCGGTCGGCGCCGAACTCGACGACGACATGAAGGCGAGTTCGCTCAGTCACCTGACCGCCGTCTCGGGCGCGAACTGCGCCATCATCACCGCGGCAGCGTTCGCGGTGGCCGCCGCGGCGGGCCTGCGCCGTGGCATCCGGGTGCTCGTTGCGCTCGTCGCTCTCGCGGCGTTCGTCGTGCTCGTGACCCCCGAGTCGAGCGTCGTGCGTGCCGCGGTCATGGCCGTCGTCGTGCTGGCGGCGCTGGCCGTCGGCCGTCCCGGCGGGGGAGTGGCGGCCCTCGCGCTGGCCGTCGTCGTGCTGCTGGTCGTCGATCCGTGGTACGCGCGCGACTACGGATTCGCGCTGTCGGTCTGCGCGACGGCCGGCCTGCTGCTGCTCGCGGCGCCGCTCTCGACGGCGCTCGCCCGGGTGATGCCGACGCCGCTCGCATTCGTGCTGGGCGTGCCGCTCGCCGCGCAGCTCGCCTGCCAGCCCGTGCTCGTGCTGCTCGACCCGGCGATCGCGGTCTACGGCGTTCCCGCGAACCTGCTGGCGGCACCGGCGGCGCCCGTCGGCACCATCGCAGGACTGATCGGCTGCCTGCTGCTGCCGGTGCTGCCCTCGGTGGGGTTCGCGGCGATGCAGCTCGCGTGGTGGCCGGCGCAATGGATCGCGGTCGTCGCCCACACGGGCGCGTCCCTGCCCGGCGGGAGGCTGGCGTGGCTCCCCGATGCCGCGGGCGCCGTGCTCCTCGGGGTGTGCACGGTACTCGCGCTGCGGCTCGTGATGGGGCCGCCGTTGTCGCGACGCGGTCGCGTGTCGATCGCGAGCCTGCTGGTCGTGACCGTCGCGATCACGGTCGGCCTGGCGGGCGGTGCCCCGCTCGTCGCTCGCGCGACGAGACCCGCGCAATGGGATGTCGCGGCCTGCGACGTCGGGCAGGGAGATGCCGTGCTCGTGCGTTCGAGCACGTCCGTCGCCCTCATCGACACCGGGCCCGACGCGGCCGCGCTCACCAGGTGCCTCGAGCTGTTCGGCGTCGATCGTCTCGACCTCGTCGTACTGACCCACTGGGACGCCGACCACGTGGGCGGAACGCCGGCGATCCTCGGCCGCGCGGGCACCGTGCTGCACGGCCCGCTCGACGGCGATCGCTCGTCACGAGTCCTCGAGCCGCTCGTCGTGTCGGGAGCACGGGCCGTCGAGGTCACCGCCGGCGTGCACGGCACGCTCGGCGTGTCGAGCTGGCGGGTGCTGTGGCCGCAGCCCGAGGCGCAACCCGGCAACGACGCGAGCGTCGTGCTCGACCTCGTCTCGCCCGGCTATCGGGGCGTCTTCCTCGGTGATCTCGGCGAGGAGTCGCAGGATCGCATGCTGCGGTCGGCCACGATCGGCGACGTCGACCTCGTCAAGGTCGCCCACCACGGGTCGTCCGACCAGAGCGACCGCCTCTACGAACGCCTGCACGCGGCGATCGGGCTCGTCGGGGTCGGCGCCGACAACGGCTACGGGCACCCGACCGAGCGGGCGCTCGACCTGCTCGAGCTGGCCGGCACGACGGCGCTGCGCACCGACGAGATGGGATCGATCGCAGTCGACGCGACCGCCGGCGGCTTCGCGGTCTGGAGCGAACGGGCGGGCGGGGTCGGTGGCCGCCCGTAGACTGGAGCGTGGAACGGAGGCACGGGTGGCAGCACGCGGTGGCGCTTCGGCGCGTTCGAAGGTCGCGATCCCGCAACTCGCCTGGCACGCCGTTCGACCTGCGCCGATCGTGCTCGTGACCGGTGCCGAAGACGTGCTCGCCGAACGCGCGATCGGCCTGCTCCGCGACTTCCTGCGGGCCGAAGACCCCGCGCTCGAGGTCAGCGACCTCGAGGCCGACGGGTATCGGCGGGGCGAGCTGCTCACGCTCGCGAGCCCGTCGCTCTTCGGCGAACCTCGACTGATCCGGGTGAGTGCGGTCGACAAGGCGAGCGACGACTTCCTGCTCGACGCGCTCGCCTACCTCGAGCAGCCGGCCGACTCGACGACGCTCGTTCTGCGCCATCGAAGCGGGGTGCGCGGCAAGAAGCTGCTCGACGCGATCCGGGCGGGCACCGGCGGCGGCATCGAGATCGTCTGCGCCGAGCTGAAGAAGGACTCCGAGAAGCAGGACTTCGCGGCGGCGGAGTTCCGAGCGGCCGGCCGCAAGATCGCGCCGGGCGCCCTTCGGGCTCTCGTCGGGGCGTTCAGCGACGACCTCCGCGAGCTCTCGGCCGCGTGCCGGCAGCTCATCGCCGACGCTCCCGGCGACATCTCCGAGGCGGTCGTCGCCCGCTACTACGGCGGTCGGGTCGAGACGAACGCGTTCGCCGTCGCCGATGCCGCGATCGCCGGGCGCCACGGTGAGGCGTTGATCGCGCTCCGGCACGCGCTCGACAGCGGCGCCGACCCGGTGCCGATGGTCGCGGCGTTCGCGATGAAGCTGCGCACGATGGCGAAGGTGTCCGGTTCGCGCGGCGGCGGCGCTCAGCTCGCGTCATCCCTCGGCATGGCGCCGTGGCAGGTCGACCGAGCGCGTCGCGACCTCGTCGGCTGGACCGACGAGGGCCTCGGTGTCGCGATCGAGACCCTCGCCGCGACCGACGCAGCGGTCAAGGGCGCCGAACGCGACCCCGTGTTCGCACTCGAGCGCCTCGTCGGCGTCATCGCCGCCCGCGGTCGCCGCTAGTCGCTCCGAGCCCGCACCGAAGCCTGAGGCCTCGCGTATCGGGGGCGCCGTCGTCGCCCGATTCGAGGCGTGAAGTGCACTCGAGTTCGAGCGTCGAGCGTCGAGTGTCGGGCGACGAGGTGTCGGGCCGCATGACTGGCCTTCGAAGGAGTGCGGCGATGAGGTGAGCACGGCCGGCCACGAGCCGTCCCGGAGACGACGAAGGCCCCGCCGAAGCGGGGCCTTCATGCGAAACTGCTGAGAATCAGAGCGCGGCGGCCTGCTTGGCGATCGCCGACTTGCGGTTCGCGGCCTGGTTCTGGTGGATGACGCCCTTCGACACGGCCTTGTCGAGCTTGCGCGAGGCGACGCGCACGGCGGCGGTGGCCTTGTCCTTGTCGCCCGAGGCGATGGCCTCGCGGGCGGCGCGCACGACGGTCTTGAGCTCGCTCTTGACGGCCTTGTTGCGCTCTTCGGCCTTGCGGTTGGTGCGGATGCGCTTGATCTGCGACTTGATGTTTGCCACGTGTGATTCTTTCGTTCGTGCGGGTACGGGAGGTGCCGTGAACGGTAGAGGGGCCGCCACGGCGTCTCGTGCGGGGTGGGACCCACACGGAAGCCAACACACAACACTACCAGTTCGCCCGGCGGCCCACCAAAGCGGGACTGCCGGGCGGGTCGCAGGACGATCCGACCGCCGGCATCACCCGTGCAGCGGAACCGGGTCGGTCATGGCCGAGGCGCCCTCGTCGCCGAGGACCGACGAGCGCGCGTGCACGAGGTCGCCGCCGACCCATGTCGCAGCGACATCATGGGTGGTCGCCAGCGCGAACGTGCGAGCGAGCACGTCGCCCGCCGACTCCGAGCGCGACAGCACGATGTCGTACGCCGAGCCCGGCGCCGGGCGCACGTGGATCGCGTCGAACTGCATGCCGACGCCGAGATGGCCGACACCGTCGAGCCCGAGCGCCTCGGCTCCGGCGAGCGTCGCGAGGTAGAGGAGATGCGCGGGCTCGAGCTGCACGCCGTCGGGGCCGAGCAGCATCTGCATGAAGTACGCCTGGATGCCGTCCTTGAACAGGCTGAACCCGTTGCCGGCCCCGACATCGGTGCCGAGCGCGACGCGCACGCCGGCGTCGAGATGGCGACGCAACGGGAACAGCCCGCTGCCGAGCGCCGAGTTCGACGTCGGGCAGTGCGCGACCGAGGCGCCCGCCTCCGCCATCCTGGCGAGTTCGGGCACCGTCGAGTGCACGCTGTGCGCGAAGACCGAACGGCGGTTCACGAGCCCGTGGTGATCGTACGTGTCGAGGTAGTCGCGGCGGTCGGGGAAGAGGCTCGCGACCGTGTCGACCTCGGCGGGGTTCTCGTTGAGGTGCGAGGTGAACCAGAGGTCGTCGCGCGAGGCGAACGTGTCGCTGCACGCGGCGAGCAGGTCGTCGGACGCCGACAATGAGAACCGCGGCGTGACCGCATAGCGCAGGCGGCCGCGGCCGTGCCATGCCTCGACGAGGGCGGCCGCTTCCTCACGCGCTCGCTCGGGCGTCGTGTAGAGCCCGTCGAGCAGCATCCGGTCGCCGACGACGAGCCCGCTCGTGATGCGCAGGCCCGACGACGACGCCGCGCCGAAGAACTCGCGCATGGCGCCGGCGAAGTGCGATCCGAACACGAGCGCACTCGTCGTGCCGGCCGCCGCGAGCGCGTTGAGGAACGGCGGGGCGACCTCGCGCGCGTACGCGTCGTCGACGAACCGCGTCTCCTCGGGCAGGGTGTACCGGTCGAGCCAGTCGAGCAACGGCAGGCCGAGCCCCGCCATGGAACGCAGCTGCGGGAAGTGGACGTGCGTGTCGACGAGCCCGGGAAGCAGCACGCCGTCGCGCAGGTCGACGACCGTCGCGTCGGGGTGCCGCCGGGATGCCTCGTCGAATGCGCCGCGGAAGCGGATGACGCCGCCTTCGACGACGATCGCACTGTCGGCGTCGTAGCGCGCCTCGCCGCCCTCGAACGGACTGACGGGCGTGTCGACGACGGTCGCACGGTAGAGCTGGGAGGGAACCATCGTTGGGACCACCTTTCGGCCCCGCCAGCTGATGCGTATCGACGCACCGGCCGGCGTTGCCTGACCGATGCATGGTTCGACACTGAATCTGCAGCGCATCGGTTATCCATGCGAACGATGCGCCGACGACACGCTACGTCGGTTGCCTGCGGAGGGCAAGCATTTCGGGTCGAACGGGTCAGCGGCGCCGGGCGGCGGCGCGCCGTTCGAGCTCGGCGACGGCGCCGAGCACGACCGCGGTGAAGCCGTCGGCCGCGGTCAGGCTCACGAGGTGGGTGGCCCCGGGCACGACGACGAGCCGAGCGTCGTGCGCCGCGCGCAGCAGCCGCCGTTCCTGCAGCCGGAAGTGGTCGTAGCGTCCGTTCACGAACCAGATCGGCACCCGGACGGCGTCGAGCGCCGCCACCGGATCGAGGTGCCCGACGGCCGCGAGCGCGGGGGCCATCACGTCGAGTGCGACGCCGCCTGCGACCACATCGGCGAGCGCGTCGGGCGCGAGGAAGAGGGCGGCGGTCGCGTCGTTCAGCCATCGTCCGCGATCGGGCAGACGGGCGATGGCCGCGGCGATCGACCGGTAGGCGGCGAGACCGGGCCCGCGAGGCACGGTCCCGCACGCGGCCGCGACGAGGCCGTCGAGACGATCCGGATGCCTCGCCGCGAACTCGATCGACAGGTAGCCGCCGAGGCTGAGACCGACGAGCAGACGCGGCGGCGCGGCATCCGGAGCCGTCCCATCGGTCTGCGGCGGGTTCAGCGCCTCCTCGATCACCGCCATCGCGGCGTCGATCGAGAACTCCTCGGCCATGCGCGACCCGTGCCCGGGCAGGTCGACCGCGACGACGTCGACGCCGTGCGCCGTGAGCGCGGCGACCTGCCGCCGCCACATCGTGGCCGAGGTTCGGATGCCGTGCACGAGCACGATGCGGGCGCCGACCATGCTCACCCCGCCCTGATCGCCCCGATCTCACGAGCCCGGGCGACGGCCGCGGTGCGCGAGCCGACGCCGAGCTTCGTGAAGATGTGCACGAGGTGCGACTTGACGGTCGCCTCGCTGAGGAAGAGCGACTTGCCGATCTCGCGGTTGGTGCGACCCTCGGCGACGAGCGCGAGCACCTCGGCCTCGCGCACCGTCAGGCGCTCGCCCGTGGCGCGGGAGGCGTCGAGCTTCGCGGCGAGCTCCGGTGCGAGCGCCCGATCGCCCTCTGCGGCGGCGCGCACGGCCGCGATGAGCGTCTCGGGCGGTGCGTCCTTCAGGAGGTAGCCGCTCGCGCCGGCTTCGATCGCCCCGAGGATGTCGGCGTCGGTGTCGTAGTTGGTGAGCACGAGCACCCTCGGTCCGTCGGGCTCGGCGCGCAGCCGGCGGGTCGCCTCCGCACCCTGCATCGCGCCGGGGAACTGGAGGTCCATGAGGACGAGGTCGACGCCCTTCCGGCCGAGACGCACCGCGTCCTCGGCCGAGGACGCCTCGCCGACGACCTCGAGATCGACCTCGCGTTCGAGCATCGCGCGGATGCCCGCCCGCACCACCGGGTGGTCGTCGGCGAGCAGCAGCCGGATCATGCTGGCACCACCGGGATGCGGATCGACAGCGCCGTGCCCTCGCCGGGCGCGGATTCGACGTCGGATCGGCCGCCGAGCTCTTCGGCGCGCCGCCGGATCGAACGGAGGCCGTACTCGCCGGCAGCGGCCGTCGTGCCGTCCGCGGCGGCTGCCGCGGCGCGTCGGGCGACGGCCTCGACGTCGAAGCCGATGCCGTCGTCGACGATGTCGAGCGCGACCTCGTCGCCGAGGTAGGTCAGCGTGAGCGAGCACGTGCGGGCGTCGGCGTGCTTCACGACGTTCGCGAGCGAGCCCTGGGCGATCCGCAGCAGCGCCGCGTCGACCGCCATCGGCAGCACGACCGGGTCGCCGCTCGTCGCGAACTCGACGCGCGTGTCGGCGCCCGACTGGTGAGCCTGGTCGTCGACGGCCTCGGCGAGCCGGCGGAGCGCGGCGGGCAGCGTCTGCTCGTCGAGCGACGGCGGGGTGAGCTCGCGGATGAACCGGCGCGCCTCGCCGAGATTCTCGGCCGCGGTCTCGCGGGCGAGCACGAGCTTCTGACGCACGCTCTCGTCCGAGACGTCCCGCTCGGCCGCATGCAGCAGCATCTGGATGCTCGAGAGTCCCTGCGCGAGGGTGTCGTGGATCTCGCGGGCGAGCCGCTCGCGCTCGGCGAGCGTGCCGGCCTCGTGGCTCGCGGCCGCGAGTTCCTCGCGCGTCGCGATCAGGTCGAGGATGAGCGCCTGGCGCTCCCTCGTCTCCTGCGCCATCGCGCGGTAGCCGAGGCCGATCACGATCGCGACGCCCGCGCTGATCAGCGGTCCGAGGATCGAGCCGACCTCGTAGCCGAGGTGGCTCGCCGTGCCCCAGACCGAGAGGCCGAAGGTGACGACGACGAGCGGCACAGCGATCGGCGCGGCGAGCACGTGCAGCTCGAGGAAGAACAGCGGGAAGGCGAGGAAGGCGGCGTCGGGGGTGAGCGCCGACATCGCGACCCAGAGCGCGAGGAGCATCACGAGCCAGACGACGCGCGCCCACGTCGGCAGGTGCCGGTGCGCCGTCGCGACCCCCGCGCCGTAGCAGGCGAGGAACGCGATCGCGAGCACCGTGATCGGCACCTCGTCGGTGTCGTCGGAGATGAGCGCCCGCACGATGACGAAGAGCGTGAGCCCGACGACGAGCAGGTGCAGCCCGAGCCGAAGCGCGATGAACACCGGGCGCAGCGCCGATTCGGCCCCGCGCGACGGGTTCGGCAGGGTCGCGCTCATGCTGCGAGCGTAGCCGCGGCGCCCGCCGCGAGGCATCCGTCGAAAGTCGGAAGCCGAATCATGGGAGAATCGACAGGATGTCTCCGAGAGCTGTGAACCCGCCGGTGCCCGCCGCCACCGACCCCGCGTTGATCCGAAACTTCTGCATCATCGCGCACATCGACCACGGCAAGTCGACGCTTGCCGACCGCATGCTGCAGATCACGGGCATCGTGTCCGATCGCGACATGCGGGCGCAGTACCTCGATCGCATGGACATCGAGCGCGAGCGGGGCATCACGATCAAGAGCCAGGCGGTGCGCATGCCGTGGCAGGTCGAGGATGCCTCGGGCGAGAGCCGTGCGTACGCGCTCAACATGATCGACACCCCCGGCCACGTCGACTTCTCGTACGAGGTCTCGCGCTCGCTCGCCGCGTGCGAGGGGGCGATCCTGCTCGTCGACGCCGCCCAGGGCATCGAGGCGCAGACCCTCGCGAACCTCTACCTCGCGCTCGAGAACGACCTCGAGATCATCCCAGTGCTCAACAAGATCGACCTTCCGGCGGCCGAGCCCGAGAAGTACGCGCGCGAGCTCGCCGACCTCATCGGCGGCTCGCCCGACGACGTGCTGAAGGTCTCCGGAAAGACGGGCGTCGGCGTCGAGGAGCTGCTCGACCGGGTCGTCGAGCGCATCCCCGCGCCGGTCGGCAACGCCGACGCAGCACCCCGTGCGATGATCTTCGACTCGGTCTACGACAGCTACCGCGGCGTCGTCACCTACGTGCGCATGGTCGACGGCCAGCTGAACCCGCGCGAGCGCATCCAGATGATGTCGACCCGCGCGACGCACGAGATCCTCGAGATCGGCGTCTCCGCGCCCGAGCCCACGCCCACCAAGGGCCTCGGCGTCGGCGAGGTCGGCTACCTCATCACCGGCGTGAAGGACGTACGCCAGTCGAAGGTCGGCGACACGGTCACGACGGCGGTGAAGCCCGCCGCCGAGGCGCTCGCCGGCTACACCGAGCCGCTCCCGATGGTGTTCTCGGGTCTCTACCCGATCGACGGCAGCGACTATCCCGAGCTGCGTGAGGCGCTCGACAAGCTGAAGCTCTCCGATGCGGCGCTCGTGTACGAGCCCGAGACGTCGGTCGCGCTCGGCTTCGGGTTCCGCGCCGGCTTCCTCGGCCTCCTCCACCTCGAGATCGTGACCGAGCGGCTGCGCCGCGAGTTCGGGCTCGACATCATCGCGACGGCGCCGAGCGTGGTCTACGAGGTCACGACCGAGGACAAGAAGACCGTCACCGTCACGAATCCGAGCGAGTTCCCGACGGGCGCGAAGATCGCCGAGGTGCGCGAGCCCATGGTGAAGGCCGCGATCCTCGCCCCGAAGGACTACGTCGGCACGATCATGGAGCTCTGCCAGTCGCGCCGCGGCAGCCTGCTCGGCATGGAGTACCTCGGCGAGGACCGCGTCGAGATCCGGTACAACATCCCGCTCGGTGAGATCGTCTTCGACTTCTTCGACCAGCTGAAGTCGAAGACGGCCGGGTACGCGAGCCTCGACTACGAGCCGGTCGGCGACCAGGCGGCCGACCTCGTGAAGGTCGACATCCTGCTGCAGGGCGAGCAGGTCGACGCCTTCAGCGCGATCGTGCACCGCGACAAGGCCTACGCCTACGGCGTGCTCATGACCGGTCGGCTGCGCGAGCTCATTCCCCGCCAGCAGTTCGAGGTGCCGATCCAGGCCGCGATCGGTGCGCGCATCATCGCGCGAGAGTCGATCCGTGCGATGCGCAAGGACGTGCTCGCCAAGTGCTACGGCGGTGACATCACCCGCAAGCGCAAGCTCCTCGAGAAGCAGAAGGAGGGCAAGAAGCGCATGAAGATGGTGGGCCGGGTCGAGGTCCCGCAGGAGGCCTTCATCGCGGCGCTGTCGGGCGACACGGAGACCAAGAAGGACGCCAAGAAGTAGCGCGCGGCCCGCCGCGCGCGAAGGAACACGGATGACTCGCAGAAGCACGTTCACCGACCAGTCGGTCACCTACGGGGCGATCGGCGCCACGCTCGACCCCGATTTCCTCCGCTACCCGCCGGTGGGCCTCCGGCCCGCCGAGGACGCGGTACGGCTCGGCTCGGGCCAGGAGCGGTTCGACCGCTCGGCCGAGGCGCTCATGACGTGGGGCATCCAACGGGGAGCCGGGTTCACGATCGCCGACGTGTCGGCCGGCACCGGGGCCCAGTACCCCGGCATCGTGTTCGACCCGACCGGCGCCCCGCTCGCCGACCAGCCCGCGCCCCGCACGGAGGACCGGTTCGGCGCCGACGGCACCCCGTACATCGCCGCGGGCATGACCGCGACGCTCGAGCACAAGCGGCGGTTCGGCACGGCGAAGACCCCCGTGCTCGTCGTCTACGTGATCGACGAACCGAACCGGATCGGCTTCGCCTACGGAACGACGGCGCACGGCGCCGAGACCGGCGAGGAGTCGTTCATCCTCGAGCACCGCGACGACGACACGGTGTGGCTCACCATCCGCTCGATCCTCGCGACCGCGGGCGGCGTGCGCGCCGTGCTCTCGCCGTCCACCCGTCGTCGTCGTCGCGAGCTCACCCGCAGGGAGCTGCGGGCGCTCCACCCCGCCGGCGGCGTGTAGGCGTGGGCTCGGCGCTGCCGCTCGGCGAACCGGCTCCGGCCGACGGCCTGCTGCCGGCCCAGGCGGCCGCGGGCGCCGCGGACCGCGCGTTCGGCGTCTACGTGCACGTGCCGTTCTGCCGGGTGCGGTGCGGGTACTGCGACTTCAACACGTACACGTCCGACGAGCTGCGCGGCGCCCGGCAGGCCGACTACGCGGGCCAGGCGATCGACGAGATCAGGATGTCGCGGCGCGTGCTCGAGGCATCCGAAGTCCCCTCCCGCCCGGTCGAGACCGTGTTCTTCGGCGGCGGCACGCCCACCCTCCTGCCCGCCGCCGACCTCGTCGAGATGCTCGGCGCCGTGCGCGACGAGTTCGGCCTCGCGCCCGGCGCCGAGGTCACGACCGAGGCGAATCCCGACTCGGTCGGACGGCGAGAGCTCGACGAGCTCGCGGCCGGCGGGTTCACGCGCGTGTCGTTCGGCATGCAGTCGGCGGTTCCGCACGTGCTGGCGGCGCTCGACCGCACGCACGACCCCGAGCGGGTGCCGCAGGTCGTCGAGTGGGCCCGCGACGCAGGGCTCGACGTCAGCCTCGACCTCATCTACGGCACGCCGGGGGAGTCGCTCGACGACTGGCGGCGCAGCCTCGAGCACGCCATCGCGCAGCGCCCCGACCACCTGAGCGCGTACGCGCTCATCGTGGAGGACGGCACGAAGCTCGCCCGGCAGATCCGCCGCGGTGAGCTCGCGACGCCGTCGGACGACCTCGAGGCCGACATGTACGAGCTCGCCGACGAGTCGCTCGCCGCGGCCGGCTACGACTGGTACGAGGTCAGCAACTGGGCGCGCGGCACCCGGCACCGGTCGCGCCACAACCTCGGGTACTGGCGGGGCGACGACTGGTGGGGCGTCGGCCCGGGCGCGCACAGCCACGTCGGCGGCGTGCGCTGGTGGAACGCGAAGCATCCCTCGGCGTACGCCGAACGCCTCGCGAAGGGCATCTCGCCCGCCGTGGGCCGCGAAGTGCTCGACGGACCGACGCGCGAGACCGAGCGCGTGCTGCTCGCGACGCGGATCCGGGAGGGGCTCGAGCTCGCCTCGCTGCACACCGGCGGCCGTCATGCGGTCGCCGGGCTCATCGCAGACGGCCTCGTCGACGCGAGAGCCGCCCTCTCCGGCGTGCTGACGCTCACGCGGAAGGGGCGGCTCCTCGCCGACGCGGTGGTGCGGCGGCTGCTCGACGCTCCGGTGGTCGAGTAGCGCCCGACGACGCGGGGCGCGGATCGAGAACCGGTGCGGACGAGCTCAGTTGACGAACTTGATCGCGATCGGGTAGACGTACGGCTCGCCCTTGTTCGCCGCGATCGCGGCGATGATGCCGAAGACGATCGAGCAGATCCACGCCGCGGCGAGGATGATGAATCCGATCAGGATGAACGCGGTGATCCAGCCGACGACATAGGCGATGAGCAGCGTGATCTGGAAGTTCAGCGCCGTCGCCGCGTGGCCGCGGACGAACGGGCCCTTGTCCTTCAGGATGAGGTAGCCGATCAGCGACGGCAGGACGCCGAAGATGATGCCGCCGATCTGGATCAGCGTCGCCCAGAGCTTCTCGTCGGACGGGCTGAGCGGCTGGTTCTGCTCGTAGGGGTTCACGGGCGGGGGAGGTGGCGGGGTGCCCTCGGACATGGTCTCTCCTTGATCGGGCCGCCGGGCGGCGGCGGGTCGCTGTCATGCTGGCACAGACGAGCGCGCCGCGGAAGAGTTCCCGCGGCGCGCTCGGCAATGCGTCGTCGAACCGGCTACTTGATGAGGCGGATGGCGAAGGGGTACCGGTAGTGCACGCCGTCCTTCGCCTTGAGGTACGCGAGGATCGAGAACACGACGACGGTCACCCAGAGCGCGGTCGGCAGGAGCCACCCGACGTACCCCCAGAACCCGAAGGTCACGAGGGCCAGCACCATGTTCACGATCACGATCGCGACGTACGCGATGATCGCCGTGATCTGGAAGTTGAGGCCCTCCTTCGCCTCGACGTTCGTGAACGGGCCGCGGTCCTTGAACACGAGCCAGATGATGAGCGAGGGCAGCGGGCCGACGATGCCGCCGAGCTGGGCGAGCGAGCCCCAGAGCACGTCCTGGTCGTGGGCGAGGGGGGCGGCCGGCTGCGGCTCGGGGGCGGGGGGCGGCGGTGCGGAGTCGCTCATGGGCATGCCTTTCGGGGGCGGGAACGGTCGGGTGGAGGCGCGGGCCGCGGGAACGGGGGCGGCGCGCGGAACATCCATACGGTAGCGCCCCGGTGGGACCGCGGCAACGGCCGGGTCACGGGATGTCGCGATATGATTGGCACTCCGATCGATCGAGTGCCAAGCCGTGCAGAGGAAGCGAGGGCCATGGTCTCCGAACGCAGTCTCGCGGTGCTCCGCGCGATCGTGCAGGACTATGTCGCCTCGCGCGAACCCGTCGGCTCGAAGACGATCGTCGAACGCCACGCCTTCGGCGTCTCGGCCGCGACCATCCGCAACGACATGGCACTCCTCGAAGAGGAGGAGCTGATCGCGGCGCCGCACACGTCGTCGGGCCGCATTCCGACCGACAAGGGCTATCGCGTCTTCGTCGACCAGCTCACCGACGTGCGTCCGCTGAGCTCGGCGCAGCGACAGGCGATCGAGACCTTCCTCGGCGAGTCGAGCGACCTCGACGAACTGCTCGCCCGCACCGTTCGCCTCATCTCCCAGCTCACGAAGCAGCTCGCGGTCGTGCAGTACCCGAGCTTCTCGAGTGCACGGGTGCGTCACGTCGAGCTCGTCGCGCTCGCACCCTCCCGCGTGCTCTGCATCCTCATCGCCGACTCCGGCCAGGTCGAGCAGCGGCTCGCCGAGCTCGCCGAACCGGTCGACGACGAGACGCTCGCGTCGCTCCGGCACCGCCTCAACGAGCTCGTCGCGGGCACCACGATGACGGATGCCTCGGAGCTGCTGTCGGGCGAGCTCGACGTCGTCGACCGGCGCCACGCCGCGGTGCTGCACACGCTCGCCGCGACGCTCGCCGACCAGGCGCGCCAGCAGCGCAGCGACCGGCTGGTCGTCGCGGGTGCCGCGAACCTCGTGCGCACCGAACAGGACTTCGCCGGGTCGATCCTCGGGGTGATCGAGGCGATCGAGGAACAGGTCGTGCTGCTCAGGCTCTTCGGCGAGATGGCGACCGACGAGCACGCCGTCGCCGTTCGCATCGGCCGAGAGAACGCCTCGTTCGGCCTCGGCGAGACGTCGATCGTGTCGAGTGCGTTCGAGATCCCCGGGCGCGACATCTCGCGCCTCGGCGTCGTCGGGCCGACCCGAATGGACTATTCAAACAGCATGGCGGCCGTCCGCGCCGTCGCCCGATACCTCTCCCGCACGCTCGGCGAGAACTGACCAGCCGCCGTCCGAACCGACCGGCGCAACCGAAAGGACAAGCCCTCCGTGGCCGACCACTACGAGGTCCTCGGCGTCTCCCGCGACGCCACCCCCGACGAGATCAAGAAGGCGTACCGCCGCCTCGCGCGAGAACTCCACCCCGACGTGAACCCGGGCGCCGAGGCATCCGAGCGCTTCAAAGAGGTGACCCACGCGTACGACGTGCTGAGCGACCCCAAGCAGCGCCAGCAGTACGACCTCGGCGGCGGCCAGGGCGGCTTCGGCGGCCAGAACTTCGGCGGCTTCGGCGACATCTTCGAGACGTTCTTCGGTGCCGGCCAGCAGAGCCGTGGCCCGCGGTCGCGGCGTGAGCGCGGCCAGGACGCCCTGATCCGCGTCGAGGTCGGCCTCGACGAGGTGATCTTCGGCACCCACCGCGACATCGAGGTCGACACGGCCGTGCGCTGCGAGACCTGCCAGGGGTCGTGCTGCCAGCCGGGCACCTCGCCCGTCACGTGCGACATCTGCCACGGCAGCGGCCAGATCCAGCGCCAGGTGCGCTCGCTCCTCGGCAACGTGATGACCTCGAGCCCGTGCGGCACCTGCCGCGGCTACGGCACGATCATCGCCACGCCCTGCATCACCTGCCAGGGCCAGGGGCGCGTGCGCGCACGTCGTACGGTGCCGGTCGACATCCCTGCGGGCGTCGACACGGGTGTTCGCCTGCAGATGCCGGGCTCCGGCGAGGCCGGCCCCGCCGGTGGACCGAACGGCGACCTCTACCTCGAGATCAAGGTCAAGAACCACGAGGTGTTCAGCCGCAACGGCGACGACCTGCTCGCGACCCTCGAGGTCGCGATGACCGACGCCATCCTCGGAACGGACGCGACGATCCCCGGTCTCGACGGCGACGTCGAGCTCGAGGTGAAGGCCGGCACGCAGAGCGGCGAGATCCTGACCGTGAAGGACCGCGGGGTCACCAAGCTCCGCGGCAACGGCCGCGGCGACCTCAAGATCGGCGTGCAGGTCGTCACGCCGACGAAGCTGTCGTCGAAGGAGCGCGATCTGATCTCGCAGTTCGCGGCGTCGAAGCGGTCGCCCGAGCCCGAGCTCAGCCACTTCCAGCAGGGGCTGTTCGCCCGGCTCCGCGACCGGTTCCTCGGCTGAGCGGAGTCCGCAGATGAGCAGCCTGTACCTCGACGAGTCCCTCGACCTCGGCGCGCTCGCCCCGGGCGCGGAGGTGCGGCTCACGGGCGACGAGGCGCGGCACGCCGTCACCGTCGCGCGCATCCGCACGGGCGAGCGCATCGCGATCGGCGACGGGCGCGGGGTGATCGTCCGTGGCTCGGTCGTCGCGACCGAGCCCCGCGAGCTCGTGCTCGTCGCCGACGAGGTCGCCGTCGAGGAGCGTCCCTCCCCGGCGATCACGCTCGTGCAGGCCCTCGCGAAGGGCGACCGCGATGAGATGGCCGTGCAGGCGTCGACCGAGCTCGGCGTCGACGCCGTCGTGCCGTGGGCCGCCGCCCGTTCGGTGTCGCGGTGGGAGGGCCCGAAGGCCGAGAAGGGCAGGCGCCGCTGGGCCACCATCGTGCGCGAGGCCGTCAAGCAGTCGATCCGCGCCTGGCAGCCCGAGGTCACCGAGGTCACGACGACGGCCGGGCTGCCCGCGCGGCTGGCCGGAACCCGGGTGCTCGTGCTCGAGCCGACCGCACGTATGGCGCTCACCGAGCTCGAGCCCGACGGCCGCGACCTCGCGCTCGTGGTCGGGCCCGAGGGCGGCATCGCGCCCGACGAGCTCGACCGCCTCGTCGCCGCCGGCGCCGAGACGGTGCGCCTCGGCGCATCGGTGCTCCGCACCTCGACCGCCGGTCCCGCGGCGATCGCCGTGCTGAGCGTCCGGCTCGGGCGGTGGTGAGCGATCCCTCGCTACGATGGTGGAATGACCGACTCGCGCGCTGAACCGACCGTCTTCGAACGCATCGTCGCGCGCGAGATCCCGGCGCGCATCGTCGCCGAGTCCGAGCGCGTCATCGCGTTCCACGACATCGCGCCGCAGGCGCCGGTGCACGTGATCGTCACGACGAAGGCGGGCGACTACCGCGACGTGGTCGAACTCGCCGCGGGCGACCCCGAGCTGCTGGCCGAGCTCGTCGGCCTGGCTCGCGACGTCGCGGGCGACCTCGCCGACGGCGAGTTCCGCCTGGTGTTCAACACCGGTGCCTCGGCCGGCCAGACCGTGTTCCACGTGCACGCGCACGTCCTCGCGGGCGGGCTCGA
This sequence comes from Agromyces sp. S2-1-8, assembly GCF_021129215.1. GTDB lineage: Bacteria > Actinomycetota > Actinomycetes > Actinomycetales > Microbacteriaceae > Agromyces > Agromyces chromiiresistens. The sequence goes on along the minus strand of NZ_JAJOLP010000001.1, from coordinate 2,799,717 downwards.
GGAGGGCACGCTTGCCGGAGCCTGAGTCGACGGAGTCCGCGGTGCCGACCGGGCCGGAGGGGGCGGCGACCGGCGTCGACGAAGAGCGCCTGCGCATCGACGGGGTGCAGATGGTGCGCCTGCTGGGGCCCCAGGACCGACTGCTGACCTCCGTCCAGCGCGAATACCCGGGCGTCGAGGTGCACGTCCGCGGCAACGAGATCGCGATCCGCGGCGCTGCCGACGAACGTCGCCGGGTACGCCGGCTGATCGAGGAGCTGCTCGAACTGGTGCGCCGCGACCAGGACCCGACCCCGACCGAAGTGAGGAGCTCAGCCCGCATGCTCGACGCCGACCCCGACGCGAAGCCCTCCGACCTGCTCGGCCAGGTGATCGTCTCCAGCCGGGGCAAGACCATCCGGCCGAAGACCGAGGGCCAGCGCGCCTACGTCGACGCGATCGACGAGAACACGATCGTCTTCGGCATCGGCCCCGCAGGCACCGGCAAGACGTACCTGGCCATGGCGAAGGCGGTGCAGGCGCTGCAGCGCAAAGAGGTCAATCGCATCATCCTCACGCGCCCCGCGGTCGAGGCGGGGGAGCGGCTCGGGTTCCTGCCCGGAACGCTCACCGACAAGATCGACCCCTACCTGCGGCCGCTCTACGACGCCCTCAACGAGATGATGGACCCCGAGCTCGTGCCGAAGCTGCTCGCCTCGGGCACGGTCGAGGTCGCCCCGCTGGCGTACATGCGCGGACGCACCCTGAACGACTCGTTCGTCGTGCTCGACGAGGCGCAGAACACGACGCCCGAGCAGATGAAGATGTTTCTCACCCGACTGGGGTTCGGATCGAAGATGGTCGTCACCGGCGACGTGACGCAGATCGACCTCCCCGGCGGCGCGAGCGGACTGCGCCTCGTCACGCGCATCCTCGATCGCATCGACGACATCCACTTCGCGCGCCTCACGAGCGACGACGTCGTGCGCCACACCCTCGTCGGACGCATCGTCGACGCGTACACCGAGTTCGACCAGCGGCAGCAGGCGCAGCGCTTCGAGCGCGCCGAGGCCCGCGAGTTCGCGAATCGCGCCGAACGGCGCGGTCACGCCGGTCCCCGCGACCACCTGCCGAGAAAGGGCACGTCTTGAGCATCGAGATCAACAACGAATCCGCGATCGAGGTCGATGAGGCCGCGATCCAGCGGCTCGCGGTCTACGCGCTCGACGCCATGCACGTCCATCAGGACGCCGAGCTCGCGATCGTGCTCGTCGACGAGGGCGCGATGGAGCAGCTCCACGTCCAGTGGATGGACGAGCCCGGCCCGACGGACGTGCTGAGCTTCCCGATGGACGAGCTCCGCCCGGGCACGGAGGAGGCGCCGACTCCGCCCGGGCTCCTCGGCGACGTCGTGCTGTGCCCGCAGGTGGCCGAGTCGCAGGCTCGCACCGCCGGTCACTCGCTGCTCGACGAGCTCCTGCTACTGACGACGCACGGCATCCTGCATCTGCTCGGCTTCGACCACGCCGAGCCCGACGAGGAGAAGGAGATGTTCGGCATCCAGCGCGACATCCTCGTCGGCTTCTCGATGCAGGAGCGCCGCCGCTGACCATGCTGCCCTGGCTCTTCCTCGCCGCGGCGTTCGTGCTCGTCGCCTTCGGCGGGCTGATGGCCGCGGTCGACGCGGCCGTCGGCGTCTCGAGCCGGGCCGACCTCACCGACCTCGCGATCGGGTCGCGCGCCCGGCGCTCACTGCTGGCGATCGCCGACGACACGGGGGCGCACGTCAACGCCGTCAACTTCGTGCGCATCGTCGCGGAGACGACCGCGGCGGTGCTCGTGACGCTCGCGTTCACCTTCTTCATCGAGGACATCTGGCTCGTGCTGCTGTGCGCCGCCTTCATCATGACGGCCGCGTCGTTCGTGCTCGTCGGCGCAAGCCCGCGCAGCGTCGGACGCGCGCACGCACCCATGGTGCTGCGGCTCACGGCCCCGCTCGTGCACTTCCTGCGGGTGCTCATCGGACCGCTCGCGGGGGCGCTCGTGTCGCTCGGAAACCGGGTGACGCCCGGGCGCCTGCGGTTCGCGGGGGTGTCGAGCGAGGAGCAGCTGCTCAGCATGGTCGACGAGGCCGCCGAGCTCGACGTCCTCGAGGAGGGCGATCGCGAGCTCATCCACTCGATCTTCGAGTTCAACGACACCGTCGTGCGCGAGGTCATGGTGCCCCGCACCGACATGGTGACGATCGACGCGACGGCGCACCTGCCGCACGCGATGGCGCTCTTCCTCAAGGCGGGGTACTCGCGCATCCCGGTGATCGCGCGCGACGCCGACGACGTCACGGGCATCCTCTATTTGCGCGATCTCGCGAGACTCGGGTTCGAGCGTCCGCTCGACGCCGAGGAGGTCACCGTCGGCGAGCTCGGGCGGCCGGCGACCTTCGTGCCCGACTCGATGAAGGCCGACGCGCTGCTCAGGCAGATGCAGCTCGAGTCGACCCACCTCGCGATGGTCGTCGACGAGTACGGCGGCATCGCCGGTCTCGTGACCCTCGAAGACCTCATCGAGGAGCTCGTGGGCGACATCTCCGACGAGTACGACCGTGAGGCGGCGCAGGTCGAGCCCCTCGGGAACGGCCGGTACCGGGTGAACGCCCGGCTCCCGATCGACGAGCTCGGCGAGCTGTTCGGCCTCGACCTCGAGGACGAGGACGTCGACTCGGCGGGCGGGCTGCTCGCGAAAGAACTCGGCCGGCTGCCGCAGCCCGGCGAACGAGCCGGCGTCTCGGGCCTCATCCTCGAGGCCGAGCGCACCGAGGGGCGGCGCAAGCGCATCTCGACGATCCTCGTCGAGGCCGACCAGGCCCTCATCGACGCCCACGCCGCATTCGACGGGGGCGAGACCGTGGAGAGGAACCATCGTGACTGAGTACCGTGCCGGATTCGTGTCGTTCGTCGGCCGGCCGAACGTCGGCAAGTCGACGCTCACGAACGCGCTCGTCGGCGAGAAGGTCGCGATCACGAGCTCCAAGCCGCAGACGACCCGACGCGCGATCCGCGGCATCGTGCATCGGGAGCACGGCCAGCTCATCCTGGTGGACACGCCGGGTCTGCACCGGCCGCGCACCCTCCTCGGCGAGCGGCTCAACACCCTCGTGCAGTCGACGCTCGGCGATGTCGACGTGATCGCGTTCTGCGTTCCCGCGAACGAGGCGATCGGCCCGGGCGACCGATTCATCAACGAACAGCTCGACCAGTACCCGCGCGCGAAGAAGGTCGCAATCGTGACGAAGACCGACGCCACGTCGAAGGCCAAGGTCGCCGAGCAGCTGCTCGCCGTGTCCGAGCTGCGCGACTGGGCCGCGATCGTCCCGGTCTCTGCCCCGCGAGGAGAACAGCTCGACGTGCTCGTGGCCGAGTTGCTCGCCCTCATGCCCGAGTCCGACCAGCCGCTCTACCCGGCCGAGGCGCTCACCGATGAGGACATCACCGACCGCATCGCCGAGTTCGTGCGAGAGGCCGCGCTCGAGGGCGTGTCCGACGAGCTGCCGCATTCGATCGCGGTGACGGTCGACGACATGATCGAGCGGGACGACAAGGATCTCGTCGAGGTGTACGCGAACCTCTTCGTCGAGCGCGACAGCCAGAAGGGCATCATCATCGGCAAGGGCGGCGCCCGGCTCAAGGAGGTCGGTGCGGCCGCGCGCGGGCAGATCGAGCAGCTGCTCGGGCGCAAGGTCTACCTCGCCCTCCACGTGAAGGTCGCGAAGGACTGGCAGCGCGATCCGAAGCAGCTCGGCCGCCTCGGCTTCTGAGTCGAGCATGCGACGGGGCGGGGATGCCTCGGAGGGCGTGCGATCGGGGCGCCGTCTCTCGTACCACTCGAGGATGATTCCGCGCCGCTGAGCCCCTCTCGGCGCAGTCGAGCGCGTACGGTGGATCGGTGCCCACCAGGATCAGCCGTGCGAAGCTCACGACCGACATCGTGCTCGCCGGCGTGTTCGCGCTCGTGTGCCTGCCGTTCGCGCTGCTCGGCGGCGTCTCGGACGTCCTGATCCTCGTGGTGTTCGCCGGGGCGCTCGCGGTGCGCCGCTACGACCCGGGCTGGTCGCTCGCGATCGCGTGGGTCGCGGCGCTCGCCCAGATGCTGCTGCTGCGCGACCTGCAGCTCTACGACGCGGCGGTCCTCGGCGTGCTGTACTCGACCGCGGCGCACGGCGGGCGCGTCGTGAAGTGGCTCGGGCTCGGCTCGGCCGGGGTCGGTGCGGTGCTCGCGACCGCCTATCTCGCGTGGGTGAAGCCGCTCATCGACGGGGCGACGTTCGCGGCGCCGCAGGACACGATCGGCACGGTGATCCTGACCGGCGTGCTCTTCGTCGCGTCGATCGCGGTCCTCGTGCTCGCGTGGACCGCCGGCCTCCTCGTGCGGGCCGTCCGCGACACGCGCGAGGTGCGGCGTCGAGAAGAGGTGGCGAACCGCGAGCGCGAGCTCGCCGAGTACCGCTGGGTGGTCGAGCAGGAGCGCAACCGCATCGCCCGCGACATGCACGACGTCGTCGCCCACTCGCTCGCGGTCGTGATCGCGCAGGCCGACGGTGCGCGGTTCGCCGCCCGCACGAAGCCCGAGTCGGCGGTCGATGCGCTCGGCACGATCGCCGGGGTGGCGCGGGGCGCGCTCGGCGACGTGCGCCTCCTGCTCGCCGAACTCCGCCATCACGAGACCGAGTCGCCGCAACCCGTGCTCGACGATCTCGGCGTCCTGCTCGACCAGGTCCGCGCGGCCGGGCTCGACATCCGCCTCGACGAGCACGGGGTCCGCCCCGAGCTCGGCACGGGGCAGCAGATCGCCGTCTACCGCATCGTGCAGGAGGGCCTCACGAACGCGCTCCGGCACGGCGACGCAGCACAGCCGGTGCAGCTCGCGCTCCGGTGGGACGACGCGGGGGTGACCGTCGAACTCGTGAACGCCCGCCGGGCCGACGTGCCGCCGCCCGACTCGCACGCGTTCCGCCACGGCATCCCCGGGATGCGCGAACGCGCGCAGCTCGCCGGCGGTACCCTGCAGGCGGTGGCAGGCGACGACGGACTCTTCCGTCTCACCGCCCGCATCCCCGCCCGAACCGGAAGGACCGCATGAGCATCCGCGTCGCCCTCGTCGACGACCAGGCCCTCTTCCGTGCCGGCGTGCGCATGCTCGTCGAGTCCCAGCCCGACCTCGAGGTCGCGGGCGAGGCGGGCGACGGTGTCGCAGCGGTCGCCCTCGCGGCATCGGTACGGCCCGACGTCGTGCTCATGGACGTGCGGATGCCGCTCGCCGACGGCATCGCCGCCACCGAGCGCATCCTCGCCGACGCGGATCGCGAGGGGCGCACGGCCCCGCGCATCCTCGTGCTCACCACCTTCGACCTCGACGAGAACGCCGCACGGGCGATCCGCGCCGGCGCGAGCGGCTTCGTGCTGAAGGACGCCGACCCCGAGTTCCTGCTGGCGGCGATCCGCACCGTGCACCAGGGCAACCAGGTCATCGCCGCGTCGGCGACCCGGGCGCTGTTCGCGCATGTGGGGGCCGGCTCCGGGCTGCGTCCCGCACCGCCGGCGTGGGGCGACCTGACGCCCCGCGAGCGCGAGATCTTCGCACTCGCTGCGCGGGGACTCTCGAACAGCGAGATCGCGGCGGGCGAATTCCTCTCGGAGGCGACGGTGAAGACGCACGTCAGCCGCATCCTCGCGAAGCTCGGCCTGCGCGATCGGGTGCAGCTCGTGGTGTTCGCGTACGAGCACGACCTCACCGAACCCGCTGCGGGCTGACGCCAACGTCATCCTCGAGGATGACGCGGGCGCGACTGCAGCCGGACGAGGCAGCCCCCGGGCATCCGTAGCGTCGAAGACATGCAGATCCAACCCTCCGACCTCGGTCTCATCGCCCGCGTCGCCGGCCTCGTCAAGCGCTACGGGCAGGGCGCCGGCACCGTCACCGCCCTCGACGACGTCTCGCTCGGTCTCCGTCGCGGCGAGTTCACCGCGATCATGGGGCCGAGCGGCTCCGGCAAGTCGACCCTCATGCACATCATGGCCGGCCTCGACTCGCCGAGCGCGGGGCGCGTCTGGCTCGGCGACACCGACATCACCGAGCTCGGCGACTCGGCCCTGACGGTGCTGCGCCGTCGCCGCATCGGGTTCGTGTTCCAGTCGTTCAACCTCGTGCCGACGCTCGACGTCCGCGGCAACGTGCTGCTGCCGTTCGAGCTCGACGGCCGGCGCCCGACGAAGGACGAGCAGGAGTGGACCGACGAGCTCTTCGCCACCCTCGGCCTCGGTGATCGGCTGACGCACCGCCCGCACGAGCTCTCCGGCGGCCAGCAGCAGCGCGTGGCGATCGCCAGGGCGCTCGCGACGCGCCCCGATCTCGTCTTCGCCGACGAACCCACGGGCAACCTCGACTCGCGCACCGGCCGCGAGGTGCTCGGGCTCCTCGCGGCGGCGAGTGCGACCTACGGCCAGTCCATCGCGATGGTGACGCACGACCCGGTCGCCGCGAGCCACGCCGACCGCATCCTCTTCCTCGCCGACGGCCGTATCGTACGCGATTCCGGCCGGTCGACGCCCGAGGAGATCTCGGCATTCATGCTCTCGATGGAGCTGGCCTCCTGATGCGCACGCGATTCCGGGACCAGTGGCCGACGCTCGTGGTCGCGACGATCGCCGGCACGTTCGGCGTGCTGCTCCTGCAGGTGACCGGCCTCCTGGCCGCGGCGATCCGGGCGGACGACGTCACGGGCGAGAGCGACACCGTCGCACTCATGCTCAGCGTGCTCGCGACGGTGTTCATCGTCATCGCCGTGTACGTGAGCGCGATCGTCACCACGAACACGGTCGCGACGGTCGTCGCGGGACGCACTCGCGTGATCGCGCTTCTTCGTCTCATCGGCTCGAGCGCACGCGCCCAGCGCGCGCAGATCGCGAAGGAAGGGCTCGTCATCGGCTTCGCGGGTGCGGCGATCGGCATCCTGCTCGGCACGGCATCGGCGTACGGCCTCGCCCGTTCCGCGGTCGCGAGCGGGATGCTGCCCCAGACCGAGTACGACTACCTCAACGTCTCGGTCGTGCTGCCGGCGATCGCCGTCGCCCTCACGACCTGGGTGGCGTCGTGGGTCGGGTCGCGGCGGGTGCTCAAGGTGCGCCCGGCCGAGGCGATCGGCAACGCGAACCCGCAGAGCCAGGAGGCCGTCGGCCGTCGCCGCGGCCGCAACATCACGGCGGCGGTGCTCGTCGTCGTGGGGGTGGCCCTGCTCGCGGTGGGCGTCGTCGTGGGGCTCACCCGGCCGGAGGGTGTGCTCATCGGCATGGTCGGCGGCATCGTGTCGTTCACGGGCGTCGTGCTCGGCGCCGACGTCGTCATGCCGCCCGTGCTGCGGCTCGTCGGGCGTCTGTTCGGTCGCTCGCCCGCCGCACGCCTCGCCGCCGAGAACGCGGTGCGCAACCCCGAGCGCAGCTCGCGCATGACGATCGGCCTCGTCATCGGCGTCACGCTCATCACGACGTTCTCGGTCACGATGGAGTCGTACCGCGCGATGATCCTCGCCGCCCAGAAGGCGCAGCCCGAGGTGTTCGCCGGCATCGAGCCGATGCTGAACGCGACGATCGCGGTCTTCACGGTGCTCATCGGCTTCAGCGCGCTCATCGCGGCGATCGGCATGGTCAACACGCTGTCGCTCAGCGTGCTGCAGCGCTCCAGGGAGCTCGGCCTGCTGCGCGCGCTCGGCTTCGACCGGCGGCAGCTGCGACGCATGATCGTCGTCGAGAGTGCGGCCCTCACCGTCGCTGCCACGCTCACGGGCCTCGTGCTCGGCTTCGGGTACGGCTGGGCGGGCGCCCAGGCGCTGCTCGGCGGCGCGCAGGGTCAGCCGGTGTTCGTCTTCCCCGGCATCCCGTGGGTCATGATCGGCGCGCTCATCGTCGCAGCGGGCGTGCTCACGCTCGCCGCGTCCATCGCTCCGGCGCGTCGCGCGATGCGCGTGTCGCCGGTCGCAGCCCTCGCGGTCGAATAGGGGCGGCGCGAGGAGGTGGGAAGGGCGGGCGGATGCTTCGGGGGAGGCATCCGCCCGCTTCGCCGCGCCGCCCGGCGACGCCCGCCGGGGCTCGCGCGACGTCACACGCGTGCGCGCCCGGCGCGCGGGTGTTAGCCTTGTCGCGTGCTTCACGGCCTGCTTCTCCTTAGCTGCCGCAGCGAGTCCTAGTTCCCAGGCCTCCCTCGCTGCGGAGTTCGTCGTCGGCTGATTCGATCCGAAAAGCGAGAAGAGCACCCCATGCAGAACAACCAGAAGCCCTCGGCGATGCCCGTCCATCGGTACCGCCCCTTCCACGAGCAGATCTCCGTCGAGCTGCCCGACCGCACGTGGCCGTCGAAGCGCATCGAGGTCGCACCCCGTTGGTGCGCCGTCGACCTGCGCGACGGCAACCAGGCGCTCATCGACCCGATGAGCCCCGAGCGCAAGCGCATCATGTTCGAGCTGCTCGTGAGCATGGGCTACAAGGAGATCGAGGTCGGCTTCCCGAGCGCGAGCCAGACCGACTTCGACTTCGTGCGCCAGCTCATCGACGACGGCGCGATCCCCGACGACGTCACCATCCAGGTGCTGACGCAGGCGCGCGACCACCTGATCGAGCGCACCTACGAGGCGATCGCGGGTGCGAAGCAGGCGATCGTGCACCTCTACAACTCGACGAGCATCCTGCAGCGCGAGGTCGTCTTCCGCACCGACCAGCAGGGCATCATCGACATCGCCCTGCACGGCGCGCGCAAGTGCCGTGAGATGGAGCGCACGATTCCCGGCACGACCGTCTACTACGAGTACTCGCCCGAGAGCTACACGGGTACCGAGCTGGAGTTCGCGGTCGACGTGTGCAACCAGGTGCTCGAGGTCTTCGAGCCCACCCCCGACCGCAAGGTCATCATCAACCTGCCCGCCACGGTCGAGATGGCCACGCCGAACGTGTACGCCGACTCGATCGAGTGGATGAGCCGGCACCTCGCCCACCGCGAGAACGTGATCCTGTCGCTGCACCCGCACAACGACCGCGGCACCGCGATCGCCGCAGCCGAGCTCGGCTACATGGCGGGCGCCGACCGCATCGAGGGGTGCCTGTTCGGCAACGGCGAGCGCACCGGCAACGTCGACCTCGTCGCACTCGGCATCAACCTGTTCACGCAGGGCATCGACCCGCAGATCGACTTCAGCGACCTCGACCACATCAAGCGCACCGCCGAGTACTGCAACCAGCTGCGCGTGCACGAGCGCAGCCCGTGGGCGGGCGATCTCGTCTACACCGCGTTCTCGGGATCGCACCAGGACGCGATCAAGAAGGGCTTCGAGTCGATGGAGGCGAAGGCGGCTGAGACGGGCGTCGCCGTCGACGACCTCGAATGGGCCGTGCCGTACCTGCCGGTCGACCCGAAAGACTTGGGGCGCAGCTATGAGGCCGTCATCCGGGTCAACTCGCAGTCGGGCAAGGGCGGCGTCGCCTACCTGCTGAAGACCGACCACGCGCTCGACCTGCCGCGCCGACTGCAGATCGAGTTCTCGGGCGTCGTCCAGGCGAAGACCGATGCCGAGGGCGGCGAGGTGTCGAGCGACGACATCTGGCGCATCTTCAACGACGAGTACCTGCCGGCGCCGGCCGACCGTCCCGACGAGAAGTGGGGCCGGTTCGAGCTGCTGGGCCTCCGCACCGAGAGCGCCCTCGACGGCGTCGTGAACGTGCGGGTCGGCCTTCGCGACGGCGACGAGCGAGTCGACGCCGACGCGAGCGGCAACGGCCCGATCTCGGCGTTCCTCAACGTGCTGGGCGCCGAAGGCGTCGATGTGAAGCTGCGCGACTACGTCGAGCACACGCTCTCGGCCGGCGGCGACGCGCAGGCGGCCGCCTACGTCGAGCTCGAGGTCGCCGGGCGCGTGCTGTGGGGCGTCGGCATCGACGCCGACATCTCGACCGCATCGCTCAAGGCGGTCGTCTCGGCCGTGAACCGCGCGCTGCGCACGACCGTGGTCGAGCCCGAGCCCGAGCTCGCCGCCGTCTGAGGTCCGTGCCAGTCGTTCCGGGGGTCGTTCTCCGCCGCCCGGATGCCTCGAGGCATCCGGTTCCGGCCGAGAACGACCCCCGGGGCGTGCCCGGGTGCGGTGCTCGCGGTCAGCGGTGGATGACGGGCATCACGCCCGTCTCGGTCGCGACCTTGCGGCGGTAGAGCATCCGCTGCTCGGGCAGCGAGAGGTCGAAGACCACTGCGAGCCAACGGATCACGCTCGTGACGACCACGCAGACGATGCCGCCGATGAAGAGCGGTACTCCGAACACGTCGAGCACCGCGAGCACGAGGCATCCCGCAGCCGCGGCGACCGCGTACAGCGAGCCGACGTGCATGATCGCCACCGGCAGGCTCATGAGCATGTCGCGCAGGATGCCGCCGCCGACCGCGGCGGCGACGCCCACGAACACGGCGGGGAGCAGCGGCAGGCCGAGCCCGAGCGCCTTCGACGTGCCGAACGCGCCGAACATGCCGATCACGATCGCGTCGAGCCCGACGATGACGCCGTTGAGTCGTTGCAACGGGGCCGCGAGCAGCATGCCGACGAGGGACGCCGCCACCGCGGTCACCAGGTACCAGTTGTTCTGGAGGGCGCCGATCGGCACGTTCAGCAGCAGGTCCCTGATGGCTCCGCCGCCGAAGCCCATGACGATGCCGACGATCGCGACGCCGAGCAGGTCGAGGCGTCGTTCGCCGCGGAAGCCGGAGGCGAACAGGGCCCCCTGCACGCCGCCGAGCCCGACCGCAGTGAGGTCGAGCCACAGGGGAATGGTGAACTGGGCGGTTTCCACGATCACAGTGAATCACGGATGCCGCGCCCCGCAGTGATGGGAGAATCGACGTGTGCCCGTGTACCGAGATGAAGCCGTCGTGCTGCGCACCCACAAGCTGGGCGAGGCCGACCGCATCGTCACCCTGCTGACCCGGCAGCACGGCAAGGTGCGCGCCGTCGCGAAGGGGGTGCGCCGCACCGGCTCGAAGTTCGGCGCGAGGCTCGAGCCGTTCATGGTGGCCGACCTGCAGCTCTACGAGGGTCGCAGCCTCGACGTCGTGACGCAGGCCGAGTCGCTCGGCTCGTACGGGGCCGACATCTCGCAGGACTATGCGGCGTACACCGCGGCGAACGCAATGGTCGAAACGGCCGACAAGCTCACCGAAGCCGAGGGCTCGCTGCAGCAGTACTTGCTGCTGGTCGGCGCACTCCGCTCGCTCGCGCGGCGCGAGCACGGCCCCGCGCTCACCCTCGACTCGTACCTGCTGCGCGCGCTCGCCCTCGCCGGCTGGGCGCCGAGCTTCGGCGACTGCTCGCGCTGCGGGCGGCCCGGCGAGCACACCGCCGTCGTGGTGCAGCTCGGCGGCGTCGTCTGCGACGACGAGTGCGCCCCGCCCGGCACGCCGCGCATCGCGCGCTCGACGGTCGAACTGCTCGGGGCGCTGCTGTCGGGCGACTGGACGGTGGCCGAGGCCGCACCCGAGCGCGACCGCAACCAGGCGTCGGGCATCGTCGCCGCGTACACGCAGTGGCATCTCGAGCGGGGGCTCCGCTCGTTGCCGCACGTCAGCCGCGAGGCATCCGCGCCGGCACCTCGCGTCGCCCCGCACGACGCGACCGAACCGCACGACCGCCCCACTCGACCCGCCGAACCAGGAATGGCCACCACGTGAGTCCCAAGCCGTACACCCACCGCGACGCCGTGCCCTACCGGCCGATCGACTGGACGGGCATCCACCCGCCGGCGTTCCCGAAGGGGGCGGTGCCCGGCCACGTCGCAATCGTCATGGACGGCAACGGGCGCTGGGCGAACCAGCGCGGCCTCACCCGCATCGAGGGTCACAAGGCCGGCGAGGCCGCGCTCCTCGACGTCGTTGCGGGGGCGATCCAGGCGGGTGTGAAGCACCTGTCGGTGTACGCGTTCTCGACCGAGAACTGGAAGCGGTCGCCCGACGAGGTGCGCTTCCTCATGGGCTACAACCGAGACGTGCTGCACCGCCGTCGCGACCAGCTCAACGAGTGGGGGGTGCGCATCCGCTGGGCCGGGCGCAAGCCGCGGCTGTGGAAGTCGGTCATCGAGGAGCTGCAGTTCGCCGAGCGGCTCACGGCCGGCAACGACGTGCTGACGCTGACCATGTGCGTGAATTACGGCGGTCGCAACGAGATCACCGACGCGGTGCGGCGGATCGCCGATGACGTCGCTGCCGGTCGGCTGCGGCCGTCGGCGGTGAGCGAGAAGCAGATCGCGAAGCGGCTCTACCAGCCCGACATGCCCGACGTCGACCTGTTCGTGCGATCGTCGGGGGAGCAGCGCACCTCGAACTTCCTGCTCTGGCAGTCGGCGTACGCCGAGATGGTGTTCCTCGACACGCTGTGGCCCGACTTCTCGCGCACCCAGCTGTGGGATGCGATCGAGATCTACGCGCGGCGGAACCGCCGGTTCGGCGGGGCGGTCGACGCGCCGACGGTCAGCGGCTGACCGCTATCGCCGCCGGATCCGCCCGGCGACACCCGCGAACAGGGCGTGCAGCAGCGGCAGCACCGACAGCGCGACGAGCGTCGTGCCGAGGGCGGGGTTCGACGCCGTGAGCAGCGCCCCGCCGATGAGCAGCGCGGCGAACAGCACGGCCGACACGACTCGGCGGGCGACGCCCTCGACCCGGTCGAGCCGTCGCTCGAGGCGCGAGGTGTCGAACGACATGCGGCCCTGGTCGGCCTTCGTGATGAGGGCGTCGACGCGCTGCGGCATCCCCCAGAGCAGGCGGGCGCTCGACAGTGCCTGCCCGGTGAGGTCCTCGACGAGGTTGCCGCCCTCCTCCTGCAGCAACTGCGACGCGTACGGCTCGACCGCGTCCCAGACGTTGAACTCGGGGTCGAGCCCGCTGCACATGCCCGAGGTGAGTGCCATCGCGCGGATCAGCAGCAGCAGGTGCTCGGGCAGCTGCAGCGGGAGCGAGCGCACGACGTCGCCGAACTCGACGCCGAAGTCGCGGAACTCGCGCGGATCGACCTGCTTGAGCTGTGCGAAGCCCATACCGCCGAAGCGCTCGAAGAGCTGCGTGAGCGCCCGCTCCAGCTCGGCCGTGTCGGCCGAGGGCATGAGCACTCCGATCTCGTGCGCGGCCTCGATCATCGCGCGACCGTCGCGTCCGGCGACCGCGATCACGAGCATCCGCAGCCCGGCTCGCAGCTCGGCGGGCACCTCGGCCATCATGCCGAAGTCGACGAAGGTGAGACGCCACGGGATGCCTCGCTCCCCGGGTTCGCGCGCGCCGTCGTCGCCGTCGGCGAGCGGAGTGACGAAGATGTTGCCGGGGTGCGGGTCGGCGTGCACGAAGGCGTGGGTGAACACCTGGTCGAACATCACCTCGGCGAACACGCGGGCCACCTCGGTCGGCGGGATGCCGGCCGCGCGCAGCGCCTCGACGTCGTTGATCTTGATCGCGGTGACATCTTCGAGGGTCAGCACGCGCCGGGTGGTTCGCTCCCACACCACGGCGGGCGCGTCGACCCGCGGGTCGCCCGCGAACGACTCGGCGAAGCGCTCGGCGTTCTGCGCCTCGTGCAGGTAGTCGATCTCCTCGAGGCTCGTCTGCGCGAACTCCTCGACGAGCGCAGGCGCATCGACGTGCTCGGAGACGACGCGCACGCGCCGGAGCCAGCCCGCGATGCGACGCAGCGCGGCGAGGTCGACGCCGACGATCTGCTCGATGCCGGGACGCTGCACCTTCACGACGACCTCGTCGAGCCCGGTCTCTTCGGCGTCGACGGGGGAGAGCTGCGCCCGGTGCGCCTGTCCGAGGGAGGCCGCCGCGACGGGCGTCTCGTCGAACCATGCGTAGACGCGGTCGAGCGGCGACCCGAGTTCGGCCTCGGCGAGCTCGCGGATCGCCGGGAACGGCACGGGCGGCACCTCGTCCTGCAGGCCCTCGAGCTCGGAGGTGATCTCGGGCGGCAGCACGTCGAGCCGCGAGGAGAGGAACTGCCCGACCTTGATCATGAGTCCGCCGAGTTCGACGGCGAGCGTGCGGAACCGTTCGGCGAGCCGGCGCATCCGCCGCTCGCGCGTGCGATCGGCGACGCTCGAGAGTCCGATCTTGGGCAGCACGAGCTCGTACCACCAGAGCTGCACGAGTCGGCGCGCGGCGAACCCGAGGATGCGGCGGGAGCGGGCGCGGTGGGCACCGTCGGTCATGCCGTCATCCTCTCGCGTTGCGGAGGACACGGCATCCCGGCCGGCACCCGATCAGCCCTCGGCCAGGATCGCGTAGAGGCGGCGCCGCGTCTCGTCGAGCGCCGTCACCGCCTGTTGGATCTGCTCGGGCGACCCGCTCCGGCCGACCTGCGCGGCGGCGGCGGCGAGTTCGACACCCGCCTTCGAGAGGGCCCGGTGGGCGCCCCCGTGGGCGGTGGGCGACTCCCACGGTGCCGGGCGGTCGGCGGCGGCCGCCGCTTCGGCACGGCCGGCTTCCGTGAGCGAGTAGGTCTTGCGCCCCTGCAGCTCGGAGGCGGTGATCAGGCCCTCGTCGGCGAGGAGCTGCAACGTCGGGTACACGGATCCGGCGCTCGGCTTCCACGAGCCGCCGCTGCGCTCCTCGATCTCCTGCATGATCTGGTAGCCGTGCATCGGCTGCTCGGAGAGGAGCGCCAGCACGGCCGCGCGAACGTCGCCGCGCGACATCCGCTTCATTCCGGGGCGCTGTTCGAACGAGGAGCGCAGCTGCTCCATCGCCTCCCAGAGCGCCGCGCCCGGGTTCCCGGCTCCGCCGAACCCCTGGCCGCCGAATCCGCCGGTCGAACGATTCCCATTCATGATGACCTCCCGCGACATGCGAACGATACTCAACGATATATCGCTACTGCGCGGAACGGAAGGTCTTCTCCAGCCATGCCTCGGCATCGCGCGGGCGCCGGAGGCGCACTACTTCGAGGTGCGGTCGCCGCGCTGCGGCCTCGTCGACGAGGGCGCCCCGAGTGGCGTGCGTCGACCACGCCCAGCGCACGATGTGCTCGGGGTCGGTGAAGAACGTGCGCAAGGGTCCCTCGGTGTTGCCGTTCCAGAGCTCCTCGCGGCGCAGCCGGCGACGCACCGTGCGCACGATGACCCGTCGCATCACGAGCGGACGCGCATAGTCGAGGAAGACGAGTACCTGCGCCCGGTCGGCGAGCAGCTCGCGCACGGGCTCGTACTGCCACTCGGTCACCCACGCTGCTTGAGCCGTGAACCTGTCGACGTCATCGGCGAAGCTCGGCCGCGCGGTCCAGTCTGGTCCGTGGAACAGCGCATCGATCTCCTGGTAGGGCAGACCGGATGCCTCGGCGATGCGTCGCGCGAGCGTCGACTTGCCCGCGCCGCTCGCCCCGGCCACGAGGATGCGTCGCGGTACGGCGGGGGAGTCCGGCATCCGACCACTGTAACGAGCGCCGAGCGACTCGGACTACTCGGCGGAGAGCCCCGGAACGTAGCAGACGTCGCCCTCGCAGACCATGGCCCCGGCGGCGTCGGTCACCATGGTGAAGGGCGAGGATGCCTCGGCCGAAGGCGACTCCGACGGGAAGGCCTGCGCCGGCGCTGCGAGCGGCGCCGCGCCCGTGGCATCCGCCTCGATCTCGACGCTCACGCGGCGGCGCCGTCGCGCTCGCCCGCGACCTGGGTGAGCACCTGGCCGAAGACCTCGGCGGGCTGTGCGCCCGAGACGCCGTACTTGCCCTCGAAGACGAAGAACGGCACGCCGTTGATGCCGTAGGCGCCCGCCTGGGCGATGTCGGCCTGCACGTCGGCGGCGTAGCGGCCCGACTCGAGGGCCGCGCGCGCGGCGTCGGCGTCGAGACCCGCTTCTGCGGCCAGCTCGACGAGCTCGTCGACGCGGCCGACGTGGCGGCCGTCGGTGAAGTAGGCCTTGAAGAGGATCTCGGAGAGCTCGAGCTGGCGACCCTGCGACTTCGCGAAGTGCAGCAGCTCGTGGGCCTTCAGCGTCTTGGTGTGCTTGAGCGCGTCGAAATCGTAGTCGAGGCCGGCGTTCGCGGCGACGCCGGTGACGTGCTGCAGCATCTGCTGCACGCGCTCGGTCGGCAGGCCCTTGTGCTTCGCGAGGAAGTCGACCTCGCTGCCTTCGAAGTCGACGGGCGTGTCGGGGGCGAGCTCGAACGAGTGGTACTCGATCTCGACGTCGGGCGCGTCGTCGCCGAGCGAGGCGAGGCCGGCTTCGAGGTGGCGCTTGCCGATGTAGCACCAGGGGCAGGCGATGTCGGACCAGATGTCGATCTTGATGGGAGTACTCACGATGGATGCGAACGCATCGGATGGAGGGGGTATTCCCGCGGGCGGGGCTCGGCACACGTCGCCCCTCGACCACCGCGGTGCGCGCCGTTCGGCCACCGCCGATGGCCGACGGCGGTTACTCGGGGTCGCTGAGGTCGGCGACCGTCGCATCGAACGCGGCGATGAGGGCGTCGGCGTCGACGAAGAGGCTCCGCCCGTGCTCGCCGGCGCCCATCGACACGCGGCGGCCCGCGACCGACTCGTCGACGTACACGGGCCACGGGGTGGTCGAGCCGAGGGGGGTGATGGTGCCGCGCTCGTAGCCCGTCGCGGCGAGCGCGAGCGACGCGTCGGGCAGCTGCAGCTTGTTGACGCCGACGAGGGCGCGCAGCTTCGGCCAGCTGATCTTGCGGCCGCCGGGCACGAGCGCGAACAGGAAGCTGCCGTCGCTGCGCTTGACGACGAGCGACTTCACGATGTCGCCGGGGGAGATGCCCATGAGCTCCGCCGCCTCCTCGAGGCTGCGCGCGGCGGGCCGCTCGATGATCTCGACCTCGAGGCCGCGCGCCTCGGCGTCGGCACGCACCCGTTCGGTGCCCGTGAGTTCCGCCATCTCGTCCTCCCCAGTGGCTCGTCTGCTCGAAATCCTAGGCTCGCACGGGCGCGGCGGGCGAGGCGGCGCAGAACTCTGGG
Organism: Agromyces sp. S2-1-8; assembly: GCF_021129215.1. Lineage (GTDB taxonomy): Bacteria > Actinomycetota > Actinomycetes > Actinomycetales > Microbacteriaceae > Agromyces > Agromyces chromiiresistens. The sequence continues at coordinate 2,782,708 of NZ_JAJOLP010000001.1, read as the reverse complement.
AGAATCGTCGGTGATGTCTTCCACCACCCTCACCCGCGGTCCGCTCACGATCGGCGACCTCGAGCTCGACGTGCCCGTCGTGCTCGCGCCGATGGCCGGCATCACGAACACCGCGTTCCGGCGGCTCTGCCGCGAGTTCGGCGCCGGCCTCTACGTCTCCGAGATGATCACGTCGCGCGCGCTCGTCGAGCGCACGCCCGAGTCGATGCGGCTCATCACGCACCACGAGTCCGAGACGCCGCGGTCGATCCAGCTGTACGGCGTCGATCCCAAGACGGTCGCCGAGGCGGTCACCATGCTCGTCGCCGAAGACCGGGCCGACCACATCGACCTCAACTTCGGGTGCCCCGTGCCGAAGGTGACCCGCAAGGGCGGCGGTGCCGCCCTGCCGTGGAAGAGCGGGCTCTTCCGCGACATCGTCGAAGGCGCGGTGAAGGCGGCGGGCGACACCCCGCTCACAGTGAAGATGCGCAAGGGCATCGACTCCGACCACCTGACCTACCTCGAGGCCGGCCGCATCGCCGAGGGCGCCGGCGTCGCGGCCGTCGCCCTGCACGCGCGCACCGCGGCCGAGTTCTACTCGGGCCAGGCCGACTGGTCGGCGATCACGAAGCTCAAAGAGACGGTCACGAGCGTGCCCGTGCTCGGCAACGGCGACATCTGGTCGGCGGGCGACGCCCTGCGCATGGTCGACGAGACCGGGTGCGACGGCGTCGTGGTGGGGCGCGGATGCCTCGGTCGCCCGTGGCTCTTCGGCGATCTCGCGGCGGGCTTCCGCGGCGAGCTCGCCGACGGCGACGACGCGCTCTTCCGGCCGTCGCTCGGGCAGGTCGCGCAGACGTTCCGGCGGCACGCCGAGCTGCTGACCGACTTCTTCGACAGCGAAGAACGCGGCTGCCGCGACATCCGCAAGCACGTCGCCTGGTACTTCAAGGGGTACCCGGTCGGCGGCGACCTGCGCGCCCGCCTCGCGACCGTCGAGTCGCTCGCGATGCTCGACGACCTGCTCGGCACGCTCGACTGGACGATGCCGTACCCGGGCGAGGGCGCCGAGGGCCCGCGCGGTCGGGCCGGCACGCCGAAGAACCCGTCGCTGCCCGACGGCTGGCTCGCCTCGCAGGAGCTCGAGGGCCACGATCGGGTGACCCTCGTCGACGCCGAGCTCGACACGAGCGGCGGCTGAGATGGCGGCGCGACTCTTCGGCGGCTACGAGGCCGCCGACAGCGAGCGGATGCTGCCCGAGGAGCACTACTCCCGGCGCAGCGACTTCGCGCGCGACCGGGCGCGCCTGCTGCATTCGAGCGCCCTGCGCCGCCTCGCCGCGAAGACCCAGGTGCTGAGTCCGACGGCCGGCATCGACTTCGCCCGCAACCGGCTGACCCACTCGCTCGAGGTGGCCCAGATCGGCCGCGAACTCGCCGACAACCTCGGCCTCGACCCCGACGTCGTCGACACGGCGTGCCTCGCGCACGACCTCGGCCACCCTCCGTTCGGGCACAACGGCGAGAAGGCGCTCAACACCTGGGCCGCCGACATCGGCGGGTTCGAGGGCAACGCGCAGACGCTGCGGCTGCTCACCCGGCTCGAGCCGAAGGTGTTCGGCGCCGACGGCCGAAGCTACGGCCTCAACCTCACCCGGGCGAGTCTCGACGCGAGCTGCAAGTACCCGTGGCCGGAGGCGTCGGGCGTCGCCGACCCGTCGGGGCGGCAGAAGTTCGGGTTCTACCACGACGACGTCGCCGTGTTCGAGTGGCTGCGCGCCGGGGCGCCCGAGCGGCGCCTCTGCATCGAGGCGCAGGTGATGGACCTCTCCGACGACATCGCCTACTCCGTGCACGACTTCGAGGACGCCATCGTCAACGGGTACATCGACGTCGAAGCGCTCGGCGCCCGGGTCGACCACGACGAGCTCGTCTCGTCGATGTACGAGTGGATCGGCGGGGCGATCCCGCACGACGAGCTCATCGCCGCGTTCGACCGGCTCGACTCGCTCGACGTCTGGCTCGACGAGTGGTCGGGCAGCAGGCGCGACCAGTCACGGCTCAAGAACCTCACGAGCCAGCTCATCGGCCGCTTCGCGCACGCCGCGACGGCGGCGACGCGCTCCGCGTTCCCGCTCGCGAGCCTCATCCGCTTCGACGCCGACGTCGTCGTGCCGCGCGAGATCCAGGCCGAGATCGCCGTGCTGAAGGGCATCGTCGCGGCGTTCGTGATGTCGCGCAACACCCGGCAGCCGATCTACGTGCAGCAGCGCGAGGTGCTCGCGTCGCTCGCCGACGTGCTCTACGCGACGGGTGACCGGCATCTCGACGCCGGCTTCGCCGAAGACTGGGCCGCCGCCGACGACGACCAGGCGCGCAGGCGCGTCGTCGTCGACCAGGTCGCGAGCCTGACCGACCAGTCGGCGCTGAGCTGGCACGAACGGCTCGTGCGGCACTGATTGCGCACGACGACGGAACCACGACGACCGAGGACGAATAGGATGTGAGCATGGCGGGCCGGATTCGACAGAGCGATGTCGAAGAGGTGAAGGCCCGCACGAACATCGCCGACATCATCGGCGAGCACGTGAGCCTCAAGTCGGCCGGCGTCGGTTCGCTGAAGGGCCTCTGCCCGTTCCACGACGAGCGCAGCCCGAGCTTCAACGTGCGGCCCGGCGTCGGTTACTACCACTGCTTCGGCTGCGGCGAGTCGGGCGACGTCTACAGCTTCCTCCAGAAGATCGATCACGTGTCGTTCACCGAGGCGGTCGAACGCCTCGCCGGTCGCATCGGCTTCGAACTGCACTACGAAGACGGCGGGCCCGCCGCCGACCACGGCAACCGGGCGCGACTGCTCGCCGCGAACCAGGCGGCCGCCGAGTTCTTCGTCGAGCAGCTGGTGCAGCCGGCGGCCGACATCGGGCGGCGGTTCCTCGGCGAGCGCGGCTTCGACGCCGAGGCGGCCCGACGGTTCGGCGTCGGGTTCGCGCCGAAGAGCTGGGACTCGCTCACGAACCACCTGCGCGGTCGCGGGTACTCGACCGAGGAGCTCGCGGCGGCCGGACTCGTGTCGCAGGGCGACCGCGGCGTCTACGACCGGTTCCGCGGCCGGCTCGTCTGGCCCATCCGCGACGTCACCGGGCAGACCGTCGGCTTCGGTGCGCGGCGCCTGCTCGACGACGACAAGGGCCCCAAGTACCTCAACACCCCCGAGACCGCGGTCTACCACAAGGCGCAGGTGCTGTACGGACTCGACCTCGCCAAGCGCGAGATCTCCCGGTCGCAACGGGTGGTCGTCGTCGAGGGGTACACCGACGTGATGGCCTGCCACCTGGCCGGGGTGACGACCGCGATCGCGACGTGCGGCACGTCGTTCGGCGTCGATCACATCAAGGTGCTGCGGCGCGTGCTCGACGACTCTGGCGTCGGCGAGGTCGTCTTCACGTTCGACGGCGACGAGGCGGGGCAGAAGGCGGCCATGCGCGCGTTCGCCGAAGAGCAGCGGTTCGCCGCCCAGACCTTCGTCGCGGTCGCCCCCGACGGGCTCGACCCGTGCGACCTGCGCCTCGCCCGCGGCGACGCCGCCGTGCGCGCCCTGGTCGAGTCGCGCACCCCGATGTTCGACTTCGTGATCCGGCACACGCTCGCCCGCTTCGATCTCGAGACCGTCGAGGGCCGGGTCGGCGCGCTCCGCGCAGCGGCCCCGGTCGTCGCCGACATCCGCGATGCGTCGATCCGCCCCGGCTACACCCGAGAGCTCGCCCGCATGCTCGGCATGGAGCTCGGCGAGGTGACGCGCGCCGTGCGCGCGGCTGCGGGCCGCGATCGCGGCGCGACCGCGCGGGCCGAGGCATCCACACCCCGGGTGGCCGCGACCGACGGCGACGACCGGCCGTTCTCGATCACCGCGCTGCCGCGCGACCCGTCGACGAGGCTCGAGCGCGACGCCCTGCAGGTGATGCTGCAGTTCCCCGAACGCGTGGGCGACGACCTGCTGCGCCATGCCGTCGACTCGCGTTTCGGCGACGCGACGCTCGCCGTCGTGCGCGACGGCATCGCCTCGGTGCTCGGCTCCACCGACCCCGTCGTGCGCGTCGACCGGGTCATCGCCGAGGTGCCGCAGCCGTTCGCCGGCGTCGTGCAGCAGCTCGCGGTACTGCCGGTGCCGCAGCGCAGCGACGCCGAGCTCGAGGCGTATGTGCAAGGCGTCGTCAGCGCGCTCGTCGACCGCGAGCTGCTGCGGCAGAAATCGGAGCTGCTCGGCCGCCTGCAGCGGCTCGACCGGGCCGATCAGGCGACGTACTCGGCACTGCAGCGCGCGCTCGTCGAGCTCGAGCAGGAGCGGCGGGCCCTTCGCGCCGAGTAGCGCTCAGCCCGCGGTGAGCACGATCGCGTCGAGCTGCTCGCGGATCGTGTCGGCGTCGGCGCCCGTGGGCCAGAGCTTGGCGAGGTGGCCCTCCGCGTCGATCAACGCGGTCATGGGCGGTTCGGTGACGGCGAAGGAGCGCCAGATCTGGAGATCGGGGTCGACGATCACGGGCTGGTCGACTTGCTGCTCATCGAGGTAGCTCGTGAGCTCCGCGACGTCGCGGTCGCCCGAGACCTGCACGATCGCGATGGCGTCGCCGTACTCGTCGGCGATCGTGGAGATCACCGACTGCTGCTCGGCGCAACTCGTGCACCAACTCGCCATGAACTGCACGATGAGCGGTCGACCGGCCGCGAGCGCCTCGAGATCGACGCGGGTGTCGTCGACGAGTCGGCCGTCGAGCGCGGGCGCGTCGGGGGCGCCGTCGACCGCAGCGAACGACGCGTCGGCGGGGAGCTGCCCGGGGAGCCGGTCGGCGCCGCCCCTTGGCCCTGACGCGCAGGCGGTCATCATGAGCACGAGCGCGGCGACGACGGTGAACACTGCGGCTGATCGGGGCGGCGTCATTCTGCTCCTTCGGAGGACGGGTCGACCGACGCGAGGGCCGGCACGAAGATCATGGTCGCAGGTCCGTCCACGACGTGCTCGGCGACGACGTCGCCGTCGATGCTCACGCTGTACGTGCCGCTCTCGAGGGTCGCGGCATCGAGCACGAAGCGGCAGAAGGTCGGGATTCGCGGGGCGGTGCCGTAGTCGATGTCGTCGACCTTCACCGCCTCGCCGTCGCCGAGCACCGCGTGGTAGGACTCCCGGCCGTCGGCGTCGATGAGTGCGAGCTCGGCGCCCTTGTGGAACCCGAGGTAGGGCCTCGCGCCCGAGCAGACGGCGCCGAGTTCCCGAAGGCTGCCGTCGCGAACGACGAGCTGGACCTCGCCTCCGGCCGCGTCACCGGGGGAGGCGCACCCGGCGAGCGCGGCGGCGGACAGGGCGAGCGCGGCGCACAGCGTCGCGCGGGGGATCGGTCGGAATGCCATGTCGCCTCCTGCGGCCCGCGGTCGGGCGGGCGTGGTCGTGGTCGGTCGAGCACGATCGCCGACGGTGCGCCCGCGGAACCGGAACCGAGGGGTTCCGGTTCCGCGGGTCGCCGATCGATGCGCCCGACTCAGCGGGCGTTGCCCGGTGCGTCGAGTTCGCAGGTGATCGTCTCGGTCGCCGAGGGGTCGTTCTCGGACGTCGCGGTGACCGTGACGGTGGCGTCACGGGCGGCGTCCGCACCCCGGGAGGCGTAGACCGGAACGGTGATCGTCTCGCCGGCGGCGGCGGAGACGATGCTGCTCGGAGTGTTCACCGACCAGCCGCGGCCGTCGATCGACGTCGTGAGACGGTAGATGTCGCTGTTCGCCTTCGCGTCGGCGACGGCGTCACCCGTGTTGGTCAGCGGCACCTGGCACTGCGCGATCGAGACGCCCTTGGCCTGCGCCTGACCGTGCATGGACGCGAGGTCGCCCTTCACGATCGCCTTTCCGAGATCGACGCCGCGGGCCTGGGGGCCCGCGCTCACCGTCGAGCGCACCGCCACGTCGTACGACAGGATGCCGTCGTCGTCGCGCTCCATGTTCAGGATGTAGAAGTGCAGCCCGTTGGCCTCGTCGACGTACTCGTACTCCGAGCCCGAGTCGTTGCCGGCATGGAACAGCGCATCGTTCAGCTGACGCTGGTCGCCACGCGTGATCATGATCGGCGTGCCGTCCGGGCGGACGTAGTCGACCGTGTCGATGTTCTGCGGGTTCGCGTCGACCGTCCAGATGAACGGGTTGCGGTCCTGGTTCTTCGTCTTCGCGATCATCACGCCGTGGTCGGGCTGGAACGAGTCCGTGCCCATCCGGTCGATGACCTCGACGGTGTAGTTGTCGAACGAGCCGCCGTCGCAGTCGAACTGCGCCCGTCGGGTGCACGTGCCGGTCGAGTTGTCGGCCGCCGCAGCGTCGGGCTTGTCGAACACGAGGTTGATGCCGGTGAGCTCGCCCGGCCGCATGACCGCGCGCGAGGTGACCTCGGTGACCACCGAACCGAGCGCGTCGAGCTCGGACTCCTGCAGGTTCAGGTAGTTCGACGGGTCGATGATCCCGAGCTTGATGCGGTTGCGCAGCGCGACGCCCGCGGGCTGCGAGCCGCCGGCGACCGACGGAACGCTCCAGCGCTCGTGCGTGCCGCCGGGACCGTTGAACGAGCCGCGCGCGAGCACGTCGAACGGGCCGCTCGTGTCACGGAGCGGACCGCCGTCGTCGGCCTCGGTGCCGTACGGGTTGCCGTAGTTGTCGGAGATCCCGAGGATGTGCGAGAACTCGTGCGCGAAGGTGCCCATGCCCGAGGACTCGGCCTGCGTCGAGTTGCCGGCGCGGCCGTTGGACGGGAAGTTCGCGTTCGGCCAGTGGTTGATCGCGGCCTGCCACGACGTCCACGGGATGTAGCGGGTCTTCGCCCAGTTGGCCATCGGCTGTCCGTTCTGGTCGAGCGCCTGGCCGTTCTCGTCGCGCGGCGGGCCGAAGTCGTCGGTGACGTCCTCGGGCGACTCGAACAGCATCTGCCCGAACTCCTCCCACGTCGACGACTCGTCGTGCCCGGCCGTGATGTAGAACACCTGGTCGAACTCCTTGAGCGGGTCCGGCACGCCGAGGTCGGCACCCCAGAGCGCGAGCGCGTCGGTGCGCAGCACCTTGTCGCACGACTCGCCCTGCGGGCAGTACGCCGCATTCGGCTTGTTGAACGAGTCGTTCAGGCCGTACTCCTCGATGTTGCCGGGGAGCTGGTACGGACCGAACGCCTCCATCTGCACGCTGAGCCGACCACCCGACTGCTCCATCCAGTAGTCGTTGATGGTGCGGCCGTGGTTGAGCTCATTGGGCGTGTTCAACAGGTCGAGGTAGAACTGCGGCACGTCCTCGCGGTCGAGACCGTTCGCGAGCCCCGACGGGTCGCCGAAGGGGTGCGAACCCTCGGGCTGGGTGACGAGGAACGGCTGGTTCTCGAAGTCGAGCAGCACGATCGCGCCGTTGAACTGCCGCTCCGACCCCTCGGTGTCGCTCGCCCAGTCGGTGCCGGGGACGCCGACGTAGTCGTCCCAGGTCATGTCGTCCATGTTCTCCCAGTGCTGCGGGTCGACGGGGTCGAGCACCGCTGGGTCGAACGAGTCGGGCGGCGCCGCCATCGCGGCCCCGCTCGAGACGGTCGCGAGCGTGATGACGCCCAAGGCCGCGGCGACGGCGAGTCCGCCCCGTCGGATCCCAATTCTGCGTCGGTGTTGGTGTCGTGACACGTGAACCTCCCAGATCGTGTCTCTCGCGGGACGATGCAGCCCGCATGCATCACGTGTGGAGGCGGCACATAGCCGCCGGCTAGGTGATTCCCCGGATCCTTTCACCGACGAGATCCCGCGCGACAGGGATTCGACCGTTTCAACGCATGGGAGATTCCGATGGTTATGCATCGGTATTCCCGAACAGTGCAGTCGTGCCGAGTGCCGCGGATGCATCGGCCGATGCGCGTGGAACAGCGGAATCCGGCGTCCTGAGTGGCATCACGCCGATCCGTTGCGCGGAAGATTGCAGATCAATAAACATTGCGGGCGAGGGAGGCCCGCCAATGCGCCGCGACCGGTCCGTGTGCTAACTCTGGGATACGAGAACGCGCCGTGGACGCCGCGGTGCGCTTCAGTCCTGACAGGAAGAGGTAGACGGATATGACATCCGCATCCAAGAACGGACGCCGCGCGCTCATCGCGGCTGCCGGGCTCTCGGTCGCCACGCTCGCGTTGGCCGGCTGCTCGGCCGGCGGCGGCGACAACGGCGACGGCGCCTCGGGCAGCACGATCACCGTCGGCACCACCGACAAGGTCACCGCGCTCGACCCGGCCGGCTCGTACGACAACGGTTCGCTCGCGGTGCAGACGCAGGTGTTCCCGTACCTGCTGAACACCGACTACGAGAGCACCGACGTCGTGCCCGACCTCGCCGAGAGCGCCGAGTTCACGGCGCCCACGGAGTACACGGTCACCCTTCCGGCGGGGCTCAAGTGGGCCAACGGCAACGACCTCACGTCGTCCGACGTGAAGTTCTCGTTCGACCGCCAGCTCAAGATCGCCGACCCCAACGGCGCATCGAGTCTGCTCTACAACCTCGACTCGGTCGAGACTCCCGACGACACCACCGTCGTGTTCCACCTCAAGGCGGAGAACGACCAGGTCTTCCCGCAGATCCTGACGAGCTTCCCCGGCGCCATCGTCGACGAGGAGTCGTTCTCGGCCGACGCGCTGACGAGCGACGACGACATCGTCGCGGCGAACGCGTTCGGCGGCCCGTACGCGATCAAGAGCTACGACTTCAACAACCTGATCTCGTTCGAGAAGAACCCGAACTACAAGGGCCTGCTCGACCCGGCGGCGACCGACACGATCAACCTGAAGTACTACGCCGACTCGTCGAACATGAAGCTCGACGTGCAGGAGGGCGGCATCGACGTCGCCTACCGCAGCCTCTCGGCGACCGACATCGACGACCTCAAGGGCAACGACAAGGTCAAGGTCGTCGACGGCCCCGGCGGTGAGATCCGCTACATCGTCTTCAACTTCGACACCCAGCCGTACGGTGCGAAGACCGCCGAGGCCGACCCGGCCAAGGCGCTCGCGGTGCGTCAGGCGCTCGCCGACCTCATCGACCGCGACGCGCTGAGCGAGCAGGTCTACAAGGGCACCTACACCCCGCTGTACTCGTACGTCCCCGAGGGCCTGGCCGGCGCGATCGAGCCGCTGAAGGACCTCTACGGAGACGGCCAGGGCGGCCCCGACGCCGAGAAGGCGAAGGCGACGCTCGAGGCGGCGGGAGTCGAGACCCCGGTCGAGCTGCACCTGCAGTACAACACCGACCACTACGGTCCCGGCTCCGGCGACGAGTACGCGCTCATCAAGGACCAGCTCGAGGCGGACGGCCTGTTCAAGGTCGACCTCCAGTCCACCGAGTACGTGCAGTACTCGAAGGACCGCGTCGCCGATGTGTACCCGGCCTACCAGCTCGGCTGGTTCCCCGACTACTCGGACGCCGACAACTACCTCACGCCGTTCTTCCTCATCGAGAACTTCCTGAGCAACCACTACGCCAACCAGGAGGTCAACGACCTCATCCTCGAGCAGGCCGTGACGCCCGACCCGGCAGCACGCACCGCGCTCATCGAGGAGATCCAGAACAAGGTCGCGGCCGACCTGTCGACCGTGCCGTTCCTCCAGGGTGCGCAGGTCGTCGTGACGGGCACCGACATCGACGGGGCCATCCTCGACGGTTCGTTCAAGTTCCGGTTCGCGCCCCTCACCAAGGGCTGAACCGCCGGATAGAGTCGCTTCAGCGATGAAACGGGTGGCCCGCTCATGCGTGAGCGGGCCACCCGACTTCGAGACCCACCCCCCGATAGGCGAACATTGACCTCAACGACGACGGCCCCCGCCACCGGCGCCGAGTCCGCACCGAAGCGATCCAAGAGATCCTCGGGCGGTCCCAGCCTCGGCCGCTACATCATCATCCGGGCACTGCTCATCATTCCGACGGTGTTCATCCTCGTGACGCTGGTCTTCCTGCTGATGCGCACGACCGGCGACCCCATCACCGCGAAGTTCGGCGGGCAGCTGCCACCCGACCAGCTCGCCGAGCGCATCCACGCCGCGGGCTTCGACCGGCCGCTCTTCGTGCAGTACTTCGAGTACCTCGGCCAGTTGCTCACGGGCGACTTCGGCACCACGCTCACGAACAACCGCCCCGTCACCGAGGTGCTCTTCACCTACGGCGCCGCCACGATGGAACTCGCGTTCTACTCGCTCATCGTCGCCTTCCTGATCGGCATCCCCGGCGGCCTCATCGCCGCCTACTTCCGCGACAAGGGGCAGGATGCCTCGCTCCGCGTCTTCGCGATCCTCTGCTATGCGACCCCCGTGTTCTTCTCGGGCCTCCTGCTGAAGCTCGTGTTCTCGGTGTGGCTCGGCGTGCTCCCGGTGAACGGGCGCGCCTCGACGGGTGCGACGATCGCGATCGAGACGCTGCCGAATCCGACCGGGTTCTACACGATCGACGCCCTCATGACCGGCGACCCGGCCGTGCTCGGCGACGTGCTCGCGCACGCCGTCCTGCCCTCGATCGCGCTCGGACTCCTGACGGCCGGCATCTTCCTGCGGCTCGTGCGCACGAACGTCATCGGCACCCTGTCGACCGATTACGTCGACGCGGCGCGTTCTCGCGGTGTGAGCGAGTACCGGCTCGTGCGCAAGCACGCGTACCGCCCGGCGCTCATCCCGATCATCACGGTCATCGGCCTGCAGATCGCGCTCCTCCTCGGCGGCGCGGTGCTCACCGAGACGACCTTCGAGTGGAAGGGCCTGGGCTTCATGCTCGCCGAGTTCCTGAAAGCGCGCGACTTCGTCGCGGTGCAGGGCATCGTCGTGCTGCTCGCCGTGATCGTCGCGCTGACGAACTTCATCGTCGACATCATCGCAGCCTTCATCGACCCGAGGGTGAGGTACTGAGATGACCACGGCTTCCATTCCCGCGGTGCCGAAGCGGCGCCTGCGCGACCGCCTGCCGGTCGTCCACCAGCTGCGGCAGAGCGTCGGCCTGCAGCGCGGCATGCTCGTCGCCGGCCTCGTGATCACGGCCCTGTTCGTGCTCACGGCCCTGCTCGCACCGGTCATCTCGCCGTACGGCTTCGCGCAACTGCGTGGGCCCGACGGCCGGTTCGGCGCGCAGCAGCCGCCATCCGCCGAGCACCTGCTGGGCACCACCTCGGGCGGCTTCGACGTCCTGTCGCGCGTGCTCTGGGGCGCCCAGACGGCGTTGTTCGTCATCATCGTCGCCGTCGTGTGCTCGCTGTTCATCGGCGTGCTGCTCGGCCTCGTCTCGGGCTACTTCGGCGGCTGGTTCGACCGAGTGCTCGTCGTCGTGTGCGACGCGATCTACGCCTTCCCGTCGCTGCTGCTCGCGATCTCGCTCTCGATCGTGATCTCGGGCGGTCAGTCGAGCCTCTGGGGTGGCATCCTCGCCGCTGCGCTCTCGATCACCGTCGTCTTCATCCCGCAGTACTTCCGGGTGATCAGGGCCGAGACGGTCCGCATCAAGGCCGAGTCGTACGTCGAGTCGGCGAAGGTGCTCGGTGCGCCGCACGCGCGCATCATGTTCCGGCACGTGCTGCGCAACGCGACCCGAACGCTGCCGCTCATCTTCACGCTGAACGCCTCGGAGGCGATCCTGACGCTCGCCGGCCTCGGATTCCTCGGCTTCGGCATCGAGCCGACCGCAGCGGCCGAGTGGGGCTACGACCTCAACAAGGCCGTGGCCGACGTGACGAGCGGCATCTGGTGGACCGCCCTGTTCCCCGGCCTCGCGATCGTGCTCGCCGTGCTCGGCATCACGCTCGTGGGCGAGAGCCTCAACGATCTCGCCGACCCGCGCCTGCGCGGCCGTCGGCGAGTCGCCCAGTCCGCCGGCGAAGTCGCCGAGACCTCGGTCGTGCCGGGCGGCACGCTCGTCGCCGGCCCGGGCGGCCTGCGCGGACTCGAAGACGAAGCCACCTTCGACGAGCACGGAATCGAGGTCGAGCGATGAGCACGACGAACACGGTCGTCAGCATCGAGCGCCTCGGCGTCTCGTTCTCGACCGACGCGGGCGCCGTGAAGGCGGTCGACGATGTCACGCTGAGCGTCGAGCGCGGCGAGGTGCTCGCAATCGTCGGGGAGTCCGGCAGCGGCAAGACCGTGACCGCGAAGACGATCCTCGGGCTGCTGCCCGAGACGGCGACCGCGAGCGGCGCGGTGATCCTGTCGAACAAGGCCGGCACGGGCAAGCACGACATCGTGTCGGTGTCGAAGCGCAAGCTCCGCGACATCCGCGGCGCCGATGTCGCCATGGTCTTCCAGGAGCCGTCGACTGCGCTGAACCCCGTGTACACGGTCGGCTGGCAGATCATCGAGGGGCTGCGCGCCCACTCCGAGATCTCGAAGAAGGACGCGCGTGCGAAGGCGATCGACGTGCTGCGCCGGGTCGGCATCCCCGACCCCGAGACGCGCATCGACCACTACCCGCACCAGTTCTCCGGCGGTCAGAAGCAGCGCATCGTCATCGCGATGGCGCTCGTGCTCGACCCCGGGCTCATCGTGGCCGACGAGCCGACGACGGCCCTCGACGTCACCGTGCAGGCCGAGATCCTCGACCTGCTCCGTCGCTGCCGTGACGAGTTCGACATGGGCATCGTGCTGATCACCCACAACATGGGCGTCGTGGCCGACCTCGCCGACCGCGTCGCCGTGATGTACCAGGGCAAGGTCGTCGAGCAGGCGACCGCCGAGCAGCTGTTCGCGGATCCGCAGGACGACTACACGAAGGCCCTGCTCGCGGCGGTGCCGTACGTCGGCACCGGCACCGCGAAGACCGCGGCCCGCGCTGCGGCCCGGCCCGAGGGCTGGGCCGAGGGGACGCCCGTCGTCGAGGCGAAGGGGCTCGAGATCGCGTATCCGGGCCGATTCGGCCGCCAGGGGTTCCGCGCGGTCAACGGCGTCGACTTCGTGATCCGCCCGGGCGAGGTGCTCGGCCTCGTCGGCGAGTCGGGCTCCGGCAAGACGACGATCGGTCGCGCGATCGCCGGCCTGACGAAGGTCACCGGCGGATCGCTCAGCGTGCTCGGCCACGAGATGAACGGCATCCGCGAACGCGAGTTCCGGCAGGTCCGCAGCCGCATCGGCTTCGTCTTCCAGGACCCGGCGTCGAGCTTCAACCCGCTGCTCACGATCGCGGAGTGCGTGGCCGAACCGCTCGTCGTGCACGGTCGCGCGCAGAACGCGGCCGACGCGCGTCACCGGGTCGACGAACTGCTCGAGGCGGTGCAGCTGCCGCGCGCCTACGGCGACCGCTACCCGCACGAGCTCTCGGGCGGACAACGCCAGCGCGCGAGCCTAGCTCGCGCGCTCGCACTCGAACCCGAGCTGCTCATCGCCGACGAGCCGACGAGCGCGCTCGACGTCTCGGTGCAGGCGCGCGTGCTCGAGCTCTTCGACGAGCTGCAGCGCGAGTTCGGCTTCGCGTCGCTCTTCATCAGCCACGACCTCGCGGTCGTCGACCTGCTGGCCGATCGCATCGCGGTGCTCTATCGTGGGGAACTCGTCGAAGAGGGGACGGGCGCCGAGGTGCTCGGCGCTCCGCGCGATCCCTACACGCAGCGGTTGCTCGCCTCCCTGCCCGTGCCCGATCCGGGTGCCCAGGCCGAACGTCGAGAGGAACTGCGCCGGCTCCGGGAGGCGGACTGATGCACCGCAACGCGCACGGCTATCCGGTCGTGCTGAGCGATCTGTCGATCGAGTACCCGGCGCACGGCGCGAGTCCCGCGCACGTCGCGTTGCACGGCGTCTCGCTGACGGTCGCGCCGGGGGAGGTGCTCGGCCTCCTCGGCAGCGCGGGCAGCGGCAAGTCGACCCTCGCGAAGGTGCTCTCCGGCGTCGCCCTCGAGCCGCGCTCGGCCGAGGTGCGGCCGGTGATCACGGGCGGCGAGGCGACCGTGCTCGGGCACGGCCTGCGCCGCCTGCCCAAGCGCAAGGTCTCGGAGTTCCGGTTCCACGTCGGCTATCTCGCTCAGGACGCCTCCTCGACGCTGCCCTCGGATCGCAGCGTCGCGGAGATCATCGGCGGCCCCATCCTCGAACGGGATCACCGGTATAACCGGAGGGCCCTCGCGACACGCGTCGCGACGATGCTCGACGGGGTACGCCTGCCGCTCGGCATGCTCGAGAAGTACCCGTTCGAGCTGTCGAGCGGACAGCGCCAGCGGGTGGCACTCGCCCGCGCGCTCGTGCTCGGTCCGTCGCTGCTCATCGCCGACGAGCCGACGGCGGGCATCGACCTCAGCGTGCGCGACGTCGTGGCCCAGCTCATCGGCGATCTCAGCGACCACCACACCTTCTCGGCGGTGATCATCAGCCACGACCTGCCGGTGCTGCGCAGCACCGCGGACCGCATCGCCGTGCTCGATCGTGGCGAGCTCGTCGCGATCGGCACGATCGACGAGGTGTTCGACGATCCGCGGCATCCGTACGTGATGGCGTTGGCCGGCGCGCTCGACGACGGTCACGCGATCACCGACGACCTGGCCGAGCCGCTGGCATGACGGATGCCTCGGGCGCGCGCCGCTCGGGCACGTCGATCGCCGTCGTGCCTGAGGCGGCCCCCGAACTCGTCGCGGCCGTCGAACGCGCGGGCGGGGTCGTCGGGCCGCTCGACGAGCGCACCCGCGGCATCGTGTGGAGCGCCTCGTCGGGCGGCGACGACCTGGCCGAGGTGCTGCGCCGTGCGCCGGGCGTCGAGTGGGTGCAGCTGCCGTGGGCCGGGGTCGACGGATTCGCCGACGTGCTCGCGGGCGTCCGCGGCGACGGCCGCACCTGGACGAGCGGCAAGGGCGTTTACTCGCGACCGGTCGCCGAACACGCGCTGACCCTGACGCTCGCGGCGCTTCGACGCCTTCCTCGGCGAGCCAGGGCCGTCGAGTGGCGTCGCGACGAATCGAGCCGGAGCCTGTTCGGCGCGGACGTCGTCGTCATCGGCGCCGGCGGCATCACCGCGGCGCTGCTGCGGCTGCTCGTGCCCTTCGGGGCACGGGTGTCGGTCGTGCGCCGTCGTGCCGGCGACCTCGAGGGTGCGGCGCGAACCGTGACGACCGATCGGCTCGTCGAGGTCGCGGCCGGCGCCGGTGTCCTCATCGTGGCGGCGGCCCTCACCGACGAGACCCGCGGGCTGGTCGACGCCGACGTGCTCGCGGCGCTGGCGCCCGGTGCGGTCGTCGTCAACGTCGGCCGCGGGCCGATCATCGACACCGACGCGCTCGTGACCGCGCTCGCCTCGGGCCACCTCGGCGGGGCGGGCCTCGACGTGACCGATCCAGAGCCGTTGCCGGTCGGGCACCCGCTGTGGTCCGCGCCCGACTGCCTCATCACGCCGCACGTGGCCGACGCGCTCGCGACGACCCCCGCCCTGCTCGCCGAGCGCGTCGAGCACAACGTGCGCGCGTTCCTCGGGGAGGGCGAATTCGACGGGGTCATCGACCTCGATGCCGGGTACTGACCCGCCCGTCCCTTTCATCCGGTCCGAGGCATCCTCGAATTGGGAGACTGGCCGACCGTTTGCTAGAGTAACGGTGCTGAACAAGCGATCCTCCATAGCTCAATTGGCAGAGCAATCGGCTGTTAACCGATAGGTTCTTGGTTCGAGTCCAAGTGGGGGAGCAAGCGAAAGGCCGCCCGGTGTCCGGGCGGCCTTTCTTCTCTTCGGGAGGCGGCGTGGACGAGCGGGCGGAGGCTTCGGCTGCCGCGGCCGTCGACGCCGCTCGACGCGGGGCAATCCGAGACGGCTTCGCCGTCGGCATCGCGACGGCGGCGTACGGCATCTCGTTCGGAGCCCTCGCGGTCGCCGCGGGGCTCGACGTCTGGCAGACGTGCTTCCTCAGCCTGGTCATGTTCACGGGCGGCTCGCAGTTCGCGCTCGTGGGCGTGCTCGCCTCCGGCGGCGTCGCGGCCGGAGGGTCGGCGATCGCGACGGCGGCGATGCTCGGCATCCGCAACGTCGTCTACGGCATGCGCATGAAGCCGGTCGTCGACGCACCGCACGACGGGCACCGTTCGAGCCTCTGGCGCACGATCGCCGCGGCGTGGATCACGATCGACGAGTCGACGGCGGTCGCGCTGGCGCAGACCGACGATCGCGCCGCGCGCGTCGGATTCTGGGTCACGGGGATCGTCATCTTCATCGGATGGAACCTGACGACCTTCCTCGGCGCGCTCATCGGCGACGCGCTCGGCGACACGAGCGCCTACGGCCTCGATGCGGCGGCCGCAGCCGCGTTCCTCGGCCTGCTCTGGCCGCGCCTGAAGCGGGTGCAGGCCGGCGCCGTCGCCGTCGGCGCCGCGGTGGTCGCGACGATCGCGACCCCCGTGCTCATGCCGGGGCTCCCGGTGCTCGTCGCGGCCCTCGTCGCCGTCGTCGTCGGCTGGTTCGACCTCTTCTCGAGGAAGCGGGCGGCATGACCACGTGGCACATCATCCTCATCGCCTCGGCAGCGACCCTGGCCCTGAAGCTGTCGGGGCACCTCGTGCCCGCAGGCTTCCTCGAGCGCGAGCGTCCGGCGCGCATCGCCGACCTACTCACGGTGGCGCTCCTCGCCGCGCTCATCGCGGTGCAGACGCTCGGCGCGGGCCAGCAGATCGTCGTCGACGCGCGCGTGCCCGCGCTCATCGTCGCGGCCGCGCTCTACGCGCTCAGGGTGCCGTTCGTGATCGTCGTGTTCGTCGCCGCGGCCGTCGCGGCGGGCATCCGCGCGTTCACCTGACCGGATGCCTCGGGCGACGCCCGCGTGCGCGACCAGCATGCCGCACGAGGCATCCCTCGCGTCGTTCAGCCCTCGAGATCGTCGACCCCGGGCATCCAGGACACGCCCGGCCGGCCCCATCCGAGCTTCTTCGTGATCTTCGCCACGATCTTGCGGTCGGGGTACGACAGCCGGTCGGTGTAGAGGGTTCCGTCGAGATGGTCGTACTCGTGCTGGAAGATGCGGGCGAGCCATCCGTGCGCGTCGATCTCGAACTCGTCGCCGTCGAGATCGGTGGCGCGCAGCAGTGCACGATCGGCACGTCGCAGCCCGAACCGCTCGCCGGGGAACGAGAGGCACCCCTCCGACTCCTCGTCGAGGTCGGGGTCGCCGGGAGGGGGCGGCGAGATGAGCAGTTCGGGATTGATGGCGACGCCCCGCCAGCGGTTGCCCTCCTCGTCGACCCAGCCGTACGTGAAGAGGCGGAGGCCGACGCCGACCTGCGGTGCGGCGAGGCCGACGCCGGGCGCCGCGTCCATCGTCTCGAACATGTCGGCCACCAGGCGGCGTACCTCGTCGTCGATCGTCTCGACGGGTTCCGCGGGGGAGTGCAGCACCGGATCACCGGAGATTCGAATGGGGAGCACGGCCATTCGGCAAGGATATCGGGCGGTGAGCAGGTAGGGTCGTTGCGTGAACCCCGACCTGAGCGACCTCGCGGAGCAGATCCCGCTCGACCCTCAGACGTTCATCGGCATCCCGCTCGCGCTGATCGGCGCCGTCTTCCTCTCGCTGGGTGCGCAGTTCCAGCACCGGGGCGTCGTGAAGGTCGAGTCGCACACGAGCGACACGCTCGGCAAGGGGCTCGACCTGCGGCAGCTCGGCCTGCTGCTCGCCCGTCCGTCGTGGGTGCTCGGCACGCTCATGCTCGGGCTCGCGATCGTCTTCCAGCTCGCGAGCCTCAAGTTCGCGCCCATCATCGTCGTGCAGCCGCTCGGCGCGATCGGGCTCGTGATCACGTCGATCGTGAACTCGCGTGTGAATCACGTGAAGCTCAATCACAAGTCGGTGATCGCCATCATCATGTGCGTCGGCGGCGTGTTCCTGTTCGTCGGCGTCGCCGCGTTCACCGCGGTCGACAAGCCCGTGACCGACGCGCAGCTGATCATCATCCTGCTGATCCTGCTCGTGGTGCTCCTGGTCGCACTCGTCACGTTCATCTGGTTCCGAAAGCGGATCCGGGCGATCTACTACGTGATCATGGCCGGCGTGCTCTACGGCTTCGTCGCCACGCTCGCGAAGGTCGTGCTCGGCGCGATCGAGCAGGGCGGGTTCGGCTGGCTGACGGTGCTCTGCATCATCGGACTGCTGTCGGCGACGGCGCTCGGCGCGTACTTCGTGCAGAACGCCTACGCGTCGGGCCCGCCCGACCTCGTCATCGCCGGTCTCACCGTCGTCGACCCGCTCGTCGCGGTCGTCATCGGCATCGCGGTGCTCGGCGAGGCCTCGCAGGCACCGCCGTGGGCGATGGTCGTATACGTCCTCGCCGGTGCGATCGCCGTGTGGGGCGTGTTCCGCCTCGCGAAGAACCACCCCCAGACGCGTCTCTGAGGCGCGCGCAACCCGAACTTCCGACCCGCCGCCGGGCATCCGTCAGGGTGCGCTGCGTAGACTATGGTCGGATTCAGTCCGCCGCGCTCATCGCCTGCGCCGCGGTACTCGACGGGACCGACCGTCCCGCCCAAGAACTGTGAGGAACCACGACCCGTGTCTGACACCCCCGGTGCGAGTACGCCCGCTGGCGCCACGCCCGACCGCCCCCTCAAGATCCTGATCGGCGCCGACACGTTCGCTCCCGACGTCAACGGTGCGGCGCGATTCGCCGAGCGCCTGGCTGCGGGGCTCGTCGAGCGCGGGCACGAGGTGCACGTCATGGCGCCGGCCGCGAGCCGCAAGCACGGCACCTGGAAGGAGGTGCACGAGGGGCAGGAGCTCACGGCGCACCGCCTGCTCAGCTGGCGCTGGTACCCGCACGACTGGCTGCGGTTCGCGCTGCCGTGGCGCATCAAGCAGAACAGCGCCCGGGTCATCGACGAGGTGAAGCCCGACGTCGTGCACTTCCAGTCGCACATCGTGGTCGGCCGGGGGCTCTCGATCGAGGCCGAGAAGCGCGGCATCCGCATCATCGGCACCAATCACTTCATGCCCGAGAACATGCTCGAGTTCACAATGCTGCCGAAGGCATGGCAGGAGTGGGCGACGGGCCTCGCCTGGCGGGCGGCACGACGTTCGTTCGGGCGGGCCGAGGCGGTCACGACGCCGACCCGCAAGGCCGCGCGCTTCCTCGAGGAGCACACCGGCCTCGAGGGCGTGCACGCGATCTCGTGCGGCATCGACGCGCACAAGTACTCGCCGAACTGGGAGCCGCGCACCGAGAACCGCATCCTCTTCGTCGGCCGCGTGACGGGCGAGAAGCAGATCGACGTGCTGCTGCGCGCGGCCAAGCTGCTGCCTGCAGAGCTCGACGTGAAGGTCGAGATCGTCGGCGGCGGCGACCAGCTGAAGAACCTGCAGCACCTCGCCGTGGAACTCGGCATCGCCGACCGCGTCACGTTCACGGGTCGGGTCACCGATGAGGAGCTGCGCGACGCGTATCACCGCGCCACGGTGCTCGCGATGCCCTCGATCGCCGAGCTGCAGTCGATCGTGACGATGGAGGCGATGGCTTCGGCGCTGCCCGTCGTCGCCGCGAACGCCATGGCCCTGCCGCACCTCGTGCACGACGGCGAGAACGGCTACCTGTTCGAGCCGTCGAGCCCCGAAGACCTCGCGGCGAAGCTGCGGAAAGTGCTGGAGGCGCCCGAGGCCGAGTTCCGCGCCCTGAAAGAGGGGTCGATCCGGCTCATCGCCGCGCACGACATCCAGCGCACCATCTCGACGTTCGAGAGTCTGTATCGTGGGAGGCCGGTGACCGATCCGGTCACCGACATCGCGCCGGCCGCATCCTCGGAGTGATCCGGCGCGCGGGGCGGTAGCTCAGCTGGTCAGAGCAGTGGACTCATAATCCATCGGTCACGGGTTCAAGTCCCGTCCGCCCTACCTTAATCGACATGATCAGGGTTTCTTGCCTCGAACAGAGGGGAGGGACTGGCATTCGCGCTTGTCCGCCGAGTGTTCGGTCGAGCGCGCCATGGTGGTGCGTCTGGTGCGGTGGTCGGCCGGTCTCGACCGGTCTGGCAGCACTCTCGACCTGTCCGGCACTCCTGGGCCTTCTCTCGGAGATTGCAGAAAATATGTAGACCGGTCTATTATTTACGTCATGGCATCCAAAGGAGACCTGACGAAGGCACGGCTCGCAGCATCCATGCTCGAGCTCATCCAGACCAACGGCTATAGCGGCACCGGCCTGAACGCGGTGACTGAACATGCTGCAGCCCCCAAGGGCTCGATCTACTTCCACTTCCCCGACGGGAAGGAGGGCTTGGGGGTCGCAGCGGTCGAACTCGCCGAGAAGCAGTTCGAGACGCTGATCGTGGAGGCGGCAGGGTCCGAGGGCGGTGCGGGCAAGGCCGTTCGCGCCGCGATCGAGACGCTGACGGCCATCGTCAGCGACAGCGGCTTCCGACTGGGATGCCCGGTCTCCGTCGTCACCCTGGAGATGGGCGCGGAGAGCGAGCGACTGCGGCATGCCTGCGCCACGGCCTTCGAATCGTGGATCGCCCCGACGTCTGCGCTGCTCGAGGCCAACGGCATCGACGCCGTGGACGCCCGGTCCCTGGCGACGGTCGTCGTCTCGACGATCGAGGGGGCGGTCATCGTCTCTCGGGCCATGCAGAGCACACAGCCCCTGATCTCAGCCGCCGACGTCGTGGCAGAGCTCATCGACCAGCGCTGCCAGGCCGTTGGCGGGGCGCGATGACACCGCATGAGAACTCCCGTCACGCCTTGGTCTTCGGAGCTTCGGGACTGGTCGGCCGGCACCTCGTCCTGACCCTTGCCGAGGCGGGTGCGAACGTCACGGCGGCAGTTCGGACTGCAGAATCCGGTGCGCGTGTCGAGCGATGGCTCAGGAAGCACGGCGTGACACGGAACATCAGCACGACGATCGTCGACTTCGATGCTCCTGAGATCGTCGCGGGAGGCCCATCGACGCTCCCGTTCGTCACCGAGATCCACAACTGCGCCGGGACCTACCGATTCGGGATGACCGCCCACGAAGCACGCAGCGCGAACGTCGGCATCGTCGAGAAGTTGCTCGACTTCGCAGAGGGCCTCCCTCACCTGCAGCGCGTCGTCCACATCTCGGGCTACCGCGTCGGCGGACAGGACCCCACGACCGTCCCCTGGTCGGACGACCACGGCGCCGCGGCCTACAAGGAACTCGGCGCCTACGAAGCGTCGAAGGTGGAATCGGACGCGATCTTCCAGGCCCGAGCCCTGGAGCGTGGACTTCCCTGGACCATCGTCAATCCGTCCAGCGTGATCGGCGACAGCCTGACCGGAGAGTCCGATCAGCACATCGGACTGGCCAGCACGATCGAACAGATCTGGGACGGCAGCGCGGCAGCGCTGCCCGGCGGCGAAGCGACCTTCCTCCCGGTCGTCACGGTCGACTATCTGGCGGCCTTCATGGCGGCGGCAGCCATCGATCCGTCCGCTGCGGGCAAGGCCTACTGGGTGCTCGACGACGACACCCCGCCGCTGGCGGAGCTGCTCACGCACGTCGGCCGGCATCTCGGTGCGAGAGTCCCGCCGGTGCGGATCCCGGTCGGTGTCATCCGACGGCTCCCGCAGCGGATCACCAAGGCAGATCCCGAAACACTCACCTTCATGTCCGCCGACCGCTATCCGACACAGCCCGCCATCGAGCTCGCCGACCGACACGGGATCCCGATGCCCGATGTGCGGGTGTCCCTCGAACGGTGGGCCGACTACCTGGCCGCGCATCGATTCGGCGCCGTGACGACCGACGGGCGTCGATTCGTCGACGCCGGCGGCGTGAGGACATTCGAGCTGGGCGTGCCCGGGTCCAGCCGGGTACTCCTTCCCGGCTTGCCCGTCAACGCAGACACGTGGGCCGAAGTGGCGTCGGGCGTCGGCGCGCGGGTCGTTGACCTTCCCGGACTCGGCCTCAGCGGTGGAACAGGCATCCGAGACTGGGAACAGTGGCTTCCCGCTGTGCTGGGTGGGAGGCCTGCTGACGTCGTCGGCCATTCCATCGGCGCTGCTGCCGCAGTGGTCGCGGCCGACCGGTACCCGGCGCAGGTCGAGTCCCTCACGCTGATCGCACCATTCTTCCTGCAAACCCCGATGCGCGCGTCGGCGAGACTGCGCCCGCTCGTGCGCACCTACTTGCGACACACCGACCCGGCACGGCTGTCGCACCGGCTGACCGGATCGGACGCGAGCGCGGCCGCGCTCGAATCCAGCGTCAGCGACCTCCGACGACGCAGCGCCAAAAGGGCAGCCGAGCAACTCAGTCGTGCGGGATCGACGCAGTGGCGGGCCGAACTCGTGGAAGCGCTCGGTCGGTTCAGCGGCCCGGTCCGCATCATCACGGGAAGCGATGACCCCCTCACCCCCGCCGCGGTCGAACAGCTCGCAACGCGTACGAACGTCGAGCTGATCTCGGTAGCGGGCGCCGGGCACCATCCGCAACTGACCCACCGCGATGCTCTCGTCGAGCTGCTCAGGTCGACGCCCGCATCGACAATGCAGGCCAGGAGGCGACTGCCGGCCTGATGCAGTGGCGACGTCAGCTCCACGGACACCCCGAGCTCTCCGACCGGTACGCACGGACCGCGGCCCGACTCTTCGTTGCGGGTCCACGTCCCGCCCGCCCCTGCCGTCAAGCAACGTGATCAGCGATTCTTGCCTCGGATCGAGAGCGTGGAGACGATATCGTTCACGCCCTGCCTGATGGGAAAGTCGAAGTACGTGTCGGGAAACGGTTCGTCACGAAGCGTGTAGTGCCACCACTCGGTCGCGTAGGAGCTGAAGCCGCTGCTCTCCATGATCGAGCGCAGCTGACGTCGGTTTCCGGCCTCGGTCGCGCGAATGCCGACGGCGTCATGGTGAGAGAGCGAGTCCATCAGGTCGTGGTCGCCGCCCATGGCGACGAGTTCGCCGGTCGAGAGGTGGAAGAGCGTCAGGTCGACCGTGCTGCCGCGGCTGTGGCCGGACTGGGTGGCCACGTAGCCGAGCTCGAACATCTCGGCTCGCTCGATGTTCGGGTAGTGTCTGCGTTTCGTGCGGCCGTCTTCGGGTTGCTGCGCCCAGCGCAGAAAGTCGTCGACGGCACGCTGGGGCCGGTAGCCGTCCCAGAGCAGCAGGCCGAGGCCGCGGGCAGCTGCGGCTTCCCGAGCCAGCGCCAGGCCTGTGCACAGCGCCGTCGTGCCGACGATGCGATTGGCGGAGTAGCCGTCGACGGGCTTGCCGATGAAGTTGTCCCAAGTGGCGTACTTCGCGTCCCAGCGGATGCCGGGAACGAACTCGTCCACGAAGACGAAGTCGTCGATCATCCTGCCGCTTCCTCCAGTGCCCCGGGGTCCGCTGCCGCCCGACGCACGGCGAACGACACCAGCAGATCGATGACCGCGCCGAGCGAGAGCCCGGCGGCGGCCATCATGCGCGGGTACCGGCTGTACGAGGTGAGCCCGGGCAGGGTGTTGACCTCGTTGAGCACGACCTCGCCGTCGTCGGTCAGGAACATGTCGACCCGCGCGAGGCCGCGGCATCCCAGTGCCCGGTAGATGGCCTTCGCCTTCTCCTGCATGAGCACTCGCGTCTCGTCGGGAATGTCGGCGGGAACCACGACGGCCGAGTTCTCGGAGCCCGCCTCGGGCGCGCGCTCCTGGTGGATGCGGAAGAATCCGTGCGACAGGCGGACCTGATCGACCTCACCGACGATCAGGCCGAGGTCGTGCTCGAGCACCGCGCAACCGATCTCGCTGCCGGCGACCGCCTGCTCGATCAGCACTTTCGAGTCGTACTGCCGGGCGTCGTGCACCGCGGCGGCGAGTGCAGCATCGTCGTCGACCCGGCTGACGCCGAACGACGACCCCGATCGGGCCGGCTTCACGAACACGGGGTAGCTCAGGCCGTCGAGGTCGATCTGCCCGTCGGCCGTGAGCGTTCGGAAGGTCGGCGTCGCGATGCCGGCACTGCGTACGACGAGGTAGGCGAGCGATTTGTCCATGCAGAGCGCGGAGCTCGGGATGTCGCAGCCCACGTACGGGATGCCCGAGAGTTCGAGCAGGCCCTGGATTGCGCCGTCCTCGCCGAGCGTGCCGTGCAGCAATGGCAGCACCGCATCGAGGTGGATGGTGGTGATTCGGTCGTCCTGCTGCACCAGGAGTCCGTGCACGCCGCGGTCGGGCGACAACGACGCCGTGCGGCAGTCGCCGCTCTCCCAGTCGGCGGCGGGGCGCTCGCACAGCTTCCACTCGCCACTCGTGGTGATGCCGACGAAGAACGGCTCGTACTGCTCGAGATCGAGGTGGCGGGCGACCTCCTGCGCCGACTTGACCGAGACGGGGTGCTCTTCCGAGGCGCCCCCGAAGAGGATCGCGATGTTCAACTTATCCATGCTGTGTTCCTCCGAATGCGATGCAGTTGAGAATGGTGTGTTCGACCGTGTCGGCGAGGGCGCGCTCGGTGAAGTACGCCGTGTGCGGCGTGATCAGCACATTCGGATGCCGCTGGAGACGCACGAACAGCTGGCTTTCGATCGGCCGACGCCGACGATCGGCGTAGAAGATCCCGTCCTCCTCCTCGACCACGTCGAGCGCTGCGCCGCCGACGGCACCGCACTCGAGCGCGTCGAGCAGCGCTGCGGTGTCGATGAGCGCACCTCGACCGGTGTTGACGATGACCGCACCGGGTTTCAGCTGGGCGATCCGCCGGCGATCCAGCAGATGTCGCGTCTCCGATGTGAGCGGCGTGTGCAGGGTGATGAGGTCGCTCCGTTCGAGCAGCTCGTCGAGCGGCACATGGTCGGCGGGCGTCTTGGGGTTGCGGTCGTACGCGAGCACGCGGCATCCGAAGCCGTGCAACCGCTGCATGACGGCGGCGCCGATGCGACCGGTTCCGATCACTCCGATGGTCAGGTCGCCGAGTTCCTTGCCGCGTACGACGTTGAGCCTGAAGTCATTCGCCTCGGCGCGGATGACGATCGAGCGAGCGTTCCGCAGCGCCATCAGCATCAGCATCAGGGTGTAGTCGGCCACGCCGTCGGGAGCGTAGTCGACGCCTTCGACCGTGATGCCGAGGCTCCGCGCGACGTCCAGATCGATGTGGTTCCGTCCAGCGCTGCGTGTCGAGATGTACTCGACGCCGGCATCGCTCAGCAGGCGAAGCGTGGCGTTCGTGACCGGAGTCTTGTGGCTGACGCTGATGCAACGGTTGCCGAATGCCAACCCGACATTGTGTTCGGCGATCGCGGCGTCGATGATCGTCGGAATGACGCCGAAGCGAGGCGCCGCCTCACGGAAGGCTGCCGCCTCGTCGGAGGAGCAACCGTAGATCGAGATGCCCGTTCGCGCGACCACGCGATCGGCACCGTCGAGCGCATCACTGCGGGCGGCGCCGCGGATGACGCGACCGGCACCGTCGTCGGCCGACGAGTACGAGGGCGCCCGGGATGAGATGCCGGGTGGTGCTGTTCGAGTGCGCTCGTGGTAGGCCATTCCACCAGTCAAGGCAGGCGGCTGTTGTCAGGGCGTATCCCGATTTCGATATGCCCGCGATATGCAGCGCCGGAGCCGTACGCGGAGCACGCACGCGGTCGGACAGGGTTCATGATGCGGTGGTCGCGCTACCCGGGGCCGGTTGGTCGACCTCTGGCAGGTCAGGCGTGTCGACGCCGTGGCTCGATCACTGCTCCGGCGCCAGGGTCACATTGCCGGCGCCGGCCTCCATGTTTCGCTGCAGTTCCCAGATCTGGTAGCCCACCATGTGCGTGTGCACCTTCGGGTTGGGGGTGACCTTCACGAAGCAGACGCGGGTATCGCCGCTTTCTTGCGCCCGTGCAACTGGATGGTCGCGGGTGGAAGAAACGTGAGCGTGGATCGTTGAATCGGGATCACCATCGATACCCGGGGGTCCGAGGCGATGTCGCGCGCTTTGAGCAGGTGGCGTCTGGTCATGGCGTACAGGGCGAAGGGTTCGCCGGGGCGTGTTGTTCCGTGACTCACGCCAGCAGAGTGAGGGGCTCCGTCCCGTCCGACCGTGGAGAGCACGGCGAAGTGTTGCCGACGGATCTGCTCGAGCACGATGTGCGGCGTCACCCGGGTGTCGCTGAGGTCGTGTTGGCTCGTCATGGTCGTTGCCAGGTTGGAAGCAGTCGCGCGGCCGGTAGTGCGTCGAGTGGATGGCAGCGGTCAACTCCTGCGGCGACTGACGTCAAGGGTCTCGAGCAGTTCCCGGAACTGATCCGGTGTGATTTCGCCCTTGGCAAGCCGATCCTCCAGTATCCGGCGCGCCGAATCGAACTCGGCTTGACCCCATCCGGCGGAAGGATGGCTGCTTGTTCTCGTTTCTCGCACGGAGAAGACGATGGCCACGACGATGCCCGCCACAATCAGCAGCGGTATCAGAACTGCCGGGATCCACATCCACCATGCCCCGTACCCGTAGCCCCACATCATCAGGCGAACCTCCTTCAGATCACGATGGCTCCTTCAGTAAACCGCCGCGAGGTGGTCGCGATAGGGTACTTCGACCCCTGGAAGGATCTCGCGGAGCGTCTCGTAGGGCGAGGCGTCGTCGAGTGGTGCGTCAGCCGATCGAGCGCGCACACCTGCGACCAGCCGGGTGGCGAGGCGCAGGATTCATCATCGGCGCAGATCCGATCTCGTGTTGTCGAAACCCTGCCCGACCCGGAGAGCGGGCGTTCGCAACCTTCGAAAGCAGGTCCCCGAACGACCCGCCACCCCGCCGCATAATGCACCTCGGGCCAGTAGGCAAGGCCTCGACGCCGCGACGGCGGCACGCCTACGGTCAGATCATCGAGCGAAGGGAGTCGCCATGTCAGACGCCGAGATGACCCCGTCGCGAACGGCTGACGACCCGATGGGGAGGATCGACGACCGCCGCACGTCGAGAGGTGACGTCGCTCCTCCTACCGAGACCCGGATCGAAGACGAGACCATCGGGATCGATACTGGGTCAGCTGGGGCCGAGAGCCCGGGGGACGACGATGAATGAGCGCTCGGATCGGCCCGACGACAGCGCCGACATCGTGAACCCGGAGAATCTGCCAGCGCCGGTCGAGCCGGTCGAGCAGGCTGGTGCCGCCCGCAGCGATATCGCAGCGGCTTCGGCCCCTCGCCCTGATGATTCAGACCCGCCTGCTGACGACCATGCTCGTGAGACGTCATCGGCGACCGAGCAACTGGCGCCCGCGTTCGACATCGACGCCCGGCTCACCGAGATCGAGCGCCAGGTGAACCTGCTCGTCAACATCACGCCGCTCAACGCGGCGGAGGCATGGGCGGACTTCGAACGCAGCGACTTCGGCACGGCCCCCACGCTGCGACTGCGGCCGTTGGACTTCGACCCGGACCTGGCCCAGCGCGACCTGTACGATCTGGAGATCGAGAACGTCGACGACCCGGCACTGCACACGCTCTTCCGGGCGAAGCGGGACGAGATCGCCCGGCAGATCACCGCGTTGGAGGACCGCGACACCTCACGGTTCCTCTACGGGTCGCTCCAGCTCTACGGAACGGTGGCTCCTCCGCTGGCCGCGGCCGCGGCGGAGCTGCTCGAGACCATCCCCCCGCAGGCGCCCAGCACCCAGACCGTCACAGCCGGGGCGTTCGCCGACGCCGCCCGTGCGGAATTCGAGCGCTACCGCGCCGTGTACCCGGACTTCCCGGTCCGCGTCGAGGTGCGGGACGACATCTCCGAACTGATGGTGTCGTTCGGCCGCCTGCTCATCCCGGAGACGGCCGCCTTCCGGGCCGACCGGGTCGAGCCGTTGCTGCACCACGAGGTCGGCACGCACGTGGTCACGTACCAGAACGGTGCCCGGCAGCCACTGACGCTGTTGACCATCGGCCTCCCGGGCTACGACGAGACCCAGGAGGGCCTCGCCGTGCTCGCCGAGTACCTGACCGGCGGGTTGGACCCGCGGCGGCTGCGCGTGCTCGCGGCTCGGGTGGTCGCGGTCGGCAAGATGCTCGACGGCGCCGACTTCCTGGACATCTTCGAGTCGCTGCGGGCCGACCACCGCATACCGACCAGGACCGCATGGTCCATCGCCATCCGGGTCGTCGTCGGGGGCGGCTCGGTGAAGGACGCGATCTATTTGCGCGGGATCACGCGCATCCTCGACGCCATCGCCGAAGGCCGCAGCCTGGACGTCCTGCTCATCGGCAAGCTCGCGTTGGACCACATCCCCCTGGTGCAGGACCTCCTCGACCGAGAGGTGCTCCACGAACCGTGGGTTCGGCCACGCTGGCTGGACGTGCCCGGTGCACACGAGCGTCTGGAGCGGTTGCGCGCGGGTGCGACGGTCACCGACCTCTACGAAGGAGACGTGGCGGCATGAGGCTCGCATTCGTCGTCAACGACGTCGACACCGAGGTGGACGAGTACACGACCACCCGACTCGCCAGGGCCGCGGCCAGGGGCGGGCACGAGACCTGGTACGTCGGCGTCGGGGACCTCGAGCTCGGCAGCAGCGACGGACTGTTCGCGGCCAGGGCCCGTGCCGCGAGGTGGAAGAGCGACGACACCCTCGCGAGCTTCATGGAGGGGATCAAGTCGCGCGACGCCGAGCGGATCGTCATGGACGAGCTGGATGCGCTCGTCCTCCGCAACGAGTCGATCGACGACCTGCAGGAGCGCGCGTGGGCCAGCCCGATGGGCGTGGTCTTCGGACAGATGCTCGCGGCCCGAGGTGTGACGGTCGTCAACGACCCGAACACCCTCCATCGAGCGACCAGCAAGCTCTACCTGGAGGAATTTCCCGAGAGCGTCCGGCCACGGTCGCTGGTGACACGAGATCCGAAGGCGATCGAGCGGTTCGTCGATGAAGTCGGCCACTGCGTCGTCAAACCGTTGTACGGGGCCAAGGGCCGCAACGTGTTCATGATCGAGGGCCCGGGGGAGACCAACCTCGCGCAGATGACGGAGGCCGTCCTGCAGGACGGCTACGCCATCATCCAGGAGTTCATCGACGGCGCCAAGGACGGCGATGCCAGAATCTTCCTTCTGGAGGGCCGCATCCTCGAGCGCGACGGCATGCCGGCCGCCTTCCGACGAGTGCCCACGGGCAACGACCCGCGCGCCAACATCAGCACCGGTGGTCGGTCGGTGCCCCTCGAGGTGGGCGAGGCCGAGCTCGGCATCGCCGAGGCGATGGGCGACAAGCTCGTCGCCGATGGGCTGTTCCTCGTGGGCATCGACGTGATCGGCAGCCAGGTGGTGGAGATCAACGCGGAGAGTCCCGGCGGGTTCCAGAGCATCGAGCGGCTCTACGACATCGATATCGCCGAAACCGTCATCGAAGCCCTGGAGCGCCAGGTGAGCCTGGGGTCCTGAGCCGTACCGCCGAGCGTTCGGCCGCAGGGGCGCCGCAGTTGGGGCGAGTTCGAAGGTCTGCAGCATCTCCCCGAGGTACTCGCGAGCGGCTTCCAGGATCGCGTCCGGCGACTCGACCTGCGGGCGTTCGGGAGCGGTCACTCGTGTTCGGGCAGCAGCGGCGGAGACCATCCCGGATCGCGACCGAGCTGCGCCGCTCGAGCGACTGATTCAGCACCGAAGCGATCGCGAACGGCGTCGAGCACCGTGTCGAGGCGCCCGCCGTCGTCCCAGTCGATCGGCAGTTCGGGTTGACGGCTGTCGCCGCGCGCCAGCTGCGTCAGCGAGACGCCGATCAGGGTGACGCCGCGCTCGGCGATCTCGGGGAGCGCGCCCGCCAGCAGCTCTTTCGCGACGGCGAGGAGCACCGCGGTGCGGTCGGTCGTGGATCGGATGGTCCGCGATCGGGTGGCCTTCGCGAAGTCTCCGAAGCGGAGGCGCAGTACGACAGTGCGGCACACCCGGTCGCCGTCGCGGAGGCGGCGGGCGAGCCGGTCGACGATCTGGGTGAGGATGAGATCCAGTTCGTCGGCCGTCCGCGGGCGACTGCCGAGCGCGCGCTGCGAGCCGATCGAGCCACGGCGGCGCGTGGTGTCGACCGGGCGCGGGTCCCGGAGGCGGGCGAGCGCGTGCAGATGCGCGCCGGTCGCCTTGCCCAGGAGCCGCTCCGCGGTCGCGGCTTCGAGCTCGGCCAGCTGCCCGACGGTCGTGATGCCGAGCCGGTGCAGCTTCTCGGCGGTCACGGCACCGACGCCCCACAACCGTTCGACGGGCAGCGGGAGCAGGAACGCTTGCTCCTGCGCGGGCTCGACCACGAGCAGGCCGTCGGGCTTGCTGACCGCACTCGCAACCTTGGCGAGGAACTTGGTCCGCGCGATCCCGACCGAGATCGCCAACCCGACCTCCGCACGAACTCGCGCACGCAATCGCACCGCGATCTGCTCAGGCGTGCCGGCGATGCGCCGGAGGCCCCCGACCTCGAGGAACGCCTCGTCGATCGAAAGCCCCTCCACGAACGGGGTGGTGTCGCGGAAGATCGCGAACACTGCTCGGCTCGCCGCCGAGTACGCGTCCATCCGCGGCGGGACGACGACGGCGTCAGGGCACAGCTCGCGCGCCTGCCGACCACCCATCGCGGTGCGCACCCCACGAGCCTTCGCCTCATAACTCGCTGCGAGCACGACACCGCCGCCGACGATGACGGGCAGGCCGCGCAACCCCGGAGCGTCGCGCTGCTCGACGGAGGCGTAGAAGGCATCGAGATCCGCGTGCAACACGGTCGCCTCGCCCCGCATGCCGCCCTCTCACCGCTCGTCGTTCCGCCGATCGTCGCACGCACCGACGACATCGGAGCCATCGGCGAGGCCCCGGTGTGCACGCTCCCGTTCAGGCCGATGTCGATCGATCGCCCGAGCCGCAGCGCCGCCTGGATCCGCGAGACATCGATTCCAAGCCGAGCGCGCCAACGACGACCAGCGAGACGACCGCCAGCGCTCCGAGCGCCGGCAGGGCACCGAGCAGTGGCACGATCAGCACCGACGCGACCGCGCCTGTGAGGCGCACCGCGTTCGTCTCGCCCGTCGTCCGCCACCGGAACCACACCGTCGCCGCCAGATAGCCGGCGGTGCCGCCGCCCAGTGCTGCCGCGTTGAACCACCCGAGCGGTGCTGCCGAGCCGACGTGCGCGAGTGCTTCCTCGATACCGAGTGCCGCGAAGACGATGCCGGCGACGATGAGCAGGTGCAAATAGGTGTAGGCATCCCGTGCAGTCCTGGCCCGGTCGCCCTCGTCGCGACGGGCGAGTGCTCCCTCGGCATCGTGGGCGAGTCGGGAGAAGTACGCCCACCAGAATCCGGCCGCCACGACGAGCGCGCACACGATGCCGAGCAGGATGGGAAGGTCGATCGGCTCCTGGGCGACGCCGGCTCCGATCGCGATGATCGACTCGCCGATCGCCAGGATCACGATCAGCCCGTGTCGTTCGGTGAAGTGCACCGTCGAACCGACCCGCCAGTCCACGCCGCTGCTCATGCGGTGGGTGACGACGGGTTCGATCACGACGGCGGCGAGCCACAGGCCGAGCTGCCACCCGCCGCCGATCATCGCGCCGGCGATGAGCAGGACGCCTGACGGTACAACGGCGAGCAGCGAGGTGAGGAACGCCCGGCGTCGCAGCGGCCGCGCCGAGACCACCGCGAACGCGAAGATGTGCGTGATGCGCGCGAGGAGGTATGCGCCGACGAAGACGAGCGGCGCGAACAGACCGCCGCGCAGATCGTGGTAGGCCTCCAGAACCGTGACGCCCACGATCACCATCGAGCCCATTGCGACGAGCATCACGGCGCGCACCCAGCCCTGGTCGGCATGAGCGAGGTTGGCGAGCCACCCGTATGAGTTCCACGACCACCACAGCAGCGCAAGGATCGTCATCGCCTGCACGACCCCGATGAGGTCGTGCTCCTGCGCCATGAGGCGACTGAGCTGGGTGAACGCGAAGACGAAGGCGAGGTCGAAGAAGAGCTCGAGGGTCGTGACCCGGTCGCCCTCCATGCTTCGCACGGCGGTCAAGGTCGAGGTGCCCCGGATCATCGTGCGCCTCCCGCTTCGTTCAGTCGCGCGGCATCCTGCGACGGAGCGGCACCGAAGCGGCGACGGTAGTCGCGGCTGAACTGCGACGGACTCGTGTAGCCGACCGCGCGAGCCGCGCCGGCGACGTCGCCGGGCGTGGCGACCAGCCGGATCCGCGCCTCCTGCAATCGCACCTGCTTCTGATATTCGATCGGGCTGAGGGCGGTGACGGCGCGGAACGCGCGATGGAAGGCCGACTGGCTCATTCGGGCGAGATCGGCGAGCTCCACGACCCGGAACGGTTCCGTGTAGTGCTCGCGGATCCATCGCACCGCGTGGCCGACGCGACTCACACCGCTGTCCGCGAGGCCCAGGTCGCGGGCCGAGACGCCGTGTGGGCTGCTCAGGACGAGCCAGTGCAACTCCCGTTCGATGAGCGGTGCGAGCACGGATCGGTCCGCCGGTCGTTCGACGAGGCGGACCATCCGCCCGACCGCGTCGATCAGGTCCGGTGAAGCGTCTCCGACGGAGATCCCGGTGCTGCCGCGATCGCGTTCGACGGGAGGGCGCGGCATCGTGTTTGCCTGGAGCAGCAACTCGGCGATCAACGCAGGGCGGAGCGTCAGCGCGAAACCAAGCGCTGGAGACTCGGGCGTCGTGTCGACGAAGTGCCCGCTCACGGGCAGGTCCACCGATGCCACGAGGCACTGGCCGGCCGCGTAGTCGTGCACCTGGTCGCCGACGGCGAGTCGCTTGGCGCCTTGCGCGAGCAGCACGAGCACGGTGCCGGTCGTGCTGAGTTCCGGCGGTCCGCTGTGCTCGATCTTGGAGATGACCGCCCCGTCGACGATCGGTGTCGCCTCGCCGGCGTGTTTGGAGATGAGGTCGCGTACGTCGTCGAGTCGCATGCCGGAATTGAAGCAGGATGCCGGCCCGGTGCGCACCCGATTCTGCTGATTCGAGCAGGATCGGGCAAGGACTCGAGCGAATGGATCAGCTTCGTCGGTGTTCTGCCGACGTTCGTTTCGCGGAGCGGAGAGCCGGGCGCGGAGTTCGTCGCGTGCGGGGCGACGGCCGCTGGCGCGGATCCGCCCCGGTGATGGAACCGAGTGGATCGACGTCTGACCGAGCGAACGGCTCGCGAGGAACGAGGTCGGGCCGAGCGCTTTCGGGTCGTTCGATCGCGTGTCGAGTTCGGCGTCCGCTCCGCCGTCGGCGAACAGCGGCGGAACGGCGCCGACGCGGGGCGAGACTTGCCGCATGGACGACAGCGAGGCGCTCGACGCCTATTCCGCCGCGGTCGTGCGCGTGGCCGAGCAGGTGCTGCCCGCGGTCGCCGCGGTGAGCGTGCGCACGTCGGCGGGTTCGGGAGCCGGCAGCGCTACGGTGATCAGCGCCGACGGGCACCTGCTCACCAGTGCGCATGTCGTGGCCGAGGCATCCACCGTCGAACTCGCGTTCGCCGACGGGCGAACCTCTGACGCGGGCGTCGTGGGTGCCGACGTGCTCTCCGATCTGGCCGTGCTGCGCGCGCTCGGGCCGACGCCGGCTCCGGTGCCGCTCGGCGACGCGTCGCAACTGCGGGTCGGGCAGCTGGTGGTTGCGCTGGGTAATCCGAGGGGGCTTGCGGGCAGCGTCACGGCGGGCATCGTCTCAGCCCTCGGGCGCTCGCTTCCGACTCGCTCCGGGCGGGTGATCGACGAGGTCATCCAGACGGATGCCGCCCTGAATCCCGGGAGCAGCGGGGGTGCGCTCGCCGACAGTTCAGGTCGGCTCGTCGGCGTCAACACGGCGGTCGCGGGTATCGGCCTCGGACTCGCGGTGCCGATGAACGCCAGCACGCTCGCGATCATCGAGACCCTCACGACGACCGGTCGCGTGCGCCGCGCGTGGCTCGGGATCGCCGGCACGAGGGTCAGGTTGAGCCCCGACGCGAGCGAGCGCATCGGATCGCCGACCGGCATGCAGGTCATGTCGACCATCGCGGGCAGTCCGGCCGCCCTCGCCGGCGCGAAGGCTGGCGACATCGTGATCTCGATCGACCGCACGCCCGTCTTCGATCCGACCGGCGTGCAGCGGCTCATGGTCGAAGCGGCGATCGGCCGGCGCATGGAGATGACCGTGCTGCGGAACGGCGCGCTCGTCGACCTGGTCGTCTCGCCGGAGGAACTGCGGGTGAGTTGAGGGACGGCTCGTCAGGCGACCGGACGTGAACCGTCGGGCGCCGCGCGATGTCGGACTCCGCCGCCCTGCATGACCTGCACGCCCGGCTGCCCGTGCTGTTCGGGGCCGACGCGATACGGGCGCATCATCTCGTTGTCCTCGTGTTCGACGATGTGGCAGTGCCAGACGAACTGTCCAGGACGTGCGAACCGGAGCCGCACGCGGGTGACCTCGCCGGGATAGGAGATCACCGAGTCCTTCACGCCGGTCTCCCACGGCTCCGGGGGACGCATCGAGCCGGCCGGCGTCACGGGCACGGCGACCTCACCCTCCTCGTCCAGGACGAGCCTCTCGCGGCCGACCACTTCGAAGGCGACCTCGTGCACGTGCATCGGATGCGCATCGCCGGTCGTGTTCACGAACTCCCACACCTCGGTGGCGCCGACCTGCGGATTCTCGGTGACGTCGTCGTCCCAATCGAGCGGGACCGGCACGCCGGCGTCGACGACGCCGAGGACCGCCTCCGTCGGGCCGTCGACCGGACGACCGCCAGCATCGAATCCGATCGCGGACTTCTCGATGAGCGCGAGCGACCGGGTAGACGTCTCGGCCGGCAGAGGCGTTCGCGCTGGGAGTACCAGGTATCGGGGCGGGGTCGTCGGATCGGGCGCGACCGCCGGGACGACCCGGAACTGCATGACCTGCCCCGTCGAGGCGGCGTCGGAGGGATCGAAGTCCACGCCAGGGGTTCCGCCTCCGAACGGCTCGTCCGGACCGACGTTGCCGAGGACGTACGACCCGAGCGGAACGCCGGTGAAGTCGACGATGAGGTCCGCGCGCTCGGAAGGCCCCATGAGCAGCCGGCCCGCGTGATCGGCCGATAGGTTCACCGGCCCATCGAGGTATCCACCCTCATTGCCGATCTGCCACACCTCGAGACCGGGGATCGCCGAGAAGTCCAGGATCAGGAACCGCGATTGGCATCCGTTGAGGAACCGCAACCGGTAGCGACATTGCTCGACGACCTGGAACGGCCACGTGTTGCCGTTGGCGATGATCATGTTCCCGAAGAACTCCGGGTTCCAGATCGGGGAGAACTCGCCCGCGGGCAGGTAGTCGCCGACGATGCCGTCGAAGAGGGCCCGCGTGTCCGGGTAGAACAAGGATCCGTCCTCGTTGAACGAACGGTCCTGCACGGCGATCGGGATCTCGTGGTACGTCTTGTTCGCCGGGAATTTGTCGCCGTCCTTCGGTGCCGGCCCAGGTAGCACGGCGGTGGTCCCGAAGCGGCCGTCGAGGATCGCGTCTGCGCCCTCGGGCCCGCCGCGTACGAGGAAGAACCCCGCCGGACCTGCATAGACGTTGAGCCGGGTCATTCCGAGTGTGTGGTCGTGAAACCAGAGGGTCGATTCGCGCTGGTCGTTCGGGTAGTCGACGACGGCATAGCCGGTGCCCCAGGCCACCGCGTGTTCGCTGCCCGCCTTGCCGGCGAAGAACTCGTACCACGTGCCGTCCGTCGCGAAGCCTGCGGGGATGTCGTCTGCGGCGGGCAGATACCACGCCTCGGGGTATCCGTCGCTCTCGTCACCGACGCCGACTGCGCCGTGCAGGTGCGTGACGATCGGCACCGGTCCGTCGTAGGCGTTCGGCGTCGTCTCGAACCTCGGCCGCGAGTCCCGTCCGGTCGCACCGCCCGGCGGGTTCGCCCAGTGCAACGTGGGATCGACCGGCAGCAGGTGCGGCAGGAACCGCCTGTCGTCATCGACGAGCTCGTTGATCCACTTCACCCGAACCGGCCGATTCCACTTCGCCTCGATCGTGAGCGAGGGAGCGTGGTGCACCAGCAGTCCCTTCTTGCTCGTCGAGGCGACAGCGCCGTACCCCCATACGGTGGTGGCCGGCATGCCGGCGGGGAGGACCTGCTGAGTGAACTGCCGCACCGAGATCTCGTAGGAGTCCGCGTTCTTGCCGCCACGCATGGCGACGGTGCCGGCCCGAGGCATGACCGGCGGGATGAGCAACGGTGTTCGGAACTTCGGCACGTCGGCGGGTGCGAGGGCGCCGCCGGGGACGTGTGCCACCGCGACTCGGATGCCACCCGGCATCACGGCGTACAGCATGAAGCCCGCTCCGACGGCGCCGGCGGCCGTGATGAACGCGCGGCGGCTCAGCCGCAGGCTCGTGCTCGTGCTCGTGCTTGTGCTTGTGCTCGTGCTTGTGCTCGTGCGACGGTCATCCATCGATCCCACCTCGCGCCTGTTCGTGACGCCCTGCGCTCCGAATGCCCGCCCCCCACTGGCCGTCTCGTATGCGAGACATGCTCAGTTTGGCGCAAGCACCGTCTCGCTGCAAGCACGCGACGGAGGGATTCGCGGTGGCCGACGCCGAGTCCGCAGCATCCACCCGTCGATGGATTCGAGCGATGCGACGCTTCCACCCATCCGTCCTCGGCGCGCGCCGTCGCTTCGCTGACGCGCCGGTGGCGCTCGGAGACCGTGCGCACGCGAAACGCATCGGCCTCGACGACGACGAATGCCGTTCGATCTGCGCGCGTCGGGGGAGCGGCGCACCCCGACGTTCGCAGATCTCCGGGGGCGAGGTCGTCGCGAGGCCGCCGGATCAGGGCTTGATGTACGTCTGTCGCTGCAGAGCGGGTTCCGGCGGCACAGCAGGGAGCCAGTCGGGTTCTTCGTCGGTGACCTCGCCCGCGTCGGCGACATCGTCGCCGGCCGCCGGTGCAGCCGGTTCGCCTGCGGGTTGCGGCAGGGCGCCGAGCCGGTCGACCTGCTCAGCCAGCGCCTCGAGCACCGAACGCAGTTGAACTTGCGCGACCTGAGCGTACGTGCGCACGTACTCGATCTCGGGCATCGCCGCCTGCGGCGAGGGCGCCGGCGCCGGCCCGGTGGCTCCGGCGGCCGCATGGGCGTCTTCCGCACGTGCGGCACGCTCCAGCACGTCGCGGTACTCCTCGCGGGCCGCGAGCACGAGTTCGCGCGCGTACTGCTCGGCATCGGCAACGGCCCGGTCGGCGATCGTCTGCGCCTGCGAGAGCAGGTCGACGGCCCCGAGGGTGACTTCTTCGTCGAGCTTCGCCTCAGCCGTAGCGCTGAGTCTCGCGTTCTCTGCGCGAAGTTCCTCGAGTTCTCGGCGATCCCGTTCCGCCGCCTCTCGGACGACGTCGATCGCCTCGTTCAGTTCGACGAGGAACGCGTCGATCTCGGCGCGATCGTAACCGGCGCCGATGTGCCGGACCGCGAACCTGGCAGAGTCCGTCTTGGGCAGGCGGGCGACGGCGCGCGCGAGATCGATCTCCTGCGCAGGACTCGACTCAGGTGCTGCCGGCGTCGACGGGATCGCCGTCGGCATCGGTACGAAATCGGATTGCGGCTCATTTTCAAGATCGGGAGTCATCGGGCACTTCCCATTCGTTCGGCGGGCAACCCGGACGGCTGCCCATCTCGGATGTCGTGACGTTCTTCCGGGCGCTCCTCCTCGAGCGTCGCGAACTGCTCGAACCGGAGATCGCCCGACGCGACGCCGGCGCCGCGGAGCCGTGCGAGCGTGTGCTTGACCATGGCGGGGGAGCCGCAGACCATCGCGAGGGCATCGGGGCGGACGCCCTCTGCGACCGCGGCATCGCCGACCAGCCCCTTCTGCCCGGGGTAGCTCGGATCATCGGAGACGACGGGCGTGTAGGTGAACCACGGGCGTCCGGCGAGGCTCTGCAGCAGACGGTGCTCGTACAGGTTCCACGGCACGCGTGCTCCGTGGAACAGGTGGACGCGAGGAGCCTGGCCGGTCTTCTGCCAGTTGAGGTCGATGCGCTCGAGGTGCGCGCGGAGCGGCGCGAACCCGGTGCCTCCCGCGACCATCAGCAGTTCACGGTGGTGCTCCTCGGGCTCGAGCGTGAGCTCCCGCCCGACCGGCGCCCCGAGCCGCAGCACGTCGCCGGCCTTGAGCTTGCGAACGATCGCGCTCGAGACCTGGCCACCCGGTACGAGCTGCACGTGGAACTCGAGCGTTCCATCGGCCCGCGGCGCGTTCGCGATGCTGAGGTAGCGCCACAGTCGTGGCGCATGCGCCGTTTCGACCGCGACCGACTGCCCGGGTTCGAAGTTCAGCGCGGGTTCGGGGCGCACCTGCACGACCGCGAGCTCCATGCTCTTTCGCTCGACGGCGATGACATGACCCTGCCAGGACGCCGGACTGTCGTGTTCGGAATCCTCGGCCGCCTGCACCATGACGGTGGCGATCAGGCCGTAGGCCGCGGCCCAGTCCGCGGCGAGCTCAGCGGTCCACTGATCGCCGAGGAAGTGCTTGAGCGTCGTCAGCAGTGAGAGACCGACGGCGTCGTAGTGCTCGGCGATCACCTCGAAGCGTCGATGATCCCGGCCGAGTTGCTGGATGAACGCGGTCACCTCGTCGAGCTGGTCGACGTTCGAGACGATGCGGCCCAGCGCGCCGACGAGTCGGTCGCGCTGGGCCGCCATCGACACCGGGAACATGGCCCGCAGCTCGGGGTGCGTGTAGAACAGGTGCGAGTAGAAGAAGAGCGGCACCTCGTCGCCGAGCGACTCCGCCAGCGACCAGGTGTGCTTCAGAGCGGCGGTGTCCAACGCGTCACTCGTGCGTCGAGGTGACCTCGACGATGTCGGGCTGGGTCGCGGCGACCGCGCTCACCGTGCGATCGATGATCTCCGACGGAACGCCGGCGTCGGTCAAGGCGGTCACCAGGTGACCCGCGACAGCGGCGAAGTCGCCCGCCGAGATGCCCATGTTCGCGTGGGCCTTGCGGAGATCGCGGCCCTCGTAGACGACCGGACCGCCCATGACGGTCGAGACGAGCGCGACCTGGTGCCGCTTGAGGCGGACCATCTCGACGCCGTCGAAGTAGCGCACGAGGTTCTCGTCGCCGAGCACCAGTTCGTAGAAGCGGTCGACGACCGCGCTGATCGCGGGGGCGCCTCCCACCGCTGCGTAGTCGCTCAGGGCTTCGGGCTCGGTCTGGAGGCTGGGGGAACTCATCGTCGGGTCCAATCGTCGGCCGGTAGGGGGGCGCTCCATTCCTAGCAGACGGAGTCAGGCTGAATCAAAGCCCGAGCGCTGAACGCCGACCAGGATCGCGTCGACGGCGGCGTCGCCGCGGATGCGTCGCATCATCGCGACCACGTCGTCGGCGACCTCGGCCGTGAGGCGTGCACAGACGATGCTCGTGGGCCCGAGCGGGCCGAGCCCGCCGCCGCGAACTCGGATGACCCGCCAGCCGACCTCGCCCAGCGCTTCGTCCTTCTCAAGGTCGGAGGCCTCCTTCAGCCCGAGGTGCGCTCGGCGCGAGCGGCCCGGGTCGTCGTACTCGACCGCGATGCGCAGTTGCGGCACGATGATGTCGGGCCAGACCTCGGTGCGGCCGAAGAACGTGCGGGCGACCCGCACGGCGTTGACCCGGTGATGCAGCCTGATGCGTTCGCCGAGGAGCGCTCGCAGTCGCTGCTCGGTCATCGACGTGCGAGTGCGGAGCCCCGGGTTCATGAACGCCACACCCGCCTCCCGGAGGGCTGCCGGTGCGTGCGCGTTCGTTCGGCACTTGGTGCAGCCGGTGCCCGTGAGCTGGTCGGCGACCGAGGCCCGATAGCGATCGTGACCCCGATCGCAGCGCCACTCGTACTCGGCGCCGAGACGCGTCTCGGTGGCGAGGCGGGCTCGCTGCGCCGGCGACACGCGCCTGAGGAGTTCGGCACGCGAGCGCTGGGTCTCGGCGATGAGCATGCACAGCGGGCAGGGACGGCCGATGACGTGCGCATCGTCGGCCGGTGCACCGTGCCCGCAGCGGAACCTCACCGCGACCACGGAGACCGCTCCTCGTTCGTCATGACCATGAGTCTCGTTTGCGCCGCCGACATCCGATGTCGGCGGCGGCCACGAGAATGGATACGTGCGGATCGCGGCCGGGGCCGACGGGCGCGACCGGGTCGCCCTCGTCGATCTCGACGACCCCGCGGCGAGCGCCGAAGTGATCGAGGTCGCCGACCTGCCGGCACGGGCGGCCGCGCTCGAGCAGCACGGGCCGAGGTGGGTGTGGAGCGACACTCGGCACTGGTATCCGATGCTGCTCGACGCCGGTGTCCGCATCGAGCGGTGCCACGACCTCCTGCTCTGCGGTGCGATCCTCGAGGGGTCGACCGATGCGCGTGCCGCTCGCGAAGCCGAGACGGGCAGGCCGCGATGGCTCGACGCCGCACCGAACCTCTCGGGTGGTGGGGTCGGCGCGGTCGCGCCCTCCTCGCACTCGGGCGCGGGAGCGACCGCCCTGTTCGAACTGGGGGAAGCGCTCGACGACGGTGCATCCCCGAACACGAATCCGGCGACCGTCGTCCTCGACGCGGTCGTCGCGGAGTTCCGGCGGCAGGAGCGGCTGACGCGCGCGAGTGCACGTCCCGGAGCGATGCGGCTGCTCCTCGCGGCCGAGTCGGCCGGTGCCCTGATCGGCGCTGAGCTGCATGCCGCCGGTCTTCCGTGGCGGAGGGAGGTCCACGAGGCGATTCTCGAGGCCGAGCTCGGCCCGCGTCCGAAACCCGGCTGGAAGCCCGAGCGCATGGCGATCCTGGCGGCCGAGGTCCGCGCCGCGCTCGAACAGCCCTCGGCCAACCTCGATTCGCAGGTCGAGCTGTTGCGTGCGCTGCGGAACGCGGGCATCCAGGTCGACTCCACGGCCAAATGGGAGCTTCGCGACCACGACCACCCGGCGATCGCCCCGTTGCTCGCGTACAAGCGATCGGCGAGGCTCCTGAGCGCGAACGGCTGGGCGTGGCTCGACGAATGGATCGCCGACGGGCGATTCCGCCCCGACTACGTACCGGGCGGCACGGCGACGGGACGTTGGGCGACCTCAGGGGGTGGAGCGCTGCAACTGCCGAAGAACATTCGCGGCGCCGTGGTCGCCGACCCGGGCTGGTCGCTCGTCGTCGCCGACGCGGCCCAGCTCGAGCCCCGGGTGCTCGCGGGCCTGGCCCACGACGATGCGATGGCCGCGGCCGCGCGAGGGCGCGACATCTATCAGGGCATCGTCGACGACGGCGTCGTCGAGACGCGCGACCAGGCGAAGGTCGCGATCCTCGGGGCGATGTACGGAGCGACGACGGGCGACAGCGGACGGCTCGTGCCCCGCCTGGC
This sequence comes from Agromyces sp. S2-1-8, assembly GCF_021129215.1. GTDB lineage: Bacteria > Actinomycetota > Actinomycetes > Actinomycetales > Microbacteriaceae > Agromyces > Agromyces chromiiresistens. The sequence goes on along the minus strand of NZ_JAJOLP010000001.1, from coordinate 2,741,493 downwards.
GCGTGCCTACCCGCGAGCGATGGCGCTCGTCGACCGGGCGGCGGCGACGGGTGAACGCGGCGGACAGGTCACCACGAACCTCGGGCGGTCGTCACCCGCCCCGGCGTCGTCCTGGCATGCCGTCCAGGCCAGGGCGAGTGAGCCCGACGCGACTCCGGCCGACGAGCGCCGCGCGCGCAGCGTCGCGCGCGACTGGGGCCGGTTCACCCGCAACTTCGTGGTGCAGGGGAGTGCCGCAGAGTGGGCGCTCTGCTGGATGGCGGCGCTTCGCACCCGCCTCGCCGCCCTCCCGCCCTCGATCAAGCGCGCCGAGCGGTCGGGGCCGGTGTTCGGCGAGGTGCCCCACCTCGTCTACTACCTGCACGACGAGATCATCGTGCACACGCCGAGCGAGCATGCCGAAGCGGTCGCGACCGCGGTCCGGGCGTGCGCCGTCGACGCGGGCCGACTGCTCTTCGGCGACTTCCCGGTCGACTTTCCGCTCGACCTCGCGATCGTCGACAGCTACGCGATGGCCGACGGTTGAGCCTCCCCGGCGGCGTCCGAGGTCATCGCAGGGCGACGGCCGCGCCGCGGGCGCTCGGCCGTCGGCGCGAACGCGAGCGTCCGGCCGGATGCCGATACGCGTGCCGTCGTATCGAGCCAGTCGATCGCCGCGCGTGCTCGGGCGGCATCCGCGGCCCCGGCCAGGCGCACCAGTTCGGTGGCCGCCGCCGTCGTGCCGGTGGCCTCGTCGACGTCACCGTCGGCTTCGGCCGATGCGAGTCGGTCGGCCCATCGCGCGCGCTCGTCCGTGATGATCGCGCGATCATCGACGTCAGGCAGTGACGCGCCGATCAGCACGCGATCGATCGTCTCGTCCCACGGGTCGGCGCCCGGGGCATCCGTGCCCTCGAGCCAGCCGCGCGCGACCGCGGTTCCCGCCGCGGTGAGCCGGTGCAGCGGGAGTCCGTCCGCCGTCGTCCCGGCCGATTCGGTCAGGCCGGCCTTCGAGGCCCGCTCGAGCGTCGCGTAGCTCTGCCCGACGTTGACGCGTCGGCGTCCGCCGGTTCGCGTCGCGAGCGCCGAATGCAGCTGGAAGCCGTAGGCGGGTCCGGTGAGCAGCAGTGCGAGGAGCGCTTCTCTGACGGCCATCGGCGGCTTCCCTTCCACGCGAGCGAATACCTCACCGAGCATAGTGTTGTCGACGGGGCATGATGCCGAGGCACGGCGAACCGAGGGGAACCCTTGTCAACCCGCCTGATCCGGGGCATAATCGGCGGTGCGGCCGATGCCGCCCACAATCGAACACCGGCCACCCGCCGTTCCGAGGTCGTAGGGGAAGACGCACCTCACGAGAACGGAGATGGAGATGGCAGAGACGGTCGCGCGGACCGCACGCGCCGCGCGGGGTGTGCTGTTCGTGCATTCCTCGCCGCGGGCGCTCTGTCCGCACGTCGAGTGGGCAGCAGGGCGCGCCCTCGGAGTCCCCGTGAACTTCGACTGGCAGGAGCAGCCCGTGCTTCGCGGTGCGCTGCGCGCGGAGTTCTACTGGGAGGGTGACGCCGGATCGGGCGCTCGCATGGCCTCGGCGCTGCGCGGCTGGGAGCAGCTGCGGTTCGAGGTGAGCGAGGACGCGACGCCCGGCAGCGACGGTGCTCGTTGGATGCACACACCAGAGCTCGGCGTCTTCTTCGCGCAGACCGACTCGGCCGGCAACACCGTCGTGCCCGAGGACCGCATCCGCTACGCCATGGAGATGGGCGGGCACGACGCACGGGAACTCCATCGCGAGCTCAGGCTCGCGCTCGGGCAGGCCTGGGACGACGAGCTCGAGCCCTTCCGCCACGCGAGCGACTTCGCCCCCGTCGTCTGGCTGCACCAGGTGGGGTGATACGACCGAGGGCCGGCTGCGGCGCGACGCGGAGGTCGGACGGGGAACCCCGGCAGACGTACGAGCGAAGCAGACGGCCCCATGACGAGAAGGACCCCGGCGCGTCAGCGCCGGGGTCCTTCGATGTCTGGATGTCGCGGACGAGAAGGACCCCGGCGCGTCAGCGCCGGGGTCCTTCGATGTCTGGATGTCGCGGACGAGAAGGACCCCGGCGCGTCAGCGCCGGGGTCCTTCGATGCGAGTCGCCGATCAGGCCGAGCGGAACGCGACGACGGCGTTGTGCCCGCCGAACCCGAACGAGTTCGAGATCGCGAGCTGGTCGCCGCTGCCGAGCTCCTGCGTCGCGCCCGAGACGCGGAACGGGACCTCCGGGTCCTGTTCGGTGATGTTGATCGTCGGCGGGGCCACGCGGTCGCGCAGTGCGAGCACGGTGAAGATCGCCTCGAGCGCTCCGGTGCCGCCGAGCAGGTGCCCGGTCGAGGCCTTCGTCGCCGACACGGGGATGTCGTCGACCCGGGCGCCGAACACGGCCTTGAGCGCCTGGTACTCGTTCGGGTCGCCGACGGGCGTCGACGTCGCGTGGGCGTTGATGTGGGTCACCTCGTCGGGCGATGCGCCCGCCTGCTCGAGTGCGAGCCTCACCGCGCGGGCGGCACCGCGGCCCTCGGGGTCGTTCGCCGTGATGTGGTACGAGTCGGCCGTGACGCCGCCGCCGGCGACGTACGCGTAGATCTTCGCGCCGCGCGCCTTGGCGTGCTCCTCGGTCTCGAGGATGAGGACGCCGGCGCCCTCGCCCATGACGAAGCCGTCGCGGTCGATGCTCGTCGGGCGCGATGCCGTCGCCGGGTCGTCGTTGCGCTTCGACAGCGCCTGCATCGAGGCGAACGAGGCGATGGTGATCGGGTGGATCGCCGATTCGGTGCCACCGGCGATGACGACGTCGGCGAGGCCGTCCTGGAGGTGCTCGATGGCGTTGAAGATCGACTCGGTGCTCGATGCGCAGGCGCTCGCGACCGTGGTCGCGAAGGCGCGGGCGCCGAAGTGCAGCGAGAGGTTGCCGGAGGCCGAGTTCGGCATGAGCATGGGCACCGTCATCGGGAGGACCCGTCGCGGGCCCTTCTCGCGCAGCGTGTCCCACGCGTCGAGCAGCGTCCAGACGCCGCCGATGCCGGTGGCGAAGTCGACGCCGAGACGCTCGGGGTCGACCTCGGGGCTGCCTGCGTCGGCCCACGCTTCGAGCGCGGCGACGAGTGCGAGCTGCGACGACGGGTCGAGTCTCTTCGCGACCGGGCGCTCGAGCACGGTGTCGGGCCGCACGAGGGCTTCGGCGGCGAAGGTGACGGGCAGCGAGTACTCGGCCACCCAGTCGTGTTCGAGGGGGCGTGCGCCCGATGCGCCGGCGAGCAGCGCGGCCCAGCTGTCGGGGGCGGTGCCGCCGATCGGCGACGACGCACCGATGCCGGTGACGACGATGTTCTTGGTCATGACGAAAACACTCCGGGGAGGAAGACGAAGGGGACGGATCGAGCGGGCCGGGACGTTGCCGCGGCCCGCTCGTCGCAGCGACTAGGCCTGGGCCTTGACGATGAAGTCGACGGCGTCGCCGACGGTCTTGAGGTTCTTGACCTCCTCGTCGGGGATCTTCACGTCGAACTTCTCCTCGGCGTTGACGACGATCGTCATCATCGAGATCGAGTCGATGTCGAGGTCGTCGGTGAACGACTTGTCCAGCTCAACCGTGTCGGTCGCGATGCCGGTCTCGTCGTTGATGAGCTCGGCCAGGCCGGCAAGCACTTCTTCGGTGGACAATGCCATGGTTCTTCTCCTTGAGGGGTGTCTCGTTTGACCGAGTGACAGTCTAGATGGACAGGGGTCGGCGGTTCAGGGGAGAACCACCACTTGGGCGCCGAACACGAGTCCGGCGCCGAAGCCGATCTGGAGGGCGAGGCCTCCGGAAAGCTCGGGGTGCTCTTCGAGCAGGCGGTGCGTTGCGAGCGGGATCGAAGCGGCCGAGGTGTTGCCGGTCGTCGCGATGTCGCGGGCGATCACCACGGACTCGGGCAGCTTGAGCTGCTTCGCGAACTCGTCGATGATGCGCATGTTCGCCTGGTGCGGGATGAAGGCGGCGAGGTCGGCGCTCGTGACGCCGGCGGCGTCGAGGGCCTGCTTCGCGACCTTCGCCATGTCCCACACCGCCCAGCGGAAGACCGTCTGGCCCTCCTGACGGAGCGTCGGCCACTCGGCCGCGCCGTCACGGAACTCGATGAGGGTGCTGTTCATGCCGACCGCGCCCGCCTTCGAGCCGTCCGAACCCCAGATGGTGCGTGCGATGCCGGGCGTGTCGCTCGGGCCGATGACGGCGGCGCCGGCGCCGTCGCCGAGGAGGAACGAGATGGAGCGGTCGGTCGGGTCGACGACGTCGGAGAGCTTCTCTGCGCCGATCACGAGCGCGTAGTGCGCCGCGCCGGCGCGGATGAGGGCGTCGGCCTGGGCCACCGCGTAGGCGTAGCCGGCGCATGCGGCGTTCGTGTCGTAGGCGGCGGCGGGGTTCGCCCCGACCCGATCGGCGACGACCGCAGCCATCGACGGGGTCTGCTGCACGTTCGAGATCGTCGCGATGATGACGAGGTCGACGAGCTCGGGGGCGACGCCCGAGCGTTCGATGGCCTCGGTCGCCGCGGCCGTCGCGAGGTCGAGCGCCGACACGTCGGCGTCGGCGCGGGTGCGGGTCACGATGCCGGTGCGCTGCTGGATCCACTCGTCGGACGAGTCGATCGGGCCGACGAGGTCGTCGTTCGGCACCGCGTTCGCGCCGCGCGCAGCACCGAGTGCGTAGATGCGCGTGTAGGCGGGTCCGTGCGACTGCTGGAGGGTTGGTCTCGTCATGCTCGGCTTTCTCCGTTCGCGGGGGCGGCGGCTCAGGCGGCCTGGTCGATGAGCTCGATGGCGGCGGCGAGGTCGTCGGGAGTCTTCACGGCGACCGTCGGCACGCCCTTGAGGCCGCGCTTGGCGAGACCGACGAGCGCGCCGGCGGGTGCGAGCTCGATGATGCCGGAGACGCCCGCTTCGGCGAACGACTCCATGCAGCGGTCCCAGCGCACGGGCGACGAGACCTGCCCGACGAGGAGTTCGAGGAACTCGGTGCCGGAGGCGACCGTGCTGCCGTCGCGGTTCGTCCAGATCGGCAGGGCGGGGTCGGCGGGGGAGAGCCGCTCGGCGACCTCGGCGAGGCGCTCGACGGCGGGTCGCATGTACCGGGTGTGGAACGCGCCGGCGACCTGCAGCGGAATGACCCGTGCGCCGGCCGGCGGCTCGGCCTTCAGCTGCTCGAGGGCGTCGACCGCGCCGGCGACGACGATCTGCCCGCCGCCGTTGAAGTTCGCGGGTTCGAGGCCGAGCTCGGCGAGGCGCGCGAGCAGATCGGCCTCGTCGCCGCCGAGCACGGCGCTCATCCCGGTCGGCTCGAGCGCAGCGGCCTCGGCCATCGCGCGGCCGCGCTCGGCGACGAAGCCGATCGCCTCGGTGCCGGTCAGCACGCCGGCCCCGGCGGCCGCCGTGATCTCGCCGACCGAGTGTCCGGCGATCCCGCCGATTCGCTCTGCACGCCCGTCGTCGAGCAACGCGTCGAGCGTGAGCAGGCCGGCCGCAACGATGAGCGGCTGCGCGACCGCGGTGTCGCGGATGGTGTCGGCGTCGCTCACCGTGCCGTGCGCGGCCAGGTCGATGCCCGCGGCGGCCGAGAGCGCGTCGAGGCGCTCGGCGAAGCCGGGTTCTGCGAGCCAGGGGGTGAGGAATCCGGGGGTCTGAGAGCCCTGTCCAGGGCAGACGACGACGATCACCACCCCAGTCTGCCAATCACAGGACGAACTGTGGTGTGCACACGCCACAAGCTCTTCGCACAACCGTTGTATCGACTGCACAGCGTCGCGATGCCACGGCCATGCTTGGGCCGGTTCAGGATGGTCGTCGCGGGGCGTGCTCGTGGTCGCTCATCGATCCGATGATGAGCGCCGACTGGAGGATGAGCGCCTCGCGTGCGCCCGTGGCATCCCAGCCGATGACGTCGGAGACGCGCTTCAGCCGGTACCTCACCGTGTTGGGGTGCACGAAGAGCTCCCGGGCGGTCGCCTCGAGCGACCGGCCGTTGTCGAGGTAGCTCCAGAGCGTCGTCAGCAGCTCGGTCGAGTGCGCCTGCAGGGGGCGGTAGATGCGGTGGACGAGCGTCGCACGCGCGAGCGGGTCGCCCGCGAGCGCGCGCTCGGGTAGCAGGTCGTCGGCGTGCACGGGTCGCGGCGCGTGCCGCCACGACCGGGCCACCGCGAACCCGGCGAGCGCCGCCTTCGCGCTCTTCGACGCGTCGACGAGGTTCGGCACGGCGTGCCCGAGCACGAGATGGCCGGGACCGAAGTGCGGCTCGAGCTGCGCCGCGATCTCCATGAACGTGAGGGCGGGCGAGGTGCCGATCGACTCCTCGCCGTCGGGGGAGAGGGGGTCGGCCCGGCCGATCACGAGTACGAGGCGATTGCCCTGCACGCCGATGAGCACGTCGGCGTGCATGTGCCGGGCGGCGCGGCGCACGTGGTCGACGTCGAGCTGCTTCGGCGCCGTGCCGACGAGCACGGCCACCTCGCCGTGACCGTGCCAGCCGAGGGCGGCGATGCGGCTCGGAAGCTCGTCGTCGGACTCGCCGGAGAGGATGGAGTCGACGACGAGGGCCTCGAGCCGGGCGTCCCACAGGCCGCGCGCCTCGGCGGCGCGGGCGTAGACGTCGGCTGCCGCGAACGCGATCTCACGCGAGTACAGCAGGATCGCCTCGCGGAGCGGCTCGCCGCCGTCCTTCACCCGTTCCTCGACGACCTCGACCGTCACCCGGATGAGTTGCAGCGTCTGCTGCAGGCTCACCGACCGCAGGAGCTCCCGCGGCGCGGCGCCGAACACGTCGGCGGCGATCCAGGGCGTCGACCGGGGGTCGTCGAACCACGCGATGAACGACGAGATGCCGGCTTGGGCGACGAGGCCGACAGCGGAACGGCGGCTCGGGGGCATGTCGCCGTACCACGGCAACGTGTCCTCGAGTCGCTTGAGCGTCGCAGTCGCGAGCTCACCCGCGATGGTGCGCAACCATGCGAGCGTCTCCGCCTTCGTCTTCGGCCTCGTCGCCACCTCGCGCCCGCTAGCTCTCGCCGCCGGCCGATCCGGTCGTACCGGCGTTCACGTCGTGCAACCGGTACTTCTCGATCGCCTGGGCCGGCAACGAGCGGTCGACCTCGCCTCGGTCGGCGAGCAGCTCGAGTGTGCGCACGACGACCGACGGGCCGTCGATCTTGAAGAAGCGACGGGCCGCCGCGCGCGTGTCGGAGAAGCCGAAGTCGTCTGCGCCGAGCGTCGCGTACTGACCGGGCACGTAGGCGCGGATCTGGTCGGGCACCGCGTGCGCGTAGTCGGAGACGGCCACGAACGGACCCTGGGCCCCGCCGAGCTTCTGCGTCAGGTACGGGACCTGCCGCTCGGCGTCGGGGTTGAGGAAGTTGTGCTCGTCGGCGGCGACGCCGTCACGGCGGAGCTCGGACCAGCTGGTCACGCTCCAGATGTCCGCCGACACGCCCCAGTCGTCCGCGAGGAGCTGCTGCGCCTCGAGGATCCACGGCACGGCGACACCCGAGGCGAGCAGCTGGGCCTTCGGGCCGGCGGTACCGGACTCCGAGAGGCGGTGGATGCCGCGGACGATGCCGTCGACGTCGACGCCCTCGGGCTCGGCCGGCTGCACGATCGGCTCGTTGTACACCGTGAGGTAGTACATGACGTTCGGGTCGGCGTGCTGGCCGCCGTACATGCGCTCGAGGCCCGAACGCATGATGTGCCCGATCTCGTAGCCGTACGCGGGGTCGTACGAGACGACCGCGGGGTTCGTCGCTGCGAGGAGCGGCGAGTGACCGTCGGCGTGCTGGAGGCCTTCACCCGTGAGCGTCGTGCGACCGGCGGTCGCGCCGATGATGAAGCCGCGCGCCATCTGGTCGCCGGCGGCCCACATCGCGTCGCCCGTGCGCTGGAACCCGAACATCGAGTAGAACACGTAGATCGGGATCAGCGGCTCGCCCTGCGTCGAGTACGACGTGCCCACGTTGGTGAACGCGGCGAGTGCGCCGGCCTCGTTGATGCCGACGTGCACGATCTGCCCCTGCGGGCTCTCCTTGTACGCCAGCAGCAGCTCGCGGTCGACCGACGTGTAGTGCTGGCCGTTCGGGTTGTAGATCTTCGCGGTCGGGAAGAACGCGTCGATGCCGAAGGTGCGCGCCTCGTCGGGGATGATCGGCACGATGCGGTGGCCGAAGTCCTTCGAGCGGATCAGGTCCTTCAGGAGTCGCACGAACGCCATGGTCGTCGCGATCTCCTGCGTGCCCGAGCCCTTCTTCGCGATCGCGTAGGCCGACTCGTCGGGCAACGTGATCTGCGTGTACTTCGCGCGGCGCTCGGGCGTGTAGCCGCCGAGTGCGCGACGCCGCTCGTGCAGGTACTGGATCGCCGGGTCGGTCTCACCCGGGTTGTAGTACGGCGGCAGGTAGGGGTTCTCCTCGAGCTGCGCGTCCGTGATCGGGATGCGCATCGAGTCGCGGAACGTCTTCAGGTTGTCCAGCGTCATCTTCTTCATCTGGTGGGTCGCGTTGCGACCCTCGAAGGCGGGACCGAGTCCGTAGCCCTTGATGGTCTTCGCGAGGATGACGGTGGGCTGGCCCTTGTGCTCGACCGCGGCCTTGAACGCCGCGTACACCTTGCGGTAGTCGTGGCCGCCGCGCTTGAGGCCCCAGATCTCGTCGTCGCTCAGGTCTTTCACGAGCTCGAGGGCGCGGGGGTCGCGGCCGAAGAAGTTCTCCCGCACGTAGGCGCCCGACTCGGCCTTGTACGTCTGGTAGTCGCCGTCGGGGGTGACGTTCATGAGGTTGCGGAGCGCGCCCTCGTGGTCGTTCGCGAGCAGCGAGTCCCACTCGCGACCCCAGATGACCTTGATCACGTTCCAGCCCGCACCGCGGAAGAAGCTCTCGAGCTCCTGGATGATCTTGCCGTTGCCGCGCACCGGGCCGTCGAGCCGCTGGAGGTTGCAGTTGATGACGAACGTGAGGTTGTCGAGGCCCTCGTTCGCGGCGACCTGGAGCTGGCCGCGGCTCTCGACCTCGTCCATCTCGCCGTCGCCCAGGAACGCCCAGACGTGCTGGTCGGAGGCGTCCTTGATGCCGCGGTTGGTGAGGTACTTGTTGAGCTGCGCCTGGTAGATCGCGTTGATCGGGCCGAGACCCATCGACACGGTCGGGAACTGCCAGAACTCGGGCATGAGCCGCGGGTGCGGGTAGCTCGAGAGGCCGTTCGGGGCGTGCGACTTCTCCTGGCGGAAGCCGTCGAGCTGGTCGCTCGAGAGACGGCCCTCGAGGAACGCGCGTGCGTACATGCCGGGGGAGGCGTGACCCTGGTAGAAGACCTGATCGCCGCCGCCGGGGTGGTCCTGCCCGCGGAAGAAGTGGTTGAAGCCGACCTCGTACAGGGCGGCGCTCGACGCGTAGGTCGAGATGTGCCCGCCGACGCCGATGCCGGGACGCTGCGCGCGGTGCACGAGCATGGCGGCGTTCCAGCGGATCCACGCGCGATAGCGGCGCTCGGTCTCCTCGTCGCCCGGGAACTCCGGCTCGTTCTCGGGCGCGATCGTGTTCAGGTAGTCGGTGGTGGGCACCATCGGCACGCCGAGGTGCAGCTCCTTCGAGCGCTTCAGCAGGCTGAGCATGATCTCACGCGCCCGCTGGTGGCCCTTCTCGGCGACGAGCGAGTCGAGCGACTCCGCCCATTCGTTCGTCTCCTCGGGATCCGAGTCCATCGCCTCGACCGAGTAAGGATCCTGGTCGTTGACAGTCACACTCGACCTCTCTTCTCTGCAGGGATCACCTGCGTGGTGTGGACGTGCGCACGCCGAGGCTGACCGCCTCGCGGTCGCATGGCACCCCGCCATCCTAATGAGTCTCGTCGGGAATCGGGGGCGGTACGATGATGGGCCGTTCCGATCGGAGGTCCCCGTCCATGATCCTCGCCCCTGGTGCCGTCGCGCCCGACTTCGACCTCGTCGACCAGCACGGGCAGACCGTGCGGCTCGCCGACTTCCGCGGCCGGCGACCGGTCGTGCTCGTGTTCTTCCCTCTGGCCTTCTCGGGCATCTGCCAGGGCGAGCTGTGCGAGCTGCGCGACAACTTCGCGATGTTCGCCGACGAGTCGGTCGAGCTCATCGGCGTGTCGGTCGACTCCAAGCACACGCTCCGGGCGTGGAGCGAGGCGCAGGGCTACGGGTTCCGCCTGCTCGCCGACTTCTGGCCGCACGGCGAGGTCGCCGCGGCGTACGGCGCGTTCGACGCCGAGCACGGCGTCGCGGCACGCGCGACCTTCCTCATCGACGACGACGGCGTGGTGGTCGACAGTTTCGCCACGCCGAAGGGCGAGGCGCGTCCGCTCGAGCGGTACCGCGAGGCGCTCGCTTCGCTGCGAAGGGCCGCCTGACCCGGCGGGATGCCGCGCCGCCCGGCCGCTCGGATACGATGAGCCTGCGCCGCGTGCGGCGCGAGGGCCTTTAGCTCAGTTGGTAGAGCGCCACGTTTACACCGTGGATGTCGTCGGTTCGAGCCCGGCAGGGCCCACATGTCGCTGGTCCTCGCCGATGTGCTCGCCGTCACCGAACGCCTCTGGCCCGCGGCCGGCACCGAGGCGTGGGATGCCTCGGGGCTCGTCTCCGGCGCTCTCGACGCGCCCGTGCGGCGGGTGCTGCTGGCCGTCGACGCGGTCGCCGCGACGGTCGACGAAGCCGTGGCCTCCGGCGCCGACCTGCTGATCGCGCACCATCCGCTGCTGCTGCGGGGCGTCACGACGGTCGCAGAGGACCGCTACAAGGGCGCGCTGCTCGCCCGGCTCATCCGCGCCGACTGCGCCCTGCTCGCGGCGCACACGAACGCGGACGTCGTCGCGACCGGCACGAGCGCAGTGCTTGCCGATCGGCTCGGCCTCGCCGAGCAGCGCCCGATCGAGGCATCCGACGACGGTGACACGGGGCTCGGCCGGGTCGGTCGCCTGACCGAGCCGACCACGCTCGGCCGTCTCGCGCGACGCATCGCCGAGCTCCTCCCGGCGACCGCGACCGGCGTGCGTGCTGCCGGCGGATTCGACGACCCGGTCGAGACGGTCGCGGTCTGCGGCGGGGCCGGCGATTCGCTGCTCGGGCACCCTGCGGTACGTGCGGCCGACGTCTACGTCACCGCCGACCTGCGCCACCATCCCGCCTCCGAGGCGCGCGAGCAGGCCGCGCTCGGCGGCGGACCCGCGCTCGTCGACGTCTCGCACTGGGCGAGCGAGTGGCTCTGGCTGGACGTCGCCGCCGCCGAGCTGCGCGCGGCCCTGCCGGGGCTCGAGATCGTCGTGAGCGAGCTGCGCACCGACCCATGGGACTTCCAGGTCGTGCAATGATGACGAGTCCAGCCCAGACCCCCGCGAGGAGCACCACGTGAAGGCCACGCCCGCCGACCAGCAGGAACTGCTGCGGCTCCAGTCGATCGACACCCGCATCCAGCAGCTCGCGCACCGGCTCGGCGTCCTGCCGCAGACCGCGCAGCTCGCCGAGCTCGCCAAGCGCGAGACGGCGGTGCGCGGCACCCGTGCTGAGGCGATCGGCACGCTCGAGGACGCGAAGACGGAGCTCGCCCGGCTCGAGTCCGATGTCGCCGTCGTCGAGGCCCGTATCGCCCGCGACTCGGACCGGCTGCAGCACACCTCGTCGGTGAAGGACGTGCAGGCGCTCGAGGCGGAGCTCGCCTCCCTCGCCAAGCGGCGCGGCGACCTCGAAGACCAGGAGCTCGTCGTGATGGAGCGGGTCGAGGAGGCCGAGGTCGTCGTCTCGAGCATCGACCTGCAGCGCGCCGCCATCGAATCCGAGGTCGCCGAGCTCGAGGCCGAGCGCGATGCCGCAGCGGGCGGCATCACCGTCGAGCGCGAGCAGGCCGAGCGCGATCGGGAGGTCGTCGCGTCGGGCGTCCCCGCCGAACTCCTCGCCTTCTACGAGCAGCGTCGCACGCGCGGCGCCGGCGTCGGCGCGGCCCTCCTGCGCCAGCGCACCTGCGGCGGGTGCACGATGACGCTCACCGGCTCCGACCTCGAGTCGGTGCGTCGGTCCGCGCCCGACGACGTCGTGCAGTGCCCCGAGTGCGACCGCATCCTCGTGCGCACCGACGAGTCGGGGCTCTGACGGTAGACTTCAGGGGCGAGTGGGTCGGCAAGACGGTCGCGTCGCACGGTTCACCCCGTGCGCCGAGGAACGTCCGGGCTCCACAGGGCAGGACGGTGGGTAACACCCACCCGGGGCGACCCGCGAGACAGTGCCACAGAAAGCAGACCGCCTCCCGCGCGAGCGGGCGGTAAGGGTGAAACGGTGGGGTAAGAGCCCACCAGCGGCCGGGGTGACCCGGCCGGCTCGGTAAACCTCGTCCGGAGCAAGGTCAGACAGGGAACCATGGGGCTGCCCGTCCCGTTCCCGGGTAGACCGCTGGAGGGTCACGGCGACGTGGCCCCGAGAGAGATGGCCGTCCAGCCGCGAGACGCAAGGCTCGCGGTGAACAGAACCCGGCGTATCAGCCGGCCCGCTCGCACCACGAGGCGTGGCGCCGACTCCGGTGATCGCGCCGGCGATCGCGGGCGGCGTTGCACCACACGGTCATTTCGCCGCGAGCGACGCGGCCCCGATGATGCCGGCGTTGTTGCGGTGGCGGGCGGGTACGATCGGCGTCTTCAGGTCGAGCAGCGGCAGGAACTGCTCGTGGTGCTTCGACACGCCGCCGCCGACGACGAACAGGTCGGGCGAGAAGATGAACTCGATGTGCGCGTAGAACCGCTGCAGGCGGGCGGCCCACGACGCCCAGTCGAGCGACTCGCGCTCCATCGCGGAGTACGCCGCGCGCTTCTCGGCCTCGGTGCCGTCGAGCTCGATGTGCCCGAGTTCGGTGTTCGGAACCAGCACGCCGTCGTAGAGGAACGCGGACCCGATGCCCGTTCCGAGCGTCGTGAGGATGACGAGCCCATCGGCGTCGACCGCCGCACCGTAGCGCGACTCGGCGTAGCCGGCGGCATCCGCGTCGTTGATGAAGTGGATCTCGCGGCCGAAGGTCTCCTCGAAGAGCTCCTCGGCAGGCAGTCCGATCCACTCGCGCGAGATGTTCGCAGCCGACAGGGTGCGACCGCGCTTGACGATCGCCGGGAAGCAGACGCCGAGCGGCAGCGACTCGTCGAAGTCGGCCGAGAGCCGGTCGAGCAGCTCGGTGGTCGCGGTCAGGATGTCGGCGGGACGGCCGCCCTCGGGCGTCTTGACCTTGATGCGGTCGGAGACGAGGGTGCCCTCGCCGAGGTCGACGACTGCTCCCTTGATCCCCGTGCCGCCGATGTCGATGCCGATCGCGAGTTCCGTGGCCATGCGCTCACACTATCGCGGTGCCGTGCGGCGAACGCTCAGGCCGGATGCGTCACGGGAGGGTGAGGATCTCGGCGCCGCGGTCGGTGACGACGAGCGTGTGCTCGAACTGGGCGGTGAGGGAACGGTCGCGGGTGACGACCGTCCAATCGTCGGCCCAGACATCCCATTCGACGGTGCCGAGCGTGAGCATCGGCTCGATGGTGAACACCATGCCCTCCTCGATGACCGTCGTCGCGCTCGGGTCGTCGAAGTGGGGGATCACGAGCCCGGTATGGAACGCCCGGCCCACCCCGTGCCCCGTGTAGTCGCGCACGACGCCGTAGCCGAAACGCCTGGCGTACGCCTCGATCGCGCGCCCGATCACGTTCACCTGACGGCCGGGCGCGACGGCGCGGATGCCTCGTGCGAGTGCCTCGCGCGTGCGATCGACGAGCAGCGCGGCCTCCTCGCCGGCGTCGCCGACGAGGAACGTGTGGTTGAGGTCGCCGTGCATGCCGTCGAGGAAGGCGGTGACGTCGAGGTTCACGAGATCGCCGTCGACGAGCACGGTGTCGTCGGGGATGCCGTGGCAGATGACCTCGTTGACCGAGGTGCAGCTCGACTTCGGATAGCCGCGGTAGCCGAGGGTCGACGGGTACGCCCCGTGGCCTGTGACGTACTCGTGCACGATGCGGTCGAGCTCGTCGGTCGTGACGCCCGGGCGGATGGCCGCCGCGGCCTCCTCGATCGCGCCGGCCGCGATGCGGCCGGCGGCCCGGATGCGCTCGACCTCGTCGGGTGCGTACCGGTCGCCGCCCGGGTTCGGGGCGGGTGCACGACGGCCCACGTACTCGGGCCGGGCGATGCCGGCGGGCACGGCGCGCGCCGGTGAGAGTCGTCCGGGGATCAGGTGGCCGGCGGCGTCTTTGGGCATAGGATCAGCCTATGACCGAGGACGTCGAGCACATGTTCTGGTACAACCTCAAGACCGGTGCGGTCGAACAGGGGTTCGTCTCGCAGTCGGTCGACCGGGTCGGCCCCTTCGAGACGCGGGAAGAGGCCGAGCGGGCGCTCGAGATCCTTCGCGCGAACAGTGCGAAGTGGGCCGAGGAGGACGCGGCCGACGACTGACCAGCGGGTCACTCGAACGAGTGCTCCGCGGTCGGATACGCCCCCGACTCGACGTCGGCGCGCCACTCGTTGGCCGCCGCACTGAGCACGCCGGCGAGATCCGCATACTTCTTGACGAACCGCGGCACCCGGCCGGTGGTGAGGCCGGCCCAGTCGGTCCAGACGAGCAGCTGGCCGTCGGTGTGCGGACCGGCGCCGACGCTGATGGTCGGGATGTCGAGGAGCTCGGTGACCTGGCGGGCCGCTTCGGCCGGCACCATCTCGAGCACGACGGCGAACGCGCCGGCATCCTGCACGGCCCGGGCGTCTGCGAGCAGCTGGTCGAGGCCCTCGCCGCGCCCCTGGATGACGTGGCCGCCGAGCCCGTGCTCGCTCTGCGGGGTGTAGCCGATGTGCGCCATCACCGGGATGCCGGCGTTCACGATGCGCCGGATCTGCTTGGCGCTGCGCTCCCCGCCCTCGAGCTTGACGGCGTGCGCCCCGGTCTCCTTCATGAATCGCACGGCGGTGTGCAGTGCGTCCTCGGGGCCGTTCTCGTACGAGCCGAACGGCATGTCGGCGATCACGAAGGCCCGCTTGACCGCCCCGGCGACGGCGCGCGTCAGCGGGATGAGGTCGTCGACCTTGACCGGAAGCGTCGTCTCGTAGCCGAGCACGTTGTTGCCGGCCGAGTCGCCGACGAGCAGGAAGTCGATGCCCGCCTCGTCGAAGATGTGCGCCGTGAGCTGGTCGTAGCTCGTGAGCCCGGTGATCTTGATGCCGTTGCGCTTCGCGTTCTGGAAGTGGCGGGTGCGCACCCGCTTCGGACCGCCGGTCGCGGAGGCGCCGCCGTAGGGGTTCAGCTCCGCCGTGGCGTCGGAGGCCGCGCCGGTCGGGGCGGAGGTGTCGGATGCTGAGGTCTGGGGCTCGCCTGACATGCCGCAATCCTCGCACATCGGCCGAGCCCGATCGGCTGCCGCGAGGCCGCCCTGCGGCGGCCGGTGCCGGTACGCTGGGATCTGCGAGAGAGGGTGTGGATGGATAAGCAGCGCGACTTCGTTCTTCGCACGATCGAGGAGCGGGGGGTCAAGTTCGTCAGGCTCTGGTTCACCGACGTCGTCGGCACCCTGAAGTCGGTCGCGATCGCACCGGCCGAGGTCGAGGGCGCGTTCACCGAGGGCATCGGGTTCGACGGCTCGGCGATCGAGGGCCTGAGCCGCACGTACGAGTCCGACCTGCTGGCCTACCCCGACCCGTCGACGTTCCAGACGCTGCCCTGGCGGGGCGATGTGGACCCGACCGGTCGCATGTTCTGCGACATCACCACGCCCGACGGCGAGCCGGCGGTCGCCGACCCGCGGAACGTGCTGAAGCGCACCCTCGAGCGCGCCGCCGATCGAGGGTTCACCTTCTACACGCATCCCGAGATCGAGTTCTACCTGCTGCGCTCGTCGAAGTTCGGCGACGAGGGGCCGATCCCCGTCGACTCGGCCGGGTACTTCGACAACGTCCCCGGCGGCACGGCGCACGACTTCCGTCGCCGCTCGGTGCGCATGCTCGAAGACCTCGGCATCTCGGTCGAGTTCAGCCACCACGAGGCGGGCCCCGGCCAGAACGAGATCGACCTCCGCTATGCCGACGCCCTCACGACGGCCGACAACATCATGACGTTCCGCACCGTCGTCAAGGAGGTCGCGATCGAGCAGGGCGTCTACGCGACGTTCATGCCGAAGCCCTTCTCGCAGTACCCCGGATCGGGCATGCACACGCACCTGTCGCTCTTCGAGGGCGACACGAACGCGTTCTACGAGCCCGGCGCGCAGTACCAGCTGTCGAAGATCGGTCGTCAGTTCATCGCCGGCCTGCTGCGCCACGCGAACGAGATCTCGGCCGTGACGAATCAGTTCGTGAACTCCTACAAGCGGCTGTGGGGCGGCGACGAGGCACCGAGCTTCATCTGCTGGGGCCACAACAACCGCTCGGCGCTCGTGCGCGTTCCGCTCTACAAGCCGAACAAGGGTCAGAGCGCGCGAGTCGAGTATCGCGCGATCGACTCGGCGGCGAACCCGTACCTCGCCTTCTCCCTGCTGCTCGCAGCCGGCATGAAGGGCATCGAGGAGGGCTACGAGCTGCCGTCCGAGGCGGAGGACGACGTGTGGGCGCTCACCGACAGCGAGCGCCGCGCGCTCGGCTACCATCCGCTGCCGGCGAGCCTCGATCACGCGATCGAGTACATGGAGGGTTCCGAACTCGTCGCCGAGACGCTCGGCGAGCAGGTCTACAACTACGTGCTCGCGAACAAGCGGGCCGAGTGGCGCGACTACCGCTCGCAGGTCACGCCCTTCGAGCTGCACCGCAATCTCGAGATCCTCTGACCGCCGGATGTCTCGACAGGCGCCGACGCTCGGCCGACTCGCACGTGCCGGCTTCGACGACCTCGACCGGGCGTCGACGCGCCTCGGGGAGCTCGCGGCGGCGACCGGGGTCGATGGCGAGGCGCTCCTCGCGGCGCTGGGCGCAGCGGCCGACCCCGACTCGGCGCTGATCGAGTTCCGCCGCCTGCACGACCGGGCGCCTGCGGAGGTCGCCGCGGTGCTCGACGAACCCGCGGCGGCCGAGCGGCTCGCCCGACTGGTGGGCGCATCGCGGGGTCTCGCCGACTTCCTGAACCGCCATCCCGCCGAGATCGCGCTGCTGCAGGCGGTGCCGGCGCCGCCGCCCACGAGCACCGAGGCGCGATCCTCGCTGCTCGCAGCGGTCGACGGACTCGCGCCCGAGCGCGTCGACGATCCCGACGCGCTGGCTGCGGCGATCCGCGTGCGATATCGCCGGCTGCTCGCCGGCGTGGCCGTCTACGACCTCACCCGGCACGACGCGGTCGACGTCGTCGAGTCCGTCTCGGCGGGGCTCGCCGACCTCGCCGGCGCCGCCCTGGACGCCGCCCTCGCCGGTGCACGCCGGATCGTCGCGCGCGACGAGGGCGCCCCCGCCGCGCCCGGCCGGTATCCCGCGGCGGAGGTCGCGGCGACGCGGCTCGCCGTCATCGGCATGGGCAAGGCCGGCGCCCGCGAGCTGAACTACGTGAGCGATGTCGATGTCATCTTCGTCGCCGAATCCGCTGACGAGCAGGCGGTGTCGACCCCGCGCGCCGTCGAGATCGCGACGCGTCTCGCGATGGTGACCATGCGATTGATCGGCGAGCCCGGCATCGAGCCGCCGCTGTGGGAGGTCGATCCGAACCTGCGCCCGGAGGGCAAGGACGGGGCGCTCGTACGCACGCTCGACTCGCACCTCCAGTACTACGAGCGCTGGGCGAAGAGCTGGGAGTTCCAGGCGCTGCTGAAGGCGCGCCCGCTCGCGGGGGACCTCGAACTCGGCGGCCGATACACGGCCGGCGTCGAGCCGATGGTGTGGTCGAGCTCGAGCCGGGAGGGCTTCGTCGAGTCGGTGCAGCGCATGCGCGAGCGGGTCACCGAGCACATCCCGGCCGACGAGGTGGATGTCCAGTTGAAGCTCGGTCCAGGTGGCCTGCGCGACATCGAGTTCACCGTGCAGCTGCTGCAGCTCGTGCACGGCGCGACCGATGATTCGATCCGGCAGGGCGGCACCCTGCTCGCCCTCACGGCCCTCGCCGAGGCGGGATACGTCGGTCGTGAGGAGGCGGGGGAGTTCTCCCGCGACTACCGGGTGCTCCGCGTGCTCGAGCATCGGCTGCAGCTCGAACGCCTTCGACGAACGCATCTGATGCCGCGAGACGCCGACAGCCTGCGCATCCTCGCTCGGGCGTCGGGGCTCGGACGCGACGCCGCCGAGCTGACCCGCGTCTGGCAGTCGACGCGGCAGCGGGTGCGCGGTCTCCACCAGCGCCTCTTCTACCGGCCGCTGCTGTCGGCGGTGGCCGCGCTGCCCGCGTCGGGCCTCGAGCTCACCAGTGCGCAGGCGGAGGCGAGGCTCGCCGCCATCGGGTTCCGCGATCCTCGCGGTGCGCTGGCGCACATCGCCGCGCTGACATCGGGCCTCTCGCGGCGGGCGACGATCCAGCGACACCTGATGCCCGTGCTCATCTCGTGGTTCGCTGAGGGGACCGATCCCGATTTCGGGCTCCTCTCCTTCCGCCGCCTGAGCGACACGCTCGGGACGACGCACTGGTACCTTCGGCTGCTGCGCGACTCGTCCGACGCGGCGCTTCGGCTCACCCGCGTCCTGTCGGGGTCGCGCTATGCCGCCGAACTCCTCGAGCGGACACCCGAGGCGGTCGCCTGGCTCGAGGACCTCGAGGAGCTTCGACCCCGCTCGCTCGCCGCACTCCAGGACGAGACGCGCGCCGTGCTCCGACGTCACGGCGAGTCCGACGACGCGGCGAAGATCTTCCGCGCCATCCGGCGCCGCGAGATGCTGCGCCTCGCGTTGGCCGGCATCCTCGACGTCACGACCGTCGAAGAGCTCGGGCACGGGCTCACCGATCTCACCGAGAACCACATCGCCGCGCTTGTCGCGGCGATACGGGGCGGCGAGTCCGACGGCATCGAGTTCGCGGTGATCGGCATGGGCCGCTTCGGCGGCCGGGAGCTCGGCATCGGCTCCGATGCCGACATCATCTACGTGTATCGCGCTCAGGGCGCAGAGCCCGATGCAGCGCATTCCCGCGCGCTGCGCATCGTGAGCGAGCTCGTGCGACTCTCAGAGGATGCGCGGCTGCCGTTCGAGCTCGACGCCGACCTCCGGCCCGAGGGGCGCAACGGCGTCGTCGCCCGATCGCTCGACGCCTACCGCGCGTACTACTCGCGCTGGTCGCTCACGTGGGAGGCGCAGGCGCTCCTGCGGGCGCGTGGCGTCGCCGGCGACCGCGCACTGATCGACGACTTCACCGAGCTCGCCGACACCGTCCGCTATCCGAGCGAGATCGGTGAGCAGGAGGTCCGCGAGGTCAAGCGCATCAAGGCGCGCGTCGAGAACGAACGGCTTCCGCAGGGAGCCGACCCGACCCGCCACCTGAAGCTCGGCCGCGGCTCGATCTCCGACGTCGAGTGGTTCGTGCAGCTCGTGCAGCTGCAGCACGGCGCGGAGATCCCGTCGTTGCGCACGACGTCGACGCTCCGCGCGCTCGACGCCTCGACCGAGGCGGGACTCATCGATCGTGCCGATGCCGAGACGCTCCGGGCGGCGTGGGTGTTCGCCTCGCGGGCCCGCTCGGCGCTCACCCTCTGGCTCGACAAGACGACCGACGTGCTGCCCGTCGAACGTTCGCAGCTCGAGGGCGTCGCCCGCATCATGGGCTACCCGGCGGGCTCGGCGACGCAACTCGAGCACGACTACCTGCAGCTCACCCGGCGGTCTCGTGCGGTGTTCGAACGGGGCTTCTACGGCCTCGAGCCGAAGCGCGAACCGACCGTCTGACGACGCGAGCAGCGCCGTGCGATCGCACGCCCGCCACGTGGAATCCGAACGGTTTCCTCGGGGTCGGAATGCACGAGAAGGGCCGCCCCGCTTGCGCGGGACGGCCCTTCGTTGGCAGCAGGGGGCTGCGGGTGATCAGACGCCGTAGTAGAGCTCGAACTCGAACGGGTGCGGCCGCTGCGCGAGGGGCTTGAGCTCCTTCTCGCGCTTGTAGTCGATCCAGGTCTCGATGAGCTCCTTCGTGAACACGCCGCCCTCGAGGAGGAAGTCGTGGTCGGCCTCGAGCGCGGCCAGCGCCTCGCCGAGCGATCCCGGCACCTGGGGAATGGCCTTGGCCTCCTCGGGCGGGAGCTCGTAGAGGTCCTTGTCGACCGGCTCGTGCGGCTCGATGCGGTTCTTGATGCCGTCGAGGCCGGCCATGAGCTGCGCGGCGAACGCGAGGTACGGGTTGCCCGAGGCATCCGGCGCGCGGAACTCGATGCGCTTCGCCTTGGGGTTGGTGCCCGTGATCGGGATGCGGATCGACGCCGAGCGGTTGCCCGCCGAGTAGACGAGGTTGACCGGGGCCTCGAAGCCCGGGACGAGGCGGTGGTACGAGTTCACCGTCGGGTTCGTGAAGGCGAGCACAGCGGGGGCGTGCTTGAGGAGGCCACCGATGTACCAGCGCGCGATGTCGCTGAGGCCGCCGTAGCCGGCCTCGTCGTAGAAGAGCGGCTTGCCGTCGTTCCAGAGCGACTGGTGGGTGTGCATGCCCGAGCCGTTGTCGCCGAAGAGGGGCTTCGGCATGAACGTCGCCGTCTTGCCCCACTGCTCGGCGGTGTTCTTGACGATGTACTTGAACTTCAGGATGTCGTCGGCCGCGTGCACCATCGTGTCGAAGCGGTAGTTGATCTCGGCCTGGCCGCCCGTGCCGACCTCGTGGTGCGAACGCTCGAGAATCAGCCCGGCGTCGATGAGCTTCAGGCAGATGTCGTCGCGCAGGTCGGCCTGCTTGTCGACGGGGGAGACCGGGAAGTAGCCGCCCTTGTAGGGGGTCTTGTTGCCGAGGTTGCCGCCCTCTTCGGCACGGCCCGAGTTCCAGGCGCCCTCCTCGGAGTCGACCGAGTAGAAGCTCGAGTGCTGGTTCACCTCGTAGCGCACGTCGTCGAAGATGTAGAACTCCGCCTCGGGGGCGAAGAAGGCCGTGTCGGCGATGCCGGTCGAGGCGAGGTACTTCTCGGCCTTCTTCGCGACCTGGCGCGGGTCCTTCGCGTAGATCTCACCGTTGCGGGGGTTGTAGATGTCGAAAACCATGACCAGCGTGCGCTCGGCGCGGAACGCGTCGATGTACGCGGTCGACACGTCGGGGATGAGCTGCATGTCGGACTCGTGGATGTTCGCGAACCCGCGGATCGAGGAGCCGTCGAACAGCTGCCCGACGGTGAAGAACTCCTCGTCGACCGTGGAGGCCGGGATGTTGAAGTGCTGCTGCACGCCGGGCAGGTCGGTGAACCGGATGTCGAGGAACTTGACATCGGTCTCTTTGATGAACTTGAGCACTTCGGACGAATCACTGAACATGTGATGATCTCCAGGGGGCGGGTGGAACGGATGGACTTGCACAGCCAACGGCGACGGTATCCGCACGCCGTTTCCCGACCGTGACCGGAATGTTTCGGCCATGTTACGCCCATGCCCGATCGGTAGACTCGTGGGGTGCCCGACGCGAAACCCCAGACCTTCGGAGATCTCGAACCCAGCCGCTGGCCCGGCGAACGACTCGGGCTCCCCGCAGAGGGGAGGGGGTCGGTCGGCCGGGCGGGCCGTCGGATCGCGGCGATCTTCATCGACTGGGGCAGCGCGATGCTCATCTCGCTGCTCTTCACGCCGTACGAATCCGTTGCGTACACGTGGGTGACGCCGCTCGTCTTCGCCGTCCTGCAGATCGTGTTCATCCCGACGATCGGCGGGAGCATCGGGCACCGGCTCCTCGGCATGCACGTCGTCCCGCTCGAGGGCGGCTGGATCGGCCTCTGGCGGCCCGTCGTCCGCACGGCCCTGCTCCTCATCGTCGTGCCGGCGCTCGTGTGGGACTCCGACCAGCGAGGCTTCCACGACAAGGTCGCGGGAACGGTGCTCATCCGGGCGTGACCGGCTCCGAGCCATCCGGCCCGTGAACGACGAAGCGGCACCCGCTTCGTGAAGCGGATGCCGCGTGGTCGGCGTGTGCGCTCAGCGCATCTTGCCGCGCTGGGGCCGAACCTTCATCGGGTCGATGCCCTTGGGAATCGGCAGCGACGTCTGCAGCGAGTTCAGGCGGTTCGTGACGGCGAGCACCTCGGGCTTCGTGAGCGCCTTCTTGGTCTTGCGCAACGTCGACGGAAGCTTGTAGAGCTCGATCGATCCCTCGTCATGGCCGACGGAGATGAGCGTGATCGGCACGTTCGGCAGCACGCGGGCGACCTTGCGCTGCTCGTCGTCGAGCATGCGCTTCGTGCGCGTGGCCGGCCCTTCGCTGATGAGCGCGACCCCGCCGCGGCCGACCGCGCGGTACACCGCGTCCTGCGTCTTGCCGTTGACGGCGACCGGCATCTCGTTGCCGACCCATGCACCGCGCAGGCCGCTGCGCAGCACGGCGCCGACGGCACCCGGCTGCCCGTCGATCTGGGCATAGGCGGCACGCTCGGCACGCCGGCCGAGGACGACGAGTGCGAGCAGAAGGCCGGCGAGCACGCCGGCGACGATCCAGAGGGCGATCGTGAAGCCGTTGCCCTCGCTCAGCCAGAGGGCGAGCGCGAGGCCCGCGAGCACCGGCACGAGGAACGCGAGGAGCATCAGCCACTGCGCGGTCGGGTCGTAGCGGCGGGTCATCTGGAAGACCTGCCACATCTGCTTGAGCCGGCCCGGCTCCTTCTGAGCCTTCGATGCGTCCTTCGTGCGTGCCATGGTGTCTAGGATACCGGCGGCCGGAGGCCGCTCGGACCGCGATGGGCGCGGAGCGAGCGGCCCCAGACGAAGACGAGGTCGTCGGGCCGACCGGTCGATCAGCCGACGGCCTGGGCGAAGCCGAGCGACGTGTCGGCGAGGTGGGCGAGGCCGGGCGGGAGTGCTCGGCCCTTCGCGTGCATCGACTGCGCCCACAGCCGTCCGGCGCGGTACGACGAGCGCACGAGCGGACCCGAGAGCACGCCGAGGAAGCCGATCTCCTCCGCCTCCGCCTTGATCTCGAGGAACTCCTCCGGACGCACCCAGCGCGCGACCGGCAGATGGCGCGGGCTCGGCCGCAGATACTGCGTGACCGTGATGATGTCGGTGCCGGCGTCGTGGAGGTCGTGCAGCGCCTGCGTGATCTCTGACCGCTCCTCGCCCATGCCGAGGATGAGGTTGGACTTCGTGATGAGCCCTGCGTCGCGTCCCTGCGTGATCACGTCGAGCGAGCGCTCGTAGCGGAACGCCGGGCGGATGCGCTTGAAGATGCGCGGCACCGTCTCGACGTTGTGCGCGAACACCTCGGGCTCTGCGTCGAAGACCTGCTGCAGCAGCTCGGGCTCGCCGTTGAAATCGGGCACGAGGATCTCGACACCGGTGCCGGGGGACTGCCGGTGGATCTCGCGGATCGTCTCGGCGTAGAGCCAGGCTCCGCCGTCGGGCAGGTCGTCGCGGGCGACGCCCGTGACGGTCGAGTAGCGCAGCTGCATTCGCACGACCGACTCTCCGACGCGCCGCGGCTCGTCGGAGTCGAAGTCGGCCGGCTTGCCGGTGTCGATCTGGCAGAAGTCGCAGCGCCGCGTGCATTGCGAGCCGCCGATGAGGAAGGTGGCCTCGCGGTCCTCCCAGCACTCGTAGATGTTGGGGCAGCCGGCCTCCTGGCAGACCGTGTGCAGTTCCTCGCTCTTCACGAGCGACTGCAGCGCGCGGTATTCGGGACCCATCTTCGCCCGGGTCTTGATCCACTCGGGCTTGCGTTCGATCGGCGTCTGGGCGTTGCGGACTTCGAGGCGCAGCATCCTGCGCCCCTCGGGTGCGGTGGTCATGCGGCCAGCGCCTCCTCGAACTCGTCGCGCAGACGTGCGCCCACGGCGTCGACCAGGTCGGCGGGCGTCACCGTGCGGCCGAGCTCGCGACTGATCGTGGTCACGCCGGCGTCGCGGATTCCGCAGGCGACGATCCGCTCGTACGGCTCGAGCGAGTTCGAGCAGTTGAGGGCGAAGCCGTGCATCGTGACGCCTTCGGCGACACGGATGCCGATCGCGGCGATCTTGTTCTCGAGCCCGGGCGACCCGACCCAGACGCCGGAGCGTCCGTCGACTCGGCGTCCGTCGACGCCGAGCTCCTGGAGGACGTCGATGAGGACGCCCTCGAGTCGGCGCACGTAGCCGACGACGTCGACCGGCTCGGCGAGGTGGATGATCGGATACCCCACGAGCTGGCCGGGACCGTGCCAGGTGATCTTGCCGCCGCGGTCGACGTCGATGACGGGTGTCCCGTCGGTCGGCCGTTCGTCGGGAGCGGTTCGCTTCCCGGCAGTGTAGACGGAGGGGTGCTCCAGGAGGAGGACGGTGTCGGGGCGTTCGCCCGCGACGACCGCGCGATGGACGGCGCGCTGAAGGTCGAGACCCTCGATGTACGGCACGGAGTTGGCGCTTAGCCCCGTGACGACGATGTCGAGCATTCGGCCAGTCTAGGCGACTCGTCCTCCCCAACCGTGGCGGTGCCGCATCGGGGCATCCGATCCGTCGGCTCGATCGCGTGCGCCACGAGCTCCGTGGAGACTGCCGGGATGAGACGTGAACCGAGAAGCGCGGCCGTGACGGCGGCCACCAGGGCGCAGGGCGCGCCCGTGCCGAGCGACGGCGCCGCGGCAGGTGACGGTCGGGTCGCCGGCTACCGGCTGCTTCGCCGCGTCGCGACCGGGGATCGATCCGAGGTGCACCTCGCGGTCGACGCCGTCGACGGTGCAGGGTCGCCGGCAGGTGCCGACGGTGCGACGGCTCGCAGGCCGGTCGCCGTGAAGGTGTACCGCGATGGGGTCGACGACGATCAGATCGGCACCGAGATCGCGGTGATGGGGGCGGATGCCTCGGGCACGCTGCCGACGCTCGTCGACGTCGCAGTGCTCGATGATCGCCGGCGCGTCCTCGTGCTCGACCGCATCGCCGGGCCGACGCTCGCGCATCTCCTCGGCGAACGGCTGCTCGATCCGGGGGAGGCGACCACGATCCTCGCTCCGCTCGTCGCGGCTGCGGCGGGTCTCGCCGACGCGGGATTCGTGCACACGCGGATGGCGACGAGCGACGTCATGATCGACGAGACCGGGAGGCCGCGTCTCGTCGGCCTCGGGGCCGTGCGTTCGCTCGACGCCGCCGGCGCCGCCGTCGCCCGCACGGAGCTGTTGCGCGAGAGCCACCGGCGACTGGCCGCGCTGATCGAGGAGGTGGCGCGATCGACGCGACAACCGGCAGTGTTCGAGCGCGCGGCTGCGATCGCACGGTCCGGGGCGGAGTCCCGGCCGTTCGCCCGCACCGAAGGCGAGATCGAGCGTGCGCTGTTCGCCGCGGCCACTGCCGCACCCGTGCGAACGAACGTCGGCGCGGCGGCTCGAGGGTCGTTGCCGACGCGGATCGCTCCGTCGACGTCTGAACCGATGATGTCGACGGCGGGCCCGGTCACGTCGCAGGCGACGCGCGAACGGCAACGCCCCGCTGGAAGCCGGGCGCGTGGATGGCGTGCCACGCTCGGCGAGCTCGCGCAGCTGCCGATACCGGCGGTGGAGCCGGTGGCGCGCTCGGCCGACGCCGACCGTGCCGGTGCCGCCCGACGGAGATGGCGGGAACTCATCGCGGGCCGGCGGCGCCCACTGGTGGTCGGTGCCGCCGCCGGCGGAGCGGCGCTCGTGCTGCTGCTCACCCTCGTGCCGCCGTCGGCGGAGGCCGGCGGCGTGGATCGCGAGACGGTCACCGCGACCGACAGTGCGTCGTCCGGCCGAACCGAAGCGCGCCGGGCCGCAGTGCCGACGGGCGGGACCGGCGGCGCTGACGAGGCGCACGGCACCGAGCGGGACTCCGACGGACCGGCCGCCGAGGAGGGAGCCGCCCTCGTCGATCCGGTGGCGGCGGCGGTGGCGCTGATGACGCTCCGGCAGGAGTGCCTGGCCGCGATCGACGCGGGCTGCCTCGACCAGGTCGACCAGCCGGGCTCGGCGCTCGATCGCTCCGACCGGGAGGCACTCGCCCGGGCACGCGAGGGCGAGGTGCCGGAGGTTCCCGGCTTCGCGCTCGACCAACTCTCCGTGAGCGCCGAAATGGGCGACGCCGTGCTGCTCGAGCTCCCGTACGCCGACCCGCAACGCGAACCGGCCTCGCTCCTCGTGATGAGGGGCGAGGCCGGTTGGCGACTGCGGGAACTGTTCGACTAGATGCCGAGGTCGGCCTCGAACGCACCCTCCTCGAGACGGTCCTTGACCGCCGTCAGGAAGCGGGCTGCGTCGGCGCCGTCGATGATGCGGTGGTCGTACGACAGCGCGAGGTACACCATCGAACGCACGGCGATCGCGTCCGCGCCGTCCTGGCTGACCACGACGGGGCGCTTGACGACGACACCCGTGCCGAGGATGGCCGACTGCGGGAGGAAGACGACCGGCGTGTCGAACAGCGCACCACGCGAACCGGTGTTCGTGAGCGTGAACGTGCCGCCGGCGAGCTCGTCGGGCTTCAGCTGGTTGTTGCGGGTCCGCTCGGCGAGATCGGCGATCTGGGCGGCGAGACCTGCGATGTCGAGCTCACCCGCGTTGCGGATGACCGGGGTGAGCAGGCCGCGCTCCGTGTCGACCGCGATGCTCATGTTCTCCTGGGCCGGGTAGACGATGCTGTCGCCGTCGACCGTGGAGTTGATGATCGGGTACGCCTTGAGCGCCTCCGCCGCGGCGAGGCCGAAGAAGGGCAGGAACGACAGCTTGTTGCCGGTCTTCGCGAGGAACTCGCCCTTGACGCGATCACGCAGGCGCGCGATGCGGGTCACGTCCACTTCGACGACGGTGGTGAGCTGCGCGGTCGAGGTCATCGAGACGACGGCGCGCTCGGCGACGACCTTGCGCAGGCGCGTCATCGGAACGGTCGTGCCGCGGAGCGGTGAGGTCTCGAGCGGCTGACGTGCCGGCGCGGCGGCCGCCGCGGCCGGAGCCGTCTGCGCCGAGATGACGTCCTGCTTGCGGATGCGACCGCCGACGCCCGTGCCGGTGACGTTCGCGAGGTCGACGCCCTGCTCGTTCGCGAGCTTGCGGACGATCGGCGTGACGTAGCCCGACGGACCCGCGTGCGCACCGGAGGCGGGAGCAGTGGCCGGTGCAGCGGGTGCAGCCGGCGCGGCAGCGGGAGCAGCAGCCGGCGCGGCAGGTGCGGCAGCGGGAGCAGCGGCCGGTGCGGCCGGAGCCGCAGCCGGAGCAGCAGGCGCCGCAGCGGCAGGCGCCGCTGCCGGGGCGGCCGGCGGAGCCGCCGGAGCAGCGGGCGCTGCCGGAGCGGCGGGCGCCGCAGCCGGCACCTCGGCGGGTGCCGCAGGAGCGGCGGGTGCCGCAGGAGCGGCGGGCTCGGCGACCGGCGGTGCGGCGACCGGCTCGGGTGCGGCGGCGGGAGCCTCGGGCGCGGCGGGAGCCTCGGCCGGCGCGGGAGCGGCCTCGGGCGCCGCAGCGCCCGAACCGTCACCGATCGTGACGAGCGCGGTGCCGACCTCGACGGTCTCGTCCTCTTGGACGAGGATCGCCTCGATGACACCCGCCACGGGCGACGGGATCTCGGTGTCGACCTTGTCGGTCGAGACCTCGAGCAGCGGCTCGTCGACCTCGACACGGTCGCCGACATTCTTCAGCCAGCGGGTGACCGTGCCCTCAGTGACACTCTCGCCGAGTGCCGGGAGGCTGACGGATTCGCTCATGCGCTTGTCTCCTTCACAGCGTGGGAACGCGTTCTAGCTTATTGCAGTCGTGGGGGCGGGCAGCGGACTCAGATGGCGTGCAGGGGCTTGCCGGCGAGCTTGAGCACAGCCTCGCCGAACGCCTCGCCCTGGGTCGGGTGCGCGTGGATGAAGGGGGCGATGTCCTCGGGGTACGCCTCCCAGTTCACGGCGAGCTGCGCCTCGGCGATGAGTTCGCCGACACGGCCGCCGATCATGTGGACGCCGACGATGGGGCCGTCGTTCACGCGGACGACCTTGATCGATCCGCCGGTGCCGAGGATGCTCGACTTGCCGTTGCCGGCGAGGTTGTAGTCGAACGAGCTGACCTGGTCGGCGCCGAACTTCTCCGCGGCCTTCGCCTCCGTGTAGCCGATCGAGGCGACCTCGGGCTCGCAGTAGGTGATCTTCGGGATGTTGACGTCCTCGACGATGATCGGGCTGAGGCCCGCGATCTCCTCCGCGACGAAGATGCCCTGCTGGTAGCTGCGGTGCGCGAGCTGCAGGCCGGGCACGATGTCGCCCGCGGCGTACACGCCGGGAACGCTCGTCTGGAGGCGCTCGTCGGTGATGACGAAGCCGCGGTCGATCGTGATGCCGGCCTCTTCGTAGCCGAGGTTCTGCGTCACGGGGCCGCGTCCGACGGCGACGAGCAGCAGGTCGGCCTCATAGGTCGTGCCGTTCTCGAGCGTGACGACGACGCCCTGGTCGTTCTGCGTGACGCTCTGGAATCGGATGCCGAGCGAGAAGTCGATGCCGCGCTTGCGGAACGCGCGCTCGAGCTGCTTCGAGACCGACTCCTCTTCATTCGGGACGAGGTGGGGGAGCGCCTCGATGATGGTCACCTCGGCGCCGAACGAGCGCCAGACGCTCGCGAACTCGACGCCGATGACGCCGCCGCCGAGCACGGCGACCTTGTTCGGCACGAAGTCGAGCTCGAGCGCCTGCTCGCTCGTGATGACGCGGCCGCCGATCTCGAGACCGGGCAGCGAGCGCGAGTACGAGCCGGTTGCGAGCAGCACGTTCTTGCCGACGTAGCGGTCGTCGCCGACCTGGACGGTGTTCGCGGAGACGAGGCGGCCCTCACCCTCGACGACGAGGATGCCGCGCGCCTTGAGGAGACCCTGGAGGCCCTTCCACTTGCTCGAGACGATGCCCTCGCGGTAGGCGGTGACGCCGCCCATGTCGATGCCCTCGAACGCGGCCTTCACGCCGTACTTCGCGGACTCCTTCGAGACCTCGGCGACCTCGGCCGCGTGCAGGAGCGCCTTCGTGGGGATGCATCCGCGGTGCAGACACGTGCCGCCGAGCTTGTCTTTCTCGATCACCACGGCGGTGAGGCCGAGTTCGACGGCGCGGATCGCTGCGGCATAGCCCGCGCTGCCCCCGCCGAGGACGACAATGTCAAAGTTCTGCTCGGACAACCGCAATCTCCCTTGCGCACCTGATCTGCGACACGGACTGCCACGGGCGTGTCGCCCAGGCAGGCGTTCGGGCGACGTTCTCGCCCTGAACGACCTTACTACTTGGCGGAGAGCTCCTCGCCCAGACGGACGAGGGTGCGCACGGCCGCCCCGGTCGCTCCCGTCCCGGTGAAGCCCCAGCCCGCGCCGGAGTTGTGCGAAGGGCCGGCGATGTCGAGGTGCGCCCAGGGAATCCGCTCCTCGGTGCCCTCGCGCGTGCCGACGAACTCCTGCAGGAAGACGCCGGCGAGCAGCATGCCGGGCACGGTCTGGCCGAGCTTCGTGTTGGTGAGGTCGGCGACGTCGGACTTCAGCATCGGCATGAGGTCCTTGGGCAGCGGCATCGGCCAGACGGCCTCGTCGACGTGGTCCGCCGCGGACCGGACGCGTGCCACGAGCTCGTCGTCGCCGAGCAGGCCGGAGATGCGCCCGCCGAGCGCGACCATCTGCGCACCGGTGAGGGTCGCGACGTCGACGATCGCGTCGGGCTGCTCCTCGCTCGCGGCCACGAGGCCGTCGGCGAGCACGAGCCGCCCCTCGGCGTCGGTGTTGAGCACCTCGACGGTCTTGCCGCCGCGGATGCGGAGCACGTCGTTGGGCCGGGTCGCGGTACCCGAGGGCAGGTTCTCGGCGAGGCACAGCCAGCCGGTCACGCGGATGGGCAGTCCGAGCTCGGCGAACGCGATCATCGCGGAGAGCACGGCGGCGGCGCCGGCCATGTCGGTCTTCATGCCCACCATGGAGAGCATCGGCTTCAGCGAGAGGCCGCCCGAATCGAACGTGATGCCCTTGCCCACGAGCGCGAGGTGGGCGGATGCCTCGGCCGGAGCCCATTCGAGGCGCACGAGGCGCGGCCCGCGGCTGGAGCCCTGGCCGACGCCGAGGATCCCGCCGAAGCCGTCGGCGGCGAGCGCCCGCTCGTCCCAGACCGTCGCCGTCACGCCGACCTCGGCGGCCGCGGCGACGGCGAGCTCGGCGAAGCTCGCCGGGAAGAGCTCCGAGGGCGACGTGTTCACAAGGTCCTTCGTGCGTGCCACGGCGGCGACGACGGAGCGGAGCCGGTCGAGTCCCACCGCCTCGGCGCCGAGTTCGGAGTGCAGGTCGATGCGCGTGACCCGCGGCTTCGCCTCGCTGCGGTACTCGTCGAAGGCGTAGGCGCCGAGCGCGGCGCCCTCGAGCAGTGCGGCGACGGCGTCGGCGTCGCCCAGCGCGACTGCGACGGCCACCGATTCGGCCTTGCCGAGGCGACGCACGGCGGCACCCGCGGCGAGGCGCAGGCTCGAGGCATCCGCTCGGTCGCCCACCCCGGCCACCGCGACGACGCGCGGCCCGCCGTCGGCGCCCGGGAGCCGGGTCAGCTCCTCCGCCGCGCCGGTCGCGCCGAGCGCGACGATCTGCGGGCGCACCCAGTCGAAGCCCTCGGGCGTGAGGAGCTCGACGCCGTCGGCCCCCTGCCTGGCGACGAGGAGCACGACGTCGGCGTCGGCGGAGGCGGCGGGGGAGTCGATCACGGAGAGCGCGGGAACGGTCATGGCTCCAGATGTTACGTGTTCGCTCTGGGCATGCACGGCGCGGCTCCGTCGGCGGCGGGTCGCCGGCACCGCGTCAGTAGGCTGGAAACATGCGCGATCCCCGTTCCCTGTACGAGCTGAACGTCGACGTGTCGGTGCCGCCGGGGCTCCCGCTCGTCGCCGGGCTCACCGGCTTCGCCGACGCCGGCGGGGCGGTCGCGCAGACGACCGAGTACCTGCGCGAGACGCTCGAGACGACATCGATCGCGACCTTCGACGTCGACGAGCTCCTCGACTACCGTGCTCGGCGACCGATCATGCTCTTCGAGGGCGACCACTTCACCGAGTACACGCCTCCGCGGATCGAGCTCGAGCTCGCGCGCGACGAGCTCGGCCGGCCCTTCCTGCTGCTCACCGGCTTCGAACCCGATTTCAAGTGGGAGTGGTTCACGGCGGCCGTGCTGCAGCTCATCGACGAACTGCAGGTGGCGTCGACGACCTGGGTGAACTCGATTCCGATGCCGGTGCCGCACACGCGCCCGATCCGGGTGACCGTGAGCGGCAACCGGGACGAGCTCATCGACACGATGTCTGTCTGGCGTCCGACGACCCAGGTGCCGGGCAACGCGCTGCACCTCGTCGAGTACCGGCTCGTCGAGCTCGGGCATCCGACGACGGGCTTCGTGCTGCTCATCCCGCACTACCTCGCGGACACCGAGTATCCGTCGGCCGCGATCGCCGCCCTCGAGGCGATCAGTGCCGCGACGGGTCGCATCTTCCCGACCGACGCGCTCCGCGAGCAGGGGCGCGACTTCATCGCACGAATCGACGAGCAGGTCGCCGAGAACGGCGAGCTCGCGAAGCTCGTGGGCACCCTCGAGGGGCGGCATGACGCCTACATGGAGGGCACGACCCTGCGATCCCCGCTCACCGACGAGGACGGCGAACTGCCGAGCGCCGACGAGATCGCGGCAGAGCTCGAGAAGTTCCTGGCCTTCCGTCGGTCGCGCGACGACGAACCCCCGCGAGGCGCCTGAACGCGAGGACCGTCCGATCCGGGGAATGGCGGGTGGCCCGCCGACGTTGTCTGTGGATGTGCGGCGGGGCGTCGGGCGTGCGCGTCGATCGTTCAGGACCTGTATAATTAAGGCAGGACCCGTTCGGGTTCGCGGGCACGATCGAGACCGTGCCATCCACGCGGACTTGACATGGGTCCTCATAGTGTCCGAAAACGACCGGACCGAATGCACGAGCCGCGCCTTCCGAGAGGGCACACGCCGCGCGACGGTAGGAGAGGTTCAAACGTATGGCAACGACGAAGGCGAAGGCCGAGGCCGAGGCTGAGAAGCCGGCCGCGAAGCGCCAGACCGCCGCGAAGTCGACTGCGAGCAAGGCGCCTGCGAAGGCGCCCGCCGCGAAGGCGGCTGCGAAGACCACGACGGCGTCGAAGACGCCTCGCACGAGCACGGCCAAGAGCGCCGCGAAGCCCCGCACCAAGGCGAAGGGCAAGGCCGCCGACGACGAAGAGGACGACGAGGTCGACCCCGCCGACCTCGAGGTGGTCGAGACCGACGCCGCCGAGGGGGCCCACGACGAGGCGACCGACGAGGACGACGACGCGAAGCCCGTCGCCATCGAACCGCACCCGACGGGTGCGCTCGTGCTGCGCGCCTCCGACGACGAAGACGAGGTGCCGGTCTACTCGTCCACCATCACGGGCGCGACGGCCGACCCGGTCAAGGACTACCTCAAGCAGATCGGCAAGGTCGCGCTCCTGAACGCGGCCGAAGAGGTCGAGCTCGCGATGCGCATCGAGGCGGGACTCTTCGCCGAGGAGAAGCTGTCGCAGATGAGCGACACCGAGAAGCGGTCGCAGCTCGGTCGCGAGCTGCAGTGGGTCGCGAAGGACGGCCAGCGCGCCAAGAGCCACCTGCTCGGCGCCAACCTGCGTCTGGTCGTCTCGCTCGCGAAGCGCTACACGGGTCGAGGCATGCAGTTCCTCGACCTCATCCAGGAGGGCAACCTCGGTCTCATCCGCGCGGTCGAGAAGTTCGACTACACCAAGGGCTTCAAGTTCTCGACCTACGCCACGTGGTGGATCCGCCAGGCGATCACGCGCGCGATGGCCGACCAGGCCCGCACCATCCGCATTCCCGTGCATATGGTCGAGGTCATCAACAAGCTCGCCCGCGTGCAGCGCCAGATGCTGCAGGACCTCGGGCGCGAGCCCACGCCCGAAGAGCTGAGCCGCGAACTCGACATGACCCCCGAGAAGGTCATCGAGGTGCAGAAGTACGGCCGCGAGCCGATCTCGCTGCACACGCCGCTCGGTGAGGACGGCGACAGCGAGTTCGGCGACCTGATCGAAGACACCGAGGCGGTCGTGCCGGCCGACGCCGTGGGCTTCACGATGCTGCAGAAGCAGCTCGAGTCGCTCCTCGACTCCCTGAGCGAGCGCGAGGCGGGCGTCATCCGGATGCGCTTCGGCCTCGGCGACGGCATGCCGAAGACCCTCGACCAGATCGGCGACACGTTCGGCGTGACCCGCGAGCGCATCCGCCAGATCGAGTCGAAGACGATGGCGAAGCTCCGCCACCCCTCACGGTCGCAGTCGCTGCGCGACTACCTCGAGTAGGCCGCCGGTGCGCGCTGGGTCCCTGTGTTATGGGCCGGCGATCCTCGTCGGCAGACTCACCAGATTCGCCGCCCGGCTGCGCAAGCCGGGCGGCGGCTCTGCCGTTCCCGGTCTGGTCGTGAACCGGATCGCGCCGAACTACTTGAAGCGCACCCTGTCGGGATTCCCGCAGGGGCTCGTCGTGGTCTCCGGATCGGCGGGCAAGTCGACGACGACGAAGATGCTCGTCGCGATCCTCCGCGAGCACGGCGTCGACGTGTTCACCAACCCGTCGACCGCGAACATCAGCCAGGGGCTGACCTCGGCGCTGCTCGAGCAGGCCGACTGGCGGGGCCGGGTGCCGGGCGAGGTCGCCGTCCTCGAGATGGACGAGGGCCACGGCGCGCTCGTCATGCAGGGCGTCGACGCGCGCGTCGTCTGCCTGACGAACGTGATGGTCGACCAGATCGACCGGTTCCACGACTCCGAGATGGTCGCGGGCATGCTCGGCCGGATCGCCGCC
This sequence comes from Agromyces sp. S2-1-8, assembly GCF_021129215.1. Taxonomy (GTDB): domain Bacteria; phylum Actinomycetota; class Actinomycetes; order Actinomycetales; family Microbacteriaceae; genus Agromyces; species Agromyces chromiiresistens. The sequence continues at coordinate 2,707,618 of NZ_JAJOLP010000001.1, read as the reverse complement.
CGGGCGGGGGAGTCGGTCGTCGTGAACGCCGACGACGCCTACCTCGAGCGGCTCGCCGAGAAGGTCGGGCCGGATGTCTCGGTGCGACGCTTCGGCGTCTCGCAATCGGTCCTCGACGCGGCGCCGCGGGGGCTCGGCTACACCGAGACGTCGACGACGCGTCTCGACCCCGCCGCAGGAGTCGTGATCGACTCGGTCGAGGGTCGCACGACCACGCTCCTCGACGAAGGTCGTCGGGTCGTCGCCGGGCTGCCGGCACGCGGAACGCATTACGCGGTCGACGCCGCGGCAGCGTACTCGACGGCGAAGGCCGTGCTCGGCGAACGCTTCTCGGGCGAGACCGCGGCGCGAGCGCTCGACGCGATCCCCGCCGTGTTCGGCCGGGGCGAGCGAGTGACCGTGCGAGGACAGGAGGTCGAGTTCGTGCTCGTGCAGAACCCTGCGAGCTACCAGCTCAACGTGGACAGCATCGAACCCGGCACGAGCGACATCCTCTTCGCGATCGGGTCCGACGTCCGTGATCCGTCGTACTTCTGGCCGGCGGACGCGTCGTCGCTCCGACGGGTTGCGATCGTCAGCGGATCGAAGGCGGCAGAGGCCGCGCTCATGCTCGCCTACGACGGCGTCGGCATCGATCGCATCGAGCCCGACCTGGCGCGCGCGCTCGACGACTTCCTCGCTGCACCCGCGCCGACCGCCGGCGTGAAGACGATCGTCTTCTCGGCCGACTCGATGCGCCGCACGAGGGCGCACCTCGGATTGACGGGTACCGAATGAGCTTCACGATCGTCTCGCTGCTGCCGACGCTGCAGAACACCAACGGGGACGCGCAGAACGCGCAGGTGCTCGCGATGCGCGCGCGGTGGGCGGGCCTGGAGGCCGACGTCCGTGCCGTCGACGACGCCGCCGTGCTGCCTGACCGCGTCGACGCGGTCGTGCTCGGCTCCGGCAGCGACGCCTCGCTCGAGGCGAGCCGCGAACGGCTCCTCGGACTCCACGACGAACTCCGGCGGTGGGGCACCGAGGGCGTACCGATCCTCGGCGTCGGCACCGGCTGGGAGTTGCTCAGCTGGGGCATCGAGACCGGGGACGGTCGCAGCATCGAGGGACTCGGCATCCTCCCGGGGCGGGCCGTGCCGCGTGCCGAGCGCGTCACGGGCGACCTCGTCGTGCGCTCACCCGCGTTCGGCATGCTCGTCGGCTTCGAGAACCATGCGCGCGACTACATCGGGGCCGAGGGCTCGCCCCTCGGCCGCGTGCTCGCGGGTGGCGGCAACGGCCGCGACTCCGGACAGGAGGGCGTGGTCATGGGCTCGGTGTTCGGCACCCACCTGCACGGCCCCGTGCTCGCGAAGAACCCGGCCTTCGCCGATCGCCTGCTGACGATCATGGCCGAGCGCGCGGGGGTCGACTACACGCCCGGGGGGCGCTCCGAGGAGGTCGACGGCTACGCGGCCGCGGCACGCTCGGTGCAAGCACGCGCCGCCGGCGTCGAGGCGCCCGACGCTTGAGCGTTCGGCGGCCGCCACCGCCCCGCAACGAAGCAACGCCCCGGTCCTGCCGGGGCGTTGCTCGTGTCGTGCGTCAGGTCGTCAGTTGCGGTCGTCGGCGAGGAGGCGATCGCTCTCGTCGTGCCAGCTCTGTGCGATCTGCGAGAGCTTCTCCTGGTGCTTGCGGCCGTGGTGGGCGCAGAACAGCAGTTCGCCGCTCGCAACGACGACGCGGATGTAGGCCTGGGCGCCGCAGGCGTCGCAGCGGTCGAGCGCCGTGAGCTCGTAGGGGGTCTCGACTTCGACCGCACCGGTGGTTTCGGTGTACTGGGTCATGGCTCCTCCTCCGTCGCTCATGCTCGATCTTCTGTTCATCAATGAAAACACGCGGAGCAGCGGGGGACTTCCGTTCCGCCGGGCATTTCGCTCAGCGCGTAGCGCCTGCACTCCGGTGTCGGCCGCGCTCACTAGGCTTGTTCGACGTGAGCTCCGACTATTCCGCCCGCCATCTCTCCGTCCTCGAAGGGCTCGAGGCGGTGCGCAAGCGCCCCGGCATGTACATCGGCTCGACCGACTCGCGCGGCCTCATGCACTGCCTCTGGGAGATCATCGACAACTCGGTCGATGAGGCGCTCGCCGGTCACGGCACCGAGATCGGCGTCCTGCTCCACCCCGACGGCAGCGTGGAGGTGCGCGACCGGGCACGAGGCATCCCCGTCGACGTCGAACCCAAGACGGGGCTCACCGGCGTCGAGGTCGTCTTCACCAAGCTGCACGCCGGCGGCAAGTTCGGGTCGGGGTCGTACGCGGCCTCGGGCGGCCTGCACGGCGTCGGCGCTTCGGTCGTGAACGCCCTGAGCGAGCGACTCGATGTCGAGGTCGACCGCGACGGCAAGACGTACGCGATGTCCTTCCACCGCGGTGAGCCGGGCGTCTTCGCCGATTCGGGTTCGCCCTCGCCCGAAGCGCCGTTCACCCCCTTCGAGAAGCAGAGCGAGCTGCGCGTGGTGGGCAAGGTCGCCAAGGGCGTGACCGGCACGCGCATCCGGTACTGGGCCGACCGCCAGATCTTCACGAAGGGCGCCGAGTTCCAGACCGACGAGCTGCTCGGCCGGGCACGGCAGACGGCGTTCCTCGTGCCGGGACTCGCGATCGACGTCACCGACGAGCGCGGCGAGACGCCGCACACCACGTCCTTCCAGTTCGAGGGCGGCATCTCAGAGTTCGTCGAGCACCTCTCGCCCGACTCGCCCATCACCGACATCTGGCGCCTGACCGGCTCCGGTCACTTCACCGAGACCGTGCCCGTCCTGAGCGAGACGGGGGCGATGGTGCCGACCGAGCTCTCCCGCGAGTGCGAGGTCGACATCGCACTGCGGTGGGGCACGGGCTACGAGACCGTCATGCGTTCGTTCGTGAACATCATCGCCACGCCGAAGGGCGGCACGCACCAGGCCGGATTCGATCAGGGCCTGCTGAAGTTCCTGCGGCAGCAGGTCGAGCAGAACGCACGCCGGCTCAAGGCGGGCAACGACAAGCTCGAGAAGGACGACGTGCTCGCCGGTCTCACCGCCGTGATCACGGTGCGCCTTCCCGAGCCGCAGTTCGAGGGCCAGACGAAAGAGGTGCTCGGCACGCCCGCCGTGCGCAGCATCGTCTCGAACGTGCTCACGAAGGAGCTGAAGGAGCGCTTCGCGTCGACGAAGCGCGACGACAAGACGCAGTCGGCGCTGCTGCTCGACAAGGTCGTCGCCGAGATGAAGTCGCGCATCTCCGCACGCGCCCACAAGGAGACGCAGCGGCGCAAGAACGCGCTCGAGAGCTCGTCGCTGCCGGCCAAGCTCGTCGACTGCCGCTCCAACGACGTCGCCCACTCGGAGCTCTTCATCGTCGAGGGCGACTCGGCGCTCGGCACCGCGAAGCTCGCGCGCGACAGCGAGCACCAGGCGCTGCTGCCCATCCGAGGCAAGATCCTGAACGTGCAGAAGGCGAGCGTGGCCGACATGCTCGGCAACGCCGAGTGCGCGTCGATCATCCAGGTGATCGGCGCCGGCTCGGGACGCAGCTTCGATCTCTCGCAGGCCCGCTACGGCAAGGTCATCCTGATGGCCGACGCCGACGTCGACGGCGCGCACATCCGCACGCTGCTGCTCACGCTCTTCTTCCGCTACATGCGCCCGATGATCGAAGAGGGTCGTGTGTTCGCCGCGGTGCCGCCGCTGCACCGGGTGGTGGTGATGAACCCCGGCTCGAAGCCCAACGAGACGATCTACACGTACTCCGAAGCGGAGCTCGCCGGCGTGCTCGCCGGGCTCGACAAGCAGAAGAAGCGCTACCAGGACCCGATCCAGCGCTACAAGGGACTCGGTGAGATGGACGCTGATCAGCTCGCCACCACGACGATGGACCGTCGGCACCGCACGCTGCGACGGGTGGGCATCGGCGACGCCGAGAACGCGGGTCGTGTGTTCGAGCTCCTCATGGGCAACGACGTCGCGCCGCGCAAGGAATTCATCATCGAGAGCTCCGACGCCCTCGAGCGGGACCGCATCGACGCCTGATCGTCCGTCCCGACCCGCCTCCGGTCAACGCCGGAGGCGGGGTGTCGTGCGATCGCCGGCGCATCGGTGTCGACCAGCGCCGAACACGCCGTGACCGACTCGCCGGGTCACCCCGGCGGCGCGAATCGGATCGGCCGGGACGGCCGACCGCTGACCTCGGCGATCAGCCGATCCGCCGGCCGACCGCGCCGATGACCGCGCCGAGCGCCTGCCCCGAGGCATCCCGTTTCGCACCGGAATCGGGCAGGTCGCGCGACGAGCCGTCCGTGCCGACGGCCAAGGCGGGCGAAACGCCGACCCACGCGAGGTGCAGTGCGTCCTCGCCCTTGAGGAACCGCTGCGCGCGCACACCGCCCGTCGCCCGGCCCTTCGCGGGGAACTCGCCGAAGTCGCTCACCTTCGCGCTGCCGGGGTCGGTGCCGAGCAAGGTGTCGCTCGAAGCGGCGACAGTGACGACGACGGTCGCTTCGGCGGAGACCGCGGGCACGCTCGTGAAGTGGATGACGTGCGCACCACTGCCGAGGTTGATGCCGGCCATGCCGCCGGCAGGGCAGCCCTGCGGGCGCACCGACGCAGCCGGGAACCGCAGCAGTTGCGCATCGGAAGCCACGAACACGAGTTCGTCGGTCTCGTCGCCCTGCACGGCGCCGACGACCTCGTCGCCCGCCTTGAGCCCGATCACCTCGAACTCGGGCTTGCTCGGATAGGCCCCCGTCGCGACGCGCTTGACGACGCCCTGCTTCGTGCCGAGCGCGATCGAGCGGTCGGCGTCGAGCGAGACGATGGCGAGGACGCGCTCGTCGCGGTTCGGCAGGGCGAGGTAGTCGCCGATCTTCACGCCGGCGCCGAGCTGCACCGAGGTCGGCGGCAGCATCGGCAGGTCGACCGGCGTGAACCGGATGAGGCGGCCGAGGCTCGTCACCGCGCCGATCTCGGAACGGCTCGTCGTGTCGAGCGACGAACGGATCGCGTCGTGCTTGCTGCGCCGGGCAGGCGGGGAGATCGACGGGGGGCCGTCGGGACCCTCGGGAAGGTCCACGCGGGCGATGCGCCCCGTCGCCGAGAGGAAGACGCGGCACGGCACGTCGGCCACCTCGAGGACGGCTGCGGCGCGCTTGGCGGCAGCTCCCGCGATCGACGGCCGGGCATCGGTGAGGAGCGTGCGGCGAGGGGTGCCGAACCGCTCGGCGACCTCGGCGAGCTCGTCGGAGACGAGCGCCTCGATGCGGTGGCGGCTCGCGAGCAGCGTCTCGAGCTCCTCGATCTCGGCGCGGAGCCGGTCGCGCTCGGCCTCGAGCTCGATGCGGGAGAACTTCGTGAGCCGGCGCAGCTGCAGCTCGAGGATGTACTCGGCCTGCACCTGGCTGAGGTCGAACACCTCCATCAGGCGGGTGCGAGCAGCCGCGGTGTCGTCACTCGAGCGGATGACCTGGATGACCTCGTCGATGTCGAGGATCGCGATGAGCAGGCCGTCGACGAGGTGCAGGCGCTCACGGCGACGTGCGAGCCGGTACTCCGACCGCCGGGTGACGACCGCGATGCGGTGGCCGACGTACACCTGCAGGAGTTCGCGGAGGCCGAGCGTCTGGGGCCCGCCGTCGACGAGTGCGACGTTGTTGATGTTGAACGAGTCCTCGAGGGGCGTGAGCCGGTAGAGCTGTTCGAGCACCGCATCGGGGCTGAAGCCGGTCTTGATGCCGATGACGAGTCGCAGGCCGTTCGCCCGGTCGGTGAGATCGGTGACGTCGGAGATGCCGTTGATTTTCTTGGCGTTCACGCCGTCTTTGATCTTCTCGATGACCTTCTCGGGGCCGACGAGATAGGGGAGCTCGGTGACGACGAGCCCCGTCTTGCGCGCCGTCAGCTGCTCGACCGAGACCTTCGCACGGGTCTTGAAGCTGCCGCGGCCGGTCGCATACGCGTCTTTGATGCCGGAGAGGCCGACGATGGTGCCGCCGGTCGGCAGGTCTGGGCCCGGCACGAACTCCATGAGCTCGTCGAGCGTCGCGTTCGGATGCGCGATGAGATGACGCGCCGCGCCGACGACCTCGATCAGGTTGTGCGGCGCCATGTTCGTCGCCATGCCGACGGCGATGCCGCTGGCGCCGTTCACGAGCAGGTTCGGGTACGCGCTCGGCAGCACCTCGGGCTGCGTGAGCTGGTTGTCGTAGTTCGGCACGAAGTCGACGACGTCCTCGTCGAGTCCCTCGGCCATCGCGAGCGCGGGGGAGGCGAGCCGGGCCTCGGTGTACCGCGGGGCCGCGGGGCCGTCGTCGAGCGAACCGAAGTTGCCGTGGCCGTCGACGAGCGGCACCCGGAGCGTGAACGGCTGCGCCATGCGCACGAGCGCGTCGTAGATCGCCGTATCACCGTGCGGGTGGAGCTTGCCCATCACCTCGCCGACCACTCGGGCCGACTTCACGTGGCCCTTGTCGGGCCGGAGGCCCATCTCGGTCATCTGGTAGATGATGCGACGCTGCACGGGCTTGAGTCCGTCACGGGCGTCGGGAAGCGCGCGCGAGTAGATCACCGAGTAGGCGTACTCGAGGAACGAGCCCTGCATCTCGGTGGCGACGTCGACGTCTTCGATGCGCTCGACGATCGGGTCGTCGGCTGGCTGCGATTTGGCTCGGGTCATCCGTGTTCTCTGTGCCGTGCGTGCCGAGCACGCGGTGGAACGGGGGCGCGCCCTGCCTATGCCAGACTGGGCGCGATGTCTGCCATGCTACCGGTGCCCGCCGACACGCCTCCGCACCTCACCGAGGTGCTCGAGAGTTGCCTCGCGAGCCTCTCGGGCGAGGCGAACCCACTGGGCTTCCCGGCGTCGCGCAGCGCGGTGGTGCTGCTCGTCGACGGGCTCGGCGCCGCGAACCTCCGGGGCCGCGCCGGTCACGCCCGCTTCCTCGCATCGCGGTTCGGCAAGCGGGATGTCGCGCGCACCGTCTTCCCGTCGACGACGGCGGCGGCGCTCGCGAGCCTCACGACGGCTGCGCGTCCCGGCGAGCACGGCCTCGTCGGCTACCGCACGCTCGACGGGGCGAACGATCGCCTCGTGAACCAGCTGAACGGCTGGGACGACCGGATGCGACCGGAGACCTGGCAACGACGGGGCACGGTCTTCGAGGCGGCAGGGGAGCGAGGGGTCGACGCCGTCGCGATCGGCGCACCCCGGTACGTCGACTCGGGATTCACGCGCGCAGTGCTGCGCGGAGCCCGTTACGTGGCCGGCGCGTCGATCTCCGATCGCTTCTCCGCTGCGCTCGACGTGCTCTCGTCCGGCGAACCGGCGCTCGTCTACCTCTACGTGCCCGAACTCGACCAGGCCGCGCACGCGCACGGCTGGGAGTCCGACCGCTGGCTCGGGCTCCTCGAACAGCTCGACGCCGAGGCGGCGTCGTTCGAGAAGCGGATGCCTCGTGGCACGGGCCTCGTCGTCACGGCGGACCACGGCGTGGTCGACGTTCCCGCGCACCGGCACGTGTTCGTGGACGCCAGGCCGGCGCTCGTCGACGGCGTACGGCACGTCGGCGGCGAGCCGCGCTGCCTGCAGCTCTACTTCGAACCCGGCCTCGACGAACCCGAGCGTGCGTCGGTCGTCGCAGCGTGGCGTGAAGCGGAGTCGCGCCGGGCATGGGTCATGACCCGCGCCGAGGCGATCGGGGCGCGGCTCTTCGGCGACGTCGACCCCGTGGTCGCACCGCGCATCGGCGACCTGCTGGTCGCGGCGCGGGCCGGCATCGCCTACTACGACGCCCGACTCGCCGACCGGCAGGCCGAGAAGATGATCGGGCAGCACGGTTCGCTCACCGACGAGGAGATGCGCGTGCCGTTCATCAGGCTCGGGGCGTTCGCACGGGGGTGAGACGACGACGGCCCGGCACGAGGCATCCCTCGACCGGGCCGTGACGGAGTCGATCGGCGCTGAACCGTGCTCAGGCCGGGTACTGGCGGCGCTTCACCTGAGGCTTCGGAAGACGGAGCGCACGCAGCTGGAGGGCGCGCATCGCCGCGTACCAGCGCACGCGCTCGACCTTTCCCTCGCCGAACTTCGCCGTGAGCTTCCGCTGCAGCGTGAAGCCCAGGATGACGACGTCGACGAGCGCGATCAGGAAGAACGCCCACAGCAGCATGATGCTCGCCGCCTGGATCTCGGCGCTCGGGATGAACGTCAGCACGATCACGGCGAACATGACAGGGATGAGCACCTCGCCGACGCTGAAGCGTGCGTCGACGTAGTCGCGCACGTACTTCTTCTGCGGGCCGCGGTCGCGGGCGGGCAGGTACTTCTCGTCGCCCATCGCCATGCCGACGCGGGCCTTCTCGCGCGCATCGGCCGCCTTCGCGCGGGCCTGCTTCGCCGCCTCCTTGCGGTCGTTCGGAACGAGCGGGCGCTTGTTCGCGGCCTCGCGCTCGGCGCGCGTCGGGGTGGGGGCGCCCTTGCCGCCCTGCTTCAGGCGCGCCTGGGTCTCTTCGAGCGACTCGGCGCTCGGCTGATCGGTGCTGTTGGGGTGCTTTGCCACGGGATCCCTCGAATCGGTTCCCCTTAAGATTACCGGCATGACCGACTCTCTCCCCACCGCTGCGGGATCCGCGGCGACCACCCCGAAGGCCGACGAATTGCGGGCGGCCGTCGAGGCGGGCTTCCCGTCGACGATCGCCGACCTCACCCGTCTCGTGAAGATCCCGTCGGTGTCGTGGCCGGCCTTCGACCCGGCGCACGTGCACGCGAGCGCCGAAGCCGTCGCCGAACTCGTCCGCGGGCTCGGCGTCTTCGACCTCGTGGATGTCCGCCGCGCCCCGGTCGCCGGCGCCGAGGACGATGCCGAGCCGCAGCTCGGCGCGCCCGCCGTGATCGCGCACCGTGCCGCGCGCAACGGCCGCCCGACGGTGCTCCTCTACGCTCACCATGACGTCCAGCCCCCCGGCAAGGACGAGGACTGGGACTCCGCGCCGTTCGAGCCGACCCTCCGCGGCGACCGGCTGTACGGCCGCGGTGCGGCCGACGACAAGGCCGGCATCATGGCGCACGTCGCTTCGATCCGCGCCCTCACCGAGGCGCTCGGCCCCGACCTCGACCTCGGCATCGCCGTCTTCATCGAGGGCGAGGAGGAGTACCTCTCGCAGTCGTTCGGCAACTTCCTGCGCGAACACCGCGAGCTCCTCGCCGCCGATGCGATCATCGTCGCCGACTCCGGCAACTGGGACCTCGAGACGCCCGCGATCACCGTCGCGCTGCGCGGAGCCGTCGCGTTCAACCTGCGCATCGACACGCTGGGCCATGCCTCGCACTCGGGCATGTTCGGCGGGGCGGTGCCCGACGCGATGTTCGCCGCCATCCGGCTGCTCGACACACTGTGGGACGCGGACGGCGCCGTCGCGGTCGAGGGGCTGACGTCGGCCGACTTCGAGACGCCCGAGTACGACGAGGCGCAGCTGCGCGCCGAGACGGGACTGCTCGACGGGGTCGAACCCGTCGGTCGCGACTCGATCCTCTCGCGCATCTGGGCGAAGCCCTCGATCACGATCACCGGCATCGACGCCCCCGACATCGCGAACGCCTCGAACACGCTCGTGCCCGGTGTGAAGGTCCGGGTGAGCGCGCGCGTCGCGCCGGGGCAGGACGCAAGGGAGGCGTACGAGGCCATCCGCACGCACCTCGAGGCGAACGCACCGTTCGGCGCGAGACTCACCTTCGACGACGTCGACACTGGGCAGCCGTTCCTCGTCGACACGACCGGCTGGGCCGTGGCGGAGACTCGCGCCGCGATGGCCGAGGCCTGGGGGCGCGAGCCCGTCGAGATGGGCGTCGGCGGCTCGATCCCGTTCATCGCCGAGCTCGTCGACGAGTTCCCCGCCGCCCAGATCCTCGTCACCGGAGTCGAGGACCCCGACTCGCGCGCGCACAGTCCGAACGAGTCGCTGCACCTCGGCGTCTTCCGGCGCTCGGTGCTGGCCGAGACGCTGTTCCTCGCGCGACTGGACGCCCGCACGACGGAATGATGACGACTCACAGCCGTCGCGGTGCTCACGACGGTTACCATGGAACGAGGATTCCGCGTTCCTGACGCATCGAGGAGAGACATGAGCGACACGATCACCGAGACCACGCACGGCGTGAAGCTGAGCGACCCCGCCGCCGACAAGGTGCGCAGCCTCCTCGAGCAGGAGGGCCGCGACGACCTGCGCCTGCGGGTCGCGGTGCAGCCCGGCGGCTGCTCCGGCCTCATCTACCAGCTCTACTTCGACGAGCGCCTGCTCGACGGCGACGCCGTCGTCGACTTCGACGGCGTCGAGGTCGTGGTCGACAAGATGAGCGTGCCGTACCTCGACGGCGCGGCGATCGACTTCGAGGACACCATCCAGAAGCAGGGGTTCACGATCGACAACCCGAACGCGCAGGGCAGCTGCGCGTGCGGCGACTCGTTCCACTGAGCGCTACCGCATCTTCCTGAGAGGGGGCCGCATCTTGCGGCCCCCTTTCGTGCATTTGGGCCGATCCACCGATGATTCCGCCCCGCGGCGCGCCCGACATCGGCCGTGGATGCACACCTCGGGTGCCGAGTCGGAGTAGGCTAGACATCGATCACCGCGCTTCACTGTGAAGCGCCTTCGAGTCTCCCGAAAGGTCACCGGTGCGCCACAATCGCCGTCTCCGATGGGCTGCTATCCCGATCGCAGCGTCTCTCAGCCTCGTGCTCGCCGGTTGCACGCAGGCGCAGCTCAACGGATTCCTCCCCGGCTTCGTCGAGGGCGAGGCACCGGTCACGAATCACACCGACACCGTTCGCGGCCTCTGGGTCACGTCGTGGGTCGTGCTGCTGATCGTCGGCGTCATCACCTGGGGCCTCACGATCTGGGCGGTCATCGCGTACCGCCGGCGCAAGGGGCAGACGGGTCTGCCCGTCCAGCTGCGCTACAACATGCCGATCGAGGTCTTCTACACGATCGTCCCGCTCATCCTCGTGCTCGGGTTCTTCGCGTTCACCGCGCGCGACCAGGAGCAGATCGAGCAGCGCTTCGCCGCCGACGACGTCGACGTCCAGGTCGAGGTCATCGCGAAGCAGTGGGCGTGGGACTTCAACTACGTGAAGGAAGACGTCTACTCGCCCGGCATCCAGGGACAGCTCGACGAAGAGGGCCCGAAGGGCTCGCTCGTGCAGTCGGAACTGCCGACCCTCTACCTGCCCGTCGGCGCGAACGTCGAGATCGAGCTCGAGTCGCGCGACGTGATCCACTCCTTCTGGGTGGTGGACTTCCTCTACAAGAAGGACATGTACCCGGGTAAGACGAACTACATGTCGTTCGTCCCCGAGCGCGAGGGCACCTACGCCGGCAAGTGCGCCGAGCTCTGCGGCGAGTACCACTCGCTCATGCTCTTCAACGTCAAGGTCGTCTCCCAGGCCGAATACGACGACTACATCCAGTCACTCCGCGACGCGGGCCAGGAGGGCCAGCTGTCGAGCGAGTACGACCGCAACCAGAACCTGCCCGGCGCAGGCGCACCCGAACTGAAGGAAGAGCGAGAAGCCGAATGAGCACCACGACCGCACCGGCTCGGCCGCAGTCGAGCAGCTTGCCGTTCGGCGCCTCCAAGGTCGAACGCAAGGGCAACGTCCTCGTCAAGTGGATCACCTCCACCGACCACAAGGTCATCGGGTACATGTACCTGATCACCTCCTTCATCTACTTCTGCATCGGCGGCGTGATGGCGCTGATCATCCGCGCCCAGCTCTTCGAGCCCGGTCTCGAGCTGCTGCAGACCCGCGAGCAGTACAACCAGCTGTTCACGATGCACGGCACGATCATGCTGCTCATGTTCGCGACGCCGCTGTTCGCCGGGTTCGCCAACGTGCTCATGCCGCTGCAGATCGGTGCTCCCGACGTGGCGTTCCCGCGTCTGAATGCGTTCGCCTACTGGCTGTTCAACTTCGGTTCGCTCATGGCGGTCGCAGGCTTCCTCACGCCGCAGGGCGCCGCATCGTTCGGCTGGTTCGCCTATCAGCCGCTCGCTTCGACGACGTTCTCGCCGGGTGTCGGCGGCAACCTCTGGATGCTGGGCCTCGGCCTCTCGGGCTTCGGCACCATCCTCGGTGCCGTGAACTTCATCACGACGATCATCACGATGCGCGCACCCGGCATGACCATGTTCCGCATGCCGATCTTCACGTGGAACACGCTCGTCACGTCGATCCTCATCCTGATGGCGTTCCCGGTCCTCGCGGCCGCCCTGCTCGCGGCCGGTGCCGACCGCATCTTCGACGCGCACGTCTATGACCCGGCCAACGGCGGCGTCATCCTCTGGCAGCACCTGTTCTGGTTCTTCGGACACCCCGAGGTCTACATCATCGCGCTGCCGTTCTTCGGCATCGTGTCCGAGATCTTCCCGGTGTTCAGCCGCAAGCCGATCTTCGGCTACAAGACCCTCATCTACGCGACGATCGCGATCGCGGCCCTGTCGGTCACGGTATGGGCGCACCACATGTACGTCACCGGCTCCGTGCTGCTGCCGTTCTTCGCCCTCATGACGATGCTGATCGCGGTGCCGACGGGTGTGAAGATCTTCAACTGGATCGGCACGATGTGGCGAGGCTCGATCACGTTCGAGACGCCGCTCATCTGGTCGCTCGGCTTCCTCATCACGTTCGTGTTCGGTGGCCTCACCGGTGTCATCCTGGCGTCGCCGCCGCTCGACTTCCACGTGTCCGACACGTACTTCGTCGTCGCCCACTTCCACTACGTGGTGTTCGGCACGGTCGTGTTCGCGATGTTCGCGGGCTTCTACTTCTGGTGGCCCAAGTGGACCGGCAAGATGCTCAACGAGACGCTGGGCAAGTGGCACTTCTGGCTGCTGTTCATCGGCTTCCACACGACGTTCCTCATCCAGCACTGGATCGGCGTCGTCGGAATGCCCCGCCGGTACTTCTCGTACCTGCCCGAAGACAACGTGACCTGGATGAACCAGCTGTCGACGATCGGCGCCGGCATCCTGGCGATCTCGCTCGTGCCGTTCTTCCTGAACGTGTACATCACGGCCCGTCGGGCGCCGAAGGTCACCGTGAACGACCCGTGGGGGTACGGAGGCTCGCTCGAGTGGGCGACCAGCTGCCCGCCGCCGCGCCACAACTTCACGTCGATCCCGCGCATCCGTTCGGAGCGCCCGGCGTTCGACCTCAACCACCCCGAGGCCGGCATCCCGGTCGGCATCGGACCGGCGAAGGACGCCCCTGAGGCGCCGACGTACGACGCGGCCACGGAGGAGATCAAGTAATGCGCGCCAACGTCATCCTGTTCTGGATCCTCGCGGTCTTCTTCCTGATCATGGCCGGGGTCTACTGGGTGTGGACCACGCTCGAGTACGGCCAGCCCGAATGGGCGGGTTCGATCGCGATCACGCTCAGCGCGATCCTCGCCGCCTTCATCGCGTTCTACCTCGGCCGGGTGCACAGCGCCCAGGGTGCGGAGCTTCCCGAAGACCGTCTCGACGCGAACATCGACGACGGTGACGCCGAGCTGGGCTTCTTCAGCCCGTGGAGCTGGTGGCCGATCATGCTCGCCGGCGCTGCGGCGCTCATGTTCCTCGGCCTCGCCGTCGGCTTCTGGATCTCCTTCATCGCGGTCGGCATCGGCGTGATCAGCCTCGTCGGCTGGGTCTACGAGTACTATCGCGGCAACTTCGCGCGCTGAGCATCGTCTCGACGGCGGAAGCTCCGGACCAATGGTCCGGGGCTTCCGCCGTTATCGGGGTCAAGCGCGTACTGCCCCGACCACGCGCCACGACCCGGCCCGCTGGCGGTAGCGCGCCTCGAATCCGCGGTGTTCGAGCACGGCGACCATCGCATCGGGCGAGTGCACGTAGCCGCGATAGGTCTTTCGCTGCAGCCGCATGAGCAGATTTCCGGATGCCGCGGCGAGCCTGGTCAGCGGATCGCGAGGCGGGTGGGTGAAGACGACCACTCGGCGTGCTCGTCCTGCGGCAGCCGCGAGCAGGCGGGTCGCGTCGGGATAGCAGCAGACGACCCGATGGAGGATCACCACGTCCGCCACGTCGACGGCCTCCGGATGCAGCGCGAGGTCGACGCCGATGCGCCGAGTCATGGCATGCGCCGTACCGGCCTTCGCGGCGACCCGCCCGGCCACCTCTTCATAGGCGCTCGAGAGCTCGAGGTTCACGGAGGCGGATGCGCCGCGCTTGATCAACTCGATCTGGATCTCGCCGATGCCCCCGCCGATCTCGAGCACGGTGGCGCCCTGCACGCCGACCTCGTCGGCCAGGAACTCGACGATGCGCCGCTCGGGGGGCGTCAGTCCGTCCTTCGCATACCGCCGGGCGATTCGCTCGGCGAAGCGTCCGGTGAACACCGGCTCGTAGCGGTCTGCGCCATCTGCTGCATCGACGCAGCAATCGTCCATGGTGCAAGTATCGCCCCAGCGGGAGACGAATGCACCAAGCGCGCGTCAGGCCGCCGACGCCGACCGCTGGAACTCGAGCAGCTCGACGGAGACCGTCACGTTCGCCGGCGCGGCGTCCGGTTCGACCGCAGCCGCAGCCTCTGCACCCGAGTGATGCGCGGCGGGGCCCATTCCCGCGAGCAGTCGACGACCGGCGGCGTCCACGCCGAGGTCGTACTCGAGCGAATGCACGTCCGAGGCAGTGAAGCCGTCGACCGCGAGCTGCTCCACGAGGCGACCCGACTTGCCGGGCGGAACATCGAGCATGAGCCCGGCCACGCGAAGCTCGCGCAGGTGCCGTTCTGTGGGCACGATCACGAGAAGCCGGCCACCCGGGCGCAGGATCCGCGCGAACTCGGCGCCGTTCCTCGGCGCGAACACGTTGAGCACCAAGTCGGCCGTCGACGAGCGAAGGGGGAGTGGCCGCCAGATGTCGAGCACGACACCCGTCTCACCTGGCAGGGCGCGGAGACTCGCGCGAACGGCATCGGGGGAGCGGTCGGCGAGGAGGAAGCGCGCGTCTGGGATGACCCGGGCCAGCTCGGCCGAGTAGTGACCGGTGCCGCATCCCAGGTCGGCGATGCGCGGGGCGGCATCCGACGAGCCGGCGGAGGCCTGTGCGAGACGTGCGAGCGCGTCGGAGATCGGTTGGTACGCACCCGAGCCGAGCAGCGCGGCGCGTGCGTCGAGCATCGACCGGTCGTCGCCGACCGTGCGTGGCGCCTTCGGTGGCAGGAGCGTGAGGAACCCGTACTTCGACCGGTCGAACCGATGGCCGTTCGTGCAGCCGAACGTGCGGTCACCGACGGGGGCGAGATCGCTGAAACAGTTCGGGCACCGAAGCCAGGTCGAATCGATCGACATGGCCCGGTGCCCGAATCCGTCAGTCAGCGAGTCAGTGGTGGCCGTCGTGGCCGGCCTCGAGCTCGCCCTTGGTGACCGGCGCGATGCGGTCCTCGAAGAACCAGCGCGACAGCGAGGCGCGGACGCGCTGGCCGACGGTGATCTTGCCGCGCGCGTTCGGCCGGATCATGAGCGGCTCGTAGGTCTCGAAGTCCACGAGCTTCCATCGGTCGTACTCGTCGAGCGGCTGGTGCACCTCGATGAACTCGCCGCCGGGCAGCTTCACGATGCGGCCCGACTCGTAGCCGTGCAGCACGATCTCGCGATCCTTCTTCTGCAGGGCGATGCACACGCGCTTCGTGATGAAGTACGCGATGAACGGTCCGATGATGACGACGGCCTGAAGCGCGTGGATCACGCCCTCCATCGTGAGCGAGAAGTGGGTCGCCAGGATGTCGGAGCTCGCCGCGGCCCAGAGGCCCGCGTAGAACGTGACACCGGCTGCGCCGATCGCGGTGCGGGTCGGCGCGTTCCGCGGGCGGTCGGCGATGTGGTGCTCGCGCTTGTCGCCCTTCACCCAGGCCTCGATGAACGGGTAGATCAGCACCGCCATGATGAAGCCGCCGAGCACGAGGATCGGCACGATGATGTTGAACGACCACGTGCGGTCGAGCCAGACGAACTCCCAGCCGGGCGGCACGAGACGGAGGGCGCCGTCGGCGAAGCCGATGTACCAGTCGGGCTGGGTGCCCGCGGAGACGGGGGAGGGGTCGTATGGCCCGTAGTTCCAGATCGGGTTGATCGTGAACATCGAGGCGATGAGCGCCAGCACGCCGAAGATGATGAAGAAGAAGCCGCCGGCCTTGGCCGCGTAGATCGGCAGGATGGGCGGGCCCACCGCGTTCTGCTGGGTCTTGCCGGGGCCTGCATACTGCGTGTGCTTGTGCACGACGACGAACACGAGGTGGATCGCCACGAGCGCGACGACGAGGGCCGGGAGCAGCAGGATGTGCAGCGTGTAGAGGCGACCGACGATCGCGGTGCCCGGGAACTCTCCGCCGAAGAGGAGGAACGAGGTCCAGGTGCCCACGACGGGGATGCCCTTGATCATGCCGTTGATGATCGCGAGGCCGTTGCCCGAGAGCAGGTCGTCGGGCAACGAGTAACCGGTGAAGCCCTCTGCCATCGCGAGGATGAAGAGCGTGAAGCCGATCACCCAGTTCAGCTCGCGCGGCTTGCGGAACGCACCCGTGAAGAAGATGCGCAGCATGTGCAGGCCGATGGCGGCGACGAAGAGCAGCGCGGCCCAGTGATGCATCTGGCGCACGAAGAGGCCGCCGCGGATGTCGAAGGAGATATCGAGGGTCGACGCCATCGCGACCGACATCTCGACGCCCTTGAGAGGAACGTACGAGCCGTTGTAGTGCACCTCGGCCATCGACGCCTGGAAGAAGAACGTCAGGAAGGTGCCCGAGATCAGCACGACCACGAAGCTGAAGAGCGCGACCTCACCGAGCAGGAACGACCAGTGGTCGGGGAAGGCCTTGCGACCGAGCTCCTTCACGAAGCCCGCGAGGCTCGTGCGCTCGTTGACGTAGACGGAGGCTGCCGCAGTGAACGACCGCTTCTGCGGCGCGGTGGCGGACGGTGCGGTGCTCAATGGCGCTCCCAGAAGCTCGGGCCGACGGGTTCGGTGAAGTCGCTTCGTGCGACGAGGTAGCCCTCGTCGTCGACGGTGATCGGCAGCTGCGGCAGCGGGCGCTTGGCCGGGCCGAAGATGACCTCGCAGTGGTTCGTGACGTCGAACTGCGACTGGTGGCACGGGCACAGCAGGTGGTGCGTGTGCTGCTCGTACAGGGCGACGGGGCAACCGACGTGCGTGCAGATCTTGGAGTACGCGACGATGCCGTCGTACGACCAGTCCTTGCGATCGGGCAGCTCGTTGAGCTCGGCAGGGTCGAGGCGCATGAGCAGGACGGCGGCCTTGGCCTTCGCCTCGAGCTTGCCGTGCTCGAGCTCGGCGAGCCCCTCGGGGATCACGTGGAAGGCGCTGCCGATGGTGACGTCGGCGGCCTTGATCGGCGTGCCCGACGGGTCGAGCGTGAGCCGGCTGCCCTTCTGCCACATCGTGTGGCTGAGCAGCTCGACGGGGTTCTCGTCCTGCGGGGCGAAGCCGCGGAAGAGCACGATCGCGGGGAGGGGGAACACCAGCAGGGCGCCGATGAGGCTGTTGCGGATCGCGGTGCGTCGCGTGAAGCCCGACTCCCGGTCAGCGTCGGCGAACACCTGCGCCGCGGCGGCCTGGGTCTCGGGCGAACCGCCGATGGGGTGCCGCTCGTCGGCGAGCTCCACCTCGGCCATGACCGCCTTGCCCCAGTGCACCACGCCGAAGCCGATGCCGAGCAGGGCGAGCGTCGCACCGAGGCCGAAGAACATGTTGTTCAGGCGGACCATGCCGACGTCGTTGGACTCGATCGGGAAGAGCATGTACGCCGCGATCGCCCAGATGCTGCCGAGGATCGACAGGTAGAAGAGCGTGTAGACGGTGCGCTGGGCGCGCTTGTCGCGCTTCGGGTCCTCATCGGTCACCCGGGGCCGGTGCGGCGGGAATCCGGGATTCTCGAACGCGTCGGCGGCGATCACCGCGGTGCCCGGCGAAACGTTCGAGTCGTGCGCGGCGTGCGACGAGTCTGCAGCGGCGACTTCCGCGCCGCTGTGGTCGTCCTGTGCCATGGTTCTCCTTCTGGGTCTTCTTCGTGCCGGGCTGCCGCTAGTTGGACTTCGCCGTGATCCACACGGTGATCGCGACGATGGTGCCGAGACCGAAGATCCAGATGAACAGGCCCTCCGAGACCGGGCCGAGCGAGCCGAGCTCGAATCCGCCGGGCGAACGGTTGTCCTGGACGTACTTGAGGTACGTGATGATGTCGCGCTTGTCCTCGGGCGAGATGTTGAGGTCGTTGAAGACCGGCATGTTCTGCGGGCCGGTGACCATCGCCTCGTAGATGTGGACGCCCGTGACCTCGGTGAGCGGGGGAGCGAACTTGCCCTCCGTGAGAGCACCGCCGGCGCCGGCCACGTTGTGGCACATCGCGCAGTTGATGCGGAAGAGCTCTGCGCCGTTCGCCGCGTCGCCGCCGCCGTTGACGAGGTGGTCGGCGGGGATCTCGGGGCCGGGGCCGAGCGAGGCGACGTAGTAGGCGAGCTGCTTGACCTGCTCGTCGTTGAACTGCGGGGGCTTCTGCGGCGCCTGCGGTCCCTGCATCTGCATCGGCATGCGGCCGGTGCCCACCTGGAAGTCGACGGCGGCGGCGCCGACGCCGATCAGGCTCGGACCCGTGTCGGTGCCCTGGGCGTCGATGCCGTGACACGTCGCGCAGTTCGCCTGGAAGAGCTTCTCGCCCTCGTCGATCGTCTGCTGCGAGGTCGGGTCGTCCTCTGCCTGGGCGACGGTGCCGGCGCTGAGCGCCGCGTACGCACCGCCGGTGAAGACGAGGCCCAGGGCGAGGAGCGCGACGGTGGCGAGCGGATGCCGGCGGCCGGCGCGTCGCTTCTGGCGGGTCATGTGGTTCTTCCTGTTCACGGGCTTGCTGGACTGACGCATCGGGCGGGCCTACTTCAGGACGTAGATCACGAGGAACAGGCCGATCCAGACCACGTCGACGAAGTGCCAGTAGTACGAGACGACGATCGCGCTGGTGGCCTCACGGTGACCGAAGTTCTTGACGGCGAACACCCGGCCGATGACGAGCAGGAACGCGAGGAGGCCGCCGGTGACGTGCAGGCCGTGGAAGCCGGTCGTCAGGTAGAAGGCCGAGCCGTACGAGTTCGAGTCGATCGAGATGCCCTCGGAGACCAGCGTCGCGTACTCCCAGATCTGACCCGAGACGAAGATCGCACCCATGGCGTAGGTGAGGAAGAACCACTCGACCATGCCCCACTTGGCCGGGTTCCACCACGGACCCGTGCGGTACGGCTGGAGGCGCTCGGCCGCGAACACGCCGAACTGGCAGGTGAACGACGAGAGCACGAGGATGATCGTGTTCGTCAGCGAGAACGGGAAGTTCAGCCGATCGGCCTCGAACGCCCAGAGGTCGGGTGAGGTCGACCGCAGCGTGAAGTAGATCGCGAAGAGTCCCGCGAAGAACATGACCTCGCTGCCCAGCCAGACGATCGTGCCCACCGCGACGGTGTTCGGTCGATTGATCACGGGCGCGCTCGCCTGATAAGTGATTGAGGTGCTCGTCACGCTCCCCATTATGGCCGAAATCGCGCCGGAGTTTTCGTCATCATCCGGGGCCGTGTCGCAGCGGCGGAGGTTAGGGAACCCTAAGTCGCACTGAGCAACGCCCGAGAATCCGCCGTGAATCGGGCGGATAGGATCGGCAGCATGCCTTCGCACCAGAATTGGCCAGAGATCCTGAACTCCCTCCTGCAGGGTGAAGACCTGAGCGTTTCCGACGCCGCCTGGTGCATGGAGCAGGTCATGACGGGGGAGGCCACCGAGGCGCAGCTCGCCGCGTTCCTCGTCGCGCTGCGCATCAAGGGCGAGACGGTCGACGAGATCGTCGGCTTCCGCGATGCCGTCCTCGATCACGCGGTCCCATTGCCCGCCGATCCGATGGCGCTCGACATCGTGGGCACCGGCGGCGACCGGTTCGGCACGGTGAACGTGTCCACGATGGCGTCGATCGTTGCGGCTGCGGCGGGTGTTCCCGTCATCAAGCACGGCAATCGCGCCGCGAGCAGCGCGTCCGGCTCGTCCGACGTGCTCGCGGCGCTCGGCCTCGATCTCGCGCTCGCCCCCGAGCGGGTCGCCTCCGTCCTCGAGGACGCCGGCATCACGTTCGCCTACGCGGCCGCCTTCCATCCCGGCTTCCGGCACGCCGGCGCGGTGCGGGCGCAGCTCGGAATCGCGACGGTGTTCAACTTCCTCGGCCCGCTGTGCAACCCCGCCCGGCCCGAGGCCTCGGCCGTCGGCGTCGCCCACCTCGATCGGGTGCCACTCATCGTCGGCGTCTTCCAGACGCGCGGCGCCACGGCGCTCGTGTTCCGGGGTGACGACGGACTCGACGAATTGACGACGACCGGCCACTCGCACGTGTGGGAGGTCTCGGGCGGCACCGTGAAGGAGCACGACCTCGACCCCCGCGACCTCGGCATCGCCCGGGCGACGATCGACCAGCTCATGGGCGGCGACGCCGCGCACAACGCCGCGATCGTGCACGAGGTGCTCGCGGGCGCGCGCGGGCCGATCCGCGACATCGTGGTGCTGAACGCCGCCGCGGGCCTCGTCTCGTTCGACCTCGCGAAAGATCCGAATCAGTTCCAGCGGCCGATCCTCGATCGCTTCCGCGACAAGATGGCGGTCGCCGAAGAGGCGATCGACGGCGGTGCCGCGGCGGCGAAGCTCGAGGAATGGATCGCCGCGACCAGGCGGTGACCCCCGGCTCGACGCACGACGCGGGCCCCGTGGCATCCACGGGGCCCGCGATCGTCGTCGGTCACTCGACGTCGTCGTCGACCCAGTCGAAGGTCTTCGTCACCGCCTTCTTCCAGAGCCGCAGGCGGCGATCGCGCTCTTCGGCCCCCATGGTCGGCTCCCAACGCGAGTCCTCCTGCCAATTGGCGCGGAGCTCGTCGAGGTTCGCCCAGAATCCGACCGCGAGACCGGCCGCGTAGGCCGCGCCGAGGGCCGTCGTCTCGGCGACGACAGGACGCACCACGGGCACGCCCAGGATGTCGGCCTGGAACTGCATGAGCGTGTTGTTCGCGATCATGCCGCCGTCGACCTTGAGCTCGGTCAACTCGACGCCCGAATCGGCGTTGACGGCGTCGAGGACCTCGCGCGTCTGGAATGCCGTGGCCTCGAGCGCCGCACGAGCGATGTGGCCCTTGTTGACGAACCTGGTGAGGCCGACGAGTGCACCGCGCGCGTCGGGTCGCCAGTACGGGGCGAACAGGCCCGAGAACGCGGGCACGAAGTAGGCGCCGCCGTTGTCCTCGACCGACTTCGCGAGTTCTTCGACCTCGGCGGCCGACGAGATGAGGCCGAGGTTGTCGCGCAGCCACTGGATCAGCGAACCGGTCACCGCGATGGAACCCTCGAGGGCGTAGTGCGGGGCGTCCGATCCGAGTTGGTACCCGAGGGTGGTGAGCAGTCCGTTCTTCGAGTGGACGATCTCGGTTCCGGTGTTGAAGATCAGGAAGTTGCCCGTGCCGTAGGTGTTCTTCGACTCTCCCGGGTCGAAGGCGGCCTGGCCGAAGGTCGCGGCCTGCTGGTCGCCGAGAATGCCGGCGACCGGCACCTCCCGAAGCAGGCTCGACGGCTCGACCGTTCCGTAGACCTCGGACGAGCTCTTGATCTCGGGCAGCATCGAGCGCGGTACGTCGAAGGCGGCGAGGATCTCGTCGTCCCACTGCAGCGTCTCGAGGTCCATGAACATCGTGCGGCTCGCGTTCGTGACATCCGTCGCGTGCACGCCGCCCTCATGGCCGCCGGTGAGGTTCCAGAGCACCCAGCAGTCGGTCGTTCCGAACAGCAGGTCGCCGGCCTCCGCGCGCTCCCGGGCGCCCGGGACGTTCTCGAGGATCCAGACCACCTTCGTGCCCGAGAAGTAGGTCGCGAGCGGCAGGCCGACCTTGTGCGTGAAGCGCTCGACGCCGCCGTCGGCGGCGAGCCGGTCCACGATGGGCTGCGTCCGGGTGTCCTGCCAGACGATCGCGTTGTAGACGGGTTCGCCGGTGTGGCGATCCCACACCACAGCGGTCTCGCGCTGATTGGTGATGCCGACCGCCGCGATGTCGTGCCGGGTCAGGTCGGCCTTGCCGAGCGCCTGACCGATCACCTCGCGCGTGTTGCGCCAGATCTCGGCCGGGTCGTGCTCGACCCAGCCGGCCTTCGGGAAGATCTGCTCGTGCTCGAGCTGCCCCGTGGCGACGATCGATCCGGCCTTGTCGAAGATGATCGCCCGCGAGCTCGTCGTGCCCTGGTCGATCGCGAGGACGTAGTCAGCCATGAGTTCCTCTCATTCGTGCACGCCGAGCGACGTCGTGCGCACATGATTCGGTTGGGGTCGGTGCGGATGGAGTTGCCCGGCGAGCCGTCACGAGAGCACCGGCAGCAGGACGAGTGCCGCCCACCCGGCGATGAGGCCGCCGATGACGGGGCCGACGACCGGCACCCACGAGTACGACCAGTCGGAGCTGCCCTTGCCCTTGATCGGCAGCACCGCGTGCGCGATGCGCGGACCGAGGTCGCGGGCCGGGTTGATCGCGTAGCCGGTCGGTCCACCGAGCGACGCGCCGATCGCGATCACGAGGAACGCGACGGGGATGGCGCCGAGTTCGGCCGGCGTGCGCCCGTAGCTGAACCCGAGGATGACGAACACCAGCACGAACGTGCCGATGATCTCGGTGATGAGGTTCCACCCGTAGGAACGGATCGCGGGGCCGGTGGAGAAGACCCCGAGCTTGTTCGCGGCCTCGGGCTCGGCGTCGAAATGCTGCTTGTATGCGAGCCAGCAGAACACGGCGCCGATGAAGGCGCCGACCATCTGCGCGCCGATGTAGGTCGCGATGGATGCCGCGTCGATCGGGATGCCTGGAACGAAGTCGGGCTCACCCTTCGCGAGGCGGTTGACGGCGAGGCCGAGCGTGACCGCGGGATTGAGGTTGGCACCCGAGGCGTACGAGACGATGACGCCGGCGAAGACAGCGAGGCCCCAGCCGATGTTCACCATGAGGAACCCGCCGTTGTGGCCCTTGTTGCGGATGAGCGCGACGTTCGCGACGACGCCGCAACCGAGGAGCACCAGCATTGCGGTGCCGACGAGTTCCGACAGGAAGATGATGCCGAGATTCATGTACAGCCCCCTTCGATGCGGCGCTTCATCGCGGCCGCTCTGGTGTCACGATAGCCCCGTGACCCCTTCGGGGGGAACGATTGCGTCCGAGTTCGCGACGTATCGGCCTTACGGTCGAGGCCTCACGGGGCGTAGGTTTGCGAGGGAGCGCCGCGCAGGGGGCGGCCGCGCCGCGACAGGCCCCGCACGGTCACGGAAGGGGTGCCGGATGAAGAAGATCATCAATGACCCGAAGCGCGTCGTCGACGAATCGGTCGCCGGGTTCGCGCTCGCGCACGCCGATCTGGTGCGCGTCGATGTCGATCCGATCCGCGTCGTGCGGGCGGATGCGCCGATCGCGGGCAAGGTCGGGCTCGTCAGCGGGGGCGGCAGCGGCCACGAGCCGTTGCACGCCGGCTTCGTCGGCTTCGGCATGCTCGACGCCGCGGTGCCGGGTGCGGTGTTCACCTCGCCGACCCCCGATCCGATCCTCGAGGCGACGAAGGCGGTCGACGGCGGCGCCGGCGTCCTGCACATCGTGAAGAACTACACGGGCGACGTGCTCAACTTCGAGACCGCCGCCGATCTCGCTGCCGCCGAGGGCATCGAGGTGCGGGCGGTCGTGACGAACGACGACGTCGCGGTGCGCGACTCCCTGTACACGGCGGGCCGTCGCGGCGTCGCGGGCACCGTGCTCGTCGAGAAGATCGCCGGCGCTGCCGCCGAGCGGGGCGACTCGCTCGAAGAGGTCGCCTCGGTCGCCGAGCGGGTGAACGCCGCCGCCAGGTCGATGGGGCTCGCGCTCACGCCGTGCGTCGTGCCGCACGCGGGCGAGCCGAGCTTCACGCTCGCGGAGGACGAGATCGAGATCGGCATCGGCATCCACGGCGAACCGGGACGAGAGCGAGTGGGCCTCGAGCCCGCCGACCGACTGGTCGACCGCCTCCTCGAACCGATCCTCGACGACCTCCCGTACGAGGCCGGCGAACGGGCCCTCCTGTTCGTGAACGGCATGGGGGGAACCCCGCAGATCGAGCTCTACATCGCGTATCGCCGAGCCGCCGAGGTGCTCACGGAACGTGGCATCCATGTCGCCCGCTCGCTGGTCGGCAGTTACATCACGTCGCTCGAGATGCAGGGGATGTCGATCACGCTGTTGAAGCTCGACGACGAGATGATCGAGCTCTGGGATGCCCCGGTGCAGACGGCTGCACTCCGCTGGGGCCGGTGACTGGCGAAGGAGGATCAGTGGGGCTCGACATCACGTGGGCGGTCGATTGGACCCGGCGGAGCGCTGAGTGCATCAGCGAGCACCGGGTGGACCTGATCACACTCGATCGCGAGATCGGCGACGGCGATCACGGCGAGAACATGGACCGCGGGTTCGAAGCCGTCTCGGCGAAGCTCGACGACCTCGCGGCCGGATCCGTCCCGAGCGACGTGCTGAAGCTCGTCGCGACCACCCTGATCTCGACGGTCGGCGGGGCGGCGGGGCCGTTGTACGGCACGGCCTACCTGAAGGCGGCCTCGGCGGTCGCCGGTGAGGCGTCGCTCGACGGCCGCGCGATCGCCGCCCTGCTGACGGCGGGCCGCGACGGCATCGTGCTACGGGGAAAGGCCGAGGCCGGCGACAAGACGATGGTCGACGCGTGGACGCCTGCGGCCGATGCGGCCACCGCCGCCGCGGAAGCCGGCGCAGACGCGGCGGCGGTGCTCGATGCCGCGGCATCGGCCGCGGAGGCCGGGGCCGAAGCGACGGAGCCGCTCATCGCACGCAAGGGACGGGCGAGCTACCTCGGCGAGCGCTCCGCCGGGCATCGCGATCCTGGGGCGGAGTCGAGTGCGCTGCTGCTCCGCGCCGCCGCCGATGCCGCCCGAGCGGCGACCGGGGCATGACGATGCCCGGAACGGTGGGCCTCGTCTTCGTCTCGCATTCGGCCGAGATCGCTTCGGGCCTCGTCGCGCTCGCCCGGCAGATGGCCCCGACGGTCGCGCTGATCCCGGCCGGCGGTACCGATGACGGCCGCATCGGCACCAGCTTCGATCTCGTGAACGCGGCGATCGCCGAAGCCGACTCCGGCTCGGGCGTCGTCGTGCTCTGCGACCTCGGGTCGGCGATCCTCACGGCGGAGACCGTGCTCGACTTCGTCGACGACGAGCTGCGGGAGCGCACGAGGATCGCCGACGCGCCGCTCGTCGAGGGGGGCGTCGCTGCGGCCGTGGCCGCGGAGTCCGGCGACCCGCTCGAGGTGGTCCTGAATGCTGCGGAGTCCGCGGCGGGTGGCGGACCGAGGGCCCCGGGCCGCGCCGAGGCCGGATCCGAGGACCGGCCGACGCGTGGCCACGGGGCATCCGGGTACTCGCGGACCGTGACCCTCGTGAACGCCGACGGCCTGCACGCCCGGCCGGCCGCCGAACTCGTGAAGCTCGCAGCCCGCTACCCGCAGCGGATCACGGTCAACGGGGCCGACGCGAAGAGCTTGCTCGGCATCATGTCGCTCGGGCTGACGAAAGGCGCGAGCCTCGAGATCGCGAGCGACGATCCGGGTGCGTCGGCCGCCGTCGACGCGCTCGCAGAACTGACGGCGACCGGGTTCGGCGAAGCCTGAACCGGGGTTCTGCGGGTTCGATCGACCCTCAGTTGCCGCCCGCCACGCGGATATCGGCGCCGGAGGTGTAGCTCGCGTCGTCGGAGAGCAGGTAGGCGACCGCGCCGGCGATCTCGTGCGGTTCGCCGGGGCGTCGCATCGGGATTCCGGGCGCGCGCTCGTCGGGCGCGTCGGGCCGGCCGGCTGCGGCGTGGATCTCGGTGCGGGTCGTGCCGGGAGAGACGGTGTTGACACGCACGCCGACCGGTCCGAACTCCTTCGAGGCGCCCGTCGTGAGCGCGTTGAGCGCCGCCTTGCTCATCGCATAGGGGATGTACGTGTTCGGGGCACCGGACTTCGCCGCGCCAGAGGAGATGTTGACGATCGAGCCTCCGACGCCGCCACGGTCGGTCGCCATGTGCTCGATCGCAGCCCGGGTGATGATGAGCGGGGCGAGCACGTTGATGCGGAACACCGCTTCGGCTTCTTCGAGCGGCACGTCGAGGAACGGGCCGATCCGGCCGGTGATGCCGGCGTTGTTGACGAGCCCGGTGACGCGGCCGAACGCGTCGACGGCCGACGGCACCACGGTCGCGGCGGCGTCGAGGTCGGCGAGGTCGACCTGCAGCACGAGCACCCGCGCACCGGAATCGGTGCAGCGGCGGGCGACGGCGTCGGCGTCGGCGGCACGGTCGCGGTAGGTGATCACGAGGTCGTGCCCGTCGGCGGCGAGGCGTTCGGCGATCGCTGCGCCGATGCCGCGGCTGGCGCCGGTGATGATCGTGACCGGGCGGGGGAGCGAGGCATCCGTCATCTTCCCAGCCTAAGCAGGGCCGCGAGCCTGTGGCGCGCCTCTGGTGATGAGGATGCCTCGGGGCGTACGATCTCGGTTATGGCACGCGACGCAGCGAGCCGCCCAGACGACGGCAACGCTTTCACGAGGTTCTTCGATCGAGTCGACAACGCACTCGAGCCGATTTTCGGCGCACCGCCCATCACCGAGGGCACCGACCAGGCCGATCCGCGGGAACTGCAGGAGCGACCCTGCCCCGTCTGCGGTCACGCGATTTTCGAACATACGTTCGATGATGCGAACGGCAACATCGTCATGACCTGCCCGACCGACGAACGACTGCCAGAGCGATCCTTGAACGGACCGCTCAACGAGCTCGGAATGCCGGCGACGGGTCGGCGTCTCGAGCGCTACGAGGAGCGAGAAGCGACGAACTGAGCCGGGGGAACCGGGGAAACGGGGGAGTGCGCCGCTCGGGGGAGCGGCGCACGACACTGACGGTCCACCCCGCGCATCGTCGCCGCACCGTGCCAGCATGGCTGGATGACGACAGTGACGGTGCGTCCGATGACCCGGACCGAGTTCGACGAATGGCAGCTCGCGATCGCGGGGGAGTACGCCGAGGAGCAGGTCGAGGCGGGCCGCTGGCCCCGCGAAGGCGCCGTGCAGCGGGCCATCGAGGAGAATGCCCGGCTGCTTCCCGACGGTCTCGAGACCGCGCGCATGCTCATCCTTCGCGGCATCGACGACCATGACGAACCCGTCGGTCGCGCCTGGGTCGGCCTCGACCACCCGCGAGGCGCGCCGGGCGTCGCATTCCTCTACGACATCGAGATCCTGGAAACCCGCCGGGGGACCGGACTCGGGCGAGCCCTCCTCGAAGCCGTCGAACACGCGACGAGAGCCGCCGGCGCGGAGGCCCTGGAGTTGAACGTGTTCGGGCGCAACACGGCGGCGATCTCGCTGTACGCCTCGGCCGGCTACGACGTGGTGACGCAGCAGATGCGCAAGACGTGGTGAGTAGCGGTCGGCCGCCCGTCGTCCCCGTCGGGTGCTAGCTCGACGGGTCGTACTGGAACGCACGCACCTCCTGGGCGCATCGGCATGCCGTCGCGATCTTCGCAGCCCATTCCAGCGCCGACTCGTAGGAGGGGAGCTCGAGCACCGAGTACCCGCCCTCGAGCTGCGTCGTCTGCGGATAGGTGCCCTCGGTCACCGTTCCGTCGGCCGCGACCATCACCGGCGGCAGACTCTCGTCGATGCCGCCCCCGAAGACCCAGACTCCGGCGTCCTTCGCCTCCTGCACGACCGCGTGCGCGGCATCCCCGACGGCCTGCAGCTCGCCCTCCTCGAGCACCATTGCGGCGCTGGGGAATGAGATCAGGTACTTCGTCATCGGTTCGACTCCTCTCATCGCCTGACGGAGCTCGAGACACTCCGGATCGACGAATGCTCTTCGAACGAGGCGGTCTGCAGGCCGCCGAGCAGCCCGAGCGTGGATGCGGTCTCCACCGCCTCAGCCCTGCTCGATGCATCGAGCTTGCGGAAGATCGCGGACACGTGGCTGCTGACGGTGTTCCTCGAGACATAGAGGCGCTTCGCGATCTCCGCCTGGGTGAGGTAGGTCTGGAGATAGGGGAGGACGCGCTGCTCGGCGACCGTGAGTGCGGTCGACGGAGCATGTCGGCCGAGACGCTCCCGCTCGTCGACGGCGCGCGCGGCCGCCGCCACGCGCGCATCCAGGGCCTCGCGGCCATCACGCGGCGGCAGGATCTCATCGATCTCACGCGACAGCATCCGCGCGGCCTCGATGTCGCCCACCTGCAGGTTCGCGTGAATCAGGAAGAGCCTCGTGGGGATGCTGATCAGGGGGACCGCGCCCATGCAACGGCCGCGCTCGGACATCGCCAGCGAGAGGAACTTCTCACCGGCGCTCCGGCGACCAGCGTGCAGTGCGGTGTAGGCCGCAGCGGCATGCGCGTATGCGCACATGATGTACCCGTCGATGTTGCCCGTCTGGATCGCGTCGAGCGCCCGCTGCACGTGCGCGTCGGCCGCCGCCCAGTCGCCGCCGTCGATGGCGAGCTGAGCGAGTTCGACCTCGCACATCACGATCGTCGCGGGGTTGCCATGGGCCTCGGCCGTGTGGATGGCCTCCATCAGCACCTCGCGGGCACGGCCCTCGTGCCCGGTGTGGAGCAGGGTGCTCCCCAGGATCTGGAGCGCGGGATCGCGCCACGGGCTCTCGACGGGTTCGGCCCGGACTGCGAACTCCGCGTCCTCGAGGGCCGCGCGCATTCCGTGCTTCATCGTGATGGCCCGGACCATGGCTTTCGCCGACACGAGATCGATGCCATCGACCCGCGGGGCATCGTCGGGCATGCTGCCGAGCAGCGACGCCCACTTCTGGGCGGCGGCGTCGGTGCCGGAGAGCAGCGAGTACCACGTGACGACCACCACGGCGAAGGGGTTCGCGAGGAGGTTGGCATCGCCGATCTGGCTGATCCACCGGCCGAGGGTCGTGGTTTCGCCTGCGGTGTAGGTGTTCAGGGCTGCGAGCGCCACGAGCGAGGACGCCGTCGCGAAGTCGCCTCCCGCGATCGCGTGGTTGATCGCTTCCGGAAGCAGGCCCTGCTCGTGGCACCAGGCAGCCGCCCTCATGTGCAGGCCGCGAACGGTCGGCCCGGCGTCGAGATGGAGTTCAGCCTGCAGGTACTCGGCGAACAGCGGATGCAACCGATAGGAGCGACGCTGGGGATCCGCAGTGATGAACAGCTGACGCGCTTCGAGATCTCGGAGAATGCTCGCGGAGTCGGAGCGTTCGAGCACCGCGTCGCACATCGCGGGAACGAGCGGTCGCAGGATCGAGACGGAGACGAGGAACCGGCGGATGTCGTCGGGCAGTTCCCGCATGCATTCGCGGTAGAGGTAGTCGGCGAGCAGATCCTGGCCGCCGATCGAGTCCAGCGGCCGGCTCCGCGACAGGAGCGCGCACATGTGCAGGCCCGCCGCCCACCCGCCGCTCTGCTCGACCCAGCTCGTGAGCGTCTCGGGGGAGACCTCTGCACCGGCGACCTCGGCGATCCTGGCTGCTCCCGAGAGGTCGATCCGGAGGTCCTCGGCGGTGACGTGAGCCGCGGACGACGCCACACGTCCGCGCGCGAATGCGGCGGGGCGGTGGCGGCTCGCCAGCACGACCTGCGACCCCGCCGGTACGCCCGTCAGCACGACGTTGAGCGCGTCGATCGCGTCGAGGGAGGTGAGTGCGTGGGTGTCGTCGAGGAACAGCACGAACCGCTGATCGCATCGGGAGAGGGCGCGCGCGAGCACCGGTGCGATCCGGCCCAGCACGCCACGATCGGCCGTCGAGACCTGCTCCTCGAGCGATGCCGCGACCGGGGTGAAGGACGAGCAGGCATGGGTCAGGAGCCGGATGAGCGCGGCGGGATCGTCGTCGCCGCCGCTCAAGGTGAGCCAACCGGTGGCTCGGTCCTCGAGCTGGAGCCATTCGGCGAGGAACGAGGTCTTCCCGTAACCTGCGGGCGCCGTGACGGTGACCAGCCTGGCGGGCCCGGAGCGCACGTTGCCGATGAGGTTCTCGCGGCGCACGAAGCTGGGGTCGAAGTCAGGACCAGTGGTCTTGACCTCGAGGATCAGTTCCTTGAGTTCGCGCTCAGCGGCCGCCATCTCTCGTCTCCCCATCGACCAACGTCAGCAGTGAACTCGCGCCCGAGGCGCTGCGTCGGATTCAGATACTACCGATCCACGGGGCGGTGCCGCGCCACGCGTGCGCCACACGGACGGGGTCGTTGTGGGGCATTCGGCTGCCTGCTACAGAGCGGACCCGATGGGCGACCAGTATCGGAGGGAGACGAGCAGGCGTGAATTCGTCCAGTCCGACGCGGGCCCCAATTCGGACGCAACGCACACCGAAAGCAGGTTGAGGGTCGGCGAGAGCGTGCACCGTTCGGACTCGATCCCCATGTCCTCCGCGAGCTGTCGTGCCGACTGGCCCTCGGGTGGATCGATGTTGAGTTCCGTCCAGCACCCACCGGACGCGCAGTTCTTCTCACTGGTGAGAAGCGTCGCGCCCTCTGGGATCGCCGGGCCGAACGATGCGGGTGGCGCACTTCCCTCCGTGACGAACAGATGGCTCACCGCGACATGCATCAACCAGAACGCGATGAGGACGGCAGCGGCGACGCCGAGCACGACCGAGATGGTGATACGTCGCGCGGTGACCGCCGGTTCCGATGTCTTCATCTGACTCCCAGTGCTCATCGACGGTGTCCAGGGCTCCAAGCGGAGCGGATTCGGCAATCCTGTCATCGAAGCGCCCCAGCGTGCTCGAACCCGTCGAGCTATCCGGCAGTGAGCGCGGTGCTGATGATCGCTCGAACCTCGGCGTCGTCCTGCATGCCGTCGGTCGCGTACGGTTCCCACCGGTCCAACTGGGACAGCACCCATTCCCAATGCGCGAGTCGCAGTGTGATGACCAGCAGATGCTCGCGAGGCGGCCATCCGTACGAGTCACGCTGAGCCTCAGAGGCGGCCGACGCGCGCCATCCCGCGTCGCGGATGCAGGAACCAGCGATCACGGTCTCCGTGATCCCGTCGACCGCGTCGACGGCCATCGAGTTGTCGACGCACCCGTCAACGCGTTGCCACAACCGCACCGGAATCTCGATCGTCAGATAGCGCACGCGGTAATCCTCGCAGACGTGCCAATCGCGGCTTCCGGATTGTCGGACACGCCTGGCTGGTGTCGAGCGGATGTCACGGTGACCGCCGGCGGTCGTGTCGGTGCGCTGGTTCAGCGTGATCTCATGCCCACCCTCACGGTCCGCGACTTCGTCACGGTTGACGGACAGTACGACGACGATGAGCACGGGCGCATGAGCGAACTCGACGGGGGAGTCGTGCGCCCGGCAGGCCATGGGGGAGTAGATGGGGAGGGCCGACCGCGCGAGGGAAGAAGGCCTCAGCGGATCGCGTTGGATCTCGATAACGTCGCGCGGAACCGATGCTCATGAGAATGCCTCACTCAGCGAGAGGTCCAAAGGCGACAGTTCGCTAGGAACACAAACCACCCAGGTGGGGAAGTGGCGCAGCATCCGAATCGTGCATCTGCTGCACTGGGGCTTCCTCTGATGGTGAAGTCACTCAACCGCTTTCCACAAAGCTCGCACCAGAAGCGTTTGGTGCCCGACATCGCGTCGGTAGCGCGGGCGTGTCAGACGGGAATCGTGATCGCCTGGAACCCTCTGATTTGCGCCGCTCGGCTTGCAGAGTTGGTCCGGACGATAGATTCGCCGAATGATGAAGACCCCGACTGGCCGCGTCGCCCTCACCGCGCTGCTGACCCTTCTCCTGCTCACCGGCTGTACCGCTGTGGACGCCTCGTCGCTGCCCGACACCGACACGACCCCGAACGCAGCCCCAGCAGCGATCGAAGGCGACACGGATGAGGATGGCGAGCTCTCTGAGTTCGAGAAGCAGGTACTCGCGAGGAACGCACCCCGCGACATCACCCTTCACGATGGCAGCGTCATTGTTGTGACACCCGGAGAGCCCCTCCCGCAGCCCGTCATTGACCAGATCGTCGCCGACGCGGCGCCCGGCGCGGCTCAGGCGCAGACCGACGACGAGTTTGCGCCCATGGCGGGCATGAGAAGCATCCGTGAGGTGGCAACCTCATATGCGAACCAGTTTGATCGCACCGTCGTCATCGTCTATTGGGGCTTCGGCGCCTGGGGCACGGTCTCCTCCGTCGACGAATCCGGCGGGACCGGGCTGGCAGGGAGCAGCGACCTCGACGCGATGGTCACGGCGGCTACTGACTGGGCGGGATCCCACGACGCCTACGTCGTAGTGGTCGAGTAGCCGTCCGTCTTCATCGAAGTCGCCGCGCGATGCTCATTCCCGCGCAGGAGCACACCGACCATGAGATGTCGCGACTGAGCGCACAGGATGCGCCACGGGTAGGTGGTCTGCTTCACCAGAACTGTCTCATTCCGACATAATGTGCATTATCGGCGCAATACGGAGCAGCATGGCCGTCGGGCTTCAGTCCCGCGGCGCCAGGCCGGTCAGCATGCGTGACAGCACCGACCTCAGCGATTCGAGCTCGGCCGTATCGACGGCCGTGAACAGCTCCCCGGCCACGGTGCTCGTCTGTTGCTGCACGGCCTTCAGGGCTCGGTCGCCGTCGTCCGTCAGGTTGAGAATCGTCACGCGCCGATCTGTCGACGACGGCACCCTGGTGACATAGCCGAGCCGCTCGAGATCGTCGACGGTTCGCACCATGCCCGTCTTGTCGGTGCTGAGCCGCGCCACGAGGTCGCGCTGCGTCTTCACGCCGTCTCGGATCATGAACATGACCGACGCGTGCCGCGTCGTGAGATCCAGCGGTTGCAGGGCGGCGTTCAGGCGTTGCGTCGCGGCCGTGTACACCTGGTGGAACAGCAGTCCGACCTCGATGGCGGCGCGCGCCCCCGCTTCGCTCATAGTTCGAGTCTCCCCCGAAGGAGATCCAAATGCAATAGATCCAAATGGATCCAGTTGATAGGCTGCGGAGCATGTCCCGACTCGATGACGGTTCCGGCCACGACCGTCTGTGGCCCCTGACGCTGCTCCGCTTCTCGCTCGCCCTCACCTCGGTCTTGCTGTTCGGGCAGGCCGTGTCGGCGGGCCTGTTCATGGGCGGCGTGCCTGTCGCATTCGGATTGCACCGTGAGATGGCGACGGTGTCGGGCGTCGCGCTGATGGTCGCGATCCTCGCGACGATCCTCGCCCGCGCACTGAGTCGTGCGCCGCGGTGGCCGATCGCCGCGACGATCGGGCTCCTCGCGCTCATGTCGCTGCAGGCGTTCGCGGGGTTCCGGTCCCTCGTGGCGCTGCACGTGCCGCTCGGTGTGGTAGTGATCCTGCTCAGCGTCGCCTTGACAGTCTGGGTCTGGCGGCGGATGCCTCGGCAGCAACCGAATCGCGAGGACGATCGCGAAGGTCCCGAGAAGGCAGCGGCGCGCGCCTCCGTGCGTATGGCACGCTCGAACAATGGATGACTCCGACGACTTCCCGCAACTCGCCCATGTCGGAGTCCATCCCGATGTGCTCGCGAAGCAGGGTGAGCGTTTCGACGCGCTCCTCTCCTCGCTCGGATGGAGCGAACCCGTCGACCTTCCTGCCGCGGCGCCGCACGAGGGTTGGCGCGTGCTTCGGCGAGACGGCGGCGCCGTGCTCCTCGGTGCTCCGGCCGACTCCGCAGCAGCGACGTGGTCGATTGCGAACCTTCCCGCCGAGCCGATGCGGGGCGGACAGGCATCGGTCCACCCCGACGTCTTCCCGCTCCGGCCGAGCCGACGCGAGCGGCGCGGCGGCCTCGTGCTGCGCTGGCCCGAGACGATGCGCACCGAGCCCGACATCGACGAGCTCGTGATCGACATCGTCAACGAAGGCGACGCACGATGGCACCCGACCGGCGACGACTTCCACGTCGCCGGCACGGTCTCCCGACAGGGTGTCACCGCCGGCGGCGTTTCCTTCGGCTACGTCGGGCGCCCGGATGCAGCGTTCGCGCTCGACCCGGGCGAGTACGCGCG
Source organism: Agromyces sp. S2-1-8 (assembly GCF_021129215.1). Taxonomy (GTDB): domain Bacteria; phylum Actinomycetota; class Actinomycetes; order Actinomycetales; family Microbacteriaceae; genus Agromyces; species Agromyces chromiiresistens. The sequence continues at coordinate 2,673,449 of NZ_JAJOLP010000001.1, read as the reverse complement.
AGTGCGGGTGAACATCGGGTCCGCCGACTGGGACGACTTCCAGGCCGGTCGGTACGAGGTGCATGCCTGGCTCGTCAGCCTCGGCCTTCGCACGGCGGCGCCGTTGCCGATCGATCTCGACGCCGCGCTGATCGAGCGCCAGCGAGCCCGACATGCGCCCCGCCGCCCGCCGCCCGTGCCACGTGACCACCTGGACGAGCGACGTCAGATGCTTCGCGCCATGATCGCCACCCAAACCGACGCCGAGACGATCCTCCGCATCGTCGCCGATGCGGCCTCCGACGAAGCGGCGCGCCGCAGCATCGGCGAAGCACTCGGCTGCTCCGAGACCGCGGCCGACGCCGTGCTCGCGATGCAGCTGCGACGGTTCCGCCGCGGCAGCGCGGAATCGATCGCCCGCGAACTCGACGAGCTCGAGCAGCACATCGAGGGTCTCGGCGTCTGAGCCGGGGCTCGCAGCCGGAACCGGAGTGGCTGAGTGTCGCCCGCTCCCCCGCGTGCCGATCCGTCAGTCGTCCACTCGGATGCCCAGGTGTCGTGCCAGGTGGGGCGCGAGCAGGGCCGCCTGCATCGAGTCGATCGTCGCACCGCTGAGGCCGCCGATGCCGTCGATCACGGCGAGCTCGAGGCCGCGCAGGTCGACATCGCGCAGCCTCGCCCCGGTGACGTCGAGCGAGCGCAGGTCGCAGCCCTCGAAGGCCACCCGCTCGGCCTGCGCGTTGACGAGGTCGAGCTCATCGATCGTGCAATCGGTGAACAGGACATCACGGATCTCGGCACCGCGAAGGTTCACGTAGCCGAGCTTGCAGCCCACGAACCGCACCGCCCGCCATCGGTCGTCGTGGAACTCGACCGATCCGAGTCGCGATGACATGAACGAGACGTCGCGCAATTCGGCCAGCGGGGCCCTGAGCACCGGTGCCTCGAGCCGCTCGATCACGACCTCCGAGAAGGCGGCCGCGCGAAGGCGCGTCTCATGGGCGGCGACGCCGGTCAGCTCGCACTCGGTCAGACGCAGGCCGCCGAGATCCCGTTCGGCGAGGTCGAGCCCGCTGAACCGTCGCGCCTCGACGACCGCGCCGGCGACCAGCTCGCTCTCGTGACCGTCGTCGAGCTCACCGAGCAGGACCGGGTCGACGCGCGGCGCGACGGGATGCCTGGCCTTCGACGCCACGGCCGCTCCTCTCCGAACGAAGACGAATCAGGATGCCTCGGCGCCGACGTAGTCCGCGAGGTGTTCGCCGGTCAGGGTCGAACGGGCGGCGACGAGATCGGCGGGAACGCCCTCGAACACGATCCGCCCGCCGTCGTGACCGGCGCCGGGACCGAGATCGATGATCCAGTCGGCGTGCGCCATCACGGCCTGGTGGTGCTCGATCACGATCACCGACTTGCCCGAGTCGACCAGGCGGTCGAGGAGGCCCAGCAAGTTCTCGACGTCGGCGAGGTGGAGACCGGTGGTCGGTTCGTCGAGCACGTAGACGTCGCCCTCCTCCCCCATCGCGATCGCGAGCTTGACCCGCTGCCGCTCGCCGCCCGAGAGCGTGGAGAGCGGTTGGCCGAGCGTGAGGTAGCCGAGGCCCACGTCCTCGAGGCGACCGAGGATCTTCGCCGCCGCCGGGATCTTCGCCTCGCCGTCGGAGAAGAACACCCGTGCCTGCGCCACCGGCAGGTCGAGCACCTCGGTGATGTCGAGCCCTCCGAGCTTGTACTCGAGCACCCCGGCCTGGAACCGCTTGCCGCCGCAGTCCTCGCAGGGCGTCTCGATCGTGTCCATGAAGCCGAGCTCGGTGACGATGACGCCCGATCCCTTGCAGCTCGGACACGCGCCCTCGGAGTTCGCGCTGAAGAGCGCGGGCTTCACGCCGTTCGCCTTCGCGAAGGCCTTGCGGATGGGCTCGAGCAGACCCGTGTACGTCGCCGGGTTGCTTCGTCGTGAGCCCTTGATCGCGCCCTGGTCGATCGACACGACGCCGTCCCGTCGCGACACCGAGCCGTGGATGAGCGAGCTCTTGCCCGAGCCCGCCACGCCGGTGACGACGGTCAGCACGCCGAGCGGGATGTCGACGTCGACATCGTCGAGGTTGTTCGCGTCGGCGCCGCGCACCTCGATCGCGCCGCGCGCCGAGCGAACCTCCGCCTTGAGCGACGCGCGGTCGTCGAGATGCCGGCCGGTGAGGGTGCCGCTCGCCTTGAGCCCGTCGACCGATCCCTCGAAGCAGATCTCTCCCCCGCCGCTGCCCGCGCCGGGGCCGAGGTCGACGACGTGATCGCCGATGGCGATCGTCTCGGGCTTGTGCTCGACGACGAGCACGGTGTTGCCCTTGTCACGCAGCCGCAGCAGCAGCGTGTTCATGCGCTGGATGTCGTGCGGGTGCAGCCCGATCGTGGGTTCGTCGAACACGTAGGTGACGTCGGTGAGCGACGACCCGAGGTGACGCAGCATCTTGATGCGCTGCGCCTCGCCGCCCGACAGCGTGCCCGACGGGCGCTCGAGGCTGAGGTAGCCGAGCCCGAGGGTCACGAACGCGTCGAGGTTCGCGCTCAGCGCCTCGAGCAGTGGGCCCGCGCCCGGCTTGTCGAGGCCGCGCACCCACTCGGCGAGGTCGGTCACCTGCATGCGGCACGCGTCGGCGATGCTGACGCCGTCGATCTTCGACGAGCGCGCGCCCTCGGTGAGCCGGGTGCCGTCGCACTCCGGGCATCTCGCGAACGTCGCCACCCGCTCGACGAAGGCGCGGATGTGCGGCTGCAGGGCGTCGAGGTCCTTCGACAGCATCGACTTGGTGATCTTCGGGATGAGGCCTTCGTAGGTCATGTTGATGCCGCTGATCTTGACCTTGGTGACCTCGCCGTAGAGGAAGAGGTGCCGCTGCTTCTCGGTGAACTGCGCGATCGGCTTGTCGGCCGGGTAGAAGCCGGACTGCGAGAAGCCCTTCACCATCCAGCCGTCGGCGGTGTAGCCGGGCACCATGATCGCGCCCTCGTCGAGCGACTTCGACTCGTCGACGATCTGCGCGAGGTCGAGATCCGACACGGCGCCCCGGCCCTCGCATCGCGGGCACATGCCGCCGAGGTAGATCACGTCCTTGACGATCTTCTTCTCGCCGTGCGGGCCGGTCATCACCCCGCTCGCCTTCTGCGTGGGGATGTTGAACGAGAACGCAGTCGGCCCGCCGATGTACGGTTCGCCCAGCTTGGAGAAGAGGATCCGCAGCATGGCGTTCGCATCCGTCACCGTGCCGACGGTCGACCGGGGGTTGGCGCCGAGCCGCTCCTGGTCGACGAGGATCGCCGTCGTCAGACCCTCGAGCACGTCGACGTCGGGTCGCGGAACCGACGGCATGAAGCCCTGCACGAAGGCGCTGTAGGTCTCGTCGATCAGTCGTCGGGACTCCGCGGCGATGGTGTCGAAGACGAGCGAGCTCTTGCCCGACCCCGACACGCCCGTGAAGACCGTCAGCCGTCGTTTCGGCAGGTCGATGTCGACGTTCTTGAGGTTGTTCTCCCGGGCGCCGCGCACGCTGATGAGCTCATGGCGGTCGGCGGGATTCGGAACGGTCGTCTCGGTGGCCATGTGGTCTAGATTCTCACGGGCGCGAACGATGAGGCACATACCGGTCACGCTAGCTGCGGCATCCACCCCGGTGCTTCTCGATTCCTGACCGGTGCGCCTACGACACGGTCGTAGTTCGTCGCATCGCGACGCGCGCGTTCACATCCGATACTCAGGCGGGGTTCGGCAATAGCCTTGGCGGGCACGGTTCACCCTCAGAAAGGACATGCCATGTCTTCCACACAGCCGACCGGCTTCTTCGCCACGTTCTCGCTCGATGCCGCCGAGCTGTCGAAGTCGGCCATCAACACCGTCCGCACGACGCTCGGCATCAGCGGCGCCGTCGCGCTCATCGTCGGGCTCATGATCACGTTCTGGCCGAAGGACTCGGCCGTGGTGCTCACCATCATCCTCGGCATCTACCTGCTCATCGCGGGCATCGCCTACCTCGGGCTCGGCATCTTCTCGAAGGGCATCTCGGGTGGTGCGAGGGCGCTCGACATCATCCTCGGCATCCTGTTCATCATCGGCGGCATCTTCGCCGTGGCGAACCCCACCGAGAGCGCGGTCGTGCTCGGCATCTTCCTCGGCATCCTGATCGGTGTCCTCTGGATCGTCGAGGGCATCGTCGCGCTCGCGCAGCTCGGAGACGCGCCGTCGAAGGGCTGGGCGATCTTCTTCGGCATCCTGAGCATCCTCGCGGGCATCGTGCTGCTGTTCTCGCCGCTCTACGTCGTCGTGCTGTGGTGGATCATCGGCATCAGCCTCATCGTGCTCGGCATCATCCAGATCGTGCGCGCGTTCACCTTCGGGCGCGGCGTCACGGCCGCCTGAACCGAACGGGCGGCTCTGCCGCGCAGAAGAAGGCCGGCCCCGGGATGACTCGGGGCCGGCCTTCTTCGTCTCCGCCGTGGCGGTCGAGCTGGGCTCAGGCCTCTTTGGCGAAGCCCGAGATGTCGCCGACGTAGCGCGTGTTCTCGGCGGGGACGGGCTCGACGACGGCCGACGCGACCTCTGCGGCGAACTCGGCGACGTTGTAGAGACGGCCGGCGTCCTGCTTGCGGGCGTCGATCGCGCCGGGGTTCGCGCGCTCGAGGAGCGTCGCCGTGATGGTTCCCTCGATCATGTCGCCCGACACGACGACGAACTCGACGCCCGCCGCCTCGAACTCGGGCAGCTTGGCGCGGAGCGCGTCTTCGCCGGCGCGCTTCGAGAGGGCGACGGGCTCGTACTCGGGCATCGTCGGCGTCGTGCGGATGAAGTGCGCCTGGTGGCTCGTGACGAAGACGATGCGGGCCCCGTCGGCCAGGTGCGGCAGCGCGCCCTCCACGACGTTGACCTGCGCGTCGCGATTGAGGCGCATCGCATAGTCCTCGCCGAGGCCGGTCTCCATGCCGCCCGACGCGTTGAGCACGAGCACGTCGATCGGCCCGAGCTCTGCAACGGTGCGCTCGAACATCGCCGCGACCGACTCGGGGTCGGTCAGATCGGCGCCGATCGCGATCGCGGTGCCGCCGCCTGCCACGATCTCGGCGACCACCTTCTCGGCGCGAGGCGCCTTGCTGCGGTAGTTGACGACGACCGATGCGCCGGCCGCTGCGAGGTAGCGGGCGGTGTCGGCGCCGATGCCGCGCGACGAGCCCGTCACGAGGGCGACGCGGCCGGCCAGCGAGCCGGGGGCGAGTGGATTGGTCACGGGGAGGCTCCTCGAGGTCTTGGCACCGCGAAGACGACGCGGCGCGGCCGAACCGAGACTATCAACTCCCCCATGCCGAGCCCGGCACTGCTAGTTTCGGAATGAGCCGACCGCGTGCGAAGGAGACCCGATTTGGATGTGCTGACCCAGTACGCGTGGATCGTCTGGCTGGTGCTGATCCTGGCATTCGCCACGATCGAGGTGTTCACCCTCGAGATGACTTTCCTGATGCTGGCCCTCGGCAGCGTCGCGGGCCTGCTGTCGGGTCTGTTCGGCATTCCGTGGTGGGCGCAGTTCATCATCGCCGCGGTGGTGGCGGTGGCGCTCATGCTCGTGCTGCGCCCGCCGCTGCTGCGGGCGCTCCGACGTGGCGGCGACCCGGCACGCAGCAACGTCGACGCCCTCATCGGGGCCGAAGGGACCGTGGTGCAGACCGTCGGCGACGCGGGCGGTCAGGTTCGGCTGCAGAACGGCGAGACCTGGACGGCGCGGCTCTCGCCCGCGACCGAGCAGGTCGACGTGCCGGTGGGCGGGCGGGTGCTCGTGACCGGCATCGATGGCGCGACGGCGGTCGTCGTGCCGGTTGAGAGGAGCACCCCCGAGTGATCGACCTGCCCACGATCATCGTGACGATCGTCGTCATCGCGATCGTCATCTTCGTCATCGTCGTCATCGCGCGATCGATCAGGATCATCCCCCAGGCCTACGCGGGCATCGTCGAGCGCCTCGGGCGCTATCACAAGACGCTCACGCCCGGCCTGAACCTGCTCGTGCCGTTCATCGACCGGCTGCGGCCGCTCGTCGACATGCGCGAGACGGTCGTGTCGTTCCCACCGCAGCCGGTCATCACCGAAGACAACCTCGTCGTCTCGATCGACACGGTCGTGTACTTCCAGGTGACCGACGCCCGTGCCGCGACGTACGAGATCGCCAACTACCTGGGTGCGGTCGAGCAGCTCACGACGACGACGCTGCGCAACGTCGTCGGCGGCCTCAACCTCGAAGAGGCGCTCACCTCGCGCGACAACATCAACGGCCAGCTGCGCGTCGTGCTCGACGAAGCCACCGGCAAGTGGGGCATCCGCGTCTCGCGGGTCGAGCTCAAGGCGATCGACCCGCCCGTCTCCATCCAGGACTCGATGGAGAAGCAGATGCGCGCGGAGCGCGACCGCCGTGCGCTCATCCTCACCGCGGAGGGCACGAAGCAGTCTGCGATCCTCACCGCCGAGGGCGCGCGGCAGGCTGCGATCCTCGAGGCCGAGGGCGATGCCAAGGCCGCCGTCCTGCGCGCGCAGGGCGAGGCGGAGGCGATCCTCACGGTCTTCGATGCGATCCACAAGGGCGACCCCGACCCGAAGCTGCTCGGCTACCAGTACCTGCAGATGCTGCCGCAGCTCGCACAGGGCGACGCAAACAAGCTGTGGGTCATTCCGAGCGAGCTCACCGAGGCGCTGAAGGGCATCGGCCGCGCCTTCACTCCCCCGGCCGCCGGCGCCCAGCAGGTGCCCGGTGCGGCTCAGCAACCGCCTGCCGCCCCGTCGACCGGCGAGCCCCGCCCGCCGTCGGGATCGTTCCCGCAGGCGTGAGGCCGGGCGTGGCCTCCGACTACTTCGACGGGGCCGTGCCCCGCGTGCTCGCGCACCGCGGACTGGCGCTGGATGCACCCGAGAACACCCTCCTCGCGTTCGCCGCGGCGATCTCCGCCGGCGCGGGGCACCTCGAGACCGATGTCCGGGCGACGCACGACGGTGCGGCGGTCATCGCCCACGACGCGTCCCTCTCGCGTGTCGCGGGTCGCGACGTGGCGGTGGGGCAGCTCACGATGGCCGAGTTGCGACGGATCGACCTCGGCCACGGCCAGGGTTTCCCTTCGCTGGAGGACGCGCTCGATGCGTTTCCCGACGGTCGCTTCAACATCGACGTGAAGGACGAGCGCTCTGTCGACGGCACCGTCTCGGCCATCGCCCGCACGGGCGCGGCGTCGCGCGTGCTCGTGACGAGCTTCTCCGAGCGTCGACGCCGCAGGCTCGCCCGGCTCGTTCCCGGCGCCGTCACCTCCGTCGGCGCCGCGGGCGTCCTCGCATTCCGCGCTGCGGCGTCGCTGCGCTCCTCCTCCCTCGCCGCGCGGGCGCTCCACGGCGCACGGGCGCTGCAGATCCCCGAACGCACCGGACCGATCCGCCTCGTCACCCGGCGGCTCGTCGATGCCGCGCACGCGCTCGGCGCCGAGGTCCACGTGTGGACGGTGAACGAGGCCGACGACATGGTGCGCCTCCTCGACCTCGGCGTCGACGGCATCGTGACCGACCGCGCCGACATCGCACTCCGCGTCATCGCCGGCCGAAGCTGAGAATTCCCCGCGAAACCTCAGGCTTCGGAAAGGGAACGCCCAGCTTGATCGTTGAGACTGTCAGACGATCGAGAGGAGAACGCCATGGCGGATCGGAGCCTTCGGGGCATGCGAATCGGTGCGCAGAGCCTGCAGAGCGAAGACGGCGTGGTGTTCGCCGACCGCGCCGAGTACACCTACCAGTGCGAGACCTGCGGCCGTGACACGACGATGGTCTTCTCGACCGAGGCCGAGATCCCCGAGACGTGGGAGTGCCGCCACTGCGGTGCCTCGGCCGTGCTGCTCGTCGACTCGAAGCCGGTCGAGATCGACCGATCGGGTGAGAAGATCGCCCGCACGCATTGGGACATGCTGCTCGAGCGTCGCACCATCCCCGAACTCGAAGAGCTGCTCGAGGAGCGCCTCCAGTACCTGCGCGCGCGTCGCGGCGGCCAGAAGGTCGGCGCCTAGTCCTGCTCGACGGGTTCGGGTCGCGCGGTGCGCTGTCGCGCCATGACGCCGGCTGCGATGAGCCCGATGATCGCCCCGGCGACGATCACGATCGCCACCCATGAGCCGAGCACGACCGACGGCGTCAAGCCGCGACGCAGTTCGACGTCGGTGACCATCGCCCCGGCCTCGTAAGCCGGGAGTGCGTCGATCGTGCGCCCCGACGGATCGATCACCTGGCTGGTGCCGACCGTCGAGATGTTCACGACGGACCGACCCGTCTCGATCGCACGGAGTCGCGCGATCGCGAGCTGCTGCTGATTCTCGTCGGTTCCCCTGAAGTCGGCATTGTTCGTCTGGAACATGTAGAGCTCGGCGCCGTCACGGGCTCCCTGCCAGATCACCTCGTCGTAGATCACGTCGAAGCAGATCGCGAGACCCGCGACGGCGTCGCCGAGGTCGAAGACGGGGGCGTTCACGCCGGGCGAGTATCCCCGCTGCACGAGCCCCGTGAGGTCGGGCACGATCGCGTCGTAGAACCAGCGATCGGGGATGTACTCGCCGAAGGGCACGGGGTGGCGCTTGTCGTAGCTGTCGACCGCGCCTTCGCCGCTGCGCCAGAGGATCGACGTGTTGAAGAACTCGTCGCCCCGCGTCGTCACCGTGTTCAACACGATCGGCGCGTCGAGGCGACGCCCGAGCGTGTCGAAGATCCCCGCGGTCGCCGGGCTCCGCGTGGGGTCGAGGTCGGACCCGCCCTCCGGCCAGAGCAGGACATCGATGCCCTCCTCGTCGAGGATCGGCTCCGTCGCCTCGAGCTGTGCGGCGAGCACGTCGCCGGGCTGACGTTCGTCGAAGTACCCGGACGGTCCGTTGCCCTGCACGCTCGCGACCCGGAGCTCTCCCGAGGCGGTCGTCGGAAAGGCGGGAGCCATCACCGCGACGATCAGCAGCGCGACGACGGGGATGGCCGTACGCAGGTCGCGCCAGCCCCGCAGGCGCACCCACTCGATGACACCGGCCACCAGCGCGACCATCACGAATCCGAGTCCGGTCGAGCCGATCCAGGCGACGACCTCGGCGAACGGACTCTGCGACTGGCTCAGCGCGGCGCGACCCCAGGGGAAGCCGCCGTACGGCATCGTGCCCGCGGCGGTCTCGCGCACGATCCAGAGCCCCGACACGAGCAGCGGCAGCCAGACGAGCCTCGTCCATCGCGAGTCGCTCGCCCGCGGCACCCAGCGGTACGCGAGCGCGATGAGCACGGCGCCGCCGGCCATGAAGAACGATTCGAAGATCGAGAGCGCGAGCCACGGGATCGGCCCGAGGTAGAGCGAGGTCCACGAGACGTGCGGCAGGTAGAAGGCGAGTCCGAAGACGAAGCCGACGAGCGCGGCGCTCCACGCGCTTCGGCCGATGAGCGGCAGGAGGGCGAGCGCGATGCCCGCGAACGCGAGGGGCCAGGCCGACACGTCGGGGAACCCGAGGTCGTAGACGAATCCGCCGACCGCGGCGACGATGACGGCTGCCCACAGCGGCAGCGGAAGCAGGCGTCGTGCAGGGGTGGATGGCACCAGATCAGCCTAGGCGACTCGGATCAGGCGACCGTGCCGTAGGCGACGACACCGCGTCGTACCGCATCGATGGCGGAGCGTGCCGTGGCGGCGAGCTCGGCGTCGGCGACGATCGAGATCTGGTCGAGCAGGTCGATCACCTGCTTCGTGAGCCGCACGAAGTCGCCGGCCGCGAGCTCGGTGTCTTCGAGCACGCCCGCGAGCGCACCGCCCCGGGCCCAGCCGTGCATCGCCGAGGCGAGCGCGGGTGACGGCTGCTCGCTCGACGGCAGGCGATGATCGCGTTCGAGGTCGTCGAGCGCGCTCCACACGTCGAGCGTCTTGTCGAACGCCTCGCGGAAGCCGCGTCGCGGCAGCCGGTACTCGACCCCGCGGTCGTCTCGTCGGGGCTCGTAGACGAGGGAGGCGGCCATCGCGGCGATGCCCGCGACGTCGAGGCCGTCCCAGAGCCCGAGGCGCAGGCACTCGGCGACGAGCAGGTCGCGTTCGCCGTAGATCCGCTTGAGGACGCGTCCGGCCGACGTCGAGACGAGGCGGCCGTCGCCGTCGACCTCGAGATAGCCGAGCGCGGTGAGCACCTCGGACACCCGATCGAACCGCTTGGCGACCTGCCCCGTCCGGCTGCGGATCTGCCGGGAGAGATCGTCGTGCTCCTGCTTGAGGCGCCACCACCGCTCCGCCCAGCGCGCGTGCGACTCGCGCTCGGCGCAGCCGTGACAGGGGTGGGCGCGCAGGCGCTTGCGCGCGTCGGCGAGCTCTCGCTGCAACCGCTCGCGCTCGGCGTGCGTCGGGTTGCCCTTCGAGGACTGGCGCTCGAGCCGGCCGATCTCACGGCGGATGCCCGCGTACTCGGCGAAGTCGCCGAGATGGCAACGCATCGCCTCGTCGTAGCCCGACATCGACTCCTCCTGCTTCCGCAGGGTGCGGGCGAGGTCGACGACCGCGCGGTCGGCCTGGAACTGCGCGAACGAGAGCTCGAGGATCTGCCGGGTGCGCTCACGACCGAATTGGTCGATCAGGTTCACCGCCATGTTGTACGTCGGACGGAAGCTCGAGTTGAGCGGATAGCTGCGTCGGGAGGCGAGCGCCGCGACCGACTCGGGGTCGAGGCCGTCGACCCACTGGATGACGGAGTGGCCTTCGATGTCGATACCGCGCCGGCCGGCACGGCCCGTGAGCTGGGTGTACTCCCCCGGAGTGATCGGCACTCGGGCCTCGCCGTTGAACTTGTCGAGCTTCTCGAGCACCACCGAACGAGCCGGCATGTTGACGCCGAGAGCGAGCGTCTCGGTCGCGAACACGACCTTCAGCAGCTTCTTCTGGAAGAGCTCCTCGACGATCTCCTTGAACGCCGGCAGCATGCCCGCGTGGTGCGCGGCGACGCCGCGCTCGAGCCCTTCGAGCCAGTCCCAGTACCCCAGCACCGCGAGGTCCTCGTCGCGAAGCATCCTCGCCCGTTCTTCGACGATGGCGCGGATCTCGGCGCGCTCGTGTCCCGCGGTGAGCCGGATGCCGGAGCGGAGCACCTGGCGTACTGCCTGATCGCAGCCCGCACGGGAGAAGATGAACACGATCGCGGGGAGCAGGTTCTTGCCCTGCAGCAACGCGACGACCTCGGGCCGATCGAGCCGACCGCCCTGCTGGGCCTGGTGGAACCGGCCGCGATCGCCGCCCCGGCGCCCGCGGGCCGAACGCTGCCCGAGCGACCGGCCGCCGGCCCGCGCCAGTTGCTTCAGTTCGGGATTCACCCGGTGGGTGGCGGCCTGGCCCGACGAATCGAACAGCTCGACGAGCTTCGAACGCACGAGCACGTGCTGTTCGAGCGGCACCGGGCGGTCTTCGGAGACGATCACCTCGGTGTCGCCGCGCACCGCCTGGAGCCAGTCGCCGAATTCCTCCGCGTTCGACACGGTCGCGCTCAGCGAGACGAGGCGCACCTCCTCGGGGAGGTGGATGATGACCTCCTCCCAGACGGCGCCGCGGAACCGGTCGGCGAGGTAGTGCACCTCGTCCATCACGACGTACGCGAGGCGGTCGAGCAGCGGCGAGTCGGCGTAGAGCATGTTGCGCAGCACCTCGGTCGTCATGACGACGATGCGCGCGCCCGAGTTCACGTTGGTGTCGCCCGTCAGGAGCCCGACCTGGTCGGCCCCCCAGGTGTCGCAGAACTCCTGGTACTTCTGGTTCGAGAGCGCCTTGATCGGGGTCGTGTAGAAGACCTTCTCGCCGCGCTCCTGCATGGCGAGGTGCACGGCGAACTCGGCGACCACGGTCTTGCCCGCACCCGTCGGAGCGGCGACGAGCACGCTGCGCCCCTCGTCGAGCGCCGCGCAGGCCGCCGCCTGGAACGGGTCGAGGTCGAATCGCATCGAAGCGGCGAAGTCGGCGAGCCGCGGCTGCCGTCGTTGTTGGCGCGACCGCGCGTAGCGCTCGGCCGGCGAGAGGCTCATCACCCCTCCAGCCTAGACAGCGACGAACCTCAGACCGCTTCGCCGAACTCGGCGATGTTGCGACGTGCGACGCGCTTGTCGTGCAGGTTCGCGATGAACCAGGCGGCGAAGTACAGCACGATCATCGGGATGGCGAGCATGAACATCGAGACCACGTCGGCCGACGGCGTCGCGATGGCGGTGAACAGCACGATCACGAGGATCGCGACGCGCCACGACTTGATGATCGCCGCCGCGCTGATGACGCCGGCGAAGTTCAGCAGCACGATGAAGACCGGTACCACGAAGGCGACGCCGATCGCGATCACGAGCTTCAGGACGAAGTCGATGTACTCCTTCGCCGTCAGCAGCGACATCGCCCCTTCTGGCACGAAGCTCGTCATGAGCTTGACGATGTTCGGCAGCACGAACCAGCCGGCCGCGCAGCCCGCGAAGAAGAGCGGGATCGCCGTCGCGAAGAACGCGAGCGTGAAGCGGCGCTCCTTCTGATTGAGCCCCGGTACGAGGAAGGCGAAGATCTGGTACAGCCACACCGGGCTCGAGATCACGAGGCCGAGGGTGAACGCGATCTGCAGGCGCAGGTCGAACGCGCTCGAGATCGTCGGGAAGACGATCGCGGTCTCTGCGCTGTGCCCCTGCGCCTCTGCGACGCGCACGACCGGCTGCTGGATCGCGTCCCAGACGTAGAGATCGGTCAGCACCCATCCGGCGACCATGCCGACGACGATCGCGATCGCCGAGATGAAGAGGCGCTTGCGCAACTCGACGAGGTGCGCGGCCAGAGACATCCGCTTCTCGCGGTTCTTCTCCCCGCGATCTTTCACCGCGGTCATCTGTATCAGGCGCTCTTGCCGGAATCCGACTCCTCGGACTTCGGCGTGTCGTCACCGGCGGCGGCAGCGTCGCCGTCGCCCTTGTCGGAGCGCACCTCGGTCTTGAGAATCTTCATCGACTGCCCGAGGCTGCGGGCGAGCGCCGGAAGCTTGGGGGCGCCGAACAGCAGCAGGATGACCACGAGGATGATCAGCGCGTGCCAACCGGTGAAGCCTTGCCACATAGGTTTTCGTCCGTTTCTCGGGGGATGTTGGCGACAGTCTACCTGCCGGAGGTTTCTGCGAGGTCACGGCTGTGGACGGATGCCCGGTCGGACCGTCGGGTCCGACGCGGCGATCCGTACTCAGTGACCGGATGCCTCGTCGTCAGCGTATCCGGCGAGCCCGGCGGTCGCCCAGCCGGCGACCGCCGCCCGCGCCTCCGCGGGCGAGACGACGGTGACGAGCCCGGGAAGTCCGGCGACGAGCCGCTTGAGCCCGTGCACGTGGGCCAGTCGCAGGGTGACCCTGAGTCGCCCGTCGACCTCCTCGGACTTCGAATCGGCCAGATAGTCCGCGAGGAGCGGCAGCGCTTCGGGGAGCGCATCGACCACGACGTCGAAGTCGCTGTCGGATCCCTGGAAGAGGGTGTCGGGCACGACGGTCTCGGCATGCTCGCCGATCGGAAGGTCGGAGACCACGAGGTCGCTCATGCGGTCGACGCGGAAGTTGCGGACGTCTTCGCGCGTATGGCAGTAGGCCTGCAGGTACCAGTCGGCGTCCTGCGAGAGGATGCGAAGGGGGTCGACCCGGCGACGCCCCGCGACCCCGACCGCGTTGCGGTAGTCGAACTCGAGCTGCCGTCCGTCGGCGACGGCCGCGCGGATCGCGGCGAGCGACGCGTCGCTCTCCGACTCGGCGACGGCGAGCCTCGTCGGTGCCGCCGAGGCGCCGGCGGTGAGCTTCTGCATGAGGGCGCCGAGCGAGGCGCTCCCCGCGTTCTCGGGCAGTGCGGAGAGGTACTGCAGTCCGGCGATGAGCGCGGCCGCCTCGCGCGCCGAGAGGCGCGGGGCGTCGTCGATCGCGACGTGGTGCACGATGACGATGACGTCGTCGTCCTCGAACGCGTCCCAGTCGATGTCGAACAGGTCGTTCGGCTGGTAGGTGCCGGTGGCGCCCGGCAGCCCCGATGTCGCGATGAGTCGGACGGCGTCGCGGATCTCGTCGTCGGTCACGCCGAAGTGGGCCGCGGCGTCGGGCACGTCCACGACCTGCTGCTCGAGCAGGTACGGCACGAGCGAGAGCAGGAACACCAGCTTGTCGGAGGCCTTCAACGGCTTGCGTCGCGACTCGTTCATCGTTCGCTCCTCCCGCGGTGCGCGTCGGCGACGAGGCGCAGGCGATCGCGCACCGCCTGCCGCAGCGACGCCGGGCCGAGCACGCGCACCTCGGGCCCGTACGCGGCGAGCTCGTCGGCGAGCACCGCCTCGTCGGTGTAGTGGAGACGGATGACCCCCGCGTCCTCGTCGCCGTCGACGGCGCGCTTGCCGAGACGGACCTCGGCGTCGCTGCCGGCGGTGACCGCCAGGTCGGCGACGTTCGAGAGGCGCAGCGCGTCGAGTTCGGCGATCACGCGGTCCTGGATGCCGGGCGGCGGCGCATCGAAGGTCGAACCGGCGACGGGCTGGACCTCGCCGACGATGCGGGAGAGCAGGAACGTGCGGGGCTCGTCGACATCGCGGTCGCGGGCGTGCAGGTGCCAGCGGCCCTCGTGCAGCACGACGGCGAGCGGGTCGACGGTGCGCACACGCGGCTCGCGCTCGCCAGGCTTGAAGTACCGGAAGCGCACGGTCTGCCGGCGATCGAGCGCCTGACGCAGCGGCTCGAAGGCGGCGTCGCGCACGCGCAGGCGCGGTGCGTAGCCGATGACGGGGTCGCGCGGCTCGATGCCCAGCGAGCGCAGCTTCGTGAGCGCGCGCTGCGAATCGGCCGACACGGATGCCTCGCGCCAGACCTCGGCGGCGAGGCCGAGCAGCGCCAGCTCGTCGGGGCTGAACCGCACGGCCTCGGGGAGCTCGTACTGCCCCTTCGGGATGCGGTAGCGCAGCGACTGGTTGTCTCCTGGGCGATCGGGCGACTCGACCGTCTCGAGCGGGATGCCGAGATCGCGGATCTCGTCCTTGTCGCGCTCGAACTGGCGCTCGAGGTTCGCGTTCGAACCCGAGGCGTCGTAGCGTTCGGCGTAGCCCCGGACGGTCGAGAGGATCTCGGACTTCAGCAGTCCGGTCTCGGTGGCGACGAGCGCCAGGACGAGGCTGAACAGCCGGTCCTCGACCGGAACCTTCGCTGCACCACTGGGTTCTGTTCCGGCCACACGAGCGATCATACTGAACCGCCGGCGCCGCTCGGGCGCCGGCGATCGGTCACAGGACTCCGAGGATGTCGACGACGTAGAACTGGGCCGAGCCGCTCGCATCGTCACCTTCGGGGGCCACGATCACGCCGATCTGCGATCCGGCCTTCTGGCCGACGAGCTCCTTCGTGACCGCGGGGGGAAGGCTTCCGCCCTGGCCGCCGTCACCGGCCACGGCCGTGACGGGGGCACCGTCCTCCCAGGTGGAGCCGGTCACCTCGTTCGACTCCCAGTCGACCGCGGTGTACTGCACGACGACCTGGTCGCCCTCTTCGACGACCTCGCCCGATCCGGCCTTCAGCGTCTCGACCTCGCTCTGCTCCGGCGCGGGGCTCTTCGGGACCGTGATGCCGGGGCGGCCGTCGGGAGCGAGCACCACGGCGGGGAAGCCGTCGCGTGTGAGGCGGGGGCTTCCGTCGGCGCGCGACGGGAATGCGCGCTGCACGTCGATCACGAAGACGAGGCTGTCACCGGGGTTGACACCGATCTGCGGGTTGCCGTTGGGCCCGAACGCGTCCTTCTCGGGCACGACGACCGCGACCCGCGACCCCTCGCGGGCGCAGGTGAGGCCCTTCTTCAGGCCAGTGAGCGATTGGTTGGTCACGACGAGCGGAATCGGCTCCTCGTCTCCGAATCCGGTCACCTGGATCTCGTCGCCGGTCGCGCCGTTGTACACGGCGAGGCCGGTGAGCGCGAGCTGACCCTCCTCGAGGTACGGCCCCTCCCCCGCGACGATCTCGGTGCACTCGGTCTCTTCGGGCATGAGCGGCGTCGGGAACTCGACCTCGGGGCTCGTACCGAAGTCACCGGTCACGTCGATCGTGTCGGACGACCCGCCCGGCGCGGCCTCGGGCGCGGGTGCCTGGGCGGCGCAGCCGGAGAGCGCGACGGCGACGAGCGCGGCCGTGGCGATGAGCGCGAGAGACGAGCGCACAGATCCTCGATTCTTCATGGGTCGCTGAGGGGCGATGAAAGCCTACCCGTCCGAGACGGGCGACTCCTGCTCGGGGGCTTCGAGGTCGCCGGCCGACTCGGAACCGGCCTCATCCGAACCGGCGGACTTCCGTGCCGCGGCGTCGGCCGCGCGGACCCGCTTGCGCAGCGCCTTGGCGCTGACCTGGCGTTCGCCGAGGGCGCCCGGCGTCCACGCCTCGACGTCCTCGTCGCTGAACTCGGTCTTCGACGGACGTCGCTTGAGCTCGGGCAGGACGGTGCCGGGCGCGAGCCGGCGCGCCGTGATGAGGAACCCGGTGTGGGCGATCATCCGGTGGTCGGGTCGCACGGCGAGACCCTGCACGTGCCAGCCGCGCACCATCGTCTCCGAGGACTGCGGTTCGGTGTACTCGCCCGTGGCGCGGATGGCCTCCGCGACCCGCGACAGCTGGGTGACGGTGGCGATGTAGCAGAGCACCACTCCGCCGGGCTTGAGCGCACGGGAGACCTCGTCGATGCACTCCCACGGCGCGAGCATGTCGAGCACGACCCGGTCGACCGAGCCCTCGTCGACGGTCTCGGGCAGCGCCTCGGCGAGGTCGCCGAGCGTGATCGACCAGTTGTCGGGCACCGCACCGTGGAAGGTCGCGACGTTGCCGCGGGCGACGTCGGCGAACTCCTCGCGACGTTCGAACGAGTGCAGGCGGCCGCGTTCCCCGATCGCGCGGAGCAGCCAGAGCGAGAGGGCGCCGGAGCCGACGCCCGCCTCGACGACGGTCGCGCCGGGGAAGATGTCGGCCTGCGCGAGGATCTGCGCGGCGTCCTTCGGGTAGACGATCGCGGCGCCACGGGGCATCGACATCACGAAGTCGCTGAGCAGCGGGCGAAGGGCGAGGTACTCGATCCCGACCTGGTTCGCGACGACCGAGCCGTCGGGGAGGCCGATCAGGTCGTCGTGCGCGATCGGCCCCTTGTGGGAATGGAAGAGCTTGCCCGGCTCGAGCGTGATGGTGTGCATCCGGCCCTTGGGGCCGGTCAGCTGAACGCGGTCGCCGACCCGGAACGGCCCGCTCTGCTCGCCTCGACTCGTGGTCATCTGGTCGCCTCCCGTTCGCCGACGAGCGCCGCGACATCGGCCACCGTCATGCCCTCGAGCGTCGGCCAGAGCACCGTCGACGACACGTCGTCGAGCGCGAGGATGTTGGGCACGCCGACGGCGATGGTGCCGGCGTCGTAGGCCGAGGTGAGGCCGGCAGGCGAATCCTCGAACGCGACGCAGTCGGCGATGTCGACGCCGAGCTCGGCCGCGGCCTGCAGGTACGGCTGGGGATGCGGCTTGGCATGCTCGACCGAGTCGCCCGTCACGATCGCGTCGAACGCCGTGAACGGGATCGCGGAGATGATCTCGTCGGCCATCGAGCGCAGCGACATGGTCACGAGCGCGGTCGGCACGGATGCCTCGCGCAACGCGAGGAGCAGCTCCCGGGCGCCGGGCCGCCAGGGCACGCCGTGCTCGGCGAGCATCTCGGCCACTCGATTCGTGAGGCGCAGGACGATGGTGTCGGCGTCGAGGTCGACGCCCTTCGCCTGGAAGACGCGGGCGGATTCCCACAGGCCGCTGCCGACGAGGGCAAGCGCCTCGTCGTGGGTCCAGGTGCCGCCGAAGGCTTCGACCAGCTCCTCCTCGGCGGCCATCCAATAGCGTTCGGTGTCGACGAGGGTTCCGTCCATGTCCCAGAGGACGGCGGCAGGCAGGCGTGAGGTCACAACGCCCAAGTCTACGGGCACGGCCTATTGTGGAGGGGAACCCGGACGACCGGGGTGGGAAGCGGGGCACACGGAGTGATTCAGCCGGCCGGATTCGAGGGCCGAAGGCTGCTCGTCGTCGCCTTCGAGGGCTGGAACGACGCGGGCGAGGCCGCGAGCGGCGCCGCCAAGCTGCTCGCCGAGCGGCTCGGCCTCGTCGAGGTCGCCGCCGTCGACCCAGAGCTCTACTTCGACTACCAGTTCACCCGCCCGACCGTGGTCGTCGGCGACGACGGCGTCCGCAGGCTCGAGTGGCCGGGCGCCGCGATCCTCGGTCCGAGCGGACCGGCCGATGTCGACGAGCCGGTGACCGGCCCCGGGGCATCCGGCCTGCACGTGCTCATCGGAGCCGAGCCGGCCCGCAGTTGGAAGGGCTTCGCCGCCGAGCTCATCGACGCCGCGCTCGCCGCCGACATCGACGGCGTCGTGCTGCTCGGGGCGATGCTCGCAGACGCCCCTCACACGCGCCCGCTCACCGTGTTCGCGTCGAGCGAGAACCCCGAGGTCCGCGAGGCGCTCGGCGTCGAGCGCTCGACCTACGAGGGGCCGGTCGGCATCCTGAGCGTGCTGGCCGACCGGGCCGAGCGCCTCGGCATCCCGACCGTGTCGCTGTGGGCGTCGGTGCCCCACTACGTGCACAACGCGCCGTCGCCCAAGGCCGTGCTCGCCCTGCTCGGCAAGCTCGAGGAGCTGACCGGCCTGTCGATCCCCCGCGGCACCCTCGAGACCGAGGCGCAGGCGTGGGAGGCCGGGGTCGACGCCCTCGCCGCCGACGACGAGGAGATGGCCGGGTACATCGCCCAGCTCGAGCAGGCGCGCGACGCGGTCGACGCCCCCGAGGCGAGCGGCGAGGCGATCGCGCAGGAGTTCGAGCGCTACCTCCGTCGCCGCGGCGACGGACCCGAGGGCCGTGCCGACGGGCGCGGTCCCGCGACGCCCTGACGGCTGCTTCCCCGCTGCCGGAATCACGCCGTCGTGGACGCCTCGGTCGAGGCATCCACGACCGGCGTCGACCTAGACCGGCTGCAGCGTGCCGTTCGCGAGCAGGAAGAAGAGCAGCCCGCCGACCACGATGCGGTAGATCACGAACGGCAGGAAGCTGTGCTTCGAGATCCAGCTCATGAAGAACGCGATCACGAGGATGGCCACGACGAACGCGACGACCGTCGCCGCCGCGGTCTCGAGCGGACTGTAGACCGACGGCTCGTCGAGGCTCTTGACGAGCTGGAACAGCCCGCTGCCGAACACGGCCGGGATCGCGAGCAGGAAGGCGTAGCGGGCCGCTGCGGCGCGTTCGTAGCCGAGCAGCAGGCCCATCGTGATCGTGCCGCCCGAGCGCGAGACGCCGGGGATGAGCGACAACGACTGGGCGAGTCCGAAGAGCACGCCGTGCGGGTACGTCAACTGGTCGAGCTTGCGGCGCTTGGCTCCGGCCCAGTCGGCCAGGCCGAGGATGATGCCGAACACGACGAGCATCGTCGCCGTGATCCAGAGCGATCGGAGCACCGTCTCGATCTCGTCCTGGAAGAGCAGGCCGAACACCACGATGGGGATCGAGCCGATGATGATGAGCCAGCCCATGCGGGCGTCGGGGTCGTTGCGGGGCACGCGCCCGGTGAACGAGCTGAACCAGTGCGACACGATGCGCACGATGTCGCGCCAGAAGAACACGACGACCGCGGTCTCGGTGCCGAGCTGGGTGATCGCGGTGAAGGCCGCCCCCGGGTCCTGCGCGCCCGGCAGGAACTCCCCGAGGATGCGCAGGTGGGCGCTCGAGGAGATCGGGAGGAACTCGGTGAGGCCCTGGACGAATCCCAGGATGAGCGCTTCGATCACGTGGTGCATCCGCCTTCCGCCTCCGCGGAAGTCGGAGGTCTCAGCTGGCCTGACGTGGGTGGCCCGATGGGCCGCCGCGCCGTCGACTCGCCGGTCAGTACTCGAGGAGCAGGTCGCGAAGGACCCGCCTACCGAAGACTAGTGCGTCGAGCGGCACCCGCTCGTCAACGCCGTGGAACATCGCAGGGAAGTCCAAGCCTTCGGGCAGGCGCAGCGGGGCGAAGCCGTAGCCGGCGATGCCGAGGCGACTGATCGCCTTGTTGTCGGTGCCGCCCGACAGCAGGTAGGGGAAGACCGGCGCGCCGGGATCGTGGGTCTCGAGCGAGCGCTTGACGGCATCCACGAGCGATCCGGACGTCGCGGACTCGAGTCCGACGTCGCGGTGCACCACCTCGATCTCGATGCCGTCGCCGACGAGCGCCTGCACCTCCGCGAGCACCGCCTCCTCTTCGCCGGGGAGGGTGCGGATGTCGATGAGCGCCTCGGCGCGGTCAGGGATCACGTTGTGCTTGTAGCCGGCCTCGAGGAGGGTCGGATTCGACGTCGTGCGCAGCGTCGCCGTGATGAATCCCGACGCGGATCCGGTCGCGAGGGCGAGCTCGTCGGGCGACACCTGTTCGGGGTCGACGCCGAGCACCGCGGCGATCTCGGCCAGGAGCTCGCGGGTCGTGTCGGTGAGGCGCATCGGCCACTCGGTGCGCCCGAGCGTCGCGACCGCCTCGGCGAGCTTCGTGATCGCGTTGTCCCGGATGAGCCGCGAGCCGTGCGCCGCGACGCCGCGGGCGACGAGCTTGATCCAGAGCAGCGACTTCTCGCCCGTCTGCAGCAGGTAGGCCCGGCGGCCGCCGACGGTGATCGAATAGCCGCCGACCTCGCTGATCGCCTCGGCGGCCCCGGCGAAGAGCTCGGGGTGGTGGTCGACGAGCCAGCCCGAGCCCGCTCCCCCGCCCGCCTCCTCGTCGGCGAAGAAGGCGATGACGAGGTCGCGCTCGGGCTGCGCCCCGCTGCCGAGGATGTCGCCGAGCGCGGCGAGCATCATGGCGTCCATGTCCTTCATGTCGACGGCGCCGCGACCCCAGAGCATTCCGTCGCGGATCTCGCCCGCGAAGGGGTCGACGCTCCAGTTGCGGGCGTCGGCGGGCACGACGTCGAGGTGGCCGTGCACGACGAGGGCGGGCTTGTCGGGATTGCGCCCGGGAACGCGGGCCACGACGCTCGTGCGCCGGGGCTCGGGTTCGAACATCCTGGGCGCGAGTCCGAGGCCGGCGAGCCGGGCCTCGACGTACTCCGCGGCCTCGCGTTCGCCGTTGGCCCGCCCGCTCCCGTAGTTGGAGGTGTCGAACCGGATCAGGTCGCGCGCGATCACCGCGGTCTCGTCGAGCACTGGGTCTGGGGTCGCGGATGCCTCGGCCATGCGCTCCACGCTAGTCGGTACGGCCACCGGCGCTCGCAGCGATCCCGGAATCGCGAGTTTTCCTGCCGCTCACCCGGGGTTTCGAGGCGTCGTCGACCTCGTCGTGGCGGTTTGGTCAATCGGGCTCCGCAAACCGTGCTAATGTCTTCTACGGCCGCTGAGCGATCAGCGGAAACCACGCGCGGGTGGCGGAATTGGCAGACGCGCTAGCTTGAGGTGCTAGTGCCCGTATAGGGCGTGGGGGTTCAAGTCCCCCCTCGCGCACGTGGGTCGAAAGGGCCGGATCGGAAGATCCGGCCCTTTCGCGTTTCTCCAGAACGGTTTCGGACGTTCGGCCGAGGCGACTTGCCAGTTTCGAACATGTGTTCGAAACTTGAAGGGTGACCCAGGCCGCTCCCCTCCCCTCGTCGACGGCCCGCCTCGAGCGGGTCGACGAGTTGCAGGCGCGCATTCACGGCATGCAGTCGACCCGGCTCGAGACCCGGGCGGTGCCGACCCATCCGGCCTTCACGGGGCTGCTGCCGGGCGGAACCCTGCGTGAGGGCACCGTCGTCGAGGCGCACGGGTCGACCACCCTCGTGATGGCGCTGCTGGCCGGCCCCTCGGCGAGCGGGCGCTGGGCGGCCGTCGTCGGCATGCCCGAGTTCGGGGTCGAGGCCGCGGCCCGGTTCGGCATCGATCTCGAGCGGCTCGTGCTCGTGCCGGAGCCCGGGCGGCAGTGGTTCGCGGTGGTCGCGGCGCTCGCCGACGTCATTCCCATCGTCGCAGTGCGACCGGCCGAGCGCGTCGCCCCTGCCGAGGCATCCCGGCTCGCCGCCCGCCTGCGCGAGCGCGGTGCCGTGCTGATCGCCGCCGGCCCCTGGCCGGGCAGTGACGCGAGCCTCGACGTCGAGGCGAGCGAATGGCACGGCCTCGAGTCCGGCCACGGCCTGCTCGACGAGCGAGAGGTCGTCGTGAGCGCTGCAGGCCGCGGCGGCTTCGTGAAGCGGCGTCGTTCGAAGCTGCGGCTGCCCGACCGCGCGCTCGGGTTCGAGGCGCTGGACGAGGGGCCGGGTGCAGCAGATGCGGCCGAGTCTCCCCCGTCCGGCACCGAGGCGGGGCTGGCCCCCGTGCTCCACGGCGAGTTCCGGAGGCCGGCATGAACCCGGCCTCCCCCACGAGGGCGATCGTGCTCTGGTGCCCCGACTGGCCCGTGTTCGCCGCGGCTCGCGAGGCGGGGCTCGACCTCGACGCGCCCATCGCCCTCACCGAGGGCGGTGCGGTGCACTCCTGCTCGGCGGCGGCACGACGCGACGGCGTGGCGCGCGGGCTGCGCCTCCGCGAGGCGCAGTACCGCTCCCCCGCGCTCACCGTGCTGCCGTACGATCCCGCCCTCGACGTGCGCGCCTTCGAACCCGTCGTCCGACGGGTCGAAGACGCGGTGCCGGGGGTGCAGGTCGTGCGCCCCGGCACGCTCGCGATGCGGGCGCGGGGGCCGGCCCGCTACTACGGCGGCGAGGACGCCGCGGCACGGGCACTGCTCGACACGGCACGGCAGCTCGGCCCCGAGGTGCGGGTGGGCGTCGCCGACGGGCCGTTCGCCGCCGAGCAGGCGGCACGCGCGGTGCGCTCCTCGCCGCACATCGGCATCGTGGCGCCGGGCGGCTCGGCCGAGTTCCTCGCGCCGCTGCCCGTCGGCCTCGTCGTCGACGAACGCACCCGGGTGCTGCTCAATCGGCTCGGGGTTCGCACGCTCGGCGACTTCGCGGCGCTGCCGGCCGACGATGTGCGCCGCCGGTTCGGGGCCGCCGGTGCGTTCGCCCACGACCGGGCCGCCGGCCGCGAGTCCAACGGGGTGGCGGCCCGAACCCCGCCGCCCGAGTTCGAGGTGCTCGCCGAGTTCGAACCGCCGCTCGATCGCATCGACCAGCTCGCATTCGCGTTCCGAGTGCGAGCCGACGAGTTCATCGACCGCATGCGGGCGGTCAGGCTCGTGTGCACGGCGATCCGCGTCGAACTCGACGACGAGCGGGGCGGCCGATCGAGTCGCAGCTGGCTGCATCCGCGCTGGTTCACGCCCGCCGACGTCGTCGACCGGGTGCGCTGGCAGCTGCAGGGAGCCGGCACCGCCGACAGCGGGCTCGCCTCGCCGATCACCGCGCTGCGGGTGATCCCCGAGCGGGTCGACTCCACCGCGAACCACGAGGCGGGGCTCTGGGGGCAGGGGCCCGACGAGCGGGTGCACCACGCGCTCACCCGGGTGCAGAGCATGCTCGGGCACGAGGGGGTCGTCACGGCGGCCGTCGGCGGCGGGCGCATGCTCGCCGATCGGCAGGTGCTCGTACCGTGGGGCGACCGGGCTCCCGAACGGCGCGAGGCCCCGTGGCCCGGCAGCCTGCCCGCGCTCGCGCCGGCGAGCGTGTTCCGCGAACGGCACCCGGTCGCCCTGCTCGACGCCGCCGGCGCCACGGTCGCGATCGATGCGCGCGGCGCGATCTCGTCGCCGCCCGAGACCTTCGCGGTCGGCCGCACCGCACCGGCGCGGGTACGCGCGTGGGCCGGCCCGTGGCCGGTCGTCGAACGCTGGTGGGACGACGCGCGTGCGCGGCGCGTGCACCGGTTCCAGCTCGTCGACCACGACGGCTGCGCGTGGCTCCTCGTGCGCGACGCCGAGGGCTGGTGGGCCGAGGCGAGGTACGACTGATGGGCAGAGGCTGATGGGCTGGAACAATCCCGAGATCCCCTGGTCGGAGCTCGAGCGCAAGCTCTCCGACCGCCGCAGGCCGAGCCCGTCGAAGCTCATCGCCGACGGCGGCGACGGCCCGGCGTTCAGCCGCAAACGGCAGCCCTACCGGCCGAGCGAGGGGCTCACCGCGCCCGAGGGGCCGGTCGTGCCCTACGCCGAACTCCACGCGCACACGAACTACAGCTTCCTCGACGGGGCCTCTTCGCCCGAGCAGCTGGTGGAGGAGGCCCACCGGCTGGGCCTCTCCGGGCTCGCGGTGACCGACCACGACGGCTTCTACGGCATCGTGCGCTTCGCCGAGGCGGCCGAGAGCTTCTCCGACCTCACGACCGTCTTCGGGGCCGAGCTCTCGCTCGGGCTGGGCCGTCCGCAGATGGGCGAGGCCGACCCCGAGGGCGACCACCTGCTCGTGCTCGCCCGCCGCGAGGCGGGCTACCACCGGCTCGCCGCGGCGATCACGGCGGGCCAGCTCGCGGGCGGCGAGAAGGGGCGCCCGGTCTACGACCTCGACGACCTCGCCGCGCGGGCGGGAGATGACTGGACGGTGCTCACGGGGTGCCGCAAGGGCGCGGTGCGGCGGGCGCTCGCCGCGGAGGGACCGGATGCCGCGCGGCGTGAACTCGATCGACTGATCGCGCTCTTCGGGCGCGATCAGGTGGTCGTCGAGCTGTTCGACCACGGGCATCCGGCCGACCAGCGGGCGAACGACGTGCTCGCGGGGCTCGCCGAAGGCGCTCGGCTGCGGATCGTCGCGACGAATGCCGTGCACTACGCGACGCCGCCCGAACACCGGCTCGCGAATGCGCTCGCGGCGGTTCGCGCGCGGCGCAGCCTCGACGAGCTCGACGGGTGGCTGCCCGCCTCCGACGGGCTGCACCTGCGCAGCGGCGCGGAGATGCAGGCGCGGTTCGCGAGGTATCCGGGCGCGGTCGAGCACTCGGTCTCGCTCGCAGGAGAACTCGGCTTCACGCTGCGCAGCGCCAGGCCCAGGCTTCCCCGCCAGGAGGTGCCCGAGGGGCACACCCCGATGAGCTGGCTGCGGGAGCTCGTGCGGCAGGGCGCCGCCGAGCTCTACCCCGGGGCGGGCGACGCCGTGCACGCCCGGCTCGAGCACGAACTCGCGATCATCGAGCAGAAGGACTTCCCCGGCTACTTCCTGATCGTGCACGATCTCGTCCGCGAGGCGCGGAGCCGAGGCATCCTCTGCCAGGGCCGGGGATCTGCCGCGAACTCGGCCGTCTGCTACGCGCTGCGCATCACCGCGGTCGACTCCATCAAGTTCGACCTTCCGTTCGAGCGGTTCCTCTCCGCACTGCGCGACGAGGAGCCCGACATCGACGTCGACTTCGACTCCGACCGGCGGGAGGAGATCATCCAGTACGTCTACGAGAAGTACGGCCGGCAGAACGCCGCACAGGTCGCGAACGTGATCAGCTACCGGCCGAAGGTCGCGGTGCGCGACATGGCGAAGGCCCTCGGCTACTCGACCGGGCAGCAGGACGCGTGGTCGCGACAGGTGGAACGCTGGGGCGCGGTGGTCGAGACCGACGACCACGACATCCCCGGCCCGGTCGTCGAGCTGGCCGAGCAGGTGCTCGGATTCCCGCGGCACCTCGGCATCCACTCGGGCGGCATGGTGCTCACCGACCGGCCGGTGGGCGAGGTCTGCCCGATCGAGCACGCCCGCATGGAGCACCGCACGGTGCTGCAATGGGACAAGGACGACTGCGCCTGGATGGGCCTCGTGAAGTTCGACCTGCTCGGGCTCGGCATGCTCGCCGCCCTGCAGTACACGTTCGACCTCGTGCGCGAGCACACGGGCGAGACGTGGGAGCTGCAGTCCGTCCCGAAAGAGGAGCCGGCGGTGTACGACATGCTCTGCCGAGCCGACTCGATCGGCGTGTTCCAGGTCGAGAGCCGGGCGCAGATCGGCACGCTCCCCCGCCTGAAGCCGCGAAAGTACTACGACCTCGTCGTCGAGATCGCGCTCATCCGGCCCGGCCCGGTGCAGGGCGGGGCGGTGCACCCGTACATCCGGCGGCGCACCGGTGAAGAGCCGGTCAGCTACCTGCACCCGAACCTCGAGCCCGTGCTCGAGCGCACGCTCGGGGTGCCGCTCTTCCAGGAGCAGCTCATGCAGATGGCCGTCGCGGTCGGCGGCTGCACCGCGGCCGACGCCGACCTGCTGCGCCGGGCGATGGGCTCCAAGCGCGGCGTCGAGAAGATCTCGAAGCTCAGGGCGAAGCTCTTCGAGGGCATGGCGGCGAACGGGCTCAGCGACGACGACGCGCAGGCGATCTACGACAAGATCGAGGCCTTCGCGAACTTCGGCTTCGCCGAGAGCCACGCACTCTCCTTCGCCCTGCTCGTCTACGCGAGCTCGTGGCTGAAGCTGCACTACCCGGCGGCCTTCCTCGCGGCGCTCCTGCGCGCCCAGCCGATGGGCTTCTACTCGCCGCAGACCCTCACCGCCGACGCGCGACGGCACGGGGTGCGAGTGCTGCGACCCGACGTGCTGCGGTCGGGCGTGCACGCGGGGCTCGAGGCGTGCGACGGGCCCCGCGTCCCCGGCGAGCAGGCGGATGTCGCGGGGCGGACGCCAGCGCAGCGGCGACCGCCGACCGGCATGGCGGCGTGCACGCACGTCGCCCAGCCCGACATCGGCGACTTCGACCTCGAGGCGCCCGATCGGTCGGCCGAGCATCGCCGCGACGGGGCCTTCGCGGTGCGGCTCGGGCTCGCCGACGTCTCGTCCATCGGGGCGAAGGTCGCGCAGCGCATCGTCGACGAGCGCGACGCGCGCGGCCCGTATCGAGACATGAGCGACCTCTCCCGCCGGGCGGCGCTCGACACCGAGCAGCTCGAGGCGCTCGCCGCAGCGGGCGCCTTCGAGGGCTTCGGGCTCGCCCGTCGCGAGGCGCTCTGGCTCGCCGGCGAGGCCTCGCAGGACCGCGCCGAGTTCCTGCCCGGGTCGGTGGTCGTGGTGCAGCCGCCGCTCCTGCCCGTGCTCTCACCGGCCGAGCAGGTCGTGTACGACCTGTGGGCGACCGGCATCTCCCCCGACGACCACCCGATCCGGCACATCCGCGATCGGCTCGACGAGCGCGGGGCGATCCGCATCGATCGCCTGCGCGAGGTCGAGTCGGGCCGACGGGTCGAGGTCGGCGGCGTCGTGACGCACCGGCAGCGGCCGGCGACGGCGTCGGGCATCACCTTCATCAACCTCGAGGACGAGTCGGGCACCCTCAACGTGATCGCCGGAGTCGGTGTCTGGAACCGCTACCGGCGCATCGCCCGGGAGGCGCCCGCGATGGTCGTCCGAGGCATCCTCGAACGGTCGAACGAGGGGGTCACGAACCTCATCGTCGACCGCTTCGAGTCGCTCACCGTGCAGGCGCAGACGCGGTCGCGCGACTTCCGGTGAACCGCCGGCGGGGTCGAGCCGTGCGCCTCGCGCTCGAGGGGGCCGCACTCCGATAGCCTCGACCGGTGCCTGCGACACCGCCCTACGACGCCGACCCCTTCGACCGATACGGCAGCGACGTGCTCGCCGGTGACTGGAAGGCCCGCGGCCGCACCGTGATCCCCGCCGTCGAGGCGGAGCGCGACCTCGTGGTCGAGCTCGCCGACTCGGGCTACTGCGGCGCCGTGGTGCGCGTCGAGAAGGGCGTCGTCGTGCTCGAGGACCGATACGGCAAACAGCGGATGTTCCCGCTCGGCCACGGGTTCCTCGTCGAAGGGCGCGCGGTGCAGCTCACGGCACCCAGGCCGAAGGCCCCGACCGGGCGGCTGCGCACCGCGTCGGGATCGTTCGCGGTCGAGCAAGGACCTGCGAAGGTCGCCCTGCCGAGCCGCATCTTCGTCGAGGGCCGGCACGACGCCGAGCTCGTCGAGAAGGTCTGGGGCGCCGACCTGCGCGTCGAGGGCGTCGTCGTCGAGTACCTCGAGGGGGTGGACGTGCTCGATGAGGTGCTCGCCGAGTTCCGCCCCGGCCCCGGGCGCAGGGCGGGAGTCCTCGTCGACCACCTGGTGCCCGGTTCGAAGGAGCAGCGCATCGCCGACGCGGTGGCGCGCGGACCCTACCGGTCGGACGTGCTCGTGGTCGGCCACCCGTACATCGACGTCTGGCAGTCGGTGAAGCCAGCCCGCCTCGGCCGGGAGGCCTGGCCCGTCGTCCCCCGCGGAACCGAGTGGAAGCACGGCGTGTGCGAGGCCTTCGGCTGGCCGCACGCCGACCAGGCCGACATCGCCCGCGCGTGGCAGCACATCCTCGGCCGGGTGCGCGGCTACGGCGATCTCGAACCGGCGCTGCTCGGACGGGTCGAGGAGCTCATCGACTTCGTGACCGCACCGGCCTGACGAGACCGGTCGCGTCGCTCGCCGCGCCGCGGGCACGCGGTCAGATCGACGACCCGCCGTCGCTGTGCACGAGCTGGCCGGTGACCCACCGCGCATCGTCGGACACGAGGAATCGCACGAGCCGCGCCGTGTCGTCGGGCGTGCCGAGCCGACCGGTCGGCTGCTGCGCCGTGAGCGCGGCGCGCGTCGCGGCATCCATCCACCCGGTGTCGATCGGGCCCGGGTTGACCAGGTTCGCCGTGATGCCGAGCGGCGCGAGCTCTCGTGCGGCGGCGACGACGATGCGATCGAGCGCCCCCTTCGACGCCCCGTACGGCACGTTGCCGACGATGTGATCGCTCGTCAGCGCGACGATGCTGCCGCCGCCTGCGGGAACCTGCCCGGCGAACGCCTGCACCAGCAGCAGCGCGGCGCGCGTGTTCACGGCGAAGTGGCGGTCGAAGCTCTCGACCGAGGTGTCGAGCACGCCCGAGTCGACACTCTGGGCGTGCGACAGCACGAGCGCCCGGATCGGGCCGAGGGCGGCGGATGCCTCGGCGAAGAGCCGTGCGGGAACGGCGGGGTCGGCCAGGTCGGCGTCGAGGCCGATCGCACCGGCGCCGATCGCGCGGAGCTCGGCCTCGAGGCTCGCCGGATCGCGATCGGGATCGCCGCCGAGCCCCATGCGCCGGTCGTAGTCGGCGAGATGGCTGAACGCGATGTCCCAGCCGTCGGCCGCGAGCCGCGTCGCGATCGCCCACGCGATCGTGTTGCGCCGGCCTGCTCCGGTGATGAGCGCGACGGGGCGGTGCATGTGACTCCTCGGGACGTGCGGTCGGGGGCTCGGCGGATCAGCCTACCGTCGTGCCGAACGCGAGGCCGAGCAGATAGGTGACCGCGGCGGCGCCGAGCCCGATCGAGAGCTGACGCAGTGCGCGCTTCAGCGGCGAGGCGCCGGACAGGAGGCCGACGGTCGCGCCCGTCGCGAGCAGCGCGATTCCGACGAGCACGGTCGCCGTCACGACCGCGGCGAGGCCGGTCATTCCGAACAGGTACGGCAGGACTGGGATGAGCGCGCCCGACGCGAAGAAGCAGAAGCTCGAGATCGCCGCGGAGAGTCCAGTGCCGATCGCCTCGTCGTCGTCGGCCTCGATCGCGAGCGCATCGGTGGGTGCCTGCGCCAGCTCGGCCGCCTGCACGCGGGCCACGACGAGTGCCGCGTGCTCGATGGCGTCGTCGGGCTCCATGCCGCGGGCGCGGTACACGAGGGCGAGCTCGTTCGCGTCGACGTCGAGGTGCGGCAGCGCG
Source organism: Agromyces sp. S2-1-8 (assembly GCF_021129215.1). GTDB lineage: Bacteria > Actinomycetota > Actinomycetes > Actinomycetales > Microbacteriaceae > Agromyces > Agromyces chromiiresistens. The sequence continues at coordinate 2,643,809 of NZ_JAJOLP010000001.1, read as the reverse complement.
TCTCTCGTCGTGGGGTCGGGCGCGGATGCCTCGAGCAGCTCCCGCTGGGATCGCACCGACACGTACTCCCCCGCCCCCATCGACAGTGCACCGGCGAGCAGGCCGGCGATCCCCGTGAACAGCACGACGCTCGCCGGCACGCCCGTCGCGCCGATGCCGAGCACGAGCGCGAGGTTCGAGACGAGCCCGTCGTTCGCGCCGAAGACGGCGGCGCGGAAGGTTCCGGCGAGGCGCCGTCGGCCCCGTGCCGCGAGCCCTCGCACGACCTCGCCGTGGATGCGTTCGTCCGCGGCCATCGCCGCCGTCGCGTCGGGGTCGGTCGCGTACGGCGATCGCGCCTCGGCCCGCTGCGCGAGTGCGAGCACGAAGATCGAGCCGAAGCGGCGCGCGAGCGAGGCGAGCATGCGGGTGCGGACGTCGGCACGCGGAACGCCCGCCTCGTCGCCGCCGAGCAGGCCGAGCCAGTGCGCCTCGTGGCGACCCTCAGCCGCGGCGAGGGCGAGCAGGATCTCGCGCTCCTCGCCGTCGCGACGGGCGGCGAGCTCTCGGTAGACGGCCGCCTCCGCACGTTCCGCGGCGAGATACCGTCGCCAGCGATCACGGTCGGCCGGGGTGCCCTGCGGCGCCACGTCGGTCATCGTGCCTCCTCGTCGTGGTGCGGGCGCGGTCCGACGCCGGCATGCGCCCGCGACATCGCGCGGCCGTGTCACGGCCGACGACCACGCTATCGGGCGCCCCGGCCGCGGCGGCCCGGTTGTGCGGGATTGGCAGCTTTTCGGACGGCCGAACACCCGCACGGATGCCTCCGGCCGGTGCCGAGGCATCCACGCCGCCACGGGCGGGAACCGAGGGGCGCGGACGGGAGCAGCCGGCCCGTCAGCCGACGAGCTTGTTCCAGCCGTCGCCGTCGACGTGCTCGAAGATGAGGTTGGTCTCGGTATGCGCGACCGCAGGGTGGCCGGTGAGGTGGGCCAGGACGAACTCGCGCAGCTCTTCGGCGTCGCGGGCCGCGACGTGCAGCAGGTAGTCCTCTGCTCCCGCCATGTGGAACACGCCGAGCACACCCGGCAGATGCGGCACCTGGGCGCGGAAGGCGTCGATCTCGCCGCGGTCGTGCTTGACGAGCCGAACGGCGATGAGCGCCTGGAGCGAGACGCCGAGCGAGGCGAGGTCGACGTCGACGCGATAGCCGCGCACCGTGCCGAGCGACTGCAGGCGGCGCAGGCGCAACGAGACCGTCGACTCGGCCACGCCCACCTCGGCGGCGAGTGCGGCTCCGGAGGCACGCGCGTTCGTCGACAGCGCCTGGAGGAGCGCGCGGTCGACGCGGTCGAGTTCGGGCTTCTGCGCCATGCGTGCGCTCCCATCGATCGAGTATGCAGATGCTTCGAGATTTCCAGACTATCCCACTGATCGTTCGAGCCGAGTTGTTTCTGGTGACAGGATCTGCTTTCGTTCCTGCCATGCAGACATCGTCGTCGCATCTCGAGACCCGCGCCGTCCACGGCGGAATGCGCGGTGTCCGGGAGAGCGGATCCCATGTGCCCGTCATCGACTTCTCGACCACCAACCCGCTCGGCTCGGTCGAGACCGGCGGGCTCTCGTACGAGGAGCTCGCCACCGGTCACGACCTCGGCGATGGCCGCTCGGCCGTCTACCAGCGTCTCTGGCAGCCCGGCGTCGCCCGGTTCGAGGAGTCGCTCGCCGGGCTCGAGGGCACCGACGGGGCCGTCGCCTTCGGCAGCGGCATGGCGGCACTCGCCGCCGTGCTCATCGCGACCGCCTCGGCGGGCCGGCCGCACATCGTGGCGGTGCGCCCGCTCTACGGCGGCACCGATCATGTGCTCGAGAGCGGCCTGCTCGGCACCGACGTCACCTGGGCGACGGTCGACGAGGTCGCGGCGGCGATCCGCCCGGACACGGGTCTCGTCGTCGTCGAGACGCCGGCGAACCCGACCCTCGAACTCGTCGACCTGCGCCGGCTCGCGGCCGTCGCGGGCGAGGTGCCGGTGCTCGTCGACAACACGTTCGCGACCCCCGTGCTGCAGCGTCCCGCCGAGCACGGCGCGCGGCTCGTGCTGCACAGCGCGACGAAGTACCTCGGGGGCCACGGCGACGTCATGGGCGGGGTCGTGGCAGCCGACCGCGAGTGGGTCGAACGGCTGCGGCGCGTGCGCGCGCTCACCGGCGGGCTGCTGCATCCGATGGCGGCCTATCTGCTGCACCGCGGTCTGCGCACGCTCCCCCTGCGCGTGCGCGCGCAGCAGACGTCGGCGGCGGTGCTCGCGGATCGCCTGGCCTCCCACCCCGCGGTCGGCCGGGTGCACTACCCGGGGCTGCCCGGCCAGGATCCGCAGGGCCTGCTCGGCCGCCAGCTCGAGGGTGCCGGCTCGATCATCGCGATCGAGCTCGCCGGAGGGTTCGACGCCGCGGTCGCGTTCACCGAGGCGTGCGAGCTCGTCACGCATGCCGTGTCGCTCGGCGGTGTCGACTCGCTCGTGCAGCATCCCGCTTCACTCACTCACCGGCCCGTCGCCGGCGAGGCGAAGCCGGGCGACGGCGTCGTCCGGCTGTCGATCGGCCTCGAGCACGTCGACGACCTCACGGACGACCTGATGAGCGCGCTCGACGCGGCGGCCGTCATCGCGGGCATCGAGGCCGTGGCGCGGGTCTCGGCTGGCTGACCTGGATCGGATCGCCCGGGACCGCCGGTTCGACGCCGAGCGTCGGGGTCCCGGGCGAACCCGCCACGATCAGCGTCCGCCGAGTCTCCGCCGGAGCAGCTCGATGCGGGACTGCAGCTGCGTGACCGTCGCCTGTGCGACCTCGGGACCGCCGCAGGCGCGACGGAGCTCGGCGTGCACCATCGAGTGCGCCTGGCCGTTCTGTCGCGCGTAGAGGCCGACGAGGCTGTTGAGCAGCGAGCGCTGCTCCTTCAGGGTCCGGTACAGCGCGACCGGCTCGACCGAGTCGCCGTCGCCCGACACGCCCTCGGTGGATGCCGCGTGCTTGCGTCGTTCGCTCTGACGGCGGGCCTGCCGCGCCTGGCGGTGGCGCAGGAGCTCGGACACCTGTTCGGGTTCGAGCAGCCCCGGGATGCCGATGAAGTCGTACTCCTCGTCGCTGCCGGGCTCGGCGAGCGTGCCGAACTCGGTGCCGTCGAAGACGACCCGGTCGAAGCTCGCGTCGGACGCGATCGCCTGCCACGTGAACTCGTCGGCGAGCTCGTCGGACGCCTTGTCTTCGCGGTTCGCGGATTCGAGCAGACCGTCGTCGAGCCCCGGGTCGTCATCGCCGTCGCCGTCGCGACGGTCGAGCGCATGGTCGCGGGCCCGCTCGAGCTCGGAGGCCAGTGCCATGAGCACGGGCACGTTCGGCAGGAAGACCGACGCCGTCTCGCCGCGCCGGCGTGCGCGCACGAATCGGCCGATCGCCTGCGCGAAGAACAGCGGGGTCGACGAGCTCGTCGCGTACACGCCGACCGCGAGCCGCGGCACGTCGACGCCCTCGGACACCATGCGCACCGCGACCATCCACCGACGGTCGTTGCCCGAGAACTCCTCGATCCGGTTCGAGGCGGCCTTGTCGTCGGAGAGCACGACGGTGACCGGTTCGCCGCAGATCCGCTCGAGGATCTCGGCGTAGGCGCGGGCCACGGTCTGGTCGGTGGCGAGCACGAGTCCGCCGGCGTCGGGGATCGAGTGCCGCACCTCGGTCAGGCGCCGGTCGGCCGCCTGCAGCACCGCCGGGATCCACTCGCCGGTCGGCTCGAGCGCGGTGCGCCAGGCCGACGAGGTGATGTCCTTCGTGTTGTCCTCGCCGAGCTTCGCCTCCATCTCGTCGCCCGCCTTCGTGCGCCAGCGCATGTGGCCCGCGTAGACCATGAACATGACAGGACGGACGACGCCGTCGGCGAGGGCGCGGCCGTAGCCGTACGAGTAGTCGGTCTGCGAGAGGCGGACCCCCGCGGCGTCGGGTGCGTAGTTCACGAACGGGATCGGAGCGGTGTCGCTGCGGAACGGCGTGCCGGTGAGCGACAGGCGCTTCGTCGCAGGCTCGAAGGCCTCGCGGATCGCGTCGCCCCAGGAAAGCGTGTCGCCGCCGTGGTGCACCTCGTCGAGGATGACGAGGGTGCGGCCGGAGAGGGTGAGTTCGCGGTGCAGGGCGGGACGCATCGCGACCTGGGCGTAGGTGACGGCGACGCCGTGGTAGTGCCGTGCCGAACGGCCGTGGGCGTTGCGGAATCCGGGGTCGAGGCGGATGCCGACCCTGGCCGCCGCGTCGGCCCACTGGCGCTTGAGGTGGTCGGTCGGCGCGACGACCGTGAACCGGTCGATGATGCGGCGCGAACGCAGCTCGGCGGCGAGGCGCAGGGCGAAGGTCGTCTTGCCTGCGCCCGGGGTCGCAGCGGCGAGGAAGTCGCGCGGCAGCTCGGCGAGGTACTGATCGAGGGCCTCGGCCTGCCAGGCCCGCAGCTTCGACGCGGTGCCCCATGCGGCGCGCTCGGGGAACGACGGTGAGAGGTGCTCGGCCGCCGAGGTGCCCGGCTGGGCTCCTGAAGGCGTCGCGGTACTCACTGGTTCGAGGGTAGTGGAGCCCTGCGACATCCTCGAACCGGCACCCGCCCGTACCCCGTTCTGTGCAGAATGGAGGGATGGTCACCCAGCAGCATCCCTGGTCCCGCTACGTCGCGATCGGCGACTCGTTCACCGAGGGCATCGGCGACCCCGAGCCCACCGTGCCGGGCGGCCACCGCGGATGGGCCGACCGCGTCGCGGAGGTCCTGTCGCAGGGCACCGAGGACTTCGCCTACGCCAACCTCGCGGTGCGGGGCAAGCTCATCCAGCAGATCGTCGACGAGCAGCTCGAGCCCGCGCTCTCGCTGCGGCCCGACCTCATCACGATCTCGGCGGGCGGCAACGACGTCATCCGGCCCGGCACCGATCCCGACGAGATCTCGGCGCGCTTCGAGTACGCGATCGACCGGCTCAGCCGCGACCACGCCACGATCGTGATCTTCACCGGCGTCGACGTCGGTTTCTCGCCCGTGTTCCGCGGCATCCGCGGCAAGGTCGCGATCTACAACGAGAATCTCCGTGCGATCGCGGCGAGGTACGACTGCATCGTCGCCGACCAGTGGGCGCTCTCGGAGATCCAGGACCCGCGGATGTGGGCTCCCGACCGGCTGCACCTCAACGCGCTCGGACACCACACGGTCGCGCGGATGGTGCTCGCAGCCCTGAACGTCGAGAACGACCTCGATGCGCTGACGCCCGAGCCGCTGCCCCTGACCACGTGGCGGCAGGCGCGGGTCGAAGACCTCGCGTGGGCGCGCGAGTACCTCGTGCCGTGGGTGGTCCGGCGCATCCGCCACCAGTCGTCGGGCGACTTCATCACGGCGAAGCGCCCCGAGGCGGGCCCCTACTCGCTGCCCGACTGAGCGGTGCTCTGAGCGAGGCCGTCGGGGTTCGCCAGCCGCCACCAGGTGCCGGGATCGTCGATCTCGGCGTCGAGCACGAGCGGCACCGTGATCTCGCGGTCGCCGGAGCGCACGACCGCGGTGCCGACGTCCGCCCCCTCGGCCGCGACGGTCACGGGCTTCGCGTGCACCTCGACCTCGACCGGCGTGTCGCTCCACACCACGAGCGAGGCGCCGTCGGCGGCACGCGCCTTCGCGGTGTCGCCCCACGGCGTCTCGTAGCTCGCGAGCTCCTGCCCCGCCTCGAGCGGGGCGACCTCGTGGAACCCCGGGGCGACGCTGTCGAGCAGCGTCGCGACGGCCTCTCGCAGGACCGCGTGGTTCTCGGCGCCGAGGAGCACCCCGACGACCGTGACGGTCTGCTCGCCGACCGCGTAGTCGGCCGAGAAGAGCAGGTTCGCCGCGTCGTCGGTCGTGCCGGTCTTGATGCCGTCGACGCCGTGCGTGCCGAGCAGCTTGTTCGAGTTGTCGAGCTTTCCGAGCTCGGGGATGTCGACCGACTTCGTGGAGACGATCTCGGCGAGCGTCGGCTCCGCGAGGGCGAGCTCGCCGAGCTGTACGAGGTCGGCCGGCGTCGAGATGTTGTCCATCGAGAGCCCGCTCGAATCGGCGATGCGCGTGTTCGCGAGCCCGTGGTCGGCGAGCCAGGTCGTCGCGGCGGTCACGAGACCCGCCTCCGAGCCGTACGCCCAGTTCGCGAGCGAGATCGCGTAGTTGTTGCCCGAGGGAAGCAGCATCGCCTCGAGGCTCTCCTTGAGGCTGAGCGTCGAGCCCGCCTCGACGGGCGCGACCGATCCGTTCTGGGCGATCATGTCCCAGTAGATGTCGATGTCGGCCTCGGTGTACTCGATGTCGGGGCCGCCCTCGCCCGCCGGGATCGGGTGGTCCTGCAGGATCGTGAGCGCCGTGATGACCTTCGTGATGCTCGCGGTCGCCATCGGCCGGTCGGGCTCGCCCGCGGCGAGCAGGCCGTCGAAGCCCACCGCGCCGACCGCGTAGCCCCCGAAGCCGGGGAGGTCGAGCGCCTGCGCCGGCGCGGCCAGGGGTTCGGGCTGCTCGACGACGGGCGATGCCGCCGGCACGGCGGCCCCGAGCGCGTTCGCCGTGTACACCCCGCCGCCGACGACCAGCGCGAGGACGACGCCGAGCGTGCCGAAGACGGCGATGCGACGGCGCCGGTACACGCGCTTCCGCTCGGCGGGATCGGGGGTCGTCGTCATCGGGCCTCCTCGGGTTCGACGGCGACGGCGTACAGCACGACGGCCGCGGCGGCGGCGACGTTGAGCGAGTCGACGCCGTGGCGCATGGGGATGGTCACGACCCGGTCGGCGGCCGCGAGCGCGCGTCGGCTGAGGCCGTCGCCCTCCGCCCCGAACACGAGGGCGAGGCGCTCGGGCGCCGCCGCGGCGAGGTCGGGCAGCGCGACGGCGTCGTCGGCCAGGGCGAGCGCGGCGATCTCGAACCCCGCCCCGTGCAGCAGCTCGGCCGCCTCGTCCCACTCCGGCAGCCGGGTCCACGGCACCTGGAAGACGGTGCCCATGCTGACGCGTACGCTGCGCCGGTAGAGCGGATCGGCGCATCGGGGCGACACGAGCACGGCGTCGGCGCCGAGCGCCGCGACCGAACGGAAGATGGCGCCGACGTTGGTGTGATCGACGATGTCCTCGAGCACGACGACCCGGCGGGCGCCCGCGACGAGCGACGCGACTTCGGGCAATTCGGGGCGCTCGAACGCGGCGAGCGCGCCCCGATGCACGCGGTAGCCCGTGATCTCCTCGAGCTGGTCGGGGTCGCCGAGGTGGACCGGGATGTCGAACGACTCCAGCACGGGTGCGAGCCCGTCGAGCCACTTCTCCTCCATGAGCACCGAGCGAGGTCGATGGCCGGCCGCGATGGCGCGCCGGATCACCTTCGCCGATTCGGCGATGTAGAGGCCCTCCTCGGGCTCGCGCACGCTGCGCAGCGCGACGTCGGTGAGCCTCGCGTAATCGGCGACGGCATCGGATGCCGCGTCGCGGACTCGTTCGATGTGCATGGATCTCCTCCCCTCAAGAGTGCCAGCCCGTGAAACAATCCGGAAAACGACGGCGTTTACTCTCAGGGGTGTCGAAGGGAGACGACTTGGAGCAGGCGATCGGCCGGGCGCAGGCCACCGGCATCGACGAGGCGATCGAGCTCATGCGGGGCGCGCGCGTGGCCGTGCTCACGGGCGCCGGCGTCAGCACCGACTCGGGCATCCCCGACTATCGGGGCGAGGGGGCGCCCGTTCGCACGCCGATGACGGTGCAGACGTTCCTCTCCTCCGAGTCGGCGCGCAAGCGGTACTGGGCCGGCAGCCACCTCGGATGGCGTGACTTCGCGGCGGCCGCGCCGAACACCGGCCACCGGGCGCTCGCCCGGCTCGAGGCATCCGGGGCGGTGTCGGGCATCGTGACGCAGAACGTCGACGGCCTGCACCGGCGCGCCGGGAGCCGCCACGTCGTCGAGCTGCACGGCGGTATGGACCGGGTCGTCTGCCTCGAGTGCGGGCAGCACTACGCGAGGCAGGCGATCGCCCAGGAGCTCACCGTGCGGAACCCGTGGCTCGACGCCGATCGCGCGGTGCGGCTCAACCCCGACGGAGACGTCGAGATCGACGACGTCGAGGCGATGCGCGTGCCCGTCTGCACGGTGTGCGGCGGCGTGCTCAAGCCCGATGTCGTGTTCTTCGGCGAGTTCGTGCCGGTGCCGACGTTCCGCGCCGGCGCCGCGCTCGTCGCCGGCTCCGACGTGCTGCTCGTGGCGGGCTCCTCGCTCGTCGTGAACTCCGGGATGCGGCTCCTCGAGCAGGCCCGCCGCAGCCGGCGCCCGGTCGTCATCGTCAACCGCGGCGCCACGAAGGGCGACGCCCGGGCCGCAGTGAAGATCGACGCCGGCACGAGCGAGACGCTCGCCGCCTTCGCGACCGCGCTCGATTCGTGAACCCGCCGCCCGACGTGCGAGAGTCGTCGACATGACGGATGCCTCGACGAGTGCCGCACCGGTGACGATCGCGCTCGTGCGCCACGGTGAGACGGACTGGAACGTGCAGCGCCGCATCCAGGGGCGCACCGACATCCCGCTGAACGACACCGGACGCCGCCAGGCCGTCGACACCGGCGCCGCGCTCGCCGCATCGGACAGCGACTGGGACGCGGTCTACGCGAGCCCGCTCTCGCGGGCGTCGGAGACCGCCGAGCTGATCGCCGCCGAGCTCGGCGCGCCGGTGCTCGGACATCTCGAGGCGCTCGCCGAACGGGGCTACGGCGTGCTCGAGGGGCTCGACCATGCGGGCCGTGCGGCCGTCGAGGCGCAGGCGGCCACGATCGAGGGGCTCGAGACGCGCTCCTCGGTGATCGAGCGCTCGAGCGCCGCCCTCGCGGAGATCGCGGCGGCGCACCCCGGCGGCCGTGTCGTCGTGGTGTCGCACGGCGGCGTGATCCACTCCCTCATCCTCCACCTGAGCGGCTGGACGCTGCCCTCCGCCGGCTACACCGTCACGAACGGGTCGGTGCACCTCGTGACCGCGGCGGCCGGTGAGTTCGAGCTCGCGGAGCCCGATCTGCTCACCGGCACCGGTGGCTGACCCGCCGCGCCGACTTCCGGCCGCCGCCGTCAGCGCCGCCGACGGCCGCCCGGTTCGGCGACGACCCGCTGCATGAGTGCGTAGAGCGCGGCCGCCGACTTCGCCCACGTGTACCGTGCCGCGACCTCGACCGATGCGGCCGAGCGTCGCTCCCACTCGTCGCCGTCGTCGAGCGTGCGCAGCGCCGCGACGAGCGTCTCGGGGCGGTCGGAGTCGAAGAACAGCGCGGCGTCACCGCCGATCTCGCGGAAGATCGGGATGTCGCTCACGACGACGGGCGTGCCGAGTCGCATCGCCTCGACGAGAGGGATGCCGAAGCCCTCGGCCTTCGAGGCGTGCACGAGCGCGGTGGCGCCGGAGAGCAGCTCGGCGTACGCGGCGTCCGTCACCCCGTCGTGGAAGACGAGACGGGCCTCCGGTGCGAGCCTCGTGAGTCGCTCGCGCTCCTCGTCGCTGATGCGGCTGAGCAGATGCAGCTCGTGGTCGGGGAGCGCGGCCGTCGCACGCACGAGCGTGTCGACGTTCTTGTACGGCATGTACGAGCCCATGTAGACGAGCCGGTGGCCGACGGGGCGGGTGCGCGGCAGGTCGGGCACGGCGAGGTCGTCGGCGGCGTTCGGCACGACCGTCACGGGCCGGCGCGTCAGCCGGTGCTCGCGGATGAGACCCGCGGTCGTCTCGGACACGGTCACGACCGCGTCGGCCCGGTCGAGGAGCGCACGCTGCGGCCACCACGCGAGGTGGTAGAGCCGCCAGAGGAGCCGGATCGCGGCGGGCAGGTCGCGCGGCGGCGTGCGGTTCTCGTAGTAGATGAGGTCGTGGAGGGTCAAGAGGAGCCGGTAGTCGCGACCCCACGAGCCCATCGTCTGCATCGGCGAGAACACGATGTCTGGGCGGAGGCGACGTACCTGGCGGGCGACGAAGGGCTCACGGGCGCTCGTCGGCGCGCTCACGAGTTGCCACGGGAGCGGCGGCAGCATCTCGAGCTGGCGGTGGTCGCTCACGAGCATCGTCACGGGATGCAGCTTCGCGAGCTCGCCCACGATGCCCGCAGTGAAGCGGCTGATGCCGTCGTGGTGCCCGATCCGGGTGTAACGGCAGTCGACGACGATCTTCATGCCCGCTCCCCCGCCTCGAGGAAGCGGGCGATCCGGCCCGCGGCGTCGCCGGGGGTCTCGTAGTGGATGAGGTGCCCGACCTCGGGGATGACTTCGAGGGTCGCGTCGGGGAACCGCGTGACGAGCCGTCGCTGGGCTTCGAGCGGAGTGACGTCGTCGCGCTCGGCCGCGACGAGCAGCGTCGGCACCGCGATGTCGGCCGCGTACTCGCCGACGTTGTGGCTGACTGAGGCGCGGAACGCCTCGACCAGCTGGTCGCGGTCGCCGAAGTCGGAGAAGTAGCGGTCGTGCTGGTCGTGGATCCAGCGACGGAGCTCGCGATCGCGGGTCTTGGCCATCGTCACGCTCATCACCCGGACGATCGCACCGTTGCGGAGCAGGGCGAAGCCGGCCCGTTCGGGCAGCGCAGCCGACGCGCGGTAGTAGACGACGGCGAGCCGGGTCATCACGCCTCTCGGCCCCTCGAGTGCCGGGGCGCCGATCGGGTTCACGAGCACGAGCCGGCGCGGGGCGAGGCCGCCGGCCACCGCCGCGCTCGCCACGATCGACCCGAACGAGTGGCCGAGCAGGTCGTAGTCGCCGTCGAGGCCGACCGCCTCGACGAAGGCGGCGAGCCAGCGCGCATAGCCGTCGATGTCGTGGGCGCGGTCGGCGAAGACGGCCGACGCACCGAACCCGGGCAGGTCTGGCGAGACGATGCGGTAGCCCGGCAGCTGCGCCACGATCGGTTCGAGCCCGTGGTGGTCGCCGCGGAAGCCGTGTACGAGGACCAGCACCGGCGCGCCCGCGTCGCCGTACTCCCACCACGCGGTCGACGTGCCGTCGACGTCGATGCGGTGCTCCCTGACTGGGATGCGGTCGAGCGCGGAGGCGTACGGCGAGGCGATCATCCCCGCCATTCTACGGACGGCGACTGCGCGCGACCTGCGCGTCGCGGCCCGTGCTCGCCGCGTCGCGCGGGATTGCACGGCCCGGGGTCAGGACACGCGATCGGCTGCACCGGTGATGACGGTGGCGCTGCATAGCCTGTGGCACATGGATGCTGTGAACGGGGCCCGCTGGGCCGACACCCTCGCCGTCTTCGACCTCGAGACGACCGGGATCGACGTCGACGTATGCCGCATCGTCACGGCGCACGTGGGCGTGCTCGGTGCCTCGGGCGAGGTGCTCGAGCGGCGCGAATGGCTCGTCGATCCGGGCGTCGAGATCCCGACGGCCGCCTCGCTCATCCACGGCGTCACGACCGAACGGGCTCGGCTCGAAGGGCAGAACGCCGCGACCGCGGTCGCCGAGATCATCGGCGAGCTCGCATCGGCCGCGGCGAGGGGCCTGCCGATCGTCGCGTACAACGCCGCGTACGACCTCACAGTGCTCGCGCGGGAGGCCGAGCGCTACGGGCTCGCCCCGCTGCCGGGCCCGGGCCCGGTCGTCGACCCGCTCGTCATCGACAAGGCGGTCGACCGCTACCGCAGGGGCAAGCGCACGCTCTCGGTCACGGCCGCCCACTACGGCGTCCGCCTCGACGACGCGCACGACGCGGGCGCCGACGCGGTCGCGGCCGGGCGGGTCGCACAGGCCATCGCGCGGGCCTACCCCGAGCTCGCGGCCCTCGCGATCGGCGACCTGCACGCACGGCAGGTCGAATGGTGCCGCGACCAGGCCGAGAGCTACCAGGCGTGGCGACGCGGCAACGGCGAGCCCGAATTCACGACGTCGGGCGCGTGGCCCGTGCGCGTTCGCACCGGCGCCTGATGCGAGGACGACGAAGGGGCGGGCGACCTCGGTCGCCCGCCCCTTCGTTCGGCTGGATTACTTGCCGAAGTTCTTGAAGCGCTGGTTGAACTTCTCGACGCGGCCGGCCGAGTCCATGATGCGCTGCTTGCCCGTGTAGAACGGGTGCGACTCGCTCGAGATCTCGACGTCGATGACCGGGTAGGTGACACCGTCGAGCTCGACCGTCTTGTCGCTCGTCGCGGTCGAGCGCGTGAGGAACGTGGCGCCCGAAGCCAGGTCGCGGAAGACGATGGCGTTGTACTCGGGGTGGATGTCGGTCTTCATGGAGACTTCCTTGGATTTCGGTTGATAGAGCGATCGGATGATGTTCGAGCTCCCGCCGCGCGAGTGTCGCACCTTCGCGGTGCCGTTCGTCGGCGGGAAAGCATGCTGGCCCCGAGGGCCAGCTAACGAGTTTAGCAGAGTCGAGGCGCGAACGTCTCAGACGGCGCGCGCGGCGAACCGCCCGTCGCGCTCGGTGAGCTCGATCTTCATGTCGAAGGTGGTGCTCAGCGCCTCGGCCGTGAGCGCCTCGGCGAGCGGGCCCGCCGCGACGATGCCGCCCTTCGACAGGAGCAGCGCGTGCGTGAAGCCGACCGGGATCTCCTCGACGTGGTGGGTGACCATGACGATCGCCGGAGACGCCGGCGACGCGGCGTAGCCGCCGAGGAGCCCGACGAGCTCTTCGCGGGCGCCGAGGTCGAGGCTCGCGGCCGGCTCGTCGAGGAGCAGGAGCTCGGGGTCGGTCATGACCGAACGGGCGATCTGCACGCGCTTCTGCTCGCCGTCGGACAGGCTGCCGAACCGGCGGCCCGAGAAGCCCTCGAGGCCCCACTCCTTGAGCACGCGCTCGGCGCGACGGAGGTCGATGCCCTCGTACTCCTCGTTCCAGCGCCCCGTGACCGAGTACGCCGCGGTGAGCACGACGTCGAGCACGGTCTCGTCGCGCGGGATGCGGCGGGCCATCGCCGTCGAGGCGAAGCCGATCATCGGGCGGAGCTCGAAGACGTCGACCTTGCCGAGCTTCTCCTGCAGCACCTCGGCCTTGCCCGAGGTCGGGTGCATCGCAGCGGCGGCGATCTGCAGCAGCGTGGTCTTGCCCGCACCGTTCGGCCCGAGCACGACCCAGCGCTCGTCGGAGTCGACGCTCCACGTCACCGAGTCGAGGATCGTGTTGCCATCTCGGACCACCGACACATCCCGGAACTGCAGAACCGTACTCGCACTCGCCATGCGTCCAATGCTATCGGGAGCGAAGTCGCCCTCCGGCGCACCCGTCGGGTCAGCGGCCGAGCACCCGCTCGTACACCTCGATCGTTCGGGCGGCGATCGCGTCCCACGCGAACTGCGTCTCGGCGCGCCTGCGGCCGGCCGCGCCCATCTCGGCGGCGCGCGCCGGATCGGCGACGACGCGCGTGAGCGCCGCAGCGAGATCGGCGACGAAACGGTCGGGGTCGAGCGGGGTGCCCGTGCCGTCGTCGGCCTGCTCGATCGGCACGAGCACGCCCGTGACGCCGTCGTCGACGACCTCGGGGATGCCCCCGGTCGCGGTGCCGACGACGGGCGCGCCGCAGGCCATCGCCTCGAGGTTGACGATGCCGAGGGGCTCGTAGATCGAGGGGCACACGAAGCACGTCGCCGCGGTGAGCAGTGCGGTGAGCTCGTTCCTGGGCAGATGGCGGTCGATCCAGACGACGCCGTCGCGCTCGGCGCGCAGGCCCTCGACGAGGCCCTCGACCTCGGCCATGATCTCAGGGGTGTCGGGAGCGCCAGCGCAGAGCACGAGCTGCACGTCGGCGGGCAGCAGCCGCGCCGCGCGCAGCAGGTACGGCAGGCCCTTCTGCCGGGTGATGCGGCCGACGAACACGATCGAGGGCCGTTCGGGGTCGACGCCGAGCGCGCGCACGGCGTCGGCGTCGTTCGAGGGCGCCCAGTCGGTGAGGTCGATGCCGTTGTAGACGACCTCCACGCGAGCGGGGTCGAGGTCGGGATACGAGCGCAGGATGTCGCGGCGCATGCCGTCGCTCACCGCGATGACGGCGTCGGCATCGGTGAAGGCGGCCCGCTCGACCCACGAGCTCAACCGGTAGCCGCCGCCGAGCTGCTCGGCCTTCCACGGTCGCAGCGGCTCGAGGCTGTGCGCGGTGACCACGTGCGGAACGCCGTGCAGTCGCTTGGCGGTGAAGCCGGCGAAGTTCGCGTACCACGTGTGCGAGTGCACGAGGTCGGCGCCCGCGGAATCGCCGGCGATGAGCAGGTCGACGGCCATCGTCGAGAGTGCGGCGTTCGCCTCGGCGAACTCGGCAGGCACCGGGTAGGCGGTCGTGCCGGCCTCCGTGCGCGGCGCGCCGAAGCAGCGCACCTGCACGTCGATGCTCGCCCTCAGCGCGCGGACGAGCTCTGCGGCGTGCACGCCGGCACCCCCGTAGACCTCGGGCGGATACTCACGAGTGAGGAGGTCGACGCGCATGCTGCAACGCTAGCGCAGGGGCCGGTGACACGCTCCGAAACCGGGAGCACCGAATCGCCGCCGGCTGGTTACAGTGGGCACATGGTTGCGCGCAAGGTCTTCGGTATCGTCCTCGCCGGCGGCGAGGGCAAGCGGCTCATGCCACTGACGGAAGACCGGGCGAAACCCGCCGTGCCCTTCGGCGGCCAGTACCGGCTCATCGACTTCGCGCTGTCGAACCTGTTGAACTCCGGCCTTCGCCAGGTCGTCGTGCTGACCCAGTACAAGTCGCACTCGCTCGACCGGCACGTGTCGCAGACGTGGCGGCTCAACGGCCTCCTGAACTCCTACGTCGCGTCGGTGCCGGCGCAGCAGCGTCTGGGCAAGCGCTGGTTCTCGGGATCGGCCGACGCCATCCTGCAGAGCCTCAACCTCATCTACGACGAGCGGCCCGACCTCATCGTCGTCGTCGGCGCCGACCACGTCTACCGCATGGACTTCTCGCAGATGATCGACGCGCACGTCGAGTCTGGGGCCGCCGCCACGGTCGCCGCCATCCGGCAGCCGATCGCGCTCGCGAACCAGTTCGGCGTCATCGAGGTCGATCCCGCCTCCCCCGAGCGCATCAACCGGTTCCTCGAGAAGCCGAACGACCCCGTCGGCCTGCCCGACTCCCCCGGCGAGGTGCTCGCCTCCATGGGCAACTACGTGTTCGACGCTCAGGCCCTCATCGACGCGGTGCTGAGCGACGGCGAGCAGTCCTCGTCGAGCCACGACATGGGCGGCGACATCATCCCCGCCTTCGTCGACCGCGGCGAGGCGGGGGTCTACGACCTGCAGCGCAACGAGGTGCCCGGCTCGACCGATCGCGATCGCTACTACTGGCGCGACGTGGGAACGATCGACTCGTTCTTCGAGGCGCATCAGGACCTCATCTCGGTGCTGCCGGTCTTCAACCTCTACAACCGGGAATGGCCCATCTTCAGCCAGCAGCTCAACTCGCCCCCGGCGAAGTTCACGCGCGATGCGCGGGGTTCGCTCGGCACCGTGATCGACTCGATCGTGTCGCTGGGCTCCGTCATCTCGGGTGCGCACGTCGAACGGAGCGTCCTCGGCCCGTGGGCGATCGTCGGCTCGGGGGCGCACGTCGCCGACTCGATCCTCTTCGATCGCGCACGCATCGAGGCCGGAGCGACGGTGCAGCGCGCCATCCTTGACAAGGAGGTGGTCGTCGAAGCCGGCGCACGCATCGGCGTCGACCGCGCCGAGGACGTCGCGCGGGGCTTCATCGTGACCGACAGCGGCATCACCGTCGTGGGCAAGGGCTCGCGCGTCCGGACGCACGCGTGAGCGCCGCGCAGACAGGCCGCTCCGGCGGCCCGCTCGTCGTGCTCGACGCCGACTCGACGCTCATCCGAGAGGAGGCGATCGAGCTGCTCGCCGAAGCCGCCGGCAGCCTCGAGCACGTCGCCGCCGTGACCGAGCGGGCCATGCGCGGCGAACTCGACTTCGCGGCGAGCCTGCGCGAGCGCGTCGCGACCCTCGCGGGTGTCGAGACCGCCGTGTTCGACGAGGTGCGGACCCGCATGACCCCGACGCCCGGCGTCGAGGCCCTCATCGCCGGCGTGCACGCCGCGGGTGGTCGCGTCGGCGTGGTGTCGGGCGGTTTCCACGAGCTGCTCGACCCCCTCGCCGAACGACTGGGACTCGACTTCTGCCGGGCGAACCGGCTCGCGGTCGTCGACGGCCGGCTCACGGGCGTGGTCGACGGGCCGATCATCGACGCCGAGGCGAAGCGCCTCGCGCTCGAGGAATGGGCCGACCGCAGCGCGATCCCGCTCGGCCGAACGGTCGCCGTGGGCGACGGGGCGAACGACCTCCGCATGCTCGACCGCGCGGCGCTCGGCGTCGCATTCTGCGCGAAGCCGATCGTGAGGGCGCAGGCCGACGTCGCGGTCGACCGACCCGACCTCGCTCAGGTGCTCGCGCTGCTCGGCCTGCGCGGCTGAGCCGCGTCGGCGGGAGCGTCGGACGCGCTCAGTGCCCCATGCCGAGGCCGCCGTCGACGGGGATGACGGCACCCGAGATGTACCCGGCGTCGTCGCCCGCGAGCCAGGCCACGACCCGCGCGACCTCGTCGGGAGACGCGAATCGTCCGAGCGGGATGTTCTTCTTGTACTCCGCCTGCTGCGCCTCGGGCAGCTCATCGGTCATGTCGGTCTCGATGAACCCCGGCGCGACGACGTTCGCGGTGATGTTGCGGGCGCCGAGCTCGCGGGTGAGCGAGCGGGCCATGCCGACCAGGCCGGCCTTCGACGACGAGTAGTTGATCTGGCCGGGCGAGCCGTAGAGCCCGACGACGCTCGAGATGAGCACGATGCGGCCGAACCGCGCCTTCAGCATGCCCTTCGACGCCCGCTTGACGACGCGGAACGCGCCCGTGAGGTTGGTGTCGATGACGCTCGTGAACTCGTCCTCGCTCATGCGCAGGAGGAGGGTGTCGCGGGTGATGCCCGCATTGGCGACGACGACCTCGACGGGGCCGAGCTCGGCCTCGATCTCGGTGAACGCGCGGTCGATCGACTCGGCGTCGGTGACGTCGGCCCGCACGGTGAGCGAGCCCTCGGGCCCCTCGCCGGAGCGGGCGGTGACGGCGACGCGGTGCCCCTGGGCGATGAACTCGCGGGCGATGGCGTAGCCGATGCCCCGGTTGCCACCGGTCACGAGGACGGTGCGGCTCGTCGTCATGCTGGACTCCGTTTCAAGGGTCGATGCGGGGAACTGGCCGTGCGGCCCGTCCCAGCATAGAGTGTCCCGTTCTCGGCATCCGTCGGGTCGCGACGGACGTAGGCTTGAAGCAAGAGGAGCGCCGTCAGATCCCGGCGACCACCATGAAGCAGCAGTCGATCACCTCGCTGCCGCCCTCCCCCGAAGCGGAGCGGCGCGCACGCATGATCAAGTACACGATCGCGATGACGATCCGGGTCGCCTGCATCTTCGCCATGCTCTTCGCGAAGGGATGGTGGCTCGCGGTCTTCGCAGCCGGGGCGATCTTCCTCCCCTACATCGCGGTCGTGCTCGCGAACGCGCAGGGTTCGGGTCGCGCGGGCCGTGCCGTCCGTCCCGATCGCGCCCTGCCCGCCGGGCCGTCCGCGCCCTCACCGGACGAAGGCGACGGAACCCGATGATCGGCGGACTCTCCGGCGCCCCCGACGGCGCCGTCTGCTCCCGCGCCGCGTGCACGACGGCCGCGACGTGGCGCATCGAATGGCGCAACCCCAAGATCCACACGGGCGACCGCAGCAAGACGTGGCTCGCCTGCGACGAGCACGTCGACTACCTGCGCGGGTTCCTCGAGGCCCGCTCGTTCCCGGTCTCCGTCGCCGCCTTCGGTCATGACGAGCGCGGCGCGGATGCCTCGACGGGAGGCCGCTCGTGAACGACTGGCGCTTCCTCCTCAGCGGCCGCTGGGCCGGGTACCTCGTCCTCGTGGTGATCTTCGCGATCGCGTGCTCGGCCCTCGGCACCTGGCAGCTCAACCGCCGCGCCGAGGCGCTCGCCGAGGTCGCCCGCATCGACGCGAACTACGACGCCGACGCCGTTCCCGTCGCCGAGGCGCTCCCCGATCCGGGCGCGTTCGACATCGACCAGCGCTGGCAGGTCGTGTCGCTCGAGGGCGAGTACCTGGCCGCCGACGAGGTCGTGGTGCGGAACCGACCGCTGGGCGGCAACGTGGGCTTCGAGGTCATCACCCCGTTCCGCCTCGACGACGGCACGGTGTTCATGGTCGACCGCGGCTGGATCCCGGAGGCGCCCGACGGACGACCGGGCGATATTCCGGCCGCGCCCTCGGGCGAGGTCGTGGTCGAGGCGCGCCTGAAGGCGGGTGAGGGCACGATCGCGGGCCGAACGTCGACGGGCACCGAGCTCGCGACGATCGATCTCGACGAACTCGCCGCACGGATCGACGCCCCCGCCTACACCGGCGCGTACGGCCTGCTCGTGCAGTCGCCCGACGACGCCGCCGAGCCGCCGCTCGCGGCCCCGCGCCCCGAGCGCGACGAGGGGCCGCACCTGTCGTACGCGCTGCAGTGGTTCGTGTTCGCCCTGCTCGCGTTCATCGGCCTGGGTTGGGCGGCGAACCAGGAGCGCAAGGGCCTCGCCGAGGCATCCACGGGCAGCGGCGGCGACCGCGGTCCGCAGCGCCGCGCACCGCGGCGACCCGAGCGGAAGGCCCGCCGCGACGAGGACGCCGACGTCGAGGACGGGATCCTCGACCGCCGGTAGGGCGCTCCCGGTCGATCGCTGCGGTGCGGCCGCGTGCGCGCGTCAAGCCAGTTCGATGAGCTCCTGGTACTCCGCCGACCAGTGGTCCTCCACGCCGTCGGGCAGGATGAGCACGCGCTCGGGGTTGAGCGCCTCGACGGCGCCCGGGTCGTGCGAGACGAGCACGACTGCGCCCTCGAAGTGCGAGAGCGCGTCGAGGATCTCGTCGCGGCTCGCGGGGTCGAGGTTGTTGGTGGGCTCGTCGAGCAGCAGCACGTTGGCGCCGGACACCACGATCATCGCGAGCGCGAGGCGCGTCTTCTCGCCGCCCGAGAGCACACCGGCCGGCTTGTGCACGTCGTCGCCGGTGAAGAGGAACGAGCCGAGCACCTTGCGCGCTTCGGTCTCGGTGAGGTTCGGCGAGGCCGACACCATGTTCTCGAGCACCGTGCGCTTGACGTCGATCGTCTCGTGCTCCTGCGCGAAGTATCCGATGCGCAGGCCGTGGCCGGGCTCGAGCTGCCCGGTGTCGGGCTGGTCGACGCCGGCGAGGATGCGCAGGAGCGTCGTCTTGCCGGCGCCGTTCAGGCCGATCACGACGACCTTCGAGCCGCGGTCGATCGCGAGGTCGACGGCGGTGAAGATCTCGAGCGAGCCGTAGCTCTTCGACAGGTCCGAGGCCTGCAGCGGCGTTCGACCGCAGGCCGCGGGCGTCGGGAAGCGCAGCTTCGCGACGCGGTCGACCTGGCGCACCTCGTCGAGCCCTGCGAGCAGCTTCTCGGCGCGCGCGACCATCTGGTGGGCCGCGGCCGCCTTCGAGGCCTTGGCGCCGAACTTCGCCGCCTGGAGCTTCAGCACGTCGGCCTTCTTCTCGGCGTTGGCGCGCTCCTTCTTGCGGCGCTCCTCGTCGGCGGCGCGCTGGCGCTGGTAGTGCTTCCACCCCATGTTGTAGACGTCGATGACCGATCGGTTGGCGTCGAGGTAGAACACGCGGTTCACGACCTCGCCGACGAGCTCGACATCGTGCGAGATGACGATGACACCGCCCTTGTAGCCCTTGAGGAACTCGCGCAGCCACACGACGGAGTCGGCGTCGAGGTGGTTCGTGGGCTCGTCGAGGATCATCGTGGAGGCGTCGCTGAACAGGATCCGAGCGAGCTCGATACGCCGGCGCTGGCCACCGGACAGGGTCTTCAGGGGCTGGTCGAGGATGCGGTCGGGCAGGTTGAGGTTCGAGGCGATCGACGCGGCCTCCGCCTCGGCGGCGTACCCGCCCAGCGCGTTGAAGCGGTCGGTGAGGTTGCCGTACTTCTTCATCGCCTTCTCGGCCACGACCGGGTCGTCGCTGCCCATGTTCATGGATGCCTCGTGCATGCCGAGCACGAGCGAGCCGAGGCCGCGTGCGTCGAGGATGCGGGTGCGTGCGAGCATCTCGGGATCTCCCGACCGCGGGTCCTGCGGGAGATAGCCGATCTCGCCCGAGCGGTCGATGCGACCGTCGGTGGGCAGGGTCTCACCCGCGAGGGTCTTCGTGAGGGTCGTCTTGCCGGCGCCGTTCCGGCCGACGAGGCCGATCTTGTCGCCGTCGGACACACGGAAAGAGACGTTCTCCATGAGCAGGCGCGCGCCGACGCGGATCTCGAGGTCGTGGACGGCGAGCACGGCGGGCCTCCTGGCGGGGTGGGTTCGATGGTGCCGAGTGGCACAGCCTCCCAGTCTAACCGGCGGCGCGCGGCCGCCTCGCGCGATGTCGGCAGCGTCGGGCAGACTCGCAGCATGACGACGGATGCCTCGCGCGATTCCGCGGTCGCGGCGCTGCGCGCGGCCCGGCTCCGGGCGCAGGGGCTCGTGACCCCGTTCGGCTCCCCCGCCGACGCGATCGAGCGGCTCGTCTGCGTGCAGGCGCAAGACCTCGCCGCAGCGAAGTGGGTGCTCGGCGCGCGCGTCCGCGACTCGAGCGAGGCGTCGATCGACGCCGCGATCGAGGGCCGGCTGCTGCTCAGGTCGTGGCCGATGCGCGGCACGCTGCACTTCGTCGACCCGGTGATGCTGCGTCCGATCCTCCGGCTCGCGTCGCCCCGGGTCCGCATGCGCTCGGCGAAGATGGAGCGCGACGAGGGCATCGACCTGCAGGTGCTCGCCACCGTCCGGGGCATCGCGGTCGCGCTGCTCGAGGGCGGGCGCTCCGCGACCCGCGACGAACTGCAGGCCGCCTGGAGCGCTGCCGGTGTCTCGACGACGGGCCAGCGCGGCTATCACCTGATCTGGCTGCTCGCGAGCGAAGGGCTCCTGTGCAACGGCCCGATCGAGACGCGTGCGCGACAGCGCTTCGTGCTCCTCGACGAGTGGTCGCCAGCGGGCGCGTCCGACCTCGGCGACGACGAGGCGCTCGCCCGGCTGTTCGCGGGGTACGCCCGGGGGCACGGTCCCGTCTCGGCTCGCGACTTCGCCTGGTGGACCGGGCTCACGCTCACGCAGGCTCGCGCCGCGGTCGATCTGGCGGGCGGCGCGGTCACCGCATGGGACGACGAGCGATTCGTCGCAGCCGACGCGCCGAACACGGGCCGTTCCGCGTCGGGGCATCACGTGCTCGCGCCGTTCGACGAGTACTTCCTCGGCTATGGCGATCGCTCCGCCTTCTGCTCCCCCGACGACGCGCTGCGCGTCGTGCCGGGCAAGAACGGCCTGTTCCTGCCGATCCTGGTGCGCGACGGCGAAGTGGTGGGCACGTGGCGCCGCTCCCCCGAGCGGCGTGCCGGCACCACCGTGACGCTCGCACCCTTCCTGGCTGGGTGCGAGCTCGACGGGTTCCGGCCCGCCCTCGATCGCTGGGCGGCGTTCTGGTCGGCCCGGCTCGCCGGGGTCGAGGTGGAGCCGACCGAGGTGGGGCCGACCGCCTGACGGCACGGCGCCGCACATTCGCGCGGGGACGCGTCCCCATGGCGCCGCCGGAACGACGAAGGGTCGGACGCCCGAGGCATCCGACCCTGTCGATCGCGCCGCGCGACCTACTGCTGGAAGTCCGCCTGCAGCTCGAGCGTGATGGTGACCTGGTCGCCGAGCAGCACGCCGCCGGTCTCGAGGGCGGTGTTGTACAGGAGGCCGAAGTCCTCGCGGTTGATGACGGCCTTCGCCGACGCGCCGCCCTTGTAGTTGCCGTAGGGGTCGCCGCCGAAGCCGCCGAACTCGAAGTCGAACGTGACGGGCTTCGTGATGCCGCGGATCGTGAGGTCGCCGTCGACCTTGAAGTCGCCCTTCTCGACGCGCACCCCGGTCGAGACGAAGTCGATCGTCGGGTAGGTCTCGGCTTCGAAGAAGTCGCCGGTGCGCAGGTGGGCGTCGCGGTTGGGCTCGTTCGTCGACACCGACGCGACCTCGGCCGAGGCGGTCACGGACGACTCGAGCGGGTTCTCCGCGGTCACGAAGGTCGCGTCGAAGCGCTCGAACTTGCCCTTGACCTTGCTGATCATGAGGTGGCGGATCTGGAAGCCGACCTCGCTGTGGGCGGTGTCGATCTTCCAGGTGCCAGCGCGATAGCCGGGGATCTCGATCGTCGGGGCGGTGGTCGTCATAGCTCGCTGTTCTCCAGTTCGATATCTCGGGGCCGATCGGCCTCACGTATGCAAACGCATGGATCTGCCGGATCTATTCCCGGAACCGGGGAACTTTCTTCGCGGACTCCCGACCCGCTCGACATTCAGCTCAGTTCGCGCCGCAGGGCGAGCACGCGCGTCACGGCGTCGTCGAGCCGCGCCTCGGAGATGCGCCCGGACGCCACGGCGTCCGTGATCGCCCCGACGAGCCCGTCGACCGAGATGCCGAACTCGGAGGGATCGGCGGGAAGCACGTAGAGCAGCAGGTCGGCACCGGCCGCCACGGCGCGCACCGCGTTCTCCCCGGGGTCGGCGTACTCGGGGAGCCCGTTGTGCTGCAGCATCAGCATGTCGTCGGTCACCACGACGCCGTCGAACCCGAGCTCGTCGCGGAGGATGCGGTGCCACGCGGGCGAGAGCGACGCCGGCGCCGGGTCGATGGCGGGATACGCGAGGTGTCCCGTCATCACGAGCTCCGCCCCCGCGTCGATCCCGGCGGTGAACGGGAGCGCCGGGCCGGTACGCCACGCGGCGAGGTCGAGCGGCGCGCTCGGAACGCTCGAGTGCGAGTCGCCGGGCGCGGCACCGTGCCCGGGGAAGTGCTTGAGCGTCGTGGCGACGACGCCGCGCTCGCCTCGGACGGCCGCCGCGACGCGATCGGCTGCCGCTTGCGGGTCGGTGCCGAGCACTCGTCCGGCGATGAACGAGTCGGGGTCGTCCGTGACGTCGGCGATGACGCCGAAGTTGACGTTCGCCCCGCCCGCGTCGACGCTCTGCGCGCGAGCCGCGAACGCCGCGGTCGTGTCGGACGACGGTGCAGCGCGGAGGGTTCCGGCACTCGCCGCCGTGTCCCAGTCGAGACGCTGCACCTCGCCGCCCTCCTCGTCGACGGCGATGAGCGGCGGGAGTGCGGGATCGACCGTGAGCGCACCGGTCAGTGCGCGCAGCGACGCCGCGTCGCCCGCGATGTTGTCGCCCATGAGGATGACTCCCGACACCCCCTGGTCGAGATAGGTGCGCAGCGGTCCAGGATCGGTGCCGGGTGCGTGCAGCATCAGGAGTGCGGCCGCCTTCTCGGCCGCGGTCATCGTCGAGACCCGGTCGGAGACCCAGTCCTCGGAGGCGTCGGCCGTCGGCGTGGCCATGGCCGTCGGCGTCGCGGATCCCTCGGTGCCGGCCGTCGCTCGCGTGGGCGCGCTCGCGGGTGCGCACCCGACGAGGAGCGCCGCTGCGACGGCGAGCACGGCGGGCGGGAGAAGGCGGGGGGAACGCACCCGGCGAGTGTACGCTGCGTGTCTGATCGGGCGCCGAGCGGGGGCGTGGGTAGACTCGCGGCCTCGGGAGGGGTGAGTCGATGCGCCGCAGACGCCTGATCGTGCACGCCGCGACCGCGCTGATCCTCGTCGCGGCCATCGGAGCGACGGCGTCGCCCGCTGCGGCTGAAGACTATCCCAGCTGGGACGAGGTCGAGGCGGCGAAGCAGAGCGTCGCGGCCAGGGCGGCCGAGGCGGATCGCATCACGGCCATCGTCGACGGTCTCGAGCAGGAGGCCGGCCGGCTCGGCGACGTCGCCGTGGAGGCCGCCGCGACCGCCGCGACGGCGGAAGCCGAGCACCGCGCGGCCGCCGCTCGGGCCCGGCAACTCCGATCCGACGCGGACGCGGCGGCCGGGACGGCCGACGAGGCCACCGCACGGTTCGCCCATCTGAGTTCGGTGCTCGCGCGCACCGGGGGCGCCGATGTCGCACTCCGGCTCTTCGTCGAGGCGGGCGACGGCGGTGACGTCGGAGATCTCCTGGACGGACTGAGTCGCGGCGCGCAGCTCAGCGACCTCGCAGCGGGACTCGCCGCGCGGGCCGATGCCGCCCAGGCCGAGTCGGCCTCGGTCAGCGCGCAGGCGGATGTCGCCGAGCGCGAACGCGGGCGTCTCGCGGCGGCGGCGGAGACCGCGGCCGATCAGGCGCGCGCCGCTCATGAGGCGGCCGAAGCGCGCGTCGCCGAACAGCGGCAGGCGCTCGACACGCTCTACGCGCAGCTCGCGAGCCTGCGCGACCGCTCGGTCGAGCTCGAACGCCGGTACCGCATCGGCGAGCAGGCGCGTCTCGAAGCCGAGGCCCGCGAACGCGCGGCGGCCGAGGCGGCCGAGAACGCCGCCGACTCCGGCGGCGGATCGGGCGGCGATGCTCCGCCGCCGGGCATGGTCGTCGACCCCGATGCGGCCAAGGCGTACGCGGCGGGCGCCGTCGGTCGCTTCGAATGGGGCTCCGCCCAGTTCGAGTGCCTCGTGCTGCTGTGGACGCGCGAGTCGAGCTGGCGGGCCGATGCGTACAACGCGTCGAGCGGAGCGTACGGGATCCCGCAGTCGCTGCCCGGCAGCAAGATGGCCGCCGCCGGCGCCGACTGGCGCACCAACGCCGCGACGCAGATCGAATGGGGCCTGTCGTACATCTCGGGCCGCTACGGCGCCCCGTGCGGTGCGTGGGCGCACTCCGAGCAGTTCAATTGGTATTGATGGATTCCGACGACCTCCTCTTCCGCCGACATGCCGCCGAGGGTGTGCTCCTCCTCGGCGGCGGCGCGGCCATCCTGCTGCAGCTCGCCGACCCCCGTGTGGCGCACGGCGTGGCACGGCACAGCGACTTCGCGCATCGGCCGCTCGACCGGCTGTTCGGCACGCTCGACTACGTCTACGCGATCGGGTTCGGCGACGACGCGATCGTGCGCGAGGCCGTGCGGCGGGTGAACCGACGCCATGGCCCCGTGCGCAACGGCGGGGGCGCGGAATCCCCCGCCTACAGCGCCTTCGACGCCGATGCCCAGCGCTGGGTGGCGTCGACGATCCTCGCGACGGCCCTCACCCTCCAGGAACGTCTCTGGGGTCCGCTCGACCCGCACGTCGCCGACGTCGTGGTGCGAGGCTACGGCGAACTCGGCATCGGCCTGCAGGCCGGCCGCGCGGGATGGCCCTCGACCCGGACCGGGTTCGATGCCTGGTGGAGCGGCCGCCTGGCGACGGTCGAGGTCGGTGACGAGGCACGCCGCATCGCACGCACCCTCCTCACCGCTTCGCCGGCGCTGCCACCCGGCTCGCGGTTCCTCCTGCCGTTCGTCAGGCTGATCACCGCGGCGCTGCTGCCGCCCTCGGTGCGAGACGCGTACGGCTTCCGCTGGACGCCGCGCGCCGAGCGCGTGAGCCACGCCTGGCTGCGCGCCGTCGCGATCGCCTGGCCCCACCTGCCGGCGAGCATCAGGCACGCCCCGATGCGGGCCTCGCTCACGCGCGCGAGCCGCGCGAACCGGTACGCTGGGCGGTGAGGCAGAGGACGACGATGACCCCGCAGGCACCGCACCGCAACGATGCGCTCGACAGCATCGATCGCCGAATCGTGGCCGAACTCAGCCGCGACGGACGGCTCTCCGTGCGCACGCTCGCCGACCGCGTGCACATCTCGCGCACGGCCGCCCACAACCGCCTGCAGCAGCTGCAGCAGCGCGGCGTCATCACGGGCTTCGGGGCGCAGATCGACCGCCGCTCGATCGGGCTCCACATCTCGGCGCTCGTCGTCGTGCGCATCGGCGACGTGTCCTGGGAGGAGATCGCGGCGAAGCTCGCGACGCTCCCCTTCGTCGAGAAGGTGCAGGCGGTCTCGGGCGACATCGACATCATCCTCACGGTGAGCGCGCCCGATCACGAGCAGCTGAGCCAGGCGATCCTGCGCGACATCCACGACATGCCCGGTGTCGTGTCGACGCGCAGCCATCTCATCCTCGAGGAGATCGACGGGCGACCACCCGCGCAGACCCTGGACATCTGGCGCACCTGACCGCACCGGTCGCGGACGATCGGCACGCATTCGGATCGTCGCAAGCCGTTCGTTCACGCTTGCGTGACACGCCCGCCGCCGCGGGCGAGCATGTCGCACGATGGGCACATGAGCCTCAATGTCGAGCACCTCCCGACGCGCACCCTTCCCGCCGAGAAGCCGCTCCGGCTCCTCGACAACGCCGGCCACGCGGTGTCCGGCGAGTCCACCGGCGGGTTCTCGCTGCCCGACGTCGAGACCCTCCTCGACCTCTACCGAAAGATGGTCGTCGCACGACGCTTCGACGTGCAGGTCACGGCACTCACCAAGCAGGGTCGGCTCGCGACCTATCCCTCGGCGTTCGGCCAGGAGGGTTGCGAGATCGGCGCCGTCGCGTCCCTCGACGCCGTCGACTGGCTCTTCCCGACCTATCGCGACAGCATCGCACTCCTCACTCGCGGCATCGCGCCCGGCGAGATCCTGCAGTCGTTCCGGGGCGACTGGCACAACGGCTACGACCAGCATGCGTACCGCACGGCCGCGCAGGCGACGCCGCTCGCGACGCAGGCGCTGCACGCGGTCGGGCTCGCGCACGCCGCCCGCCTTCGCCACGACCCGATCGTCGCGCTCACCTTCATCGGCGACGGCGCGACGAGTGAGGGCGACACGCACGAGGCCTTCAACTTCGCCGCGGTCTGGCAGACCCCGACCGTCTTCGTCGTGCAGAACAACCAGTACGCCATCAGCGTGCCGCTCGCGCGCCAGACGCGCGCGGCGACCCTCGCCGACAAGGCCGTCGGCTACGGCATGCCCGGGTTCCACGTCGACGGCAACGACGTGGCCGCGATGTACGCGGTCACGACGGCCGCGGTCGAACGGGCGAGGGCCGGCGGCGGCCCGACGCTCGTCGAGGGCGTCACCTACCGCATCGAATCGCACACGAACTCCGACGACCCGACCCGCTACCGCTCCTCGCGCGAGGTCGAGCACTGGAAGCGGCGCGACCCGATCGAGCGGCTCGAGAAGTACCTGGTCTCCGAGGGCGCCCTCACCGAGAGCCTGCGCGCCGACATCACGGACGCCGCCGAAGATCTCGCGGCCGCGACGCGCGAGGTCATGACCGTCGAGGCCGAGCTCGACCCGCTCGAGCTGTTCGATCACGTCTACTCGCGGCCGCGTGCCGCCCTCGCCGAGCAGCGCGCCTTCCTCGAGGCCGAGCTCGCCGAGGCCGCGCAGGAGGCCGGCCGATGACCGCCACCGCGACCGCAGGCGCCCGCGCCGAGGCATCCCCGACCGAACTGACGATGGCGGGGGCGCTGGGCGCCGCACTGCGCGATGCGATGGCCGCCGACGACCGCGTCGTCGTCTACGGCGAGGACGTCGGCCCGCTCGGCGGCGTGTTCCGGGTGACCGACGGCCTGCAGGCGCAGTTCGGCGAAGACCGCATCTGGGACTCGCCGCTCGCCGAGTCGGGCATCATCGGCACCGCCGTCGGCATGGCGATGTACGGCCTGCGCCCGGTCGTCGAGATGCAGTTCGACGCGTTCAGCTACCCCGCGTTCGAGCAGATGGTCTCGCACGTCGCCAAGATGCGCAACCGCACCAAGGGCCGCGTCACGCTGCCGATGGTCGTGCGGATCCCGTGCGCCGGCGCGATCGGCGGCGTCGAGCACCACTCCGACTCCTCCGAGTCGTACTGGGCGTCGACACCGGGCCTCACGGTCGTCATGCCCTCGAACCCCGCCGACGCCTACTCGATGCTGCGCGAGGCGATCGACAGCGACGACCCCGTGGTGTTCATGGAACCGAAGAGCCGGTACTGGGCGAGGGCCCCGCTCGCACTGCCGGTGACGACGGCGCCCATGGATCGTGCCGTCGTCGTGCGCGAGGGCACCGACGTCACGCTCCTCGCTTACGGGCCGACCGTCCGCACCGCGCTCGAGGCCGCCGACGCGGCGATCGACGAAGGGCTCTCGATCGAGGTCGTCGACCTGCGGAGCCTCTCCCCCTTCGACGACGAGACGGTCGGCGCGTCGGTGCGCAAGACGTCGCGCGCCGCCGTCATCCACGAGGCCGCCCAGTTCGGCGGCTACGGAGCGGAGGTCGCAGCCCGGGTGACCGAGCGCAACTTCCACCATCTCGCGGCGCCGATCCTGCGCATCGCGGGCTTCGACATCCCGTACCCGTCGCCGAAGCTCGAGGAGCACCACCTGCCGACGGCCGACCGCGTGCTCGCAGCACTCGACACCTGGGAGTGGGACGCATGACCCGCGAGTTCATCCTGCCCGACCTGGGCGAGGGCCTCACCGAAGCCGAGATCGTCGCCTGGCTCGTCGCGCCCGGCGACGAGGTCGCGATCGACCAGCCCGTCGTCGAACTCGAGTCGGCGAAGTCGGTCGTGCAGCTGCCGACGCCCTTCGCCGGCGTCGTCGAGTCGCTCGGCGGCGAGGTCGGCGAGACGTTGCACGCCGGCGCGGTGCTGCTGACGCTCGATGCCGCGACCGCGGCGACCGCGGCGACCGCCGGGGATGACTCGACCACGGCGGCCTCGGCGGCCGACGTCGCCTCGCCGGGTGCGGTTCCGGTGGCCGCCGAACCGGGCGTCGCCGCTCCGACCGATGTCGCGACCGAGGAATCGGGCGCCGTGCTGATCGGCTACGGGACTCGCACGAGCGGCGCAACCAAGCGCGCGGCCTCCGCGCCCGCACGATTCGGCCGTCGCCGCAGCGGCGGCGCTGGCGGCGGAGCCTCGACCGGCGCCGGTGCGAACGCGCCGACGATGCTCGACCCCGCGCGACGCTCCCCCGTCGTCTCCCCCATCGTGCGCCGTCTCGCACGTCAGCACGGGTTCGACGCGAGCCGGCTGACCGGCACTGGCCCCGACCACCTCGTCATGCGGCGCGACGTCGAGGCGTACATCGGCGAGCAGCAGGCGCAACGCCCCGGAGCCGACACTGCGCCGACTCGCGTCGGGGCATCCGCACCCGACGCCGCCCCGGCTGCCGCCCCCACCATGGCGGCCGGCGACGAGCGGCTGCCGCTCGACCGCGTCGCGCGGGCCGCCGCCTCGCACTTCTCGCGCTCCCGCCGCGAGATCCCCGAGGCGACCGTCTGGATGGACGTCGACGCGACCGCGCTCGTCGAGGCCCGGCGTCACCTGAACGAGGCGACCGGTGAACGCTTCGGCACCACGGCGCTCGTCGCGCGCTTCGTGGTGGCCGCGCTGCGCCGTCACCCCCGGCTCAACTCGAGCTACGACGCCGAACGC
Source organism: Agromyces sp. S2-1-8 (assembly GCF_021129215.1). GTDB lineage: Bacteria > Actinomycetota > Actinomycetes > Actinomycetales > Microbacteriaceae > Agromyces > Agromyces chromiiresistens. Next base: position 2,614,456 of record NZ_JAJOLP010000001.1, on the reverse strand, counting down.
GGCGAGCTCGTGCTGCACGGCGCCGTCAACCTCGGACTCGCCGCGCAGACGCCACGTGGGCTGATGGTGCCCGTCGTGCACGACGCCGAGCGCATGACCCTGCGCGAACTGCGCGACGCGATCGGCGTGCAGACCGAGGCGGCGACGACGGGCGCGTTCGCCCCGAACGCCCTCACGGGGGGAACGTTCACGCTGAACAACTACGGCACCCTCGGGGTCGACGGTTCGGCTGCGATCATCAACCACCCCGAGGCGGCGATGCTCGGCATCGGGCGCCTCGTGGAGCGCCCCTGGGTGGTCGACGGCGCGTTGGCCGTGCGGACGGTGACGGAACTCACGCTTTCGTTCGACCATCGGGTGTGCGACGGCGCCGAGGCTGCGGCGTTCCTGACGTTCGTGGCGCGCTGCATCGAGCACCCGATCTCGGTGCTCGCCGAGCTCTGAGGCGGGCGGGCCCCGTCGATCGGCCGATCAGAAGAACTCGTCGGGCGTGCCCGCGGCGCGCTCGACGTCGCGGGTGTCGACACCCGCGGCGCGCAGCTTGGCGACCGACACCCGGAGGCCCGACTCCATCTGCGCCGCCCAGGCGTCGGACTCGCGGGCGCTCGTCTCTGCGGCGCGGGCGCGCGCGTCGGCCGACTCGGCCGCGTCGCGCGCGTCGCGCACCTGGCGCAGCGCGAGCGAGATGCCGTAGTAGGCGGCCACCATGGTCGCGATCGGCGCCGCGACGATCGCGAGCGCGCTGATCGCACCGGCCGACGGGCCGAAGGCGACGACGAACGCGAACGCGATGAACAGCACGACGATCGCGACGAGCACGACGAGCATGAATCGCAGGTCGCGGCCCCAGGGACGGACGTCGTTCGACGGGGCGGGCGGCATCGCAACGGTGTCGTCGGTCGACTCGGGTGCCGGTGCGAAATCGGGCACCGTCGGCTGGTCGTCGCGGCTCGGACGGGCGTACGCGTCTGACATTCGGACTCCGCTCCTACGTTCTGATCGACCCCCCAATTCTGGGCCGCCCCTGTCGGGGGGTCAAGGAACCGCGCCGGGCGCGGGCGGATGCCTCAGGCGGCGCGCCGCCTGGCGAGGCCGCGTTCGATCGTGGCGATGATCGCCGGGTCGTCGGGCTCGGTGGTCGGCCGGAAGCGGTGCACCTCGCCATCGGGGAGGATGACGAACTTCTCGAAGTTCCACTTCACGCGGCCGGCCTTGCCGCGGGCATCCTGCACCTTCGTCAGCTCCTCGTAGAGCGGGTGACGGTGACGGCCGTTGACCTTGGTCTTCTCCATGAGCGGGAAGCTCACGCCGTACGTCATCGAGCAGAACTCCTTGATGTCGTCGGCCTCGCCGGGCTCCTGCCCGGCGAACTGGTTGCACGGGAAGCCGATGACGGTGAAGCCCTGGTCTTCGTACTCGCGCTGCAGGGCTTCGAGCTTCTCGTACTGCGGGGTGAGCCCGCAGCGCGACGCGACGTTCACCACCATGACGACCTCGTCGGCGTGGTCGGCGAGCGAGGCGGGCTCGCCGTCGATGGTCGTGAGCGGGATGTCTCGGATCTGCACGCCTTCGAGCCTACGCCGCCGCGCGCTCGGTGTGGGCGGGTGCCGCTACGATCGCAACGCCCTACCGGAAGGATCCGACCCGATGCACCGCGCCCCGATCGCCGTTCATGCCTCCTCCGACGGCGGCCGGCGATGATGGGGGTCAGTCATGCGGTGAGCGGAGCGGCCGCCTGGATCGCCGTGACCGGCACCGTGCCGTACCTCTCGAGCGGTGCCCTTCCGCTCGACCCGGTCGCCGTGCTCGCAGGCTCACTGGTCTGCGCCGGAGCGGCCCTCCTCCCCGACGCCGATCATCACAGCGCGACCATCGCGCAGTCGGTGCCGGTGCTCGGCCGGTTGACCGCCCGCACCGTCGAGGCCGTCTCCGGCGGGCACCGGCACGGGGCTCACTCACTCCTTGGCGCATTCGTGGTCACGGGCGCGGCGTGGGCGCTCACCTTCGCGACCGTGGAGGTCGACGGAGTGGGTCCGCTCTCGATCGGCGTCGCCGCAGGCGTCGCCGCGCTCACGTGCTTCGGCGTCAAGGCGCGCGACTTCGTCGATTCGTGGTTCACCGCATGGATCGCGGGTCTCGCGCTCGCACTCGTGCTCATCGTCGTGGCGCCGGGCGGACTCGCCTGGTTCCCGCTCGCGGTCGCGCTCGGGTTCGTCGCCCACCTCGCCGGCGATGCGCTCACGACGGGCGGCCTGCCCGGTCTTCTCTGGCCGTGGATGCCGCGGCCGCCGTCCTTCGTGCGTGCCGTGCCGCTCGTGAACCGCGTCTGGCTGCCGAACGGGTTCGTCGCGCTGCCTTTGCTCGGCGACACCGGGTCGTGGCGAGAGAAGGCCCTCGGCGGGCTGCTGGCGCTCTATTGCACGGTCGCGGTCGCCGCTGAGGTGCTGCGCGCGATCGGCATCGAACTCGGGGCGTGACCTCTCGCGTCCGCCGGAGTCCCGCGCGGCCGCGGCCATGCGGCCATGCGGCCGCGGCAGACTACCGGCGGCGGCTGCGCTGCCCCGGGCGCCGCCAGCGGCGCGCGCGCTGCTCGGATGGGCTTCTACTGGCTGTTCGGGTATTCGGCGAGGTCCCGGTGCTCCTGAACGCCGGTCTCAACAACCACGGATCAAACTCAGCACGTACGACGTTGCATTGCGGGTGACTAGCGAGAGACGTTCAGGGGCCACGGGGCTCGCGAACGAGCGACGACCAACTCGCTCGTGGATTGGTTTGGGCGGCGTCGTGCCAATTGCCTGTAGTCAACAAAGCGCCGACTGAGGCCTGTCCGCTGGGAGGGCCAGGCAACGTCGTTCATCGTTCGAACACGACCTCGCCCCCGACGACGGCCAAGGCGGTCTGCAGCGACACGATCGCTTCAGCGGGCAGCTCGAACGGGTCGCCCGTCGCGACCGCGAGATCGGCCCGCTCGCCGACCCGGACCCGACCCGGACGCCCGAGCACGAGCTCGGTCGACCCCGACGTGTAGGCCGCGAACGCCTGCTCGAGCGTGAGCGCCTGGTGCTCGGCGTCGAGCGTCGGCGGCACGGCCCCCTCGGGGAGCGGCGGCAGCGGGACCCCGGGAGGCGGCGGCGCCCAGCGGTTCATGACGACGTGGATCGCGAGCCACGGATCGGGCGGTGACACCGGCCAGTCGGAGCCCATCGCGAGCTCGGCCCCGCCGTCGGCCATCGCGCGGAACGGGTAACCGGCGAGCATCCGCTCCTCGCCGATCATCGGCACGACGTACGGGTCGGGAGCGGCCCACAGGCCCTGGATGTTCGCGGTGATGCCGAGCGGGCCGAATCGCGCGGCGTCCTCGGGCCGGACCATCGACAGGTGCGCGATGTGGTGGCGGGGCGCCGCCCACCCCGCGCCGTCAGCGCGTGCCGCCTCCCGTGCCGCCTCGATCGCGTCGAGCGCGACCCGGATGCCGCGGTCGCCCATGATGTGCAGGTGCAGCGCGAAGCCTGCCGCGTCGAGCTGGGCGACGAACGCCCGGATCACGTCCTCGTCGAAGTGCAGCTCACCGGCGAACCCGTCGCCGTGGTTGCAGTAGGGCTCGAGCAGCGCTGCCGTCTCGCCGTGTGGCACACCGTCGATCATCGCCTTCGCCGTCGAGGTGGAGAATCCCGCGAGAGCGTTGCGCGTACGCAGCTCGACGAACCGGGCCACGAGCGCCGGCACCTCGTGGAGCTGCAGCCCGGGCGCGATCCAGAGCGCCCCCGAAACCGAACTCCGCAGCTCGCCCGAGGCGATGCCGCGCAGGTACGCGGGCGTGCAGTCGGCCTTGCCGTTGTACTCGCCGAGGATCGCCTCGTGCCAGCCCGTCACGCCGATCGACCACAGGTACTCCTGCGCGTTCAGCAGGCCGGCGAGCACCTCGTCCTCGGTGGCCGGCGGGATCACCCGTCCGACCAACTCGGCCGCGGTCTCGTTGAGGTACCCGGTCGGGTCGCCGTCGGCGTCGAGGTGGATGTGCCCGTTGTGCGGCTGCGGGGTGTCGCGATCGACGCCCGCGAGCTCGAGCGCCCGCGAGTTGACCCACAGCGTGTGGTGCCCGGCGTCGCTCAGCGCGACGGGGCGGTCGGGCACGATCGCGTCGAGCACCTGCCTGGTGGGCGCCGGGAACAGCTCGTGGCTCCACCCGCCACCCGTGAGCCATCCGGCGTCGCTGCGCTCGGCGCCGGCGCGAATCAGCTCGAGCGTCTCCTCGACGCTCTGCGCCGGCGTGAGGTCGAGGCTCAGCCGTTCGACACCCGCGAACGCCGCGTGCACGTGCGCGTCCACGAACCCAGGGTGGATGACGCCGCCTGCGGCGTCGACGATGCGTGTCGCGTCACCGCGGAGCGCGAGCACGTCGGCATCGGCACCGACGCGCACGATTCGGTCGCCCGCGACGGCGACCGCGGTGTGCACGGTGCGCACGCGCCCGTCGAAGACGCGCCCGTTCACGATGACGAGGTCGGCGGGTTCGGTCATGTCGGTCTCGATTCTCTGCATCAAGCTCGGGGTTCGGGATCCCTCGGGCGAGGCATCCGGTCGGGTGACGCCGCCTCAGACGAGGCGGAACACGCGGATGATGACGAAGCCCGGCTCGGCCCGGGCGTACCCGACGAACTGGGACTCGGTGAGCCACTGCAGCTCGGGGTGGTCGGTGCGGAACTGGAACGCGGTGCGGTAGTAGAGGTCCTGCTCGGCCACGTCCTCGCCGGCCTCGATGCGCGCCCAGGTCGCCTCGTCGGTGCGCCAGATGCCCCGGTTCACGACCTCGACGGCGGCCGGGCCCGAATCGAGCGAGGCCTCGATGACGTAGCGGGCGTCGAGCTCGACGACGAGCCCGCGACCGACCCACCAGTCGCCGCCGCTGTTCAGCACGACACCGCCCAGCCGGGGCCCGTCGAACGTGCCGCCCGAGACACGGGCGAAGTGCCGCCCCTCCCCCGGCGTCGACCCGCCGAGCGGCAGCTCCTCGTCGACCTGGCAGCGCAGCTCGAAGCAGTACTCGAAGGCGGGTTCCATCAGCGAGGTCGACATGGGTGGGGTGGCTCCCTTCGTTCGGGGATCAGGCGGGATCAGGCGTCGGGGACCATGGCGCTCGAGCGCGTGGCGGTCGGCAGTGACTGCGTACGACCCAGTCTGCGCCGTCTGGGCGTCCAGCCCTCGCGCGGGATCGAGTCGAGCAGCAGTCGGGTGTACTCGGCCGAGGGATCGTCGAGGATCTGCGCGGCGGTGCCGCGCTCCTCGATGCGCCCCTGCCGCATGACCACGACCTGGTCGCACAGGCGCCGGATGACCGTGAGGTCGTGTGTGATCATGAGCAGCGCGACGCCCGTCTCGCGACGGATCGAGTCGAGGAGCGTCAGGATCTCGACCTGCGTCGTCACGTCGAGCGCCGACACCGCCTCGTCGAGCACGAGCAGCACGGGGTCGGCCGCGAGCGCACGGGCGATCGCGACGCGCTGCCGCTGCCCGCCCGAGAGGGCGCGCGGCCGACTGTCGAGCAGGCTCGTGTCGAGCCGCACCTGCGACATGAGCTCGGCGACGCGGGCCTCGACGGCGACCTTCGCGTCGCGCGGTCGGTGCACCCGCACCGCCTCGACGAGGCACTGCCGCACCGTCTGGCGGCGGTCGAGCGACTGGTACGGGTCCTGGAACACCATCTGCGCGATCTTCGCGCGGCGCCGTCGTTCGGCGCCGCGGCGCGCGGGCACGCTCCAGTCCTCGCCGTCGACCGTGATCGTGCCGCCGTCGGCGCGCTCGAGCCCGAGCAGCAGGCGCGCGGTGGTCGACTTGCCCGACCCCGACTCGCCCACGATGCCGAGCGAGCCGCCTGGTGCGAGCTCCATCGACACGTCGTCGACGGCGACGAGGGTCTCCCGGCGGCCGTTCGCACCGCGCACCTGGTACGCCTTGCGGAGGTTCGCCAGCGTCATGATCGGGTGCGACGCCGGGGCATCCGCCTCGATCGGGGGCGCCTCGTCGAGCGACGCCGACATGAGCACCCTCGTGTAGTCCCCCCGCGCGTCCTGCCGCATGGTCGCGGCGCGCAGCGTCTCGACGATGCGCCCGTGCTGCATGACGTTCACCCGGTCGCAGACGGCTCCGGCGAGCGCGAGGTCGTGCGTGATGAACAGCAGCGAGAGCTCGCGATGGGCGCGCAGGTCGGCGATGACGGCCATGACCTCCTCCTGCGTGGTCACGTCGAGCGCCGTCGTGATCTCATCGGCGAGCAGGAGGTCGGGGTCCATCGCGAGCGTCGCGGCGATCATGACGCGCTGCAGCAGGCCGCCGGACAGCTCGGCGGGATGCTGCAGCATGCGCCGGGCGGGATCGGTGATGCCGACCTCGTCGAGGAGGTCCATGGCGCGCTTCGCCGCGGCATCGGGCTTCACGTCGGCGACGTGCACGAGGGCCTCCGTCATGAAGTCGCCGATCGTGCGGAGCGGGTTGAGGTGCGCCCGCGGCGTCTGGAACACCATGCCGAGACGGCGGGCGCGCACGTCGCGGAGCTCGCGCCCGCTCATCGCCCCCAGGTCGCGCCCGTCGATGCGGATCGTGCCGCTCGTCGTGAACCCGTCGGGCAGGAGGCCCGCGACGGCGCGCACGGTGAGGGTCTTGCCCGACCCCGATTCGCCGACGAGACCGACCGCCTCGCCGCGGCCGACCGAGAGCGTGCTGCCGAAGACGAGCTGACGCGGGCCGTCGGCGCCGGCCGCGAACACGTCGAGGCCCTCGATCTCGAGCACGGGTGCGTTCATCGTTCCTTCTCCTCGGCCCAGACGGTAACGCGGGCGCCGACGATGCCGACGGCGAGCACGGTGACGACGACGAGGATCGCCGGGAAGATCGACTGCTCGGGGGCGCCCGCGAGGATGCTCGCCTGGCCGCTCGAGATCATCGATCCCCAGTCGGGCGCGGGCGGCTGCTGCCCGAGGCCGAGGAACGAGATCGCGGCGAGGTCGAGCATCGCGTACCCGAAGCCCACCGCCATCTGCGCTGCGACGATCGGGATCATCGCCGGCACGAGATGGCGGAAGCAGATCGCGAGACTCGAGACGCCCTGCACCCGGAGCGCCGCGATGTACGGCTTGCCGAGCTCACGAGAGGCGGCGGTACGGGTCAGCCGGCCGACGACGGGGACGTAGGCGATCGCGAGCGCGACGACCGGGGCGACGAGCCCCTTGCCGAACAGCGTCACCGCGAGCACCGCGATCACGAGGCCCGGGATCGCGAAGATGACGTCGACGAGTCGTGCGATGCCGCCCGACACCCACCCGCCGAACCACGCCGCGGCGAGCGCGAGCCCCACTCCGAGGAGGGTCGAGAGCAGCACCACGACGACGGGTGCGAACACGCTCGCCCCGGCGCCGACGAGCACCCGCGAGAGGATGTCGCGGCCGAGGTCGTCGGCGCCGAAGAGGTGCGCGGCGCTCGGTGCACTGTTCACGGGGCCGACGTAGAGCTCGTACGGGTCGTAGGGTGCGAGCCACGGTCCGGCGACCGCGACGATGACGACGACCGCGAGCACGGCGAGCGCGACGACGAACGTCCAGTCGCGCTTCGCCGCGCGACGGGCCCCGGCGGGCACGGCCCCCTGTGCGATCTGCGCGACGCTCATGCGAGGGCACCTCCTTCGACGCTCGTCGGGTCGATGAGCGCGCTGACGAGGTCGGCGGCCGCGTTCAGCACGACGAAGATCGTCACGAGCAGGAGCGACACGATCTGCACGACCGGCAGGTCGGCGCGGGCCGCCGCCTGCACGAGGAGCGATCCGATGCCGCCGAGCCCGAAGGCCACCTCGGCGATCGCCGACGCCGCGAAAAGGCCCGCGATCGTCGTGCCGGCGATGGCGAGGATCTGCGGCGACGCGTTGCGGAAGACGTGCGCCCCGAACACCCGGCGACGCGGGATGCCGCGCACCTTGGCCGTGTCGACGTGCTCGGAGTGGAGCTGTGCGACGAGCGCGCTGCGGGTGACCCGGCTGATGTAGGCGATGAACAGCACCGCGAGCGAGATCGCGGGCAGCACGAGGTGCCACAGGCGATCCCAGACCCCGTCGCCCTCGCCGTACACGGGGAACCAGCCGAGGCTCTTCGCGAAGATCCAGATGAGCAGGATCGCGACGACGAACGTCGGCAGCGCCATTCCCAGCGACGTCGCCGTCGCCACGGCACGGTCGACCGCGCGGCCCCTGGTCGCGGCCAGGATGCCGGAGCCCACGCCGAACACGAGGATCAGCACGACCGTCAGCAGCACGAGCTGGAGGGTGATGGCGAACCGCGGCGCCACGAGCGTCGTCACCGCCGTCTTGTAGACGAACGACCGCCCGAAGTCGCCCTGGATCGCCCCCGTGAGCCACTCCCAGTACCGCTGCCAGACCGGGTCGTCGAGGTGGTACTCGGCCCGGATCTCGGCGATGAGCTCGGGCGTCGGCTTCGCGCCCCCGGCGAGCGCCGCGATCGGGTCGCCGGTGAGCAGCACCGCCGAGTAGATGACGATGCTCGCGAGGAGGAGCGTCAGCAGCAGGCCGCCGAGCCGCCCCAGCAGCATCCGTGTCAGGGTGTTCACCGCGCCGTTCCTCTCTTCGTGCTCTGTTCGCGGACGCAGCCCCGCATGCGCAAGCGCCGGCCGGCCTACTGGCCGCCGAGGTGCAGCGCCCAGGGGCTGCTGTACGCGGCGACCGACGTGGTGACGCCCGTGAGGTCGTCGTTCAGGTAGGTGAGCTGGTACGTGCCCGCGAGCGTGACCTGCGGCTGGTCGGGCGCGTAGACGGCCTGCGCGGCGACGAACTCGTTCGCGGCCGCCTCCGCGTCGGTCGCGTTGCGCGCGGCCATCATGTGCGCAGTCACCTCGCCGTCGTCGTAGCCGCTCCAGTTGAAGATGCCGCCCTGTTCGGCGGGCAGCACGAACAGCGACGGGTAGCCGAGCACGCCCGGGGTCTCGAGGTACCCCTGGGTGGCGACGAAGTCGACGCCCTCGCGCTTGGCCGGGTCGTAGAACAGCGCACCGAAGTCGGAGGCCTGCATCTCGTCGATCACGAGGTCGAGGCCGATCTTCTCGCCCGCGGCCTGCATGATCGTCGCGGTCTGCTCGAACTCCTTGGCGCCCGCGGGCACGGCGATGACGAGCGGCTCGCTCACGTCCTCGCCGCTGTCGGCGACGAGCTGCTTCGCCTGCTCGAGGTCGACCTCGGGGTCCGTGAGCGCGTCGTAGCCGGCCTGGTACACGTCGGCCTCCGCCATCGACTGGAACGAGAACTCCGGCACGAGCGTCTTCTGCACGTAGCCGAGGCCGTTCACGACAGTCTGCAGGTACTGGTCGCGGTCGATGGCGAGACTCAGCGCCTGGCGGATCTTCGGGTTCGCCGCGGGACCCGTGGCGGTCGTCGGGCCGAAGCTGTACGACGCGGTCGAGTGGCCGATCGTGAGGGTGCCGGCGCCGTCGCCCTCGAAGACCGCGCGCGAGCTCGGCGAGACGTTGATGGCCCCGTCGATCTCGCCCTGCGTGAGGGCGGTCGCGAGCGTCGACCCCTCGTTCACGAAGGTGTAGGTCAGCGTCTTCACGAGCGGCGCGCCGTTCCAGTAGTCCGCGTTCGCGGTCGTCGTGATCGCGCTGCCCGGCTTCCAGCCGCCGTCGGCGAGCTCGTACGGGCCCGTGCACATGAGGCCGCCGTCGGGCGTGCCGAGCGCGTCGCCCGCCGCCTCGCCGAACGCCCGCTGCATGACGGCGCCGCCCTGGCCGGCGAGCGCGTCGCGGAAGGTCGAGTCGGGGGCGACGAAGTGCACGGTGACCTCGTTCGGGCCGGTCGCGACGATGCCCGTGGCGGGATCGGGCACGACGAGCGCGAAGGCGCCGTACCACTGCGACTCGGGGTTCATGCCCTGCTGGAGGCTGTAGACCACGTCGTCGGCCGTCACGGGGCTGCCGTCCCAGAAGGTCACGTCGTCGCGCAACTCGATGACGAAGGTCACGGGGTCGACGAACTCGGCGCTCGTCGCGATGCCGGGCTCGATCGAGAAGTCGGGCTGCAGCGAGAGCAGGTTGTCGCACAGGTTGGGGATGATCAGGTTCGCCGAGGCGGCCGGGTTCAGGGTGGCGGGCTCGCCCTCGGCGATCGCCCACGTGACCTCGTCGACGGCCTTCGTGCCGGCGGGCAGCGAGTCGACGATCGTCAGCTCGCCGGGGTCTCCGTCGACATCGGCGCCGTCACGCGGGGTGCACGCGGTCAGGGCGAGCAACGCGGCGCAGGCGACGGCGCCTGCCGCGAGTCGGGGTCCGTTCATGGTGGGGTCCGTTCGGTCGGTGGTGCGAGGGTGATGGGGATGACGCCGCCGGTGTTCAGGCGAGCAGGAAGACGCGGATGCAGACCTGGCCGTCCTCGTCGCGGGCGAGGCCGACGAACTGGTGCTCGGCGAGCCAGCGGTGCTGGGGCGCGTCGGTCTGGAAGACCGGCGCCGTGCGGAAGTAGAGGCCCGGGTCGTCCTCGGGCACGTGCTCGCCACGGTCCATCCGCTCGAGCACCTCGGGGGTCGCCCGGAAGTACCCGCGGTTGAGGATGTCGATCACCGCGCGGTCGTCGGCTCGGATCAGGTACCGGGCCTCGAGCTGGGCGGTGCCGAAGCGTTCGACCGCCCAGTCGCCGCCGCCGGCGAGCACCTCGCCGTTCAGCCGCGGCCCGGTGACGCTGCCGCCCGAGACGGGCGTGAAGGAGAGCTGCTCGTCGGGGCCGCGGCCGATGTGGAAGTCGGGGTCGATCGTGGCGCGGATCTCGAAGACGTACTCGAGGTTCGGCCACGACGTGGGAGCGATGGGGTTCACGGCAGTTCTCCTTCGAGGACGGTGAAGTGCAGTTGGAATCCGTCGGCTCCGCCGACGACGAGCGACTGGGTGTTCGGGCGGGTCGCCCCCCACGTCCACGGATCGGCACCCGTGCCGGTCTGCGGCAGGAACTCGGGGTAGTCGCTGCTCGAGACGTGAACACGTAACCGGTGCCCCGCCCGCAGCCGGTACCCGACCTGGCCGAGGTCGATCTCGATGACCGCGGGGTCGGCGTCGTTCGCCTCCAGCAGCTGCACCTGGCCGCGTGCGATGCGGAGCGCGGTGCGGTCGGGTGCGACGTCGAGCACCCGCACGAAGCAGTCCATGACGGGGCCGTCGGACGCGATGCGGAGCTGCGCCGAGACCGGGCCCGCGAGGTCGACGTCGGCCACGGCCTCGTCCGACTCGAAACGCAGCACGTCGGCGCGGTCGCCGAGCTCCGCCTCGTCGGGGGCGAAGAGCAGGAACGAGAACGCATCGGGCACACTCGAGGGCACGAGGTCGTCCGGGTCGTGAGTCCACCTGAGCACCGACTCGGTCGGGGCGGGCGCGGCGGCGAGGCATCCGTCGCCCGTCGCGTACCGGCTGACGCGACGCGCACCCTCGGGCGGCCAGACCGGGCTCTCGCGCATCTCCCCGGTGCCCGCGAGGCTCCAGGTCACGCGCGGCAGCTCGGCCGCCGCCCCGTTGCCGCGCACGAAGACCTCGAAGAACGCGAGCGCAGGGTCGAGCGTGCGCGGCAGCAGGTCGCGGATCTGCGCGTCGCTGCGATCGGCGACCCGGTCGCCGTCGGCCTCGTGCAGCTGGTAGCTCTCGTGGTCGATCGACTCGATGCGCAGGTAGTGGTGCGCGTCCCAGTTCGGGCGCTGCGAGATCCGCTCGACGTCGGCCCACGAGAGCGGTGCGCAGTTGTCCCACCAGCCGATCGTGTGCAGCGAGGGCACCGAGCGCCCGGCGAACGGGTCGCCGTTCGGGAAGCGCCTGAGCAGGACGGGGTTCGGGTACCACTGGTCGTAGCTCAGCCCGCGCGCGCCGACCTGGCTCATGAACTCCTCGGCCTGGGCGGCGAAGTCGCGGCGCGACCAGTCGGGCTCCCACTGCAGCATGTCGTTGTCGAAGAACTGCGTGAGCGGGTACATGTAGGTGACCCCCCACTCGACCGCGCGCGTGCGTCGCGAGGGGTCGCGGTGCACGGGCTCGCCAAGGCCGGTGCCCGTGACGCGCGGGGCGATGGCCTTGAGCGCCGGGTGCCCGCTCGCGGCGGCGGCCCACTGCGTGTAGCCGTAGTAGCTGTCGCCCCACATCGCGACGCGGCCGTTCGACCACGGCTGACAGGTGATCCACTCGATCGTGTCGTAGCCGTCGTCGACCTCGTTCACGAAGAGCAGCGCATCGCCCTCGGACCGGAACTTGCCGCGCACGTCCTGCGCGACGACCCGGTAGCCGTGTCCGGTGAGGTACTCGGCGACCTGCGGGATGAAGCAGTAGACGCCGGACTTGTCGTACGGCAGTCGGATCAGGATGGTGTCGCCGGGTGCAGTATCGGCGGCATCGGGTGCGCCGGGAAGGTAGACGTCGCCGGCGAGCAGCACCCCGTCGCGCATTCGGATCCGGGCGGGGACCGAGAGCGGGCTCTCGGGCGCCGGGGGGATGCGCTGGATGTCGGGCATGTCACTCCTTCGAGACGGGGCGTCCTGCGACGCGGTGACGGTCACGTTACGGACGTGGATCTAAATAGTCAAGTCTGACTAGACAAGAATCGCGGAACCGCTACACTCGGCAGAGTCGAGTGCGAGGCATCCGCATCGCAGGAGAGGAGAAACCCGCCGATGGCACGACCCTCCGTCGCCGCCGAGCGCCGCGAGCAGATCCTCGACGCGACCATGGCGACCATCGCCGAGCACGGCATCCACGGCACGACGCTCGACCGCATCGCCACCGCGACCGGCATGTCGCGCGGCCACGTGCGCCACTTCGTCGGCAACCGCGACAAGCTCCTGCTCGACACAGCGACCGCACTCTTCGCCGACCAGACCGGCGAGGTCGGCACGATACTGCCCGCCGGCACGTCCGACCTCGAGTCGGCGCTCGACTACCTCTTCGGCCCGGCGTTCAACTCACCCGACCGCGAGAACGCGGTCGTGCTGGGGTTCGTACAGCTCTCACGCACGGACCCCGAAATCGCGCAGGTGCTCACCAGCGCCTATACAGCCACGCGGGTGCAGCTCGCCGACCTCGTCGCCTCAGACCATCCCGATGCATCGCCGGATACCTGCACGACCGCGGCGTACGGCGTGTTGACCTGCGCACTCGGCTCGGTGTTTCTCGGCGATTTCGACGCCGACCCCACGCGCGCCGCGCGCTCCCGCGCGGCCGCCGAAGCGCTTCTCGCCGCGCTCTGAGGTTGGGCGCATACACGCCCAATGCGCACCGCCGCGACGTCCATGCAATTGTGCGCCGCTCCTCGGGCTTGATCAGTTCGGAATGCGGACGTCCTGCCGACACTCGGTTGCGGTCGCTGATCACTTGAGGAAGATCCTCAACAGAATGATCAGCAGCCCGAGCGCAGCGGTGGCACACGCACCGCCCATCGCCAGTACCAGATGACCCGTCGGTTGGCGAACGCGATCCACCTGAGAATGGCCAGAACGAGAACACCCATCCAGAGGGTGGACAAAGATGCGACCTCCACTCCCAGCACACTCCGAGAGCCCCGAGGGCGAGCGAGATCAACGGCGGGACCGTCGCGTACAGCAACCCAATCGATCGCCCAAATGCGAACCGGATGGACTCCCGCACACGGATCGGCTCACCCTCCGCGCGAGCTCCCTGGACGGCGATGGCAACGATATACATCTGCGAGAGCCAAAGGACGAGCATGCTGACGATGGTGACGCCCATGGTGTTCAACGAACGCCCACTGTCGTCCGACACCGCGATGACGACGCTGACGAGCACCATGCCGGAGACAAGCTCCGGCGTCACAAGCCCATGCCGCAAGCGAGGCATCGACCACGGACTCTCGAAGCGAGCGGGGCCCGCTCGATCAGCCATTCATTCACCCCCGCGGGCCCACTCCGCGGAAACTGAAGGTGATTCGCGAGCCGATGCGCCGTGCCTCACCAGACCCTATGTCGACCCGCAAATCCCCGCACCGACGATCGATCTCGGATTCTTGGCGAGCGGGCCGACGGCAGTCACCGACTCCGTCGTGCGATCTTGGTGATGCACCATCATGGGCCCGGTGTCATGATGACGGGACGTGACCAGCGAGGGGGAATGCGCATGTCGATCGAAGCAAGCACCAGGACGGGGCTGACGAGGGATCAGTTGGCCGAGGAGGTGACGCGCCTTTCGACGCCCGACCGCTTGTCGACGCCGTTCGGTGACTTCGAGTTCTTCGACGGCGTGCCTACGCCCGAATCGGTTCAGACCATCTTCGACGGGCTCGACCTCGTCCGCGGCATCACAGCTTTCCTCGACACGATCCCGGGTGCGTCGCTTGTCGCCATGCGGCACGGGCTGCGCGTCGCCGGCGTCGACTCGCCCGACAAGATCGCATTCACCGATCCGAAGTGCAACTCTGGTGCGCTGTGGCTCACGCCGAACACCGAGACCACCTACGGAGTTGCGTTCCTTGACCTGCGGGCGTGGGGTCCAACGGTCATCGAGGCACCCCCGCAGGCGCTCGGCGTCGTCGACGACTTCTGGTTCCGGTACGTCGCCGACATGGGAATCGCGGGCCCCGACAAGGGCGCCGGCGGCAAGTACCTCTTCCTCCCTCCGGGATACGACGGCGAGCGGCCCGACGGGTACTTCACCTACGAAAGCCCGACGTTCACGAACTTCGTGGTGATCCGCGCCCTGGGCGGGGTGCCCGCCATCAAGCAGTCCCGCATCTATCGACAGAGCGATGCCGCCGCTCCGCCGGAGAACACCTTCGTGAACATCGCCGACCAGGTGTTCAACACGATCCACTCGAACGACTTCTCGTTCTTCGAAGAGGTCGCCGAGATCGTCGCCGAAGAACCCACCGCGGCACTCGACCCGGAGCGCGCGGGGACGCTGGCCGCCCTCGGCATCGCACAGGGGAAGCCCTTCGCGCCCGATGAGCATCGGCGCGGCGTGCTCGACGCCGCCGCCCGCATTGGTGCCGGGATGGCGCGCGCCAACCTCTACCGGCCTCGCAACCCGGAGTCGTACCGCTGGGACGGATCCTCGTGGAAGGAGGGGTTCGTCGGCGGCAGCTACGAGTTCCTGAGCGACGGTGCGCGCAATCTCGACGCCCGCACGCTGTTCCACTACGCGGCGACCGTCATCACGCCGGCGATGGCGCACGCGCAGGTTGGTGCCGGCTCGGCCTACATCTACACCGCGCAGGACGCCGACGGCGCGCTGCTCGATGGAGCCGCCACGTACTCACTGACGATCCCTCCGAACCCGCCGGCGAAGAACTTCTGGGCGTTCGACCTCTATGACACCCAGACCCGGTCGCTGTTGCAGTCGACGCTCTACCCAGCTCTGTCGAGCCTCGGCGAAGGCCTCCAGGCCGAAGCCGACGGTTCGTACGTCCTGTGGTTCGCGCCGACCGCCCCCGATGGCAAGGAGTCCAATTGGATCCCTACGCTGCCTGGCAAGTCGTGGTGGCCCCTGCTGCGCCTCTACGGCCCGCTCGAGTCATGGTTTGACAACACGTGGCGCCTGCCCGAGATCGTTCGTGTGAGCGAGTGAGTCGCGATTGCAGATGAGTACGCGGCCACGGCGCCCGTTCGCCGGGTGCCGTGGTTGCGTGTCCCACAGGCCGAGATCGCTGAAGGTTGCCGAGCACTATCGAGGTGTCCGGAGCCTGAACGGCGCGCTTTTCGTAGTACTGCTCGGTCACCCTAGACCGTTTGTGGCCGGCGAACCGGGCGGCCCCTTCGATGCCGAGTGCGTCTGCAACCGCCGTCACCGCGGACTTGCGGAGCGCGTGCGGCACGAGTGCCTCGTCGAGCCCAGCCCATTCCCGGACGCGCCGCAGGGAACGGTGCACATCTTGGTTCCGCTGGGTGCCCCGGTGCGGGTTTGGAAGACGAACTCGTTGTCGCCCGATGCGATCTTGCGACGGCGGAGCATCGGTAGGAGTTCGTCCGGAACTGAGATGCGCCGTCATCCAGACTCCGTCTTCAGATAGTCCTCATAGCGCTTGGGCAGGCCTTTGGAGTCAACGACCTTCCCGGCGATCGTGATGCTCGGCCGGTCCGAGTCGAGATCCACGAATTGCCACTTGAGTCGGACTGCCTCGCTCACGCGGGCGCCGGTGGCGAGGATCAGATCCACGACATCGCCGAGCAGATCGGATGGCCGCGGTCCCATCCGATCCGCGCGGTTCTGGTAGTCGCGAATGATCGCCCGGAAACTCTGCAACTCCACCGCGTCGGGAGCGTAGATGGGCTTCGGGCGCCGCTTAGCGCTCTTCACCTCCCACGCCGGACTGGCGACCATGAGGTCATTCATCACGGCATACGAGCAGATCTGGCTGATCAGCGCCTTGCATGTGTCGGCTTGTCGAGGCGTGCGCCGATGGTTTGCCTTGTAGACCGGAGAACTGTGCTCGCCTTGACCTCCCGTAGGGCGAGCGATCCCATCAGCGGTGCGATCTTCTTCTCAATCAGGCGGGAGTTCTCGTGCCGTGTCGTGTCTCGCTGTACCCCGGTGAACGCGACGTGCTGCATGTACTCGTGCGTGAGCTCGATGAAGAGCGACTCCGGCGTGAGACCGTCATTCGCCCCGTAGGCCGCTTCGTACTCATCGCCGACCGCTGCGACCAGCGTGCGACGTGCTCGCGCCCGAGATGTCGCGCGGGTGCGGACCTTGCCGTAGCTCCCATCGATGCGACGGAAGACGACGGTGCCACGAACTCGACCGTCGGGCAGGTCATGGTACGTGATCTCCCCGCGTGAGCCGGGTTCCATTCTTCTGCGTGGCATCATGCTCACCGTCTGTATTCGCAGGGTAGGAAGCCATCACCATCGTCACCGTCGGTCCGTTCGGACCTGCAACCAGGCCTGAACGTTCTCGCGGCTGTATCGCAGATGCTTGCCGAGCTTGGTGGCCTTCGGGCCGGTTCCTTCGAGACGCCAGTGGTAGATCGTCTCTTTGGACAGTTGCAAGTACTGCGCCAGTTCGTCGACGCTCAGATAATCCCCGAGCTCGTCGACGAACCGGGCCGCCGGAACGGTGTGATCGGTTGATGTGGTCATACTCCTCGGGAGTGCGCATCACGCCGAAATGCTTGCTGTCCGGGGACTTCACATGTGGAATCCTGTGGAAGCCAGTCCCCCGAATCGAAAAAGGCCCCAAAAAGGCCCCAACGACCCTCTTCTCGCCCTGTTCAACGAGAAAACCCCTGACAAATCTTGCGATTCGTCAGGGGTTCTTGGTGGATCTGAGGGGACTCGAACCCCTGACCCCCTGCATGCCATGCAGGTGCGCTACCAGCTGCGCCACAGACCCGTTCGGGATGAACCCGTTTCGGTGCTTCCCGCTCTCGCGGGCAACGAGACGAGCTTACACCAGGCGATGCCGCCGTGCGAAATCGAGCGGTGCACCCCGGGCGATTCGCGCCGCGATCAGGATTTCGCCGTGAGCAGCGGCTCGACGGGAAGCGCCGGGCAGTCGTTCCAGAGGCGTTCGAGACCGTAGTACATGCGCTCCTCGCGGTGGAACACGTGCACGACGAGGTCACCGAAGTCGAGCAGCACCCAACGGCCCGCGTCGTGGCCCTCGCGGCGACTGGCACGGCCGAGGACCTCTTCGATGGCGTCGGCGATCGCCACCACGTTGCGCTCGGAGTTGCCGGTGACGAGCAGGAACACGTCGGCGAACGGGAGCGGCCCCGAGACATCCAATGCGACCAGATCTTCGCCGCCCTTCGCGTCGGCCGCGCGCACCGCACGGGCCAGGGAGTCGAGGGCTTCAGAGGATGCGGTCATTCGCTCACTTCCGGGTAGACGGTCGGCGTTGGCGCCGGGGATCAGAACAGGCCCGACATGGCGCCGATGACGAGGGTGCCGACGACGCCGAGTGCGAGTACTCCGGCGGTCACTGCGAGCACGAGGGGCACGTTCATGCCCTCCTTCTTCGGCGGGGCCATCATCGTGCGCGCCGCGCCTTGCGTGCTGATGGCGCTCGTCGCAGCCACCGGCGCGACGCCGGTGCCGACCTCCTCGATGCTGTCGAACAGCCGGTCGACGTCGGACGAGTCGATCTGGCTCGGGTGCACGCCGGTCGCGCCGTAGCTGCGGGGAAGGTCGATCGAGCCGGTCGCCATGACTTCGCCGGTCTGCGCGAGCGTGTCGCCGAAGGCGCCCTGGTCGGGCAGGGACGGCAGGATGAGCGCGTTCGTCGTCGTGGGCACGCCGTGACTCAGCGAACCGCGCGAGAGGAGCTGGTCGAACGGGCCGGACGGCTGGTCGTCGGGCACGTTGAGCTGCGAGGTCCAGTGGGCCGGTGCTGCCGGCGCAGCGGGCTGGGCGGCAGGCAGCTGCGTCGGGGCCGGCTGCGGCCGCGGCGCGGCGGATGCGGGAGCGGCGAACGGCTGCCCGGTCTGCGGGTTCACGATCTGGGGTGCGGCCGACGCGACCGGCGCTGCGGCAGCAGGCGGCGCGGCGTCGTCGAACTCGTCGTCGAAGTCGTCGAGCGCGGTGCCCTCGAGCATCGCGCGGAGCTCGCGTCGCGTCAGGGTGCGCTCGGGCGTCTGCCCGGGGGCGGGCACGGCCGCCTGGGCGGGCTCGGCCGGCACGGGAATCGCCGGCGCCGGAACCGCTGGCATCGGCGCCGCCTGCTGCTGCGCAGGAGCCTGCGGCTGGGGCGGTACGGCGGGGTGCGCCGGAACGGGAGCGCTCGGACGCGGCGCGAACGGGCTCTGCTGCGGCAGTTGCGTCGGGGTCGGCGCCTGCGGTGCGGCGATGACCGCATCGAATCCGCCCGCCGGACGAGGCGGGGCGTAGCTCGGGCTCGGCGCGGCCTGGGCGGCGGCGGCCACGGGAGCCGCGAACTGAGGATTCACCGGCTGCGGTGCGGATGCCGGTGCGACCGCCGGCTGCGGTGCGGGAATCGGCGCCTGGGGTACAGCGGGGGGCGGCTGCGGTGCGGCGAACGGCTGTGCAGGAGCGTCGGGGGTCGTCGAAGCTGCCTGCTGTTCGCGCAGGCGCTCTCGTTCCCGCAACTCACGGCGCGTGAGCGGCGGTTCGTTCGACGACGTCATTCGACACTCCGGTAGAGATGGTGCTTGGAGATGTACTGGACGACCCCATCGGGGACCAAGTACCACACCGGGAAACCCCGGCGCACCCTGCTCCGGCAATCGGTCGACGAAATCGCCAGAGCCGGAACTTCAAGCAAGCTTACGTCTTGCTCCGGCAAACCCGAAACGCTCAGGACATGTCCCGGGCGACTCACAGCAACGAAGTGGGCCAGCTCCCAGAGCTCGTCGACGTCCTTCCACGAGAGGATCTGGGCGATGGCATCGGCGCCGGTGATGAAGAACAGGTCGGCGTCGGGTCGCTCGCGACGGATGTCGCGGAGGGTGTCGATCGTGAACGTCGCCTTCTGCCGGTCGATGTCGACCCGGCTCACCGTGAAGCGGGGGTTCGACGCGGTGGCGATGACGGTCATGAGGTAGCGGTGCTCCGCCGGGGTCACGACCGTCTTGTAGCTCGGCTGGCCGGTCGGCACGAAGATCACCTCGTCGAGGTCGTGCGACTGCGCGACCTCGCTCGCGGCCACGAGGTGGCCGTGGTGGATCGGATCGAACGTGCCGCCCATGATCCCGACGCGGGATCGGCGGCCCGGCACCGTCACCGGGCGACCACTCGCCTCAGTGACCGTGCCCGTGCGCGTCGCCCGAGTGACGGGCGGCGTACGCCTCGGCCTTGGCGCGATGGCGGTTGGCGACGTCGCGGTACGACGCGGCGACGAACCCGAGGATGGCGAAGATGATGAGGGCGATGAGCCCGTACACCCAGGACTCGACCGGCAGCTCTCGCGCGTGCACCGTCTCGGTGAGCACCGTTCCGGTCAACGCTGCGGTGGTGAGGCTCATTCGGCCGTTCCTTTCGAATCCTGCGGGTAACGCTCCCGCCAGTCTAGCGAGGTCGAGCGGTGCGGCGCGCTCAGGCGCGCACGTGGCCTGCGCCGCGCACGATCCACTTCGTGCTCGTGAGCTGCGGCAGGCCCATCGGGCCGCGTGCGTGGAGCTTCTGCGTCGAGATGCCGACCTCGGCGCCGAAGCCGAACTCCGCGCCGTCGGTGAAGCGCGTGGAGGCGTTCACCATCACGGCCGCGGCGTCGACCTCGTTGAGGAAGCGCTCGGCGTTGCCGAGGTCGTTCGTCACGATGGCCTCGGTGTGCTTCGTCGAGTACCGGCGGATGTGGGCGAGTGCGTCGTCGAGGGAGTCGACGACACCGACCGAGAGGTCGAGACTCATGTGCTCGGTCGCCCAGTCGTCGTCGGTCACCGGCACCGTCTCGGGCCGGATCGCCCGCACGCGTTCGTCGGCGTGCACGGTCACCCCGGATGCCTCGAGGCGGTCGATGACGGCGGGCAGGAGCCGCTCGGCGGCGTCGCGGTGGACGAGCAGGGTCTCGAGCGCGTTGCAGACGCTCGGCCGCTGCACCTTCGCGTTGTGCACGAGCTCGACGGCCCACGACTCGGGCGCGCTCTCGTCGAGGAACATGTGCACGACACCCGCGCCCGTCTCGATGACGGGCACGCGCGCCTCGTCGACGACGGCGCGGATGAGCCCGGCGCTCCCCCGCGGGATCAGCACGTCGACGTATTCGCGTGCCTGCATGAGGTGCCGTGCGCCGACGCGCCCGAAGTCGTCGACCGTCTGCACGGCGTCGCCCGGGAGGCCGGTGCGCTCGAGCGCGGCGCGCAGCACCTCGACGAGCACCGCGTTCGTCTGCTCGGCCGCGCTGCCGCCGCGCAGCACGACGGCGTTGCCGCTCTTGAGCGCGAGCACCGCGATGTCGATCGTCACGTTCGGCCTGGCCTCGTAGATCGCGCCGACGACGCCGAGGGGCACCCGCACCTGGTCGATGCGCACGCCGCTCGGCAGCGATCGGCCGCTGACCGTCTCGCCGATCGGATCGGTCAGTGCGATCACCTCGAGCACCGCGTCGGCGAGGGCGTTCACCCGGCGAACGTCGAGGGCGAGCCGGTCGAGCAAGCCCGTCGAGAGGCCCTCCTCGCGACCGGCCGCGAGGTCGAGGGCGTTGGCCGCGACGATGTCGGCGGCGCGCTCGCGCAGGATCCCGGCGACCTCGGCGAGGGCGGCGTCCTTCTCGGCAGTCGAGGCCCGGGCGAGCCGAAGCGAAGCGGTCTTCGCGGCGGCGAGCCGCTCGTCGAGCACGTCGGGATCGAGGTCGGGAATCGCCATGGTCCCAGCCTAGGCGAGGCGAGGCGAGCGGGGCGTCGTATGACGGGGCCGCATGCGGACGGTCAGCGGGCTGGTTCGAACCACGTGCCGACGTCGGCGCCCGAGAGCGCCTCGGCGACGAGCGGGGTCGCCGTGATGAGCACGGCAGCACCCGCCTCGGCGGCGACGCGCGCGGCCGAGACCTTCGTCTCGGCGCCGCCGGTGCCGACGCCCGCGCGGCCGATCGAGCCGATCTCGACGCCCTCGAGTCCGTCGCCGAACGCGACCCGGTCGATGCGCTCCGCACCCGGCAGGTGCGGCGGCTTCGTGTACAGGGCGTCGACATCGGAGAGGAGCACGAGCAGGTCGGCACCGATCAGCTCGGCCACGAGCGCGGCGAGCCGGTCGTTGTCGCCGAACCGGATCTCGTGCGTGGCGACGGTGTCGTTCTCATTCACGATCGGCATGATGCGCAGTGCCAGCAGCCGATCGATCGCCCGCTGGGCATTCACGCGCGGCGTGTCGTTCTCGAGGTCGCCCGCGGTGAGCAGCACCTGACCCGCCACGATGTCGTAGCGGTCGAGCGCGTCCTGATAGCGCACCATGAGCAGGTTCTGGCCGACGGAGGCCGCCGCCTGCTGGGTCGCGAGGTCGCTCGGCCGCGAGTCGAGTCGCAGGTAGGGCATGCCGGTCGCGATCGCGCCCGACGACACGAGCACGACCTCGGTCCCCCGGGCGTGCGCCGCGGCGAGCGCCTCCACGAGGGGGGCGATCTGCCCGGTGTTCTCGCCGCTGATCGACGACGAGCCGACCTTCACGACGACCCGACGCGCGGTCGGGATGTCTGCATGGGAACGGAGGGTCATCGATCGCCCCCGTCGGGGCCGACCTCGCCGTCGCCCTCGTCGCCCCAGATGCCGGCTTCGCGTTCGCGTTCGAGCTCGGCGCGGGCCTCGGCCTTCGCGTCCATGCGCTCGTGGTAGTCGCTCTTGCGCTCGGCGCGCGTCGCACGACGGCTCTCGTCGAGTCGCACGTCGGTGCCGCGCGGCGAGGTGATGAGTTCGGCGGTCGAGGTGAGCGTCGGCTCCCAGTCGAAGACGACGCCCTGGCCCTTTCCGATGACGACGGTCGAACCGGCCACGGCGCCGGCGCGCACGAGCTCGTCCTCGACGCCCAGCTTCGCAAGCCGGTCGGCGAGGAAGCCCACGGCCTCGTCGTTCGCGAAGTCGGTCTGCTGCACCCAGCGCTCGGGCTTCTTGCCGAGGATCCGGTAGATGGTGCCGTAGCTGCCGCCCTCGGCGCGAACCGTGAATCCGACCTCGTCGACCGCCCTGGGACGCATGACGATGCGCTCGGGCTCGGGTGCGGCCGCGGCCTCGGCACGGGCGCGGTCCACGAGCTCGCCGAGGGCGAACCCGAGCTGGCGGAGCCCCTCGTGACTCACCGTCGAGATCTCGAACACCCGGTAACCCCGCGTCTCGAGTTCGGGCCGCACGAAGTCGGCCAGCTCGCGGGCCTCGGGCACGTCGACCTTGTTGAGGGCGACGAGCTGCGGCCGCTCGAGCAGCGGGATCTGGCCCTCGGGCACCGGGTACGCGGCGAGCTCGGCGAGGATCACGTCGAGGTCGCTGATCGGGTCGCGACCCGGCTCGAGGGTCGCGCAGTCGATCACGTGCAGGAGCGCCGCGCACCGCTCGACATGCCGCAGGAACTCGAGCCCGAGTCCCTTGCCCTCGCTCGCGCCCTCGATGAGCCCGGGCACGTCGGCGACGGTGAAGCGGTGATCGCCCGCCTGCACGACCCCGAGGTTCGGATGCAGCGTCGTGAACGGGTAGTCGGCGATCTTCGGACGAGCGGCCGAGAGGGCTGCGATGAGGCTCGACTTGCCGGCGCTCGGGAAGCCGACGAGGGCGACGTCGGCGATGGTCTTCAGCTCGAGGCGGATCTCGTGCTCGTCGCCGTCCGTGCCGAGCAGGGCGAAGCCGGGTGCCTTGCGCTTCGTGCTCGCGAGTGCCGCGTTGCCCAGGCCGCCGAGGCCGCCGGCTGCCGCGACGAAGCGGAGACCGGGCTCGGCGAGGTCGGCGAGTTCGTTGCCCTCCTCGTCCTTCACCACGGTGCCGACGGGCACCGGCAGCTCGAGGTCCTCGCCGGCGGCACCCGATCGGTTGTCGCCCTGGCCGGGCTGCCCGTTCGCCGACGAGCGGTGCGGACGACCGTGGTACGCGAGCAGCGTCGTCACCTGCGGGTCGGCGACGAGCACGATGTCGCCGCCGTGCCCGCCGTTGCCGCCATCGGGGCCGGCGAGCGGCTTGAACTTCTCACGGCGTACCGAGACGCAGCCGTTACCGCCATGTCCGGCGCGCAGATACAGCGTCACCTCGTCGACGAAGCTGACCATGCCGAACCCCTCCTGAGCGTTGAACCGGGTGATGAAACGCGTGAGGGCGAGCCGAAGCCCGCCCTCACGAAGACCGTCGTCGGTCGGCTATTCGCCGACCGCCACGATGTTGACGACCTTGCGGCCGCCCTTGTTGCCGAACTGCACCGCGCCGGCCTCGAGCGCGAACAGGGTGTCGTCGCCACCGCGACCGACGCCCGCACCCGGGTGGAAGTGGGTGCCGCGCTGGCGGACGATGATCTCGCCGGCGCCGACGACCTGGCCGCCGAAGCGCTTCACGCCGAGGCGCTGCGCGTTCGAGTCACGACCGTTGCGAGTGGAGCTCGCTCCCTTTTTGTGTGCCATGTCTGATTCTCCTTGGACGCCGCGGCGGTTACTTGATGCCGGTGACCTTGACGCGCGTGAGCTCCTGGCGGTGGCCCTGGCGCTTCTTGTAGCCGGTCTTGTTCTTGAACTTCTGGATCACGATCTTCGGGCCGCGGAGGTCGCCCAGGACCTCGGCCGTGACGGTGACCTTCGCGAGCGACTTGGCGTCGGAGGTGATCTTGTCACCGTCGACGAGGAGCACCGGGGTGAGCTGGACGTTGCCGTCCTTGTCAGCCTTGATGCGGTCCATCGTCACGATGGTGCCGACTTCGACCTTCTCCTGCCGACCGCCGGCGCGCACTACTGCGTAAACCACTACTCGTACCTATCTCTGGGGGGCCTCTCGGCCCCGTCTGCCTGAAGGGATTGTCACTGCGCGGTCGCCCCAGCGGGAAGAAGGGTGGTGACTGCGAGAAAACACTGTGCGGGTTGTCCTGCGTGCAGAATGACCTGCTTGCGGAGTGAACCGCGAAGTGGCGCGCACTGGGATAAGCAGCGGCACCAACGGTCGAGTTTACCGGATGACCCGGAGGGGGTCAAACGCGCGCCGACGGCGCGTCGCGCGGCGTTGCGCGTAGCATCCCCTCATGACCGTCCTCATCGACACGCCGCTCTGGCCGAAGCACGGCACGGTATGGGCGCACCTCGTGAGCGACGAGTCGATCGAGGAGCTGCAGGCGTTCGCCCACCGGGTCGACCTGCCGCCGCGTGCGTTCGACCTCGACCACTACGACGTGCCCGTCGAGCGGTACGACGAGCTCGTGGCGGCCGGAGCCGAGCCGGTGAGCCCGCGCGAACTCGTACGTCGCCTGCGCGGGAGCGGCCTGCGGGTCACGCCGCGCGAGCGACGCGACCGCGCGGGCCGCACGTCATTCTGAGCCGTCGGATGCCTCGGCGTCGACGTCTCCGTCACGCCGGGTGATCACGGGGATCGAGCCGCCCGTGCTGAGCGCCGCGGTCGAGACCCGGCGGCTGCGCGCCCGGCCCTCCCCCGCCTTCTTGGGCGCGGGCAGCGCGTCGAGCACCGAGTCGAGGAGCACCTCGGCCTCGGCGGTCGGCACCGGGCGCTTGCGATCGGCGGCCGGAACGGGCAGGTCGATGATCGGGAGCACCGGCTCGGCCTCGTCGGTCGCCGGGGTCGTCGGCGCCGACTCGGCGACCGACGTCGTCGCGGCCTCCGTGTCGGGCCGACCGGCCTCCTGCGAGACGCGACGGTGGCGGCCGCGCCGACGACCGGTCGGGACGTCGGCGGCCGGCTGCGCCGTCGAGGGAGCCTCGGCGAGAACCTCCGCGACGGACTCCTCGTCCTTCGCGTCGGTGTGCGGAATCGTCGACGCCGCGATCTGGGCGAGCGCGTGCTTCGCGTCGTCGGTGATCGCATGCGTGCCGGCGTGCGGCGCTGTGGTCGTCGCAGCCGGCTGCGGCTGCGACTGGCCGCCCCCGCCCCGGTTGCGACGACGCTCGGGCTGCTGCGGAGCGCGGTGCTTCAGGATCGGCTCGTGGTGCACGATGATGCCGCGGCCGGCGCACACCTCGCACGGCTCGCTGAACGACTCGAGGAGTCCGAGGCCGAGCTTCTTCCGAGTCATCTGCACGAGCCCGAGCGAGGTGACCTCGGCGACCTGGTGCTTCGTGCGGTCGCGCGAGAGGCACTCCACGAGGCGTCGGAGCACGAGGTCGCGGTTCGACTCGAGCACCATGTCGATGAAGTCGACGACGATGATGCCGCCGATGTCGCGCAGGCGCAGCTGGCGGACGATCTCTTCAGCCGCCTCGAGGTTGTTCTTCGTGACCGTCTCTTCGAGGTTTCCACCCGAGCCGACGAACTTGCCGGTGTTGACGTCGACGACGGTCATCGCCTCGGTGCGGTCGATGATGAGCGAGCCGCCCGACGGCAGCCAGACCTTGCGGTCGAGCGCCTTCTCGATCTGCTCGCTGATGCGGAACTCGTCGAACGAATCGCGGTCGCCCGCGTACGCCTCGACGCGCTCGAGCAGGTCGGGTGCGACGGCGCGCAGGTACCGCTCGATCGTCTGGCGCGCGGCGTCGCCCTCGATGATGAGCTTCTGGAAGTCCTCGTTGAAGACATCGCGGACGATCTTGATGAGCAGGTCGGGCTCGGAGTGCAGGAGCGCGGGCGCCTGCACCTTCTCGAGCGTCTGCTGGATGTCGGCCCACTGGGCGATCAAGCGATTGACATCGAGGGTGAGCTGCTCTTCGGTGGCACCCTCGGCCGCGGTGCGCACGATGACGCCCTGGTTCTCGGGCAGCACCTCTTTCAGGATCTTCTTGAGGCGCGCGCGCTCGGTGTCGGGGAGCTTGCGGCTGATGCCGTTCATCGAGCCGTTCGGCACGTAGACGAGATAGCGGCCCGGCAGCGACACCTGGCTCGTCAGGCGGGCGCCCTTGTGGCCCACCGGGTCCTTCGTGACCTGGACGAGCACGCGGTCGCCGGGCTTGAGCGCGAGCTCGATGCGACGCGGCTGGTTCTTCTCGCCGTTCTCGGCGGCCGCCTCCCAGTCGACCTCGCCCGAGTAGAGCACGGCGTTGCGGCCTCGGCCGATGTCGACGAAGGCGGCCTCCATGCTGGGCAGCACGTTCTGCACCCGACCGAGGTACACATTCCCGATGAGGGATGCGTCCTGGTTGCGGGCGACGTAGTGCTCGACGAGCACGCCGTCCTCCAGGACGCCGATCTGGATGCGGCCGCCCTTCTCGCGGACGACCATCGAGCGGTCGACCGACTCGCGGCGGGCGAGGAACTCGGCCTCGGTGATGACCGCGCGACGGCGGCCGGCGTCGCGGCCGTCGCGGCGACGCTGCTTCTTCGCCTCGAGCCGGGTGGAGCCCTTGACCTTCTGGGGCTCGGTGATGAGTTCGGGCTCGCGGGGCTTGCGCACCTTGACGACGGTGTTCGCGGGCTCGTCGCCGGTCGGCCGGCCCTCTTCGCCCGAACGGCGACGGGTACGACGGCGGACGCTCGAGCCGTCCTCCGTCTGCGGCTCGTCGCGTTCGGGCACCTCGAACACGGGCGGCGCGTGGAAGATGAGCGACGTCGTCGTGAGCGTCGCGGGGATCGGCGACGCTGCGGGCTCGGACGGGGACGCCTCGGCCGCGGGCTCCTCGACGACCGGTGCCGCGGCGTCGGTCGCCTCGAGGCCGGCCGTCTGCTCGGCCTCGGCGGGGACCGCGGACTCGGTCGACGCAACCGTGCTCGACGCCGCCTCGGTCGCGCCGTCGAGGTCGGGGGCGGCCTCGGCCGTCACCTGCTCGGCGACCGGCTCCGTCGTGACCCGACGCGACCGCCGGGCGCCGAACAGGCCGCCTCGCCGCTTCGGGGCGCCACCGCGCGAATCGGGTTCGTTGCTGTTCTTCTCGTTGCCTTCCACCATCTCTGGTGCACTCCTACACCGGATGCCTCGGCCGCGCCGTGGATCCGTACTCCTCTGGAGCGGCCCCGCGCTTCGCGCAGTGCCGCTGAACCATCAATTCTGCGATCGGCGGTTGCCGTGATCGCCACGTCTTGCGGGTTTCTCCCGCCCACTCGGATGCATCGCACCCTCAAAGCCTTCATTGGCGCCGTGCCGGGCGCGGCCCGGACGACTCCCTCGATTATCGCATGCTCTGACAGCGACGTGGGGAATCGGCGTGCCATAATCCGAGCATGCCCGACACCCTCGAGCGCCGTCGGCCGCTCGCCCTCGCGATCTTCCTGCTCATCGCCGGCGCCCTCGGGCTGCTCGCCGCGTTCGAACTCTCGGTCGAGAAGGTGCTCACCCTCGAGGATCCGAGTCATGTACCGAACTGCAACGTGGGCGTGCTCGTGGGATGCAGCACGAACCTCGCGTCGTGGCAGGGCTCCGTGTTCGGCTTCCCCAACCCGTTCGTCGGGCTCATGGCGTGGCCGGTCGTCATCACGATCGCCGTCGCGATCCTCGCCGGCGCGACGTTCGCCCGCTGGTTCTGGGTGGGCTTCAACGTCGGCGTGGCCGGCGCGCTCGCGTTCGTCGGCTGGCTCATCTACCAGAGCATCTACGTGCTCGACGTGCTCTGCCCCTGGTGCATGCTCACGTGGGCGGTCACCATCCCGACCTTCTGGGCGGTCACGCTGTACAACCTGCGCGAAGGGCATATTCCGGGCTCGGCACGCGTTCGCCGGCTCGCCGGGGCGTGGCTGAAGTGGGTACCGCTCATCACGGTGGTCTGCTACGCCATCGTGATCGTGCTCGCCCAGGCTCAGATGAACGCGATCCCCCGCGTCATGATCGACCTGCAGAATCTCTGAGCATCCGGCCGGTCGAGGAGCGACGAAGGAGCGTATCGAGACCACGCGTGGCGGTCTCGATACGCGTGCTCCGGCGTCGCCCGCTCCTCGAACGACGAAACCTCAGGCGAACCAGAGCGCGAGCTCGCGCTCGGCCGACTCGGGCGAGTCGGAACCGTGCACGAGGTTCTGCTGCACCTTGAGCCCCCAGTCGCGGCCGAAGTCCCCGCGGATCGTGCCTGGCGCGGCGGTCGTCGGGTCGGTCGTGCCCGCGAGCACGCGGAAGCCCTCGATGACCCGGTTGCCGGCGACGCGGATCGCGACGACCGGACCCGACTCCATGAACTCGACGAGCGGCTCGTAGAACGGCTTGCCCTCGTGCTCGGCGTAGTGCTTCGCGAGCAGTTCGCGGTCGGCCTGCACGAGACGGATGTCGACGAGCGAGTAGCCCTTCGCCTCGATGCGGCGCAGGATCTCGCCGGTCAGGTTGCGCGCGACACCGTCGGGCTTCACGAGCACGAGGGTCTCTTCGATCGCAGTGGTCATTGCTGTTCCTTCCCCGGCGCGGTGAATTCCGCGCGCTGTCGGTCGATCCGGCTCCCGGCGACCATGCAGTACCACCACATGCCGCCGAAGAGCGCCCCGACGACGAACATCGCCGGGTTGATGAAGCCCGAGGCGACGATGAGCACCTGCAGCACCCAGCCGAGCGTGTACGCCCAGTCGAAGCGGAGCAGTCCGATCGTCGCGATCAGGCCGAGAATGATGACGCCGCCCGCGACGAGGGCCACCCACGGCGGCAGGGCCGACTCGACGCCCAGTGCGGCATCGCCCTGTGCGAGGCCCCAGACGACGAGCGCGGCGAGGAAGACCACGATCGTCTCGAAGCCGAGCACGATCGCGCCGAGGCTCTGGCGGATCGAGCGCGGCGGCCGGGCGGGCGCGGCCGAGGCGTCGGGCTCGGAGCCCTCCACCTCGTCGAAGCCCTGCACGTCGTCGCCGCTCATGCGCTCCCCCACTCGTGGTCCTCGGCGTACGCCATCGCCTCGCCGACGAGCACGATCGACCCGGTGACGAGCACGGCGCGCTTCGGCCCGGCCGCCGCCCAGCCGCGGGCCTGCTCGAGCGCGTCCTCGAGCCGGTCGACGACGACCACCCGGTCGCCTGCGCGAGCGGCGACGATCGGGCCGAGCACGTCGGCCGGCAGCGCCCGCTCCGAATCGGGTGAGGTCACGATGAACGGCCCCGAGATCGCGGCGAGTTCACCGGCGATCCCGGCGGCGTCCTTGTCGTCGACGACACCGAACACGACCGCGATCTCGTCGAAGTCGAAGACCTCGTCGAGGGCGGTGACGAGCGAGCGGGCGCCGTGCGGGTTGTGCGCGGCATCCACGATGATCGTGGGCTCGGTGCCGACGACCTGCAGGCGCCCGGGCGAGGTCGCCTCGCCGAGGCCTCGCTCGACGACCTCGTCGGCGAGCCGCATCGAACCGCCGCCGATGAAAGCCTCGACCGCGGCGACCGCGACGGCCGCGTTCTCGGCCTGGTGGGCTCCGAACATGGGCAGCAGCACATCGCGGTACTCCCCCGCGAGCCCGCGGATCGACACGAGCTGGCCGCCGATCGCGACCGCGGTCGAGATCACCGCGAAGGCGTCGTCCTCGACCGCGAGGGTCGACTCGGTGAGCTCGGCGGCGTCCTCGAGCACGCGCAGCGCCTCGTCGGACTGTCGCGCGGTCACGACCGACGCGGCAGGCTTGATGATGCCCGACTTGGTGCGCGCGATCGCCTCGACGGTCGAGCCGAGCCGTGCCTGGTGGTCGAGCGCGATCGGGGTGAAGACCGCGACCTGGCCGTCTGCGACGTTCGTGGAGTCCCACTCTCCGCCCATGCCCACCTCGAGCACCACGACGTCGACGGGCGCGTCGGCGAAACATGCGAACGCGAGCACCGTGAGCGCCTCGAAGTAGGTGAGCGGCTGCTCCCCCGCCTGTTCGAGCTCGGCGTCGACGATCGCGATGAACGGGAGGATCTCCTCCCAGTTGCGGGCGACCGCCTCGTCGGTGATCGACTCGCCGTCGATGCGGATGCGCTCGGTGAACCGCACGAGGTGCGGGCTCGTGAGCAGGCCCGTGCGCAGGCCGGATGCGCGCAGCAGGCTCTCGATCATGCGACTCGTCGACGTCTTGCCGTTGGTCCCGGTGATGTGGATCACGGGCGCCGACCGGTGCGGGTCGCCGAGCAGCTCGACGGTGCGCCGGGTGGGCTCGAGCCGGGGGCGCGGTGCGCCCTCGCCGACGCGCGCGATGAGCGACGCGTGCACCGCGTCGGCGGCGTCGCGCGCCTCGAGGTCGTCGGGGCCGGTCATGCGGGCTCCAATCCGATGGTCAGTCGCGAGTCGTCGCCGACGGCCTTGGCCTCGCCGTCGAGGTCGGCCGAGGCGAGCACCTCGAGCGAGGTCGCGAGGGTCTCGCCCGCGATGAGCTCGCGGTGGGTCTCGGCGGCGCGCGCGCCGACGGGGTCGAGCGTGAGGGTGAGGGCGATCCGGTCGCCGACCTCGAGGCCGGCGGCCTTGCGGGCCTCCTGCACGGCTCGCACGACGTCGCGCGCGAGGCCCTCGGCCTCGAGCTCGGGCGTCGTGGTGGTGTCGAGGATCACGAAGCCCCCGTCGGCGAGCAGGCCGAGGGCGCGCTCGCCGTCGCCCGATCCGGCTTCGAGCACGAGGTCGTACTCGTGCGGCTCGAGGGCGATGCCGGCTGCGACGACGGTCTCGCCGTCGAGCGACCAGTCGCCCGAGCGCGCGGCCTGGATCGCCTGCTGCACCTGCTTGCCGAGGCGGGGACCCGCGGCGCGTGCGTTCACCGTGAGGCGCTTGGTCACGCCGTACGTCTCGGCACTCCGTTCGTCGAGCTGCACCAGGTCGACGTTCTTCACGTTGAGCTCGTCGCGCAGGATGGCCTCGAACGGCGAGAGGGCCGAGGCATCCGCACCGACGACCGTGAGCCGGGCGAGCGGAAGCCGCACCCGGCGCCCGGCCTGCTTGCGCAGCGCGAGCGAGGTGGAGCTGATCTCGCGCACCGCGTCCATCGCGGCGACGAGCGCCGGGTCGGCCGGGAACTCGCTCGCCTCTGGCCAGTCGGTCAGGTGCACGCTGCGTCCGCCGGTGAGGCCGCGCCAGATCTTCTCGCTCACGAGCGGCAGCAACGGCGCTGCGAGGCGCGTGAGCGTCTCGAGCACGGTGTGGAGGGTGTCGAACGCCTCACGGCCCGAGCCGTCGTCGGCCACGCCCTGCCAGAACCGGTCGCGCGAGCGGCGCACGTACCAGTTCGTGAGCACGTCGCCGAAGTCGCGCAGCTTCTGCGCGGCGAGCGGCGAGTCGAAGTCGTCGAGGTCGGCCGTGACCGCTTCGACGAGGTCGCGCAGCTTCGCGAGCAGGTACCGGTCGAGCACGTCGGTGGACGTCGTCGATCGGGATGCCTCGTACCCGCCGTCCTTCGCCGTGTTGGCGTAGAGGGAGAAGAAGTACCAGGTGCTCCAGAGCGGCAGCATCAGCTGGCGGACGCCCTCGCGGATGCCCTCCTCGGTGACGATGAGGTTGCCGCCGCGCAGCACCGAGCTCGACATGAGGAACCAGCGCATGGCGTCGGAGCCGTCGCGATCGAACACCTCCGAGACGTCGGGGTAGTTGCGCAGCGACTTCGACATCTTCTGCCCGTCGCTACCGAGCACGATGCCGTGGCTCACGACGTTCGAGAACGCCCGGCGGTCGAAGAGCGCGGTCGAGAGCACGTGCATGACATAGAACCAGCCGCGCGTCTGCCCGATGTACTCGACGATGAAGTCGGCCGGGTTGTGCGTGTCGAACCACTCCCGGTTCTCGAACGGGTAGTGCACCTGCGCGAACGGCATCGAGCCCGAGTCGAACCAGACGTCGAAGATGTCGGTGATGCGTCGCATCGTCGACCGCCCGGTCGGGTCGTCGGGGTTCGGCCGGGTGAGCTCGTCGATGTAGGGACGGTGCAGGTCGGGCTTGCCGTCGGGACCGACCGGAAGCCGCCCGAAGTCGCGCTCGAGCTCTTCGAGCGAGCCGTAGACGTCGATGCGCGGGTGCTCGGGGTCGTCGCTCTTCCACACCGGGATCGGTGAGCCCCAGTAGCGGTTGCGGCTGATCGACCAGTCGCGAGCGCCCGCGACCCACTTGCCGAACTGGCCGTCCTTCACGTTGTCGGGAACCCAGTTGATGTCCTGGTTGAGCTCGCCCATGCGGCCCTTGAACTCGGGCACCTTGATGAACCAGCTCGAGACGGCCTTGTAGATGAGCGGGTTGCGGCACCGCCAGCAGTGCGGGTACGAGTGTTCGTAGCTCGCCTGGCGGAGCAGACGCCCCTCGGCCTTCAGGAGCTGCGTGAGCGGCTTGTTCGCGTCGCTCCAGAGCATCCCGGCGACGTCGGTGACGGCGGGCAGGAACTTGCCGCCCTCGTCGAGCGAGATGACGACCGGGATGCCTGCGGCTTCGCCGATCTTCTGGTCCTCCTCACCGTAGGCAGGTGCCTGGTGCACGATGCCCGTGCCGTCTTCCGTCGTGACGTAGTCGGCGACGAGGATGCGCCAGGCATTCTGCAGCCCGTACGCCTCGACGTCGGCGTAGTAGTCGAAGAGGCGGTCGTACGTGACGCCATCGAGGTCGGCACCGCGCACCGTGCGCGAAACGGCCGCACGGGCGTCGTCGGCGGAATCGTAGCCGAGCTCCTTCGCGTAGCCGCCGACGAGGTCGACGGCGAGCAGGTACTCGCCGCCGAGCACCTCGGGGGCCTCGGTTCCCTCGGCCTGCTCGCGGAGAACGGTCGCGTCGGGCGTGCCGTTGGGGCCGGCGGGCACGACCGCGTACTCGATGTCGGGCCCGACGGCGAGCGCGAAGTTCGTCGGCAGCGTCCAGGGCGTGGTCGTCCACGCGAGCGCCCGGACCGCGGTGAGCCCGAGCGACTCGGCCTTCGCGCCGGTGAGCGGGAAGGTGACCGTCACCGTCTGGTCCTGGCGCATCTTGTAGACGTCGTCGTCCATGCGCAGCTCGTGATTCGACAGCGGGGTCTGGTCGCGCCAGCAGTAGGGCAGCACCCGGTATCCCTCGTACGCGAGACCCTTGTCGTAGAGGGTCTTGAACGCCCAGATCACGCTCTCCATGAACGTGACATCGAGGGTCTTGTAGTCGTGCTCGAAGTCGACCCAGCGGGCCTGGCGGGTGACGTACTCCTCCCACTCCTTCGTGTAGCGCAGCACCGACTCGCGGGCCGCGCGGTTGAACGCCGCGATGCCCATCTCCTCGATCTCGCTCTTGTCGGTGATGCCGAGCTGGCGCTCCGCCTCGAGCTCGGCGGGCAGGCCGTGCGTGTCCCAGCCGAAGCGGCGGTGCACCTGGTGGCCGCGCATCGTCTGGAAGCGCGGGAAGAGGTCCTTCGCGTAGCCGGTCAGGAGGTGGCCGTAGTGCGGCAGGCCGTTCGCGAACGGGGGGCCGTCGTAGAAGACCCACTCGGGGGCGCCTTCGCGCTGGGCGATGGAGGCCTGGAAGGTGCCGTCGGCCTTCCAGAAGGCGAGCACCTCGCGCTCGACGGCGGGGAAGTCGGGTGAGGGGGCGACACCGTGGTCGTCTGGGGTGCGGGGGTACACGCTCGCTCCTTGTGGGACGGATGCTTCACGAGGACGCCGGCCGCTCGATCGAGCCGCCACCGCGGTACCACCTCGTTTGCGAATCGGCCCTTCGACAGGCTCGGGCACCGATTCACCCCTCATTGCCGGCTGTGACGGGCCGCCCCGTTCGGTTCTACTGACGCTCGGCGCTCGCTTCGACAGGCTCAGCGAACGACGACCGCGTTCTTCCGAAGACTCCCCGGTGATGGCCGGATCGACGTCGTTGGCCTCAAGAATACCGTGTCGACGGCGGGCCCGCGGGACGCATCGGGCGCACGACGCCGATCTGCGGGGCCGAGCGGTAGGCCGCGCGGACGAGTTCGAGCAGCGCCGCCTCGGGCAGCCCGTGCTCGCGGGCCTCCTCGACGAGGTCGTGCACGGCGCCCGCGAGCGCCGCGTGCCCGCCGATGCGCACCGCGACGACCGCGCCCCGTCCGCGGTGCACCTCGATGAGCTGCTCGTCGCGGAGCCGGTGGTAGGCGCGCAGCACCGTGTGCACGTTGAGCCCGAGCTCCGACGCGAGCGTGCGCGCCGCCGGCAGACGCTCGCCGCCGGTGAGCCGACCGTCGATGATCGACGACCTGAGCGCGGACGCGAGCTGATCGGCCAGTGGGGTCGGTGATGCGGCGTCGAGTCTGATCAGCACCGAAACATCCTAATTATTCTATTGCAATGCGAACAAGTTGCTTGTCGTGGCCGAAACGCGGTGTCAGGATGGCCCAGGGCCGGCGTCGTCCCGCTCACATCCCATCTCCCCTTCGAGGACTCGATGCACGCTGCACTCCACCCCCTCCGCCGCCCCCGCACATTCGGCCTGGCCGTCGCGGCACTCGTCGGCGCCGTCGCGCTCGCCGGCTGCCAGGCGGCCGAACCCGACGCCTCCGACGAGCCGGTCGCCGGCGGCACGCTGCGGTACGCCTCCGGCGACGCCGAACCGACGTGCCTCGACCCGCACGTCGGCGGCAACTACCCGCAGGCCCTCGTCGCGACCCAGTTCCTCGAGTCGCTCGTCTCGCTCGACGAGTCGGGCGAGATCATCCCCTGGCTCGCCGAGTCGTGGCAGGCCTCCGACGACGGGCTGACCTGGGAGTTCACGCTCCGCGACGACGTGGAGTTCACCGACGGCACGCCGTTCGACGCCGAAGCCGTGAAGGCGAACGTCGAGCACCTGAAGGACCCGGCGACCCAGTCGTCGACCGGCTACCTCGCGCTCGGCAAGGTCGACCGGGTCGAGGTCGTCTCCCCCGAGGTCGCCCGATTCGTGCTGACGGCGCCCGACAGCGCCCTGCTCGAATCGCTCTCGCAGCCCTGGCTCGCGATCGAGTCGCCGGCCGGCCTCGCCCGGGGCATGGATGAGAACTGCCAAGCGCCCATCGGCACCGGCCCGTTCGTGGTCGACGGCTGGGAGAAGCAGGAGCGCATCTCGCTCGTGCGCAACGACGACTACGTCTCGCCTCCCGCCGACGCCCGGCACGAGGGGGCCGCGTACCTCGAGGCGATCGACTGGCGGTTCATCCCCGACGCCGCCTCGCGCTACGCCGCGCTGCAGGCCGGCCAGGTCGACGTCATCGACAACCCGCAGCCCGACACGGCGGCGGCTGCGGAGAAGTCGGGCGACCCGACATGGATCGACGCGCCCCGCCCCGGCGCATCGAACCGCATCGAGCTCAACTCCGGCCAGGCGCCCTTCGACGACGAGCGGGTCCGCGAGGCGTTCATCGCCGCCGTCGACGTCAACGACGGCATCGACTCGCTCTACTTCGGCACCGCCGAGCGGTCGTACTCGCCGCTCTCCTCGGCGGAGGCGCTCGCCTATTCCGACCCCGACCTGTTCGAGACCGACCTCGACCGCGCGAACGCGCTGCTCGACGAGGCCGGCTGGGCCGAGCGCGACGACGACGGCACCCGCGTGAAGGAGGGCGAGCGCCTCGTGGTCCGGTTCCCCGTGAGCACGAACCAGTCCGTGCCCGCGGAGCAGTCGCTCTTCGAGCAGGTGCAGGCGACGGCGAAGGAGGCCGGGTTCGACGTGCAGATCTCCCTGCTCGACCTGTCGAGCTGGTACGGGGCGCTCTTCGCCCACGAGTACGAGATCGTGAGCGCGCCGTACACGAAGGTCGGCCCCGACGTGCTGCGCATCCTGTACCACTCCGACAGCATCACGCCGGCGCCGAGCGGCTACTTCGCGAACCTGGCGCAGGTGAACGACCCCGAGATCGATGCCCTGCTGACGGACGCCGCGTCCACGAGCGACGCCGCCGAGCGGGCCGACCTGTACGAACGGGCCCAGGCGCTCATCCTCGGCGGGCACTACCTGCTGCCGCTCTACGACCAGCAGAACAGCTTCCTCGTGGCGAACTCGGTGCACGGAGCGCGTGCACTGCCGACCGTGTCGACGCCCACCTTCTATGACGCCTGGATCGCCGACTGACACGATGCCGGTCGACGGCGGGTCATCCCCGTCGTCGACCGGCCCCCCGGCCGCCCGCGGCGGCGGACCGGCCGTGCGCCACGTCGCGCTGCTCGTCGGCGGGGCGGTGTTCGTCATGTGGGCGGTCGCGACCCTCACCTTCTTCGCCATCCGCCTGATCCCGGGCGATCCGGCGCAGGCGATCCTCGGCGGGCCCGGTTCGCAGGCCTCGCAGGAGGCCCTCGACCAGGTGCGCCTCGACTACGGGCTCGACCAGCCGCTCCTGGCGCAGTACCTCGCGATGCTGGGCCGCCTCGTCACCGGCGACCTCGGCACCTCGTACGCGCTCAAGGTGCCGGTCGCCGAGCTTCTCGGTGCCCAGGTCGGCGGCACGATGCTGCTCGCCGTCTGCTCGCTCGCGCTCGCGTGGGTGCTCGCGCTGGCGCTGTCGCTCTGGTCGACCGGCCGGGGGCGCATCGCCACGGCCGTCGGACAGGGCATCGAGCTCTTCGCCGCGGCCTTGCCGCACTTCTTCCTCGCCGCCGTGCTCATCGCGGTCTTCAGCTCCGGACTCGGCTGGCTGCCCCCCGTCGCGACCGGCACGCCGGTCGGCCTGATCCTCCCGGTCGCGACCCTCGCCGTGCCCCTCGCCGGCTTCCTCGCCCAGGTCATGCGCGAGAGCCTCCTCGACGCGATGCGGCAGCCGTTCGTCGTCTCGGCCCGCGCCCGCGGCGAGAGCGCGCTCGGCGTGCGGTTCCGGCACACGCTGCGCCACGCCGCACTGCCCGGCATCAGCCTGTCGGGCTGGGCGCTCGGATGGCTGCTCTCGGGCGCCGTCGTCGTGGAGACGATCTTCGCGATGCCCGGGCTCGGCCGAACCCTCCTGCAGGCGGTGACGCTCCGCGACATCCCGGTCGTGACCGGCGTCGTACTGCTCGTCGCGCTCGTCTACGTCGTCATGACCGTCGTGACGGATCTCGCGATGCGCGTCGCGGATCCGCGCCTCGCCGGGGAGGCGCGATGAGCGATCTCGAACTCCAGCAGGCGACCGTCGATGCTGCTGCGGCCGAGGCCCGGCCCACCGGGCGCCCGCGAGTCGGCACGATCATCGCGGGGGCGTTCGTCGCCTTCCTGCTGGTGGCCACGTGCTTCCCGTGGCTGCTCGAGACGTACGATCCGAACGCGATCGCGCCGGCCGACGCGTTCCAGCCGCCGTCGGCAGCGCACTGGTTCGGAACCGACGAATCTGGACGCGACCTCTACAGCCGCGTGATCGCGGGTACGGCGACCTCGCTCGCGATCGGCGTCGCCGCAACTGCGATCGGGCTCGCGCTGGGGCTCGTGCTGGGCGTCGCGGCGAGCTTCGGCGGCCGTGCCGTCGACTTCGGGGTCGGTCGGCTCGTCGAGGTGCTGTTCGCGTTCCCCGGCTTGCTCCTCGCCCTCCTCGTCATCGTCGTCGCCGGGCCGGGGCCCGTCACCGCCACGATCGCCGTCGGCCTGTCGACGGCGCCCGGGTACGCACGCATCATCCGCGGTCAGCTGATCTCGATCCGCTCCGCGCCGTACGTCGAGGCGGCCACGGTGCTCGGACGCACCAGGCCCCGCATCCTCGGTGCGCACATCCTGCCCAACGCCCTCCTGCCGCTCGTCGTCCTCGCGACGCTCGGCATCGGGCAGGCGATCGTCTGGGCCGCGGCGCTCAGCTACCTCGGACTCGGCGCCGAACCGCCGGCCGCCGAATGGGGCGCGATGCTCTCGGCCGGCCGCACCTACCTCGCCACCGCGTGGTGGATGACCGTGTTCCCCGGCCTCATGATCGTCGGCACGACGATCGCGACGACGGTGCTGGGCCGCGCGCTCGCCAGGCGGGAACGGGGCGTCCGATGAACACGACGACCCGCCGTCCCGTGCTCGAGCTCGACGGCCTCTCGGTCGACTTCGGCGACGCCCGCGTCGTCGACGGCGTCGGCCTCTCGATCGCGCCGGGCGAGTGCGTCGCCCTCGTCGGCGAGTCCGGTTCGGGAAAGTCGGTCACCGCCAGGAGCCTGCTCGGCATGGCCGGCGACGGCGCCCGCGTCCGCGCCGACGTCCTGCGCATCGACGGCCGCGACCTGCGCGGAGCGACCGAACGCGACTGGCGCACGGTGCGCGGCCGCACCGCGGGCCTCGTGCTGCAGGATGCGCTCGTCGCGCTCGACCCGCTGCGCCCCGTCGGCCGCGAGGTCGAGGACGCCCTGCGCATCCACGACCGGATGCCTCGTGCCGAACGCCGCGCCCGGGCGGGCGAGGTCCTCGACGCCGTCGGCATGCCCGACCCGGCCACGGCCGCCCGCCGGCGCTCCGGTGAGCTCTCGGGCGGACTCCGCCAGCGCGCGCTCATCGCCTCGGCCCTGGCGCTCGACCCACCGCTGCTCATCGCGGACGAGCCGACGACGGCGCTCGACGCGACGGTGCAGGCGCGCGTGCTCGACCTGCTGGCTGCGATCCGCGATCGCGGCACCGGGCTGCTGCTCATCAGCCACGACCTGGCGGTGGTGTCGCGGCTCGCCGATCGCGTGCTCGTCATACGCGAGGGGCGCGTGCTCGAGCAGGGCGCGACGGCCGCGGTGCTCGGTGCGCCGAGCGACCCGTACACGCGGCAGCTCATCGCCGCCGTGCCCGCCGACGTGCCGCGCGGTGTCGCGCTCAGCGGACCGGGCCCGAAGCCCGCATCCGATCCGACCGAGCCGAGAACCTCGGCCGTGCCGACCGGTCCGACCGAGCCGGCACGCGGATCGTCGGTCGTCGGTGCCGCCCCGAGCGACGACCACCGCGGTGCGGCGCTGAGCGCCGCACCGCTCCTCGTCGTCGATCGCGTGGGCAAGTCGTTCACCCTTCCCGGCCGAGTGCGGTTCGCCGCCGTCGACGACGTGTCGCTCGTCGTCTCACGGGGCGAGACGGTCGGGCTCGTGGGCGAGTCCGGATCGGGCAAGACCACGCTGGCGCGCCTGGTGCTCGCGCTGACTTCGCCCGACACCGGCACGATCACCTTCGACGGCGAACCGTGGTCGGCCCTCGACGAGCGCGCACGACGACCACGGCGACGGCGGGTCGGGGCGATCTACCAGGACGCGCTGAGCTCGTTCGACCCTCGATGGACCGTCGGCCGCATCCTCGCCGACGCCGACGCCGACGCGGAAGCGCCTTCCGATGCCGATCAGCACGGCGTCGCGGCATCCCCGACCGCCGACCGCACCGCCGTCCGCACCGGCCGAGCCCGACGCATCGCCGAGCTCCTCGACCGGGTCGGCCTCACCTCCGGTGTCGCCCATCGCGAGCCGCTCACGCTCTCGGGCGGCCAGCGGCAGCGCGTGGCGATCGCTCGCGCGATCGCGGCTCGCCCCGATCTGCTCGTCTGCGACGAGCCGGTCTCCGCACTCGACGTGACCATCCAGGCGCAGATCCTCGACCTGCTCGACGAGCTCCAACGCGAACAGGGGCTCGCGATGCTCTTCATCTCGCACGACCTCGGCGTCGTCGGCCACATGGCCGACCGCGTCGCCGTGATGCGGGCCGGCACCATCGTCGAACAGGGGCCGGCCGACCGGGTGCTCGTCGCGCCCGA
This sequence comes from Agromyces sp. S2-1-8, assembly GCF_021129215.1. Lineage (GTDB taxonomy): Bacteria > Actinomycetota > Actinomycetes > Actinomycetales > Microbacteriaceae > Agromyces > Agromyces chromiiresistens. The sequence goes on along the minus strand of NZ_JAJOLP010000001.1, from coordinate 2,574,469 downwards.
GCATCCCTACACCGCGCGGCTGCTGGCCGACGCACCGCGCCTCGCGCACTGACCGCGCCGCGCCGCAGCCCCGCCTCACGGGGCGTTCCCCGGTGCGCTCCGCTAGGCTTGAGCGTCACATTCAGGCACCTCATCACGGACTCGGTGCCGCAGATATCGAACCGGAGCATCATGACCGACACCTCGCGCATCCCCGACAAGCCCGCTCTCGAAGGCCTCGAATCGGTCTGGGGAGGCGCGTGGGAGCGTGAGGGCACCTACCGGTTCGACCGCGGATCGGCCACGCGCGAGTGCATCTACTCGATCGACACTCCCCCGCCGACGGCCTCGGGTTCGCTGCACATCGGCCACGTCTTCTCGTACACCCACACCGACGTCGTCGCCCGCTTCCAGCGCATGCGCGGCAAGCACGTGTTCTACCCGATGGGGTGGGACGACAACGGCCTGCCGACCGAGCGCCGCGTGCAGAACTACTACGGCGTGCGCTGCGACCCGACTCTCCCCTACGTCGAGGACTTCGTGCCGCCGTTCGAGGGCGGCGACGGCAAGTCGACGAAGGCCGCCGACCAGGTGCCGATCTCGCGCCGCAACTTCATCGAGCTCTGCGAGCGACTGACCGTCGAGGACGAGCAGCAGTTCGAGGCGCTCTGGCGCATGCTCGGCCTCTCGGTCGACTGGACCCAGACGTACCGCACCATCGCCGACGAGGCGCTGTTCACCTCGCAGCTCGCGTTCGTCCGCAACGTCGAGCGCGGCGAGGCCTATCAGGCGCTCGCGCCGACGCTGTGGGACGTGACCTTCCGCACCGCCGTCGCCCAGGCCGAGCTCGAAGACCGCGAGCAGCCTGGGCACTACCACCGGGTGTCGTTCCACCGCCCCGACGGCGGCATCGTCGAGATCGAGACGAGCCGGCCCGAGCTCATCCCCGCGTGCGTCGCGCTCGTGGCACATCCCGACGACGAGCGCTACCAGCCCCTCTTCGGCACGACGGTGACGACGCCGGTGTTCGGCGTCGAGGTGCCGGTCGTCGCGCACCACCTCGCCCAGAAGGACAAGGGCACCGGCATCGCCATGATCTGCACCTTCGGCGACGTGACCGACGTCGTCTGGTGGCGCGAGCTCGACCTGCCCAACCGCGCGATCATCGGATTCGACGGCCGGGTCATCGCCGAGGCGCCCGAGGCGATCACCTCCGAGGCGGGGCGCTCGGCGTACGCCGAGCTCGCCGGCAAGACCACGTTCAGCGCGAAGCAGGCGGTCGTGCAGCAGTTGCGCGACTCGGGCGACCTGCTCGCCGACCCGAAGTCGATCACCCATCCGGTGAAGTTCTTCGAGAAGGGCGACAAGCCGCTCGAGATCGTGTCGACGCGCCAGTGGTACATCAAGAACGGCGCGCGCGACGAGGCGCTGCGCGAGCGACTCCTCGCGCACGGCCGCGAGATGGACTGGCACCCCGACTTCATGCGCGTGCGCTACGACAACTGGGTCGGCGGCCTCTCGGGCGACTGGCTCGTTTCGCGCCAGCGCTTCTTCGGCGTGCCCATCCCCGTCTGGTACCCGCTCGACGCGCAGGGCGACCCCGTGTTCGACGAACCGATCGTCGCCACCCAGGACCTGCTGCCCGTCGACCCGTCGTCCGCACCCGCGCCCGGCTACGACGAGGCGCAGCGCGGAGCGCCCGGCGGCTTCATCGGCGAGCACGACGTGATGGACACGTGGGCGACCTCGTCGCTCACCCCGCAGCTCGCGGGCGGCTGGGAGCGCGATCCCGAGCTCTGGAGCCTCGTCTTCCCCTACTCGCTGCGCCCGCAGGGCCAGGACATCATCCGCACCTGGCTCTTCTCGACGACGCTGCGCGCCGAGCTCGAGCACGGGGTCGCGCCGTGGGCGAACGCGGCGATCTCGGGCTTCATCGTCGATCCCGACCGCAAGAAGATGTCGAAGTCGAAGGGCAACGTCGTGACGCCCGCCGGACTGCTCGAGCAGCACGGCTCCGACGCCGTGCGCTACTGGGCCGCGTCGAGCCGACTCGGCACCGACGCCGCGTTCGACCCGCAGAACCCGACCCAGGTGAAGATCGGGCGCCGGCTCGCGATCAAGGTCCTCAACGCCGCGAAGTTCATCCTCGGCTTCGAGGGCTCGGCGGACGCCCCGGTGACGGTGCCCGTCGACCGCAGCATGCTCGCCGAGCTCGCCACGGTCGTGGACCGCGCCACCCGCGCGCTCGAGTCGTACGACCACGCTCGTGCGCTCGAGGTCGCGGAGACCTTCTTCTGGACCTTCTGCGACGACTACCTCGAGCTCGTCAAGGAGCGCGCGTACGGCGAGCCCAGCCCCGAGCAGGCCTCGGCCGTCGCCGCGCTGAAGACGGCGCTCGGCGTGCTGCTGCGGCTCTTCGCCCCGGTCATCCCGTTCGCCACCGAGGAGGCGTGGAGCTGGTCGCACGACGGCTCGGTGCACCGGGCCGCCTGGCCGACCGCCGACGAGCTCTCGTCCCGCGGTGAGGCGAGCGGCGAGCTGCTCGAGCTCGCGAGCCTCGCGCTCACCGGTATCCGGCGCGCGAAGACCGACGTCAAGGCCTCGCAGAAGACGCCCGTCGCCCACGCGACGATCGCCGCGCCCGCCGCGACGACCGCGCTGCTCGAGCACGTGGCATCCGACCTGCGCGCGGTCGGGCGCATCGCCGAGCTCGCCTTCACCGAGGCCGACGAGTTCGACGTCCGCGACGTCGTCTTCGAGGCGCCGTCCGAATAGGGGGAACCATGACCAACGAGATCCGGATGGCCGGAGACGACGACTTCTTCGGCTGGCTGCCGCTCTTCGAGGCGTACTGCACGTTCTACGAGACCGAGCTCGACGACCAGAAGGCGCTCATCGTCTGGAACTGGCTGCGCGACGAGCACAATCCGCTGCAGGCCGCGCTCGCCGTCGACGAGGAGGGCACGCCCGTCGGGCTCGCGCACTTCCGCCAGGTCCCCGAGTCGCTGAGCGCCACCTACGGCATGTACCTCGACGACCTCTACGTGGCCGAGTCGCAGCGCGGCACCGGCACCGGCCGTGCGCTCATCGAGTTCGTGCACGCTCGCGCCGCCGAGGTCGGCCACGGGGGCGTGGCGTGGATCACGGCCGCCGACAACGAGACCGCGCAGCAGCTCTACGACCGCCTCGCGAAGCGCACGAGCTGGGTGACCTACGAGATGGAGGCCTGATGCGACTCGGCACGAGGTGGGCGTTCGGCGACGAGCCTCCGGCCTCGGTGCCGGGCGACCTCCGTCCGCGCATCGCCGCAGCCGAGGCCGCGTTCGAGGGCGATCCCGCTGGTCGCCACTGGACCCTCACCTGGCTCGAGGGACGCCCGATCGCCGAGCTCGACGACGGCACCGTCGTTCGCGAGGTCATCGCCGACGCGCTCGACGCCGACGAGGACTGGTAGCGCTCCTCGACCGGCGGTACCCGCTCAGGCCCGGGCGAGCACCTCGCCGTGCGGCATGAGCAGCCACCCGTCACGATCGGCCGCCCAGTCGCGCCACGCCTGCGCGACCCGCCGGAGCTCGTCGGGGTTGGAGTGTCCCGACTCGATCGCGTGTGCGGCGAAGCTCGACTCGGTCGCCCGCTCGGCCCACGAACCGCCCCACCACTCGCGCTCGAGGTCGCTCGCGAACACCCAGACGGAGCCCGACGCGGTCACGTCGGCGAATCCCGCCTCGCGCGCCCACCGCTTGAGGTGGCGGCCGGCGTGAGCGTCGCCGCCGTTCCAGTCGTGCACGTCGTGGTACAGCGCGAGCCAGCGATCGAGGCCCGCCGAGGCCGGGCTCCAGATGATCCCGCCGTAGTCGACGTCGCGTACGGCGAGCAGTCCCCCGGGCCTGAGCACGCGCCGGAACTCGCGCAGCGCGTCGACGGGCCGGGCGAGATGCTGCAGCACCTGGTGGGCGTGCACGACGTCGAAGGCGTCGTCGTCGACGTCGAGCGCGTAGGCATCACCCGTGCGGAACTCGACGTTGCCGACCCCCTCGCTCGCTGCGAGGCCGGCGGCCTGCGCCACGACGTCTTCAGACGCGTCGATGCCGACGACCCTTCCCGGGCGCACGCGGCGCGCGAGGTCGACGGTGATCGTGCCCGGGCCGCAGCCGACGTCGAGGATGCGGGCGCCGGCATCGAGATGCGGGGCGAGGTACGCCGCCGAGTTCTCGACGGTGCGCCACGCGTGGATGCGCAGGACGCTCGCGTGATGGCCGTGGGTGTACGCGTCGCGGGTCGACGGCGATTCGCTCTCCATGACCCGAGCCTACGCGCGCAGCGTTTCGACGGCGGCCGCGATCCGGCGCTCGCGCGTCTCGGGGCGCTTCGCCTCGGCGACGCCGCGTGCGAGCTCCTTCCGCCGCGAGTACGACAGCGCCTCGAAGGCCCTCCTCGCGGGCGGCTCGGCGTCGAGGGCGGCCGCGAGGTCGGCCGGCACGTCGACCGCGCGCTCGGCGGTGTCGAGGTCGACGGTCGCCTCGACCGCATCACCGATGTCGACGCCGAGCTCGGCGCGCACCGCCTTCGACAGCCCGATGACGTTGCGGCCGTCCATCACGGCCAGGCGCACCCGCGCGGTGCGGCCGGCGATGCCGACGACGACCGCGGCGCGCTTTCCGCCGCCGAGCGCGTCGACCTGGGCATCGGTCAGTTCGAGGGCGGTCGCCGGGCCGAACGGGACGAGCACGGTGCTGATGCGAACGGTCATGGATCGATCATGGCGCGCGCGACGCGCGGATGAGAAGCCCGGCGGCGCGCGGCGACACGGATCCACGCGCCGCCGCCCCGATCGGCCGCGCCCGTAGTGTTGACGGATGGACGACGCCCATCGCAACCCGCTGCTCGACCCGAGTCCGCTCCCGTACCGGTTGCCCCTGTTCGAGCTCATCACCCCCGCCGACTTCCGGGAGGCGCTCGAACTCGGCATGGGCGAGCAGCGCGAAGAGCTCGACCGCATCGCCGGCGACGCCGACGTGCCGACGTTCGAGAACACGATCGTCGCCCTCGAGCGCTCCGGCGCGACGCTCCGCCGGGTGCTCCCGGTCTTCGAGAACCGCAGCTCGGCCGACGCCGACGAGGCCGTCGACGCGATCGAGGCCGAACTCGCGCCGAGACTCGCCGCGCACCGCGACGCGCTGCTTCTCGAACCCCGCCTGTTCGCGCGAATCGACGCGCTCGTCGCGCGACTCGACGCCGGCGGGTTGGAGCTCGCCGACGACGAGTCATACCTGCTGCGCCGCCGGCATCGCGTCGCCGTGCTCGCCGGCGCCCGACTCGACCCCGACGGGCGCGCCGCGCTCGAACGCCTCAACGAACGCATCGCCGGACTCACGACCGCCTTCCAGCAGACGCTCCTCGCCGACACCAACGAGCGGGCGCTCCATCTCACCGATGAACACGACCTTGCGGGGCTCGACGACCGGCGCCGCGCGACGGCTCGTGCGGCGGCGGTGGTACGCGGGCTCGACGGCTGGCTCCTCCCCCTCGTCCTGTCGACGCAACAGCCCGCACTCGCCGAGCTCGACTCCCCAGCGTCGCGCGACCGGCTGTTCGCCGCGTCGCGGGGTCGCGGCACCTCGGGCGGCGACCACGACACCCGCCAGATCCTGCTCGCGCTCGTCGCGCTCCGCGCCGAGCGGGCGAAGCTGCTGGGCTTCGCCGACCACGCGAGCGCGGTCACCGCCGACGAGACCGCCGGGACGGCCGAGGCCGTCGCCGAACTGCTCGGGAGGCTCGCGCCGACCGCCATCGCGAACGCGCAGCGAGAGGCGACCGCCCTCGCCGGACGGGCCGAGCGGGACGGACTGCGCCCGTTCGAGGCATCCGACTGGATCTACCTCGCCCAGCGCGAACGGGCCGAACGCCACGACGTCGACCTCGCGGCGATGCGCCCGTACCTGGAGGCCGACCGGGTGCTCCGAGACGGCGTGTTCCACGCGGCGACCCTGCTCTACGGGCTCCGGTTCGCCGAACGGCCCGACCTCGTCGGCCACCACCCCGACGCGCGGGTGTTCGAGGTGAGCGAGGCGGACGGCGCCGCCGTCGGGCTGTACGTGCTCGACCTCTACGCGCGCTCCTCGAAGCGCGGCGGCGCCTGGATGAGCTCCCTCGTCGAGCAGTCGGAGCTCACGGGCGACCTGCCCGTCGTCGTCAACCACCTCAACGTGCAGAAGCCCGCCGACGGCGACCCGACGCTCCTCACCTTCGACGAGGCCGAGACGCTCTTCCACGAGTTCGGCCACGCCCTGCACGGGCTGCTCGCGCGCGTGCGGTTCCCGAGCGCCGCGGGCACGAACGTCTTCCGCGACTTCGTCGAGCTGCCGAGCCAGGTGAACGAGCTCTGGATGCTGCGGCCCGAGGTCCTCGGGAACTATGCGGTGCACCACGAGACGGGAGAACGGCTCGCCACCGAGTTCGTCGAGCGCCTCCTCGCGTCGCGCACGTTCGGCGAGGGATTCTCGACGACCGAATACCTCGCGGCCGCGATCCTCGACCAGGCCTGGCACCGGCTCGACGCAGAGACCGCCGCGGCACTGGCGCCCGCCGACGTCGCGGAATTCGAGCGCGCGGTGCTCGACGCCGCCGGGCTCGCCGACCCGCTGCTGCCGCCGCGGTACTCGAGCGGCTACTTCGCCCACGTCTTCGCGGGCGGCTACGACGCGGGCTACTACTCGTACGTCTGGAGCGAGGTGCCGGGCGCCGACATCATGGCCTGGTTCGAGGAGCACGGCGGCGCGACGCGCGAGAACGGCGACCGGTTCCGGGCGGAGATCCTCGGCCCGGGCGGCTCGCGCGATCCGCGCGAGTCCGTGCGCGCCTTCCTCGGCCGCGAGCCGCGGATCGACGCGCTGCTCGCTCGCCGCGGCCTGACCTGAAACGATGCCTCGTGCAGCGACTGCTGCACGAGGCATCCGTGCTCGTGGTTCGGGCGACCGGGTCAGATCGCGAAGCCGAGCGCCCGCATCATGTCGCGGCCGTCGTCGGTGATGCGTTCGGGGCCCCACGGCGGCATCCACACCCAGTTGATGCGGAACGCCTCGACGACCCCGTCGAGGGCCTCGGCCGTCTGCTCCTCGATGACGTCGGTCAGCGGGCAGCCGGCGCTCGTGAGCGTCATGTGGATGACGAGCGCGTCGTTCTCGTCGTCCCAGCCCAGGTCGTAGATGAGGCCGAGGTCGACGATGTTGACCCCGAGCTCCGGGTCCATGACGTCTTTCAGGGCCTCGGAGACCTCGTCGTAGCGCTCGGGCGCGAGTGAGGTGACCATGGTGCGATTCTACCCGTGGACTATTCGGCGGCGGCCGCGGACGCCGGCTCGGCGACCTGGTAGCGGTCGTAGCCCTCGTCCTCGAGGCGGTCGGCGAGCTCGGGGCCACCCTGCTCGGCGATGCGACCGGCGACGAACACGTGCACGAAGTCGGGCTTGATGTACCGGAGGATGCGCGTGTAGTGCGTGATGAGCAGGATGCCGAGGCCCGTGTTCGCCTTGGCCCGGTTGACGCCCTCCGAGACGATCTTGAGCGCATCGACGTCGAGGCCCGAGTCGGTCTCGTCGAGGACCGCGAACCGCGGCTTCAGCAGCTCGAGCTGGAGGATCTCGTTGCGCTTCTTCTCGCCGCCCGAGAAGCCCTCGTTGACGTTGCGCTCGGCGAAGGCCGAGTCCATCTTCAGGTTCGACATCGACTCGCGGACGTCCTTCACCCACGTGCGGACGCTCGGCGCCTCGCCGTCGATCGCCGTCTTCGCCGTTCGGAGGAAATTCGTGACGGTGACGCCGGGAATCTCGACCGGGTACTGCATCGCGAGGAAGAGACCCGCGCGAGCACGCTCGTCGACCGACATCTCGAGGACGTTCTCGCCGTCGAGGAGGATCTCGCCCTCGACGACCGTGTACTTGGGGTGGCCGGCGATGGTGTAGGCGAGCGTCGACTTGCCCGATCCGTTCGGGCCCATGATGGCGTGGATCTCGCCCTCGTTGATGACGAGGTCGACGCCGCGGAGGATCTCGCGGGTGCCCTGGTCGGTCTCGACGTTGACGTGCAGGTTCTTGATCTCGAGCACAGACATGTTCTTGGGAATTCTCTTTCGGTAGCCGGCCGCGGCCGGAGCAGCGTGGGTCAGACGGTCAGCGTGACCGAGGGGTCGATGTGGACGTCGCCGCCCTCGATCTCGACCCGGTAGACGGGAACCGGCTCGTAGGCCGGGAGGGTGAGGGGCTTGCCGGTCTTCAGCGAGAACTTCGAGCCGTGGGCCCAGCATTCGAGCGTGTCGTCCTCGACGAAGCCCTCGGCGAGCGAGATGTCGCCGTGGGTGCACGTGTCGCCGATCGCGAAGACATCGCCCGCGGAGTCCTTCACGACCGCGATCGGCACGCCGTCCAGAACGAATCGCGACGCCTGGTTCTCGACGAGCTCGTCGACGGCGCAGACACGAACGGATGCCACGTCAGTTCCCCTGCAGTTCGGCTTCGATGGCGGCGGTGAGCCGCGATTCGAGCTCGGGCGAGCCGATCTTCTGCACGACCTCGGTGAGGAAGCCGCGCACGACGAGGCGACGCGCCTCCTCTTCGCGGATGCCGCGGGCCATCAGGTAGAAGAGCTGCTCGTCGTCGAACCGGCCGGTCGCCGACGCGTGGCCGGCGCCCTCGATGTCGCCGGTCTCGATCTCGAGATTCGGCACCGAGTCGGCGCGCGTGCCCTCGGTGAGCACGAGGTTGCGGTTCTGCTCGTAGCTGTCGGTGCCGGTCGCCTTCTGGCCGATGAGCACGTCGCCGATCCAGACGGTGCGCGCGCCCTCGCCCTGCAGGGCACCCTTGTAGGTCACGCGGCTCTTGGTGTGCGGCGCGTCGTGGTGCACGTAGACCTGCTGCTCGAGGTGCTGTCCGGCGTCGGCGAAGTAGAGGCCGAGCGCCTCGACGTCGGCGCCCTGCTCGGCGAGGTGGGTCGAGGGGTTCACCCGCACGACCTTGCCCCCGAGGGAGACGACGATGTGCTTGAGGAAGGCGTCGCGGCCGACCTTCGCGAACTGGCTCGCGAGGTGCACCGAGTCGTCGCTCCACTCCTGCAGCGAGACGACGGTGAGCTGAGCGCCCTCGCCCACGAGGATCTCGAGGTTCTCGGACAGGCGGGCGTCGCTGGTGCCTCGGAGGACGACGAGGCCGCGGCTGTTCGGCGCGATCTCGATGATCGTGTGGGCCGCGCGAGGCGTGGCGCCGAGACCCGAGCGGGTGACGGTCGCGACCTTGTCGTCCTCACCGGTCACGGAGATGAGGAGCGCCTCGTCGAAGCTCGACCAGGCGTTGGCGCTCGCGCGCTCCTCCGGCGTGCCGGCCGTGCCGATGCGGGCGTCGTCGCGGGCGATCCACGAGACGGCGACGCCGTCGACCTCATCGGCTTCGACGTCGGGACGAGAGCCGTCGAGCGCACCCGAGGTCAGGTCGGCGAACGCCGCGACGGGCGACAGCTTCCACTCGTGCTCGCGGCCGTTGACCGGCTCGAAGTCCTCGACGTTCACGGAGCGGAAGCGCTCGGAACGGGTCTGGACCGGGACGAACGCGCCGTCGGAGTGCGCGACGAGCCCGTGCTGCTCTGCGGTGGGCATAGCGGTGCTCTGCATTGCGGTGGTCATCGCTTAGCCGACCGATCCTTCCATGCCCATCTCGATGAGCTTGTTGAGTTCCATCGCGTATTCCATCGGCAGCTCGCGCGCGATCGGCTCGATGAAGCCGCGCACGATCATCGCCATGGCCTCGTCCTCGGGGATGCCGCGGGCCATCAGGTAGAACAGCTGCTCCTCCGAGACCTTCGAGACCGTGGCCTCGTGTCCGAGCTGCACGTCGTCGACCCGGATGTCGATCGCCGGGTACGTGTCGCTGCGCGAGATCGTGTCGACGAGCAGCGCGTCGCAGCGCACGGTGTTGGCCGCGTGGTGGGCGTTCGCGTCGACGCGGACCTCGCCGCGGTAGCCGGCGCGGCCGCCGCCGCGTGCGATCGACTTCGAGACGATCGACGACTGCGTGTACGGCGCCATGTGGATCATCTTCGCGCCCGCGTCCTGGTGCTGGCCCGGGCCGGCGAAGGCGACCGAGAGGGTCTCGCCCTTGGCGTGCTCGCCCATGAGGAAGATCGACGGGTACTTCATCGTCACCTTCGAGCCGATGTTGCCGTCGACCCATTCCATGGTGGCGCCCTCGGCAGCCGTGGCGCGCTTCGTGACGAGGTTGTAGACGTTGTTCGACCAGTTCTGGATCGTCGTGTAGCGAACGCGGGCGTTCTTCTTCACGATGATCTCGACGACGGCCGAGTGCAGCGAGTCGCTCTTGTAGATCGGGGCGGTGCAGCCCTCGATGTAGTGCACGTACGAGCCTTCGTCGGCGATGATGAGCGTGCGCTCGAACTGGCCCATGTTCTCGGTGTTGATGCGGAAGTAGGCCTGCAGCGGGATCTCGACGTGCACGCCCTTCGGCACGTAGACGAACGAGCCGCCCGACCAGACCGCCGTGTTCAGCGCGGCGAACTTGTTGTCGCCGGCGGGGATGACGGTGCCGAAGTACTCCTCGAAGAACTCGGGGTGCTCGCGCAGCGCCGTGTCGGTGTCCATGAAGATGACGCCCTGGCGCTCGAGCTCTTCGTTGATCTGGTGGTAGACGACCTCGGACTCGTACTGGGCCGCGACGCCCGCGACGAGGCGCTGGCGCTCGGCCTCGGGGATGCCGAGTCGCTCGTAGGTGTTCTTGATGTCGTCGGGCAGGTCCTCCCAGGTCTGGGCCTGCTTCTCGGTCGAGCGCACGAAGTACTTGATGTTGTCGAAGTCGATCTCCGACAGGTCGGCGCCCCAGGTCGGCATGGGCTTGCGCTCGAAGAGCTGCAGGCCGCGCTGGCGGCGCTGGAGCATCCACTCCGGCTCGTCCTTCAACCGCGAGATATCGGCGACCACCTCCGGCGAGATTCCGCGACGGGCCGAGGCCCCCGCGGCGTCGGAGTCGGCCCAGCCGAACTCGTAATTGCCGAGCCCTTCGAGCTCGGGGCGGTCGATCAGTACGTCCGTCATGCTCTCCCTCTTCTCCTCCCGTGCGACCGGCTATCAGTCCGGCTCATCCCCCTCGCCAGTCGAGGCACTCGGTGAGCGGGTGATGATGTGCGGGTGGCTCCAGTGCGAACCTAAGATGGCTGGTGCCTGCGTGCCGCGCTCTTGCGCGCGTCGCAACAGTTGCGCCAACCACTCAAGTCTATAGGGTCGCCGCCGTGTGGGTCCTGGGACTCCCAGCCCCGTCACAGCGCGACCCGGATCAGGAACGACCCGCGTGCCCCGTTCACTCCGCTTCTTCGCCTGGGCCTCCTTCGTCGCGCAGGTGACGATCATCGCGACCGGCGGCGCGGTGCGCCTCACCGGTTCGGGCCTCGGATGCCCGACCTGGCCGACGTGCACGCCGGAGTCGCTCGTGCCCACCGAGGAGCTGAGCTACCACTCGCTGATCGAGTTCGGCAATCGGACGATGACCGGAGTCGTGGGCGTCCTCGCCCTCATCGTGTTCCTGCTCGTCTGGCGCATCCGGCGCGAGCGGCGCGACCTGTTCGTGCTCTCGCTGATCGTCGGCATCGGCATCGTCGCGCAGGCGATCGTCGGCGGCATCACCGTCTGGACAGGCCTCAACCCGTTCATCGTCGGCTTCCACTACGTCTCCTCGCTCGTGCTCGTCTGCGTCACCGCAGCTTTCCTCGCCCGTCTCGACGAACCCGCAGGCCCTCGTGAGCGGGCCGTTCCCGCCTGGTACGCGGGACTCACGCATGCGACGAGCGCGGTGCTCGCGATCTCGATCGTCTTCGGCGTCCTCACGACCGGGTCGGGTCCCCACTCGGGCGACGCGGCAGCCGGTCGCACCGGCTTCGACTCCGAGGTCCTCGAGCACGTGCACGCGTGGCCCGGCTACCTGCTGTTCGTACTCACCCTCGTGCTCGTCATCGCCGCATGGCGCGACGGCCTGCCGACCCGCCGCTGGGCGACCGCGCTGCTCGTCGTCGAACTCGTGCAGATCGCGGTCGGCCTCTACCAGGCGCGCAACGGCCTGCCGCCGCTCGCCGTCGGGGTGCACATGGTGCTCGCCGCCCTCTCGGCCGCCGCGATGACCCTCGTCATCCTGCACCTGAAGCGCCCGATCGCTGCCGAGGTGTCGCGTACCCCGGTCGCGGCATCCGCCTGACCCGCGCCACCATTTCGGAGATCAGCGCAGGTTCGGGCACCTGGAGCCCGATCGCTCCGCGTTCACGGCGATCCCCGATCTCTGTCGCACTCCCGATCCGGATGCCATGACAAAGACAGCAGTCAGCGCCGGTGCAGGCCCTGCGCGACCGCCCGCGCGATGCGGTCCTGCACTCCCGGCCAGTCGTGGACGACGTGGTGAGAGCCCACCCTGATGACGTGGTAGCCGAGCAGAACGAGCCACGAGCGCAAGGACGTTCTCGATCGGGTCGAGGAGCGCGTCGGGATGCCGCGGCACAAGCGGTCTCGACCAGTGGACTCGTGCGGCGAGCGGCGGCACGGCGCCGTGCGCGTCCTTCGCGACGTGCGCGCCGTCGTCCTCGAGTACCCAGAGTCCGCCCGACGCCGCCCGATCGGAGATAATCCAGCTTTCGGAGCCACGGGCTGACACCCTTCCGAGTCGGTGGCGATCTCCGAAGAGGCGACGGGCGCAAATTGCGCCCGGAAGGGAGGTGAGACCCCGACTCAGAAGGGCAGCAGCGGGTCGACGCCGACCGCGAGGAACAGCAGCGACAGGTACGCGATCGAGCCGTGGAACACGCGCATCGGCGAGACCTGGACGTGCCGGATCGCGAGGTTGTACAGGCGGTGCGTCTCGTAGATGAACCAGACGCCCGTGACGATCGCGACGGTCGAGTACACCAGCCCCATGTCGGCAACGGGGATCAGCAGGAGCGAGCAGGCGACCGTCGCCCACGCGTAGAGGATGACCTGGAGTCCGACCTGCGCCCGACCGCGCACGACGGCGAGCATCGGAACACCGGCCGCCGCGTAGTCGTCCTTGTACTTCATCGACAGCGGCCAGTAGTGCGGCGGGGTCCACAGGAAGATGATGAGGAACAGGATGAACGGTGCCCAGTCGAGGCTGCTGGTGACGGCCGCCCAGCCGATGAGCACGGGCATGCAGCCCGCGATGCCGCCCCAGACGATGTTCTGCGCGGTGCGGCGCTTGAGGATCAGGCTGTAGAAGACGACGTAGAGCAGGATCGCCGCGAGCGAGAGCAGTGCGGCGAGCCAGTTCGTGAAGACCCACAGCCAGACGATGGATGCCGCGCCCAGCGCGTACGCGAAGACGAGCGCCTCGCGGTCGCTGAGTTCACCGGTGACGAGCGGGCGCCCCTGGGTGCGCTTCATGACCCGGTCGATGTCGCGATCGATGTAGCAGTTGAACGCCCCTGCGGAACCGGCGCTCATGGCACCGCCGATGAGGGTCGCGAGCATCAGCCACAGGCTCGGCAGCCCCTGCTGCGCGAGGATCATGGTCGGCGCCGTCACGACGAGCAGCAGCTCGATGACGCGCGGCTTCGTGAGCGCGAGATAGGCGGCGAGCTTGCGCCGAACGGTCATCGCCGGTCGGGCTTCACGGGTGTCTACGGCTGCCTGCATCGTTCCTCTTCCGAGGCGCGCGCGCAGGCTCGTGCCGGGCGCCGCGCCGCCTCCCGACGATTCTAGGCCATCCGGCCGGCCGGGCCCGGTTCGGCGCCACCGCAACCCTCACACGAGACACCGCGCGGTGTGAGTCATACCCCGTCATCGCGCGTCACGAAGTCCATATACTGAGGAATGCGCGCTTGGCGCCGTGATCCACGATTCCCCCCAAGGCATCCCAACCGGTTCACGCGCCCGGCGGTACCGCGCCGCAACGTCCTCGGCGGGTCGGGGACGAGTTCCCCGTCGCCGTCACGAACGGAAGGAACTGCACCTCGTGGCAACTCTGCACTGGGAATCCATCGACGATCGCGCGGTGGACACCGCCCGGGTGCTCGCGGCTGACGCCGTCGAGAAGGTCGGCAACGGCCACCCCGGCACCGCGATGAGCCTGGCCCCCGCCGCATACCTCCTCTTCCAGAAGGTCATGCGCCGCGACCCGGCCGACCACGCCTGGCTGGGCCGCGACCGGTTCATCCTCTCGGCGGGGCATTCGTCGCTCACCCAGTACGTGCAGCTCTACTTCGCCGGCGACGGCCTCGAGCTCGACGACCTGAAGGCGCTCCGCACCTGGGGCTCGAAGACCCCCGGCCACCCCGAGTACGGCCACACCGCCGGCGTCGAGATCACGACCGGCCCGCTCGGCCAGGGCCTCGCCTCCGCCGTCGGCTTCGCGTACGCCGCCCGCTACGAGCGCGGCCTCTTCGACCCCGACGCCCCGGCCGGCGAGAGCCCCTTCGACCACTTCGTCTACGTGATCGCAGGCGACGGCGACCTGCAGGAGGGCGTCACCTCGGAGGCGTCGAGCCTCGCCGGCCACCAGCAGCTCGGCAACCTCGTCGTCATCTACGACTCGAACCAGATCTCCATCGAGGACGACACCAACATCGCCTTCACCGAGGACGTCGCGAAGCGCTACGAGTCGTACGGCTGGCACGTGCAGACGGTCGACTGGAAGAAGACCGGCGAGTACGTCGAAGACGTCCACGAGCTCCACCGCGCGATCGATGCCGCGAAGGCCGAGCAGGCGAAGCCCTCGATCATCATCCTGAAGACGATCATCGGCTGGCCCTCGCCCGGCAAGCAGAACTCCGGCAAGATCCACGGTTCCGCCCTCGGCGGCGCCGAGCTCGCGGCGACGAAGGAGGTGCTCGGCTTCGACCCCGAGGAGAGCTTCGTCGTCGCCGAGGATGTGATCGCACACACCCGCGCCGCGCGCGAGCGCGGTGCTGCCGCGCACGCCGAGTGGCAGCAGACGTTCGACGCGTGGGCCGCGGCGAATCCCGAGCGCAAGGCGCTGCTCGATCGCCTCGAGGCGGGCGAGCTTCCCGAGGGCATCGCCGACGCGCTGCCCGTCTTCGAAGGCGGCACCGAGGTGTCGACGCGTGCCGCTTCCGGCAAGGTCATCAACGCCCTCGCCGCGGAGCTGCCCGAGCTCTGGGGCGGTTCGGCCGACCTCGCCGAGTCGAACCTCACGACCATCAACGGCGGCGGCTCGTTCGTGCCGACGGAGCACTCGACGCACGAGTGGGCGGGCAACCCCTACGGCCGCGTGCTGCACTTCGGAATCCGCGAGCACGCGATGGCCGCGATCGTGAACGGCATCGTGCTGCACGGCTCGACACGTGCGTTCGGCGGCACGTTCCTCATCTTCAGCGACTACATGCGGCCGTCGGTCCGGCTCGCCGCGCTCATGCAGGTCCCCTCGATCTTCGTCTGGACCCACGACTCAGTCGCCCTCGGCGAGGACGGACCGACCCACCAGCCGATCGAGCAGCTCGCGACGCTCCGCGCGATCCCGGGCCTCGACGTCGTGCGTCCCGCCGACGCCAACGAGGTCGCCCACGCGTGGCTCGAGATCCTGAAGCGACGCGGCGGACCGGCCGGCATCGCCCTCACCCGCCAGAACATCCCGGTGTTCGAGCGGGGCGACGGCGAGGCAGCCGGCGACGTGCTCGCGAGCGCCGCGAACACCGCGAAGGGCGCCTACGTGCTGGCCGACGCCGCGTCGGGCGAACCCGACGTGATCATCATCGCGACGGGCTCCGAGGTGCAGCTCGCACTCGCCGCCCGCGAGACGCTGGCCGCTGAGGGCATCGGCGCCCGCGTCGTCTCCGCCCCCAGCCTCGAGTGGTTCGACGAGCAGGATGCCGCGTACCGCGAGTCGGTGCTGCCTGCGTCGGTGACGGCACGGGTGTCGGTCGAGGCCGGCATCGCGCTCACCTGGCACCGGTACGTCGGCGACCGCGGCCGGTCGGTGTCGATCGAACACTTCGGCGCGTCCGCCGACTACAAGACCCTGTTCCGCGAGTTCGGCATCACGGCCGAGGCCGTCGTCGCCGCCGCGAAGGAATCGCTCGCGTCGGCCTGACGCGAGCCAGAAGAGGAGACACCCCATGACCAGCTCCCCCACCGCCGCCCTCTCGGAGGCCGGCGTCAGCATCTGGCTCGACGACCTCTCGCGCGAGCGCCTCGTGACGGGCGACCTCGCCCGCCTCATCGCCGAGCGCAACGTCGTCGGCGTCACCACGAACCCCACGATCTTCGCGAACGCGCTCACCGCGGGCAACGGCTACACCGAGCACCTGCACGAGCTCGCCGTCGCGGGCGCCGACGTCAACACCGCGGTGTTCGACATCACGACCGACGACGTGCGCGCGGCGGCCGACGTGCTGCGGCCCGTCTACGACCGCACCGGCGGCGTCGACGGCCGCGTCTCGATCGAGGTCGAGCCCGGTCTCGCCCACGACACCGAGGGCACCGTCGCCCAGGCGAAGGCCCTGTGGGCGAAGGTCGACCGGCCGAACGCGATGATCAAGATCCCCGCGACCGTCGAGGGCCTCGACGCGATCCGCGAGACGATCGGCGCCGGCATCAGCGTCAACGTCACGCTCATCTTCAGCCTCGACCGCCACCGCGAGGTCATCGAGGCCTACCTCTCCGGCCTCGAGCAGGCGAAGGCGGCGGGTCACGACCTGTCGCAGATCCACTCGGTCGCCTCGTTCTTCGTCTCCCGCGTCGACACCGAGATCGACAAGCGGCTCGTCGCCATCGGCACGCCCGAGGCGCTGGCCCTCAAGAGCAAGGCGGGCGTCGCGAACGCCCGGCTCGCGTACGAGCTGTTCGAGGAGCAGTTCGCGACCGAGCGCGCCCAGGCGCTGATCGCCGCCGGTGCGAACCTCCAGCGTCCGCTCTGGGCCTCGACCGGTGTCAAGGACCCGACGCTGCCCGACACGCTCTACGTGACCGAGCTCGTCGCCCGCGGCGTCGTCAACACGATGCCCGAGAAGACGCTCGAGGCGACGTTCGACCACGGCGTCGTCGAGGGCGACACCGTCACCGGCAACTACGCCGGCGCCGGCGAGGTGCTCGACGCGCTCGCGACCGTGGGCGTCGACTACGACGACGTCACCGCACTTCTCGAGCGCGAGGGCGTCGAGAAGTTCAACGTCTCCTGGGGCGAGCTGCTCGACTCCGTGCGCACCGCGCTGGAGGCCGCCCGATGAGCTTCCGCATCTCCGTCTCGGGCGCGGCCGCCGATGCGGTGCGCCGCACGGTCCCGGCACTCGTCGCCGACCTCGTGGCGAGCGGCATCACCGCGCAGGACCCCGCGCTCTGGGGCCCCGCGGCCGAAGAGGAGGCCGGCAAGCGCCTCGGCTGGACGGAGGCCGTCGCGGTCTCGCGCCCGCTCGTTGCCGAGATCGAAGCCCTGCGCGACGAACTCGAGGCCGCCGGCGTGCGCCACATCGTGCTCGCCGGCATGGGCGGCTCATCGCTCGCACCCGAGGTGATCACGCGCACCGCACGCGTCGATCTCACGGTCCTCGACTCCACCGAGCCGGGGCAGGTCCGCGCCGCGCTCGGCGACCGGCTCGAGGCATCCGCCCTCGTCGTCTCGTCGAAGTCGGGCTCGACCGTCGAGACCGACAGCCAACGCCGGGCCTACGAGCAGGCGTTCCGCGACGCCGGCATCGATCCGACCGACCGCATCATCGTCGTGACCGACCCGGGTTCGCCGCTCGACGAGTCGGCCCGCGCGGCCGGATACCGCGTCTTCAACGCCGACCCGAACGTCGGCGGCCGCTACTCGGCGCTCACGGCCTTCGGCCTCGTGCCCTCGGGCCTCGCGGGCGTCGACATCGCGGAGATCCTCGACGAGGCCGAGACCATCGAGCTCTCGCTCGCGATCGATACGCCCGACAACCCCGGACTCGTGCTCGGCGCCGCGATCGCCGCGACCGCGCCGCTGCGCGACAAGCTCGCGATCGTCGCCGACGGCACCCACATCGTCGGGTTCGCCGACTGGGCCGAGCAGCTGATCGCCGAGTCCACGGGCAAGGAGGGCACCGGCATCCTGCCCGTCGTGCTCGACGCCGATGCCCCCGAGCTCGGCGAGTCGCTCCCCGACCTGCAGGTCGTGCGCCTCGTCGACGACGCAGGAGACTCGATCTTCACCCACGACCGGTCGGGCGACATCCGCGTGTCGGGCACGCTCGGCGCCCAGTTGCTCGTGTGGGAGTACGCGACCGCCGTGGCGGGGCGTCTCCTCGGCATCAACCCGTTCGACCAGCCCGACGTCGAATCGGCCAAGGTCGCCGCGCGCGGCCTCCTCGACGCGCGTCCGGCACCCGAGCCCGCCGCGTTCGTCGCCGACGGCATCGAGGTGCGCGGCACCCCTGAGGTGATCGGCGCCGCGAGCGACCTCGTCTCGGCCGTCGACGTCCTGCTGGAGGAGCTGCCGGCGAACGGCTACGTGTCGATCCAGGCCTACGTCGACCGGGTCGCCCACCCCGAGGTCGCGAAGCTGCGCGACCTCATCGCGGCGCGAGCCGGTCGCCCCGTCACCTTCGGATGGGGCCCGCGGTTCCTCCACTCGACGGGCCAGTTCCACAAGGGCGGCCCCGCGGTCGGCGTGTTCCTGCAGATCACGCAGACGCCGGTCGACGACCTCGCCATCCCCGAGCGCCCGTTCACCTTCGGGCAGCTCATCGCAGCCCAGGCCTCCGGCGACGCGAGCGTGCTCGCCGAGCACGGGCGCCCGGTGCTCACACTGACGCTCACCGACCCGGCCGCGAACCTCGGCCCGCTCATCGACGCCATCGGGTGACCGAACGAAAGGACCGGCACGTGGTTTCGGCAGAGATCTCGGCGCACCACAACCCCCTCCGATCTCCCAAGGACTACCGGCTCAACCGCATCGCGGGGCCGTCGAGCCTCATCATCTTCGGCGTGACGGGCGACCTCTCGCGCAAGAAGCTGATGCCGGCGGTCTACGACCTCGCGAACCGCGGGCTCCTGCCCCCGGGCTTCGCGCTCGTCGGGTTCGCCCGCCGCGACTGGGAGGACGAGGACTTCGCACAGATCGTGCACGACTCCGTGAAGGAGTACGCCCGCACCGAGTTCCGCGAGGACGTCTGGCAGCAGCTCGCGCGAGGCATCCGGTTCGTCACCGGGACGTTCGACGACGACGCGGCGTTCGACCGCCTGCGTGACGTCGTCGCGACGCTCGACCGCGAACGCGGCACGATGGGCAACCACGCGTTCTACCTGTCCATCCCGCCGAAGTCGTTCCCGCTCGTCACCGAGCAGCTCAAGCGCTCGGGCCTCACCGAGCAGCGCGACGGCCAGTGGCGGCGGGTCGTGATCGAGAAGCCGTTCGGCAGCGACCTGGCGTCGGCGCGCGAGCTCAACGACGTCGTGGCGAGCGTGTTCCCGCCCGACTCGGTCTTCCGCATCGACCACTACCTCGGCAAGGAGACGGTCCAGAACATCCTCGCCCTGCGCTTCGCCAACCAGCTGTACGAGCCGATCTGGAACACCAACTACGTCGACCACGTGCAGATCACGATGGCCGAGGACATCGGGGTCGGCGGTCGTGCCGGCTACTACGACGGCATCGGCGCGGCCCGCGACGTCATCCAGAACCACCTGCTGCAGCTGCTCGCGCTCACCGCGATGGAGGAGCCGATCTCGTTCGACGCCGCCGACCTGCGCGCTGAGAAGGAGAAGATCCTTGCCGCCGTGCGCATCCCCGAGGACCTCGCGACGGGCACCGCGCGCGGTCAGTACTCGGGCGGCTGGCAGGGTGGCGAGCACGTCGTCGGCTTCCTCGAGGAGGACGGCATGAACCCCGCCTCGACGACCGAGACCTACGCGGCGATGAAGCTCACGATCGGAACCCGGCGCTGGGCCGGCGTACCGTTCTACCTGCGTGCCGGCAAGCGCCTCGGGCGTCGCGTCACGGAGATCGCCGTCGTGTTCAAGCGGGCGCCGCAGCAGCTCTTCGCCGACAGCCAGACCTCCGAGCTGGGCCAGAACGCGCTCGTCATCCGCGTGCAGCCCGACGAGGGCGTCACCATCCGGTTCGGCTCGAAGGTTCCGGGTGCCGGCATGCAGGTGCGCGACGTCACGATGGACTTCGGATACGGCCACGCGTTCACCGAGGCGAGCCCCGAGGCGTACGAGCGGCTCATCCTCGACGTGCTGCTCGGCGACCCGCCGCTCTTCCCCCGCCAGGAGGAGGTCGAGCTCAGCTGGAAGATCCTCGACCCGATCGAGGAGTTCTGGGCGACCCAGGGTCAGCCCGAACAGTACCGGCCCGGCACCTGGGGGCCGAGCTCGGCCGACGAGCTGCTCGCCCGCGACGGACGCACTTGGAGACGCCCATGATCGTCGAACTGCCCGACACGACCACGAGCCAGGTCTCGAAGACGCTCGTGAAGATCCGGGAGGACGGCGGCGTCGTCGCCCTCGGCCGGGTGCTCACGCTCGTCATCGCCACCACGCCCGACGCCGAGGAGGAGGCCATCGAGGCGGCCAACGACGCCTCGCGCGAGCATCCGATGCGCGTCATCGTGGTCTCGATCGAGCCCGGTACCGACTCCGATGCGATCGAAGCCCGACTCGACGCCGAGATCCGGGTGGGCGGCGACGCGGGTGCGAGCGAGGTCATCATCCTCCGCGCGCACGGCGACGCCGCGCGCTACGAGGAGAGCCTCGTGATGGCCCTGCTGCTGCCCGACGCCCCGGTGGTCACGTGGTGGCCCGGCGCCGCGCCGGCGGTGCCCGGGCGCTCACCGCTCGGGCGCATCGCGCAGCGACGCATCACGGATGCCTCGACCCAGCCCGATCCGCAGGCGGCCCTGCATGCGCTCGCGGCGAGCTACACCCCCGGGGACGCCGACTTCTCGTGGACGAGGCTCACGCTCTGGCGGGCCCAGCTCGCCGCCGTGCTCGACCAGCCGCCCTACGAGCCGATCACCGCGGTGCACGTGTCGGGCGCGATCGACTCGCCGTCGACGACCCTGCTCGGCGCCTGGCTGCGGCTGCAGCTCGGCTGCTCGACCGAGGTCGAGCTCACCGGCGTCGACGAGGGGTCGCACGGCATCCACGGTGTGCGGCTCGATCGCCCGAGCGGCCCCATCGAGCTCGTGCGCGACGTGCCGGGAGTTGCGACGCTGCGTCAGCCCGACCAGCCGCTGCACGACGTCGCGCTCCCCCGACGCAGCCTTCGCGACTGCCTCGCCGATGAGCTGCGCCGACTCGACCCCGACGAGCTGTACGGTGAAGTCATCGCGAAGGGGCTCCGGCTCCTCGCCGACGACGGTGCGGAGGAGATCGAGTGACGAACGAACGCCGGGTGCTCGTGCACCCCGACAAGGCGACGCTCGCCGGCGCGGTGGCCGCGCGATTCATCACGAAGACGCTCGACCTGCTCGACGCGCAGCCCGTCGTGCACGTCGTGCTCACGGGCGGGTCGATGGGCTCGGCCGTGCTCGAGGCCGTGGCCGCCTCCCCCGCTCGCATGTCGATCGACTGGTCGCGCGTGCACTTCTGGTGGGGCGACGAACGGTGGGTTCCGCACGGCGATGCCGATCGCAACGATCGCCAGTCGCGCGACGCCCTCCTCGACGATCTCGACCTCCCCGACGAGAACGTGCATCCGTTCCCGGCTTCCGACTCCGGACTGACGCTCGACGAGGCCGCCGTCGAGTACGCGGCCGAGCTGGCCGACCATGCCGCCGAGGGCGCCGAGCACCCGATCTTCGACATCACGTTCCTCGGCGTCGGACCCGATGGACACATCGCCTCGCTCTTCCCGCACCGGTCGGGCATCGAGGTCGCCGACCAGACGGTCATCCCCGTGCGCGATTCGCCGAAGCCGCCGCCCGAGCGCCTCAGCCTCACCCGCCCGGTGCTCAACGCGTCTCAGCGCGTATGGATGGTGCTCGCGGGTGCCGACAAGGCCTCCGCCCTCGGGCTCGCACTCGCCGGCGCGAGCCGCGACGAGGTGCCGGTCGCCGGCATCAAGGGACGCCGGCGCACCGTGTTCTTCGTCGACCGCGACGCCGCGGCCGAGGTGCCCGAGGCGCTCATCGCCCGGGAGTACTGACGCGGATCACCCCACGCACGACGAACGGGGCGGGCCGATGGCCCGCCCCGTTCTCGTCGCCCAGGGAGCGAAATCAGTCTTTGGGAAGCTGCCCGCGCCGGGTGCGGAGCTGGGTGAGCGCCTCGTCGAGCAGCGCGGCCGCCTCGTCTTCGGTACGACGCTCCTTCACGTACGCGAGGTGGGTCTTGTACGGTTCGAGCTTGGTCACCGCGGGAGGATTCTCACGGTCACGACCAGCCGGCAGCCCCGTGGACGGGCTGTCGATGACGTCGGGGATCTCCTCTTCGGGCAGGTTCGCCGCGAAGTACCGGACGGTCTCGTTGCCCTGGGCGTCCCAGTAGCTGATCGCGACGCGATCGGCGTGGAAGCCGCGGTCCTGCTCGCCCATCGGTCCGGCTCCCACGCGGGAGCCGCGGATGGCGCTGTTGCCTGATGCCATGTCTCCTCCTCGTCAGGCGCCGGTCTGGAACTTCGTGATGAGCCCGAGGATCACGATGCACGTGATCCAGACGAGGCCCAGCACCACCGTGATGCGGTTCAGGTTGCGCTCGGCGACGCCCGACGCACCCAGGCTCGAGGTGACGCCACCGCCGAACATGTCGGACAGACCGCCGCCGCGACCCTTGTGCAGCAGGATGAGCAGCGTCAGCAGCAGGCTCGTGAGGCCGAGCAGCACCTCGAGCACGACTTGGAGAATCTCCACGGTGAACCTTTCCGGGCACGACGCAGGGGGTCGATGCCGACAATCGAGTATAGCCGGGCGCGGCATCGGAGGTCGGAGACTCGCGCCGACCCCCGACGCGGGTCAGGCGCCGACGTGCTTCTTGAAGCGGACGATGCTCGAGAACTCGTCGATGTCGAGGCTCGCACCGCCCACGAGCGCACCGTCGACGTTCGGCTCGCGCAGGAACGCGGCGATGTTGGCCGCCTTGACCGATCCGCCGTAGAGGATGCGGGTCGACGCGGCGATCTCGTCGCCGGCGATCTCGGCGAGCACCGCGCGCAGGGCGGCGGCGACCTGTTCGGCCTGGGCGGGCGTCGCCGCCTGACCCGATCCGATCGCCCAGACCGGCTCGTAGGCGATGACGAGGCCCTTGGCCGCATCGACGCCCTCGAGCGCCGCGCGCAGCTGTGCGACCGGCACCGCGCTGGCACCGTGCGCCTCGAGGTCGTCCGCGGTCTCACCGACGCAGAGCACTGGCACGAGGCCGTGGCGGTGGGCGGCGATGACCTTCGCGTTCACGTCGTCGTCGGTCTCGCCGTGCAGCGTGCGCCGCTCGGAGTGGCCGATGATGACGTACCCGCAGTCGAGCTGCTTCAGGAACGCGCCCGAGATCTCACCCGTGTAGGCGCCGGAGTCGTGCTTCGACAGGTCCTGCGCGCCATAGCCGATCGACAGCGAGTCGGCTGCGACGAGCGTCTGCACGCTGCGCAGGTCGGTGAACGGCGGGAAGACCGCGACCTCCGCGTCGGCGAAGTCGTGCTTCGCGTCGCCGAGCGCCCACGCGAGCTTCTGCACGAACGCGATCGACTGCAGGTGGTCGAGGTTCATCTTCCAGTTGCCTGCGATGAACGGGGTGCGCTTCACTGCCATCCGAGGACCTCCAGTCCGGGGAGCTTCTTACCCTCGAGGAATTCGAGGCTCGCGCCCCCGCCCGTCGAGATGTGTCCGAATCGTTCGTCGTCGAAGCCGAGCACGCGCACGGCAGCGGCCGAGTCGCCTCCGCCGACGACGCTGAGGCCGTCGACCTCGGTGAGCGCCTCGGCCACCGCACGGGTGCCGGCGGCGAACGGGGCGAGTTCGAAGACGCCCATCGGGCCGTTCCAGAACACCGTCTTCGAGTCGCGCACGAGCTCGGCGAACCGCGCCGCCGTCTCGGGACCGATGTCGAGGCCGAGCCCGGAGGCACCGAACGGCGTCTCCTCGATCGCGTCGGCCGGGGTGACGACGTGCTCCGCATCGGCCGAGAACGATGCCGCGACCACGACGTCGGTCGGCAGCACGAGTTCGACCCCGCGCTCGGCGGCCTCGGCGAGGTAGCCGTTGACGGTGTCGATCTGGTCGGCCTCGAGCAGGCTCGACGCGACCTTGTGCCCCTGGGCGGCGAGGAACGTGAACAGCATGCCGCCACCGATGAGGAGGCGATCGACACGGGGCAGCAGGTGGGCGATGACCCCGAGCTTGTCGGAGACCTTCGAACCGCCGAGCACGACCGTGTACGGGCGCTCGGGGTTCTCGGTGAGCCGGTCGAGCACGTCGAGCTCGGCGGCGATCAGCAGTCCCGCGGCGCTCGGGCGCAGCTCGGCGAGCTCGTACACGCTCGCCTGCTTGCGATGCACGACGCCGAAGCCGTCGGAGACGACCGCGTCGGCGAAGGCCGCGAGCTCACCGGCGAACGCGGTGCGCTCGGCCTCGTTCTTCGAGGTCTCCCCCGGGTTGAAGCGCAGGTTCTCGAGCACGAGCACGTCGCCGTCGCCGAGCGCCGCCGCCTTCGCCGAAGCATCCTCGCCGACCGTGTCGGTCGCGAACGCGACGGGGGCGCCGAGCAGTTCGCCGAGCCGCGAGGCGACGGGCGCCAGGCTGTACTTGGGGTCGGGCGCGCCGTCGGGGCGACCGAGGTGGGAGATGACGATCACACGGGCGCCCTGCGAGCGCAGGGCGTCGATCGTCGGGACGGACGCGCGCACGCGGCCGTCGTCCGTGATGACCCCGTCGTTCAACGGAACGTTGAGGTCGCAGCGGACGACGACGCGCTTGCCCGCGAGGTCGCCGAGTGAGGAGATGGTTCGCAGGGTCACGTTTCTCGCTTTCAGAGCCGGTCGGCCACGTACTCGGTCAGGTCGACGAGGCGGTTGGAGTAGCCCCACTCGTTGTCGTACCAGGCGGACAGCTTCACCTGGTCGCCGATCACGCGCACGAGTCCGGCGTCGAAGATCGACGAGTGCGGGTCGGAGACGATGTCGGAGGAGACGAGCTCGTCCTCCGAGTACTTGAGGATGCCCTTCAGCGGCCCCTCGGCGGCGGCCTTGTAGGCGGCCTTGATCTCGTCGACCGTCACGGGGCGCGAGGCCGTCACGGTGAGGTCGGTGATCGAGCCGGTCGGCACGGGCACGCGGAGGGCGAAGCCGTCGAGCTTGCCGACGAGCTCGGGCAGCACGAGCCCGATCGCCTTGGCGGCGCCGGTCGAGGTCGGCACGATGTTGATCGCCGCGGCGCGTGCGCGACGCAGGTCCTTGTGCGGGCCGTCCTGCAGGTTCTGGTCGGCGGTGTAGGCGTGCACCGTGGTCATGAGACCGCGCTCGATGCCGAACGCGTCGTTGAACACCTTGGCGAGCGGCGCAAGGCAGTTCGTGGTGCAGGAGGCGTTCGAGATGATGTGGTGGCGCTCGGGCACGTACGTGTCTTCGTTCACGCCCATGACGAACGTCGCGTCCTCGTCGGTCGCGGGTGCGGAGATCAGCACCTTCTTCGCCCCGGCCTCGAGGTGCTTGCGCGCGTCGGCGGCCTTCGTGAAGAAGCCCGTCGACTCGATGACGATGTCGACGCCGAGGTCGCCCCACGGGAGGTTCGCGGGGTCGCGCTCCGCGAAGGCGCGGATCGGCGTGCCGTCGACGATGATGTGCTCGTCGTCGTACTCGACGGTGGCGTCGAGCTGGCCCGTGACCGAGTCGAACTTCAGGAGGTGGGCGAGCGTCTTGTTGTCGGTGAGGTCGTTCACCGCGACGATCTCGAGGTCGGCGCCCTGGGCGAGTGCCGCGCGGAAGTAGTTGCGGCCGATACGGCCGAAGCCGTTGATGCCGATCTTTACAGACACGGATGTCTCCTGACGTGGCGCGGATCGCGCCGTTTCACGGATGGACGGATCGGACGACGGCGTCCCCGGACGATGCCGGGGACACCATCCGATTTACGACAGTAGCAGCAGCCCTGAGGTCTTCTCACCAGCTGCGGTGAAGCGCTGCTGGACGTTCTCCCAGTCGACGATCGTCCAGAACGCCTTGACGTAGTCGGCGCGCACGTTCTTGTAGTCGAGGTAGTACGCGTGCTCCCAGACGTCGAGCATGAGGAGCGGAACGATCCCGGCCGGCAGGTTGCCCTGCTGGTCGAAGAACTGCACGATGATCAGGCGCTGACCGAGCGAGTCCCACGCCAGCACGGCCCAGCCCGAGCCCTGCACGCCGAGCGCCGTCGCGGTGAAGTGGGCCTGGAACTTGTCGAACGAGCCGAACTGGTCGTCGATCGCGGCGGCGAGCTCTCCGGTCGGCTTGTCGCCGCGGTTCGGCGACAGGTTCGTCCAGAAGATCGAGTGGTTGACGTGGCCGCCGAGGTTGAACGCGAGGTCCTTCTCGAGCTTGTTGACGTTCGCGAGGTTGCCCGAGTCGCGCGCCTCGGCGAGCTGGGCGAGCGCGGTGTTCGCGCCGGTCACGTACGCCTGGTGGTGCTTCGAGTGGTGCAGCTCCATGATCGTGCCGCTGATCGCCGGCTCGAGCGCCGAATAGTCGTAGGCGAGATCGGGGAGGGTGTAGTCAGCCATTGCTTCTCCTTGTCAGACGCGCCGGGGCACCCGGGCGTCTCACCCGGGTCTCCACGGCCGCTCTCCCGAGTCTATGCCCGACCCCGACGCCGCCATCGGGGCTCGTCACGCGGGGCAACGGCGGGAAGGACGACTGGGGCTCAGACCTCGTCGAGATCAGCAGGCAGGCTCGCCTCGGTGCCCGGGACGCCGAGGTCGGCGGCACGCTTGTCGGCCATCGCGAGCAGTCGCCGGATCCGTCCGGCGACGGCGTCCTTCGTCATCGGCGGGTCGGCGTGGTGGCCGAGCTCGTCGAGGCTCGCATCGCGGTGCGCGAGCCGGAGCTCGCCGGCGTAGCGCAGGTGGTCGGGGATGTCGTCGCCGAGCAGTTCCATCGCCCGCTCGACCCGCGCGCACGCGGCGACTGCGGCTTGGGCCGACCGGCGCAGGTTCGCGTCGTCGAAGTTGACCAGCCGGTTGGCCGTCGCCCGCACCTCGCGGCGCTGGCGGAGCTCCTCCCAGTTGCGGACGGTGCCGGTCGCCCCCATGGCCGAGAGCATCGCGCTGATCGCCTCTCCGTCGCGGATGACGACGCGGTGCACGCCCCGCACCTCGCGCGCCTTGGCGGAGATGCCGAGTCTCCCGGCCGCCCCGACGAGCGCCATCGCCGTCTCGTTGCCGGGGCAGGTGATCTCGAGCGCGGCCGAGCGGCCGGGATCGGTGAGGCTCCCCTGCGCGAGGAAGGCGCCGCGCCAGACCGCGGCGATCTCGTCGCGCGAGCCCGTCGTCAGCTTGTTCGGGAGGCCGCGCACCTGCCGGCGACGCGCATCGAGCAGCCCCGTCTGACGGGCGAGGGTCTCGCCGCCGTCGAGCACGCGGATGAGGTACTGGTTGGTGCGGCGGACACCGGACGGCGAGATCACCGAGACGTCGGGACGAACACCGTAGATCTCGCCGAGATCGCGGGTGACGCGCTTGGCGACCGTCTTCGAGTCGAGCTCCGCTTCGATCGCGATGCGGTTCTGGATGATGTGGAGTCCGCCGGCGAAGCGCAGCACGGACGCGAGTTCCGCGACTCGTACGCTCGTCTTGGAGACCTCGACGCGGGCGAGCTCCTCTTTCACATCAGCGGTCAATGGCACCTGTGTTCCAATCTGTGTTGCGGGCCCGGCGTCATTCGCGACCGAGGTCGCGATGCTTCACGCTCACGACGACGCCGGGCATGTTCGCGACGCGCTCGCTCAGCTCTCGGACCATCGCCACCGAGCGGTGCTTGCCGCCCGTGCAGCCGATCGCGATCGTCGCGTGCCGCTTGTTCTCTCGCTGGTAGCCGGCGAGGACGGGTTCGAGCGCCTTGGCGTAGGCGTCGATGAACTCCATGGCGCCCGGCTGGCCGAGCACGAAGTCGCGCACCGGGGCGTCTTCGCCCGTGAGGTGTCGCAGTTCGGGATTCCAGAACGGATTGGGCAGGAACCTGGCGTCGGCGATGAGGTCGGCGTCGGTCGGAGCACCGTACTTGAAGCCGAAGCTCTGCATCGTCACCCGGAGGCCCGCATGGTCGGCGTCGGCGAACGTCTCGGTGATGAGGTTGGCGAGTTGGTGGATGTTGAGGTCGGAGGTGTCGACGACGAAGTCGCTCGCCTCGCGAAGGGTCGCGAGGCGAGCACGTTCGGCGCCGATCCCGTCGAGGAGGGTGCCGTTGCCCTGCAGGGGGTGCGGCCTGCGGACCGCCTCGAAACGCCGCACGAGCACCGCGTCGTTCGCGTCGAGGAAGACGACGCGGACGTTCACGCCGGTGCGCAGCGCCTGGATGATGTCCTGGAGCTCGGCGAAGAAGTCACGGCCGCGGATGTCGACGACCGCCGCGATGCGCGGCAGCGACGTGCCGGCTCGTTCGACGAGCTCGACGAGCGGGCGCAGCATCTGCGGCGGCAGGTTGTCGACGACGTACCAGCCGAGGTCCTCGAGCGCATTGCCCACGGTCGATCGTCCGGCACCGGACATCCCCGTGACGATGAGCATCTCCTGCCGCTCGGGCTCCCCCGCCGCCATGCCAGCCCCCTTCTCGTACCGACACACCAGCCTAGCGGGGTGCGGGCGCGGGATCGGCGTGCAGCTGCGCGTGGACGGTCGCCGCGAGCGTCGGGCCGATGCCCTTCACTTCGGCGATGGCGTGCTCGTCGGCCGCACGCAACCGCGCGACCGAGCCGAAATGGCGCAGCAACTCCTTCACCCGGGCGGGGCCCAGGCCCGGGATCTCGGCGAGCACCGACCCGATGTCGCGCTTGCGACGCTGCCGCTGGTGCGTGATCGCGAACCGATGGGCCTCGTCGCGCACCCGCTGGAACAGGAAGAGCGCGTCGCTGTTGCGCGGCAGGATGACCGGGAAGTCGCTCTCGGGCGTCCAGATCTCCTCGAGACGCTTCGCGATGCCGCAGAGGTAGATGCCCTGGACTCCCGACTCCCGCAGGGCGCGCTCCGCGGCCGCGACCTGCGGCTGCCCGCCGTCGACGACGAGCAGGTTCGGCGGGTAGGCGAACTTCTTGCGCCGCTCGGGAGCGTCGCCGGCGTCTCCCTTGCGCTCGGCCGCAGCCTCGTACGCGTTCGCGAGGTACGCCAACCGTCGGGTGAGCACCTGATGGATCGAGTCGGTGTCGTCGCTCGACTGCGGGATCGTGAACCGGCGGTACTCGTCTTTGCGCGGCAGGCCGTCTTCGAAGACCACCATGGATGCCACGATGTTGGTGCCGCTCAGGTGCGAGACGTCGTAGCACTCGATCCGGAGCGGCGCATCGGCCATGCCGAGCGCCTCCTGGATGTCTTCGAGGGCACGCGAGCGCGTCGTGAAGTCGGCGCTACGACGGGTCTTGTAGAGCATGAGCGTCTGGCGTGCGTTCTGCGTCGCGGTCTGCAGGAGCGAGGCCTTGTCGCCGCGCTGCGCCACCCGCAGGCGCACCTTCCGTCCGGCGGTCGCGCCCAGCCAGTCCTCGAGCGCCGCAGCGTCGTCGGGGAGCTCGGGAACGACGACCTCGGCCGGCGGAGTCAGCCCATCGGCGTAGGCGTTCTGCACGATCGAGTCGACGAGGTCGCCGAGCGGCACGTCGAGCTCCTTGTCGACGGTCCACGAGTGCACGCCGCGCACTCGACCGCCCCGGACGATGAACAGCTGGACGGCGGCGGCGAGCTCGTCGTGGTCGACGCCGAAGACGTCGAGGTCGACCTTGTCGCCGAGCACGACCGCGCTCTTCTCGAAGAAGGCGTTCGCCGCCTGCAGGCGGTCGCGGTAGCGGGCGGCTGCCTCGTACTCCTGCGCGGCGGCGGCGGCCTGCATGCGATCGGTCAGCTCGCCGACGATGCGCCGGTCCTGATTCTGCATGAACCCGACGAAGCGGTCGACGTTCTCGCGGTGCTCCTCGATGGTGACGAGCCCTGAGCACGGCCCGAAGCAGCGACCGATCTGACCGGCGAAGCACGGCTTGCCGCTCGCCATCGCCCGCCGGTAGTCGCTGTCTTTGCACGTGCGGATCGGGAAGAGCTTCAGCAGGATCTCGAGCGTCTCGTTGATCGCCCACACCTTCGGGTACGGCCCGAAGTAGCGGGCGCCGCGGATCTTGCGATTGCGCGTGACGAAGGCGCGCGGCGCCTCGTCGGCCATCGTCACGGCGAGGTACGGGTACGACTTGTCGTCCTTGAAGCGGACATTGAACGGGGGATGGAACTCGTTGATCCACGTGATCTCGAGCTGGAGCGCCTCGACCTCGCTGCCGACGACCGTCCACTCGACCGACGAGGCGCTCGTGACCATGCGCCGGGTGCGCTCGTGGAGGCTCCTCAGCGGAGCGAAGTAGTTCGAGAGCCTCGCCCGCAGGTTCTTCGCCTTGCCGACGTAGAGCACCCGCCTGTCGGCGTCGCGGAAGCGGTACACGCCGGGACTCGTCGGGATCTCGCCCGGCTTCGGGCGGTACGGAACCGTGTCGGAGCTCGGTCGCGCGCTCACCATCGGCTCAGCTGGCGACGTCGGCGCGCTCGGCGGCGGCGTCGAAGATCTCGCGGAGGAAGTAGCCCGTGTGGCTCTCGGCGACCGTCGCGACATGCTCGGGAGTGCCGGTGGCGACGACCTGGCCGCCGCCCGAGCCGCCCTCCGGCCCGAGGTCGATGATCCAGTCGGCCGACTTGATGACGTCGAGCGAGTGCTCGATGACGATCACGGTGTTGCCCTTCTCGACGAGCTTGCCGAGCACCCGGAGGAGCTTCTGCACGTCTTCGAAGTGCAGGCCGGTCGTCGGCTCGTCGAGCACGTAGACGCTGCGGCCGTTCGACCGTCGCTGCAGCTCGGTCGCCAGCTTCACGCGCTGCGCCTCGCCGCCCGAGAGCGTCGTCGCGCTCTGTC
The DNA here is from genome assembly GCF_021129215.1 of Agromyces sp. S2-1-8. Classification (GTDB taxonomy): domain Bacteria; phylum Actinomycetota; class Actinomycetes; order Actinomycetales; family Microbacteriaceae; genus Agromyces; species Agromyces chromiiresistens. The sequence continues at coordinate 2,543,466 of NZ_JAJOLP010000001.1, read as the reverse complement.
CGAGCTGCACGTAGCCGAGTCCGACATCGACGAGCGTCTTGAGATAGCGGTGGATCGCCGAGATCGGTTCGAAGAACTCGGCCGCCTCGGAGATCGGCATCTCGAGCACCTCGGCGATGTTCTTGCCCTTGTAGTGCACCTGCAGCGTCTCGCGGTTGTACCGCTTGCCGCCGCACACCTCGCACGCGACGTAGACGTCGGGCAGGAAGTTCATCTCGATCTTGATCGTGCCGTCGCCCGAGCACGCCTCGCAGCGCCCGCCCTTGACGTTGAAGCTGAACCGCCCCGGAAGGTAGCCTCGGGCCTTGGCCTCGGTCGTCTCGGAGAAGAGCGTGCGGATGCGGTCGAACACGCCCGTGTAGGTCGCGGGGTTCGATCGCGGTGTGCGCCCGATCGGCGCCTGGTCGACGTGCACGACCTTGTCGAGCTGCTCGAGGCCGGTCACCCGGCGGTGCTTGCCCGGGACCTTGCGTGCGCCGTTGAGCTTGTTCGCGAGAACGCGGTAGAGGATGTCGTTGACGAGCGACGACTTGCCCGAGCCGCTCACGCCGGTCACCGCCGTGAACGTTCCGAGCGGGAACTCGACGTCGATGCCGCGGAGGTTGTTCGCCGCGGCGCCCTGCACCGAGATCATGCGGTCGCGGTCGATCGGCCGGCGTCGCGCCGGGGTCGCGATCTCTTTGCGGCCGGACAGGTAGTCGCCAGTGAGCGAGCGCGTGTTCTTCAGCAGGTCGTCGTAGCTGCCGGAGTGCACGACGGTACCGCCGTTGACACCGGCCCCGGGGCCGATGTCGACGATCCAGTCGGCCGTGCGAATGGTGTCTTCGTCGTGTTCGACGACGATGAGCGTGTTGCCCAGGTCGCGCAACGCGACGAGGGTGTCGATGAGACGCCGGTTGTCGCGCTGGTGCAGGCCGATGCTCGGCTCGTCGAGCACGTACAGCACGCCCGTGAGGCCCGAGCCGATCTGCGTGGCGAGGCGGATGCGCTGCGCCTCGCCGCCGGAGAGGGTGCCGGCGGCGCGCGCGAGGTCGAGGTAGCTGAGGCCGACCCGGATGAGGAAGTCGAGGCGGACCTTGATCTCGCGCAGCACCTGGGCGCCGATGGCCTGCTCGCGATCGGTGAGCTCGAGGCGGTCCATGAATGCGCGCGCATCGGTGAGGCTCAGCAGGCCGACGTCGGCGATGCTGTGATCGTGGATCAGCACGGACAGCACCTCGGGCTTCAGCCGCTTGCCGTCGCACACGGGGCAGGGCACCTCGCGCAGGTACTCGGCCCACCGCGCCCGCTGCACGTCGGTCTCGGCCTGGAGGTACTGCCGCTCGATGTACGGCACGACGCCCTCGAAGCCCGAGGTGTAGCTCATCTCACGGCCGTACCGGTTGCGCCAGCGCACCTTGACCTCGAAGTTCTGCCCGCGCAGGACCGCCTGCCGTGCCTCGTCGGGGAGCTCGGCCCACGGCGTGTCGAGGGAGAAGCCGAGGTCGCGGGCGAGCCCGTCGAGCAGCTTCTCGTAGTAGTTGTAGAGGCTCTTGCCCTGCGAGGTCCACGGGAGGATGACGCCGTCGGTGATCGAGAGGGCCGGGTCGCCGAGCAGCAGCTCTTCGTCGACCGACATGCGCGTGCCGAGGCCGGAGCACTCGGGACAGGCGCCGAACGGCGCGTTGAACGAGAAGGTGCGCGGCTCGATCTCGGTGAGCTGGATCGGGTGCTGGTTCGGGCACGAGAGCTTCTCGGAGAAGGTGTGCCAGGCGTCGGGACCCGACTCGTCGACGAAGTTGACCTGCACCAGGCCGTCGGTGAGCCGGAGCGCCGTCTCGAGCGAGTCGGTGAGCCGGCCCAGCACGTCGGGCCCGGCGACGAGCCGGTCGACGACGACGGAGATGTCGTGCTTGATCTGCTTCTTGAGCTTCGGCGGCTCGTCGAGGCGGATGAGTTCGCCGTCGACGACGGCACGCGAATAGCCCTGCGCCGCCAGTTCGCGGAAGAGGTCGACGAACTCGCCCTTCTTCTTCGACACCACGGGGCTCAGCACCTGGAACCGGGTGCCCTCCTCGAGCTCCATCAGCCGGTCGGCGATCTGCTGCACCGTCTGCCGCTGGATCTTCTCGCCGCAGACCGGGCAGTGCGGCACGCCGATGCGCGCCCACAGCAGTCGCATGTAGTCGTAGATCTCGGTGATCGTGCCGACCGTCGAGCGGGGGTTGCGGTTCGTCGACTTCTGGTCGATCGACACGGCGGGGCTCAGGCCCTCGATGAAGTCGACGTCGGGCCGGTCGACCTGCCCGAGGAACTGCCGGGCGTATGCCGACAGCGACTCGACGTAGCGTCGTTGCCCCTCGGCGAAGATCGTGTCGAACGCGAGCGACGACTTGCCCGAACCCGAGAGGCCTGTGAACACGACCATCGCGTCGCGCGGGATCTCGACGTCGACGTTGTGCAGGTTGTGCACGCGGGCACCGCGGACACTCAGGCGCGAATGGGCATCGAGACGTGAAACTGGCACCCTTCGAGTCTAGAGAGACCCACCGACACGGATGCCTCGACCGATGCGCTGTCGGCGAACAGATGTTCGAATCGGACCGGCGGGCGCCCCCGTCGAGACTGCAGCGCGCCCGCCGTACCCGTCAGCCCAGGTGCCCCGCCTTCTCCATCTGCCGGAGCTCGCGCTTGAGCTCGGACACCTCGTCGCGCAGTCGCGCGGCGAGTTCGAACTTGAGCTCGCCGGCCGCCTCGAGCATCTGGTCGTTGAGGTCGCGGATGAGCTCTTCGAGGTCGTTCGCGCCCTCGGCGGCGATGCCTTCGGTACGGAGGTTCGGCACCGGCGACTTCTTACGGCCGTCGCGGCCCGCGAGCAGCGCAGCGGTGTCGGCCTCTTCGCGCGCGAGCACCTCGGTGATGTCGGCGATGCGCTTGCGCAGTGGCTGGGGATCGATGCCGTTGACGCGGTTGTACTCGAGCTGCCGGTCGCGCCGACGCGTCGTCTCGTCGATCGCCTGCTTCATCGAGTCGGTGAGCACGTCGGCGTACATGTGCACCTCGCCCGAGACGTTGCGCGCGGCGCGCCCGATCGTCTGGATGAGCGAGGTCGACGACCGGAGGAACCCCTCTTTGTCGGCGTCGAGGATCGCGACGAGCGACACCTCGGGGAGGTCGAGACCCTCGCGCAGCAGGTTGATGCCGACGAGCACGTCGTAGACGCCTGCGCGAAGCTCGGTGAGCAGTTCGACCCGCCGGAGCGTGTCGACGTCGGAGTGCAGGTAGCGCACCCTGACCCCGGCCTCGGTGAGGAAGTCGGTGAGCTCTTCGGCCATCTTCTTCGTGAGGGTGGTGACGAGGACCCGCTCGTCGCGCTCGGCACGCTTGCGGATCTCTTCGAGCAGGTCGTCGATCTGCCCCTTCGACGGCTTCACGACGATCTGCGGATCGACGAGGCCGGTCGGCCGGATGATCTGCTCGACGACGCCGTCGGCGATGCCCATCTCGTATCGGCCCGGCGTCGCGGAGAGGTACACGGTCTGGCCGACGCGCGCCTTGAACTCGTCCCACTTGAGGGGGCGGTTGTCGAGGGCGCTCGGCAGCCGGAACCCGTGCTCGACGAGGGTGCGCTTGCGCGACGAGTCGCCCTCGTACATGGCACCGATCTGCGGCACCGTCACGTGCGACTCGTCGATCACGACGAGGAAGTCGTCGGCGAAGTAGTCGAGCAGGCAGTGCGGCGCTTCGCCGGGCGCGCGCCCGTCGATGTGCCGCGAGTAGTTCTCGATGCCCGAGCAGAACCCGATCTGCTCCATCATCTCCAGGTCGAAGGTCGTGCGCATGCGCAGCCGCTGCGCCTCGAGCAGCTTGCCCTCGCGTTCGAGCTCGGCGAGGCGCTCGTCGAGCTCGTCGCGGATGGTTCCGATGGCGCGCTGCATCACGTCGGTCGATGCGACGTAGTGCGATCCCGGGAAGACGGGAACCGCGTCGAGCTGGCGGACGATCTGCCCCGTGAGCGGATGCAGGCTGTAGAGCGCCTCGATCTCGTCGCCGAACATCTCGATGCGGATCGCCAGCTCTTCGTAGACGGGGATGATCTCGATCGTGTCGCCGCGCACGCGGAACGTGCCCCGCGAGAAGTCGACGTCGTTGCGCTGGTACTGCATCGAGACGAACTTGCGGATGAGCCAGTCGCGGTCGACCCGTTGGCCGACCTGCAGCGGCATCATCGCCCCGAGGTACTCCTCGGGCGTGCCGAGGCCGTAGATGCAGGACACGGTCGACACCACGACGACGTCGCGCCGGCTGAGCAGGGAGTTCGTCGTCGAGTGGCGCAGCCGCTCGACCTCGGCGTTGATCGAACTGTCTTTCTCGATGAACGTATCGGTCTGCGGGACGTAGGCCTCTGGCTGGTAGTAGTCGTAGTAGGAGACGAAGTACTCGACCGCGTTGTTCGGCAGCAGCTCGCGGAACTCGTTCGCGAGCTGCGCGGCGAGGGTCTTGTTGTGGGCCAGCACGAGGGTCGGACGCTGGACCTGCTCGATGAGCCAGGCCGTCGTCGCCGACTTGCCGGTACCGGTCGCTCCGAGCAGCACGACGTCGGTCTCACCCGCGTTGATGCGGCCGGCGAGTTCGGCGATCGCCTGCGGCTGGTCACCGCTCGGTCGATACTCGCTGATGACCTCGAACGGGCGAACTGAGCGCGTGGCCTGCATGCTCCAAGTCTAGGAGCGGCCTCCGACATCGCGTCCGGAGCGCTCGGCCACGACCCGCGCCCACAGGGCGTCGGTCTGGCTCATCGTGTGCGCGAGCGAGCCGTCGGTGTCGATGACCACGTCGGCGATCGCGAGCCGCCGAGTGTTGTCGACCTGCGCGTCGACTCGCGCCTCGGCCTGCATCAGGTCGAGGCCGCGCTCCTCGACGAGCCGCTTCACCTGGGTGCGGCGCGGCGCGTTCGTCACGACGACGAGGTCGAACGGGTGATCGACGGATGCCTCGACGAGGAGCGGCACGTCGTACACGACGACGGCATCGGGGTCATCGGCCTCGGCGCGGGCGATGAGCCGCGACGACAGCTCCCGCACCGCGGGGTGGACGATGGAGTTCAGGCGGGCCCGCGCGGCGTCGTCCTTGAAGACGATCTCGCCGAGCTTCGCGCGGTCGAGTGAGCCGTCGGGTCGGAGGACGCCCTCGCCGAACTCCGCGATGACCGCCGCGAGCCCGGGGGTGCCCGGTGCGACGACCCGCCGGGCGAGGTCGTCGGCATCGATGTGAACCGCCCCGTGTTCGTACAGCCTGCGCGCGACGGTCGACTTCCCCGAGGCGATACCACCAGTGAGCCCGATCAGATACACGACACCACTCTAATCGTGCGACACTCGACTCGACCCACGAGGAGGCGCGGATGCTCGAGCTGCTCACCGGCACCGGGCTCGCGCTCGCGGCCGGTCTCAACGCCTGGATCCCGCTCGTCGTGCTCGGTGCGCTCGATCGCTTCACGACCCTCGTCGAACTGCCGCCCGCGTGGGCGTGGCTCTCGAACGAGTGGGTCCTGCTCGTGCTGGTCCTCCTGCTCGCGGTCGAGTTCATCGCCGACAAGGTGCCGGGTCTCGACTCGGCCAACGATGTCGTGCAGACGGTCGTCAGGCCGACCGCCGGCGGAATCGTCTTCGGCACCGGGATCGACTCGACGACCGCCGTCGTGACCGATCCCGGGTCGTTCTTCAGCTCGAACGCCTGGGTTCCCGTCGCGATCGGCGTCGGCCTCGCGCTGCTCGTGCACGTGGCGAAGGCCGCCGCCCGGCCGGTCGTCAACACAGCGACACTCGGATTCGGCGGCCCGGTCGTGAGTGCCGCGGAAGACGCCGGGAGCTTCGCGCTCGCGTTCGCCGCAGTGCTGGCGCCCGTGCTCGTGGTCTTCGGCATCGTGGCGCTCGTGATCGCGCTCGTGTTCGTCGTGCGGCGTCGTCGCGCCCGCCGCGAGGCATCCGCGAGGCATCCCGCGACGACGCCCTGAAACGGCCGAAGGCCGGTTCCCCAGGGAACCGGCCTTCAGTCGTGTCGCAGGTGCGATCAGTTGTTGCTCGAGAGCTTCTCGCGCAGCGCCGCGAGCGAGGCGTCGTCGGCAAGGGTGCCCGTGCCGGCCGAGTCGCTCGAGTAGGAGGCACCGCCGGCCGAGAACGAGTCGTCGGCAGCCTGGGCGGCGAGCGAAGCAGCAACCTGCTTCTTGTGCGCCTCCCAGCGAGCCTGGGCGGCAGCGTAGTCCTGCTCCCACTTCTCGCGCTGGGCCTCGAAGCCCTCGCGCCACTCGTTGGTCTCGGGGTCGAAGCCCTCGGGGTACTTGTAGTTGCCCTGCTCGTCGTACTCGGTGAGCATGCCGTAGAGCGCCGGGTCGAACTCGGTGCCCTCGGGGTCGACGCCCTCGTTCGCCTGCTTCAGCGAGAGCGAGATGCGGCGACGCTCGAGGTCGATGTCGATGACCTTGACGAAGACCTCTTCGCCGACCGACACGACCTGCTCGGCGAGCTCGACGTGCTTGCCCGACAGCTCCGAGATGTGCACGAGGCCCTCGATGCCGTCGGCGACGCGAACGAACGCACCGAACGGCACGAGCTTGGTGACCTTGCCCGGAGCGACCTGGCCGATCGCGTGGGTCCGGGCGAAGACCTGCCACGGGTCCTCCTGCGTCGCCTTGAGCGACAGCGAGACGCGCTCGCGGTCGAGCTCGACGGAGAGCACCTCGACGGTGACCTCCTGGCCGACCTCGACGACCTCGCTGGCGTGCTCGATGTGCTTCCACGACAGCTCGGAGACGTGCACGAGGCCGTCCACGCCGCCGAGGTCGACGAACGCACCGAAGTTGACGATCGACGAGATGACACCCTTGCGGATCTGGCCCGGGTGCAGGTTCGCGAGGAACGTCGAACGCGACTCGGACTGCGTCTGCTCGAGCAGCGCGCGGCGCGAGAGCACCACGTTGTTGCGGTTCTTGTCGAGCTCGAGGATCTTCGCCTCGATCTCCTGGCCGAGGTACGGCGTGAGGTCGCGCACGCGGCGGAGCTCGATGAGCGACGCCGGGAGGAAGCCGCGGAGGCCGATGTCGACGATCAGGCCGCCCTTGACGACCTCGATGACCGAACCGGTCACGACGCCGTCGGCCTCCTTGATCTTCTCCACGTCGCCCCACGCGCGCTCGTACTGCGCACGCTTCTTCGACAGGATGAGGCGGCCTTCCTTGTCCTCCTTCTGGAGAACGAGGGCCTCGACGGTGTCGCCGACGCCGACGACCTCGCTGGGGTCGACGTCGTGCTTGATGGAAAGCTCGCGCGAGGGGATGACGCCCTCGGTCTTGTAGCCGACGTCGAGGAGGACCTCGTCGCGGTCGATCTTCACGACGGTGCCCTCGATGAGGTCGCCGTCGTTGAAGAACTTCAAAGTCTTCTCGACCGCGGCGAGGAAATCGTCAGCAGATCCGATGTCGTTGATCGCGACCTGCTTGGGCGCCTTGGTCGTTGCGGTTGTCATGTAGTGAATGCTCCGTAAAGGACAATATCGAGCCCATCGCGCGGTAGAGCGTTATGTGTTTCCGCGATGGGCATGCGGACAGGGATGTCACACGAGTGACGCTCCATCCTAACGGAACCGCTGCGTGCGCGGCAACCGCACGGCTCCGGGGCTCATCCGAGCCGAGCCGGGCCGGCGGCGACGGCACCCTCCGTCGGTCGGAGGATGCTCGCGAGCGCCGGTTCCAGCTCGGGGTACCTGAACTCGAAGCCGGCGTCGAGCAACCGCTGCGGCAGCACCCACCGGCTCTTGAGCAGGAGCTCGGTCTCGGTGCCGATGACCGCCGACCCGAGCTCGAGCATCCATCGCGTCGTGGGCAGGCCGACCGGCGCACCGACGAGTCGACGGATGGTGCGCATGAGGGTGCGGTCATCGCTCGGGTTCGGCGAGCTGACGTTCACCGGACCGCTGAGGTCGGCGCGGTCGCGAAGGAAGTCGATCGCGCGCGCGACATCCTCGACATGCACCCAGCTGAAGCGCTGCCGGCCGCGGGGCGTGCGGAACACGTGCTGCGTGCCGGCCCCGCGGCGCGCCCGCGACGACGGCCACCGGCCGTCGAGGTGCGCGCCGCCGAGCCCGAGCCGGGCGAGCATCGCGAGCGGGCGCAGCGCACTGCCGTCGCCGAGCACGATCGCGATCCGCAGCGCGACCCGCCGGGTCATCGGCAGCTCCCCGTCGAAGAACTCCCGCTCCCACGCTTTCGCGACGGCGACCGAGAACCCCGTGCCGAGCTCACCGCTCGACTCGGTCATCGGCCGGTCGTCGGCGTGCCGGTAGATCGTCGCGGTCGAGGAGTTGAACCAGACGGCCGGCGGCTCGTCGACGTCGGCGACCGCCTCGCGCAGTTCGGCGGTCGTCGTCAGCCGCGACTGCATGATCGCCTCACGGTTCGCAGGCGTGTACCTGCAGTTCACGCTCCGCCCGGCGAGGTTGACGAGCACGTCGGCGCCGTCGAGCAGCCGGCGGATCGCGTGAGGATCGGACCACGAGGCGTCCCCGCCGGACCGGCCGATCGTCGCCACCGAATCGCCCGCGACGCGGTAGCGGTGCACGAGGTGCGCGCCGATGAACCCGGACGCGCCTGCGATGACGATACGCGCCACGTCGCGCCCGGGACTCAGCCGAGCAGCGCGGAGCGCAGTGTGTCGAGTCCGACGCCGCCGAGCGCCAGCGCGCGCCGGTGGAAGTCGCGGATGTCGAAGCCGGAGCCCTCCCGGCGGGCGACCTCGTCGCGCAGCTGCTCCCAGATGCGCTGGCCCACCTTGTACGAGGGTGCCTGCCCCGGCCAGCCGAGGTAGCGGTGCACCTCGAAGCGCACGAAGCCCTCGTTCATGTTGACGTTCTGCCCGAGGAACTCGAAGGCGTAGTCGCCCGTCCAGACTCCCTGCCCGTCGGGGCGCTGCTTGCCGAGGTGCACGCCGATGTCGAGCACGACGCGGGCGGCGCGCATGCGCTGGCCGTCGAGCATGCCGAGCCGGTCGGCCGGATCGTCGAGGTAGCCGAGCCCCTGCATCAGACGCTCTGCGTAGAGCGCCCATCCCTCGGCGTGACCCGACGTGCCGGCGAGCTGCCGGCGCCAGGTGTTGAGCTGGCCGCGGTTGACGACCGCCTGGCCGATCTGGAGGTGGTGACCCGGGACCCCCTCGTGGTAGACCGTGGTGAGTTCGCGCCAGGTGTCGAACTCGGTGACGCCCTCCGGCACCGACCACCACATGCGACCTGGCCGTGAGAAGTCGTCGCTCGGGCCCGTGTAGTAGATGCCGCCCTCCTGGGTGGGGGCGATCATGCACTCGAGGGTGCGGATCTCGGCGGGGATGTCGAACTGCGTGCCGGCGAGCTCCGCGACCGCGCGGTCGCTGGTCTCCTGCATCCACCGTTGGAGTGCGTCGGTGCCGTGCAGCTTGCGGCTCGGATCGTCGTCGAGGAACGCGATGGCCTCGGCAACGGATGCCCCGGGCTTGATCTCGTTCGCGATCGACTCCTGCTCGGCGACCATGCGCGCGAGTTCTTCGATGCCCCATTCGTAGGTCTCGTCGAGGTCGATCACGGCGCCGAGGAAGCGCCGCGACTCGAGGGCGTAGATGTCGCGGCCGACGGCATCGGCGTCGCCCGCTACCGGCGCGAGCTCGGACTCGAGGAACTCGGCGAGCCGGTCGTACGCCTCGCTCGCCGTGCCGGCGCCCGCCTCGAGGTCGCGCCGAAGCGCGTCGGGGAGCTCGGACTCCCCCGCCTTCGCGCTCGCGGCGAACGTCGCGAAGAAGCCGTCGGCCTTCGCGATGCGCCGCGCCTGCGCCGCGACCTCGTGCACCTGCCGGACCGCGGGGACGATGCCCGCCCCGACGCCCGCGCGCAGGGTCTCGATGTAGCCGTCGAGCGCGCCCGGGACCGCTCCGAGGCGATTCGCGATGCGCGACCAGTCGTCGACCTCGGCGGTCGGCATGAGGTCGAACACGTCGCGGATCTCCTGCGTCGGGCTCGCGATCACGTTGAGGTCCCGGAGGTGGAGCCCGGCGTCGTGCCGGGCGAGCTCGAGCTCCAGCTCGGAGCCGAGGTCCGCGACCGTGATGCGGTCGACGTCGTCGGCCGGGTCGGCGGCCCGAAGCGCGGCGGCCGCCTCGCGGATCGCGGCGACCCGCCGCTCGTGCCCGGCCGGCGAGTAGTCGGCGAGCCGGTCGTCGTGGCTCGTCCGGCCGATGTAGGTGCCGATGCTCGGGTCGAGGTCGACCAGCGTGTCGACCCAGCCTTCGGCGATGCGGTCGACGTCGGTCGGGGTGCGCTCACTCGATGCCATCCTCCGAACCTAGGACAGCGAACCCGCCCGTGTCGACGTCGAGGATCCCTCGATCAGTGCGCCGCGTCCTCCCAGTCGCTGCCCCGCCCGACCTGTACGTCGAGCGGCACCTTGAGTTCGGCCGCGTTCGCCATCTTGTCGCGCACGAGCGCCTCGAGCGCCTCGGATTCGCCGCCCGCCACCTCGAAGATGAGCTCGTCGTGGACGGTGAGCAGCATGCGGCTCTCGAGCCCCTGCGCGCGGATCTCGCGCTCGACGCCGACCATCGCGATCTTCATGATGTCGGCGGCCGAACCCTGGATCGGCGAATTGAGCGCGGCGCGCTCCGCGTTCTCGCGGTGCACGCGGTTCGGGCTGTTGAGGTCGGGGAACGGACGGCGCCGGCCGAAGATCGTCTCCGTGTAGCCGTCGATCTTCGCCTGCTCGACCACGCCGCGCAGGTAGTCGCGCACCGCTCCGAAGCGCTCGAAGTACTCGCGCATGAGCTGCTGCGCCTCAGCGCGATCGATGCGCAGCTGCTTCGAGAGGCCGAACGCGCTCAAGCCGTAGGCGAGGCCGTACGACATCGCCTTGACCTTCGTGCGCATGAGCGGCGTGACGTCGGCGGGGTCGACCGCGAACACGCGCGCACCCACGAACCGGTGCAGGTCTTCGCCCGCGTTGAACGCCTCGATGAGCCCGGGGTCGCCGGAGAGGTGCGCCATGATGCGCATCTCGATCTGCGAATAGTCGGCCGTCAGGAGTTCTGCGTACCCGGCACCGTGGCGGAACGCCTTTCGGATGCGTCGCCCGTCTTCGGTACGGATCGGGATGTTCTGCAGGTTCGGATCGTTCGACGACATGCGCCCGGTCGCCGCGCCGATCTGGCCGTAGTTCGTGTGGATGCGGCCGTCGGCCGCGATCGACTTGTCGAGCGAATCGACGATCTGGCGCAGCTTGGTCGCATCGCGGTGCTCGAGCAGGTAGCCGAGGAACGGGTGCGGGCTGGACTCCTGGAGGTCGGCCAGCGCACTCGCATCCGTCGTGTAGCCGGTCTTCGTGGCGCGCGTCTTCGGCATGCCGAGCTGGTCGAACAGCACCTCCTGCAACTGCTTCGGCGAGCCGAGGTTCACCTCGCGACCGATCTCCGCGTACGCGGCCTCGGCGAGGCCGGCGGCCCGCTCGCCGAGTTCGGCGGACAGCGCTGCGAGCTCGGCGTGGTCGACGGTCACGCCGCGCAACTCCATCGCGGCCAGCACGGGGACGAGCGGCATCTCGATGTCGGCGAGCAGCTGACGCGACCGCTCGGGCAGGGCACGCAGAACGGCGGGCGCCACGCGCACCGTGAACCACGCGTACTCCGGCGCGCCGGCGTCGGTGCCCTCTTCGGGGACGAGCTGCGCGGGATCGGCCTGCGGCACCGTCTCGCCGAGGTAGCGGTCGACGAGGTCGGGCAGGGTCTTCTCGACCAGGTTCGGTCGCACGAGCCAGCCGGCCACGAGCGTGTCGAGGACGAGCCCGTCGAGGGCGAGACCGGATCGCGCGAGTGCCTCGAGCTGCGGCTTCGCATCGGTCATGATCTTCGGGGAGTCGGAGGCGAGCCACGCCTCGAACGGCCCTGCTTCGGCCGCGCCGGATCGCCAGGCGAGGTGCACCGTCTCGGTCGCCGTCGCAATGCCGGCACCCACCACGAGGCCGTCGATGACCTCGAGGCTGAGGCCGAGCCCCGCGGGCTCTGCGGCGACGGCGCGCTCGAGCCACGCCGCGAGTTCGGCGCCGGCGAGGCTCTGCGAGGTCGGCATCGTCGGCGCGGCGATGAGCGGTGCCGGCTCGGCCGCGGGCGCCGCCCCGTTGCCGTTGCCGTTCGTCTCGCCCGCCGCGAGCTTGCGCAGGCGCTCGAAGAGCGTGCGGAACTCGAGCCGCTCGAAGAGCGGGCGGACCGCTTCGATGTCGATCGGACGCGCGGCGAGCTCGGGGATCACGACGTCGAGTTCGACGTCGTCGACGAGACGGTTGAGCTTGCGATTGCGGATCGCGTTCTCTTTCTCGTCGCGCAGGTTCTGCCCGACGACGCCCTTGATCTCGTCGGCGTGGGCGAGGATGCCGTCGAGGTCGCCGTAGAGCCCGAGCCACTTGACCGCGGTCTTCTCGCCCACCTTCGTGATGCCGGTCAGGTTGTCGCTCGTCTCACCGACGAGTGCCGCGACGTCGGGGTACTGCTCGGGGCGGATGCCGTACCGCTCGACGACCGCCTCGGGGTCGTACCGCTTGAGCTGCGAGACGCCCTGGGCGTTCGGGTAGAGCAGCGTGACGTCGTCGTTCACCAGCTGGATGGTGTCGCGGTCGCCCGAGACGAGCAGCACGCGATAGCCCTCGGTGCGCCCGCGCGCCGCCAGGGTCGCGAGGATGTCATCGGCCTCGAAGTCCTCTTTCTCGAGGACCTGGATCCCCATCGCCTGCAAGGCCTCTTGCAGCAGCGGCACCTGGCCCTTGAACTCGGGCGGGGTCTCGCCCCGGGTGCCCTTGTACTCGGCGTACTCGCGCGTGCGGAAGGAGTGCCGCGACACGTCGAACGCGACCGCGAGGTGCGTGGGCTTCTCGTTCTGGAGCAGGAGCAGCAGCATCGAGAGGAAGCCGTGGATGGCGTTCGTGTGCTGACCGTCGCGCGTCGTGAAGCTGTCGACCGGAAGGGCGTAGAAGGCTCGGAAGGCCAGCGAGTGGCCATCGACGACGAGGAGGGTGGGCTTGTCTGCGTCCGTCACCGCACCAGCCTACAAGCGGCCGCCGACACCGCCGGACGTCCGGCCGGCTCCCGGCCCCGGCCCACGTGCCGCGACCACGAACGGCGGATGCCTCGACGAGACCGTGCTCGTCGAGGCATCCGCCGTTCGATGTTCTGCGGGCCCTACTTCTTGGGCGCGAGCTGTTCGATGATCGCCTGCGAGACGTCCTTCATCGTGAGGCGGCGATCCATCGACGCCTTCTGGATCCAGCGGAACGCCTCGGGCTCGGAGAGGCCCATCTTCTCGTTGAGGAGGCCCTTCGCCCGGTCGACGAGCTTGCGGGTCTCGAAGCGCTCGACGAGGTCGCCGACCTCGGCCTCGAGGGCGATGATCTGCGCGTGGCGGGCCAGGGCGATCTCGATCGCCGGCAGCAGGTCGTTCGGGGTGAAGGGCTTCACGACGTAGGCCAGTGCACCGGCCTCGCTCGCGCGCTCGACCAGCTCCTTCTGGCTGAAGGCGGTCAGCAGCACGACCGGGGCGATGTGGCCCTTCGAGAGGCGCTCGGCCGCGGAGATGCCGTCGAGCTGCGGCATCTTGACGTCCATGATGACGAGATCGGGGCGCAGTTCGGTCGCAAGCGCCACGGCGGTCTCGCCGTCGCCCGCCTCGCCGACGACCTCGTAGCCGTTGTCGCGCAGGATCTCGACGATGTCGAGGCGGATGAGCGACTCATCTTCTGCCACGACCACGCGGCGCGGAGCTGCCGGCTGAGTTGATTCGGTGTCAGTCACGCAGGAAAGCCTACGGTATTCTGGGCGAGGCCTCTGGCCGGTGTGGCGGAATGGCAGACGCGGAGCACTCAAAATGCTTTGCCCGAAAGGGCGTGTGGGTTCGACCCCCACCACCGGCACCATCGCCCGCGCGGCGTTCGCGTATCAGCCCGTCCCGCGCTCCGCGAGGTGGGCGTTCCGAGCCTCGATGAGATGCCGCAGATAGGGCCCGAGCACGACCTCCGCGATCCGACCGAGCGGGCCGAACGGCGCGTCGAACTCGACCTCGTCGGTCATGATCGCGCCGGTGCCGTCGGCGGTCGGTTCGAACCGGTGCACATGACGAAACGACCGGAACGGGCCGCGCACCTGTTCGTCGATGAAGCATCGCGGTTCGTCGTACGCGGTGATGCGGCTCGTCATGCTGAGCGGAACGCCGAAGTGCCACGCGCGCCAGGTCACCTGCTCGCCGGGCCCGATCCTGCCCGACGTCACCCCGGCGACGGCGCGCTCGCGGGAGCGTGCCATCGACGCCATGTGCAGGTCGATGTCGAGCGAGCGCTCGAACGCCTCCGACGGGCTCAGGGCGAGGACCGTCCGGCACTCGAATCTCACGACCACGATCGGATTCTGCCACGACGCGCGACCGAGGCATCCCGCCGCGGTGCCCGGAAGACGGCGAAGGGCCGGTCATTCCTGACCGACCCTTCACCGAGGAACCGCTAGAGCACCTCGCCGACGACGTGCACGCGCACGTCGTTCGTGGTGCCCGGAATGCCGGGAGGCGAACCCGAGATGATGACGACCTTCTCGCCGTTGACCGCCTTGCCGGTCTTCGCGAGCGCCTCGTCGACCTGCCCGACCATCTGGTCGGTGTGGGTGACGCGCGAGACCACGAACGACTCGACGCCCCAGTTGAGCGCCATGCGGCGTCGGATCGCGGGGTCGGGCGTGAACGCCAGGATCGGGATCTTCGAGCGCAGGCGCGTCATGCGGCGCACCGTCTCGCCCGACTCGGTGAACACGCAGAGGTACTTCGCCTCGACGAAGTCGGCGACCTCGACCGCGGCGGCGGTGATGGCGCCCGACTGGGTGCGCGGCTTCGTGCCGAGCGGGGCGATCCGGTCGAGCCCGTGCTGTTCGGTCGACTCGATGATGCGGGCCATGGTCTGCACCGTGATCACGGGGTACTCCCCCACGCTCGTCTCGCCCGAGAGCATGACCGCGTCGGCGCCGTCGAGGACGGCGTTCGCGACGTCGGAGGTCTCGGCGCGCGTCGGCACGGGGCTGTGGATCATCGACTCGAGCATCTGCGTCGCGACGATGACCGGCTTCGCGAGGCGGCGGGCGATCTCGACGGCGCGCTTCTGCACGATCGGCACGGCCTCGAGCGGCAGCTCGACGCCGAGGTCGCCGCGCGCGACCATGACCGCGTCGAACGCCTCGGTGATCTCCTCGAGCGCGTCGACCGCCTGCGGCTTCTCGACCTTCGCGACGACGGGCACGCGGCGGCCGACCTCGTCCATGATCTCGTGCACGCGGGTGATGTCGGCGGCGTTGCGCACGAACGACAGCGCGATGAGGTCGGCGCCGAGCTCCAGGCCCCAGCGCAGGTCGGCCTCGTCCTTGTCGGAGAGGGCCGGGACGTTGACCGCGACGCCGGGCAGGTTGATGCCCTTGTTGTTCGAGACGGGACCCGCGACGATGACCTTGGTCGTGACGACCGTGCCGTCGGTCTCGAGCACCTCGACCCGAACCTTGCCGTCGTCGATGAGCAGGAAGTCGCCGGGCTTCACGTCCTGCGGCAGCCCCTTGAACGTCGTGCCGACGATCTCCTTCGTGCCGAGGATGTCTTCAGTGGTGATCTTGAAGATGTCGCCCTCGGCGAGCTCGTGCGGCCCGTCGGCGAACTTGCCGAGGCGGATCTTCGGCCCCTGCAGGTCGACGAGGACGGCGACCGCACGGCCGGAGTCGGCCGCCGCCTTGCGCACGTTCTGGTAGACGCCCTCGTGGACGTCGTACGTGCCGTGGCTGAGGTTCATGCGGGCGACGTCGACGCCCGCATCGATGATCGCCCGGATCTGCTCGTAGCTCGATGTCGCCGGCCCGAGGGTGGCGACGATCTTCGCTCGTCTCATGTGGTGTTACTCCCGGTGTTCCGCGCCGAGGCGCTGATCGTGGTTCGGACGACGCGCCGAGCGGCGCGCCTGGGGTTCAGACGGCGATGGCGCGCGCCGTCGCCGCGATGGGGCTCGGCAGCGAGGTCTCGCCTTCAAGGTACCGGTCTACTGCGGCGGCCGCAGCACGGCCCTCGGCGATCGCCCAGACGATGAGCGACTGGCCGCGGCCCGCGTCGCCAGCCACGAAGACGCCCGGCTCGGCCGTGGCGTACGCCGCGTCGCGCGAGAGGTTGCCGCGGTCGGTGACCGCGAGCTGCAGCTGCTCGTCGAGCTCGTTCGTCTCGGGACCGGTGAATCCGAGGGCGAGCAGTACGAGGTCGGCGGGGATCTCGCGCTCGGTGCCCGCCTTGGGCACGCGGCGGCCGTCGAGGTACTCGGTCTCGGCGACCCGGATGGCTCGGACCTCGCCCGCCTCGTTCGCGAGGAACTCGACCGTGGAGGCGAGGAACTCGCGACGGCCGCCCTCTTCGTGGGCGCTCTGCACCTCGAAGACGGTCGGGTGCATCGGCCACGGCTGGTGGTCGGGCCGCTCCTGCCCCGGCTGCTTGCCGATCGCGAGGTTCGTCACCGACAGCGCGCCCTGACGGTGCGCGGTGCCGATGCAGTCGGCGCCCGTGTCGCCGCCGCCGAGGACGACGACGTGCTTGCCCTCGGCCGTGAGCTGGTCGAAGACCTCGTCGCCCGCGATGTGCCGGTTCGACTGCGTGAGGTACTCCATCGCGAAGTGCACGCCCGGCAGGTCGCGGCCGGGAACGGGCAGGTCGCGCGGGACCATGGCGCCGGTCGCGATCACGACGGCGTCGTAGCGCTCGCGGAGCTGGTCCCACGTGATGTCGACGCCGATGTTCATGCCCGCCCGGAAGCGGGTGCCCTCGGCGGTCATCTGGGCGAGACGGGCCTCGAGGTGCTTCTTCTCCATCTTGAAGTCGGGGATGCCGTAGCGGAGCAGGCCTCCGATGCGGTCGTCGCGCTCGAAGACCGCGACCGTGTGACCGGCGCGGGTGAGCTGCTGCGCCGCGGCGAGCCCGGCGGGCCCTGAGCCGACCACGGCGACCGTCTTGCCGGTGAGACGCCCTGGCGGCTGCGGCTGCACCCAGCCGTTGCCGAACGCCTGGTCGATGATCGACACCTCGACCTGCTTGATCGTGACGGCGGGCTGGTTGATGCCGAGCACGCACGCCGACTCGCAGGGTGCCGGGCAGAGCCGGCCCGTGAACTCGGGGAAGTTGTTCGTCGCGTGCAGCCGCTCGATCGCCGCGCGGCCCTCGCCGCGGTACATGAGGTCGTTCCACTCGGGGATGAGGTTGCCGAGCGGGCAGCCCTGGTGGCAGAACGGGATGCCGCAGTCCATGCAGCGTCCCGCCTGCCGACGGAGCTGGGCCGGGTCGCCCTGCTCGTAGACCTCTTTCCAGTCCATGATGCGCACCGGTACGGGCCGCCGCTTCGGCAGCTCCCGCTCGGTGACCTTCAGGAAGCCCTTGGGGTCAGCCATTGGTCACCTCCAGGCAGTTCATGTGCGCAGCCGTTCCCAGCGTCTGAAGGATCTCAGCCATTGGTCACCTCCAGAATTCGACCCCAGACGACGTCGCCGTCGGGGTCGAGCCCCTCGTCGACCGCGCTCTGGCGGGTACGGAGCACTGCCGCGTAGTCGCGCGGCAGCACCTTGGTGAAGCGGTCGAACGCGGCGTCGCCCTCGGCGAGGAGCGCCGCGGCCACCGCGGAGTCGGTCTCGGCGACGTGCTGCTCGAGCAGGTCGCGCACGATCTCGCCGTCGGCGCTGCCGAGCGGGAGGAGTTCGAGCTCGCCGGCCGCGAGCGACTCGCGGTTGACCCGTCCTTCGCGCAGGTCGAGCACGTAGGCGGTGCCGCCCGACATGCCGGCCCCGAGATTGCGCCCGGTCTCGCCGAGGATGAGCGCGAGCCCGCCGGTCATGTACTCGAGCGCGTGGTCGCCCACGCCCTCGACGACCGCCGTCGCGCCGGAGTTGCGGACGAGGAACCGCTCGCCCACGATGCCGCGGATGAACATGCTGCCGCTCGTCGCGCCGTACCCGATGACGTTGCCGGCGATGACGTTGCGCTCGGCGACGAACCCGCTGTCGCGCGCGGGTCGCACCACGATCCGCCCGCCCGAGAGGCCCTTGCCGACGTAGTCGTTCGAGTCGCCCTCGAGCCGGATCGTGATGCCGCCGGGCAGGAAGGCGCCGAGCGACTGGCCGGCCGATCCGCTGAGCGTGACCTCGATCGAGCCCGTCGGCAGCCCCTGCTCGCCGTGCCGCGAGGTGACCTCGTGGCCTAGCATCGTGCCGACCGCGCGCTCGGTGTTCTTGATCGGCAGCTCGATCGAGACCGACCCGCCCTCCTCCAGGACGATGCCGGCCCGGCGGATGAGCTCGTTGTCGAAGTGCTCGTCGAGCTCGTGGTCCTGAGCGCGGGCGTTTCGGCGGGCGTCGGCCTCGGAGAAGTCGGGACCGACGAGCACGGGCGTGAGGTCGAGCCCCGACGCCTTCCAGTGGTCGACCGCGCGGTCGACGTCGAGCAGCTCGCGGCGGCCGATGATCTCGTCGATCGAGCGGTAGCCGAGCTCGGCGAGGTACTCGCGCACCTCCTGGGCGATGAACTCGAAGAAGTTGACGACGAACTCGGGCTTGCCGCTGAATCGCTTGCGGAGCTCGGGGTTCTGCGTGGCGACGCCGACCGGGCAGGTGTCGAGGTGGCAGACCCGCATCATGACGCAGCCCTCGACGACGAGCGGCGCCGTCGCGAAGCCGAACTCCTCGGCGCCGAGCAGCGCGCCGATCACGACGTCGCGACCCGTCTTCAGCTGGCCGTCGACCTGCACGACGACGCGGTCGCGCATGCCGTTGAGCATGAGCGTCTGCTGCGTCTCGGCGAGGCCGAGCTCCCACGGGGTGCCCGCGTGCTTGAGCGAGTTGAGCGGGCTCGCTCCCGTGCCGCCGTCGTGCCCCGAGACGAGGATGACGTCGGCGAGGGCCTTGGCGGTGCCCGCCGCGACCGCGCCGATGCCCGACTGGCTGACGAGCTTCACGTGGATGCGAGCCTTCGGGTTCGCGCGCTTGAGGTCGAAGATGAGCTGCTTGAGGTCTTCGATCGAGTAGATGTCGTGGTGCGGCGGGGGCGAGATGAGCCCGACGCCCGCGGTCGCGTGCCGCGTGCGGGCGACCCACGGGTACACCTTCGTCGGTGGCAGCTGGCCGCCCTCGCCGGGCTTCGCGCCCTGCGCGAGCTTGATCTGAATGTCGTCGGCGTGCGTGAGGTACATGCTCGTGACGCCGAATCGACCGGACGCGACCTGCTTGATCGCGCTGCGGCGCTCGGGGTCGAGCAGGCGGTCCAGGTCCTCGCCGCCCTCACCGGTGTTCGACTTGGCGCCGAGGCGGTTCATCGCGATCGCGAGGGTCTCGTGCGCCTCCTTCGAGATCGAGCCGTAGCTCATCGCGCCGGTGGAGAACCGCTTGACGATCGACGAGACCGGCTCGACCTCGTCGATGGGCACCGCGGGCCGGGTGCCGGTGCGCAGCGCGAACATGCCGCGCAGCGTGAGCAGCTCCTCGGCCTGCGAGTCGACGAGCGAGGTGTACTCGCGGAACACGTCGTATCGGCGGTTGCGCGTCGAGTGCTGGAGCCGGAACACGGTCTCGGGGTTGAACAGGTGCGGCGAACCGTCGCGACGCCACTGGTACTCGCCGCCGGTGGCGAGCCGCTCGTGGGCACGGACCGCTTGGTCCTGCGGATAGGCCCGGGTGTGGCGGTCGAGGTTCTCGGCTGCGATGACGTCGATGCCGACTCCGCCGAGCTTCGACGTCGTGCCGGTGAAGTACTCGTCGATGAGCGCCTGCGACAGGCCGACAGCCTCGAACGCCTGGGCTCCGGCGTAGGACGAGATCGTCGACACGCCCATCTTCGACATGATCTTGAGCACGCCCTTGCCGAGCGCCTTGATCACGTTGTGCACGGCCTGCTCCGGCGAGACCCCGCTGATGATGCCGGCTCGAACGAGGTCCTCGCAGGTCTCCATCGCGAGGTACGGGTTGACGGCAGAAGCGCCGTAGCCGACGAGGAGTGCCACGTGGTGCACCTCGCGCACGTCACCGGCCTCGACCACGAGCCCCACCTTCATGCGGTTCTCCGACCGGATCAGGTGGTGGTGCACGGCCGACAGCATGAGCAGCGACGGGATCGGCGCGAGGTCCTTGTTCGAGTCACGGTCGGAGAGCACGACGAACTTCGCGCCCTCCTCGATCGCCTCGTCGACCTCGGCGCACATCGCCGCGAGCCGGTCGCGCATCGCGTCGGGGCCCTCGTCGAACCGGTAGAGGCCACGGATCGTGACCGTCGTGCGACGACCGGGCATCGGGTCGATGTGCACGATCTTCGCGAGCTCGTCGTTGTCGATGACCGGGAAGGTCAACGAGACCTGCCGTGCGTGCTCGGGGCCGGCGCTCAACAGGTTGCGCTCGGGCCCGAGCGAGGTGCCGAGCGAGGTCACGACCGCTTCGCGGATCGAGTCGAGCGGCGGGTTCGTCACCTGCGCGAACTGCTGCGTGAAGTAGTCGAAGAGCAGGCGCGGGCGCTTGGAGAGGACCGCGATGGGCGTGTCCGACCCCATGGCGCCGAGCGGCTCCTGCCCCGTCTTCGCCATCGGCGTGAGCAGGATCTTCACCTCTTCTTCGGTGTAGCCGAAGGTGCGCTGGCGGCGGTTGACCGAGGCGGGCGGATGCACGATGTGCTCGCGCTCGGGCAGGTCGGCGAGGCGGATGCGCCCCTCTTCGAGCCACTCGCCCCAGGGCGATGCCTGCTCGAGCTCGGACTTGACCTCGTCGTCCTCGATCAGGCGGCCGTGCTCGGTGTCGACGAGGAACATGCGCCCCGGCTGCAGCCGGCCCTTGCGGACGATGCGCGACTGCTCGAGGTCGAGCACGCCGATCTCGCTCGCGAGAACGACGAGGCCGTCGTCGGTGACGATGTAGCGACCGGGGCGGAGGCCGTTGCGGTCGAGCGTCGCACCGACGAGCGTGCCGTCGGTGAAGACGATCGCGGCCGGGCCGTCCCACGGTTCCATGAGCATCGAGTGGTACTCGTAGAACGCGCGGCGCTCGGGGCTCAGCTCGGCCTGGTTCTCCCACGCCTCGGGGACCATCATCATGATGGCGTGCGGCAGGCTGCGGCCGGCGAGCGTGAGCAGTTCGACGACCTCGTCGAACGAGGCCGAGTCGCTGGCGCCGGGCGTGACGATCGGCAGGATCGGGTCGAGGTCGCCGAGCACCTCGGACTCGAGCTGCGACTGGCGGGCGCGCATCCAGTTGCGGTTGCCCTGGATGGTGTTGATCTCGCCGTTGTGCGCGATCATGCGGAACGGCTGAGCGAGCGGCCACGACGGGAACGTGTTCGTGGAGTACCGCGAGTGCACGAGCGCCAGCTTCGAGGCGAACCGCTCGTCGGACAGGTCGGGGTAGAACGGCTCGAGCTGGAGCGTCGTCACCATGCCCTTGTAGACCATGGTTCGGCACGAGAGGGACGCGAAGTAGAGCTCGAGCTCGCGCTCGGCCCGCTTGCGGAACCGGAAGGTCAGCCGGTCGAGCGCGATGCCGGAGAGCCGCGCGCCCGTCGACGTCGTCGCGGACGATCGCACGAAGAGCTGCTGCACCGCCGGCATGGCGGCGCGAGCGAGCGTGCCGAGCTCGTCGGGGCGCACCGGGACCTCGCGCCAGCCGAGCACCTCGAGGCCCTCGGAGGCCGCGAGCTCGGCGAGCTGCTGCTTCACGCGGCTGCGCGTCGTCGGGTCGACCGGCAGGAACGCGTTGCCGACGGCGTAGGCCCCCGCCTCGGGCAGCGGGAACGAGCTCACCGCGCGCAGGAATTCGTCGGGGATCTGGGTGATGATGCCCGCTCCGTCGCCGGTGCCGGCGTCGGAGCCGACCGCACCGCGGTGTTCGAGATGCCGCAGCGCGTCGAGCGCCGCGGTGATGATGTCATGCCCCGCGGTGCCGCGGAGCGTGGCGACCATCGCGAGGCCGCACGCGTCTTTCTCCGCGGCGGGGTCGTACATGCCCTGGGCAGGCGGAACGGTTCCGAACCGCGAGAAGGGAGGAGTGAGCGACACAGGGAACCGTCCTCATCAACTAAGGGGAAGCGGGGACGCCATCGGCCCTACACGGGGATGCACGACGCATGGTGCGGCGTCGCTTCGGAGAACGGGTGGGGCGGCCTGCCTACGAGGTGGTACGGCTCGGGCTTGTGGCCGCCGTCTCGCCCTGGGGGTCGTTCTCGCCCTCGACGCCGTCGTCGAGAGAGTCTGAGTCGGACTCGATTTCGTCTGAGTCTACCTCAGCGTCGGGGCCCTTCCATTCACGTCCGGGAACGTACGGGCTGGGCTCGTCACCCGTGTGGCGACGGCGCTGCACGAGGTACAGCACGATGCCGAGCACGATCGCGGCGAACGAGGTCCAGACGTTCACGCGGATGCCGAGGAACATCTCGCTCGGGTCGACGCGGATCGACTCGAAGAACGAACGACCGAGCCCGTACCAGATGAGGTAGATCGCGAACGCCTTGCCCCAGCGCAGGTTGATGCGGCGCTCGAGCATCACGATCACGGCAGCGCCGAGGAGGTTCCAGATGAGCTCGTAGAGGAACGTTGGGTGGAAGAGCGTCCCCTCGACGAGTCCCTGCGGCCAGGCCGGGTTGCCGAACTCGATCTCGAGACCCCACGGCAGGTCGGTGGGGGCGCCGTACAGCTCGTGGTTGAACCAGTTGCCGAGCCGGCCCACGGCCTGGGCGACCAACAGGCCCGGCGCGAGCGCGTCGGCGAACGACCAGAATCGGAGTCCGGTGAACCGGCAGCCGATGATCACACCGATCGCGCCACCGATGAGCGCACCGTAGATGGCGTTGCCGCCCTCCCAGATCGCGAGGACCTTCCACGGCTCCTGCCCGGCGAAGTAGTCGGCCGGGTGCGTGAACACGTGATACGCACGGGCGCCGATGATGCCGAGCGGCACCGCCCACAGTGCGATGTCGAGCACGACGCCGGGCTCGGCCCCGCGCTTCGTGAGACGCCGCGAGGTGATGATCACGGCCAGGATGATGCCGGCGAGGATGCACAGCGCGTACGTCTGGATCGGGATGATGCCCCACGGCACGGGGATCTCGATCGTGCGCCAGTCGTAATCGGGGCTCGGGATGCTGATCGGGGCGATCACTCGGGATCTTGCCTTTCCTCGGAAGCGACGTCGGCCGCGTGGGCCTCAGTCAGCGTACTTCAACTCGCGACCGTGCCGCGTGCGAGCTCCGCGGCGAGGTCGCCCGCCCCGCGGACCCCGCCGTCGGCGAGGGCCTTCACGAGCGCCGAGCCCACGATCGCGCCCTCGGCGTACTCGAGCACCTCGGCGACCTGCGCGGCCGTCGAGATGCCGACGCCCACGCAGCTGGCGGGCGCACCGGCGGCCTGCAGGCGCTCGACGACGCCACGCGCCGCACGGTCGACATCGGCGCGCGCACCGGTGATGCCCATGGTCGACACGGCGTACACGAAACCCCGGCTCGCCTCCACCACGCGCGCGATGCGCGCATCGGTCGACGTCGGTGCCGCGAGGAAGACCCGGTCGAGCCCGGTTCGCTCGGATGCGGCGATCCAGTCGGCGCCTTCGTCGGGGATCAGGTCGGGCGTGATGAGGCCTGCTCCCCCGGCGGCGGCGAGGTCGTCGGCGAACCGCTCGACGCCGTACTGCACGACGGGATTCCAGTACGTCATGACGAGCACCGGAGCGTCGACCCGCTCGGTGATGCGCCGGACGGCCTCGAAGCCGTCGGCGAGGCGGAAGCCGTTCGCGAGCGCCTGCTGGGTCGCCGCCTGGATCACCGGGCCGTCCATCACGGGATCGGAGTACGGCAGGCCCAGTTCGAGCGCGTCGACGCCGTTCTCGACGAGGGCGACGGCGGCCTCGACGCTCTCGTCGAGTGTCGGGAATCCGACCGGGAGGTACCCGATGAGGGCTCCGGATGCCTCGACGTTGCGCCGAGCGATGACCGGGCCGACCGTGCTGCGGGCGCTCATTCGCCGGCCTCCTCGTCGTAGAGCTCGAAGTACCGCGCCGCGGCGTCCATGTCCTTGTCGCCGCGGCCGGAGAGGTTCACGAGGATCGTCGCGCCGTCGCCGAGCTCGCGACCGAGCTCGAGTGCGCCCGCGAGCGCGTGCGACGACTCGATGGCCGGGATGATGCCCTCGGTGCGGGTGAGCAGGCGCAGCGCCTGCATCGCGGCGTCGTCGGTGACCGGGCGGTACTCGGCCCGCCCGATGGCGGCGAGCCAGGAGTGCTCGGGTCCGACGCCGGGGTAGTCGAGTCCTGCCGAGATCGAGTGCGATTCGATCGTCTGGCCGTCTTCGTCCTGCAGGAGGTAGCTGCGGGCGCCGTGCAGCACACCGGGCCGGCCCATCGTGATGGTGGCCGCGTGCCGCTCGGTGTCGACGCCCTCGCCGCCGGCCTCGAAGCCGTAGAGGCCGACGCCCTCGTCGTCGAGGAAGGCGTGGAAGATCCCGATCGCGTTCGAGCCGCCGCCGACGCACGCCGCCACCGCCGTCGGCAGCGAACCCGTGAGGTCGAGCACCTGCTGGCGGGCCTCCTCGCCGATGATCTTCTGGAAGTCGCGCACCATCTCGGGGAACGGGTGGGGGCCAGCGACCGTGCCGAAGATGTAGTTCGTCGTCTCGACGTTCGTGACCCAGTCCCGCATCGCCTCGTTGATCGCGTCCTTCAGCGTGCGCGAGCCCGCCGTGACCGCGACGACCTCGGCGCCGAGCAGGCGCATGCGGGCCACGTTGAGGGCCTGCCGCTCGGTGTCGACCTCGCCCATGTAGATGGTGCAGTCGAGCCCGAAGAGGGCCGCCGCCGTCGCCGTCGCGACGCCGTGCTGGCCGGCACCGGTCTCGGCGATCACGCGCTGCTTGCCGATGCGCTTCGTGAGCAGCGCCTGCCCGAGCACGTTGTTGATCTTGTGCGAGCCCGTGTGGTTCAGGTCTTCGCGCTTCAGGATGATGCGCGCACCACCGGCGTGCTTCGCGAACCGCGGCACCTCGGTGATGATCGACGGCCGGCCCGTGTAGCTCCGGCCGAGCTCCGCGAGTTCGGCGCCGAACGCCGGATCGAGCTTCGCGAGGTCGTACGCCTCACCCAGTTCGTCGAGGGCGGCCACGAGGGACTCGGGCACGAAGCGCCCGCCGAAGTCGCCGAAGTACGGACCGGTCTGCGCTCTGAGCGCCATGTCACACCGCCAGGAATGCTGAGAGATTGGCAATCGGGTCGCCCGTGACGAGCGCCTCACCCACGAGCACGACGTCGGCGCCCGAAGAGCGGTAGTGCGCGACGTCGGCCGGTGAGAGCACCGCCGACTCTGCGACACGGATCGCGTCGGCCGGGAATCGGTCGGCCAGTCGGCCGAACAGGTCGCGATCGAGTTCGAAGGTCGAGAGGTCGCGGGCGTTCACGCCGATCAGGCGTGCGCCGAGCGCGGCGGCCCGATCGAGCTCGTCGGCCGAGTGCGTCTCGACGAGCGGCGTCATGCCGAGCTCGACGATGAGGTCGAAGAGCTCGCGCAGCACCCGGTCGTCGAGCGCGGCCACGATCAGCAGCACGAGGTCCGCACCGGCGGCGCGAGCCTCGAACACCTGATACGGCGTCGCGATGAAGTCCTTCCGCAGCACCGGGAGCGCGACCGCGGCGCGCACGGCCTCGAGGTCGGCGAGCGATCCGCCGAACTTGCGCTGCTCCGTGAGCACGCTGATCGCGCTCGCGCCACCGAGCTCGTAGCTGCGCGCGAGCGCAGCAGGGTCGGCGATCGCGGCGAGCGAGCCGCGCGAGGGGCTCGAGCGCTTGATCTCGGCGATGACCTTGACGTGCGACGCCGGCCGGAGGGCGGCCAGGGCGTCGAGTGCGGCCGGGCGAGCCATGGCGGCGGCCTCGACCTCGTCGAGCGGACGCGTCTCACGGCGCGCGAGCGCGTCGGCGACCGCGTTCGCCGTCAGCTCGGCCAGCACCTAGTGCGCCTTCTCAGCGACCTTCGCGCCGCCGACACCGTAGCCGGCACGGGCAAGCACCCAGCCGACGATGAGGCCGACGACGAGGAGTCCTGCCGACGCCCAGACGAGCCACTGCACGTCGAGGAAGAACGCGACCGTGCCGATCACGAACGCGATGAGCATGATGGTGACGGAGGTCCACGCCGCGGGCGAGTGTCCGTGGCCGGGATCTGCGGTCTCAATGCTCATGATGCTCCTTCGTGCGGGGGTTTTCGCCCGCAAGTCTAGCGGGTCGGTTCGGGGCCGGTCGTGTCATCGGTCGGGTCGTCGCCCCGGCTGAGCTCGTCCCAGTCGTCGACGGCGCGCTCGGCCGCGCCGCGCTCGACGGCGGGCGCGCCGTCGGCGGGTTCGAGGCCGCTGCGGTAGCGGCGGGAGGATCCGGGCCAGCGGGTCCCTGTGGCGAGCACGAGTCCTCCGGCGGCGGCGACGAGCACGCCGCCGACGACGGCGACGGCGGGCCAGGCGGTCGCCACGGCGGCGCCCACGAGCTCGGCCGTCGGTCCGTCGCCGGCGACGCCCGTCGCCTCGGTGACCGACGCCGAGACGGCGGCCACGGGGTCGGCGAGTGCGAGCCAGGCGGCGAGCACGAGGCATCCGCCCAGCACGATCTCGAGCACGCCGAGCACGACCCTGATCGCGGGACCGGCGAGGGCGAGCGCCGCGGCGAGGGCGAGGCCGGCGAGGCCGAGCGCGGCCAGCGCCGGGGAGGCGACGCTGCCGGGTACCGCGATGACCTCGGCGTTCACGTGCGCGCCGGTGCCGCTCGCGAGGACGAGGCCGAACCAGGTCTGGCTCCATGCCAGCAGGGCGAGGCCCGATCCGACCACGGAGGCGATGATCGCGGGGAGCTTCATGCGGGCGCGGCTCACGACTCCACCCTCCGCATCGCGTTGGCGACGGCGACGGCCCGAAGCGGCGCGGCCGCCTTGTTGCGCGACTCCTCGAACTCGCTCGCGGGGTCGGAGTCCGCGACGAGGCCCGCACCCGCCTGCACGCGGGCGACACCCCCCGAGATCGCCGCCGTGCGGATCGCGATCGCGAGGTCGGCGTCGCCGCCGAATCCGAAGTACCCGACCACTCCCCCGTACAGTCCGCGCTGGGCGGGTTCGAGCTCGTCGATGATCTCGAGCGCCCGCGGCTTCGGCGCGCCGGAGAGGGTGCCGGCGGGGAACGTCGCCCGGAACACCTCGATCGCGTTCACACCGGGCTCGAGGTCGCCCTCCACCGAGGACACGAGGTGCATGATGTGGCTGAACCGCTCGACCCGCATGAACTCGGTCACCTCGACCGAGCCGGCTGCGCAGACCTTCGCGAGGTCGTTGCGCGCGAGGTCGACGAGCATGAGGTGCTCGGCCTGCTCCTTCGGGTCGGCGACGAGCGCCGCCTCGAGGTCGGCGTCCTCCTCGGGGGTCGCACCGCGGGGCTTGGATCCCGCGATCGGGTGCGTGAAGACGCGTCCGTGCTGCACCTTGACGAGGGCCTCGGGCGACGACCCGACGATCCAGTAGGGCTCGCCCGCTGCATCCTCGAGGTGGAGGTAGTACATGTAGGGGCTCGGGTTGAGGCTGCGCAGCACCCGGTAGACGTCGAGCGCCGGCGCGGTCGCCTCGTGCTCGAATCGCTGGGAGATGACGACCTGGAAGACGTCGCCGTCGCGGATGAAGTCCTTCGACCGGTCCACCGCCGCCAGGAAGTCGGCCTCTGCGGTGCGATGCGTCGGCGTCGCGGCCCGGGCGAGGTCGATCTCGGCCAGCCACGCCTCCGCCGGGGTGGCGAGGCCCCGCTGCATGCGGTCGAGGCGCTCCTGCGCGTCGTCCCACAGCTCGCGGGCGTCGGCGCCGGTGTCGTTCAGCACCGAGGCGATGAGCTGCACGGTGCCCGTGCGGTGGTCGATGACCACGAGCTCGGCGACGAATGCGAACGCCTGCCCAGGGATCGAGGACTCGGCCGGCGGCCGGTCGGGCAGGTGCTCGATCTGGCGCACCGCCTCCCAGCCGATGAAGCCGACGAGGCCGCCGGTCAGCGGCGGCGCGCCCGGCACGTCCTCCGTGCGCCAGCGCTCGAACAGCGCCTCGAGCGCCGCGAGCGGCGGCAGCCGGGATGCCTCGCCGAGCGCCCGCTCCGCCGACAGCCCGTGGTCGTGCCATTCGACGCGGTCGTCGTGCTCGGTGATGACGCCGTACGACGAGACGCCGACGAACGAGTAGCGCGACCAGATGCCGCCCTGCTCCGCGGACTCGAGCAGGAAGGTGCCCGGGCGCCCCTCGGCGAGCTTGCGGTAGATGCCGACCGGGGTCTCGCCGTCGGCGAAGAGCTCGCGCACGACGGGCACCACCCGACGGCCGGCGAGCAGGCCCGAGAACTCGTCGAAGGTCGTCGTGGCGGTCATCGTGTCTCCTCGTCGCGTGTGTCGGTCGGGGTGGCCGGTCCGTCAGCCGACAGGCGCCGGATCATCGGGAAGCCGCCCCTGCACGACGTCGATCGGGTCGCCGTCGAAGCAGGTGCGGGTGCCCGTGTGGCAGGCCGCACCGATCTGCTCGACCTTCACGAGCAGGGTGTCTGCGTCGCAGTCGAGCGCGGCCGAGCGCACGTACTGGGCGTGGCCCGACGTGTCGCCCTTGCGCCAGTACTCCTGGCGCGAGCGCGACCAGAACGTGACCCGGCCCTCCGTGAGCGTGCGGCGCAGCGCCTCGCGGTCCATCCAGCCGAGCATGAGCATCTCGCCGGTGTCCCACTGCTGGATCACGGCGGGCAGGAGCCCCTGATCATTGAAGACGGCACGTTCGAGCGCCTGCTCCGCGGTCGACGGGTTCTCGTTCATCGCACGATCCTTCCGTCGGCCGCGAGCGCCTGCTTGACCTCGCCGATCGTCAGCTCGCCGTTGTGGAAGACCGAGGCCGCGAGCACCGCGTCGGCGCCCGCTGCGATCGCGGGCGGGAAGTCGGCGACGCGACCCGCGCCGCCGGAGGCGATGACGGGCACCGTCGACAGCTCGTGCATGAGGGCGGTGAGCTCGAGGTCGAAGCCCTGCTTCGTGCCGTCGGCGTCGATCGAGTTCACGAGCAGCTCGCCGGCGCCGAGCCCGATCGCACGCCGGGCCCACTCGAGCGCGTCGAGGTCGGTCTCGGTGCGGCCGCCGTGGGTCGTCACGACGAAGCCCGACTCGGTGCGTTCGGATCGCTTGACGTCGAGCGACAGCACGCAGACCTGCGCGCCGAAGCGGTCGGCGATCTCGGCCACGAGCGCGGGCCGGGCGATCGCCGCGCTGTTCACGCCGATCTTGTCGGCGCCGTGGCCGAGCAGCCGCGCGACGTCGTCGGTCGAGCGCACGCCGCCGCCGACGGTGAGCGGGATGAACACCTGCTCGGCGACGCGCTGCACCATGTCGTAGGTCGTCGACCGGTCGTCGACCGTCGCGGTCACGTCGAGGAACGTCAGCTCGTCGGCGCCCTGTTCGGCATAGCGGGCGGCGAGCTCGACGGGGTCTCCGGCATCGCGCAGGTTCTGGAAGTTGACGCCCTTCACGACGCGGCCGGCGGCGACGTCGAGGCACGGGATCACGCGGACGGCGAGGCTCATGCGCTCACCTCACAACCGTGCCGCGTGGATGGCGCTCACGAGGATCGCACGAGCGCCGAGGGCGTAGAGCTCGTCCATCACGTGGTTCATGTCGACGCGCGGGATCATGACGCGCACGGCGACCCACTCGGGGTCGTGCAGGGGCGACACCGTCGGCGACTCGAAGCCGGGCGCCGCAGCGGTCGCCTGCTCGAGGTGCTCGACCGGCACGTCGTAGTCGAGGAGAACGTACTGCCGGGCGACGAGGACGCCCTGGAGGCGCCGCAGCAGCGTCGCCGCGCCGGGCTTGTCGACGCCCGAGCCGATGAGCACCGCCTCGGACTCGAGGATGACGGGCCCGAAGATCTCGAGCCCGGCCTGACGCAGGGTCGCACCCGTCGACACGACGTCGGCGACCGCGTCGGCCACGCCGAGCCGCACGGCCGACTCGACCGCGCCGTCGAGCTTCACGAGCTTCGACGGGGTGACGCCCCGGCCCGTGAGGAAGGCGCCGACGAGGCCGGGATAGCTCGTCGCGACGCGGACGCCCTCGAGGTCGCCGAGCTCGGCGAACCGGCCGGCCGGGCCTGCGAACCGGAAGGTGGAGTCGCCGAAACCGAGCGGGGCGATCTCCGAGGCATCCGACCCGGAGTCGAGCAGGAGGTCGCGACCGGTGATGCCGACGTCGAGCGCGCCCGACCCGACGTAGGTCGCGATGTCGCGCGGCCGCAGGTAGAAGAACTCCACCCCGTTCCGCGGGTCGGCGGTGTGCAGGTCGCGCTGGTCCCGGCGACCGGTGTACCCGGCCTCCCACAGCATCTGCGCGGCGGTCTCGGCGAGCGAACCCTTGTTGGGCACGGCGATTCTGAGCATGTCTGAGCTTTCGTGTCGACGGAACTGATCGGGCATGGCGCGATCAGAGATGTCGGTACACGTCGGCCGGCGAGAGCCCCTTCGCGAGCATGAGCACCTGCAGGTGGTAGAGCAGCTGCGAGATCTCTTCGGCCGTCTCGGCGTCGCTCTGGTACTCGGCGGCCATCCACACCTCGGCGGCCTCTTCGACGATCTTCTTGCCGATGGCGTGCACGCCGGCGTCGAGCTCGCGCACGGTGCCGGAACCCTCTGGGCGGGTGCGGGCCTTGTCGCTCAGCTCGACGAAGAGTTCGTCGAAGGTCTTCACGCTCACAGACTACCGGTGGCGGCGAGGGGTCAGTGCGCGTGGGTCGCTGCGGCGGCCCGCAGGGCGGCGATCTGGTCCTCGGGGATGCCGCGGAACACCGCCGAGCCGGCGACGAACGTGTCGGCCCCCGCCTCGGCCGCGATGCCGATCGTGTCGACCGTGACGCCGCCGTCGACCTGCAGCCACACGTCGAGGCCGCGAGCGCGAACGGCGTCGGCCACGCGCCGCAGCTTCGGCATGGTCTCGGGCATGAACGACTGCCCGCCGAACCCCGGCTCGACCGTCATCACGAGCACCTGGTCGAACTCGTGCAGGACCTCGAGGAAGGGCTCGGCCTCGGTCCCGGGCTTCAGTGCGATGCCGGCTCGGGCCCCGATCTCGCGCAGGCGGCGAGCGACGGCGACGGGATCGCTCGCGGCCTCGACATGGAACGTCACACTCGCAGCGCCCAGCTCCGCGTAGCCGGGCGCCCAGCGGTCGGGATCGTCGATCATGAGGTGCACGTCGAGCGGGATCGGGCTCGTCGCCTGGATGCGCTCGACCATCTGCGGACCGAACGTGAGGTTCGGCACGAAGTGGTTGTCCATGACGTCGACGTGCACCAGGTCGGCGGTCGCGATGCGGGTGAGCTCGTGCTCGATGTTCGCGAAGTCGGCGGCCAGGATGCTCGGGTTGATGCGCGTCGTCATGGGCAGCAGCCTAGCCAGCGGCGGGATGCCTCGTGCCGGCGCCGACCTCGGCCGCGTGGTGCCGCCCTCAGGCGCTGCGGCGGACGAGCGCGATGAACATGGCGTCGGTGCCGTGCCGGTGCGGCCACAGCTGCACGGTCTCGGCGTCGCCGGCGAGATCGAGCTGCTCGCGCGCGACCGACTGCAGCACCGCGCGCGTGTCGAGCTGCTCGAGCTCGGGGTGGCGCTGCAGCCCCGCGCGGAGGGTGCCGCGCGTCTCGGCGGTGTGCGGCGAGCAGGTGACGTAGGCGAGGACGCCGCCGGGTGCGAGCAGGCGCACGGCATGGTCGAACAGCTCGCCCTGGAGCCTCGTGAGCTCGGGCACGTCGGCGGGCTGCTTGCGCCAGCGTGCTTCCGGCCGGCGCCGGAGCGCGCCGAGTCCGGTGCACGGCGCATCGAGCAGGATGCGATCGAAGCCGCCCTCCGCACCGAGTGCGACGGCCGCGGTCTCGCGTCCGTCGCCGACGGAGACGTGGACCTCGAGCGGGACGCCGGCGATCGCGCGGCGCACGAGTTCTGCCCGGGCGGGCACGAGTTCGTTGGCGACGAGCGTCGCATCGGCGGCGAGCGCCTCCGCCGCGAGGATCGCGGTCTTGCCCCCGGGGCCGGCGCAGAGATCGAGCCAACGCTCCCCCGGACGGACCGGCGCCGCCCTCGTGAGGGCGAGTGCTGCGAGCTGCGACCCTTCGTCCTGCACGCGGACGCGGCCCTCGTGCGCGGCGACGAGGGCGAGCGGCCGGTCGGCCGTGAAGCCGATCGGCGAGAAACGGTTCGGGGTGCCGAGCGCCGCGGCATCCTCGTCGCCGAGACCCGGCAGGGCGACGAGGTTCACCCGCGGAGCGGCGTTGTCGGCCTCGAGCAGGTCATCGAGTTCGTCGGCGCGACCTTCGCCGTCGAGCGCGGCGCGCAGGGCGCGCACGACCCACTCGGGGTGGGAGGCGAGCACGGCCGTGCGGGCGTCGCCGTCGTACTCGGCGGCGACCGCGTCGCGCCACTCCTCGGCGCTCGTGCGGGAGATCGTGCGGAGCACGCCGTTCACGAACCCGCTCGCCGTCGGCGCGACGCGCTTCGCGATGACGACCTGCTCGT
Organism: Agromyces sp. S2-1-8; assembly: GCF_021129215.1. Taxonomy (GTDB): domain Bacteria; phylum Actinomycetota; class Actinomycetes; order Actinomycetales; family Microbacteriaceae; genus Agromyces; species Agromyces chromiiresistens. Next base: position 2,510,831 of record NZ_JAJOLP010000001.1, on the reverse strand, counting down.
TGACGGCCGCGTGCGTGGGCACCCGAGTCGAGAGCAGCTGGTGCACGCCGAGGCGGAGCACGTCGAGCACGGGCGGGTCGATGCGGTCGACGGGACGGCCCGCGGCGATCGCGATGACCGCGTCGTAGAAGCCCAGCATCCGGAGGGTCCCGTACGTGAGCTCGGTCGCGAGCGCGGCGTCGGCTTCGGTCAGACGGGAGCGCTCGATGCGATTCGGCAGCAGCAGGTTGGCGTACGCCTCGTCGTCGCGGACGGCCTCGAGCACCTCGAATGCGACGATGCGCGGCGGCGACACCCTGACCTGCGCGGGTGCGCGTCTGCGGTCGGGCCTGCGGGAGCGGCGTTCGTCGTTCACCCGTCAACTGTACGCGGCGCCGGCCCGGCCCGGCGATGCGCCGCTACTCGAGCGTGCGCGTCTCCGGCGCGAGTCCGCGTGCCCAATCGGCCCCGGCCATCGCGCCCTTGCCTGCGGGCTGCACGCGCACGAGCTCGACGGGCTCGGTCGCGGTGCCGACGAGCACGCGCCGGCGCTCGGGGCGCAGCTCGCCGGGGGCGAGCACGCCCTGCTCCCCCGCCTGCCCGAACTCGACCGGCCGCGCCTCGAGCACCTTCAGCCGTTCGCCGCCGATCGTCGTCCACGCACCCGGTTCGGGGGTCACCCCGCGGTACCTCGCGAGCACCGCGCGTGCGTCACCCGTCCAGTCGAGGCGGCCGTCGTCGATCGTGAGCTTCGGCGCGAAGCTCGGCTCGCCCGCCTGCGGCACCGCGACCGCCGTGCCGCCGGCGATGCCGTCGACCACCGCGGCGAGCACCTCGGCCCCCTCGTCGGCGAGCAGCTCGAGGGCGCCGCCGGCGGTCAGCCCGTCGGCGGCCGGGCGCCGGTGCACCGCGAAGACGTCGCCCGCGTCGAGCTCGGGCACCAGCTGGAAGACGGATGCCGCGAGCTCGGCGTCGCCGGCGATGATCGAGTGCTGCACGGGAGCGGCCCCGCGCCAGGCGGGAAGCGCCGAGAAATGCAGGTTGATCCACCCGTGTCGCGGCAGAGAGAGCAGCGGCTCGCGCACGAGGCCGCCGTACGCGACGATGACGCCCAGATCGGGACGGAGCGCCTCGATGCCGGCCGTCGCCGCGTCGTCGAGCCGGGCGGCCTTCACGACGGGAAGCCCCAGCCGCTCGGCCGCGGCCGCCACCGGCGACGGCGTGAGCACTCGCTTGCGGCCGAGCAGGGCGTCGGGCCGCGTGACGACGCCGACGATCTCGTGGGGGCCCGCGGCGAGGCGTTCGAGGCTGGGCACGGCCGGGGCGGGCGTTCCGGCGAAGACGAGGCGCAGGGTGTTCACCCGGCCATTCTTCCGGATCCCGACGACGGGCTCGCTCGGCGACGTGCGGCTACGGCACGTCGGGATCGTCGAAGCGGACGCGCAGCACCCGGGGCCGGCGGGGCGGGCGACCGCCCACCGGTCGGCGCCGTTCGGTCGCGACCGTGATCATCTCGGCCCGCAGCGCCTTCGCGACGGCGTTGCCCGCACCGTAGTCGAAGCGGACGATCGCCCGCTCGAGGTCTTCTTCGGCGGGGGTCGGACCGAGCACGTCGACGCCGGGGGCGGCCGCCTTCGACGCGGTGATCGCCCGCTCGACGCCCGCGTGCGGGGCGGTGACGCTCGCCACCCGCACCGCGGGCGGGAATCGCAGCGCCCGGCGGGCGGCGAGCTCGGTGCCGGCCCACTCCAGCTGGCGCCAGCCGGCGAGCGTCTGCGCGAGCGCGCCCGCGACGCCGACGAGGAAGACTGGTGCGCCCGGCGCGGCGAGGGCCGCGGCGTTCGACCACCAGCGCAGGCAGTCCTCCGCGACGCGGAGCGATTCGCGCAGCAGCATCCGCTCGCCGTCGAGGAGCAGCACCGCACGATATCCACCGTCGGCGATGGGTTCGGCCCCGCGGGTCGCGACGACGAGTGCCGGTTCTGGACCGACCCGCAGCACGGGGCGCTCGCCGTCGGAGAGCACGACCTTCGCCCGAGGGAAGGCTCGCCCGAGCTCGTCGGCGGTGCGGGTGGCTCCGACGGTCGCGGCGCGGAGCTTCGTCGACTCGCAGACGGGACACGTCCAGGAGGCGGCGCTCGCGCCGCAGAGCGTGCAGCGCGGGACACCGCCCGACCGCGGCACGGCGAGGCCGCCGCCGCAGGCGGCGCACCGGGCGGGTTCGCGGCAGCGGTCGCACACGAGCATCGGCGTGTGCCCGGGACGGGCGACCTGCACGAGGACGGGGCCCTCCCGCACGGCCTCCTGCGCCTGACGCCACGCGGTCGACGGGATGCGCGCCGACCCCGGCTCGGGGCTCGACTGCTGCTCGGTCAGGATGACTCGGGGCCGGGTGTGCCGGTGCGACGCGACGTGGCGCACCCAGCCGATCTCGACGAGCCGTTCGACTTCGACGCTTCGCGTGTGGCCGAGGAAGATCAGCGCGGCACCCGACTGCTCCTGGCGGATGAGCGCCGCGTCGCGCGGGTGGACCCCCGGTGACAGCGGCTCGTGCTGGAGCGCGTCGCCGTCGTCCCACATCGCGATGAGCCCGAGGCGCGCGGCAGGTGCGTACACCGTCGACCGGTTGCCGATGATGATGCGGGCCGCGTCGCCGGTCGCGTCGAGGAAGGCCCGGAAGCGCGCGCCGCCCGATTGCCTGGCGTCGGTGCGCAGCACCCGTCTCGGGTCGACGACGGCGGCCAGCGCCGCCTCGAGCTGTTCCTGGTCGCGGTAGTCGGGCACGATGACGAGGCTCGACCGGTCGCCCGCGAGCGTGCGCGCGGCAGCCTGCGCGAGCGTGACCGCCCATGCGCCGACCCACTCGCCGTTCGGCAGTCGCACCGGTCGCGGGTCGGCGGCGAGCGACAAGCGCTCCCCGGCCGCGATGCCCGCCTCGACGGCACCGGGTTCGAAGCCGCCGACGGCGACGGCCTCGGAAGGCAACGGGCCGGCATCGGGTTCGGCGGCACGCCACGCGCGCTCGACCCGCACATACCGGCTCGGGATCGCGAGGCGCAGGATGTCGCTCGCATTGCCCGCGGCACGGTCGGCTGCCGCGCGGGCGAGCCTCCAGACGTCGGGCGTCAGCAGCGGCACCTCGGACACGACGTCGTCGACGTCGGAGAGACGGCCCTCGTACTCGCTCGACGCGGCGAGCTCGACGAGCCAGCCGTCGGCGATCCGCCCCCCGGAACGCAGCGGAACCCGGACCCGGACGCCGGGCCGGGCGGCCTCGGCGAGGCGATCGGGCACGCGGTAGTCGAAGAGCTGGTCGAGCTGCGGCAGCGGCGAGTCGACGAGCACCCTGGCGACCGGGCCGCCCGTCACCTCAGAGCCCGGCGGCCGTGCGGAGATCGGCGACGCGGTCGAGCCGCTCCCACGTGAAGTCGGGCAGCTCACGGCCGAAGTGGCCGTAGGCGGCGGTCTGCGCGTAGATCGGGCGGAGCAGGTCGAGGTCGCGGATGATCGCGGCCGGGCGCAGGTCGAACACCTCGCGGATCGCCGCGATGATCTGCTCGTCGGGCAGCGCACCGGTGCCGAACGTCTCGACGTAGAGACCGACCGGCGAGGCCTTGCCGATCGCGTAGGCGACCTGCAGCTCGAGTCGGTCCGCGAGCCCCGCCGCGACGGCGTTCTTCGCGACCCAGCGCATCGCGTACGCCGCCGATCGGTCGACCTTCGACGGGTCCTTGCCGCTGAAGGCGCCGCCGCCGTGCCGGCTCGCGCCGCCGTAGGTGTCGATGATGATCTTGCGGCCGGTGAGACCCGCGTCGCCCTGCGGCCCGCCGATCTCGAAGCGGCCGGTCGGGTTGATGAGCACCGCGAGCTCGGGGCGGGCCAGTTCGACGGTGTCGAGCACCGGGCGGATGACGAGCTCTTCGACCTCTGCGCGCAACTGCTCGTTGGAGACCGCCGGCGAGTGCTGCGTCGAGAGCACGACGGTCTCGATCGTCTTCGGCACCTGGCCGTCGTAGCCGACGGTGACCTGGGTCTTGCCGTCGGGGCGCAGGTAGTCGAGCTCGCCGGCCTTGCGCACCTGCGCGAGCCGCTCGGCGAGGCGGTGCGCGAGCCAGATGGGCACCGGCATGAGCTCGGGCGTCTCGCGGGTCGCGTAGCCGAACATGATGCCCTGGTCGCCGGCGCCCTGCCGGTCGAGCGCGTCTTCGCTCGAACGCTCGCGTGCCTCGAAGGCGTGGTCGACCCCCTGCGCGATGTCGGGCGACTGGCCGCCGATCGACACCGAGACGCCGCAGGAGCGACCGTCGAACCACACGTCCGAGGAGTCGTACCCGATCGACGTGACCCGCTCGCGGACGATCGCGGGGATCTCGACGTAGCCCGAGGTCGTGACCTCGCCCGCGACGTGCACGAGGCCGGTCGTCACGAGCGTCTCGACCGCGACGCGGCTGTGCGGGTCGACCGCCAGCAGTGCGTCGAGGATCGAGTCGGAGATCTGGTCGCAGATCTTGTCGGGATGCCCCTCGGTCACGGACTCGGAGGTGAACAGTCGGAGGGCGCTCATGCGGGGTCGGCTTCTTTCGTGCGTTCGGCGGTGCTCGTCAGCTTCGAGACAACCACGTCGAGGATGCCACCGGCCACCGACGCCTTCGTTCCGTGAAGCCGTGTGACGATCGAGTCGTCGCCGTCGATGACGACGACCGCGTTCTCCTCGGTCGCGAAGCCCTCGCTCCAGCCGACCCGGTTCACGACGAGCAGGTCGGCGCCCTTGGCCCGGCGCTTGGCCCGGCCGAGTTCGAGCAGCCGGTCGTCGTCGGGCTCGGTCTCTGCGGCGAAGCCGACGAGCAGCGTGCCGTCGTGCGGTGCCGCGCCGAGGCCGGCCAGGATGTCGGGATTGCGGACGAGCTCGAGAGTGAGGCCGTCGTTCGAGGCATCCTTCTTGATCTTCGACTCGCTGACGCTCGCGGGCCGGTAGTCGGCGACCGCCGCGGCCATGACGACCGCGTCGGCGCCCTGCGCCGCCTCGGTCACCGCCGCCTGCAGTTCGAGGGCGCTCGACACGCGGCGTACGTCGCAGCCGTCGGGTTCGGCGATCTCGAGGTTCGCGGCGACGAGCGTGACGCGGGCCCCGCGGGCCCGTGCCGCCTCGGCGATCGCGACGCCCTGCTTGCCGCTCGATCGGTTGCCGAGGAAGCGCACGGGGTCGAGCGGTTCGCGCGTACCGCCGGCCGTCACGACGATGCGGCGTCCGGCGAGGTCGCCCTCTGACGGGGATGCCGCGCGCTCGAGCGCCGCCGCGACGATGACCTCGGGCTCCTCCATCCGGCCCGGTCCGCTGTCGGCGCCCGTGAGCTGGCCGACCGCCGGGCCGACGACGGTGACGCCGCGCGCCTCGAGGGTCGCGATGTTCGCCCGGGTCGCCGGGTTCCGCCACATCTCGGTGTGCATCGCCGGCGCGATCACGACCGGCGCCTCGCTCGCGAGGACCGTGTTGCCGAGCAGGTCGTCGGCGAGGCCGGCGGCGAGCTTCGCGATCGTGTTCGCCGTCGCCGGCGCGATCACGATGAGGTCGGCCGCCTGGCCGATCGCGACATGGCGCACTTCGGCGACACCCTCGTAGAGATCGGTGTGCACCGGGTTGCGCGAGATCGCCTCGAGCGTCGGGCGGCCGACGAAGCGCAGGGCTCCCTCGGTCGGCACGACGTGGACGTCGTGCCCGGCGAGCACGAGGGCCCGCACGACGCCGACGGCCTTGTACGCCGCGATGCCGCCGGTGATGCCGACGACGATGTTGAGGGTCATGCGGCCCTCGGCGTCACTCGCCGAGGGGGCGGAGCCGCAGCTTGTCTTCGTTGATCTCGTGCATGGCGACCGAGAGCGGCTTGTCGTCGATCGACGAGTCGACGAGCGGGCCGACGTTGTCGAACAGGCTGCCCTCGTGCAGGTCGGCGTAGTAGTCGTTGATCTGGCGCGCGCGCTTCGACGCGAAGATGACCAGCTGGTACTTCGAGTCGACCTTCGAGAGCAGGTCGTCGATGGGCGGGTCGATGATGCCGGACTGCTTCTCAGCCATGGAATGACTCCTTGATCGTGGGATGCGCTCGTGGCGCTCGAAAGCTCGTGGCGAGGGAGGCCGAACCGGGAACGGCTCAGCGTCGGCCCTTGCGAGGTCGCATCAAGTCTACGACCTTCTGGGCGGCCTCGCCGACGTCGTGGTTGACGACCTGGTGGTCGAACTCGTCGACGGCGGCCAGTTCGACCTTCGCCGTCTCGAGTCGACGCTGCTGCTCGGCGGCCGTCTCGGTGCCCCGGCCGACGAGCCGGCGCACCAGCTCGTCCCAGCTCGGGGGCAGCAGGAACACGAGGGTCGCGTCGGGCATCGCACGTCGCACCGAGCGTGCGCCCTGGATGTCGATCTCGAGCAGCACGCTCTGGCCGGCGGCGATCGCCTGCTCCACCGGCTTGCGAGGGGTGCCGTAGCGGTACGCGTTGTGCACGGTCGCCCACTCGAGCAGTTCGCCCGCCTCGACCATGCGGTCGAACTCGGCGTCGTCGACGAAGTAGTAGCTCTCGCCCTCGACCTCGCCCGGCCGCGGCGCGCGCGTGGTCGCCGAGACCGAGAGCCGGACCTCGGGGTGGTGCTGGCGGATGTACCCGGCGACGGTGCCCTTGCCGACCGCGGTCGGCCCCGCGAGCACCACGAGACGATCGCCGGTGCCGCCGTGGGCGGCGACCCACTCGGCGATGAACTCGCGCAACCGACGTCGCTGCAGGCGGCCGAGGCCGCCGAGACGCTTCGACGTCGAGATCTCGAGGTCCTGCATGATGCGGGCCGACTTCGTCGCGCCGATCGCGGGGATCGACGTCAGGAACTCGGTGACCCGGAGTCGCCCCTCGACGCCCTCCGGCTCTTCGTAGGCGACGCGGAGGACATCGAGCGGGCTCCTTCGCGAGGCGGCGACCTCGGCCTTGACGCCCGCGCGCGCCCGTCGCGCGGCGACGGCGGCGCGCGAGGCTGCGACGCGGTCGACCTCGGGCGGGTTGGCGGCGGTGACGGGACGATCAGACATCGATGGCGCCGATCTCGTCGATGCGGCGCGCGACGGCGTCGGCGAGGCCGTCGGGACCGGCCGAGAGCAGCGACCGCGACTCGCTCACGATGACGCCTGCCGAGAGGGCGCCGAAGATCGCGCGCAGGTCGCGGACTTCGCCGCCCTGGTGGCCGAACCCGGGAGCGAGGACCGGGAGACCCGGCCGGGGCACGTCGCCGTGCACGTCGATCCCCGCTGCCGAGAGGTCGACGGTCGCGCCGAGCACGAGGCCGATCGAGGCGAACTCGCGCTCCGCCGCGTCGGGACGACCCTGGTTCCAGCTCGTCACGCCCGAGGCGATCGCGCCGGCGACCGTCGACCCCTCGCGGCTCGACTGGGTGAGCACGGCGCGCTGGATGGCGGCCGCCTCGGGGTTGGAGGTCGCCGCGAGCACGAAGAGCCCCTTGCCCCATCGCTCGGCCGCGCCCATGACCGATTCGATCGACCCGAGGCCCTGGAAGGCGCTGATCGTCATGGCATCGGCCTCGAGCGACGAGCCGGGCCGCAGCCACGCCTCGCCGTAGGCGTCGACGCTCGTCCCGATGTCGCCGCGCTTCGCGTCGGCGATCACGAGGAGCCCGGCGTCGCGCGCCTCGGCGAGCACGCGCTCGAGGGCCGCGTAGCCGGCGGCGCCGTGCCGTTCGAAGAAGGCGACCTGCGGCTTGACGATGCCGGCGCGTCCGGCCGCGGCATCCACGGCGCGCAGCCCGAATTCGCGGACGCCCGCTGCCGAGTCGTCGTAGCCCCACGCCGACAGGAGCGAGGCGTGCGGGTCGATGCCGACGCAGAGCCGACCGTAGGCCGCGAAGACGGCGCCGAGCCGCTCGCCGAACGGGATGAGCTCGTCGGTCACGCCGTCTCCTCCCGCTTGCGGGCGTAGTCTTGCAGGCTCGTCACTTCGAAGCCGCCGTCCTTCGCGTCGAGCGACGCCACGGCGGCCGACAGTTCGGCGATGGTCGTGAAGAGGGGGATGTCGGCGGCCACGGCCGCGGCACGGATCTCGTAGCCGTCGGCGCGCGAGCTGCGACCGCTCGGCGTGTTCACGACGACGTCGACCTCTCCGCGGTGGATGAGCTCGACCACGCTCGTCGCGTCCGCGGTGGGCTTGTCGTGGAACTTCAGCACTTCGCTCGCCCGGATGCCGTTGCGACGCAGCACCTCGGCGGTGCCCTCGGTCGCGGTGATCTCGTAGCCGAGCTGCTGCAGGCGGAGCACCGGCAGGATGATCGCGCGCTTGTCGCGATCGGAGACCGAGACGAAGACCGTGCCCGAGTCTGGCATGCCGCCGTAGGCCGCGAGCTGGCTCTTCGCGAAGGCACGCGGGAAGTCGCGATCGATGCCCATGACCTCGCCGGTCGAGCGCATCTCGGGGCCGAGGACCGAGTCGACCATGATGCCCTCGCGGGTGCGGAACCGGTGGAAGGGCAGCACGGCCTCCTTCACGGCCACCGGTGCGTCGAGCGGGACGCGCGACCCGTCGGACGCGGGCAGCATGCCCTCTGCGATGAGCTCGGCGACGGTCGCGCCGACCATGATGCGGCTCGCGGCCTTCGCGAGCGGAATGCCGAGCGCCTTCGACACGAACGGCACCGTGCGACTCGCGCGCGGGTTCGCCTCGAGCACGTAGAGCACGCCCGCGCCGATCGCGAACTGCACGTTGAGCAGGCCCTTCACGCCGACGCCCTCGGCGATCGCGCGCGTCGCCTCGCGCACGCGGTCGACCTCGGCGCGGCCGAGGGTCACGGGCGGCAGGGTGCAGCTCGAGTCGCCGGAGTGGATCCCGGCCTCCTCGATGTGCTCCATGACCCCGCCGATGTAGAGATCGGTGCCGTCGTAGAGCGCGTCGACGTCGATCTCGATCGCGTCGTCGAGGAAGCGGTCGACGAGGAGCGGATGGCTCGGCCCGACGATGCCCTGACCCTCGATGCGAACGAAGTAGTCGGCGAGCGAGGCCGTGTCGTAGACGATCTCCATGCCGCGTCCGCCGAGCACGTAGCTCGGACGCACGAGCACCGGGTAGCCGATGCCCTCGGCGACCTGCTGGGCACCGGCGAGATCGATCGCGGTGCCGTTGCGCGGCGCGAGCAGCCCGGCGCTCTCGAGGATGCCGGAGAAAAGCCCGCGCTCCTCGGCGAGGTCGATCGCGTCGGGAGTCGTGCCGAGGATCGGCACGCCGGCCGCCTCGAGGCCCTTGGCGAGGCCGAGCGCCGTCTGGCCGCCGAGCTGCACGACCACGCCGACGAGCTCGCCCGTCTGCGACTCGGCGTGGATGACCTCGAGCACGTCCTCGAGCGTGAGCGGCTCGAAGTAGAGGCGGTCGCTCGTGTCGTAGTCCGTCGAGACCGTCTCGGGGTTGCAGTTGATCATGATCGTCTCGAAGCCCGCGGCCGAGAGCGCGAAGGACGCGTGCACGCACGAGTAGTCGAACTCGACGCCCTGGCCGATGCGGTTCGGACCGGAGCCCAGGATGACGACCTTGCGACGCTCGCTCGGCTCGACCTCGGTCTCGACGTCGTAGCTCGAGTAGTGGTACGGGGTGAGCGCCGGGAACTCGCCCGCGCAGGTGTCGACCGTCTTGTACACCGGTCGGATGCCGAGGATGTGGCGCACCTCTCGTGCGTCCGCCTCGCTGCCGAAGCCGCGGAGCTCGGCGATCTGCGCGTCGGAGAACCCGTGGTCCTTCGCGAGCAGCAGCGTGTCGTGATCGAGCGCCTCGGCGGCCGCCACGTGCGCCGCGACCTCGTTGATGAGCACGATCTGGTCGAGGAACCAGGGGTCGATCTTCGTCGACTCGAAGGCCTGCTCGATCGTGGCGCCCTTGCGGAGCGCCTGCTGCACGAGGACGATGCGCCCGTCGGTGGGGACCGACGCGAGCTCGAGCAGCTCGTCGGCCGAGCGCTCCTCCTCACCCCAGTGGAAGGACGAGCCGCGCTTCTCGAGGGAACGCAGGGCCTTCTGCAGCGCCGTCGAGAAGTTGCGGCCGATCGCCATCGCCTCGCCGACCGACTTCATGGTCGTCGTGAGGGTCGGGTCGGCGGCCGGGAACTTCTCGAACGCGAACCGCGGAACCTTGACGACGACGTAGTCCAGCGTCGGCTCGAAGCTCGCGGGCGTCACGCGGGTGATGTCGTTGGGGATCTCGTCGAGCCGGTAGCCGATTGCGAGCTTCGCGGCGATCTTCGCGATCGGGAAGCCGGTCGCCTTCGACGCGAGCGCGCTCGAACGCGACACTCGCGGGTTCATCTCGATGACGATGATGCGGCCGTCGGCCGGGTCGACCGCGAACTGGATGTTGCAGCCGCCGGTGTCGACGCCGACGGCGCGGATGATGTCGATGCCGATGTCGCGGAGCTTCTGGTACTCGCGGTCGGTGAGCGTGAGCGCCGGGGCGACGGTGATCGAGTCGCCCGTGTGCACGCCGACGGGGTCGACGTTCTCGATCGAGCAGACCACGACGGTGTTGTCGTGGGTGTCGCGCATGAGCTCGAGCTCGTACTCCTTCCAGCCGAGGATCGACTCCTCGAGGAGCACCTCGGTCGTGGGCGAGTCGTGCAGGCCCTGCGTGACGATGCGGACGAGGTCGTCCTCGGTGTAGGCGAAGCCCGAGCCGAGGCCGCCCATCGTGAACGACGGGCGCACGACCAGCGGGTACCCCAGGTCTTCGGCGAACGCCTTCGCCTCGTCGAGCGTCTTGGCGACGTGCGAGCGGGCGACGTCGGCGCCCGCCTCGATCACGAGGTCCTTGAAGAGCTGGCGGTCCTCGCCCTTGCGGATGGCCTCGACCTTCGCGCCGATGAGCTCGACGCCGTGCTTCTCGAGGATGCCGGCGTCGTGCAGCGCGATCGCGGCATTGAGCGCGGTCTGCCCGCCGAGCGTCGGGAGCACCGCGTCGGGGCGCTCCTTGATGATGATCTGCTCGATGATCTCGGGCGTGATCGGCTCGATGTAGGTCGCGTCGGCGAAGTCGGGGTCGGTCATGATCGTGGCCGGGTTCGGGTTCACGAGGATGACGCGGACGCCCTCGGCACGGAGCACCCGGCACGCCTGGGTGCCGGAGTAGTCGAACTCGGCCGCCTGGCCGATGACGATCGGTCCGGAGCCGATGACGAGGACGGAGTTGATGTCGTCGCGCTTGGGCATTAGTTGCCTGCCTCCTGGCTGGTCTCGGTGGTTGGCGACTCGCCCTGGGCCTGTCGAAGGACGACCATGTCGCGGAACCGGTCGAAGAGGTAGTTCGCGTCGTGCGGGCCGGCCGCCGACTCGGGGTGGTACTGCACGCTGAATGCGGGGATGTCGAGGCAGTTGAGTCCCTCGACGACGTTGTCGTTGAGGCCGATGTGGCTGACCTCGACGCGCCCGAAGCCCTCGCTCGACTCGCTCACCGCGTCGATCGGCGCATCCACGGCGAAGCCGTGGTTGTGGGCGGTGATCTCGACGCGACCCGTCGCGCGGTCGAGGACCGGCTGGTTGATGCCGCGGTGCCCGAAGGTCAGCTTGTAGGTGCCGAAGCCGAGCGCCCGGCCGAGCAGCTGGTTGCCGAAGCAGATGCCGAAGTACGGCACGCCGGCGCGCAGCGCGGTGCGCAGGATCTCGACGTGCTGGTCGGACGCCGCGGGGTCGCCGGGGCCGTTCGAGTAGAAGAGCGCGTCGGGCTGCATCGCGAGGATCTCGTCGGCGGTCGCCGTCTGCGGGAGCACGTGCACGTCGAACCCGCGCTCGGCGAGGTAGTGCAGGGTCGACGTCTTCACGCCCAGGTCGAGCACGGCGACCGAGCCGACGCGCTCGCCCTCCGCCGGCAGGGTGTAGGGCTCCGCGGTCGAGACGGCGGCCGACAGGTTCTGCCCCGCCATCTCGGCACCCGACTGCACGACGGCGAGCTGCTCGCCGGCGCTCAGGCGCGCATCGTCACCGGAGAAGATGCCCGCCCGCATGGCGCCGGCCGAACGAAGGTGCCGGGTGAGCGCGCGGGTGTCGATGCCCGAGATGCCCACCACGCCGGAGCGCACGAGGTCGTCGTCGAGGCTCCGCTGCGAGCGGAAGTTCGACACGACCCGGGAGGGATCGCGGACGATGAAGCCGGCCACCCAGATGCGGTTCGATTCCTCGTCGTCGTCGTTCATGCCCGTGTTGCCGATGTGCGGCGCCGTCATCATGACGATCTGCCCGGCGTACGACGGGTCGGTCAGCGTCTCCTGATAGCCGGTCATGCCGGTGGCGAAGACGGCCTCGCCGACGGTGCGCCCGCGGGCGCCGTAGGCACGGCCCTCGTAGCGGGTGCCGTCCTCGAGGACGAGCACGGCCGGCTCTGACATTGGGGTGGCGGTCTCAGTCATCCGAGGCCTCGCTCTCGTGTTCCGGCCGCGGCGCGTCGGGCGCGGCGGCGATGTCGTCGATGGCCCGGATGATCCGGGCCTGGTCGCCCGGGTACCGGGCGCGGAGGTAGCTGTCGACGCGGGGAGGTTCGGCCTCCGCGTCGTCGAGGGCGGCGATCCAGCCGACGGCGATGAGGCCCTCGGGTTCGACCGCACGGTCGATCGCGTACGTCGCCGTGGACGCTCCGATCAGCTTGTCGGCCGGGATGAAGGTGACCGGCTCCCCCGCGATGCGGAGGACCAGCCCCTCCGGCACGATCTCGACACGTCCCGACCCGCGGAACGCGAGGCCGGGGATCGCGAGCCGCTCGAGCGGCTCGCCCGCCGGAGTCGTGGCGACGTAGAGCACCTCGGACTCGAGGGTCGCGACGCCGAGGTCGGCGGGCACCGGGTGCGCCGACAGCGTCGCGTCGCGTCGCGTTCGTCGGCGCCACGATCGGAGCACGAGCCAGGCGACGAGCGCGATGACCGCGACGGCGACGATCGCGCCGATCACCTTATCCATGCGCGCCTCCTGCGGCCTCGGCCGCGAGTCGCGCGACCTCGTCGGCCGGACGCGCACGTCCATCGAGGCAGGTCGCGTAGCCCGCATGGAAGGTCGCGACCACGCGACCGGGCAGGGTGCGGCCGAGGTAGGGCGAGTTCACGCTGCGGCCGGCGAGCCGGTCGAGGTCGAACACGCCGCTCGACTGCGGGTCGTAGAGCGTGAGCTCGGCCGCGGCGCCGGCGGCGATCGCTTCGCCGTGCCCGCGAAGCCGGCCGATGCGGGCGGGCGCCTGCGACAGCACCCGGGCGACGTCGGCCCAGCCGATGAGGCCGGTCTCGACCATCGCCGCGTGCACGACCGGCAGCGCCGACTCGAGCCCGACCATGCCGTTGGCCGCGGCGTCCCACTCGCTCTCCTTCGCCTCCACCGGATGCGGGGCGTGGTCGGTGGCCACGATGTCGATCGTGCCGTCGGCCAGGGCCTCGCGCAGCGCCAGCGTGTCCTCGGTGCGGCGCAGCGGGGGGTTCACCTTGAAGCGCGGGTCGTACCCGGCGACGAGGTCGTCGGTGAGGAGCAGGTGGTGCGGTGTGACCTCGGCGGTGACGTCGATGCCGCGGGCCTTCGCCCAGCGGATCACCTCGACCGAGCCGGCGGTCGAGACATGGCAGACGTGCAGGCGGCTGCCGACGTGCTCGGCGAGCAGCACGTCGCGCGCGATGATCGACTCCTCGGCGACGGCCGGCCAGCCGGTGAGCCCGAGCTCCGCCGAGAGCGGACCCTCGTTCATCTGCGCGCCCTCGGTGAGCCTCGGCTCCTGGGCGTGCTGGGCGATGACGCCGTCGAACGCCTTCACGTACTCGAGCGCGCGGCGCATGAGCAGCGGGTCGAAGACGCAGAAGCCGTCGTCGCTGAACACCCGCACGTTCGCACGCGACCGCGCCATCGCCCCGAGCTCGGCGAGTTCCGCGCCCTTGAGCCCGACGGTCACCGCGCCGATCGGCTGCACCGTCGCGAAGCCGGCGGCACGACCGAGGCTCGCCTCCTGCTCGACGACACCGGCGGTGTCGGCGACGGGGAAGGTGTTCGCCATCGCGAACACGGCGGTGAACCCGCCGACGGCCGCGGCCTGGGTGCCGGTCAGCACGGTCTCGCTCTGCTCGTAGCCGGGCTCACGGAGGTGCGTGTGCAGGTCGACGAGTCCGGGCAGTGCCACGAGGCCGTCGGCGTCGTGGACCGTCGCGCCCGAAGCATCCGTGATGGTGCCGACCTCGGCGATGACGCCGTCCGACAGCAGGATGTCGGCGCGTTCGCCGCTCGGCAGCGTGGCGCCGGTGATGAGGTGGCGCTCGCCCATCAGACCTCACCCCGTTCGCCCGACAGCAGCAGATAGAGCGCGGCCATTCTCACTGATACTCCGTTCGCGACCTGTTCTCGCACCGTCGACCGCGGCGAATCCGCCGCACGGGCCGAGATCTCGAGCCCGCGGTTCATGGGGCCGGGGTGCATGACCATCGTAGTCGGCGGCAGCGCGTCGAACCGGGCGTCGTCGAGCCCCCACGTGCGGGTGTACTCGCGGCTGTTCGGGAAGAACGCGGCGTGCATGCGCTCGGCCTGGATGCGCAGCATCATGACGACGTCGGGCGAGCTCGCGAGGGCGGCGTCGAGGTCGTAGCCGACCACGGCGGGCCAGGAGCCCGTCGCGACGGGAACGAGCGTCGGCGGCGCGACGAGTTGGACCTCTGCACCGAGGGTGTCGAGCAGCCACACGTTCGAGCGGGCGACCCGCGAGTGCAGGATGTCGCCGACGATGACGACGCGCACGCCGTCGAGCCCCTTCCCGCGCGACGCGGTGCCGTGCAGGCGCCGGCGCATGGTGAAGGCGTCGAGCAGGGCCTGAGTCGGATGCTCGTGCGTGCCGTCGCCGGCGTTGACGACGCCCGCGTCGATCCAGCCGCTCGTCGCGAGCGTGTGCGGGGCGCCCGACGCGTGGTGCCGGATGACGACGCCGTCGGCGCCCATCGCCTGGAGGGTCTGGGCGGTGTCCTTGAGGCTCTCGCCCTTCGAGACGCTCGAGCCCTTCGCGCTGAAGTTGATCACGTCGGCCGAGAGCCGCTTCGCGGCGGCCTCGAACGAGATGCGGGTGCGGGTCGAGTCCTCGAAGAAGAGGTTCACGACGGTCTTGCCGCGCAGCGTCGGGAGCTTCTTGACCTCGCGCTCCTGCACGGCGGCCATGTCCTCCGCGATGTCGAGCAGGGCGATCGCCTCGTCGCGTGCGAGGTCGCGCGTGCCGAGCAGGTGCTTCATTCGTCGCCCCCCTCGATCGTGACGGCGTCGTCGCCGTCGGTCTCGACGAGGCGCACGTTGATGCGCTCGCGCGTCGAGCTCGGGAGGTTCTTGCCGACGAAGTCGGCGCGGATCGGGAACTCGCGGTGCCCACGGTCGACGAGCACGGCGAGGCGCACCGCGCGCGCCCGGCCGAGGTCGGCGAGCGCGTCGAAGGCGGCGCGGATGGTGCGACCCGAGTAGAGCACGTCGTCGACGAGCACGACCGTCTTGCCGTCGATGCCGCCCGGGGGCAGCTGCGTCGGCGAGGGCGTGCGGGTGCGGGTGCGGCCGAGATCGTCACGGTACATCGTGACGTCGACGGCGCCGGCGAGCACCGCGGGCTCCGGCGCATCTGGTTCGATGCGCGCGATGGTCTCGGCGATGCGGCGGGCGAGGAACACGCCGCGCGTCGGAATGCCGAGGAGGACGAGATCGCGGCTCCCGCGATTCGATTCGAGGATCTCGTGCGAGATGCGGGTCAACGCCCGCTGGATGTCAGCCTGACTGAGCACAGCACGTGCCATCAACCGACTCCCTTCTCCGCCTCTCAGGACGGCCTTAAAGGTTGCCAAGTCCAGCAAGTCTACCGGGTCGGCCGCACGCAGCATGTCGCGGCGCGGCCGCACCGCGGTGCGCCGGACTGTCGCGGTGCGACGGTCGGCGCTAGGGTTCGGGCATGCGACGGCACCCTTCGAGACCCTGGTGCGTGGTCGCCGCCCTCGCGGCGGCGGCATGGGCCTTCTTCCTGCTTCCACCGCAGCAGGCGGTGTGGTCGGGCGCGGATTCGCCCGACTGGCTCGCGGCACTCGACGACTCCGCCGTCTACGACGCGCTGCGGTCGGCGCTCGCCTCGATGGGATGGGGCGACTTCTACCTCGTGTTCGGCGCCGCCTCGGCCCTGTCGTTCGTGCTCGTGTGGCTCGCCACGGGCCCGGCCTTCGCGGCGCTCGGCTGGACCGGACGGGTGCTCGGCTGGCTCGTACTGGCCACTGCTCCGATCACCGCGCTCTCGTACGCGAACCATCCGCTGGACGCCCCGTGGCACGCGATCTGGGGCGCGGAGCTGTTCGCCCTCCTCGCGATCGGCGTCTGGGCGATCGTCGTCGCCCTGGCGAACGGCCGCGGTGCACCGCTCTGGGAGCGGCTGCTGCTCGCGGCGACGCTGCCGATCATCGTCGGCTCGACGGTGCTGCTCACGTACTGGCCGCACGGCAGCCTGGTCGGCCTCGGCCTCGTCGCCGCCGCCCTCGCGGCCTGGGGCGAGCGTGCCGACGATGCCGACGCCGGAACGGCTCCCGCACGGGGCGGGAGCCGTTCGGGCTCGGGCGATGTCGGCCGGGGCGGTACGGCCCGTGCGCTCAACGGCGGCGGATCGGGCGCGTGAGCGCACCAGCGGCCACGACCATCGCCGCGGCCACGAGCACGACGTCCTTGAGGATGTACTGGGCCGTGAGCGTCGGCCCGGCGGTGCTGAAGAGCTCGCCGGTGAAGAAGACGAGCGGCGAGAAGATGCCGACGAACGTCGCCGCGAGGGCCAGCAGGCCGATGCGCAGGAACCAGCCGGTGATGAAGGTGAGGCCGACGAACACCTCGAGCGCGGCCGTGAGGGCCATCGCCGCGTAGCCGTCGACGATGCCGAACGAGAGCGCGTTCCACGTGCGCGTCACGAGTTCGTCGACGGGGCTCGCGCCGGGGATGAACTTGAGTGCGCCGAAGACGGCGAACACGAGTCCGAGCGCGATCCGCAGGGCCGGCGCTCCGGTGCGGGCGAAGAAGCGCTGCAGCACGGCCTGGGCCGCGTCGGCGCGCTCGAGGACGTGGTCGAGGCCGGCGGTCGGTGCGGTGCGACCGGTGCCGAGAGTGGTGGAGGACATGACGGAGCCTTTCGGTTCTGGGTGATGGGATGCACGCCGAGGGGGCGACGGTTCCCCATCCCATCGCGGGCTCGGGTCGCCGTCGCCCGGAGTACCGCTGAATCCCGCTCGGGGCGGACACCGAGCCCGCGCTCGGGGTCGGCCTCGCACTCCCCCCGTTCACGGGCCGCGGCCGTGGCACCGTCGGTGGTGGAATCGTGCATGGCCGACGTGATGATCGCCGTGACGCCGTTCCACGGTCACGCCGCTCCGATGGCCGCGGTCGCCGCGGCGTTCGTCGAGGCCGGCCACTCGGTTCGCGTCGACACCGGCGAGGCGTATGCGGCCCGATTCGAGGCGGTCGGCGCGGAGGTGCTGCGGTGGCGGACGGCGCCGGACTTCGACGAGCACGACCTCGCGGCGACGTTCCCCGCGCTCGCCGGCCGGAAGGGTCCCCGGCAACTGCTCCTCAACGTCGAGCACCTCTTCGTGCGCACCGGTTCGGGGCAGTTCGACGACCTGCGCGCGGCCTTCGCCGCGCGCCCATGGGACGTCATCGTCGCGGAGTCCACGAGCCTCGGGGCGGCACTCGTGGCCGAGTCGACGGGCACCCCGTGGGCGACGGTCGCACTCACGCCGCTCACGTTGCCGAGCATCGCGCTGCCGCCTCCGGGGCTCGCCCTTCGGCCCGCTCGCGGTGGCCCGGGCCGCGCGCGCGACCGCCTGCTGCACCGGGTCGCCCGGCTCGTGACGAGGCCCATCCAGCGGGCGTACGCCGAGCAGCGGCTCGCGGCGGGACTCCCGCCGACCGCGACGACGTTCGACGAGGCGTGCTACTCACCGCAGCTCGTCTGCGCGAACGGCGTCGCCGAGCTCGAGAACCCCCGCCCCGAGGCATCCGGTCGCCTTCGTTCCGTCGGCCGGCTGGCCCGACCGGGCGACGACGACCTCGAGCGGCCGGATTGGTGGCACGAGGTGCCGCCCGCGTCGCATGGGCGGGCGCCGGCGTCGACCTGCACACGAGGCGGCCGACGGCGCGAGCGGTCGCCCGCGCGGTTCGCCGGCTCGCACGGGACCCCGCGTACCGGGTGAACGCGCGTGCGATCGGTCGGTCGCTCAGGACACACGACGCCCCTCGCGAGGTCGTCGAGCACACGATGCGGATGCTTCGGGGCGTCCGCGACCCGCGGGCGTGAGCGGCGATCGAGCCGCCGAGTGCGGTATGGCGGCGGCGGCGGAGATCAGGCCTTGGCGTGCGAGACCGCGGCGAGCAGCCCGTTGACGAAGCCGGCGGAGTCGTCGGTCGACAGCACCGTCGCGGCCTCGACCGCCTCGGCGATCGCGACCGGGTCGGGCACCTCGTCGTTGTAGACGATCTCCCAGACGCCGATGCGCAGCAGGGCGCGGTCGACCGCCGGCATGCGCTCGAGCGTCCACCCGCGCGAGTGGGTCTCGATGAGCTCGTCGATCTCGGTGCGATGGTCGACGATGCCGTCGACGATCTCGCGCGCGTAGAGCCACGAGGCGGCCCGCTCGGGCTCGTTCGCGGCCTTCTCCGCCTCGACGACGAGCATCTGCTCGACCGGCACCTGGCGCATGTCGGCCGAGTACAGCATGTCGAGCGCGCGCTTGCGCGCCTTCGTGCGTGCGCTCACTAGTCGTTCACGCGGCCGAGGTAGTCACCCGTGCGGGTGTCGACCTTGACCTTGGTGCCCGTCTCCAGGAAGAGCGGCACCTGGATCTCGTAGCCGGTCTCGACGGTCGCGGGCTTCGTGCCACCCGTCGAGCGGTCGCCCTGCAGGCCGGGCTCGGTGTAGGTGATCTCGAGCACGACCGACGCGGGAAGGTCGACGTAGAGCGGGTTGCCGTTGTTCAGGGCGATGGTGACGGCCTGGTTCTCGAGCATGAAGTTCGCGGCGTCGCCGACGACCGTCGCGGGCACGGTGATCTGGTCGTAGTCGGTCGCGTCCATGAACACGAAGCCGTCGCCGTCGTTGTAGAGGTAGGTGAAGTCGCGGCGGTCGACGTTCTCGATGTCGACCTTCGCGCCGGCGTTGTAGGTGCGGTCGACGGTCTTGCCGCTGACGACGTTCTTCAGCTTGGTGCGCACGAAGGCACCGCCCTTGCCGGGCTTGACGTGCTGGAACTCGATGACGCTCCAGAGCTGGCCGTCGATCGAGAGGACGACGCCGTTCTTGATGTCAGCGGTGCTTGCCATGCGTATACGATCCGTTCGGTTGCGAAGAGGCTCGGCCGGAGATCGGCCCGAGAGAGTTCAGTCGGTCGAGTTTAGTCGCTCGGCTCCGGCAGCGCCAACGCGCGCGGGCCGCAGGCGGATGCCTCGTGCCGGGCCTGCGCCGATGACCTACGCTGACGGGATGATCGCACCTCCCCGACGCGGCCCCCGGCCGCAGGTCTCCACCGAGGGCCCGCAGCGCCAGCTCACCCAGCAGGCTCCGCCCGAGATGTGGGGGCGGCTCGTCGCGGCCGTGTTCGCCCTCGACGGCGTCGTCGAGGGCCACAGCCAGGTGTCGCCGATGTCGTCGCGCGCGGTGTTCCTCACCGAGGTCGAGACCGCAGGCTCCCCCGAGACCTCGCTGTTCCCCGACGGCCGGCTCGAGCCCGTGCACCTGCACGGAGTCTCCGACACCTCGATGCACCTGGTGCTGCCCGCCTGGCGCGGGGCTCGGTTGACCGAGCTGGGGTGGGCCGAACCCCACCAGTACGAGGACCACGGGACGGAGTACATGGTCTACGGTCCGCGCGACGAGGCCGAACTCGCGGTCGTCGTGGCGATCGTCGTCGAGAGCCTCGACTTCGCTCGGGGCGGCTGAGCGACGGCCGGCCGGCCGGCATCGGGTCAGCCGTCGGCCTGGCCCTCGATCGCAGCGATGAGCCGGCGCACCGCGGTCGCGTAGCCGGCGACCCCCTCGCCGACGACGTGCACCACGGCCACGTCGGCGACGTACGAGTGGTGGCGGAACGGCTCGCGCTGCATGACATCGGAGATGTGCACCTCGGCGACGGGCAGTGCGACGCCCGCGAGTGCGTCGCGGAGCACGACCGACGTGTGCGTCAACCCGCCCGGGTTGATCACGATGCCGGCGCAGTCGGCGCGCGCATCGTGGATGGCGTCGATGAGCACGCCCTCGTGGTTGCTCTGCACGGCCCGGACGTCGAAGCCGAGCACTGCCGCCGAATCCTCGACCAGCCGCTCGACATCGGCGAGCGTCTCGGTGCCGTAGACCTCGGGCTCGCGGGTGCCGAGCAGGTTCAGGTTGGGTCCGTTGACGAGCAGGAGCCGACGCCCGGTCATGCCGCGGGTCCCTTCGGGGCAGTGGTGTTCGTCATCCGGGCAGCCTACCGCTGCCGCGCGCGTCGGCCCGTTCTGCCCCGCGGTCCGCCGATGCTCACCGACTCGCGCACCACCTCACTCCGCGGGCTGCGGCTCCCCCTGATCCTCAGCGTGGTACTGCGCGAGCAGTTCGCGCTCCCGCTGGGCGTTCGGGAACTTCCAGATGACGAGCACCGCGCCGATCAGCACCGCGATGATGCCCGCGAGGTACGCCCAGTCCTGCCCCTGCTCGAACGACTGCTTCGCCCCCTGGATGATGGCATCGGAGTACTTCGGGTACTGCTCGGCGATGTCGGTCGCGCTCGCGAACGACTTCGTCAGCTGGCTCTGCACCGAGCTCGTGATCTGGTCGGCGTCGGGCGAGCCCTTCATGAGCGCGGTCGCCGACGCGGCGTAGCCCGCGGTGAGCAGCGCACCGAGGATCGACTGCATGATCGCGCCGCCGAGGTCGCGCTGCAGGTCGGCGGTGCCCGAGGCCATGCCCGCACGTCGCACCGGCACGGCACCGGTGAGCGACCTCGACGCCGGCGTGCCGGCGAGCCCGACGCCGGCGCCGACGAACGCGTAACCGAGGCCGACCACCCAGTACTGCGCGCCCTCGCGCCAGAGCAGCAGCATCGTCAGGAATCCGAGGAGCACGCCCGTGTAGCCGAGCAGCAGCGTGAAGCGGGCGCCCCGCGTCTCGACGAGCTTCGCCGACCGGGGTGCGAGCAGGACCATGAAGATCGCGGCCGGCAGGATCGCGAAGCCCGATTCGACGGTCGTGTACCCGAGCACGTTCTGCAGGTACTGCTGGCCGATGAACATGGCGCCCATGAGCGAACCGAACACGATGATCCCCGCACAGGCCGCGACCCAGAAGATCGGGCGAGCCGCGATCGCCAGATCGTACAGCGGGTTCTTGGCGAGGCGCTGGCGGATGACGAAGCCGATGAGCGCCGCCGCGCCGATGATCGACAGGCCGAGCACGAGGGTGCCCGAGTTCGGTACTGCCGCGAAGTTGATCGCCAGGATGAGGCCGCCGACCATGAGGGCCGAGAGCAGGCCACCGAGGTTGTCGACCCGCTCGGTCGACTCGTTCACGTGCGCGGGCACGAACTTCAGCACCATCGGCACCGCGACGACGATCAGGGGCAGCGTCACGAGGAAGACCGACCCCCAGGAGAAGATCTCCAGCAGGAACCCGGAGATGAGCGGCCCGAGCGCGGAGATGGCGCCGCCGATCGCCGACCACAGCGCGATCGACCTGGTGCGTTCGGCACCCGACCACAGGGCCGTGATGAGCGCGAGGGTCGTCGGGTACGCCATGCCCGCGGCGAGGCCGCCGACGATGCGGGCGATGATGAGCACCTCGATCGTCGGCGCGAACGCCGCGACGAGGCAGGCCGGCAGCGAGAGCAGCACGCCGATGAGCAGCATCGACTTCCGGCCGTAGCGGTCGCCGACCGCGCCGAGCCACAGCACCGACGCGGCGAGGCCGAGCGAGTAGCCCACCGCGACGAGGTTGAGCTCCGTCTGGGATGCGTCGAACGCCTTGCCGATGTCGGGCAGCGCCACGTTCGCCACGGCGAGCGGCAGGTTCGCGACCGCCGCCACGAGGATGAGCGTGACGAGTGTCGCGCCCGTGGCCGTCTTCTTCATCGTGCTGCTCATGCCGTTCCCCCTCGGGCGCCCCTGCGCGGGCGCCAGTCTGGCACCGACGTCACGGGGCCGGCATCACGCGATCTCTGTGAATCGCGGCGGGGCGTTCAGCTCGCGATCTCCTGATAGGCGGCGAAGAGCAGCGACTGGTCGGGCGCCAGCATGACGGTGGGCTTCGCGAGGTCGTCGAGCACGATGAACCGAAGCTGGCCGGCTCGTGCCTTCTTGTCGCGCTGCATGGTCGCGAGCAGCGTGTTCCATCGCCCGGCCGGGTAGCTCGTCGGCAGGCTGAGCAGGTCGAGCACTCGCTTGTGGCGGTCGGCGACCTCGTCGGAGAGGCGGCCCGAGAGCCGTCCGAGCTCCGCGGCGAACGCGAGTCCGACCGACACCGCCGCGCCGTGCCGCCACTGGTAGCGCTCGGCATGTTCGACCGCGTGGCCGAGCGTGTGCCCGTAGTTCAGGATCTCGCGCAGGCCCTGCTCGGTGAAGTCCTCGGAGACCACGTCGGCCTTCATGCGGATCGACAACTCGATCACGCGACGGAACTCGGGCGTCGACGGGTCGGTGGCCCGCTCGGGGTCGGCCTCGATCGTGTCGAGGATCTCGGGGTAGCGGATGAAGCCGGCCTTGACGATCTCGGCGAACCCGGCGAGGATCTCGTTCTTCGGCAGGGTATCGAGCAGGTCGAGGTCGCAGATCACCTCGGCGGGGGCGTGGAAGACGCCGACGAGGTTCTTGCCCTCGTTCGTGTTGATCCCCGTCTTGCCGCCGACGGCGGCGTCGACCATGCCGAGGACGGTGGTCGGCACCTGCACGACGCGCACGCCGCGCAGCCACGTGCCGGCGACGAAGCCCGCGAGGTCGGTGATCGCTCCACCCCCGAAGCCGACGATGGCATCGCTGCGCGTGAAGTCGGCCTGGCCGAGCACCTGCCAGCAGAAGGCCGCGACCTCGATGCGCTTTCCGGCCTCGGCGTCGGGCACCTCGGCGAGCAGCACCTCGAACCGGTCGGAGAGCGATTCACGCAGTTCGGCGGCGCGCGCGCCGAGCGTCGCCGGGTGCACGACGAGCACCTTCTTGACCGCCGATCCGAGTGCGTCGGCGATGCCGGCGGTGACGCCCCGTCCGATGATCACGTCGTAACCGGACTCGCCGCCGACCCGGATGCTCGTGCGCTCGTCGCCTGCGGTCATCGTGCTCCTCCGAAACGCTCGGTGATGTCGTCGACGATCCGCGCGACCGAGCGGCGCGAGGTGTCGATGGCGAGGTCGGCGACCGCCTCGTAGAGCGGTCGGCGCGCCTCGAGGATCGCCGCCCAGGCCTCGATGCCGCCGGCCGCGATCAGCGGCCGGTTGCCCCCGGTGAGCCGCGGCGTCACCGCCTCGCGCGAGACCTGCAGCCACACGACCGGCAGCGACGCGAGATCGTCGCGGGTGTCGGCGTGCAGCACGGCGCCGCCTCCGAGCGACACGACCGCCTCCTCGCGGAGCGCCTCGGCGACGACCTCGCGCTCGACGATGCGGAAGTACTCCTCGCCCTCGCGGTCGAAGATCTCGTCGATCGGGCCGTAGCGCTCGGCGATGCGCACGTCGGTGTCGACGAACGGCGCCCCGGCGTCGTTCGCGAGCCGCTGTCCGACGCGCGACTTGCCGGCGCCCATCGGCCCGACGAGCACGATCGGCAGCGCGAGGCGTGCGCGCTCAGACACCGGCGACCGTCGCACCGGTCGCGCCCTGGGTGCGGAGTGCTTCGGGGATGGCGGTGAGGTACGACTCGAGGTTGCGGCGCGTCTCGACGACGGAGTCACCGCCGAACTTCTCGAGGACGGCGTTCGCGAGGACGAGCGCGACCATCGCCTCGGCGACGACGCCGGCCGCCGGAACCGCGCAGACGTCGGAACGCTGGTGGTGCGCAGGAGCGGGCTCCCCCGTCGCGACGTCGATCGTGGGCAGGGCGTGGGGCACGGTCGCGATGGGCTTCATACCGGCACGTACGCGCAGGACGGTGCCGGTCGACATGCCGCCCTCGGTGCCGCCGGCCCGATCGCTGGCACGTTCGATCCGCCCGTCGGCGAGGTGCAGTTCGTCGTGCGCGGCCGACCCGCGACGACGCGTGGTCTCGAACCCGTCGCCGACCTCGACGCCCTTGATCGCCTGGATGCCCATGAGTGCGGCCGCGAGCTGGGCGTCGAGCCGACGGTCCCAGTGCACGTGCGACCCGAGTCCGGGCGGCACACCGTAGGCCAGCACCTCGACGACGCCGCCGAGCGTGTCACCCGACTTGTGCGCGTCGTCGACCTCGGCGACCATGCGGGCGCTCGTGTCGGCGTCGAAGCAGCGCAGCGGGTCGGCATCGACCGCTGCGAGGTCGGCCGGCAGGGGCAGCGCCGCGTCGTCGGGCACGCGCACCGGGCCGATCGAGAGCGTGTGGGCGATGGTCGTGATGCCGAGCTCGGCGAGGAACGACTTCGCCACCGCGCCGAGGGCGACCCGGGCGGCGGTCTCACGCGCGCTCGCCCGCTCGAGCACGGGGCGCGCCTCGTCGAAGCCGTACTTCTGCATGCCGACGAGATCGGCGTGTCCGGGGCGCGGGCGGGTGAGCGGTGCTCCGCGGCCACGACCGAGCTTCGCCGGGTCGATGGGCTCAGGGCTCATGACCTCCTGCCACTTCGGCCACTCCGTGTTGCCGACGCGCAGCGCGATGGGGCTGCCGAGGCTGAGCCCGTGACGCACGCCGCCCGAGATCGCCAGCTCGTCCTGCTCGAACTTCATGCGGGCGCCGCGGCCGTAGCCGAGCTTGCGGCGCGCGAGATCGTCGCGGATGAGATCGAGTGAGACGGGGGTGCCGGCGGGAAGACCCTCGAGGATCGCGACGAGCTCAGGGCCGTGCGACTCTCCGGCAGTGAGCCAACGGAGCATGCCTTCTATACTTCCACAGCGTCAGCGCACGGCTTCGCGCATGACGCGGAGCACGTCGTCCTCGTCGGGCAGCTCGGTGAACGGGTCGCCGTGCACGAACACGCGCACCTGCAGCAGCGCCTGGTGCAGCAGCATGCCGAGTCCGTGCACCACTCGCCCCGATCGCGCGAGCCAGGCCGCGCCGAGGGTGCTCGGCCACGGGTCGTAGGCCACGTCGAGCAGCACGCTGCCGTCGACGAGTACGGCCGACGGCGCGACCCCGAGGTCGGAGCCGCCCGGCACGGTCGCGATCACGAGCTCGGCATCACCGGCGCCGAGCTCCGCGAGCGCGTCGATCGGAAGCTCGTCGACGACGACCCCTGCACGCCGCCCGAGGTCGCCGAGCGCCGCGGCCGAACCCGGTCGGCGCACGAGCACCCGCACCTCACGGGCGCCGAGCTCGGCCATCGCGATGAGTGCCGATGCCGCCGTCGCACCCGCGCCGATGAGCGCACCCGTGCGGACCCGGCCGACGCCCGACTCCCCCAGCGCACGCACGATCCCGCCGACATCGGTGTTGAAGCCCCGCCGCACACCGTCGTCGAAGACGACGGTGTTGGCCGCCCCCGTCAGCCGTTCGAGCTCGTCGACCTCGTCGACGAGCGCCAGCACGTCCTGCTTGAGCGGCATCGTGAGCGACAGGCCGCGCCACGAGTCATCCAGCCCGTCGATGAAGCCCGGCAGTCGCTCACCGGTCATCTCGACCGCCGTGTACTCCCAGTCCAGGCCGAGCCGCGAGTAGGCGGCGCGATGCAGCGCCGGACTCTTCGAGTGCGCGATCGGCGACCCGAGCACCGCGAGGCGAGCGCCCGGTCGAGAAGGCAGCGGCTCAGCCATACTCGGGGTGGTCCTCCATCCAGGCGAGCCACTTCTCGACGGCGGCATCGTGCTCCTCGACGGTCGAGGAGAAGATCGTCTCGCCGGTGTCGAGGTTCCACGTCACGAAGAACAGCCACGGTCCGTCGGCGGGATGGACCGCCGCATCGATGGCGAGGTCGCCGGGGTTCGAGATGGGGCCGACCGGCAGGCCGGGGTGCACGTACGTGTTGTACGGGTTCGACGCGTCCTCGCGCTCGGCGTCGGTCGTCGTGACGAGGTGGGTGTTGCCGGTGCCGTAGGCGACGGTCGCGTCGGACTGCAGCAGCCCGCTCTCCCACTTCGCCGGGTCGAGCCGGTTGAGGAAGACGCGGGACACCTTGTAGTAGTCGTCCTTGAGGCCCGCCTCGCGCTGCACGAGGGCGGCGAGCACGATCGTCTTCCAGCGGTCCTCGGGGGCGACCCCCGCCTCGTCGAGCGCCTGGAACTGCCGGTCGACGAGCGTCTGCAGCACGGCACGGGCGTCGGCGTCTGGGTCGAGCGTGTACGTCGCCGGGAAGAGGAATCCTTCGAGGCTCTTCGCCTCGGCGGGCAGCCCGTACGACTGCGGCGACTCGGCCGCAGCGGCCTCGAGCTCCTCGAGCGGGATGCCGGTGCCCTCTGCGATCCTCGGCAGGGCGTCGACGGTCGCGGTGCCCTCGGGGATCACGAAGGTGTTCTCGAGCTTGCTCGCCGGGTCTTCGAGGGCGTCGAGCGCGGCCTGGGCGCTCATCTTCTCGGCGAGCTTGTATGCGCCCGGGTAGAAGATCGGCGACGGGTCGGCGTCGGCGACCGCCTCGAGGAAGGCGTCCTCGCTCGCGACGACCTTCTCGGCGACGAGGTTCGTGGCGATCGACTCGCCCGT
The DNA here is from genome assembly GCF_021129215.1 of Agromyces sp. S2-1-8. Taxonomy (GTDB): domain Bacteria; phylum Actinomycetota; class Actinomycetes; order Actinomycetales; family Microbacteriaceae; genus Agromyces; species Agromyces chromiiresistens. The sequence goes on along the minus strand of NZ_JAJOLP010000001.1, from coordinate 2,484,051 downwards.
GTCGCCCTCGTGGATCATGAAGACGACCTCGCCCGTGCCCTGGCCTTCGTAGTCGGCGGCGGGCTGGAACCGCTCGATGACGGCGTTGATCGGGCCCTGCAGGAAGAAGAAGGCGCCGACGCCGAGACCCGCGACCACGAGGAGGCCGATGAGGCAGCCCCAGCCTCCGCGGCGACGGGGCTTCTCGTGCCCATCGGGTTCGTGATGGTCGAAGGATGCCGCGGCGCGGCGTTCGGCGCGGGTGGGCTTGCGCCGCGGCGGCTCGGGTCCGTCGCCGGTCTCGGGCCCGCCGAGCAGCGCCGCGAAGGCGGCGGCCGGAGCGTCGGGCGCGAGCGCGGTGGCGTCGGTCTGCGACGCGCCGGGTGCCGAGACCGGGGCGATCGACGGCACCGGGCCCGACGCCGCTGCGGCGGCGGAGACCGGCGCCGCGAACTGCTCGGCCACGGCCGAGAGGCCCTGACTCGTCGGGGCCGGTCCGGTCGGCGGCGTGGTCGGCGCGGGACCGGTCGCCGTGGGCCCGTCCCACGGCGCGGCCGTTCCGGCGCCGGTCGGTGCTGCGGCGGGGGCGGGGCCCGTCCAGGGCGCCGCCGGGGTGGGACCGGTCGAGGGGGCGACCGGCGCGGCGCCGTTCGATGTCGCGGCTTCGACGGCCGCCCGGCGCTGTTCGGCCTCGCGGGCTTCTCGACGGGTCATCTGCCGACCCTCGGGAGGTCCGTCGGGGGCCGCGGATCCCGGTGCGGGCTCGACGGGTGCAACCGGCCGGTCCGCAGCGGGTCGGACGGGCTGCCGGGGAGACGCCGGCGGTGCCGCCTGCGCGCCGGGCGAGGTCGACTGCGCCGGCGGAGCCGTGGGGAGCGGCATGACCGGCGAGGGCTTCGTCGTCGTCGGCTGCTGGCCGGCGAGCATCGCCTGCCAGTCGCGCATGAGCGCGTCAGCCTCTGGGTGCTCTGGGGGGAGCTGGGTCACAGGGGTCAGGGCCCTTCATCGGTGTCGAGGGTTCGACCCGGAGCGTGCCCGGAGGCGCGCTCGGCGTCGATCGCATGTTGCAGAATGATAACGGCTGCGACTTGGTCGACGATGGGACGCTGCTGCTTCGCCTTCTTCCCGGTCGCGCGCAGCGCCTGCTGCGCGCTCACGGTCGACAGTCGCTCATCGACGAGGCGCACCGGACGTCCGGGGCTCGCGCCCGCGAGCCGGCCCGCGAACTCGACGGCATCGTCCGTCGACGGCGTCGGCGCGCCCGAGAGCGACAGCGGGTTGCCGACGACGAGCTCGATCGCCTCGTACTCGTCGGCGATGGCGAGGATGCGTCGCACGTCGGCGTCGCCCTCGGCCGAGCGCGGCACCGTCTCGACCGGTACCGCGAGCAGCCCGCCGCTGTCGCATCGCGACACGCCGATCCGGGCGCGCCCGACGTCGATGCCGAGCCTCGCCCCGGATCGCATCGCTCGTCTACCCGCCGAGCCCGCGGCGCACGGCCTCGAGGGCCGCGGGGATCGCCGAGAGGTCGCTGCCGCCGCCCTGCGCGAGATCGGGCTTGCCGCCGCCACCGCCGCCGAGCGCGGCCGCGGCCGCCTTCGCGAGGGCGCCCGCGTTCGCACCGTGCTCGCGCGCACCCGGCGTCGTCGCGACGATCGTGAGCGGCTTGCCGCCGACCTCGCCCGCGAGGGCGACGACCGCGTCGACGTCGCCGAGCTGTGCGCGCACCGAGAGCGCGAGCGAGCGCAGCTCGTCGCCCGAGCCCAGTTCTCCGGCCGGCTCGGCCACGAGCAGCACGTCGCCGACACGCGTGGCCTTCGCGGCCAGCGCCGGGACGCGGTCCTTCAGCGCCTTCGCCTCGAACGCCTGAATGCGCTTCTCCGCGGCCTTCAGGCTGGTCACCAGTTCGCCGACGCGGTCGACGAGCTGCTCGGGTCGCGTCTTCAGCGTCGAGGTGAGCTCCGTGACGAGTGCGCGCTCGGCAGCGAATCGCCGGAACGCCTCGAGACCGACGAGGGACTCCACACGGCGATTCGACGCACCCACCGACGACTCGCCGACGATGTTGATCATGCCGATCTCGGAGCTCGTCGACACGTGGGTGCCCGCGCAGAGCTCGCGCGACCAGGGACCGCCGATGTCGACGACGCGCACGACGTCGCCGTACTTCTCGCCGAAGAGCGCCATCGCCCCGAGCGCCTTCGCCTCGTCGAGCGGGAGCTCGCGCGTGACGACCTGCAGGTTGTCGCGAATCGCCGAGTTCGAGATCTCCTCGATCTCGCTGCGCGTCTCAGCCGAGAGCGCCGAGTTCCAGCCGTAGTCGAGGCGCAGGTAGCCGGCCTTGTTGAACGAGCCCGACTGGTGCGCGTTCGGACCGAGCACCTGACGCAGCGCGGCGTGCACGATGTGCGTCCCCGAGTGCGCCTGGGTCGCCCCTCGCCGGTAGTCCTCATCGACGAGGCTCGTCGCCCGCTCCCCGACGCCGACCTCGCCCGAGACGACCTTGACCGTGTGGCTGATGAGGCCCTTGACGGGCTTCTGCACGTCGAGCACCTCGAGCTCGTAGCCGTCGCCGACGATGCGCCCCTGGTCGGGCGCCTGTCCGCCGGACTCCGCGTAGAGCGCCGTCTCGGCGAGGATGACCTCGGCCGTCTGTCCGGCGACGGCGCGCTGCGCCGGCCGGCCGTCGACGAGCAGGCCGAGCACGCTCGACTCGGTCGCCAGTTCGGTGTAGCCCGTGAAGACCGTCTCGCCCTTGGCCCGGAAGTCGGCGTACACCGAGAGATCGGCGAGCACCTTCTTCTTCGACTTCGCGTCGGCCTTCGCACGGGTGCGCTGCGCCGTCATGAGTTCGTCGAACGCGGCACGGTCGACCGCGAGGCCGGCCTCGTCGGCCATCTCGAGCGTGAGCTCGATCGGGAAGCCGTACGTGTCGTGAAGGAGGAACGCCGTGTCGCCGGCGAGCTGCGCGCGCCCGGCGTCCTTCGTCTTCTCGACGGCGAGGTCCAGGATCGACGTTCCGGCCGACAGTGTGCGGAGGAACGTCTCCTCCTCGCCGAGGGCGAGCTGCTCGATGTGCGCGTAGTCGCGCGCGACCTCGGGGTAGGCCGACTTCATCGCGTCGCGCGATGCCGCGAACAGCTCGCGGAACGTCGGGCCCTCGACGCCGAGCAGCCGCATGGCCCGGATGCTGCGGCGGAGGAGCCGTCGCAGGATGTAGCCGCGCCCCTCGTTCGACGGGCTCACCCCGTCGCTCATGAGCATCAGCGCAGAGCGGATGTGATCGGCGATGACGCGCATCCGCACGTCGTCCTCGTGGTCGGCGCCGTACCGGCGCCCGGAGAGCTCGGCGGCCTTGTCGAGCACCGGACGCACCTGGTCGATCTCGTACATGTTGTCGACGCCCTGCTTGATGAAGGCGACGCGCTCGAGCCCCATGCCGGTGTCGATGTTCTTCTTCGGCAGTTCCTTGACGATGCGGAAGTCGGTCTTCGACACCACGTCGTCGATGAGGTACTGCATGAACACGAGGTTCCAGATCTCGACGTAGCGGTCGTCGTCGGTCGCGGGACCGCCGTCGATGCCGTACTCGGGGCCGCGGTCGAAGAAGATCTCGGAGCAGGGTCCCGCGGGGCCGGGCTGCCCGGTGTGCCAGTAGTTCGTGTCCTTGCCGAGGCGCTGGATGCGCTCGTCGGGCAGGCCCGCGACGCGCTTCCAGATCTCGATCGCCTCGTCGTCGTCTTCGTAGACGGTCACCCAGAGGTCGTTCGGGTCGAAGCCGTAGCCGCCGCCGTCCTCGGGCGTGGTGAGCAGTTCCCACGCCATCGAGATGGCGCCTTCCTTGAAGTAGTCGCCGAACGAGAAGTTGCCGTTCATCTGGAAGAACGTGCCGTGACGCGGCGTCTTGCCGACCTCTTCGATGTCGTTCGTCCTGATGCACTTCTGCACGCTCGTGGCACGCGGGTACGGAGCGGGCACCAGCCCGGTCAGGTACGGCACGAACGGCACCATGCCGGCGACCGTGAAGAGCAGCGTCGGGTCGTCGGAGACGAGCGAGGCCGAGGGCACGACGGTGTGGCCGCGCTCGGCGAAGAAGTCCAGCCAGCGCTGGCGGATGTCGGCAGTCTGCATGGTTCCGTTCTGGGGTCGAGCCCGGGGTCGCCCGGGCCGGAAGGAGATGGGGTGGTGGCTCAGCGCTCGGCGGCGGGGCCCGCCTCGGCGCGCAGCTCGGCGTCGCGGGCGTGGTAGCCCTCGGCGATCGCGTGGCCGAACGCTCGCGCCTTCGCGTCGATCGACTCGAAGAAGTCGCGGCCCTGCTTGGTCTGGTTGACCTGGTGCGCGACCACGAATCCGGCCGCGACGCCGACGGTGAACCACAGAATGCTCTTCACGGGTGCTCCCTGTTCGATCTCTCGCCGACGCCATGGCGCTCGGCACGCCTCGGATCAGTCTAGTGGCGCGGGCCGGGCCGCCCGCCGAATGCGGAACAGGGGCCGCGGGAAACCCCGCGACCCCTGTTCGGTGCAGCCTGCGTCAGCGAGCCGCGTAGTACTCGACGACGAGCTGGACGTCACAGGTCACGGGGACCTCGGCCCGCTTCGGGCGACGGACGAGCTTGGCCTGGAGCTTGTCGAGCTCGACCTCGAGGTAGCCCGGAACCTTGGGGAGCACGTCGGCGTGACCGCCGGCGGCGGCGACCTGGAACGGCTCGGTGCCCTCGCTGCGGGTCTTCACGTGCACGAGCTGGCCCGGCTTCACGCGGAACGACGGGCGGTCGACGAGCTGGCCGTCGACGAGGATGTGGCGGTGCACCACGAACTGGCGGGCCTGCGAGATGGTGCGGGCGAAGCCGGCGCGCAGCACGAGCGCGTCGAGGCGCATCTCGAGCAGCTCGACCAGGTTCTCACCCGTCTGGCCGGCGGTGCGCTTGGCCTCGACGTAGGCGATCTTCAGCTGCTTCTCGCGGATGCCGTACTGGGCGCGCAGGCGCTGCTTCTCGCGCAGACGGACCGCGAAGTCGCTGTCGGCCTTGCGCTTGGTGCGGCCGTGCTCACCGGGAGCGTAGGGGCGCTTCTCCATGTAGCGGGCGGCCTTCGGGGTGAGGGCCACGCCGAGCGCACGGGAGAGGCGGGTCTTGCTGCGGGAACGGTTCGACACGAATGTCCTTTCGGAAGAATCTCAAGTGAAACCCGCGGCGCGTTCGTGCGCCGCAGATCTGTGTCAGAGGGATTCGCCAGGGGTGGATCGGCTACAGATCGCACCCACTCGCCGGTGACCCTCTCGCAGCCGCGCTCGAGGATCTGGCTTCAGGCCAGCGACCATCGTATCACGCCGGGGGCGCGCCGACTTCGAGGGCGCTGCCGTCTCGCGACGCCCGCCGGCGCCCCGACTCAGCGCTCGCCGCGCACGATGCGCCGGATCTTCGCGAGGCGTGCGGAGACCTCGCGCTCGTTGCCGTGCTCGGTCGGCTCGTAGTAGACCGCGCCGCGCAGGGTGTCGGGCAGGTACTCCTGCGCGACGACGCCGATCGCGTCGTCGTGCGGATACCGGTAGCCCTTGCCGTGCCCGAGCCGCTTCGCCCCCGGGTAGTGCGCATCGCGCAGGTGTTTCGGCACTCGCCCGGCCTTGCCCGCGCGCACGTCGGCGATGGCCTGGTCGATGCCGAGGTACGCGGCGTTCGACTTCGGCGCCGTTGCGAGGTGCACCACGGCCTGCGCGAGCGGGATGCGCCCTTCGGGCATGCCGATGTACTGCACCGCGTCGGCGGCGGCGACCGCGACGCCGAGCGCCTGCGGGTCGGCGAGGCCGATGTCTTCCGAGGCGAGCACGATGATGCGGCGCGCGATGAACCGCGGGTCTTCGCCCGCCTCGATCATGCGCGCGAGATAGTGCAGTGCAGCGTCGACGTCGCTGCCGCGCACCGACTTGATGAAGGCGCTGATCACGTCGTAGTGCTCGTCGCCGTTTCGGTCGTAGCGCAGGAGCGCCCGGTCGACGGCGCGCGCCACCACATCGGCGGTGATGACCGGCGAGGATGCCTCGGCCTCGCGCTCCCCCGACTCGGAGTCGCCGTCGGACGTCTCCGCCGCCACGGCCGGCTCGGCCGCGGCGGAGATCGCCGAGGCCTCGAGCGCGGTGAGCGCGCGACGGGCGTCACCCGAGGCGAGCCGCACGATCGCCGCTCGCGCCTCGGGGTCGAGCACGACCTTGCCCGCGAGCCCTCGCGGATCGGCGACGGCACGGTCGACGAGCACACCGAGATCGTCGTCGCTCAGGAGTTCGAGCGTCAGCAGCAGGGACCGCGACAGCAAGGGCGAGATCACCGAGAACGACGGGTTCTCGGTCGTCGCGGCGACGAGGATCACCCACCCGTTCTCGACGCCCGGCAGCAATGCGTCTTGCTGCGCCTTCGTGAAGCGGTGGATCTCGTCGAGGAAGAGGACGGTGGAGATGCCGTAGAGGTCGCGGCTGGCCTGGGCCTCCTCCATCACGTGGCGCACGTCGCGCACGCCGGCAGTGACGGCGGAGAGTTCGACGAACTTGCGCCCCGACGATCGGGCGATCGCCTGGGCGAGCGTCGTCTTGCCCGTACCGGGCGGCCCCCAGAGGATGACCGACACCGACCCGCTCTCGCCGGTGCGATCGCCGGCCAGCGCCACGAGCGGCGAACCGGGGGTCAGCAGATGCCGCTGCCCGGCGACCTCGTCGAGGCTGGTCGGGCGCATGCGCACTGCGAGCGGGGTCGCGCCCGAGCGCAGTCCCGGGCCGGAATCCACCATGCGATCAAGCGTAGCCGCGGCATCCGACACCGCCTTCTGCGCCGCCGTGCAGCGCGGCGATTGGTGCACGCCCGAGGGCTTTTGTAGAGTCGGCTCGCAGCAGCACTCCCACGAGGGGGTCGGCCGAGAAGGAGCAGGCGTGGCATCGAACGACCGTCAGGCACGCGAGGAACGCGCACGCCTCCGCACCTACCAGGCCAGGCAAGAGGTGCACGCCGGCAAGCAGCGGCGTCGCACGCGCGACAACGTCATCGCGAGCATCACGCTCGTCGTCGTGCTGGCCCTCGCCGTCGGTGCGCAGCTCTTCTTCTTCAACGGCGGCCCGGGGAGCCCGGAGCCCGAGGCCTCGGCCACGCCGACGCCGTCGGCCGCCGCCGGCGAGAACCAGGGCGACGTGCCCTCGGCCGACCTGGCCGAGGACCGGACCTGGACCGGGACGCTGACGCTCAACGAGATCCCGCTCGGGGTCGAGCTCGACGGCGCCGCGGCACCGCAGGCGGTGTCGAGCGAGATCAGCCTCATCCAGTCGGGCTTCTACGACGGCGTCAGCTGCCACCGGCTCACGAAGGACTCGATCTGGGTCCTGCAGTGCGGCGACCCGAACGGCGACGGCAGCGGTGGCCCGGGCTACAGCTACGGCCCCATCGAGAACGCGCCGGCCGACGGGGTCTACCCCGCCGGCACGATCGCGATGGCGCGCCAGCCCGGAAACACGTACAGCCAGGGCAGCCAGTTCTTCATCGTCTATGAGGACACGACGCTCCCGACCGACGACGGCGGATACACGGTGATCGGTCGGGTGACGAGCGGGCTCGACGAGCTGCGGGCGGGCATCACCGATGCCGGACCGGCCGATGGAGCGTCCGACGGCGCCCCGACCGTCCCCACGACGATCACCTCCGTCACGATCGAGTGAGCGCGGCGCCGTCTTCGACCGGTGCAATAGGCTTGACAGCACATCGCCGCCGATGGCGGCATCCGACCTACGACGCGGCGGCACAGCCCGTGACCGCCGCTCAGTAGGCTTGACCGCAGCATCGCCGCCGATGGCGGCATCCGACCTACGACGCGGCGGCACAGCCCGTGTCCGCCGCTCAGTAGGCTTGACCGCAGCATCGCCGCCGATGGCGGCATCCGACCTACGACAGGGTGAGGCCGTGACCGAATCAGATCAGCAACCGTGGGGCCGCGTCGACGAGACGGGCACCGTCTTCGTCCGCACGAGCGACGGCGAACGCGAGGTCGGCCAGTACCCCGATGCCACGGCTGAGGAGGCGCTCGCGTACTTCGAGCGCAAGTACGCCGACCTCGCCGGTCAGGTCACGCTGCTCGAGCAGCGCGTGCGTCGCGGCGCGCCCGCGGCCGACGTGGCGAAGGCCGTGGCGGCGCTCACCGACTCCGTCGCCGATGCCCACGCGGTCGGCGACCTCGACGCGCTCTCCCGTCGGCTCGAGGCCCTCTCGGGCACGACGAAGGAGCTCACCGAACAGCAGCAGGCCGAGGCGAAGGCGGCGCTGGGCGAGGCGATCACCGAGCGCACGCGCATCGTCGAGCAGGCCGAGCGGCTCGCTGCTCAAGACCCGGCGAAGACCCAGTGGAAGCAGACCTCCGCAGAGCTCGACGCCCTCTTCGCGAGCTGGCAGCGCCACCAGCAGGAGGGCCCCCGGCTTCCCAAGGGCGAGGCGAACGACCTGTGGAAGCGGTTCCGCGCCGCACGCTCGACCATCGAGCAGCATCGCAAGGCCTTCTTCGCCGAGCTCGACGCGAGCCACCGCGATGTGCGCGCTCGCAAGCAGCGACTCATCGAGCGCGCCGAGGCGCTCGCACCGCGCGGTGCCGACGCGGTCGGCGATTACCGCAGTCTCCTCGACGAGTGGAAGCTGGCCGGACGCGCCGGCAAGAAGCTCGACGACCAGCTCTGGGCACGCTTCAAGGCCGCGGGCGACGTGCTCTTCGACGCCAAGGCCGAGATCGACGCGAAGGAGGACGAGGCGTACCGCGCGAACCTCGACGAGAAGCTCGTGCTCCTGACCGAGGCCGAGGTCCTGCTCGGCGAGAAGGACCCGAAGCCCGCGCGCGCCGCGCTCAACCGCATCCAGCGCCAGTGGGACGAGATCGGCCGCGTCCCCCGCGATCAGGTCCGCCCGATCGAGGATCGCCTCCGCAAGGTCGAGAACCACGTCCGCTCGCTGGAGGACGAGCGCTGGCAGCGCGAGGACCCCGAGAAGAAGGCGCGTTCCGAGGGCATGCTCGGTCAGCTCCAGGAGGCGATCGAGAAGCTCGAGTCCGAGCTCTCCGCCGCAGAGGCGGCCGGCGACGACAAGGCCGCCGCAGAGGCACGCGAGGCGCTCGAGGCTCGCCGTGCTTGGCTGAAGGCCGTCGGCGGCTGAGGTTCGACTCCTCCGCGACATCCACGTGTGATCGGCCGTTCTCCACAGGACGGCCGATCGCCCGTTTCCGGCACCGCGGATACCGCAGCATGGGGTGATGGCGCGACTTCCCGCAGTGCTCGGCACCGATGACCTGCCGCTCGCCGAGCTGTGCGCGGCCCGCATCGACGGCGAACTCTTCCATATCGACGACGCCTGGGCGCCGATCGACGAACCCGACCTGCCGAGCCTGCGCGCGGCGGTTGTCGCCCGGCGCGCGCCCCGCGCACTCATCATCGAGCGGTTGTCAGCGGCCTGGGTGCACGGCGCGCTCGACGCTCCGCCGGAGGTCGCGCAGTTCTGCGTGCCGCACGAGGCCCGCGTCGCTGTCGTCTCCGCCCGTGCCGCGGTGGTCCGCGAGGTGTCGATCGGCGACGACGAGGTCGTGCGCCACGACGGCATCGCGTGCACCGACGACGTGCGCACGGCGTTCGACCTGCTGCGCGATCCCACGATCGGCGACGAGCCGGTCGAGCAGGTGCTGGCGCGCATGATCGGCGCTCGCGACGGCTTCGCCGGACGGGTGCGCGATCGTCTCGCCGACGCACACCGGCTGCCGCACCGTGCCCGAGCGTTCGAGCGCCTCGGCCGCGCCGAGACGGCCGTACGCGTCGAGGGGAGGCTGCGTGCGGAGTTCGCGCGCGAACCGTCCTCGGCGCGGTTCGGCCGTCGCTGACGGTTCGGCCGTCGCTGACGCTTCAGCCGTCGCTGACGCGGTAGACGTCGTAGACGGCGTCGATGCGGCGGACGGCGTTCAGCACCCGGTCGAGGTGCGTCGTGTCGCCCATCTCGAAGACGAAGCGGCTGAGCGCGAGACGGTCGGTCGACGTCGAGACGTTCGCCGAGAGGATGTTGACGTGGTGCTCCGAGAGGACGCGCGTCACGTCGGAGAGCAGGCCCGATCGATCGAGCGCCTCGATCTGGATCTGCACGAGGAAGACGCTCTTCGAGCTCGGCGCCCACTCGACGTCGATCATCCGCTCCGGCTCGCGCATGAGCGACTGCACGTTGTGGCAGTTCGCCTGGTGCACCGAGACGCCGGCACCTCGGGTGATGAAGCCGACGATCTGGTCGCCCGGCACGGGCGTGCAGCAACGAGCCAGCTTGACGAGGATGTCGGGCGCTCCGCGCACGAGCACCCCGGAGTCGGAATGTCGCGGAAGCGGCCGCGAACGGGCCGGCAGCGGAAGGTCGGGCTCGTCGACGTCGTCGATGTCGCGCACGAGCGAGACGACCTTCTCGAGCACCGACTGCGTCGAGACGTGCCCCTCGCCGACGGCCGCATAGAGCGAGGAGACGTCGTCGTAGTGCAGCTGCGCGGCGACCTCGGCGAACGACTCCTGGCTCATGAGCTTCTGGAGCGGCAGGTTCTGCTTGCGCATCGCGCGGGCGATCGCGTCGCGGCCCTGCTCGATCGCCTCGTCGCGGCGCTCCTTCGTGAACCACTGCCGGATCTTGTTGCGGGCGCGCGGACTCTTGACGAACCCGAGCCAGTCTTTGCTCGGGCCGGAGTCGGGGTTCTTCGAGGTGAACACCTCGACGACGTCGCCGCTCGACAGCTCGCTCTCGAGCGGGACCAGTCGCCCGTTGACCTTGGCGCCCATCGTGCGGTGGCCGACCTCGGTGTGCACCGCGTACGCGAAGTCGACCGGCGTGGCCCCTGAGGGAAGGCCGATCACACGCCCCTTCGGCGTGAACACGTACACCTCTTTCGCACCGATCTCGAACCGGAGCGAATCGAGGAACTCCCCCGGGTCGGCCGTCTCGGCCTGCCAGTCGGAGATGTGGGCGAGCCAGGCCATGTCGGTCTCGTTCGCGAGCGCCGGACCGCCGGCCGACTTGCCGGTCGTCTGCTCCTTGTACTTCCAGTGCGCGGCGACGCCGTACTCGGCGCGCTGGTGCATGTCGTGCGTGCGGATCTGGATCTCGACCGCGCGGCCCTTCGGCCCGATCACCGTCGTGTGCAGCGACTGGTAGAGGTTGAACTTCGGAGTCGCGATGTAGTCCTTGAACCTGCCGGGCAGCGGGGTCCAGCGGGCGTGGATGGCACCGAGCACGGCGTAGCAGTCGCGCACCGAGTTGACGAGCACGCGGATGCCGACGAGGTCGTAGATCTCGTCGAAGTCGCGGCCCCGCACGATCATCTTCTGGTAGATCGAGTAGTACTGCTTCGGACGCCCGACGACCTTGCCGCGGATCTTCGCAGCCTTGAGGTCGTCATTGACGAGGTCGATGACGTTCTGCACGAACTCCTCGCGCTGCGGGGTGCGCTGCTTCACGAGGCTCTCGATCTCGGCGTAGAGCTTCGGGTAGAGCACCGCGAACGAGAGGTCCTCGAGCTCCCACTTGATCGCCTGGATGCCGAGGCGATGCGCGAGGGGGGCGTAGATCTCGAGCGTCTCGGTCGCCTTGCGCGCCGCCTTCTCGGCCGGCACGAAGCCCCACGTGCGTGCGTTGTGGAGTCGGTCGGCGAGCTTGATGATCAGCACGCGGATGTCCTTCGACATCGCGACGATCATCTTGCGCACCGTCTCGGCCTGGGTGGAGTCGCCGTACTTGACCTTGTCGAGCTTCGTCACGCCGTCGACGAGCATCGCGATCTCATCGCCGAAGTCGGCACGCACCTCGTCGAGCGTGTATGCCGTGTCTTCGACGGTGTCGTGCAGCAGCGCCGCCGCCACCGTCTTGGAGCCGATGCCGAGGTCGGCGAGGATCTGCGCGACGGCGATCGGGTGCGTGATGTACGGCTCGCCGCTCTTGCGCTTCTGCCCCTCGTGCGCCCGATCGGCGACCGTGTACGCGCGTTCGATGAGCGCGACGTCGGCCTTCGGGTGGTGCATGCGCACCGTGCGGATGAGCGTGTCGACCGCACCCGACGGCTGCGCCTTGGAGAAGATCCGCGGCACGAGACGGCGCAGCGACGCCGTCGAATTGACCCCGGTCTCCGTCACCCGCGCACCTCCAGAACTCAATTATCACCGCTCCGGAGGGTGCGGCGTGCACGAGGGCGCACGCCGGGGGCGAACGTCATGCGCTGGGCAGCGCCTCGACCGTGCTCGCCGACGACCCCGCGCGCTCCCGCTCCTTGAGGACCTTCTGGTCGTGACGCTTGATCTCGGGCTCGCCTTCGCGGAGCAACGAGTACAGTGGCGCCGCGAGGAAGACGGTCGACCAGGTGCCGACGAGGATGCCGATGAGCAGTGCGAGCGAGATGTCGCGCAGGGTGTCGGCACCGAGCACGCCCGCACCGATGAACAGGATCGACGCGACCGGGAGGGCGGCCACGACGCTCGTGTTGATCGAGCGAACGAGGGTCTGGTTGACCGCGAGGTTCACCGACTCGGCGAAGGTGCGCCGCGACTCCTGCCCGTCTTCGGCGGTGTTCTCGCGGATCTTGTCGAACACGACGACCGTGTCGTACAGCGAGTAGCTGAGGATCGTGAGGATACCGATCATCGCCGCCGGGCTGATCTCGAAACCGACCGCGGCGTACACGCCCGTCGTGATCACGAGGTCGGCCATGAGCGCGAGGATCGCGGCGAGCGACATCTTCCACGTGCGGAAGTACAACGCCATGACGAGCGCGGCCAGCAGCACGAACGCGATGAGGCCGACGACGGCCTGGCGCGTGACGTCCGCGCCCCAGCTCGGGCCGACGAACGAGGTCGTGACCTCGGACTCGGGCACGTCGTACGCCTCGGCCAGCGCCGAGGCGACCTCGTGCGAGTCGTCCTGCGAGAGCTGGTCGGTCTGCACGCGAACGCCGACGTCGCCGACGATGGTCACCTTGGTGGTCGTGTCGGGGACGACCGACTCCACCGCATCGATCGCCGGCTGCGCCGTCGCGTTGTCGACGCCGGAGATCTGGAACTGCGACCCGCCGCGGAACTCGATGCTGAAGTTCACGCCGGTCAGGAGCGGGATGACGACCGAGAGCAGGACGATCACGCCGGCGATCGTGAACCACTTCTTGCGGCCGCCGACGAAGTTGAACGAACGCTTGCCGGTGTAGAGGTCGTTACCGAAGGTCGTGAGACGGTTCGCCATCAGGAGTCCTTCCCCTCGTTCTCGGTACTGCCGGCCCCGACGGCGGCCGCCTTGCGCTCGGCGATCGTCTGCCGGCGCTGCGCCTCCTTGGCGCTCGATGCGGCCTTCTTGGCGGGCAGGGCCGTCGGCTTGCGGAACTCGGCACGACCGCGATACACGGCGCCGAGGGCGTTCGGGTCGAGACCCGACCACGGGTTGCCGCTCGAGAAGAACTTCGTCTGCGCGAGCAGCTGCAGCATCGGGTGCGTGAACAGGATGACGATGACGACGTCGATGATCGTCGTGAGGCCGAGGGTGTAGGCGAAGCCCTTCACGCTGCCGACCGCGAGGATGAACAGCACGATCGCGGCGAGCAGGTTGACGCCCTTCGAGGCGAGGATCGTGCGGAAGGCGCGCTTCCACCCGGCCTCGACCGCCCCGACGAGCGGACGGCCGTCGCGCAACTCGTCTCTCACGCGTTCGAAGTACACGATGAACGAGTCGGCGGTGAAGCCGATCGCGACGATCAGACCCGCGATGCCGGCGAGCGACAGTCGGTAGCCCTCGCGCCACGACAGGATCGTGATCATCAGGTAGGTGATGAGCGCCGCGATCATGAGCGACGCGATCGTCACCGAGCCGAGCGCGCGGTACTGGAACAGGGTGTAGATCACGACGAGGATGAGACCGATGAGACCGGCGACGAGCCCCGACTGGAGCTGGGAGGAGCCGAGCGTCGCCGAGATCGTGTCGGACGACTGCACCGTGAAGCTGATCGGCAGGGCACCGAACTTCAGCTGATCGGCGAGGGCCTTCGACGACTCCTGCGTGAAGCTGCCGGTGATCTGCGGGCGACCGTCGGTGATCGCGCCGTTCATCGCGGGCGCCGTGAGGACGGCGCCGTCGAGCACGAACGCGAACTGGTCGCGCGGCGTCTGCCCCGACAGGGCGAAGAGCCGCGTGCTGACCTTGGCGAACTCGTCGGTGCCCTTCTCGTCGAAGGTGATGTTCACGGCCCACTGGCCGGTGGAGGCACCGGTCTGCGTGGTGACCATGCCGTTCGTCGCGTCGACGATGTTCTCGCCGCTCGCCTCGACGGGGCCGAGCAGGTACTTCGCCGTGCGGGTCACGTCGCACGTGACGAGCGGCTCGTCGGCCGGCGCGACGCTCGCGTCGGTCTCGTCCATCTGCGAGCAGTCGAACGAATCGAACTCCTCCTGCAGCGCGGGCGTGATCCACGCGGGGTCGCTGCCGTCGGTCGGCACGGCCGTCGGCGTCGATTCGAGCTCCTCCGCAGGGGCCTCGGTCGGCGACGGGCTCGCGCTCGGGTCGATCGTCTGGTTCGTCGCCGCATCGGCGAGCAGCACCGCGCGCAGTTCGAGCTTCGCGGACTGCTCGATGCGAGCACGGGTCTGGTCGTCGAGCTCACCGGGGATCCGAACGACGATGTTCTGGCCCTCGGTGTTGATCTCGGCCTCGGCGACACCGGACGCGTCGACGCGCTGGCGGATGATCGACACCGCCTGGTCGAGCTGCTCCTGCGACGCCGTGTCACCCGTCTCGAGCTTCGGCGCGAGGATGATCTGCGTGCCGCCCTCGAGGTCGAGGGCGAGCTTCGGCGTCCACGAGCCGCCGCCCCACATCACGCCGGCCGCGTTGATGCCGAACAGGAGGGCGATGATGACCCCGAGCCAGATGAGGGATCGCCATGCCTTGCGGACGGGCGTCGGCCGGGATGACCGCTTCGATGGTGCAGCCACGTGTTCTGCTTTCTCTGCAGGAGCCCGCGCGACATCGCGCGGGCCGAGCCTCGTTGGGTGAGTCTGAGCCGCCGACTACTTGGTGTCGGGCGTCTCGTCGGTGTTCGACTGGTCGGTGCCCGACGTGTCGCTCGGCGTCTCGTCGGCCGGCGCCTCCGACACGCGCTCGCCGAACTCCGGCTCGCCGTCATCGGTCGTCGCGGACTCGTCAGCGACCGCGGTCGGCTCCACGACGCGCGCGATCGTCTGGCGGTGCACGGTCAGGATCGTGCCGGGCGAGGTCTCGAGCAGCACCTGGTTCTCGTCTTCGTCGATCGAGAGGATGGTGCCGAAGACGCCGAAGTTCGTCATCACCTGCGCACCGGGCTGGACCTTCGACTGCATCTCCTTCGCGTCGGCCTGGCGCTTCCGCGAGTTGCGGAACATGAAGAAGATCAGCACCGCCAGGACGGCGAGCATGATGATGGTGATCGGATCGAACGTCATGAGGGTGAAATACCTTCCGGGGTGCGCTTCGCGCACGAAGTCGAGTGGCGTTGAGGGTGACGCCTCAAAGGATTATAGGTCATCGATCGGAAGGACCGCTGCCGCACTCTCGACGCCCTCGGAGAGCCCGAAGTGCCGCCAGGCCGCAGGGGTCGCCACCCGCCCCCGCGGCGTGCGCGTGATGAGGCCGATGCGCACCAGGAACGGCTCGACGACCGCCTCGATCGTCTCGGCCTCCTCGCCGACGGACACCGCGAGCGTGTTGAGGCCGACCGGGCCGCCGCCGAAGCGGGTGAGGATCGTCTCCATCACCGCGCGGTCGAGCCGGTCGAGGCCGAGGGCGTCGACGTCGTAGAGCTCGAGCGCGGCGCGCACGGCTTGGATGTCTGCCCGGCCGGTGCCGTCGAACGAGCCCGACGACGTGTGCACGAGCGCGTAGTCGCGCACCCGGCGCAGCAGGCGGTTCGCGATGCGCGGCGTGCCGCGGCATCGGCCGGCGATCTCCGCGAGAGCCGCGCGATCGATGTCGAGCCCGAGCAGCTCGGCGGCGCGGCCGAGCACCTGCTCGAGCTCCGACTCGTCGTAGAACTCGAGATGCGCCGTGAAGCCGAACCGGTCTCGGAGCGGGTTCGGCAGCAGCCCCGCGCGCGTCGTCGCCCCGACGAGCGTGAACGGAGCGAGGTCGAGCGGCACCGACGTGGCACCGGCGCCCTTGCCGACCATGATGTCGATGCGGAAGTCCTCCATCGCGAGGTACAGCATCTCTTCGGCCGACCGCGCCATGCGGTGGATCTCGTCGATGAACAGCACCTCGCCCGGCACGAGCGAGCTCAGGATCGCGGCGAGGTCGCCGGCGTGCTGGATCGCCGGACCGCTCGACATGCGCAGGGGGCGGCCGCCCTCGTGGGCGACGATCATCGCGAGCGTCGTCTTGCCGAGCCCGGGCGGCCCCGCGAGCAGGATGTGGTCGGGAGTACGCTGCTGGAGCGTCGCCGCGGTGAGCAGCAGCTGCAACTGGCCGCGAACGCGGGTCTGCCCCACGAACTCGGCGAGGCTCCGGGGTCGCAGCGCACCCTCGAACGCGAGTTCCGCCTCCGACGCGAGCCCGGGGTCGGTGAGGTCTTCACCGGGGCGGCTCATCGACCGCCCCTCCCCGACTGCTGGGCCGGACCGAGCCGGGCGAGCGTCAGTCGCAGGAGGGTCGGCACCGACGTGGACTCGACCTCGCCCGCCGTGGCGAGCGTCTCGTCGAGTGCCTCTGCGGCCACCCGCTCGGACCACCCGAGCCCGGTGAGCGCTGCGAGGACGCTTTCGGCGACGCCGCCCGATGCGACCGGCGCCGTCGTCGGGCGAGCGGCCGGCGCCGCGAGCTTGCCCGCGAGCGAGACCGTGATGAGCTTCGCCGTCTTCGGCCCGATGCCGCTGACCTTGCGGAACACCGCATCGTCTTCACGGTGCACGGCCTCGGCGACCTGCTCGGGCGAGAGCGAAGACAGCACGCCGAGCGCCGACTTCGGGCCGACCCCGGTCACGCCGATGAGCAGC
The DNA here is from genome assembly GCF_021129215.1 of Agromyces sp. S2-1-8. GTDB lineage: Bacteria > Actinomycetota > Actinomycetes > Actinomycetales > Microbacteriaceae > Agromyces > Agromyces chromiiresistens. Next base: position 2,467,047 of record NZ_JAJOLP010000001.1, on the reverse strand, counting down.
TCGAACACGTCGAGCTCGTCGCGGGTGCCGAACCCGAAGAGGGTCAGCGAGTCTTCCCGGACGATCAGCGAGGTGTGCACCGCGAGCTCGTGCCCCTCGCGGCTCGCGAGTACGAGCGCCGGGGTGGTGTTGACCTGGAAGCCGACGCCGCCCACGTCGATGACGACGGAACTGCCGGCGGCGGCGAGCACGCGCCCACGGAGAGAGGAGATCACTCCTTCACCCTACGGGCCGCCCCCGACACGGCGGCGGAGCGCTCCGCGGCGAGCCACGCGCGTTGCGCCGGGGTCAGCGCCGAGGCATCCGCCGTCGCCGCGCCGCCCCGCGCGCGACCGAGCGCCTCCTCGCGGATGGCCGCCCCCGCGACGCCGCCGGTGCGCCAGGCGTGGCAGATCGCGAGCGCGAGCGCATCCGCGGCGTCGGCGGGCTTCGGCACCGCCTCGAGCCCCAGGATGCGCGCCACCATCGCCCCGACCTGCTTCTTGTCGGCGCGGCCGTAGCCGGTGATCGCGGCCTTCACCTCGGACGGCGTGTGCAGCGCGACGGGCAGTTCCCGGCGCGCAGCGATGAGCATCGCGACGCCCGAGATCTGCGCCGTGCCCATGATCGTCGACACGTCGGACCGGGCGAACACCCGCTCGAGCGCGACCGCCTGCGGCCGGTGCTCGTCGAAGATCGCCTCGAGCCCGTCGGCGATGCGCGCGAGGCGACGCTCGATCGGCGCGTCGGTCGGCGACCGCAGCACGACGACGTCGACCAGCCGCGCCGTGCGGTCGCCCTGGACGTCGACCACGCCGACGCCGCAGCGGGTGAGCCCGGGGTCGATGCCGAGCACCCGCATGGCGATCGACCTACTCCGCCTCGAGCTCGGCCTGCACCTCGGGCGTCAGGTCGAAGTTGCTGTAGACGTTCTGCACGTCGTCACTGTCTTCGAGCGCGTCGATCAGGCGGAACACCTTGCGCGCCGTGTCGGCGTCGATCTCGACCTTGAGGTTCGGCACGAACTCGATGTCGGCCGACTCGTAGTCGAGGCCGGCCTCCTGCAGCGCCTTGCGCACCTCGACCATGTCGGACGGGTCGGTGATGACCTCGAAGCCCTGCGCGTGCGGCTCGATCTCCTCAGCACCCGCCTCGAGCGCCGCCATCATGACGTCGTCCTCGGTGGTGCCCTCGCCCGAGACGACGATGACGCCCTTGCGGGTGAAGTTGTAGGCGACCGAACCGGGGTCGGCGAGCGTGCCGCCGTTGCGGTTGAGCCCCGTGCGCACCTCGGCGGCGGCACGGTTCTTGTTGTCGGTCAGCACCTCGACCATGAGGGCGACGCCCGACGGGCCGTAGGCCTCGTACGTGATGCTGAGGTACTCGACGGCTTCGCCGCCGATGCCCGCGCCGCGCTTGATCGCGCGATCGATGTTGTCGTTCGGCACCGAGGTCTTCTTGGCCTTCTGCACCGCGTCGTACAGGGTCGGGTTGCCGTTCAGGTCGGCGCCGCCGAGCTTGGCCGCGACCTCGATGTTCTTGATGAGCTTCGCGAACGACTTCGCGCGACGCGCGTCGATGACGGCCTTCTTGTGCTTGGTCGTCGCCCACTTGGAATGCCCGGACATGCTGCTCCTGTATCGACTTCTCGGCGGGGGCGCCCGCCGACGGTTCATTCTAGTCGAGCGCGCGGGTCGCGCTCGGGCGCACGGTCCGGATGTCTCGCCCGCGCTCCGTGCTCACGCGGCGAGCTTGCGCAGCGTTCGCAGGTTGCGCGTCGTGATGCTCGGTTTGAACCGCGCCTTCGCCGTGACCTTCGAGAACGCGCTGTCGACCCCGCGTGCGCGACGGTTGTGCCAGTAGAGCACCCCGTCGCCCGGGGCGACGACGTCGTCGGCCGCATCGACCCCGACGGCCGCCGCGAAGAGTTCGTCGAGCGCGGCCTGCGACGACGAGAAGACCACGTACGGGTGCCAGCCTTCGCGCTCGTCGTCGAACGGGAACGATGCGATGACCCGCTCGAGCTCGTCGCGCGAGACGAGCACGATCCACGCCTCGTACCCGAACCGGTCGGAGAGCGCCCGCTCGATGGTCGACTTCAGCGCCGAGGCATCCGCCTCGCCCGCCGCGCCCGTCGAGAACGCGACGTTGCCGCTCGCGAGCACGGTGCGCACGGCATCGAAGCCGAGCCCCCTGAAGAGCTCGGCGAGCTCGGCCGACCGCACGGTGATGCCGCCCACGTTGACCCCGCGCAGCAGGGCGATCCATTCGCTCACGTGGGCGAGCGTAGCGCGCGCCGCCGACGGGCGGAGCGCGCGCCGCCGCGCCCGGCGACCGGGCACGGGCTCACACGAGCGCGGGCATCCCCTCCGGGAACAGCTCACGCTGCCACGCCGTGTACTTGCGGCGCATGAGCAGCACCCAGAGCAGGCGGATCGGCGCGGGCAGGTTCGAGCGCACCCATTCGTCACGCTCCGCCGTCGGCACGGCGTCGATCATGAGGCCGAGCTGGACGGGCATCGCGTCCTTCGGCAGCGCCCTGCGTCCGTGCTCGCCGATCTCCTCCCACTCGGCCTGGCTGAGCACCCGCGCGGCGACCGGCACCATGTCCGCCTCCTCTCGGCCGAGGTGCACGCCGAGGGTCGAGCCGACGTCGTCGAGCGCCGCGGCGAGCCGCTCGGCCGTCGCCGGATCGGCCGTCGTGCGCCACTCGGCGACGATCGGGTCGACGAGTGCGAGCAGCTCGGCGACCTGCGCATGCTGCGCCTTCATCACGTCGACGTGCATCGAGCACCCCGGCTCGCGCCGCTCGAGGCGATCCCAGAGCAGCTCGTCCTCGCCCTCGTGATGGACGTGCAGGCCCTGGTCGATCCGGTCGACCGCCTGCGCGACGGTCTCGGCGCGACGGACGTCGCCCGCCGGGACCTCGCGCACGGCCCTCGGCAATTCGCGATACCCCCAGCGGAAGATGCGGTGGATGAGGAAGATGTCGCTCGTGTCGCACCCGGTCTCGTCGACGATGCGGTCGTCGGCCCCGGTGCTCGGCAGTCGTCTGGTCATGCGGGCGACGCTATCGACGCATCCCGCCGCCGGAATCGGTGCCGGCACTGAGAACCGCTCCCCCGTTCGGGGCTCAGACGCGCGCTCGCACCTTCGACAGGAAGTACTCGTGGAAGCGGTGCTCGCCGTTGATCTCAGGGTGGAAGCTCGTGCCGAGGAGGCTCCCCTGCTCGACCGCGACGACCCGGCCGTCGTCGAGCGTCGCGAGCGCGGTCGCCGCGGGACCGACCGACTCGACCACCGGCCCGCGGATGAACACGGCGTGCACCGGCGCGTCGCCGAGTTCGGGGATCGCGAGGTCGGTCTCGAACGACTGGTTCTGCGAGCCGAAGGCGTTGCGCCGCACCACGACGTCGAGGCCGCCGAGGGACTGCTGCCCCTCGATCGCGTCGAGCACGGTGTCGGCGAGCATGATGAGGCCGGCGCACGTGCCGTAGACCGGCAGTCCGGCGGCGATCGCGGCCTTGAGCGGAGCGGCGAGGCCGAACGTGCGCGACAGCTTGTCCATCACACTGGACTCGCCGCCGGGGATCACGAGGCCGTCGACCTCGGCCAGCTCTTCGGGACGTCGCACGAGCGTGACGCGCGCACCGAGCGCGGCGAGCACGTGCGCGTGCTCGCGGAAGTCGCCCTGCAGGGCGAGCACGCCGACGCGGGGTCCGGCCGTTGCCGGCCCCGCGTCGACGGAGCCGGCTCGCAGGGTCGTCGTCACCAGCCGCGCTCGGCGAGTCGGTGCGGCGCGGGCAGGTCGCCGACGTTGATGCCGACCATCGCCTCGCCGAGGCCGCGCGACACGTCGGCGATGACCGAGGGGTCGTCGTAGAACGTCGTGGCCTTGACGACCGCGGCGGCGCGGGCCTCGGGGTTGCCCGACTTGAAGATGCCCGAGCCGACGAAGACGCCGTCGGCCCCCAGCTGCATCATCATGGCCGCGTCGGCCGGCGTCGCGACGCCGCCCGCGGTGAACAGCACGACCGGCAGCTTGCCGGTCTCGGCGACCTCGGCGACGAGCTCGTACGGCGCCTGCAGCTCCTTCGCGGCGACGTACAGCTCGTCCTTCGTCATCGACGAGAGCGCGTTGATCTCGGAGGTGATCTTGCGGATGTGCTTCGTCGCCTCGGAGACGTCGCCGGTGCCGGCTTCGCCCTTCGAGCGGATCATCGCCGCACCCTCGTTGATGCGGCGGAGCGCCTCGCCGAGGTTGGTCGCACCGCAGACGAACGGCACCGTGAAGTTCCACTTGTCGATGTGGTTGACGTAGTCGGCGGGCGAGAGCACCTCTGACTCGTCGATGTAGTCCACGTCGAGAGCCTGCAGCACCTGCGCCTCGACGAAGTGACCGATGCGTGCCTTCGCCATGACGGGGATCGAGACCTCGGCGATGATCGCCTCGATGAGGTCGGGGTCGCTCATGCGGGCGACGCCGCCCTGGGCGCGGATGTCGGCGGGCACGCGCTCGAGCGCCATCACGGCGACCGCGCCGGCGTCCTCGGCGATGCGGGCCTGCTCGGGGGTGACGACGTCCATGATGACGCCGCCCTTCAGCATCTCGGCGAGGCCGCGCTTCACGCGGCTCGAGCCCGTCTCGGGTACGGTCACGGGGAATCCTTTCGATGAGCGCGCAGCGACTCGCGCTTCAGAACAGACCAACGGAATGATTGACCTAGGCCAAAAGATAGCATGGTCGGAGAACGACGAAAGGGCGGTGACGTGATCATCGACATCGAGGGACGATCGGCGGCTGAGATCGCGGAGAGCCTGCGCGCCCTGGTCGAGCGCGGGGCACTGCGCCCGGGCGACGCGCTCCCACCGGTGCGCAGCCTCGCCGAGCAACTCGGCGTCAATCGCAACACCGCCGTGGCCGCATACCGGCAACTCACCAGCGCAGGCATCGTCGTGACGCTCGGCCGTGGCGGCACCCGCGTCGCGGGCTCGGCACCCGTCGCCCAGGAGGGCTTCGCCGCCGACACCGCGCTGCGCGACATCGGCACGGGCAATCCGGATGCCTCGCGCATCCCCGATCCCTCGCCGGTGCTCGCGAGCATCGCCCGACGCCCGGTGCTCTACGGCGAACCGGTCATCGACCCCGGACTCGAACGCTGGGCCGACGACTGGATGCGCGGCGACCTCCCACCCGGCACCCCGATGCGCCTGACCGTCACGAGCGGTGCCGCCGACGCGGTCGAGCGACTGCTCGCGCAGGCGCTCACGCGCGACGACGCCGTCGCCCTCGAAGATCCGTGCTTCCTCACGAGCATCCACACGGTGCGGGTCGCCGGCTACCGCCCCGTGCCGGTGGCCGTCGACGAGGAGGGCATGACGGTCGACGGGCTGCGCGCCGCGCTCGAGCAGGGGGTGCGCGCCGTCATCTGCACGCCGCGCGCCCAGAACCCGACCGGTGCGAGCCTCACGGCCGCACGCGCCGCCGAACTGCGCGCCGTGCTGCGCGACCACCCGTACGTGCTCGTCATCGAGGACGACCACTACTCGCTCCTCTCGCGTCAGCCGTTCCATTCGCTGATCGGCCCCGAGCACCGCCGCTGGGCGCTCGTGCGGTCCGTCTCGAAATTCCTCGGCCCCGACATGTGCCTGGCGGTGTCCGCCTCCGACCCCGAGACCGCCGACCGCCTCGCGATGCGGCTGACTCCGGGCACGACGTGGGTGAGCCATCTGCTGCAGCGCCTCGTGCACGCGCTGGCGACCGACCCGGCCGTCGCCCATGGCATCCGCACCGCAGGCGAGCACTACGCCGCCCGGAACGCCGAGTTCGCAGCACTGCTGACGGCGGCCGGCGTGCCGACGGCCCCGGGCGACGGGCTCAACGTCTGGGTGGGGCTCGACGCTCCGGCCAGGGACGTCGCCGAGCAGCTCATGCGCCGGGGCTGGCTGGCCCGACCCGGCGACGAGTTCGCCCTCGGCGACCGGGCGCCGTCGGATCGGCTGCGGCTCACGGTGCACGATCTCGACGACGCCGACCTGGCGAAGCTCGCGGCCGACGTCGCGGCCTCGATCCGAGCGGTGTCGAGCCCGGGGGCACCCGTCGCGCGGGCGCGCTCGTCGGAGATGCGATGATCGAACGGTGAAGATCCTCTCGATCCAGTCGGCGGTCGCCTACGGCCACGTCGGCAACTCCGCGGCCGTGTTCCCCCTGCAGCGCATCGGCGTCGAGGTGCTCCCCGTCTACACGGTGAACTTCTCGAACCACACCGGCTACGGCGCCTGGCGCGGGCCTCTCATCTCCCCCGACGACGTCCGCGAGGTCATCACGGGCATCGAGGAGCGCGGCGTGCTCGGCGGCATCGACGTCGTGCTGAGCGGCTACCAGGGCAGCGACGGCATCGCCGACGTCATCCTCGACGCCGTGTCGCGGGTGAAGGCGGCGAACCCGTCGGCGATCTACGCCTGCGACCCCGTGATGGGCAACGCGAAGTCGGGATGCTTCGTCGCCCCCGCGATCCCGGTGCTGCTCCGCGAGCGCGTCGTGCCGGCGGCCGACCTCATCACCCCGAACCAGTTCGAACTCGGCTACCTGACCGGCACCGAACCCGACACGCTCGAGTCCACCCTCGCGTCGGTCGACCTGGCGCGCGCGTCGGGGCCGTCGACGGTGCTCGTCACGAGCGTCGAGCGGCCCGACCGCACGCCCGGCACGATCGAGATGCTCGCGGTCGACGAGCGCGGCGCATGGCTCGCGCAGACCCCGCACCTGCCGCTCAAGGCGAACGGCTCAGGGGATGTCACGGCGGCGCTCTTCACCGCGCACTATCGCCGCACGGGCGACGCCGCCGATGCCCTCGCCCGCACGATCTCGAGCGTCTACGACCTGCTGGCGACCACGCACGAGTCGGGCGAACGCGAGCTGCAGCTCGTCGAGTCGCAGGAGTTCTACGCGAATCCGCGCATGCAGTTCGAGGTGCGGCAGGTTCGCTGACCCGAGGCCGGTCGAGCAGGCGCGAGGCGCCGACTCGAGACCATCCCGCGATGGTCTCGAGACGCCGCTCCGTCGCCACTCGACCGACCGGAGGCCTATCCGGCCGGGGCGGGCCAGCCGTCCGCGATCTCCTGCCGCACCTCGCCGAGCAGCCGCGGCAGCGCCTTCGTGCCCGCGATGATCGGGAAGAAGTTCGAGTCGAGCGCCCAGCGCGGCACGATGTGCTGGTGCAGGTGCTCGGCGATGCCGGCACCCGCGATGCGCCCCTGGTTCATGCCGATGTTGAACCCGTCGCACTTCGAGACCTGCTTGACGACGCGCATGGCGGTCTGCGTGAGCTCGCCGATCTCGGCGACCTCGTCGGCGTTCGCCTCGTCGTAGGTCGCGATATGGCGGTACGGGCAGACCAGCAGGTGGCCCGAGTTGTAGGGGAACAGGTTGAGCAGGACGTAGGCGTGCTCCCCGCGCGCGACGATGAGCGACTGCTCGTCGCTCATCTCGGGCGCTCGGCAGAACGGGCAGGCGTGCTCGTCGGGCTGCTGGCCCTGCTGGATGTAGACGAGCCGATGCGGGGTCCAGAGTCGCTGGAACGCGTCGGGCACGCCGGCCAGGTCGGCCGAGGCATCCGTGGGCACCCCGTCGAACTCGTCGGCCCCGTAGCTGGTCATGCGAAGAGGTCGTCGCGGGTGGTGACCTGGCGGTGGTCGGCGATCGCCGCTCGCACGAGGTCGATCGCCCGGGCGATCGGCACCCCGTTCTCCTGGCTGCCGTCGCGGAACCGGAAGCTGACCGTCTCGCCCGAGCGGTCGTTGTCTCCCGCGATGAGCTGGAACGGCACCTTCTGGGTGGTGTGGGTGCGGATCTTCTTCTGCATGCGATCGTCGCTCACGTCGAGCTCGGCGCGCACGCCGAAGCCCTTCAGCTGCTCGATGATCGCCCCGAGATACGGCGCGTACTCGTCGGCGACGGGAATGCCGACGACCTGCACCGGCGCGAGCCACACCGGGAAGACCCCGGCATAGTGCTCGAGCAGGATCGCGAAGAAGCGCTCGATCGAGCCGAACAGCGCTCGGTGGATCATGATCGGCCGGTGCTTCTCGCCGTCGGGGCCCATGTACTCGAGCTCGAACCGCTCGGGCAGGTTGGGGTCGACCTGCACGGTCGACAGCTGCCAGGTGCGACCGATCGCGTCGCGGGTCTTGAGGTCGATCTTCGGGCCGTAGAACGCCGCCTCGCCGGGCACCTCGGTCAGCTTCAGCCCGCTCGCGAGGGCGACGTTGCGCAGCGCGTTCGTCGAGTACTCCCAGAACTCGTCGGTACCGATCCACTTCGACTTCTCGTCGTCGCGCATCGAGAGCTCGAGCTCGAAGTCCTCGAGGCCGAAGTCGCGCAGCATCGAGATGACGAACTCGAGCACGCGGGTCGTCTCCTCCTCGAGCTGCTCGGGGGTGACGAACAGGTGGGAGTCGTCCTGGGTGAACCCGCGCACGCGAGTGAGGCCGTGCAGGGCGCCAGAGAGCTCGTTGCGGTACACGGTGCCGTTCTCCGCGAGCCGCATCGGCAGGTCGCGGTAGCTGCGCGCGCGCTCCTTGTAGATGAGGATGTGCATCGGGCAGTTCATCGGCTTCAGGTAGTAGTCCTGGCCCTGCTTCGTGACGTTGCCATCGGCGTCGCGCTCCTCGTCCATGACGATGGGCGGGAACATCCCCTCGCGGTAGGTGACCAGGTGGTTCGACTGGAGGAAGAGGTCCTCCTTCGAGATGTGGGGCGTGTACACGTAGGTGTAGCCGCCCTCGACGTGGCGGCGACGGGCGTGCTGCTCCATCTCACCGCGCACGATGCCGCCCTTGGGGTGCCACACCGACAGGCCCGAGCCGATCTCGTCGGGGAAGCTGAACAGGTCGAGCTCCTTGCCGAGCTTGCGGTGGTCGCGCTTGGCCGCCTCCTCCAGGCGGTGCTGGTACGCGCGCAGCTCGTCCTTCGTCGGCCATGCGGTGCCGTAGATGCGCTGGAGCTGCGGGTTCTTCTCGCTGCCGCGCCAGTAGGCGCCGGCGACGCGCTGCAGCGCCCATCCGTTGCCGATCATGCGGGTGTTCGGCAGGTGGGGCCCGCGGCACAGGTCCTTCCAGGCGACCTCGCCGGTCTTGGGGTCGACGTTGTCGTAGATCGTCAGCTCGCCCGCGCCGACCTCGACGTTCTCGTTGTCACCGCCGGTCGAAGCCGCCCCCTTGAGCCCGATGAGCTCGAGCTTGTACGGCTCGTTCGCGAGCTCGGCGCGCGCCTCGTCGTCGGTGACGACCCGGCGCACGAAGCGCTGGCCGGCACGGATGATGCGCGCCATCTCCTTGTCGAGGGCCTTCAGGTCGTCGGTCGAGAACGCCTCTTCGACGTCGAAGTCGTAGTAGAAGCCGTCGGTGACGGGCGGACCGATGCCGAGCTTCGCCTCGGGGTTGACGTTCTGCACGGCCTGCGCCAGGACGTGCGCAGTCGAGTGGCGCAGGATGTTCAGGCCGTCGGGCGAGTCGATGGTGACCGGTTCGGCGACGTCGGCGTCCGTCACCGTCGTGGCGAGGTCCTTGAGCTCGCCGTTGACGCGCATCGCGACAACGGATCGGTCGGTGAAGAGCTCGAAGCCGTCAGCCACCTGGATCCACTCCTTGGATTCTCTTGAAACGAACCCTTCAACTGTAGTCGGCCGCCGACCCTCGCTCCGGCGCACGGCTTGCGCCGAGTTGCGTGCGATCGGATGCCTCGGCGCACGAGGGCTTGCACCCGCTTGCGTCCGATCGCGCAAGAACTCGACACTTCATCGACATTTCACATCAGTGCCTTGTGCGACATCGGGCCGCGCTCCTACAGTCGGCCGCATCCGGGCCGTGCAGTGCCCGCGAGCTGTCCGATGGCGCACACGACTCGAGAGGACCCGTGCCGACATGACCCGCCGCTCCCCCACCTCATCGATACGATCGAGCGGCGCCGCCGCCGCCGCCGCCGCGACCATCGTGATCGCCGTCGCCGCGACGGCGCTCCTCACCGCCCCCGCCGCGGCGATCGCCGCACCGGCCTCGACGCCCCCGGCAGCCGCCGTGCACGTCACCCGCGCCGGGCTCGACCCGGCGCTCGTCGCCGGCCGCGGCGCCGACGTGGCCTTCCTCGAGCAGGAGGCCGAGCACGCGACGACGAACGGTACGGTCCTCGAACCGGTCCGGGACGCCTACACCCTCGCGGCCGAGGCCTCCGGTCGGTCGGCCGTGCAGCTCGCCCCTGGCGACTACGTCGAGTTCGCGCTGCCGGAGCGCACGAACGCCATCACGGTGCGCTACTCCATCCCCGACGCGCCGGGCGGCGGCGGCATCGAGGCTCCGCTCGAGGTCACGGTCAACGGCAAGCAGCAGCGCTCGATGACCCTCACCAGCGAGTACTCGTGGCTCTACAACCAGTACCCGTTCACGAACGATCCGAACGCCGGGCTCCTCCACCCCGACTGGTGGATCACCGAGTGCGGCTGCGTGCCGGGCGACGGGTTCGAGGTGCAGAAGCCGTTCCGCCCGATGCACTTCTACGACGAGCAGCGCCTGCTGCTCAAGAAGACCTACCGGGCGGGCGACATCCTCCGGCTCACCGCCCCCGCGGGCTCGAGCGCCGCGCTCACGACGATCGACCTCGTCGACACCGAGTTCGTCGGGGCGCCGCACGTCCGCGTCGAGGCCGCCAACGTGCTCGCGTTCGGCGCCGACCCCACCGGGCGGCGCGACGCCGCCGATGCGATCGACCGCGCGATCGCGTTCGCCAAGCGCAAGGACGTGCCGGTGTACCTTCCGCCCGGAACCTTCCGCGTCGATCGCCACATCATCGTCGACGACGTCACGATCGAGGGGGCCGGCAGCTGGTACACCGTCGTCCGCGGTTCCGAGGTCGCACTCGACGAGCCCTCACCCGACGGCTCGGTGCACACGGGCGTCGGCTTCTACGGCAAGGACGCGTCGGACGGCGGCAGCACGAACGTGCACCTGTCGGGCTTCACCGTTCGCGGCGACGTCGCCGAGCGGATCGACACCGACCAGGTGAACGGCGTCGGGGGCGCGATGAGCGACTCGACGATCGAGGGGCTGTACATCGAGCACACCAAGGTCGGAATGTGGTTCGACGGCCCGATGAGCGGCCTCGTGGTGCGCGACAACATCATCGTCGACCAGGTCGCCGACGGACTGAACCTGCACCGCGGCGTCACCGACTCGCTCGTCGAGCACAACTTCGTCCGCAACACCGGCGACGACGCGCTCGCGATGTGGTCGGAGGGCACCGCGAACGCCCGCAACTCCTTCGCACGCAACACGGTGCAGACGCCGACCCTCGCGAACGGCATCGCGATCTACGGCGGCACCGACAACACCGTCTCCGGCAACCTCGTCGCCGACCCGATCCGCGAAGGCAGCGGCATCCACATCGGAGCCCGCTTCGGTGCCGAGGCGTTCGCCGGCACGCTCGCGATCACCGACAACACGACGGTGCGCGCCGGCACGTACGAGCTGAACTGGAACATCGGGCTCGGCGCGATCTGGTTCTTCGCACTCGACCGGTCGATCGAGGGGGCAGACATCACGGTGTCGGGCGACCACTACCTCGACAGCACCTACAACGCGATCATGCTCGTGACCGACTGGCCTGTGAAGGACCGCCACCGGATCGAGCACGTCGCATTCCGCGACCTCCGCATCGACGGCACGGGCACCTCCGTGCTCAGCGCCCGGACGGCCGGCAGCGCCTCGTTCGAGAACGTCGACGCGCGCAACGTCGGCGCGGTCGGCATCAACAACTGCGGCGCGTTCAACTTCCCGCCATCGGGCTCGGAGTTCTCGGTCGCCGATCTCGGCGGCAACGACGGCGGCGGCACGACGGGACCGTGGCTCGCACCGTGGGAGCTCCCGAACACGATCACGTGCGACGACCGGCCGCCGGTCGTCGCGCCGCCTGCACCGGGCGCCTGGGCGCAGCCCTGACGCCGCGGGCGGTGCGGACCGGTTGGACCCGGGTCGCACCGCCCCGCAACCGATTGCCCCGAACGGGGGTGTACCCCGAAGTAGGTGATTCGGGGGACAATTCCCCGTGGACCGACCATGTCGGCCCACCGGATCCCGGTGAAAGCGAAAGCCGGTCACCGGGGTCCGGCCCACCGCTCCGACCCACCGCTCCGGCTCGCCGCGACGGGGATGTCTCGCGCCAGCGCCGAACCTCGCACTGCGGTCGCCGCAGCGACGAGAAAAGCCCCGGCTGAGCCGGGGCTTTCATTGTGGTGGGCGATACTGGGATCGAACCAGTGACCTCTTCCGTGTCAGGGAAGCGCGCTACCGCTGCGCCAATCGCCCGAGTCGAGATGGGAGGATCTCGGCTTGGAGGTGGATACGGGATTCGAACCCGTGTATACGGCTTTGCAGGCCGCTGCCTCGCCTCTCGGCCAATCCACCGTTCATGGGTTCACCACCAAAGAACAGGAGCCGGGCTTTCGCCCGACCCTGATCAGAGCGGATGACGAGACTCGAACTCGCGACCCTCACCTTGGCAAGGTGATGCGCTACCAACTGCGCCACATCCGCGTTGCTCCGCATTTCTGCGTGCAGAGAAGACTTTATACACACTTCGAGCGATTCACAAACCGAGCGGGCCTCGCGCGATGTTCTCCCCGGTCACAGTGCCATTCGTCCCATGATTCCCGGGCGTGTCGATCGAAGCGGCACCCCCGCGCCGCGCCCGGCGGCAGCTCGATGTGCATTCGCCCTGCTCCGTCGGCTAGTATCGAGTCCGGTCACCGCAACGGAGACCGAAACCCACTTGGGCGATTGGCGCAGCTGGTAGCGCGCTTCCTTCACACGGAAGAGGTCGTCGGTTCGAGCCCGGCATCGCCCACAACGAGAAGCCCCCGGTAGCCCGGGGGTTTCCGCATTTCACGGCCGCATCCGATTCGGAACCCCTCGAGCACGCCGCACGCCGACAGCGAGACACCGCGTTCCGCGCCGATGGCACGTGGCTGCACGTGTCTGCCGGAAGTCAACGCACCGAATGCGTTCGGCCCGCATGATCTGCCGCCATGGCCTGAGCCCTGCGATTCGCCTTCACGAGGATCGCCACGATGAAGATCGCCAATGCGTCCACGACCGACACCATGAACACCGAGGCGTTGGCTGCCAGCCAGAGCAGGTTGGCGTTCGGCGGCATTCGCGACGCGTCCCAGCCGGACGCGGACTCCATGTGATTGATCGCAGCAGTGTCCGCGATCTGCCAGAGAACGTAGAACGCGACGACGGCGATGTTCAGGCCGACGAGCGCCAGCCCGCCGATCACACCAACCGTCCTCTCAAAAGCCTGCGACATTCCGGCTCCTCGTTGCATCCGTTCGAAACAGGTCCCCAGCCCCAGCCGCCATGCGGCCCGTCGTGCTGCCGCTGCGGAGATTCGACCAAACCCGGTGGGATACGGACGTTCATCGTTTCGAGGTCGGCGATCAGCTCCAGCCGTAGCGGCGATTGAGCGCATCGGCCACCCGCGTGTAGCGCTCGGCGTCGAGCGAGGCGGCCTCGCGCCGCATGCCGCCGGTGCGCACCCTGAAGACGCGATCGGTCTTCGCCCAACTCGGCCGCCCCTCGGCGTCCCAGGCGCCCTCGCCGAGCGAGACGTAGTCGCGGTCGCCGTCGTGCGGCTTGCTCGTGAGTTGCACGGCGAGGAAGTCCCCCGCCCCCGACGCCGCCACGATCACGACCGGACGGTCCTTGCCCCGGCCGTCGCGCTCCTCGTAGGGCACCCACGTCCAGACGACCTCACCGGGATCGGGATCGCCGTCGCGACTCGGCGCGTAACCGAGCCGGACTCCCCGGAGGCGCCGCGGATCGACCTCGACGGTCGCATCGGATCCCATCTGCCCCGGGGAGGGCTCGCCATCGGCGAGCCGCGCCGGCGAGGCATCCCGCCCGGTCGTCGTCCGTGGCGCGGCCGATGTCTTCGAACCGCCCGAACCGAGCGCCCGCAGGAAACGGCCGACGGCGGTGAGGAGGCGGCCGGTGTCAGTCACACCGGGCACACTACCCCACCGCCGTCGGCCGGCCGAGGCTCGATGACTCGCGTCAGACGGTCTCGAGCTTGTAGGCGTCCTCGCCGTGCACGACGGTGTCGATGCCGGCGATCTCGTCCTCGTTCTTCACCCGGAAGCCCATCGTCTTCTGGATGAGCGTGCCGATGCCGAAGGTCAGTGCGAAGGAGTACACGAGCACCGAGACGGCCGCGATGGCCTGCACGGCGAGCTGCGTGAAGTTGCCGCTGTAGATGAGACCGGTCCCGTTCGCGAAGATGCCGAGGTACAGCGTGCCGATCAGGCCGCCGACGAGGTGGATGCCCACCACGTCGAGCGAGTCGTCGAAGCCGAACTTGAACTTGAGGTCGATCGCGAGGGCGCAGACGGCACCGGCGATCAGGCCGAGCACGATCGCCCAGATCGGCGTCAGCGAGGCGCAGGCGGGCGTGATCGCCACGAGACCGGCGACGGCGCCCGAGGCGGCGCCGACGGACGTCGGCTTGCCGTCCTTGATCTTCTCGACGAGCAGCCAGGCGAGGAGCGCCGCGGCGGGCGCGGCGATCGTGTTCACGAACGCGAGCGCCGCGGTGCCGTCGGCTGCGAGCTCCGAGCCGGCGTTGAAGCCGAACCATCCGAACCAGAGCAGGCCAGCGCCGAGGAGCACGAACGGCGGGTTGTGCGGGACGTGCGCGCCCTTCGAGAACCCGACCCGCTTGCCGAGCACGAGCGCGAGGGCGAGCGCCGCAGCGCCGGCGTTGATGTGCACCGCCGTGCCGCCCGCGAAGTCGATCGCGCCGACGCCGAACGCCTCCTGCAGGCCGTACGTGATCCAGCCGCCGTAGGCGAAGCTGCCGTCCTCGGCGAGGCCGAAGTTGAACACCCAGCTCGCGACCGGGAAGTAGACGATCGTCGCCCAGATCCCGGCGAACACCATCCAGCCGCCGAACTTGGCACGGTCGGCGATGGCGCCGGAGATGAGCGCGACGGTGAGGATCGCGAAAGTCGCCTGGAACGCCACGAACGCGAGCGGGGGGTACGCCGCGCCCTCGGGCGTCTCGAGGAGGCTCTCGAGCCCGATCGCCGACCAGTCGATCGACCACGGCGGCACGAGGCCCTCCGAGCCGGGGAAGGCGATCGCGTAGCCGTAGAGCACCCAGAGGACGCCGATGAGGCCCATCGCGCCGAAGCTCATCATCATCATGCTGATGACGCTCTTCGCCTTGACGAGGCCGCCGTAGAAGAACGCGAGCCCAGGGGTCATCAGCAGCACGAGTGCCGCCGAGATCAACAGGAACGCGGTGTTGCCTTGATCCATCTCTCGAACCTCTCTCGGATGCAGGTCGTGGGGGGAACCTGTGCCGCAAGTGTCACGAGTGGGCGTTTCGATCGATTCGTCGTTGTGTTTCGGGGCCGTTACGGTCGGGCGTCTCGTGTGAACAGCAGATTTCGGGATGCCTCGACGGCACGGTGAATCGGCTGCGGGAGTGCCCCGATCAGTCGTGCGGCGGCAGCTCGCCCGACGTCAGCGCGATCATGCGGCTCATCGACCGGAGGTACTTCTTGCGGTAGCCGCCGGCCATCATCTCGGCGTCGAACACCTCGTCGAGGGCGACGCCGCTCGCGACGACCGGCACCTCGGCGTCGTAGACGCGATCGATGAAGGCGACGAGGCGCAGCGCCGCGTTCTGGTCGTGGAGTTCGTGGGCGCCGGTGAGCGCGATCGTGTCGAGCCCCTCGACGAGTCGCACGTACTTCGACGGGTGCACGGTCGCGAGGTGGGCGATGAGCTCGTCGAACCCGTCGAGCGAGACACGATGGCCGCGCTCGGCCAGCGCGCCGGCCGTGCGCCGCACGGCGGCGTCGTCGCCCGCGACGACCGCATGCCCTTCGGTGTCGCGCCGGCGATAGTCGAGTCCGTCGATGCGGAGCGTCTCGAAGTTCGACGAGAGCGCGTGGATCTCGCGGAGGAAGTCGGCCGCCGCGAAGCGCCCTTCGCCGAGCGCATTCGGCGGGGTGTTGCTCGTCGCGGCGACGCGCGTGCCGCCGGCCATGAGCTCACCGAGGAACCGCGTCATCAGCATCGTGTCGCCGGGATCGTCGAGTTCGAACTCGTCGATGCAGATGAGCTTGGCCCCGCGCAGCAGTTCGACCGCCTGCGCGTAGCCGAGGGCCCCGACGAGGGCCGTGTACTCGATGAAGGTGCCGAAGTACTTCGGGCCGTGCGCCACGTGCCAGAGCGAGGCCAGCAGGTGGGTCTTGCCGACGCCGAAGCCGCCGTCGAGGTAGACGCCGGGCAGCTCGATGCGCGCGGGCCGCTTGCGCGAGAAGAACCCGCCGGGACGCTGGGCGGCTCGCCACGCGCCGGCGAACTGGTTCAGCCGGTCGAGCGCCGCCTGCTGCGAGGGGAAGTCGGGGTCGGGCCGGTAGGACTCGAACGAGGCGTGCTCGAACTGCGGCGGTGGCACGAGCTCGGCCGCGATCTCTGTCCCCGAGATCGACGGATTGCGGTCGACGAGGTGGATGGGCGCCTGGCTGGAGGCCGTGGTCATGCTGGAGAGCTCCCGTGTTGCACCGGATGACGGGTGCTGTGACTGCGCCCCGCGGGCCGCGTAGATTCGGAGGGTGGACAGGTCATCAGCCTAGTCCGCTCCCCCGATCACCCCGCCCGACCGGGCGACCACAGGAGGCCCCCATGTCCGCCGAGTTCGACTCCGCCGCGAAGTTCGCCGAGTACGCCCATCCCGAGCGTCTCGTCTCCACCGCCTGGCTCGCCGAACACCTGGGCGAACCCGGCCTCGTCGTCGTCGAGTCCGACGAGGACGTGCTGCTCTACGAGACCGGCCACATCCCCGGTGCGGTGAAGATCGACTGGCACACCGACCTCAACGACCCGGTCGTCCGCGACTACGTCGATGCCGAGCAGTTCGCCGCGCTCCTCGGCTCGAAGGGCATCGCCCGCGACACGACCGTCGTCGTCTACGGCGACAAGAACAACTGGTGGGCGGCGTACGCGCTCTGGGTGTTCACGCTCTTCGGCCACGAGGACGTGCGCCTGCTCGACGGCGGTCGCGACCTGTGGATCGCCGAGGGGCGCGAGCTCACCACCGACGCATCCGACGTGACCCCCGTCGAGTACCCCGTCGTCGAGCGCGACGACCGCGCCGTGCGGGCGTTCAAGGACGACGTGCTCGCCCACCTCGGCAACCCGCTCATCGACGTGCGCTCGCCCGAGGAGTACACGGGCGAGCGCACGACCGCCCCCGCCTACCCCGAGGAGGGCGCGCTCCGCGCCGGGCACATCCCGACCGCGGCATCCGTGCCGTGGGCGCGCGCAGCTGCGGGCGACGGCACCTTCAAGTCGCGTGCGGAGCTCGACGCGATCTACCGCGACGAGGTCGGACTCGCCGACGGCGACGACATCGTGGCGTACTGCCGTATCGGCGAGCGGTCGAGCCACACGTGGTTCGTCCTGCAGCACCTCCTCGGCTTCGAGAACGTGCGCAACTACGACGGCTCGTGGACCGAATGGGGCAGCGCGGTGCGGGTGCCGATCGTGACGGGTGCCGAGCGCGGCGAGGTGCCCGGCCGCTGATCGTCGGCCGAGCGGACCGTCGGCGACCGGCCGACGGTCCGGCCGCCCGTGGGAGAATGGACCGGATGGAACAGACGACCCTGCCCCCCGCCCTCGCCGAGATCCGCGACGACTTCCTCGCGCTCGGCGTGCGCGATCGGCTGCAGCTGCTGCTCGAGTTCTCGAACGAACTGCCCGCGCTCCCCGAACGGTATGCCGACCACCCCGACCTGCTCGAGCGGGTCGAGGAGTGCCAGTCGCCCGTCTTCATCTTCGTCGAGGTGGCCGACGGCGTCGTGCACCTCTTCGCGACCGCGCCCGCCGAGTCGCCGACGACGCGCGGGTTCGCATCGATCCTCGTGCAGGGGCTCGCCGGGCTCTCCGTGCAGGAGGTGCTCGACATCCCCGCCGACTACCCGCAGTCGCTCGGCCTCGCCGAGGCGGTGTCGCCGCTCCGGGTTCGCGGCATGACGGGCATGCTCGCCCGCACGAAGCGGCAGCTGCGCGAGCGCGTCGCCGCCTGATCAGCCGACGATCTCGGCGTCGCCCTCGGCCGCCGGTTCGTCGCGTCGTCCTCTCGTCGCGAGGAAGGCGACGATCAGCTCGCTCCACCGCTCGGGATCGTGGTTCCACAGCTTCGTGTGACGGGCTCCGGTGAACTCCTCGAACTGCACGAGATCGGGGCGGGATGCCGCCAACCGGCGCGACCCGTCGATGGGGACGAACCCGTCGTCCACGCTGTGCATGAGCAGCATCGGCACGGTGAACTCCTCGGCCCTGGCCACGAGGTCGAGCGCCACGAGGTCGATCGGTGCGGCGGCACCCGTGAGTCCCGCGCCGACGGGTGCTCCGAGCACACCGGCGACGAGATCGCCGAGGCCTGCGGGCAATCCCATGGCGGAACCCTGGAACCGGAGGATGTCGACCCAGTCGATCGCGGGAGAGTCGAGGACGACCCCGACCAGGTGCTCGCGCACCTCCTCCGAGCGCAGCACCGCCTGCAGCGAGATCATGCCGCCCATCGACCAGCCCATCAGCACGATCTCGCGGGCCCCCCGCGCGACGACGAAACGCACCGCGGCGACGACGTCCTCCCACTCGGTGCCTCCGAGACCGTATCGGCGATCGGTGCTCTCGGGAGCCTCGCCGTCGTTGCGGTAGGAGATGAGGAGGCTGTTCCAGCCGGCCTCGCGCACGGGGCGGACGGCTCGCAGGGTCTCGTGCCGTTTCGCCCCCCGGCCGTGCACGTGCACGACCCAGCGATCGGTCGGTGCGTCTGCCGGCACCGACCACGCCGGCGCGGCGCCGAGGGGCGTCTGCACGACGGCCTCGCGGTATGGGACGTCGAGTTCCCAGGGGCCGAGGAAGTACCAGCCGTCGATCCGGCCCCGTCGGGCTCGGTCGAGGCGTCCGAAGTCGACCGAGTCGATCCCCCTGATGACCATGCCGCCGCGCGCTTCGTCGACCTCGGCGATGCGGGCGTGGCCGGCGTCGCCGTCGAACCAGAGGCCGTACCGGCCACGCATCCTCGCTTCGTCGCCGTCGGCGAGCGTGATCCGCCGCCCGGCGAGATCGACGGCGAGGATCCGCACGTCCTCCTCGCGCTTCGTGGAGGGGGTGACGACCTTGCGGGCGAACACCACGGTGGCCAACGCCGTGACGGCGGCCGTGATGACGGCGATCGCGCCGGCGACCATTCCGACCGCGGCGAGCGTCGTGCCGATGATGCGGAACCCGCCCCGCCGCTGTGCCATCCGCCGCTTCCTCCCCGATGAACCGATCCCACTGCGTGCCGGTGCGGCGTGCCGCCGCTGCCGGTTCCGATGGAGACTCTAGTCTGCACTCGTGCCCGACCACCCGACCTCCTCCCCCGCCGAGTTCGAGAACGCACTCGCCTCGATCCGGGCCGCCGCGCCGCGCGCCGAGCTCTCGGTGTCGGAGATCCCGGCGCCCGGCGGTCTGGCCCCGTTCGCGGCGGCGCTGTCGGCCGACGTCTCGCCGACGCGCCACGGCGACGACTCCGAACTCGGCACCGGCCGGTTCATCGTGCTGTACGACCCGAGCGAGCCCGAGGCCTGGGGCGGGCGGTTCCGCATCGTGTGCTTCGCGCAGGCACCCCTCGAGACCGACATCGGCCTCGATCCGTTCCTCGCGGACGTGGCGTGGTCGTGGCTGATCGACGCGTTGGACGCACGCGGCGCGCGCTACATCGCGGCGTCGGGCACGGCGACGAAGATCCTCTCGACCGGCTTCGGCGAGCTCGCCCACCAGGGTGACGGCGCGCAGATCGAGCTGCGCGCGTCCTGGACGCCCCTCGACGCCGCCATCGGCGCCCATGTGGAAGGCTGGGGTGAGTTGTTGTGCATGCTCGCGGGACTGCCGCCGCGTGCTGAAGGGGTGACCGCACTGCCCCGCCGGAGGTCGGATCGTGGATGAGTATCGGGTGATCGAGACGCCCGCGGCGTTCGACGAGGCCGTTGACCGGTTGCTGGGCGGATCGGGGCCCATCGCCGTCGACGCCGAGCGTGCGAGCGGCTTCCGCTACTCCCAGCGCGCCTACCTCATCCAGATGTACCGGCGCGGTGCGGGCGTCTTCCTCTTCGACGCCCCCGAGGTGCCCGACTTCTCCGCGCTCGAGAACGGCATCCGCTCGGAGGAGTGGGTGCTGCACGCCGCGAGCCAGGACCTCGCATGTCTTCGCGAGGTCGGCCTCGACCCCGATCGCATCTTCGACACCGAACTCGCGGCGCGCCTGCTCGGCATGCCTCGCGTGGGCCTCGCGTCGGTCGTGGAGGACCTTCTCGGCATCAAGCTCGCGAAGGAGCACTCGGCGGCCGACTGGTCGACGAGACCGCTGCCGCAATCGTGGCTGAAGTACGCGGCCCTCGACGTCGAACTGCTCGTCGACGTGCGCGATCGGCTCGCCGAGCGCCTCGACGCGACCGGCAAGGCCGGCCTCGCCGTCGAGGAGTTCGACGCCGTGCTGCACCGCGCGGCGAAGCCGCCCGCCGCCGAGCCCTGGCGACGCCTCTCCGGCATCCACGCCATGCGGAGTCCCCGCAACCTCGCCGTCGCCCGCGAACTGTGGGTGTCGCGCGACGCCCTGGCCGCCGAGACCGACATCGCGCCGGGCCGACTCGTTCCCGACGCCTCGATCGTCGCCGTCGCGCGCGCCCTGCCGTCCACTCGGCGCGCACTGGCGGACCTCCGAGAGTTCACCGGTCGCGCGAGCCGTACCGAGCTCGACCGCTGGTGGACGGCGCTCGAGCGCGGCCTCACCACCGACGAGCTGCCGGCGGTGCGCGTGCCGAGCGATGCCCCGCCTCCGCCGCGTGCATGGGCGAGCCGGAATCCCGAGGCCGACGCCCGTCTGAAGGCCGCGAAGGCCGCGGTGGCCGAGGTCGCTGAAGAGCTCGAGATGCCCCTCGAGAACCTCCTCACGCCCGATTTCCTGCGTCGGGTGGCCTGGCACCCCCCACAGCCGGCCGACGCCGCGGGCGTCGGCGCGACCCTCGCGCAGCTCGGCGCGCGCCCGTGGCAGATTGCGGCAACCGCACAGACGATCGCCGATGCGTTTGTCGAGGCGTCACAATCGCTCCTCGACGCGACCTCCGAGGGTTCGTAGGAACCGTCAAGCGATTCACGGGCGCTCGGCACCGGTTCGTAGGATCGAGGCATCCTGATTTCGAAACGGAGCTGCAGCGTGGCTGAACGAGCTGATGTCGTGTTCGTCGATGGGGTTCGGACCCCGTTCGGACGAGCCGGTGAAAAGGGCATGTACTGGAACACGAGGGCCGACGACCTCGCGGTCAAGGCGATCACCGGGCTCCTGGAGCGCAACCCGAACCTTCCTCCCGAGCGCGTCGACGACGTCGCCATCGCTGCGACGACGCAGCAGGGCGACCAGGGCCTGACGCTCGGCCGCACGGCGGCGATCCTCGCCGGCCTGCCGATGAGCGTTCCCGGCTTCGCGATCGACCGCATGTGCGCCGGCGCCATGACCGCGGTGACGACGACGGGTTCGGGCATCGGCTTCGGGCAGTACGACGTCGTCATCGCCGGCGGCGTCGAGCACATGGGCCGTCACCCGATGGGCCTCGACGCCGACCCGAACCCCCGGTTCCTCACCGAGAAGCTCGTGGCCGCCGACGCACTCAACATGGGCAACACGGCCGAGCGCCTGCACGACCGGTTCCCCGAGCTCACGAAGGAGCGCAGCGACCGATTCGGCATGCTGAGCCAGCAGAAGGTGCAGGCCGCCTACGACGCCGGCCACATCCAGCCCGATCTCGTGCCGGTCGCGATCCGCACCGCCGAGGGCTGGGGCCTCGCGAGCGAAGACGAGGGTCGCCGCCCCGCGACCACGATGGAGGGGCTCGCGAGCCTCAAGACCCCGTTCCGCCCGCACGGCCGGGTGACCGCGGGCAACGCGTCGCCGCTCACCGACGGTGCGACCGCTGCGATCCTCGCGAGCTCCGACGCCGCGAAGGAGCTCGGCCTCACGACGAAGATGCGCATGGTGAGCTTCGGCTTCGCCGGCGTCGAGCCCGAGGTCATGGGCATCGGGCCGATCCCCTCGACCGAGAAGGCGCTCAAGCGCGCCGGCCTCTCGATCGACGACATCGGCCTCTTCGAGCTCAACGAGGCCTTCGCCGTGCAGGTGCTGAGCTTCCTCGACCACTTCGGCATCGCCGACGACGACGCCCGGGTCAACCCGTGGGGCGGCGCCATCGCGATCGGCCACCCGCTCGCCGCCTCGGGCGTTCGCCTCATGCTGCAGCTCGCGCGCCAGTTCGAGCAGCACCCCGAGGTCCGCTACGGCATCACCGCGATGTGCGTCGGCCTCGGCCAGGGCGGCACCGTCATCTGGGAGAACCCCCACCACAAGCGCTACGGAAAGGGCCGCTGAGCGACATGACCGACTACTCGAAGATCGACTTCTCCGAGCTGGCGGCCGCGTTCGCCGACGACGAGGTCGTCACGCACTCCTACGTGCGCGACATCCGCCTGGCGTCGGGCCGCGTGATCGCGCTCATCACGCTCGACAACGGTCGCGACCACACCCGGCCCTCGACGCTCGGCCCGGTCACGCTGATCGAGCTCGGCGAACGGCTCGACGAGCTGACGGCCCGTGCCGCCGCCGGCGAGATCCAGGCGGTCGCGATCACCGGCAAGCCGTACTTCCTCGCCGCAGGCGCCGATCTCTCGAAGGTGGGCGAGATCCCGAGCCGCGACATCGCGCTGAAGATGGGCCAGCTCGGCCACATGGTGTTCGGCAAGCTGGGCGAGCTCGGCGTGCCCTCGTTCACGTTCATCAACGGCCTCGCCCTCGGCGGCGGCCTCGAGGTCGCGCTCAACAGCGACTACCGCACCGTGGATGCCTCGGCGCCCGCGATCGCGCTGCCCGAGGTCTTCCTCGGCATCGTGCCCGCCTGGGGCGGGGCGTACCTGCTGCCGAACCTGATCGGCATCGAGAACGCCCTCAAGGTGGTCATCGAGAACCCCCTGAAGAACAACCGGATGCTGAAGGCGAAGGACGCCCTCGAGCTCGGCATCGCCGATGCGATGTTCGCGCCGGTCAACTTCCTCGAGGATTCGCTCAAGTGGGCCGACGGCGTGCTCGGCGGCTCGGTTCAGGTGAAGCGTCCCAACGTTCCCGGCAAGCTCGAGCGGCTCGCCAAGTGGGACGTCGCGGTCGGCATCGCCCGCAAGAGCATCGAGGGCAAGCTCGGCACGACCGCGAAGTCGCCGTACGTCGCGCTCGACCTCCTCAAGGCGGCGAAGTCCGGCACCAAGGCGGAGGGCTTCGCCCGTGAGGATGAGGCGCTCGCCGACCTCGTCTCGGGCGACCAGTTCGTCGCCTCGATCTACGCCTTCAACCTCGTGCAGAAGCGTGCCAAGCGCCCCGCCGGCGCGCCCGACAAGTCGCTCGCCCGGAAGGTGACGAAGGTCGGCATCATCGGCGCCGGCCTCATGGCGAGCCAGTTCGCACTGCTCTTCGTGCGTCGCCTGCAGGTGCCCGTCGTCATCACCGATCTCGACCAGGCCCGCGTCGACAAGGGTCTCGCCTACATCCGCGACGAGATCGGCACGCTCGAACAGAAGGGCCGCATCGACGCCGACGAGGCGAATCGACTGCGGGCGCTCGTCTCGGGCACGACCGACAAGGCCGACTTCTCCGACTGCGACTGGGTCATCGAAGCGGTCTTCGAAGACCTCGCCGTGAAGCAGCAGGTGTTCGCCGAGGTCGAGCCGCACCTCTCGGAGACCGCGATCATCGCGACGAACACGTCGTCGCTCTCGGTCGAGGAGATCGGCGAGAAGCTCACCCACCCCGAGCGCCTCGTCGGCTTCCACTTCTTCAACCCGGTCGCGGTCATGCCCCTCATCGAGATCGTGAAGACCCCGAAGACCGACGACGAGACGCTCGCCACCGCGTTCGCCACCGCCGCGAAGCTCAAGAAGAGCGCCGTGCTCACGGCCGACGCGCCCGGCTTCGTCGTGAACCGACTGCTCGCGAAGGTCATGGGCGAGGCGGCGCGCGCCGTCGACGAGGGCACCCCGGTGCCGGTCGTCGAGAAGGCGCTCGCGCCGATCGGGCTGCCGATGGGGCCGTTCGAGCTCATCGACCTCGTCGGCTGGGCGGTCGCCGCCCACGTCCAGGACACGATGGTGCGCGAGTTCCCCGAGCGGTTCTACGCCTCGGAGAACATGCACGCCCTCTCGAAGCTGGGCTCGCCCGTCGTCGAGAAGGACAAGCACGGCAAGGTCACCGATCTGACCAAGGACGCGAAGAAGGCGATCACCGTCGGCAAGACGTCGGTCGACGCCGCGACGATCCTGCGCCGCGTCGAAGACGAACTCGCACGTGAGATCAAGCTCATGCTCGACGAAGGCGTGGTCACCGCGGCCGAAGACATCGACCTCTGCCTCATCCTCGGCGCCGGCTGGCCCTTCCAGGCCGGCGGTGCGACGCCGTACCTCGACCGGGTCGGGGCCTCGGAGCGTGTGTTCGGCGACACCTTCCACCATCCGGCGATCCGCGGCGTGGGCGCGTAGCGCACTCGCCGAACCAGAGCGGGCCCGCGACCACACGGTCGCGGGCCCGCTCTCGTTCGAGGTCCTCGTGCCCTGCGGCGATCCTCCGCAAGGCGGTGGTCTCAGTCTGCGACGTGCGCGATGACGGGCTGCGTGCCCGTGTCGCCCGACGCGCCGCGCGCATGCGGCAGCTTCGTGCCGAGCACCATTGCGGTGACGTCTTGGGCGATGTGCTGCGGGGTGAGGCCGACGCGCTCCAGGATGTCGGAACGGGAGCCGTGCTCGAGGAACTCGTCGGGCAGGCCCAATTCGGTGACCGCGGTGTCGACCCCGGCCTCGCGCAGGTCCTGACGGATGCGTGTACCGACACCGCCGACGCGGATGCCGTCTTCGAGCGACACCACGATGCGGTAGTCGCCGGCGAGCCCGACGAGGCTGCGCGGCACGGGCACGACCCACCGGGGGTCGACGACGGTGGCGCCGATGCCCTGCGCCTCGAGGCGCTCGGCGACCTCGAGGCCGATGCCGGCCATCGGCCCGACGGTGACGATGAGCACGTCCTTGCGCTGGGACTCGACGAGCACGTCGACGCCGTCGTCGGTGCGACGCACCGCGTCGTACTCGGTGCCGACCGAACCCTTCGGGAATCGCAGGACGGTCGGTGAATCCGTCACCTGCACGGCCTCGCCGAGCTCTTCGGCGAGGCGGATCGCGTCGCGCGGTGCGGCGATGCGGATGCCGGGGACGACCTGGAGGATCGAGAGGTCCCAGACGCCGTGGTGGCTCGGGCCGTCGGGCCCGGTGACGCCGGCGCGGTCGAGGACGAACGTGACCCCCGCCTTGTGGAGGGCGACATCCATGAGC
Organism: Agromyces sp. S2-1-8; assembly: GCF_021129215.1. Classification (GTDB taxonomy): domain Bacteria; phylum Actinomycetota; class Actinomycetes; order Actinomycetales; family Microbacteriaceae; genus Agromyces; species Agromyces chromiiresistens. Next base: position 2,441,541 of record NZ_JAJOLP010000001.1, on the reverse strand, counting down.
AGCTGGTCGAACGCCCGGTTCATGAACGTCGCATACACCGCGACGACCGGGTGCAGGCCGCCGAACGCCAGGCCGGCGGCGGACGTCACGGCGTGCTGCTCGGCGATGCCGACGTCGAAAACCCGTGTCGGGAAGCGCTCGGCCATCCGGTGAAGGCCCGTCGGGCGGAGCATCGCGGCCGTGATGCCCACGAGGCGGTCGTCGCCCTCGGCGAGGTGGACGAGCTCGTCGGCGAAGACGCTCGTCCAGCTCTTCGCCCCGCCGGTGTCGAGCGGCTCACCGGTCTCGGGGTCGATCTGCCCGACGGCGTGGAACTGGTCCGCGACATCGTTGCGGGCGGGCTCGTAGCCGCGGCCCTTCTCGGTGATCGCGTGAACGATGACCGGCGCGCCGTAGTGCTTCGCCTGCCGGAGCGCGGCCTCCATCGCCTGCTCGTCGTGCCCGTCGACGGGACCGACGTACTTGATGTCGAGGTTCGAGTAGAGCGCCTCGTTCCCGGTGAATCGGGAGAGGAAGCCGTGCAGGCCACCGCGCACGCCGCGGTAGAACGCCCTGGCCGGGCCGCCGAGGCGGTTGAACGCGTCGCGGCTCGAGAGGTGGAGGTTGCGGTACGTGCTCTTCGTGCGCACCGAGTTGAGGAAGCGCGCCATGCCCCCGATGGTCGGCGCGTACGAACGGCCGTTGTCGTTCACGACGACGATGAGCTTGCGCGTGTTGTCGTCGGAGATGTTGTTGAGCGCCTCCCACGTCATGCCGCCGGTGAGGGCGCCGTCGCCGACGACCGCGACCACGTGCCGGTCGTGCTGCCCGGTCATCTCGAACGCCTTCGAGATGCCGTCGGCCCACGACAGGGAGCTCGAAGCGTGAGAGGACTCGACGATGTCGTGCTCCGACTCGCTGCGCTGCGGGTATCCGGCCAGACCGCCGGTCTGCCGAAGGGTCGAGAAGTCCTGCCGGCCGGTGAGCAGCTTGTGCACGTACGACTGGTGACCGGTGTCGAACACGATCGCGTCGCGGGGCGAGTCGAACACGCGGTGGATCGCGATGGTGAGCTCCACCACCCCGAGGTTCGGACCCAGGTGCCCGCCCGTCTTGGCGACGTCGGAGACGAGGTGCTCTCGCACCTCGACCGCGAGTTGCTCCAGTTGCTCCTTCGAGAGAGCGTCGAGGTCGCGCGGGCCTCGGATCGTCTCGAGCAAGGTCATGCGTTGGGCCTCCGGGATGACGCGGGCGATGCCGCCGAACGGAACGAGTCTACGCCGGGCAACCTGAGCGCCCGGGCAGACGACAGGGCGATCGGCGGAAACGCCGATCGCCCTGTCGTCGAATGCGTCTGCGTCAGACGAGGCTGCGCAGCACGTACTGCAGGATGCCGCCGTTGCGGTAGTAGTCGGCCTCACCCGGCGTGTCGATGCGGACGACCGCGTCGAACTCGACAGTCGCCTTGCCGGGCGCCGAGTGCTCGCTCGGCGATGCGACGACGTGCACCGTCTTCGGGGTGGTGCCCTCGTTGAGCTGCTCGAGACCCGTGATCGAGACGATCTCGGTGCCGTCGAGGCCGAGCGACGCCCAGCTCTCGCCCGCCGGGAACTGCAGCGGAACGACGCCCATGCCGATCAGGTTCGAGCGGTGGATCCGCTCGAAGCTCTCGGTGATGACCGCCTTGACCCCGAGCAGGCTCGTGCCCTTGGCCGCCCAGTCGCGCGACGAACCCGAGCCGTACTCCTTGCCGCCGAAGATGACGAGCGGAGTGCCCTGCGCCTGGTAGTTCTGCGATGCGTCGTAGATGAACGACTGCGGACCGCCGGCCAGCGTGAAGTCGCGGGTGTAGCCGCCCTCGACGCCGTCGAGGAGCTGGTTCTTCAGGCGGATGTTCGCGAACGTGCCGCGGATCATCACCTCGTGGTTGCCACGGCGCGAGCCGTACGAGTTGAAGTCCTTGCGGTCGACGCCGTGCTCGGTGAGGTAGCGGCCCGCCGGGCTGTCGGCCTTGATCGAACCGGCCGGCGAGATGTGGTCGGTGGTGACCGAGTCGCCGAGCTTCGCGAGCACGCGCGCGCCCGAGATGTCGGTGACCGGGGTCGTCTCCATCGTCATGCCGTCGAAGTACGGGGGCTTGCGAACGTAGGTCGACGCCTCGTTCCACTCGAACACCGCACCGGTCGGCGTCTCGAGGTTGCGCCAGCGCTCGTCGCCCTCGAACACGCTCGCGTACTGGTGCACGAACATGTCCTTGTTGATCGAGTTGTCGATCGTCTCCTGCACCTCGGCCGCGTCGGGCCAGATGTCCTTCAGGAAGACGTCGTTGCCCTCGGTGTCCTTGCCGAGCGCGTCGACCTCGAAGTCGAAGTTCATCGAACCCGCGAGGGCGTACGCGATCACGAGCGGCGGCGACGCGAGGTAGTTCATCTTCACGTCGGGGTTGATGCGGCCCTCGAAGTTGCGGTTGCCGGAGAGCACCGCGGTGACGGCGAGGTCGGACTCGTTGACCGCCGTCGAGATCTCATCGATCAGCGGACCCGAGTTGCCGATGCAGGTCGTGCATCCGTACCCGACGGTGTAGAAGCCCAGCGCCTCGAGGTCGTCGGTCAGGCCGGCCTTCTCGTAGTAGTCGGTGACGACCTTCGACCCGGGCGCGAGCGTGGTCTTCACCCACGGCTTCGCCTTCAGGCCCTTCTTCGCCGCGTTGCGGGCCAGCAGGCCGGCCGCGAGCATGACCGACGGGTTCGAGGTGTTCGTGCACGAGGTGATCGCGGCGATCGCGACCGCACCGTGGTCGAGCGTGAACTTCTCGCCGTCGGCGAGCGTCACCGGAGTCGGGTTCGACGCCGTGGCGGGCGCGTGGCTCGCGTGGTGGTGCTCGTGGTGGCTGTGCTCGTCTTCGGGCGAGTTGCCGGGCGGGTCGGACGCGGGGAACGACTCGGCGATCTCGAGGTCGACGAGGTCGTGGTCGACCGTGGCGTAGTTCAGGAGGTCCTGCTCGAAGGCCGACTTCGAGTTCGACAGCTCGATGCGGTCCTGCGGACGCTTCGGACCCGCGATGGAGGGAACGACCGTCGAGAGGTCGAGCTCCATGTACTCGCTGAAGGCGGGCTCGTTGTCGGCGTCGTGCCAGAGCTTCTGAGCCTTCGAGTAGGCCTCGACGAGCGCGATCTGCTCGTCGCTGCGGCCGGTGAGGCGCAGGTAGTCGAGCGTGACGTCGTCGATCGGGAACATCGCGGCGGTCGAGCCGAACTCGGGGCTCATGTTGCCGATGGTCGCGCGGTTCGCGAGCGGCACCGAGGCGACGCCCGACCCGTAGAACTCGACGAACTTGCCGACGACGCCGTGCTTGCGCAGCATGTCGGTGATCGTCAGCACGACGTCGGTCGCGGTGACACCGGTGGGGATCGAACCGGAGAGCTTGAAGCCGACGACCTTCGGGATGAGCATCGACACGGGCTGGCCGAGCATCGCGGCCTCGGCCTCGATGCCGCCCACGCCCCAGCCGAGCACGCCGAGGCCGTTGACCATCGTCGTGTGCGAGTCGGTGCCGACGCAGGTGTCGGGGTACGCGCGGAGGACGCCGTCGACGGTGCGGGTGAAGGTCACCTTCGCGAGGTGCTCGATGTTCACCTGGTGCACGATGCCGGTGCCCGGCGGGACGACCTTGAAGTCGTCGAACGCCGTCTGGCCCCAGCGGAGGAACTGGTACCGCTCGCCGTTGCGCTCGTACTCGATCTCGACGTTGCGCTCGAGGGCGTTCTCGGTGCCGAAGAGGTCGGCGATGACGGAGTGGTCGATGACCATCTCGGCCGGAGCGAGCGGGTTGATCTTGTCGGGGTCTCCCCCGAGGGCGACGACCGCCTCGCGCATGGTGGCGAGGTCGACGATGCACGGCACGCCCGTGAAGTCCTGCATGACCACGCGCGCGGGCGTGAACTGGATCTCGGTGTCGGGCTCGGCCGTCGGCACCCACGAGCCGAGCGCCTCGATCTGCTCCTTGGTGACGTTCGCGCCGTCCTCGGTGCGCAGCAGGTTCTCGAGCAGCACCTTCAGGCTGAACGGCAGCTTCTCGTGCCCCGGCACGGTGTCGAGCCGGAAGATCTCGTAGGACTTGTCACCGACGTGGAGCGTGTCCTTCGCCCCGAAACTGTTCACTGCAGACACGATGTCCTCTCCTTCGCGGATGACGCCCGGCACGCGGGCGACTCTCCATCTTCTCCGTCAGACAGGGGGCCGATCCAGCAAGGGTAACCTAAGCCGTTCGCCCGCCGACAGGCTTCGCACGGTGTGCGGATTTATCTTGACGTCGAGATAACTGTATCACTCGGCCGATCGATGTGCCGACGGGTAGACGGCACGTACGACAAGCCACGAGAAGATGAGCGCGAGGGCGTAGAGCGGGACCCCCATGAGCAGCCTGAACGCACCGAGCGCCTCGACGTTGTCGACCAGGTAGAAGGGCACCTGGACGGCGAGCCGGGCGACGAAGAGGCCGATCCAGACGAGCGTCAGGAACTGTGCTGCGCGATACTTGCGGCGGTCGTTGCGCCAGGCGACGCCCTCGCCCATGAGGAATCCGACGATGAGCCCGATCGCCGGCCACTTCACGAGCAGCGACACGAGCAGCGCGAGCGCATAGGCGGCATTCGTGAAGAAGCCGAGCACGTAGTTGTCGCGCGCGTTGCCCGTCCACAGCGCGAGCGCAGCGGACGCGAGCACGCCGATGAGGCCGGCGATCGCCTGCGTGGGCTGACCCTTCGTCGCGATGCGGACGAGCGTGAAGACGACGGCCAGCCCGACCGACGCGATGAGGGCGGGAACCAGGGCCGCCTGGGCGTCCTGGCCGGCGAAGCTCGTGAGCGTGCTGTAGACGATGAGGAAGACGAGCCCGGGCAGCAACGCCTCGAGGATGCCTCGCACCCCGCCGACGGCGACGAGCAGGTCGCGACCGCTCAGCTTCTCATCGCGTGCGAGGGCGCCGAGCCCGCTCTTCTCGGCCGCGGCCGCGAAGGCCCGGCCGAACTCACCGCCGTCCGCCCCGGCCTGCGCCGAGGCATCCTGCTCGTGCTCGTCGGGGTCGCGGCGCCCTGCGCCCGTCGCGTCGGTCACGCCTACGCCGTCGGAGCGCCGGTGGAGGATGCCGGCATCCGCAGCGGAATCAGGTCGCGCGGCGGCATCGGCGTCGCCCCGCGGACGACGACGATCGAACGGAAGAGGTCCTCGACCTGCGCGGCAGCGGCGGGGTCGACCGCCGCCTGACCCGCGATCACACCGCGCAGGAACCAGCGCGGTCCGTCGACGCCGATGAAGCGCGCCAGGCGCATCTGGCCCTGCTGCGCCTCGCCCGCCGCGACCGGGATCTGCGCGAGGAGCTCAGGGCCGAACGTGCCCTCGCGCACCGTCGTCGTGCCGCCCTGGCGGGCGATCTGGTCGGCGATCTGCGCACGGATCTCGTGCCAGAGCCCACTCGAGCGCGGCGCGGCGAACGGCTGGACCTGCAGGGTCGAGTTCGCGTAGTCGAGCCCGATCGCGACGACGCGCTTCGTGCCCTCCTCCACCTCGAGGCGGAGGTGCAGGCCCTCGCGCGGAAGGATCTTCACGCCGCCGAGGTCGACGTAGGGGCGCACGGGATTCGCCTCGGCCTCGTCGAGCGGACCCGCGCTCGCGCGGTCTTCGGGGGCGGACTTGGGCTGATCGACGGGAGCCCCGTCGGTGTTCTCGATGTCGCTCACGCGTTCACTCCTGACTTGTGCTCCCCGAATCCCGTGGAGCCGAATCCCCCCTCGCCGCGCAGGCTGCCCGGCAGACGCTCGACCTCGACGAAGCGTGCGCGGCTGACCGGCATCACGACCATCTGTGCGATGCGGTCGCCCACCGCGATGGCGTACGACTCGCTCGTGTCGGTGTTGAGCAGTGCGACCTTGATCTCGCCGCGATAGCCGGCGTCGACGGTGCCCGGTGCGTTCACGATCGTGATGCCGTGCTTGAACGCGAGCCCGGATCGCGGCACCACGAAGGCGACGTAGCCGTCGGGCAGGGCGATCGAGACGCCGGTGCCGACCGTCGCGCGCTCACCGGGCTCGAGGACGACGGCCTCGGCGGCGTGGAGGTCTGCGCCGGCATCACCCGGGTGGGCGTAGTTCGGCAGGCGCTCGGCGGTGATGAGGACGTCGACGGAATCGGTCACCGTTCGAGGGTAGTCCAGAAGTGTCGGAGGCTCGTGCAGAAGTCTGATCTGATAGAGCCATGCCCGACTATCGCGAGAAACTGTGGCCGACGCCGTGGATCTACCTCTCGAGCCTGCTGCTCGTGCCCGCGAGCATCCTCGTGCTCGCACCGGTGTCGATGCCGGCCGGAATCGCCACCGGCATCATCCTCTATGCCGCGGTCGCCGGCGCCCTGAGCATCACGGCACCCGTCATCGAGGTCAGGAGCGGACGCCTGCACGCAGGGCGTGCCGAGATCTCGCTCGAACTGCTCGGCGAGGCCGTCGCGGCCGACGATGCCGCTGCTCGCATCGAACGGGGCACCGGGCTCGACGCCCGCGCCTTCCTCGTGATCCGGGGCTGGATCCGACCGGTCGTGCGCGTGCCCGTCATCGACCCGGCCGACCCGACGCCGTACTGGCTGGTCTCGACGCGGCATCCCAAAGAACTGGCCGCCGCGATCAACGGATCGCGACGGCCTGACGACACTGAGCGGAGCGCTTAGGAGGCGCACTCCAGGCAGATCGGCCCGAGCTTCGTCTCGTGGTCGATCTGCGAGCGGTGCTTCACGAGGAAGCAGTTCACGCACGTGAACTCATCGGCCTGCGGAGGCAGCACGACGACGTCGAGCTCGACATCCGACAGGTCGGCACCCGAGAGGTCGAAACCTCCGGGGTTGTCGGCGTCATCGACGTCGACCACACCCGACATCTTGTCGGGGACGCGTTCCTTGAGGGCCTCGATCGACTCCGAGTCGTCTTCGGTCTTCCGCGGGGCGTCGTAATCCGTTGCCATTCCCATCCATTTCCTCAAGCGCCGGAGATTCGGCGGCCATAGTCTGCATCAAAACGAGGACGTAAGCAAACCCTTTGTACGACGGATCGTCCGATGCTTCCTGCTCAACTTCCGCCGCGCCCGGGCTATTCCCGCGAGCACCGGTCCGGGCGTGGCATCCTTGGGCGGAGACGAAAGCACGGAAGGGCTTGTCGCGATGCAGGAACTCAAGGTAATCGGGGTCGAGAACGGCGCGCTCCTCGCCGCCTCCGACGATGGCGCGCGCTTCCGGATCGAGATCGACGAAGTGCTCCAATCGCGGATCCGCCAGGCGCAGCCGGAGCAGCTCACCGGACCGAAGCCGTCGCCACGCGAGGTGCAGGCCCATATCAGGGGCGGCATGTCGGCCGAGGAGGTCGCCCAGCTCACGGGCGCCGCGGTCGAGTACATCCGTCGCTTCGAGGGGCCGGTGATGGCCGAACGCGAACACGTCGTGACGTCCGCCCTCGCCGTGCCCGTGAACGTGACCCTCGACGTCGACCCCGCCGACGAGCCCGCCTCGTTCGGCGGCGTGATCCGCGACCGGCTCGCGAAGCTCGGCGCCGAGGGCGAGCGATGGGCGAGCTGGAAGGACGACGAGCGCGGCTGGATCGTCAAGCTCGAATTCACCGCCGACACCATCGACCACGACGCGCGCTGGACCTTTGAGCCGCGCAAGCAGTCGCTGCAGCCGCTCAATTCCGAGGCGATCACGCTCTCGCAGCAGGGCGAGCTCACGGGCGGCCTGATTCCGCGCCTGCGCGCCGTCGGCCCCGACTCCGACGAGTCGCGCTTCGACAGCGGCGCCTTCACGTTCGACGAGATCGAGCAGAGCGACAACGACACCGCCCCGCACCTCGAGCCGCTTCCGTACGCACGCACGGCCCAGACCTCGAGCCCCGCGGCGGCGCGCGCCGCGATCAAGCGAGCCGACGAACCCAAGCCGTCGCTCGGCGAGACCGCCGACCTCCTCGAGGCACTCCGCCGTCGGCGCGGCGAGCGCGAGTCGGCGACGCTCGACGCTCCCGCTCCCCTGCAGCCCGCGACGCTCGACGTGCCCAGCGAGCCGTCACCGGCCACTGAGACGCTGAGCGAACCCGCCGCCGAGGAGAAGCCGGGCGCCGGCGCCCGAAGCCTGTGGGGCAAGGTCTCGTCGTCGTCGTCCTCGACGTCGGGATCGGGGCGCGCAGCCAAGAAGGGCCGCGCATCGATGCCGAGCTGGGACGAGATCGTCTTCGGCGCCCGCACCGACGACGATCTGGCCTGACGCCGCCCACGACCGCACGAGGCCCGGTTCACCGAACGGTGACCGGGCCTCTTCCGTCGTCGAGCGGCTACGCCGACTTCTCGGCGCGACGCGCCTTGTGCGGCACGATCGTCGGCGCGGCATTGTCGAGCACCGCGGCCTTGGTGACCACGACTCGGGCGACCCCGGTCGACGAGGGGACCTCGAACATGATCGGCCCGAGCACCTCCTCCATGATGGCGCGCAGGCCTCTCGCACCGGTCTGACGGAGAACGGCGAGGTCGGCGATCGCCTCGAGCGCCGCGTCTTCGAAGTCCAGCTCGACGCCGTCGAGCTGGAACATGCGCTGGTACTGCTTCACGAGTGCGTTCTTCGGCTCGGTGAGGATCTCCATGAGCGCCTCGCGATCGAGCGGCGTGACCGTCGCGACGACGGGCAGGCGACCGATGAACTCGGGGATGAGGCCGAACTTGTGCAGGTCTTCGGGGAGGACCTCGCTGAAGATGTCGGCCTCCTCCTCTTTATTGTGCAGGGGGGCGCCGAACCCGATGCCGCGCTTGCCCGCACGCGAGGAGATGATGTCCTCGAGCCCGGCGAACGCACCCGCGACGATGAACAGCACGTTCGTCGTGTCGATCTGGATGAACTCCTGATGCGGGTGCTTGCGTCCGCCCTGCGGCGGGACGGAGGCGACGGTGCCCTCGAGGATCTTCAGCAGCGCCTGCTGCACGCCTTCGCCGGACACGTCCCTCGTGATGGACGGGTTCTCGGCCTTACGGGCGATCTTGTCGACCTCGTCGATGTAGATGATGCCCGTCTCGGCGCGCTTGACGTCGTAGTCGGCGGCCTGGATGAGCTTCAGCAGGATGTTCTCGACGTCCTCGCCCACGTAGCCGGCCTCGGTCAGGGCGGTGGCGTCGGCGACGGCGAACGGCACGTTCAACTGCTTCGCGAGCGTCTGCGCGAGATAGGTCTTGCCGCATCCGGTCGGACCGATGAGCAGGATGTTCGACTTCGCGATCTCCACGTCGTCGTGGGCGCGGTCGGCGGTCGTCAGCGTCGTCTTCGCGCGCACGCGCTTGTAGTGGTTGTAGACCGCGACGGCGAGCGCCTTCTTCGCGGCCTCCTGGCCGATCACGTACTCCTCGAGGAAGCCGAAGATCTCCTTCGGCTTCGGCAGCTCGAACTCGCCCGTCTCGGTCTCGCCGGCCTCGGCCAGGCGCTCCTCGATGATCTCGTTGCAGAGTTCGACGCACTCGTCGCAGATGTAGACGCCGGGCCCGGCGATGAGCTGCTGCACCTGCTTCTGGCTCTTTCCGCAGAAGGAGCACTTGAGCAGGTCGGCGCTCTCCCCGATGCGTGCCATCGCACCCTCCTCTCGACGAGCCTGTTCCGAGCCTAGCCCGAGTTCGAGCGGTTGCGGCGTAGCCTGTGCGATTCGACACGCGAGCCGTTTCGCCGGTCGCGAACCGCGCCGGAATCAGAACGACGGATGCCTCGGCCGAGTGTTCGGCCGAGGCATCCGTGCGTGCTGCAAGCGGTCAGCGCGTGATCGCCGGCAGGTTCTTGCGCGACGTGAGCACCTGGTCGATGAGGCCGTATTCGAGGGACTCCTCGGCCGACAGGATCTTGTCGCGGTCGATGTCGTCGTGCACCTGCTGCTGGTCGCGGTTCGAGTGACGCGCGAGCGTCTCTTCGAGCCAGGTGCGCATGCGCAGGATCTCCGCGGCCTGGATCTCGATGTCGCTCGCCTGGCCGTGACCCGCCTCGCCCATCGCGGGCTGGTGGATGAGCACGCGCGCGTTCGGCAGCGCGAGGCGCTTGCCGGGCGTGCCTGCGGCGGCGATGACGGCCGCCGCCGAGGCGGCCTGACCGAGGACGACGGTCTGGATCTGCGGGCGGATGTACTGCATCGTGTCGTAGATCGCCGTCATCGCGGTGAACGAGCCGCCGGGCGAGTTGATGTAGAGGATGATGTCGCGGTCGGGGTCCATCGACTCGAGCACCAGGAGCTGCGCCATGATGTCGTCGGCCGAGGCGTCGTCGACCTGCACGCCGAGGAAGATGATGCGATCCTCGAAGAGCTTGGCGTAGGGGTCTTGCCGCTTGTAGCCGTAGGCGGTGCGCTCCTCGAAGCTCGGCAGGATGTACCGCGAGCCGGGCGCCTGCACGCCGTTGAAGGCGGTGCCGCCGAAAGCAGGGCCACCGATAGTAGGTACTGACATTCGCTCGTTCTCTCTTCTCTCGCTGCCTACGCCTGGGTGCCGCCGCCGCCGGCCACGTCGAGGGCCGACTCGCGGATGTGGTCGACGAAGCCGTACTCGAGGGCCTCCTGCGCGTTGAACCAGCGGTCGCGGTCGCCGTCGGCGTTGATCTGCTCGACGGTCTTGCCGGTCTGCGCGGCGGTGATCTCGGCGAGGCGGCGCTTCATGTCGAGGATGAGCTGCGCCTGAGTCTGGATGTCGCTCGCGGTGCCGCCGAAGCCGCCGTGCGGCTGGTGCAGGAGGACTCGGGCGTTCGGGGTGATGTACCGCTTGCCCTTGGTGCCGGCGGTGAGCAGGAGCTGCCCCATCGACGCGGCCATGCCGATGCCGACGGTGACGATGTCGTTGGGCACGAACTGCATGGTGTCGTAGATCGCCATGCCGGCCGTGATCGAGCCACCGGGCGAGTTGATGTAGAGGTAGATGTCCTTCTTGGCATCTTCCGCGGCGAGCAGCAGCAGCTTCGCCGCGATCTCGTTGGCGTTCTCGTCGCGCACCTCGGAGCCAAGCCAGATGATGCGGTCCTTCAGCAGTCGATCGAAAACACCGGTGCCTGGTGTCGGTTCGGCCATGTGTCGCTCCGTTTCGGTTGTCGCGTTGGAATCGAATCTATCCGTTGCAACGCGCGCGAACCCCGGTGTTCGCCCTAGGCGGATGCCGTGAGCGCCTCCGCGTATGCGGCGACCGACACGCGATAGCGGGCGAGGTGCGGCGCGAGCGCCGTGAGTGCGACGGATGCTGCGTGGCGGGCGTCGCCCGTATCGACGAGCGCGAGCACGCGGAACGCCGCGACGGCGTCGCGGAGCTCTCCTGCCTCGGACTCGATCGCGTCGAGCAGCGCGAGCGACTCCAGCGGCCGGCCGAGGTTGCGCAGCGTCGATGCGAGCTGCACGTGCGCCTGCACGCGCTCGGATCCAGTCAGGCCCGCGTCGATCGCGTGTCGGTAGAGCGGTTCGGCCTCGGCCTCCAGCCCGGCCGAGTCGCGGGCGCCGGCCCGCTCGAAGAGCGCGAGCGGATCGTGCTCGTCCCGTTCGGCGGCCAGCGCGTCGATGCGCTCGACGACCTCGAGCTCGCCGAGCTCGTCGGCCGCCGCCCAGACTTCGTCGACCCGACGCTGCCACTCGCTCGCTTCGCTCATCCCATCCTCTTTCCTCGTCCGCCGGTCGTCGAGACGACGAAGGGGCCGAGCGAGAACGCTCGGCCCCTTCGCACTGCGATGCAGGATTACTCCGCGTCGGCCTTCTTCGGCGCGCGCTTGCGAGCCGGCTTCTTCTCCTCGGTCGGGGCCTCGGCCGCCTCCTCGGCGGGAGCCTCTGCCGCGGCCTTCTTCGGCGCGCGCTTCTTCGCGGCGGGCTTCTTCTCCTCGGCGGGCTCCTCGGCGGGGGCCTCGACGGCCTCCTCGGCCTCGTCGTCGCCGGCGACTGCGGTGAACTCGGAGAGGTCGACGGCGTTGCCCGAGGCGTCCGTCACCTTCGCCTTGCCGAGCGCGATCGCGAGCGCCTTGTTGCGCGCGACCTCGCCGACCATGGCGGGGATCTGGCCCTGCTGGCTGAGGATCTGGACGAACTCGTTGGGGTCCATGCCGTACTGGGCTGCGCCCTGCACGAGGTACTGGGTGAGCTCCTCCTGGCTGACCTGGACCTTCTCGGCCTCCGCGATCGCGTCGAGCAGGATCTGCGTCTTGAACGCCTTCTCGCTCGCCTCGGCGACCTCGGCGCGGTGCTCGTCGTCCTCGAGGCGGTTCTCGCTCTCGAGGTGGCGGTGCACCTCGTCGTCGATGACGCCCTGGGCGACGGGCACCTCGACGAGCTCGAGGAGCTTGTCGACGAGCAGGTCGCGGGCCTGGTTGCCCTGGCCGAAGACCTTGTTGCGTCCGGCCTGCTCCTTGAGCGAGTCCTTCAGCTCGGCGAGGGTGTCGAACTCGCTCGCGATCTGCGCGAAGTCGTCGTCGGCCTCGGGGAGCTCGCGCTCCTTGACGGCGGTGACGGTGACGCTGATCTCGGCGGTCTCGCCCTCGTGGTCGCCGCCGAGCAGCTTCGACGAGAAGGTGGTCGACTCGTCGGCCGACAGGGTGTCGAGCGCCTCGTCGATGCCCTCGAGCAGTTCGCCCGAGCCGAGCTCGTACGAGATGCCGCTGGCCTTGTCGACCTCGGCGCCGTCGATCGTCGCGACGAGGTCGAGCGTGACGAAGTCGCCCGTCTTGGCCGGGCGGTCGACCGTGATGAGCGTGCCGAAGCGGCTGCGCAGGCGCTCGAGCTCGGCCTCGATCTCGTCGTCGCCGACCTCGACGGAGTCGACCGTCAGCTCGAGGCCGTCGTATGCGGGAAGCTCGATCTCGGGACGCACGTCGACCTCGATGGCGAGCAGCAGGTCGCCGGAGAAGTCCTTCTCGCTCGGCCACTCGACGATGTCGGCCTCGGGGCGGCCCATCGGGCGCAGCTCGTGCTCGGCGACGGCGGCGCGGTAGAAGCCGTCGAGGCCCTCGTTCACCGCGTGCTCGAGCACGGCGGCCTTGCCGACCCGCTGGTCGATGATGGGGGGCGGCACCTTGCCCTTGCGGAAGCCGGGCACGTTGACCTGCTCGGCGATGTGGCTGTAGGCGTGGGTGATGCTGGGCTTCAGCTCCTCAGGCGTCACCGAGATGGTGAGCTTGGCGCGCGTCGGGCTCAGCTTCTCAACCGAAGTGGTCGGCATGGGGAAGTTCTCCTGTTGTGTGGAAGTTCGTGTCGAGTCGGATCGACTCGTCGGGGCGACAGGATTCGAACCTGCGACCTCCCGCTCCCAAAGCGGGCGCTCTACCAAGCTGAGCTACGCCCCGAGTCGCGACTCAACTCGTCGGACCACCGGCGCGGGCATGCCGAAGCACACGTCGGGCCGAGGGACCCCGGAAAGTCTACTGCACGCGCGCAGGCCGGCGCTGTGCGCTCGGTCGACCTGCGGTTGTGGATGGCGCATGCACACCGTCGAACCGCCATGGCAGAGTGTGCGCATGACCGACCGTCGCTCCGCCGGGCCAATCTCCCCCGGACTCCGTCGCTGGCCGACCTCGCCCGCGCACTTCACCGACACGACGCTCTGCCCGTCGTGCTTCGAGCGCCTCGCGTCATCGCACTGCGGGATGTGCGGCCTCGACCTGTCGACTCCCGACGCGACGCGACTGCTCGCCGCAGGAGAACGGGTGCGCGAGGCGGAGACCGACCGTCAGCGGTTGCTCGCCGAGGTCGGCGCGGCTCAGGCGGCGACCCTCGTCGCACCGGTTTCGGCGTCGACCGCGGTCGTCGCCCGGCCCGCGCCGGCCGCGCCGCCGTCGCAGCCGATCGTCATGCCGGTGGCCCCGCCGGTGCCTGGCACGGTGCCGGCCGAGCACGTCGTCGCGCGGCCCGCACCGCCCGCCGTCTCGCCGTCGCGCGTCGCGGCCACCGCGGACCGGCAGCCGTCGTCGCCGCTCGCGCCCGTCGTGGGCGATGCCCCCCGCCGCCGGTCGGGCGTGCAGGTCTTCTTGCTCGCGCTCGGCGTCGTGCTCATCTCGATCACCGCGATCGTGTTCCTCTTCGTGGCCTACCTCGTGGCCGGCCTGGAGGTGCGGTCCGTCATCATCGCCGCCGCGAGCGTGCTCGTGCTCGGTGTCGCCTGGCTGTTGCGGGCGCGCCGTCTGCCGGGCACGGCCGAGGGTGTCGCCGCGGTCGCGGTGGTCCTGCTGCTGCTGGACGTCTGGATCGTGCGCGCGAACGGACTCTTCGGGACGGACGCGCTCGGTTCGGCCGGCTACACGGGCGGCGCCCTCCTCGTCGTCGCCGGCCTCCTCGCCCTCACCCGCGTCGTCACCGGGATCCGCGTGCCCGGGTTCGCCGCAGCGGCGCTGATCCCGGTCGCCGCGTTCCTGCTCGGCGTCCAGGCCGCGCCCGAGACCGAGGTCGCGACCGGTGCGTGGGTCGGCGGACTCGCGATGACCCTCGTCGGCGCTGTCGGCGTGCTGGTGCCGACGCGCGTCGAGCGCACGATCCTGCTCTCGGGCGGGTTCGCGGGCGGTGCGCTGGCGTTCGTCGTCGCGGTCTGGGCGCTGCCCGAGACAGCGTGGCCCGAGCTGTGGACCTTCGGACTCGTCGCGGTCGCCTGGCTGGTCGTGCTGGCCGCCCTGCGCATGCGCGCTGCGGCGGTCTCGGGGGTGTGGACCGACGTCGCCGCGGCGGGCCTCGGCCTCGCTGCGGCGATCGCGCCCGCCGCGGCCATCGCGTCGGAGCTTCCGGCTGGCCCCGCGAGTTGGCTCGCTCCCGCGGCGTCCGGGGCCGTCGTGTGCCTGTTCGCACTCGTCCACCGGCTCAGCGGGGCGCGCGCATGGCTCGTGGCACTGGTCGCCGCGGCCGCGGTCGCCGCTGCGGCCGCGCTTCCCGGTCTCGCCGTAGGCGCGGCCGCGGTGGGTGCGAAGGTGTTCGGCAGCACCCTGCCGACCGGCCCGTTCCGCGCCGGATCGGCGTTCCGCCTCGACGACGAGGCCGAACTCGGTGCGGTGCTCGTGCCGCTCGTGATCGCCGTCGTCAGCACCGCGGTGCTCGCCCTCCTCGGCCGGCTCCGCGGCGTCGCCGCCGTGCCCATCGGTGCCGTGCTGGCAGCGCTGATCGTCGTCGGCGCCGTCGTCGACCCGGCGTGGGCGTCGGCCGCCGTCTGGCTCGCCATCGCAGTCGGAGCACTGGTCTGGGCCGCGCTCGCGGGACGCCGGGTGCCCGGCCTCACGACCGTGCTCGCGGTCGCCGGGGCGTCCGCCGCCGGACTCGGCTGGTGGCTCGGCTTCGGTGATCCCGGCGTCTGGCCGTGGGCGAGCGCCGTCGTCATCGCGGCGGCGTTCGCGGGACGGGTGCTCGCCGCCCTCATCTGGTCGAGGGGCGCCCGGCCGATCGGGCTCGTCCACGTCGTGCTCGCGAGCGCGCTGCTCGTCACGACGCTCGGCTCGTTCGCCTGGTGGCTCGACGCCGTCGGCGTGCCCCTCGCGCAGCCCGTGACGACCGGATGGATCATCGCGGGCCTCGGCACCTCGCTCCTGCTCGGACTCGCGATGCTCGTCGCGGTCGCCACGCCCGGAGACCGGCTCGCCTTCGCGATTCCGATGCTGGCCACGGCGATCATCGCCGTGGCGGCACTCGCATTCACGACGACGGATGCGTCATGGCGGTGGACGCCTGCGGCGGTCCTGACCCTCGCAGCGGCCGTGGGGCTCCGTCGGTCGGCACCGTCGGGGCTCAGGATCGCGTTCGCCGCGGTCGCACCGCTCAGCCTGGGCGTCGCGGTCGCGCTGATCACCCTCGAGCTCGCCGGATCCCGGGCGATCGGGTACGCCCTGGCCGCGACGACGCTCGCGACCGCGGCGATCGCGCACCTCGTGGCGCGCCACCGCGCCGGCGCGGCGACCATCGCCTGGGTGGCCGCCGTCGCCGTGCTCGGCACCGCGACGCTCGCGATGACGACCGCGCCCGCCGGCGAGCCCTGGCTCGTCCTCGCGGTCCTGGCACCGGTGCCGATCGTGCTCGCCGCCATCGCCGGCGACCCGATCGCGGGCGATGCGCCGTGGCGCCACGTCGGCTGGCTGACGCCGGTGCTCGCGATCGGCTCGGTGTGGGCCTGGCTCCTCGGCGACGGCGTCGAGACGGCCGAGGCCTACACGCTTCCGCTCGCGGTCGTCGTCGCCGGCTGCGGCACGCTGATCGCGTGGCGGCGCCCCGCGAAGGCTGCGGCGGACGCCGGCAGGACGGCGCTGTTCGGCACGGCCGCGGCGATCGCGGTGCTGCCGAGCGTGGCGTCGGCCGGCGACTCGGCGCTCCGCACCCTCGTGCTCGTCGGTGGCGGCGCGGTGGTCGCGATCGCGGGCGGGTTCCTGCCGACGTCCCTCGGCGGGGTCCCGGCACGGCTCCTCGTCGTCGCGACGGGCTGGACGGCACTGAGCGGCGCCGCGATCGTTCGCGGGCTCGCACTCGCCCGCGGCGTCGAGGGCGCCGACCCGATCGAGCTGTGGCCCGCCGTGGCGCTCGCCGCCGGCGTCGTCGTCGCCCTGGTCTGGGCCCGCTCTGAGTCGCGGCCCGCGTGGCTCGCCGAGGTGTCACTTGCGGCGTCGCTCGTGCTCGCCGTGCTGCCCACGCTCCTCGCGATCGTCTCCGATGAGCACCCGCTCGCCCGCACGGCCGTGCTCTTCTGGGCCGTCGCCGTGGCGCACGTCGTCGGCGTCGCGGTCCGTGCCAGGCCCGTCGCCGGCCCGGTGTTCGCGTGGACGACGCGCGGCATCCTCGTGATCGGCGGCGTCATCGTGCTGGCTCGCGGGAGTGTCGAGCCGTTCGACCTCGTCACCGTGCCGGTCGGCCTCGCGTTCACGGTCGCAGGAGTGCTCGCCATGCGCCGCTCCCCCGCGCTCGGCAGCTGGCCGGCGCTCGGCGCCGGGCTCGCCGTCCTGCTCGTGCCACCGCTCGTCGCCGACTTCACGGACCCGCAGTTGTGGCGCGTCGTCGCGCTCGGCGTCGCGAGCCTGACCGTGCTCGTCGTCGGCGTCGTGCGCCGGCTCCAGGCACCCGTGCTGATCGGCGGCGGCGTGCTGCTCGTCCACGCCGTCGTGCAGCTGTGGCCGTACATCGCGACGCTCTACGAGGCGGTGTGGTGGTGGCTGTGGCTCGGCATCGCCGGTGTGCTCCTCGTCGTGCTCGCGGCGACGTACGAGCGGCAGCTGCGGTTCGCCCGCTCGACGATCGGCTCGATCGCGGCGCTCAGATAGGCGCCCACGTGCACGGGCGGGCCGCCGCCGTGTACTACGATGATCCATGGCCCGCGAGCGGGTCGCGGGGATGTAGCTCAATGGTAGAGCCTCAGTCTTCCAAACTGATTACGCGGGTTCGATTCCCGTCATCCCCTCCGAGCGCAACGAGAACGGCCCCGCGACACCGTCGCGGGGCCGTTCTGGTATCTCCGGCTCAGTACCGTTCTCCTGCTCAGTACTTGTTGCCGATCGCCTTGTTCTTGATCGCCTCGAACTCGCCCTGCGTGATCGTGCCCGCGTCGAGCAGCGCCTTCGCCTTCGCGATCTCGTCGGCGGGATTCGCGAACGAGACCGAGCGGATGTACTCCTCGCTGTACTCCTGGTACTCGCGTTGCTTGCGCCCCGCACGCTCCGCCATGCCGTTGCCGCGCGCGATCAGGTACACGAGCGCGGTGATGAACGGCACGAAGATCAGGAAGATCGTCCAGGCCGCCTTGGCCCACCCGTTCAGCTCGTGGTCGCGGAAGATGTCGATGAGGATGTAGACGAGCGCGAAGATGTACGCCACGTAGGCGAACATCCAGAAGAGGAACCAGAACCAGTCCCACACGCTGTTGAGGAAGTACATGGCAGACCCTTTCGTTCGTGCGGCCAAATTATCGGTTCGACGGCACGGAACGCGAGCATGACGCGCGGCACTGGGCCGCGACATCCGGTCATTGTCGGCCATGCCGTGTCAGGAAGCCAGCCCTGCCTACCCTTCCTTGAAATACCGGGGCAGGTGCGTAGCGTTGAGGAGGACATACTCCAGGGAAGGTGGACACGATGACCGACATCCAGACCGCACCGAAGACCGGCTCCAACGCCGACGTCGCCGCAGGCGTCGCCCAGTACCTCACCCCCGTCGTGCATGAGCTCGTCGCCCTCGTCGTCAACGGCAAGCAGGCGCACTGGCACGTTCGCGGCGCGAACTTCATCGCCGTGCACGAACTGCTCGACGACGTCGTCGCCCACGCGCAGGAGTGGGCCGACCTCGCGGCCGAACGCGTCGTCGCCCTCGGGCTGCCGATCGACGGGCGCCTCGGGACCGTCGCCGCGAAGAGCGGCGCCAAGGACCCGAAGCTCGGCTTCCTCTCGTACGAGGAGGCGATCACGGGCGTCGTGACCCAGATCGACCTCGCGACCGAGAAGGTCAACGCCGCGATCGACGGGCTCGCCGACCTCGACCCCGCCAGCCAGGACGTGGTGATCGAGATCCGTCGCGGCCTCGACAAGGACCGCTGGTTCCTGTTCTCGCACATCGCCGTCGAGTAGGCGACTCCCGACGGGCTGACGGGCCCGGATGCCGCACGCCGGGCGCCCCGGTGGCCCGGCGTCCGGGCCCGAGCCGTCTCCGACGCGGCAGCGGGCGGGATTTCACGCGGTTCGCACGAACCGCACGTGCCGCGGGTGCGCGAGAATCGTCCCAGGGCCCGAAACCGACCGGGCGGCACGACGGAAGGGGATGCGACGATGGCGAGCACAGAGGCAGCCTCGAACCGGCATCGGGAGCGCAAGACGCCCAAGCGCCCGCAGTCGAAGCTCGCCGAGCACTGGACCAACGTCGACGGCCTCGACGTCTTCTACCGGGAGTCGCCGGCGCCGCCGCCCGGCGCTCCCGTCGTCATGCACGTGCACGGGTTCGGGCTGTCGGGGCATTACCTGCTGCCCACCGCCGAACTCCTCGCCGACGACTTCCACACGCTCGTGCCCGACCTGCCGGGTTTCGGGCGCAGCGCACGGCGCTCGCGCTCGGAAGGCCTCACCCTGAGCTCGCTCGCAGAGGCGGCCGCCAGGTTCCTCGACGACCGCGGCATCGAGAAGGCCACCCTCGTGGGCAACTCGATGGGCTGCCCGGTGATCTGCGAGTTCGGCCACCACTTCCCCGACCGCCTCGAGCGGGCGATCCTCGTCTCGCCGGCCGGCGGCTACCACAACCAGCCCCTCGCCCGCGCGATGGTGCAGCTCGCGCGCGACGGCGGCCGCGAGCCGAAGCGCATGGTGCGCGTCGCCGCACCCGACTACCTGAAGTTCGGCGTCGCGAGCACCGTCAAGATGTTCGGCGCACTGACCCGGTACCCCACGCTCGAGCGCCTCCTCTCGCTGCCGGTGCCGATCCTGGCCGTCATCGGCGACCGCGACCCGCTCATGCCCGACCCGGCGCGCGTGCACGAGGTCGTCGCCCATGTCGACACCGACGTGATCGTCGTCGTGATGGAGGGCGCGGCGCACGCCATCAATTTCAGCCACCCCGGCGAGCTCGCGCACATCATCCGGCAGTTCATGGCCGATGAGCCGATCACCGACGACCCCGACTCCCCCGGCGAGACCAAGGTCATCGAGCTGCATCGAGGCGCGCGCCGCGACGACTCCGACGACTGAACACGCCGCGAGGATGGCGGGCCGCCCGGCCCGGGTGGAGAATGCCGATATGGCGACGGTCGAACCCGAGCCCGAGCCGTCGACCCACGGCGACACCGCATCGTTGAGCGATGCGCAGCGTTCCCTGCGCGCGCAGATGCTCGCGACCGAGCACTGGAGCCTGCTCGCATCGAGGAGCACCACGCAGAGCGAGGTGCTCACCCGCATCGCGATCTTCCTCACCCTCGTGTCGGCGGGGCTCGTCTCGCTCGGCGTGCTCGGCAACGCGACCGGCTTCCGCGGGTGGTTCGGCGCGGCCGCCCTCGGGGTGCTCGCACTGCTGGTGCTGCTCGGGGTGATCACCCAGCTGCGGGTGTTCAACACGGCGACCGAGGACCTCGTCTACGTCCTCGCGATGAACCGCCTCCGCCGGGCGTACGTGGATCTCGACCCCGGCATCGAGCCCTATCTCATGACCGGTACGACCGACGACGAGGCCGGCGCGAAGACGACCTACTTCCCGTTCGCGGCGCGCGATCGTTCGCAGGTGTTCGCGAGCTCGATGATGGTCATGCTCGTGGTGAACACGGCGCTCGTCGGCCTCTTCATCGGCGCGCTGGTCTTCGCTGCGACCGGGTCGATCGCGTGGTCGATCGCCCTCGGCGCGCTCGCCGCCGTCGCCCAGTTCGTGCTCTGGATGCTGCGGGGCTATCGCAGCTATCGCGGAGTGTTCGCCGCCCACGCACCGCTGCGGGGCACGACGCGGTGAGCGTTCAGCGCTGCAGCCAGGTGAGCACCGCGAGGACGCGCCGGTGATCGGTGCCCGAATCCTCGAGGCCGAGCTTCTGGAAGATCGACGTCACGTTCTTCTCGACCGCGCCGACCCCGATGAAGAGCTGCTTCGCGATGCCGGCGTTCGTGCGGCCCTCGGCCATGAGCTCCATGACCTCCCGCTCGCGCGGGGTCAGGGTGGCGAGCGGGTCGCTGCGCCGGGCGAGCAGTTCGCGCACGACCTGGGGGTCGAGCACCGTGCCGCCCTCGCTGACCCGTTCGACCGCGTCCTCGAGTTCGTCGAGGGAGGCCACCCGGTCTTTCAGCAGGTAGCCCATGCCCCCCTCGCCCGACGAGAGGAGCTCGTGCGCGTACGTGCCCTCGACGTACTGGCTGAGCAGCAGCACGCCGAGTCCGGGGCGGCGCTTGCGCAGCTCGATCGCCGCGCGAACGCCCTCGTCGCGGAACGTGGGCGGCATGCGCACGTCGAGCACGGCGAGGTCGGGATCCGTCTCGTCGATCGCGGCGAGCAGGGAGTCGGCTTCGCCGTAGGCGGCGACCGTCTCGAAGCCGGCCTCGTCGAAGAGGCGCACGAGCCCCTCGCGCAGGAGCACCGAGTCTTCGGCGAGGACGATGCGGAGGGGCCGGGCCGAGTCGGTCATGCCCCCCACATTATCGGGGGCGGACGACCCGGGGTGGGCGTGCTCCGGGGCGGGGTCTTGCCCCTCCGTCGCCGCTCGAACGCCCCGGTGCCGTCGTCGCTCGACCGCCGGCGCGGCTCGCGGCTACCCGACCAGCGGGCTGTACGGGATGTGCGCGCCGATCGTCGTCGGGCCGCCGGCGGGGCTGTCGACCACGAACAGTCCGCGCAGACCGTTGACCCGCTCGGCGAGTCCGGCGAGTCCGTGCCCGGGCACCGTCGATGCGCCGCCCCGGCCGTTGTCGGTCACCCAGACGTCGACCCAGTGCCCCGTGGCGCCGGTGTCGCGCGTCGAGACGGCGAGCCGCACGCTCGTCGCCTCGGCGTGCTTCGCCGCGTTGGTCAGGAGTTCGGCGGCCACGAAGTAGACGTTGCGTTCGATCGGGGCCGGCAGCGAGGCATCCTCGGGCAGCGTGATCTGGACCGCGACCGGCACGGGGCTGCGCGCGGCGAGCGATTCGAGGCCGACGGCGAGCCCCCGGTCCTGCAGGATCGGCGGGGCGAAACCGCGTGAGAGCGCACGGAGTTCGTCGAGCGTCTCCCGCGCCTGGTCGCGCGCCTCGCCGAGCAGTTCGCGCGCCGACTCGGGATCGCGGTCGAGCTTGCGCTCGATGGCCGCGAGGTCCATCTGCAGGCGCACGAGCCGTTGCTGCGGCCCGTCGTGGATGTCCCGCTCGAGACGTCGCAGCGAGGCGTCCTCGGCCTGCACGGCGGCGCCGCGCGAAGCAGCCAGCTGCGCGACCTCGCGCTCGAGGGCCTCGGACCGCCATGCCCCGAGCATTCCGCGCGCGACCACGTCGTGCAGGAGCGTGAGCCCGCGGAAGACGTAGGGCAGCGTCGCGAGGAAGATCACGCCGAGGATGAGCTCGAAGACGGTCTCGCCGACCCGCGGGTCGAACTGCCACGTGTTGCCCGGGAACAGGAAGTCGAGCACGGTGTCGAACAGCCAGAAGTCCTCGTCGGCGCGACCGTCGGGGATGTAGCGCTGCCAGATCCAGCCCGTCGTGCCGGCGAGCGCGACCGAGGTCCAGGCGACGGTCAGGCTCCACGAGACGATGCTGACGATCGGGTTCACGACGAGCCCGTGCAGCAGGTACAGCCAGTAGTGCCCGTCGATGAAGGGCGCGAACATCGTGCGCCAGAAGCCCTGGTCGCGATCGCCCCGCTCCCAGGCGGGGCGGGCGACCTCGCGGCGACCGGCCCAGCGCAGCCGTACCAGCTCGAGCGTGCCGAAGCCGCGCGCCATGAACATCGAGGCGACCACGATGAAGATGCCGAAGACGAGGAAGATCAGGCCGAGCCCCGTGAAGAAGGTCGTCGACAGCAGCACGAGCGCCGTGATCGCGATCGGCATCGTCAGAATGAGGAAGGCGAACTCCCTGGGCACGGTCGCCCACAGCGCCCAGTAGCCGCGGCGCCGCGGCGCGGCATCGGTCGTGGTGTTCGTGGTCATCGCCTCGGTGCTCATCGCCTCGGTGCTCGTCGCCTCAGTGCTCATGGTGGGTTCCTCCCGTCATCGTGGCAGACCCGGTGGGATCGAGGGTCGCGGACTGACCTGGTTCGACGACGGCGAACTGCCCCATCATCCCCTGGTCCTCATGCCACAGCAGGTGGCAGTGGTACATGTACGGCGTGTCGGTGTCGGTGTAGTCCTCGAACCGCATCAGCAGCTCGTACTCGGTCTCGGGCTCGGTGAAGATCGTGTCCTTCCAGCCCGAGAGCTCGGGCGGCGGCGCCTCGCCGCCGATCGAGGCGATGCGGAACTGCACGTCGTGCACGTGGAAGCTGTGGGGCACCTGCGTCGCGTTCTCGACCACCCATCGTTCGAGCGTGTCGACCGTGACGGTCTCGTCGATGCGCCCCATGTCCATCGCCTCGCCGTTGATCTCGAAGCTGTCGCTGAGTTCGAAACGTCGGGTCGTCGCGACCTCGGTCTCGTCGATGTCGTCGATCGTGTTGAGCTGCGCCGGCACCGCTGGCGCCGGCTCGAGCGCGTCCCCAGCGCGCACCTCGAGGACGTCGAACGCGTCGCTGCCGCCGTTCGTCGCCGCGACCGGCCCGACGAGGCCGGCGACCTCGGGCGTCATCCTCGATTGCAGCACCACGCGCTGGCCGGGCGTGACCCGCAGCAGGACCTCGGCGCGCTCGCCGGGCGACAGGCGCACCTGGTCGAGCTCGACGGATGTCTCGAGCAGGCCGCCGTCGGTCGCGATGAGCTGGACGGGGCGGGCGTCGCTCCAGGTGAACGCGTAGGTGCGCGCCGTCGAGGCGTTGAGCAGCCGCAGCCGAACGAGCTCGTCGGTCACCTCGAGGTAGGGACTGCGCGTGCCGTTCACGATGAGTTCGTCGCCGAGCCCGCCCGCGTAGGTGCGCTGCCTCGATTCCTGCTCGCCCTCGGCCGAGAACCCCGTGTCCTGCACGAT
The DNA here is from genome assembly GCF_021129215.1 of Agromyces sp. S2-1-8. Classification (GTDB taxonomy): domain Bacteria; phylum Actinomycetota; class Actinomycetes; order Actinomycetales; family Microbacteriaceae; genus Agromyces; species Agromyces chromiiresistens. Next base: position 2,418,000 of record NZ_JAJOLP010000001.1, on the reverse strand, counting down.
GACCGGGATGTCGTCGACGCCGTACTCGCCCGGCAGCCCGAGCGAGCGCTCGTGCTCGTCATGGAGGATGAACATGCCGGCGAGTCCGCGTGCGACGTGGTCCTCGGTCTCGCCGTGCGGGTGGGGGTGGTACCAGAGGGTCGCCGCCTGCTGGTCGATGTCCCACTCGGGCGACCACGAGGCGCCCGGTTCGACCATCTGGTGGGGACCGCCGTCCATCTCGGGCGGCAGGTGCATGCCGTGCCAGTGCACGGTCGTCGGTTCGTCGAGCGAGTTCGTCACCTCGACGCGCACGTGCTCGCCGCGGTCGGCGACGAGCGTCGGGCCGAGGTAGCTGCCGTTGAACCCCCACGTGTCGCTCGGTTCGCCCGGCTCGAACTCGGTCGCGCCGGCCTGCGCCTCGAGGGAGAAGACGCGCGTTCCGCCGGCGTCGACCGTCGATTCGGCGAGCGGCGGGATCACGAGCGGGCGGTCGAAGTCGACCTTCCCGATCGTGGAGACCGGAGCGGGGGTGACGAGGCCGCAACCGGCGAAGGCGACGGCGACGAGGCCGCCGGCGGCGATGGCGGCGATGGCGCTGCCGATTGCGGCGCGCGGCCTGCGGAGACGTGTCTGAAGCATGCCTCCAGCCTCGCGAGCGGCGCGCAGCCAGCACAGCCGGCGTGCGCCCGGATCGCGGCGGGGGTTATCCCCACCGTGCCGTCACGCCTGGCAGGACGGGCACCAGTAGAGCTTGCGGGCGCCCATCTCTTCGAGCACGATGTGCGTGCCGCAGACCCGGCACGGCAGGCCTTCGCGCTTGTACACCCAGTGCCGGTCTTCGCGGCTCGCCATGGCGGCGCGGTACGCCTCGGGGTCGAGGTCGTCCATCGTCATCATCTGGCCGGTCTCGACGCCGATGCGCAAGAGTTTCGACCAATCGCGCCAGAGCTCGCGCACGAGCTCCTCGGGCACCTGCTTGCCCGGCGTGTGCGGATTGAGGCGCGCCCGGAACAGCAGCTCGGCGCGGTAGACGTTGCCGATGCCGGCGACGACGTTCTGATCCATGAGCAGCAGCCCGATGGGCGTCGGCTTCTTGCGGACGACGCTCGTGAAGCGCTCCTCGGCGACGGCGCCTGGATCGAGCAGCGGGTCGGGGCCGAGCTTCGCGACGATCGCCTCGACCTGGGCGGGGTCGAGCACCTCGCACGCGGTCGGCCCGCGGAGGTCGGCGCAGATCGTGTCGGTGAGCAGCCGAACCCGCACCTGCCCGATCGGTTCGGGCGGGAACGTCTCGAGGCCGTTGCCCTCCTTCTCGGATTCCGACATGCGCAGCCGCGTCGTGCGGGGCGCCCCGATCGAGGTGAGCGAGTTCTCTCCGGCCGAGTCGAAGACGACGGCGTCGGGGTTGGGCGCGTCGAGGAACGTGCCGCGCTGGTTCGTCTGCCCCATGCGCCCGTTCGCCGATGCGATCGTGGCATCCATGAGGATGTCGCCCGCGAAGTCCCAGGCACCGTACATGCCGAGGTGCACGCGCAGCCAGACGTCGCCCTCGAATCCGAGGAACATCTGCTTCCCCACGGCGCGCGCATCGATCATGCGTCGGCCGTCGAGCTCGGCGGCGCCGACGGCGAACCGGCCCTGCGGGCTCGAGGCGTGCACGACGTGGCCGACGAAGTTGCGCTCGAACTGCCGGGTGATGCGGTGGACGGAGTGGCCTTCGGGCACCCTGCTACTCCGCCGGCGCCTCGGCGCGCGGCTCGACGTCCACGCCCTTGCCTGCGATGTCGCCCGTCGTCTCGTACTCTGCGAGCTGCGCGATGCGGCGCACGTGGCGCTCGTCGCCCGAGAACCGCTCGGCGATGAACGCATCGATGTAGCGGATCGCCTCTTCGACGGTGTGCTGGCGCGCACCGATCGAGATGACGTTGGCGTCGTTGTGCTCCCGGGCGAGGATCGCGGTGTCCATGCTCCAGACGAGGGCGGCGCGGATGCCCTTCACCTTGTTCGCGGCGATCTGCTCGCCGTTGCCCGAGCCGCCGAACACGACGCCGAGGGCCTTCACGCCGGCGGCCTGGTCGCGCGCGACGCCGAGCGCGGCATTGATGCAGAACGCCGGGTAGTCGTCGAGCGCGTCGTACTCGACCGGGCCGTGGTCGATCACCTCGTGACCGCCGTTCGACAGGTGGGCCTGGAGGGTCCGGCTGAATTCGAGGCCGGCGTGGTCGGTCGCGATGTGGATGCGCATGCAGCAATTCTAGGGATTCGGCACCCACGTGACGGCGCGCCCGTGCGGCTGCGCCCACGCCCGCTGCACCCCGTCGAGCGCGAGCACGAAGTCGGTCGAATCGTTGGGCACGTCGTCGCGGACGCGGATGCCCGGCACGATCGATCGCCCCTCGACCGAGAGCCAGTGACCCGGCAGCTCGCGCACCGTCTCGACGAACCGGGCGCGCGCGGCCTCGTCGAGGTAGGCGATGACGGCGGTGTGGAGGACGACGAGGGTCGCCTCGGCGGGCGCCTCCGCGGCGAGCGCGGCGAGCCGCTCGTTGAGGTCGCCTGCTTCGAGGCGCGGCGGATCGGCGGCGACGATCGTCGCCGCGGCGCGCAGCCGCTCGCGGCGGTCGTCGTGCTCGGGCCAGATGAGCGCGTCGAGCCAGGCGAGGTCGTCGGGGTCCGTGACGTCGAGCGGATTGAGGTCGATGCCGGCGCGCCAGGCGACCTCGGGCAGGCTGGCGGGTACGGGCACCGGTTCGGTGCCGCGCGTCTCGCAGTCGAGGATGACGCGGCTCGTGCCGTCGGCCGGGTCGAGTCGCCCGTGGCCCGGGTATCGGTAGCTGTACCGGTCGGGGTACAGGCAGAGGCCCGCCGAGGCTCCGACCTCGAGGAGCGCGAGCGGGCCCGGGATCTCGGCGAGCGCGGGAACGTGCAGTGCGCAGCGGCCGGCTTCGTTGGTCTGGGTGGCGTGGGTCTCGGCGGTCTCGCGCACCTCGGGCCAGTGCGCCGCCAGCCACCGCCTGAAGTCGTCGTACGGCGCCGGTTCCGAACCGTGGAATCGCGCGGCCGAGAACACGAGGTTCGGCTGGCGCTTCGCCGGCGGAAGCTCGTCGATGAGCGCGATCGTCGCCGGGTCGTCGGCGACGCCGAGCGCCCATGCATCGTACGTCTCCGACATCCCGCGGGCCTCGACCTCGGCGAACGCGCGGTAGCGCTCGGCGGTCGGGGCGTCGTTGTCGACGGTGGTGCGCATGGGGTCAGGCTACGCCTGCGGCGCGGCGACGGGGATGCCTCGGCGGGAGCTGCGGCATCCCGTCGCCGGAGCGCTCCCTCACACGTCCTCGGTCATCGGCGGCCGGAGCAGCGAGATCGCGTACGCAGCGATCCAGGCGAATCCGAGGGCGACGCCGAGGAGGAGCCGCACGCTCATGCCGGGCCCGAACGGGACGCAGAGCACGAGGCAGGCGACGCCGATCACCCGCGACCAGGCCGCCGCAGCGCGGTGCCCCTCCCAGGCGAGTCGGCGGGCGACGACCCACGTCGCGGCGACGAGCGCGAGGAACGCGAGCGGCGCCGCGAACGCGTGCAGCCACCCGTGCAGGGTCAGCTCGGTCGGCGTGCCGGCGGGCGCACCGGCCGGGAAGCCGAGCGCCGGGTCGGCGGTGAACGCCCCGCCGAGCACGAGCCCGACTCCGTAGAGCGCGAACAGCACCGGGGCAGCGATGCGTCCGGGCCCGTCGCCGAGGCTCCGGCGAGCGCCCGCGGCGAACGCGAGCATGAGCACGCCCGCGATGACGAAGTTCGCGATCTGCACCCAGCCGAGGTCGCCGAGCGAGAGCAGGCTGAGCGGGTGCCGGGCCAGATCGAATCCCTCGCGGGTGAGGACCTGCGCGACGCCCACCACGACGAAGAGCGGTCCGGCGACGACCCCTGCGGCGACGAGACCGCGCGTCGCGGGGTCGCCGGCACGGGCGGCACGTCGTCGGTCGGCGGTCTCGCCCGGTTCGGCGCTCGAGCGGTCGATGCGGGTATCCATGGTGGTGCTCCTTCCGGTCGTGACCCGGTCGATCGACCGGGTCGTTCACCATGGCGTCGCCGCGAGGCATCCGATCTCGACATCGATTCGCAGAATTTCTCGCGACCATGTCGAGAACCGGCAGGAACCGCCGACGCTATCGTGAAGGCACACGCCACCCGGGCGGGCCTCATCGAGGAGGAATCCGATGCGTTACCTGTGCATGATGAAGTCGAGCGAGTCGAACGGCGAGACGCCGCCGGCCGTCTACGAGGCGATGGCCGAGTACGACCGCTGGGGCCGCGCGAACGGCGTGCTGCTCGACAGCCGGGGACTGCTGCCCAGCGAGACCGGCGCGATCATCTCGCTGGCCGACGGCGACATCAAGGCCGTCGACGGTCCGTTCACCGAGGCGAAGGAGCTCGTCGGCGGCTACGCCGTGATCGAGGTCGGCACCCGGGAGGAGGCGCTCGAGCTCGGCCGACGGCTCATGCAGATCCACAAGGACTTCTGGCCGGGATTCGTCGGCAGCGTCGAGATCCGGCAGATCGCAGAGTTCTGACGCCCCCGCGGTTGCGGCCGCGTGGCGCGCGTGGTCTCATGCACCCGTGAGCGAGATGACCACGCGCGCCGCGATCGAGGCGGTCTGGCGGCTCGAGTCGGCGCGCATCATCGCCGCGCTCGTTCGCATCGTGCGCGACGTCGGCCTCGCGGAGGACGTCGCGCAGGACGCGGTCATCGCGGCGCTCTCGCAGTGGCCGGCGTCGGGGATCCCCGACAACCCGGGCGCGTGGCTCATGACCACGGCCAAGCGGCGGGCGGTCGACGCGTTCCGGCGTCGCGCACGGAACGACGAGACGGCGGCCGCGCTCGCGCGCGAGCTCGAGCAGACGATCGACGACGACCCGGCTGCGGGCATCGACCACGTCGAGGACGACGTGCTGCGGCTGATGTTCATCTGCTGCCACCCCTCGCTCACGCAGGAGGCGCAGACGACGCTCACGCTGAAGCTCGTCGCCGGGTTGACGACCAGAGAGATCGCTCGGGCCTTCCTCACGACCGAATCGACGATCGCGCAGCGCGTCTCACGGGCGAAGCGCACGCTCGCCGACACCGGGGCGGCGATCGAGGAGCCGAGCGGCGACGAGCGCGCGGCACGGCTCGAGACCGTGCTCCGTGTCGTGTACCTCCTCTTCAACGAGGGCTACTCGGCGACCGAGGGCGACGACTGGGTCCGCCCGGCGCTCTGCGACGAGTCCGTACGGCTGGGGCGCATCCTCACGGCGATCGTGCCCGAGGGCCCCGAGGTGCACGGGCTCTCGGCGCTCATGGAGCTCCAGTCGTCGCGGCTCGCCGCGCGCATCGGCACCGACGGCGAACCGGTGCTGCTCGACGCTCAGGATCGCAGGCGATGGGATGCCTCGCGCATCCGCCGCGGCATCGAGGCCCTCGCGCGGGCGGAGTCGCTCGCCGTGGCCGGCGAGGGGCCCGGGCAGTACGCGCTGCAGGCGGAGATCGCCGCCGAGCACGCACGTGCGGCCTCGGTCGCCGACACCGACTGGGCGCGCATCGCCGACCTCTACGAGCAGCTCGGCCGGCGCACGGGCTCCCCCGTCGCCGAGCTCAACCGGGCCGTCGCGCTCGCCCGTGCCCACGGACCTGCGGCCGGGCTCGCACTGCTCGACCAGCTGGCCGAGCTGCAGGCGCTGCGCGGCTACCACCTCGTGCCGAGCGTGCGCGGCGACCTCCTCGAGCAGCAGGGCCGCGGCGCCGAGGCTGCCGCCGAGTTCGACCGGGCCGCCGCGATGACGGCGAACGAACGGGAGCGGCGACTGCTGCTGCATCGAGCGGAAGCGGCGCGGCGGCCGCCGTCCGATCGATGAGGTGATCGGCGGCGCCCGTCCCCGGTCGCCCTCCCGGCCTTCGGCGCAGCGGTCGTGTCGATCGTGCGCGGTTGAGGCGACCGTGCCGATCATCCGGCTACTCCACCGACGGCCCGAGGGCTAGGCTGGGACGCGTTGCCTGCGGCCACGAGCCGCGTCGATACTTGCGAAGGAGCGCACGTGCCCGGAGAGAACCTCACCCGACTCGAAGCCGAGGAGCGCGCCGCGCTCGTCACGGTGCACGACTACGACGTCGTGCTCGACGTCACCGTCGGCCCCGAGGTCTTCAAGACCACCACGACCGTGCGGTTCGACGCGGCCACGCCCGGCGCCTCGACGTTCATCGACGCGATCACCGCGACCGTGCACTCGGTCACCCTCAACGGGGTCGAGCTCGACCCGGCCGAGGTGAGCGACGGCGTGCGCATCCAGCTGCCGAACCTCCAAGCGCAGAACGTGCTCGTCGTCGAGGCCGACGGGCGATACATGAACACCGGCGAGGGCCTGCACCGCTTCGTCGACCCCGCCGACGGCGAGGTGTACCTCTACACCCAGTTCGAGGTGCCCGACTCGCGCCGCATGTTCGCCGTGTTCGAGCAGCCCGACCTGAAGGCCGCATTCACGTTCACCGTCACGGCCCCGTCGCACTGGCAGGTCGTCTCGAACATGCCGACGCCCGAGCCCGAGCTGCACCCGTCGGGCCGCCGCGCCGACGACGTCTCGACGGCGACGTGGTCGTTCGAGCCCACCCATCGCATCTCGAGCTACATCACGGCGCTCGTCGCCGGCCCCTACGACGTCGTGCGCGACGAGCTCATCTCGCGCGACGGCCGCGTCATCCCGCTCGGCGTGTTCAGCCGCAAGAGCCTGTCGCAGTACCTCGACGCCGACTACATCTTCGAGAAGACGAAGCAGGGCTTCGAGTACTTCGAGCAGAAGTTCGACGTGCCCTATCCCTTCACGAAGTACGACCAGCTCTTCGTGCCCGAGTACAACGCGGGCGCGATGGAGAACGCCGGGTGCGTCACCTTCACCGAGGTCTACGTCTTCCGTTCCAAGGTGACCGATGCCATCAAGGAGCGCCGGGTCGTCACGATCCTGCACGAGCTCGCGCACATGTGGTTCGGCGACCTCGTCACGATGAAGTGGTGGAACGACCTGTGGCTCAACGAGTCGTTCGCCGAGTGGGCCTCGACGATCGCGACCGCCGAGGCGACCGAGTGGCACCACGCGTGGACGACGTTCAACTCGATGGAGAAGAGCTGGGCGTACCGCCAGGACCAGCTGCCCTCGACCCACCCGATCGTCGCCGAGATCCGCGACCTCGAAGACGTGCTCGTGAACTTCGACGGCATCACGTACGCCAAGGGCGGCTCGGTGCTGAAGCAGCTCGCCGCCTGGGTCGGCATCGACGCGTTCTTCACTGGCGTCTCGGCGTACTTCAAGAAGCACGCGTGGGGCAACACGACCCTCGCCGACCTGCTCGCCGAGCTCGAGGTCGCCTCGGGCCGCGACCTGTCGGGCTGGTCGAAGCTGTGGCTCGAGACGGCGGGCGTCAACACGCTGCGCCCCGAGATCGAGACGGATGACTCGGGCGCGATCACGTCGTTCACGGTGCTGCAGTCGGCGCACCCCGACTACCCGACCATCCGACCGCACCGCCTCGCGATCGGCTTCTACAACCTGAAGGACGGCAAGCTGGTGCGCGAGCACCGCGTCGAGCTCGACGTCGACGGCGAGCGCACCGTGGTCGCCGAGCTCTCGGGTCTCGCTCGCCCCGACCTCGTGCTCCTCAACGACGACGACCTCGCCTACGCGAAGATCCGCCTCGACGAGGCATCGCAGAAGGTCGCGATCGCGAACCTCTCGAAGATCGAGGACCCGCTCGCCCGCGCGCTGGTCTGGTCGAGCGTCTGGGACGCGACGCGCGACGCCGAGACGAGCGCGAGCGACTACCTCGACCTCGTGCTCGGCAACATCGCGAGCGAGACCGAGTCGACGACGCTGCGCATCATCCTCGCGAACGCGCAGCTCGCCGCGAGCTCGTACGTCGCACCCGAGCACCGCGCCGACGCGCGCCGCACGCTCGCCGACGGGTTCTGGCAGCTCGCACAGCAGGCCGAGGCCGGCAGCGACGCGCAGTTCCAGTTCGTGAAGTCGTTCGCCGCGATCGCCGAGGCCGGCACCCAGGTCGACGCCCTCGCCGGTCTCTTCGACGGCTCGATCTCGCTCGACGGGCTCGACATCGACACAGACCTCGGCTGGGAGCTGCTCATCGCGCTCGTCGCCGCGGGCCGCGCCGGCGATGCCGAGATCGACGCCCGACTCGCCACCGACAAGACCGCGACGGGCCAGGAGTCGGCGGCGCACGCCCGTGCGGCGATGCCGACCGCCGCGGGCAAGCAGCGCGCGTGGGACTCGATCGTCGTCGCCGACACCGCGACGAATTCGGTCGTCCGCACGACCGCCGCCGGCTTCGTGCGCGCCGACGAACAGTCGCTGCTCGCGCCCTTCATCGAGCGCTACTTCGGCATGATCGGCGAGGTCTGGAAGGCCCGCAGCTACGCGATCGCCGAGAAGCTCGTCGAGCTGCTCTACCCCGCCACGCTCGCGAACCGCGAGCTCGTCGACGCGAGCCACGCCTGGCTCGACCAGAACACCGATGCCGCGCCGGCCCTGCGCCGTCTCGTGATCGAGAATGTCGCCGGTGTCGAGCGCGCGCTCGCCGCGCAGGCGCGCGACGCGCAGTAGTCGCACCGCGGCCTCACCGGGGCGGCGGCGAGTGGTACCCCGGTACCACCCGCCGCCGCCCCGAACCATTCCCGCGGCCGATGCGCCGGAGGCGGTCGCATCCGTAGCGTCGAAGGCATGATCACCGCAACCGCGCTCACCAAGCGCTACGGCCAGAAGACGGCCGTCAACGACATCACGTTCACCGTGCGGCCCGGCCAGGTCACCGGGTTCCTCGGTCCGAACGGCGCCGGCAAGTCGACCACGATGCGCATGATCGTCGGCCTCGACCGCCCGAGCGCCGGCACCGTCACCGTCGGGGGCAAGCCGTACGCCGCGCACCGCGCACCCCTCCACGAGGTCGGTGCGCTCCTCGACGCGAAGGCCGTGCACACCGGCCGCACAGCCGAGAACCACCTGCTCGCGATGGCGGCGACCCACGGCATCGGCAAGCGCCGCGTGCGCGAGGTCATCGAGCTCACCGGCCTCGAGTCGGTCGCCCGCAAGCGCGTCGGCGGCTTCTCGCTCGGCATGGGCCAGCGACTGGGCATCGCCGCGGCGATGCTCGGCGACCCCTCGACCCTCATCCTCGACGAGCCGGTCAACGGGCTCGACCCCGAGGGCGTGCTCTGGGTGCGCCAGTTCGTCCGCCACCTCGCCGGCGAAGGCCGCACCGTCTTCCTCTCGTCGCACCTCATGAGCGAGATGGCGCAGACCGCCGATCACCTGATCGTGCTCGGCCGCGGCGAGATCATCGCCGACGCGCCCGTCGACGAGATCGTGGCCGGAGGCACGCGTCCCCGCGTCCGCGTGCGATCGCCGCACGCGTCGCAACTCGCCGACCTGCTCGCAGCGCCCGAGGTCGCCGTGCTCCGATCCGAAGCCGGCGTGCTCGAGGTCACGGGCGTCGAGGCGGCCGGGATCGGCGACCTCGCCGCCGCGCACGGCCTCGCCGTCCACGAACTCACCCCGCAGAACGCGTCGCTGGAGGAGGCCTACATGGCCCTCACCGCCGACGCCGTCGAATACCGTACGGAGGCCGTCCGATGACCACGATCACCCCGACCGCGACGCACCCAGCGCAGGGCGCGCGCTCGACCCGCCTCACGTTCGGCGGCGTGCTCTCGTCCGAATGGATCAAGCTGCGGAGCCTGCGCTCGACCGTCTGGTCGTACCTCATCGTGATCGCGATCTCGCTCGGCATGGCGCTGCTCATGTCGCTCAGCATGGTGAACGGCATGGGCGGCGGCATGGACATCGACGGCGCTCCCGTGGAGCAGCAGCACGAGCTCGTGATGCAGGCCTCGACCTTCGGCGTCTACTTCGGCCAGCTCGTCGTCGGCGTGCTCGGCGTGCTCGTCATCAGCGGCGAGTACACGACCGGCATGATCCGCTCGACGCTCACGGCCGTGCCGCAGCGCCTGCCCGCCCTCGCCGCGAAGGGCGTCGTGCTGTTCGTGGCGACGTTCGTCATCGGCATGCTCGCCAACCTGGGCGCATACCTGACCGCGACGATCGTGTTCGGCACCGACCTCGAACTGCTCGACGCCGACACGCTCCTCACGCTCGCCGGCGGCGCCCTGTACCTCGCGCTCGTCGCGGTGTTCGCCCTCGGGGTCGGCACGATCATCCGGTCGAGCGCAGGTGGCATCGCCGCCGTGCTCGGCCTGCTGCTGCTGCTGCCGACGGTGCTGCAGCTCATCCCGGCCGACTGGGCGCACGACGCCATCCCGTACCTGCTGTCGTCGTCGGGCATGACGATGTTCATGGCGATCGGCGCCGAGGACTCGGCGATCGTGGGCCCGAACGCCTGGCAGAGCCTCCTGGTCGTGCTGGCGTGGGTGGGGGTCTCCATCGCCGGCGCCTCGGTGCTCCTGAAGCGCAGGGACGCGTAGAGTCCTGCCTATGACGGAAGCACCGTTCTCCCCCGGCCGCCCGGCTTCGGCGGTCGGGGGAGAACTCCGTCTGCCGAAGCCGCCCGGAGTGATCAGGCAGTTCTGGGCGAGGCATCCACGACTGACCGACTCGCTGATCACGGCGGTGTACGTCGTCCCGACGTTCATTGCCGCGATCGTGATGGCGAGCGACGACCCCGAGCCGCCGCTCTGGTCGACGGTGCTGCAACTGGTCGGCATCGCACTGGGCGGCGCCGCGCTGCTGCTGTTCCGCCGAACCAGGCCCTGGCTCGTGATGGGCGTCGCCTGGCTCGTCTGCATCATCGTCTCGCCCTTCGGCCAGAGCGACATCTTCCCCATGCTGTTCGCGCTCTACGGTCTCGGCGTCTACCGATCGACGAGATCGGCGTGGATCGGCTTCGGCGCCTCGGTGCTCGTGGCCGTCGCCAGCTCGTACGTCGAGGCGTGGACGTCGGCGGTGTTTCCCGGCGGACCGGTCGCCGCATCGTCGCAGTACACCGTGATACTGCTGATCGCGACGCTCATCGGCGTCACCACCGGCAACCGGCGGCGCTACCTCGAGGCGTTGATCGCCCGCGCCCACGACCTCGCGCGCGAGCGCGACCAGCAGGCGCAGCTCGCAGCGGCCGCCGAGCGCGCCCGCATCGCCCGCGAGCTGCACGACATCGTCTCGCACGGGCTCACCGTCATGGTGACCCTCGCCGACGGTGCGGCCGCGACCGTCGCACGCGACCCTGAACGGGCTGCCGACGTCATGCGGAGCGTGGCCGAGACCGGCCGGGATGCGCTCGGCGAGATGCGGCGGATGCTCGGTGTGCTCGCCGAGCCGGGCACCGAGCCGGCCGAACGGGCGCCGCAGCCGGGGCTCGCCGCGATCCCCGAGCTCGTCGACGGGTTCCGTGACGCGGGGCTCCCCGTGGGCCTCACGACGATCGGCGCGCCCGCCCCCGACCCCGCGCTCGGACTGGCGATCTACCGCATCGTGCAGGAGGGGCTCACGAACGCGCTGCGCCACGGCGAGCGGGCGCACCAGGTCGACGTCCGCATCGAATACGCCCCGGGAGCCGTCGAAGTCGTCGTCGACGACGACGCACCCGCCGAGACCACCGATGCCATGCCGTCCACTCGCGGAGCCGGTCGCGGTCTCGCCGGCCTCCGCGAGCGCGTCGCCCTCTACGGCGGCTCGCTCGAGGCCGGCCCGCGGGATGGACGAGGCTGGCGACTGCGGGCGACGCTCCACCCCAGACCGGCCACGGATGCCTCGGCCCCTCACCGCGGTGACGACGCGTCCGAGCCCACCGATGGCCGGGGCTTCCCCGGAGTCCCGGAACGGCCCGGCTCCGCCGACTCCCACGACCGCCCGACGATCCCGAACGAGGACGCCGAATGACCGACGCATCACCGCAGACCGCTTCCCCGACGGCGCCGGTGCGCGTCGCCCTCGTCGACGACCAGGCGCTCGTCCGGACCGGATTCCGGCTGGTGCTCGACGCGGAGCCCGGCATCGACGTGGTCGGCGAGGCCGGCGACGGCCGCGCCGCGGTCGAGCTCGCCGACGCGACCGAGATCGACGTGCTGCTGATGGACGTGCGGATGCCCGGCGTCGACGGCATCACCGCCACCGCCGAGGTGACGGCGAGCCATCCCGGGACCCGCGTCATCGTGCTCACGACATTCGATCTCGACGAGTACGCGTTCGCCGCGATCCGGGCGGGGGCGAGCGGCTTCCTGCTGAAGGATGTGCGGCCGAATGAACTCGTCGCCGCGATCCGTACGGTGCACGAGGGCGAGGCGACGCTGTCGCCGCGGGTGACCCGGCGCATGCTCGAGCTCTTCGCAGCCGAGCTGCCGACGGAGCCGGCACGCCCCGACGGCGCCTCGCCGGCCGGTCCGCTCGACGCGCTCACCGCGCGCGAGCGGGAGATCCTCGTCGGGATCGCCGAGGGGCTCAACAACACCGAGCTCTCCGAGCGGTTCTTCCTCTCGGAGTCGACCGTGAAGACCCACGTCGGGCGAGTGCTGCAGAAGACCGGTGCCAGGGACCGGGTGCAGCTCGTCATCCTCGCGTACGAATCCGGCCTCCTCGACGCGCACGGCTGACGCCACGTGCATCGCTAGGCTGGCTTGGCGCCATCGCTACGAAGGGATCGTCCATGCCTGCTGCCAACCTCACCCGCACCGAAGCCGAGGAGCGGGCGGCGATCGTCGGCTCCCCGAGCTACGAGGTCGTGCTCGACCTCACGGGCGACGGCGCGACGTTCCGCAGCGAGACGACGGCACGGTTCACCGGGGTGGCCGGGGCCTCGACCTTCATCGAGGCCTGCACCGACCGGGTGCACGAGGTCGTGCTCAACGGGCGGGTCCTCGACCCCGCCACGGTGAGCGACGGCACCCGCATCCGTCTCGACGAGCTCGAGGTTGAGAACGAGCTGCGCGTCGTCGCCGACGCACGCTACACGAATTCCGGCGAGGGCCTGCACCGCTTCGTCGACCCCGTCGACGACGAGACGTACCTCTACACCGAGTTCGCCGTCGCCGAGGCGAATCGCGTCTACGCCGTGTTCGACCAGCCCGATCTCAAGGCGGGCGTGCGCTTCACGATCACGGCACCGGCGCACTGGACGGTGCTGTCGAACGCGCCCTCCCCCGAGCCGGTCGCCGGCCCCGCGGCATCCGCGGTCGCGACGTGGGCCTTCGAGACCGGCCCCGTCATCTCGAGCTACATCATCGCGATCATCGCAGGCCCCTACGCGAGCTGGCGCGGCAGCGCCACGAGCGTCGACGGCCGCGACGTGCCGCTCGGCCTCTTCACGCGTGCGTCGCTCGCCCAGTACGCCGACCCCGAGATGATGTTCTCGACCGTGCAGGCGGGCCTGGGCTTCTACGAGCAGGCGTTCGGCGTGCCGTACCCGTACGGCAAGTACGACCAGATCTTCGTGCCCGAGTACAACTGGGGCGCGATGGAGAACGTCGGTGCCGTGACGTTCAACGAGGGCTACCTCTTCCGCTCGCGCGTCTCCGATGCTCGCCGCGAGCAGCGCGCCATCGTGGTGCTGCACGAGCTCAGTCACATGTGGTTCGGCAACTCGGTGACCATGAAGTGGTGGAACGACCTCTGGCTCAACGAGTCGTTCGCGACGTGGGCGTCGACGCTCGCGACGTCGCAGGTCACCGAGTTCACGGGCGTCTGGTCGACGTTCGCGAACGACGAGAAGACGCACGCCGCCGAGCAGGACCAGCTGCCCTCGACGCACCCGATCGTCGCGGAGATCGGCGACCTCGAGGACGTCGAGGTCAACTTCGACGCGATCACCTACGACAAGGGCGCCTCGGTGCTGAAGCAGCTCGTCGCCTGGGTGGGCCTCGATGCGTTCAAGCGCGGCGTCGGCGCCTATCTCGCGAAGCACTCGGGCGGCAACGCGACCCTGCGCGACCTGCTCGACGAGCTCGAGGCCGCGAGCGGGCGCGAGCTCACACGCTGGTCGGAGCTGTGGCTCGAGACGGCCGGCGTGAACACCCTGCGCGCCGAGATCGAGACGGACGCCTCGGGCACCATCACGTCCGCGGCGATCGTGCAGACCGCGGCCTCGTCGCATCCGACGCTGCGCCCGCACCGGGTCGCGCTCGGCGGCTACGAGCTCGACGATTCCCGGCTCGACCGGGTCTTCCGCGCCGAACTGGACGTCGACGGCGCGCGGACCGAGGTGCCCGAGCTCATCGGTAGAGCGCGGCCCGACCTCCTGCTCGTGAACGACGACGACCTGACCTACGCGAAGGTGCGGCTCGACGAACGATCGTTCGACACGGCGGTGCACCACCTCGCCGAGCTCGCCGACCCGGTCGCCCGCGCCGTCGTGCTCGGTTCCGCCTGGGATGCGGTGCGCGACGCGGAACTGCCCGCAGCCGCCTTCGTGCGTCTCGTGCTCGCGTCGATCGGGCACGAGACGCAGTCCTCGGCACGTTCGCTCGCGCTCTCCAGGCTCGACCACGCCGTGTCGCGCTACCTGGCCGACGAGCACCGCGAGCGCCTCGCCTCCGAGGCTGGCGACGCCATCTGGGCCCTCGCCGAACTCGCACCGGCGGGCTCCGACGCGCAGCTGCAGTTCGTCAAGGCCTTCACCGGCCTCGCGTCGACCGACGCGCACGGCGACGTCCTCGGGAGCCTGCTCGAGGGCTCGATCGCCCTCGACGGGCTCGCGATCGACCTCGACCTCCGCTGGGAGCTCGTCATCGCACGATCGGCGCTCGGAGCGGGCGACGACGACGAGATCGCCGCGGCGCTCGCGGCCGACGACACCGCGAAAGGTCGCCAGCTCGCGGAAACCGCGCGGGCGGCCCGCCCCGACCAAGCCGTCAAGGACGCCGCGTGGCGGCGCGCGATGACCGACGAGGGCCTCTCCAACGACGTCGCCCGGGCGATCGCCGACGGCTGGCGCCGCACGAACTCCCCCGAGCTGCTCGCGACGGTCGTGCACGAGTACTTCGCCGCGCTTCCCGGAGTGTGGGCCGACCGCAGCTACAACATGGCGTCGATCCTGTCGAAGCGGTTGTTCCCGACCCTGCTCATCGACGCAGAGCTCGCCGAGCTCACCCGCACGTGGCTGGCCCGCCACCCCGAGCCCGCATCGATGCATCGCGCGGTCACGGAGCACCTCGCCGAACTCGACCGCGCGCTCGCCGCGCGCGCCCGCGATGCCAGCGAGCTCTCGGGCGGGGCTCAGTAGACTTGCACACCATGTTCGGGTTCGAGATCTTCCGCACCACCGGCGACGAAGGCAACCCGGTCGACGTCGACTACTGGACCGGTCTCGGCACCTGGTGGGCGACCCACTGGGACGAGATCCTCGGCAAGCTCATCTCGATCGTCTTCATCATCGCGATCGCCCTGCTCATCCGCTGGGTGCTGCACTTCGTGATCGAGCGCGTCGTCAAGCAGATCGTCTCCGGCGTCAAGAAGAAGCAGGACGTCACCGACACCCAGGCCCTGCAGGCGTCGCCGCTCGCGACCGTGCGGCTCGTGCAGCGAACCCGCACCCTGGGCACGGTGCTCACGAACATCGTCAACGTGACCCTGTTCGTCGTCGTCGTGCTGCTGATCGTCAACACCATCAACTCGGCGATCCTCAGCTCCTTCGCGCTGCTGACCGCCGCGGTCGGCGCCGGCCTCGGCTTCGGTGCGCAGAACATCGTGAAGGACGCACTCAACGGCCTCTTCATGGTCGTCGAGGACCAGCTCGGCGTCGGCGACATCGTCGACCTCGGCCCTGCGACCGGGATCGTCGAAGAGGTGCGCATCCGCATCACGACCGTCCGCGACGTCAACGGCACCCTCTGGTTCGTGCGCAACGGCGAGATCCTGCGCGTCGGCAACATGTCTCAGGGCTGGGCACGCGTGATCATCGACCTCGCGGTGCCCTACGACGCCGACGTCGACGCCGTCGAGGCGGAACTGCTGCGAGCGGCGACCGAGATGGCCCATTCGAGCAAGTGGCGCAGCCGCATCATGGAGAAGCCCGAGGTCTGGGGCCTCGAGTCGATCTCGGCCGACGCGCTCGTCATCCGCGTCGTCATGAAGGTGCGCTCGTCGGCGAAGGACGACGTCGCACGCGAACTGCGCATGCGCCTGAAGCGCGCCCTCGACGAGATGGGCGTCAAGCTGCCGAGCCTCACGAGCGTCGTGCCGACCGGCTTCGAGGGGGCGACCCGGGTCAAAGGCGCGAAGCCCCCGCGCACGGCGCCCAATGCCGTCGTCGCCGACGCGAGCGTGCCGAGCGGGAAGAAGCCGAAGAACCAGGCTCCCCGCGTCCCGCGGACGAAACCGCCCACCCCGCCGACCGGAGGCACTGCATGACCGAGTTGCAGTCGTTCTACGACCAGGTGGGCGGCAGCGCGACGTTCGAGAAGCTCGTGGCCGAGTTCTACCGCGGCGTCGCCGACGACCCGGTGCTGCGCCCCATGTATCCCGAGGAGGACCTCGGGCCCGCCGCACGGCGCCTGCAGCTCTTCCTCGAGCAGTACTGGGGCGGCCCGACGACCTACGGTGACGAGCGCGGTCACCCGCGGCTGCGAATGCGCCACATGCCGTTCAAGGTCAACCCCGACGCCCGCGACCGCTGGCTCGCCCACATGCGCACGGCCGTCGACTCGCTCGATCTCCCCCCGCTCGCCGAGGAGACGCTGTGGGACTATCTGCAGCGGGCCGCGTTCGCGATGGTGAACACGTTCGACGACTGATCGACCCACCGCCACCCACCCGAAGCGACGAAGGAGTCACTGTGGCAATCACCCCCAACCCCGATGCGATCGTCGTCGGCGCAGGCCTCTCCGGCCTCGTCGCGGCATCCGAGCTCGTCGACGCCGGCCGCAGGGTCGTGATCGTCGACCAGGAGCCCGAGGCGAGCCTCGGCGGCCAGGCCCACTGGTCGTTCGGCGGCCTCTTCCTCATCGACTCCCCCGAGCAACGGCGCATGGGGGTGAAGGACTCCATCGACCTCGCCCGCCAGGACTGGCTCGGCACGGCGGGATTCGACCGCGAGGAGGACGAGTGGGGCCGTCGGTGGGCCGACGCCTACCTCGAGTTCGCGGCCGGCGAGAAGCGTGCCTGGCTGCACGAGAAGGGCGTCCGCTTCTTCCCCGTCGTGGGCTGGGCCGAGCGCGGCGCGGGCGCCGCGTACGGCCACGGCAACTCGGTGCCCCGCTTCCACATCACCTGGGGCACCGGCCCCGGCGTGCTGGCGCCGTTCATCGCCCGGGTGAAGGCGGGCGAGGCGGCCGGACTCGTCGAGTTCCGGCACCGCCATCGGGTCGACGAGCTCATCGTCGAGTCGGGCGCCGTCGTCGGGGTCCGCGGCGCCGTGCTCGCGCCCGACGAGGCGGCCCGGGGCGAGGCATCCAACCGTGACGAGGTCGGGGAGTTCGAACTGCGCGCCCCCGCCGTCGTCGTCGCATCGGGCGGCATCGGCGGCAACCACGACCTCGTGCGCGCCGCGTGGCCCGAGCGGATGGGCGAGCCGCCCGTCGACCTGCTCTCGGGCGTGCCCGCGCACGTCGACGGACGCATGCTCGGCATCGCCGAGGCGTCGGGGGCGCGGCTCGTCAACGGCGACCGCATGTGGCACTACACCGAGGGCATCACCAACTGGGACCCCGTGTGGCCGCTGCACGGCATCCGCATCCTGCCGGGTCCGTCGTCCCTCTGGTTCGACGCAGAGGGACGCCGGCTGCCGGTACCGCTCTTCCCCGGCTTCGACACGCTCGGCACGCTCGAGCACCTCGCCGCGACCGGGCACGCCCACTCGTGGTTCGTGCTGACGCAGAAGATCATCGAGAAGGAGTTCGCGCTCTCGGGCAGCGAGCAGAACCCCGACCTCACCGGCAAGGACCTGAAGCTCCTCGCCCAGCGCGTTCGCGCGGGCGCGCCCGCCCCCGTCGAGGCCTTCAAGCAGCACGGCGCCGACTTCGTCGTCGCCGACACGCTCGACGAATTGTTCGACGGCATGCGCGCCCTCTCCCCCGACGTCGAACTCGACACGGCGAACATCGAGCGCGAGATCGTCGCGCGCGACCGCGAGGTCGACAACGAGTTCTCCAAGGACCTGCAGCTCATCGCCGTCCGCGGCGCGCGCAGGTACCGCGGCGACAAGCTGATCCGGGTGGCGACGCCGCACCGCATCCTCGATCCGGAGGCCGGGCCGCTCATCGCGGTGAAGCTGCACATCCTCACCAGGAAGAGCCTCGGCGGCATCCAGACCGACCTCGACTCGCGCGCCCTCGGCGCGGACGGCGCTCCCGTGCCCGGACTCTACGCGGTCGGCGAGGCCGCCGGTTTCGGCGGCGGCGGCGTGCACGGCTACCGCGCGCTCGAGGGCACGTTCCTGGGCGGATGCCTCTTCACCGGTCGCTCGGCGGGGCGGGCGATCGCTCGGGGCTGACCTCAGGCCTTCAGCGTCCAGGGCTTCCGACGCACGAGCACGTGCCCGCGCCGCGACGTGAGACGCGTCCACGGTCCCGTCTCGAAGAGCCTGACCGGGTCGTCGCCGAGGAATCCCAGGCTGAACGCCGCGAAGGCGGCACCGGTCGGCACGTACTCGAGCCCGTCGACTCCGCGCCCCCACACCTCGGAGCGCACCCGCTGCACGAGCTGCTCGCCGGTGCCCTCCGGGATCGCCTTCGCGACCTCGTCGATACCCGCCCGTGCGGCGGACTCCAGCACCGAGGCATCCGCCTCGCCGAGCGCTCGCCAGCCGCCGCGCGGCGGCGAGATGCCGGCCCAGGTGACGGTGTTCACCTCCGGAGGGCGCGACATCGACACGGGTCGCGACTCGTCGTCGTCGGCGAGCTCCCCGCGGGCGCGCACGATGCGCTCCACGAGCGAGCGCATCGGCACGACCGAGTCGAACTCCTCGTCGTCGGCCAGGGCGAAGGTGCGCAGGCCGAGCACGGTGGGGCTCTCGTCGAGGATGCCGCGCGGGTAGAGGATCGCGGTGTAGACGGCGAGGATTCCGGAGCCCGCGACGAGGCGCACCGACCCGTCTTCGACGCGGCCGGCCCGCTGCAGGTACGTGTGCAGATCGCCGAGCGACAGGCTGTCGGCGAGCGTGAGTCGTTCAACCATCTCCTGTCTAAACTACCAAGTGCACGGGCCCGTTCACGGCGGTCCGGGTTCCACGGCGCCGGCGGCGGCCGCCCACCGACACGGAGGAACGATGAACGGACCGATCGACGGCCTGCTGAGCACGCTCAACCTGACCGACACGGGCGCGCGCACGACGGAGGACATCTTCACGGGCCCGTCGCAGTGGATGCCGCTCGGTCGCGTGTTCGGCGGCCAGGTGCTCGCGCAGTCGATCGTCGCGGCGCTCCGTACCGTGCCGGAGGACCGGAACATCCACTCGATGCACGGCTACTTCCTGCGGCCGGGCGACGTCGCCCATCCGATCACGTTCTCGGTCGACCGGATCCACGACGGCCGTTCGTTCTCGACCCGACGCACCCAGGCGTTCCAGCACGGCGAGCCGATCCTCTCGCTCATCGCTTCGTTCCAGACGGAGGACGGCGGGGTCGAGCACCAGCTCGACATGCCCGACGACCTGCCGGACCCCGAGTCGTTGCCGTCGACGGCCGACGTGCTCGGGGCGGTCGACCACGACGTCGCGCGCTACTGGTCGAGCGAGCGCGCCTTCGACGTGCGGCACGTGCCGTCGCCCGTCTACCTCAGCGTCGAGGGCGAGCGCACGCCCAGGCAGGCCGTGTGGATGAAGGCGTTCGGCCGCCTGCCCGACGACCCGAAGCAGCATCGGGCCGCGCTCGCGTACGCGAGCGACTACTCGATCCTCGAACCGGTGCTGCGCGCGCACGGCGTCGCGTGGGCCACCCCCGGGCTCAAGGTCGCGAGCCTCGATCATGCGATGTGGTGGCACCGGGACGCCCGCGTCGACGAGTGGCTGCTCTACGTGCAGGAGTCGCCGTCGGCGAGCGGCGGTCGCGGCCTCTCGCTCGGTCGCATCTACACGCGCGACGGGCTGCTCGTGGCGAGCGTCGCCCAGGAGGGCATGGTGCGGGTACCGCACTCCGAACACTTCTCCTGACCGGAGCCGTCGCAATCCCGTCGCCCGAGGCTCGGATAGCCCAGAATGGGGGCAGGGGCGCGGTCGGGCGCCCGACGCGGACGAAGGAGTTCGGCGATGACGGCTTCCCACGATCTCACGCGACGCGCGGCGCTCACGTTCGGCACGGCCGGCGCCCTCGCCCTCGCGGGCTGCGCGGATGTCTCCGGCGACGGCTCGAACGACGACGCGAACTCGTCTCCCATCGCCCCCGACGACACGGCGTCGGCTGAGCCGCCGGCGGCCGGCGAAGCGGTCGCGGCGACCGCCGACGTGCCGGTCGGCGGCAGCATCGACGCGAAGCTCGGCAGCGATCCAGTCCTGGTGGCGCAGCCCAGCGAGGGCGAGTTCGTCGCATACAGTGCCATCTGCACGCACCAGCAGTGCGTCGTCGCGGCGGCGGGCGCGGAGTTCCACTGCCCCTGCCACGGTTCGATCTACGATGCCGCGACCGGCGAGGTGCTCGCCGGACCGGCACCCGAACCGCTGAGCCCCATCGCGGTCACCGTCGCCGGCGACCAGGTCGTCACGGCCTCCTGAGATGGACTACGAATTCGCCGGCCTGCCGGCGCACGTGCTGCTCGTGCACGCGGTGATCGTGCTGACGCCACTCGTGGGGCTCCTGCTCGTCGTGATCGCCGCGTGGCCCAGCGCCCGCCGAGTGCTCTGGCTGCCGGCGCTCGTCGGCGCCGTCGGAGTGCTCGTGCTCGGCCTGCTCACCGTCGAGGCCGGAAAGTGGCTCGAAGTACGGGTTCCGCCGGCGCCGCTCATCCAGCAGCACACCGCGATCGGCGAGGACCTGACGCCCTGGCTCATCTCGATGCTCGTCGTGGCCGTCGCGATCGCCGCGTGGGCGATCGTCGAGCGCAGGTCGGCTTCACGCTCGACGGGAGGCACCGGCGTCGCGTCGCCGTCGCACGGTGTCACGATCGCCGCCGGTGCGATGTTGACGCTCGCCGCGCTGACCGTCGCGATCGGCTCGACCTGGAAGGTCGTTCAGATCGGCGAGGCCGGCAGTCGCGCCGTGTGGGAGGGCTCGTTCAGCGACGAGCCGGTCGAGCGCTGACGGCACGCCCGCTCGGCGATGCTTTCGCGCACGGCATCAGCGACGCGGGCGGACCCGTTGGGCGGCTCAGCGCCGCCGGAACTCGATCGTCGGCTCGAGATAGGGCTCCCACGCCGCACGCTCCGACTCGCTCATGCGCCGCGGTCGCTCGGTCGCCGCGTCGACGAGCACGATCGTCGTCACGGCACGCGTGTAGAGCGCCCGCGGTTCGGCGCCCGCCGGCGAGTACACCTCGTAGCAGACGTCGAGACTCGCCCCGCCCATGTGCCCGATCCAGAGCTCGATGTCGAGGGGCAGGCGCTGGTACGGGATCGGCGCAAGGTACTCGACCTCCTGCCGGGCGATCAGCGTGATCGTGGCCGCTCCGGGCGTGGCGTCGAGCACGGCCGTCGACGCGCCGACCGCATGTTCGGCGGTGCCGTCTTCGTTCACCCAGAACGCCTGGATGCGAGCCTCCTCGAGGAGGCTCAGCATCCGGGCGTTGTTCACGTGCCCGTAGGCGTCGAGGTCGCTCCAGCGGAGCGGTGTCGGCACGTGCAGGCGCATGTCAGTCTCTCGTGAGCTTGCGGTAGGTGGACCGGTGCGGCTTCGCCGCGTCGGCGCCGAGCCGTTCGACCTTGTTGGCCTCGTAGGCCTCGAAGTTGCCCTCGAACCAGTACCAGTTCGACGGGTTCTCGTCGGTGCCCTCGTAGGCCAGGATATGCGTGGCGATGCGGTCGAGGAACCACCGGTCGTGGGTGATCACGACGGCGCAACCGGGGAACTCGAGGAGCGCGTTCTCGAGGCTCGAGAGCGTCTCGACGTCGAGGTCGTTCGTCGGCTCGTCGAGCAGCAGCAGGTTGCCGCCCTGCTTGAGGGTGAGCGCCAGGTTCAGGCGGTTGCGCTCGCCTCCCGAGAGGATGCCGGCCCGTTTCTGCTGGTCGGGCCCCTTGAAGCCGAACGTCGACACGTACGCGCGACTGGGCACCTCGGTCTTGCCGACCTGGATGTAGTCGAGCCCGTCGGAGACGACCTCCCACAGCGACTTGTTCGGGTCGATGCCGCCGCGGGTCTGGTCGACGTACGAGATCTGCACGGTCTCGCCGATCTTCACCGATCCGTCGTCGGCCGGCTCGAGGCCGACGATCGTCTTGAAGAGCGTGGTCTTGCCGACGCCGTTCGGGCCGATGATTCCGACGATGCCGTTGCGCGGCAGCGAGAAGCTGAGACCGTCGATCAGGACGCGATCGCCGAAGCCCTTCTTGAGGTTCTTGACCTCGAGCACCACGTCGCCGAGGCGCGGACCCGCCGGGATCTGGATCTCCTCGAAGTCGAGCTTGCGCGTGCGCTCCGCCTCCGAGGCCATCTCCTCGTAGCGCGCGAGTCGCGCCTTCGACTTCGCCTGCCGGCCCTTCGCGTTCGAGCGGACCCACTCGAGCTCTTCCTTCAGGCGCTTCGCGAGCTTGGCGTCCTTCTTGCCCTGGACGGTGAGGCGCTCCTGCTTCTTCTCGAGGTAGGTGGAGTAGTTGCCCTCGTACGGGTAGAGCCGGCCGCGATCGACCTCGCAGATCCATTCCGCGACGTGGTCGAGGAAGTACCGGTCGTGGGTGACGGCGAGCACGGCACCGGGGTACTTGGCGAGGTGCTGCTCGAGCCAGAGCACGCTCTCGGCGTCGAGGTGGTTGGTGGGCTCGTCGAGGAGCAGCAGGTCGGGCTTCTGAAGCAGCAGCTTGCAGAGCGCGACACGGCGCTTCTCGCCGCCCGAGAGCACCGAGACCAGTTCGTCGCCCGGCGGGCAGCGCAGGGCGTCCATGGCCTGCTCGAGCTGCGAGTCGAGGTCCCAGGCGTCGGCCGCGTCGATCTCTTCCTGGAGGGAGCCCATCTCGGCGAGCAGCGCATCGAAGTCGGCGTCGGGCTCGGCCATGAGCAGCGAGATCTCGTTGAAGCGGTCGAGCTTCGCCTTGATCGGACCCACGCCCTGCTGCACGTTCTCGAGCACGGTCTTCGACTCGTCGAGCTCGGGCTCCTGCATGAGGATGCCGACCGAGTACCCGGGGCTCAGCTTCGCCTCGCCGTTCGACGGCTGGTCGAGACCGGCCATGATCTTGAGGATCGTCGACTTTCCGGCGCCGTTCGGGCCGACCACGCCGATCTTCGCCCCGGGGAGGAACGCCATCGTCACGTCGTCGAGGATGACCTTGTCGCCGACCGCCTTGCGGGCGCGCACCATCGAGTAAATGTATTCAGCCAAGACTTTCCCTCACAGCGTTCGGCGGCCGCCGAGCACGGGCCGCCGCATGTCGGCTACCAGTCTATGGGGCGCGTCTGCCCGATGAGGCAGCCGCCGGTGCCGAGCGCCGGACGCACCGCACCGTGATATCCGCCGGACTTCGGGCCGTACTGTCCGACGAGGCACTCGTCCTGGAAGAGCACGGCGAACTGGATCGAGTCAGCCTGATCGCCCTGAGTCGTCTCGTCGGAGGTCACCTGCATCGCCGCCTTGTCGAAGCCTGCGGCGACGAGCGCGTCGATGAAGTCGCGACCGCCGGCTGCGGCGTTGGCGACGACGACGGCGGTGTTCACCGAGTTGAAGAAGTCGAGGTTCTCGCCGGCCGAGAGCTCGGGCCGGAGGGTGGGCGGAGCGGCGGGATCGGTGGTCGCCGGCGCGGATGCCGACGGGTCGGCGGACTGGGACGACTGCGGAGTGGGCGGGCCGCCGAACAGCGTGCAACCCGCGAGCGACAACGTCGTCGTCGTCGCGGCGAGCGCGAGCATCACCGTCGTTCCGAACCGCCGTGCCATGCTTCCCCTCACCGCGGTGTCGACCGCCCGAGCCGAGTCTATTGGGTCGCTCGGGCCCGGACGGTCGAAGGCCGGTCAGTCGCTCACCGCCGCGGTGTACACAGCCCGCCCGGCATCGTCGGCCTCCAGTTCATCGTCGAGGTCATCGTCGACCACGGCGTCACCGTCGGCGAACGGTGCACCGTCGTCGAAGCCCGTCGAGCCCCCGCTCGCGAGTCCCGACCAGTCCGTGCCGCCGCCGAGCCCCGAGAGATCGGCCCGCTCCCCCTGCTCGCCGAGCCCGTCGGGCGAGGCGGCCTCGCCGATCGGGTCGTGCTCGGCGGGCTTCGCCTCCGACTGCATCCGGGCGTAGGTCGAGACGCACCAGGCCATGTCGTGCCCGATCGAGTCGGCGTCGATCTCGACCGACTTCCCGGACTTCGTGCCGGTCTCCCATGCCCGCACCCGCAGTCGTCCCTGCACGATGACGTGCTGGCCCTTGCGCACCGACAGGCTCGCGTTGCGGGCGAGCTGCCGGAAGGCCGAGACGGAGAACCAGTTGGTCTCGGCGTTCTCCCATGTGCCCTTCGCACGGTCGAAGTATCGCCGCGTCGACGCGAGACGGAACGTCGTGATGACGAGGCCGTCGCCCGTCACCTTCTGGATGGGATCGGTGCCGACGATGCCGGTCACCGTGATGCTGTCGGTCATTTGCACTCCTCGTTCGGACGCCGTCGCGAGTCGACGGCTCGTGGTCCCGGAGCGGCCTCGTGCCGGACACCGCCCCGGAACCACGTGGACCCACGATCGCGCCGACATCGAGTCATCCGCCGGGGTTCTCGCCGAATGTGGGTTCTCCACGCTGATCGGCACTTGTCGAGGAGGAGTCGCGACCGCGCGATGTCGGAGGCTCGGGATACCGTCGCATCGACCACCTGCAGGGCCGGCTGCGCGATCGAGAAGGAGCCTCATGACGACCATCGCCGCCCGCCTGCGCGAGTCGTTCCCCGTCGCCGTTCCCGGCCTCGTCATCGTGCCCGCCGCACCTGATCTGTGGAGGGTCGCGCGCCCGGGTGGTGCCGTACTCGGCCACGTCGAACGCCGCGGCGACGGCGACGGCGTTCGGTTCGCCGCTCGCCGCTACGTTCCCGGAGGTCGCCCGCCAGTCCAACTGGGAGAATTCTGGTCGGCCGAGGCGGCCATCGAGCTCTTCCGGTGAGCACGTCCCGATCCCGGCCACGCCGTCGGCACGCGGCCGCACCGCGCGCCGGCCGCAGTAGCCTACGGCCATGCAGTGGTGGAACGACTTCATCTCCTGGCTGACCTCGAGCTCGTCGCAGTCGGCGGTCTTCGCCGCCGGCGTGCTGTTCGTCGCGGTGCTCGCGTCCGGCCTCCTCGCGGCGTGGATCTCGACCGCCGCCGTCCGACGCGTCGTCGCGCAGCGCGACAGAGAAGCGAGGGTCGCGGCGATCGCCGCCCTCGTCGACGCGGCCACCGAGGCCTCCGTCTGGAACTCGCTCACCCCGCACGAGCAGGTGCTGGCCGACCGTACCGTCGGCCAGGCCGACATCGTGGTCCGACTCCTGCCGATCCGCGGCTCGGACGTCGCGGCGAACTGGGCGGCGCACCAGCTGCACGAGCTCAAGCGCGCCTCGGCGACGTTCGGCTATCAGCTCGACCCCGCCGTCGTGGAGTTCCGCGACCGACTCCTCGAGTGGCAGCGTCACCCGGGCCGCACTCGTCGGCAGTTCCAGAACGACCTGGATCGCTGGCGAACGCAGCGCCAGGAGCCCGATCAGGGCATGATCGACGCGCAGGACACCTGGGTCGCCGAGCAGCACCACGAT
Source organism: Agromyces sp. S2-1-8 (assembly GCF_021129215.1). GTDB lineage: Bacteria > Actinomycetota > Actinomycetes > Actinomycetales > Microbacteriaceae > Agromyces > Agromyces chromiiresistens. The sequence continues at coordinate 2,392,202 of NZ_JAJOLP010000001.1, read as the reverse complement.
CGGTATCGCGACGTCGCCGGGACGGCCGACGCCTCGACCGCGCCCACCCGGACCTTCGCGTCCGAGTCCGCAGCGCCGGCGACCGCCGCGCTGCCCGAGACCGAACCGCAGCGCTGAGCCGACGCGCCGGTCAGCGCCACCATTCGTCGAACATCGACGCCGGGACGGTGCGCTTGTGGCGCGTCTGCAAGTACCGCGCCTCGATCCGATCGGCGATCTCGTCGTCGATCGCCTCACCCTCGAGGTACGCGTCGAGATCCTCGTAGCGGAGCCCCAGGTTCGCCTCGTCGGCCTGTCCGGGATCACCGTCCAGGAGGTCGGCGGTCGGCACCTTGAGATACAACCGCTCGGGCGCCCCGAGTTCCTCGAGCAACGCACGGCCCTGCCGCTTGGTCAGGCCCGTGAGCGGCACCAGGTCGACTCCGCCGTCGCCGAACTTCGTGAAGAAGCCCGTGACCGCCTCCGCGGCGTGATCGGTGCCGACGACCAGCAGACCGCCCTCACCCGCGAGCGCGTACTGCGCGACCATGCGCATGCGAGCCTTCACGTTGCCCTTGCCGAAATCGCTGAGCGCACGAGCGGTCGCGGTCGCGAACTCGGACGCGATCCCGTCGACGCCGTCCTTGATGTCGAAGACGACGGTCTCCTGCGGGGCGATGAACGTCAGCGCGAGTTGCGCGTCGTCCTCGTCGCGCTGGACGCCGTACGGCAGGCGCACCGCGATGAACCGCGCGTCGACGCCCTCGTCGACGAGTTCGGCCACCGCCATCCTGCAGAGCCGGCCGGCGAGCGTCGAGTCCTGCCCGCCGCTGATGCCGAGCACGTATCCACGCGCGTGCGACGCGGTCAGGTACTCCTTCAGGAAGTCGACGCGACGACGCACCTCTGCGGCGGGGTCGATCCGCGGGCTGACGTTGAGCTCGGCGATGATTCGCGCCTGGAGATCTCGCATGCCCCGACGATACCGCCGTCATGTTTCGGCGAGGAAACGCGCGCGCTCCACTAGCATCGCGGCAGGAGACTCACCCGCTCAGGAGGTCACGTGGAGTACTCGATCAGCACGATGGTGCTCGTGCCGGCGATCGCGGTCGCCGCACCGCTCATCGTCCGCGGACTCGGGCGATGGGTCGCGATTCCGCTCGTCGTGTTCGAGATCGTGCTCGGGCTGATCGTCGGCCCGTCGGTGCTCGGCTGGGTCGTGCCCGAGGAATTCATGGGCATGCTCGCGGAGTTCGGCCTCGCGACGCTGTTCTTCCTCGCCGGCAACGAGATCGACTTCAGGGCGGTTCGCGGGCGCCCGCTCAGTCGCGCGGCGATCGGGTGGATCATCTCGCTCGCGGCGGGCATCAGCATCGCGGTGCTGTTCGCCCCCGACCTTCCCGCCGCCGGGTTCATCGGCATCGCGCTGACCTCCACGGCGCTGGGAACGCTCATGCCCGTTCTCCGCGACTCGGGCGACCTGACCACGCCGTTCGGCCTCTCGGTCCTCGCGATCGGCGCGGTCGGCGAGTTCGGACCGCTCCTCGCGATCTCGCTGTTCCTCAGCGGGCGCTCGCCGCTCATCGCCGCGGTCGTGCTGGTCGTGTTCGCCGTCGTCGCCGGCATCGCGATCTGGCTCGCGGCGAAGGGGTACGGCAAGCGCATGCATGCCATGATCACGTCGACGCTCCACACGAGCGGGCAGTTCGCGGTGCGACTCGTCATCTTCATCCTGCTCGCGCTCGTCGCGCTCAGCATCGTGCTCGATCTCGACATGCTGCTCGGCGCATTCACGGCGGGCGTGCTCTACCGGCTGCTGCTGAACGGGGCTCCGGAACGCGACGCCGAAGCGATCGAGTCGAAACTCGAGGCGGTCGGCTACGGCTTCCTGGTGCCCGTGTTCTTCATCAACACCGGCATCACCTTCGACCTCGAGGGCCTCTTCGCCGACGGCAGGACGACGGCCATGCTGCCGATCTTCCTCCTCCTGATGCTCGTCGTACGCGGCATTCCCTCGATGCTCGCGGCACCGGCCGGATCGAGCCGGCGCGACCTCGCCGCGACCGCGTTGTTCGGTGCCACGGGGCTTCCGATCATCGTCGCGGTCACGGCGATCGGCGTCGATGCCGGCGACCTCTCGAGCGGCACGGCCGCCGCGCTCGTCGGCGCCGGCATGCTCTCGGTGCTGCTGTTCCCGCTCATCGCCCTCCTGGTCCGGCGTCGCGGCGGCGCGTCGCGCGATCGCGCCGTGACCGACGACGTGCACGTGCCGACCGAGGGCTGATCGCCCTCGGCGGGTATGCTTGCCACGACCGCCCCCGTAGCTCAGCGGATAGAGCAGGAGCCTTCTAATCTCTTGGTCGCAGGTTCAATTCCTGCCGGGGGCACCGACGACGCGGATGCCGCGTCGAACACGCTGTCGGCGCCTCCGGTTAGACTCGCCGCATGGCTTCTTCGAGCGACAGACTGGTCTGGATCGACTGCGAGATGACCGGACTCGACCTCGAAGTCGATGAGCTGGTCGAGATCGCCGTCGTCATCACCGACTACGACCTCCGCCCCGTCGACGGTGGGCTCAGCATCGTCATCAAGCCCGACGCGAGCGCACTCGAGTCGATGGGCGAGTTCGTGCGGCAGATGCACACCACCTCGGGGCTCATCGAGGAGATCCCCAACGGCGTCTCCGTCGCAGAGGCCGAGTACCAGGTGCTCGAGTACGTGCTGAAGCACGTGCCCGACGAGCAGAAGGCGCCGCTCGCCGGCAACTCGATCGGCACCGATCGCGCATTCCTCACGAAGTACATGCCCCGACTCGATGCGCACCTGCACTACCGCAACGTCGACGTCTCGTCGATCAAGGAGCTGGCCAAGCGCTGGTTCCCGCGCGCGTACTTCAACTCCCCCGCGAAGAACGGCGGTCACCGCGCTCTGGCCGACATCCTCGAGTCGATCCGCGAGCTGCACTACTACCGCCGCGCGGTCTTCGTCGCCGACCCGGGCCCGGCCAGTCACGAACTGCAGGCGCTCGCCGCCGAAGTGGTGGCCGAGTTCGAGCAGGGCTCCAACGTGTAGTAGGCTCTATCCGTTGTCCTGATCGCCCCGGCGGTCGACACATGGTGGGTATAGCTCAGTTGGTAGAGCGCCTGGTTGTGGTCCAGGAGGTCGCGGGTTCAAGCCCCGTTACTCACCCCAAGCGGTGTGCGAAGCGCGGGTCCGGAAACGGCCCGCGCTTCGTGTATCAGCCCTCTGGACGGACGGATGGGAGAGGCCGTGGAACTCGATGCCGAAGCGTTCGAAGCCCTCGTCGTCGATGAGCTCGACCAACTGCCCGACGACATGATCGACGGGCTCGAGAACGTCGTCTTCGTCGTCGAGGACCGCCCGGAGGACGGCTCGCTCGACCTGCTCGGCCTCTACGACGGCTGGGCGCTGACCGAGCGCGACCGCTACGGATTCGGCGAGATGCCCGACCGGATCATCCTCTACCGCGAACCGCTGCTTGCGATCTGCGACGACGAAGACGAGCTCCGTGAGGAGATCCACGTCACCCTCGTGCACGAGATCGCCCACTTCTACGGCATCGACGACGACCGCTTGCACGAACTGGGCTGGGCGTGAGCTCGGCCGAGATACCCTGAACGTCATGAGTCTGTCGCCCGGCCGCATCGTCGGCATCGCCATCGGCGCCGTCGCGATCCTCGCGGTCGGCGTCTACGGCCCCGCCATGCTGCTCGGTCCCCTGCCGGAGGCGGAGGTCCACGTCAGCGCGGCGGGCGAGGGCGCCGCCGGGAAGCCCGAGCCGATCGTGCTGCCCGAGAGCGGAGCGAGTGCCGTCGCGCTCGTCGACGAGGACGGCAGCGCCTCGATGCTCGCGACCGCCGGCGAGACCGGTGTGGTCCCCATCGGCGGCGCCGCGAAGCTCGTGACCGTGCTGGCGACCCTCGACTCGCTGCCGTTGCCCGACGACGGACCCGGCCCCGCGATCAAGATCGGCCCCGCCGACTACACCGACTACCTCGATCACTCGAAGGCCGGCAACCGCACGCTGCAGGTCTCGCCCGGAGACAGCTGGTCGGAACGCGACGTCGTTCGAGCGGTGCTCTTCGCCTCGAGCAACAACCACGCCGACACGCTCGCCCGATGGGCGTTCGGCAGTGTCGACGGATACGTCGACGAAGCGAACGCGTGGCTCGAGGCACAGGGCTTCGAGTCGACGCGAGTGGCTGATGCGACGGGCCTCTCGGCCGACAACGTCGGTACGGCTGAAGAGCTCGCGCGGCTCGCCGCAATGACGCTCGCGAACCCGCAGCTCGCGGCCCTCGTCGCCGATCCCGAGCGCAGCGACCCGACCTCGCGCAACGTCCCCGACGTCATCGACCACCTCGGCGACGAGGGCGTTCGGGCACTCTCGCGCAGTTACACCGACGAAGCCGGCGTCTGCTTCATCTTCACGGCCACCGTTCCCGGGGCCGACGACGAGCCGCAGCGCATCGTGGGAGCGATGACGACCATGCCGGACTACGAGACGCTCGACCCTGCCGTGGTCGAGGCGTTCACGTCGGTCGCGGCATCCGCGGCGCCCGTCACCGTCATCGCCGAGGGCGCCCGCTACGGCACGGTCGAGACCGCATGGGGCGATGAAGCCGACCTCATCGCCCGCACCGAGCGGACCGACGCCGCCTGGGGCAGCGACCCGGGCGAGGCATCCGTCGCCGTCGAACCGTTCACGACGGCGCGTGCAGGGCGCGCGGTCGGTACCGTGACCGTGCCGACCGCGAACGGCGACATCGGCAGTGAACTCGAGCTCTCCGCCGACATCGACGACCCGGGGCCGCTCTGGCGGCTCGCGAACCCGTTCGTGCTGATCGACGCGTTCGTCAACGGCCGATCGGGCTGAGCGAGCGCGTCATCCGCCGTCGACGGCGACGCCGGCCGGTTCAGTCGTTCTCGTCGTCGGACTCCACCGGATCGGAGTCGTCGGCGTCGAAGCTGAAGCGAACGCGCAGCTGGCCGCCCATCTCGCGCTCGTCGACGGCGTTGTACCAGAACAGCGACTCCAGCCCGTCGACCGCGGCGACCATGCCGACGCGCTTCTCGGGCTTGCCCCCGACGAGGGCGCGATGGTCGAACTCGCCCTCGAGCGGTCCGTCGATGAACTCTGCGACGTACTGGGCGCCGACCGAATCTGCACTCATAGCACTACCGTAGCCCCCGGGCTCCGCACTCGGGCAGTTCGACGACCAGGTCGGCCGAACCCAGTGGGTCGGTACGGTGCACGTATCGGCGCCACTCGGTCTCCCAGAGGTCCCAGAACGGGTCGAAACCCCCCGCATCGCGCTCGAGCGCACGGCGCTTCCGCGTCGCCTGCGCCGCTCGCACCCACACCCTGACCACCCCGGTGCGACCCGCTGTCGCCTCGAAGGCACCGCAGCCCTCGACGATGAGCGGCCGACCCGGGAGGACGGTGACGGAGGCCGCCGGCCGATTCCGCGCCCAGTCCCACCCGCGCCATCCGCCCGGCACGCCGCGCGCGAGCGGGGCGAGCAGAGTTCGTTCGAGCGATCCGGAGGCGGTCGCGAGCCCCCGCCAGCCGGGATAGATCGCATCGAGCCGGACGAGTCGGGGGGACGCCCCCGCACGCCACGACCGCGCGAGCGCATCGGCGAGCGTCGACTTGCCGGCACCGCTCGGGCCGTCGATCGCGATGAGCGGCCACGCCGCGCTCGCCTGACGCCGCCGTGCCGCGACCAGTACCCTGGCGACGGCCGCCGCCTCGCTCACGACCACACCGGATGGAAGGTGCCCGCCGCGATCGCGGCGCCGATGGCCGCCACCGCGATGGCGAACGCGATCGCGATCAGTACCCAGTCGCTCCAGCCGATCGTCGACGCCCTGGCCCAGGTGCGCGGCCGATCGCTCCCGAACCCTCGAGCCTCCATCGCGGTCGCGAGCTTCGACCCCCGGCGGATCGCGAGCACGAGCAGGGCGAACGCCATGGTCGCGAACCGCCGCACCACGCCCGTGTCGCCGATCCCTCTCGCGCGACGGCTGAGCGCCATCGCGTGCCAGTCCTCGATGAAGAGCCCGACGAGCCGGGCGCCCGCGAGTGCGCCGAGCACGAAGCGACTCGGGAGCCGCCACACCTGCGCGAGACCATCCGCGAGCTCGGTCGGATCGACCCGCATGAAGAGCAGCACCGCGGGCAGGCCGACCGCGAGCACTCGAACGGTCACCGCGATCGCGAGCTCGATCGAGCCGTCGGTGATGCGCGCGAGCCAGAAGCTCCAGTACTCCTCCCCCGACGGACGGCCGTAGAGGAGCATGCTGATGCCGGCGATCGGCGCGGCGATGAGGATCGGCCAGGCCCGTCGGACGAGCATCCGGGGGCGCACGCCCGCGGCCATGAAGAGCACGAGCTCGATGACGAGTGCGGTCGCGGCGCTCACCCAGTCGACGGTGAGCAGCAGCGGGGCGGTGAGCAGCATCGCCGCGGCGAGCTTCGTCACGGGGTTGACTCGATCGATGAACCGGAGTCGGGGAGCGTCGACGGCTCCGGAGGCGACGGCACTCATGCGAACGCCCGGGTGTTCGTCGGCTCCAGGCGGATGCCGCGGTCGCCCAGGGCTGCGATGTACGCGGCGTCGTGGGTGACCGACAACAGCGTGAGGCCCTCGTCGACGAGTTCGCGCAGCAGCGCGGTCAGCTCGAGCCAGGTGATCCGGTCCTGGCCGAACGTCGGTTCGTCGAGGACGAGCACCGAGGGCCGGGCCGCAAGGACGGCAGCGACGGACAACCGGCGCTTCTCGCCGCCCGACAGGGTGAACGGATTCGCCAAGGCGATGCGGTCGAGCCGCAGGCGCGCCAACAGGTCTTCGACGCGAGCGGCCGTCTCGCGGTCGCCGAGCCGGAGCGCCCGCGGCGCCACCTCGAGCTCGGCGCGCACGCTGGACGTGACGAACTGGTGCTCGGGCTCCTGGAACACGGTTCCGATGCGCGTCAGCAGGTCGCGGGAGCGCCAGCCGATCGGGTCGCCTCGAAGCCCTGCCGACAACGACGCGGATGCCTCGACCCGACCGTCGAGCGGGCGCAGGAGGCCGCCCAGGGTCAGGGCGAGGGTCGACTTGCCGGCACCGTTCGGGCCGGTCAGCACCGTGCTGGTGCCGCGCGGAAGCTCGACGTCGAGTCCGCGCTGGACGATGTCGCGCGGACGACGGCCGACCGCGAGTCCGTTCGCGGTGAGCAACGGCTCGGTCGGCTCGTCCACGGCGACTCGACGGCGAGGGGCCGTGGGGCCGAGGCCGCCGGGAACCCATACGCCCGCGGCGAGGAGCGCCGCGCGTTGACGCGAGAGCACGACGTCGGGAGGCCCGTCGGCCATGAGACGCCCGTCGAGCCCGAGCACGACGACGCGGTCGACGAGATCGGCCCACACCTCGACGCGGTGCTCGACGACGACGAGTGTCGAGCCGTGCCGATCGAGTACCCGCTCGACCGCCGCCCTGACCTCTCGGACCCCGTCGGGGTCGAGATTCGCGGTGGGCTCGTCGAGCAGCAGCAGCCCCGGGCGCATCGCGAGGGCGCCCGCGAGGGCGAGCCGTTGCTTCTGCCCGCCCGACAGCGCCGAGCTCGGATGGTCGATCGCCACGTCGAGACCCACCTCGTCGAGCGATTCGCGCACCCGACGCCAGATCTCGTCGCGAGGGACACCGAGGTTCTCGCATCCGAACGCGACGTCGTCGCCCACCCGTGCGAGGATCACCTGCGAGTCGGGATCCTGCAGCACGAGCCCCGAACGCCCCCGCACCCGCGCCGGCTCGGCTCCGTCGACCAGGAGCTCGCCGACGGCCTCGCCCTCGTCGTCACCGCCGTGCACACCGGCCATGGCGTGCAGCAGGGTCGACTTGCCGGCGCCGCTCGGCCCGAGCAGGAGCACCCGCTCGCCCGGCTCGATGCGGAGGTCGATCCCCTCGAGCGCGGGGCGGAGCCGGGAGGCGTGACGCCATCCCCAGCCGCGCACGTCCACGGCGGCCGGGGTCGGCGAAGATGCGGTGTTCGCCACGTCAGACCCGTCGGGTCGCTTCCTGTCCCGCCGCGAACCGGCTGAGCGCGCCCGTCGCGGCGAGCGCGCGAACGAGCAGCCACCCGAGCACGCCGGCGAGCACCGCGCCCGAGACGACGACCGTGCAGAAGTAGAGCGTCAGGAACTCGGCCGACTTCTGCAGGTTTCCCGAGGTGAACAGCTCGAGCGTCCACGCGCCGGCGCCCGCGGCCGCACCGGCGAGGATCGCCTGGAGGAGCCCGAAGCGACGGTAGAGGAAGATCGCGAAGACGAGCTCGGCGCCGATGCCCTGCGCGAGACCCGACCAGATGGTCTCGACACCCCACTGGTTGCCGACGATCGCGGAGACCATGGCCGCGACGAGCTCGACGAAGAGGGCGGCGCCGGGCTTGCGGATGATGAGGCCGCCGAGCACACCGCCGATGAGCCAGATGCCGACGGCGATGCCGCCGAGTCCGGGGGTCACTGCGTCGGCAGCCACGAACCAGGCGTAGCCGATGTTGTTCCAGAACAGGAACAGCAGCCCCGTCGCCACGGCGACGACCGAGGCGACGACGATGTCGACGACACGCCAGCGGAGATTGCGCGCCGGCGCGGCACCGGTCGTGGAGGCGGTGGGGGTTGGTGCGGATGCGTGCACTGTCGTGCCCTTTCGTTCGGTGGAAAGAGGCACGGGATGTTGAGATCGATTGCCCTCCCTGCGCTGGCATGACCCAGATCAGGTTCGACGGTCGAAGGTTGAGAACCTTCCTCTCAGCCCGGCTCACCGGACTCCCGTGTTCATCGACGAGTATACGCAGGCCACGACCGCATGACGCCGCGCGACGGACGAGCGGCGCGGTCGCCCGTCGAGCCGCGCCCCGCCTTCAGGACCGCGTCAGTGCTTGAGCGCGCGGATGACGGCGCGGAGCGCCTTGCCCGTCACCCAGATGAGCGGGGTCGCGACGAGGAGGAGACCGATGAGGTTCGGTTCGAAGCGGACGTCGCCGCCACGGCCGACGTATGCGCCGAGCGGAATGGAGAGCCCACCGCCACCGCCGCCGCCGGCCTGGTCGCCGCCGGAGTCGCTGCCGCTGCCCGCCCCGAACCCGTAGTACCCGAGCGCGACGGGGACGACCTTGGTGCCGTCGAGATCGACGGGTTCGCCGTACGAGGTCTTCACGCCCACGCCGGCGACGGTCTCTGCGAGTTCGAGCACGAGATCAGCCATGACCGCCACGCTACCCGCCGAACTGCGTTCGATCCACCCCCGCCCGGCCTTCGGCCGCCTCGGCGGCGTCCGCCGCGTCGCGCGATGCGCCCGCTGCGTCGAGGGGCCGACGTCGCATGGACTCGACGCGCGCCGCGGCTTCGCCGGGTCGGACGAGCGCGGCCGGTCGCACCGCACCGCGTCCGAACCGGGCCGTCACCTCGTCGACGGCCCGCTCGGCCCCGCGCCACTCCTCATCGGGGTCCCAGAGGGCGGCCCCGCCGCCGGAGGGACGCAGCTGCTCGGCGCGCACCCCGATCAGGCGAATCCGGGCGCCGTCGCCGACGAGCTCGCCGAGCGCGGCCGACGCCTCGTCGTAGATGCGGCGGGCGACGTCGGTCGGCTCACCGAGCGTGCGCGAACGGGTGACGGTGCGGAAGTCGCCGTAGCGCAGCTTCAGCACGACCGTGCGCCCCACGACGCCCGCACGGCGCAGCCGGACCGCGACGTCGTCCGAGAGTCGCAGCAGCTCGCGGCGGATCTGCGTCGGATCGGTGAGGTCGTGGCCGAAGGTGACCTCATGTCCGATGCTCTTCTCCGAACGGGCGGTCTCGACGTCGCGCGGGTCGATGCCGTTGGCGAGCCTCGTCAGACGTGACGCGAGCGCCGGCCCGACGGCGCGCTGGAGGGCATCGGCCGGCATCTCCGCCACGTCGCCGACCGTGCGGAGTCCGAGCCGCGTCAGCGACTCCTCGGTGACGCGCCCGACACCCCAGAGCGCCGACACCGGGAGCGGATGCAGGAATGCGAGGGTCTCGGCGGCGGGCACGACGAGCATGCCATCGGGCTTCGCACGACTCGACGCCACCTTCGCCACGTACTTCGTCGCGGCGACGCCGATGGAGCAGGTGAGGCCGGTCTCGGAGCGGACGCGTTCACGAATCGCCCACGCGATCTCCGCCGGGCTGCCGTGAAGCCGACGAGCACCGGACACGTCGAGGAAGGCCTCGTCGATCGAGAGGGGTTCGACGAGCGGTGTGACCTCCTCGAAGATCTTCATGACCTGCTTCGAGTAGCGCGAGTAGCTCGCGTAGTCGCCCCGGAGCACGATCGCGTTCGGGCAGCGCTGCAACGCCACCGACATCGGCATCGCCGAGTTGACGCCGTACCGGCGGGCCTCGTAGCTCGCTGCCGAGACCACGCCGCGGCCGGCGGTGCCGCCCACGAGCACGGGCTTGCCACGGAGCTCGGGGCGGCGCAGGAGTTCGACCGAGACGAAGAACGCGTCCATGTCGACGTGCAGGATCGGGGTGGCCGAATCGTCGACCGGTCCAGTCGTGACCTGGCGCGACGAGCCGTCCTGCTTGCTCATGTTGCGACTCTATCCCGGTCCGCCGACGTCGCCCGGCCGACCGGAGTCATGCCGGACGGCGGCGAGCCCGACGCACGACGAAGACGGCGCCGGGCCTCAGAACCCGAAGTCGCCGCCGCCGAAGTCTCCCCCGCCGAAGTCGCCGCCGAATCCGCCGAAGTCGCCACCGGTGTCACCCCCGGCTTCGACCGAGCCGGCATCCGCGCCGGCATCGGCGCCCCCGGCGTCGAACGATGCGGGGTCGGGCAGGATCGCATCGGCGATCGCCGTGCCGACGACGACACCCGCGATCGAGCCGAGGAGCGAGCCGCCGAACATCTGGCCGAACGACGGTCCGGGTCGCCCCGCACCCTGCGGGCCGCCCTGCGCGCCGGCGTTCGAGAACGCGCGCTCCATGCTCCCCGGCGCCCGCAGCTCCTGGCGGGTGGCGGCCCGGGCGAGGGCGCTCGGGTCGTCGGAGACGAGCCGCTCCCCTGCCGGCGCCTGGTCGGCGAGGGCCCGGTAGACCTGCTGGCGCTGCTCGGGCGTCAACTTCGCGAACGCCTCCGCGTGCACCTGCTCGATCGCCTCCGGCGGTGCGGTGCGCAGCAGGTAGCGGTAGCGCTCGATCGCGAGCTCGTCGGGCGTGAGCCCGCGCCCGGGCGCGGGCGGCACCGGCCGTTGCGGCTCCGGGGCGCCGAAGAGTCGATCGAAGAATCCCATGGTGTCCTCGCCAATCGTGAAGGTGTCATCGAATTCTCGCGGGCCTCGCCTTGAAACGGCTGAGAGCCGGGTCCGAGGCGTCTCCGCCTCGGACCCGGCTCTCAGCATCGGCCTCGGCTATGCTCCGCCCGAGCCGGCTCGCTCCAGCACGAGCTCGCGAACGCGAGCCGCGTCGGCCTTGCCCTGCATCGCCTTCATGACCGCGCCGATCACGGCGCCGGCGGCCTGAACCTTGCCGTCACGGATCTTCTCGAGCACATCGGGCTGCGACGCCAGCGCCTGGTCGATCGCCGCGATCAGTGCACCGTCGTCGGACACGACGGCGAGCCCTCTCGCGTCGACGATCTCCTGCGGCGAGCCCTCACCGGCGACGACGCCCTCGAGCACCTGCCGCGCAAGGCGGTCGGTGAGGGTGCCCGCGTCGACGAGCGCCGCGAGCTGGGCGACCTGCTCGGGCGTCGCGAGCCCCGAGGCATCCGTCTCGCTCGCGTTCGCGAGCCGGGTGAGCTCGCCCGTCCACCACTTGCGTGCAGCGGCGGGCGTCGCACCCTCCGCGATCGTCGCGGCGACCTCGTTCAGGAGACCGCCGTTCACCACGTCCTGGAACTCGAGGTCGGTGAAGCCCCATTCGCCCTTCAGGCGGCGGCGGCGGGCGGCCGGCGGCTCGGGCAGGGCTGCACGCAGCGACTCGATGAGCTCGGTCGTCGGCACCACGGGCACCAGGTCGGGCTCGGGGAAGTAGCGGTAGTCGTCGGCGTCGGACTTCGGACGGCCGGGGCTCGTGGTGCCCGTGTCCTCATGCCAGTGCCGCGTCTCCTGCGTGATCGTGCCGCCCTTCGCGAGGATCGCGGCCTGGCGCTGGATCTCGTAGCGCACCGCCCGCTCGATCGAGCGGAACGAGTTCACGTTCTTCGTCTCGGTGCGGATGCCGAGCTGCTCGGCACCGCGCGGGCGCAGCGACACGTTCGCGTCGCAACGGAGGTTGCCGCGCTCCATGCGCGCCTCGGAGATGCCGAGCGAGAGCGCCATGTCGCGAATCGTCGAGACGTACGCCCTCGCGAGCTCGGGCGCATCGGCCTCGGCGCCGAAGATCGGCTTCGTGACGATCTCCACGAGCGGCACGCCGGCACGGTTGTAGTCGACGAGCGAGTACTCCGCACCCTGGATGCGGCCCGTCGCACCGCCCACATGCGTGAGCTTGCCCGCGTCCTCCTCCATGTGCGCCCGCTCGATCGGCACCTGGAAGGTGCGCCCGTCGGCGAGCTCCACCTCGACCGATCCCTCGAACGCGATCGGCTCGTCGTACTGGGAGATCTGGTAGTTCTTCGCGAGGTCGGGGTAGAAGTAGTTCTTGCGCGCGAAGCGGCTCGACGCGGCGATCGAGCAGCCGAGCGCGAGGCCGAGCGAGATCGACTTCTCGACGGCGTCGCCGTTCACGACCGGGAGCGACCCCGGCAGGCCGAGGCACACGGGCGAGACGAGCGTGTTGGGCTCGGCACCGTGGTACTTCTCGTTGGCCGGGTTCGGCGCGGGCGAGAACATCTTCGTCTCGGTGTTGAGCTCGACGTGCACCTCGAGGCCGATCACCGGCTCGAAGAGCTCGAGGGCCTTCTCGTAGTCCATCAGTTCGACGCGCGCCATCAGAGTGCGCCCTCCTCGGTCGCGGTGAGCTCGTGGGTCGTGAGGTCGGGCGCCTTCGCGAGGATCGGCCCGCCCCACTCTGCGATCAGCAGCTGCTCGAGCGCACCGCCGACGTTGTAGAGGCGTGCGTCCTCACGCGCGGGCGCGAGGAACTGGATGCCGACGGGCAGCCCGTCTTCGGGCGCGAGGCCCGACGGGACCGAGATACCGGGCACGCCGGCGAGATTCGCCGGGATCGTCGCGACGTCGTTGAGGTACATCGCGAGCGGGTCGTCGAGCTTCTCGCCGAGCCTGAACGCCGTCGTGGGTGCGGTCGGCGTGGCCAGCACGTCGACCTTCGCGAAGGCGGCGTCGAAGTCGCGCTGCACGAGCGTGCGGACCTTCTGGGCGCTGCCGTAGTACGCGTCGTAGTACCCAGCGGAGAGGGCGTAGGTGCCGAGGATGATGCGGCGCTTCACCTCGGGGCCGAAGCCGGCCTCGCGGGTCGCGGCCATGACCTGCTCGACCGTGCCGCCGCCGTCGGGCGTCACGCGCAGGCCGAAGCGCACCGAGTCGAACTTCGCGAGGTTCGACGAGGCCTCAGCCGGCAGGATCAGGTAGTAGGCCGCGATCGAGTACTCGAAGTTGGGCGCGGAGACCTCGACGATCTCGGCGCCCTGCTGCTCGAGCAGTTCGAGCGACTCGTGGAAGCGCTGGCGGACTCCGGCCTGGAACCCGTCGGAATCGAGCTCCTTCACGACGCCGATACGCAGCCCCTTGACGTCGGCGTTGCGCGCGGCCTCGGCCATCGAGGGCCAGCGCATGTCGATCGAGGTGGAGTCGTGCCGGTCGTGCCCGGCGATGACGTCGTGCAGGAGCGCGGCGTCGAGCACGGTGCGCGTGACGGGGCCGATCTGGTCGAGGCTCGAGGCGAGCGCGATCGAGCCGTAGCGGCTGACGGCGCCGTAGGTCGGCTTCACGCCGACCGTGCCGGTCACGTGCGCGGGCTGGCGGATCGAGCCGCCCGTGTCGCTGCCGAGTGCGAGGGGCGCCTCGAACGCCGCGACCGACGCGGCCGAGCCGCCGCCGGAACCGCCGGGGATGCGCTCGAGGTCCCACGGGTTGTGCGTCGGGCCGTACGCCGAGTGCTCGGTCGACGAGCCCATCGCGAACTCGTCCATGTTGGTCTTGCCGAGCGGGATGAGCCCGGCCTCGCGCACCTTGCGCACGGGGGTCGCGTCGTACGGCGGGATCCAGCCCTCGAGGATCTTGGAACCCGAGGTCGAGGGCATGCCCTCGGTGACGAGCACGTCCTTGATCGCGATCGGCACGCCCGCGAGCTCGCCGAGCGATTCGCCGGCGGCACGCGCACGGTCGACCTCGGCGGCGGCCGCGAGGGCGCGGTCGGCGTCGACGTGGAGGAACGCGTGCACGGCGCCGTCGACGGCGGCGATGCGATCGAGGTGGGCACGCGTCGCCTCGACGGACGAGACGTCGCCCGCGGCGAGGCGGCCGGCCAGGTCGGCGGCGTTCAGCCGGATCAGGTCGTCGGCGTGGCTCACTGCTCCTCCCCCAGGATCGCGGAGACGACGAAGCGGTCGCCGTCGCGCTCGGGGGCGCCGGCGAGCGCCTGCTCGGGGCTGAGCACGTCGTCGGTCACGACGTCGGCGCGGAAGACGTTCTGCATCGGGATCGGGTGGCTGGTCGGCGGCACCTCGGGAGTCGCGACGCGATTCACCTGCTCGACGGCCTGCATGATCTGGCCGAGCTCGGTGGTGAGGTGCGCGATCTCCTCTTCGGTGAGCGCGATGCGAGCGAGGGTCGCGAGATGCGCGACCTGCTCGGCACTGATTTCAGGCATGCTGCTCCGAACGTGTCGTGACGGGGATACCGGCAAGTCTATTCGAGCGGCCCCCGCGTCGCCTGCGGCGCCGTCGATCGGTCGAGGATGCCTCGCCACCCTGCCGATCACCCGTCGAGCGCCGCCGGCCCCTCGCTCACGAGCACGGCGAACTGCGCGGCGTCGAGTACGCGGATGCCGAGTTCTTCGGCCTTCGCGAGCTTCGAGCCCGCACCCGGTCCGGCCGCCACGAAGTCGGTCTTCTTCGAGACGCTCGACGCGGCCTTGCCGCCGGCGGCGATGATCGCCTCCTGGGCGCCCTCGCGCGTGAACCCGTCGAGCGAACCCGTGGCGACGACGGTGAGGCCGGCGAGCACGCCGCCGGCCTCGGCGGCGGCGCCGGGGCCCGCGTGCCCCGGCGTCGACCACTGCACGCCCGCGGCCGTCCAGCGGTCGACGATCTCGACGTGCCAGTCGACGCCGAACCAGTCGATGAGCGAGTCGGCGATGATGCCGCCGACCCCCTCGACCTCGGCGAGCTGTTCGCGGCTCGCCGCGCGGATGGCCTCGAGCGAGCCGAACCAGTCGGCGAGGGCGCGGGCGGCGACCGGGCCGACGTGACGGATGTTGAGCGACACGATGAGGCGCCACAGCGGTTTGGTCTTCGCCTTCTCGAGTTCGGCGAGGAGCTTCGTGGCCGCCTCCGACGGCCCGAGCTCGCGGAAGTCCTTCTTCACGCCCGCGGCCCGGCGCTCGGCGGCGGTGAGCTGCTCGGTGCCCGGCGGGTAGGTGATGCGCACCTTCTGGAACGGGGCGCGCTTCACCGGCTCGCCCGTCGCCTCGTCGACCTTGGGCTCGCCGGTCTCGGCATCGCGCACGACGACCTCGATCGGCACCAGTTCTTCGATGGTGAGCTCGAAGAGACCCGCCTCGGTCGGCAGCGGCGGGTCGGCCGGGAACGACGGCTGCGTGAGCGCCGCGGCGGTCACCTCGCCGAGCGCCTCGATGTCGAGGCCGCCACGGGAACCGATGTGCTCGATGCGGCCGCGCACCTGCGCCGGACACGACCGCGCGTTGGGGCAGCGCAGGTCGATGTCGCCCTCTTTCATGGCGCGCAGCGGCGTACCGCACTCAGGACACAGCTCGGGCATGTGCCATTCGACCTGCGTGCCGTCGCGGAGCTGCTCGACCGCACCCAGGATCTCGGGGATGACGTCGCCCGCCTTGCGCAGCACGACCGTGTCACCGATCATGACGCCCTTCGCCCGCACCACCTGCTGGTTGTGGAGCGTCGCCTGCCGCACCGTCGAGCCGGCGACCTTCACCGGCTGCATCACCGCGTAGGGCGTGGCGCGACCGGTACGGCCGACGCCCACGACGATGTCGAGGAGCTTGGTGTGCACCTCTTCGGGCGGGTACTTGTACGCGATCGCCCAGCGGGGCGCACGACTCGTGGCGCCGAGCTCGTCGTGCAGGTCGAGCTCGTCGACCTTGACGACGATGCCGTCGATCTCGTGCTCCACCGAGTGCCGGTGCTCGCCGCGTTCGGCGATGTAATCGGCGACCTCGTCGACCGTGTCGAACACGCGGGAGTGCGGTGAGACCGGCAGGCCCCAGCCGGCGAGCAGGCCGTAGATCTCGGACTGGTTGCGGACGTCGGGGTGCGCCCAGGCGCCGATGCCGTGCAGGTAGAGCTCGAGCCGGCCCAGTCGTTCGCGCATGAGCTCGAGTTCGAGACCCGTCTTCTTCTCGCGGCGCTGGCGCAGGCTGCCCGCGGCCGTGTTGCGGGCGTTCGCGAACTCGGGGTACTTGGTCGGGATCTGGTCGGCCGGCCGGCCCTTCGCGAGCTGATCGGCCTCGTAGGCGGACTGCAGCTCGTGCTGGCGCTCGTTGAGGGCCTCGAAGTCGGTCGTGCGCAGGAAGACCTCCCCGCGCACCTCGAAGAAGCCGGGATACCCATCGCCGGTGAGCCGCCGCGGGATCGCCGGGATGAAGTCGACGTTCTCGGTGATGTCTTCGCCGACCCGGCCGTCGCCGCGGGTCGTCGCGGTCTCGAGCACGCCGTCGCGGTAGGCGAGGCTGATCGCGAGCCCGTCGATCTTCAACTCCGACAGCCAGCGCACCGGCCGCCCGGCCGCAGCGGCCGTCTTCGCCGCCCAGTCGCGGAACTCGTCGATCGAGAAGACGTTGTCGAGGCTCAGCATGCGCTCGGCGTGCTCGTGCTCGGGGAACCCGGCGGAGACGACCGCGGCGCCGACCTGCTGCGTCGGGCTGTCTTGGCCGGAGAGCTCGGGGAACGCGCGCTCGAGCGCCTCGAGTCGGTGGAAGTCGGCGTCGTACTCGGCGTCGGACAGCGGCGAATCGCCGTCGCCGTAGTAGGCGAGCCGGGCGCTCTCGATGCGCGCGGTGAGCGCGTCGGCCTCGGCGCGGGCCGTCTCGAAGTCGGTCGGAAGGTCGTTCTCGGCGGGAGTCTCGCTCACAGGCCAATCCTAGGGAGGCCGTCCGACAGTGGGGGTCCGATCGACGAGCCCGCGGGGCGCCGACTCCTGCTCTCGGCACCCGAGGAGATGGCGGGTGCCGGATGGATCGACCGGGATGCCGCTGCGCGTCGAGCCCGAACGAATCGACGCGACGGTGGTACCGGACGCCGATGACACCGCCGAGGATCGCACCGCCCGGGCTCACGACGACCGCCACGAGGCCGGCGACGGCGACGGCGACGGCGATCGACAGTGCGTCGTCGGGCACCGGGAGCCGCGGGAAGGCGTCGAAGGAGCCGAGCACGGAGGCGCTCCTGCCGGCCACCACGCTCACCACCGCACCCACGATCGCGGCGAGGAGGGCCCCCGCCCGGACCGCGAGTCCCTGCACGACGCCGCTGAAGCGGGCCATGCGACCGGCGACCCCGAGGGCGAGGGCGAGGCGCACCCGCCGTCGATCTCGACGGCAGCAACGCGGAGCGCCCGGCGGTGCGGCCCGGCGGCGAGCCTATGCCTCGACCGGCACCGCGCTCACGGTTCGGTCGATCGTGAACTGGCCGAGCACTCGCGTGCCGACGTAGAGCACCGCGGTCTGGCCCGGGGCGACGCCGCCGAGCGGCTCGGCGGGGCGGACGACGAGTTCGGCGGAGCCGGGAGCATCCTGATCGATGCGGGCGACGGCCGGCACCGGGTCGGCGTGCGCGCGGATCTGCACCTCGCAGTCGAACGCCTCGCCGGGCGAGGCGATGATTCCCGACGCGACGGGATCGAGCCCGGCCCACGAATATCGCGCTCCCGCGATCTCGGCGACGGCGAGCGCCTCTTTCGGGCCGACGACGACGGTGTTCTCCTTCGGTCGCACCTCGAGCACGAAGCGCGGCTTGCCGTCGGGCGCGGGCGTGCCGAGGCGCAGGCCCCTGCGCTGCCCGACCGTGTACGCATGCGCCCCATCGTGCGATCCGACGACGGAGCCCGATCGGTCGACGATGTCGCCTTCGGCGACGCCGACCTTGTCGGCGAGCCAGCCCTTCGTGTCGCCGTCGGGGATGAAGCAGATGTCGTACGAGTCGGGCTTCTGCGCGACGCTGAGCCCGCGCCGGGCCGCCTCGGCACGTACGAGCTGCTTCGACGCCGTGTCGCCGAGCGGGAAGTACGCGTGCGCGAGCTGCTCGGCCGTGAGCACGCCGAGCACGTACGACTGATCCTTCGCCTCGGCGTTCGCCCGGTGCAGCTCGAGCGCACCCGAGTCGCCCGTGACGACCTTCGCGTAGTGTCCGGTGGCGACGGCGTCGAACCCGAGGGCGAGCGCCTTCTCGAGGAGGGCCGCGAACTTGATGCGCTCGTTGCAGCGCATGCACGGATTCGGCGTGCGGCCGGCCGAGTACTCGGCGATGAAGTCGTCGACGACGTCGGCCTTGAACCGCTCGGAGAAGTCCCACACGTAGTACGGGATGCCGAGCACGTTCGCCGCGCGCTGCGCGTCCATCGAGTCTTCGATGGTGCAGCACCCGCGGCTGCCGGTGCGCAGGGTGCCCGGCATGCGGCTCAGCGCGAGATGCACGCCGACGACCTCGTGGCCGGCTTCGACGGCGCGCGCGGCCGCGACGGCGCTGTCGACGCCGCCTGACATCGCTGCAAGGACCTTCACCCCTCCAGTGTAGGCAGGGCAGTCTGAAGAGGCGGTGGGCGGCTCCTCGATGCGCGGCGCGCCCGAAGCGATCACCGATCGACGGTCAGCGGTCGAACGAGGTCGCCCGGCCGGCGAGCCCGGCCTTCGCCGCCTGGGCGTGCGCAGCGGGCAGTGCGGCGAGGAAGGCATCGACGTCGGCCTCGGTCGACGCGTGCCCGAGCGTGATCCGCAGCGCACCGCGCGCGTCGGACTCGGACCGACCCATCGCCATGAGCACGTGGGACGGCTCGGGCACACCCGCCTGGCAGGCGGAGCCGGTCGAGACGGCCACCCCGGCCGCATCGAGCAGGAAGAGCAGGGAGTCGCCTTCGCAACCGGGGAAGGAGAAGTGCACGTTTCCCGGCAGCCGGGCGGATGCCCCGGGCCCGGCATCGCCCGACAGTCGCGCAGTCGGCACCGCCTCGACCACGCCGGCGATGAGACGGTCGCGGAGCCCGGCCATGCGGGTCGCATCGTCGTCGAGGCGCGCCGCGACGATCTCGGCCGCCGCCGCGAAGGCCGCCGCCGCCGCCACATCCTGGGTGCCGGACCGCACCTTGCGCTGCTGCCCGCCACCGTGGATGAGCGGCTCGACCGCTGCGGAGCGGTCGAGCACGAGTGCGCCGATGCCCGCCGGCCCGCCGATCTTGTGCGCCGAGACGCTGAGTGCGACGAGCCCGGCGCCACGCGGTGCCTCCGTCGCGCGGCGCAGCGCGCGCACGTCGATCGGCACCTGGCCGTAGGCGGCGATGGCATCCACGTGCAGGGGCACCCCGGCGCGGGCGGCGAGTCGGGCGACCTCCTCGACCGGCTGGATCGTGCCGACCTCGTTGTTGGCCCAGAGCATGGTGACGAGCGCGACCGTTTCGGCATCGGCGAGTTCCGCCGCGAGCACGTCGAGCCGCACCCGCCCGACCTCGTCGAGCGGGATCTCGACGATCTCGGCGCCCTCGTGCTCGGCGAGCCAGTCGACCGTGTCGATCGTGGCGTGGTGCTCTCCGGCCGGAACCAGGATGCGAGAGCGGTCGGCACCGCCCGCGCCGCGCCGCTGCCACCACAGTCCCTTGATCGCGAGATTGACCGCCTCGGTGCCGTTGCCGGTGAACACGATCTCGATGCCGTCGACGCCGAGCGTCGCGGCGATCCGCTCGCGCGACTCCTCCAGCAGGCGCTTCGCCTGCTGGCCCGCGCTGTGGATCGACGAGGGGTTGCCGACCACGGCGAGCGCGGCGGTCATCGCCTCGATCGCCTCGGGCAGCATCGGCGTGGTCGCCGCGTGGTCGAGGTAGACCATTCGCCCGCCCTTCGTGGTCGTCCGATCCGAGATGGATGCCTCGGCGCGCCGCCTGCATGCGCTTCCAGCGGTCGCTCCCGCAAGAACTACTGTAGATCGCATGCCCGCGCCCGATCCCCTCGATGAGCTCGGCGTCCGCGCCGACGCCGACGGCGGGCGCATCCGGGTGTGGTCGGAGCACGCGACGAGCGTCGACCTCGTCGTGTTCGATCCCGACGACCTCGACTGGGCGGCCGAACGCGTGCCGCTCGCCCGCGATGCCGACGGCGTCTGGACGGGGGACTCCCCGTCGCTGGTGCCCGGCGCGCACTACGGGCTGCGGGTCGACGGTCCCGCCGGGTTCGATCATGCGTTCAACCCCGTGCACACGCTGCTCGATCCGTACGCGCGCGGCCTCGCCCGTGCCGATGACGGCTCGTGGCGCGGCGTCGTGCTCGGCGGACTCGCCGACGCGGCCTTCGATTGGGGCGGCGTCGGCAAGCCCGCGGTGCCGCTCGATCGCACGGTCGTCTACGAGACGCACGTGCGCGGGTTCTCGAAGCTCAACCACGCGATCCCCGAGCCGCTCCGCGGCACCTATGCCGGGCTCGCCCACGACGCCTCGCTCGAATACCTGACGGGCCTCGGGGTGACGACGGTCGAGTTGCTGCCGGTGCAGGCGTTCGTCCCCGAGCAGCGGCTCGTGCGCCAGGGCAAGCCGAACTACTGGGGCTACAACACCCTCGCGTTCTTCGCCGCCCACGCGCCGTACGCGAGCGCCGCAGCGCAGGCCGCAGGCGCGCACGCCGTGCGCCGCGAGTTCGCCGGCATGGTCCGTCGCCTGCACGAAGCGGGCCTCGAGGTCGTGCTCGACGTCGTATACAACCACACGGCCGAGGAGGGGCGCGAAGGGCCGACCTACAGCTTCCGCGGCATCGACAACGCGAACTACTACCGACACGACGCGCACGGCCGGTACGTCGACACGACCGGCTGCGGCAACACGGTCGACTTCGGGCACGACGCCGCGGTGCGGCTCGTGCTCGATTCGATGCGCTACTTCAGCGGCGAACTGCAGGTCGACGGGTTCCGCCTCGACCTCGCGGCGACGCTCGGTCGCGATGCCAACGGCGAGTTCACCCCCGACCACCCGTTGCTGCGCGGCATGCTCGACGACCCGGTGATCGGCGCCTCGAAGCTCATCGCCGAGCCGTGGGACGTCGGTCCGGGCGGATGGCGCACGGGCGGATTCCCGACGGGCTTCAGCGAGTGGAACGACCGCTACCGCGACCGCATGCGCGACTTCTGGCTCGGCGACCTGCGCCGCGAGCGCGAATCGGGTTCGGCGGGCAGCGGCATCGGCCGCTTCGCGACCCGGCTCGCGGGGTCGTCGAACACGTTCTCGCCCGAGCGCGGCCCGCTCGCGAGCCTCAACTTCGTCACCGCGCACGACGGGTTCACGCTCGCCGACCTGACCGCGTTCGACGTCAAGCACAACCTCGGCAACGGCGAGCAGAACCGCGACGGCACCGATCACAACAACTCGTACAACCACGGGGTCGAGGGTGAGGCGGCCGACCCCGTCGTCCGGGCGGCACGGCGGCGAAGCATCCGCAACCTGCTCGGCACCCTGCTGCTGTCGGCCGGGGTTCCGATGCTGACCGCGGGCGACGAGTTCGGACGAAGCCAGCGCGGCAACAACAACGCGTACTGCCACGACTCGCCGCTCACCTGGCTCGCGTGGGATCCGGCCGAGCGCCCCCGGTATGCACCGGCGCTCCTCGCCACAGCGAGGCACCTGCTGCGCCTGCGCGCCGAGAACCCGGCCCTCCGGCCGATCCGCTTCGGCCGCGACGGCGAGACGACGCCGAGCGCCTCGGAGATGTACTGGTTCAACGCCGACGGCGAGACCATGGGCATCGACGACTGGAACTCGCCGGTCGAACGCACCCTGCAGTTCGTCGCGGCGTCGACGCCCGAGACCGAGGCGTTCAACCGGATCCTGCTCGTCGTGCACGCCCGCGAGACGGAGGCCGACGTGGTGCTGCCGGCCGTCGACGGCGTCACCGGCTACCTGCCGCTGTGGGACTCCGCCGAGGAGACGCCCGAGACCGATTCCTCGGGCGGGGGCGAACTCGCCCCCGGTGCGCGCCTGCGCATCACCGGCCCGTCGATGCGCCTGTTCCGCGCCGAGGGCGGTGGGCGGTGACCAAGAAGGCGGATGCCTCGTCGGCGGGTACGCCCGCGACGCTCGCCCTCGCTCGGGCCGGCGTCGCGTTCACCCCGCTCGCCTATGAGCACGACCCGCGCGCCGCCGCGTACGGCCTCGAGGCCGCTGAGAAGCTCGGAATCGACCCGGGCCGCGTGTTCAAGACCCTGCTGGCCGACGTCGACGGCGCGCTCGCGGTCGGCATCGTGCCCGTCGCCATGCAGCTCGACCTCAAGGCGCTCGCGGCCGCGCTCGGCGGGAAGCGCGCCGAGATGGCCGACCCCAGGGTCGCCGAGCGGAAGACCGGGTACGTCGTCGGGGGCATCAGCCCCATCGGCCAGAAGACTCCGCTGCCGACGGTGCTCGACGAGTCGGCGATCATCTGCGAGACGATCTGCGTCTCGGGCGGCCGGCGCGGTCTCGACCTCGAGCTCTCCCCCGACGACCTCCTCGCCGTCACCGGCGGCCGCTACGCGCCGATCGCCCGCGCCCGCTGACGCGACCCGGCGTCGAGTCCGCCGCCGGTCGCGGTCATCGCCCGGTCGTCAGGATGCGATCGCGACGAGTCCGAGCTCCGCCGGGTTCGTCATGAGCGGATGCGACGGGACGACCCGGACCGAGTAGCCGAACGCTCCGGCACGATCGAGCGTGACGGTGCACTCGTACCCGCCTCCGGCCGCGGGGACGAGCGCGGTGCGGCGCGGGTCGCCGATCGAGTCGTCCGCGAGGCTTCGGCCCGAGACGAGTTCGACGGCGACGTCGTCCGCGCCCAGGCCCCCGAGCTCGACCTCGGCGCGCACGTGCAGCTCGTCGCCGACCGCGGGCTGGTCGAGCCCGCCCGATTCGACGTGCAGCACCTTCACCCCGGGCCACGCGGCACGCACCCTCGCGGCCCAGGCCGCGAACTCGCGCGCACCCCTGGCATCGTCGGCGCGCATGCGCTCGAAGGACTCGCCGGCATGCCGATAGAGCCGCTCGACGTACTCGCGCACCATGCGATCGGCACCGAGCTCGGGCACGAGGCGGGTCATCGTCGTGCGAAGCATCTGCAGCCACTCGGCCGGCACCCGATCAGCGTCGCGTTCGAAGTAGCCGGCCCGCCCGTCCGCTTCGACGGGCCGGTCGTAGAACGCCGGCACGATGCGGTGCTCGAGGAGGTCGTAGAGCGCCCCCGCCTCGCGGGCATCGCGCTCGGCCGCGTCGCCGGCCGCATCCGACGAGGGGATGACCCAGCCGAAGTCGTCACCCGCGTACTCCGCCCACCATCCATCGAGGATCGAGAGATTGAGCGCGGCGTTCATCGCCGCCTTCATGCCCGAGGTGCCGCAGGCCTCAAGGGGACGCAACGGGTTGTTGAGCCAGACATCGCAGCCCGGGTACAGCCGCTCGGCCATCGCCATGTCGTAGTCCGGCAGGAAGACGAATCGCTCGCGCACGTCGGGCTGCGCCGCGAACTGGACGAGGCGCTGGATGAGGCGCTTGCCCTCGTCGTCGGCGGGGTGCGCCTTGCCGGCGACCACGAACTGCACGGGGCGGTCGGGATCGGTGAGGATCGCCCTCAGGCGTTCCGGATCCTGCAGCATCAGCGTCAGGCGCTTGTACGTCGGAACGCGACGGGCGAAGCCGATCGTGAGCACCTCGGGGTCGAGTGCGTTCGAGATCCACTCGGGAGCGGGCGCACCCGCGTGCTGCTCGCCGAAGCTCGCCTCGAGCCGCCGCCGGGCATCCGCGACGAGTCGGGCGCGCATCTCCCGCTTGACGGCCCAGAGATCGGCGTCGGCGACCGCAGGGCTCAGCCAGTCGGCGTGCTCGCTGTCGTCGGTGCCGAGTTCGCGCTCGGCGAGCGCGGTGAGCGACGGATCGGTCCATGTCGGCGCGTGGACCCCGTTCGTGATCGAGGTGATCGGCACCTCGTCCGCGTCGAAACCCGGCCAGAGGTCGCCGAACATGCGACGGCTGACCTGCCCGTGCAGCTGGGAGACACCGTTGGCGTGGCCGGCGAGCCGGAGCCCCATGACGGCCATGTTGAATGCGCTCGCCGCAGGGTCGGCGCCGGGCTCGACGCCGAGCGAGAGCGCTGCGTCGGGATCGACCCCGGGCAGCAGTTCCGCCGTGACGTAGCGCTCGACGAGCGCGCGGTCGAAGCGATCGATGCCGGCCGGCACGGGGGTGTGGGTCGTGAAGACCGTGCCCGAGCGAACGAGCTGGAGCGCCTCGTCGAAGGCGAGTCCCTCGCCGATGTAGGCCGAGATCCGCTCGAGGCCGAGGAAGCCGGCGTGCCCCTCGTTCATGTGGAAGACCTCGGGCGCCGGGGCGCCGACGAGCTCCGCCCAGGCGCGCAACGCCCGCACCCCGCCGATGCCGAGCAGCAGTTCCTGCAGCAGCCGGTGCTCACTGCCGCCGCCGTAGAGCCGGTCGGTGATCGCGCGATGCTCGTCGCTGTTCGCCGGGACGTCGGTGTCGAGCAGCAGCAGCTCGACGCGGCCGACGGCCGCTCGCCAGACACGGGCGCTCAGCGTGCCGCCGTCCGGCAGCGCGAGCGAGACCTGGACCGCGCTGCCGTCGGAGCGGCGCAGCACCGTGAGCGGCAGGCCGTCCGGATCCTGCACGGGATAGCGCTCCTGCTGCCATCCGTCGGAGGAGATCGACTGCGCGAAGTATCCGGCCTTGTAGAAGAGGCCGACCGCCACGATCGGCACGCCGAGGTCGGACGCCGCCTTGAGGTGGTCGCCGGCGAGGATGCCGAGTCCGCCCGAGTACTGCGGCAGCGCCGCAGTGATGCCGTACTCGGGCGAGAAGTACGCAACGAGTCCGGGGCGCTCGCCCTCGAGGCCCTGGTACCAGCGCGGCTCTTCCAGATACCGGCGCAGTCCCTCGCGTTCGCGCTCGGCCCATGCGACGTAGTCGTCGTCGGCGGCGAGCGCGTCGAGCCGTGCCGGATCCACCTCGCCGAGGAAGGTGACCGGATCACGTTCGGACCGCGACCACGCGTCGGGGTCGATGTGCTCGAAGAGGCGGCGCGTCGGTTCGTGCCATGCCCAGCGCAGGTTGGCCGCGAGCTCCTCGAGCGCGCCGAGGCGGACGGGGACGACGGCTCGGACGGTGAACTTCCGGATCGACTTCACGGCTCCACCCTAGGTCGCGCTCGTGTCGGGCGTGTGAACCGTGCGCAACGCGGGCGTGGTCCTCCTCGACCCGCGAGGAACGATTGGGGCCGCGCGCGGGCCGACGCGCTACGGTCGGAACGTGACCACCGTTACCGCGCTCGCCGGCCGCATCCCCGTGACGCGGCTCACCCCGGCCGTGCCCGACCCCCGCTGGCATCCGAAGGCGTTCGAGGGCGAGGTCGTGCCGTTCCGCGCGACGGTGTTCCGCGAAGGGCACGACCGGGTCGGGGCGATGCTCGTCATCAACGGTCCCTCGGGCGTGGAGCAGCGGCACCGGATGGCCCCGCTCGCCCCCGGCACCGATCGGTGGGAGGCGCTCGTCCAGCTCGACGAGACCGGCGAGTGGCGATGGCACGTCACCGGGTTCGACGACGAGATCGCCACCTGGCGTCACGACGCGGGCGTCAAGATCGACGCGGGCGTCGACGTCGAGCTCATGTACGAGGTCGGCGCGAGGCTCGTCGAACGGGCTGCCGCGGAGACCGACCGCCCTCGGGCGGTGCGCAAGCGCCTCACGGCGCTGGCCGGCGCGCTGCGAGACGGCGAGGCATCCCCCGCCGACCGCCGCGCCCTCGTGGACGCACCCGTGCTCGCGGAGTTCGACGCGCGGCCGCTCGCCCGGCTGTCGACCGATTCGCCCGAGCAGCGCCTGCTCGTCGAACGACGCCGCGCCGGAGTGGGGTCGTGGTACGAGTTCTTCCCACGCTCCGAGGGCGCGAAGCGCCAGAAGGACGGCACCTGGAAGAGCGGCACCTTCCGCACCGCGCAGAAGCGGCTCGACGGGGTCGCCGCGATGGGGTTCGACGTCGTGTACCTGCCTCCGATCCACCCGATCGGCGTGACCAACCGAAAGGGCCCCAACAACACGCTCGACCCGGGCCCCGGCGACCCGGGCTCGCCATGGGCGATCGGCGGGCCGCAGAAGGACGGCAGCGCCGGCGGGCACGACGCCGTGCACCCCGACCTCGGCACCCTCGCCGACTTCCGCGCCTTCGTGCGCCGCGCGAATCAGCTCGGCATCGAGGTCGCCCTCGACCTCGCTCTCCAGGCCTCGCCCGACCACCCCTGGGTCGCCGAGCACCCCGAGTGGTTCACGGTGCTGCCCGACGGCACGATCCGGTTCGCCGAGAACCCGCCGAAGAAGTACCAGGACATCTACCCCGTCAACTTCGACGACGACCCCCAGGGCATCTTCGACGAGGTGCTGCGCATCGTGCGGCACTGGATGAAGCAGGGTGTCCGCATCTTCCGCGTCGACAATCCGCACACCAAGCCGCTCGCCTTCTGGGAGCGGCTCATCGGGGCCGTGAACGCCGACGACCCGGGCGTCGTCTTCCTCGCCGAGGCGTTCACGCGACCGGCGATGATGCAGGCGCTCGCGATGGCGGGATTCCAGCAGTCGTACTCGTACTTCACGTGGCGCAACACGAAGGCCGAGCTCGAGGAGTTCCTCACCCAGGTGTCGCAGGAGACCGCCGACTTCATGCGGCCGAACCTGTTCGTGAACACGCCCGACATCCTCACCGAGTACCTGCAGTTCGGCGGGCCCGCCGCGTTCACCGTGCGGGCGACCATCGCCGCGACGGCGGCCCCGCTGTGGGGCGTCTACTCGGGTTTCGAGCTCTTCGAGTCGGTCGCGCGCCCCGGCGCCGAGGAGGCGATCGACAACGAGAAGTACGAGTACAAGCCGCGCGACTTCGCCGCGGCCGAAGCCGAGGGCCGCTCGCTCGCGCTCTACCTCGGCATCCTCAACCGCATCCGCGCGGAGCACCCCGCACTCGGGCAGCTCCGCAACATCCGCTTCCACGCGAGCGACGACGACTCGGTGCTCGTCTACTCGAAGCACCTCGACGGCCGGTTCACGCCCGACGGCGAGGACGACACGCTGATCGTCGTCGCCAACGTCGACCCGCACTCGGTGCGCGAGACCACCGTGCACCTCGACCTCGAGGCGATCGGGCTCGGGGCCGGCGCCCGGTTCGAGGTCGACGACCTCGTCACCGGGTCGCGCTGGGAGTGGGGTCCGTCGAACTACGTCCGGCTGGACGCCTTCACCCGACCCGCACACATCCTGCACGTGAGAAGAGGCTCGGATGCCTGACACGCCCCCCTCCCCGGTGACCGCGCCCGTCGTGCCCGACGAGGTGCTCGCGGCGGTGGCCGAGGGCCGGCACAGCGATCCCCACTCGGTCCTCGGCCAGCACGGGTTCGACGCACCGCAGGAGCCGGGGCCGCTCACCGCGATCCGCACGCTCCGACCGCTGGCCGCGGGCGTCGACGCCGTGCTCGCCGACGGCACCACCCTGGCGCTCGAGCACGTCGGGCACGGCGTCTGGGCGGGCGCGGGCCGCTTCGGTCCGACCGACTACCTCGTCGAGGCCCGCTACGACGACGGCTCGGAATGGACCGCCGACGATCCGTACCGATTCGCACCGACGATCGGCGAGCTCGACCTGCACCTCATCGCCGAGGGCCGACACGAGCAGCTCTGGCAGGTCCTCGGCGCGCGCTTCCGCGAGCACTGGGGCGTCGACGGGCGCGTGAGCGGCACCGCGTTCACCGTCTGGGCCCCCCGCGCCCGCGCGGTGCGGGTCGTCGGCGCCTTCAACCGCTGGAACGGCTCGGGTCACGCCATGCGGAGCATGGGGGCGTCGGGCGTCTGGGAGCTGTTCGTACCCGACCTCGAGTCCGGGGCGCTGTACAAGTTCGAGCTGCTCACCTCCGGCGGCGAGTGGATCATGAAGGCCGACCCAATGGCCAGGCGCGCCGAGACCGCCCCGGCGACCGCCTCGATCGTCGACGACAGCCGGTACGAGTGGGGCGACGGCGACTGGCTCGACCGGCGTGCCACGACCAATGCGCACGAACGCCCGATGTCGATCTACGAGCTGCACCTCGGATCGTGGCGCCCGGGCAAGGGGTACCGCGAGGTCGCCGACGAGCTCATCGAGTATCTCGACTGGCTCGGCTACACGCATGTCGAGTTCCTGCCGCTCGCCGAGCACCCGTTCGGCGGGTCGTGGGGCTACCAGGTGACCGGCTACTACGCCGCCACCAGCCGGTTCGGCTCTCCCGACGACCTCCGCTACCTCATCGATCGGCTGCATCGCGCCGGCATCGGCGTGATCATGGACTGGGTGCCGGGGCACTTCCCGAAGGACGAGTGGGCACTCGCGCGGTTCGACGGCGAACCCCTCTACGAGCACGCCGACCCGCGGCGCGGCGAGCAGCACGACTGGGGCACCCTCGTCTTCGACTTCGGCAACCCCCGGGTGCGCAACTTCCTCGTCGCGAACGCCCTGTTCTGGCTCGAGGAGTTCCACGTCGACGGACTGCGGGTCGACGCCGTGGCATCCATGCTCTACCTCGACTACTCGCGCGCCGAGGGCGAGTGGCTGCCGAACGTGCACGGCGGCCGCGAGCACCTCGAGGCGATCGCCTTCCTGCAGGAGGCGACGGCGACCGCGTACAAGCGCAATCCCGGCATCGTGATGATCGCCGAGGAGTCGACGTCGTGGCCGGGTGTCACCGCACCGACCTCATCCGGTGGGCTCGGGTTCGGCTACAAGTGGAACATGGGGTGGATGCACGACTCGCTCCAGTACATCCAGAACGACCCGCTGTACCGCTCGCACCACCACCACGAACTCACGTTCTCGTTCCTCTACGCGTTCAGCGAGCACTTCATCCTGCCGATCAGCCACGACGAGGTCGTGCACGGCAAGGGCTCCCTCGTGCGCAAGATGCCGGGCGACCACTGGCAGCAACTCGCGAACACGCGCGCCTACCTCGCATTCATGTGGGCGCATCCCGGCAAGCAGCTGCTGTTCATGGGCCAGGAGTTCGGCCAGCTCAGCGAGTGGAGCGAAGAGCGCGGCCTCGACTGGTGGATCCTCGACCAGCCATCGCACCGGCAGCTCGCCGAGTTCGTGGGCGCGTTGAACCGCCGGTATCGCACGACCGCGGCGCTCTGGCAGCTCGACGACGACGCGGCGGGATTCGAGTGGGTGGAGGGCGGGGCGGCCGCCGAGAACGTCCTCGCGTTCCTGCGTTACGACGGCGACCGGCGACCGCTCCTGTGCATCGTCAACTTCGCGGGCAGGCCGCACGACCGGTTCCGGCTGGGCCTCCCGTTCACCGGCCGGTGGCGCGAGGTGCTCAACTCGGATGCCTCCGAGTTCGGCGGCTCGGGCGTCGGCAACCTCGGCGGGGTCGAGGCCGAGGCAGTGCCGTGGGCGGGGCGGCCGGCCTCGGCGGCCTTCACGCTGCCGCCGCTCGCCGCCGTCTGGTTCGAACTCGACGAGTAGGGCTCGGGGCCGGGTCGTCGCTCGCCGATTCGACGGGTGTCAGTAGAGCAGGCTCGCGAGCCGGGCGCGGGCCGCTGCGACTCGCGGGTCGTCCGTTCCGACGACCTCGAACAGCTCGACGATCCGCTCCCGCACCGCCTTGCGACCGTCGGCATCGAGCTCGGGGAAGAGCGTCAGCAGGCGGTCGAAGGCGTCGTCGATGTGGCCGCCCGAGATGTCGAGGTCGGCGACGTCGAGTTGCGCTCCGAGGTCGTCGGGAGAGGCGGCGGCCGCGGCGCGGATGGAATCGAGCGTCTTGCCGGCGAGCCGGCCGAGCAGGCTCACCTGGGCGAGGCCGGCGACCGCGAGCGCGTCGCGGGGGTCCTGCGCGATGGCCGTGCGGTACGCGGCGGCGGCCGCGTCGTAGTCCCGGCGTTCGATCGCGTCGTACGCCTCCTGGTGGAGCGGCGGCAGGGGCTGCTCGGTGGGCGGCGCCTCGCCTTCCGCCTCGTCACCGGTCTCGATTCGCCCGCCCGCGCCGTGCTGCGCGCCGAGCTCGAGGAGCTGGTCGAACAGCTGCGAGACGACGTCGTCGGGCTGCTCGCCCGCGAACAGGGGCACGGGCTGACCGGCGACGAGGGCGACGACCGTCGGGACCGACTGCACCTGGAGCGCCTGCACGAGCTGCGGGCTGCGATCGGCATCGGCCGCCGCGAGCACGAGCCGGCCCTCGCGAGCACGCACGAGCCGCTCGAGCGACGCGAGCACCTGCTGGGACGGTTCGCTCCACGACGCCCATACCGCGACGACGACGGGCAGCGTGCGCGAGAGCTCGAGGACCTGGCCGAACGAGGCGTCGTCGGTCTCGACGACGATGCGATCAGCTGACGCCGGCGCATGGGCGCCGGCCGGCTGGGCGGCCGCCTGCTGGCGCTGCACGAGCGCCGTGAGATCGACGGCACCGCGCAGCGATGCGCCTGAGGGCGGAATCGGGTTCGTCATCTACTTGACCTCCGATGCTGCGGTGAGACTCTCGGACCAGCCGAGGAGTTGGATCTGGGCGCCTTCCCCGGCGCCGACGCCCGGCACGTAGAAGAGCAACTGGATGTCGCTCGCGCGCTGCACGCCCTTCGCGCTCTGCCCAGTGAACCCCGAGAGCGCTGCGGCACTGCCGCCTTCCTGGAAGCCGGTCGTGCCACCGTCGTTCGGCACGCTCTTCTCGCCGCGGATGACGTTGACCGACACGATCGCTCCGGCGTCGATCGTGCCGAACCCGATCGCAGGGGCGGTACCGGCTGCGGTCGAGACCGTGAGGGTCGCGGTTGGGTTCGCCTTCTCCGCCTCCGCCTTGCGCGTCGCGGCGTTGAGCGCTTCATCGAGGTCGGACGCCTCGAGATCGAACATCGGCGCGAAGGTGCTCGCAGCCCCGTTCTGCAGGATGTCGGCGTACGCGGCGGCGACCTCGCCGGTCGGCATGACGAGGCCCTTGAACTCCGGCGAGATCGGCGGTGCGCCGATCGACGCCGGTGCCACCTCGGGAATCTCCGTGTCGGGAACCAGCGCGGTCTGCGAGACCACGTGGTAGTTCTCGCGGGGAGTCTCCTGCACGAGCACGAGCGCGGTCGGGGCGATCGTCTCGTCGTCCGCGTTCTTCGCGATCGTGAGCACCGTCCGCGGCCATCCGGTCGACTGCTGCGGCAGGGTCAGGGTCAGGGGCGCCGCCGGGATGGCGGGCGGGAGCGGATGGTCGGCGAGCGTCGCGCGGATCTTGTAGTTCGCCGCGCGCGCGGCACGCGCGGGCCCGGCGAATCGCTCGGACAGGCGGGCGGTGTCGCCGGCCTGGTCGACCTCGCTCGTGAACACCGCGATCCTCCGCATGATGCGCTCCATCTGGGGCACGGTGACGGCGGGCTCGACCACGGGCTCTTCGGGGTCGGCGGCCTCCGTCGCCGCGACGCTCGCGTCGGGGGTCGCCGGCGCCGTGGTCGCGGGAGCCTCTTCGCTCTCGAAGCTCGGCCAGTAGTCGGCCGAGCACGCGCTGAGCGCGAGCGCAGGCACGAGGAGGGCGGGCACGATCACGACCCGCTTCGCGCGACCGATCGCGCGCCGACCAGCCGTGACCTGATTGCGCCTCGAGGGCTTCGGCGCGCTCGGCAGCCTGCCACGGGGGCCCTTCGGGAGATTTCTGCGCGGGCCGCGCGACCGACGGTGGCGCACGAAGCCGGAGATGAGCAGGCCGAGTCCGACGAGGAACACGAGCGCGCCCCCGGCGATGAGCGGGCCGGCCCACGGGGTCTTCGTGTCACTCGGCCAGTCGAGCGCGACTCGGGCCGGCGCGGGATTCACCCCGTCGGAGGCGATGAGCACGGAGATGCCCTCGGGTACGTCGATCGTCGTCGTCACGAAACGGTCGCCCGTGAACTCGTCGAGCCAGAGGTCGGAACCGACCGGCGTCGCAGCCGCGAGCACCTCGGGATCGACCGGGGCCGGCGTCGCGGTCGCACCCGGCGTCGCCGGCGCGGTCGCCGTCGGGGCAGGGGTCGTGGTGGCCGGCTCGGGGGTCTCGGTGGGTGTCTCGGCCTGCGGGTCGTCGGCGGGGTCGGTCGTGACGACCTCGCCCACGAGCGATTTCGCCTCGGGGTCGTAGTGCACCGACTGGTACGGCGTCGACCCGAGCCAGGCGACCATGTCGGCGCTGCGCCCGTACGAGATGAAGATGGCGCCGTCGCCGGCGACGGTGATCTCCTGCTTGCCGGGATTCGCTTCGAGCGCGTCGGGTTCGAGCACGGTGAACGCCGTCTCTCCGTCGGACTCGATCGCCATCGACGCCCGGTCGGGCTCCATGAGCACCGTGCGCTGGGCGATACCGAGCCCGATCATCACGGCCGCGGCGACGAACGCCACGATAGCGAAGACGAAGCGCACGAACTGACCTCCCAAGCCGCTGTTGCGGCATCCGACAAAGACATTCCACACTACCGGCAGAGTCTGGGAGTCGCCTGCCCACCGCCTGAACGACACGCGCAAACGCGGCATCGCGAAGCCCCGTACAATCAGAACGATTCCCGCATGAGCCCCCACAAACGCGGGACACGACCCGGAGGAAGCATGGCCGTCGAAGAGACCGAGTTCACACAGGTGTTCCGCGGATACGACAAGGACGAGGTGGACAAGGCCATCAACGGCCTTCGTCGCGACATCATCGCCGCGAACACCCAGTCCGCGGACACGGTGAAGGAGAACAAGCGCCTGCTGGCCCGTATCGACGAGCTCACCGCCGAGCTCGAAGAGGTCGGCAGTCCGACCTTCTCGGGGCTCGGCACGAAGCTCGAGAACACGCTGCGCGTCGCCGAGGAGCAGTCCACCCGCCTCATCGCCCAGGCCGACATCGACGCCGAGAAGCTCCGCCGCGCCGCCGAGGACGAGGCGCACCTCATGCGCTCCGATGCACAGGAGTTCGCCGAGCGCACGCTCGGCGAGGCCCGCGCGCAGGCGAGCCGCGTCGTCGAGAACGCCCGGGCCGAGGTCGACGACATGGTCGCCCGCGCCCACGAGACGAGCGAGCAGCTCCGCCAGGACGCCGCCCGCGACGCTGGGGCGATCCGGGGCGCGGTCGCGACCGAGACGGCCGAGCTTCGCTCGAGCGCGAAGCGCGAGTCCGCCGCGGTCATCTCCGCGGCGGAGCGCAAGGCCTCCGAGATCCTCCTCGCTGCGAACACCGAGGCGAGCGAGGCCCGGGCCACCGCCGCCGGGCTCACGCAGGAGACCGAGCAGACCCGCGCGGAGGTCGCCGTCGAACTCGACCGGGCACGGGCCGAGCTCGCGAAGGAGACGGAACAGGCGCGCATCGACCTCGCCCGCGAGACCGAGCAGTCGCGCCTCGACCTCGAGCGCGAGTCCGCCGAGGCCCGCGCCGCCATCGACGCGGAGATCGAAGAGCGTCGCGCCGCTCTCGCGCACGAGCTCGAGCAGGCCCGCACCGACCTCGAGCGCGAGCTCGCGACCGGTCGCGCGGCGCTCGCCGAGGAGCGCGAGCAGTCGGCGGTCGACCTCGAGCGAGAAGCCGAGTCGGCACGCCTGAAGCTGCAGCACGAGCTCGAGCGCATCCGCGCGAAGCACGCCGCCGACCTCGACCAGATGCGCGCCGACCTCGCCCTCGAGCAGGAGCAGGCCCGCGCCGACTTCGAGGCCGAGGCCGAGCAGGCGCGCATCGATCTCGACAACCAGCTCACCGCCATGCGGAAGAAGACCACGCACGAGGTCAACCGCATGCGACGTGAGATCGAGAAGAGCCGCCTGGACCTCGAGTCCGAGCTCACCGCCAAGCGCGACGAGGCCGAGCAGGAGCTGCTCGCCGCCCACCAGGAGGCGGTCGCCCAGACGCAGAAGTTCCTCGACGACGCGAACGCCGAGCTCGCCGAGACGAGCGCCCGCACGGCCGAGAGCCGCGCCGAGTCCGAGCGTCTCGAGACGGAGGCGCGCTCGGCGATCTCCGGCATCCGCGAGAAGGCCGAGCAGGAGGCGTCCGAGCGCATCTCCGCTGCGCACGACCAGGCGCGCAAGCTCATCGCCGACGCAGAGGAGCGCACTCGTGCGCTCGTCGCCGACGCCGAGGACCGGCTCTCGCAGATTAGGATCGAGCGCGACGCGGTCGCCGGCTACTTCGAGAGCCTGCGCGGCGTGCTGACGCAGGCCGAGCAGGTCGCAGCCGACACGAAGTAGTCCGGAAGGGGCGCGGTGGTTCCGTGAAGATCCTCAACGCGTTCCGCATCGGCCTCGTCGGCACCCTCGGTGTCGGCGTCGGCCTGTTCATCCTGACCTCGATCGTCAGCCTCTCGACGATCATCACCTACATCGGAGCGGCGCTCTTCCTGGCCCTCGGCCTCGACCCGGCGATCAGCTGGCTCGAGCGCCGAGGGCTTCCGCGTTGGTCCGCGATCCTCATCGTGATGAGCGGGGTCGGCATCATCGTCGCCGCGCTCGTGCTCGCCGTCGTCCCGATCATCGTCGATCAGATCGGCGACCTCGTCGAGGAGATCCCCGGCATCATCGAGCGGTTCAACTCGCAGGACTGGCTCGCCGTGCTCCAGGAGCAGTTCCCGCAGCTGCAGGTCGAGGAGATCAACGCGCAGGTCACGACGGGCCTCACCGACTTCTTCACCAACCCCGACAAGCTCTCCGAGCTCGCGGGCGGCGTGCTGCAGGTCGCGATCGCCATCGGCTCGGGCGTCTTCGCGGTCGTGATCGTGTTCATCCTGATGCTCTACTTCGCCGCGTCGCTGAACACGATGAAGCGCGCCACGTACCAGCTCGTGCCGGCGTCGCGGCGCGCCAGGTTCGCCGACCTCACCGAGCAGATCACGCAGTCGGTCGGCCGCTACGTGCTGGGTCAGGTCTCGCTCGCGGCGGTGAACGGGGTGCTGAGTTTCATCTACCTGTCGATCATCCGTGCGCCGTTCCCGGCCGTGCTCGCGTTCCTCGCCTTCATGTTCTCGCTCGTGCCGCTCGTCGGCACGCTCTCGGGCTCGATCGTGATCGTGCTCGTCTGCCTGATTCCCGGCCTCGGTTCGCCCATCACCGCCCTCGCGGCGGCGATCTACTACATCGTCTACATGCAGGTCGAGGCGTACATCCTGAGCCCGCGCATCATGCATCGGGCGGTGAAGGTGCCCGGCGCCCTCGTCGTGATCGCCGCCCTCGCCGGCGGCGCGCTCGGCGGCATCCTCGGTGCGCTCGTCGCCATCCCGGTCGCCGCCGCCATCCTGCTCATCATCAAGCAGGTCGTCATACCGCGCCAGAACGAACGCTGAGCCGGCTCAGTCCTCGTCGGAGGCGGACGCCGCAGGCCACCGAGTCGGCAGCGGCGCAGCCTCGGGGTTCACCGCGGCCACGATCTCGTCGAGCACGCGCCGCGTCTGCGTCTCCCCCACCCACAGGTGGCGCCCGCCGGCGACGTCGATGCGCCGCAGCTTCGGCAGCCCGGAGAAGCGTTCGGCCGCCTCGGCCGGCCTGAGGTAGTCGTCGTGCTCGGGGATGAGGGCGACGAGCGCGGGGCTCGCGGTCGACCAGCGTGCGAGTTCGGCCGTGCTCGTGCGGTGCAGCGGGGGCGAGAGCAGGATCGCGCCGTCGATGCCGTGCTCGAGCCCGTACTTCAGGGCGAGCTCGGTGCCGAACGACCACCCGACCAGCCACGGGTGCGGGAGTCCGCGCTGCTGCACGAACGACATCGCCGCCGCGACATCCGCCCGCTCGGCGACGCCGTCGCCGAACTCGCCCTCGCTGCGCCCGCGCGGCGACGCCGTGCCTCGCGTGTTGAACCGCAGCACAGCGAGGTCGGCCAGCGCGGGGAGCCGCGCGGCGGCCTTGCGCAGGATGTGCGAGTCCATGAAGCCGCCGGCCGTCGGCAACGGATGCAGCGTGACGAGCGTCGCGACGGGATCGCGCTCGAGGGGCAGCGCCAGCTCGCCGACGAGGCGCAGGCCGTCTGCCGTGTGCAGTTCGATCTCCTCCCGGCGGGCCGGAAGCTCGACTCCCGATCGGATCTCGATCGTGTCATCCGTCTCGTTCACCGTGCGCCCAACCTCCAGCAGTGCGTGTGCCAATGCCGACGCGCCGCAAGGTCGGCCGCGTCGCCCAGCACGCCGTCGGCCCGCCAGGCGACGAGATGCGCGACACCCGGTGCGACCTCGAGGCCGCACCCCGGGCACACGTACGCCTTGACGGCCTGCGCCTCGGAGACGGGCTGCACGTTCCATTCGCGGCCCGCGCGCACCTCGGTGCGGCGCCAGCCGGCGCTCAGCCGATCGACGTCGAGCTCGGGGTGCCCCTCGCGTGCACGGGCGGCACGCGACCGGGGTCGGTTCGAGCGTGCCATGCGTCCAAGTCTAGAACGGCCGCGCATCGAGGCCGCATCGCCGAGGATGCCTCGGCTGGACGGCCCGGCTCAGTACCAGCCGACCGACTCGGAGTGGGCCCAGGCGCCGCAGGGCGTGCCGTAGCGGCCCGAGACGTAGCCGAGACCCCATTCGATCTGCGTCGCCGCGTTCGTCTCCCAGTCGGCCCCCGCGGTCGCCATCTTCGACCCGGGCAGGGCCTGCGGGATGCCGTAGGCGCCGCTCCCGGCGTTGTAGGCGTTGACCCGCCAGCCCGACTCCTTGTTCCAGAGCGCGACGAGGCAGTCGAACTCCGAGGTGGGCCAGCCGCGTGCGGCGACGGCACCGGCGGCGTATGCCTGCGCGGAGCCCGGGTCGGGCGTCACCGCGGGCGGTGCCCAACCGGCGCCGGACGAAGCCGGCTCCACGACCGGCTCGGGCTTCTCCTCGACGACGTACTGCTCGTGCCCGTCGACGGTGACCTCGTAGTCGCCGCCGGCGGCGATCGACTGCACGGCCTCGCCGCCGAACCGGTCGCCCTGCGCGAAGTCGGGCGAAGCGGTCGCCCCGCTGTACGGGTCGACGATGTTCACCAGCACGAAGCTGACCGAGGCGAGGAACGCGAAGACGACGGTCGCGGCCTGCTTCACGGGCCCGCGGGTGATTCTGGGAACGGTCGGGGACGACGGCTGCGCCGCCTCGCCCGATCCTGCATGCCTACCCACGATTCGACGAGTGTAGCGGAGTGGCGGCCGGACGGGCCAATGCCGCGCGCGGGCTCACCGGACCGCCAGCATGACGTCGACGACGGCGTCGAGCACGAGGTCGACCTGCGCCTCGCGGTACCCGCCGCGCTGGGTCGCGAAGACGACCGAGCGGACGTCCTCGACGGAGATGGGCCAACCGTCTCTGAAGTACCGGGTGAGTTTGTCGGCGAACTTGTCGACCTCGCGGACGCTGTAGCCGAGCACGAGCGGATTCATTCGCTCGAACCGCTCGCCCTCGGGCCGCGCGAGCCGGTTGGAGACCACCTGCGCGGTCAGGCGCGCCTCGCGCAGCCACGCCTCGTCGCCGTGCAGCCGGGCCGCATCCTGCCGCTCCTGGGCGGCGAACGCGTCCTCCAGGCGGGCGAGCGCTGCGTCGACGTGCTCCGTCGAATAGCCGCCCTTCTGCATCGCGAAGGCGGTCAGCCGGATGCGCTCGCTCGTCATCGGCTCGTCACCCGGCGTCGCCGTGCCGTCGTAGGCACGGCGGGCGAGCTGCAGGAACTCCTCGACCTGATCGATCTTGTACCCGAGTCTGGGCTTTCTGGCGCGCGGGAACGTCGAATCCACTGCACCAGTATCGCGCACGCTCATCCGAAGAGCCGGAACGCCACGAAGGCGACGGCCGCCGACGGCAGGATCGAATCGAGCCGGTCGAGGAACCCGCCGTGGCCCGGCAGCCACGAGCTCATGTCCTTGATGCCGATGTCGCGCTTGACGAGCGATTCGACGAGATCGCCGAGCGTGGCGGTGAGGAAGATCGCACCGCCGAAGACGAGCCCGAACCACCACGGCTCGCCGAGCATGAACAGGGCGAGCAGCACACCGGCGACCAGGCTCGTCGCGGCGCCGCCGGCGAAGCCCTCCCAGGTCTTCTTCGGGCTGATCACGGGCGCCATCTTGTGCTTGCCGAACATGAGACCGAACGCGTAGGCCCCGGTGTCGGCGGCGACCGCCAGCACGATGAACGCGAGGGTCCACCACTGTCCACCGTCGGCGGCGGTCAGCACGACCGCGAACGTTGCGAGGAACGTCACGTATCCCTGCACGAACGCACCTGCGGCGAGGTCTCGCCCGAGCGCCGCGCCGTCGGTCCGGCGGGACGGCAGTGCCTGCTCGACGAGCCTCCACGCCGTCACGATCGCGACTCCCGCGACGACCGCGAGGAACTGCCCGCCCGCACCGCCGTAGTAGGCGACGGGCACCGCGATCACCGCGACCGCCACGGTCGGTGGCCGCGGCACGCGGAGGTCGCCCTTGCGGAGTGCCTGCGCGAGTTCGTAGCTCGCGAACCCGGCGATCACGACGGCGAAGAGCATGAAGAGCTCTTTGACGACGAGCAGGCTCAGCAGCAGCGCGCCGCCGAACACGAGCCCGATGAGGATCGCGACGATGAGGTTGCGACCCGTGCGCGCCTTGATCCGTTCCTGGGCCTCGTCGAACTGCGCCTTGGATGCCTCGAACTGACGCTCGAGGTCGGCCTTGCGCGCCGTGACCTGTGCGCGGAAATCGTCGCGCGCGGTGCGGTCCTGCCCCCCGGCGTCCGACTGACCCTCTTCTGGGACGCCTGACATGGCCCTCCCTCAGCCCCCGAGCCCTCAGACCTCGAGGAGTTCGGCTTCCTTGCGCTTGAGGGCCTCGTCGATCGCGTCGACGTGCGTCTTCGTGATCTGCTCGAGCTCCTTCTCGCCGCGCCCGACCTCGTCGTCGCCGACCTCGCCCTTGAGCGCGTCGAGGTCGTCCTTCGCCTTGCGGCGGATGTTGCGGACCGACACCTTCGCGTCTTCGGCCTTCGAACGGACCATCTTGACGTACTCCTTGCGGCGCTCCTCCGTCAGCTCGGGCAGCGTCACGCGGATGAGGTTGCCGTCGTTCGTCGGGTTGGCGCCCAGGTTCGGGGTGTCGCGGATCGCCTGCTCGATGTCGCGCAGCGCGCCCTTGTCGTAGGGCGTGACGACCAGCGTGCGCGCCTCGGGGTTCTGCAGCGACGCGAGCTGCGCGAGCGGCGTCGGCGTGCCGTAGTAGCTCACCATGATCTTCTGGAAGAGCTGGGGGTTCGCCCGCCCCGTACGCACGGTGGCGAAGTCGTCCTTGGCGACTTCGACCGCCTTCTGCATGCGTGCGGTGGCATCGGAAAGTACATCCGCGATCACGGGAACTCCTTTACGGTTCGCTACTCGTGCCAGTCTATCGACTGGCCGGGTCCACACCGTTGCTCGCCGCGACGCCACGTTCGGCGTCACGGCCCGGCGCGGTCGGGTTCTATCGGTTCGACGACTCCACGCCGTTGCTCACGACGGTGCCGAGGTCGGCGCCGAGGATCGCCGCCGTGACGTTGCCGGCCGGCTCCATGCCGAACACCTGCATCGGCATGCCGTTGTCCATGCAGAGGCTGAAGGCGGTCGAGTCGACGACCTTGAGGCCGCGCTGCAGCGCCTCCTGGTAGCTGATGCGGTCGATCTTCGTGGCGTCGGGGTTCGTCCGGGGGTCGTCCGAGTAGACGCCGTCGACGCCGTTCTTCGCGACGAGCACCACGTCGGCATCGATCTCGAGCGCTCGTTGCGCGGCGACGGTGTCGGTCGAGAAGTACGGGAGCCCCGCACCCGCGCCGAAGATCACGACGCGGCCCTTCTCGAGGTGCCGCTCGGCGCGACGCGGGATGTACGGCTCGGCGACCTGGGTCATCGAGATCGCCGACTGGACGCGGGTCTCTGCGCCGGCCTGCTCGAGGAAGTCCTGGAGCGCGAGCGAGTTCATGACGGTGCCGAGCATGCCCATGTAGTCCGCGCGACCGCGATCCATGCCGCGCTGGCTGAGCTCCGCGCCGCGGAAGAAGTTGCCGCCGCCGACGACGATCGCGACCTCGACCGTCTGCGCCGCATCGGCGATCTCGCGCGCGAGGGCGCTCACGACGTCGGGGTTGACCCCGAGCGCTCCCCCGCCGAATGCCTCTCCCGAGAGCTTCAGCATCACCCTGCGCTTGCGTTCCGTCATCCCCGCCGTCCTTCCGGTGCCCGTGTCAAAACTAGTGCTTCACCCGACCGGGTGCACAGCATCCGGTCGAGGCGCGCGGCGCGGCGTCGTCCGAGGACGAGCACGGCGAAGCATCCGCGCATGGAAAAGGGAGCCCGGATCGAATGGACGATCCGGACTCCCTCATGTCGGCGTTACGCCGTGGCCTTGAAGCGGGCGAACCCGGTCACGGTGAGACCGGCGTCGTCCAGGATCTTCTTGACCTGCTGCTTGTTGTCGCGGGCGTAGTCCTGCTCGAGCAGGGCGACCTGCTTGAAGAACGCGGTGAGGCGGCCCTCGACGATCTTCGGCAGGGCGGCCTCGGGCTTGCCCTCGTTGCGGCTGATCTCGGTGACGAGCTCGCGCTCCTTCTCGACGACATCGGTCGGAACCTCGTCGCGCGAGATGAACGACGGGTCGAACATCGCGATGTGCTGCGCGATCCCGCGAGCGGTCTCGGCGTCGGCACCCGTGTAGGCGACGAGCACGCCGATCTGCGGCGGCAGGTCCTTCGACGTCTTGTGCAGGTAGACCGCGAACTCGTCGCCCGAGAGGGTGACGACCTTCGCGAGCTCGACCTTCTCGCCGAGCGTGGCGGCCTGCTCGTCGATGACCTCGCCGACGGTCTTGCCGTCGACCGGCGCCGCGAGAGCGGCCTCGACGTCGGCGGCACCGGCGGCGGCGACCGCGTCGAGCACCTTGTCGGCGAGCGCGATGAACTTGTCGTTCTTCGCGACGAAGTCCGTCTCGCAGGCGAGCTGGATCATCGTGTAGCCGGCGGGCGACTCCTTGGCGGCGACAAGGCCCTCGCTCGTCGAGCGGTCGGCGCGCTTCGCGTTGCCCTTGGCGCCCTTCAGGCGCAGGATCTCGGTGGCCTTCTCGAGGTCGCCACCGGCCTCCTCGAGCGCCTTCTTCGTGTCGACCATGCCCGTGCCGAGCTGCTCGCGCAGGGCCTTGATGTCAGCGATGCTGATTGCCATGTGTGGCTGTCTCCTTCGGGGACTTATTCGGCGGGGGTGGCGGCGGCCTCGGCGGCCTCTGCGCCTTCGACGTCGGCGGCCGACTCGGTCGCAGCGATCTCGGTCGCGGCCTCGTCGACGACCTCAGCAGCCTCGGCCTTGGCCTCGGCCTCGGTCTCGGCGGTCTTCTCGGTCGCGGCGCCCTGCTGGAGGAGCTCCTGCTCCCACTCGGCGAGCGGCTCGACGGCCGAGACGTTGCCGGCCTCTTCAGGCTTCTGGTGGCGCTCGATGAGCCCCTCTGCGGCGGCGTCGGCGATGATGCGGGTGAGCAGGCTCACCGAGCGGATCGCGTCGTCGTTGCCCGGGATCGGGTACTGGACCTCGTCGGGGTCGCAGTTGGTGTCGAGGATGCCGATGACGGGGATGCCGAGCTTCTTGGCCTCGTCGATCGCGAGGTGCTCCTTCTTGGTGTCGACCACCCAGAGGGCCGACGGCGTCTTCGACAGGTTGCGGATGCCGCCGAGCGACTTGTGCAGCTTGTCGAGCTCGCGCTTCTTGATGAGGAGCTCCTTCTTGGTGAAGCCGCTCGTGGTGCCCTCGAAGTCGAGCTCCTCGAGCTCCTTCATGCGCGCGAGGCGCTTGGAGACCGTCTGGAAATTGGTGAGGAGGCCGCCGAGCCAACGCTGGTTGACGTAGGGCTGGCCGACGCGGGTCGCCTGCTCGGCGATCGACTCCTGCGCCTGCTTCTTCGTGCCGACGAAGAGGATGGTGCCGCCGTGGGCGACCGTCTCGCGGACGAAGTCGTAGGCCTTGTCGATGTAGGCGAGCGACTGCTGCAGGTCGATGATGTAGATGCCCGAGCGCTCGGTGAAGATGAAGCGCTTCATCTTCGGGTTCCAGCGGCGGGTCTGGTGCCCGAAGTGCACGCCGCTGTCGAGCAGCTGGCGAATGGTGACGACGGCCATGAGCCGTTCTCCTTCTGTTCTCAGTTGTCGCAACCGGCCGGCGGCCGGGAGCCCTGGTGCCCGGCACGGCTCCGCCGGTCTCGCTCGCGATGAGCGGGTCGGACTGAATGGAGTCGGCTGCCGAATGGGCACGCGTAGTCACCTCGACATGCGAGGCGCTCCGGATACTCTACCATCGGCACCCGTCCTCCCCAACCGCGGCAGGGGCACCGCAGCCCACAAGCCGCGGCTTCCGCCGAGGGGATGCCTCCCGCCGACGCACGATCGGTGGATGGATGATCTCGACCGTTCCGTTCCGACCCGTCCGCGGCCTCGACGAGCCGCCTGGACCGTCGCCGCACTGTCCTGCCTCGTCGTGGGCCTACTCGCCGCTGTGGGCGGCGCGACCTCGCCCACGGCTTCCGCGCTCGATCGCGCTCCGACCCCCGCGGGGGCGACGGGCCCGGCTCGGGGGCCGTTGCAGTGGGTCTGGCCCGCGCCGGCGCCCATCAGGGTCGTCGCACCGTTCCGTGCTCCGCCGACGCCCTACTCGGCCGGACACCGCGGCATCGACCTCGCGGTCGCACCCGGCGCGACCGTCGTCGCCGCCGCGGGTGGCACCGTCCGCTTCGCCGGCATGGTCGCGGGCCGGGGCGTCGTGTCGATCGACCACGGCGACGGCGTCATCAGCTCCATCGAGCCGATCACCGCGCTCGTGCGGGAGGGCGACCTGCTCGCCGCAGGCGATCGGATCGGTGCCGTCGACCGCGGCGGCCACTGCGAGGGCGACTGCGTGCACTTCGGCATCAGGGTCGACGGCGAGTACGTCTCGCCCTTCCTGTTCTTCGGCGGATTGCCCAGGTCGGTGCTGCTGCCGCTGTCGTGACGATCGCCTCGAAAGGCGGCTCACGCCCGCGGATGCGCGGTGCGGTAGCTCTCCTTCAGGCGCTCGGCCGACACGTGCGTGTAGATCTGGGTGGTGCCGAGGCTCGCATGGCCGAGGAACTCCTGCACGGCCCGAAGATCGGCGCCGCCGTCGAGCAGGTGGGTCGCCGCGGTGTGCCGGAAGGTGTGCGGCCCGCTCGGGCCGGTGCCGGGGATCTGCGCGAGCAGGCCGGCGACGAGGCGGTACACGCTGCGCGTGCCCAACCGAGCCCCCCGCTCGCCGACGAAGACGGCCTCGGTCGTCGGCGCACGTGACGACGCGTCGCCGTGCCGTTCGTCGGCCGCGGCGAGGATCTCGCCCCGGGCGGCATCGAGATAGCGGTCGAGCGCCCGCGCTGCGGGAGCGCCGTACGGCACGACGCGCTCCTTCGACCCCTTGCCGAGCACGCGGACCGTGCGGCGCCGCCGGTCGAGATCGCCGCGATCGATGCCGACGAGCTCCGAGACTCGAAGCGCCGACGCGTACAGGAGCTCGGCGATCGCGACGTCTCGCGCCGCGATCGGATCCCCCGTCGTCACGGCGCGCGCCTCCAGGCGCGCGAGCGCGGCGGCGAGCGCATCGGCCGTGACCACCCGCGGCAGCGCACGCTGGGCGCGCGGCGCCCGAAGACGCGCGCCGGGATCGGCGGCCAGTTCGCCTTGGCGGGTGAGCCACGCCGTCAGCCCGCGCGCCGAGGCCGCGCGCCGGGCGATGCTCGACCGGGCGAGACCGCGCTCGGTCGACGCCCAGAGCCAGTCGCGAAGCAGCGCGAGGTCGAGGTCGCGCGCATCGCCGACGCCGTGCGACTCCGCGAACGTCGCCAGGTCGAGGAGGTCGGCCCGGTAGGCGGCGACGGTGTGCTCCGAGTAGCCTCGCTCCGCACGGACGCCGCCGAGGTAGTCGTCGATGGCCGCGTCGAGGTTCATGATTCCGGCTTGCGTGAGAACCGGTCGAGCCGTCGGGCCGGTTCGAGGGACTCGAGCTCGGCGAGATACGCCTCGTCGAATCGGGTGACCACCTGGCCGGGTGGCAGCGGGACGACCGAGCTGGTGACCGCATCGTCGAAGAGATGGACGAGCGAGAAGGAGCGACCGCCGTCGACGCCGACGAGTTCGCGCGGCGGCGCCGAGAGGTCCATCGTGTACGCCGTCGCCCCCGCGACCGCGACCGGCACCCCTGCGAACATTCCCTGCGTCGGATAGTGCAGGTGCCCGCCGAGG
Organism: Agromyces sp. S2-1-8; assembly: GCF_021129215.1. Lineage (GTDB taxonomy): Bacteria > Actinomycetota > Actinomycetes > Actinomycetales > Microbacteriaceae > Agromyces > Agromyces chromiiresistens. Next base: position 2,347,661 of record NZ_JAJOLP010000001.1, on the reverse strand, counting down.
ATGAGCCGTACGTCGCGACCCCAGACGACCTCGGCGAGCGCGCGCTGCCCGCGGAGCTCGAGCACGTCCATGAGGACGAGCGGGGTCGGGATCGGCGCATGATGGAGCGCGAGCACCGTGCCCCGTGGTGCCGGCACCGACAGCACCCCGTCGAGCCACGCCAGCGCCGAGGCGTCCAGCTCGCCGTGGTGGTAGCCCGGCACGCTCGAGTCGAGTGCGACGATGCGGAGCCCGTCGAGGTCGAACACCTGGTGCACGGGGTCGTCGCTCGCGGGCTCGTCGAGGAGCTCGGTACGGAAGGGCGCACGTTCGTCGTGGTTGCCCATCACCCAGACGAGGCGGGCACCGGCGCCGGCGGCGACCGGCTCGAGTGCCGCGCGTGCGCGGGCGTACGCGTCGGGTTCGCCGAGGTCGGCCACGTCGCCGGTCACCACGATGGCGTCGAGCGCCGGACCGAGCCTCCGCAGCTGCGTCGCAGCCTGCGCGAGCGCGCCCTCGGTGTCGGCGACTCCACCGAGCGGCGCGCCGCCCGCGAGCAGGTGGGTGTCGCTCACGTGCGCGATGACGGTTCGCGCCGCCGGATACAAGCCGAGTCGTGGGTGCACGGGTCCTCCTCGCGGCCAGCCTAGACGTGGGCGCCGACACGTCCGCGGACGACGCCGGGCGTGCCGGTGCACCCGTCCTCGACAGTGCGGGCGACCCCTCCTCGACAGCTCGGGGTGCGACGGATCCGTCGGTTCGACGGCAGTCGATGGCGGACCGCCGTCCTAGACGGTCGACGCTGGACGCGGAGGTGGTGCCGATGAACCACAACACCGAACTCGGACGACGTGGCGAACAGCTCGCCGCCGAGCATCTCGAAGGCGCCGGCATGACGGTCGTCGACCGGAACTGGCGCTGTGCGCTCGGCGAAGTCGACCTGGTGGCCCGTGCGGGTGCGACCCTCGTGTTCGTCGAGGTGAAGACACGCTCGGGGGCCGGCTACGGCCACCCGTTCGAGTCGATCACGCCGCGCAAGCTCGCGCGACTCCGACGACTCGCGGCGGCCTGGTGCGACCAGACCGGCGCGCGCGCCGACCTCATCAGGATCGACGCCGTCTCGGTCCTCGCGCCGCCCTCCGGTGCGGTGGTCATCGAGCACCTCGAGGGGGTGAGCTGATGTCGGTCGCCCGGACGCGCTCCGTCGCCCTGCTCGGCCTCACGGGATCGATCGTCGAGGTCGAAGCCGACCTCTCCTCGCAACTGCCCGCCGTCGTCATCATCGGGCTGCCCGATGCCGCACTCGGCGAGGCCCGCGACCGTGTCCGTTCGGCCGCCAGCAACGCCGGGTGCCCGCTGCCGACCCGACGACTCACGGTGAACCTCTCCCCTGCCGCCCTCCCGAAGCACGGGTCGGGGTTCGACCTCGCGATCGCGCTCGCCTGCCTCGGCGCCGCGGGCGAGGTGCCGACGGCGTCGATCGACCGGGTCGTGCATCTCGGCGAACTCGGGCTCGACGGGCGCCTCCGCCCGATCGACGGCGTCCTGCCGGCGGTGCTCGCGGCGGCGAGGGCGGGGCACGACCTCGTGATGGTGCCGACCGCCAACGCCGCCGAGGCGGCACTCGTCCCCGGGGTGCGCGTCGTCGGGGTCGCGTCGCTCCTGGAGGCGGCGATCTGGCACGGCGCCGCGTACCCTCCGCGCGAGGTGGCAGCGGTCGAGGCCCCCGCCGTCGACGACGTCGTCTGCGAGCTGCCCGGCGATCTCGCCGACGTCGCGGGCAACACGGACGCCGTCGATGCGATGCTCGTGGCCGCCGCAGGCGGACACCACCTCTCCCTCCTGGGGCCGCCCGGTGCCGGCAAGACGATGCTCGCGGCGCGGCTGCCCGGCCTGCTGCCCGATCTCGATGCCGACGCCGCGCTCGAGGTCGCGTCGATCCGATCGCTCGCCGGCCTCCGTCCCAACGGGTCGCTCTCGTTCCGTCCCCCGTTCGAGGCGCCGCACCACACCGCGACGGCGGCGGCGATCGTCGGTGGCGGCAGCCGGATGATCCGTCCGGGGGCCGCCGCCCGCGCGACCCACGGGGTGCTCTTCCTCGACGAGGCCCCGGAGTTCCCGAGGGCGGTGCTCGACGTGCTGCGGCAGCCCATCGAGTCGGGCACGATCTCGATCCATCGCGCGAACGCCGTCGCCACGTTCCCGGCGCGCTTCCAGCTCGTCCTCGCCTCCAACCCGTGCCCGTGCGGCAATGCGGGCACGAGCGACTGCACGTGCGCGCCGATCGTGCAGCGGCGCTATCTCGCTCGACTCTCGGGCCCGCTGCTCGACCGGATCGACCTCCAGCTGCGGGTGCCTCGCATCACCGTGGCGGCGATGCGCCTGGCCGGCGACGGTTCGACCGTCTCGACCGCCGAAGCACGACATCGCGTCGGCGAGGCGAGGCTGGCGGCGGCCGAACGCCTGCGCGGTACGCCGTGGCGCACCAACGCGGAGATGCCCGGTACCTGGCTGCGCGGCGCCGGCCGGCTGCATCCCGGCGGCGCAGCCACGAAGGGCATCGACCGGATGCTCGAGCTCGGTGCCATCACGATGCGCGGCTACGACCGAATCCTCAAGGTCGCGTGGACCCTCGCCGATCTCGCGGGGGCCGGATCGCCCGGAGCCGAGCACGTCGGCCGCGCGAGCTTCTTCAAGACGGGAGCAGAGGCATGAGCACCGACCCGTTCCGCCATGTCGACGCCGCCGTGTTCGACGCCGTCCGCGCACATGCCCGCACCGGCGACGAGCGCCGCGCCGATGCCGAGGCCCGGGCACTGCTCGGGTTCCTGGCCGAACCCGGCGACGGCGTGCTCGGCAGGGCGGTCGCCGCTGCCGGCGCCCGCGCCGTCGCAGGCCTCGTCGCCGGCGGGGCACCCGCTTCGGCGCTCGCCGAGGTGCTGGGCCGCGACGGCGAGACGGCGACCCTGCAGTCGGCCGTGCAGGCGCTCGGGCGGTGGCGACCGCGCCTCGACGACGAGGCCTTCGCCCGCTCGCTCGTGCAGGCGGCGCGCGTCGGGGCGCGCCTGCTCGTACCGGGCGATCCCGAGTGGCCGTGGCGCATCGACGATCTGGGCGCGGCCGCGCCGGTCTCGCTGTGGGTGCGAGGGCGCCCGGAGGCCCTCGCCGAGGGGCAGGCCACCATCTCGCTCGTGGGCGCCAGGGCGGCCACCGGCTATGGCCAGCACGTCACCGCCGAGGCCTCGGCCGGGCTCGTGGACCGCGGGTTCGCGATCGTCTCGGGCGGCGCATACGGCATCGACGGCACGGCGCACCGGGCCGCGCTCGCGAGCGACGGGACGACGGTCGCGTTCCTCGCCGGCGGGATCGACCGCTACTACCCCAGCGGTCACGAGGCACTGCTCTCACGCATCGCCGAGACGGGCGCCGTCTATTCGGAGGTCGCGTGCGGCACCGCGCCGTCGAAGTGGCGGTTCCTCATGCGCAACCGACTCATCGCCGCGGCCGGCGATGCGACCGTCGTGCTCGAGGCCGGACTGCGGTCGGGCTCGCTCAACACCGCCACGCACGCCACCGAGCTCGGCCGACCGCTCGGGGCGGTGCCCGGGCCCGTCACGAGTCCTGCGTCAGCAGGCTGCCATCGGCTCTTCCGCGAACGCGACGCGATCTGCGTCGTCGACGCGGCCCAGATGGCCGAACTCGCCTCGGGCCTCGGCGCCGCCATCGGCGGGGCTTCCCCGTCGGGCGGCCGAGTTTCGACGTCCGCACCCGTCGAGCCGAGCCACGACGGGCTCCGCGTGCTCGATGCGCTCAGCACGCGTGCGGCCCGCGGAGTCGACGACCTGGCCCGCCGAAGCGGTATGTCGCCGGGACATGTCATGTCCACGCTCGCCGAACTCGAGGTCGAGGGGCACGCCCGGCGCGACACCGGAGGGCTCTGGACGCGACGGATCCGACGACGATGAGCCGTGAGTCAGAGGCCCCGCCCTCTCGGAGCGGTGCCGGGGAGCGGGCCCCCGCGGGCTCACTCGTCGAGCGCGAGCTCCTTCGGAAGCTCGAACTCGCGGGTGGCGAGCTCCTCGACGTTGACGTCCTTGAAGGTGAGCACGCGCACGCTCTTCACGAAACGGTCGGCTCGGTAGACGTCCCACACCCAGACGTCCTTCATCGTGAGCTCGAAGTAGAAGTCGTGCTCGGTGTCGCGTCGAACGAGTTCGACCTCGTTCGCGAGGTAGAACCGTCGCTCGGTCTCGACCACGTACTTGAACTGCGCGACGATGTCGCGATACTCGCGGTACAGGGCCAGCTCGACCTCGCGGTCGTAGTCTTCGAACTCGTCTTCATCCATCGCGAATCATCCTACGCCGAGGTCGAACAACGCCGGCGCCTCGCGCTCGCGCTCGTGCAGCCAGGTCCGGCGGTGCAGGTCGCTCGGACCGTGCTCGTCGATCGCGGCGAAGTGCGCGCGGCTCGAGTAGCCCTTGTTCTCGTCCCACGAGTACAACGGGGTCTCGGTGTGCGCCAGGCGCATGCCGCCGTCGCGGTGCACCTTCGCGATGACCGACGCCGCAGCGACCGACGCGCAGTCGCGGTCGGCCTTGATGCGCGTGCGCACGCGGGCGCGGTACTCGATCGCCGGGCTCAGCCAGTCGTGGTTGCCGTCGAGGATGAGCGGCGCCCCACGGAGCTCGGGGGCGAGTTCTGCCGGCAGCGAGGCGAGTGCCCTGGCCCCCGCCAGACCCAGGCAGGCCATGATGCCGAGCGCGTCGATCTCGTTCGCCGACGCCTCGCCGACCGCAGCCGCCATGACCCATGCGGCAGCTCGGGGCGCCATCGCCTCGCGGCGGGGCTCGGTCATGAGCTTCGAGTCGCGCAGCCCCGTCGGCATGCGCCTGACCGTCTGGTCGATGACGACCAGTCCGACCGTGACCGGGCCGGCGAGCGCACCCCGGCCCACCTCGTCGCAGGCGAGCACGAACGGGGCCCCCTCGTCGAACAGCTCGCGCTCGAGCTTGAGGTTCGGGATCGCCTGCTTCGGCATCAGCCCGTACCCTCGTCGACGCCCTCGAACACGTCGGGGTAGTTGTCGAGCCACGACCAGTGCGAGAGCGGCCAGCTGACGACGAACGCGCGACCGACGACGTTCTCGATCGGGACGAAGCCCTTGAGCGGGGTGTCGGCGTTGTAGCGCGAGTCCTTCGAGTTGTTGCGGTTGTCGCCCATGACCCAGAGCGAGTCGTCGGGGACGACCTCGTCGAAGTCCACCTCCGAGGCCTTCGTGTCGCCCGGCGGCAGGAAGATGTACGGCTCGTCGAGCGGCACCCCGTTGACGCTCATCTGGCCGAGCGCGTTGCAGCACTCGACGTGATCGCCCGGCAGCCCGATGACGCGCTTCACGAGGTGGTCGTTCGAGTCGGGCGCACTCAGCCCGACGAACGCGAGGAACCAGTCGACGGCCGCGACGAGCGGCGGCTGGTTCGGCTCGGGCACCGACGTCAGCCAGCCCCCCGGATCCTTGAAGACGACCACGTCGCCGCGCGAGATCGGCGTGAGCTCCGGCACCAGCTGGTTCACGATGATGCGGTCGTCTTTCACGAGCGTCTCCTCCATCGACTGCGATGGGATGAAGAACGATCGGATGAGGAACGTCTTGATGAGGAACGAAACGAGCACCGCCACCACGAAGATGACGAGCAGGTCCCTCAGGAAGAGGAGGAAGCTGCGCTGCCGTCGTGCCGTTGCCGTACCCGCGCGATCTGCGCGCGTGGTGGTGTCTTCTTCTGTCATTTAACCGCCCGAGCTCCCCACCAGTCTATGGTGGGGAGCTCGGTCGGAAGTTCGCGGCAGGCCGCGATTCACGCGCGCCGGATCAGGCGTCGCGCTTCTCCTTGATCTTCGCCTTCTTGCCGCGCAGCTTGCGCAGGTAGTAGAGCTTCGCGCGACGCACGTCACCGCGGGTCACGACCTCGATGTGGTCGATGACCGGGGAGTGCACCGGGAACTTGCGCTCGACGCCGACCTGGAAGCTGACCTTGCGGACCGTGAAGGTCTCGCGCACGCCTTCGCCCGAGCGGCCGATGACGACGCCCTGGAAGACCTGGATGCGCGAGCGCGTGCCTTCGATGATGTTCACGTGCACCTTGACGGTGTCACCCGCCCGGAACTCCGGGATGTCGGAACGCAGGCTCGCCGCGTCGACATGGTCGAGGATGTGCATGATGATTCGCTCTCTGCGCCCGCCACCGGTCGAACGCGGATCTTGATGGGAAAGTGTCTGGTGCCGCCTCGCACGGTGACCGTGCGTCGCATGCTCCCCGGAGGCAGAGTCGTCGGCAGGATCGCTCCTGCAGCGGCACAATCCTCTATTGTGCCATGCCGACGGCCCGACAGCCAAAGCGACGAGACGGATGCCTCGACCGCGCCGCGACGGTGATCAGTCGCGCACCTCGTGGACGATGATGACATCGCCGTCGTCGTCGCCCCGCCCCGAGCCGGTCGACGGGAACGGCGGACGCCGCGCCGAGGCATCCCCCGCCGGTCCGCCGCCGCGCTGCTCGGCCGCGAGCCGCTCGAACTCGGCCATCGACGCGTTCATGCGCCTCGCGCCGTCGCGCACGAGTTCCCACAGGACCACCCAGAACGCGGCGATCGCACCGACCACCGCGAGGAGGCCGAACACGCCGCTGGAGGCGAGGTAGAACCCGGTGCCGATGATGGCGGCGTGCCAGGCGCCGAGCACGCCGACGTCGGTCCACGAGACCGCCCGCTCGCGGCGGACCGTCGGCCTCGCGTTCACGAGCAGGGCGACCACCCCGAGCGTGAGGAACGCGATCGGCACGACGATGACGAGCCCGAGCGTGCCCCAGCCGCCCGAGCCGAAGATCGCCCAGCCCACGAGCAACCACACCGGCAGCGCGACGATCGCGATGAACTGCCAGCGGTAGAAGAGGCGCCGGATGAGCATGTGCCAAGGCTAATCCCGACCGCCTGCGAGCGCGCCGGGTGTTCACTCAGGGCGGAGCCGACAGAATGGACTCGGAGAGGATGACCGTGATCGAACTGAGGACCCCCGCCGAGATCGAGGAGATGCGGCCCGCCGGCCGCTTCGTCGCGAGCGTCATCGAGGCGACGTCGAAGGCCGCGGCCGTCGGCGTCAACCTGCTCGAGCTCGACGCGCTCGCGCACGAGATGATCCGCAAGGCCGGAGCGGAGAGCTGCTACATCGACTACCACCCGTCGTTCGGCGCGAGTCCGTTCGGCAAGGTCATCTGCACCTCGGTGAACGACGCGGTGCTGCACGGGCTCCCCCGCGACTACAAGCTGCGCGACGGCGACCTGCTGAGCCTCGACTTCGCCGCCTCGGTGAACGGCTGGGTCGCCGACTCGGCGCGATCGATCGTCGTCGGCACCCCTCGCGACGAGGATCTGCGGCTCATCGACTCGACGGAGCGCGCGCTCGCCGCCGGCATCGCCGCCGCGCGTCCCGGCAACCGCATCGGCGACATCTCCCGGGCGATCGGCGACGTCGCGAAGGCGTCGGGCTACCGCGTCAACACCGACTTCGGAGGGCACGGCGTCGGCCGCACCATGCACGGCGACCCGCACATCCCGAACAGCGGGCGCCCGGGTCGCGGGCTTCCCCTCAAGCCCGGCCTCGTGATCGCGATCGAGCCGTGGTGGCTCGAGACGACCGACGAGATCTTCACCGATCCCGACGGCTGGACGCTCCGCAGTGCCGACGGCTCGCGCGGCGCGCACTCGGAGCACACGATCGCCGTCACCGACGGCGACCCGATCGTGCTCACGCAGCGCGGCTGAACCGACGGCGTACAGGTTCACACGTCGAGCTCGACCTCGATCATGCCTCCGACGATCCGGGTGCGGTAGGTGCGAAGCGCGAGCGAGCCGTCGGTGAAGCACTCCCCCGTGCCGAGGTCGTAGACCTCCTTGTGCAGCGGCGAGGCGATCGTCGGGCGCTCGCCCCGCGACCCCACGATGCCGCGCGCCATCACGGGTGCGCCCGTGTGCGGATCGTGGTGGTCGACGGCGTAGACCTCGCGATCGTCGAGCAGGACCAGGGCGATCTGGCGAGACCCGTGCAGTGCGACCTCGCCCCAGCCAGGCTCGAGGTCGTCGACGCCGCAGGTCCGCACCCAGGCGACCCTCGACTCGATCGTCGTCGACATGGCGGCTCCTCTCCTCGGCGGCGCTCGGGGCGCCGGCGCGTGCGTCCGACGCTAGCGGCCGCCTGTTTCGACGACCCTCCCGTCGCCGTTACACCCGCATGACGTCCGCCTCACACCCGGCGACCGGGCGCGTGCGGCGCCGGTGCGCCGAGGTTACCCCGCCGTAACAGCCCCGAAACCGCCCCCACCTACGCTCGCCTCATCCGAGCCCGGGGAGGCAGCATGACCGAGAACAGCCGTGCCGCGGTGCGCGACGTCGTCATCGTCGGCGGCGGGCCCGCGGCCCATCGCCTCGCCGACAGCCTGCACGCCCGCGACGCCGACCACGCGCTGCGCGTCACCGTCGTCGGCGAAGAACGCCATGCGCCGTACGACCGGGTCGCGCTCAGCACCCGGCTCGCGGATGCCGCGACGGACCTCACCCTCGAACCGAGCGCGATGTGGGATGACGGCCGCGTCGAGCTCGTCGTGGGCGACCGGGTCGTCGACGTCGACGCCTCGGCGCGCACCGCGACGACCTCGAGCGGCCTGGTCCTGCCGTGGGACGAGCTCGTGCTCGCGACGGGTTCGAGCGCACCGGTTCCCGACCTCCCCGGGGCCGAGCACGCCCGCGTGTACCGCACGATCGACGACGTCGACGCGCTCGTCGCCGAGACCGCGGCGATCGCCCGGGAGCGAGGCAGGCCCGCCCAGGTCGTCGTCGCAGGCGGCGGGCTGCTCGGCCTCGAGGCCGCGGGCGGGCTCGCCGGGCTCGGCGCGCACACGGCCGTCGTGCACTCGGGCGGCTGGCTCATGTCGGCCCAGCTCGACGAGGGCGCGGGACGCGCACTCGGCCGCATCATGGCGGGCCAGGGCATCGGCCTGCACCTCGGCACCCGCCCGGCGGCGGTCGTCGTCGAGCACGGTTCGGTGGTCGGCGTCGAGCTCGCGAACGGGCGTCGCATCGACTGCGACGTGATCGTCTTCGCGATCGGCATCACCCCGCGCGACGAGCTCGCCCGCGACCTCGGCCTCGAGCTCGGCCCGCGCGGCGGCGTCGCCGTCGACACCTCGTGCGCGACGTCCCTGCCGAACGTCTGGGCCATCGGCGAGGTGGCGAGCTTCGACGGGCGGTGCACGGGTCTCGTCGCCCCGGCGAACGCCATGGCGGAGGTCGTCGCCGACCGGCTGCTCGGCGGGACCGCGGAGTTCACGACGGTCGACGACGCGACCAAGCTCAAGCTCTCGGGCGTCGACGTCGCGAGCTTCGGCGACGCCCTCGCGCGAACCGAGCACGCACTCGAGATCGTCTACGCCGACCCCGCTCGCGGGCTGTACCAGAAGCTCGTCATGACCGACGACGCGAAGACGCTGCTCGGCGGCGTGTTCGTCGGCGACGCGGCTCCGTACTCCTCGCTCCGGCCGCTGCTCGGCACGGAGCTCTCGGCCGAACCCGCGGCCTACCTGTCGGCAGCCGGCGTCGAGCCGCCCGCCGGCGACGAGCTGCCGGACGGCGCGCTCGTCTGCGCCTGCAACAACGTCGCCGCGGGCACGATCCGCGGCGCGGTCGCCGGCGACGATCACGTGCCGGGCTGCACCGACCTCGGCGAGCTCAAGGCGTGCACCCGGGCCGGCACGCAGTGCGGCTCCTGCGTGCCGCTCGTGAAGAAGCTGCTCGAGTCGGAGCTCGTGAAGTCGGGCGTGACCCCGTCGCGCGCGCTGTGCGAGCACTTCGACCTGAGCCGGCAGGAGCTCTTCGAGTCGATCCGAGTGCTCGGGCTCACGTCGTTCGACGAGATCGTCGAGCGGCTCGGCACCGGCCGGGGGTGCGACGTCTGCAAACCGGTGATCGCGTCGATCCTCGCCACCCAGCACGGCTCGTACATCCTCGACGGCGGCCGCGGAGCACTGCAGGACACCAACGACCGGGCGATGGCGAACATGCAGAAGGACGGCACCTACTCGGTCGTCCCCCGCATCCCCGCCGGCGAGGTCACTCCTGAGAAGCTCGCGGTCATCGCCGAGGTGGCGATGGAGTTCGGCCTGTACACGAAGATCACCGGCGGCCAGCGCATCGACCTGTTCGGCGCACGGCTCGACCAGCTGCCCGACATCTGGCGCCGGCTCGTCGACGCCGGCTTCGAGTCGGGGCAGGCGTACGGCAAGGCACTGCGCAACGTGAAGAGCTGCGTCGGCTCGACCTGGTGCCGCTACGGCGTGCAGGATTCGGTGGCCATGGCGGTCCGCCTCGAACTGCGCTACCGCGGTCTCCGCTCCCCGCACAAGCTCAAGTTCGGCGTCTCGGGGTGCGCCCGCGAGTGCGCGGAGGCGCGCGGCAAGGACGTCGGCGTGATCGCGACCGACGCGGGCTGGAACCTCTACGTCGGCGGCAACGGCGGCTTCCAGCCGGCGCACGCGCAGCTGCTCGCGAGCGACCTCGACGACGAGACGCTCATCCGGTATATCGACCGGTACCTGATGTACTACATCCGCACCGCCGACCGCCTGCAGCGGACCGCCCGCTGGATGGAGGACCTCGAGGGCGGGATCGGCCACGTGCGCGAGGTCGTCGTCGACGACTCGCTCGGCCTCGCAGCAGAACTGGAAGCCGCGGTCGGCGCGCACGTCGAGCACTACGAGGACGAGTGGGCGGCGACCCTCGCCGACCCCGAGCGGCTCCGGCGCTTCCGCTCGTTCGTCAACGCCCCCGGCACCCCCGACCCGTCTATCGCCCGGGTACCGGAACGGGACCAGTTCCGCCCGGCGACCCCCGAGGAGCGCGCCGACGGGCGGGCGGTGCTCGTCTCGGGGGCGCGCATCCCCGTGCGGGAGGGCGCACGATGACCGGCCGGGTGACGCTCGTCGGCGGGGGCCCGGGCGCCGTCGACCTGCTGACGCTGCGCGCCGCGCGTGCGCTCGCCGACGCCGATGTCGTGCTCTACGACCGGCTGGCTCCGCACGACGAGCTCGCAGCTCTCGCGCCGGGGGCGCTGCTCGTCGATGTCGGGAAGCGCCCGGGCCACCACGCCGTGCCTCAGCACGAGATCGAGGCGATGCTCGTCGGCCACGCGGCATCCGGCGCCCACGTCGTCCGACTGAAGGGCGGCGATCCCTACGTGCTCGGCCGCGGCGGCGAGGAGGTGCTCGCCTGCCATGCCGCGGGCATCCCCGTCGACGTGGTGCCCGGCGTCACGAGTGCGATCTCGGTGCCGGCGGCCGCCGGCATCCCGCTCACGCACCGCGGGGTGAGCCACGCATTCACCGTCGTGTCGGGTCACGCCCCGCTCGCCGACGACGAGCTGCGCCACCTCGCAGGGCTCGGCGGCACGATCGTCGTCCTCATGGGCATCGGCACGCTGCCGTCGCTCGCGGCCGGCCTCGCGAGGCACGGACTCCCGGCACGGCATCCCGTCGCCGTCGTGGAACGCGGCTGCACCCCGGCGCAACGGACGACGCTCGGCACGCTCGGCGACATCGTGCAGGCGGCGGCACGGGCCCGGGTCGCCTCACCCGCCGTCGTGGTCGTCGGCGAGGTCGTGCGCCTCGCGCACGACGGCGACGCGAGCGCCGCCGAGCTCATGGAGCGCGCCGCCCGCTGGTCGGTGGTCGCATGACGGATGCCTCGGACTGCGCGCCGGGCTTCCGGCCCGACCAGCTCGCCGGATTCCGGATCGGCGTGACGAGCGACCGCCGCGCGGGCGACCTGATCGACGCCCTCGCACGACGGGGCGCCCAGGTGCTGCACGCACCGACGCTGCGCATGGCGAACGCGGTCTCCGACGATCCCGTGATCGCCGACACCAGGGCGATCATCGCCGCACGCCCCGACGTGCTGCTCGCCACGACCGCGTACGGGGTGCGGCGCTGGTTCGAGGTCGCCGATGCCGCTGGGCTCGGCGAGGACCTCGTCGAGGCGCTCTCCGCGACCGACATCCTCGTGCGCGGGCCGAAGGCGCGCGGCGGCATCCGCGCCGCGGGCCTCGGCGACGTGGGGATGAGCGCCGAGGAGACGACCGAGTCGCTCGTCGACGAGGTGCTCGAACGCTATCCGCCGGGTCTCACCGTCGCGGTGCAGCTGCACGGCTTCCTGCAGCCGTTCCAGCTCGAACGGCTGCACGAGGCGCACGCCCGCGTGCTCACGGTCGAGCCGTACCGCTGGGTGGAGACCGACGCCGACGACGACCGCGTCGACCGGCTCATCGACGCGGCCTGCTCGGGCGGGCTCGACTGCATCACCTTCACGAGCGCGCCGGCGGTGCACGCGCTCTTCGGCGCCGCTGAGGCGCGCGGGCGGTACGACGAGCTCGTCGACGCGATGTGCGGTCCCGTCGTCGCCGCGGCCGTCGGTCCCGTGACCGCCGCCCCGCTCGAGGATGCCGGCATCACCCCGATCACGCCGGAGCGCTACCGGATGGGCGCACTCATCCGCCTCGTGTGCGAGCACCTCGAGCAGTCGCGCGTCATCCGCCTCGACACCCGGCACGGGCCGCTCGAGCTCCGCGGCTCGATGCTCGACATCCACGATCGACGAGTGCCGCTCGCCCCCGTCGCGCTCGCGCTGCTGCGCGCGCTCGTCCTCGCCCACGGCGCGGTCGTCGCACGCGACCGCCTGGCATCCGGCCTGCCCGGCACGACCGACCCGCACGCGCTCGAGGTCGCGCTCAGCCGCCTGCGCCGCACCATCGGCGTTCCCGGACTCATCACGACCGTCGTCAAGCGCGGCTACCGGATCGACGTCTGATGACCGCCCTCACACGTCGCCGCCGCGCGGGTGAGCAGGTGGAGACGCAGCGTTCACGACCGCAGCGACCGGTCGAAACACCCGCTCACTAGCGTCGACGTCACGAACCCCGACCGCGACCGCAACGGAGGCCCCGATGACCGACACCGTGAGCACCGAACCGCACTCGACCCAGAGCCCGACCGCTGCGCAGCCCGCACCGGACCTCGTCACCCGGCCCGGCCGGTGGATCGACGGCTGGGACCCCGAGGATGCGGTGCAGTGGGCGTCGCAGGGGCGCAGCATCGCCCGCCGCAACCTGCGCTGGTCGATCTTCGCCGAGTTCCTCGGCTTCGTGGTGTGGCAGCTCTGGTCGATCGTCGCGGTCGCGCTGCCGGATGCGGGGTTCGTGCTCTCGACGAGCGAGGTGTTCTGGCTCATCTCGATTCCGAGCCTCGTCGGCGCGACCCTGCGCATCCCCTACTCGTTCCTCGTGCCGAGGTTCGGCGGACGCAACTGGACGATCGTCTCGGCCGGGCTGCTCCTCGTGCCGACGATCGCGCTCGCCGTCTGCGTCGTGAACCCGGCGACGCCGTTCCCCGTGCTCCTCGCCGCCGCGGCGCTCGCCGGGTTCGGCGGCGGCAACTTCGCGAGCTCCATGGCGAACATCACGTACTTCTACCCGCAGCGCGAGAAGGGCTGGGCGCTCGGCCTCAACGCCGCGGGCGGCAACCTCGGCGCCGCGGTCGCGCAGTTCGCCGTGCCCGTCATCATCACGATCGGCGCCGGCGCGACCCTGCAACTGCCGCTCGCCGGCTGGATCTGGGTGCCGCTCATCGTCGTGGCGATGATCGGCGCCTGGCGCCGCATGGACAACCTCTCGAACGCGAAGGCCGACCTCGCCGGCTCGGCGGCCGCCCTCAAGGAGCCGCACCTCTGGTTGCTCTCTTCGCTCTACATCGGCACGTTCGGTTCGTTCATCGGCTTCGCGAGCGTGTTCCCGAAGCTCATCGCGGACCAGTTCCCCGCGTTCTCGACCTTCGCGGTCGGCGGCGCGTCGGTCTCCCTCGCCTTCCTCGGGGCGCTCGTGGGGTCGCTCGCCCGTCCCTTCGGCGGCCGGCTCGCCGACCGGTTCGGCGGGGCCCGCATCACGATGTGCGCCTTCGCGGCCATGGGTGCCATCACCCTCGTCGTCGTCGTGGTCGTGCCCGCGGCCGGCTTCTGGCCGTTCCTCGGGCTGTTCCTCCTGCTGTTCGCCGCGGCCGGCATCGGCAACGGCTCGACGTATCGCATGGTGCCGGTCGTCTTCGCGCTCCGCGCCTCCGGCGACGACGCCGCCCGTCGCCGGAAGGCGGCGGCGGCGCTCGGCCTCATCTCGGCGATCGGCGCGTACGGCGGCTTCCTCATCCCGCAGGCCCTGAACCTCTCGTTCCAGACGACGGGCGGCTACTCGGCGGCGTTCCTCGGATTCGTCGCCGCCTACGCCGGGCTCCTCCTCCTGACCGCCCTCGTCTACGTGCGTCCGCTTCGTTCGCACCGGGTGTGAGGAACCCGCGATGCCGACAGCCGCCGCCGACACCCACTGCCCGTACTGCGCGCTGCAGTGCGCCATGACCCTCACCGCGGCGGATGCCTCGCGGTCGGCCGCGCCCCCGACGACCGAGCCGATCGCGCCGGTCATCGTCGCCGGCCGCGAATTCCCGACGAACCGCGGTGGCCTGTGCAAGAAGGGCTGGACCTCGCCCGAGCTGCTCCGCTCGCCCTCGCGACTGCTCGCCCCGCTCGTGCGCGGCGCCGACGGCGGGCTCCACGAGGCGAGCTGGGAGGAGGCACTCGATCTCGTCGCGACACGGCTCCGAGGCATCCGCGATCGGTACGGGGCCGACGCCGTGGGCGTCTTCGGCGGCGGCGGGCTGACGAACGAGAAGGCGTACCAGCTCGGCAAGTTCGCGAGGCTCGCGCTCGGCACGAGCCGCATCGACTACAACGGCCGGTACTGCATGTCGTCGGCCGCCGCAGCGGGCAACCGCGCATTCGGCGTCGACCGCGGCCTGCCGTTCCCGCTCGAGGACCTCGACGCGGCCGACACCGTGCTGCTGCTCGGCACGAACGTCGCCGCGACGATGCCGCCGTTCATCGGACACCTGGCGGGTGCGCAGGCCGCCGGCGGGCTCGTCGTGGTCGATCCCCGGCGCACCGCGACCGCGCGGCTGACCGATGACGGCCGCGGGGCGCACCTGCAGCCGGCTCCGGGCACCGACCTCGTGCTGCTGCTCGGACTCGCGCACATCGTGATCGCCGAGGGGCTCGCCGACACCCGCTACCTCGAGCGGCGGACCGCGGGCTACGACGCCGTGCGCCGCAGCGTCGCGAGCTGGTGGCCCGCGCGCGTGCAATCGGTCACGGGGGTTCCCGCCGCGATGCTGCGCGATCTCGCCCGCCGGCTCGCCGCGGGCGGTCGCACGTTCATCCTCACCGGGCGAGGCGTCGAACAGCACGTCGACGGCACCGACACCGCGACCGCCGCGATCAACCTCGCCCTGCTGCTCGGGCTGCCGGGACGACCGGGCAGCGGCTACGGCACGCTCACCGGGCAGGGCAACGGCCAGGGCGGCCGCGAGCACGGCCAGAAGTGCGACCAGCTGCCCGGCTATCGCAAGATCACCGACCCTGCGGCGCGCGAGCATGTCGCGCGGGTGTGGGGCGTCGAGCCCGACGAGATCCCGGGCCCGGGCGTGCCGGCGGTCGAGCTGCTGCAGTCGCTCGGGCGGGCCGGCGGCGTCCGGGCCCTGCTCGTGCACGGCTCGAACCCCGTCGTCTCTTCGCCGAACGCCGCAGCCGTGCGCGACGGGCTCGCGGCGCTCGACCTCCTCGTCGTGTGCGACTTCGTCCCGTCCGAGACGGCCGCGCTCGCCGACGTCGTGCTGCCCGTGCTGCAGTGGGCCGAGGAGGAGGGCACGATGACCTCGCTCGAGGGCAGGGTGCTCCGCCGGAGGCGCGCCCTCGACCCGCCCCCGGGCGTGCGCGACGAGCTCTGGGTGCTTGCGGAGCTCGCCCGCCTGCTGGGCCGCCGCACCGGCTTCGCCACGGAGCCCGAGACCGTCTTCGACGAACTGCGGCGCGCATCCGAGGGCGGCATCGCCGACTACTCGGGCATCGACTACGCGAGCCTCGACCGGGGCGAGCCGGCGTACTGGCCCTACCCGCGCGGCGGCACATCGACACCGCGCCTGTTCACCGAGCGCTTCGCGCACCCCGACGGCCTCGCCCGCCTCGTCGCGGTCGCCCCCCGCGCGGGCGCCCGGCCGGTGCCGGCACCCGACGAGCTCACGCTCGTCACGGGTCGGCTGCTCGAGCACTACCAGAGCGGTGCGCAGACGCGCCGGGTTCCCGAGCTGCTCACCGCGCAGCCCGTCCTCGTCGCGTCGCTGCACCCGGCCACCGCCCTGCGGCTCGGCGTCGCCGACGGCGAGATCGTCGCCATCGAGAACTCCCGCGGCCGCGTCCGATGCCGCGCCGCGATCACCACCGACGTCCGCGTCGAGTGCGTGTTCCTGCCGTTCCACTTCGGCGACGACCAGGCCGCGAACCTGCTCACCTCCGACGCCGTCGACCCGATCTCCGCGATGCCGGAGTTCAAGACCAATCACGTGCGGGTCACCCGCGTCGCACCGCGCGTCGGCGCGACGACCGCGCGGGACGATCGCCTCGAAGAGCACGGAGCCGTCGCATGAGCCCACCTCACCGCATCGTCCTCATCGGATACGGCCCGGTCGGCGCCCGCTTCGTCGACGAACTGCTCCCCGCCGTCGCCGAGGGCGTGCTCGAGCTCACGGTCATCGGCGGCGAAGACGTCGAGGCGTACAACCGGGTGCTGGTCGCCGAGTACGCCGTCGGCGCCACCGAGCTCGGTGCGATGACCATCGGCGACCGCGACGCCGCCGAAGCCGCCGGCGCCCGCGTGCTGCTCGGGGTCTCCGCACGCGCGATCCACCGCGATGCGAGGACGGTCGAGCTCTCGACGGGCGAGTTCGTGCCGTACGACCGGCTCGTGCTGGCGACGGGCGCCCGGGCCAACGTGCCGACGCTCGACGGCGTCGACCGGCCGCGACGCGACCTCACGTCGCTCGAGCGGCACGGCGCCGCGCTCGTCGGTCGTGACGGCGACCTGCCGGCCGGCGTCACGACGCTCCGCGACCTCGACGACGCCGAACGAGTGCTCGCCACGGTACGTGAGCGCAAGCGGATCATCGTGCTCGGCGCCGGCGTTCTCGGACTCGAGCTCGCGCTCGCGGCCGCGCACGCCGGAGCCGAGGTCTGCGTCGTGCACCACGGCCAGCACCCGATGCCGCGCAACCTCGATCGCGGAGGCGGACTCGTGCTCCGGGCAGCTCTCCGCCGAAGCGGGATCGCGGTCGTCGCGAACTCCCGCGCCGAGGCGATCGGATTCCGCGGAGCGGACGACGAGCGCCGATTCGACCGGCTGATCACCGCCGACGGCAAGGAGCTCCGCGGCGACCTCCTCGTGCTCTCGTGCGGTGTGAGC
The DNA here is from genome assembly GCF_021129215.1 of Agromyces sp. S2-1-8. Taxonomy (GTDB): domain Bacteria; phylum Actinomycetota; class Actinomycetes; order Actinomycetales; family Microbacteriaceae; genus Agromyces; species Agromyces chromiiresistens. The sequence goes on along the minus strand of NZ_JAJOLP010000001.1, from coordinate 2,330,251 downwards.
CCGCGCAACGAGCTCGCGACGCTCGCCGGCCTGCGCACCGCGGTCGGCATCGTCGTGCACCCGTCACTGCAGACGTGGACCGACCCGGCGATCCACGCGATCGGCGACTGCGCGCAGATCGCCGACTCGGCCGGGCACGGCTCCGACCGGATCGTCCCGGGCGCCCCCGCCGGCCTCATCGGCCCGGGATGGCGCCAGGCGGCCTGGCTCGCCGGTCGCTTCGTCGCGGCGGCGCGCTCGGCCCGATCGTCCGATCTGGCGCCGCTCGGGGCCGTCCCGGCCGCGCCGGGATCGCCGCCCATCGCCGCCGACGAGGCGCTCGCGCCGGAACGCGAACCCATCGTCATGCTGAAGGCCGAGCACCTCGACGTGGTCGCCGTGGGCGACGTGTCGGCCGACCCGTGGGACGACGACCGCGAACGCCCGCGTCGGCGGGTGGCCCAGTGGGCCGACCCGGAGCACGACCGATACGTCAAGATGGTCACCGAGGACGGCGTGCTCACGGCCTTCGCGAGCGTCGGGATGCCGCGCACCGCCGCCGAGCTCACGCTGCTGTTCGAACGACGGGCCGAACTGCCCGCCGACCGCTCGATGCTGCTGCGCCTCGACGGCCCCGACGACGACCCGAGCACCGGTTCGGCTGGGCTCGCCCCCGCCGCGACGGTGTGCTGGTGCAACGGGGTCACGGCCGGGCGCATCGCCGAGTCGGCCGCCTGCGGCAACGCCACCGTCGATGCGATCGGGCGCGACACCCGTGCCGGCACGGGCTGCGGTGGTTGTCGCGGCCGGATCGCGGAGCTGCTCGCCCGCGCGTTCGAGGCCGACGACGCACCGAGCCGGGCCGGCTGACGGCGGACCGAGCGGTCACCGGTGCGAGCGGCCCGGCCCACGCGCACCGTCGGCCCGAGCAGGTGCGGCGGAGCGCTGCCCGAGTCAGGCCCCGGGTAGGGTGTCGGGCCGGGTCTCGTCGAAGCGGGCGAGCACCAGGTCGACGAGCTCGGCCGGCGCCGACGCGTCGGGTGTGAGCAGCGCATCGGCGACGACGTCCGCGCCGGAGGTCAGGATCGCGTCGTAGAACTGCCCGGGCGCGAGCAGGTAGGGCCCGACGACCACGCGCCGGCCGCGGTGCAGCTCGCGGATCATCTCGATCGCGTCGCGCAGCCGCGGCAGCCCCGCGGCGATGAAACCGACCGTGACGGGCCGACCGAGTCGCAGCCCGAGCCGGCGGGCGGTCTCGAAGCACTCGCGCACCGCCCGCGGGTCGTTCGAGCCGGCGGCGGCGAGCACGACGACGTCGTCGTCGTCGAGCCCGGTCCGGTCGAGTCGCCTCGCGAGCACGTCGACGATGCGATCGTCGGGACCGAGCCCGGCGGCCAGCCCGGCGTGCGATCGCGAGTGGGCGATGCCGAGCTCGAGCCCCGTTCGCACGTGGAATCCGGCTGAGAGGACGAGCGGCACGATGACCGCGCCCTCATCGCGGTCGGCGACGAGCTCGATCGGCTCTCGAGCGCGGGCGTCGATGAAGGCGATCGACACGTCGAGTGCCGGGCGCGACGAGGCCACGGCGTCGACGAGCCGGATGATGGCCGCTCGGTTCGCCGACGTCGGCCGGCCGTGCGTCACCGCGACCAGTCGCAGGCTGCGGGTCGATGCCCGCATCGCGGGCGAACCCGCACTCGTGACGGCCATGTTCGAACCCCGCCTCCCGCGGGGATCAGGGCACCCGCGGCTTCGACGGTAGGAAGGCGGTGTTACGCGGACGCGTTCCGGGTGTTTCGAACGGGTGAAGAACGGCTCACGCGTCGCTGTCGGCGCCATCGCCTCCGGCGAGCAGCTCGGGTCGGACCCGGCGGGTGCGCTCGAGCTGCTGCTCGTGACGCCAGGCGGCGACCGCGCCGTGGTTGCCCGATCGCAGCACCGGCGGCACCTCGAGTCCTCGCCACTCGGCGGGCTTGGTGTAGCTCGGGTACTCGAGGAGCCCGTTCTCGTGCGACTCCTCGACGAGCGACTCGGGGTTGCCGACGACGCCGGGCACGAGACGGCCCGCCGCCTCGATCATCGCCATCACCGCGACCTCGCCGCCGTTGAGCACGTAGTCGCCGAGCGAGATGAGCCGCACCCGCATGCGCGTCGAATAGTGGTCGACGACGCGTTGGTCGATGCCCTCGTACCGCCCGCACGCGAAGACGACGTGCGGCTCGGCCGCGAGCTCGCGAGCGAGCTGCTGCGTGAACGGCTCGCCCGCAGGCGACGGCACGACGAGCAGCGCATCGGACTCGCCCTCGCCGACGATCGCGTCGAGTGCCTCGCCCCACGGCTCGGGCTTCATGACCATGCCCGCGCCGCCGCCGTACGGCGTGTCGTCGACGGTGCGGTGCCGGTCGTGCGTGTGGTCTCGCAGGTCGTGCGCGGTGATCTCGAGCAGGCCCGACTCCCGCGCACGACCGAGCAGCGAGAGATCGAGCACCGAGAAGAACTCGGGGAAGATCGTGACGATGTCGACGCGCACGGACCCGCTCCTACGCGCGGGGCTCGTCGCCGGCGGCGGGCTCGTCGCCGGGCAGCTCGGCGCCGGCGTCGGCCGACTCGTCGGCCGAGGCATCCTGCTGCCCCGTCTCGGGGATCTCCTCGAAGAGCCCGGCCGGCGGGGTCACCGTGAGCGTGCCGGCCTCGAGGTCGACCTCGGGCACGATCGCGGAGACGAACGGCACCATGACCTCGACGCCCGCGGTCTTGACGATGAGCAGGTCCTGCGCGGGGAGGTGGTCGACATGGACGACCTCGCCGATGCGCTCGCCGTCGCGGACGACCGCGAGCCCGACGAGCTGGTGGTCGTACCACGCGTCGGGCTCGGCCGCCTCGTCGTCGGCGTGCTCGACCCAGAGGATCGCCTTGATGAGGGTCTCGGCCGCGGTGCGGTCGTCGACACCCTCGAAGAATCCGACGGGGTGCCCGTTGTACCAGCGGAGCTCGCGCAGCACGAGGCGCTTGCCGTGCCAGGGCGATTCCTTCGGCACCTGCAGCGAGAACTCGGCCCCGGGCGTGAAACGTCGCTCGGGGTCGTCGGTGTAGAGCTCGAGCTTGATCGCGCCCTTCAGGCCGTGCGCCTTCGTGAGGCGACCGACCCGGAGCTGCGACTTCGGTGCTTCGGCCACGTCAGTCGTCGGTGTCGACGACGTCGACCCGCACGCGGCGGCCGTCGGCGAGCGCCGTGACGAGCGTGCGGAGGGCCTTTGCGGTGCGACCGGCCCGGCCGATGACACGGCCGAGGTCCTCGGGGTTCACGTGAACCTCGAGGACCTCGCCGCGTGCGCTCGACGCGGAGACGACCTTCACATCGTCAGGGTGATCGACGATCCCCTTGACGAGGTGTTCGAGCGCGGACTGGAGCAAGGCCTTACGCCTCGTCCGTCGCGGTCTCCGCAGCCTCGGCCTCGGCCTCGGCGGGCTCCTCGGCCTTGGGGGCCGGCTTCTCGGCCTTGGGCTTCAGCACCGGCTTCTTCTTCTCGTCGGCGACGAACTCGGCCTTGGCGTCCTTCGTCTGCACCTTCGAGACGGCGTTCTCGTCGCCCTTGAACTTGCCCCAGTCGCCCGTGAGCTTGAGGATGGCGAGCACCTGCTCGGTCGGCTGCGCGCCGACGCCGAGCCAGTACTGCGCGCGGTCGGAGTCGACCTCGATGAACGAGGGCTGCTCGGTGGGGTGGTACTTGCCGATCTCCTCGATCACACGACCGTCGCGCTTGGTGCGCGAGTCGGCGACGACGATGCGGTAGTACGGCGCACGGATCTTGCCGAGACGCTTGAGACGGATCTTGACAGCCACGATTCTCCTGAATGTGTAGAAAGGTTGAACCGATCGCCTGGAGCGTGGGGTGCACACCCGGCGGAAGCTCGAAATGGTCGGACCGCGGCCTGATAGAGGGTCGGGCGGCGATCCAACCCCCTATTCTGCCAGATCGGGGCGGATGCCGCGAACCGGCGCCGCACGGTCGGCGGAGCCGATCCCGCGACGTGTCAGCGGAGCCCGGCCATCCACGCCTCGATGCCCGCGGCGTCGATCGGGAGCCCGCGCGAGAGCACCTCGCCGCCGTCGGCGGTCACGACGACGTCGTCCTCGAGCCGCACGCCGAGCCCGCGGAGCTCGGGCGGGACCGTCTCGTCGAAGGCGTGGAAGTAGAGCCCGGGTTCGACGGTGAGCGCCATGCCCGGCCGCATCTTCGCGCCCTGGTACGCCGCGTGGCTCGCGGCCGAGCAGTCGTGCACGTCGATGCCGAGGTGGTGGCCGACGCCGCACACGATGTATCGGCGATGCTGCTGCCCCTCTGGCGAGAGCGCCTCGTCCACCGAGACCGGCAGGAGGCCCCAGTCGGCGAGCCCCCGGGCGAGCACCTCCATGCACGCCGTGTGGAAGTCGGCCCAGTCACGACCCGGCCCGACGGCTGCGAGCCCCGCGCGGTGGGAGGCCTCGACGAGGTCGTGCACCTCGCGCTGGGCGGTCGAGAACGAGCCCGACGCGGGCAGCGTGCGGGTGACGTCGGCCGTGTAGCCCGACCGGCGCTCGACGCCGAGGTCGAGCAGCAGCAGCGCCTCGGGGTCGACGTCGCCCTCGGCGCGCACCCAGTGCAGGACGGGCGCGTGGGCGCCGGATCCGACGATCGAGGCGTACCCCGTGCCCGCACCGAAGGTGCGCGCGTACCGGTCGAACGTGCCCTGCAGCCATCGCTCGCCACCGCGGCGCACCGCGGCCGGGATCTCGAACGCGGTGGCCGCGAAGCCGTCGACCGTGGTGTCGACCGCGGCGCGCAGCTCGGCGAGCTCCCAGTCGTCCTTCACCATGCGGAGTTCGGCCAGTACGCGCGCGAGCTCGCCCGACCGCGGGTGAGCGGCGATCGCGGCACCCGGACCCGTCGTCGGAGGCGTGCCGGCGAGGAGGGCGCCGCTCGGCAGGTCGAGCTCCTCGATGCGCCGCGTGCGCACGCCGAGCACGTCGGCGTACTCGGCGAGGCCGGCGATCGGGCCGACCCACAGCTCACCCCGCAGCGGGTCGGCGAAGAAGCCCTCGTCGCCCGGGCGGAAGGGCGACGGCAGGTAGAGCGTCGCATCGTGGCCGCCGCCCGCCGGTTCGAGCACGAGCACGGCGTCCTCCACCCCCGCACCGACGAGCCAGAGGAAGTCGCTGTCGGCGCGGAACTCGTGCGCGTTGTCGTTGACGCGCATCGGCGCCCGGCCGGCCGCGATCGCGATCACCAGTCCCCCGGCGGCCGCCGAGAGCCGCTCGCGGTGCCGTGCTGCGGCGGCGGGCGCGCCGGAGGGGATGACGGGCGTGCGGTCGGCGTCGGCCCAGCCGCGCTGCATGAACTCGCGGAATCCGGGCGACCCGGCAAGGCGCGGCATCCGCGGATCGGGCTCGGGCGCCTGCGGCATCGAGCGCGCGGGCCCGGGCGCCGCGCCGGCCTCCGTGCGATCGACGGGGTTGATCGTGGCGGCGCCTTCGTCGGCGTGCATGTCCGCTCCTTCTGCGCTGCTTCGCGCGCTCGCATCGAGGTGATGTATTACGCATCACATAGTAGGCTTGGTGCATGTCCGATGTCATCGCCGCCATGCGGATCCTCGATGCCGCCGCGCTCCGCGCGCGCATCGACATGCCCCGCGCCGTCCGAGCCCTGCAGGCCGCGCTTCGCGCCGGGTTCGATCCCGACGACGACCCGCCCCGATCGATCGTCGACGTGCGGCACGGGCAGCTCCTGCTCATGCCTGCCGACCTCGGCCGCTACGCGGGCCAGAAGCTCGCGACCGTCGCTCCCTCGAATCCCGCCCGAGGGCTCGAGCGCATCCAGGCGGTCTACGTCGTGCTCGACGCCGAGAGCCTCACCCCCGTCGCGCTCCTCGACGGCACCGAGCTCACGAGCCTGCGCACGCCCGCGATGTCGGCGGCGATGCTCGACCTCGTCGCCGAGCCCGACGCGACGAGCCTCGTGGTGTTCGGCACCGGTCCGCAGGGCATCCGCCACGTCGAGGCGATGCGCGCGATCCGGCCGATCGAACGCGTGCGCTTCATCGGCCGCGATCGGGCGAAGGCGCTGCGCGCGGTGGCCGAGTGCGCGGCATCCGGGCTCGACATCGCCGTCGGCGACGCCGGCGACGTGGCCGAGGCCGACCTCGTCGTCTGCGCGACGACCGCACGCGAGCCGCTCTTCGACGCCGACCTCGTGCGCGACCGCGCCGCACTCGTCGCCGTCGGCTCGCACGAGCGAGGCGTGCGCGAGCTGCCCGGCGAGCTGCTCGGTCGGGCGCAGGTGATCGTCGAGACCGACCGGGTCGCCCGCACCGAGGCGGGCGACGTCATCATGGCGTTCGACGAGGGGCACCTCTCCCCCGCCGATATCGTGCCGATGGCACGCATCGCGACCGGCGTCGTGGAGGTCGCGCACGACCGGCCCCGCGTCGTCAAGACGTGCGGCATGGGATGGCAGGACCTTGCGGTCGCACAGGCCGCGCTCGACGGAGACGGAGGCGCGTGATGCGGTGGACCACCGAGGACTGGCACACGGCGGGCGAGCCGTTCCGCATCGTCGAGGGCGTCGCGACCGAGGGCGCGACGGTCGCCGAACGACGCGTGCACGCCATGGCCGGCGAACCCGACCGGGTGCGCCGGTTCCTCTGCCTCGAGCCGCGCGGCCACGACGACATGTACGGCGGGTTCGTCACGCCGCCCGACGATGACGGCGCCGACTTCGGCGTGCTGTTCTGGCACAAGGACGGGTTCTCGACCGCATGCGGGCACGGCACGATGGCGCTCGGCGCGTGGGCCGTCGCGACGGGGCGGGTCTCCGCGCCCGACGACGGCGAGGCGATCGTCACCATCGACGTGCCGAGCGGGCGGGTGCAGGCGCGCGTGCACCGCTCCGCGGGCGTCACCACCGGGGTCGTGTTCCGCAACGTCGCCTCCCGCGTGCTCGCACGAGGCATCCCGCTCACGACGAGCCGCGGCGACGTCGAGGTCGACCTCGTCTTCGGCGGCGCCGTCTACGCGACGCTGCCGGCCGCATCGCTCGGCCTCGAGGTCGCGCCCGCGCACACGACCGAGCTCATCCGCCTCGGCCGCGAGATCAAGTGGGCCCTGAACGACCACCCGGCCGCGCAGCTCGACGACGACCGGCTCTCGGGCGTCTACGGCACGATCCTCGTCGACGACCTGGGCCGCACCGACGAAGGCCCGTGGCAGCGCAACGTCACGGTCTTCGCCGACGGCGAGGTCGACCGCAGCCCGTGCGGTTCGGGCACCGCCTCGCGGGTCGCATTCCTCGCGGAGACGGGTGCGCTCGCCGACGGCGAGACGCTCACGCACGACTCGATCATCGGCACGCGGTTCCTCGCGCGGGTGGCCGCTCGCACCGAGGGCGGGGTCGTCCCCGAGGTCACCGGGCAGGCGTACCGGGTCGGCCGCTGCGAGTTCGAGCTCGACCCCGCCGACCCGCTCGCCGACGGCTTCAGCCTGCGCTGACGCCTTCCCGCACCCATCAGGCGGCGCGAGTCGTTGGAAACAGCCCTTCCTCACGCGTCGAAGGACCGTTTCCAGCGACTGCACGGGCTCCAGCGGCGGTCGACGTGCAGGCCCGGTCAGTGCGAGCCCGTGAGGCTTCCCCACTCGGCGGACCGGCCCGCCGCGCTGCGGCGCTGCGGCACGCCCCACGGGTTTTCGTCGCGGAGCGGTGCCGGCAGCAGCGCCTGCGGCGCGTTCTGGTAGGCGACGCCGCGGAGGAACCGCGTGATCGCCGCGGTCCCGACGCTCGTCGCGTCGCTCGTCGTCGCCGGGTACGGGCCGCCGTGCTGCATCGCGCTCGTCACCGACACCCCCGTCGGCCATCCGCCGAAGAGCACCCGGCCGCTCGTCTCGGCGAGGGCGTCGACGAGGTCGGCGAGCCCGCCGCCGGAGAGCTCGGCGTCGCTCGCGTGCAGCGTCGAGGTGAGGTTGCCCGGGAACAGCTCGCGCTGCACGTCGGGCAGCTCGCCGGCGTCGTCGTAGCGCACGATGATCGAGAGCGGGCCGAACGACTCCTCGAGCAGCTCGTCGCGGTGCGCGCGCAGGGTGTCGAGGTCGACCTCGACCACCGTCGGCGTCGCGAAGCGCTGCTCGGCGTCGTCGACGCGGACGGCGCCCTCGGCGAGCACGGCGACACCGGGCGCGCCGAGGACGGCACTCCGGCGCTCCTCGAACGCCCGGCCGATGCCGGGGTTCAGCAGCCGATGCTCGGACACCGAGGCGGCGGTGTCGCCGACCGCACCGAGCTCGGCCTCGCGCGGCACGAAGAGGAATCCGGGCTTCGTGCAGAGCTGGCCCGCCGAGCCCGAGACCGACGTGAGGAAGCCCTGCAGCAACTCGGGGTCGCCCGCGACGGCGCCCGCCGTCGCATAGACCGGGTTCACGCTGCCGAGCTCGCCGTAGAACGGGATCGGACGCGGGCGCGACGCCGCGATGTCGGCGAGGAGGCGCCCGACGTGCGTGGACCCGGTGAAGGCACCGGCGCGGATGCGGTCGTCCTTCAGGAGCTCGACGCCGGCCTGCTGCCCCGCCACGACCTGGAAGACGCCGTCGGGCATGCCGGCGGTCGCGAGTGCCTCGGCGACGATCTCGCCCGTGCGGCGGGAGAGCTCGGGGTGACCCGAGTGCGCCTTCACGATGAGCGGGCAGCCGGCCGCGAGGGCTGCGGCCGAGTCGCCGCCGGCCACCGAGAAGGCGAACGGGAAGTTCGATGCGGCGAAGTTCAGCACGGGGCCGACCGGCTCGAGCACGCGCCGCACGTCGGGGCGCGGGCCGATGACGTAGGCGGGATCGGCGTCGTCGATGCGGGCGTCGAGGTAGCCGCCGTCGACGATCACCTCGGCGAAGAGTCGCAGCTGGTTCGTGGTGCGACGCACCTCGCCGGTGAGCCGGGCCTCGGTCAGGCCGGTCTCGCGCATCGCGATGGCGATGAGCTCGGGGCCGGCCGCATCGAGCGCGTCGGCGACCGCGACGAGCGCCGCGGCCCTGGCGCGCGGGTCGGTCTCGGCGAAGGGGCGGGCGGCGCGGGCCGCGCGGGCGGCGACGGCGTCGGTGTCGACGTCGGAAGCGGTGGTCATCAGGAGGTCCTCCAGGTGGTCGGGTTCGTCAGAAGACGAAGCCCTCGGGGAAGGGGTCGTCGTCGTCGAGGAAGTACTGTCCGAGGCCGGTGACCCACGCCCGGCCCGTGATCGTCGGCACCACGGCCGGGACGCCGCCCACCTCGGTCTCGCGGATCAGGCGCCCCGTGAACTCGGTGCCGATGAACGACTCGTTGACGAAATCGGTGTCGAGCGCGAGCTCGCCGCGGGCGAAGAGCTCGGCCATGCGCGCGCTCGTGCCGGTGCCGCACGGCGACCGGTCGAACCACCCCGGGTGGATCGCCATCGCGTGTCGCGAGCGCACGGCGTCTGAGCCGGGCGCGATGAACTCGACGTGGTGCACGTGGTTCGCCCCAGCGATCACGGGATGCTGCGGCGGCGCCTGCGTGTTGATCGCATCCATGATCGCGAGGCCGGCGCGCAGGATGTCGCCCTGCCTGGCGCGATCGAACGGCAGCCCGACCGCGTCGAGATCGACGAGGGCGTAGAAGTTGCCGCCGAAGGCGACCGAGTAGGGCACCTCGCCGTAGCCGGGCACCTCGATCGAGGCATCCAGCCGGTCGACGAAGCTCGGGACGTTCTCGATCGTGACGTGCTTCGCGCGGCCGCCCTCGACCGCGACGCGCGCGATCACGAGTCCCGCGGGCACGTCGAGACGGACCTCGGTGACCGGCTCCGTCACCTCGACCATGCCGGTCTCGACGAGCACGGTCGCGACGCCGATCGTGCCGTGCCCGCACATGGGCAGGAACCCGCTCGCCTCGATGAAGACGACCCCCCAGTCGGCGTCGTCGCGCGCAGGCGGCTGCAGCAGCGCGCCCGACATCGACGCGTGGCCGCGGGGCTCGTTCATGAGCAGGCCCCGCAGCCCGTCGAGGTGCTCCATCGCGTAGAGCCGGCGATCGTTCATGGTCGCGCCGGGGATCCGGCCGACGCCGCCCGTGACGACACGGGTCGGCATGCCCTCGGTGTGGGAGTCGACGGCGGAGAGGACCCGGCGCGCACGCATCAGGCGACCGCCGCCCGCCGCGCCGCGAGCGCCGCGAGCGCCCGCTCGGTGTCGGCGGTGACCTGGGCGCGCTGCTCGGCCGACAGCGGGCCGCGCGGCGGGCGGGTCGGGCCGCCGTACGAGTTGCCGCAGATGTCCATCGACAGCTTGATGGCCTGCACGAACTCGGTGCGCGAGTCCCAGCGGAACACGGCGACGAGCTGCTCGTAGAGCGCCTTCGCCTCGTGCCACTTGCCCTCGGCGCAGAGGTTGTAGAGCTCGACGGCCTCGCGCGGGAAGGCGTTCGGGTAGCCGGCGAACCAGCCGACGGCACCGTTCACCATGAGTTCGAAGAGCACGTCGTCGGCACCGGCGATGACGTCGATGTCGCACTGCTCCTTGATCTCGTAGACGCGGCGCACGTCGCCCGAGAACTCCTTGATGGCGACGACCTCGGGGATCTCGGCGAGCTTCGCGACGAGCGACGGCACGAGGTCGACCTTGGTGTCGAAGGGGTTGTTGTAGGCCATGATCGGCAGGCCGACCTTCGCGACCTCCTGGTAGTGCGCGATGACCTCGCCCTCGTTGGCCCGGTAGATCGTGGGCGGCAGCAGCAGCACGCCGTCGGCGCCGTCCTCCTTCGCGTACTCGGCCCAGAGGCGCGCCTGGTGGCTGCCGACGCCGTGCACGCCGGCGATCACGATGCCGCGCCCGTCGACCGCCTCGACGGCGACCTGGATGACCTTGCGGCGCTCCTCGTCGGTGAGCGACGAGTACTCGCCGAGCGAGCCGTTGGGCCCGACGCCGCGGCAGCCGTTCGCCATGAGGAAGTCGACGTGCTCGGCGAACCTGTCGTAGTCGACGGCCAGCCCGGCGGGCGCCTGCGCGTCCTCCTTGAAGGCGAGCGTGGTGGCGACGACGACGCCGCCCAGGTCCATGTTGTTCGTGGTCATCTGCTTTCCATTCTGATCGTTCTCGCCCCTGAGGGCGACGGGGTTGGTGAAGTCCGCGGGTGATGCCGGAGGTGGTGGTCAGTCGCGCATCGAACGCCGGTTCGTCTCGGGCATCGTGAGCACGACGAGGAGCGCGAGCACCGTGACCGCGACGACGTACCAGGCCGGCGCCACGGTCGAGCCGGTGAGCCCGATGAGCCACGTGGCGATGAGCGGTGCGGTGCCGCCGAAGATCGTGAACGCGAGGTTGTAGCTGATCGAGGCTCCCGTGTACCGCACCCGCGCGGGGAAGAGCTCGACGAAGGCCGCACCCGCCGGGCCGAAGAAGAGCCCGAGCGCGAGACCGAGCAGGCCCTGGCTCACGACCGCGGCGCCGAGCGTGCCGACGCCGACGAGCAGGTACGCGGGCACGGCGACGAGCGCGCCGAAGAGGCCGGCGATCAGCAGCATTCGGCGTCGGCCGATGCGGTCGGAGCAGTACGCCGCGACTGGCACGGTGAAGAAGGTGATGAGCAGGGCGATGCTGTTCGAGATGAGCGCGGCCGACGAGTCGAGGCCGATGGTCACGGTCATGTACGAGTAGAAGTAGCCGGTGAGCGAGTAGTAGCCGAGGCTCGCGACGGCGGCGATGCTGAAGCAGACGACCATGTTGCGCCACTGCTCGCGGAACACCGTGCGGATCGGCGCCGACTCGACCTGGCGGCTCTCGCGCATCTCGAGGAAGGCGGGCGACTCGTCGACGCGGGAGCGGATGTAAAGGCCGACGACGGCGAGGGGCGCGCCGAGCAGGAACGGCACGCGCCAGCCCCAGGTCTCGTACGCCTCGGGCGAGAGCACGGTCGTGAGCGCGAGCACCAGCAGGGCGGCGATGACGGGCGGCAGGTTCGACCACGTGTACACGAGGCCGACGTTGAGCCCGCGGCGCGCGGTCGGCGAGTGCTCGGCGACGAACGAGTTCGAGCCGATCGTCTCGCCTGCGGCGGAGAGGCCCTGCACCATGCGCAGCAGGATGAGCAGCACGGGCGCGGCGACCCCGATGACGGCGTAGGTCGGCAGCAGGCCGATGAGCGTCGTGGAGACGCCCATGACGAGGATGACGCCGGCGAGCACGCGCTTGCGGCCGAACCGGTCGCCGAGGTGGCCGAGCAGGAACGCGCCGATCGGGCGGGCGACGAAGCCGACCGCGTAGATCGCGAAGACGGCCATGAGGGCCGCAGCCGGGTCGGAGTCGGGGAAGAAGAGCGACGCGATCACCGGAGCCGCGTACGCGTAGACCGCGAAGTCGAACCACTCGACGAAATGCCCGATTGCCGAGGAGCGCATGACCTTGCGGACGCGGCGCGCCTCGTCGTCGCCGGGCGGGGCGATGCGTTCTCCGGTTGCGGTGGCGGTCATTGGCGGCTCCCTTGTCGCGATACGTGCTATGTAATATATCACACACTACTCCTAGGAACGGGTGGCTGCCGAGCGCATCGTCGAGCCTCAGCCGGCGTCGGCCGACGCGGCGGGTGCTTCATCGGCGCAGGCGGCGAGCTCGCCGATCCGCACCGACGAGAGGACCGGTCGCCGGTCGAGGCCGAGCGGCCGGCCGAGCAGGGCCTCCACGCTGCGTCCGCAGGTCCGCCCCTGGCAGGCGCCGAGTCCTGCGCGCGTGGCGAGGCGGATGCCTCGGCTCGAGCCCGCCGCCCCGGCCGCCGCGGTCAAGCGGGCGACGGTGACCGACTCGCACCGGCACATGATCGTCTCGTCGTCGAGCCAGGCGGTCCACCCCGGTGCGATGTCGTGCGTCGCGAGGCGCGCGGCGAACGCGTGCATGCGCCGGCGCGCCGCGAGCGGCCCTCGCATCCTCGCGTCGGCCGGGTCTCCCCCGGCGGCGGCGAAGCCCGCGACGGCACCTTCGGCGAGTGCGGCGTCGGCGCCCCCGATGCCGGTGACCTCGCCGGCCGCGAAGACCCCCGCGACGCTCGTGCCCTGACGTGCGTCGACCACGACGAACCGGTCGGGCGAGATCGCGCAGCCGGCCTGGATCGCGGCCTCGATCCGCGGCGTGAACCCGTGCCCGAGCGCGACCGCGTCGCACTCGACGTGGCGTTCCGTGCCGGCGATCGGGCGCCAACGGGCGTCGACGCGCTGGATCGTGACTCCCTCGACGGCGCGCTCGCCGTGGATCCGGGTCACGGCCTGCCCGATCCGGTAGGGCGTGCGGTGGCGTGCGAGCGAGAGCGCGTACTCCCCCAGTTCCCCCGCCTTGCCCGCGACCCCGGCGAACTGCCACGGGGCCCGACCCCAACCGCGTGCGATCGCACGGGCGCCGGCCGCCTCGACGACCTCGACGACCTCGCCGCCGACCTGCGCGAGGCTCGCCGCGACCGGCAGCAGGAACGGGCCAGCACCTGCGACCACCGTGCGCCCGCCGAGCGCGACCCCGTCGCGTTTGGCCAGCGCCTGGGCGGCACCGGCGGTCGTGACGCCAGGCAGGGTCCAGCCCGGAACCGGGAGGGCACGGTCGTGCGCGCCCGTCGCGATCACGAGGGCATCGGCGTCGATCACGAGCGGTTCGCGATCGACGGCGTCCACCGGGCCGTGCAGCGCGTGCACGCGCACCCCGTGCTCGGTGTCGACGCGCCAGACGCTCGTCGAGGCGTGCACCGTCGCCCGCTCGAGCGCGCCGCGCAACCGCTCGAACCTCGCCCACTGATGCTGGAGGCGACGATCGGTGAGCGTGTCGTGGTGGCGCCAGAACTGCCCGCCGACCCGCTCGCCCTCGTCGATCACGACGACGTCGGCCCCGTGGGCGAGCGCGGCCTGCGCGGCGGCGAGGCCGGCCGGCCCCGCCCCGAGGATGACGACCCGTCGCTTCATCGCACCTCCCGCTCGATCGCATCGCCGTCGCACGCCGTGCGCTGGCAGGCGCGCACGCTCCCGACCCCGTTCACGGTCACGACGCAGTCCTGGCAGACGCCGATGCCGCAGAACACGCCGCGCTCCTCCCCGTCGGCGGTGCGCCAGCTCCGGCGCCCGGAGGCGAGCAGCACCCCGGCGATCGTCTGGCCCTCGCGCCCGAGGACCTCGTCGCCGTCGAAGCTGATGCGGATGGTCATGCGGCCTCCTCCCGCAGTGCGGCCCTCGTGGGCAGGAACGGCGCCGGGTCGATCGGCGCGGGCACGCCGAGGACGGCGTGCGCGACGAGGTCGCCGGTCGTCGGCGCGAGCCCGATGCCCGCGCCCTCGTGGCCGGCCGCGTGGAAGAGCCCGGCGACCTCGCCGTCGGCGCCGATCGCCGGCAGGTGGTCGGGGGCGTACGGGCGGAAGCCGTGGTAGCTGCGCAGCAGCATCGTGTCGGCGAGGAACGGGAACAGCCGAGCCGCCTTCGCCGCGATCTCGGCGAGCGCCGGCAGCGTGTTCGACTCCGAGAACCCGACGCGTTCGCGGCTCGAGCCGATCAGCACGGTGCCCGCCGGGGTCGACTCGACGACGGTCGAGGTCTGCAGGGCAGCATCCGCGGAGCCGACCGCGCCGACGTAGTCGGCGTCGTAGACCTTGTGGAAGACGCGCTGCGGCATCGGCACCGTCACGAGGATGAGGCCGCGGCGCGGCCGGATGTCGAGCCGGGCGCCGAAGCGTGCCGCGACCTCGCCCGCCCACGGCCCCGCGCAGTTCACGACGGCGTCGCCCTCGATCGGGCCTTCCGGCGTCTCGACGCCGATGGCCCGGCCCGCGCGCACCCGGGCTCCGGTCGCCTCCGTCACGCGGACGGTCGCCCCGAGGCGCACGGCCCGGGCGAGCATCGCCTGGGTCGCGAGGCTCGGCTGCACCTGCGCGTCGTCGGGGTAGTGGATGCCTCGCACGACCTCCGGCGACAGGTGGGGCTCGAGCGCGCGCAGCGCCGAGGCATCCACCTCGTTCGCCGTGATGCCGATGCCGCGCTGGGACGCGGCGAACGCGCCGAGCGCTGCCTCGCCGCCTGGGAATGCGACGACGACGCCGCCCTTCGCCTCGAACTCGGTCGCCGGCTGTCCCGGCCCGCGGTCGGCGTCGAGCCGCTCGGCGAGTGCACGCCAGGCGCGATTCGCGACGATCGCGAGCTCGGCCTCGGCGCCCGGGCCCTTGTCGGAGACGAGGATGTTGCCCTCGCACCGGCTCGAGGTCTCCCCCGCGACGCCGGCCCGATCGACGACGACCACCTCGGCACCCGCCTCGGCGAGCGCGAGTGCACTGGCCGCGCCGATCGCCCCGGCGCCGATCACGATGACGCGCACCGCGCCACCCCTTTCCCTGTCGTTTCGATGCGGCGTGCGCTCACGCGCCGAGGTACGCCTCGACCACGCGCGGATCGGCGGCGAGCTCGGCGGCGGGACCCGACAGGGTCACCGCACCGGTCTCGACGACGTACGCGCGATGCGCGATCTTGAGGGCCGCACGGGCGTTCTGCTCGACGAGCAGCACGGTCGTGCCCTGGGCGTTCACCTGCTGGATGATCTCCATCACCTGCTTCACGATGAGCGGTGCGAGCCCCATGGAGGGCTCGTCGAGCAGCAGCAGCTTCGGCCCGCCGATGAGCGCCCGGCCGATCGCGACCATCTGCTGCTCGCCGCCCGAGAGCGTTCCGCCCTGCTGCCTGCGCCGCTCGGCGAGGCGCGGCATGAGGCCGTACACCTCGTCGAGCCTGGTCTGGATCGCCCGTTTGTCGCGCACGGTGTAGCCGCCGAGCAGCAGGTTCTCGTGCACGGTCATCGTCGAGAAGATGCGCCGCCCCTCAGGCACGTGGAGGAGCCCCGCCGAGACGATGTTCCACGGCTTCGCGGTCGTCAGGTCGAGGCCGTTCCAGCGCACCTCTCCCGACTTCGGCCGTACGAGGCCGGAGAGCATGTTCATCGTCGTCGACTTGCCCGCGCCGTTGTTGCCGAGCAGGCACACGATCTCGCCCTCCTCGACCGCGAAGCTCAGCCCTCGCAGGGCATGCACCCGGCCGTAGTAGACGTCGGCCTCGTTCACCTCGAGCACGCTCACGATCGGCCTCCGTCCGCACGGGCGGTGCTCGTGGCGCCGCCCTCATCCTCGTCGACGCCGAGGTAGGCCTCGATGACGACCGGGTCGTTCTTGATCTCCTCGGGCGTGCCGTCGGCGATCTCCTTGCCGTAGTTCAGCACGACGATGCGCTCGGCGAGCTCCATGACGAGGCCCATGTCGTGCTCGATCAGGACGACCGCCACCCCCATGTCTCGGATCTTGCGGATCAGCTCCATGAGCGACTGCTTCTCGTTGAAGTTGAGGCCCGCGGCGGGCTCGTCGAGCAGCAGCAGCTTCGGGCTCGTCGCGAGCGCGCGGGCGATCTCGACCCGACGCTGCTCGCCGTAGGGCAGCTGCGTCACGTAGAGGTTCTCGTCCTCGGCGAAGCCGACGAAGTCGAGCCAGCCGCGCGCCTCGCGGGCGCACGCCTCCTCCGCCCTGCGGTATCCGGGCGTGTGCAGCAGCGTCGACCAGAACCCCTCGCGCAGGTTCGCGTGCATCGCCGTCTTCACGTTGTCGAGCACGCTGAGCTCCCGGAAGAGCCGCAGGTTCTGGAACGTGCGGGCCATGCCCCACTTCGTGACCCTCGACGGGAGCACCCGGTAGAAGCCGAAGCTCTGGAGCAGATGGGTGAGGCCGAGCCGCCGCCAGAACCCTGGCACCTCGCGAACGATGCGATTGCCGTCGAACTCGACCGAGCCCGACGTCGGCAGGTAGAACGCGGAGATGCAGTTGAACGCGCTCGTCTTGCCGGCGCCGTTCGGGCCGATCACCGCGAGGATCTCACCGGTCCGGACCTCGAAGCTGAGGCCGTCGACGGCCTTCACGCCGCCGAACTGCAGTCGCAGGTCGCGGACCTCCAGGAGCGCGCTCACGGCTGCCTCCCCTCCTCGGCGTCGGTCGCCGGCAGGCCGTCGACCGACTCCATCACGCTCGGCGGCACGGTCGGCTCGCCGTGGTCGACCGCCGACACGGCGGAGGTGAAGGGCGGCGGCTGCGGCTTCTGCCGCTTCAGCCACGGCAGCACCGCGGTCGCCGGCCAGAGCCCGGCCGGTCGGAACAGCATCACGACGACGAGCAGCACGCCGAAGATCAGGAACCGCCACTCGGCGAAGTCGCGCAGGAGCTCGGGGGCGAGCGAGACGAACAGCGCGCCGATGATGACGCCGGGCGTCGAGCCCATTCCGCCGAGCACGACCGCCATGAGGATGAGGGCCGAGTACAGGAACTGGAAGCTGTTCGGGCTGATCGCCGACAGGTGCGTCGCCATGAGCTGTCCGGCCATGCCGGCCCACACGGCGCCGATGATGTACGCCGAGATCTTCGCGATGTAGGTGTTGATGCCCATCGCCTCGGCGGCGTCCTCGTCGTCGCGCACGGCCTTCCAGGCGCGGCCCATCTTGCCCTTGCCGAGGCGGCCCGCCCCGATCACGCCGACGACCACGACGACGAGCGCGACGAAGTAGTAGAACACCACGTAGCCGGGGAACTCGATGCCGCCGATCGAGAAGCCGTCGTCGAAGCTCCAGCCGCCGAACTCCCACGACGGGATGCCGTGGATGCCGCTCGGGCCGCCCGTGATGTCGAGGTTGTTCGCCGTGATCCGGATGATCTCGCCGAAGCCGAGCGTCACGATCGCGAGGTAGTCGCTGCGCAGGCGCAGCGTGGGGGCGCCGATGATGATTCCCGCGATGATGCACGCGCAGATCGTGGCGATGAGCGAGAGCCACATCGGGAAGCCGAGCACCGTCGTGAAGATGCCCGAGACGTAGGCGCCCACGGCGAAGAAGGCGATGTACCCGAGGTCGAGCAGTCCCGCGAAGCCCACGACCACGTTGAGGCCCATGCAGAGCATGACGTAGATGAGGGCGCTCGTCGCGATCGACATCGTGTACCGCGACGCGTCCATGAACGGGAGCACGAGGAGCAGCACGACGGCGAGGCCGCCGAGCGCCCGGAGGAAGCCGGTCTGCGAGGTGAACACGCCGCGCGGGGCGCGCGGACGATCGAAGAGCGGCGACGGCGCGCGCAGCGGCGCGTGCTTGAGCGCCTGGTCGAGTCGGCCGGCCATGTCACATCCTCTCGACGACGCGGGCGCCGAGGAGCCCGGTGGGTTTGAAGGTGAGGAACAGGATGAGGAACGCGAACGAGAACACGTCGCGCCACTCGCCGCCGAACCACGCCGCGCCGAACGATTCGAGGAGGCCGAGCAGCAGCCCGCCGAGCATGGCGCCGTAGAGGTTGCCGATGCCGCCGATGACCGCGGCGGTGAACGCCTTGAGCCCGATGATGAAGCCCATCAGGAAGTCGATCGAGCCGTAGTACGCACCCGCCATGACGCCGGCCGCGCCCGCGAGGGCGGAGCCGATGAAGAAGACGGTCGCGATGACCCGGTTGACGTTGACCCCCATGAGCTGGGCGCCCTGGGGGTCGAGGGCGATCGCACGCATCGCTCGGCCCTGGCTCGTGCGCTCGACGATGTGCGCGAGCACGAGCATGAGCACGGCCGCGATGACGACGAGCACGAGCTGCGAGGCCGTGATGCGCATGCCGAGCACGTCGAACCCGGTCGAGGCGAGCCGGATCGGGAACGCCTCGGGGTTGGGCCCGAACAGCTGGCGCACGCCGTACTCGAGCGTGAACGACACGCCGATCGCGGTGATGAGCACGGCGAGCCGCGGGCTGTTGCGGAGCGGCCGGTAGGCGATCCGCTCGATGCCGACGCCGATGAGGCCCGTCGTCACCATCGAGAGCAGCATGATGACGAGCAGCAGCGGGATCGAGGTCTCGTTCGAGATGCCGAACGCCGAGAGGGTGAAGAACCCGACGAAGGCGCCGAGCATGTAGATGTCGCCGTGCGCGAAGTTCAGCAGCTTGATGATCCCGTAGACCATGCTGTAGCCGAGCGCGACGAGTGCGTAGAACGAGCCGACGATGAGCCCGTTCCAGATGAGTTGCATCACGACAGCGGTGTCCTTTCCGCCGGGGGCCTGGGGGTTCGAGGCGGGGCGGGGGCTCGCGCCCCCGCCCCGGCGGCTCAACCCTGCAGGTCGTCCTTCAGCACGAAGGCACCGGTGGCCGGGTCGATCGCGACGATCACGAAGCCGCCGCCCGAGAGGGTGTGGTCGTCGGTGAAGGTCAGGGGGCCGGCGAAGGTGTCGAAGTCCTCGAGCCCCTCGAGGCCTGCGACGACCTCGTCGAAGTCGGTCGACCCGGCGTCCTCCATGGCCTGCGCGATGACGCGGACGGCGTCGTACGACTGCGTCGAGTACGGACCGGGGGCCGCACCCGCGAGCTCCGTGTAGTCGGCGATCCACTCGTCGGCACCCTCGATCATGTCGGGCGTCTGGGTGAAGGTCCCCACGACGTTGTCGGTGTAGCCGTCGCCCGCGATCTCGGCGAACTTGGCGTCGACCGAGCCGTCGCCGACGAGGAACACGCCGTCGAAGCCGGCGTCCTTCGCCTGGCGGGCGATCAGGCCGCCCTCCTGGTAGTAGCCGGTCCAGTAGACGAGGGCGGGCTGCTCGTTGGCGAGCTGCGTGGCGACCGCCGAGTAGTCGTTCTCGCCCGGCGTGATGGTCGCCTCGAACGCGACGTCGAGGCCGGCGTCGGTCGCCTGCTCGACGAAGGATGCCGCGAGGTCGGCGGAGTATGCGGTCGCGTCGTCGATCGCGGCGACCGAGGAGGCGCCGATCTTCTCCGAGTAGGCGACGGCGGCCTGAGCCTGCTGGGTGCCGGTGCCGTTGATGAGGAAGACGCCGGGGAGCTGCTGCTCGACGAGCTCGTTCGAGTTCGCCGCGGGGATGACCATGGGGATGCCCGCCTCGTCGAAGATCGGCAGCGTGGGCAGCGTCGCGCCCGAGCAGTAGCCGCCGACCGAGGCGGCGATGCCGTCGGTGACGAGCTTGTTCGCACCGGCGACGGCGGTGGTCGCGTCGCAGGCGTCGTCTTCGACGACGAGCTCGAGGTCGCGGCCGAGCACGCCTCCGTCGGCGTTGAGCTCGTCCACGGCGAGCTGGGCGCCGTTCTGCATGTACTCGCCGAAGGCCGACTCGCTGCCCGAGAACGGCGCCAGCATGCCGAGCTTGATCGGGCCGTCGTCGGAGCCGCCGTCATCGCCCCCACCACCAAGGCCGCCGGAGCAACCGGCGGTGGCGATCACGAGGCTCGCCGCGGCGGCGAACTGCAGGAGGCGCGTACGGCGCCGTGGAGCGTGGGACATGGGGACTCTCCTCTGTCTGCGTCATTGCATGACCTCGGGCTCGCGTCGCTGGTGCCACGCCGCCGTGCGGTACGTGACATATTACTCATGATCGACCATCGCGCAAACCACGACGCCGAACGGCCTCCCGGCAGCCTCGCCGACCGCGAGGCATCCCACGGCCCGGTAATCGGTCGTCGCCAGTGCGACTACTCGTCGCGACCGCTCCAGAGCCCCGCGACATGCCCGATGTGGCGGCGCATGAGCTGCTCGGCCGCCTCGCCGTCGCCGTCGACGAGCAGCCGCACGAGCTCGGCGTGCTCGAGCGACGACGCCGCGAGCGCGTCGGTCTCGGCGAGGTCCACGAGCCCGACGAGACGAGTCTGCTGCCGCAGCTCGCGCACGAGGCGCACGAGGTGCCGGTTGCCCGTGAGCTCGAGCAGCGTCAGGTGGAACGTGGTGTCGGCCTCGAGGTAGTCCTCGAAGCGCCCTTCGCGCCCGGCGCTCACGATCTCGTCGGCGAGCGCCTGGAGTTCGCCGACCGTGCCGGCGGGCACCTTGCCGGCGATCGCGCGCATGGGCGGGGCCTCGAGCAGCACCCGCACCTCGCGGAGCTCGCGGAGCTCGTCGTCGGAGACCTCGGTCACCCGGAAGCCGCGATTGCGGATGGGACTCAGGAATCCCCGCCGTGCGAGATTCAGCATCGCCTCGCGCACGGGCGTGGCGCTCACGCCGAACTCGTTCGCGAGGGTCGGTACCGTGAGCACCGTGCCGGGCGCGAACTCGCCCGCGACGATGCGCGACGACAGGGTGCGCTCGACCTGCTCGCGAAGGCTCTGCACCTCGAGCAGCCGGATCGGCTCCGGACTCATCGCGCACCGCGCACGTGATACATCATGTGCCACATCGTATGCCAATCGACGCCTCGTGCCACCGAACCGAGCGCCCTCGGCGATCGGCGCGTCACGCGGCGTCGCACCCCGCCCCGACCGTCTCGACCGTGTCATGATTGCCGCACGGGGCGGGTCGGGCGACCCGCCCGAGGAGGGCCGTCCATGTCGATCGAGTTCGCCCGGTCGCCGCGCTCGACCGTCGGTCTCGAGTGGGAGATCGCGATCGTCGATCGCAGCACGGGCGAGCTCGCCTCTGTCGGCGATCGCGTGCTCGCCATGCTCGACGCGATCAGCCCCGGCGGGCAGCACCCGTTCATCACCTCGGAGCTGCTGACGAACACGGTCGAGCTCGTCTCGAGCGTGCACGCGACGGTGGCCGCCGCGGTCGCCGACCTCGAGCACCAGCTCGCCGAGGTGCGGACCGTCGTCGAGCAGCTCGGCGACTACGAGCTCATCTGCGCCGGATCGCACCCGTACAGCCAGTGGTACGACCAGCATCTCACCGACAAGCCGCGCTACCACAAGCTCATCGAGCGCACCCGGTGGTGGGGTCGCAACATGATGATCTGGGGCGTGCACGTGCACGTCGGCGTCGAGGATCGCGACAAGGCGCTACCCCTGCTCGACGGCCTGCTCACCTACCTGCCGCACCTGCAGGCGCTCAGCGCCTCGAGCCCGTACTGGGCCGGGGTCGAGACCGGCTACGCGTCGAACCGGGCGCTCATGTTCCAGCAGCTGCCGACCGCGGGGCTCCCCTACCGGCTCGACGACTGGGCCGCGTACGAGCGCTTCGTCGACGACCTGCAGCGCACGGGCGTCATCGAGGACCACAGCGAGGTCCGCTGGGACATCCGGCCGTCGCCGCGCTGGGGCACGATCGAGGTGCGCGTGTGCGACGGCGTCTCGACCGCCCGCGAGCTCGGCGCGATCGGCGCCCTCGTGCAGTGCCTCGTCGAATGGATGTCGACCCGGCTCGACCACGGCGAGCCGCTCGAGGTGCTGCAGCCCTGGTACACCAGGGAGAACAAGTGGCGGGCCGCCCGCTACGGGCTCGAGGCCGTGGTCATCACGGATGCCTCGGGCTCGGAGCGCCCCGTCTCCGCCGATCTCGTCGAACTCGTCGAGACCCTCGCCCCCGTCGCAGCGCGCCTCGGCTGCGCGAACGAACTCGCGGAGGTCGCGCACATGGTCGCGGCGGGGGCCAGCGCGCAGCGGCAGGTGCACGTCGCCGAGGCATCCGGGGGCGACCTGCGAGCCGTCGTCGCCCACCTCGCACGGGAGCTGCGCGAGGGCATGGACGGCCGCTGACGCCCGTGCGGGCGCCGGTCGGCGCCTGCCGGCCGCGCAGCCGGCGCTGGGCGGCGCCTATCGGCCGCCGAGCAGCTTCTGCATCGCAGCGAGGTCCTGCTCGCTCGGCCCGTCGGGCTTCGCGCCGCCGAGCCCGAAGCCCGAACCCGCGGGCGCGCCCTGGCCGGCGGGCGTGACGCCCTGTGCGATCGCCGCGTTCTCGGCGGCGCGCTTCGCGGGGTTGCCCGAACGCGAGCCGCCCGACTTCTTCTTGTTCTTGGCCGCCTGCCGCTTGCCGCCGCCGTAGCCGCCGGCACCCGGGATCGGCCCCATGCCGGGAATCTGCGGCACACCGCCGCGCGCGACGGTCTTCATCATCTTCGCGGCCTGTTCGAACCGCTGCACGAGCTGGTTCACGTCCGTCACGGTCATGCCGGAGCCCTTCGCGATGCGCAGGCGTCGCGAGCCGTTCAGGAGCTTCGTGTTCTGCCGCTCGGCCGGGGTCATCGACTGGATGATCGCCTCGGTGCGCACGATCTCGCGCTCGTCGAAGTTCTCGAGCTGCTGCTTCATGCCGCCCGCGCCCGGCAGCATGCCGAGCATCTTCTTGATCGAGCCGGCGCCGCGCAGCTGCTGCATCTGCGCGAGGAAGTCCTCGAGGGTGAACTGCTCCTTCGCGAGCTTCTCGGCGACCTTCATCGCCTCCTCCTCGTCGAAGGCCTGCTGGGCCTGCTCGATGAGGGTGAGGATGTCGCCGAGGTCGAGGATGCGGCTCGCCATGCGGTCGGGGTGGAACGGCTCGAAGTCGTCGAGCCCCTCGCCCGTCGACGCGAAGATGATCGGGCGCCCGGTGATCGACGCGACCGAGAGCGCGGCACCGCCGCGCGCGTCGCCGTCGAGCTTCGAGAGCACGACGCCCGTGAAGTCGACGCCCTCCTGGAAGGCCTTGGCGGTCGCGACCGCGTCTTGGCCGATCATCGCGTCGATGACGAAGAGCACCTCGTCGGGATCGGTCGCCTTGCGGATGTTCGACGCCTGCTTCATCATCTCGGCGTCGACGCCGAGACGGCCGGCGGTGTCGATGATGACGACGTCGTGGAGGGCGCGACGCGCCTCGGCGACACCGTCTCTCGCGACCTTCACCGGGTCGCCGACGCCGTTGCCCGGCTCGGGTGCGTACACCGGCACGCCCGCCTGCGACCCGACGACCTGGAGCTGGTTCACGGCGTTCGGGCGCTGCAGGTCGCTCGCGACGAGCAGCGGCGTGTGCCCCTCCTTCGCGAGGTGCTTCGCGAGCTTTCCCGCGAGGGTCGTCTTTCCGGCGCCCTGGAGGCCCGCGAGCATGATCACGGTCGGCGGGGTCTTCGCGAACTGCAGGCGGCGCTGCTGGCCGCCGAGGATCGCCACGAGCTCTTCGTTGACGATCTGCACGACCTGCTGGGCCGGGTTGAGCGCCTTGTTGACCTCGTCGCCGAGCGCGCGCTCGCGCACGTGCGCGGTGAACTGCTTGACCACGTCGAGCGAGACGTCGGCGTCGAGCAGCGCGCGACGGATCTCGCGAACGGTGCCGTCGACGTCGGACGCGGACAGCTTGCCCTTGGTGCGGAGGTTCTTGAAGGTCTCGGCGAGGCGGTCAGACAGGTTTCCGAAGGTAGCCATGGTGCCTTCGATTCTAAGCGAGTCCGGATGCCTCCCCGCTGCGCGGGCCGACGCGGCTCCTCCGGCCGGGCGTTCGGCCCTCGAGCGGGGCGCTCAGCCCTCGAAGCGGACGTCGACGATCTCGCGCTCGAGGTCGATCGCGGCGATGAGTCGCTCGTCGGTGTCGTCGGGCGCGAGGGCGTACTCGAACTCGGCGAACGCGTCGCCGGGTTCGTCGGCGTCGGGCCGCAGGTCGACGCGCACGAGGCTGAGCGAACGCAGCGCGTCGACCTGGCGGTCGCCGGACTCGCGGCCGATCGCCGCCTCGATCTCGTCAGCCTGCTCGAGCTCGGGGTCGAGCATCGTGTCGAGGAATCGCACGATCGGCGAGGAGCGGGTGTCGAGCTGGCTGACGAACGCCTGCCGCAGCTCGTCGTCGACGAGCTCGAGCTCGCCGACGATCGCCGACGCGACGTCGAGCGCCGCCGTCGACACCAGGTCGGCGTCGGCGTCGAGGACGACCTCGACGCGCTGGTCGGCGTACTCGAACGTCTCCGACCAGTAGTCGCCGACGAGTCCGAAGTAGTCGTGTTCGATCGACATGGGGCTCTCCTCCCGAGTCCTTGCGCTATCCGACGAGCTTCTGGGCGAAGACGTGCGGCGTGAAGCCGGTGAGGTCGCCGATGCCCTCGCCCTGCCCGATGAGCTTGATCGGCAGGCCGGTCTTCTCCTGCACGGCGAGCACGAAGCCGCCCTTCGCCGATCCGTCGAGCTTCGTGAGCACGAGCCCCGTCACTCCCCCGTGCTCGATGAACGCCTCGGCCTGGGCGAGACCGTTCTGCCCGGTCGTCGCATCGAGCACGAGCAGCACCTCGCTGATGGGGGCCTGCTTCTCGACGACGCGCTTGATCTTGCCGAGCTCGTCCATGAGCCCGCCCTTCGTGTGCAGCCGGCCGGCCGTGTCGATGATGACGATCTCGGTGCCGTCCTGCTTGGCCTTGTCGACGGTCTGGAACGCGACCGAGGCCGGGTCCTGGCCCTCGCGTTCGGGCCGCACGATGCCGACGCCCGCGCGATCGGCCCAGGTGGCGAGCTGATCGACCGCTGCGGCGCGGAACGTGTCGGCGGCGCCGACCACGACGGAGCGGTCGTACGTGCGCAGGAAGCGTGCGAACTTGCCGATCGTCGTGGTCTTGCCGACGCCGTTGACGCCGACCACGAGCACGACCGCAGGGCGCTCGGTGAGTTTCAGCGTCGGGTCGTACTTCGCCAACCGCTCTTCGACGATCTCGCGCAGCATCCGCTGCACGTCCTTCGGGTCGGTCGTCTTGAACCGCTCGACCTGCGCCCTGATCTGGTCGACGATCTCCTCGGTGACCGCGGGACCGAAGTCGGCGGTGATGAGCGCCGCCTCGAGGTCGTCCCACGTGTCCTCGTCGATCGTCTTCGCCCCGAAGATGCCACGCAGGGCGTTGCCGAGCGACCATGAAGCGCGTTCTGCCATGGCTCCAGCCTACGGGGGCGGATGCCTCGGCGACTGCCGTGCCCCGGAGCGCGGGGGCGTGAGCCGCTACCCGGCGGGCCGGGACCGCGCAAGGGGTTGCCACGACGGACGGGCCACGGGAGTCTCGGGGCATCGGAAGGATGCAGATGACCTCGGTGGGATTCCATGCCTCGCACGAGCAGCTGCCGCCCGGGCGGTTGCTCGACGCCGTCAAGCGCGCAGAGGAGGCCGGCTTCGGGGCGGCGATGTGCAGCGATCACCTCGAGCCGTGGAGCGTCCGACAGGGGCAGTCCGGGTACGCCTGGAGCTGGCTCGGCGCGGCGCTCGAGGCCACGCGCTTCTCCATCGGCGTCGTGACGGCTCCAGGACAGCGGTACCACCCGGCCGTCGCGGCCCAGAAGATCGCCACCCTCGCCGAGATGTACCCGGGTCGATTCTGGGCGGCGCTCGGCAGCGGCGAGGCGCTCAACGAGCACGTCACCGGCGACCCGTGGCCGGCGAAGGACGATCGCGACGCGCGGCTCGTCGAAGCCGTCGACGTCATGCGGCGCCTGCTCGCCGGCGAGGAGGTGACCGCGAACGGGCGGATCCGCGTCGATCGCGCGCGGGTGTGGAGCCTGCCGGTGGTGCCGGCGCCGCTCCTCGCCGCCGCGGTGAGCGCCGACACGGCGCGCGCGGCCGCCGGCTGGGCCGAGGGCGTGATCACGGTCGACCAGCCGCGGGACGCGCTCCGCGAGTTCATCGACGCCTATCGGGGCGCGGGCGGTCGCGGGCCGGTCGGCGTGCAGGTGCACCTGAGCTGGGCTCGCACCGACGGGGAGGCGCTGGCGATCGCCCACGACCAGTGGCGGCAGGGGCTCGTGCCGGCGCACCTCTCGTGGGAGCTCGATCGGCCCGAGGACTTCGACGCCCGCACCGCCGACGCGACGCCCGAGGAGGTCGCCGCCACGCTGCTCGTCTCGGCCGACCCGGCGCGCCACCTCGCGCACCTGGCGCGCATCGCCGAGCTCGGCGTCGACCGGATCTACCTGCACCACGTCGGCACGGAGCAGGAGGCGTTCATCGACACCTTCGGCGAGCGCGTCGTTCCCGACCTCGAGGCGGTCTCAGCATGAGGATCACGGATCGCAGCGACCTCTGGTGGAAGACCGCGGTCGTCTACTGCCTCGACGTCGAGACCTTCATGGACTGGAACGACGACGGGTTCGGCGACTTCGAGGGGCTCGCCCACCGACTCGACCACCTCGCCGAGCTCGGCGTGACCTGCATCTGGCTCATGCCGTTCCAACCGACCCCCGACCGCGACGACGGGTACGACATCACCGACTTCCTCGGCGTCGACCCGCGGCTGGGCTCGCTCGGCGACGTCGCCGAGTTCACGCGCACCGCCCGCGACCGGGGCATGCGCGTGATCGTCGATCTCGTGATGAACCACACGTCGGCGAGGCATCCCTGGTTCAGGTCGGCCAGGCGGAGCCGGAGGTCGCCGTACCGCGACTGGTACGTCTGGCAGGACGACCCGCCGAAGGCGCCGAACGCGGTCTTCCCGGGCGAGGAGGACTCGATCTGGGAGTTCGACGAGCGCGCCGGCCAGTACTTCCTGCACAGCTTCTACCGGCACCAGCCCGACCTGAACATCGCGAACCCCGCGGTGCGCGACGAGATCGCCAAGACCGTCGGCTTCTGGCTCGAGCTCGGCGTCTCCGGCTTCCGGGTCGACGCGGTGCCGTTCCTCATCGAGCCGCCAGACGGCGTCGACGTCGGCGACCCGCACGAGTTCCTCCGCGATCTCCGGCGATTCCTGCAGCGGCGCTCGAGCGAGGCGGTCCTGCTCGGCGAGGTCAATCTGCCCTACTCCGAGCAGCTCGAGTACTTCGGGCGGGTCGGCGACGCGGCCGAGCTCACGATGCAGTTCGACTTCCTCGGCATGCAGGCCCTCTACCTCTCGCTGGCCCGAGAGGACGCCCGCCCGCTCGCGGCATCGCTCGCGAAGCGGCCGAGCATCGAGCCCGAGGCGCAGTGGGCGAACTTCGTGCGGAACCACGACGAGCTCACCCTCGACAAGCTCTCGGACGCCGAGCGCGACGAGGTCTTCGAGGCGTTCGCGCCCGAGGAGTGGATGCGCGTCTACGGTCGGGGGATCGTCCGACGCCTCCCGCCGATGCTCGACGGGGACCCGCGCCGGATCAGGCTCGTCTACAGCCTGCTCTTCTCGTTGCCCGGAACACCCGTGCTGTTCTACGGCGAGGAGATCGGCATGGGCGAGAACGGCGCGCAGAAGGGTCGGCAGGCCGTGCGCACCCCCATGCAGTGGACCGACGAGCGCAACGGCGGATTCTCGCGGGCGACGCCCTCACGGCTCGCCGCGGCACCTCCGGCCGACGGCTACGCGCCGGAGCACGTGAACGTCGAGGCGCAGATGCACGACCCCGACTCGCTGCTCGCCTTCATCAAGCAGCTCGCGACCAGGTACCGGAGCTCCCCCGAGATCGGCTGGGGCGTGCTCGACGTGCTGTCGACGGGTCTCGACGAGGTGCTCGCGCACCGCATCACGGCCGATGTCGGCCGCTTCGTCGCCGTCCACAACTTCGCCCCGACGCCGACGGTCGTGCCGCTCGAGCTCGGCAGGGTCGCGCCCGACGCCGTGCTGAGCGACCTGTTCGCGCCCGACACCTACCCGCTCGACGAGCGCGGGCGAATCGAGGTCCACCTCGACGCGTACGGCTATCGCTGGTTCCGCATCGTGGAGCCCGACGACCGCCGGCTCACGTGAGCGGCCCCATCGGCCGGGCCCGGGGCCGACCGCCTCAGCTCGCCTGCTGCTCGCGCTCCTCTCGCACGCGCTGCCCGACCACGGCCGAGACGCCGTCCTGGCGCATCGAGACGCCGTAGAGGGCGTCGGCGATCTCCATCGTGCGCTTCTGGTGGGTGATCACGATGAGCTGGCTCGAGTCGCGCAGGTCCTCGAAGGTCGTCAGCAGGCGCCCGAGGTTCGCGTCGTCGAGCGCGGCCTCGACCTCGTCCATGATGTAGAACGGGCTGGGGCGGGCCTTGAAGATCGCCATGAGCAGCGCGACGGCCGCGAGCGAGCGCTCGCCGCCGGAGAGCAGCGAGAGCCGCTCGATCTTCTTGCCGGCGGGCTTGACGCTGACCTCGATGCCGGTCGTGAGCATGTCGTCGGGGTTCGTGAGCGAGATGCTGCCCGCGCCGCCCGGGAAGAGCACGGGGAAGACCTCGGCGAACGCGGCCTTCGTGTCGTCGAAGGCGCTGCGGAAGATCGACTCCATCTTGCCGTCGATCTCCTCGATGATCGTCAGCAGGTCCTTGCGCGTGTTCGCGAGGTCCGTCAGCTGCTCGCTCAAGAACTGGTGGCGCTGCTCGAGCGCGGCGAACTCCTCGAGCGCGAGCGGGTTGACCCGGCCGAGCTGGGCGTACTTGCGCTCGGCGGCGGCGAGCCGTCGCTGCTGCTCCTCACGACGGAACGGCACGGCCTCGCCGTCCTCCGTCTCGGCGGGCACCGGCTGCTCGGGACCGTACTCGTCGATGAGCACGGTCTCGTCGAGCCCGAGCTCCGACTCGGCGCGCTCGACGAGCCCCGTCACGTGCAGCTTCTTCTCGTAGATGCGCAGCTCGAGGCCGTGCACGTCCTCGGTGACCGCGTGCAGCCGCTCGCGCACGACCGACTCCTCACGCCGAACCGCCTGCAACTCCTCGTTGCGGCTCGCACGCTCGGCCTCGGCGCGGCCGAGGGCGACGCGAGCCTCGGCGACCGACGCGTCGACTGACGCGAGCGCGGGCGGCAGCGCCTCGGCGACGCGTCGGGCGGCGTCGAGCTGCGCGCGGCGGATGACGGCGCGCCGCGCCGCCTCGTCGGCGGCGCGCCGTTCCTGGTCGAACTGGGCCTCCATCGCCCGGATCCGCGCTTCCTCGGCGCGGACCCGCTCCTTCGCGGTCTCGAGCCTGAGCTTCGCCTCGACCTCGGCCTCGCGGGCGGCCTCGACCGACGCGAGCGCCCCGTCGCGCGCTGCGACGTCGAGCACGGGACGCGGCACGGCGCGTGCCGCCTCGAGGGCGGCCTTCGCCTCGTCGGCGGCGCGTTCGGCGTCCGCGACCCGTTCTTCGGCATTCGCCGACGCCTGCTGCAGTCGCTCGGACTCGGCCTCGGCGGCCTCGGCCTGAACGCGCGCGCGGTTGAGGCGCTCGGTGCGCTGGGCGAGCTGCGCGTCGAACTCGCGCAGCGCCGCGAGAGCGCGCTTCGACTGCTCCTTGGACTGCTCGACGAGCCGGCGCTGCTCGGCGAGTTCGGTGCGGCTGCGCTCGATCTCGCCGCGCACCTCCTCGAGGCGGGCGGCGGCGCGGTCGCGCTCGGCGATGAGTTCGATGCGGCTCTGCTTGCGCCCGGAGCCGCCGCGCACGACGTATCGGCCGATGACGGTGCCCTCGCGCGTGATCACGGTCGCGGGCCGGTCGAGCCCCCCGAGCGCGGGTTCGGCGGCGCGAGCCGAGTCGCGGTCGTCGGCGATGAACACCTCGGCGAGGAGGCCGCGCACGCCGGCGGGCGCGGTGACGACCGACGCGGCCGGCGTGAGCCCGGCGAGGACCGGCGTCGCCGCGGCCTCGACCCCGGGCTCGGCGACGGCGAGCGCCACCCGGCCGAGTTCGCCCGCCTCGGCGCGGTCGAGCGCCCGGTACGCGGCATCACGGTCGTCGACGAGCACGGCGTCGGCGAGCGACCCGAGCGCGGCGGCGATCGCTGCCTCGAAGCCGGGCTCGACCTGCATCGACTCGGCGAGGAGTCCGCGCACGCCGTCGACGCCCGCGGCGACGAGCGCGGCCGAGCCGTCCTTCTGGTCGAGGGCGAGCGAGAGCGCCTGGGTGCGGGCGCTGAGCGCCCCCTGCTCGCGCTCGCGGCCGTGCAGCTCCTCGCGGATGCGCTCGATCTCGGCCTCCGCCTCGAAGACCGCGGCCTGGGCCAGCTCGTAGGCCTCGTCGAGGTCGGTCTCGGCCGACTCCTCGACACTCGCAGCAGCCTCGGCCTCGGCGAGCGCGGTGGTCGCCGCCGCACGTCGGCCGGCCGACGCCTCGAGCGCATTCGCGTGCCGCAGCACCTCGCCGCGCACGGCGGCGAGTTTCGAGGCGGCCGAGTCGGCCTGCCCCGACAGCTTCGAGAGTTCGAGGTCGTAGGCCGACACCTCGGCCGACTGCCGGGCGATCTCCTGGTCGACGGCGTCGAGCTCGGCGCGGGTGCGCATGGTCGTCTCGTGCGCCTCGTCGAGGGCGGATGCCGCGGCGCCGATGCCGTCGCGCAGGCCCTCGAGCTCGGCGACGGCGGCGTCGATCATCTCGCGGGTCACGCTCGGCGAGGCATCCGCCTCTTCCGAGGCGCCCTCGAGGAGCGCGATGCGCTGACGGGCGAGCGAATCGAGCGAGCGGAGCCTCGCCTGGGCCTGCTCGAGGGCGAAGCTCGTCGAACGGGCACGGTCGACGGAGTCGCCGCCCTGCGCCTGCTCGAGCGCCGTCACCTTCGCCTGATGCTGCTCGAGCCGTTCCTGCAGCACGAGTCGCTCGGCGTGCCGCTCGTGCTCGCTCTTGCCGTGCTCCTCGAGTGCGCGTCGCAGCCCGACGACCTCATCGGCGAGCAGGCGCGCCTTCGCGTCGCGCACGACCGCGGCGATCGTGGCCGCCTCGCGGGCGACCTCGGCCTGCCGGCCGAGCGGCTTCAGCTGCCGACGGATCTCGCCCGCGAGATCGGAGAGGCGAGTGAGGTTCGTCTGCATCGCGTCGAGCTTGCGGAGGGTCTTCTCCTTGCGACGACGGTGCTTGAGGATGCCGGCGGCCTCCTCGATGAAGCCGCGGCGGTCCTCGGGAGTGGCGCGCAGCACCTGGTCGAGCTGTCCCTGGCCGACGATGACGTGCATCTCGCGACCGAGGCCCGAGTCGCTGAGGAGCTCCTGCACATCGAGCAACCGGCACTGGTCGCCGTTGATGGCGTACTCGCTCGTGCCGTTGCGGAACAGGGTGCGCGAGATCGTCACCTCGGTGTACTCGATCGGCAGCGCACCGTCGGTGTTGTCGATCGTGAGGCTCACTTCGGCGCGTCCGAGCGGTCCACGGGTCGAGGTGCCGGCGAAGATGACGTCCTCCATCTTGCCGCCGCGGAGGGTCTTCGCGCCCTGCTCGCCCATGACCCAGGCGAGCGCGTCGACGACGTTCGACTTTCCCGATCCGTTCGGGCCGACGATGCAGGTGACGCCGGGTTCGAAGGCGAAGGTCGTCGGCTGTGCGAAGGACTTGAAGCCCTTGAGCGTCAGACTCTTCAGGTACACGCTCCACCCTCTCCTCGCCGCACGAACGCTGCCGACTACGGTATCCGAGGTTCGGGGCCGATCCGCGCACGCGCGCCGCGCTTCGGTGATCGGCCCTTGCCGCCGCCGGGCGGGGTCGATAGTCTGGGCGGCTGCCCGGTCGGCGGCCCGATGCGTCGGAACCCGCACGAGAGGAGCAGCCGATGCCGGTCGAGATCCGCGAGGTGGCCCTCCCCGCGACGCTCGGCGCACCAGAGGCCATCGAGTTCGAACGCGTCGTCGAGTTCATGACCGCCATCGAGGTCGAACGCTGGGGCGACGACCGGTTCGCATTCACCGCCCCGGAGCTCCTCGCCATGTACCGCGACGAGTACCTGCCGCGACGGCTCTTCGCCGCGTGGGACGGCGAGCGTTGCGTGGGTCGCGTGGTGACGTTCTGGGAGGCCGACCCGGCCGCGACGGTGGGCAATCTCATCGTCGAGGTGCACCCGGCGTACCGACGGGCCGGCATCGGTTCGCGGCTGATCGAACGCGCGGAGGCCGTGATCCGCGGGCTCGGACGCCAGGCGTTCGCCGGCTTCGACGACTTCCCGATCACCGTGACCCAGCGAGCCGGCGAGCGGTTGCGAGCCCCCCAGGGCGATGCCTCGATCCCGGCCGACCTGCCGAGCGTGCGGTTCGCGACCCGGCACGGGTACACGCTGCGACAGCTCGAGCGGCAGAGCGGACTCACGGTCGCGGGGCGTCTCGAGGAGTTCCGCGCCGCGTCCGAGGAGCGCGAGGCCGAGGCATCCGGCTATCGGCTCGTCGGCTGGGTCGACCGAACGCCCGACGAGCTCGTCGACAGCTATGCGGCGGCCCGCGCGCGCATGGCGCTGGACGTGCCTGCGGGCGGCCTGACGATCGACGAGGAGGAGTGGGACGCGGCCCGCGTTCGCGCCCACGAGGATCGCTCGCTCGACGGCGGGCGCTCCCTGCTCGTGCAGGCGGCGGTCGCCCCCGACGGCACCGTCGCCGGGTACACCGAGCTGCTGCTGCCGCCCGGGAAGACGGTCGCCTATCAATCGGACACGCTGGTCGTCGCGGCGCACCGCGGTCACGGGCTGGGCATGCGCGTGAAACTCGCGAACCTCGTGCTGCTCGGCGAGTTCGCCCCCGAACGCACCGATGTCTACACGTGGAACGCCGACGAGAACGAGCACATGCTCGCGATCAACATCGCGCTGGGCTTCGGACTCCGCGGGATCTCCGCCGAGTGGCAGCGCGGGTGAGCGGGAGGGAACTCCACCGCGTTCCCATGTCTCGCCGGAGCATCGTCGAGTCGTGCTCGCACGCATCCTCTACGAGGGCGCAGGGCCCGCCTGACCCGGTGCACCGCGCGCCGCGGATGATCCGGTCGATCAGTCGCCGGTTCGCGCACCGTACCGTGCCACGATGGTCAGCATCGCCTCGTGCACCACGCGACGCATCTCGGCGTCGCTCAGCGACCAGCCGCCGTGGATCAGTCGCGGCCAGAAGACGACGGTCGAGATCATGCCGAGGAACTGCGCGGAGGCGGTGTCCGGGTCGTCGACGACCGCGGTGCCCTCGGCGTGCGCGGTGACGAAGCAGCGCCGCACCGCCGCGAACAGCGGCAGCGTGCCGAAGTCGAAGACCCGTTCCCGGAGTTCGGGGAAGCGCGACGACTCGGCGATCACCGCGCGGATCAGGTCCGTCATCCCGGGCCGGTTCAGGAGCTCGACGTAGGCGAGGCCCAAGCCGGTCAGGCTTGCGCTGAAGTCGCCCGACGGCAGTTCCTCGACAGCGCCCTCCGTCGAGCCGGCCGCGGAGAGCACCATCGCCTCGAAGAGCTCGGCCTTGGTCGGGAACTGCTTGAACAGCGTCGCCTTGGAGACCCCGGCCCGCTCGGCGACGCGTGCCAGTGACGTTCGGTCGTAGCCGTGCTCGAGGAACAGCTCGTTGGCGGCGTCGAGAATCGTCGCCCGGTTGGTCGCGGCGACCCGACGGTGGTAGCTCGAAAGCTCGCGTGACATGCCGCCATCATAGAGGTGAGCCCGTTGACTCACCACTCGAGAAGGGCTACCTTCGGAGGTGAGCCCACCGACTCACCTCTCACGAAGGAGCTGCACATGGCCAAGCTCATCTACTCGATGATCACCTCGCTCGACGGGTACGCCGAAGCCGCCGAGGGCGATCTCGGCAGAGGTGCGGAAGACGAGGAGGTGCACACCTTCATCGGCGACGCGTTCCGCGACATCGGCACCTTCCTCTACGGCCGGCGGATGTACGAGACCATGGTCTTCTGGGAGACCGTGCGCGACGAGCCCGAGGTGCCGCCGCACATCCTCCAGTACGCGAACGACTGGCGGGCCGCGGAGAAGGTCGTCTACTCGACGACACTGGAGTCCGTTTCGAGCGCGAGGACCCGCATCGAGCGAAGCTTCGACCCGGAGGCGGTCCGGCGGCTCAAGGCCGAGTCCGACCACGACCTCTCGGTGGACGGCCCCCACCTCGCGGCCCAGGCGATCAGGGCCGGCCTGGTCGACGAATACCACCTCTTCATCACCACGAGCGTGGTCGGCGGGGGCACGCGGTTCTTCCCCGACGACGTGCGCCTCGACCTCGAGCTCGTCGAGCAGCGCTCCTTCCCGTCCGGATTGATCTCCGCTCGCTATCGAACGCGACGTTGACGTCTCGCACGACGCTGGGTGCTGAAGCCGGGCTCAGCGCCGGCGCTGGCACTTCGGGCAGTAATGGCTGGAGCGATTCATGAAGGCCTCACGACGGATCGGCCCCCCGCACCGTGGGCACGGCTCTCCCCCACGTCCGTAGGCGTTGAGCGAGTGCGCGAAGTAGCCCGACGCGCCGTTGACGTTCACGTACTGCGCGTCGAAGCTCGTGCCGCCCTCGACGAGGGCGCGCCCGAGCACGTCGCGCACGGCGGCGAGCAGCTCGGTCGTGCGGCGCCGGCTGAGCGACGAGGCGAGCTGCTCGGGGTGCAGTCGCACCGCCCAGAGCGACTCGTCGGCGTAGATGTTGCCGATGCCGCTGACGACGCCCTGGTCGAGGAGCACGCGTTTGATGCCGCTGGCGCGACGTGCGAGCCGTGCGGCGAACAGGTCGTCGGAGAACGCCGGGTCGAGCGGGTCGCGGGCGATGTGCGACACCTGGCTCGGGATCGAGCGCGCCCACTCCCCCGTGACCGACGCCGAGAACCCGGCGATCTCGCCGTCGTCGGTCGGCCCCATGCGGTCGACGGCGAGCGAGCCGAAGATGCGCTGGTCGACGAAGTCGATTCGGAGTTCGCCGTGCTCGGGGTGCTCGACGTTCAGTCGTACGCGGGCGTGCCGGTCGTCGCCCGGGTGATCGGGCGTGCGCAGCAGCATCTGCCCGCTCATGCCGAGGTGGCCGACGATCGCGCGGGCACCCGCCCGATCGCCCGCGGCGGTCTCGTCGTCGAGCGGCAGCCAGAGGAACTTGCCGCGACGCACGGCCGCGCTGACTCGCGCGCCCGCCAGCAGGCGCTCGAAGTCGCCGACGGCCGGATCGTGGCGCTTCAGCGAACGCCGGTCGAGCACCTCGACGGCGGTGATGACGGCGCCGGTCACCGCGGGCGCGAGCCCTGCGCGGACGACCTCGACCTCGGGAAGCTCGGGCAATTCAGTTCGCGCCGTTGAGCAGGGTCCACGCCTCGAGCGCCGCGGCCATCTCGGCCTGCTTCTTGCTCGATCCCTCGCCCGACGCCTGCACGAGCTCGCCGACCGTCACGGTCGCGACGAAGTGCTTGTTGTGGTCGGGGCCGGATTCGGCCACCGAGTACGCGGGTGCAGGGGCGCTGCGCCGCGCCGCGATCTCCTGCAGGCTCGTCTTCGGGTCCATCGCCGCGCCGAATCGCTCGGGGTCCTGCATGAGCGGCGTGATGAGGCGCAGCACGAGACCGGTCGCGACGTCGCCGCCGGCGTCGAGGTAGACGGCGCCGATGATCGCCTCGACCGTGTCGGCGAGGATCGACGGCTTGTCGGCTCCCCCGGTGAGGGTCTCGCCGCGGCCGAGCCGGATGTACCGACCGACGCCGATCGCACGACCGACCTCGGCCAGTGCGACACTCGACACCAGGCTGGCGCGGCGCTTCGCGAGCTCGCCCTCGTCGAGGTCGGGATGGTCGCGGAAGAGCTTCACCGTGACGGCCTGCCCGAGGATCGAGTCGCCGAGGAACTCGAGGCGCTCGTTCGTCGGGATGCCGCCGTTCTCGTACGCGAACGACCGGTGCGTGAGCGCGAGTTGGAGCAGGGCGGGATCGATCTCGATCTGCAGCGTCTGCTGCAGTTCGTCGAGCGTGCGATTCTCGCTACCCGTGCGCTCCGTTCGCGTCACGACCGGTCGTCGGTGCGTCTCGGGCCGACTAGACGTCGGCGACCTTGCGGCCCTTGTACTCGAGGAAGAGCGGGGTGCCCGCCGAGTCCTCGACGACCTTCGCGCGGTGCGGAAGGCTGTAGGTGACCTTGCCGTTCTCGACGGTCTTGACGAGCGTGGGGACCTCGGCCTTCCACTGCGAACGGCGCGCGTGGGTGTTGGCGCGTGACTGCTTCCGCTTGGGAACCGCCATGACTATCTCTCTTCTCTCTGCTGATCGGCGCCGGATGACGCATCCGGACCGTTGTCTTCGGAAGCCTGGAACCCCGCGAGCGCGGCCCAGCGAGGATCGCTGTGCTCAGGGGTGACGAGTTCCGGATGATCGGCCAGTCGGAGCCCGGTCTCTGGGTCGAGACCCGGGCAATCCGGTCGGCACACCGGCTGGAACGGCAGTGCCAGCACCACCGCATCTCGGATGAGTGGTTCAAGATCCACGTGGTCGTCTTGAACCTCATACTCGATTGCTTCCCCGCCATGATACCCGAAGAGTTCTTGGAACTCGACTCGGACGGGCAGCGCGATGTCGGTCAGGCAGCGACCGCACTCGCCCTCGGCGGTCGCGTCGACCTCGGCGGTGACGAGGATGCCCTCGTGCACCGACTCCAGCCGGACGTCGAGCTC
Organism: Agromyces sp. S2-1-8; assembly: GCF_021129215.1. Taxonomy (GTDB): domain Bacteria; phylum Actinomycetota; class Actinomycetes; order Actinomycetales; family Microbacteriaceae; genus Agromyces; species Agromyces chromiiresistens. Next base: position 2,293,298 of record NZ_JAJOLP010000001.1, on the reverse strand, counting down.
GACCTCCGAACCGGCGGCGACGGCGACGAGCCCCTCGCCGAACTGCTCGGGCGCGGGCACGGTGATGAACGCTTCGCGCATCTCGCCGGGACGGTTGACGAGGTCGCGCACGTTCACGCTGAAAGGGGACTGCTTGATGGCCACGATCGACGATTCTACGCGCCGGTGGCAGTGCGTTCGCCGAACGCCGGGCGGACCCGGTCGACGAGCGAACGCGGCACGAGCACCGCGCGGTAACGTCCCGCGAGCGGTTCGCCGACCGCGAGCGCGGCACGCGCCGTCGACAGCGCCCCTGCCAGACGTGCGACGGATGCCTCGTCGGCGTGCCGCCCGGGACCGTATCGCTCGAGTTCGACGGCGTCGCGCAGCACGAGGAGCGCCGCGGCCGCCGCGGGCTCACGGAAGCCCTCGCGCTCGGCGAGCGCCACTGCGGCGCCGCGCGGGGTGGCGGTCGCATCGAGTCGCACCCCCAGGTCGCGTGCGCTCGCGACGAGCTCGTCCCACGCGGCATCCGCGGGTCGTTCGCCGCGCCGGATCCGGCGCAACCGGCCTGAGCGCTGAGCGGCGCGCAGCACGGCCGGCGCGATGAGGACCACGACCGCGAGGAGCACGACGATGCCGCCGCGCCACCACCACCCGTCGACGCCGACCGAACCGCCGGCCGACGCACCGAGGCCGCGGTCGGGATCGAGCTCGGGTCGCCCGCTCGGCGCGCCGCTCGACGCACCCGGCGTCGGGGTGGGGGTCTCCGCCGCTTCGCCGGCACCGGGGCGCGAGTAGTCCGGCACGCTGCCCCGGCCGGGCGTGGGTTCGAACGGCACCCAGCCGACGCCCTCGAAGTACAGCTCGGGCCAGGCGTGCAGGTCGTGCGAGTCGACCTCGATGCGCTGCACACCGCCCACCCGCTCCTGGGTCGCGGTGCCCTGCGTGTAGCCGACCGAGATGCGCGACGGGATCCCCGCCTCGCGGGCGAGCACCGCCATCGTCGAGGCGAAGTGCACGCAGTACCCCGACTTGTTCTCCAGGAACTTCGCGATCACCTCGAATCCGCCGCCGTCGTAGCCCTCTTCGACCGGCGCCTCGGTCGAGTACTCGAACCGGTCGGAGCGCAGGTACGACTGGATCGCGACGGCGGCGTCGTACGGGGTCGCCTCGGCGGCCGTCACCGTGTCGGCGGTCTCGGAGATGATCGACGGCACATCGTCGGGCAGTGCGAGGTACGGGGCGAGGTCGTCGCCCCCGGTGGGGCGGGCCGAGCGCAACTGCGCGGGCGTGGGCTGCCGGTCGAGCCAGGTCGCCCGGTACCGCTGACCGCCGGTGTCCGTGTCGACGCTGCGCACGGTGAGCGCGCCCGGATCCCAGAACCAGGAGCCGCTCAGCCCCTCGACGCTGCGCGTCGGGTACGGCAGCGGGAGCCAGGTGGTGCGCACCTCGTCGACGACGATGTCGATCGGGTGCTCCTTCGCCTCCACCTCGCCGTCGAGGCCATCGGGCAACGGCAGCGCGTCCACCGTGTTGTCGGCATCGACGGGCGACTCGGTGACGCCCCACGCGGCGCCCTCGAACCGGTCGAGCGTGAGCAGGGTGAAGTAGGGGCGGTCGTTGTCGCGGGCGAAGTAGTGGAAGGCGGGTCGCGGCTCGGGCCTGCGCAGGTCGCGCCCGAGATCGATGAACGGGGTCACCCCGCGACCGAAGATCGCGCCCTGGGATCCGGTGCCGAGCAGCAGGCTCGTCGAGATGCTCGGCGTGGAGGCGGCGAGGACGGTCGCGACGAGGATGCCGACGGTCGTCAGGCCGAGCGTCGTGGCGAGGCCCGAGGCGGCGGGCACGCGCGCCGGCGGCACCACCGTCGCGGCTCGCTCGTCGTCGTCGCCGCCCGCGAGGTTCGCGCGCCGACGGACCCGCACGTCGACGCGGAGCAGCAGCAGGTAGGCCGCCGCCGAGAAGACGAGTGCCCACACCTCGGCGCCGGACTCGATGATGAAGCCGGGGATGAGGATGGGCACCAGTGCCGGCGCCGCGGCGAGCGCCGGCATGCGCACGGTCTGCACGAGCACGTCGACGCAGATGGCGAGCACCCCGACGCCGAGCGCGAGGACGAACGACAGGGCGGGCACGGCGATCGCCGGCACCGCCTGCTGCTGGATCGTGCGCTGCGCGCCGTCGAAGAGGTCGCCGAACAGCGGGAAGGTGTCAGCGGTCGGCACGATGAGCGCGAAGCTCGTCCCCCCGCCGAAGACGAGGGTGAGCAGCAGCAGCAGGATCACGAGTTCGCCGAGCGGTACGAGCGAGCCGGGCACGCGGAGGGCGCGCAGCCCGGAACCGCCGAACATCGTGCCGGCCGCGATGAAGGCGCAGAGCCACCACCAGCCGCTGCCGGAGATGAGGGGGCCGAGCGCCATCGAGGCGACCGCGACGAGCAGGAACGATGCTGCCGTCAGCGCGAGGCGCTGCGCGCGGCTCAGCGGGCGGTCATCGGGATGCATCGCGCTCGCCCCCGTCTCCCGGCGCCCCGACGTCGGCACGCAGTGCGATGCCCGCCCACGCGTCGCCGATCGAGGCGGGCCGACGCACTCGGACGACGCGCCAGTCGGCCTCCTCGAGCGCCTCGACGACGCGATGCGACACCGTCTCCGCGACGAACGCGATCGCGGGCTCGATCGTCTGCCGGAGCCCCACGAGCCCCGCGGCGTCGCGCTCGTCGGGCTCGACGAGCACCGCGAACCCCGGCATCCTGGCCTCCCGGGCGCGCGCTTCGCCGCGGTCTCCCCCACCTCGCGGCGCACGGTCGGCTGCGTCGTCGCGATTCGCGACCTCGAGGCGCGCGAGGTCTTCGAGCAGCAGCCGGTCGCCGCCGGGCATGTGGTACGGGCCGCTCGAGTTCGCCGTCGCGATCGACCCGCGTGCCGGGTCGGCGACCGGATCGCAGCGCACTCGGAATCCCCGCTCGAGCAGGTGGACGCCGATCGAGGCCACGACCTCGACGCCGAGTTCGAAGCCGGCGTGCCCGTGCTCTGCGTTCCCGTGGGCGAACGCGCCGGTGCGCGGCCGGCCGGCGAGGGTGGTGTCGACCAGGATGCGGACCTCGGGATCCCCCCGCTGCTCCTCCTCGCGCACCATGAGCTCGCCGCGACGGGCGGTCGCCGCCCAGTTGACGCGGCGCATCGGATCGCCGTAGCGGTACTCCCGTGCGATGAGCTCGTCGGAGTTCGGGTGCGTGCGCCGCTGCAGGCCGTGCAGCACCCCGTCGACACTGGCGGCCGAACCGAGCGCCCGCTCGAGCGGCGTCACCCGGGGGGTGACGACGACCTCGTGGCGTGCTCCGGCGTCGCGATCGATGCGCGCGAGGGCGAACGGGTCGAAGACGCCGACGCGGAGCGGGCCGATGCCGTACACGCCACGCCGCGGGAGGCGGAGCCGGTACTCCAGGTGCACCGTGTCGTCGCCCGACGGCAGCACGCCCTCGTACGGACCGATCGCGGGCAGCACCGCCTCGGGCGGCGCATCGAGCCCCTCGGGAACGCGATCGCGCCAGTGGGCGCCGTCGAAGGTGCGCCGTGCACGGTTCCGCACCGTGATCGCCACGCTCGCGCCCGACCCGGCGCTGACCACGGGCGGGGTGAACGTGCGCGTGACGCCGAGCTTCGGCGCGCGCAGCGCCACGAAGAGGGCCGCGACGCCGGGCATGGCGATGCCGACGAACGCGAGCAGCATGATGTCGCGCAGGTCGAACCACAGCGAGACCGCGAGCAGCACGACGCCGACGAAGAGCAGCGCACCGCCACGCCGGGTCAGCCGCGGCCAGGCGGCGAAGCGAGGAGGGCGCAGGCGCTGCATCTCAGTTCCTTCGTGCGCTGCCGACCGGAACCGGCGTCTCCCCCACGATGCGTCGGACGATGGCGTCGATGAGCGGACCCGCGTCGCGGTCGTGCGCGCCGAGGGCGCGACTCGTCGGCACCAGCCGGTGCGCGAGCACCGGAACGGCGAGCGCGTCGATGTCGTCGGGCAGCACGAAGTCGCGGCCGTGCATCGCGGCATGCGCCTTCGCCGCCCGCACGAGCTGCAGCGTTGCGCGCGGGCTGGCACCCAGCCGGAGCTGACGATCGTCACGGGTCGCACGGGCGAGATCGACCGCGTACTCCTTGACCGGCTGCGACGTGAAGACGTGCTGCACCGCCTCGATCATCGATCGCAGCTCCTCGAGCGAGACGACGGCGGAGAGGTCATCGAGCGGGCTCTTCGTCTCGCGCGTCGAGAGCATCGCGAGCTCGTCGGCCGATGCCGGGTAGCCCATCGAGATGCGGGCCATGAAGCGGTCGCGCTGGGCCTCGGGCAGCGGATACGTGCCCTCCATCTCGACCGGGTTCTGCGTGGCGACGACGGTGAACGGCGCATCGAGCCGATACGTCGTGCCGTCGGCCGTGACCTGGCGCTCCTCCATGCACTCGAGCAGCGCCGACTGCGTCTTCGGGCTCGCGCGGTTGATCTCGTCGCCGATGACGAGGTTCGCGAACACCGGCCCCCGCTTGAACTCGAACCGACGGCTCGACTGGTCGAACACCGAGACCCCGGTCACGTCGCTCGGCAGCAGGTCGGGAGTGAACTGGATGCGGCTGACGGTCGCGTCGACCGAGCGGGCGAGCGCCTTGGCGAGCATGGTCTTGCCGACGCCGGGCACGTCTTCGATGAGGAGGTGCCCTTCGGCCAGCAGCACGGTGAGCGACGCGGTCACGGCGTCGCGCTTGCCGGCGATCACGGTCTCGACGTTCGCGACGATCCCGGCGGCGAGTGCGCCCACCTCGTCGATGCCCATGATCGAGGAGCCGGCCCCGGGCCCGCCCGTCACCGCGACCGCCTCGCTCATGGCGTCATCGCCGTCTCGAGGTAGTCGGCGACGACCGTCGGCACGTAGGGCGCGACATCGCCCCCGAGCGCCGCCACCTGCCTGACGAGCGAGCTCGACACGTGCGCATTCGCCGGGTCGGGCAGCAGGAACACGGTCTCGACGCCGGCGAGGTGCCGGTTCACGATCGCCATCGGCGTCTCGTAGGCCACGTCGACCTGCGAGCGGATGCCCTTCACGAGCACGGTCGCGCCGACGTCGGTGCAGTAGTCGACGAGCAGCCCCATGCTCCACGAGGCGACGACGATGCGCCCCTGGATGCCCGCGTCGGCGATCGACTGCTCGATGAGCGAGACGCGCTGGGCGATGGGCAGCAGCGCCGACTTGTCGGGGTTGTGCACCACGACCACGTGCAGCTCGTCGTAGAGGCCCGCCGCCCGGGCGATCACGTCGAGGTGGCCGCGCGTGACGGGGTCGAACGATCCTGGGACGACGGCGATCCGCTGCATACGCAACAGCGTAGTGTCTCTGCGGAGCCCCGCGGCGTCGGGCCGAGAGTCTCAGCCCTTGCTCAGGTACCCGCTCGCCTCGTCGTCGAGCCGGCGCCGCACGGCGGCCGCGAGCGCCCGATGGTCGGCGAGCCCGGGGTCGGACCCGAGCAGCAGCTCGGCCTCGGCGCGGGCGTCGGCGATGACGTCGCCGTCGCGCACGACGCGGAGGAGCTTCAGCGACGAGCGACCGCCCGACTGCGTGGCGCCCAGCACGTCGCCCTCGCGTCGCAGCTCGAGGTCGACGCGGGCGAGTTCGAAGCCGTCGAGCGTCGCGGCGACCGCCTCGACGCGCTGCAGGGCGAGCGAGCCGGGCACCGCCTGCGTGACGAGCAGGCAGAGCCCCGGGACCGCCCCGCGGCCGACCCGGCCGCGGAGCTGGTGGAGCTGGGAGACGCCGAAGCGGTCGGCGTCGACGACGACCATGACACTCGCGTTCGGCACGTCGACGCCGACCTCGATGACGGTGGTCGAGACGAGCACGTCGAGCTCGCCCGCCGCGAAGGCGCGCATCGTGCGGTCTTTCTCGTCGGCGCTCATCCGCCCGTGCAGCGGGGCGACCCGCAGGTCGGCGAAGCGCGGGTTCGCCTCGAGCTCCGCGAGGACCGAGGCGACGGATGCGACCGGTCCGGCGGTCTCGCCCTCGCCGTCCGCCTCGACGGGCTCGCCGTCGTCTTCGGCGACGCGAGCCTCGATGGCCGGGCACACGACGAATCCCTGGCGCCCGAGGGCGACCTCCTCGGCGAGCCGCTCCCATACCCGCGGCCGCCAGGCGGGACGGATCGCGAGCGGCACGACCTGCGATTCGATGCCGGCGCGGCCCGCGGGCAGCTCGGCGATCGTCGAGACGTCGAGGTCGCCGAACACCGTCATCGCCACCGTGCGCGGGATCGGCGTCGCGGTGAGCACGAGCACGTGCGGCGGTTCGGCGCCCTTGAGGCGCAGCGCCTCGCGCTGCTCGACGCCGAAGCGGTGCTGCTCGTCGACGACGACGAGCCCGAGGTCGGCGAACGACACCCGATCGCCGATGAGCGCGTGCGTGCCGACGACGAGTCGCGACTGGCCGGCGGCGGCCCGCAGCAGCGCCCGCTTGCGTTCGGCGGCCGGCAGCTGCCCGGTGATCAGGGTCGGGATCAGCTCCGCGGCGAGCTCGGGGCCCAGCATCTTCACGATCGAACGCAGATGCTGCGCGGCGAGCACCTCCGTCGGCGCGAGCAGTGCCGACTGCCCGCCCGAATCGGCGACGGCGAGCATCGCCCGCAACGCGACGAGCGTCTTGCCCGAGCCGACCTCGCCCTGCACGAGTCGGTTCATCGGCACGGGTTCGCCGAGGTCGCGCGCGATCTCGTCGCCGACCTGCACCTGGTCGCCCGTGAGCGCGAACGGCAGCGCAGCGTCGAATCGCTCGAGCAGTCCGCCGGCGGTCGGGCGCCGGGCCAGGGCCCGCGTCGTGCGGAGCGCGGCACGCCGTTCGAGGAGCGCCGTCTGCAGCACGAAGGCCTCGGTGAACCGGAGCGTGCGCCGGGCGGCCTTCCACTCCGACTCGTGCTCGGGCCGGTGCACGCGTTCGAGCGCCTCGCGGTGCGCGAGGAGCCCCCGCCCCTCGCGCACCGACGACGGGAGGGGATCGTCGACGGCGCCCAGCCCGTCGAGCAGCACGCCGATCGCCTTGGCGAGCTGCCAGCTCGCGAGCGTCGAGGTCGCGGGATAGATCGGGATGGGCGACTCGGCCCAGCGCTTCGCGGCCGCGTCGCCGACGTCGACGGGTGCGAGGTCGTCGAAGAGCTCGTAGTCGGGATGCGCGAGCTGCCGGTTGCCCTTGTAGTCGCCCACCTTGCCCGCGAAGATGCCCCGCCGGCCCGGACGCAGGTCGTTCTCGCGCCAGCGCTGGTTGAAGAAGGTGAGCGTCAGCACCCCGGTGCCGTCGGAGATCTTCGCCTCGACGATCGAGCCGCGACGCTGGCGCATCTCGCGCACGCGCACCTCGAGCACCTCGGCGACGATCGTCACGTTCTCGTCGAGCGGGAGCGAGGCGAGCGCCGTGAGCTCACCGCGGAGCGCGTAGCGCCGCGGGTAGTGGGCGAGCATCTCGCCGACCGTCGTGTAGCCGAAGGCGCGCTCGACCGCCTGTGCCGTGCGACCGCCGAGGGCGCCCGACAGCTTCGAGTCGAGGGTGAGGCTGCCGGGCACGGCCGGAGCCCCGCCCTCGGTCTCAGCAGGTCGCGCCGTCATGCCTCGATCGTAGGCTCCGCCTCCGTCAGCGCCGCGAGCTCGGCCTTGACGTAGGGATCGTCGGGCCGCTCCGCCGCGAGCGCGCGCTGCAGCTCGAGCGCCTCGTCGTGCCTGCCGAGGCTGCGCAGGCAGCGACCGACCGACCAGCGCGCGACATGGCGCTGCTCGGGGGTGCCGTACGCGTCGGCCGCCTCGACGGCCTGCTCGAAGTGCATGAGCGCACCGGTCAGCCGACCCGAGTCGTGCAGGGTCCAGCCGAGGTTGTTGTGCAGCGCGACGCCCCAGCGCAGCACCCGCGGGTCGCGCGAGCCGTCGAGCACGTCGAAGCCCTCCGTCGCCCACTCCTCCTCGTGACCGGCGTCGTTCAGGGCGAGCATGTGCAGCGCGTCGAGCACGAGGAACGGCGATCCGGCGACGGCGGCCTCGCGGACGCCGCGGGTCAGGTCGGGCACGGCGTCGGCAGGGCGATGATGGGATGCCGCGAGCCGGCCCCGCTCGATCGCCACCCTCGCTCGCAGCTCGGCCGCGTACGCCTCGGGTTCACCGGCCACGGGGCCGAGGGCGGCGACCTCGTCGAGCAGTGCGAGCGCCTCGTCGCCGCGGCCGAGAATGCCGAGCGCTCGGGCGAGCTGCGTGGTCATGACCGCGCGGGTGTGCGCCGGGCTCCCCTCGTCGGCCGCGGCCGCGCGGAAGCGCTCGGCGCTCGCCTCGGGATCGGAGAAGTCCCAGAGGCGGTCGAGCAGCTGCTGCTCGCCCCCTCGATGCCGGGACGGTTCGGCGGGTACGCGGTCGGTCGAGCCGGTCTCTTCATCAATCGGGGCAGGCACACTCCCATCATGGCAGTGCCGGGCCGACATCGCCGTGCCGGAAGGTCATGCGTCGCCGGCCTCGTGGCACCGCCGCGCCGCCGCCGATAGGCTGCCGGAGTCATGACCCGAATCATCGCCGGATCCGCCGGTTCGCTCACGTTGCAGGTGCCCCGCTCGGGCACCCGCCCGACGAGCGACCGCGTGCGCGAGGCGATCTTCTCGGCGCTCGAATCGCGCGACGCGATCGACGGCGCGCGCGTGCTCGACCTGTACGCCGGATCCGGAGCCCTCGGGCTCGAGTCGGCGAGCCGCGGCGCGGGCGAGGTCGTGCTCGTCGAGCGCGCGTCGGCCGCGGCCGAGATCTGCCGGCGCAATGCCGACGCGGTGCGTCGCGCGGCCCGGGGCGCCGGCGCCCGCGTGCGGGTGGTGCAACGAGCCGTCGCCGCCTACCTCGAGGGCGCGGCTGCGGGATTCGATCTCGTCTTCATCGACCCCCCGTACGACCTCGGCGAACCCGCCTTGGCGAGAGACTTGGAACTGCTCGCGCCGTTGCTCGCAGAGGACGCGATCGTGGTGGTCGAGCGCAGCAGCCGCTCGCCCGAGCCGACCTGGCCCGCGGGCATCGAAGCCTCCCGCCGGCGCGATTACGGCGAGACGACCCTGTGGTGGGCCGACGCCGTTCAGCCCGCCGCGCCGTCCCAGCCCGAGTAGGGGTCCCAGCCGTCGGCGTCGACCGGGCCGCCGTCGAGCAGGATGGCACCGGGGGCGTCGACCACCCGACCGATCGCCTGGAACGGCGCCGGCAGTGCGGCGCCCGGCGGGAAGGTCGCGAGCAGGCCGTGGTCCTCCGCGCCCGCGAGCGCGAGGCGCACGTCGGGGCCGAGCGCCTTCCGCTCGAAGTCGAGACCCACCCCGCTCGCCTCGGCGAGCCGGCGGGCGTCCCGCGCGAGCCCGTCGGAGACGTCGAGCATCGCGGTCGCGCCGGCGATGGCCGCGTCGCGGCCCGCCCCGACGGGTGGGCTCGGAGCAAGCTGCGCCGCGATGAGCTCCCCGTGCCGGTCGCGCAGCGCGGCGGTGCGCCCGGGGTCGGGCCGGCCCGAGGCATCCACCCCCTCGGCGAAGAGCAGTGCGAGCCCGCGTGCCGCGGCACCGCGCGCGCCTGCGTGCGCGACGACGTCGCCGACCCGCGCGCCCGAGCGTGTGACCGGCGCGCGGCCCTCGAGGTCGCCGAACGCCGTCACGGAGATCGTGAGCACCTTCGAGGCCGACAGATCGCCGCCGACGACCCCGCAGCCCGGGGCGAGCGTCGCGAGGCCCTCCCGCAGTCCGTCGGCGATGCCTTCGAGCACGCTCACCGACAGGTCGTTCGGGGCGGCGATCGCGACGACGAGCGCCGTGGGCCGGGCGCCCATCGCGGCGATGTCGGTGAGGTTCGTCGCAGCGGCCTTCCAGCCGAGCTCGAAGGGCCTCGACCACGCGAGCCTGAAGTCGGGGCCGTGCACCATGAGGTCGCACGTGACGACGAACCGCCCGTCGGCCGCGGCGACGACCGCCGCATCGTCGCCGGCGCCGAGGAGCGCCGAGTCGCCGGGGTCGAGCCGCGGAAGGATCCGCGCCAGCACGGCCTGTTCGCCGAGTTCGCCGATCGGGCGGTCGTCGTTGGTCGCGGAGGCGGTCGAGTCGGGCATCCGTCCAGCGTAACGAGCGCCGGACTCGCGTATGGTGTGTAATGGGTCCTTACGAACCCTGCCTCGCTGACGTACGGTGGGTTCGGTACGAGACCCGAATGCGGTGAGTCCACCCCGCTCACCGCCCCTGCAATGGAGCACGCGTGAGCCGTCGGAGCGAGAGAGCAGCACGAACAGCGGGCCGCCGCCGTCGCCGCCGGGTGATCATCGGACTGTCCGCCGCCGCGACCGTCGTCGCGCTCGTCGGCGGCGCCGGCGTCGCCTGGGCCGGCGGCCAGTTCGATCGTTGGCTGCACCCCGAGATCCCCTGCACCGAGCCGGTGGAGCTGACCGTCGCGGCGGACCCGGCGATCGCATCGACCGTCGAGGCGATCGCGGCCGACTACGACGCAGCCGAGGACTCGTGCTCGCGCACCGAGGTGGTCGCGCAGGCTTCGGCCGACACGGCCGCCATGCTCGCCTCGGGCAACGCCTCCGACGTCGACGCCTGGATCCCCGACTCCCCCGTCTGGCTCGTGCGGATGTCGAGCACCGCCCGGTCGCTCGGCCGCCCGGTGCCGGATCTCGCCCTCGAGCGATCGATCGCCTCGAGCCCGGTCGTGTTCGCCGCACGCGCGGACCGGCCCGACGCGGTCGACGGGGAGGACCTCAGCTGGAACGGCCTGCTCAACGACGCGTTCTCGGCGCTGCTGCCCGACCCCGAGGCCTCGTCGGCCAGCCTCAGCGCACTGCAGGCGATGGAACGCCGGGTCGACATCGGGACGACCCGCCAGTTCCAGCAGGCGATGATCGAGCTCAACGACACGATGCCGTCCTCGATCGACGACGCGTTCGCCGCCCTCGACGGCGCCGCCGACGGCACCGTCGTGATCGCGAGCGAGCAGCAGATCGCCCGCCACAACCGGGAGGGCGGCTCGACCCCGCTCGTCGCCCTCTACCCCGCCGACGGCACGCTCGCGCTCAGCTACCCGTTCCTCCGGGTGCTCGACGAATCGGAGCTCGCGAAGAACCTGCCCGCCGCCGACGCCGAGACCGACGAGAGCGCCGACGCCAGAGCCCGGGCGTTGCACGCGCGCGAGCTCGACGCGCTGAAGCTCGCCCTCTGGTCGGCGAAGGACGCGTTCGCCGCCGACGGGTTCCGCGACGGTACCGGCTCGGGCGAGCTCGAACAGGAGGGCGTGCTCGTCGACGCCGTGCCGGTCGACTCGGCCGCCGCCGGCGCGCAGGTCGCGATCCTGCGCACCTGGGGCGTGCTGAGCCTTCGCTCCCGCATCCTCGGCGTCATCGACGTCTCCGGTTCGATGGAGGAGCCGACGGTCACGGGCCTCCGCCGCATCGACCTGCTCACCCAGGCCGCCGCCAAGACGCTCTCGCAGTTCTCGGGCGACGTCGACCTCGGGATGTGGATCTTCTCGACCGCGCGCGCGGGCGATCGCGACTGGGAGCCGCTCGTCCCGATCGACAGTCTCGGCACCGACGACCATCGGGCGCGCATCAACAGCGCGATCGCGTCCCTCCCGGGCCGGCTCGGCGGGGCGACCGGGCTCTACGACACGGTGCTCGCGGCCGTCGCGCAGGTGCGCTCGACCTACGACGCCGATCGCGTGAACTCCGTGCTGCTGCTCACCGACGGCCGCAACGAGGACGAGCACGGCATCTCGCTCGAGACGCTGCTCGAGAAGCTGAAGCAGCTCGACGACCCGTCGAAGCCCGTGCCCGTGGTCATGGTCGGCATCGGTCCCGACACCGACGTGAAGGCCATGCGAGCGATCGCGAAGGCGACGGGCGGCGCCGCCTATTCGGCCGCGAAGCCGCAGGACCTGAGCACCGTGCTCACCGACGCCCTCTCGCAGCGGGCCTGCCGTCCGAACTGCTGAGTCATGCACGTCGAACCCATCGAATGTTGCCGTTCCGACCGGGTGTTGCCGTGCGATGGGCGACGCTCGGCTCGAACGGCCACGCTCGCGACCGCCGTCGGGCGCCCGGCGACGGGCGCCCGGCGACGGGCGACGGGCGACCGCCGTCGGGCGCGGTGGGCCGCGCGCGGCTAACCTGAAGGGGATGGACCACCCGAACGCGCGTCTGCGTCGCGCCCGCCTGCCCCTCGTCGCCGCCTGCGCCGCCGCGCTCGCGATCTCGCTCACCGGCTGCAGCCAGCCCGTGCCGATCGACCCCGCCGACGAGGCGAGCTCGCCCGACTGCGCGGCCGTCGTCGTACGCCTGCCCGACGTGCTCGCGAAGGGCACCGGCGAGGAGCAGGCCGAGCGCGAGACGAACGCCCAGGGCACGGGCGCTTGGGGCTCCCCCGCCTCGGTGCTGCTGCGCTGCGGCGTCGAGCCTCCCGGGCCGACGACCGACCGTTGCGTCACCGTCAACGGCGTCGACTGGATCATCGACGAGACCGACGCCCCGAACTACCGCTTCACCACCTACGGGCGCACCCCGGCGGTCGAGGTGCTCGTGGACAACGACGTCGTCTCGGGCACCACGGCCATCACCGAACTCTCATCCGCCGTCTCGGTCATCCCCTCGGAGACCGAGTGCACGTCGGTCGACGACGCGACCACCGCGCCCGGCACCGACGGCTGAGCCGGAACCGGGGGCCGCACTTCGCGTGCTACCGGGCACCGGTCGCGTGCCCGACCTCGATGAGCTCGGTGATGAGCTCGGGATAGCTGAGGCCCGAGTTCAGCCAGCACGTCGGGAACATCGAGATCGGCGTGAACCCCGGCATGGTGTTGATCTCGTTGACGACGAACCCCTCGCCGGTGAGGAAGACGTCGACGCGGGCGAGGCCCTGGCCGCCGATCGCCTCGAAGGCGCGACGCGCGACGCGCTGCAGCTCGAACAGCTCGCCGTCGCCGAGGTCGGCCGGGCAGACGAGTTCGACGCCCGGCGCGTCCAGGTACTTCGCCTCGAAGTCGTAGAACTCCCGCCCGGTCACGACGATCTCGCCGGCGACGCTGACCTGCGGCGTTCCGTCGCGCCCCTCGAGGACGGCGCACTCGATCTCACGGCCGACGACGCCCGACTCGACGAGCACGGTGCCGTCCTCGGCGAACGCCACGTCCAGGGCCTCGTGCAGCTTCGCCCAGTCGTCGACCTTCGTGACACCGACCGACGAGCCGGCCCGGGCCGGCTTCACGAACACCGGGAGGCCGAGGCTGTGCACCCGGCGATGCCACAGCTCGGGGTCGCGGTCGATCGCCGCGCGCGTCACGGTCACCCACGGCGCGACGGGGATGCCGGCACCCTCGAGCACCGTCTTCGTGAAGTGCTTGTCCATGCCGAGCGACGAGGCGAGCACGCCGTTGCCGACGTAGGGCAGGCCGACGAGCTCGAGGAGGCCCTGGACGGTGCCGTCCTCGCCGAACCGGCCGTGCAGGATCGGGAAGACCACGTCGACGTCGCCGAGCGAGCGCGTGCCCGAGGCATCCGACACGGTGAGCTCGCGCGACGAGGCCGACTCGGGCCAACGCACCCGGGTGCCGTTGTCGACGACCTCGGGCAGGTGGGCCGGATCGAGCGCGAATCGCGCCGGGTCGTCGGCCTCGAGCACGTAGGCGCCGTCGCGCGTGATCCCGACGGGGATCACCTCGAACCGGCTACGGTCGATCGCCCCCAGCACCCCGCCCGCCGTGGCGCAGCTGATCGAATGCTCGCTTGAGCGCCCGCCGAACAGCAGAACCACCGTGAGCTTGTCCATCTTTCGTCCTTTCGCCCTGCGGCTCGTCGTCGGTCGTGAGGTGCGGCGCGATGTCCTTGGGGTCGAGGGTGCCCGCGAGCACCTGTCGCACCTGCTCGACGATGGGCATCTCCACGCCCTTCGCCCGCGCGAGTTCGAGGATCGGCCCGACCGAGGCGAGGCCCTCGGTCGTCTGCTGCATGCGGTTGACCACGTCGTTGAGGTGGTAGCCCTGGCCGAGCAACCGCCCGGCCGTGTTGTTGCGCGAGAGGGGCGACTGGCTCGTCGCGATGAGGTCGCCGAGTCCGGCGAGGCCCGACAGCGTCTCGGGGTGGGCGCCGAAGGCGACGGCGAAGTCGCTCATCTCGACGAGGCCGCGCGTGATGATCGACGCTTTCGTGTTGTCGCCGTAGCCGGCACCGTCGACGATGCCGATCGCCACGGCGATGAGGTTCTTCAGCACGCCGCCGAACTCGGTGCCGATGACGTCGGTGTTGACGAACGAGTGGAAGTAGCGGTTGCGCGCGACGCTGGCGACGGCCTGCGCGGTCTCGAGGCTCGTCGACGACACGACGGCGGCCGTCGGCTGCTCCTTCGCGATCTCGAGCGCGAGGTTGGGGCCCGAGATGACGGCGATCTGCGATTCGTCGATGTGCAGCACCTCGGCGATGACCTCGCTCATGCGAAGGCCCGTCGACTTCTCGACGCCCTTCATGAGCGAGACGACCTTCGCCTCGGCGTGCAGGTGCGGCGCGATCGTCTTCAGGTTGTCGCGCAGCGACTGGCTGGGCACCGACACGAACACCTGCTCGGCCCCGGCGAGAGCGAGGTCGAGCCGGCTCGTCGCACGGAGGTTCAGCGGCAGATTGACACCCGGGAGGTAGTCGCTGTTGCGCTTCGCCTCCTGGATCTCGCGGGCCATCTCGGGCCGCCGGGCCCACAGGACGACGTCGGCACCGCCGTCGGCGAGGATCTTCGCGAAGGTCGTGCCCCAGCTGCCGGCGCCCAGCACGGCCACACGAGTGCCGTGCGGCGGCTTCTGTCTACTCTTCAAGGCGCCCCGTCTCCTTCTGGCCGTGGGCGGCCGGGTTCCAGCGCTCGGCGGGTGCGGGCTCGCCGCGCACCTCGGCGAGGAGCTCGGCGATCGCGTCCATGAGCTCGCCGGTCGCCTTCACGAGCATCGCCTGGTCGATGGGCTTGTCGCGGTAGGCGCTGAGGTCGAAGGGCTCGCCGATGATGACGTCGATCGTCTTGCGAGGGAACAGGCTGATCTTCTTGCCGTAGCGGGGCAGCACGGCCTGGGTGCCCCAGTGGGCGGCCGGCACGATCGGGATGCCTCGCTCGAGTGCGATGCGCACCGCGCCGGTCTTGCCGCGCATGGGCCAGAGGTCGGGGTCGCGGGTGAGCGAGCCCTCGGGGTAGACGATGACCATCCGGCCCTTCTCGACGAGCTCCTCGGCGGCACGCAGCGCCTGGTGGCCGTTGCTTCCGGTTCGTTCGACCGGGATCTGGCCCGAGGTGCGCAGGAACCAGCCGAGCACGGGGTTCTTGAAGAGCGACGCCTTCGCGAGGAACCGCGGCGCGCGACCGAGCTTCCAGCTCGCGGCGCCCATCACGACGGGGTCGATCTCGCTGTAGTGGTTCGGCGCGAGCACGAACGCACCCGAAGCGGGCATGCGCTCTCGATGGTGGAACCGGAAGCGCATGCCGAGGTTGATGATCGGCAGGATGAGGACGGCGAGCACCCAGAAGAACGACGGTCGACGGGTCTCGGACCGCGGTTTGGCAGGGGTGATCGCCTCGGAGGTGTCGTGTGGCACGCCCCTATTATCCTTCGAGTTCGAAATCCGCCCCGAGCAGCTCGAGCTTCGTGATGAAGTCCTCGTACCCGCGGGCGATGATGCCGACGTTCGAGACCGTCGAACGCCCTTCGGCCGTGAGTGCCGCGATCAGGTGGCTGAAACCGCCGCGCAGGTCGGGCACTTCGATGTCGGCGCCGGTGAGGGTCGCCGGGCCGGAGATGACCGCGGAGTGCTTGAAGTTGCGCTGGCCGAAGCGGCAGGGCCGACCGCCGAGGCACTCCTTGTGCACCTCGATCGACGCGCCCATCTCGACGAGGGCGTCGACGAAGCCGAAACGCTGCTCGTAGACCGTCTCGTGCACGATCGAGACGCCCTTGGCCTTCGCGAGGGCGACGACGAGCGGCTGCTGCCAGTCGGTCATGAAGCCGGGGTGCACGTCGGTCTCGATGATCACGGGCTTCAGCTCGCCACCGGGGTGGTAGAAGCGGATGCCCTCCTCCTCGATCTCGAAGGCGCCGCCGACCTTGCGGAAGACGTTGAGGAACGTGAGCATCTCGGCCTGTCGGGCACCGCCGACGAAGATGTCCCCGTCGGTCGCGAGTGCCGCGGCCGCCCAGCTCGCAGCCTCGTTGCGGTCGAAGAGCGCGCGGTGCGTGTAGCCGTCGAGCTTGTCGACGCCCTCGATGCGGATGACGCGGTCGGTGTCGACCGTGATGATCGCGCCCATCTTCTGCAGGATGTTGATGAGATCCATGATCTCGGGCTCGATCGCGGCACCCGAGAGTTCGGTGATGCCGTCGGCGAGGACGGCGGTGAGCAGGACCTGCTCGGTCGCGCCGACGCTCGGGTACGGCAGCGACACCTTGGCGCCGTGGAGGCCGCCGGGCGCCGACATGCGGATGCCGCTCGGCAGCTTCTCGACGATGGCACCGAAGTTGCGCAGCACCTCGAGGTGGTAGTCGATCGGCCGGTCGCCGATGCGGCAGCCGCCGAGATCGGGGATGAACGCCTCGCCGAGGCGATGCAGGAGCGGTCCGCAGAACAGGATCGGGATCCGGCTCGAGCCCGCGTGGGCATCGATGTCGGCCATGTGCGCGGTGGCGACGCCCGACGGGTCGAGGATGAGCTCGCCCTCCTCGATGCCGTGCGTGACGCTCACGCCGTGCACCTCGAGCAGCCCCCGCACGATGCGCACGTCGCTGATGTTCGGCACGTTCTTCAACACGCTCGGGGTGTCGCCGAGGATCGCCGCCACCATCGCCTTCGTGACGAGGTTCTTGGCGCCCTTCAGCTCGATCCTGCCGCGGAGCGGCTTGCCTCCGTTGATCGTGATCTTGTCGACGTTCAACCCGACTGCCGTTCCATGGTTCTTGGCATCCTGCCCGAGTGTGTTCACAGACTCCCTGATTCCGCCGGCTCCCTGATGGGGAGCGTCTTGGGCCGCCATGCCGCTCGATGTGTCTCGAACTCGGCGATGGCCGCTTCGTCCCGGAGGGTGAGGCCGATGTCGTCCAGGCCCTCCAGAAGCCTCCACCGAGTGTAGTCGTCGATGTCGAACGGCACGGTGAGCGCGCCCGCGCTCACCGTTCGTGCAACGAGATCGACGGTCACCGCTATTCCCGGGTCGGCTTCGACGACCGCCCACAGGCGCTCGATGTCCTCGTAGGCGACCTGTGCGGCGAGCAGGCCCTGCTTGCCCGAGTTGCCGCGGAAGATGTCACCGAACCGCGAGCTGATCACGACGTCGAAACCGTAGTCGCGCAACGCCCAGACGGCGTGCTCTCGGCTCGATCCGGTGCCGAAGTCGGGGCCGGCGATGAGCACCTTCGCGCCCGCGTACTCGGACCGGTTGAGGATGAACTCGGGGTCCTGGCGCCAGGCGTGGAACAGCGCGTCGTCGAAGCCGGTCTTCGTGACCCGCTTGAGGAAGACCGCGGGGATGATCTGGTCGGTGTCGACGTTCGAGCGGCGCAGCGGCACGGCGACGCCGGTGACGGTCGTGAGCTTCTGCATCAGCGGGCCTCCCCTTCGGTCTGCAGATCCCATGGGCTCGAGAGCGTGCCCCTGATGGCGGTCGCGGCCGCGACGAGCGGCGAGACGAGGTGCGTGCGGCCGCCCTTGCCCTGCCGGCCCTCGAAGTTGCGGTTCGAGGTCGAGGCGCAACGTTCGCCCGGGGCGAGCTGGTCGGGGTTCATGCCGAGGCACATCGAGCAGCCGGCGAAGCGCCATTCGGCGCCGAACGCCTCGAACACCTTGTCGAGCCCCTCGGCCTCGGCCTCGAGGCGCACGCGTGCTGAGCCGGGCACGACCATCACCCGCACGCCGTCGGCCTTCTGCTTGCCCTCGATGACCGACGCGAACGCGCGCAGGTCTTCGATGCGGCTGTTCGTGCACGAGCCCATGAACACCGCATCGACCTTGATGTCCTTGAGCGGCGTGCCCGGCTCGAGGTCCATGTACTCGAGCGCGCGCTCGGCGGCCGCCCGCTCGTGCTGGTCCGCGATGGCGGCGGGATCGGGCACCGACTCGGAGAGCGACACGCCCTGGCCCGGGTTCGTGCCCCAGGTGACGAACGGCTCGAGCGCGTCGGCGTCGATGAACACCTCGGCGTCGAACTCGGCGCCCTCGTCGGTCGGCAGCGTCTTCCAGTACTCCACGGCCGCATCCCACTCGGCCCCCTCGGGCGCGTGCGCGCGACCCTTCAGGTACGCGAAGGTGGTCTCGTCGGGGGCGACCATGCCGGCGCGCGCGCCGGCCTCGATCGACATGTTGCAGATCGTCATGCGACCGTCCATCGACAGCTCGCGGATCGCCGAGCCGCGGTACTCGAGCACGTAGCCCTGGCCGCCGCCCGTGCCGATCTTCGCGATGACGGCGAGGATGATGTCCTTCGCGGTCACGCCCGGCCGCAGGGCGCCGTCGACGTTGATCGCCATGGTCTTGAACGGCTTCAGCGGCAGCGTCTGCGTGGCGAGCACGTGCTCGACCTCGCTCGTGCCGATGCCGAACGCCATCGCGCCGAAGGCGCCGTGGGTCGACGTGTGCGAGTCGCCGCAGACGACCGTGATGCCGGGCATCGTGAGGCCGAGCTGGGGCCCCACGACGTGGACGATGCCCTGCTCCTTGTCACCGAGGGAGTGCAGGCGGATGCCGAACTCCTTCGCGTTCCTGCGGAGGGTCTCGATCTGCGTGCGGCTCGTCGGGTCGGCGATGGGCCGGTCGATCTGGAGCGTCGGCGTGTTGTGGTCTTCGGTCGCGATCGTGAGGTCGGGGCGGCGCACCGGGCGCCCGGCCATCCGCAGGCCGTCGAACGCCTGGGGGCTCGTGACCTCGTGCACGAGGTGCAGGTCGATGTAGATGAGGTCGGGGGTGCCGTCTTCGCCCTGCTTGACCAAGTGGTCGGTCCAGACCTTCTCGGCCAGGGTGCGGGGACGTGCGACAGCGTCGTGCGCAGCGTTCATTCGTTCGTCTTCCTTCGAGGATCGGTTTCGGCCGACGACGGACTCCGCGACGGGGACGGCCTCAGATCGAAGCCCCGTCGCGGCGACGAAGGAGAAGTCGTGGCGCGCGCATGCCCATCAGGCTAACACCTCGCCGCCGGCGCTTCGGCCGCGAGCGGACATGTGGCGGTCATCGGGCGTCACGCCGAGGGATCCGCGATCAGCGGTGCGTCCCGGCGCCGTCGACCCGCAGCCCGAACTCGCCGAGGTACAGCGCCGACCCGAGGGGCACCACCGTCGCCTCGCCCGGTGGCAGCTCGCGCACCGGTGCGCCCGGCACCTCGACTCGCACCCCGTTCGTCGACCGGAGATCGGTGACGCGCACGCCCGCCTCGACGGGCTCGACGTACGCATGCGTCTTCGAGACGGTACGGGCGGGATCGTCGACCGCGACGGTGCGAGCGCCGGGCACCGCGGACGGCGCCGGGTCGCGGCCGAGCACGACCGGTTGGTCGATGACGGCTTCGAACCCGGATGCCGCGACGAGACGCCGTGCGGGAGCACCGGGCCGCGGAGGCGGAGCCGCCGGCCCCGCCGCCACCACCGGTGCGGGATGCTGCGGCGGCGCCGGAAGCGGTGTTCCGGGCGCGCCGATGACCGGCCCGCCCGGGGCGAAGGTCGGCAGCGTCCTCGGGACGGCCCGAACCGTGCGATCGGGCGCATGCGGCTGCGGCGCCGAGGGCACGATCCCCGGCGGGGGAACGATGAAGTCCGATTCACCCACCGTCCCAGCCTACCGACGACGACGGATCCGATAGCGACTGATGAATCGCCGGGCTCTGCCGACGGCCGCGGTCACCGCAGCCGTCGCCGCCTCGGCCTCGGTCCAGCGACGGGCGACGACCTCGTCGGACACGGGGCGGCCGTCGAAGACGTCCCGGTCGATCGTGGAGGCGAGCGTCGACAACGGCACGCCTTCGGCCGCGGCATCCGCGCCCTGCATCGCATCGCCGAGCCCCTGCTCGACGACCTGCTGCTCGAGGGCCCTCGCGGACTGCAGGCGCGTCGCTCGCGTCGGCGGCTCGAAGCCGAGCTCTGCGTAGCGGTCGACGAGCTCGTCCCAGGCGGCCGCGGCCTGCCGGTCGTTGGGGCCGGAGCGACGCCGCCGACGCCGTGCCGCCTTGATCAGCGCCGCGGCGAGCATCGGCAGGAAGACGAGCGCCGCGGGGATCGCGATCGACCCGAGTGCGATCCACACCCATCCCGGAATCTGGAAGGGACGATCCTTGTCGTCGTCGTCCGTGTCGTCGATCTCGACGGTGGCGAGCAGCTCGTCCTCGGTCTGCTCGGCGCGCGGCGGCTGGCGCACCTGCGGCTGCGGCTCCGACTTCGGCTTCGGGGTCTCCTCCTTCGGCACGTCGACCTGGTCGGGCGTGGGGTGGAAGCTCACCCAGCCGATGCCGTCGAACGCGACCTCGACCCACGCGGTGACGTCGTCGCCGACGACCTCCACCTCGTCCTGTCCTTCCGCGACGTCGGGTGCGAACCCCATCACGACGCGCG
The DNA here is from genome assembly GCF_021129215.1 of Agromyces sp. S2-1-8. GTDB lineage: Bacteria > Actinomycetota > Actinomycetes > Actinomycetales > Microbacteriaceae > Agromyces > Agromyces chromiiresistens. The sequence goes on along the minus strand of NZ_JAJOLP010000001.1, from coordinate 2,272,688 downwards.
CCGGATAGCCCAGATCGCGGGCCATGAGCGCCATCGCGGCGGCGTACTGCTCGGCGTCGCCGACCATCTGCGATCGCGTGAAGAGCTCGGTGATGCGGTCGGCGCCGTGCCCCGCGCGCGACGCCACCTCGTCGGAGGCGAGGCCGTGGCTCAGGAATCCGTTCGTCTTGAGCGCCTTCTCGATCGCGCGCAGCTGCTCGATCGGGCTCGCGGCGTCGCCGGCGAGCTCGCTCGCCTTGGCCTCGGCCACGTCGGGCGAGTTCTCGACGATCGGCAGGGTGAGGTCGGCGACGGGCACGTCGAGCATGTCGTCGGTGTCGGGCTCGCGCTGCACGTTCGCCGTGAGCTCGTACCGGGTGCCCTCGCCGATGCCGCTCGTGAGCACGGCGGTGCCCGCGTCGGGGTTGTAGCGCAGGTCGCCCGCGCGGGCGGCGCTGGCGGCATCCTGCAAGTGCAGGCTGCTGCCGTAACCGACGGTCGGGAGCCAGACGTCGGAGTAGGCGCCGACCTCGATCTCGACGTCGCGCTTCGAGCCGAGGTCGGCGAGTCCGGGCTCGGGCAGCGACTCGCCCACGATGCCGTACCCCGCGTCGGACCCGGCGTCCTCGGGACCGGCGACGTTCCAGAGGCGGCCGGTGTAGGAGTCCATCGTGGCCAGCCGCAGGGTGTCGCCCGGTTGGAGGCCGCGCACCGTGAACAGCGTCTCCTCGGCGAGGTCCTTCGTGTACTTGCGGAATCCCGACAGCGGGCTCGGGAACTCGAGCGGGTCGAAGGGCGGCACGACCTCGTCGCGCAGCACGAAGCGCTCGGGACTCACCGGTGCGAACGCGACGCCCGCAATCGCGCCGATGGCGACGGCTCCGGCGACGACCGCGCTCGTGCCGGTGATCTTCTGCCGGCGCAGGCGCTTCGCCCCCTCTCCCGTCGCCTCGACGGTCGTCCCGCGGTGCCACGCGATCCAGACCAGGGCGATGACCGCGAAGGCGACGCCGCGGACACCCGCGAAGTACGGCTCGTCGGTGCCGAGCAGGATGCCGGAGAGGTAGAGGAGGGCTGGGCCGATGACGAGCACGCTCGCACGCAGTGCGGTTCGACGCTTGGGCAGCCATCGGGTCGCGAGCATCGTGCCGACGAGCGAGACGAGCCAGGCGGCGAAGTAGGGCAGCGCCGCGATGTAGTACGGCGCCTCGACCGGTGTGCCGATCGTGACGATGTCGGCCCAGCCGAAGACGGCCCCGTAGGCGAGCCCGGCGAGCGACGTGAGCGAGGGCAGCACGGCGAAGAGTCCGGTCTCGGGCATCGTGAACGGCGTGCCGAGGATGAAGTAGGCGGCGACGGCGACGAGCACGGTCGTGAGCACGCCGAGCCGCCAGACCGCGCCGGCGACGGCCGCGAGGGTGCCGACGACGAGCCCGGCGATCGCCGCGACGAGGAAGTTGAGGTCGCCGAAGCTCGTCTCGTAGCCGACGATGCCGAGCAGTGACAGGAGGCTCAGGACGAGCAGGTCGCTGACGACGTTGCGGGGCAGGCGTCTCATGGGCGCACCCTCCGCATCAGCCGAGGAAGGTCGGCGAGCTCGCCGATGGTTGCGACGGTCATGCCCGCGATCTTCGTGAGCGAGCTCGGCGCGCCGAGGTCGATGCGCACGGCGACCGTCTGGGTGTCGTTGCCGAACACCGTCTCGACGGCGCGGAACTCGGCGAGCGGGAGCTGCGAACCGCCGACCGCGATCACGACGCTCGGGGCCGGCAGGCGCTTCGTCGCCTCGCGCACGAAGTCGCGCATCGTCGGGTAGGCGCGGTCGACCGGATCGATGCGGCACGAGTCATCCAGCAAGGTCGTCGGCGTCGCCGTGCGCAGGGAGACCCGTTCGGTCGCGACCGAGAGCCGCGTCTTGTCGCGGATGACCTGCACGCCGATCGAGGCGAGCACCGACACCCCGAGCTCGAACTCGTCCTCGGATGCGTAGTGCGCCCGCTCGGTCGACTGCAGGAGCGCGAGCTGCGAACGACGCGTCTCCTCGTACTGGCGGACCATGAGCTGTCCGGTGCGGGCCGATGTGCGCCAGTGCACGTTGCGCAGCGGGTCGCCCGGCTCGTAGGCGCGCAGGGCGTGGAACGAGATGTCGTTGTTCGTGATGACCTTCGTGATCTCGCCCTCGAGGTCGCGGACGAGGCCCGCGGCCGACGGCAGCAGGCGCGCGGTCACCGGGTGCACGAAGAGTTCGACCGGGTCGGTCCAGCGCACCGTCCGGCGCAGCATGCCGAGCTGGTCGCCGCGGACGGAGACCGCAGGGCCGGCGACGATCACGGCGCGGCGGTTCGTCGGCACGGCGAAGAGCTCTTCGTGCTCCTCGCCCGGTGCCAGCTGCGGCACGACGAACTCGGCGAGCCCGGCGCCGACCGGGAGCTCGATGCGCGCGGGCGCCGACGGCGCGCCGCCCGCGTTGCGGACGGCGAGCCGTCCGAGTGCGCGTTCACCGGCGACGACTCGGGCGGGCTGCAGCTCGATGCCGACGTCGAAGTGCATCCGACCGAACACGAACGCGATCGAGACGAGCACCGCCGCGAGCAGGGTGAACCCGAGGAACGCGAACTCGATCCAGCCGAAGGCCCACGCGAGCACGAGCGAGACGACGGCGGCGGCGAGCACGAGCCATCCCGTCGTCGAGATCACGCCCGTGACCGGCTCGCAGAAGGCGGCCACCGCGCGCGCCGCGCGCACGACGGCGCGCCGAGCCGCCGTCAGCGACGTCCCGAGCGAACGCGAGACCGTCCTGAGTGCGATGCGTGTCTGCGAGGGCGCCTGCGCCTGGGCCTCCCGCGTGCCGGCCGGTACGCTCATGCCGCCCGGTACGCCGGCGGAGCGACCTCGACCAGGACCCTGTTCACGATGTCCGTCGCGGTCACGCCCGCGAACTCCGACTCGGGATCCACGATGATGCGATGGGCCAGCACCGGCACGGCCAGGTCGCGCACGTCATCGGGCGTGGCGAACGTGCGGCCACGCGAGATCGCTCGCGTCTTCACCGCCCGTGCGAGGGCCAGTGCGCCGCGCATGCTCACGCCCAAGGCCGAATCCCGGTCGTCCCGGGTCGCCGCGACGAGCTCGTTCAGGTACGACAGCACGGCCGCGTCGACGTACACGTCGCTCGCGAGCGCGGACATCGTGGTGATCGACTCGGGGGCGATGATCGGCGACACCTTCGACGCCCGCGCACGGTTCGCCGAGTCGAGCAGCAACGTCACGGCGGTGTCGTGGTCGGGGTACCCGAGCGAGGTCTTGATCAGGAACCGGTCGAGCTGCGCCTCTGGCAGCGAGTACGTGCCGGCCTGCTCGACCGGGTTCTGCGTCGCGATCACCATGAAGGGCGACCCCACCTCGTACGAGACGCCGTCGACCGTGACCCGGCCCTCCTCCATCACCTCGAGGAGGGACGACTGCGTCTTCGGGCTCGCCCGGTTGATCTCGTCGGCCAGCACGATCGAGGCGAAGATGGGGCCACGATGGAACTCGAACTGCCCCTTGCCTTGGTCGTAGATCGTGACGCCGGTGACGTCCGACGGCAGCAGGTCGGGCGTGAACTGGATGCGCGAGTTCGTGCCGTCGAGGGTGTTCGCGAGGGCCTTCGCGAGCACCGTCTTACCCGTGCCGGGGAAGTCCTCGAGCAGGACGTGCCCGTCGGAGAGCAGTGCCGTCACGACGAGCTCGATGACCTCGCGCTTGCCGAGGATGGCGCGGTCGACGTTGTCGACGAGCTTCGAGAACGCGTCCTGGAACCACAGGGCCTGTTCTTGGGTCACTGACATGCGGGTTTCGTCTCTCTCTTGCTTCGTTGCCGTCGGGTCACACGCGTCACCACGTGTTGTACGGGATGCTGTTCCACTGGCTGCCGCTGATCGCGCCGAGGGTCTTCGAGGTGCCGCCGCTGACGTTCTCGAAGCGCACCGCGATCGTCTCGCCCGCGGCACGCCGGCCGAGGTGGTTCTGCAGCTCGAGTCGGCCGTCCGCGCCGACGTCGTAGGTCCCCTTGTAGTTGTCCCACGAGCCGTTGACGGTCACGTACACCTGGTAGCGGCCCGGGTCCATGTTGCTCCAGCTGATGCGCACGTTCGCGCAACCGCTGCCGCCGCTGTCGCAGGCGCGGCTCCCGCCCTTGCCGATCGAGCCCGAAGCCTGGGGCGGCGGACGGTTCTCGACGCTGAACCTGATGGAGTTCGCGGGGCCCTCCTTGCCGCTGCCGTTGTTCCTCGCCTTGACGTCGACCGTGTGGCTGCCGGCGCCGAGGTTGCCGAACGTGCGCGACTGGGCCGTGCCCCAGCCCGACCAACCGCCACCGTCGATCTGTGTGGAGTACTGCACGCCTCCGCCACCCGTGTCGGCGGGCGGATCCCACGCGACCGTGACGTCGGCGGGCGCGTAGCCGATGCCGCCCGTGCGCAGGTTCGTGGGCTGGGTCGGCGTGCCGTACGGCGTCTGGGTCATGCTGTTCGACGCGTCGGACGTGCCCTTCGCGTTGACCGCGCGCACGGTGAACGTGTACGCCGCACCGTTGCGGAGGCCGTCGATCGTCTGCGGCGTGCCGGCTGCGGCTTCGCCGAACTCCCTCGAGCCGCCGTCGTAGCTCACGATGTAGCCCGTGATCGGCGAGTTGTTCGTGGCGTTGGCGCGCCATGTCACCTGGATGTTGCCGTCTCCGCTCGTCGCGGCGGTGAGCGTCGGCGGGTCGGGCCGATCCCTGACGATCACGGTGACGCGTCCCTGCACCTCGCGCGCCGGGTCCATCGTGGCGTCGCCGATGCGGTAGATGACGCTGAGCTCGCCCGTGAACGATGCACCGGTGCGCACCGTGATGTCGGATTCGGTGTGGCTCACCGACGCGTTCGAGCCCACGCTCGCCGAGTCGATCTCGGCGGCGACGACGCGCAGCTTCTCGCCCTCCGCGTTGAACGGGTTGAAGTCGTTCTCGAGGACGTCGACGAGCTTCGAGTCGCTGCGCACCATCTCGATCGGACCGTCGTCCTTGGCGATGGGCTTCGCGCGCGTCGAGGAGACGACCTTCACGTCGACATAGCCCGGAACCGTGAACGACTCGAACTTGAGGTCGAAGGTCAGGCGGGTCGAGGTGCCCGGCTGCACGCCGAGCTCCGACGAGACCTTCAGCGTTCCGCCGTCGATCGACGCCTGGATCTCGTCCGTCGTCCCGGACAGGTTCGTGTACTCGACGCGCTCGATGTTGTCGGGATTCGGCTGGTAGGTCGACGAGCGCAGGTCGACGTCGAGCGGCGCCTCACCGGCCTCGATCGTCTCGGTGCGCGGCGTGAACGTCGGCGGGGTGTCGTTGAAGTTCGGATCGCCGACCGTGATGGGAATGGTGAGGATCGCGACGCGGCCGATGGGGTCGGTCGCGCTCTTGCCGTCGGTCACCTGGAACGTCACGGCGGCAGAGCCCCGGTAATCCTGCTCGGGCACGTACTGCAGCGTCTGGCCGTCGACCATGGGCGCCTCGCCCGCGTTCGTCGCCGACGCCGTGAGGATGAGCGGCGGCTGGCCGGAGGGCACCACGACGATGTCGTCGACGTCCCAGGTGATGCTGCCGTTCATCGGCACGACGACCGGCTCCATGTCGGCGAGGTGCGGTGCGGGGAACTTCGCCTTCTCTTCGGCGGCGAGCTCTTCGGGGGTCTTCGGCCGCTGGGTCTCCTCGACGACGGGCTCCTCGTCTCCGCCGGGGATCGGCGGCACGATGACGAACGCCATCGCATCGAGTTCGTCGAGCTCGTTGGTCAGTCGATAGGCGACCGCGAACCGATCGCGGCCCGGCTTCACGTCGATGCTGCCGTCGGAGAGCACCTCGGCGCGATCGGCGTTGGGGCCCTCGACGCTCACCTTGAGGTCCTCGACGAGTCCTCCGGGGTTCGTCGCATCGTTGAGCGGGCGAACGTTGACCTTGTCGACGTCGACGACCTCTTCGGGTTCGATGACCTGGTCCTCGGCGGTGGGCGGCGGGATCACGGCGTCCTTCGAGACCGCGATCTGCAGGAAGGCGGCATCGGCGCCGCCGTGACCGTTCGAGATCTCGTACCGCACTGTGTACGCGCCCTCGGTCTCGGGGGCCGTCACGACGACGCGCCGCCGGTCGCGGACCTCGGCCTCGATGCCCTCGTCGACGTCGGGGAGCCCCGCGACGCGCAGCTGGTAGCCGGACGGGTCGGAGTCGTTGAGCAGCACCTCGACGCCGACGGTGCGGCCGGGCTTCATCTCGATCGTGTCGTCGACCGCCTTCGGCGGCAGCTGCACCGCCGGCCGCGGGATGACGCCGATGCGCACGGTGCCCTTCGACTTCGCGCCCTGCGTGTCTTCGACCTCGTACTGGAAGGTGTCGGTGCCCGCGGATCCGGTCAACGCCTCGTAGGTGATCGACGTGCTCGTGCGCTCGAGGATGCGCCCGAGCGACGGCGCCGAGGCGATGCCCGTCAGCGTCACCGAATCGCCGTCGGGGTCGATGCCGTCGAGCGGGACGTCGATCTTGACCGCCGAACCCTCGAAGGTGCGCGAGGTGAGCGGCGTCGGAAGCGGCGCACGGTTGTTGGCGGGGTCGGGACCGACCACCGTGAAGTGCACCGTCGCGCGCGCGGTCTGCTCGAAGTCGTCTCCGACCGTGTAGACCGCGCTGTAGACGCCCGGCGTCTTCGGAGCCTGGAACCGCACCTCGTCGCCGTTGACGAACGCGAGGCCGCCCTCGGCGTCGACCTTCGACAGCTCGGGCAGCACGTGGATCGCCGCGGCGTCGGGGTGGTAGTCGTTGCGCAGCACGGGGACGGTGACGATGTCGCCCGCGCGCACGTTCACGCTGTCGTCGGCCGCGACGGGCGGTTGGTGCTTGACGAGCGGCGGCACGGGCACGACGGCGACGCTCGCGGTCGCGGTGTTCACGCCGTCGGAGATCGTGTACTCGAACTCGAGCTGGCGGTCGATCGCCTCGGAGGCCGTGACGCGTGCGACCGTGTTCGTCAGGATCTCGACGGAGACGAGGTCGTCGGTCGCCGAGTCGTCGACGGACTGCACGGCGAGCACCCGGCCCGACGGTGAGACGTCGTTCGCGAGGAGCGGCACCGTGGTCGGCTCGCCCGGCCGGAGGTAGGCCGTGTCCTTCACGGCGATGGGCTTCGGCTCGTCGTCGGGCGTCTCGGCGACCTGCACGCGGATGAGGCCGACGCTCACGGCGGTGTCGGCGGCGAGGTCGTAGAGGAAGACGTACTCGCCCGGCTCGTCGGCCGAGAACGTGATGGTGCCGCGTTCGAGGTTCGGGGTCACCGTCGCACCGTCGGGCACCTCCTCGACGCCGGCGAGCGACAGCGGGGCGCCCGAGGGCGTCAGGTCGTTCGCGAGCGGCTCGATCGCGACCGCCTCGCCGACGAAGACCTGCGCGAAGTCGGGCGTGCCGACCGGGTTGAGGGTGCCGGTGGGCTTCACCTCGACCTCGAGGGTGCCGGCGGACTCGGTCTGCCCGTCGGAGACGACGTACTGCACCTCCTTCGTGCCGAGCTCTCCCGAACGGTGCCCGAAGGTGACCTGGCCGTCGGGGCTGAACCGCACGGAGTCGCCGCTCGTCGGCGACGCGTTCACGAGGTACACGTCGTCGCCGTCGGGGTCGTTCCAGTCGGCCAGCACGTTGTACGAGATCTGCCGGTTCTGCTCGACGCTCGTCGCCGCGGTGCGCATCGACACGGGCGCCTCGTTCTCGCTCTCGGGCGTGATGCGCACGTTCACGGATGCCTCGGCGACGCCCCCGCGTCCGTCGTCGACGGAGTACCGGAACGAGGCGGTGCCCGCCGCACCGTCATCGGGGGTGAACTGGAGCGCTCGCCCGCCGTCGATGAGTTCAAGTCGGCCCTGCGCACCGCTCACGGCCGGCAGTTCGGCCACGGTGAGCACGTCGCCGTCGGGGTCGGTGTCGTTCTCGAGCACCTCGAGGATCGTCGTGCGTTCTGGCCGTACGCCGAACTCGTCGTCGCGCGCGACCGGAGGACGGTTGACGGGCCCCCGTTCCGCGAGCGTGTCCTCGAAGTTCTGGCGGGAGCTCTTCTCCTCGCCCTCCTCGTCGTCCGACTCCTCGGGCGGGGTGACCTCCTCCCAGTTGTCGACGAGTCGGAGGTCGGAGTCGACCAGCCATGCGTTGCCGTTCGAGAGGTTGTTGAGCACGATGACGTTGCGGTTGACGCGGAACTCGAGCCGCCCGCCCGCCGTCTTCTGCTCGATCTCCTGCGACCGGGGGTCCTCGCCGTCGCAGGCGGCGAGGTAGCTCGCCGAATTCGCCCAGGCGCCGTGCGCGCAGCCGTTGAGCCAGACCGGTGCCGCGACCTGCGACGCCTTCTCGGCTTCGACTTCGCCACCGCTCGGGATGACGCGGACCTCTCCCCCGGCGAGCGGTGCCTCGAGCAGTGCACCCGCGCTCGCGACGAGGGCGACGTCGTGCTCGGCGCCGGACTGCTGCAGTCGCAGGCCCTGCTCGGGCAGGTCGACGGCGACGTCGCCCGAGATCAGGCGGTTCTGGTCTTCGTCGAGGATGACGGCGCGCTCGCCCACGGCGGCGAGCTGGTGCTCGCCGAGCTTCGGCGTGCTGCGCTTCTGCGGGTCGGCGCCCACGGCGATCGTGTACAGCGCCTTCTTGCCCGGTCGGGTCGCGAAGACGGTGCCTTCGCTCGAGACGGCGACCCTGGCCCCCTCGCCGAGCTTCAGGAGCGGGTCGGTGCCGGCGGCGTCGAAGGAGAGCGCGGACCCGGCCTGCACCGTCCACAGCTCGCCCTTCGGCGAGAGCACCGCGATGACCTCGCCGCCGTAGGCGACCTGCGAGCCCGGGGGCACGTCGATGCGTTCGGTGAGCGTGGTGAACGAGGGATCGATGCGCTCGATCGAGCCGATGCTGCGGTCGTAGAGGAACGCGTCGTCGCCGTTCTGCAGGACGTCGAACTCGTTCGTTGCCGTGTTGACGGCCGCGTCGAGCTCGCCGATCGGCCGGTTGAGGCGGCCGGCGAGCAGATCGTGCTCGTTGAGGACCCAGACGTCTCGCGCGTCGAGGTCGGGGTCGGTCACGGGGAAACCCTGGTGCAGCACCGCGAAGGTCAGCGGTACCCCCGCGATGAGCGTGAGTGCGAGCGTCGTCGCCGTCGCCTTGCGCGTGCGCACCCAGGACGTGAAGGATCCCACCACTTCTCCCCTGATGCACCACGAATCGGATCGGGCCGATCGGCCCCCACAACGGGGTACACGGTAACACGGGGATCCGACGCGGTCACATGGGGAGTCGTCCCCATGCGCAACAGTCGCTGATCGTCGCGGTGCGATCGTGCCGCGTCGTCGGCACAGCGGCGGGCGTCACGCCCGCGCAGCGTCGTCGGCGTCGGGGGCCGGCCGATCGAGGAGCGGCAGGTCGTCGGCACTCACGAGCCGGGTCGCCACCGCGTACTCGACGAGCCGGGCCCGTCGATTGGTGGCGAGCTTGCCGCGACCGCCGCGGAGGCCGTCGACGCCGATGCGATCGAGCTTCTCGCAGACGTTGTCGAGCTTGCGGTTGAAGGTCGTCATGCTCCAGCCGAGGCGGGCCGCGGCCTCCGCCGAAGTCGGGACCGCGGCGCGACCGGCCGCCGGCTGCGCGAGCACGTGCTCGGCGAGCGCGACGACCAGCAACCGCTGGCTCGTCGTCAGCGTCACCGGCATCACCGTCGTGCCGCCGTCGACCGGCGTCGCGGTGAGGGACGTGTTGTAGAAGTCCTCTTCGGCATGGACGGTGAAGTCGTAGGTCGTCGCTCCCGCGCTGAACATGACGTGCACGGTCTGGAAGACGAGCGGCAGCTTGGCGCCGGGCGCCACCCAGGCCTGCACGCTGCCGGTGGCGTCGGAGACGGTCGCCGCGAGAAGCTGGCCCACGTTCGACAGCCACCACAGCCCGTACTCGCTCGAGAGCGTGAGGAAGGTTCGGTGCAGGTAGGGGTTCTCGTCGATCGTGAGGTCGGAGTCCCGTCCGATCGTGAACGGATCGCCTCCAGCCTCGACCGTGTACCACTCCCCGCAGTATTCGACGCGCAACGGCCTCATTCCGAGCATCCCCTCACCGGCTCCGATGTCTTGCTGCCGCGCTGCACCTCGACGTCGATGCAGACGACTCCCCCAGCAGTGTTCTCGACCATGATCGTCGACTCGTCGGTGACCTCCGTCTTGCCTGAACCGTCGGCGCGCTCCCACCGATAGCGGTCGCCCTCCTCGGCGCGGGGATGCGTGACCTCGAACACGGCGGAGGACCCCTCCGCCCCGGTGAACTCGACCTCCGGCGCTGGAACGGCGACCTCGAGCAGCGCGTCCTCGCCGTTCGCATCGCTCGTCGGCTCGGGCCCGGCATTCACGAACGTGCCCGACATGGCGATCGCGATGCCCACGACGGCGACGATCACGACACCCGCGCAGGCCGCGACGATCGCACCGACGCGGCTGCGCCGCGGTGCGCGGGTCTCGGTCGGCGCAGCACCGGGCGCCTCCGGCACGTTCCTGCGCGGACGGACGATCGTCTCGTCGACTGCCGCGGCCGAGGCTTCGCGCATCACCGTGGCGTCGTCGGCGACCGGTGCGGTGCGGTGCGGTTGCGCGTCGATCTGCTGCGGCGTTCGTGCACGGGTCCGGTCGTCGTCGATCGGCGCTGGGGCCGACGCGGCTGCGGCGACCGGCGGCGCTCCGATCGCCGCGCCGGGGGCTCGGGGCGCCTGCGCCTCGACCGTCTGCACCGTGCGCGCGCGGGTCGCGTCGGCCCCGTCGTCGGGAGCCGGCTCCCGCTCGGCGCCGAGGTTCGGGACCTCGATCGTCGTGGCCGCGTAACCGAGCTCGAGTTCGACGCGCTGCAGGGCGCGCGCGAACTCCACAGCGCTCGGATAGCGGTCGGCGCGATGCGCCGCCATGCCCTTGGCGAGGACGGCGACGAGGCTCGCGGGCACGTCGGCGCGCCCGATCGGCGTGATCGCGCCCCGCTCGATGCGGCCCATGAGGTCGAGCGACCCGTTCGGCCGGCCGGGGATCTCGAACGGCGTGCGGCCCGCAAGCAGCGTGTGGACGGTCGCGGCGAGCGAGAAGACGTCGCTTCGGGTGTCGGGCTTCGGGTCGTCCTCGAACATCTCGGGCGGCGACCACGGCACGCTCAGGCCGACGGCCGACTGGCCCGAGCCGGATCCCGTCGCGCCGAGTTCGGCGACGGTGACCGTGTGCACGGGCAGCTCGCCCTCGAGGTTCGACGAGATGCCGAAGTCGGTGAGCGCGGGCCAGCCGTAGTCGTTCGTGAGCACGTTCGCCGGCTTGATGTCGCGGTGCAGGATGCCTGCGGCGTGGGCGGTCGCGATCGCCCCCGCCAGTCGCACGCCGGTGCGCAGCGCGTCCTCCACGGAGAAGGGCTCCCGCTTGTAGCGCTCGGCGAGACTCGGGCCGGAGCAGTACTCCATGACGAAGTACGGGCGGCCGTCGGCCGACACGTCGGCATGGAAGATCGTGACGATGAACGGGTGCGCCGAGAGCTGCGCCATGAGGTTCGCCTCGGCGACGAACTGCGCGCGGGTGTCTCGGCCGAGCTCCTCGGTGAGCAGCACCTTCACCGCGACCTTGCGCCGCGGCAGCCGCTGCTCGTAGAGGAAGACGTCGGCGAACCCGCCCGAGCCGAGCAGGCCGAGCGACGCGTAGCCGGGCAGTTCCGGCGGGCTGGACGGGGCTCGACGCATCAGTCCCCGACCACCTGGATGGTCCATCCGCCGCCGAGGTCGACGACGGTGCCGATGAGCACGGGCGTGGGCTCGCCGGCGCGGAGCTTCACCGGGGCCTTCCCGGGCGCGACGACGAGGGTGCCGTTGCGAGAGTGCAGGTCGGTGACGACGACGGTGCCGCCCTCGAGCGCGAGCCGGACGTGGCTGCGCGAGATGTCGGCGTCGCCCTGCCCGATCGTGACGATCCGAGGCAACCGGCCGCCGGCCACCTTGCTGACGCTCGGGGCTCGCCCGAGCACGATCTCGTGCACGAGCGGCTCGAAGCTGCCGTCGGGCATGCGCAGGCGCACCTCGGGCACGGGCGCGGGCGCGGCGCCTTCGGCGGGCGTGTCGGACGGGCGGGCGGCGTCGCGCTCGGCGCGGAGGCGCCGGATGTCGGCACTCGCGACGGTCATGCCGTCGTGGTCGCCGTCGCCGGGCGGCGGAGAGGCGATCTCGCCCGCGGGCCGGGCGATCGTCTCGTCGAGATCGAGCTCGGGCGGGCGCACCAGCTCGGAGACGCCCACGATCGTCTCCTCGATCGGCGCCATCGTGTGCTCCGATACCGGCACGGCCGGGGCTGGCGGCGCCGGCGGCGCGACCGGTGCCGGTGCGTCGTCGACCCGACCGGCCTCGACGCGCGGCGGGCCCGCGAGCACGGTCGGCGCCGTACGAGGACCGCGCGGACCGGATGCCGGGGCGTCTTCGCCGCCGGAGACGGCCGCCGTCACGGCGACGGGCTTCGCAGGCGACTCGCCGGCGCCCGACGCGCTCGGCACCGCGATCGCCGCGGTCGGCACGACGCCGTCGAGGATGGGCAGCCACGAGGCATCCGCCCCGGCGCCCGCGGCCGACATCTCGACCCGCTCGACACCGTCGACGACCCGCTCGGCCCAGGTCGACACCGTGGCGCCCGAGACGGTCGTGTCGCCCGCGACGACCTCGAATGCGCCGCGCACGATGATGCGCACGGACCCCAGCGTGTCGCCGTCGCCCGCCCACGTGACCAGGGCGAAGTCGGGGGTGCGGCCGAGGCCGGCGGCGGTGAGCCGCTCGATCACCTCGGTCGAGGATTCGGGTGCCAGCGCCGGCCACAGCTCGGTCGCGATCGCCGGGGCCGTCGGCCCCGACACCATGAGCGCGGCCCCGCTCCGCACCGCGGCGACCGCATCGCCCTGCTCGTCTGCGCGATACTCAGGCATCGCGACCCCCCTCGTCTCGTGGTCTCGTCTCTTCGACCGCCTCGTGCACCCGATCGCGCGTCGCGTCGCCGTCGTCGTCGACCTCGCCCCCGATCGTGGACTCGACGACGACGACGCTCACGTTGTCGCGGCCCCCGTGGGCGAGCGCCGCCTCGACGAGTTCACCGGCCATTCCGGCCGGGTGGGCGGCGTCGCCCGCGAGGATCGCGGCGATGCGATCGTCGGGAAGCTCCTTCGTGAGGCCGTCGGAGCAGATCAGGAACGCCTGGCGGCCGGCAGCGGGGACGAGCCAGACGTCGGGCTCGACGAGGTCGTCGGCCCCGAGCGCCCGGGTGATCACGTTCCGCTCGGGATGCCGCTCGGCCTCTTCAGGGCGGATGAGCCCCGCGTCCACCAGTTCTTGCACGGCCGAGTGGTCGATGCTCATCTGCTCGAGCGAGCGGCCGTCCCACGAGTAGATGCGCGAGTCACCGATGTTGAATGCCATCCAGTGGAAGCCGCCCGAGTCGCCGGCGTCGACCAGCGCGACCCCCGCGAGCGTCGTGCCCGCCACAGCGGTGCCCTCGTCGCCGTCGCCGCTCAGCGCGCGGACCGCGTCGTTGGAGCTGTGGATCGCATCGAGCACCTGCTCGGGCGACGGCGGAGTGCCCGGCTCGATGTGCCGGCGGAAGGTCTCGACGACCGCCGTGCTCGCCGCGTCACCGCGGGCGTGACCGCCCATGCCGTCGGCGACGAGGTACACGGGCGCCTCGGCGAACACGGCGTCTTCGTTCACGCTGCGCACGAGCCCGATGTCGGTGCGCGCCGAGTGCGCGACGAGCGCGGAGCCGCGAGTCAGGGCGACGACGCCCTCGGCATCACCTGGCACGGAACTCCTCGGTAGGGCGGGATGGTCGGGACGGCAGCCCGAGCGACGCCGCCCGGGCGTCGCCCGTCAACGGTAGCAAGTCCGCGGACCGATCGCCCGCGCCTGTGGAGAACGCGGGCGATCCGTCGTCGCGGTTCAGCGGCCGGTGTGCTCGGGGTCCTCGGTGAAGTGCGGCACCTCGTCGAGCAGCCGGTGGCCGCGGCGCTTCGCGTCGACCCGCGCCTTCACGAGGCTCGCGACGGTCGCGACGAGCATCGCGAGCACGATGACGCCGAGCGACATCCACGTCGAGATCTCGGGCGCCCACTCGATCGGCTCGCCGCCGTTGAGGAACGGCAGCTCGTTCACGTGCATCGCATGGAGCACGAGCTTCACGCCGATGAAGGCGAGGATGAACGCGATGCCGTACTTCAGGTACTCGAGGCGCTCGAGCAGGCCGCCCAGCATGAAGTACAGCTGGCGCAGCCCCATGAGCGCGAAGACGTTCGCGGTGAAGACGATGAACGCCGACTGGGTGATGCCGAAGATCGCGGGGATCGAGTCGAGCGCGAAGAGCAGGTCGGTCGTACCGATCGCGATGAACACGATGAGCATGGGCGTGAAGAAGCGCTTGCCGTCGATCGTGGTGCGCAGCTTCACCCCGTCGTAGTCGTCGGTGAGGCGCACGCGCTTGCGAAGCATGCGCACGACGAAGGTCTCGGAATCGTCGTCGTCGTGGTCGCCGCGCACCTGTTGGATGGCCGTCCAGACGAGCCAGGCGCCGAAGATGTAGAAGATCCAGCTGAAGTTCTCGATGAGCGAGGCGCCGAGCAGGATGAAGATGCCGCGCAGCACGAGCGCGATGATGATGCCCACCATCAGCACCTCCTGCTGCAGCTTCCGCGGTACCGCGAACTTCGCCATGATGATGACGAACACGAAGAGGTTGTCGATCGAGAGGCTGTACTCGGTCAACCATCCGGCGAGGAACTGCCCCGCGAACTCGCCGCCGGCGAACAGGTACATGAGCCCGGCGAAGACGAGGGCGAGCACGACGTAGAAGACGACCCACAGGGTCGACTCCCGCATGGAGGGCACGTGCGGGCGCTTGAGCACGAGCAGCAGGTCACCGACGAGGATGAGCGTCAGGACGACGAGCGAACCGACTTCGAACCAGATGGGGAGTTCGAGCACGTTGGGCCTTTCGGGGATCAGGGTACGACGGAACCCGAAAGTCTCTCCCTCGTGGCGCTGCCACTCCCAGGACCGGAGCGGCGACGACGGCGCTCGTACTGACGATCATGGGCCGAGGCGTTGCCTCGCGGGATACTCCCCTTCGCTCAGGCGAGTCTAGCGGACGGTGGGCCCACGTAGACTCGAACCCCGCGAACCGAGGAGAGAGCTTGAGCGCCCGAACGACGCCCACCCCCGCCCGCCCGTACCGCCGCGCCCCCGGCACCTCGTTGATCGGCTATTCGATCTTCGCGAGCCGCTGGCTCCAGGCTCCCCTCTACCTGGGACTCATCGTCGCCCAGGCGATCTACGTGTGGGTGTTCCTCAAAGAACTGTGGCACCTCGTCGACGGCGTCTTCATCGACCAGGAGCACGCGTTCACCGAGGCCGACATCATGCTGCTCGTGCTCGGCCTGATCGACGTGGTCATGATCGCGAACCTGCTGATCATGGTCATCATCGGCGGCTATGAGACGTTCGTCTCGCGGATCAGGGTCGACGATCACCCCGACCAGCCCGAGTGGCTCTCGCACGTCAATGCGAACGTGCTCAAGGTCAAGCTCGCCATGGCGATCATCGGCATCTCCTCGATCCACCTGCTCAAGACCTTCATCGAGGTCGGCGACCTCGGCAGCCCGAACGCCGAGAACACGACCGGCAACGACTACACCGGCGAGGGCGTCATGTGGCAGGTGATCATCCACTGCGTGTTCATCCTGTCGGCGCTCGCGCTCGCGCTCATCGACCGCATGTCGTACCACAGGGTCACCGCGGGCGAGATCCACGACGGCGTCGTCGTTCCGGTCCCGGCGGCGCCGGGGCCCGATGCGGCCTCGGAGGGCGTGCAATCCCCCGATCCGAGGCTCGAGCCCGTGCGGTGAGCGGTCCGGCCTCCGGCCCGACACGGATGCCTCGGAGCGGCCCGCTCCGAGGCATCCGCCGTCGGTGCCGCGCCCGGCCCGGCGCGCCCCGGAAACGACGAACGCCCTCGCTTTCGCGAGGGCGTTCTGCCGTGTTGCCGTTGGTGACCCCAGCGGGATTTGAACCCGCGCTACCGCCGTGAGAGGGCGGCGTCCTAGGCCGCTAAACGATGGGGCCGTGTCGTGGATCGGACTCCCTCTCGGGAACCTCGCTCCGTTTTGGCAACTCGAAGAGTATGACACACGTTTCGGGCGGTTTCCAAATCGAGGCGCCGGCGGGCGCGCGGGGTCACGCGAACGCCGCGACGGCGGCCGGAACGACGCGGATCCCGGCCGGCATCGCATCGGCTCGCTCAGGCTTGCGCACGCCGGCCGCACGGGTGTTGGCTCGAGGCATGCGCCTCACGAAACTCGAGCACGCGGCCCTCCTCATCGAGGACTCGGGCGACAAGCTGTTCATCGACCCGGGCAAGTTCACGACGCCCATCACCGAGTCGGCGGGCACCGTCGCCGTCGTGATCACGCACGAGCACGACGACCACTGGGCCCCCGACCAGCTCGACCGCATCATCGAGATGAATCCCGATGTGCGGATCTTCGGGCCGGCGGGGGTCGCCGCCGACGCCGAGCACTACCCGGTCGAGGTCGTCGCCGCGGGCGACGCCGTCGAGGTCGGCCCCTTCCACTTGCGGTTCTTCGGCGGCGAGCACGCGCTCATCCACCGGTCGATCCCGATCATCGACAACGTGGGCGTCCTCGTGAACGACGCGCTCTACTACGCCGGGGACTCGTTCGCCGTGCCCGAGGGGGTCGCGGTCGATGTGCTCGCCGCCCCGGCGGGTGCACCGTGGATGAAGCTGTCGGACTCGATGGACTACGTCGAGGCGGTCGCGCCTCGCCGCGCCTTCGCGACGCACGAGATGCTGCTCTCGCGCGCCGGCAAGGCTCTCGCGAACACCCGCCTGGCATGGGCGACCGAACAGCACGGCGGCGAGTTCCTGCCGCTCGAGCCGGGCGACACGCTCGACTTCTGAGGCTCAGTCCCCCGTATTTCCGTTGCCGTTGCCGTTGTTGCCGTTCCCGTTATTGCCGTTGCCGTTGCCGTTGCCCTGATCGCTGCTGCCCTCGTCGCCGGCGCCCTCGTCGTCCCGGTCGCCGACACCGGGTGGCGGCTCGACCACGGGGCCCGGTCCGGCCTCGGTGAAGGGCCCTCCCCCGTACTTCGCGGCGGCGACCGACATCACGACGGGCCACATGCGGTGCCGCGCCTCGGCGGCCCGCCCGCTGTCGAACCAGATGCCGCGCTGGTTCGCGTCGCCGTTCACGCTCACGACCGCCGCGACCGTCGCGACCTCCGTGCTCGCACCGGCCATCCAGGTGTCCTTCGCGCCGTCGGTCGTTCCGGTCTTGCCGATGAACGGCACGTGCGGCACGGTGTTCTGATCCGACTCCCACGCCGTGCCGTTCATCACCCGGGTCATGCCGTAGTGCATACCGGCAGCCACCTCGGGCGACACCGACTGCGTGCAGGTCGACGCGGGCGGCGGCAACTCCTCGCCGTCCCGTCCGACGATGCGGTCGATCGCGATGGGGCTGCAGGTGCGCCCGTTGTTCGCGATGCCGGCGAAGGCCACGGCGACGCTCAGCGGCGCGACCTCGTTCGTGCCGATCACGGTCGAGGGACTCTCCAGCAGCGGGTCGCCGTCGGCCCGGTGCATCCCGAACGCCTCGGCCGTCTTCCGGATGCCGCAGAGGTCGAGTTCCTTCGCCATGCCGAGGAAGCCCGTGTTGATCGACTGGACGGTCGACTCGAGCGCCGTGTAGGCACCGCCGGACTCGCCCGCGTCGTTCTTCGGGTTCCAGTTCTCGCCCGAGACGTCGTAGTCGCCGAGGCAGCTGTCGTGGAAGACGCCCCAGTTCGATCTCGGGCGCGAGTCGACGCGCTCGCTGAGCCCGTGCCCCTCCTTCAGCCACTGCGCGAGCGTGAAGACCTTGTACGTCGATCCGGGCTGGAACCCGCGCGAGCCACCCTGGTCGAAATCGGTGTTGTAGTTGATGCTCGTGTACTCGGGGCCCGAGGCGAGCACGGTCGGGTCCTGGCTGTACCGCTTGTTCTGCGCCATCGCGAGCACGCGCCCAGTGCCGACCTCCACGCTCACGACGACCCCGCCGAGGTCCCACCCGGGGTAGGTCATCGGCACGTTCTCGGCGATCGCCCGGACGGCCGCGCCCTGCAGGTCGACGTCGAGCGTCGTGTACACGTCGTAGCCGCCGCGGCGGAAGTTGAGCATGCGCGTCTCGGCGTCCTCGCCGAAGCTCGGATCGGTCTGCAGGATGTTCTTCACGTAGTCGCAGAAGTAGGCACTCGCACCGGCGGTCTGGCAACCGGTGCTCGGTTCCGTGATCTTCGGCTCGACCGGCGTCGCGATCGCCTCGTCGTAGCGGTCGCGCGTGATCTTCCCGAGGGTGAGCATGCGCTTCAGGATGTAGTCGCGGCGCGTGTGGTTCGCGGCATAGCCGTTCGCGGCCCCATTGGCCTCGCTGTCGGGCTCGTCCAGCCGGAACTTCTCCGGATTGTTCACGATCGCGACGAGCGACGCAGCCTGCGGAAGAGTGAGGTCCGACGCCTTCGTGCCGAAGTAGTAGTTCGCCGCGGCCTCGATGCCGTACACGGTGCCGCCGAACCCCGCGATGTTGAGGTACCCGAGCAGGATCTCGTCCTTGCTGTAGCGCTTCTCGACCCCGATCGCGAGCCGCATCTCCTTCACCTTGCGGTCGATCGTGGTCTCGGTGACCGCGTCGTAGCAGTCGTCTCGCGCGGCCTCGTCGGTCTCGAGCTCGCACTGCTGCACCCGCACGTTCTTCACGTACTGCTGGGCGATCGACGAGCCGCCCTGCGTCTCACGGCCGCTCGCCGTCGTGACCGCCGCACGCAGCGTGCCCTGCAGGTCGATGCCGCCGTGCTCGTAGAATCGCGGATCCTCGCTCGCGACGGTCGCATCCTTCACGTCCTGGTCGACGGCCTCCCACCCGACCTCGACCCGGTTCTGGTCGTAGAACGAGGCCATCATGCTCGGCCGGCCCGACGCGCCGATCACGTAGATGTTGCTCTTCTCGCTGAGCTCGTCGATCTTGAGATACCCCGGCAGGCTGTCGAACATGCCGATCGTGCCGCTCGCGGCCATGCCGACCATGGCGATCGCCGGCGTCGCCGCCGCCACGACGAGTGCGGCGACGGCGGCACTCGCGGCGATGAGCCCGACGAACCCGCCGAGCACCCCCAGCGGCGTGCGCGTCTCGGCGAAGTCTCGATTGCGCTTGTTGCGCGGTTCCGACGACTTCACCCCGACGCACCCCCAGCCACAAGCAGTACGCGGCGGATGCGAGCGGAATCGATCCGCGCTGTCATTCCATGACACCGCAGCCGGCCGGACTTGTAAAGCGTCCGGTCGGCCGGTTGCGGAATCGAAGCGGCGCCCGGCCCTTCAGGAGGCGAGCCGGTCGCGTCGCACCGGCCGCCATCCCGGGCGAGGCACGGCCGCGCGCAGCGAGCGCGTGTACGGGTGCACCGGGTTCGCGAGGAGGTCCGCGGTCTCGCCCGAGTCGACGACGATGCCGTGCTCCATCACGATCATGCGGTCGGAGATCTGGTTGACGACGGCCAGGTCGTGCGAGATGAACAGATAGCTGATCTCCCGCTCGGCCCGGATGTCGGCGAGCAGGTTGAGGATCTGCGCCTGGATCGACACGTCGAGCGCCGCGACCGCCTCGTCGAGGACGATGACGGCGGGGTCGGCCGCGAGCGCGCGCGCGATCGCGACGCGCTGACGCTGCCCGCCCGACAGCTGATGCGGGTACTTCGACGCGAACTGCTCGCCGAGGCCGACGCTCTCGAGGATCTCGAGCGCCGCCGTCCTGGCTGAGCCTCGGCGCCCGGAGCGGTTGGCGTGCAGGACCACGCTCGTCTCGACGATGTCGCCGACACGCTGCCGTCCGTTGAGCGACGAGTACGGGTCCTGGAACACGTACTGCACCTCCCGCGCCCAGCGACGGCGGTCGGCGAGCCGCTTCACCCCGCCGGCGCGAGACTCCCCGCGAACGGTGAGCTCGCCGCCGGTCAGGGTCTCGAGGCCGACGAGCATGCGCGCGACCGTCGTCTTGCCGGAGCCCGACTCGCCGACGATCGCGAGGCACTCGTCGGGATGCAGCTCGAACGACACCTCGTCGACGGCGACGATCGGCTCGTCCTTCGCCCGCCCCGGGAACACCTTGCGCAGCCCGCGCGCGACGACGATGGGCTCGGTCCTGTCGGTCATGCTTCCGCCTTCATCAGTTCGTGGGTCTCACGGTTGTAGCGCAGCACCGGCAGCCGGTCGGCTCGTTCGTCGATGCTCGGTCGAGCGCCCAGCAGCTCGACCGTGTAGGGATGGCTCGGCGCGTCGTAGACGTGCGCGCCCTGCTCGACGATCTCGCCGGCGTACATGACGGCCAGTCGGTCGCAGCACGCTGCGGCGAGTTCGAGGTCGTGAGTGATGAACAGCAGCGCGAGCCCGCGGGCACGCCGCTGCTCGTCGAGGATCGCCATGACGTCGGACTGCGCGGTCACGTCGAGCGCGGTCGTCGGCTCGTCGGCGAGGATGAGCCTCGGCTCGGTGAGCAGCACGCTCGCGATCATCACGCGCTGCAGCAGCCCGCCGGAGAGCTCGTGCGGGTACTGGCGCAGCCGGTGCTCGGGATTGCGCACGCCGACCTCGTCGAGCAGCACGACCGCCCGGCGCTCGGCCTCGCGGCGATCGACGCCCCGATTCTGCACGAGCGCCTCGGTGAGGAAGTCGCCTACGCGGTGCACCGGATTCACGTGGGCGCGCGGGTCCTGGAAGATCATGCCGACGTCCTGCGAACGGTAGCGCCGCAGCTTCGCGGCGTTCATGCCGAGCACGGACGCCCCGCCGAACTCGATCTCGCCGGTGACGGCGAACTCGGGTCCGAGCATGCGGGTGATCGCGCGAGTGGTGAGCGACTTGCCCGACCCCGACTCGCCGACGAGTCCGAGGGCCTCGCCCTCGCCGATCTCGAGCGAGACGCCGTCGAGCAGGGTCTGCTCGCCGCCCTTGAGCCGCAGGGTCGCCCGTACGTCGTCGAGGCGCAGCAGTGGTGCGGTCATCGGAGGCTCCTTGCGCTGGAGGTGAGTCGGTCGCCGATGACGGTGACGCACCAGACGATCACGACGATGAGCGTGCCGGCCGCGATCGCCTCGATCGGGTGGCCGCGCAGCATCGAGTCGAAGCCGCTCTTGACCATGAGGCCGAGGTCGGCCGTCGGCGGCTGCACGCCGAGCCCGAGGAACGACACGGCGGCGAGGTCGATCACGGCGAAGCCGAGCGACGAGACCGCCTGCGCGACCACGATCGGCTGCACGTTCGGCAGGACCTGCGTGAACGTGATGCCCGTGCCCGACTGCCCCTGCAGCCACGCGGCCGAGACGTACGGCATGTTCCGCTCGCGGAGCGCGGCACCGCGGACGACCCGGGCCACGTAGGGGATGTAGGCGATCGAGAGCCCGGCGACGACGGTGCCGAGGCCCGGGCCCCAGATGGCGACGGCGATGAGCCCGAACACGATGCCAGGCACCGCGAACAGCACGTCGAGGAGCCAGGTGATGACCGTGTCGGTGCGGCCGCCGCGCCACGCGGCGAGGAGCGCGAGCAGGACGCCCACGACGGTCGCGATCAGGATCACGAGACCCGGGCCGGCGAGCGTGATGCGCGCGCCCCAGATGAGCCGCGAGAGGATGTCGCGGCCGAGTGCGTCGGTGCCGAGCAGGTGCGCCGGCGAGGGCCCCGACAGCGCCGCCAGCAGGTCGGGGAAGTCGGGATCGTAGGGTGCGACGATCGGCGCGAACAGCGCGGCGACGACGATCACGAGGAGCACGGCCGCCGCGGTGCAGCCGAGGACGCCGAGCCGGTCTCGCGTCGCGGTGACGACGCCCGCTCGGCGTCGCTCCCGCGTCACGCGCGCGACGGCGAGGCTCGTGGTGGATGGGGTGGTCATTGCCGGCTCCCGAGCGCGATGCGCGGATCGATGAACGTGTAGAGGAAGTCGACGACCGCGTTCACGACGACGAACGCGACGACGAGGACGAGGATGACGGCCTGGACGACCGCGAAGTCGCGCTGCAGGATCGCCCGCACGAGCAGCGATCCGAGCCCGTCGAGCGCGAACACGTTCTCGACGACGACGGCGCCCGCGATGAGCGTCGCGATCGTGAGGCCGAGCACCGTGACGATCGGCACGAGCGAGTTGCGCAGCACGTGGTGCCGGACGATGTACCGTGGCGCGAGACCCCGCACCGTCGCGGTCTGCACGTGCTCGCGCCCGCTCTCCTCGAGCACCGCCGCACGCGTGATGCGTGCGAGATAGGCGGCGCTCGCGACCGAGAGGGCGATCGCCGGCAGGGTGAGGTGGTGCAGCGTGTCGATCCCGCCGGTTCCCGACCCGAAGGTCGGGAACCAGCCGAGGGTGACGGCGAAGATGCTGATCAGCGCCACGCCGACCACGAACGACGGCGTCGAGAGCCCGACCGCCGCGAGCGTCGACGTGAGCTGGTCGCTCCAGCCGCGCCGGAGCGCGGCGTACGTCCCCGCCAGGATGCCGACCACCGCGATGATCACGGCCGCCATCGACACGAGCACGAGCGTCGTGGGGACGCGACCCGAGATCAGCGTCGAGACGTCCTGCCGGTAGACGATCGAGTAGCCCAGGTCGCCGTGGAGGATGTCGCCGAGCCAGGCCACGTAGCGCACGAGGAAGGGGTCGTCGAGGTGGTACTGCTCGGTGACCGCGGCGATCTGCTCGGGTGTGCCGCCGCGCGGCCCGAGGATGAACGCAAGGGGGCTTCCGGGGGCGAGGTACAGCAGTCCGAAGACGAGGAAGGAGGTCACGAGCAGGACGAGCAGGAGCCCGCCCACGCGTCGCAACAGGTAGGAGCCGGCCGACATGGTTACTCCACGCCGCCGAGCGTCGCCGCCCACGGCGCGTAGAGGTAGGCGAACGAGGCAGTCGCACCCGAGATGCGGTCGTTCTGCACGAGGGTCACCGGCTCGTAGGCGAGCGGGAGCCAGGGCAGTTCGTCGGTGATGGTCTGCTGCGCGTCGATCACGTGGTCGGCACGAGCGGCCTCGTCGGTCTCGGCGCGCGCCGCGAAGATCGCGTCGTCTGCGTGGTCCCAGCCCGCGTAGTTGTGGCTGTCGGTGCTCGCGAACATCTGGTACACGTCGGTCGGGTCGGCGAAGCTGCCGTACTGCGTCGTGAAGAAGCCGTCGATGCCCTCACGCGCCGCCGGGTCGAAGTAGAGGTTGCCGAACTGCTCGACCGGGATCACCTTGGTCTGGATGTCGAGGCCGATCGCCTGGCCGGCGGCCTGGATGACGTTCGCGGTCTGCTCGTGCACGGCCGAGCTGCCCTGCACCGCGAGCACGATCGGGGCGACCGTGCCGGCCTCGGCCACGAGCTGCTTCGCCTCCTCGATGTCGGGGTCGGCCGAGAACCCGTCGAACGCCTTCGCGAACTTCTCCTCCTCGTAGCCCCAGTACGAGGGGCCGGCGAGGGTGGTGGCGGGGATTCCGGCGCCCTGGAAGACGACCTTCGTGAGCGCCTCGCGGTCGATCGCGAGCGAGAGCGCCTGGCGGATGCGGTCGTCGCCGAGGCCGCCGTCGAAGTTCGTCGTCATCATGGTCCAGAACACGAGCGAGTCGCCGAACGTCACGGTCACCTCGTCGCTGTCGGTGAGCTGGCTGAGGCCGGCGGGCGGAAGGTAGAAGTACTGGCCGTCGACCTCGCCCGTGCGGAGGGCGTTGACCGCCGTCGACTCGTCGGCGATGAAGCTGAAGCTGAGTTTCGACGCGAGCGGCGCGCCGTCCCAGTAGGCGGGGTTCGCCGCGAGCTCGATGCTCTTGCCCGAGTTCCACGCCTCGAGCGAGAACGGGCCCGTGCACTGGAGACCGCCGTCGGGCGTGCCGAACGCCTCGCCCTGCGCCTCGGCCGCGGCCTTCTGCACGATCGCGCCGGCCGCGGTGGCCATGGCCTGGGTGAACAGCACGTCGGGCTGGGTGAGCTTCACCGTGACTTCGTTCGGGCCGGTCGCCTCGACCGACTCGACGTTCTGGAAGTAGCTCGAGAAGTAGCTCGTGGCCGTCTCGCCGACCTGGCGGTCGAGCGAGTAGACCACGTCGTCGACCGTCAGCGGTGTGCCGTCCCAGAACGTGACGCCGTCGCGGATGGTGTAGACGACGGTCGTGTCGTCGGGCTGGGTGACCCCCGACGCGAGGCCCGGCTCGACCGAGAAGTCGGGCTTCATGCGCAGCAGGCTCTCGCAGAGGTTCGCGGTGGCCGTGTTCTCCGCGTAGTTGTAGCCGAACTGCGGGTCGAGCGACATCGGCTCGTACGGCAGGTTCCACGTCACCTCGTCGACCGGCGCGGTGCCGGACTCCGTGGTGGTGACGAGGTTGTCGAAGTCGACGGCGAGCGCCGCGTCAGCGTTCTGGTCGGTCGACTGCGCGGTGCAGCCGGCGAGGGCGAGGCTCGCGGCAGCCAGGGCGGCTGCGGTGAGCGTGATACGGCGTCGGAACACGGGGGAACTCCTTTGTCGTCGTGTCTCTGGATGAGGGGTGGTGGGGGTGTTTCGGATGGGTGGGTGGGTGGAGATCGGAAGGGGTGCGGCGGGCCGGCTCAGCGCCGGTCGAACACGAGCCCGTCGCGGATCACGCTGACGGGGCCGGGACGGTCGACCACGATCTGCGCGATCGACTCGCCGGCGAACTCGACCCGGGTCGGGTGCTCCGGGCCCGAGAACTCGGCGAGGTCGGGTACGCCGATCAGGCTCGCCCCCTCGGTCGAGCAGATGCGGTAGCAGCGCTCGAGCTCGTCGTCGGTCATGGCGCCCGTGCGATACGCGAGCAGGTGCGCGCGATCGAC
This sequence comes from Agromyces sp. S2-1-8, assembly GCF_021129215.1. Classification (GTDB taxonomy): domain Bacteria; phylum Actinomycetota; class Actinomycetes; order Actinomycetales; family Microbacteriaceae; genus Agromyces; species Agromyces chromiiresistens. Next base: position 2,247,736 of record NZ_JAJOLP010000001.1, on the reverse strand, counting down.
CATGCTGCCCGAGCCGAACGGCGTCCAGGAGTCGCGGACGCCGTCGCTGCCGGCCACCAGGCGGACGCCGTGACGCCCGAGCTGGTCGAGATCGGGCACGGGGTCGTCGCCGAGGGCGCAGTTCGCGATCCACACCCCGGCATCGGCCACAGTGTCGAGCGTCGCGCCGAGCGTCGGGAGCGACGCATCCCCGAGCGCGAACGCGTGGCTCACGGTGACCCGCCCCTGCAGGCCGGCCGCTCGCGTGCGCCGGGCGATCTCGCGGATCTGCGCGAGGCCCGGCTCGCCGCCGTCGTGCAGGTGGATGTCGATCTCGCGTCCTGCGCGCTCGGCGAGCCCGAAGACGGCGTCGAGGTGGCCGTCGACGTCGCCCTCGAGGCCGAGCGGGTCGATGCCGCCGACGAGGTCGGCACCACTGTCGAGCGCGGCGGCCATCGCCTCGACGGTTCCCGGATTCGTGAGCAGGCCGAACTGCGGGAACGCGACGATCTGCACCGTGAGCCACGGTGCGAGGCGCTCTGCGGCAGCTCGCACGCCCTCGACGTTCCTCGTGCCGAGTTCGCTGGAGACGTCGACGTGCGCGCGCATCGCGAGCGTGCCCTGCGCGAGCGCGGTCGAGAGCAGCGCGTGGGCGCGTTCTTCGACGCTGCGGGTGTAGGCGCGCTGCGTCGCGAGGTCGTTCGCGATGAACTCCGGCAGTGAGCCGGCACGACGGCGAGACATCCACGGACCGCCCCAGCTCGACTTGTCGGGGTGGATGTGGGCGTCGACGAGCCCCGGAGCGGCGACGATGCCCGTCGCCGAGCGGTGGTCGCCGGCCAGCTCGGCGGTCGTGTCGGTCATGCGAACGAACTCCTTTGTCTGTGAGGGTCGGCCGGGGTCTGCCGGCCGAGATTTGTAAGATGTATGATAACCATACATTCCCCCGGGAGCGGAAGATCGAGAGAATGGAAATCGTGAAGCCCATCCAGCGAAGGTCGATCGTCGACTCGGTCGTCGACCGCCTGCAGTCCGAGATCGCGACGGGCGCCTGGCCCGTCGGCACGCGGATCCCCACCGAGGCCGAACTCACCGAGACATTCGGCGTGAGCCGCCCGTCGGTGCGCGAGGCGGTGCGCTCGGTCGCGCAGCTCGGGCTGCTCGAGACACGACAGGGCGACGGCACCTACGTGATCGCGAGCGACGCCACCGAGGTCGCCCTCCGACGCGCGCTCGGCGTCGCCGACGCGCGCGAGGTGCTCGCCGTGCGCCGCGCGCTCGACGTGCTCGCGGCGCGCGAGGCGGCGACGCACCGCGACGACGACGACGTCGCGGCCCTCCGGGAGGAGCTGCAGCATCGCCGCACGGCGATCGACCGCAACGACGTCGACGCCTTCGCCGACCACGACGTCGCGTTCCACGTCGGCGTGGCGGCCGCCTCGCACAACCGGCTGCTCGTGGGCATCTACGCGAGCTTCGATTCGTCGCTGCGGCATTCGGTCGCGCAGAACTCGTGCCTCTCGAACAATGCCGATCCCAGTGCGGTCGACCTGCACGAGCAGCTGCTGCGCGCGATCGAGGCCGCCGACCCCGAGGCCGCGACCGCCGCGGCGCTCGGCGTGCTCGACCAGACCGAGCGCTCGCTCGATGCCTGACCGCCGGCCGACGCCGATCCTCGCGGTGACGGCGCTCGTCGCCGTCGGGCTGCTCGCCGGATGCACGGCCCAGCCCGGACCGACGGGGGTCCCGACGGCATCGGCCCGGCCCGCCACGACCGCCCCGACCGCAGAGGAGACCGCCGTGCCCACCCCCGAGATGACGCCCGACCGGGCCACCGCCCTCATCGTCTCCGCGACCGCCGCGGGCGACCTCGCCGGCGTCGAGCGCGCGATCGCGAACTCGGCCGATGTCGACGCGCGAGACGGCGAGGGCCGGCCCGTGCTCGTGACGGCGACCCGCGCGAACGACGTCGCCGTCGCCCGAGCCCTCCTCGAGGCGGGCGCCGACCCGAACGCGAAGGACGGCATCGAGGACTCGGCGTTCCTCTACGCCGGGGCGGAGGGCCTGAACGACATCCTGCGCCTCACGATCGCGCACGGCGCCGACCCGAAGAGCACCAACCGCTACGGCGGCACCGCGCTCATCCCCGCGAGCGAGCACGCGCACGTCGAGACCGTCGGCATCCTCATCGAGGCGGGCGTTCCCGTCGACCACGTCAACAACCTCGCCTGGACGGCGCTGCACGAGGCGATCGTGCTGGGCGACGGCGACGACGCGCACGTCGAGACGGTCCGACTGCTGCTCGCGGCCGGCGCCGACCCGTCCATCCCCGACGGCGACGGGGTGCTCCCCCGCCGGCTCGCCGCACAGCGCGGCTACGACGCCATCGTCGCCGAGATCGACGCGGCGAGCTGACTCGAGGCGGATGCCTCGTGGCGCGCGCTCGTCGCGCATGCGTTCGACTCCCCGCAGCGGGCCACGACCGCACCCTCGGCGGGGTCATCCCGCACGAGCAGCGGCGAGCCGCGCCTCAGCTGCGAGCGGCGCTGCGCGCCGGAGCGGCAGGAGCCGGAGGCATCCTTCTCACCTGGCCGAAGCGCTCGGCCACGGGAGCCAGCAGGAGCGGCCGGGCGAGCACCCAGCCGGCGACCATGACGGCGAGCGACACCGCGAACACCGCGAACCCGACCCAGTCGTCGCTCTCGCGGGCCGCGTACATGTGGTTGAGGTTGCGCAGGGCGCCGGTCGCGAGCACGAGCACGACGTGCACGGCGGTGAAGAGCAGGAAGAACAGCATCACCGGATAGTGCAGCGCCCGCGCGAACCGCTCGGGCGGCGCCGAGGCGAGCGCCCCCCGCATCGGCCACACCGGCGACAGCCGCAGTCCCGTGAGGATCGCCAGCGGCGAGGCGATGAACACGATCGCGAAGTACGCGAGCACCTGCGCGTCGTTGTACGAGACCCACGAGTTCTCGACGGGCCACTCGAGCGAGAGGTACTGCAGCACGACCGAGATCGAGTTCGGCACGACGTCCCAGCTGGTCGGCACGATGCGCAGCCACTGCCCCGTCGCGAACAGCAGCACGACGTAGACGACGCCGTTGAGCACCCAGAACGCGTCGACGACGAGATGCAGCCACACCGAGATCCCGAGCCGGCGCGGCGCCCCGTTCGTGCGCGGCCAGCGGGTGTTGTCCCGCGTCCAGAAGGCCGGCGGCCGCGCCTTCGACCTGATGATCAGCCCCGTCCGCACGAGCATCACCAGGAAGAAGGCGTTGAAGAAGTGCTGCCACGCGAGCCATGCCGGGATGCCCACCGGCGCCCCATCGGGCAGCGGGCTGTGGCCCGGGTACTCCGCGATGAAGTCCTGCACGGCCGGCGCGGTGCGAAGGAACCGGGCGACGACCACGGCGACGACGAGCAGGATGACGGCGCCGCAGGCGAGGAGCAGGGCTCGCTTCACGGAGAGTCCCCGTGACCCGGGGCGCGAGGTTGAGGGCACGTCACTCAGCGTGACAAAGGCCCGCGAGCGGCGCAACTCCGCGCCGTCACGTGACGCGGGCGCGCCGGGGATTCGGCGACGGACGGGGCAGATGCTCGCGCGATCGGACTCGGCGCGCCAGAGTGGGGGCATGTTCGAATCGGACGCTCGCGACGTCGCCCAGCGCAGTTCGACCGGGTCGTTGCCGTTGAAGGACCACGTCGACGAACTCGTCGCGGCCGCCCATGCGCGCTATGCGGACCTCCACGAGGGCACCGTGGCCGACTACATCCCGGTCCTCGCCGAGGCCGATCCCGCCTGGTTCGGTCTCGCCGTGGTGGGCGCGGACGGCGGCGAGCATCTCGCAGGCGACATCGGGCTCGCCTTCTCCGTCCAGTCGATCTCGAAGGCGTTCGTCTTCGCGCTCGTGTGCGACGCGATCGGTCACGAAGCCGTGCACGAGGTCATCGGGGTGAACAACACGGGACTCGCGTTCAACTCGGTCGTCGCGGTCGAGCTCAACGGCGGCAGCCCGATGAACCCCATGGTGAACGCGGGCGCGATCGCGACGACCGCGCTCGTGCCGGCCGGCCACGCCGACGAGCGCTGGCAGCTGATCCGCGACGGGCTCAGCCGCTTCGCCGGCCGGCCGCTCGCACTCGACGGCGAGGTGTACCGCTCGGAGTCGTTCACGAACCACCGCAACCAGGCGCTCGCCCGGCTCCTGCAGAGCTACGACCGGCTCGCCATCGACCCGGAGGAGGCGGTCGACGTCTACACGCGGCAGTGCTCGCTCGCGGTCACCGCGCGCGATCTCGCGGTCATGGGCGCGACGCTCGCCGACGGCGGGGTGAACCCCGTCACGGGTGAGCGCGTCGTCTCGGCGGAGACCGCACGGGACACCCTCGCACTGCTCGCCTCGTGCGGCATGTACGAACGTTCGGGCGAATGGCTCTTCGAGATCGGACTGCCCGCGAAGTCGGGCGTCTCGGGCGGCATCGTCGCCGTCGCACCGGGCAAGGGGGCGGTCGGCGTCTTCTCACCGCCGCTCGACGAGGCCGGCAACAGCGTGCGCGGCCAGCGCGCCTGCGCCTACCTGTCACGCGCCCTCGGACTCAACCTGTTCGCCTCCGACCCACAGCCGCTCGTGGCGCGAACCGCGCCCACCGACGAAGGAGACCTGCGATGACCACACCCGCACCGACCACGAACGGCGCGAACGGGGCGGATGCCTCGGGGCCGGCACCGCACGCAGTCGAACGCCGCTCGTGGGCGCCGATGGTGGGGCTCTTCCTCGCCCAGGTGCTCATGTCGTTCAACGTCGCCGCGCTGCCGATCTCGCTCGGCGGCATGGTCGAGGACTTCGGCGTGCCGCCGACGGTCGCATCGACGACGATCGTCGTCTACGGCCTCGCGGTCGCGGCCCTCGTGATGACGGGCGCGAAGCTCGGCCAGCGCATCGGGTGGGTGCTCATCTTCCGCATCGTCGTCGCGGTGTTCGCCGTGTCGTCGGTCATGATGATCCTCTCGACGACGATCGGCTGGGCGATCGCGGGGCAGGTGCTCGCCGGCGCCTCCGCCGCGATCATCGTGCCCGCACTCGTGGCGCTGATCGCCGAGAACTACCGCGGCGACCAGCAGGCCACCGCCGTCGGCTCGCTCGGCTCGGCGCGCGCGTTCTCGGGCATCAGCGCCTTCCTCATCGGCGGTACGCTCGGCACGCTCGTCGGCTGGCGTCCGGTGTTCTTCATCACGCTGGGGCTCGCCGTCGCCGTCTTCGCACTGAGCTTCAGGCTGCGGGGCGACCGGGGCGACCGGAGCATCCGCATCGACCTCGTCGCGTCTGCGCTCATCGGCGCCGCGATCGTGCTACTCACGCTCGGCTTCAACAACCTGAACGCGTGGGGCATCCTGCTCGCCGAGCCCGGGGCGCCGTTCTCCGTGCTCGGCCTCTCCCCCGCGCCCGTGTTCGTCGTCGTCGGGCTGATCCTCGGACAGGCCTTCTTCATGTGGACGAAGCGCCGCATGCGGCTCGGCCGGGTTCCGCTCGTCGATCTCGGCGTGCTGAGCGAGCCGACCGAGCGGGCGGCCGTCTACGCCATGTTCATCATCGTCGCGATGGAGGCGGCCGTGAACTTCACGGTGCCGACGTACATCCAGGTGGTGCAGGGGCGCACCCCCTTCGACACCTCGCTCGCGATGATGCCGTTCAACCTCACGGTGTTCGTCACGGCGACCCTCATCGTGCGCTTCTATCGTCGGCACAGCCCGCGTACGATCGCGCTGTTCGCGTTCGGGCTGACGACGGCCGCGCTGATCTGGCTCGCGTTCGTGGTCACGAACAACTGGGAGACGGTGCCGACGATCGTCGGGCTCATCGTGTTCGGGATCGGCCAGGGCGCGCTCGTGACCCTCGTGTTCAACGTGCTCGTGACCGCGGCTCCCAAGGAACTCGCCGGCGACGTCGGCTCCATCCGCGGCACGACGCAGAACCTCGCGAGCGCGGTGGGCACCGCGCTCATGGGGGCCCTGCTCGTCACGATGCTCACGCTCAACTTCACGCAGGCAGCGGTCGAGCACCCCGAGATCCCCGAGGAGCTGAAGGCCGAGGTCGGCCTCGGCCAGGTGAACTTCGTCAGCAACGACGACCTGCGCGCGAAGTTCGAGGAGACGAGCGCGACACCCGAGCAGATCGACGCCGCCGTCGCCATCAACGAGGAGGAGCGGCTGAACACGCTGCGCCTCGGGTTCCTCGTGCTCGCCGGTCTCAGCGCGCTCGCGGCACTGCCCGCGTCGCGCCTGCCGAAGTACAAGCCCGAGGAGATCCCCGACCCGATGGCCGCGGGCGGCGACGACGTCTGATGCGCTGGTCCGGCGCGCGAGTGCCGGGGTGCCGCGACGGAGGCGTCCCGGCGCCCGCTCCCGCCATCGTCAGTGGGTGGGTGGGGTGAGGGTGTCGGTGTAGTCGATGAGCCAGGAGCGCAGGTCGGCGCCGAGGTCCTCGCGATCGACCGCGAGCTGGATCACGGCCTTGATGTAGTCCAGCTTGTCGCCCGTGTCGTACCGGCGACCCCGGAACACGACCCCGTACACCCCGCCCGTGCCCGCCACATCTCCGGCCATCGTCATCAACGCATCGGTCAACTGGATCTCACCACCCTTGCCCGGCGGCGTGTCGGCCAGGATGCCGAACACCTCGGGCTTGAGCACGTACCGGCCGATCACCGCGTAGTTCGACGGCGCGACCTCCTTCGCGGGCTTCTCCACCAACCCCGTGATCCGCACCACATCGGGATCGTCGGTCGGCTCGACCTGCGCAGCCCCGTACAGGTGGATCTGATCCGGGTCCACCTCCAACAAGGCCACGATCGACGCGTCCCGCTTCTGCTGCTCGTCCAGCATCCGCGTCAACAACTCGTCCCGGGCATCGATGATGTCATCCCCCAGCAGCACCGCGAACGGCTCATCACCCACATGCATGTGCGCCCGATGCACCGCATGCCCGAGCCCCAGCGGGTCACCCTGCCGCACGTAATGCATGTCCGCCAGATCGGTCGACTCGTTCACCTTCTCCAGCTTCGCCGTATCGCCCTTGCGCTCCAGCGTCGCCTCCAACTCCGCGACCCGGTCGAAATGGTTCTCCAACGCGTTCTTGTTCCGACCCGTGATCATCAACACATCCGTCAACCCCGCCGCCACGGCCTCCTCGACCACGTACTGGATCGCCGGCTTGTCCACCACCGGCAGCATCTCCTTCGGCATCGCCTTCGTCGCCGGCAGGAACCGCGTCCCCAACCCCGCCGCAGGAATGACCGCCTTCGTGATCCGCTTCGTCATCGATCGTGCCTCTCCGTCTGTCGTCGTGTCATGTCGTCGTCTGCGCGTGCCGCCCCCGTCGGCGGCGACGGCAGCGCTCAGGCCGGGCGGAACCCGGTCGTCTCGGGCGGCGGCGCGTGCCGGATCATGAGGTGCCGGGTCACCGAGTAGTCGAGCAGCGGCTCGATCGACATGTCCTTGCCGAAGCCCGACCCCTTGACGCCGCCGTGCGGGGCCTCCGACGCGATCGGCAGGTGGTCGTTCACCCACGTGACGCCCACGTCGAGCGACTGGCTCACCCGCAGCGCGCGGCCGACATCGGTCGTCCAGACCGATGAGGCGAGCCCGTACGCGCTGTCGTTCGCGAGCGCGATGCCGCCTGCCTCGCCGTCGAACGGCAGCACCACGAGCACGGGGCCGAACACCTCGCCCTGCACGATCTCCGACGATTGCGCCGCGCCGACGAGCAGGGTCGGTGCGAAGTACGATCCCGGGCCATCGATCGACCGGCCGCCGACGAGCGCCTCGGCCCCCTCCGCGACGGCGCGCGTCACGAAGCCCTCGACGCGCGAACGGTGCGCCTTCGACACGAGCGGCCCGATGTGGGTCTCGGGGTCCATCGGGTCGCCGGCGACGACGCTCGCCACGGCCTGCCGCAGTGCCGCGACCCCGTCGTCGAAGATCGACCGCTCGAGGTAGACGCGGGTCGCCGCGGTGCAGTCCTGTCCCGAGTTGTACGTCGCCCCCATCGTGACGGCCTGCGCCATCGCGCCGAGGTCGGCGTCCGCGAAGACGATGACGGGCGCCTTGCCGCCGAGCTCGAGATGCACGCGCTTCACGCCGTCGACGGCGCCGCGCATGACGGCCTTGCCGGTCTGGGTCGACCCGGTGACGCTCACCATGTCGACCTCGCGGTGCGTCACGAGCGCCTGCCCGACCTCGGCGTCGCCCGTGACGACGTTGAAGAGGCCTGCGGGCAGTCCGGCCTCGACCGCGAGTTCGGCGAAGCGGAGCGTCGTGCGCGGGGTCGCCGGCGCGGGCTTCACGATCACGGCGTTCCCCGCGGCGAGCGCGGGACCGGCCTTCCAGATCGCCATGATGAGCGGGAAGTTCCACGGTGTGATGCCCGCGACGACGCCGACGGGGCGCCGGGTGAGGATCGACGTGTATCCGTTCGAGAACGACCCCGCCCCGGTGCCGTCGAGCGAGCGCGCCGCCCCGGCGAAGAACCGCAGGTTGTCGATGCCGAACGGCAGCTCGCCGTCGAATGCGGTCGTCCAGGGCTTGCCCGAGTCCTCGACCTCGAGGCGGGCGAGATTCGCCGCGTCATCCTCGAGGGCGTCGGCGAGCCGCAGGAGCGCGAGCGAGCGCTCCCCCGGCGTCTTCGCGGCCCACGCCGGCTGCGCCGCCCGCGCCGCCGCCGCGGCCTCGTCGACGTCGGCGACGCCCGATGAGGTGAACGCGGCGACCTCCTCCTCAGTGGCGGGATTGGTGATCACGGCGTCGCCGCCGGTGCCGGCGCGGTAGTCGCCGATGAAGGTTCCGGTGCTCATGGAGAGCTCCTCTCGTCTCGTTCACCGAGTCCGTCGGAGCGGACCCAGCGGTCGTGCGGCTCGCGTCGACGGGCTCGGCGAGCGGGTGGTCAGGAGTTGAAGCCGAGGCCGAACCGGTCGAGCGTGCGCAGCCACAGGTTGCGTCGGCCCTCGCGGGCGTCGGCCGCGAGGATCGAGCGCCGCGTGAACTGCACGATCGGGTTGCGGAGCGGCTCGGGCGGGATGGGGAACGGACGGCGGCGCACGATGTCGTAGCGCAGGCGCGACGTCGGCTCGCCCGAGAGCAGGTCGAGCGCGACGTCCGCCGAGAATCGCGATGCCCCCACGCCCAGGCCGGTGTGCCCGACCGCATAGGCGACCCGCCCGCCGCGGGCGGTGCCGTACGCCGCCGTGAATCGGGTCGTCGAGTCGATCGGCCCGGCCCACCGGTGCGTGAACCGCACGCCGTCCAGCTGCGGGAAGGTCTCGAAGAAGTGGCGCGCGAGCAGTTCGTGCGAGGCGTCGCGCTGCTCGAGCCCCGCATCGACCCTGCCGCCGAAGTAGTACACGGCGTCCCAGCCGCCGAACAGGATGCGCCCGTCGGCGGTCGGCCGGTAGTAGTGGAACTGGTTGCCCGCGTCGGTGAGCCCCTGCCCCTCGGACCAGCCGATCGCCGCCTGCTGCGCGACGTCGAGCGGCTCGGTCATGAGCACGTGGTCGTAGAGCGGCATGATGTAGTTGCCGAGCCGCCGGAGCGGCGCCGGGTAGGCCGCGGTCGCGATGACCGCGTCGCGCGCGTCGACGTGCCCGAGCACAGTGCGCACGCGCACGCCCGCGCCCTGCCGGTCGATGCCGGTGACGGCGGATGCCTCGAAGATGCGCACCCCGCGGCGTTCGAGCTCCGCGGCCATGCCCCACGCGAGCCGCGCGGGGTCGATGAGCACCGTCCCGGTGCGGTCGCGGAGGCCGCCGAGGTACGTCGGCGAGTGCACGTCCGCCTGCACCTCGTCGCGGTCCTGCAGTTCGAGCTCGACCCCGTGCCTGGCACCGAGCTCGTGCGCCTCGCGCAGCCCGTCGAGCTGCCACGGTTCGATCGCGATCGTCGTCTTGCCGGCGCGCCGCAGCGCGCAGTCGATGCCGGCCGCCTCGATCGTCGCGACGAGCTCGGCGAGGTTTCGCTCGCCCTCGTCGTGCAGGGCGCCCACCTGGTCGGGCCAGATCGCGGTGCCGTGGGTGAGCCCGTGCGTGAGCGAGCTCGAGACGAAGCCGCCGTTGCGCCCGGTCGCCCCGTGCGCCACGCGTTCGGCCTCGAGCACCACGACGGATGCCGCGGGGTCGCGCTCGAGCGCCCGCCAGGCGGTCCAGAGGCCGGTGAACCCCGCCCCGATGACGACGAGGTCGGCCTCGTCCTGGCCGGTCAGCGATGTCCGCGGCGACGGGGCGCCGTCGCGCTGCGCGCGGTCGGTCCAGTAGGCGCGGGGCGCTGCGTCGGCGAGCGCCGCCTCGGCCTGCGCCTGCGCCCGTTGCTGCGCTCGCGCCCCGGTGGCGCTCACACCCGTTCCCGGGCGCCGACGCGCTCGATCACGTCGGCGGCGGCCGAGACGCCGTCGCGCGAGCGGATCTCCGCCCCGGCGGCCGCCACGCGCTCGCGCAGGGCCGCGTCGCCCACGAGGGTGCGCACGGCGTCCGCGAGCTCGTCGGGCGTGAAGCGGTACGGGTCGAGCCGGAGGCCGTAGCCCTTCTCGTGGACGCGTTGCGCATTGTCGTACTGGTCCCAGAAGAGCGGCAGCAGCACCATGGGCTTGCCGAAGTGCAGCGCCTCGGTCGTCGTGTTGTTGCCGCCGTGGGTGATGACGAGGTCGACGAGCGGCAGGATCGTGGTCTGCGGCAGGAACTCGGCGCCCCACATGTTGTCGGCGAGCTCGATCTCGTCGTGCAACGGCCCCTTCGAGACGATGACGTTGATCGGCTGGTCGGCGAGCGCCGCGATCACCCGGCGCATGAGCTCGACGTCGGCCGAGCCGAGCGAGCCGAGGCTGAAGTAGACGAGCGGGCGGCTGCCGTCGGTGAACGAGGCGGGCAGTTCGGCGGGTGCCTGCTCGGTCTCGCGCACCGACGAGTCGAGCCGGTGCCAGGTCTCGTCCAGGGGGCGGGCGTCGGTGTAGTCGAGCACCTCGGGGTAGACGTAGAGGTTCGCGTCGCCGCGGTGGATGAACTCGAGCTCGGGCAGGGCGGGTGCCCCCTGCTCCTGCACCCACGCGTCGAACTCCTGCCAGAGCGCGCGGTGCGTGCGGTCGTACTCGGCGCGGAACGCGGGCCAGGCCGCCCGGTCGTCTTCGGCCAGCCCCGAGAAGACGGGCGCGATGTCGTCGCCGGGCACCTCGAGCGGGTTGCACGACACGATGCGAACGAACGGAACGCCCGCGGTGACGAGCGCCGGGAAGGCGAGGACGTTGTCTTCGACGACGACATCGGGCCGCACCCGCTCGATGATCGCCTTCAGCTGCGGCTCGCAGTACTTCGCGCCGTCGACGAGCGCCTGCCAGATCGGGAGCGTGACCGTCTCGAGCTGCTCGGCGGTCGTCTTGCGGAACTCGGGCGACACCTCCCGGATGTAGTCCTTCCAGAACTGGCCGGCATCCTGCTCGACCTCCTCCTCGGGTGCCGGTGCGAGGTCGACGAGATCCTCCTCGAAGCCGAGGGCGGCGAGCTTGCCCTCCCACGAGCGCTCGGCGGCGAACACGACGCGGTGGCCGCGCTGCAGGAGCACGTTTCCGATGCCGATGCAGTTGTTCGTCGGGCCGTAGGCGCTCTCGGGCATGAAGAGGAAGGTGCGGCGCTCGTCTGCCATTGGTGACTCCTTCGTCGATTTATTGAATCGTGATGAAAAGAATTCGAGTTGTCAAGGGTTGCGAGAAATCTGGCCGCATCGACGTATCATTGACCAGCAGTACAGAGAACTCGACGGTGAGGGGAGCCCGAATGGCGCGGCCGAAGCGGCAGGAGGAGCGACGCAGCCAACTCGTCGCGGCGGCCCAGCGCGCGATCGCGGCGCACGGCCCCGACGGGGCGCGACTGAATCGCGTCGCGGAAGAGGCGGGCCTCACGTCGAGCGCGGTGCTGTACTACTACCCCGACATCGACGAGCTGATGTTCGAGGCGAACCGTGCCGGCATGGAGCGCTTCTACGAGGCGCGCGTGCGCATGCTCGAACAACTGCCCGACGACCCGGTGGCACGCCTGCTGGCCCTCGCGAAGTCGGGCCTGCCGAGCGGCCCGGGCGACACCGAGGTGCGGCTGCTCTGCGAGCTCGGCGGGTCGGCCGGCCGCAACCCCCTCATGGCGTCGCTGCTCACGACCCTCTACGACCGCCAGGTCGGCATGTACCAGGTCGTGCTCGAGCAGGGCGCCGCACGCGGCATCTTCGCCCTCGCGCAGCCGTCGCTCGTGATCGCGCGCAACCTCGTCGCCCTCGAGGACGCGTACGGCTATCGCATCATCGCCGGCCACCCCACGATCGACCACGACGGGGCCTACGAGCTCATCGTGGCGAGCGCGCGGCTCGCGACGGGTCATGACCTGACCCCCTCCGCCTCCTCCTGAGGCGTGCCCGCGACGCCGGTCGGTTCCGCCGAGTCATCGGTGCCGTCCTGGTCGTCGACGGTCGCCGCGTCGCGGGAGACCGCGGCCGCCCGCCCGAACCGCACGCCCACCGCGTCGCCGCGGGTGAGCGCGCTCGTGCCGTGCACCGAGGCGATGATCGGCGCCGCGAGGCCCGCGACCTCGATCGAGAGCGTCGACGCCCCGCCGAGGAAGTAGGTGTCGACGACGACGCCCGAGAGCGCGGCCGTCGCCGCATCGGCGGTGAGGTCGACGTCTTCGGGTCGTACGACCGCGGTCGCCGGGGTGCCGTCGGGCAGCGCGTGCGCTGCCACCTCGACGGCGCCGACGCCGGGTACGTCGACCCGCCCCGGGCGAACGACACCGTCGAGCAGGTTCGCCGAGCCGATGAACGACGCGACGAAGCGCGTGGCCGGGTTCGCGTAGAGCTCCTGCGGGGTGGCGAGCTGCTCGAGACGACCGTCGCGCAGCACGGCGATGCGGTCCGCCATCGACATGGCCTCCTCCTGGTCGTGGGTGACGACGACGAACGTGAGCCCGACCTCGTGCTGCAGCCGCTTGAGCTCGAGCTGCATCGACGCCCGCACCTGCCGGTCGAGTGCCGAGAGCGGCTCGTCGAGGAGCAGCAGCCTCGGGCGCTTGACGATCGCGCGGGCGAGCGCGACGCGCTGGCGCTGGCCGCCCGACAGCTGGCCCGGTCGGCGCTTGGCGAGGTGGCCGAGGCCGACGACGTCCATCACCTCCGCGACGCGCTTCGCGGTCTCCGCCCGGCCGACCCCCTCGGACTCGAGCCCGTAGGCGACGTTCTTCTCGACCGACATGTGCGGGAACAGTGCGTAGCTCTGGAACATCATGTTCACCGGGCGTCGGTGCGCCGGCATGCGCAGCAGGTCGTCGCCGTCGATCTCGATGCGACCCGCGGCCGGCGTCTCGAAGCCGGCGATCGAGCGCAGCAGCGTCGTCTTGCCGCACCCCGACGGCCCGAGCAGGGCGAAGAACTCGTTGTCGGCGATGTCGAGCGAGATGTCGTGGAGGGCGACGGTGTCGCCGTAGACGGCGCGCACGCCGTCGACGCGGAGGAGGGGTGCGGTGCTCACTTCACGGTTCCTGTCAGTCGGGTCAGTCGTTGCGCCGCGATCACCGTGACGATGCTCACGAGCAGGAGGATGGTGGCGAGGGCGTTGACCTCGGGCGTGACCCCGAAGCGCACCATCGAGTAGATGACGATCGGCAAGGTCGGCTGGGTCGGCGCGGTGGTGAAGAACGCGATCACGAACTCGTCGATCGAGAGCGTGAACGCGAGCAGCGCGCCCGCGACGATGCCCGGGGCGAGCTGCGGCAGTGTCACGCGCATGAAGGTGCGCACGGGACCCGCGCCGAGGTCGCGCGACGCCTCCTCGAGGCTCTGGTCGAGGCTCGCCATGCGGGCGAGCACGATCGCGGTGACGAACGCGGTCGCGAACACGGCGTGCGCGAGGATCGCCGAGTGCAGGCCGAGCGTCAACGACAGCAACGAGAAGAACGTGAGCAGGCCGATGCCGAGCAGCAGGTCGGGCAGGATGGCGGGCGCGATCGCGAAGGCGCGGATGAGTCCGCCACGCGTGTACTTCTGGATGCCGTACGCGAGCAGCGTGCCGAGCACCGTCGCGATCGCCGTGGCGCCGGCGGCGACGACGAGCGTGTTCGCGAGGCCCTGCATGATCTGCTCGTCGGCGAAGAGCTCGGGGTACCAGCGCAGCGAGAACCCGCGCCAGACGAACAGGTTCTCGGAGTCGTTGAAGCTCATGATCACGACCACGAGGATCGGCAGGTAGAGGAACGCGTAGCCGAGCCACAACGGCACGAGGATGCCTCGGGCCTTGCGCACCGCCCGCGGCGCCGACGCCGGATCGGCCTCGCGCATCGCGGTCGTCGGCGGGTTGCCGGTGTCAGCCACGGCGGCTCCCTTCGGTCAGGCGCCGCGAGACCGCGGACTGCACGAGGATGACGAGCACGAGCATGATCGTGAGCACGAGCGCGAGGGTCGCGCCGAACGGCCAGTCGCGCGCCTCGAAGAACTGGTCGCGTACGAGGTTGCCGACCATGATCGTCTTGCCGCCGCCGATGAGCTCGGGAATCACGAAGTTCGACATGGCCGGCACGAACACGAAGATGCAGCCGGTGAGCGCCCCCGGCAGCGAGAGCGGCAGCGTGACGGTGCGGAAGGTGCGCCACGGGGTGGCGCCGAGGTTCGTCGCCGCCTCGCGGAGCGAAGGATCGAGCTGCTGGAGCGACGCGTAGAGCGGCAGCACCATGAGCGGCAGGTACATGTAGAGCAGTCCGACCACGATCGCCTGCGGGGTGTACAGCATCGCGATCGGCTCGTCGACGATGCCGAGCGACTGCAGCCACTGGTTCACCCAGCCCGCATTGTTGAGCAGCAGGATCCACGCGTACGTGCGGATGAGGAAGTTCGTCCAGAACGGCAGCACGATCGCGACGAGCGCGACGGTGCGCCACTTCGGCGAGAGCCCGGCGATGGCGTACGCCATCGGGTAGCCGATGAGGAGCGCCAGGAGGGTCACGACGAGCGCGACGCCGACCGACTGCACGATGACACCGAGGTACAGCGGCTCGAAGAGCTTCACCCAGTTGTCGAGCGTGAACTCGAACACGACGCCGCCGAAGCGGCCGCGCTTGAAGAAGCTGTAGAACGCGAGCAGGCCCACCGGGATCGCCATGAAGGCGATCAGGAAGACGAGGCCCGGGGCGAGGAACGGAACCGGGGCGAACCCCCGCCGCGCGCGGGGTGCGCGTACGGCGGGGGCCTTCCGGTCGAGTGTCGACGTCACGGCGTCAGTTGGTCGCCAGCACTTCGGCGTTGAGGTCGACGTACTTCGTCGTGTCCTCGCCGAGGTCGACGATGACCTCCTGCTCGAACAGTTCGTCGACCGAGATGCCGAGCGTCGGGTACTGCTCGACGAGCGCCGGGTCGAGGGCCTCCATCGCGGCCTGGTTCGGCACCTTGTAGAGGATGTTCTCGGCGACCCAGGTCTGCACCTCGGGGTCGAGGATGTAGTTGACGAAGGCCATCGCGGCCTCCTTGTTCTCCGAGCTCTTGAGCACCGTCATGGTGTCGACCCACAGGTCGGCGCCCTCGTCGGGGATCACGAACTCGATGTCGGGGTTCTCGGCGATGCCGTAGTTGCACCAGCCGTCCCAGGCCTCGACCATGGCGGCCTCGCCAGAGACGAGCTTCGAGTAGAACGTCGTGTCGTCGTAGGCGAGGAGGGTCGGCTTGGTCTCGAGCAGCTGCGCCTTCGCCTCGTCGAGCTCGGCGTCGTCGGTCGTGTTGAGCGAGTGACCGGCGGCCTTGAGCGCGGGCATCGCGAGCCAGCGGTCGGTCGAGAGCATCGTGGTCTTGCCCTCGAGCTCGGGCTTCGGGTCGAGCAGGTCGTTCCACGACGTCGGTGCGAAGCCGGTCAGGTCGGGACGGTAGCAGAGGCCCGTCGTGCCCCAGGCGTACGGTTCGGAGTAGACGTTGCCCTCGTCGTAGTCGAGCTCGAGCGCCTCGGGGTAGAGGTTCTCCTCGTTCGGGATGAGCGACTTGTCGAGCTCCTGGAGCAGCCCCTGCTCGCCGAGCGCCTGGGCGTACTGGCCCGAGACGAACGCGACGTCGATGCCGGGGTCGGCGCTCGCGGTGAGCTTGGCGACGATGTCCTCGTTGGTGGTGTGGTTCACGATCGTCGTCTTGACCCCCGTCGCCTGCTCGAACTGCTCGGCGAGGTCTTCGGGGTAGTAGTCGGCCCAGATCGACACCGTGAGCGTCTGCTGGCTGAGGTCGGCGTCGGGGTCGAGCGTCTCGTCGGCGGCACCGCCACCGGAGGAGGCGCACGAGGAGAGGGCGAGGGCGAACGCGAGTGCGCAGCCCGAGGCGGCGACGATTCGACGGGTCGAACGCATGGGGAACCTCCTGCAACAGTGGACAAGGTTGAGCGATTGTTGCATCGGTCATCAAGAAATGGCAATGGCTCCGAGAAAACACTGGAGCGGGCTTTGCCGAATAGTTATAATCCGAATTCAATGAACTCGACGATGAGCGACGGCTCCACCATCAGCGGCGCAGAGCCGGTCGTCGGCGGGCGCACGCTGTCCGTCGGCGACGACGGAGCGCTGCTCGCCGACGGGCGGCACCCCGCTGCCGGCGACGGCCTCGCCCGTGCGCTCGCCGCCGCGGTTCCCGGCTCATCGATCACGGCGGATGCCGCGGAGCGGGCGATCACGGTCGACCAGACGAACGTCTCGGTCATCGTCGACGAGCGCCTCGTCGTGAAGCTCGTCGGCCGCTGGGGCGCCGCCGACCGCGCCGGCGCCCTGCTCGAGCGACTCGCCGAGGCGGGGTCGCGCGACGTCGACCGGCTGGTCGGCCGAGTCGAATGGCGGCATCCCGAGCTCGGCAGGTCGACGATCGCGATCGTCACCGAGTACCTGCCCGGTGCCGAAGACGGCTGGACCTGGGCGGTCGACGATATCGTCGAGCTGCTCGGCTCGGGCACGGAGCCCGAGTGGCCCGGCCTCCTGGGTGCACGCGTCGCCCGCATCCACGGCGTCCTCGGCGCCTCCGCCGTGACGTCCGGCGACGACGCGCCCGCCGCCCGACTGGTCCGCGCCGAGGATGCGCTCGCCCGTGCGCTCGAGGCCGCCGATCCGGCCGACGGCGAGAGCGGAGCGCGCCTGCACAACCGCCGCACCTCGCTCGCCCGAGACATCCGGTCGCTCGGGGGCACCTCGCCCGGGCTCGAGTTCCCGATCCACGGCGACCTGCACGTCGGGCAGGTGCTCGCCTCCCCCGACGGCTCCGGCACCCGGCGCTACACCGTCATCGACTTCGACGGCGACCCGCAGCTCTCGGCCGACGACCGCGAGCGCGCCGACGCGGCCGCGCGCGACGTCGCTCATCTGGTCGTGTCGCTCGACCTCGTCGCCGCGGTCGCCCAGCGCCGCATCGGCTGCGCCGACGACCGCGCCTTCGCGTGGGCGGATCGGGCCCGGTCCGCGTTCCTCGAGGCGTACCGGTCCGAGCTCTCACGCCCCGAGCTCTTCGACGAGGCGCTCCTGCCCGGCTTCTGCGCCGAGCAGCTCGTCGCAGAACTCCACTACGCCGACCGATTCCTGCCCGTCTGGCGCTACGCGCCCGACGCCGCCATCACCCACCGCCATCGATCGACCGATGAACATCCGGAGACCCAGTGGACCCCACCGCCTTCCGCGCCGACCTCGACCTGATCCCGCACTCGCTCGGCGCGCTCGCCGATGCGCTCGACGCCGGGCTCGCGGGCCTCGACGAGGTCGCCGCGCTCGCGCGCGGCGCCGTCGAGCGCGTGCTCGTCGTGGGCATGGGCTCGAGCCGGTACGCCGCCGACGTCGTCGCGCGACGGCACCGCGCGGCCGGCGCGCACGTCGTCGTCGAGCTCGCGAGCACCGAGCTGCTGCCCGCGCCCGCACCCGGCCTCGTCGTCGTCGCCGTGTCGGCGACCGGCGGAAGCGTCGAGGTGCTGCGCGCCGTCGAGCGGTACCGCGGGTCGGGCCGGCTCGTGGCCATCACCAACCGCCCCGGCTCCGCCCTCGGCGAGGCGGCCGACGTCGTCGTACCGCTCGTCGCCGGCACCGAGGCATCCGGCGTCGCCTGTCGCACCTTCCGGGCGACGTTCGCCGTCGTCGACGCGGTGCTCCACGCGCTGCGCCCGGTCGCCGAGCCGGGCCGTGCCGCACGATTCGACGCCGCGGTGCTGCGCCGGGCCGCCGACGCCTCGGCCGACCTGCTCGCGACGAGCTCGAGCTGGCTCGACCCGATGACCCGACTGCTCGCCGGGCCGTCGGGCACCTGGACCCTCGCCCCGGTCGAGCGGCTCTCGAGCGCGCAGCAGTCGGCGCTCATGCTGCGGGAGGTGCCGCGGGTGGGCGCGTTCGCCTCGGAGACGGGCGACTGGTCGCACGTCGACGTGTACCTCACGAAGACCCAGGACTATCGGGCGCTCGTGTTCGCCGGCTCGGCCTGGGACGACCAGGCCCTCGAGTGGATGGCGATGCGCGAGTCGCGCTTCGCGTCGGTCGGCCGGGAACTCGCCGGCGCCGAGCTCGTCGTGCGGCATGCGCACGACGACGAGCCCGATGTCGCGACGCTCGCCGAGGTGATCGTCGGCGAGCTCGTCGCGAACCGCCTCTTCGACGGAGAGGGGGTGCGCGAGGGCGCCTGATGCCGCGCGTCGGGTGTCCGGCACTCCTGCCGGCCCGGGCATCGAACTTGCTCCATGTTCAGCACCGCTCCACCGATACACCGATACGGAAACAGCGAGGTTCATCATGCAGGCAACTCCCCGCGGCACGACGCCGCTCAGTTCACGGATCGGCGCGATCCTCCGCGCCCACGGCGAAGCCGAGCGGCGCGGCATGCCCGTCGACGAGGTGCTCGGCGAGGCCGCTGCGGCCCGCGCCGAGGCATCCGGCTCGAGTTCTTCCGACACCGGACGACCGAAATCGCCGCCCAGCCGGCGCGACGCCCTGAGGGTCGCGGGCATCGCCGGAGCCGGCGCGGCACTCGCACTGGCCTCCTCGCCGATGCCGGCCGCCGCCGCGGCGGCGAAGCCCGCCCCTGCCCCGAGCGTCGGCATCGTCGGCGCCGGGCTCGCCGGTACGCGGGCCGCCCACTGGCTGTGGCGCACGAAGGGCGTCGCATCGACGCTCTTCGAGGGCAGTGCCCGCGCCGGCGGCCGCTGCTACAGCCTGCGCGACCACTTCGACGACGGCATCGTCGTCGAGCACGGCGGCGCGCTCGTCAACACCGACCACAACGCCATCCGCAACCTCGCGTCGAGCCTCGGGCTCAGCCTCGACGTCGTCGCGGGCGGCAGCTACATGGGTTGGGTCGACAAGTACCGCATCGACGGCGCCGACTATCCCTACGACGACGCGAACGACGACTGGGGCGAGGTGTACCAGGCGATGAAGGCCGACCTCGCCGCCGCACCCTACTGCCAGACCCACGACGTGCACACGGCGGCCGGGGTCGCCCTCGACGGGATGACGGTCGACGACTGGCTCGCGGCGAAGGTGCCGGGTGGCCTGTCGAGCCGCTTCGCGAAGCTCATGCAGTCGAACGTGATGGCGGAGTACGGCCTCGAGTCGCACGAGCAGTCGGCGCTCAACCTCGTCTACCTCCTCGGCTGGAACGCCCAGAACAGCCTCTCGCCGATCAACGGCGCCGACGAGAAGTACGTGGTCCGCGGCGGCAACGACCAGATCGTGTCGCGCATGCTCGCGGAACTGCCCGCCGGCACGGCGCGCTACGGCCACGAGCTCATCGCCGTCAAGCGCAACGCCGACGGCACCGTGCGGCTCAGCTTCAAGGTCGGCAACCAGACCGTCGACAAGACCTTCGACCGCGTCATCCTCGCGCTGCCGTTCACGACGCTGCGCGAGTGCGACCTCAGCCAGTCGGGCTTCTCGTCGCTCACCCGGCGGGCGATCGACGAGCTCGGGCTCGGCGCGAACGCCAAGGTGCACGTGCAGGTCTCGCACCGGCCGTGGGTCGAGCAGGGCTACGGCGGGGCGGCGTACACGAATCCGTCGGGGTTCCAGTGCGGCTGGGACGACACGGCATCGCACCCGCTGCCCGTCGGCGTCTACAACTTCTTCCCCTCGGGCGACCACGTGAAGGCGTGGTCGGGCCAGCCCTTCGGCGTCGCCCCGGCGGCGCAGGTGCAGGGGCTGCTCGCGCAGCTCGAGCCGATCTTCCCGGGCGTCACGGCGGCGTACACGGGCAAGAGCTACCGCGACTTCTGGTGGGCGAACCGCTGGTCGCACGGCGCCTACACCTGCCAGCGGCCGGGCCAGTACACGCAGCTGTTCGGCGTGGGCTCGACCCCCGAGGGCAACGTGCACTTCGCGGGCGAGCATACGAGCGTCGAGTACTACGGCTTCCTCAACGGGGCGGTCGAGTCGGGCGAACGGGCGGCGAAGGCGGTCGCGCTCTCGTGAGCTGACGTCGCGCCCGCGGGGCGGGGAGTTCGAGCTCTCGGATGCCTCCGCTTCGCGGGCGGGCCCCTCGGTCGCAGCGAGCCGGCCCCGGGGCATCCCCGGGTTCGGACATGGCGGGTCGCTACTGCTGGGCCGCGCGATACCGCTCGACGGCGTTGAGCCCGCCGGCGATCGCCCCGAAGAGCACTGCGGCGATCGGCCAGACGATCCACGAGATGCCCCAGGCGTGACCGATGAAGCTCCAGCCGAGGAACACCGCGACGACCAACGGCCAGTAGAAGGCGGCGATCACCCCGACGATGCTGCGGTCGCCGTCGCTCGCCCGGCGACCGGCCGAGCCGCCGCCCGAGAGGGTCTCGGCGACCGAAGCGGCCCAGTTCGCCGGGAGGAAGATCAGGAGCCCGACCGCGACGATGACGAGCATCGCCGCGACCGCGACGCCGATCCATGCGTTGGACACCGACGGGGGCGCGAGCAGGCTCACGCCGAGCACCGGGGTGACGGCCAGGATCCAGAGCGCGACGGCGACCTGCAGGGCCGTCGACCGCCTCGGCGCCGCCTCCGCGGCGAGCTGCTCCGCCCACCGGTCGACTCCGGGCGAACGGGTGAACTCGCCCGTGGCGAGTCGGTGGTACGGCGCCAGCTCGCCGGCGCGGCGCACGACCATGAGCACCGCCACGAGCACGACCACGAGCAGGCAGGCGAGGCCGATCATGGCCGCGGCGTCCTGGCCGACCCCGATCACGCCGCCCGCGCCCAGGGTCGCCAGTGCGATGAGCGGCGCGGGCGAGACGACGAACATCGCGATCGCGAGCGCCAGGCGCGGCTCGCTGCGGCGGCGGGCCTCGGCGTACCGCTCGGCCTCTTCTTGGGTGACCGGTGCCGGCGCGGGCACCTTGCGGACGGCCGGCGCGGGCGGTGCGGACGATGCGACCGGCGCTCCACCCGTGCCTTCGAGGCCGCTTCCGGACGGTGCGATCTCCGCGCTGATGCCGAGCACGGGCGCCAGTTCGTCGAGATTGCCGAACTCGGTGATGACGCGCCCGACGGCCTCGTTCTCGGACATGCCCTGGGCGAGATAGCCGTGATAGGCGTCTTCCATCATCGCGTGGAGCTCGGCCTTCGCCTCGAGCAGCCGCGTCGTCTTCGGGTAGGCGCCGAACATCGTCTCGAGATAGGCGGTGATGACGTTCATGCTTCGACCCCTTCGATGAATCGATCGACGACGGACCTCGTGTCGCGCCACTCGGCGACCTTCGACTCGAGGTAGGCGAGCCCGTCGGCGGTGATCTGGTAGTAGGTGCGCGGCTTGCCCGACTCCGAGGCGCCGGCGTACGAGGTGACGAGGCTCGCCCCCTCGAGGCGCTTCACCGCCGAGTACAGGGTGGTCTGCTTGATCGAGTACTCCGCGCCGGTCACCGCGTGGATCTGCTGCGCGAGCTCGTAGGCGTACGAGGGACGCTGTCGCAGCAGCGACAGCAGCATCAGATCGACGTAACCGCGAATCGCGTCGGCGCTGATCATGACGACCTCCACTCCGCACACCCCGTTGATATTGCCCTCAACGTACTATGCGTGACGTAGTACGTCAAGCATTCCGGCCGGGGCGGGGAAGGTCGCGCCGGCGGAGCCACGGCTGGCACCACGAGGCGGCGTTCGAGAGCAGCGCCACCATGCCCATGGCGAAGATCACCGGCGCGGGTCCCCACTGTTCGGCGAGCACGCCGGCGAGGACGCCCGCGATCGGCATGCCCGCGAAGTTCACGAGCTGGGCACTCGTGCTCTGCCGCGCCAGCATGTGCTCGGGCACGTACGACTGGATCCAGGTGCGTCGCAGCACGTTCGCGGCGACGATGCCCGCCACCGCCAGCGCATCGGCGACGACGACGATCCACAGCACCGGACCGGGCTGGGCGAGGGCGAGCAGCGGCAGCATCAGCCCCGCGCCGGTCAGCATGATGCTGATGCCGCGCGCGTCGCCGAGCACACGGCCGAGCCACGGCGACGCGAGCGCCCCGACGACGCCGCCGATCGAGGTGATCGCGAACACGGCGCCGATCATCGCGGCGTCGAGTCGCAGGTCGCGGCTCAGCCACAGCACGAGGATCGCCTGCTGGCCGATCAGGCCGAAGTTCGCCACGGCGCCCTGCACGACGAAGAATCGCACCATCCGGTCGCCGAACACGAGCCTGAGCCCCGCACGCACCGATGCCCAGAGCGGCTCGCGCTCGACTCGTCTCGCGACCGGGTGGGGTCGCATCGCCACGAGGCAGACGAGCGAGACCGCAAGTCCGATCGCCTCGCCGAGCAGTCCCTTCACCGGCCCGATGAGCTGCCCGACGAGACCGCCGATCCCCGGACCGACGGTGTTCGCGGCGTTCTCCGTGCCGAACAGGAGGCTGTTGGCGAGCGCCCGATCGGGTTCCGGCACGATCCGCACGAGCAGCTTCGTGTAGGCGGAGCGGAACGCGATCGTCGCGGTGCCGACGACGAGCGCGACGATCACGAGCTGCCAGAGACTCAGCACGCCGAGCATCGCGGCGACCGGAACGAAGGCGTACGCCGCCATCGAGATCGCGTTCGCGCCGATCATCACGGCGCGCGGCGAACGACCGTCGACCCAGGCGCCGATCGGCAGGCCCACGACGAGCCACGGCAGCCACGTCGCCGCTGCGATCACGCCCATCCACGTCGCCGAGGCGTCGAGCAGGTCGACCGCGATGAGCGGCAGCAGCACGCTCGTCATCCCGGCGCCGGTGACCGACGCCGCCTCGCCCGTCCACATCAGCAGGAAGTCGCGATTGCGCCAGACTCCCCCGCCGCGCCGGCCGTTCGTCGCCGGGACGGCGACGACGTCCTGCGGTGCCTCGGTGCCGCCTGCGACCGGGCGCTCGACGCTCGGCGCCTGCTCGACGCTCGGCGCCTGCTCGACGCTCGGCGCCTGCTCGACGCTCATGGGTGGTTCGGGAATGCGCGCGCCCACACGAGTACGGCCTCCCGCCCTTCGCGCTCGCGCCCGGCGAACGAGCGCAGCACGGCCTCGAGCGCCTCGCCGAGTTCGGTCGCCTCGTCGGCCGTGAGCCACAGCCGCGACTGGTGCGCGAACGCGACCTCGGCCCATTCGGGCCGATCATCGCGCTCGGCGAGCCACTGGCGGGCCTGGGCATGCTGCTGCTCGAGCATCTGCTCTTCGATCGCATCGGCGACGACGCGCGCCGCGGGATCGGTGAACGCCGTCGACGACCAGCGGATGCCGCGCTGGGCACGTTGCCACCAGTGCTCGCGAGCGTCGCGCGCGAGCTCGGGCGCCTCGACGATGAGGCCGGCTCGCGCGAGGATGCCGAGGTGGTGGCTGGCACTCCCGATCGCGACGCCGGCCTTCTCGGCGAGCATCGAGACCGTCGCCGGACCGTCGACCGAGAGCAGGTCGTACAGATGGTTGCGCAGCGGGTGCGTGAACGCCTTCAGCACATCGACGTCGACGACGTCGCGGATGCCGTCGGGCTCCTGGATGGGTTCCATGCCCTTCACGATAGATGCACAAGTGTATTTGTACAAGTCTTCTTGTGCATCTTTTCGAGCGGGTGAGGGTGCGCCGATGAGTACGATCGCACAATGGGGATCAACGATCATCCGCAGCCTCAACGCTGGTCCGAGGCCGCCGCCGGTCCTGAGCTTCGCATCCCGTTCCGGTTCGAGGAGGCCCTCACCGAACGTTTGCGCCTCCGCATCATGACCGACGCAGACGTCGATGCCGTGCACGCTTATCAGTCGAGGACCGATGTCTGCGAGTATTTGCTCTACGAGCCGCGTGATCATCGCACCGTCTCAGAGAAGATTGCAAAGTGGTCGCAACGCACGACACTCGAGCGCGAAGGTGAATCTCTCGAACTCGCAGTGGAGCGCCGAGCCGACGGTCAAGTCATCGGCGATCTCTACTTCTCACTGAAGACCGTCGAGCACTCTTGCGCCGAGATCGGCTGGGCGTTGCACCCAGACCATCAAGGGCTGGGATACGCCACCGAGGCTGCGGCGGAGTTGCTGCGGATGAGCTTCGCGACCATCGGCCTGCACCGGGTCATCGCCGAGGTCGACCCACGGAACGACGCATCCGTAGCGCTCTGCCGGAGGCTCGGGATGCGCCAGGAAGCACACTTCATCGAGGAACTCTGGTTCAAGGGCGCTTGGGCCGACACCGTCGTCTATGCGATGCGCGAGACCGACTGGCACGACACGACGATCGCCGGCGCGGGGACTCTGCCGGCCCACTTCACAAGCGAAGGGCCTGATCGAACCCGGAAACCACTGAAGCCCGGATGACCGCTACTTCCGCGGTATTCCGGGCTTCTCGTATGGCTGGGGTACCTGGACTCGAACCAAGAACAACTGAACCAGAATCAGCCGTGTTGCCAATTACACCATACCCCAATGGCCCGAAACCGAGGTTCTCGGGCCGAGAGTCAACTGTAGCCTACCCGCCCGCCGCAGCCAAACTGAGCCGGTCTCACCCGATCGTGCCGGGTTCCGAGGGTGCAGCTCCGCAAGATCCGTGCCGCGAAAGCGGTGAAGATCGCGGGAGAGCACCCCCGGAACTCGTGGTCTCGATACGCGCTTCGCGCTGCTCGACCGACGAATACGAGCGTCAGCCGACGAGCGCCGCCAGGCGGTCGATGCGCGCGAGCGAGTCGACCTTGCCGAGGATCTGCATCGACTCGAACAGCGGCGGCGAGACGCGGCGGCCCGAGACGGCGGTGCGCACGGGGCCGAAGGCCACGCGGGGCTTCAGCCCGAGACCGTCGATGAGGGCGGCGCGCAGCGCCTCCTCGATCTCGGCGGTGTTCCAGGCCGAGGCGGGCAGCGCGTCGAGGGCGTCGCGGGCAGCCGAGAGCACGGCGGAAGCGTCGGCCGGCAGGCCGCCGACGGCGGCCTCGTCGTACTCGAGCCCCGAGGCATCCGTGAACAGGAAGCCGAGCATGCCGGGCGCCTCGCCCAGCAGGGCGATGCGCTCCTGCACGAGCGGGGCCGCCTCGGCGAGCACCGACTCCTCGGCCGCCGAGATCGGCGTCGAGGCGACGCCCGCGGCCTGCAGGTACGGCACGGTGCGGGCTGCGAAGTCGTCGGCCGAGAGCTGGCGGATGTGGTCGCCGTTGATCGCCTCGGCCTTCTTGAGGTCGAAGCGCGCGGGGTTCGGGTTGACGTTCTCGACGTCGAACGCGGCGACGAGCTCGTCGCGGCTGAACACGTCTCGGTCGGCCGAGAAGCCCCAGCCGAGCAGCGCCAGGTAGTTCAGCAGCCCCTCGGGGATGAACCCGCGGTCGCGGTGGTGGAACAGGTTCGACTCGGGGTCGCGCTTCGAGAGCTTCTTGTTGCCCTCGCCCATGACGTAGGGCAGGTGGCCGAACCGCGGGATGAACGTCGTCACGCCGATGTCGATGAGCGCGCGGTAGAGCGCGATCTGGCGCGGCGTCGACGAGAGCAGGTCTTCGCCGCGCAGCACGTGCGTGATGCCCATGAGCGCGTCGTCGACGGGGTTCACGAGCGTGTAGAGCGGGGCGCCGTTGGGGCGCACGAGCACGAAGTCGGTGGTCGAACCCGCCGGGAAGTCGATGCGTCCGCGCACGAGGTCGTCGAAGCCGAGCTCGACCTCGGGCACCCGCAGGCGCAGCGCGGGCTGTCGCCCCTCGGCTCGGAACGCGGCCCGCTGCTGCTCCGTCAGGTCGCGGTCGAAGTTGTCGTAGCCGAACTGCTTCGGCCGGCCGGCGGCCTCGTTGCGGGCGTCGATCTCTTCGGCGGTCGAGAACGACTCGTAGAGATGGCCGGCCGCCTTCAGCTTCTCGATGACGCCGGCGTAGATGTCGCCTCGCATCGACTGGCGGTACGGCTCGTGCGGGCCGCCGACACCGACGCCCTCGTCCCACGAGAGGCCGAGCCAGGTCAGCGCGTCGAGGATCTGCTCGTAGCTCTCCTCGCTGTCGCGCGCGGCGTCGGTGTCTTCGATGCGGAACACGAACGTGCCGCCGGTGTGCCGCGCGTACGCCCAGTTGAAGAGGGCGGTGCGCACGAGACCCACGTGCGGGGTTCCGGTCGGTGAAGGGCAGAAGCGCACACGGATGTCGCTGCCGGTGGCCTGGGTGACGGGGTGAGCTGAATCGGACATCGGCTCAATGGTACCGACGCGGGCGGTGGGTTCGCGGTGCCGGGGTGGCGCGCTCAGCCCTCGTGACCCGCCAGCGCGGCCAGCGCCGACAGCGCCGCCGCGACGGCGGGCACCCGGTCGGCGCCCTTGGCGGTCACCAGATGCAGCGACCGCACGTCGGCGCGGGCCGTCGGCCGCGTGACGACCCCCGGATGCCTCGGCGACGCGGCGAGCGCGAGCGCCGGCAGCAGCGCGACGCCGAGCCCCTGCGCGACCATGCCCTCGACGGCGACGAAGTTGTCGGTCTCGAACGCGATGCGCGGCGTGAACCCGGCGGCGCCGGCGAGTTCGAGCAGGTGGCCGCGGCACCGCGGGCAGCCCGCGATCCACGGCTCCTCCCCCAGCTCGGCCAGATCGATCGTCTCGGATGCCGCGGCCGCATGCCCCGTGGGCAGCACGAGCCGCATCGGCTCGTCGCCGTAGCTGCGCACGTCGAGACCGCGCGCGCTCGCCCGGTGCGGGTCGTCGCGGTCGCCCGGGTAGCTGAAGGTGATCGCCACGTCGGCCCGGTCGCCGCGCACGGCGGCGACGGCCTCGGGGGGCTCCGCCTCGACGTAGGTCACCGTGACGCCGGGATGCTCGGCCGCGAGGGCGGCGATGAGTCGGGGCACGAGCGTGGCCGACGCCGACGGGAACGCGACGAGGCGCACCCGTCCGGCACGGAGTCCCCGGAGTTCGGCGAGCTCGCCCGCGGCCGCTTCGAGCGCGGTCGCGACGGCGTTCGCGTGGCGGGCGAGCACCCGGCCCGATTGGGTGAGGCGGATGCCTCGGCCCACGCGTTCGACGAGGGCGATGCCGGTGCGCTCCTCGAAGCGGCGCAGCTGCTGGCTCACGGCGGGCTGGCTGTAGCCGAGCGCCTCAGCTGCGGCCGTGAGCGAGCCGTGCTCGGCGATGCGGCGCACGACCCGCACGGTCTGCAGGTCGAGGGCGGCGGCGAGGGCTTCGATCGAGGCGTCCGACATGTCGTAATCATAATCGGACGTTATGCATATCATCGATCACTGGGCCTTGTCGAATGATTCTCGGACGTCGAGGCTGGAGGCATGCTCGAACTCGGAGACCGCTTCGCCGCCGGCCGCGGCTATCTGGCCGCCTGCACGCTGGGACTTCCCGCCGATGTGACCCGCGACGCCGTGCGCCGCGACCTGGAGAGGTGGGCCACCGGCACCGCGAGCGCCGCCGACTACTCGGCGACTCTCGAGCGGGCGCGCGGTCACGCTGCCGCGCTGCTCGGCACCGCGGCCGAGCGCGTGGCGACCGGCTCGCAGGTCTCGGTGTTCGCCGGGCTCGCCGCCGCGTCGGCGCCGGCCGGTGCCGAGATCCTCTGCGTCGACGGCGACTTCTCGTCGGTCGTCGCACCATTCCTCGCCCGGGGCGACCTCCGAGTGCGCCACGTGCCGCTCGACGCCCTCGCGGACGCGATCTCGACGTCGACCTGGCTCGTCTCCTACTCGCTCGTGCAGTCGGCGACCGGGGAGGTCGCCGACGAGGCATCCATCGCCGCTGCCGCCCGGGCGGCCGGCGCGCTGACGCTCGTCGACACGACCCAGGCGACCGGCTGGATGCCGACCGACGAGGTCGCCGGCGACCTCGTCGTCTGCCACGCGTACAAGTGGCTCGGCGCACCGCGCGGTGCGGCCTTCGCGGCGTTCTCCGACCGCGCGGTCGCCGAATTCACCCCGCACACCGCGGGATGGTACTCGGGCGCCGACCCGTGGGCGTCGTGCTACGGGCCCGAGCTGCACCTCGCCGAGGGCGCGCGCCGGTTCGAGGTCTCCCCCGCGTGGCATGCCTGGGCCGGTGCCGAGGCGGCGCTCGGGTTCGCCGCGTCGCTCGACCTGCGGGCGGTGCGGCGCCACGATGTCGGGCTCGCGAACGCGTTCCGCGAGCGGCTCGGGCTCGAGGCATCCGACTCGGCCATCGTGACCTGGCCCGACGAGACCGGGTGCGACCTCGCCGCGCTGACCGCGGCCGGGCTCGTCGCGTCGGGGCGCGCAGGTCGGGCGCGGGTCGCGTTCCACCTCTGGAACGACGAAGAGGATGTCGCCCTCGCCGCCGACGCGGTCACCGGCTCACGCAGCCCGCTCGGCGTCGGCTGAGCCGTTCGGCATCGGCGCCCGAGCCGTCGGGTGCATCGATCATGCCCGCCGCCTCGAGGCGTTCGCGAGTGGTGATGGTCTCGTGCATCGAGCCCGATCCGCCCTCGAGGCGTCGCCGGATCGATGCGGCGATCCGCTGCGCCTGCGTCTTCGCCCGTCCGGCGGTGGGGCCGGCGAAACGGGCATCGACCTCGGCGTTCCACAGCTCGAGCCAGCGATCGAACTCGGGTGCGCCGAGCGACGCCTTCGCGTGCATCGCGACGTGCAGCGCGAGCGCGTTGCGGCGGTAGGCACCGGTGTCGAACAGCACCGTCTCCCAGAAGTCGCACATGATCGGCAGGTGGTGGTCGAGGTCCATGTGCGCGACGTCGGTGAAGATGGGGCCGATGAGCGGGTCCGCGAACGCACGACGGTAGAACGCCCCGATCAGCGCGGCGAGATCGTCGCGGTCGCGGATGTCTCGCCGCTCCCCGCTCGCCGCACCCATGCCCCGACTCGCCTACTGCGCGGCGCGCACCGGGTTCGAGAGGCTGCCGAGCCCTGAGATCGTGACTTCGACCGTGTCGCCGTCGACGATCGGGCCGACGCCCGCGGGCGTGCCCGTGAGGATGACGTCGCCCGGCAGCAGCGTGAACACGCTCGAGGCGTACGCGACGATCGCGGGCACCGAGTGCACGAGGTCGGCCAGTCGCCCGTCCTGGCGGCGTTCGCCGTTGACGCTGGTCTCGATCGTGCCGGCCGCGAAGTCGACGTCGGTGTCGATGACCGGGCCGAGCGGGCAGAACGAGTCGAAGCCCTTCGCGCGGGTCCACTGGCCGTCGCGGCGCTGCAGGTCGCGGGCCGTCACGTCGTTCGCGATGGTGTAGCCGAAGATCACTTGGTCGGCGTCGGCTTCGCTCACGTTCTTCGCGATGCGCCCGATGACGACCGCGAGCTCGCCCTCGTGCTCGACCTGCTCGCTCTGCCTCGGCAGCACGATCGCGTCGCCGGGGCCGATCACCGAGGTGTTCGGCTTCAGGAAGAGCAGCGGCTCGGCGGGCGCCTCGCCACCCATCTCGGCCGCGTGGTCGCGGTAGTTCTTGCCGACCGCGATGACCTTCGACCGCGGGATCACGGGCGCCAGCAGCTTCGCCTCGGTCAGCGGAACCCGCTCGCCCGTCGGCTCGTAGCCGGCGAACATCGGGTCGGCCTTCAACACGACGAGCTCGTGCTCCTCTTCGTCGACGACGCCGAACGAGATGGTCTCACCGTGGCTGAACCGCGCGATCTTCATGACGTCAAGCCTATCGGCGCGGTCTTCGCCCGCCGAGTCGCCGAACAGTGCTGCTCATGACGCGAAGAAGAGCATGCTTCGGCGACTCGATGAGCGTGCCGACCACCGGGCACGCCGGCGGGGCGACGCAGCGGCCCGACCGGCTCAGCCGTCGGGGATCAGCCGCTTGCCGAGGCTCACCGCGTCGTCGATCACGTAGCCGAGCCGCTCGTAGAAGGCGATCACCTCGGTGTTCGACGTGCGCACCTGCAGGTTGACCTTGGGGCAGCCGCGCTCGATGAGCCGGCGCTCGGCCTCGTCCATGAGCGCTCGCCCGAGTCCCGTGCCGCGGGCCGGGTCGGCGACAGCGAGGTAGTTGACCCACCCGCGGTGCCCCTCGTAGCCGACCATCGCCGTGCCGACCACGCGGCCGGCGGCGGGATCGCCGGCCACCGCGACCAGGAACAGCTCGGGCTGCACCGAGAGCTTGCGCTCGACGTCGAGGTAGGGGTCGTTCCACGGCTTCACGAGACCCGCTGCGCGCCAGAGCGCGACCACCGCCTCGGTGTCGCCGACGGCGAACGACCGG
Source organism: Agromyces sp. S2-1-8 (assembly GCF_021129215.1). Classification (GTDB taxonomy): domain Bacteria; phylum Actinomycetota; class Actinomycetes; order Actinomycetales; family Microbacteriaceae; genus Agromyces; species Agromyces chromiiresistens. Next base: position 2,217,155 of record NZ_JAJOLP010000001.1, on the reverse strand, counting down.
ATCGCGATCGATCCGGCCGTCACCGTCTCATCCGCAGGCGCCGACGAGGAGGAGGACGCCTCGGTCACGCGTCGAGCCGCACCATCCAGCCGTGACGGTCTTCGACGCGGCCGTACTGGATGCCCGTGAGCTCGTCGCGCAGCGACATCGCGAGCTCCGTCGCGGCGTCGCCCTCGTGCACGATCTCGAAGTCGTCCGCGAGCAGCTTGCCGATCGGCACGACGACCGCGGCGGTGCCGCACGCGAACGCGCCGATGATCTCGCCCGACTCGGCCCCCCGGCGCCACTCGTCGATCGAGATCTTGCGCTCTTCGACCTCGATGCCGCGGTCGCGCGCGAGCTGCAGGATCGAGTCGCGCGTGATGCCCTCGAGGATCGAGTCGGACTCGGGGGTCAGCAGCCGGCCGTCGCGCGTGACGAGCACGACGTTCATGCCGCCGAGCTCTTCCAGGTTGCGCTCGTCGTCGAGGAAGAGCACCTGCTGGCAGCCCTTCTCGTACGCCTCGGCCTGCGGCAGCAGGCTCGACGCGTAGTTGCCGCCGGTCTTGGCGGCACCGGTGCCGCCCTTGCCGGCGCGGGCGTAGTTCGTCGAGAGCCAGATGTTCACGGGCTGCACGCCGCCGGGGAAGTACGCCCCGGCCGGGCTCGCGATGAGGTAGTACGCGACCTTCTTCGCGGGACGGACGCCGAGGAACGCCTCTTTCGCGAACATGAACGGACGCAGGTACAGGCTCGTCTCGTCGGCCGAGGGCACCCACGCTCCGTCGACCGAGATGATCTGGGCGAGCGAGTCGAGGAAGATCGACTCGGGCAGCTCGGGCAGCGCGAGGCGGCGGGCCGAGCGCTGCATGCGCGCGGCGTTCGCCTGCGGGCGGAAGGTCTGGATCGAGCCGTCGGCGTGACGGTAGGCCTTGAGGCCCTCGAAGATCTCCTGCGCGTAGTGCAGCACGGCGGCCGCGGGGTCGAGCTGGATGGGACCGTACGGCGAGACGCGCGGCCGATGCCAGCCGCCCTTCTCGCTCCAGCACACGTCGACCATGTGATCGGTGAAGTGCTGGCCGAAGCCCGGAGCGGCGAGGATCGCCTCGCGCTCGGCGTCGGACTTCGCCTCGGGGTTGCGGATGGTCTGCCAGATGAGCCCGGCGGCGGTCGGGGCCTGGAGCGGAAGGTCGATGGTCATGGCGCCCTCTCTCAGAGATGCGGATATGGGATGCGGTTGCTACGAATTCGCGGGCACCGTCGCCGCGATGCGGGCGGCGATGCGGTCGCCGACCTCGCTGGTCGACCGTGCGGCGTCGCCGCGCTCGGCGACGTCGTCGGCGATCGCCCGTTCGACGCGGGTCGCGGCATCCGTCTCGCCCAGGTGGCGGAGCAGGAGCGCGACCGAGCCGATCGCGGCGGTCGGGTCGGCGATGCCCTTCCCGGCGATGTCGGGAGCCGAACCGTGAACCGGCTCGAACATGCTCGGGAACGTGCCGTCGGGGTTGATGTTGCCCGAGGCTGCGAGTCCGATGCCGCCGCTGATTGCGCCGGCCAGATCGGTGAGGATGTCGCCGAAGAGGTTGTCCGTGACGATGACATCGAATCTAGCAGGATCGGTGACGAGGAAGATCGTCGCCGCGTCGACGTGCAGGTAGTCGACCGCGACATCGGGGAACTCGGCGGCGACGGCGTCGACCGTGCGCTTCCACAGCGACCCCGCGAAGACGAGCACGTTCGTCTTGTGCACGAGCGTGAGCTTGTTGCGGCGGCGGGATGCCTCGGCGAACGCGTAGCGGACGACGCGCTCGACCCCGTACGCGGTGTTGACCGAGACCTCGTTCGCGACCTCCGCGGGCGTGCCGACGCGGATCGCCCCGCCGATGCCGACGTACGGGCCCTCGGTGCCCTCGCGCACGACGACGAAGTCGACGTCGCCGGGATTCGCGAGCGGGCTCACGACCCCCGGGTAGAGCACGCTCGGGCGCAGGTTCACGTAGTGGTCGAGCTCGAAGCGGAGCTTCAGCAGCAGGCCGCGCTCGATGTTGGCGCCGGCCAGCCGCGGGTCGCCCGGCACCCCGCCGACCGCGCCGAGCAGGATCGCGTCGTGCGCCTTGATGGCGTCGAGGTCGGCGTCGGTCAGCACGTCGCCCGTCTCGAGGTAGCGCGCGGCACCGAGCGAGAACGGCGTCTGCTCGAATGCGAGGTCGCCCCCGGCCGTCGCAGCGTCGAGCACCTTGAGCGCCTCGGCGACGACCTCGGGGCCGATGCCGTCTCCGGGGATGACCGCGAGCTTGACCGTACGTACCATGGATTCTCCTTCTCGCACCAGCCCCTCCAGCGTAGTGCCGTACCTCGCTACGCTCAGCCCTATGACGAGGACCCGTCGCCTGACGGGATGCTCATCGAGGCGGCGTCCGCCCACGGCCGTCGCGGAACAAGGGAGGGACGCAATGAGTCTGGGACTCGGTATCGTGCTCGTCGTCATCGGCGCGATCCTCACGTACGCCCTGAATGTCACGGTCGACTGGATCGACCTGCAACTCGTCGGCTACATCCTGATGGCCGCCGGTGCGGTGATCATCGTGATCGGGATCATCCTGCTCGTCCGGCGCCGCCGGACGATCGCGACGTCGCACACGAGCGTCGACCCCACGACGGGAGACCGGATGACTCGGGCCGAGAACTCCACGCCCGAGGACCCGACGCTCTGATCGTCACGGCGTGACCCGCCGCACCCTCGCCGCCGAGCCGGTGCGGGCGCCCGACGCACGCGCGACCCGTCGCGTGCCCGGGGGTCCGCCCGGGCGGCCGGCGCTCAGTCGTGCTGCGCGGGGTTGCGCAGCGTGACCGCCGCGACGACCGCGGCGGCGACCATGAGGCCGACGCCGATGAGCGAGGTCACGAGCACGCCGCCGTCGAACGCGACGGCCGCGGCGCCCATGAGCGCGTCGGCCTGCGCCGGGGGCAGCTCGCTCGCGACGGCCGCCGCGCCTGCGAGCGTCTCGCGCGAGGCATCCGCCTGGGCCGCCGTCAGGGAGGCGGGCAGTTCGATCGCGCTCGCGTAGTGCGCCGCGATGATGCTGCCGAGGCCCGCGGTGCCGAGCACCGCGCCGAGTTCGTACGCCGTCTCCGAGACGGCCGACGCCGCGCCCGCCTTCGCGGGCGGCGCGCTCGAGAGGATGAGCTCGTTCGAGACGGTCTCGGCCATGCCGATCCCGATGCCGAGCATCGTGAACGCGACGATCACGGCCCCGGTCGACCCGTCGGAAGCGCCGAACGCCACCACGAGGTAGCCGCCCGCCGACAACGTGAGCGCCGAGGGCACGAGCACCCTCGGGTGCACGCGACGTGCGATCGGCACGACGACGAGGCCCGAGATGATCATCGCGATGAGTCCGGGCAGGAGTGCGAGCCCCGCCTCGACGGGCGAGAGCCTCGCGATGATCTGCAGGTGCTGCGACACGAAGAACAGGAAGCCGACGAGCGACACGACGCTCAGGAGGTTCACGAGCACGGCGCCGCCGAACGGCCCCACCGTGAAGAGGCGCACGTCGAGCATCGGGGCGTCGCTTGCGAGCTGGCGCCGCACGAACAGGTAGCCGGCCAGGAGCCCGCCGACGATGAACAGCGGGCCGACGACGTCGATGCCCTCCGTCGCGAGGTGCTTGATGCCGAACACGATCGGCGCCATCGTCGCGAGCGACAGCAGGATGCTCCAGACGTCGATGCGACCGGGATTCGGGTCACGGCTCTCGGTGATCAGCAGCGGCACGAGCACGAGCATCGGCACGAGCACGGGCACCGCGAGCAGGAACACCGAACCCCACGCGAAGTGCTCGAGGAGCACGCCGCCCACGAGCGGTCCGAGCGCGCTGCCCGCGGCGAACGCCGAGGCCCAGATCGCGATCGCGAGACGCCGCTGCTCGCGATCGCTGAAGATCGAGCGCAGCAGCGACAGCGTCGAGGGCATGAGCATCGCGCCGAAGAAGCCGAGCGCGGCACGCGCCGCGATGAGGAGTTCGGCGGTCGGCGCGAAGGCCGCCCCGACCGAGACGGCCGCGAAGCCGATCGAGCCGACCATGAGCATGCGGCGACGGCCCCAGCGGTCGCCGGCGCTGCCCATCGCGACGAGCAGGGCGGCGAGCACGAGCGGGTAGGCGTCGATGATCCAGAGCTGCTGCGCGGCGGTCGGCGCGAGGTCGCTCGAGATCTCGGGCAGTGCGAAGCTCAGCACCGTGTTGTCGATCGACACGAGCAGCGCCGGCAGCATGAGCACCGCGAGGGCGAGCCAGGCGCGGCGCGGCGCTCGGCCGGCTCGGGCCGCAGCCCGGGCGCGGGTGGCGGCGGCCGCGGCGGATGCCTCGGGCACAGCGCGCGGCCGGCCGTTCGTCTGGTTCGTGGTCGTGGTCGTGGTGGCCGTCTGGTCGGTCATGGTTTCACTCAGTTTCTATACCGTCTGGCTGGTATAGTAACAGAATCCGCCGACGTCGCGGCAGCCGCCTCGCCCAGCACGCGATCACCGCCGTTTCAGGGAGAATGAAGCCATGGCCCGCCCACCCGCCGCCCGCGAAGCGGTGCTCGACGCCTTCGAACGGCTCATCATCGCCGACGGCGAGCGCACCGCGACGATCGACGCGACCGCCCGCGCCGCCGGCGTCTCGAAGGGCGGGCTGCTCTACCACTTCGGCTCGAAGCAGGCCCTCGTCGCGGGGCTCATCGAGCGCCTGCTGCGCCTCGTCGACGAAGACCTGACGCGCATCGACGAGGCGCCCGACGGCGCGATCGCCTACTTCCTGCGCTCCTCGCTCGACATCGAGACCCCGCTCGACCACACCTTCGTGGCGACGCTGCGGCTCGCCCAGGGCGGCGATCGCGAGGCGGGGCGCGCACTCGACGAGGCCGAGACCCGCTGGATCGAGACCATCACGCGGCACGTCGGCGACCCGACGCTCGCCCTCGCCGTCACCCTCCTGGGCGACGGCCTCTACCATCGGGCGGCCCTCCGCGCAGAAGCCGTCGGCGTCGACCTCCCCGCCGCCGCGACCGGGTCGGTCTCGGCCGAGCAGCTGACGGCGCTCGTCGCCCTGCTCGAGCGCCTCGTCACCCGCTGACAGCAGGTCGCCCCCGGCGTCGGCGCGACGCTCCGAGAGGATCGACCGGATCCGCTTCAGCCGGCGACGTCACAGGACATTCCGGCCGGCACCACCGCATACGCACCCGCCGACCGCATGCTCCTGCAACGTCCCAGAACGACGGATGCCTCGGCGCGACGCCCGCGAGGGCGCAGCGCCGAGGCATCCGGGCGGTGAATCGACCTACTCGGTGATGTCGATCTCGACGAACAGCGTCGCGTCGATCGCCTCGCGCACCCGGTCGAGCACGTCGGCCGGAACCGGCGAGTCGACCGTGAGCACGCTGAGCGCCGATCCTCCGGCCTCGCGACGGGCGATCTGCATGCCGGCGATGTTGATGCCGGCCTCGCCGAACTCCCGGCCGTAGACCGCGACGATGCCGGGGCGGTCGGTGTACTCCATGATGATGTGCGTCGTCGCGATCGGCACCTCGAGCTCGTAGCCGTTCACGCCGACGAGCTTCTCGGCCTGCTTCGGGCCGGTCAGCGTGCCCGCGACCGACACCTGGGTGCCGTCGGCGAGTGCGCCGCGCAGCGTGATGACGTTGCGGTACTCGGGGCTGTCGGCCTCGGTGATGAGGCGCACCTGCACGCCGCGCTGCTCGGCGAGGAGCGGCGCATTGACGTACGACACGGTCTCGGAGACGACGTTCGTAAACACGCCCTTGAGCGCCGCGAGCTTCAGCACGCTCACGTCGTAGTCGACGAGCTCGCCGCGCACCTCGACGTCGAGGCTCGTGAGCGCGCCGTGGGCGAGGCCCGAGAACAGCTGCCCGAGCTTCTCGACGAGCGGGATGCCGGGGCGAACGTACGGGTCGATGACGCCGCCTGCGACGTTGACGGCGTCGGGCACCAGTTCGCCGGCGAGGGCGAGGCGCACCGACTTCGCGACCGAGACGCCCGCCTTCTCCTGCGCGTCATCGGTCGACCCGCCGAGGTGCGGCGTCGCGATGAGGTTCGGCAGGCCGATGAGCGGCGACTCCTTCGGCGGCTCCTGCACGAAGACGTCGAGCGCGGCGCCCGCGATCTCGCCCGAGACGAGGGCGTCGTGCAGTGCCTGCTCGTCGATGAGGCCGCCGCGGGCGACGTTCACGATGTACGCCGTGTTCTTCATCTTGGCGAGCTGCTCTGCGCCGATCATGCCGACCGTCTCGGGCGTGCGCGGCATGTGGATCGTGACGAAGTCGCTGCGCTCGAGCAGTTCGTCGAGCGAGACGGTCTGCACGCCGAGCTGCTGGGCGCGCGCCGACGTGATGAACGGGTCGTACGCGATGACCTCGACGCCGAACGCCTGCAGGCGGGCGGTGATGAGCGCGCCGATGCGGCCGAGACCGATGATGCCGACGGTCTTCTCGTACAGCTCGGTGCCGGTGTAGGCCGAGCGCTTCCACTCCCCCGCCGAGAGCGAGGCGTGCCCGGCCGGGATGTGGCGGGCGAGGCTCAGGATGTGGCCGATCGTCAGCTCGGCGGCCGAGATGATGTTCGACGTCGGGGCGTTGACGACCATGACGCCGGCCGTCGTGGCCGCCTTCACGTCGACGTTGTCGAGGCCGACGCCGGCACGGGCGACGACCCGCAGGTTCGGCGCCGCGGCGATGGCCTCGGCGTCGACCTTCGTGGCCGAACGGATGAGGACGGCGGCGGCATCGGCGAGCGCCGACAGGAGCGCCGGACGGTCGGTACCGTCGACCTTGCGGATCTCGAAGTCGGGCCCGAGGGCGTCGACGGTGGCGGGCGAGAGTTCTTCGGCGATCAGCACGACCGGCTTTGACACGAACGGTTCCTTCGGGGCGGTGCGCGACGAAGCGCGCAAAGGGGGGTGCGCCTACGCCAGTGGGGGCGCCGTTACCCCGACAACCCTACTGGAGCATGACGCCGCATCTCGTTCTGTGACGGCCCGCGACACCGGTCGATCGGGCCGGAATGGGTGAAAGCGCGGACGAACTGTGCGCGGACTCGGGTGTCAGCCGACGACGACCCCGCGCACGAGTCCCAGCAGCACCGTGCAGCTGAGGAACAGCGCGCCGGAGACGCAGAGTCCGGTGAAGTACAGCGCGACGCGAGGGAGCACGCCGCGCGACCGGCCGAGCGCGAACGCGGCGAAGAAGCACGCGAACGGCGCGAGGAACGCCACGGTCATGATCGCCCAGCCCGCCGGCGAGAACGTCAGCCCGATGCCGAGCAGCTGCACGACGCTCTCGACGACCTCCCACACGTCGTACGCGTAGAAGAGGCCGAACAGCGTCGCGAGCGCGACATCGAGCCACATCGGCACGCGGCGCGAGGGGGCGGACGCCTCGGGGGCGAGCGGTTCGGCGGTCATGCGGTCACCCCCAGTACGAACGGCAGCGGGACGAGCACGACGGCGCCCGCGACGAGCCAGAGGAATCGCGACCGCGTGGTCGTCGTGCCGCGCAGTGCCAGCGCGAACCAGCAGGGCGCAGCGAGCACGGCGAGCCAGAGCCCGAGCGAGTACATGGCGTCGCTCACGACGCTCGTGCCGGGCGCCGACGTCCGCACGGCTGTGATGAGCCAGCCGATCGTGTAGAGCAGGTAGACCCCGCCGAGCACGCCCAGGGCGATGAGCACGGCCGAGCCCGTCTGCGCCGGGGCATCGTCGTCGCTCGACTCGCCGGCCTCCTCGTCGGCCGCTCCGTCGTCGGCCGGTTCCGCGGCTCCCGCATCAGCGAGCGGAACGGCCTTGCCGACGGTCTTCCAGCCTGGGGCGAGGGTCGGGTCGTCGTCACCGTCCCAGCGCAGGGCGTCGTCGTCGGAATCAGGGTCGGGACGCATGGCTCCAGCCTAGCGGCGCGGCTCCCCGGGCCGCTTGCGGGAGTCAGGCGCCCGCGGTCACCCCGCGCCGGGCGGCCTCGACGGCGGCGGCCACGAGCGCCGCATCGGTCTCGTCGAATCCGTCGACCCCGCCGCCCGGTCCGCTCGCGCCGCCTCGCACGGCCCGCCCGCGGGCCGAGAGGTGCACCGCATCGACGCCCGCCGCGGCGAGCTCCGCGATGTCGTCGAGCCTCACTCCGCCGCCGGCCATGATCTCGAGTACGCCGGACGCCTCGGCCATGGCTGCGAGATTCGCGAGGCCCGTGCGGCAGTCGGCCGCGCCGCCCGAGGTGAGCACCCGCCGCACGCCGAGGCGAGCGAGACCGGCGACCGCGGCGCGGGGGTCGTTCGCGGCATCGACGGCGCGGTGCACGGTGACGTCGGCCTGCCCCGCGGCGTCGATGAACCGGCGCACGGCCTCGACGTCGAGGTCGCCCGTCTCGGTGAGCGCGCCGACGACCACGCCGTCGGCGCCGGCGGCGACCACGGCCCGGATGTCGCGCTCGATCGTGTCGAGCTCGTCGGCGTCGTAGACGAATCCGCCGCCGCGCGGGCGCACGAGCACGTGCACGAACGAGGGTGCCGACGCCTCGGCGGCGAGCCCGACCGCCGTCTCGACGAGTCCGATCGACGGCGTGAGGCCGCCGAGGCCGAGGGCCTGGCAGAGCTCGATGCGCGCGGCACCGTGCTCGAGCGCGATGCGCGTGCCCGAGGCACCCTGAACGGCGATCTCGACGGGGAGCGGGAAGGCGACCATTCTCGACAGCGTAGCGGGCGGCACCGCGCTCCGACGTCGCCGCCGTCTCCGCGGACCTCGACACCGCGGCCGCACGGCGGCGGCCCGCCCCGAGGCATCCTCGGAGCGGGCCGCCGTGCGCGCGACACGACCCGTTACGGGAAGACCGGCACCCCGTTGCGAACGAGCTTCCAGTTCACGGTGTGGAAGGTGGCCGGGTCGATCGTGCCCTGCTCCGAGGCGTAGGCGACGATCGCCTCGCGGATGGCGACCTGGGCGTTGTAGACGACCGGTGCCGACGCGATGTGCGGGAATCCTCCACCGCCCGACTGGCGGTAGTTGTTCACGGCGACGAGGAACTGCTGGCCGTCGGTCACCGGCGCACCGTCGTACATGAGCGGCGAGATGCGCTGGCCGACCGGCTTCGAGATGTCGATCGTGTACTCGACGCCCGAGAACTGGTCGTAGTTGTAGTCGGGTGTGAACGCCGACCTCGGGGTCGCCGCGTTCGTCCACTTCTCGGGCTCGATCGGGGCGTCGGGCGCGACGACCTTGAAGTACTCGGCAGAGAACTCGAGGTACTGCTTGATCTGCGCGCCCGTGAGGATCGAGGCCATGAGCGTGTTGTCGTAGATGTAGAGCCCCGCGACGTCCTTGATCGTCACATCGCCCTGCGGGAAGCTCGCGGCCCGGTTGAAGGGCGCGGCGATCGAGACGATGGGCAGGGAGGCCTCGGGCGTGCCGGCGACCGCCGCGGCGACGGTCTCGGTCTGCACCTTGTTGACGTAGTCGAGGATCGCGGTGTCCTTCCAGCAGGACTCGGCGGCGAGCATCTCCTCGGTCGAGACCGCGACCTTCGAGTGCATGTAGTCGACGACGGCATCGTGCTGGTCGCGCACGATCGCGACGAACTCGGGGTCGTCGACGACGGTGTTCGCGTTGAGCAGGTACGCCTTGTGCTCGGCGACGGACCACTTGCCGCGCGCGTAGGTGAGATCGAGGTCGAAGACGCTGAGGCGCTGGCCCCAGTTCTTGGGCTCGCTCATGATGACCTCGGCGCCGGTCACGAGGTTCGTGACGAGGCGCTCGGGAATCTCCGCGTGCGCGTGACCGAAGAGGATCACGTCGACGTCCGGCACCTGCTCGGCGACGAGCTTCGCCGCGTTCTCGATCGGCAGTTCGGGCCCGTAGGTCGACAGGCCGCTCTCACCCGAGTGGGCGCTCACGACGATGATGTGGGCGCCCTCGGCCTTCATCACCGGAACCCAGCGCTTGGCGGTCTCGACGAGGTCGAGCACCTCGACCTTGCCCGACACGTTCGCCTTGTCCCAGATGACCACGCCGGGGTTCGTGAGTCCGAGCACGCCGACCTTGACGGGCGGGTGTCTCTTCGCGACCTTCATCGACGTGATGGTGTACGGCGTGTACCGGGGAACCTTCGTGCCCGCGTGGACGGCGTTCGCGGCGAGCACCGGGGCGTCCATCTGCGAGATCCAGTTGTCGAGGAAGTCGAGGCCGTAGTTGAACTCGTGGTTGCCGAGGGCGACGGCGTCGTACTCGAGGGCGTTCATCTGCGCGGCCACCGGGTGCATCGCACCCGATTCGGTGATCGGATCGACGGTCGCGTAGTAGAACCCGAGCGGGGTGCCCTGGATGGTGTCGCCGGCGTCGAACAGCAAGGTGTTGCCGCGCCCCCGGTCGGCGCGGACCTGCTTCACGAGGCTGGCCACCCGAGAGAGCCCGACCGCGTTGCTCGGAACACCCGGCTTGCCGTCGTAGTACACCGCGTCCTTGTAGTAGTCCCAGTTGACGACGTTCGCATGCAGGTCGGACGTGCCCATGATCGTGATCTTCGCCGTCGTGCCGTTCGTCGCCGCCGTCGCCGGGGCGGCCGACCAGCCGGCCGCGGCGAGGGCGGTCGCGGCCGAGGCGCCGATCAGGACGTTTCGTCGGGTGAAACCGGACGACGCGTGGCCGACCTCTTCGTCGGGAACTGCGCACGAGCACCAGCGGGGGACGGGTTCGTGATTCGAGTGATCGCTCATGGCATCGAATCCGACCACGTCGGGATGCCTCACTGCAAGGGTTTGCAGCTGAATTCCTCGTGCTCATTCGCGCACGGCGACGAACGGCCCGTCCAGGAGGGAATTCCTGGACGGGCCGTGTGGGTTTCGAGACGCGTCGGGCTTCGCCCGGCGCTCCTCAACCGGCGGGGTGGGTCAGCGAGCGACCTCGCCGTCGACGTAGTCGTCGTCGTCCGACGAGTTCCACGCGAAGAGCTTGCGCAGCTCGCGGCCGGTCGTCTCGATCGGGTGCTGCTCGCCCTTGGCGCGGAGCTCGAGGAACTCCTTCTGCCCGTTGTCCTGGTCGGCGATGAAGCGCTTCGCGAAGGTGCCGTCCTGGATGTCGGCGAGCACCGCCTTCATGTTCTCCTTGACCGACGGGTCGATGACGCGGGGGCCCGACACGTAGTCGCCGTACTCCGCCGTGTCGGAGACCGACCAGCGCTGCTTGGCGATGCCGCCCTCCCACATGAGGTCGACGATGAGCTTGAGCTCGTGCAGCACCTCGAAGTAGGCGATCTCGGGCTGGTAGCCGGCCTCGACGAGGGTCTCGAAGCCGTACTGCACGAGCTGCGAGGTGCCGCCGCAGAGCACGGCCTGCTCGCCGAACAGGTCGGTCTCGGTCTCTTCGGTGAAGGTGGTCTTGATGACGCCGGCGCGGGTGCCGCCGATGCCCTTGGCGTACGACTTCGCGAGCTCCCAGGCGGTGCCGGTCGCGTCCTGCTCGACGGCGATGATGTCGGGGATGCCTCGGCCGGCGACGAACTCGCGGCGCACGGTGTGACCGGGCGCCTTCGGCGCGACGAGGATCACGTCGACGCCCGCGGGCGCCTCGATGTAGCCGAAGCGGATGTTGAAGCCGTGACCGAAGACGAGCGCGTTGCCCTCGACGAGGTTGTCGCGCACCGACTCCGCGTAGATGTGGCGCTGGTACTGGTCGGGGGCGAGGATGACGACGACGTCGGCCCACGCCGCGGCATCCGCGACGCTCTTGACCTCGAAGCCGGCCTCTTCGGCCTTCTGGATCGACTTCGAGCCCTCCTTGAGGCCGATGACGACCTCGACGCCCGAGTCGCGCAGGTTCTGCGCGTGCGCGTGGCCCTGCGAGCCGTAGCCGATGACGGCGACCTTCTTGCCCTGGACGATCGAGAGGTCGGCGTCCTGGTCGTAATACATCTCAGCCATTGCTGTTCTTCTCCTTGGTGTGGGTGTTCATGACGGATGCCTCGGCGCCGTGCCGCGGCATCCGCGCTCAGTTCTTGAAGACGCGTTCGGTGATGCTCTTGCCGCCACGGCCGATCGCGAGGAGACCCGACTGGGCGATCTCCTTGATGCCGTAGGGCTCGAGCACCTTGAGCAGCGCCTGGGTCTTGCCCGAGTCGCCGGTGACCTCGATCACGAGTGCGTCGGTCGAGACGTCGACGACGCGGGCGCGGAAGAGGTTGACCGCCTCGAGCACCTGCGAGCGGGTCGTGTTGTCGACGCGCACCTTGATCAGCAGGTGCTCGCGCTGCACCGACTGGGCGGGGTCGAGCTCGACGATCTTGATGACGTTGACGAGCTTGTTGAGCTGCTTCGTCACCTGCTCGAGCGGCAGGTCCTCGACGTCGACGACGACCGTGATGCGGCTGAGGCCGTCGATCTCGGAGTGGCCGACCGCGAGCGACTCGATGTTGAAGCCGCGGCGTGCGAAGAGGCCCGCGACGCGGGTCAGGAGGCCGGGCTTGTCCTCGACGAGGAGTGAGAGCACGTGGGTCGACATGGTCAGTCCTCCTCGCTGAAGGCCGGCGCGTGATCGCGGGCGTACTGGATGTAGCTGTTCGACACACCCTGCGGCACCATCGGCCACACCATCGCGTCGGCGGAGACGACGAAGTCGATCACGACCGGGCGGTCGTTCGTCTCGAGGGCGAGCTTGATCGCGTCGTCGACCTCCTCTTTCTTCGTGACGCGGATGCCGAGGGCGCCGTACGCCTCGGCGAGCTTCACGAAGTCGGGGATGCGAACGGTGTCGTGCCCCGTGTTGAGGTCGGTGTTCGAGTACCGGCCGTCGTAGAACAGGGTCTGCCACTGGCGCACCATGCCGAGCGAGGAGTTGTTGATGACCGCGACCTTGATGGGGATGTCGTTCAGGGCGCACGTCGCGAGCTCCTGGTTCGTCATCTGGAAGCAGCCGTCGCCGTCGATCGCCCAGACGTCGCGGTCGGGCTGCGCGACCTTCGCTCCCATCGCCGCGGGCACCGCGTAGCCCATCGTGCCGGCGCCGCCGGAGTTGAGCCACGAGTTGGGGCGCTCGTACTTGATGAACTGGGCCGCCCACATCTGGTGCTGGCCGACGCCCGCGGCGTAGACGCCCTCGGGGCCGGTGAGCTCGCCGATGCGCTCGATCACGTACTGCGGGGCGAGCAGTCCGTCGCTCGGCTCGGAGTAGCCGAGCGGGTACTCGTTGCGGAGCCCGTCGAGCGTCGCCCACCACTCGTCGAGGTCGGGCGTCGTCGCGCGGATCGCGTCGCGGTAGGCGGCGCCGAGGTCGACGAGCACCTCTTTCAGGTCGCCCACGATCGGCACGTCGGCCGTGCGGATCTTGGAGATCTCGGCGGGGTCGATGTCGACGTGCACGACCTTCGCATCGGGGGCGAACAGCGCGGCCTTGCCGGTGACCCGGTCGTCGAAGCGCGCACCGAGGGCGACGATGAGGTCGGACTCCTGCAGCGCGAGCACCGCGGGCACGGTGCCGTGCATGCCGGGCATGCCGAGGTGCTGCGGGTGCGAGTCGGGGAAGGCGCCGCGGGCCATGAGCGTCGTGACGACCGGGGCCTTCGTCGTCTCGGCGAGCGCGAGCAGCTCTTCGGAGGCGCGGGCGCGGATGACGCCGCCGCCGACGTAGAGCACCGGGCGCCTGGCCGCCGCGATCAGCTGGGCTGCGGCGGTGACCTGCTTGCCGTGCGCCTTCGTGATCGGGCGGTAGCCGGGCAGTTCGACCTTCGGCGGCCATCGGAAGGGGAACTTCGCCTGCTGGGCGTCCTTCGTGATGTCGACGAGCACGGGGCCGGGCCGGCCCGTCGTGGCGATGTGCACGGCCGCGGCGATCGTGGCGGGGATGTCCTCCGCCTTCTTCACGAGGAAGGAGTGCTTCGTGATCGGCATCGTGATGCCGACGATGTCGGCCTCCTGGAAGGCGTCGGTGCCCATGAGCGTCGAGAACACCTGGCCGGTGATCGCGAGCAGCGGCACCGAGTCCATGTGCGCGTCGGCGATGGCGGTGACGAGGTTCGTCGCGCCGGGCCCCGACGTGGCGATCGTGACGCCGAGTCGGCCGCTCGACGACGCGTAGCCCTGGGCGGCGTGGCCGCCGCCCTGCTCGTGACGGACGAGGATGTGGCGGAGCTTCTTGCTCTCGAAGAGCGGGTCGTAGACGGGCAGGATGGCCCCGCCCGGGAGTCCGAAGACGTCGGTGATGCCGAGCAGTTCGAGCGAACGGACGACCGCCTCGGCACCCGTGATCTCCACGGGTGCAGCGGACGGCACGGCCGCAGGCGTCGGCACGGGGGACGATTCCGTGGGCATGCGGTTCCTATCTGGTGGACGGTGATTGCGAAGGGTGCGCAGCACTCAGCCCGTCGTCGCGCCTTCGGCAGCGGAGCGCACGAGCTTGGAGTACTTCGCGAGAACGCCTCGGGTGTAGCGCGGAGGAAGCGGAGCCCAGCCCTCACGGCGGGCAGCCAGCTCGGCCTCGTCGACAAGTAGGTCGATGGACCGGGCTGCGATATCGACCCGAATCAGATCACCATCGCGCACGAAAGCAATCGGACCTGCGTCGACTGCTTCGGGTGCCAGATGGCCGATGCACAGGCCGGTTGTGCCGCCTGAGAATCGACCGTCCGTCAAGAGTAGTACATCTTTTCCGAGCCCTGCGCCCTTGATGGCCGCGGTGATCGCGAGCATCTCGCGCATGCCGGGGCCGCCCTTCGGCCCCTCGTAGCGGATCACGACGACGTCGCCGTGCTTGATCTCGCCGTTCGTGAGCGCATCCATCGCGCCGCGCTCGCGCTCGAACACGCGCGCAGGGCCCTCGAACACGGCCGCGTCGAAGCCGGCGGTCTTCACGACCGCGCCCTCGGGCGCGAGCGTACCGTGAAGGATGGTGAGGCCGCCGGTCTCGTGGATCGGGTCGTCGAGGGTGTGCAGCACCTCGCCGTCGAGCGGCGGCAGGTCGAGCTCGGCGAGGTTCTCGGCCATGGTCTTGCCGGTGACGGTGAGCACGTCGCCGTGCAGGAGGCCCGCGTCGAGCAGCGCCTTCATGAGCACGGGCACGCCGCCGCGGCGGTCGACGTCGTTCATGACGTACTTGCCGAACGGCTTGAGGTCGCCGATGTGCGGCACCTTCGAGCCGATGCGGTTGAAGTCGTCGAGGGTGAGATCGACCTCGGCCTCGCGGGCGATCGCGAGCAGGTGCAGCACGATGTTCGTCGAGCCGCCGAGCGCCATGCCGACGGCGATGGCGTTCTCGAAGGCCTTCTTGGTGAGGATCTGGCGGGCGGTGATGCCCTTGTTGAGGAGGTTGACGACGGCCTCGCCGGAGCGGTGCGCGTAGTAGTCGCGGCGGCGGTCGGCCGACGCCGGCGAGGCGGAGCCGGGCAGCGAGAGCCCGAGCGCCTCGGCGACCGACGCCATCGTGTTCGCGGTGTACATGCCGCCGCAGGCGCCCTCGCCGGGCGCGAAGGCGCACTCGATGCGCTTCGCATCGGCCTCGCTCATGGTGCCGGCCTTGACCGCGCCGACCGCCTCGAACGAGTCGATGATCGTGATGTCCTTCTCGGTGCCGTCGGAGAGGCGCACCCAACCGGGCGCGATCGAGCCGGCGTAGAGGAAGACGCTCGCGAGGTCGAGGCGGGCGGCCGCCATGAGCATGCCGGGGATCGACTTGTCGCAGCCGGCGAGCAGCACCGAGCCGTCGAGGCGCTCGGCCTGCATGACGACCTCGACCGAGTCGGCGATGACCTCGCGCGAGACGAGCGAGAAGTGCATGCCCTCGTGCCCCATCGAGATGCCGTCGGAGACCGAGACGGTGCCGAACTGCAGCGGGTAGCCGCCGCCGCCGTGCACGCCCTCCTTCGCGGCCTGCGCGAGGCGGCCGAGCGAGAGGTTGCAGGGGGTGATCTCGTTCCACGAGCTCGCGATGCCGATCTGCGGCTTGTCCCAGTCGGCATCGCCCATGCCGACGGCGCGGAGCATGCCCCGGCTCGTCATGGCCTCGATGCCATCGGTGACGGTACGACTACGCGGTTTGGGATCGAACTCCGACATGCATCGAGTCTATGGCCAGCGCGATGGGGCCCCGCGCGAGATGTCACGCTCGTCGGCGAGGCGCTCGAGCAGGAGCGCGACATCCTCGGGGCTGCGCACCCGGTGCGTCGCGAGCGAGCGCCCCTGGCCGACCTTCACCCCGACGTCATCGCCCTCGAGGGTGGCGAAGGCGTCTTCGTCGGTGACGTCGTCGCCGACGTAGACGACCGCACTCGCGCCCGCATGCTGGCGGAGCCGCATGAGCGCCTCGCCCTTGTCGCTCGGCCGCACCGAGAACTCGATGACCCCCTTGCCGGCCCGCATCGTGAGGTCGGGCAGCTCGGCGGCGACCCGCTCGCGCGCCGCGCGCTGCAACTCGCTGGCCGTGGCCGCGGGCACCTTGCGCGTGTGCAGCGCGAGTCCGGCCGGCTTCCACTCGACCCACGCCGCCGCATCGCCCGCGGCGATCTCGTCGAGGATGCGGGTGAGCTCCTCGAGATCGGCGAGCTCGCCGTCGCGCAGCTCCATCGTCACCGCTCCCCCGTCGAGCTGCAGTTCGACGCCGTGCGAACCGCTCAGCAGGGCGCCGTGCGGCGGGTCGGCGACCTCGCGCAGGCTCTCGAGCGCACGGCCCGAGACGATCGCGACACGGGTGTCGTCGGCCGCCGCGAGCCGCTCGACGGCGGCGCGGGCGCGTCCGGTCGCCCTCGCGTCTTCAGGACGGTCGACGAGCGGCGCGAGGGTGCCGTCGAAGTCGAGTGCCACGAGCAGCCGCTCGGCGCCGGCGACGCGACGGACGGCCGCCTCGAGCGGCTCGGGCACGCCCGGGGCGATGATGCCGGCCCCCGTGAGGGTCTTCAGGAACGAGGCCGACCAGTTCGCGACGTCGTTGTCGCGGACGCGCCGTCGGAGCGCCCGCATGCGCCGCGTGCGCTCCCGCTTGGGCATCGACACCGCCTCGACCATCGCGTCCTTCACGCCCTCGATGTCGTGCGGGTTGACGAGCACGGCCTGGCGCAGCTCATCGCTCGCGCCGGTGAACTCGCTGAGCAGCAGGACCCCGTCTTCGTCGAATCGGCACGCGACGTACTCCTTCGCGACGAGGTTCATGCCGTCGCGCAGCGCCGTCACGAGCATGACGTCGGCGGCGAGGTAGAGCGCCACCATCTCCTCGCGCGGGTAGCCGTGGTGCAGGTACGCGATCGCCTGGTGGCCGAGCGTCGAGTAGTCGCCGTTCAGGCGGCCCACCATGAGCTCGATCTCGTCGCGGAGCTGCCGGTACGTCTCGACGCGCTCGCGCGACGGACTCGCGACCTGCACGAGCGTGGCCTGCTGCACCGAGAGGCGTCCGTCGCGCAGCAGCTCGCCGAACGCCTTCAGCCGATGCCGGATGCCCTTCGTGTAGTCGAGCCGGTCGACCCCGAGCATGATCGTCTCGGGATCGCCGAGGCTCGCGCGGATCTCGCGGGCCCGGGCCTGCACCTCGGGCCGGCGGGCGATCTCCTCGAAGCCGGCCGAGTCGATCGAGATGGGGAACTGCCTGGCGACGACGTGCCGCACCTCGCCCGAGTCATCGGGCACGTCGATGACGCTGCCGCGCGTCGCGAAGCCGAAGAGCCGCCGCACCGCCCGCGTGAAGTTGCCGGCGTCGGCAGCGCGCTGGAAGCCGATGACGTCGGCACCGAGCAGTCCGTGGACGACCTGGCGGCGCCACGGCAGCTGCGAGTAGATGCCGTACGCCGGGAACGGGATGTGGTTGAAGAAGCCGATCACGAGGTCGGGCCGGCTCTCGCGCAGCATGCGCGGCACGAGCTGCAGCTGGTAGTCCTGCACCCAGACGACGGCGCCCGGCGACGCGGCCCTGGCGGCCGCCTCGGCGAAGCGCCGGTTGACGCGCACGTACGCGTCCCACCACTCGCGGTGGTACGACGGCGGCGCGATCACGTCGTGGTAGAGCGGCCAGAGCGTGTCGTTCGAGAACCCCTCGTAGTACTCCTCGAGCTCCGACTCGCTGAGCGGCACCGGGATGATGGAGATGCCGTCGTGCTCGAACGGCTCGAACTCGCGGTCGGCCACGCCGGCCCACCCGATCCAGGCGCCGTCGGCGGTGCGCATGACCGGCTCGAGGGCGGTGACGAGCCCGCCGGGCGAGCTCTTCCACTGCGTCTCGCCGTCGGGCCCCGCCTGGTAGTCGACGGGCAACCGGTTCGAGACCACGATCATGTCGTAGGCGGCATCGACGTACAGGTCGTCGCGTGATGGTTCGGGGGCGTTCATAGAGCGGATGTCCCTCCTCGCGCTGTCCTCAGGCTAACAGCGCCCCCGCATGCGCCGGACGGTCGGGTCGACGCGCACCCCGATGTCGGGGGTTCCTGCCAGCATCGGGTCATGGACATCCAACGCCTCCAGCCAGACGGGCTCGTCGTGAGCCCGGCGTTCAGCCACGTCGCGATCGTTCCCGCCGGCGCGACGACCGTCTACCTCGGCGGCCAGAACGGCGTCGACGAGACGGGCTCGGTCGTCTCGGGCGACATCGCCGAGCAGGCCGTGCGCACCATCGACAATGCGGCCGTCGCCCTCGCCGCGGCGGGTGCGTCGCTCGCCGACGTCGTGCAGTGGACCGTGCTCATCGCCGACGGCGCCGATCTGCGCGCCGCCTACGGTGCGATCGCGCCGCGCCTCGCCACGGGCGGCGCGCCGCCCCTCGTCACCGCGGCGACGGTCGCGGGCCTCGGGGTGCCGGGCGCGCTCATCGAGGTGAGCGCGATCGCTGCGCTGCCCGCCTGATTCCACCGCCGGTCGAGTAGCGCCCGAGGAGCGTAGCGAGACCACCACCGCAGGTGCCCCGATACCCTCCCGGCGCGCCGACTCGACCGGCGGCGGGTTCGCTCAGCCGAGCGCTGCGGCCGCGAATCCGATCGAGCGGATGCCTCGGCGTCGGCCGACCACGATCGCGGTGCCGACGACCCCGATCACGCCGAACAGCGCGATCACGCCGGCCGCGCCCGCGACGGCTCCCCCGCCCGCACCCGACACGATCGTCTGCATGCCCTGCACCGCCCACGTGAGCGGCAGGAACGGGCTGATCGCCTGGTACGGCCCGCTCAGCACCTCGATCGGCACGAGCCCGCCCGTCGACGTCAACTGCAGCGCGACGAGCACGAGCGAGACGAGCAGTCCGGCCCGGCCGAGCCACGCCGTGAAGAACGCGTGCAGCGCCGTGAAGGCGAGCGCGAGCAGAGCCGAGAACGCGAGGGTCTGCGGCAGCAGGCTCCATGCGACGCCCAAGGCGCCGTGCAGCAGGAGCACGACGGCGACCGCCTGCGCGAGCGCGATGAGCCCGGCGCGCGCGAGGGAGCGCCAGACGAGCCCGCCGGTCGAGGCCGTGCTGCGCAGCGCTTCGCGGCCGAACGGCCGGAACACGAGGAAGAGCGCCATCGCGCCGAGCCAGAGCCCGATCGGTACGAACAGCATGCCGATGACCTCGCTCGTCGAAGCGATCTCGTTCTCGCGCGACGTGTCGACGCTCACCGGTTCTGCGACGACGTCGGCGGTCTTCGCCGCGTCGATGTCGCCGAGCTTCTGCGCCTCCTTCGCGCCCGAGGCGAGGCCGTCGGCGAGGGAGTCGGCGCCGGTCGCGAGCTTCGTGGCGCCGTCGGCGGCGCCGTCGGCGCCCGACTCGAGCTGGCCGAGCCCGCCGGCGAGCTCGCCGATGCCCGAGGCGAGGCCGTTCGCGCCGTCGCTCAGCCCCGCGGATCCGGCCGAGAGCTGCTGCGCGCCCGATGCGAGTCCCGCAGCGCCGTCGCGAAGCCCGGCCGAGCCGGCCGAGAGCTTCGCGGCGCCGGTGGAGAGCCCGCCGATGCCCTCCTGCAGCGCCGGCAGCCCGGCCCCGCCGGCGGCGAGCGGTGCACCTTCCGTCGAGAGGGTTTCGGCGCCGTCGCCGACGCCGACGACGCCCGCACGCATCTCGCAGAGGGAGGTGAGCTCTGTCGGCAGCGGCTTCGTAGTGCAGTCGGCGGCTCCGCCGGTCGCGGTCGAGATGGTCTGGTCGATCAGGGCGAGGAGGCCGGGTTCGAGCGCGGCATAGTTGTCCGAGAGCGCCGTGACGCCCCCGGTGTACGCCACGACGCCGTCGCCGAGCTGGCCCAGCTGGTCGGTGTTCTGCTCGAGCTGTGAGAGCCCGCTCGCGATGCCGTCGACGCCCTGGGTGTACTGGGCGACACCGCTCGAGTAGCTCGAGAGGCCGCTCGCGATGCCGTCGACGCCCTGCGTGTACTGGGCGACCCCACCGGCGTACGCCGATGCTCCGTCCGCGGCATCCGAGGCACCGGCGGCCGACTGCGCGACGCCGTCGGCGAGCTGGCCGATGCCGTTCGAGAGCGAGCCCGCACCGCTCGAGAGCTGCGCGGCGCCGTCGGCGGCGTCGCCGAGCGAGCCTCCCATGGTGGCGAGGTTGCCGTAGAAGCCCTCGAGGTACTGGGTCGTGAGTTCGCGACCGAAGGCGGTCGACATAGCGTCGCCCACCGACTGGGCGACCGAGCCGGTGAGGTAGCCGTGCGCGTCGTCGGTGCGGATGTCGAGGTTCGCACGGGTCGGCGACTCCCCCGAGATCGACGTGACCGACTCCGAGAAGTCGGAGGGGATGGTGAGCACGGCGTACGCCTCGCCCGAGGCGAGCTTGTCGGCGGCCTCTTCGTCGTTCGAGATCGTCCACTCGAACCCTGCGGTGTCGGGCCCGGTGAGCTCGGTCACGAGCTGGCGGCCGGCGAGCACGGGCTGCTCGGTGCCGTCGGGCAGGGTCATCGTGACCATCTCGTCGTTGTTGACGACGACGGCGGGGATCTGCTCGAGATTGTCGTCGGCGCCGCCGAGCGCGCCCGAGACGAGCCCGGTGACGGCGAGGGGGACGGCGATCACGGCGGCGACGAGCACGCCGTAGCGCACGCGGCGCTGGGCGGGGGTCGAGCCGAACAGGCGGGCGAGTCGGGAGCTCATCGCTGTGCCTCCAGGGAGCGTGAAACGGGTTCGATGAATCGGATGCCTCGGGCTGCGAGCTCGGGCGTCGCGTCGGGCGTGCACGACCCGGCACCGAGCCCGACGATGAGGGTGACCTGCGCGGGCAGGAGCCGGCCGAGCGCGGCCCAGAGCTCGTCGCTCGCGTCGCCCGGATCGTCGTCGATGTCGACGACGACGACTCCGGGACGCTCGGCGAGCGCCGCCGCCACGGCGACGACGGTGCGGGCTTCGGCACCGAGCGCCGACAGCGGGGTGTCGACGCCGAGCCGAGTCCGGTCGACGCCGAGCGCGGTCGCGGCACGGTCGGCCCACTCGCGGACGAGCGAGCTCGACGGGGCGAGCCGGTACCACGGACGGGTCGCGTCGAGGCGGGCGGCGATGAGCTCGCCGACGGTCGAGCCGGTCGGAGCGTCGGAGGCGACCTCGGCCATGGCGACCTGCCGCATGACCCGCCCCGCGCCGGTCGGCAGGGGTGTGCCCTGCACCGCGACCCGGCCCGAGACCGGTGCGAGCCGGCCCGCGAGCGACGCGGCGACGACACGGCGGTCGACGGCCTCGCCGCGCACGACGAGCACGCCGCCGGTCGGGACCTCGACCGCGAGCGGCCCGATCGGCCGCTCGGGCAGCCCGAAGACCGCTTCGTCGAGGTTGACGGCCGCCGGTCGCGCCGCCGCCCACTCGGCCTGCTCGAGGTGGGCGCGCAGGCCCTCGCCCTCGATGTCGACGTCGGGGAGGATGCGGGCGAGCCACTTCGGCAGCCACCACGCCGACGTCCCGGCGAGCGCCATCGCGGCGGGCACGAGGGTCATGCGCACGAGGAAGGCGTCGAAGGCCACGCCGATCGCGAGGGCGAACGCGATGCCCTTGATGACGCCGGACCCCTCGGGCACGAACGCGAAGAAGACGAAGAACATGATGAGCGCGGCAGCCGTGACGACGCGTGCGGCGTGCTGGAACCCGTGCACGATCGACGTGCGCGGCTCCTTCGTCTTCACGAACTCCTCGCGCATGCCCGACACGAGGAACACCTCGTAGTCCATCGCGAGGCCGAACAGCACGGCCATGAGCAGGATGGGGAGGAAGCTCAGGATCGGGCCGGGCTCGACGTGCAGCAGGTCGGCGAACCATCCCCACTGGAAGATCGCGACCGTCGCGCCGATGGCGCCGAACGCCGACAGGAGGAAGCCGAGTGCGGCCTTGATCGGCACGAACACCGAGCGGAACACCATGAGCAGGAGCACCACCGAGAGTCCGACGACGATGAGGGCGAACGGCACGAGGGCGTCGGCGAGCCGGTTCGAGATGTCGATCGCGACCGCGGTGAAGCCGGTCACCGCGATCGGAGTGCCGTAGTCCCGCTCGATCGACGGGGCGAGGTCGCGGATCGAGGCGACGAGCTCCTTCGTCTCGGGCGAGTCGGGCGCCGACTCGGGGATGACCTGGATGATCGCCGTGTCGACCGTCTCGTTCGGCAGGCCGTCGCCGACGTAGGCGACGTCGTCGAGTTCGGCGATGCGGGCGCCGATCGCGTCGAGGTCGTCGAAGATGTCGGTCGTCTGCGTGATGTCGACCGTGACGATGAGGGGACCGTTGTACCCGGGGCCGAAGCCGTCGTCGATCATCTCGTAGGCCTCGCGCTGGGTCGATCCGGCCTCGCCCGAGCCGTTCGGCAGGTTGAGGTCCAGGCTGAGCGCCGGCACCGCGGCCAGGCCGAGCAGGCCGACCACGGCGACGACGAAGACGACGGGCGCCTTGAGCACGAGGTCGACCCAGCGGCGGCCCATCGTGCGCTCGCCGCCCTCGTCGGCGGCGTTCGCCCGACGGTGCGCACGGCTGCCGGGCTTCGGCGTGAGCTTGCGCCCGAAGACCCCGAGCAGCGCCGGCAGGAGCGTGACCGCACCGGCCACCGCGATGAAGACGGCGAACGCGGCGCCGACGCCCATGACGCTGAGGAACGGGATGCCGACGACGAGGAGTCCGAGGAGCGCGATGATCACCGTGAGTCCGGCGAAGACGACGGCGCCGCCCGCGGTCGCGACGGCCTCGGCCGCGCTCTCCTCCGGGTCCTGTCCGCGGGCGAGCTGGTTGCGGTGCCGCGAGAGGATGAACAGGGCGTAGTCGATGCCGACCGCGAGCCCGATCATGACGGCGAGCATGGGCGCGGTCGACGAGACCGTCGCGAACGCCGCGACGATCGTGATGCCGCCGACGGCGGTGCCGACGCCCACGAGTGCGGTGAGCAGCGGCATCCCCGCGGCCAGCAGCGAGCCGAAGGTGATGATCAGCACGACGGCGGCGAACAGCACGCCGAACACCTCGGTGATGGTGAGGCCGAAGCTCGTCTCCTGGAAGACATCGCCGCCGAACGCGACCTG
The DNA here is from genome assembly GCF_021129215.1 of Agromyces sp. S2-1-8. Classification (GTDB taxonomy): domain Bacteria; phylum Actinomycetota; class Actinomycetes; order Actinomycetales; family Microbacteriaceae; genus Agromyces; species Agromyces chromiiresistens. Next base: position 2,193,734 of record NZ_JAJOLP010000001.1, on the reverse strand, counting down.
GAGCCCGGCGTCGGTGCCGATCTCGCCGGTCGCGGTGACCTCGTCGAGGGTCTCGGGGGTCACGTCGGTGACCTGTCCGTCGAACGTGATCTGGATGTACGCGGTGCGCTCGTCGCCCGAGACCTGGTCGCCCGCGTACTCGTCGAACGGCCCGAGAACGCTCGCGATGCCGTCGACGTCCTCGAGGGCGGATTCCATGTCCTCGATGGCGCCCTGGTACTGCGCCGATTCGACCGACTCCCCTTCCGGGGCCTCGACGACGGCCTTCGCCGACGCCCCAGCGGTCTGCGGGAAGACGGCGGCGAGCTGGTCGATCGCCTGCTGCGACTCGGTGCCGGGGATGGCGAACGAGTCCTGCAGCTGGCCGCCGAGCGCGACGCCGGTGCCGAGGACGGCGCCGAGCGCGACGACCCACGCGACGATGACGAGCCAGGCGCGGCGGTAGGCGAATCGCCCGATGCGATGGAGGAGCAGAGCCATGGGCGGTGCCTTAACGGGTCGGCCGGCCGTCGGCCGGGATCAGCAGTTCGGTGAGCACGTCGACGAGGGCCGTGCGCACCTCGTCGTCGGAGTGGGTGTTCATGAGCTCGCTCATCTCGTCGTCGTCGAAGAACGTCGCCCCGGCGACGAGGGCGTAGGTGGCCCCGGCGAGCGCGACGCCGAAGCGCATCTGCTCGGCGAGCGAGGCTCCCGAGCAGATCGCGTCGGCGAGGACGCGGATCGCGGCGTTGCCGCGCTTCACGATCGGGATGTCGCCGAGCGAGTGCCCCTGGCTCACGAAGAGGTGCACGGCGAGGCGCTCCCCGAGCAGCAGGTCGACGAACCGGCCGATGAACGCGCCGCGCGCCGCATCGGAGCGGCGCCCCTCGGCGAACTCGGCGACGAGCACCTCGAGCCGCTCGATCGCGGGCGCGATGCCGGCCTCGAGCAGCGCCTCCTTCGAGGCGTAGTGGTAGAGCACGCTCGACTTCGAGTAGCCGGCGTGGTCGGCGATCTGCTGCAGCGACGTGCCGGCGAAGCCGACGGTGGCGAACTGTTCGAGGGCGGCGTGCAGCAGCTCGTCGCTCGCGCGGGCGCGCGGAGGTGCGGTCGCATCGGTGGGCATGCTCCGACGGTACTTGACCGATCGGTCAGATCCTGCACGATCGGTCAGATTCACGGATGACTCCCAGCACGGGCGGGTGGCGCGGTAGCGTGGCGCCATGCGCAAGTACCTCTTCAGCGGAGCCGTGATCTCAGCAGCCGTCAGCGGCATCACCGTGATCAAGGCCACCGCGTCGGGTCCGCGCGACTGGCGACTGCTGCTGCTCTGGATCTCGTGGGCCGCGAGCCTCGCGATCGCGATCGGCACGGTGGCCGAAGAGACGAAGCGACCCGAGCTCGGCGAATAGCCGGTCGCAGCCGCCGCTCTGCGGCGTGTCTTGCGGAATCCGCTCCGCCGTGCCCGAAACTGGAGCGAACGACCCGAATATCGCAGTACCCGCTGCAACACGACGAGAGGGGCCACCGATGTTCCGCCGTTGGCGACGCGCTCGGCTTGCCGCCCAGGCCTCCGCACACGCTGCCGCTCCCGCTCCCGCACCGCGCCCCACCGCGGCCGACCTGCGCGGCGAGCACATCTTCGAACTGCTGAACGCCCGCCTCTCCGAGTTCATCGGCCCGGGCGGCGGCTGGTCGCTCGTGCGCCGCAGCGACGGCGACACCGACCGCATCTTCCACGCGATGCTGACGCACCAGATCGCCGCTGAACTCACCCGTGCGATCCTCGACGAGCGCGACTCGGTCGCGGTCGTGGTTCCCGCAGGCGAAGAGTCGATGGCGCTCGGCTGGGAGCCCGCGCCGCTCATCGTCTGGGCCGACCCCGTCGAGACCTCCGGTTCGATCGACGCCGACGCCGACGCATCCGCCCTCGAAGCCGACGTGCGGCCGTTCGGTCCGCTCACCGAGCTCGAGGCTCGCGCCGCCGCCTGACCCCGTCGAGCGGGGTGACGAGCGAGCGCCGGCGCGCCTCGAGACCCCCACCGTGCGCTTCCAAAATCGACCCCCGAATCTTGTACGGCTGGGGCGACGCGACCCCTCCCCGCCCTCATAGCGTGATTCACGGGCACTCCGCCCGCACGCCTTGAGAGGGGATCCCGATGAGCACCGCACCGAGCAGCACCCCGCCCACCGCCGGCCCGACGAGCGGTTCGGAGACCGACGTCGTCGACGCGCCGACGCGGCGCCACACCGCACGCGACCTCGCGCAGATCGCGGTCTTCACCGGCCTCATCGCCGCGCTCGGCCTGCCCGGCGCGATCTACCTCGGCGGCACCGCGGTGCCGATCACGTTCCAGACGCTCGGCGTCATGCTCGCGGGCGCCATCCTCGGTGCACGCAAGGGCTTCCTCTCGGTGCTGCTGCTCATCGCCCTCGTCGCCGCGGGACTCCCGCTCCTCTCCGGCGGCCGCGGCGGGCTCGGCGTCTTCGTCGGCCCGTCGGTCGGCTACCTGATCGGGTGGCTCGTCGGGGTCGTGGTGATCGGCTGGGCGACCGCGCGCCTGCTCCCCCGCTACCGCGTCGTGCCCGCACTGCTCTGGACGGCGCTCGGCGGCATCGTCGCGATCTACGCCGTCGGCATCCCCGTCCTCGCGGCGATGACGGGCACCCCGATCGGCGTCGCCGCCGCCGGCTCGCTGCTGTTCCTGCCCGGCGATGCGCTGAAGGTCGTCATCACGGTGCTCGTCGCGAAGGGCGTGCACCGCGCCTGGCCGGGCCTCATCGAGCCTCGTTCGTGGCCGTGGGCGCGCCGCGCCGCGCTCGACGCCGGGGCGGTCGACGCCGCGTGAGCGAGTGGCTGCGGGGTTCGCCCGGTGCGCCCGCCCTCGCGTTCGGCGGCGACGTCGTGCGCGTGGGCGAGCTCGCCGCGGCGGTCGCCGCGGCCCGCCTGCCCGGCGGCACCGGGTTGGTGCCCTGCCCCGTCGGCACGGCACCGGTCGAGCTCATCACGACCGTGCTGGCGGCCCTCGAGCGCGGTCGGCCCGTCCTCGTCGGCGGGTCGTCCGACGAGGCACGGCGCCTCGACGACCTGCTGCCTGCGGCCACCGCGATCGCGCTGCGCACCTCGGGCTCGTCGGGCACCGCGCCCACGGTCGTGGCCCGCACCGAGGCATCCTGGCTCGAGTCGGCTGCGCCGCTGGCGCAGCTCGCCGGCATCGAGGCCGGCGACCGCGTGGCCGTGACCGGGCCGCTGCACGTCTCGATGCACCTCTACGCGGCGCTGCACGCGCTGTGGGCGGGCGCGGTCGTCGGCGACTCCGTTCGCGATGCGACGGTCGTGCACGCGACGCCGACGAGGCTGGCCCGGCTCCTCGACGGCGGTCTCGACGCCCGTGCCGCCGTGGTCGCGGGCGCCGCGCTCCCCGAGCGGGTGCGGCACACCGCCCGTGCGCGCCTCCGGCTCACGGAGTACTACGGTGCGGCCGAGCTCTCGTTCGTCGCGGCCGGGCACGGCGAGGGGCTCGTTGCGTTCCCGGGTGCCGAGATCGAGCTGCGCGAGGCCGCCGGCGGTCGTGAGCTCTGGGTGCGGTCGCCCTATCTCGCGATCGACGCGGTCGGCGGGATGCTGCGCCGCGACGCCGCCGGTTTCGCCACCGTCGGCGACCTCGCCGAACTGGGCGCCGACGGCACCCTCACGATCCTCGGACGCGGCGATGCGGCGATCACGACAGCCGGTGCCACCGTGATCGCAGAACGGATCGAGGGCGTGCTCGCCGGCCTCCCGGGCGTCGCCGCGGTGGCCGTCGTGGGCGAACCGAACGAGCTGCTCGGCGAGCGCGTGGTCGCGATCGTCGAGCTCGACGAGCTCGACGAGCTCGACGAGCGCGTCCGCGCGACCGATCGCGACGCATTCGGCGGCGACGACGAGGCCGCGGACCCCCGCGACGCGACCGACCTCCGCGACGAGATCGTCGCGGAGGCGAGGGCGCGCCTCGAGGTCGCCGAGCTGCCGCGCCGCTGGTTCTTCGCCCCGCTGCCGCGCACCGACTCGGGCAAGGTCGCCCGCGGCGCGCTCCGGTCGGCGCTCGCCGCCGGCGGGCTCGACGGCGAGCACCGGGCCGCAGCCCGCCGCCACGACGCGATCCGCGCCGTCGCAGCAGGCGCCGCACCGACGAACGCCGCACCACCGACGGGAGGACCCGCATGACCGCCGCCCCGACCCCCGTCCTCGTCGCGGGCCGCCGTACGCCCATCGGCACTGCCGGCCGCGGCTTCGCCGGCCACTCGGTCGATGCGCTCGCCGCGCCCGTGCTCGCGGCCGTGGCCGCGCGGGTCGCGCCGGCCGAGGTGCCGATCGACGACGTCGTGCTCGGCAACTGCATGGGCCCCGGCGGCGACCTCGCCCGCGTCGCCGCGCTCCGCGCCGGTCTCGGCGTCGGCGTTCCCGGTGTGACCGTCGACCGGCAGTGCGGCTCGGGTCTCGACGCGGTCATGCAGGCGGCGGCCCGCGTGCGGGCGGGCGACGGCCGGCTGCTCGTCGCCGGCGGCGCCGAGTCGGCGTCGACGGCGCCGGTTCGCAGCTGGCGCGACACGGGTGCCCGGTACGACCGTGCACCGTTCGCCCCGCCCGGGCTGCCCGACCCCGACATGGGTCCCGCCGCCGACCGGCTCGCCGCCGTCGCCGGCATCTCCCGCACACGCCAGGACGCCTGGGCCGAGCGCTCGCACCGTCTCGCGCTCGCCACCCACCGCTCGGGCGGCTTCGATGCCGAGCTCGTCGCCGTCGACGGGGTCGTCCGCGACGACCGGCCGCGCCGGCTGAGTCTCGAGACGCTCGCACGATTCGCGCCCGCCTTCGTGTCGGACCCGGCGGACTCGAGCGATGCCGCCGGTGCCGGCACCGTCACGGCCGGCAACTCCTGCGGCTTCTCCGACGGCGCAGCGGCGATGGCCGTGACCACGCCGGAGCTCGCGCGCGAACTCGGGCTGCCCGCGCTCCGCGTCCGCGCGGCCGCCGTCGCCGCGGGCGACCCCGCCCTGCCCGGGCTCGGCGCCGCGCCGGCCGCGCAGGCCGCCCTGGTCCGGGCGGGCCTCGCCCCGGCCGACCTCGGCTTCGTCGAGATCACCGAGGCGTTCGCCGCGCAGCTCCTCGCCGTGACCGATGCCCTCGCGCTCGACGAGGAGATCGTCAACGCCGAGGGCGGTGCCATCGCGATCGGACATCCGTGGGGTGCCTCGGGCGCCGTGCTGCTCGTGCGGCTCGCCGCGCGCATGCTCTCCGCCGACGACGACCGCCCGGGCCTCGCCGCGTGCTCGATCGGCGGCGGCCAGGGCATCGCGATGATCGTGGAGCGCGTCGCATGAGCGGGATCGTCTTCGACCGCGTCTCGCACGACTTCGGCGCCGAGCCGATCGTCGACGACGTCTCGCTCGTCATCGACGAACGACGGGTCGGCATCGTCGGCGCGAACGGCTCGGGCAAGTCGACCCTCGCCCGCATGATCAACGGCCTCGTGACGCCGAAGACGGGTCGGGTGATCGTCGACGACCTCGACGTCGCGCGACGCGGTCGCGACGTGCGCCGCCGGGTCGGCTTCGTGTTCACGAACGCCGACAACCAGATCGTCATGCCCACGGTCCGCGAAGACGTCGCATTCACCCTGCGCCGCCATCGGCTGCCGGCCGAGGATGCCGCGGCGCGCGTCGAGGCGACGCTCGAGCGCTTCGGGCTCATGGGCCTCGCCGATCGACCGGCGCACCGCCTCTCGGGCGGGCAGAAGCAGCTGCTCGCCCTCGCGTCGGTGCTCGTCGCCGACCCGGCGATCGTCGTCGCCGACGAGCCGACCACACTGCTCGACGCGCGCAACGCCCGGCTCGTCGCCGACCACTTCCGCGCGCTCGACCAGCGGCTCGTCGTCGTGAGCCACCAGCTCGAACTGCTCGAGGACTTCGACCGGGTGATCGTCATGGAGTCGGGCCGCGTCGTCGCCGACGACGAGCCCGCCGGTGCGCTCGCGGCCTACCGGTCCCTGATCGGCTGAGCGGCGGAATCGTGATCGGCGTCTTCCACCCCGGCGACTCGCTCGTGCACCGGGCGCCCGCGCTCCTGAAGCTCGGGCTGCTCGCCGTGCTCGTGACCGTCGTCGCGGTGCAGAGTTCGCTCGTCGTCCTGGGCGCCGCCGCTGCGGCGACCATCGTGCTGTTCCTCGTCGCGCGCCTTCCGGCGCGCGCCGCCTGGCGGCAGATCGTCCCCATCCTCTGGGTGCTCGCGTTCGCCGTGCCCGTGCAGTGGCTGTTCTCCGGCTGGGAGTCGGCGGCCACGATGGCGTTCCGGCTCGTGATCGCCGTTGCGCTCGCCGCGCTCTACACGCTCACGACGCCCGTCTCCGCGACCCTCGATGCCATGCAGCTGCTCTTGCGCCCGCTGCACCGATGGGTCGACGCCGACCGAGTCGGCCTCGCCCTCGCGCTCGCGATCCGCTGCGTGCCCCTGCTCGCCGACATCGTTCGCGAGGTGCTCGAGGCGAGGAAGGCCCGAGGTGCGGAGGGTTCGGTCATGGCGCTCGCGGTGCCCGTCATCGTGCGCGCGCTGCGCACGGCCGACCATCTCGGCGAGGCGCTCGTCGCCCGCGGCTTCGACGACTGAGACGCACGCCTCGGCGCGCTCGCGTCGCGCCCGCCGCCGCGTCGTCCACCATCGGGGGTACATTGAGGGTCACTCGTCGGAAACCCTCGCGGAGGTGCGTGATGGATTGGTCCTTCTGGCTCGCGATCGGGGTGCTGATCGCCGTCTGGGCGGTCGGCCAGTGGATGTACACGCGTCGCCGCAAGGCCGGCCGCTCCAGCCGACCCGCGCCCGGCGGCACGGACGTCGCGAACTCGGTCGACGTCGAGCGCGAGAAGTCGATGCGGCAGATGCGCGGCGGCATGATGCCCTGACGTCCTCGCGAGAGGTGCGCGCCGCACGACCGCACACGGAAGAAGCCCGGAACCACGCGATTCGCGTGCGTTCCGGGCTTCTCTTGGTGCACCCCCAGGGACTTGAACCCTGAACCCACTGATTAAGAGTCAGTTGCTCTGCCGATTGAGCTAGAGGTGCATCGATTCGGGGCTGTTTTTCAACAACCGAACCGAGCGTCAACGTTATCAGGTCGTTCGCCGCTGCGCCAATCGAGCACGGCACGGCGTGTTCACCCGCGCCCGATAGCCTGAATCGCGTGACCGACCACGCCGAAACCACCGCCCTCGACCTCGCCGACGACCTCGAACTCGCCCTCGAGCTCGCCGACCTCGCCGACGCCGTCGCGATCGCGAAGTTCCGCGCCGTCGACCTCGCCGTGTCGACGAAGCCCGACCGCACGTTCGTGACCGAGGCCGACCTCGCCGTCGAACGGGCGATTCGCGATCGGCTCGCCGAGGCGCGCCCCGCCGACGGCATCCTCGGCGAGGAGTTCGGCACGTCGGGCGACACGACGCGTCAGTGGATCATCGACCCGATCGACGGTACGTCGAACTTCATGCGCGGCGTCCCGGTGTGGGGCGCGCTCATCTCGCTCGCGATCGACGGCGTGCCCGTCGTCGGCGTCGCCTCCTCCCCCGCGCTGGGCCGGCGCTGGTGGGCGGCGCGCGGCGCCGGCGCGTTCACGACGGATGCCTCGGGCGCGACCCCGCGCCGCATCGCCGTGTCGCAGGTGGCCGACCTCGCCGATGCCTCGCTGAGCTTCCAGAGCATCGCCCAGTGGCGCGAGGCCGGCTACCTCGACCGCCTGCTCGCCCTCGCCGAACGGGTCTGGCGCGATCGCGCCTACGGCGACCTGTGGTCGTACATGCTGCTCGCCGAGGGGCTCATCGACGTGACCGGCGAGTTCGACGTGAAGCCCTACGACCTCGCCGCGCTCGTGCCGATCGTCGAGGAGGCGGGCGGGCGATTCACCTCGATCACCGGCGAGCCCGGCCCGTGGCACGGCTCGGCGCTCGCGACGAACGGCCGGTTGCACGAGACGGTGCTCGAGGCGCTCGGCGAGCGGGCGTGACCGGCATGGAGTTCGTCGTCTTCACCGAACCGCAGCAGGGCGCGAGCTACGACGAGCAGCTCGCCCAGGCGCAGGCCGCCGAGCGCCTCGGCTTCGACGGCTGGTTCCGTTCCGACCACTTCCTGCGCATGGGCGACGGCGACCCGCTGCCCGGCCCGACCGACGCGTGGGTGACCCTCGCGGGCCTCGCCCGTGAGACCGAGCGCATCAGGCTCGGCACCCTCGTCTCGTCGGCGACGTTCCGCCACCCGTCGCTGCTCGCGATCCAGGTGGCCCAGGTCGACGCGATGTCGGGCGGCCGTGCCGAGTTCGGCCTCGGCACCGGATGGTTCGCCGAGGAGCACACCGCCTACGGCATCCCGTTCCCGCCGAAGCGCTTCGACCTGCTCGAGGAGCAGCTCGACATCGTCACGGGCCTCTGGGCGACGCCGGTGGGCGAGGCCTTCGACTTCGCCGGCGAGCACTATGCGCTCGCCGGCGCACCGGCGCTCCCGAAGCCCGTGCAGTCCCGCGTGCCGGTCGTCATCGGCGGCGCCGGGCTGAAGCGCACCCCCGAGCTCGCGGCGCGGTTCGCGACCGAGTTCAACCTCGGCTTCCGCTCGGAGGACGAGATCGCCGCCGCCTTCGAGCGCGTGCGCCGAGCCTGCGAGGCGATCGGCCGCGACCCCGCGACGATGCGCACGTCCGTCGCACTGCCGACGGTCGTCGCGGAGCACGACGCCGACTACCTGCGCCGCCTCGCCGCGATCGACGAGGACCCCGACGACTTCGCCGAGGTCAACATCGCCGGAACGCCGGCGGCCGCGGTCGAGAAGCTCGAGCGGCTGCGCGAGCTCGGCGCCGACCGCGTCTACCTGCAGCTCGTCGACCTGCGCGACCTCGACCATCTCGAGCTCATCGCGGCCGAGGTGCTCCCCGCGCTTCGCTGACCCCGCGACGGATGCCTCGTGGCCGGCGCCGGCCACGAGGCATCCGCTCGCTCATCGACGGGCCGGCCGTGACGGCCTGCGGCTCCACGCCACGCCGATGAGGCAGAGCGCGCCGCCCACCATGCCGAGGACGGTCGGCAGCTCGCCGAGCAGCAGCCAGCCGAGCAGCACGACGATCGCGGGGACGGCGAGCGTCGCCGAGGCGGTGACGCCGGCCGGACTGCGCTTGAGCACGTACGCCCAGAGCAGGAACGCGACCGCCGACGGGAACACCCCGAGGTACACCATCGCCCAGACCGCGGGCGCGGGCGCGGCGCCGACCTCGACGACGGTTTGCGGCAGGAAGGGCAGCAGGGCGGCGGCGCCGATCGCGCAGCCCACCCACGTCGCGCTCAGCGCGTCGGTGTCGCGCAGGGCGACCTTCTGCACGAGCACGCCGAGCGCGTAGAGCAGCGCGGCCAGGAGGCCGAGGACGACGCCCAGCGGATCGGCGTGATTGCCGACGCCGCCGGTCGCGATGAGCACGACGCCCGCGAAGGCGACGAGCATGCCGACCACGAGCGAGCGCGGGAAGCCCTCCTTGAGGAACACGCCGGCCGCGACCGCGACGATGAGGGGTGCGACGTTCACGAGCATCGCGGCGGTGCCGGCGTCGAGATGCCGCTCGGCGAGGTTCAGCACGAGGGTGTAGCCGGCGAACCAGAGCACGCCGTACAGGGCCACGAGTGCGAGCGAGCGTCCGCGCGGCAACGGCGGCCGGCGAACGAGGGCGACGGCGACCAGTGCCGCGGTGCCGACGAGTTGCCGGCCCAGCGCGAGGGGGCCCGGCGAGAGCGCGTCGCCGACGAAGCGGATGGCGATGAACGCCGAGGCCCAGAGCACCAGGACGACGAGCATCGCCGTCAGCACCTTCCACCCCGGCGAGGGTGTCGACGCGGTCACGGCTGGCGGCTGGAGGCTCGGGGCGGCGGTTCGCATTCCCCCAGCCTGACGATCGGATCATCTCAGCACAAGCGAACGATCCTTGGGTTCGATTAAGCAGAACTGTACGATTGTGATCATGGTCGATCCGCACCGGCTCCAGGTCTTCCGCACCGTCGTGCTCACGGGCTCGATCAACCGCGCGGCGGCCCGACTCGGCTACACCGCGTCGGCCGTGAGCCAGCACGTCAGCGCCCTGCAGCGGGAGACCGGTCTGACCCTCGTCGAGCGCCGCGGTCGCGGCATCGTGCCGACCTCGGCCGGTGTCGCGGTCGCCGATCGCGCCGGTCGCGTGCTCGATCACCTCGCGGACTTCGATGGCGCGGTCGACGACCTGCGGGCGGGTCGCAGCGGCACGATGCGCATCAGCTGCTTCATGTCGGCGAATCGCGCATGGATGCCGCCCGTCGTGGCCGAGCTCGCCCGCACCTACCCCGACCTCCGGCTCGAGCTCTCGATGGTCGAACGAGCCGGACAGCTCTCAGGCGAGCCCGACCTCGAGCTCTACATCGCCGAGTCGATCCGCGGCGACCGCGACCCGGCGGTGGCCGACGGCTCGCCCGACGGCTACGACCTGGAAGAGCTGCGCACCGAGGGCTACGTCGTCGTGGTGCCCTCGGGACACCGGCTCGCCGCGCGCGAGTCGATCGGACTCGTCGAACTCGAGGGCGAGCCGTGGATCGACAACGACGACGCGCACGGGCCGTGCCGCGAGATCGTGCTCTCGGCGTGTGCGGCACTCGGGTTCGCACCGCAGTACCGCCTGCACGCGCCCGATTACACGAGTGCCTTCGACTACGTCGAGCAGGGCGTCGGCATCACCGTGCTGCCCCGCCTCGGCGCGATCGGACTGCCCGACGGCGTCGAACTGCGGCCCATCGCCGACACGGCCGCACGGCGCCGCATCATGATGCGGGTGAAACGGTCGATGCGCACCCACCCGGCGGTGCTGCGCGCCGCCGAGCTGCTGAGGGCGGCGGCCCGGCGCGACTGACCGCGGCGCCGGCCCCCTCGGATGCCTCGTGGCCGGTCACGAGGCATCCGGATCGTTCGACGCCTGCGATCAGGGTCGCAACTCGGGCAGCGGCCCGCCGCCCCGGGCGTCGGCCCAGAGGTCGATGCCGGCGTCGCCGGCGAACCGGTCGATCTCGGTGAGCTCGTCGGCGGTGAAGTCGCGGCGGTCGACCGCCGCGACGTTCTCCTCGAGCTGCCGCACGCTCGACGCCCCGACGACGAGGCTCGTCACCCGCTCGTCGCGGAGCGCCCAGGCGAGCGCGAGCTGCGCGAGCGACTGCCCGCGGCGCTCCGCGATCGCGGCGAGCCCGCGGATGCGCTCGAGGGTCTCGTCGGAGAGCATCGAACGGTCGAGCGACCCGTCGGCCGCCGCGCGCGAATCGGCCGGGATGCCGCCGAGGTACTTGCCGGTCAGGAGGCCCTGCGCGAGCGCGGTGAAGCCGATGACGCCGAAGCCGTCGTCGGCCGCCGCGTCGAGGAGGCCCTCGGTCTCGATCCAGCGGTTCAGCATGGAGTACGACGGCTGGTGGATCGTGAGCGGCGTGCCGCGCTCGGCGAGCAGGCGCGCCATCTCACGGCTCTGCTCGGCCGAGTACGACGAGATGCCGACGTACAGCGCCTTGCCCTGCCGCACGATGTGGTCGAGGGCGGCCGCCGTCTCTTCGAGCGGCGTGCCGGGGTCGGGGCGGTGGTGGTAGAAGATGTCGACGTGGTCGAGGCCGAGCGCGGTGAGCGAGCGGTCGAGGCTCGCGACCAGGTACTTGCGGCTGCCCCCCACGCCGTGCGGCCCCGGCCACATGTCCCACCCGGCCTTCGTCGAGACGACGATCTCGTCTCGGTAGGGGGCGAGGTCGCTCGCGAGGATACGGCCGAAGTTCTCTTCGGCGGCGCCGTACGGCGGGCCGTAGTTGTTCGCGAGGTCGAAGTGCGTGATGCCGAGGTCGAATGCCCGGCGCACGATCGCCCGCTGCGACTCGAGCGGCCGATCGTCGCCGAAGTTCTGCCAGAGCCCGAGCGAGAGCAGCGGCAGCTGCAACCCGGACCGACCGGTGCGGCGGTGTGGCATACGGTCGTATCTGGCGGCATCGGCGATGTACGGCATGCAGTCATGCTAGCCAGACTCACCGACACGGGCCGTGCGCGGCCCGGCCCGCCTCGAGCCGTATTCCGTTGCCGGTATCCGTCGCACCATGGACACGATGGACAATCGGCTCCGACAACTTCACCGCACCGGCCATATGGCGCCGTGCCGCGCGACTGGCAGGATCTTCAACCATCGCGACGCGACTCCCCCACCGCGCGCAGCCCCGACGAAGGATCCGACGATGGACGAGCACCAGCCCGAGAACTGGTACTGCCCCGAGCCCGACTGCGACTACTGCGGGGGCGCGTTCACCGACTGAGCCAGCACGTCGTCCCCGACGACACCCGACCCGTACCGTCCCCGACGCAGAACGCCCGGCGACTCCGAGTGGAGTCGCCGGGCGTTCTGCGGCTTCCGCAGCGTGCGATGACGGCCGGTGGTGGAGATGGGGGGAATTGAACCCCCGTCCATCGCTGAGATTCCACGTCTTCTCCGGGCGCAGCCTGTGAAAGCGCTCTGCTCGGCCCCGACTCTTGCCACAGGCACCTGAGTCGACGGGCCCAGCCTGAAAGAGTCCCGCACGTCGCTCAGGCGACGACGCGCAGCAAGTTCCCTAGATGACGTCAGTGACCGGGGCGGGAACGAACCCGGACTGACGGACTATCGAGCTCGCTTAGGCAGCGAGGGCGAAGTCAGACTGCTTCTTATTGGCAGTTATTTGTTCGCAGGGGGCGTTCACGAGATAACCCTGCATCCTCGGCCCGCTTCTCGTGGGCACACAGGCGATGTCGAAACCGATCATCCCCATGTGACGTCGAACGGATTCGACGGACCTTCATCGCACGCTGTGGAGTTTCCAAGAGTCGCGACCCGTTCGCAGGACGAAGGGGTGCGCGGCCTTACAGTCTAGAACAGGCGACACCGCTCCGCCATTCCCAGACCTCGAGCGGATGCCTCGTGGAGGACCAAATGGCCACCGTCATCGCCGTTCGCGGCACCGCAGAAGAACGCGTCGACCCCGAGCTCGCCGCCGTCACGCTCACGATCGGGGTCTCCGAGCCCGAACGCGACACCGCGCTCGCCCGCACTGCCAGGGCGCGCGAGCGCCTCCTCGCCGAGGTTCGCGATCTCGAGGCCGCCGGGGCGCTCGACACCTGGTCGGCGGGTCAGCTTCGAGTGTGGTCGCACCGCCCGTTCAACAACGAGGGCCGGCAGTTGCCGCTCGTGCACCAGACCAGGTCAGAGGTCGAGATCGTGTTCAGCGACCTCGACCGGCTCGGCGAATGGGTGAGCCGGGTCTCCGACGGTGAGGCCGTCGACCTCGACGGCATCGACTGGCGCCTGACCGAGGCGACCCGCCGGCGCGTGCAGGAACTCGCGCAGCGCGCCGCGGTCGCCGACGCCATCGCGAAGGCGCGCGTCTACGCGGCCGCCCTCGGGCTCGGTGCGCCGACGCCGGTTGAGCTCGCCGACACGGGACTCCTCACGGCCCAGCCGCTGCCGCCCGCACCGCGCGGCGGCATGAAGATGGCGATGGCCGCCTACGACGGCGGAGGCGCGGGGTCGGGCACCGAGTTCGCACCCGCCGTGCTCGTCGTCGAAGCCTCCGTCGAGGCGCGATTCCACGCCGAGGTCCGAACCGGCTGAGGCGCCGCCCGCGGCTCAGTCGCCGTCGATGAGCAGGCGTTCGAGACCGGCGAGGTCGCCGAGCCCGAGCCCTGACGCGAGCAGGTACTCGCGCACCGACCCGTGCGCGCGCTCGACCGTGTCGAGCACGCCCTCGATCGCCTCCCGCGGGCTCCCTCCCATCAGGGTGCGCAGTTCCGGGGTGTCGGGCACGCCGTACTTCGCGATGACCGCGACCATGCCCTCGAGCCATTCGCCCGCGAGGTTCGCCTCGGTCCTGGCGTAGTCGTCGATCACGGCCTCGCGGTCGACGCCGACGGCCAGGAGCGCGAGCGCGACGACGATCCCGGTGCGGTCCTTGCCCGCGGTGCAGTGCACGATGACCGAACGCTCGCCCGCACTCGCGATCTCGCGCAGCGCCGCGACCACGACGCCCGCATGCTGCGTGACGATGCGGTCGTACAGGGCTTCGAGCGAGATGCCCGCCATGCCCTGCGAGGCGCCGGATCCCTCGAACACCGGCAGCCGCAGCACCTCGACGTCGAGCCCGTCGAGGTCGTCGGGCATCGAGCGGGCCTCGTTGTCGTCGCGCAGGTCGATCACGATGCCGACGCCGAGCTCTCGCAACTCGGCCTTGCCGGCGTCGCCGAGCCGGAACAGCCCGTCGGACCGGTAGAGCACCCCGTCGCGCACCCGGCCCGTGCGGGCGGGCAGTCCGCCGACATCGCGGAAATTGTACGTGCCGGGAACGGGGATGCGCATCGACGTCTTCATCGCGACGAGCCTACCTCCGGCGGCCGAGCGGGTCACCCAGGCTCGACCCGGCTCACTCGCCGAGGTGCCGGCGGCTCGCCATCGCGCGATCCGCCTCGCGCTTGTCCTGCCGCTCGCGCAGCGTCTGCCGCTTGTCGTACTCGCGCTTGCCTCGGGCGACCGCGAGCTCGACCTTCGCGCGGCCGTCGCTGAAGTAGATCGAGAGCGGGATGAGCGTGTAGCCCCCCTCTTTGATGCGGTGGCTGATCTTCACGATCTCCTGCTTGTGCAGCAGCAGCTTGCGCTTGCGCCGGGGCGCGTGGTTGTTCCACGTGCCCTCGGTGTACTCGGGGATGTGCACCGCATCGAGCCACATCTCGCCGCCGTCGATGAACGCGTACCCGTCGACGAGCGACGCCCGCCCCTCGCGCAGCGACTTCACCTCGGTGCCCTGCAGCACGAGCCCGGCCTCGTAGGTGTCCTCGATGAGGTACTCGTGCCGCGCCTTGCGGTTGGTCGCGACGACCTTCTGTCCGCGTTCCCTGGGCACGGTGATCTCCTTGCGAATCGAGCTGACACTGACGGATGCCTCCGGCCGATGCCGGGCGAGCCGTTCAGTCTATCCGACTCAGACGCGCAGGTACCGCCTGATCGCGATGCCCGCCGAGACGGCGGCGAGCAGTACCCCGACCACGACGAGCAGCGGCATCACGAGCAGCGCGTCGCCGTTGTCGACGAACGTGAGCGACAGGTTCTTCGCCAGGTAGCCCTGCACGAAGAAGTGCACGATCGCGACGACGGCGCCACCCGCGAGGAGCGACCCGACGAGCCCGGCGAAGACGCCCTCGAGCACGAACGGTGTCTGGATGAACCGGTTCGAGGCGCCGACGAGCCGCATGATGCCGAGCTCGCGCCGCCTCGAGAACGCCGACAGCCTGATCGTCGTCGCAATGAGCAGTGCGGCGGCGACGAGCATGATCGCCGCGATCGCGATCGCCGTGTAGCTCGCCGCGTTGAGCGCGTCGAAGATCGGATCGAGGTAGCGGCGCTGGTCGACGACCTGTTCGACGCCCGCCATGCCGGCGAGGCTCTCGACGATGACGTCCGACTGCGACGGGTCGATGAGGTTGACCCAGAACGCCTCGGGCAGCACGTCGGGGGTCACGTAGTCGGCCGACGGCGTGCCCTCGAACTGCTTCTGGAAGTTCTCGTAGGCCTGCTCGTGGTCCTCGAAGTAGAACTCGTCGATGAAGGGCTTCAGCGTGTCGGACTTCAGCTGCGCCTCGACGGCCGCCTTCTGCTCCTCGTTGGCCTCGCCGTCGGTGCAGCCCGCGGCCGTCGACATCGAGGTGCACAGGTACACCGCGACCTGGGCGCGGTCGTACCAGAAGCCCTTCATCTGGGCGATCTGCAACTGCATGAGCGCGGCGGTGCCGACGAACGTCAGCGAGATGAACGTGACGAGCACCACGGAGACGACCATGGTGATGTTGCGGCGAAGTCCGTTCGCCGCCTCGCGCAGGACGAGCCCGATCCTCACTTCGTCGGCCCCACTTCCTGGTCACTGTCGCCTTCTCGCGGGCCTCCCGGCGCCCTGAGCCCCAACCGTTCGGCGAGGGTGAGCGGGGCGGATGCCTCGCCCGGGGCCTTCTCCTTCGGCACGAGCTTCTCGGGGTCGACCTCGATGGCACCGGTCGCGGCCTTCGTGATCTCGGCAGCGGCCTCGGTGACCTCGTCGGTCGCCTCGGGCTCGACGTAGAGGGGCTCGGCGTCGCGCATGACCTCGGCCGTGACCTTGGGTGCGGCCGCAGTGGTCGCAGCCATCGTCGCGGCCGGCTGCGCCGTCTCGGACGCCTGCGCCGACTCCGGAGGGACGGCGGCGGCGACGCGTTCGGCGTCGGTCGCGACATCCTCGACGGCCTCGCCACCCTGTTCGGGGACGTACTCGACGTCGCGGACGGTCTGGCCGTCGTAGCCGGCGCTGCGCTCGTCGCGCACGATGTCGCCGGCCGACAGCTCGATGACGCGGCGGCGCATCTGGTCGACGATGCCGGCCTCGTGCGTGGCCATGACGACCGTCGTGCCGCCCGCGTTGATCCGCTCGAGGAGGGTCATGATGCCCGCGCTCGTGACGGGGTCGAGGTTGCCGGTCGGCTCGTCGGCGAGCAGGATCTGCGGCTTGTTGACGATCGCGCGTGCGATCGCCACGCGCTGCTGCTCGCCGCCCGAGAGCTCGTGCGGCATGCGCTTCTCCTTGCCGTCGAGGCCGACGAGCTTCAGCGTCTCGGGTACCGCCGACTGGATGAAGCCGCGCGACTTGCCGATGACCCGCAGGGTGAAGGCGACGTTCTCGAACACCGACTTGTTCGGCAGCAGCCGGAAGTCCTGGAACACGACGCCGAGGTCGCGGCGGAAGTACGGCACCTTGCGGGTGGAGATCTTGCCGAGGTCCTGGCCGAGCACGTGGATCTTGCCCTTCGTCGGCTTCTCCTCCTTGAGGATCAGACGGAGGAAGCTCGACTTGCCGGAGCCCGATGCGCCGACGAGGAACACGAACTCGCCCCGCAGGATCTCGACCCCGATGTCGTTCAGGGCGGGCCTCGATTGGCCGGGGTAGGACTTGGTGACGGAGTCGAAGCGGATCATCGTGTTCGAGCCTAGGCAGGCGGCACCCAAAAGTGGGCAGCGACACCGGAAATCGGTGCCGCCGCCCACTCGATCGGGACGACCGGCCCGGTCAGACGCCGAGGAACCCGACCACGAGGTAGCCGGCGAGGCTCAGCACGGCCGCGATCGCCGCGTACGGCAGGATCGCCGTCATCAGGTTGAGCGGCTTGATGCCGGTCGAACGCGACGCGAGGATGATGCCGTCGCCGTAGAGGCACGTCGTCGAACCGAGGGCGGCGCCCGAGAACACCGCGGCCCCGGCGATGATCGGGTTCACGTCCATCGCGAGCGCGAGCGGGATCACGATCGGGGTGATGACGGCGGCGAGGTCCCAGAACGACCCGGTCGCGTAGGCGTAGACGCCGCAGACGAGGAACACCATCGCCGGCAGCAGCGCTCCGATCATGACGGGCTCGGTCGTGGCGATCACGAAGTCGGCGAGCTTCAGGTCGATGTTCATGTGCTGCACCATGAACGCGAGGGCGGTGAGCACGATGACGAAGAGCATGCTGCCGACGCCGTCGAAGGCCGCGTCGAACACGCCCTTGATCTTCAGGCGGCGCTGCACCGTGTACATGACGATCGCGACGACGAGGGCGGCGACCGTGCCCTTCAGCACGTCGACCTCGGTGAGGATCGTGACGGCGATCATGACGGCGATCGGCACGAGGAAGTTCCACGGCCGGGGCTTCGCGATGTCGGGGGCCCGGGTTGCGACCGCGACCGGCGCGGCGGCGACCGCGCGTCCGCCGTCGTCGCCCGACGCGGCGAACTCGCCGACCTCGGCATCCGCCGGCAGCACGCCCTCGGCGAGGCGCTCCTCTTCGGTCGTGCCGGCCGGGAACACGTCGCCCGTGGTGTCGGCGCGCTTCGCGTCCTTCTTCAGCGCCCCGAGCCGCGGGAAGACGCCGAAGGCGACGAGCGCGGCGATCACGAGCGCGATCCAGCCGAAGAAGATGTAGGGGATCGCCTGGAGGTAGGCGCCGAAGCCGGAGCCGTCCACGGTGACGCCCTGCGCTTCGAGGAGACCCGCGAAGAACAGCGCCCAGGTCGAGAACGGCACGACGACCGCGATCGGCGCGGCGGTGAGCTTCATGATGGTGCCGAGCTCGGTGCGCGGCACCCTGTACCGGTCGGTGACGGCCTTCATCGAGGTGCCGACCGTGAGCACGTTGAGGTAGTCGTCGACGAAGAGCACGATGCTGAGCAGGAAGCTCAGCACCGTCGACTTGCGCCGCGAGTTCACGAAGCGCTCGGCCCAGGCGGCGAACTCGCGCACGGCGCCCGAGCGCTCGAAGAGCGTGATCAGGATGCCGAAGAGCACGACGACGAGCATGAGCCACTGCAGGGTCTCGTCGGCCATCGCGGTGCCGAAGTAGCCGATCCAGGAGTCGAAGAAGCCCCAGCCGCCGAGCAGCACGGCACCGACGAGCGTGCCGCAGAGCATGGCGAAGAGGGTGCGCCGGGTGAGCACCGCGACGAGCAGGATGATGACGACGGGGAGGAGCGCGAGCGCGCCGACGTCTTGCATGGTTGCCTCGGATTCGAAGGGGGTCAGGCGGCGGATGCCGCGGTCAGGGGTCGCCCGTCGACGATCGTCGTCAGCACGGGCAGGTCGAGCAGGTCGTCCGCTCCGACGGCGATCGGGCTGTCGGCCCAGACCACGAGGTCGGCACGGTACCCCGGCGCGATGACGCCGAGGTCGTGGTCGCCCTGGGCGAGCGCCGCCCACACGGTGTAGCCCTGTAGGGCCTCGTACGGCGTGAGCACCTGGTCGGGCTCGAACACCGGGGCGTCGGGATTGCCGGGCTCGCGGCGGAGCCGCGCCCAGGCGAGGCCGATGCGCGCGTCGGTCTGCGCCACCGGCCAGTCGGAGCCGAGTGCGACGGGCGCCCCGGCGTCGATCATGTCGCGCACGCGCCAGCCGAGCGCCGCACGCTCTGGGCCGAGCCGCTCGGCCCAGAAGTCGGAGCCGTCGGCCTTGCGCCACTGCATGTGCAGCGGCTGCACCGAGGCGGTGATGCCGGTCTGGGCGAGGCGCGCGAGGTCGCGGTCGGCGAGCAGTTCGAGATGCTCGATGCGGTGCGGGGCGCCCTGGGCCGACTGCACGCCCGCCTTCAGGTACGCGTCGATCGTCGTGCCGATCGCGCGGTCGCCGATCGCGTGGGTCGCGATCTGGAATCCGGCGGCGGAGTAGCGGGCGACGACGCGCTCGAACTCGTCGGGGTCGGCCCAGAACGAGTGGAGGCCCTCGCCGTGCGTGTCGGGCTCGTAGAGCCAACCGGTGCCGGTGTCGATGACGCCGTCGTTGAAGAGCTTCACGAGGCCGCCCCGCCAGCGCCCGCCGCGGCGATCGCGCTGCGCGAGGTGGTGCTGCGTGCGCTCCTCGTCGTAGCCGGGGTTGTGCGCCATCGCCGAGACGATGCGCACGGGGAGCAGGCTTCGCGCGTCGCGGTCGTCAGGGGCGGCGGATGCCTCGCCGTCGAGTTCGTCGAGCAGGTCGAGGGTGCCCGGGTTGCCGTCCATGATGCAGCCGCCCGTGATGCCCGAGGCGGTGAGGCCGCCGAGGATCTCGCGGACCCGCTCGAGCGTCTCCTCACGGGTGTACTCGGGCGCGGTGCGCAGCACGATGTCGAACGCCGAGTCCTCGCGGAGCGCGCCCGTCGGACGGCCGGACTCGTCGACGACGATCTCGGAGGTGTCGCCGAACGTGCGGGCGCCCGTGATGCCCGAGCGCCGCAGCGCCTCGCTGTTGGCGAGCGCCGTGTGCCCGTCGAAGAAGAGCAGGAACGCCGGCGCCCCGGCGGTCGCGTCGTCGATCGCCGCGGCGGTCATCGGCAGGGTCGAGAACACGTCGTAGTCGATGTTCCAGCCGCGCACCCAGCCGCCCGCGGTGCCGCCTGCCACGCGCGCGGCCTCGGCACGGAGCAGTTCGAGGAACCGCTCGGGGTCGCGCACTCCCCCGAAGTCGATGCCGACCGCGAGCTCGACGCCCTGGATGGGGTGCATGTGCGCGTCGATGAGGCCCGGCGTCACCGAGGCGCCGCGCAGGTCGTCGACCGTCGTCGCCGGTCCGCGGAGCTCGGCGAGCGTGGCGGCGTCGCCCACCGCGAGGATGCGTCCGCCCCGGATCGCGATCGCCTCGGCGACCGGCTGGCGCGGGTTCAGCGTGATGACCCGGGCCCCCACGAGAATGGTGTCGGCGAAGATGCGCTGCATGCTGCTCGTTTCCGCGCCGTCGCCCTCGTTGGCCGGCTGCGCAATTTAACGTGATTAAATTCGGGCACACGTTACTCCGCCCGCGCAGCACGGCCAAATCGACGACCCGACGACCGACGACACCGAAGGAACCAGGTGAACCCGACCCCGACGAAACGCACCGCCGGTCGCCCGCGCACCCCCGTACTGAGCGCCGACCAGATCGTCGACGCCGCGTTCGACCTCGCGAAGACGGCCGGACCCGACGGGTTCACCATGGCGGCCCTCGCCCGGTCGCTCTCGGTGCACCCGCCTGCGCTCTACCACTACTTCCGCGGCAAGGCCGACGTCGTCCGCGCGATGCGCGGACGACTCGCCGACCTCCTCGACGTGTCGGGCTTCGAGTCCGACGAGGTGCCGCTCGCCGAGGCGGTGGCCCGGTGGGGCAGCTCGTACCGTTCGGCGATGGCCGCCAACCCCGCGGGCATCACCCTGCTCGCGACCACGCCCATCGACGGGCAGGCGCGCTCGGTCGCGAACTACGATGCGATCACCGGGCGACTGCTGCGCGAGGGCTGGCGCGCCGACGGCGTCGTCGACGCACTCGTCGCGCTCGAGTCGTTCATCATCGGGTCGTCGCTCGACGCGCTCGCACCCGCAGACATCATGTCACCGGGCGACGCCGCGGCGGACGCGCCGCAGTACGCCCACGTGGAGTCGCTGCGCTCGGCCGCGGCGTCGGCGCGAGGCATCCGCCCCACCGATCGCTCGTTCGAGCTTGGACTCGCCGCGCTCGTCACCGGCCTGCGGGCCGAGCTCGCAGACGACGAGGCCGGCCGAGCCGACCCGTCGGGCGCGGCGACGTCGGATCGTGGCTAGTCGTCGTCCTTGCGCTTGCGCCACTTGATGCCGGCGGCGATGAGGCCGTCGAGGTCGCCGTCGAAGACGGTGGCGGGGTTGCCGACCTCGTACCCGGTACGCAGGTCTTTCACGAGCTGCTGGCCGTAGAGGAAGTACGAGCGCATCTGGTCGCCCCAGCTCGCGGTGATCGTGCCGGCGAGCTCCTTCTTCTGCGCCGCCTCCTCCTCTTTCTTCAGCAGCAGGAGGCGGGTCTGCAGCACGCGCATCGCCGCGGCGCGGTTCTGGATCTGCGACTTCTCGTTCTGCATCGAGACGACGATGCCGGTGGGGAGGTGGGTGATGCGCACCGCCGAGTCGGTCGTGTTGACCGACTGGCCGCCGGGGCCCGAGGAGCGGAAGACGTCGACGCGGATGTCGTTCTCGGGGACCTCGACCTCCGTCGCCTCCTCCATGACCGGGATGACCTCGACCGCGGCGAAGCTCGTCTGGCGCTTGTCGGCGCCGCCGAACGGGCTGATGCGGGCGAGCCGGTGGGTGCCCGCCTCGACCGAGAGCGTGCCGTAGGCGTAGGGGGCGTCGATCTCGAACGTCGCCGACTTGATGCCGGCACCCTCGGCGTACGAGGTGTCGAGCACCTTCACCGGGTAGTCGTGCCGCTCGGCCCAGCGCAGGTACATGCGCATGAGCATCTCGGCGAAGTCGGTCGCGTCGTCGCCGCCGGCACCCGAGCGGATCGTCACGACCGCGCCGCGATCGTCGTACTCGCCGTCGAGGAGCGTCTGCACCTCGAGGTCGCCGATCGTCTTCTGCAGGGCGGCGACCTCGGCGCGCGCCTCGGCGGCCGAGTCCTCGTCCTCCATCTCATTGGCGAGATCGATGAGCACGTCGAGGTCGTCGAGCCGCTGCCCGACCTCGGTGATGCGCTTCAGCTCGGACTGGCGATGGCTGAGCGCGCTCGTCACCTTCTGGGCGTTCGCGGTGTCGTCCCAGAGGTCTGGAGCGCCCGCCTGCTCGGAGAGCTCGGCGATCTGCGCCTCGAGCGCGTCGACGTCGATCACGGTACGGATGTCGCCGAAGGTGGCGCGCAGCGCCGCGATCTCCTGCGAGAGGTCAAGTTCCAACATGGCGCCCTCCAGCCTAGTCGGCTGCGGGGTGGATGCCTCGCGCCGGCGCCTCAGACCCAGGAGCGCCGCACGGCCTCGGCACCGAGCTGCATGCGGCTCGTGACCCCGGCCGTCTCCATGAGCTCGGCCACGCGGCGCTGCAGGGTGCGCAGCGAGATCCCGAGCTGCGAGGCGGCGCCCGCATCGGTCACGCCGAGCAGCAGCAGCCTGAGGAGGTCGCGGTCGATGTCGTCGGAGGACGGTGCCGCGGCGATCGGCAGGAACTCGGTGGCAGAGCGCCAGTACTCCTCGAAGATCGAGATCACGAGGTCGAGCAGGCCGCTCGGGTGGATGAGCAGCGCGCCGAACCCGCGATCCTCCCCCTGCGAACGCATGGGCACGAGCGCCATCTGGTCGTCGGCGATGAACATCCGCGTCGGCAGCGTCGGCAGCACCCGGATCTCCTCGCCGATCTGCGCCATCTCGCGCGCGACGGCGAGCCATCCGGGGCGCTCGAGCACGCCGCTCTCGACGATCACCCGGTAGCGCACCCCGCGTTCGAGCGCGCGGTCCTCCTCGACGTTCTCCTCGCCGCTCAGCAGGGCGACATCGTGCAGCACGAGCGCCCGCACCTGCTCGGTCGACGCCGCCTGCAGCTGGGCGACCCGCTGCCGCACGGAATCGTCGCCGATGACGACGTCGACGACGTCGGCCACGCTCCGCTGATCCGCCGAGCGCCGGTAGAGCTCGCCGAGCTCGACGAGGGCCTCGTGCGCGCGGGTGAGCCCGCGCTCGCGTTCGAGCAGCAGCGGGCGGAGCGAGATCGACGGCGGCGACGCGACGAACCGGTCGCGGTTCGAGCCCTGCCGTGCGAGCAGCCCGAGGCCCTC
This sequence comes from Agromyces sp. S2-1-8, assembly GCF_021129215.1. GTDB lineage: Bacteria > Actinomycetota > Actinomycetes > Actinomycetales > Microbacteriaceae > Agromyces > Agromyces chromiiresistens. The sequence goes on along the minus strand of NZ_JAJOLP010000001.1, from coordinate 2,170,616 downwards.
GAGCTCGGTCGCGATCGAGCGAACGCGCGGCACCGACATGCTGAGCATCGCGCCGATCTCGGCGGTCGACGCAGACGGCTGCTGCAGCACGCACCGGTACACCGCGGTGTGCGCCGCGTCGAGCCCGAGCGCCTCGAGCACGTTGACCTCCTCGCCCGCCCGACCGTGGCGGATCATGGCCATGGCGGGACTCCGCCACCACTTTAGGCGAGCGGGCGGCGAAGGTGGGAGACGGAATCCCCTACACCGAGAGGCTCGCGCATGTCACGACCCCAACCCTTCGGTCGCCGTCTGCTTCCGATCGTCGCCGCCACGAGCGGCCTGGCGATCGGCATCGCAGGCGTCGGCCTCTCATCCCTGCCGGCGGCCGCCGGCCCTGCGTCCGGCGTTCCCCACGCCAGTGCGGCCGCCGGCAGTGCCCACACCGTCACGCTGATCACCGGCGATCGCGTCACGGTCACCGACCTCTCCGACGGTACGCACACCGTCTCCGTCGACACCGCCGTCGACGGAGCCGGCGTGCAGACCTTCGAGACTGGGGGCGACCTGCACGTCGTCCCGCAGGGTGCGATGCCCTACCTCGCGTCGGGAGCGCTCGACGGCGACCTGTTCAACGTGACGAAGCTCATCGAGTTCGGCTACGACGACGCGTCGGTCGATGCGACCCCCGTCATCGTCGAGCGGGACGGCGCGGCCGCCCGCACGTTCGCCGCGCCCGTGCCCGGCCTCGAGGTGCGGGCGCAGCTCGAGAGCATCGGCGGGGCCGCGGCGACGCTCGGGCACGACGACGCGGCATCGGCGTGGCAGGCGCTCACCGCGCCGAGCGGGGCGGCCGCCCGCAGCACCTCGGCGGCGCCGTCGCTCGCCGACGGCATCGAGACCATCCACCTCGACGGCAAGGTGAAGGCGTCGCTCGATTCGAGCGTGCCCTTCATCGATGCCCCCGAGGCCTGGGCCGAGGGGTACACGGGCGACGGCGTCACGGTCGCGGTGCTCGACACCGGCTACGACGACACCCACCCCGACCTCGCGGGTCGCGTGCTTCCCGCGTCGAAGAGCTTCGTGCCCGACTCGGACGTCGCGACCGACGTCAACGGGCACGGCACCCACGTCGCCTCGACCATCGCGGGCAACGGCGCCGCGAGCGGCGGCACCCACCGCGGCGTGGCCGACGGCGCCGACCTGCTCGTCGGCAAGGTGCTCGGCGACGACGGCTACGGCCAGGACTCGTGGATCATCGAGGCGATGGAGTGGGCCGGGCAGAACGCCCCGATCGTCTCGATGAGCCTCGGCTCGATGGAGGCCTCGGACGGCGAGGACCTCATGGCCGAGTCGCTCAACCGCATCGCGGACGAGACCGGCGCGCTGTTCGTCGTCGCCGCAGGCAACGCCGGAGCGGCCGAGACGATCGGTGCCCCCGGCTCCGCCGCCGAGGCGCTCACGGTGGGGTCGGTCGACGACCCGTCGGGCGACCTGTCGTGGTTCTCGAGCCAGGGGCCGCTCACGCGCTCGGGTGCGCTGAAGCCCGACGTGACCGGCCCCGGCAGCGACGTCACCGCCGCCCGATCGGCCGACAGCGCCGGCTCGGGCGACTACGTCGCCATGAGCGGCACCTCGATGGCGACCCCGCACGTCGCCGGCGCTGCGGCGATCATCAAGCAGCGGCATCCCGAGTACACCGCCGACCAGCTGAAGGCGGCGCTCGCGAGCACCGCGGTCGACCACGGCCAGACGCCGTACCAGGGCGGAGCGGGCGTCATCGACGTCGACGCCGCCCTCGACGCCCCGGTGATCGCCGCCGGCTCGGGCGACTTCGGCATGCTCCGCTGGGGCGAGGAGCCGACGCCCGTCGAGCGCACGGTCGAGTACACGAACCGCACCGACGCGGAGATCACGGTCGCGCTCGAGGCGACGCTGAACGACACGACCCCCGGCGGCGGAGTCGACCCGGGCCCGCTCTCGGCGGGCATCGCGTTCGACGCCCTGACCCTCGACGTCGCGTCGCTCACGATCCCGGCGGGTGAGACCCGCTCGGCGACCATGACGGTCGACCCGGCCGTGGTTCCCGCGGGAAGCCAGCTGTCGGGCGCGCTCGTCGGCACGGTCGACGGCCAGCCGGTCACCCGCACGGCGCTCGGCACGATCGCCGAGGCGGAGCGCTACGACCTCACCATCACGGCGACCGACTTCGACGGCGAGCCGACGGCGACCTACGCGTACCTCTGGAACCCCGCCACGCAGTTCGCAGAGCCCGTGTGGGTCGACGGTGAGACGACGCTGCGCATCCTGAAGGGCGACTACACGCTGATGTCGTTCATGGAGCTGCAGCGCACGCCCGACACGCTCGCGAGCGTCATGGTCGGCGAGCCGACGCTGCACCTCGACGAGGACAGCACGGTCGCGCTCGACGCACGCACGACCGAGCAGGTCACGCTCGACGTCGGCGAAGACGGGCTCGACCCGGTGTTCCGGCGCATGGACATGAAGGTCGACGACTTCCTCGCGAGCGCGATGATGCCGATCTGGACCGACGAGATGTGGGCGCAGCCGATGACGGTCGACGACGCCGACTTCGACTTCACGACCCGGTGGCGCCTGCAGAAGCCGTTCCTCGAGGTCACCGCGGGCAAGCACCAGCTCGACGTGATCGTGCCCGGCGGTTCCGCCCTGCTCGACGGCTCGCTGAAGGCCACGGCGGTCGACGCCGGCACCGGCACGCCGGAGGAGCTCGCCGCAGCGGGTGCGGCCGGCAAGGTCGCCGTCGTCACGCGCACCGCCGAGCGCTCGGCCTCGCAGCAGGCCGCCGACGCGGCCGCCGCCGGAGTGAAGCTGCTCGTTCTCGCGAACGACCAGGACGCCGAGTTCAACGCGTGGGTCGGTTCCGAGACGGACTTCTCGGACGTCGCGATCCCCGTCGCGACCATCAGCGGCATCGAGGGCCGCGAGCTCGTCGCCCGGCTCGCGAAGAACAAGAAGCTGACGGTCTCGGCGATCGGGACGCACTACTCGGACGTCGTCTACGACATCGCGGAGTACGGCGACGGCGAGATCCCGTCGGACCTCGCGTACACGCACTCGAAGAAGGACCTCGCACGTATCGACACCCGCTTCCACGGACAGCAGGAGGAGCTCGCGGAGTTCCGCTACGACTTCGTGCCCGGTGCCCAGTACGGCAGCGGTTTCCCGATGATCGCCCAGCGCGGCATGGATCGCACCGAGTGGGTCAACACCGAAGGACTGCGCTGGAACCAGTGGGTCGCCGTCAGCTCGGTGCTGTGGGAGATCCGCGACATCCAGCACACCTACGAGCCCGGCGAACGCACGTCGGCCGAGTACTTCGGCGGCATCGTTCGCCCGTACGTGGCGACCGGGTTCTGGGTGCCGTACCGCGTCTCGGATTACGCGCAGATCAACGTGCCCAGCTGGGCCGACGGCGGCAGCGCCGATCGCACGGGCACCTTCGACACCTGGGTGGAGCCCTCGACCGTGAAGCAGACGACCGACGTGTACTTCGACGGCGAACTGGTCAAGCAGGCCGAGCATCAGGGCGTGAACGTCTACGACCTGCCCGACGGCGAGCAGCAGATCCGCGTGGTGAGCACCGCGACCCACGACGGCTCGCACCTCGAGGGCTCGACGAAGACGGTGAGCGACTGGACGTTCACCTCGGAGGGCAAGCTCGGCGACTGGACCAACCGGCTGCTGCCGATGATCCAGGCGTACTACGACCTCGACGTGAACGCCGCGAACGAGGCCGGCGACGGTCGCCGCAAGGGCACCGGCATCGCGCTCGGCCTCGAGCTCGGCCACGTCGCGGGCTCCGCGCCGGCCGGCGCGATCACCGAGGCGACGCTCGAGGCCCGCGCCGCCGGCGGCGACTGGGTCGAGGTCGCGCTGCAGCCCGCGAAGACCGATGCCCCGACGGGTGCGGTCGAGGGCGACGGCGACGTCTTCGTGAAGAGCCGCGCCTGGGTGAGCGGCTACGCCGCGAAGGTGCCGGTCGCCGACAAGGGCGGCTGGGTCGACCTGCGGGTGACGGCGAAGGATGCCGCGGGCAACACCTTCTCGCAGGAGATCGACCGCGCGTTCGAGGCCGCGCCCGCGAAGGGCGTTCGCTGAACTCACTCCCCCGTGAGAGGCGAGGGGCCCGGCCGTCACGGCCGGGCCCCTCGTTCGCGTCGCACGGGCCGCGGCTCGCATGCGTCCGCACCGCGTGCCGGGTGTAGCGTCGAAGGCGATGACCGACTCCGCCGCCCCGTTCTCGTGGCGCGGCATCGTCCTCCCGGCCTACCTGCCGACGCTGCTGTTCTCGCTCGGCGAGGGGGCGATCATCCCCGTCATCCCGGTCGTCGCGACCGAGCGCGGCGCCTCGCTCGCGCTCGCGGGGCTCATCGCCGCGATGCTCATGGTCGGCGAGCTCGTCGGCGACCTGCCCGCGGGGTGGGTCGTCGCCCGCATCGGCGAGCGCAACGCCATGATCGGGGCGGCGCTGCTCGCGGTGACCGGCGTGCTCATCGCGCTCGCGTCGCCGACGACGGTCGCGCTCGGTGTCGGGGTGTTCCTGCTCGGGCTCGCGACGGCGGTGTTCGGGCTCGCCCGCCACGCATTCCTCACGAGCTACGTGCCCGAGCGGGTGCGCGCCCGCGCGCTGTCGACGCTCGCGGGCGTGTTCCGCGCCGGCTGGGCGGTCGGCCCGTTCGTCGCGGCGGCGATCATCGCGTTCGCGGGCTCCTCGGAGCCGGTGTTCTGGGTGCTCGTCGCGAGCTGCTTCGCGGTCGTCGTGGTGCTCGTGCTGCTGCCCGACCCCGAGCAGGCGTTCGGGGCCGCACGGCGCGCGCGTGAGGCATCCGCGGTCGAAGTGCGTCGCGGCACCGCCGGCGAGGCCGACGCGGCGGCCGCATCGCACGGCGTGTTCCGCGCGATCGTGGTGCACCGCGAGGTGCTCGCACGCATCGGCACGGGCATCGGCATCCTCGCGGCGCTGCGCGCGAGTCGCACGATGATCCTGCCGCTGTGGGCGGTGTCGATCGGCATGCCGCCCGAGCAGGCGGCGCTCGTGATCGGCATCTCGGCGACGATCGACTTCGCGCTGTTCTACGTGAGCGGGCAGGTCATGGACCGGTTCGGCCGCATGTGGAGCGCCATCCCCGGGCTGCTCGGGCTCGCGGTCGGGCACCTCGTGCTCGCGTTCACCCACGACGTGCCCGCTGCGGCCGCGTGGTTCACGGCGGTCGCGCTGCTCTTCGGCGTCGCGAACGGGCTGTCGAGCGGGGTGATCCTGACCCTCGGCGCCGACCTGGCACCGAAGGCGAACCCGGCCCCGTTCCTCGCCGCGTACCGCACGATCGGCGACACCGGCCAGGCGGTCGCGCCGCTCGTCGTCGCGGGCGTGACGTCGCTCGTGTCGATCATGGCCGCGAGCGCGACGATGGGCATCGTCGGCCTCGTCGGGGCGGGCGTGCTCTGGCGCTACATCCCGAGGTACGTGCCGCGCCGCCTGCGCTGACCGGCGCCGTCAGCGGCCGTTGACCTTCTCGAGCTGCATGACGAGGATGACGCGGTCGGCGTGGTCGGCGGGCACCGCGGTGTCGGGGTCGCCGTACCGCTGCCCGAGGTGCACGTAGAACGCCCCCTCGGGGTCGGGGACGACTTCGGCGAGCCGGCCGCGCACCTCGACGTACTTGTGCGCGTTCTCGGGGTCGGTCATCGCGAGCGTCATCGCCGGGTTCTTCTGCAGGTTGCGGAACTTCGCACGCTTCGTCGTGTGCGTGAAACGGATGGTCTGGGTGTCGGCATCGAACTCGAACCACATCGGGTTGACCTGCACCTCGCCGTTCGGGCGCGTGGTGCCGAGGAAGGCGAACACGGGCGCGTTGAGGATGCGGGCGAAGTGGTCTGAGATCTCGATGGTCATGCTTCAAGTCAATCAGGCGCGGGCGGCCGCATATTCCCGATCAGGCAGCGCGCGGGCCATCGTGCGTCAATGGAAGACCGACCGCGCGGTCGCCGTCACCTCGATGGGCACCGCCACCGGGATGAGGTCTGTCGAGATCGGCGCGTGCCACACGGCGCGCAGGGTCACGGTCGCGGTGCGGCCGTCGGTCGACGTCGCCTCGACGAGTTCGACCGCGTCGAGTTCGTGCACGGCGTCGCCGAGGTAGTCGTTCGCGGCGCGCAGGACGCGGGCGTCGTCGAGTTCGACGGAGAGCGCGCCGTCGTCGACGCGCACCTCGTCGAGGTTCCACATCTCGGCGCCGGCGAGCGCGGCCCCGTCGGCGAGAGTGAAGAGTCGCTTCCGGTCGAGATAGAGCGATGTCGCCGATGCGACCACGAGTACGAGGGCGAGCCCGAGCGCGCAGAAGAAGATCGTGAGCAGCATCGTGGATCCGCGTTCGTCGCCGCCGGCACCGGCATGGCACTCGCGTCTCGGCTCCGCTCCCCGGCGGAACCGTGCGGCCCAGCGCGTCACGGGCGATCACCCGCGAATCGCGACACCGTCTGCGTCGCGCTCGCATCGAGCGGAACGCTGCCGACCCGGTCGAGGTCGAGCACGTCGGGGACGAGGGGCAGGCGCACCGTGGCCCGGACCGACACCCGCACCCGGCTGCCGGGTGCGGCGCAGTCGCCCGCCTGGCAGTCGAGCTCGACGGACGCCTCGCCGGCCTCGATCCCGTAGTCCGCGAGCGCGACCGCCACCGCGCGCTCGACGGCGATCTCGGCGTCGCCCCGACCGCCCGCCTCGACGGCGACCCGGGCGGCCTGGCGGGCGGCACCCTCGACCGCGAGCGCACCGCCCTGCACGGCGGCGATCGCGAGCACCAGGTAGACGAGCGGCACGAGCAGCAGCATCCCGACCGTCAGGAACTCGAGCGACGCGGAGCCCCGCTCGCCGTCGTCGCCACTCGGGCCCGCCGGCCACCGCAGCTCAGCCGAGGCGTTCGACCGCCGCATGCCCGGTCACCTCCAGCCCGCGATCGAGGCCGAGCAGTCCGACGACGGGCAGCGTCGCACGAACGGTCACGGCGACGACCGGAACGCCGTCGATCGTCGTGCGCGACGCGCTCACCTCGCCCGCATAGTCGCTCGAGATCGCAGCCGAGATCAGCTCCCGCGTGCGCACGACGCCGTCGGCATCGCTCGACCCGGCGAGCGATGCGTACCGGGCTCCCTCGGCCGCAGCATCGAGCACCGTGTTGCGCACATGGAGCGCGAGCCCGAGCTGCACGACCGCGAGCGCGAGCACCGTCAGCAAGACGCCGACGAGGGTGAACTCCGCGACCGCCGAGCCTCGTTCGTCGGCGAGTCGCGCCCGCACCACCGCGAGCGAGCGCCGGATCAGATGCCGAGCACTCGATCGATCGCCTGGTTGAAGACGTCGCTCAGCGCAGGACCGGCAAGGCCCCAGATGACGATCACGAGCCCGGCGGTCATGAGGGTGATCAACACCCAGCCGGGCACGTCGCCGCGCTCGTCGTGGATTCGGCGCATGATCTGCTGTCGCATGGGAGTTCCTTTCGTCGTCGGGCATCAGAAGCCCGCCTGCAGTACGAGGTAGCCGGGGAAGAGCGCGAACGCTTCTGTTGTTATATGGGGATATGACTTCCACTCCGAAACGCGCTGCTTTGTATCTGCGCATCAGTAAGGACGATGCCCGGACCGGGCTTGCCGTAGAGCGTCAGCGCTCCGAGTGCGAGGCGCTTATTGCCCGCCGAGGTTGGACGCTGGTCGAGACGTACGTAGACAACGGCGTGAGCGCGTACGCCCGAAACGTGAAGCGACCCGCCTATGACCGCATGGCACTCGACTATGAGGCAGGCGAGTTTGATGCGGTGGTCTGCTGGGACGCCGACCGCCTGACGCGTCAGCCGGAGCAGCTCGAAAGGTGGATCCGTGTAGGCGAGAGCCGGGGGCTCGTGATCCTCACCGCGACCGAAGAGATAGACCTCAGCACCGATAACGGGCGGCTCTTCGCTCGCATCAAGTCAGCCGTGGCGCGAGCCGAGGTCGAGAGGAAGAGTGCTCGGCAAAAGGCGCAGGCTGCCCAAGCCCGAGCTGCAGGCAAGATGCCTGCGGGCCTCCGCCCCTTCGGGTTCGATCAGGACGGCGTGACGGTCCGAGAGTCAGAGGCGGTATGGCTGCGCGAGTGTTACCGGATGATCCTTGCGGGTGACTCGGTACGGGCCTGCGTGCGCAAGCTCAATGAGAAGGAAGTGAAGACCCGGCTCGATGGGCCATGGCAGGCCGTTACTCTAAAGCGCGCTCTGGAGCGCCCACGCAACCGAGGGCGGATCGTCCCGGAAGCTGAGTTCGACACCGCCGTAGGCATCCTTGCGGCTCGGCGGACAAAGGCGGGGCGACCGGCGCGTAAGGCATGGCTCTCGGGCATCATCAAGTGCGGTGTGTGCGGCTCGGGGATGCTCTCCCATCACGGCTACTACCACTGTGCCCGGAAGGTGAACGCTCCCGGCGTTGACCCTGAGACGCGACACGTCAGCATCAATGGCGAGGTTGCTGAATCCAAGGTCTCGGCCTTCGTGTACGGATTCCAGAAAGCGGAGCCCCCCAAGGCTGAACCGAAGCCCGCCGTGACGGCAAGCAAGCTCGCTGCGATCGAAGCGGAGATGTCTCGGGTCACGGAGCTTGCGCTGCTTCCCGGCGCTGACGTCTCTGTAACGGGAGCACGGCTCGCTGAGCTGGCTGCGGAACGGGACGAGCTGGATGCTCAGCGGGGCGAAGAGCTAGCGGCAGGCGCGGGCCTCGCGGCTCTGGCCACCCTTCCCGACTCTGGAGAGAACGCTCTGGAGTGGCTCGAAGCTTGGAAAGCACTCGACTCGGACAAGCGCAGGGAAATTGTCCGGAGTGGCTACACAGTGACTGTTACCAAGGGCGGGAAAGGCTCGAAGCGGGTTCAAGTAGTACCCCGTTAGAGCGGCCCCAATTTCAAGTTTTGGCCCGCCAGAGAGCCAAAACGCCTAATTAACTATGCTGCGACACGCCGAGAAATCATCCACAACGAAAGAATCTCTACGGCAATCTGACTGTGGATAGTTCCCGGATCCGGCCCGGGATCCTGTGAACTGGCCCGGAATCTCGCGGGAGCAGCCGACGGCGCTTAATTCGCGGGGGTCACGCCCACCTGTGGATAACTACATGGATGTAACTACAGGTCGTCGGTATACGTGCATTAAGTCATTAGGGGTACGTAGACTTAACGCAGCCAAGATGCACAAGACCCCGGAACTTCGGGTAGTGCCGAAGGTCACGGGGTCGTGAGCGTCAAACTTGTCTAGGGGATGACTCTTCCGATCTTAGACCTTCGAGGTGCGAGGGAGGCAAGTCCGCCTCCGGAGCGTCGCCACTTCAGGCCTTGGTTGGAACAAGGGAGACTCCCATGACGGGACGTATCTATATCTGCACCAACCCGCGATGCCGTGCGAAGCTCGGGCCGTACCGGGTGACCCGCCCGGGCTTGGCCCGCTGCGCGTACTGCGGCACGCAGTTCAGGGTTCGCTAGCCGGTAGCTTTCGCTAGCGGGTAGCCACTGGGGCGCGTTCTTCCTCTCGGAGGGGCGCGCCCTTCGCTGTGCCCGGTCCCCCTTGTCAGACTTCTCCGCCTGAACGCTCTCCTGCGTACTGAGCGAGCCATGCGCCAAGCTCCGCCGCATCCTTGCCTGTGTCAGTCGCCCATAGCCCGAGAGCCGAATAGGTGAGGGAGGCGGAAGCCATGGCGAAGCAGTCGAGTCGGAGGCTTTGCTCTGCCCCTGATTGCGCCTCATTCATGTAGTCGTGAACAGCCTTGTATCCCTCAACCAAGAGCGCGTCGTCCTTCGCGACCAATGCCGTCAGGATCGCCACTGCTGGCCCGGTAGCTCGGTGCGTGAGAGCGTCAACATCCATACCGCAAAGCTACGCCCGCTCGCGTTCGGCACTGCGGTAGCTCGACCCCCCTTTTTTCTGGTGGGGATGCCATGAACCCCGCTCCCAGTAGTTATTTTTACGCGCGGGGGTCAAAACATTTGGGACTATATGTTTTTCGCTGGCGTTCGTTGTTGACCGGTGTGGTTTCGGGCTACTCGCACCGGATACGACGAAGGCCCCCGAGCCTGTCGAACTCAGGGGCCTTTCGCAGGCGCTAGCGGGTCACAGGCCAAGCGCCTGACGCACTGCCGCCTCTCGCTGCTTCGTCCGAGCCTGCTCCGCCCAGATCGTCTGTGCTAGCGCGGCGCAAACGGAACAGGACTGTCGGCTGTCCCACTCTCCGAGGTTGAGGGCGCGCATTGTGAGGTCCGAGGCAACCTCACCGCACAGGGGGCAAGTGTGCGACTCGCGGTAGGCGGCTTCGCGCTCAGCCGCTAGCCGAGGGGCCTCCACTTCCTCCCAAGCAATCGCCATTCTGGAGCGGTGCTCCGAGCGCGCGAAGATTTCCGCGAGGTGGTCATTCTTGACCTTTCGGATCATGTCCGCTGTGTAGACGGGTTCGTTGGGGTACAGCTCGCGTGCCAAGTCCAGAGCGGCAGCTTCGATATACGCGTATGGATCCGGGATCGCCGCGTCATAGGCGGCTCGGAGGTTGTCCGGTACTGGGTAGGGGGTTGGCTCGGCGTCCTTTCTGCCGAATAGGGAGTTACGCATTTTCATTGCCTTTCGTGTTGGGGGTGATGGGTGCCCATCCTTCGGCTGCGAGCCGATCTAGGGCGGCAGGGATGTATTGGCGCTTGTGGAAGTTGACGCGGTGTTCCCACCCGTCTTCACCACTGCGCCGGATGCCGTCTGCGTCCCAAATGCGGATGCGCTCCGCGAGTGCTGCGACATAGACGGGGGCGGGGGTTGTCCTCATTTTTCGAGGTCCTTTCGTTGAGGTTGAGGGGTTATCCACCGAGCGCCTCCCGGAGAGCTGAGGGCGGCTCCGGAGGGGTGAATCCTGACGCTCCCGGGGAGGGTTGGGGAGACTCGGGAGGCTCGGGGAGGGCTGAATCTGAAGCCTCCCCAGACGGCGCAGGGAGACTAGTCTCCCGGGAGGCTTGGGAGGGCTCTACTTCCGCATGATTCCGGGCCTCAAAGCCTCCCTGGGGATGCTTAGGGAGGCTTAGGGAGGCAGTATCCCCACTCTCCCCCAGTCCTAGGGACTGGGGAGGGGGGAGGGTTGAAGCGAGCGGAAGATTGAGAAGCTTTGCGCCGTAGGCTCCGGGGGTCTCCACGAGCCGTCCGGACTCGATGAGGTACGCGAGAACGGGACCGTACTCTTTGAGGTCGTTGTACAGTCCGAGCGCCTCCCGAAGTTCGGCCCGCTTCATCGGTCCGTTGTGCTCGGAGACGGCGGAGAGGATCTCGCCCTCTCGCGCGCGGTCCGCCTGAGCGTGGCGCGCAATCTGCGTGCTCGCCTCCGGGTGCCGGAGTGTGTAGCGGATCGTGTCCCCGGTGCTGTCTACGACAAACTCGGCGGCTAGTTCGTTCTTCCGGAGCCCGAGACCTCCGCCGTTGTCCTTCGCGAGCTTGAGCGTGAGTAGCCCCACAGAGCCCTTGCGCGGGCCTCCAGCCTTCGGAGCCTCCAGTAGATAGACAGCGCCCTTGTAGCCCGCAAGCTTCGCCTGAGAGCCGATAGGGAAGAGCGGGTTAGCGGCGTCCTTCGTGATGTGGTCAATCACGAGCACACAGGCCCCGCCCCGCGCGAACTCGCGAATGAACGAGTGCCACCGGGTCACGTCATCGGTGGAGTTGGAGTCTCCGCCGGTCACGTTGTTGATCGACTCGCCTACCGTGTCGATTACAACCAGTGCGTGGCCCTCCGCCGCGAAGGCCTCAACGGCTGCGAGCGTCGGGCGTTCTTCCGGGCGCACGTAATGGAAGCGCTCGCGGATGCTCTCGACGGGGACGCCGTAATCAAGCAGGCGCTTCGTGATGCGGCCCGGGTGCTCCTCATAGTCGAGGTAGAGCACGCTCTCCCCCAGCCCGAGCTGCTCCGCGACGATCGCGAGGGCGAACAGCGTCTTACCGGTGCCCGGGGTCGCGTGGAACTCATTGACCACTCCGGGGTAGAACATCCCGATACCGTCATCCCGAAGGAAGACAGAGGGCTTAGGCGGTTCGTAGCCGCCTTCGAGGTACTCCGAGAGGTCGAGAGCCTTCCAGCTCTCCGGGATCGCCGTCTCTTCACTCGCCCGGGCTTCGGTTGCCTTCGCACGGTTGATTGCCTGCGCGTGTAGGTCCTGCCAGTCGTAACCGAACTCGGCTTCGGCCTGCTCGGGTGTGAGGCTCTCCAAGCGCTCCAGCTCGGACTGAGCGGAGCGCTCGCCGGTCAGGAAGGGTAGAGCCCAATCGACAGCCGCGCGTCCAATCTCGGCCTCCAGCTCTGCGAGCTGCTCGGCCTGCTTCGGCAGTGCGTTCTGCCACAGCCGATCCATGCGCCCCATGCGCTCGGCCTGCGGAGTGCTTGTGTCCGGTCGATTGACATAGGCGTCCGTGATCTGCCCCCGGAGCGTATCGATTCCGGGAGTCTCGGGGAGCAGTACCGCGATCCACGCAAGGTCCCAGAGGGCTCGCTGAGCATCCGGGTAGCGCTCTACGCCTCCCCACTGCTCGGCAAGCTCCAGCAGCCAAGGTGCAACCTCTCCAGCGTCATAACTCGCCGGAGCTTCCCACTCCGGAAGAGCACGGTACTCACGTGCAGGCCTGCTTAGGTGCTTGAGCCATTCGGCGGGCAACTCTGCGACATGCTCGGCAATGTCCTGTGCTGTGGGCGGACCCGAAAGGGCGGAGCCGTCAGGGAGGTACCAAGTCTCTTCGGCAAGCGTCCTGTGGTTGCGGGTCGGGCCGACGAAGGCAAAACGGTGGAAGTGATCTACGACCTCTCCCCCGCTGTAGCGGTCGGCAAGGGTGGCATCTTCGGGCACCCGGTACAGCCGCTTTGCGCGCCCCTGCGTGTCAGAGAGCGGGCCGCGTGAGGTTGTGTAGAGCGTTGCAGGACGAACCCCTAGCCGAGCCTCCAGAGCGGCGCAGAGCGCGGCGTCATCGTCATCTAGGAAGACGTACCCGGGCGCAGGGCTGGAAGCAGTGCGGGCCTGAGCCCAGTGCTCCGACTCAGCCCAGCGTGCCGCCGTCTCCGGGCTCCAATTGCGAAAGCCTCGGGGCGGAGTGGTGGCAACAGGGACGGGGCGAAGGATGCTTGCCGAGCCCGCTGCGGTGTAGAGCCGTAGCGCGTCCGCGTAGCCGACTCCCGGTGTTGGGTAACCCTGAGCCGCCCCTAGGGCCGCTTCGAGGGTTGTTGCGTTGTTCATGTTGTGGTGCTCCTAAGAGGTGGGGAGTAGCCCCGAGCACCACACCGGAGACCACCCCCCGGCATATGGAAAATCGCGGGTGGTGCCTGTCTCTGTGTCGCTGGTCTCAGTATACCAGACGTTTGTAGACTATATCTAAGCAATACGCGATTGTTATGTAGCTATTTGACAACCAGAGTGTAATAGCGAAGACTCCAATTGCCCCGGTCCCGCTAACAAAAGACCGCCTGACATGTCAAGTCGAGGCGGCCATTTCCGTTACCAAAATGTGATCTTCCCCGGAAACTAACACTGTCGAAGGCGATCGTGACCGGGAGGATGAGGAAGATCAACGGCACGAGCATCGCGATCTCCTTGCGGCCGGCCGCCTCGATGATCGAGCGCTTCGCGGCCTCGCGGGCGTCGCCGGCTTGGGCGCGCAGCACGGCGGCGAGGGGTGCCCCGCGCTCGAGCGCTCCGAGCACCTGATCCAGCGCGCGAGTGAGCCCGGGATGGTCGACACCGTCGCGCAGCTCGGCGAGCGCCATCGCGAGCGGTACGCCGGTGCCGACCGTCGCGACGACCCGACCGAACTCGGTCGGCAACTCGCCGGTGCCCGCTGCCGACACCCTGCGCAGCGCGTCGAGCATGCCTTCGCCTGCGGTGAGGCTCAGCGTCAGGAACTCGAGGACGGTCGCGAGCTCGGATGAGATGCGGGCGAGGCGCCGTCTCGCGCTCCGCTGCAGGACCCAGTCACGTCCGATCGCGCCGAGCGCCGCCGCGATGAACGGAGCCGTGATCCGCACGATCGCGGGCAGCGTCGCGAAGCCGGGTGCCGCCACGGCGAGAGCTGCCCCGAACACGAACCCGCCGGCCGCCCACGCGAGCTGCTCGCCGCGGAATCGCTCGACACTCGCCGTCGAGCCCGCCTGCCGCAGGCGCCGTGCGATGAGGTCGTTGCCGCCGAGCCACGACGACAGCACTCCGCGCAGCCGCTGGGCGGTCGGCGCGACGAGCGCTGCGAGCACGGGGCCCGGGTCGGCGGGTCGTCGTGCGAGCATCGCCCGTGCCTCCGCAGAGAGGTCGGCGACGTATGGTGCGACGCGTTCCGCGAGGCGCGGACGGCCGATCCGCGGCAGCGTCGACACGAGCATCCAGAGACCGAGGCCGGCGGTGACGCCGAGGACGAGGCTCAGTGCCCCGACGGTCGTCAGTTGAACCATCGTCGCTCCTCGGGAAGCCGGCCGAGCGCGATCATGGCGCGGTACGCAACGAGGGTCACGCCGAGGCCGACGAGGATGAGGACGGCTCCGGCCGGGCTGTCGTAGGCGATGATCGCCTCGTGCCGCGAGGCGAGCACGAGCAGCAGCAGCCAGGGGGCGGCAACGCCGAGCCGAGCCGCGTTGCGGATCCAGGACTGGCGCGAGACGACCTCGGCGCGGAGTGCCGCGTCTTCACGGAGGTACCCGGCGAGCGCGCGCAGGACTGCGGTCACGTCGCTGCCGCCGACCTCCCGCGCCATGCGCAGTGTTTCGAGGATCCGGTCGGAGACGGGATCGGCGAGCTCGGCCTTGAGCCCGTCGAGGCAGGCGGAGAAGTTCGCCGTGCGCCGGTACTCGCGTTCGAACGCGGCGAACGCGGGTCGCGTCGGAGCCGGGCCGAGCTCCGCGAGGGCTCCGAGGCTGTCGGGCAGCGACATGCCCGCCCGAACCGACGCGACCAGGTGGTCGACGACGTCGGGCCAGACCGCGCGATTCGCCGCGCGCCGGCGGGCCGCGCGGCCGCGCACGACGAACGGGACGAGCGCGCCACCGAGGAGCGCACCGATCGCGGTCAGGAACGGTATGCCGAAGATCGCCTGCGCGAGGGCGGCGCCGACGAGGGCGAGCGCGAGGCCGACGGCCACGATGACGGGCAGCGGCACGCCGCCGAGCCCCGCCAGGGCGAGTTCGCCGCGAAGGCGGTCGAGCGAGTCCGTCGCCCTCGCGGAAGCACCCGCGACGCGCGGCCAGAGCAATGGTGCGGCGATGAGCAGGATGCCGAGGCCGAGCACCGCGCCGAGCACGAGACTCATTCGACCACGCCCAGGACGTGGTCGGGGTCGAAGCCGCGGGCCTCGAACTTCTCGAGGCGGGCCGGGCGCGCCCCGGTCGCCCTCAGCACGCCGTCGCTCGTCGCGAAGATCGCCTCCGCGTCGACACTCGCCCCGCTGGCTGCACCGGTGGGCGCGAGGATCTCGGCGACGCGGCGGTGTCCGTCCCGGTCGATCGCGAGGTGGACGACGAGGTCGATGCAGCTCGCCACCGTCGGAACGACGAAGGCGGAGTCGATGTTCCGTCCGGCGAGCAGCGGCAGCGTGCACAGCTTCGCGAGTGCGTCGCGAGCCGAGTTCGCGTGGATGGTGCACATGCCGGGAAGACCCGAGTTCAGCGCGATGAGCAGGTCGAGGCTCTCGGCCTCTCGCACCTCGCCCACGATGAGCCGGTCGGGGCGCATGCGCAATGCTTCCTTGATGAGCCGTCGCAGGGTGATCTCGCCGGTTCCCTCGAGGCTCGGCTGCCGGCACTGGAGGGCGACGAGGTCGCGCACGTCGAGGTCGAGCTCGAAGGTCTCCTCCACGGTGACGACCCGGTCGCCCGTCCGCGCGCCCGACATGAGGGCGTTGACCATGGTGGTCTTGCCGGTGTGCGTCGCCCCGGAGACGAGGATGTTCGCTCCGGCGAGCACCGACATGCGCAGGTACTCGGAGGCCTGGACCGTCAGCGATCCGAGCTCGACGAGCGCCGCGAGCGACCTGATGCGCCGCTGGAACTTTCGGACGTTGACCGCCCAGTGCTCCCTCGCGACGTCGGGAATCGCCACGTGCAACCGCGATCCGTCGGGCAGCGAGGCATCGACGAACGGCGAGCTGAGGTCGACGCGCCGTCCGGTGTGCGCGAGCATGCGCTCGACGAGTTCGCGCACCTCGCGGTCGCTCAGCACGAGGTTCGTCAGTTCGGAGACGCCTCCGCGCGCCACGAACACGCGGGCCGGACCGTTGATCCAGATCTCTTCGACGGTGTCATCGTCGAAGAAGGGCTGCAGGGCGCCGTACCCGGTGAGCGCGGCGACGACGTCTCGCGCGGTGCCCGCCTCGTCGACGAGCCCCGAATGGGCGCCCGCGAGCGCCCGCTCGCTGTACCGTCTCACCTCGTCGTGCGCATACCGGGCGGCGACGTCGTCGTCGCCCGCGAGATCGACCCCCTCGCGCAGCACCCGCGTGCGCACGCGCTCGGCGATGGTGCGGACGGCGTCGGACATGGCATCCATCATGCGGTGGGACCCGACGACTGCGTCGAAGTTATCCACAACGCCAGCCGCGAGCCATCCACGTCGTCGGCGCACCACCCTGCGACATCCATTTCTTGTTCACATTTATTACTTGATCTGTTACAGTACTTCACATGATCCAAGATTCAGCGGCATCCGGCGACGCCTTCGCGTCCGACCTGCTGCGCGGGCACACCGACACGATCGTGCTCGGCGTGCTGCGCGAGCACGACAGCTACGGCTTCGAGATCTACAAGCACATCCGCGATGCCACGGGCGGGGGCTACGAGATCAAGGAGGCCACCCTCTACGCCAGCTACCGCCGGCTCGTACGCGACGGTCTCGCAGAGGCGTACTGGGGCGACGAGTCGCAGGGCGGCCGCCGCAAGTACTACCGCATCACCGACGCGGGCCGCGCCGCCTTCCGCCAGAACGTGGCGAGCTGGGTGGCCACCCGCACCGTCATCGACTCCCTGCTCGGCAGCCAGACGGCGCCGGCGAACACGAAAGGCTCCCTGCGATGAGCGACAACCGCAGCCCCCGCACCTCGACCGAGGTGCACCGCCTCCTCGACGAGGCCTTCGCGGGCATCGACCCCACCCCCGAGGCGCAAGACCTGAAGGAGGAGATCCGCGACAACCTGCTCTCGCGGGTCGCCGAGCTCGAGGTCGCCGGCGCCTCCCCCGTCGAGGCCGCCCGCCGAGCCGTCGACGAGCTCGGCGACGTGCGCGAGCTCGTCGCGGCGGCGACCGGCGACGCGGATGCCTCGGCACCCGCCGCACCCGCCGCACGCGCCGCTCGCCCCGCGGCATCCGCGGCCCAGACGGCCCTGCGCCACCGGGTGCGCCCGAAGCCCGCGTTCGTCGTGCGCACCGTCGTGCTCTCGATCGTCGCGGCGGCGGCGCTCGTGACCCTCGTGCTCGGCCTCACCCCGCTCATGCCGCTCGCCGCCGGGCCGCTCATCGCGATCGCCGCCGCGCTCGGGCTCGCGATCGGCGTCATCACGGCCGACGCGCTCCGCCAGGAGACCACGACGAACTACCCGCTGCCGACCGGCCGCGCCGTCGCGTTCGGTGCGGCGACCGGCACGCTCGTCGCCTCGCTGGGCTTCGCCGCCGTCGTCGTCTGGCGGCTCGAGCTCGTCTGGCTCGTGCTCGCCGCGGTGCTCGCCGTCGCCGCGATCGCCGTGCTGAGCGCGCTCGGTGCCACCCAGACGAACCGGCACAAGCCGTGGGTGGTCGCGATGCACCGCGACGCCGTCGAGGTCGGCAACCGCTTCGAGCAGGACCCGGCCGCGGCCGCCCGCTTCGGCATCTACAGCGCCGTCATCTGGCTCACGGCGTTCGCGCTCGTGCCCGTGCTCGGCTTCACGGTCGGCTGGTGGTGGGCGCCGCTGCCGGTGGTCGCCGCGTTCATCGTCATGATGCTCGTGCTCGCGCGCATGCTGTTCGGCCACGACGCTCGCTCATCGCACTGATCGCGCTGTCGGCCCCGTCGCGCCCACCGCGCCGGGCAGGCCGAGCGGGCGCCGCGACCCCCGTCGAGGCCGCTGCGACGGCCGACGGCGAAAGCGCACCCGCATAGACTGAACGGGCACTCGCGGGAGTGGTGAAATCGGCAGACACGCAGGATTTAGGTTCCTGTGCCTTCGGGCGTGTGGGTTCAAGTCCCACCTTCCGCACTCGACGCGACGCGACGCAGCCCGACGGCGCTGCGTTCGACCGTTTCCGTCCGACCCGACTCGCCATGCATCAGGCCACGGGCCCCGTCAACCCCTCGCGGAGGAATCGGTTCCCGTGTTCTGCTGAGAGAGTCGCAGGGACGACGCCCCGGTGGTTCGGTCATCGGGATCAGGGGAAATACGGCCCGGGCTCGTGTGATCGACGCGAGCCCGGGCCGACTCCGTGTCAGCGGTCGATGACGGGCGGACCCGCCGCGAGCCGCGCTCTCGAGTACTGCTCGATGCGCTCGGCGGGCACCGACCAGTCGGTGTCGAGCCACCACGTCGCCCCCGCCTCGGCCCAACTGCGGACGACCGCGGCGTCGGAGGCCGGGTCGAGCCCCGCCGTCGTGCCCTCCTGCACCCAGTCGAACGGCTCGTCGGCGAGGCCGAGGCGCTCGCGCTCGGCGCGCAGCCACGCCATCGCCTCGGCGCCGATCTCGGGCGTGAACAGCTCGCGCTGGGCGTCGGGCCCCGCGGCGCCCTCGCCGGGCGGCGCGTAGTTGGGCAACCACCCGTCGAGGCGGGCGACGCGTCGCATGGACTTCGGGCGCGGCCACAGGCCGACCGCCCAGATCGGGATGCGCGGTTGCTGCACGGGCGGCAGCGGCAGCATGCGGTCGGTGCGCCGCACCGTGTAGTGCGCCCCCTCGTGCTCGAAGGGCTCGCCCCGCCAGAGCTTCGGCAGGAGGTCGAGCGACTCGTCGAAGACGTCGGCCCGCTCGCGCCGGCCCGGGTCGTGCTCGAAGATCCAGAAGCGGTCTTCGGCGACTTCGGCGACGCCGAGCCCGGCCGACAGGATGACGCGCCCGCCCGAGAGCCGGTCGACCGTCATCGTCTGGCCCGCGAGCTCCCACACCCGGCGGCGGGGCACGGGCGTGAGCATCGTGCCCAGTCGCACGTTCGTCGTGCGCATCGCCGCCGCCGCGAGCACCGACCACGGGTCGGTCGCCCAGATGCCCTCCCACACGAAGAAGCCATGCCAGCCGTACTGTTCTGCGAGCCCGGCCAGCTCGACCGCGAGTTCTGGGTCACTGCCGGGATAGATGAATCCGTAGCGCATGTCGGCGACCCTACGCGCGACGACCGACACGCTGCGACCTCGGCGGCGGCGCGCGGACGAGCGCGGCCGGTGCCGCGCATCTCACCCCGCGGGGTGAGCCCCGGGTCATCCTGCAGTCGGATGCCGCGTCCAGGGGCCGCTCGGTAGACTCACGTCATACCCACGCCGCCCGCCGACCCGGTACCGCCGGGTCCGACGACTGGAGCCCATCCGCATGGTCCACACCGCCCTCATCCCGTGGCTCGACCCCGAGACGATCATCGGCGGCGCCGGGCCGTGGGCACTGCTCGTCGTGTGCGGCATCATCTTCGCCGAGACGGGCCTGCTCGTCGGGTTCCTGCTGCCCGGCGACACCCTCCTCGTGATCTCGGGGCTGCTCTCGCACCCGCTGCCCGGTTCGCCCGAGGGCGTCTTCGGCATCAGCGTCTGGTGGGTGTCGCTGCTCATCGGACTCGCCGCGTTCATCGGCGGCGAGGTCGGCTACCTCATCGGCCACAAGGCCGGCCCGGCGATCTTCGAACGAAAGGAATCGGGCCTGTTCAGCGTCAAGAACGTCGAACGCACGAACGCCTTCTTCGACCGGTTCGGCGCCCTCGCGGTCATCCTCGCGCGCTTCGTGCCGATCGTGCGCACCTTCACCCCCGTCGCCGCAGGCGTCGGCCACATGCACAAGGGCAAGTACACGCTCTACAACCTCGTCGGCGCCGTGCTCTGGGGCTTCGGACTCACGATGTTCGGGTACGCGATCGGCTTCATCCCCCCGATCGCCGACTTCGTCAAGGAGTACATCGACCTCATCCTGCTCGCCGCGGTCGGCGGCACGGCCATCGTGACGCTCTGGCACTACCTGCGCGAGCGGTCGAAGGCGAAGAAGGCCGCCGCCGCCGGCGAAGACGTCGTCACCGACGAGACCGAGGCCGCCGAGCTCGTGCTCGACGCCGACGTCTTCGAGCGGGGCCCGAAGCACGACGAGCACTGACGGGGATGCCTCGGCCGAGGCATCCGCTCGCCTGAACCGCGCCTCGCGGCTTCAGCCCGCGTACCACCCGCTCGGCGCGACCTCGGTGCCCATCCGCGGCACGTACTGGTCGAAGTAGACGCGCGAGATGAGCTCGCGACGGCTGCGCACCCCAGCCTTCTCGAACACCGACTTCAGGTGGTCCTGCACGGTGTAGGCCGAGACGTGCATGGTCGCCGCGATCTCCTTCGTCTCGACGCCCTGCAGCACGAGCCTCGTGACGTCGCGCTCGCGGGGCGTCAGCCCGAACGCGGCGACCACGAGTGCGACGATCTCGGGCGGGCGCGCCTCCTCGATCGTGATGACGACGTCGCCCGCTGCGCCGTCGGGACCGGCCAGCGGCGAGGCGTGCAGCACGAGCCAGGTGCCCGCGGCGGTGCGCACGCGCGCCCGTGGGATCGGCGAGCCGGGCACGGCGAGCATGCGCCGGGCCGCGCCGACGAGCGAGGTCACGAGGCTCAGCGGGTCGCCGCTGTGCTGGGTGGTCGCGAGCTGGGCGAGCCGCTCCTCGGCACCCAGGCTGATCTGCGAGACCTCGTCGTCGGTTCCCACGATGACGACCGCCGGCCCGCAGACGTCCGACTCGGCGACCGGTGACGCCGAGAGCCGGGTCAGCATTCCGGCGCGGACGCCGCGGGCGAACGACTCCGACAGGGTGCCGAGGAAGTCGACCTCATCGCGCGAGAACTTCGCGTCGTCCGTTCCCCGGAACATCGCGAGGCACCCCCACACGCCCGCACCGTCGCGGAACACGAGGCGGGCCTCGTCGCCGAAGCCGTAGACCGGGCGCATGAGGCGGTTCGTGCGCTCCGACCGGTCGGCGTCGACGTCGTCCGAGGCGTGCATGCCGATCGCGCGCGCCTCCGACCTGGCGAGCGCGCGGAACGAGCTCGGCTCCTCGGCCCCGTACTCGAGGAGGCCGAACAGCATGTCGTGCTCGTTGTTCGCGACGAGCGAGCCGTACTTGCGGGCGCTCGTCAGCATCATGGTCGACGGGTCGTGCGTGCCGACGCACGCGCCCACCCACGGCGTCGCCCGGCCGACGGTCTCGGTCGCCTCGGCGATGAAGTCGTCGAGGTCGAGGCCAGCGCGCGAGAGCACGTCGAGATCGCCGCGAGCGCGTTCGGCGCGCAACCGGTTGTGCATGCGATCAGTATGCGCCCGCCGGCCCCCGCCGCGATATCCCAGAACACTGGGATCCGGAAATCCCCCCACAACTGGGATGGCTCGGGGCCGGCGCCGTTCGCAGGCTTGGATCCGTGACCACCACGATCCATTCCGAGCCCGTCGACGAGCGCGGCGATCTCGTGCACGCCGACGACGCGACCGCGCAGCTGTGCCTCGCGTTCGTGCGCCTCGAGCACGACATCGTCGACCGCGGGCTGCCGCTGACCGCGCTGCGCCGGCTTCGCGTGCACAACGCGTCGGCCGAACCCGCCGACGAGCTCGTGGTCATCCTCGCCGAGCGACTGGGCGACGCGACCCGCGACGTCCGCGTCGAGGTCGTCGCCGACGAACGCGAGCGGCCCGCGGGCATGCTCGTGCGACTCGAGGCGACGGTGGCCGCACCCGCTCCGACCCATCACGAAGGAATCAGCATGAACCCGACCCTCACCCGCCTCGCCGCGCTGCGCGAGCTCGAGGTCGTCCTCCTGCCGGGCGACACCGGCTACGACGACGCCTGCCGCCCGTGGAACCTGGCCGTCTCGCAGCGGCCGGCCGCCGTCGCCGTGCCGCGCACCGTCGCCGAGGTCGTCGCCACCGTCACGGCGGCCGGCGCCGACGGACTGCGGATCGCGCCGCAGAGCACTGGCCACGCGGCATCCGCCATCGCCGGCGACCACCTCGAGGAGGCGCTGCTCCTCCGCCTGCACGCCCTCACGGGTGTCGAGGTCGACCCGGCCCTGCGTACCGCGCGCGTCGCCGGCGGCACGCTCTGGCAGGACGTCGTCGCCGCGGCGGCCCCGCACGGCCTGACCGCGCTGCACGGCAGCGCGGGCGACGTCGCGGTCGCGGGCTACCTGCTCGGCGGCGGACTCTCGTTCTACGGGCGCGCGCACGGGCTGGCCGCTTCATCGGTGCGGGCGATCGAGCTCGTCACGGCCGACGGCGAGCTCATCCGTGCGAGCGCTGAGCAGCACGCCGCCCTGTTCTGGGCGCTCCGGGGCGGCGGTGGCGGCTTCGGCGTCGTCGTCGCCGTCGAGATCGACCTGCTGCCCATCGCCGACGTGGTCGCGGGAATGCTCCTGTGGGACCTCGCGGCGGCGCCGCAGGTCGCCCGCGCGTGGGCGGAGTGGACGAGCACGGTGCCCGAGTCGGTCACGACCTCGCTGCGCCTCATGCGCTTCCCGCCGCTGCCCGAGCTGCCGCCCTTCCTCAGCGGCCGCGAGCTCGTCGTCATCGACGGCGCGCTGCTCGAGGACGACGAGCGGGCGGCCGAGCTGCTCGCCCCCCTCCGCGACCTCGCACCCGAGCTCGACACCTTCGGGCGGATGCCGTCGTCGGGGCTGCTCGCGGTCCACATGGACCCGCCCGCGCCGACCCCCGGCGTCTCCGACCACGCGATGCTCGCCGGCCTTCCGGAGGCGGCGATCGACGCGCTGCTCGCCGCGGCGGGGCCCGGCGTCGAGACGCCGCTCATGATCGCGGAGCTCCGTCACCTCGGCGGGGCGCTCGCCCGCCCGCACGACGGCGCGCTCGCCCGCCTCGACGGCGCCTACGCGCTCTTCGCCGTCTCGCCCGCGCCGACCCCCGAGCTCGCCGAGCTCGGCGAGCAGGTCACCGCCGCGGTCGCCGGCGCGCTGCAGCCCTGGTCGACGGGCGGCACCTTCCCGAACTTCGCCGAACGCCCGGACGCGAGCTCGGCGTTCTCCGAGGCGGCCGACCGCGAGCGGCTCGTGCGCGTGCGCGACCTCTACGACCCGCGGCGCGTCTGGATCGCATCGCACGCGGTCGAGCGCGACTGAGCGTCGCGCGGCGGCATCGGACCCCCGAACTCGGCCACCCGCACCGAGCCGCACCCGCACGCAACCGCACGCCGAACCCGAACCCGAACCCGAACCCGAACCCGAACCCGAACCCGAACCCGAACCCGAACCCGAACGAAGGAAACCACCACCATGCGCACCATCCACCGCACCATCGCCGCGACGCTCGTCACCGCCGCGGCCGTCACCCTGTCGGCGCTGCCGGCGCAGGCCCACGACGGCGAACACCCGCTCGACCCCGGCCCCACGACGCCCGAGATGCGGCGCGTCGTCGCCGACGTGCGTGCCGCGACCGCCCGATTCCACGACGTCGACGCCGCGATCGCGGCCGGCTACGTGCCCGCCGGCGAATGCGCCGCGAGCCCCGACGGAGCGATGGGCTTCCACTACGTGAACCCGGCGCTCGTGCGCCCCGGCGCACCGGTCGACCCCGCCGCGCCGCCGATGCTCACCTACGGCCCGTCGCCGTCGGGCGAGCTCCGGCTCTGGAGCGCCGAGTTCTTCGAGCCCGACGTCGGCCAGCCCGTGCCGATGCTCGGCACGCGGCCGTTCGACGGCCCGATGCCCGGGCACGAGCCAGGCATGCCGACGCACTACGACCTGCACGTGTGGGTCGGAGCGCACAACCCGGCGGGCGTCTTCACGCCGTTCAACCCCGCGGTGAGCTGCTGATCGCCCTCGGCAGACGGCGCCGAGGCCCGCTTCGCATCCGCGCGGTGGGCCTCGGCCGCTTCGCGCGCGCCGGTCAGCAGTGCGAGCCCTGCTCCTGCTCCGCCCGGCCGGCGGGCTCGAGCTGGAAGGTCGAGTGCGCGACGTCGAAGTGCTCGCTGAGGCATCCCCCGAGCTCGTCGAGCAGCGCACCCGCGCGCCCCGCCTCGAAGACCTCGGGCTCGACCTCGACGTGCGCCGTGAACACCGGCTGGCCCGAGGTGATCTGCCAGACGTGGATGTCGTGCACCGCCACCACTCCGGCGGTGCCGAGCAGGTGGTCGCGGATCTCGGCGACGTCGGTGTCGGCGGGCGCGCTCTCGCTGAGCACTCGCGCGACGTCGCGCAGCAGCGACAGCGCGCGCGGCACGATCAGCACCGCGATGCCGAGCGAGGCGATCGGGTCGGCCGCGTTCCAGCCGGTCAAGAGGATGACGATCGCCGCGACGATGACGAGGGCCGAGCCGATCGTGTCGCCGAGCACCTCGAGGTACGCGCCGCGCAGGTTGATCGAGTCCTTCGCTCCGCCGCGCAGCACGAGCATCGCCGCGATGTTCGCGACGAGCCCGAGCACGGCGATGACGAGCATCATGCCGCCCTGCACCTCGTGCGCCTCGCCCTCCGCGCCCGTGACGAGCCGGCCGATCGCGCCGATCGTGACGGTCACTGCGACGACGACGAGGATCACGCCGTTGATGAGCGCACCGAACACCTCGGCGCGACGGAATCCGTAGGTCTGCCGGTCGGTCGCCGGGCGGGCGGCGACGAACGCGGCGACGAGCGCGACGATCAGGCCGATGAGGTCGCTCGTCATGTGCCCGGCGTCGGCGAGCAGTGCGAGGGAGCCGCTCAGCAGGCCGCCGATGACCTGCACGAGCACGAACGCGCCGATGATCGCGATCGCGATCCAGAGTCGGGTGCGGTTCGCCGTCGCAGCGTGGTCGTGCGCGTGATCGTGTGCCATGTCGCTTCCAGCGTAGGTCGGCCGGGGCGCGCTGGGAGCGAATCGCCCCAATCAGGAATGAGTCGCGTTCTCACCGGCATGGCAGCGCACGGGGGGGTCGCGGTCGCTGCGGCTCCCGCCCTAGGCTGCGGTGCATGCCCTCGCGCCGCACGCTCGCCATCGCCCTGACCGTCGGATGCCTCGTCGCCGCGCTCTCCGCATGCGCGGGCGGTCCCGGAGGCGGCGGCGGAGCGACGAGCGGCGCCGACGCGTCGGCGACGGCCGAGCCCGCCGCCGAGCAGCCCACGCCGCCCTCCGAGCAGTGCGGCGACACCGGCGTCGAGTCGAGCGCGATGCTGCTGCCCGTCGGCGAGGCGCTGTTCGACGTCGGCGTCGCAGGCTCCGGCACGACGACCGCGATCTTCGCGCACCAGCGGAATCAAGACGAGTGCGGATTCTGGCCGTACGCGTCGAGCCTGGCCGAGCAGGGCGTGCAGGTGCTGCTCGTCAACAACTGCGGCTACGGCGCGACCGAGTGCCCCTCCGGCGCGAACCACGTCGTCGACGACGGTGCCGACGCCCTGCTCGCGGCCGCCGACTGGGCGCGCGAGCACGGGGCGGAGCGGGTCGTCGTCATCGGTGCCTCGATGGGCGGAACGGCGGCCGTCGTCGCGGGCGGGCGGGACGGCGATGCCGCCGTCCTCGACGGCGTCGCCGACCTGTCGGGACCGATCTCGTTCCGCGGCTACGACTCGATGGACGACGCACCGGCGCTCGCGGCGCCGCTCTTCCTCGCGGTCGCCCCCGACGACTCGACCGTGAGCGTCGACGAGTTGCAGCAGCTCGCCGACGCGAGCGCGAGCGACGACGTGACGATCGTCGGCGACGGGGTCGGCCACGGGTGGGCGATGCTCACCACCGGCACGGCGTTCAACGAGTTCGCCGACCGGTTGACGGCGTTCGTCACCGGGTGACGTCGGGCTTGGGCAGGGGCATCCGCTATTCGGCGGGAGTGACGCCCGCCGCGATGCGCTCGAGCTCGGGGATGAGCGCCTCGAACGCCCGCGCCCGGTGGCTGATCGCGTTCTTCTGCTCGGGCAGCAGCTCGGCGGCCGTCACCTCGTGCCCCTCGGGCTCGAACACGGGGTCGTAGCCGAATCCGTGCGAGCCGCGCGGCTCGTAGGCGAGCGAACCTCGCCAGAGTCCCTCGGCGACGAACTCCTCGTCGGCATCGGCGTCCCGGAGCACGGCCGACGGCACGACGACCGCGATCGTGCAGTGGAAGGCCGCGCCGCGATTCGGCCGGCGCACGTCGCCGAGCTGCGCGAGCAGCAGCCGCACGTTCTCCTCGTCGCCGGCGCGCTCGCCCGCCCAGCGGGCTGAGAAGATGCCGGGGGCGCCGCCCATGACGTCGACCGTGATACCCGAGTCGTCGGCGAGCGCGATGCGCCCGGTGTGCTCCGCCGCGGCGCGAGCCTTGATGAGCGCGTTCTCGGCGAAGCTCGTGCCGTCCTCCACGGGCGACGGGCCGTCGTAGGCGAGCACCGTGAGTCCCGGCATCCGCTCACCCAGGATGCGCTGGAACTCGGCCACCTTGTGCGCGTTGTGGGTGGCGAGCACGACCTCGAGCGCACCCGATGCGGCCGTGGCGTTCGCCCCGGTCACGCTCGCTCCCCCGCCGCCTCGGCGAGCGCGGCGCGCTGCAGCTCGGTGAGCGATGCGGTGCCGGCGAGGGCGAGGTCGAGCAGCGAGTCGAGCTCGCGCCGGTCGAACGGCGCACCCTCGGCGGTGCCCTGCACCTCGACGAAGAGCCCGCGCCCGGTGGCGACGACGTTCATGTCGGTCTCGGCGCGCACGTCCTCGACATAGGCGAGGTCGAGCATGGGGACGCCGTCGATGATGCCGACCGACACGGCCGAGACGGTGTCGATGAGCGGAGTCGCCTTCTGCCCGATGAACTTCTTGTCGCGGGCCCACTCGATGGCGTCGGCGAGCGCGACGTACGCGCCCGTGATCGCGGCGGTGCGCGTGCCGCCGTCGGCCTGCAGCACGTCGCAGTCGATCACGATCGTGTTCTCGCCGAGCGCCTTGGTGTCGATGACGGCGCGGAGGCTGCGACCGATGAGGCGGCTGATCTCGTGGGTGCGCCCGCCGATGCGGCCCTTCACGCTCTCGCGGTCGTTGCGGGTGTTCGTCGAGCGGGGCAGCATCGCGTACTCCGCCGTGACCCAGCCCTTGCCCTTGCCGGTGAGCCAGCGCGGCACGCCGTTCGTGAAGCTCGCGGTGCACAGCACCTTCGTGCCGCCGAACGAGATGAGGGCGCTGCCCTCGGCATGGGCGCTCCAGCCGCGCTCGATGGTAACCTCGCGCAGCTGGTCGGGCGCGCGCCCGTCGGCTCGGACGATCGGGGTGGCGGATGCCTCGGTCATGCGTTGTTCTCCTGTCGAAGCCGTGCGCGGTCGGGAAGGGGGATGACGCCCGTCTGCACGAGCTCGACGCTCGGGATCTCGGGGGCGATCAGTCGGTGTGCGAGGTCGAGGAAGGCGCTCGTCGAACGACCGGTCGCCTCGTAGCGGTAGCTGGGCGGCGTCGGTTCGCGCCGCTCCATGCCCGTCGAGACGAGCACGCGGTAGACGTCGTTCGCGGTCTCGACGTCGCTCGAGACGAGGGTGACGCCCTCGCCCATGACGTACGAGATGGCGCCTTTCAGGAACGGGTAGTGGGTGCAGCCGAGCACGAGCGTGTCGATGTCGGCGCGGCGCAGCGGCGCGAGGTACTCCTCGGCGACGGCGAGCAGTTCGTCGCCCGTCGTGATGCCCGCCTCGACGAACTCGACGAAACGGGGGCACGCCTGCGAGAAGAGCTCGAGGTGGGGTGCCGCGGCGAACGCGTCGTCGTACGCTCGCGACGAGACGGTGCCCTGGGTGCCGATCACGCCCACCCGGCCGGTCTTCGTCGCCGCGACCGCCCGGCGCACGGCGGGCTGGATGACCTCGACCACGGGCACGTCGTAGCGCTCGCGCGCGTCGCGCAGCATCGCCGACGAAGCCGTGTTGCACGCGATCACGAGCATCTTCACGCCCTGCGCGACGAGGTCGTCGAGCACGGCGAGCGCGTAGCCGCGCACGTCGGCGATCTTCTTCGGCCCGTAAGGCGAGTGCTCGAGGTCGCCGATGTACAGGATCGACTCGTTCGGCAGCTGGTCCTTCACCGCGCGGGCGACGGTGAGGCCGCCGACCCCTGAGTCGAAGATCCCGATCGGTGCGTCCGTCACGAGGTTCAAGCTTAGGCGAGCGGGCCGGTCGCGTAGGCCTCGCGGATGGCGCGCGCCAGTCTCGTCGTCGCCGGATGCCGCCACGATCGGTGCCAGGCGAGGTGCACCTCGATCGGCGGCGCATCGGTGAGCTCGGCGAACACGATGCCCGGCCTCGGGTACTGGTGGGTCGTGGCCGCCGCCGTGACGCCGATGACCTCGCCGGCGGCGATGAGGTCGAGCCAGTCCTCGAAGTCGGTCGTGTCGGTGATGCGGGGCGGTTCGAGCCCGGCGTCGGACCACAGCGAGGTCGTGGTCGTGCCCGTGTACCGGTCGACCGCGACGACGAACGGCGTGAGGTCGGCGAGTGCGACCCGCGACCGGTCGGCGAGCTCGTGGTCGACCGGCATCGCCACGTAGCGGCGTTCGTGGCCCACGACCTCGTCGACGACGTCGGGCACGCGCACGTCGCCGCGGATCACGGCGAGGTCGACCCGGCCGTCGGCGAGGCCGGCGTCGCGCCGGTTGATGCGGCTGAGCCGCAGCGGCTCGTCGGGGTGCGCGCGGTTCCAGGCGCGGAGCACGGCGGTCGTGTGCGCCCCGAGGGCCGCCCACGAGTAGCCGAGTCGCACCCGGGACCGTTCGCCTCGCAGCTCCGCGAGCGCACGGTCGAGCTCGGCGTTCAGCCGGCGGGCCGTGCCCGCGAAGGCGGCGCCCGCGGCCGTCGGCTCGACCCGGCGGGTGGTGCGGTGCACGAGCGGGGTGCCGAGCTCGTGCTCGAGCGCCGCGATCGCCCGCGAGACGGCCGCCTGCGAGAGCCCGAGGCGCGCCGCGGCCGCGGTGAACGAGCGCTCCTCGTCGAGTGCCACGAGGACCCGGAGGTGGCGGAGCTCGACA
This sequence comes from Agromyces sp. S2-1-8, assembly GCF_021129215.1. Classification (GTDB taxonomy): domain Bacteria; phylum Actinomycetota; class Actinomycetes; order Actinomycetales; family Microbacteriaceae; genus Agromyces; species Agromyces chromiiresistens. Next base: position 2,141,466 of record NZ_JAJOLP010000001.1, on the reverse strand, counting down.
TCCATGCGTCTAGCGTATCGATCGTCCGTGATTGCATTTCACTTCGAACACAATGCGACCTAGCGTCGAATCATGGAATCGACACGCGCGGCGAGCCTCGCCATGGTCGGCAGCGCGACCTCGGTCGCCGTCGGCGCCGCGATCGGCGCGACCGTCTTCCCGATCGTCGGGCCGGCCGGTGTCGTCGCCCTGCGCCAGGCGGTCGCCGCGATCGCGACGCTCGCCGTGGCCCGCCCCCGGCTCCGCGCGATCGGCTGGCGCCGCCTGCGCCCCGCCGTGCTGCTCGGCGCGGTGCTCGTCGTCATGAACCTCTCGCTCTACGCCTCGATCAGCCGGGTCGGCCTCGGCCTCGCGGTCACCCTCGAGTTCCTCGGCCCCCTCCCGGTCGCGCTCGTCGGTTCGCGCCGGCGGCTCGACCTCGCCTGCGCACTCGGAGCGGGGCTCGGCGTCGTGCTGCTCACCGGCACGGTCGCCGGCCTCGACCCGCTCGGCATCGCCTTCGGATTCGTCGCGGCGGGCGCCTGGGCGGCCTACATCGTCATCGGCCAGCGGGCCGCGCTCGCGCTGCCGGGCCTCACCGCGACCGCGGTCGCGAACACCACCGCCGCAGCGGCCACCTCGCCGCTCCTCGTGCTCGCGCTCATCGGGCTCGACCCGGCGGAGCTTCCGCGCGTGCTCCTCGTCGGGGTCGCGGTCGGCCTGCTCTGCTCGGCGCTCCCGTACGCGATCGACATGTGGGCACTGCGGCGCGTCTCGAGAGCCAGGTTCGGCGTGCTGCAGAGCCTGCACCCGGCCGCGGCGACGCTCTTCGGCTTCCTCATCCTCGGGCAGACGCTCACCGGATGGCAGCTCGCGGGCATCGCGCTCGTGATGCTGAGCAACGTCGTCGCGACCGCACGCCCCGCCGACGCATCCGGCCCGCCCGACGCCGCGTCGCCGCGACCGGGGTCGCGTCGGCTCCGGCTAGGCTCGGGGGCGTGACCGGCTCAGCTGCCCTCTTCACCGACCGCTACGAACTGACGATGGTCGATGCCGCCCTGCTCGACGGCACCGCCCACCGCGAGAGCCTCTTCGAGGCGTTCGCGAGACGCCTGCCCGACGGACGCCGCTACGGCGTCGTCGCCGGCACCGGGCGCCTGCTCGAACTCGTCCAGCGGTTCCATTTCGAAGACGCCGAGCTCGAGTGGCTGCGCGAACAGGAGATCGTGCGGCCCGCGACGCTCGACTGGCTCGCCGACTACCGGTTCACGGGCGACATCTGGGGGTATCGCGAGGGCGAGGCGTACTTCCCGGGCTCGCCGCTGCTCACCATCCAGGCGTCGTTCGCCGAGGCCGTCATGCTCGAGACCGTGGTGCTCTCGACGCTCAACTACGACTCCTCCATCGCGAGCGCCGCAGCACGCATGGTGTCGGTCGCACTCGGCCGACCGATCGCCGAGATGGGTTCACGTCGCACGAGCGAACGCTCGGCGATCGCCGCCGCGCGCGCCGCCTACATCGCCGGGTTCGACGCGACCTCGAACCTGGAGGCCGGCCGCACCTGGGGCATCCCGACGATGGGCACCGCGGCGCACGCCTTCACGCTCCTCCACGACAGCGAGGAAGACGCGTTCCGCGCCCAGGTGGCCGCATTCGGCCCGAAGACGACCCTCCTCGTCGACACGTACGACATCACCCGCGGCGTCGAGCTCGCCGTGCAGGTCGCCGGTCCCGAGCTCGGCGCGGTGCGCATCGACTCGGGCGACCTGCCGACGGTCGTCGCCGCGGTGCGCGAGCAGCTCGACGCGCTCGGGGCGGTCGATACGAAGATCACCGTGACGAGCGACCTCGACGAGTTCACGATCGCGGGGCTCTCGGGCGCACCGGTCGACTCGTACGGCGTCGGCACCGCCGTGGTCACCGGCTCGGGCTTTCCCGCCGCAGGCATGGTCTACAAGCTCGTCGCCCGCAAGGACGACGCGGGCGGATGGGTGCCGGTCGCGAAGGCCTCGACCCAGAAGGCGAGCGTGGGCGGACGCAAGAACGCCGCCCGCAGGCTCGACTCGACCCGTACCGCTCGCGAGGAGCTCGTGTTCGTGGGCGACGGGCCCGACGGCGAGGCCGAGTTCGAGGCGGGCGACCGGCTCCGCCCGCTCATGGTCCAGCTGGTCGCGAAGGGCGAGCCCGACCCGGCGCACCTCGGTCCGGCCGGCACGGCCGCTGCGCGGGCGCACCGCGCCGAGGTCATGCAGGAGCTGCCGATCGAGGCGTTCCGCCTCGGCCGCGGCGAGCCGGTGATCCCGACGAGCTACCGCTGAAGAAGGTGCGCGCCTACGAGCGACGCATCTTCTCGTAGATCTCCTTGCAGGTCGGGCACACCGGGAACTTCTCGGGGTCGCGACCCGGCGTCCACTTCTTGCCGCAGAGCGCCTTGACCGGCTTGCCGGTGAGCGCCGACTCGAGGATCTTCTCCTTCTGCACGTAGTGCGAGAAGCGCTCGTGGTCGCCCGGCTCGATGGCCTCGTCCTCGAGGAGCTTCTCGAGTTCGCGGTCGAGGACGTCGGTGCCGCCGCCCGGCTGGCCGGGGTCGGCGATGCTGGCGCGCACGCTGTGGATCATGACGAAGAGTCTACGCGCGGCTCAGGCGCGGATGGCCGCGGCGAGCGTCTCGGGGCCACGGGCGTCGAACACGCGTCCGCCCCACCACACGCCGATCGCGAGTGCGCCGAGCCCGAGGCCGACGCCGGCGGCGAACGCCGCCGCATGCCACGACGGGTCGACGAGCACGCCCATCGCGGCGAAGATCAGGGCCGGAGCCGCGATGAGGACGGAGGCGAGCATCGTGAGCGACTGCACGAGTGCCGTGAGCCCGCCCGTGGCCTGGGGCTGCTGGAACGGGCTGTCGCCCGGCTTCACCGCAGGATAGGGGAACCGCGCGGACGCGACCGAGCCGACTCCGAGCCCGGCGAGCAGCAGCGCGGTGCTCACGCCGAGCAGCGACGGCAGGAGGCGCCAGTCGTCGAGCACGAAGACGGTGACCGCGCTGCCGAGGCCGATCACGAGGACGCCTGCGAGGAGCACCGGCACCAGCCGGCCGAACCGGTCGGAGACCCCGCGCACCCCGGACACGACGTGCAGCCAGATCGCGGTCGAGTCGTACGCGGTGTCGTTGTGCAGGCTCCAGCCGAGGAACAGGCACATGAGCGGCACCGGGATGAGCCCGAGGTACTGGGTCGGCACGCCGGCGACACCGAGCGGCACCATCACGAGCACGGGCACGATCGGGATCATCACGACCGACACCCAGTAGCGGGCGTCGCGGAACCAGTACGTGAAGCTGCGGGCGGCGACGGCGCCCGTCGCGCCGTGCGGCATCCGATCGAACCAGCCGAGCCCGCGATAGCTCTTCGCCGAGGCCTCGCGGCCGGGCGTGACGAGCATCTTCGCGACGAGCGCCTGCCAGGCGAGCCAGACGGCGCCGAGCGTGGCCGCGGCGATGAGGAGTTCGAGCACGGCCGGACCCCACGCGCCGGCCGAGGCGTCGCCGGGCACCGCGAAGGCGGCGCCGAACGGCGTCCAGCCGAGGAGTCCGCCGAGGGTCGAGAGGATGCTCCGCCCCGAGTTCGCCCAGTCGAGGGTCGCGATCGCGACGATGATGGGCGAGAGCATGACGATGAGCAGCAGGCCGATGACGCCGAGCAGTTCGCGGGCGCGTCGCGTCGACAGCAGGAACGATGCGAGCGCGGTCGTCACCCGGGCCAGGAGCAGGCAGGTCGCGAACGCGAGCGCGGCGGAGATGAGCGCGAGCAGGGTCTCGGCGACACCGCGCGACCAGGTGACGACGGTGCCGAGCAGCACGATGCCGAGCACGAGCGCCGGGATGCCGACGAGCCCGGCGACCGCGAGGCTCAGCGCGAGCGTGCGGTCGGGCAGGCCGAAGAGCGCGAACTTGCGCGGGTCCATCGTGTCGTCGGTGCCGAACACGAGCGGGAACACGATGAACCCGACCATCGTCGCCGACCCGGCGATGACGAGCGCGTTGCGGATCGTCTCGACGTCGCCGACGACGCGCAGCGCGACGAGCGAGAGGAACAGGACGATCGCGAGCCCGAGCCCGTAGACGAGCCCGACGACGATGCCGACGACCTGCCAGGTGCTCCGTTTGAAGATGTTCGCCAGCAGGCGCAGTTTCAGTCCGAGAAACTGTGCAACCATTCCATGCCTTCCGCAGCCTTGCGCCCGCCCGCGAGCTCGACGAATCGGTCTTCGAGCGTCTGGCCGGCGCGCACCTCGTCGAGGGTGCCGGAGGCGAGCACGCGGCCCGAGACGATGATGGCCGCCGAGTCGCACACCCGCTCGATGAGATCCATGCCGTGGCTCGAGAGCACCACCGTGCCGCCGCCCGCGACGTACCGTTCGAGGATCTCGGTGAGGTTCGCGGCCGACACCGGGTCGACCGACTCGAAGGGCTCGTCGAGCACGAGCAGCCGGGGCGAGTGGATCAGCGCGCACGCGAGCGCGATCTTCTTCGTCATGCCGGCCGAGTAGTCGGCGACGAGCCGGTCGACCGCGTCGTCGAGCCCGAACGCGGAGATGAGGTCGGCGCTGCGATCGCGCACCGTGCGGTTGTCGAGCCCGCGGAGCACGCCCGAGTAGTAGAGCAGCTGGCTGCCGGTCAACCGATCGAACAGGCGCAGGCGGTCTGGCAGCACGCCGGTCACGCGCTTCGCGGCGCGCGGGTCGGCCCAGGCGTCGATGCCGTGGATGGCGACCGTGCCGGCGTCGGGCCGCAGCAGGCCCGTGACCATCGAGAGCGTCGTCGTCTTGCCCGCGCCGTTCGGCCCGACGATGCCGAAGAACGACCCCGCGCGCACCGAGAGGCTGATGCCGTCGACCGCCGTGTTCTCGCCGAAGCGCTTCACGAGGCCGGAGATCTCGAGCACGCGCGGCGCATCGACGGGCGGCGCCGGCCGCGCCACCCGGAGGGTGCGCTTCTTGCGCGGCGCCGTCGACTTCTTCGCGGGGATCACGGTCACGGCCTGGGCAGCGATGGTCGGTGCGGATGCCTCGGCGGCGGGTGCGTCGTCGAGCACGCCGTCGGCGCCGGGCGCCTCGGCGGGCGAGGTCTCGGCGAGTGCCGCCGAGCCGTCGGGGTCGACCGCGTCGGCAGGCGGCGTCGTGACGCCGGCGGCGGGCGCTTCGTCCGATTCGTGGACCAGCACCTCCGTCGCCGCGGTCGCCGCCGTCGCCGCCGTGCGCTTGCGTTCGGTGGTCGCCTCCAGGTCGAACGCCCCGTCCTTCGCCGGGGCCTCCGCGGGCTCGACGGCGGGGGCCGCGGCGTCGCCGCCCTTGCGCGGGCCGCGTTCGGCGGCGGTGGTCTCAGTGGTGAGCGAGGCCGCCACGCGCTGCGACTGGCGATGCGCCGACGCCGACGCGGCGGCGCGATTGCGCGTCTCGGCGGCGCTCGCGACGCTCGAGGACCGGGTGGCCCCCGTCGATCGCGCGGCCGCGCTCCGCGCCGAACTCGCCGAGGCCGACGCGGCGCGGGAGGCACCGCTGCGCTTCGATCCGGACGCCTCGGCCGTCGTGCTCGAGGGCGACTCGCCCTCGGCCGCCGCGGCTGCCGCGGCGGCAGCGGCGGCCTTGTTGGCCTTGCGCGTCGCTGCGGCCTTCTTCGCTGCCGCCGAACGTGCCGCCGAACGCTCGGCGGGCGTCATCGCCGCGGTCTTCGACGTCGCCGAGGCCGGCTTCGCGCCGCCCTCCTTCGAGCCGGCCGGCTTCGCAGCTGCACCCTTCTCGGAGCCCGCCTTCGAACCGGCCGATGAGCCGGCGCTCGTCGAGCGGGCGCCGGAGCCGCCGGTCGACCCGGTCGGGGCACCACCCTGCTCGGACGCCCCCGCACCGGTGCCTTCGACAGCTTCGTCGTCGTGGTCGGAACGCGAAACGGAAGTCACCAAGCCAACCTACCAATGACCGCCCGTCGAGCGCGCCCCCGCCCTCGGCGGCGCTTTCTGTGCATTGCCTGTGCGTCGTATCACGATCCGACTACGACCGTCCGGCCCGAATGGCCCGTTCGGCAGGCGCCCCGATAGTCTGTAGTCCGGCATAACGGCGTGTCCATATGTGAACTTCCGGATGAACTCCGGGCGAATTCCTCGGTTCGAGGCCGCCCGGTGGGGGCGTCCGACCACCGAAGGAGATGCAGTGACCACCCAGATCGTGATTCTCGCGGCCGGCATGGGGAGCCGACTCGGGCGATCCCTCCCCAAGCCGCTCACCGAACTCAGCGACGGCCGCACCATCATGCGCCAGCAGTTCGACAACATCGAGCACGCGTTCGGCGGCACCGCCGACGTGACGATCGTCGTCGGCTACAAGCTCGAGCACATCATCGAGGCGTTCCCGCAGGCGTCGTTCGTGTACAACGAGGAGTACGACCAGACGAACACCTCGAAGTCGCTCATGCGCGCCCTCGCCGCGTCGCAGCAGGGCGGCGTGCTGTGGATGAACGGCGACGTCGTGTTCGACCCGGCGATCCTCGACCGGGCCCTTCCGCTCATCGCGCGCGACCAGTCCTTCGTCACGGTGAACACCGCGAAGGTCTCCGACGAAGAGGTGAAGTACACGACGAGCGCCGAGGGCTACATCAAGGAGCTCTCGAAGACCGTCAAGGGCGGCCTCGGCGAAGCGGTCGGCATCAACTACATCTCGAGCCGCGACAAGGCCACGTTCCTCGCGCACCTGCAGCGCGTCGGCGACCAGGACTACTTCGAGCGCGGTCTCGAGCTCGCGATCGAGCACAACGGCCTCCTCGTCGAGCCGATGGACGTCTCCGACCTCTACGCGGTCGAGATCGACTTCGCCGAAGACCTGGAGCGTGCGAACCACTTCGTGTGACCTGCAGCACACAGCGCAATGACGAAGAGCGGATGCCTCGAGGCATCCGCTCTTCGTCGTTCAGGGCACGTCAGGCGAGGGTGCGCGCGACGCCCGCCCGTGACAGCGAGCGCGCGATCACACGACCGAGCCAGGTGAAGACCACGGGGCTCAGCGTGAACATCGCGAGGTAGAGCACCCAGAACCAGGGCGCGTAGTGCTCGGGGCCGAGCGCGACGAACGTTCCGGCCGCGAGCGCGAGCCCCGATCCGCCGGCCGCGGCGTAGAACAGCCACGGCGACCACGAGCGGTAGCGCGTGACGAAGAACGGGAGTTCGAGGAGCGCGCCGACGAGCAGGCCCGTGAGCAGGAACCGCCAGATCCACTGCGGCGCGAACGCGGCGCCAACGAGCCCCGCGATGAACCCCGTGAGGATGCCGACCCCCGGGCGCTTCAGCAGTGCGAGTGCGACGGCGCTCGGCAGGAAGTGCGAGCCGATCGTGATGCCGTAGAGCATGGGCGCGATGCCCGCGATGAGGCCGGCGAAGTAGCCGGCTCCCGCGGCGAACAGGCCGCCGCCGACGCCGATCGCGGCGCAGCTCAGAATGACGCGGGTGCTGGTGCGGTGCACGGGTGCGCGGCTCCTCTCGACCGGGCTCGGCAGGTCGCCACCCGTCCGCATCAAATCTACCCCGCCCGGGCATCTACGATGAGATGCGTGACGAGCACCGCACCGGTCGCCTACGGCGACGCCCATCCGCTCCAGCGGACGCCGTGGGCGCGGTACCGGCACGCGCTCTGGCTGCTCACGACGCGCGACCTCAAGGTGCGCTACTCGACCTCGGCGCTCGGCTACGTGTGGTCGGTGCTCGACCCGCTGCTCATGGCGGGCATCTACTACTTCGTGTTCACGATCGTGTTCCAGCGGCTGAGCGGCACCGAACCGTACATCGTGTTCCTGCTGTCGGCGCTCCTGCCGTGGATGTGGTTCAACGGAGCGGTGTCCGACTCGACGCGCGCGTTCCTGAAGGATGCGAAGCTCGTTCGGTCGACGATGATCCCCCGCACGATCTGGGTCAACCGCATCGTGCTCGCGAAGGGCATCGAGTTCCTGCTCGCGATCCCGGTGCTCGCGCTGTTCGCGATCGTGTTCGGCGCGACCGTCTCGTGGGAGCTCGTGCTCTTCCCGCTCGGGATCGCACTGCAGGCGCTGCTCACGGTCGCCGTGTGCCTCATCGTCGCGCCGCTCGTCGTGTTCTTCCGCGACCTCGAGCGCGCGGTGAAGCTCATCCTGCGGTTCCTGTTCTACGCGTCCCCGATCGTCTACGGCGTCTCGAACCTGCCGGCCGACCTGCGCCCGTGGGCCGCCTTCAACCCGCTGACCGGCATCTTCAGCCTCTACCGCGCCGGGTTCTTCCCGGGCGAGCTCGACTGGTTCGCGGTCGCGGTGTCGACCGGAATGTCGCTCGTGCTGCTCGCGCTCGGGCTGTGGGTGTTCCGTTCGTGCGAGCGTCAGGTGCTGAAGGAGATCTGATGACGGAAGCCACCACCGCCGTCTCCCCCGGCGCCGCCGCCCCGCCACCGCCGACCGCGATCCGCACGGAGGGCCTCGGCATCCGGTTCCGACGCAACCGCCGCGGCCGCCGTTCGTTCAAGGACCTGTTCGCCGGCAAGCGCCGCCGCAACCGGCCGGGCGAGTTCTGGGCGCTCCGCGACGTGTCGATCGAGGTGCGCCCCGGCGAGGCCATCGGCGTCGTCGGACGCAACGGCCAGGGCAAGTCGACGCTCCTGAAGCTCGTGGCGGGGGTCATGCTGCCCGACGAGGGCACGGTCGAGATCACGGGCGGCGTCGCGCCGCTCATCGAGATCACCGGCGGGTTCGTCGGCGAGCTCACGGTGCGCGACAACGTGTACCTGACCGCGGGCCTGCACGGCATGACGCGGGCGCAGATCGATGCGAAGTTCGACGAGGTCATCGGGTTCGCCGAGATCGGCGACTTCCTCGAAACGCCGTACAAGCACCTCTCGAGCGGCATGAAGGTGCGCATCGCCTTCGCGGTGATCTCGCAGCTCGAGGAGCCGATCCTGCTCGTCGACGAGGTGCTCGCCGTGGGCGACGCCGCGTTCCGCGAGAAGTGCTATCGGCGCATCGACGAGCTGCTCGCCGGCGGCCGCACCCTCTTCTTCGTCTCGCACAACGAGCGCGACCTGCGCCGGTTCTGCACGCGCGGTCTCTACCTCGACAAGGGCAGGCTCGCGCTCGACGCGCCCATCGACGAGGTGCTCGAGCAGTACAACAAGGACTACGGCACGAAGAAGTAGCGACGCTCGCGCGGTCGAGGAGCGCGCGACGGTGGGCCTTGTGCCTCGGGAGCCGTCTCGCAGAGCTCAGGCGAGTGCGTCGCGCTCGATGATCGCCCGGATCGCGGCGGCGTCGTTCGCCGTCTCGGTCACGACCTGCGGCGCGTCGAGGAGTTCGCGCAGGTGCTCGGGCACCTCGGGCGTCCGCCCGATCGCCTCCTCCACGATGTCGGGGAACTTGGCGGGCTTCGCGGTCTCGAGCACGAGCATCGGGATGCCTCGTTCGAGATTCCGACGCGCGACGGCGAGCCCGTCGGCCGTGTGGGGGTCGACGACCACGCCGTAGCGCTCGTGGGTCTCGCGGATCGCGGCGACCCGGTCGGCGTGCGTGCTCGAGCCGCTCACGAACCCGAACTCGCCGGCGAAGCGCTCGCGTTCTGCCGACAGGTCGAGCACGCCGTCGCGTTCGAGGCCAACCCAGGCCTCGCGGAGCCGCTCGGGGTCGCGCCCGAGCACCTCGAACACGAACCGCTCGAAGTTCGACGCGCGGGAGATGTCCATCGAGGGGCTCGACGTCGCGAGGGCCTCGACGCCGGCGCGCGGCCGGTACACGCCCGTGCGGAAGAACTCGTCGAGCACGTTGTTCTCGTTCGTCGCGAGCACGAGCCGGCGGATCGGCACGCCCATGCAGCGGGCGAGGTAGCCCGAGAAGATGTTGCCGAAGTTGCCCGACGGCACGGTGACGTCGATGCGTTGCGCAGCGCGCTCGGCCTCGGGCAGCGCATCGGTGACGCGCAGCCACGCCCAGACGTAGTAGACGACCTGCGCGCAGACGCGTGCGAAGTTGATCGAGTTGACCGCGCCGATGCGATAGCGCCGCTTGAACTCGGCATCGCCGGCGATCTGCTTCACGAGGTGCTGGCAGTCGTCGAAGTCGCCCGCGACGGCGATGTTGTGGATGTTCTCGTCGGTGAGCGAGTACATCTGTGCGCGCTGGAACCGGCTCATGCGCCCCTGCGGCGACAGCATGAACACCGCGATGCCGCGCTTGCCGCGCAGCGCGACCTCGGCGGCCGAGCCGGTGTCGCCCGACGTCGCGCCGAGGATGTTGAGGGTGGCGCCGTCGTGGGCGAGGGCGTACTCGAGCGCCTGCCCGAGGAACTGCATCGCCATGTCCTTGAAGGCGAGCGTCGGCCCCTCCGAGAGCCCCACGAGCGCGAGCTCGTCGTCGAGGCGCCGGATCGGCACGATCTCGTCGCGGTCGAACAACGCCGGGTCGTAGGCGGCGCGGCAGAGCCGTTCGAGGTCGTCGCGCGGGACGCCGTCGGCGTAGCGGCCGATCACCTCGATCGCGAGGCCGGCGTAGTCGAGCCCGCGCCACGCCTCGAGCTCGGCAGCCGACACCTGCGGCACCGTCTCGGGCACGACGAGACCCCCGTCGGGTGCGAGCCCCTCCACCAGGATCTCGGAGAACGGCGACGGCTGCATGCCGCCGCGGGTCGAGACGTACTTCACGGCGCTCCTCCGGGATCGGTGCGGAACTTCGATCGTATCGAGGATCGGCCGAGTGCGACGGCGGGTGACGCGGATGCCCCGAGCCGTCGACCGGCCCGAGGCATCCGTTCCCGCTCCGCCGTCCGTCGTCAGTCGGTGTCGCAGATGAAGTTCTCGAAGTGCCCGGGCGTCGACGAGAACGCCTTGCCCGAGTTGTCCTTCAGGTCCTTCGTGTAGACGATCGCCGCCTCGCGATACGCCGACCCGCTCGCGGACTGCACGTCGGCGAGGGTCGGTGCCCCGTCGAAGTCGGCGCGGGCGCCGGTCACGTAGGCGAGCTTCTCGAGCCCGAGCAGGTTGTTCGGGTCGAGCTTGCGCACGTTGTTCCATCCGCCGTAGGCCGCGTTGCAGGCCGTGTAGAGGTTGTACGCGCCGTTCCAGTCGAGCAGCTTGTCGCCGTCGTTCGGGCCGTTCGCCGAGACATCCGCCTGCAGCACGTCGCGGTCCCAGCCGCCGTACAGCCAGTCGGTGCCGTGGTGGTGCTGCCTGGTCTCCGCGCCGGCGTTCTCCGGCGCGGTGTCGGCGTACGCGGCGACCATCGTCTGCCACACGACCGGGTCGGTGCCCGGTCGCGGCTGGTAGTCGAGGACGTCGGCGCCCGCCTCGGCCGCGGACTGGCCGTGACCGCCGAACAGCACGTCGATCCACTCGCCGTCCTCGCCCGGGTCGTTGCGGCCCGGCAGGTCGGGGCTGCCGACCGTCGGGTCGCCGCGACCGCCCCACATCACGTCGGCGCCGTCGTCGCCGTACGCGTAGTCGCCGCCGGAGTCGCCGTTCATGAGGTCGGCGCCCTCTCCTCCGTGCAGCGAGTCGTGCCCGGGTCCGCCGCGCATGCGGTCGGCACCGCCGACTTCGTGCCCGTTCTTCTCGAGCACCGAACCGTCGCGGTCGTGCGTGAGCGAGGTGCCGCGGTAGAGCGGGTGCGCCTCGAAGGGATGGAGCACCGCGTCCTGCGCGCCCGAGTCGGGACCGCCGAGGTTGATGCCGGGAGGGCCCTGGCTGTTGTGCGTGAGGAGATCGGGATCGTCGCCGTCGCTGCCGTCGACCTCGACGAAGCGGGTCTGCACTCCGCCGCGGTCGCCCACCATCGCGTCTTCGCCGTCGCCGCCCCACATGGTGTCGTCGCCGAGCTCGCCGAACTGGTCGTCGTCGCCGTCCTCGCCGAACAGCCGGTCGTTGCCGTCCTGGCCCCATTGGCTGTCGTCGCCGTCGCCGGCGCCTGCGGAGATGAGCGGGTTCGTGCCGTTTCCGCCGAAGACGAGGTCGGCGCCCCAGACCCCGGCCGCCGCCGGCGCTCCGACGTCGTAGCGGGTGACGTCGCGTTCGATCACCGCGGAGCCGTCGTCGGGCGGGTCGTTGTCGGGGTATCGCTCCTCGTAGACCGCGTAGGCGGCGGCGTCGCCCTCGCCCTCGACCGTGCGGTCGAGCTCGCCGTTGTCGCCGAGCTGGAAGTCGGCTTCGCCGTCACCGAAGAGCCAGTCGCCCGTGTCGCGGTGGCCGGCGAGGTTCGATCCGCCGAACTGGTCGTCCTGCCCGTCGGCCTGCGCCGGGCCGACGAGGTCGGCGCCCGTGCTCGGGGAGCCGGGCAGGCCGGCCGGCACCGCCGGGAGCGCAGGCAGTACTCCGCCGACCTCGGGCGGCAGGGCGATCCCGCCGTACGCCGCGACCGGCCGGTCGCCGACGACGATGTCGGCGTCGCCGTTGCCGTGCTGGAAGTCGGCGCCGCCGTCGCCGAAGAGCGCGTCACCGCCGTCCTGGCCGAACTCGGCGTCGACGCCCGAGCCGCCGTTCAGCGTGTCGCGCCCGAACTCGCTCGGGAACGGCCCGTCGAGGTCGTGGTAGACGAGGCCGCGCCGCGTCTCGACGCCGAGCTGGCTCGTGACGTAGTGGAACTCCTCGGGCGCCGGGTCGTCGAGCTCGGGGCACGAGCTCGGGTCGAAGTCGACGCCGGGCACGTCGCGCACGACGCACGCGTTGTCACCGGCGAGCACGTCGGCGCCGCCGCCGCCCCAGAGCACGTCGCCCGTGTCGGGCTGGTCGGGGAACGACGAGCCGCCGATGACGTCGTCCTCGTCGGCGTTGCCCTCGAGCCAGTCGCCGTCCTGGTTGCCCTCCACCAGGTCGTCGTCGGCGTTGCCCTTGGCGAGGTCGTTGCCGCCCTCGCCGAAGATCCGGTCGTTCTCGTCGTTGCCGGCCATGAAGTCACCGCCCGAGACCTCGGCGAGGTCGGCTCCGGTCTTGCCGGTGTCGAGCAGGGTGACCTCGCGGAAGACCCCGCCCGTGACGGGATCGGTCTGCCAGGCGTTCGCGTCATCGGGGTCGGCGTGACGCGTCAGCACCGCGTTGTCCCCCGTCATGACGTCATCGGCGCCGTTGCCCTGCATCTCGACCTCGCCCTCGTCGAGCGCGTGGTCGAATCCGTCGGGGTCGGCGAGCGGGTTGACCGGCGACGATCCGCCGATCAGGTCGTCGGCGCCGTCGGTCGAGTCGTCGGCCGTGTGGTCGCTCTCCTCGTCGAAGCCGAAGATGCGGTCCTGCCCGCCGTTGCCCTCGAGGTGGTCGTCGTGCGATCCGCCGCGCAGGGTGTCGGTGCCGTGTCCGCCGAATCCGCGGTCGTCGCCGCCCGTCGGCCAGGGGGCGGCCGCCGTGTCGAAGTCGCCCCAGATCGCGTCGCCGCCGCCCACGGTGGGCGCCACGAGGCTCAGCTCCACGTCGGGCGAGCCCTGCGGGGTGCCGGGCTTCCAGCCGCCCGCGGGCGGCTCGATCTCGCGAGCCGGCGGCGCGATCGTCCCCTGGTCGCCGATGATGTCGTCGGGATCGGCACCGCCCACGAGGTGGTCGCCCGCGAGCTCGCCGAAGAGCTGGTCGTAGTCCTCGGCGCCGTAGAGCCGGTCGACGGCGTCCTGGCCGTGCAACTCATCGAGGCCCGTGCCGCCGTCGCCGATGTCGTCGCCGTAGGTGCCCACGACGAACGACGGCTCGAACGTCACGTCGTCGAGCGCGTCGAGCCCGGGATCGAACGCACCGTTGAACCCGCCGTCGACGTCGATCGAGACGTCGTCGCCGAACGTGCGGTCGTCGTCGGGCCCGCCGTACATGGTGTCGCCCGCATCGGCGCCCGCCGGGTCGTCGTGACCGCCGACGATGAGGTCGACGCCCTCCTGGCCGTGCAGCTGGTCGCTGCCTGCGTTGCCGATCACGACGTCGGCGCCGGGACCGCCGTAGCCGAAGTCGTCGTCGCCGTCGCCCCTGACCTCGTCGTCGCCGAGCTCACCGTAGAGGTGGTCGGCGCCGCCGTTGCCGTGCACCAGGTCACGACCCGCTCCGCCGTAGGCGTTGTCGGCGCCGCCCTCGCCGTAGACGCGGTCCTTGTCGGCACCGCCCGAGAGCGACGGGTCTCCGACGCCGACCGTCTCGCTCGGGTGCGCGACCCGTGCACCGGGCGCGCCGTCGATCGTCCCGTTGTCGCCGAGCACGAGGTCGTTGCCGTCGCCGCCGTCGGCCGTGTCGCCGCCCATGGTCGCGGCATCCGCGCCGTCGCCGTCGCCGATGAGCTCGTCGTTCCCGGCCTCACCGTTGATCGTGTCGGCGCCGGGTCCGCCCCACATCCGGTCGTCGTCGGGCCCGCCGTTCAGCGCGGGGTCGGCATCGGACTGGCCGTGCACCTCGTCGGCGCCGGCCTCGCCGTTGACCGCGTCGGCCCCGCGCCCGCCGTAGAGCAGGTCGGCGCCGTTCGACCCGTACAGCTTGTCTGCACCGTCTCCGCCCTGGAGCTGGTCGGCCGAGTCGTCGACACCGCTCGCGACGAGCCGGAAGCCGCCGTACAGTTCGTCGGGGGCGCCGCCGCCGAAGATCACGTCGGCTCCCGCTTCGCCCTCGATGCGGTCGACGCCATCGGTGCCGGGTGCCGCCGCGCCTTCGGCCTCGACGGTGTCGTCGTCGGGCGTCGCGTCGGGCGGGTCGTCGCCGAAGAGCCGGTCGCCGCCGCTGCCGCCGAGGAGCGTGTCGGCGTCTGCGCCGCCGATGATGAGGTCGCCCGCATCGATCTTGTTGGGCTTGTCCTGGGGCGGCGTCTGGCCCGGCGGCACCGACAGCTTGTCCTTGCCGCCGCGCAGGGTGTCGTTGCCGGCGTCGCCGCGGATCACGTCGGCCGCCAGCCCGGCGTCGATGTTGTCGTTGTCACCGCCGCCGCTCAGGGTGTCGACGCCCTCGCCGCCCGTGATCGTGTCGCGCCCGCTGCCCGTACCGTCGGAGTTGTCGCCGGCTGCGGTGTTGGTTCCGTCACCGAGGTTGATCGTGTCGGCCCCGTTGCCGCCGTTGACCGTGTCGTCGCCCGAGCCCGTGATGATGCGATCATCGCCGTCGCCGAGCGTCTGCGCGTCGACCGGTGCGCTGAACGCCCACTCGCCCGCCTCGGGCGGCTCGGCCTCGGGGTTGAGGTCGCCCGGCTTGGCGCCGGCGCCCGATCCGTTGAACAGGAACGAGTCGTTGCCGCCGAGCGCGTCGATGATGCGCACACCGGCGCCCTTCTCCGTCTCGGTGTAGCCGAATGCGCTGATGCTGAACTCGTACTCGCCGCCCTGCGGTTCGGCGCTCAGCTGATGCACCGTGAACGACTCGTTCTCGACGTCCTCGAACGCCCCGCGCACGTCGGCACGACCGCCGACGTTGAGCACGACCCAGCCGCCTTCGACGCTCGCGAGATCGGGTGTCTTCGCCTCGCACGACGACGAGAACTCGAACAGCGTCACCTCGGCGAGACGCCAGCTGTCGGAGTAGCAGAACGGGCAGGGCCCGAACTCGGCGTACACCTCGAGGAAGGCGATGAGCTTGCCCTCGATGTCGAACAGGCAGATCGGCGTCTTGAACTTCGCGACGATCTCATCGATGTGCATGCGCCCGTCGGCCTCGGGGCTGTCGTTGAGATTGAGCCCGAACGTCGCGGTGATGCCGCCCTTCACGCCGGCCTCGGCGATGAAGATGTCGAGCTTCGCGCCCGCGGTGATCGTGCCCGACACCGAGAACTCGGGGATGTCCTTGCCCTCCGCGTCGAGGTCGGTGAGATAGAGGCTCTGCAGGAAGGCCTCGCCGGCCTTCGTCGCCGCGTCGAGTGCGCTGTCGACCTCACCGCCGATGATCGACTCGGCGAGCATTCGCACACCGCGCGTCGAGACGCCGCCGCCGACCTGGGCGTTCACGTCGAGCGCGCCGCCGATCGTGATGTACAGCACGCCGAAGAACGGGCCGAAGCTCTGCGTGTACTCCATGTGCACGGCGAGCGGGTCGGGCCGCCACTCGACGACGGCGCAGTCCTTGCCGAGCAGGAGGCCCACGAGGCAGGTCGGGTCGTCGAACATCGGGAAGGAGAAGTCCGACTCCCCGGCCGGCGCACCCTTCTGCCGCAGCTTGTCGAAGTCGCCGGATGTGCCGCCGAGCGCGGTGCCGACCTGGGCCTCCGGGTCGCCCGTCATCGCGGCCGAGCCTTGCACGGCCTTGAGCTTCTGATCCTGCGTGAGCGGAGCGCCACGGGCGGTCTCGGGCGAGAGCTCGAGCTCGTCGACGAGGATGAACGGCGAACCGTTCGCGAGTCCTTCGATCATCTCGAGGAAGTCGAAGAGCTGGTCGATGTCTTCGAGCAGCGACACGTCGACGACGCCGAACGCCTTCGCGAGGGTGGCCATCGTCACCGGGTCTCCTCCGAAGTACTCGGAGAGGTCGCTGATCACGGGGATCGGCGAGAACAGGAACTCCCGCACGGGCTTCGTGGGAGCGAGGATCGGGTCGAGTGTCTTCAGCACCGAGCCGAAGAGCTTGGTGAACATCTCGCCCGGCGCGACGCCGATGTTGCGCAGTTCGAGCTCGAGGTCGCCCGCGCCGGTGCCGTCGAACTCCCAGGTGAGCCCGAACTCGGCGGTGAAGGTCGGCAGCGTCGTGTTGACGTTGCCGCCGTCGGCGATGCCGGTGTCGATGTCGAGGTCGAGTGCGATGCCGCCGTCGATGCGCGGCTCGGTGAGCAGGCCGCCGATGTCGCCCGAGAGGAACGACGAGATCGGGATGACGCTCGTGCAGTGCGCTCCACCGGTGACGCCGTTCCCGTACGTGGCCGGGTCGAGGTCCTCGCAGCCGTCGGCCTCGAGCCCGAGTTGTGCCATCAGACGTGCGCCGCTCGGCTGGTTCGGGTCGGTGCTGCGGTCTTCGGCCTGCATTCCGATGAAGCCGATGCGCCCGGTGATGGGTACCCCGGCGGTGAGGTTCGCCCCGACGTTCACCCGGATCTCCTCGAGGGCGTCCGCTCCCTCTGGAGTGGCCTCGCCCGTGCCGGGCACGGGGTTGTCGAGCAGGTAGAACCCGTCGTCGCGCGAGACGCCGAAGCCGAGCTCGACGGTCCAGCCGGCGCTCGCGGTGACCTTGCCGGTGAGCGAGAGCGGCAGGCCCGGCAGCCCGAGGTCGAGTGGGATCTCGCTCACGCCCGGGCACGCCGCGGCATCGCCGACGGGGCAGCCGCCCGTCAGGTCGCGTGCGCCCTGCCCGAGTTCGAGCTCGAACCTCAGGTCGACGAGGTACATCAGCGACTCGGTGCCGTCGCAGAGCTCGTCGCTGCCGCTGTCGTTGCAGATGGCGACGACGCGGATGTCGGTGGCGCTCGGGTCGTCCCCGGCGTCGCCGGGGAACACGCCGACGGCCTGGTAGTCGCTGTCGCGCAGTACCCCGGCTGCGATGAGCTTCTGCGCGAGCACGTCGCGGATCCCGCCCGCGCCGTACACCGCCGCGTTCACGTCGGAGTCGGGCAGGCCCGGGATCTGCGGGTCGTCGAGGAACGCCTTCACGTCTCCGAGTCCGTCGGCGAGTGCGGTGAGGTCTTCGCCGACGACCGGGAGATCGCCGCCGGCCTTGCTCGCGTCGATCGCGAGGCCGAGGATCTTGCTGATCGACTTCAGTCCGTCGCCGAAGCTGTCGAAGCTGAAGCTCGCGGCGTCGAGCACGCTGGCGAGAGCCGCGGGCGCATCGACCTCCAGGTCCGTGAGGCCGCTGGACGGGTCGGCGGGGTCGCCGTACCTGACCGTGAGGTAGTCGTCCGCAGTCGGTGCGGTCGCCGGCGCGCCGCTCGGAAGCTCGGGGCCGGAACCGAGGTCGACGAGCACCGGCAGTGCAGCGCACGCGAACTTGCCCTCGACGGGCGCCTGTCCCGGGGCGGCGCACGTGTACTTGCCGCCCTCGGCGGGCGAGGTCACGCCGGCCGTGAAGTCGCCGTCGAAGAACGCGTCGAGTTCGCGAGGCTCCTCGGCCGGGTCTCCCGGCTGGGGTGCATTCGTGCGCTCGAGCGCGAATCGCACGCCGACCGCGATGCGACCGGTCTTGTTCGTCGCGTCGCCGAGTTGCGCCGAGAACGGCCCGAGGTGCACGCCGAGCTGCACCGACCCGGGCGGCTGCTCGGTGACCTCGGCCTTCACGCTCACCCGGCTCGAGTCGAGCAGGCGCGGAGGTGCTGCGGCGGCATCCTCATCGAGACCGACGACGAGCCCGAGGGCGAGCTTCGCCTCGAGGACGGCGTGCAGCGTGCCTTCGCCCTCGGTGCCCGCGATCGAGGGAAGCTCCGCATTCACGAACGACATCGGCACCTCGGCCTCGACCGACTTCGTGCCGTCGAACGCCGCGATCAGCGCGGGCTCGATCGCGCCGCCGTCGTCGAGGTCGCGCAGACGGAACTCGACCCCGAGGCCGAGCGCGTCTTCGAGGCCCTTCTCGAGCTTGGCGAGGTCGGTCGGCAGCAGCCCGCCGCGGAACTCGTTGTACTTGTCGCGGAGGCCGGTGACCTCCCGCAGGATGCTCTCGACGCCACGGTTCAGGAACGGCACCGTATCGCCGCCGACCACGCTGTCGACGGCGTCGAGCCGGTCGACCACGGCGCCGATGCCGTCGAGCGCGCGGCCGAGCAGCACGTCGGGCTCGGACGTGTCGATGTTCAGCGCCGCGAGCAGGGTCATCTCGTCGTTGCCGAGCACGACCGTCTGCCCCGGCTGGTCGAACGCGGGGCCGTCGACCGTGAACGTGCCGGGTGCCTCGGTCAGGTGCTGGGCGGCATCGAAACCGTGCCCGACGACCGTGTAGTCCGCGTCGATGAGGCCGCGCCGTACGGCCGCGGCGACCGGGTAGACGGCGGGCTCGCCGTCGTGCTCGTAGAGCCCGGCGAGCAGGTCGACGATGCGCGGCGTGGCGGTCTCGCCGGAAGCCGGGTCGACGTCGGCGCCGGTCGTCGGCGAGGTGCCGTCCTGCAGCAGCTTCCAGGTGCCGCCGATCGCCGCCGGCACGATGCCGAGCTGGCCCTCGCCGTGCACCGCGGCCTCGGCCTGCTCGGTGATGGTGAGCTCGGCGCCATCGATGAGCTCGGTGCCGAACCGCTCGTAGACCATCGGCGACTCGAACTCGACGACGGCGGTTGCGGCGTCGTCGGCTGCGGGCTCGGCCTCGTCGAGGTCGATGAGGATCGGCAGGTCGATGTCGTACGCGACGTCCGTCTCGACGGTCTCGGGGTCGCCGCTCGCCGAGACGCCGCGCAGGCCGGTCGTGTCGAGCAGTTGGTCGCCGAAGGCGGCCTGCCCGGGCGGCGGGGTGTCGTCGGTCGGCTGGTCCTCGAGCACCGGCGGCACGTCGGGCTGATCGTCGAGTGCGTGGTGCACGACGAAGTCGAGCCGCACCTCGGCGGCGTCGCGGTCGTAGACGGGCGTGATGGTGGCGGGTGCACCGGGGATGTCGCTCTCGATGCGGTCGGCGAGGTCGCCGACCGTCGAGATGCCGACATCGATCACGGGCTGGGGATCGGCCGGGTCGGGGTCGGGGTCGGGTTGGACGTCGATGAGATCCTCGGCGAGCTTCGCGAACTCGCCGCCGAGGTCGTAGAGCTCGCTCAGCGTGCCGCTCGCGAGCGGCAGAGGGGCGTCGACGTTGGTGTGTCGCTGCAGCGCCCGCAACAGGGTGCCGTACTGGATGATGCCCGAGACGAGGTCGACCGGCCCCAGGCGGGTGAAGGCCTCGAACGCGGCGAGATCCCCGTCGCTCGCGACGAGCTCGGCGAGCGGTTCGGGGACCTGCGCGAGGTCGGCGTCCATGGTCAGCGAGGGCGCCGGGTCGGACGACAGCCCGAGCAGCGACGACCCGAAGCGGATGTCGGCCGTCGCGGTGCCGGCGAGCTCGAACGTCGTGAGCTGGTCGGCCGGCACGGTGAGCTCGCCCGGCGTCTGCTCCCCACCCTCGAACGCCGGCGGCTCGAACATCGCGAGCCGGCCGTCGCCGTTGACGTCGTCGATCGTGCCCGACCATTCGGCGGAGACGTCGACGGAGCTGTCGTCGAGGATCTCGACGTCGCCCACGCCGATCGCGGCCGCGCCCCCGGGGAAGGCGAACGCGTCGTCGCCGGCGAGTTCGGCGGTGACCTCGACGGTGGGCTCGCCCGACGCGGTGTCGAGCCAGAAGCGCAGCCCCTGCGGGTCGGTGCGGACCGTTCCCGTGAACTCGAACGCGATCTCGTACGGAGCGGGGTCGGCCTCCGCGGTCACGAGGCGCAGCGGCTCGCCCCCGGGGCCGTCGGGGTCGACGATCGCGATGGGCGAGTCGACGGTGCGCGAAGCGCGGATCGCGAGGTCGAAGCCACGCGTGTCCCCCGAGTCGACGAGGTTCGACGTCGTCAGCTCGAGCTGCGTCCCCGCGACGTCGGCGTCGAGTCCGTCGACGCCGGCCATGAAGTCGGCGGTCGTGGCCTGCTGCGCGAGGCCGAGGAGCGCCGTCTTCACGCCGACGATGAACGTGTTCGTCAGCTGCAGCGCCGCGCCGGGGCGGACGACCGCGACACCCGGTGCCGTGTCGGCGAGCGGCAGCGGAGCCGCGAGCGGGCCCACGTCCTCGTAGTCGCCGAGCGCGACCTCGGCGAGCGCCGCGATGCCCGCACGGAGCTGGGCGACATCGGCGGAGTCGGTCACGGGGTCGGCGTAGGCGACCTGCGCGCCGGTCAGGGCGAGCGCCCAGGCGCCGACGACGGCGATCGCCCGGAACGGCCATCGCCGACCGTCCTGGCGGCGCCGTCGGATCACGCCTTCGGCCTGCGTGTACGAACGGTTCGGGACGTTCTTGGCGCGCATGAGACTCCCCCAAGTCGATGCCGGCACAGTGCACGCCGTCTGCGTATGCACCCGTCGCCCGTTGTACTCCTCCGGAGAACGCGCTGACAAGAGAAACCCTCACTTTGGGGGGCAAAATCAGTCGGGGCGATCTAGGATCGACGGCATGGCCGAGCCGGTGCACACGATCACGTCGATGGACTCCGGTGCGCCTCGCGAGCACTCCGGGCACGCCGACGAGCACTCCGGGCACGCGAACGCCGATGGGCGGCCGTCAGCTGCACCGACCGTCGATGGGGGACGTGCCCATGGCGTCGAGCATGCGATCGATCGTGCGCTCGCCATCCAGCGACCGGTCGTCGTCGCGCACCTCCGGAGCATCCGCCGGCGAGCCCCCGGCGCGACGCCCGATCAGCTCGTCCGCATCCTCGAGCGCCGCTACCTCACGGCCGTGACGACCGGCGGCGCCGCCGTTGGTGCGACCGCGGTGATCCCGGGCATCAGCACCGGCATCACGCTCGCCCTGTCGGGGGTCGAGACCGCCGGCTTCCTCGAGGCCACGGCCCTGTTCGCCCAGTCGGTCACCGAGGTGCACGGCATCCCGCTGGAGAATCCCGAACGCGCGCGTGCGCTCGTGATGACCCTCATGCTCGGCGATGAGGGCAGTGATCTCGTCCGCCAGTTCGCGGGCCAGGTGACCGGCTCCGGCGTCGCACGCAGCGCGTACTGGGGCGAGCTCATCACGAACAGCCTGCCGAAGGCGGTGATGGGCACGGTCGTCGACCAGTTGCGCCGCACGTTCATGAGGCAGTTCGCCGTGCGCGGCGGCGCGGGGATCATCGGCAAGGCGATCCCGTTCGGCATCGGCGCCGCGATCGGCGGCGTCGGCAACCACATGCTCGGCCGCAAGGTGCTCGCCCAGTCGCGGCTCGCGTTCGGGCAGGCGCCCGCACTGCTGCCGTCCGAGCTCGAGCCCGTCGGCGACGACGCGGCCGTCGTGGCGGCGGGCCGGCGAGTCGCTCGTGCTGCCGGCGTCGTCGGCGGCGCGGTCGGGCGGGCGGCGATGCGGCCGTTCGCGCAGATCGCAGCTCGACGCGCGACCGCGGAGACCGATGCCCGCGACACCGCAGATGCCCGTGACACGCCGACCGCAGATGCTGGCGGCGGCGGCGAAGCGGCCGCGCCTCCGGCCTGACCGGGGCCGGGCCTCCGGCCTGACCGGGGCCGGGCCTCGAGCGCAGCCCCCTATCCCAGTTCCACTCCGAGCAGCCCCGCGAGTTCCCGCGCCTCGACGTCGAGCACGTCTTCGGCCTTGCCGGCGTCGCGGCGCACCCGGTAGCGCCCGGCGAGGGCCGCGATGCGGTCGTCGACGTCGTGCTCGGGGTCGCGCTCGACGCAGCGCAGCGCGATCACGAACCAGCGCTCCGCGAGCTCGAGCTCGTCGGCCAGCTCGAACACCTCGGCGACGTCGAGCAACCGCCACCAGTCGTCGAGCCGGGCGGCGCGCAGCCGGTCGGCCTCGGCGATCGCCGCGTCGCGCTCACCGAGATCGAGCAGGATCGACACGAGCGTTCCGCCCGCCTCGCCCGGTTCGACATCGGATGCCTCGGCGGCACGCCGCGCGACCGCGAGTGCGCGATCGAGCTCACCGGCCGCTTCGAGGTGCTCGGCCGCGATGAACAGCAGCTGCGCGCGCCGCACTCCGTCGCCGAGCACGAACCCGTCGCCCTCGACCGCCCATCGCTCGAGCAGCTCGGCCTGCGCCGTGTGATGGCCCGGGCCGTCGGAGACCCGGAGCTCGAGGTCGTCGAGGTCGGCTTCGGTGATGAGCTGCGCCATGACGTCAGTGTAGGTCGACTTCGGAGGGACGCGACGGGTTTCGAGACGCGTCACCGCTTCGCGTCGACGCTCCTCGACCAGCGGGCGTGGTCGTGGCCTGGAGACGGCGCTGCGCGCCTACTCGACCGGCGAGCAGGGTGTCACCCGAGCTCGGCCTCGTCGCCCGCGCCCGATTCGGCCGCCTCGCCCTCGACGTCGTGATCGTCGACCTCTCCGTCAGCGGCGTGCAGCGCCGCGAAGCGCTCCCACTCGGCCATCAGGTGGTCGATCGCCGCATGGAACCTGGCGGTCGTCACCCCCGGCGTCGTGTCGCCGAAGTAGCGTTCGACCCAGAACTTCAGGCGCTCGAGCGCCTGCTCGTCGTGCGCCACCTCGTCGACGCGTTCGACCATGGCCGAGGCATCCCCGGCGTCGAGCCACTCGCACGCCTGCAGGTAGCCGCCCGTGTCGATCTGCGCGGCCGGGTTCGCCGGGCGCGTGATGAGCAGCGGCTTTCCGGCGGCGAGGCGGTCGTAGACCATCGCCGAGATGTCGACGATCGCGACGTCGGCGGCCGCGAGCTGCCAGCCGAGCTTCGGCCCGTCGTCGAACACGTGCTGCGCGGTGGGGTCGGCGGCGTTCGCCTGCTCGAGCGCGGCGATGATGCGCTTGTTCGCGGCGGCGTACTGCTCGTCGAGCACTCCCGAACGCGGGTGCGGGCGGTAGATGACCCGGTGCCGCCCGGTGGCGAGCAAGCCCTCGACGAGGGTGACGCCGTGCGACGCGATCGAGCCGTATGCGGCGGCCGCGCGGTCGCCCTCCCAGGTCGGCGCGTAGAGCACGACCTCGCGCTCGTCGGGCGTGTACGGCAACGGGCTGCCGTCGAGGTAGTGGTCGGCCTGCGGGCGCCCGATGGGGATCGCCCGCTTGTCGAAGTCGTAGTCCCACAGCACCTTGTCGAGCCGCGCGCGAGCCGCGTCGCCCGCGATCAGGGCGTAGTCGTACGCCTTGAACTGGTTCGTGGTCATGTACATCTTGTCGGACTCGCCGTGGTTGATGAACACGTGCCAGCGGCGCCCGTAGCGCATCATCTGGAAGTTCTTCGCGTTCTGGTTCACGTAGAGGATGACGTGCAGGTCCTGCTCATGGATGACCCGCTCGAGGTCGGCGACGCGACGCACGTACGCGACCGGCAGCGGCGACTCGTCGAGGAGCTTCAGCGCCGCGCCCGAGGCTCGGCTGAGGATCAGCACCGGATGCGTCTCGGCGAGCTCGGCGAGCGGGGCGTACCACTGGCGCAGCTGGTAGAGGTTGACCTTGCCGTCGGCGAAGTACACGCCGACGCGGTAGCGGTGCGGCTCGAGCGGCGGCCGGTCGGCGAGCTTCGCCTTGAGCGACCGCTGCGCCCGCCGCGACCACATGATGTCTTTCGCGAGCTTCACGGCGCGACGCGCGTCTTTCCTCAATCCCACCGTCCAAGGGTAGCGAGCCCCGGCTGGGCGGATGCCTCGTGGCGGATGCGCGGCCGAGACCGAGAGCCGATCGTTACGGCGGCCGGTGGTCAGTCTCAACAGCCCGGACCCGAGGGGTTCGCCTTGCAAGCACCGATCGTGAGCACCGTGTCGACCTCACTCGCGAGCGACCTGGTACCCCGCGACCGCGAGAACGCCCGAGATCGGGCCGCCACCCCGAATCGCCGAACCGATACTCCGCCGACAACACCGCCTCGAGGGTCACCGTGTGCTCAGTACGCTCGGCAGAGACAGAGCCGGTGCGGGTCGGGCTGAACTGGTTGGCGTCGAGGTCGGCCCGCCTCGCACCCGTCGACGCACTCTCCACCACTCCGCCGTCGCTGTGGGTCCGCCGGAAGGCGTGCGATGAGCGGGTCATCCACAGAGTGGCGGCGGCGTCGGGTGCGGCAAGTTGCAGGACTCTGCGGTCGGCACCCCGCGTTGGGCGCCTGCCGACCCGATCGTCCTGCGTTCGTCGAGTCGACGCGGCAGCTGCGGTCGTCCGCGCGGCGGCACCGGTGGCAAGCTGCAGGACTGTTCGGCGGGCACCGTGCATGAAGAGCCGGCTCGACGGATCGTCCTGCATCTGGGTCTCGATACGTCGCCTGCGGCGGCGCCAACGACCAGCGAGACAGCGAGACTGCGAGACAGCGAGACAGCGAGACAGCGAGACAGCGAGACATCGAGACATCGAGACTGCGACGCCACGCTACTCGACCACCGGGGCCGGAGAACGGCCTCAGACGACGGGCGGGCGCCCTGCGCGAGTCATCCGCCAGACGGTGCGCCAGGAGATCGGCCGTCGCTCGCCGGGCGACTCCCGCCACCCGGCTCGCCACCCGCCGAACCAGGCGCCCAGCGCAGCGGGCCGCCGCGCCCAGCGCAGCACCTGGATCGCCGTCCACGAGCCGACGTAGAACGGCACGAGCACCGCGGGCAGGTTGCGTCGCGCGAGCCAGACCCGGTTGCGGGCGTTGAGCCGGTAGTAGTACGAGTGCCGGGCCGGATCGATCACCGGGTGAGCGGCCTCGAGGCCGCCCTCGTACCAGGCGATGTGCCCGGTGTCCCACACGCGCCACGCGAGCTCGATGCCCTCGTGCGCGTAGAAGAACGGGTCGGCCCAGCCGCCCGTCGCGTCGAAGACCGCGCGGGGCATGAGCACCGCGCCCTCCCAGCACGAGAAGACCGGGCTCGAGTGCGCCGGGTCGCCCTTCCGGATCCGGGGTATCCAGCGGCGCGGAGAGGCGAGACCGGTCGGGTCGACGACCCGGGGCTGGATGAGCCCGAGCTCGGGTCGCTCGGCGAGCAGACGGCAGCCGTCGGCGAGGAACGTGTCGCTCGGCAGGGACGCATCGTCGTCGAGGAAGAAGAGCGCCTCGCCCGCGACGAGCGGCACGCCGGCGTTGCGACCCGCGGGGATGCCGAGGTTCTCGGGAAGGTGCCGGGTCTTCACCCCGGCCGGCAGCGACGGGTCGGCGGTCGCCGGGTCCCAGCCGTTGCCGACCACGACGACGTCGACCTCCACGCCGCGCTGGTCGAGCACGCTGCGGATGCCGCGGGCGAGGTCGTCGGGCCGCTTGCCCATCGTGAGCACGACGACGCCGACGGTCGCGGTGCCTGCGCCCGCCGCGGGCGGGAGCGGAACGTCAGGACCGGACACGACGGCTCGCCATGATCGCGACGAAGTGGCCGATCACCGCGAGCACGGCGAGCGGCAGCAACGCCGCGACGACGATGCGGTCGACGAGGGGCTGGCCGGCGAAGAGCCCGACGACTGCCGCCGCGAACGCGATGAGCGTGAGCTCGACCGAGTGGTAGAGGCGGTGGAACGGCACGAACCTCGCCGCCCTGCGCAGCTTCGCGACGAGTCCGCCGCGGGGCGCCGTCTCGCCGTGCGTGTCGGCGAGCTTCGGCAGCCCGGCGTTCGCGCGGGCGACGTGCACCATGTCGTTGAGCGCCTTGTTGAGCACGATCACGAGCGCGAGCATCGCACCGATCGTGGTCCACAGGAAGTCCTCGGGGAACTCGAGCGGGTACGCGGCCGCGCGGATGCCGAGCGCGATCGGGATGAGCGCCTCCGTCGTGTAGTGGCCCACCTTGTCGAGGAACACGCCCGCGGGCGACGACGTGCGCCGCCAGCGCGCGACCTCGCCGTCGCAGCAGTCGACGAGCATCTGCAGCTGCCCGAGCACGACCGCGAGGAGCGCGCCCCAGACGCCCGGGATGAGGAGCGCGGCGGCCGTCGACCAGCCGACGAGGATCATGAGCCCGGTCACGCCGTTCGCCGAGATCCTGGTCTTCAGCAGCGCCCACGTGAGGTAGATCGAGAACCGGCGGAGGTACAGCGAAGCGGTCCAGTGCTCGGCGTTGCGGCGGCCGCGCACCTCAGGCGGCTGCGCGACGGCGCGCAGCTCTGCGATGTTCGCCGGCCTGGTCGTCACCGGTCGGGCGTCAGTCATCCCGTGCTCACCTTCCCGTGTGCCGTGCGATGTTGCTCGTCAGCGACAGGTAGCCGAGCACGAAGCCGATGCCCCACGTGACATGTATGCACGGCAACACTACGAGAAACCAGCCGGCAGTGCCCGCACCCCGGCCGCGGGCCTCGGCGATCGTCGCCGCCACGACGAAGGCCAGGTACACGAGCGGTGCGGCGAAGCCGAGGAGCAGCCACGGCGCGGCCCCCACGGCGAGCTGCACGAGCCCGCCGATGCCGAGCAGGAGGCCGATGGTCACGCCGACGACCATCGCCGGCGGAACGAAGTAGCGGAGGCCGTTCGATGCCGGGAAACGGCGGGCGAGCTCGCCCCGCCAGAGGCCCGTCGAGAACATCTGCCGCGCGAGCCGGTCGAGGCTCGAGCGCGGTCGGTACGTCACCGCGAGCTCGGGGGTGAA
This sequence comes from Agromyces sp. S2-1-8, assembly GCF_021129215.1. Lineage (GTDB taxonomy): Bacteria > Actinomycetota > Actinomycetes > Actinomycetales > Microbacteriaceae > Agromyces > Agromyces chromiiresistens. Next base: position 2,114,423 of record NZ_JAJOLP010000001.1, on the reverse strand, counting down.
CCACACGGTGCCGCCGGTCTCGCGCAGGCGACGGTTCAGCTCCCAGTCCTGGCCGCGCTTGATCGACTCGTCGAAGAGCCCGACCCGCTCGAGCGCCGACCGTCGGAAGACGCCGAGGTACACCGTCTCGGCCGGGCCCTCGACCCCGCCGACGTGGAACGCCGAACCGCCCAGCCCGACCTTGGTCGTGTAGGCCAGCGCGACCGCTCGTTCGAAGGGGGTCTCGCCACGCGCGTCCATGATGCCGCCGACGTTGTCGGCCCCCGTGCGCTCGAGCGTCTCGACGGCGATGCGCGCGTAGTCGACGGGCAGCATGGAGTGGGAATCGACCCGGACGACCACGGGGTACTGCGCGGCGCGGATGCCGATGTTGAGCCCCGCGGGGGTCGAGCCCACCACGTTCTCGAGCACGCGCACCCGGTCGTCGCGCGATGCGAGGTCTCCGACGAGCTCGGCCGTGCCGTCGATCGACGGGCCGAGGGCGATGAGCACCTCGACCGGGCCCGGATAGTCCTGCGCGAGGATCGATTCGACGGCGGCCCGAACGTGGGTGGCGTCGTTCAGCACGGGCATGACGTACGACACGCCGACGAGCGACGACGGTGCCGTCTCGGGGTGGTGCTCGGGCATGTTCCTCATTCGTGCTCGGGTCGATCGAGCCTAACAGGCGACGCCTCGCGGCGGGCGCCGCGCCGGGCGACGCCGAACGGGGCCGGATCGAATCCGATCCGGCCCCGTCGCGTGGCCTCGGGCCGAGGCATCCGTGCCGTTCTGGGTCAGCCCTCGAACGTGTCGAGCTCGACCGTCACGGTCTTGGTGTCGCCGTCACGGGTGACGGTGAGCTCGGCCTTGTCGCCGCCGGCCAGTGCACGCACCTGGGCGGTGAGGTCGGTCTGGTCGGTGATCGGCAGGCCGTTGAAGCCGGTGACGACGTCGCCCTGCTTGAGGCCGGCCTTCTCGGCGGCGCCGCCCGACGAGACGTCGGTGATGAGCGCGCCGACCGTGTCGCTCTGCTCGTCGGCCGCGGCCGAGGTGACCGTCGCGCCGAGCAGGCCGTGGGTGGCCGAGCCGTTCTCGATGATCTCCTTCGCGATGCGCTCGGCGAGGTTCGACGGCACGGCGAAGCCGACGCCGATGTTGCCGCTCTGACCGCCCGACGAGTCGCCGGTGCCGAGGATCGCGACGTTCACGCCGATGAGCTTGCCCTCGCTGTCGACGAGCGCGCCGCCCGAGTTGCCCGGGTTGATGGCCGCATCGGTCTGGATGACCGGCAGCGCCACCTGGCCCGCGCCCGCAGCCTGCTGCTGCGGCGCCTGCTCCTGCGACTGGCCGCCCTCGTCGGGGATGTCGAAGAAGAAGTCGAACGGGCTGTCGCCGTTCTGGCCGCCGTCGCCCTGGCCGCTGTCGCCCTGGCTGTCGTCGCCCTCGGTGCTGTCGTCGGGGGTCGACGGGGCCGCCGAGGAGGCGACGTCGATCGAGCGGTTGAGCGCCGACACGATGCCGTTCGTCACGGTGCCCGAGAGGCCGAGCGGCGCGCCGATCGCGATCGCCGTGTCGCCCACGTTGAGCTTCGACGAGTCGGCGAACTCGAGCGGGGTGAGGCCCGACGCGTCGACCAGCTTGATGACCGCGAGGTCGCTGAGCGGGTCGGTGCCGATGAGCTCGGCCTTGTAGAGGTGGCCGTCGTTCGTCTTGACCTGGATGGTCGGGTCGGCGGTCGCGCCGTCGAGGGTCACGACGTGCGTGTTGGTGAGCACGTAGCCGTCCTTCGAGAGGATGATGCCCGAGCCGGTGCCCGCGCCCTCGCCGCTCGAGACCGAGATGGTCACGACGCTCGGGCTCGCCTTCGCGGCGACCGCCGAGATCTGGTTCACCGAGTCGGGGTCGTTGACGACGATGTTCTGCGCCGAGTTCGACGCGGCCGTCGAGTTCGCCGGCTGGTTCGCAGCGACGAGCGCGGTGATGCCGGCGCCCGAGGCACCGCCGATGAGGGCGGCGGCCACGATCGCGGCGGCGACGCCGAGTCCGACCTTGCGCTGCTTGGGCTCCTTGGCGGAAGCCGCGGGGCCGTGCTGGCCCGGGGCGCCGGCGATCGGCGCCGTGGGCTGCGACGGCTGCGGGCCGCCGAAGGCCGGGGGGACCTGGCCCGCGACCGGAGCCGTCGGGGCGGTCGCCTGCGTCTGCTTGGCGTACTGCGGGGCGTGGTAGGGCTGGGGCGCCTGGCCCGGCTGGTACACGACGCCGGTCGCGGCGGCCGGGGCCGCGGGCGCGGCAGGGGCCGGCTGCGGCGCGGCGGGAGCCGGGGCGGCGGGCGCCTCCGCCTTCGCGACCGTCTCGACGGCGGTCGTCTCGACGGCGGCGTCGGGCGTGGTGGTGACGGCGGTCGTCTCGACGGCCGCCTCGGGCGTGGTGGTCTCGTGGGCCTCGGTGGGGCCGGCCCCGGTCGCGGCCGAAACGGCGGCAGCGTCGGTGGTGCTGGTCACGGGCGTGGTCTGCTCCGCGGGGACGTCGGCCTCGCGGGGCTCCCCCGTGGCGCCGTTGGTCGTGTCGGTCATGTCTGCTCCTTCCAAAGCGATGCCAGCATCCCGCGGCAGCCTGTGCGGGGGATTTGCGGAGTCTATGTCTCGGCTATCAGCGAGCAGTGATTCATCCGGCAGTGGTCCGCCCCGGGCCCGGGCGACCCGAGGGCCCGGCGCCAGCGTACCGGCCCGAGCCTCGCGTACGGTGTGAAGATGAGCGACTTCTCCCCCGTGACCGCCGGTCTCAGCCCGTGGCAGCGCACGGCGGCCGGGGCGGGCCTGCTCGGCGCCGACGGTGCGATCGCCACCACGATCTTCGCCGAGATGAGCGCCCTCGCCGCACGCACCGGGGCCATCAACCTGGGCCAGGGGTTCCCCGACGAGGACGGCCCGGCCGCCGTGCTCGACGCGGCCCGCGATGCGATCGCGGCCGGGCTCAACCAGTACCCGCCCGGCATCGGCATGCCGGTGCTGCGCGAGGCGATCGCGCGCCACTGGTCCCGGTGGTACGGGATCGAGCTCGACGCGGCGTCCGAGGTGCTCGTGACCGCTGGCGCGACCGAGGCGCTCGCCGCGACGATCCTCGCGTTCGTCGACACCGGCGACGAGGTCGTGACCTTCGAGCCGTACTACGACGCGTATGCCGCGCTCATCGCGCGCGCGGGCGGCGTGCACCGCACGGTGCCGCTCACATTCCCCGGCTGGCGGCCCGATCTCGACTCGCTCGCCCGCGCGATCACCGACCGGACTCGCATGATCATCGTCAACTCGCCGCACAACCCGACGGGGGCCGTGTTCGACGACGACGTGCTCGCCGAGATCGTGCGCCTCGCGGAGCTCCACGACGTGCTCATCGTGACCGACGAGGTGTACGAGCACCTCGTCTTCGACGCGCCGCACCGCCCGATCGCGACGTTCCCCGGTGCCCGCGAGCGCACGATCTCGGTCTCGTCGGGCGGCAAGACGTTCTCGACGACAGGGTGGAAGATCGGCTGGCTCAGCGCACCCGCACCGCTCGTGAGCGCCGTGCTCGCGGTGAAGCAGTTCCTGACCTACGTGAACGGGGCGCCGTTCCAGCCGGCGATCGCGACCGGGCTCGACCTGCCCGACGAGTTCTTCGCCGGCGCCGCGGCGGCGCTCGCCGCGAAGCGCGACCTGCTCGCCGCGGGCCTCGAGTCGGCCGGGTTCGCGGTCTCGCCCCCGCAGGCGGGCTACTTCGTCGTCGCGGATGCCTCGCCGCTCGGCCACTCGGACGCGGCGCGGCTCTGCCGCGAGCTGCCGGGGCGAGCGGGCGTCGTCGGGGTGCCCGTGTCGGCGTTCGTGCACCCCGACCGCCATGACGCGTATCGCAGCCTCGTGCGCTTCGCGTTCTGCAAGCGCATGCCCGTGCTCGAGGAGGCCTCCGCGCGTCTCGCCTCACTCGGTCGCGGCTGAGCGGGGCACGACCGCGTACCGGCGCAGCGCGAGCGCCGGGTTCACCCGCCTGACGGCGGCGACGCGCTCGCGCGACACCCAGGCGACCGCGACGCCGGCCTGCTCGCCGAGGCCCGCGAGCTCGGTGCCCATGGGGTCGATGACGAAGCTGTTGCCGACCGCGACGGGCGGCGTCTGGTCGGCGGCGGCGAGGTACACGGTGTTCTCGATCGCGCGCGCGGTCGCGAGCGTGCGCCAGTGGTGCTCCTTCAGCGGGCCGCGCACCCACTCGGCCGGCACGAGCACGAGTTCGGCCCCGGCGTCGACGATCGTGCGCGTGACCTCGGGGAATCGCAGGTCGTAGCAGGTCTGCATCCCCACCGGCACGCCGTCGACGGTGAAGATCTCGGGTGCGTCGACCGCCCCCGCGACCACCCGGTCGGACTCCCGCTGCCCGAACGCGTCGTAGAGGTGCTGCTTGCGATACGCCGCCACGAGCCGCCCGTCGTCGTCGAACGCGACGAGCGTGTTCGAGAAGCGCTCGGGGTCGGAGGCCTGCTCGAGCATGCCCGCGACGAGGTGCACGCCGAGGTCGCCCGCGAGCGCGCCGAGCGCGCCCGCGAAGGCGCCGTCGATCGGCTCGGAGGCATCGGCCATCTCCTGGCCGAGCTCGGCGGTGAAGAACATCGAGTACTCGGGGAGCACGACGAGCCGCGCGCCGCGCGCCACCGCCGTGCGGGCGAGCCCCTCGATCGTGTCGAGATTCGCCGCGACATCCGCAACAGGTGCGAACTGCGCGACGGCGACCCCCAGGTCACCGCCGGATGCCTCGCCGTCGCTCCGTTCGTCATCCATCACGACCTCGCCGTCCACCATGCCACCAGCGTAGGCCCGGGCCTGGCCGCGAAGCGTCGCCCGCACTCCCGATCGGCGGGTGGCGACGCGGTACTGCGCATCACGGGCGGGTGTGCAAGCCCCTTCCGATGAGAATTCCGAGGTGCTGTACTGGCCGGGTTCATCACGGAGGCCGCGACGACGCGGACTCCGAACAGATCGGTCCCGCGCGACGAAGGGCAGACCGTCCGGCGCCACGGGTCCACGAGAGAAATGGGACACCGCCGTGCTCCGAGCACCATCAAGGGCGGTCGGCGCCGCCACGAGCATCGCCGTCGCCGCCGCGGCCTTCGTCGCGGCATCCGCCCTGCCGGCCCAGGCCGACGACCACCTGAACCTTCCGGGCGAACCGACGATCACGCTGCCGATCAACGACAGCGAGGCCGGCGGCACCTACGACCAGGACTTCACCCGGGTCTACGCGGGCACGACGCCCGACGACACCCCCGTGTACATCTACGTGCCCGTGGGCACGCCGCTCGACGGCAGCGCGCCGACCGGCGTCGACAGCCTCGACCCCGCCTTCGACCCCACCCCCGACGACGAGTTCGTGCCGTGCGCCGACGCCGACGTCGCCGACTACACGCTCACGCAGGCGCAGATCGACTACATGGGCGCCGAGCTCTCGAACCAGATCGTCGCCGTCGACGAGGAGCACTTCGGGCCCATGGACGCGGCCGACCCCGACGAGCCCGCGAGCGACTCGCTCGTCATGGTGGTCTACAACGTGCAGGACACCCAGTACTACGACTGCACGGAGACCACGTACACCGCCGGGTACTTCGCCCCCGAGTTCATCGACTCGTCGGGCATGAACGCCATCGTGATCGACGCGTACGACTGGGCGAACCGGGTCGGCCCCGCCGACTCGGAGTGGAACGACGACGACCCCGACAACGACCAGCCGACCCTCTACGAGGGCGTCATCGCGCACGAGTTGGAGCACCTGCTGCACAACTACAGCGATCCCGGGGAACTCTCCTGGGTCGACGAGGGCCTCGCCGACTTCGCGGTGTTCCTCAACGGCTACGACGTCGGAGGCTCGCACCTCACCTACCACCAGGTGTTCTACGCCGAGACGTCGTTGACCAGATGGGGCGGCGGCCTCGAGAACTACGGCGCCGCGTACACCTTCTTCCAGTACCTGTGGGAGCAGGCCGGCGGCAACGGCGACGGAACCTACGAACCCGATCTCGAATACGACGGCGAGGGCGGCGACCTGCTGATCAAGCTCATCTTCGAGAACCCGGCCGACGGCATGGAGGGCGTGCAGGCCGCCATCGACGCCTTCAACGGCGAGACGGGCGCCGAGCTCCGCTCGGCCGAGGACCTCTACCGCGACTGGGCGGTCGCCGTCTACCTCGACGACGAGGCATCCGACCGCTTCGACATCAAGGCCGTCGACTTCGGCGACCCCGCGTTCACGAATTGGACCTTCGACATCGCCGACGACCAGTTCTGGGAGGGCCGGGGCTCGAACCAGGGCGCCCAGCCCGAGGCCAAGTGGCTGCGCCGGGCGAACCCCTCGAGCGACGTGGCGCTGCCGTACGGCATCCAGGTCGAGCGTTTCCGCAACCCCGGGCCGACCGTCACCGTCGCGCTCGACGGCGACGACACCACGCGGATCGCACCCCACACCGGCGACACGCACTGGTACGCCGGCTACGAGAGCCAGTCGGAGAACGTCCTCGACGTGGACGTCACCGGAGCGGTGACCTCGCTCGACTTCTGGACCTGGCACTTCATCGAGGAGGGCTGGGACTACGGATTCGTCGAGGCGCTCGTCGGCGGCGAGTGGGTCACGGTGCCTCTCGTCGACGACGCCGGCACCGAGGTGACGACCGATGACGACCCGCACGGCAACAACCCGACGGGCAACGGCCTGACCGGCACCTCGGGCGGTGAGTACTTCGTCGACGAGCCGGTGTACGTGCACTACACGGCGCAGCTGCCCGCCGGCACGACCGACGTGCAGTTCCGGTACTCCACCGACGCGGCGTACCTCGACACGGGCTGGTTCGTCGACGACGTGATGGTGAACGGCGCCGCGGCGACGCTGTCGTCGGACGAGGGCGAATGGTTCGAGACGACGGGACTCCAGGACAACAACTGGACGCTCCAGATCGTCGCGACCTGCGACCTGACGCCGGGCGTCGACTCGCCCTTCGAGATCACCGACGACGCGGGCAACTTCGTCTACCGGCTCGAGGGCGACGCGATCTCGCAGGCCGGCTTCCAGACGAAGCGCGCGAGCGGCAACAACCGCGACTTCGTGACGCTCGTGTCGAACCTGCCGACGGGCGACCTGACGTACCTCGACGCCGGGTACACGCTCACGGTCACGAACACGGGGAACCGCAAGTCCGGCTGAGGCCGGGCCGTCGGCTCGGCGTGCCGAGCCGCTCGGGGCCGGGAGGATTTCGCACCCTCCCGGCCCCGGCATGCGTCAGTCGAACCGCGCCGCGATCGCCTCGACGGCCCAGCCGTAGTGCCCGCCGAGACACTCGTGCGCGGGCACCGCGAGCGGCTCGCCGAGCCAGTCGAACCGATCCGCATCGAAGAGCACGTCGCCGCCGATGGCCGACACCCGCGCGAGGGCGGCGGCATGGCTCGCCTGGACGCGGGCGAACGCCCGCGCGACGTCGCGCACGCGGTACTTGTCGCGCAGCGACCGGTTGAGTGCGTCCAGGTGCTCCCAGTCGTAGCCCTCGGCCGGATAGGCCGGCGTCGTGCCCGCATCGATCGCATCGAGCCAGCCGAGCAGCAGCTCGTGCCACGCGTGCAGGTGGTTGAGCACGTCCTGCAGGTCGCGGTCGCGCCCGGCGCCCGGAACGCCGGATGCCTCGGCGGACGCAGGGGCGATCGGGAACGGCCGATCGCGAACGGCCGGCGGGATCACGTCGATCACGTCCTCGAGCGTGCGGAATCCGCGCATCGCGGCGGCCTGGAGGGCGACGGCGGTCTCGGGTACGGGCATGTGGCCATCGTAGGGGCCCCACGGCGGCGGTCGGCCGGGTCGGTGCACGTCGATCGCCGTGAGCCGGGTGCGCGCCCGGTTACCTGTGAGTGCGCACATGTTGAGTGCCGATACTGCGAAGCGGAGGACATCACGGACTCCGGGCGCTGAAGAGGAGGTGCCCATGAACAAGAAACGCGCTCCACGCGAAGGCGCTCGAGCGGACGAGCGTTGGGAGACCGAAGGCGGATCGCTCGACGCCTCCGGAAACGAGGCCGACGCCGCCGACGCCCAGGCTGACGCCGACGCCCGGGTCGACGCCCACGCTGACGCCGACGCCGACGCCCGGGTCGACGCCGACGTCGAGGCGGACGCCCAGGTCGACTCCGAGACCGACGTCGATGCGGCGGCCGGTCGCGGGGCGGCGCAGCGACGAGAGGGCCGCTGGCGCGCGGCGCAGGGCGAGCACTGGCACAAGGCCGACTACACCGACGAGACGAAGCGACGCGATGGGAATTGACGCCGCCGCAGACGGTGACGTCTCCCGTGCAAGTGCCCGGCGCAGAAAAGCAGAAGGCCCGGAATCTCGACGATTCCGGGCCTTCTTCTCGTTGCGGGGGCAGGATTTGAACCTACGACCTCTGGGTTATGAGCCCAGCGAGCTACCGAACTGCTCCACCCCGCGGCACAAGAGAAAACACTAGCACGGGAAACGGGCACCGTCCAATCGGCCGCCTTCTCGACCCCGCGACCGCTGCGGCGAGCACGCTCATCGGGAGGCGGAAATCACGCCGAGCCCTCGGCCGCGGGTGTGCAGCATGTGCACGCCCGCGCGATTCGATTGGAGGTCTCCACAGCGACCGTGCGGCTTCGCTCGCGACATCCGCGAACCTTTGTGAGGAGTCTTAACTTACGTGGACGGCCTTGGTAGTGTCCCGGCAACCGCCGCACCCGCGGCGGCCGGCAGACCACGATCGATGAGGATTCCATGTCACCACGCCCCCTCCTGCGCGGCGCGGCCATCGCCGCCGCCACCACCGCGCTCATCGCCGCCTCCGCGGCCGCCCCCGCCGTTGCGAAGGGCCACGACGGGCCCGAAGGCCCGAGCGACATCAACGGCTACCGCAGCGTCGGCTACCTGATGGCCGACACCCCGGTGACCCGTGACTTCGAGATCGAGGACCTGCTCACGACGGGTGCCATCGAGGACGTCACCCACATCAACTACGCGTTCGGCAACGTCACCGCGAACCTCGCCTGCGAGATCACGGATGTCGCGGGCGAGGGCGATGCGTACAACGACTACCTGCGACTCGTCTCGCCGCAGGACTCGGTCGACGGCAAGCGCGACCTGCCGAACCGGCATCAGCGCCTCGCCGGCAACTTCAACCAGCTCAAGAAGCTCAAGGCCGTGAGCCCCGAGACGAAGGTGCTCATCTCGCTCGGCGGCTGGACCTGGTCGGACAACTTCTCGGCCGCCGCGGCGACCGCCGAGAGCCGCGAGCGGCTCGTCTCGTCGTGCATCGACCTCTACCTGAAGGGCGACCTGCCGAGGGTCGGCCATCTCGGCGGCCCCGGCGCCGCGGCCGGCGTCTTCGACGGCATCGACGTCGACTGGGAGTGGCCGGTCAACGGCGGCGAGACGGCCAACGCCTCCCCCGCCGACCGTGAGAACTTCCTCGCGCTCATGGAGGAGTTCCGCCGCCAGCTCGACGCGTACGGCGCCGAGACGGGCGAGGACTACCTGCTGACCGCGTTCGCCCCCGCGGGCGGCTGGAACACGAACGCGGGCGGCTGGACCGACCCGCGCCTCTTCGACGTCGTCGACTGGCTCAACATCCAGGGCTACGACTACGCGGGCGGCTGGACGGGCAACACGGGCCACCAGGGCAACCTGCACCCCGACGGCTCGAACAACTGGGGCCTCGCCCTCGACAACGCGGTCGGCCTCTACACGGCCGCCGGCGCCCGGCCGGAACAGCTCAACGTCGGCATCCCCGCCTACGGCCAGGGCTGGACGGGCGTGACCGTCGGCGACCGCGCCGTGTGGACGCCCGACCCCGCCGTCAGCTCGATCGGCACGAAGCCGTACTACGAGATCCGCTCGATCGGCGAGGGCTACTACGACCCCGCGATCGGCGCCTCCTGGCGCTACGACGCGGCGACCGGCCAGTGGTGGAGCCTCGACGACCCGAAGTCGGTCGAGCAGAAGGCCGAATGGCTCGCCGAACAGGGCTACGGCGGCGCGATGTGGTGGGACCTCTCGGGCGACTACCGCAACGAGCTCGGCGGCGCGCTCGGTGAGACGCTGCGCGCGGCCGAGGAGGGCCCGCTCGGCTGATTCCCCGGAGGACGGCGGATGCCTCGGAGCGGGCACGCTCCGAGGCATCCGTGCTGCTCGCGGTCGCGGGCCCGACGCGCGTCGCTACGCCGCCGACGGGTTGCGCGCGACGATCTCGTACGAGAGCGGCAGCCAGTGCTCGGCCGGCCAGCCGTACATGCCCTCGCCGAGCGCGGGCGTCGCCGGGTAGATCTGCCACGGCACCGAGTAGTGCTCGTCGAACGCCTCGACCTCGAGGCCGGCGTCGCGCAGCGCGCCGAGCACCGTGCTGAGCGGATGCAGCCATTCCCAGTTGCGGGAGTTGACGAGCTTCGCCCCGGGGTCGGCGTAGTCGCTCGGATCGTCGAGCACGTCGGGCTGCCCGGCGTTGTCGTACGCGTAGCTGATCGTCGGCAACCCACCGGGTCCGTCGGCCCCGTCGAGCACCATCGCCGACGGATGCCCCTCGGCGAAGTACAGGCGACCGCCCGGCTTCAGGAACCAGGCGACGATGCGCGCCCACTCGGCGATGTCGGGCAGCCAGTTGATCGTGCCCCAGGTCGCGAAGACGAGGTCGAACGACTCGGGCTCCGGCAGCATGTGCCGGGCGTCGTAGACGTTGGACTCGATGAACCGCGCGCGACCTTCGACGCCGAGCTCGGCGGCCATGCGCCGAGCCTCGGCGACGGCCGCGGGGGCGAAGTCGATGCCGACCGCCGTCGCGCCGCGGTTCACGAGCGAGAGCGTGTCCGAGCCGAAGTGGCACTGCAGGTGCAGCACCCGGACGCCCTCGAGGCCGTCGGGATGCAGCCGGTCGATGCCGGCCGCGGCGATCGGGTCGAGCACTCCCCCGCCGGCGCGCAGCGGCGCCTGGTCGTAGAAGTCGCTCGCCAGGTGCACCCCGACGCGCTCGTCCCAGTTGGCCCGGTTGTCGTCGAGCCACTCGCCGTCGCGCAGGTCGAAGCCCATCGTCAGTCGCCTGAACCGCCGTCGGTCGTGCCGCCGTCGGTCGTGCCGCCGTCGGTCGTGCCGCCGCCCGACTCGTCGGTCAGGGCGATCATCTTCGAGATGATGTCGGCCAGCTGCGCGTCGGCCTGGCCGTATGCGGTCCAGTCGCCCTCCGCGAGTGCGGTCTTCTTGTTCTTCAGCGCCTGCTTGGCCTGGTTCAGCAGCGCCTGCATCTCGTCGCTCGGCGTCTCGGGCGTCGTCGGCGTCGAACCGCCGTTCTCGCCCTCGCCGCCCGGCTCGGGCTCGACGTTCTCGTCGCCCGTGGTCGCGCCCGAGTCACCGCCGAACAGCACGTTCAGCGCCTGGTCGAGCGTGTCCTGGAAGGCGATCTGGTCGCCGAACGCGACGAGCACCTTCTGCAGCAGCGGGTAGCTCGTGTTGCCCGTCGACTTCACGTAGACCGGCTGCACGTAGAGCAGTCCCCCGCCGACGGGCACCGTGAGCAGGTTGCCGTTGATGACGTCGGACTGGCCCTGCTTCAGCAGGTTGAGCGACTGCGACACGCTCGGATCGGAGTTGAACTTCGCCTGGACCTGGCCGGGGCCGGGCACGTTGTCGTCCTCGGGGAGCGTGAGCAGCCTGAGCTTGCCGTAGCCGTCCGACCGCTTGCCGTCTTCTGCACCTGCATCGGAGTCGACCGCGAGATACCCGCGCAGCACGTTGCGGCTCTGGTCGCCCCGCGCCTCGGGGATGAACGTCGAGTAGAGCGAGTAGGCCGGTGCGTCCTGGCCCGGCATCTGCATCGTCAGGTAGTACGGCGGCTGCAGCAAGGCGGTGTTCGCGCCCGCGGTCGGCTCCTTCGGCGTCGTCCACGCGTCTTCGCGCGAGTAGAACGGACTCGCCTCGGTGACGTGGTAGCGGCCGAGCACGGCGCGCTGCACCTTGAACAGGTCGGACGGGTAGCGCACGTGGCTCATGAGCTCGCCCGACATCTTGCTCATCGGCTCGATCGTCGTCGGGAAGACCTTCTGCCACGTCTGCAGCATGGGGTCCTCTTCGTCCCACGCGTAGAGCGTGACCGTGCCGTCGTAGGCGTCGACCGTGGCCTTCACCGAGTTGCGGATGTAGTTGACCTCGTCGAACGCGAGCGACGGGGTGAGGCCTTCGCTGTCGGCGATCGCCTCCGACATGCTCACCTTGTTCGAGTACGGGTACTGGTCGCTCAGCGTGTACCCGTCGACGACCCACACGATGCGCCCGTCGACGACGGTCGGGTAGGTGTCGGAGTCGAGCGTGAGGTACGGCGCGACCTTCTGCACGCGCTGGATCGGGTCGCGATCGTAGAGGATCTGCGAGTCGGTCGTGACCTCGTCGGAGAGGAAGATCTGCTCCGACTGGAACTTGAGCGCGTAGACGAGCTTCGTGAACACGTTGTCGAGCTTCGGCCCGCCGTCGCCCGCGAAGGTCGTCTGCGTCTGCTGCTCGTTGTCGCCGCCCGCCGGGTAGTCGAGCTCGATCGGATCGCTGCCCTTCGGGCCGCCCACGATCGAGTACTGCGGCGATCCCTCGCCGAAGTACACGCGAGGCTCGAAGTCGCCGAGCGTGCCCGACTGCGGGATGCCGGACTGGATGAAGACGGGCTGGCCGTCGACCGAGCGCTGGTTGCCGGCCGCGGCGACGAGGCCGTAGCCGTGCGTGTACACGAGGTGCGAGTTGAACCAGGTCTCGGCGTCGCCGAGGCCCGAGAGCTTGACGTCGCGGACGGCGACCACGGTGTCCTGGGTCTCACCGTCGATGTCGTAGCGGTCGACGTCGAGCTGCTTCGGGAACTGGTAGTACTGGCGGAACTGCTCGAGCTGTTCGAAGGCGGGCGAGATCACGAGCGGGTCCATCAGGCGGATGTTCGCGGTCGTCTCGGCGTCGGAGCGGAGCGCGCCCGGCTCGGCGTCGGTCTTCGCCTCGAACGGGATCTCCTCGACCTCCGCGACGCCGTACGCGTCGCGGGTGAGGTCGATGTTGCGCTGGATGTACGGCGCCTCGAGCGACTTCGCGCTCGGGTCGACCTGGAAGCGCTGCACGACCCACGGGTAGAGGGTGCCGATGAGCAGGCTCGTGACGATGAGCAGCGCCGTGCCGATGAGGGGCAGCCGCCACCTTCCGATGATCGCGGTCACGAAGAAGAGCACGGCGACGACGACCGCGACACCGGCGAGGATGCCTCGGCCCGGGATCACCGCGTTGACGTCGGTGTACGCGGCGCCCGTGATGAGCGAGCCCGATTCGGTGACGGTGGCGTACTGGTCGAGCCAGATGCTGATGCCCTGCAGCAGCAGGTAGATGCCCGCCGTGACCGCGATCTGGATGCGCGCCGACTTCGAGATGACGACCTCGCGGCCCGAGACGCGGATGGCTCCGTAGAGGTAGTTCGTCGCGATGACGAGCAGCACCGAGAGCAGGACGACCGCCGACGCGAAGCCGACGACCCCGCGATAGAAGGGGAGCTCGAAGATGTAGAACCCGATGTCGAGGCCGAACTGCGGGTCGGTCTGCCCGAACGGGGTGCGGTTCAGCCACGCGAGGGTGACCTCCCAGCGGCTCGAGGCGGAGACACCGGCGAAGACGCCGAGGACCACCGGGATGCCGTACATGGCGAGCCGGCGGAGCGGCTCGAACACCTCCTGGTAGCGGTCGAGCTGCGAGTTGAGCTTCGCGTACACCGGGCGCGTGCGGTACGCGATCTGGATCGAGCCCCACACCGGCAGGGCCATCGCGAGGAAGCCGATCACGAACAGCGAGGCACGGGCGATCCACTCGGTGGTGAGCACCGAGAGGAATCCGAGCTGCTGGTACCAGAGCACGTCGGCGTAGAGGCCGGTGAACACGAAGAACGCGATGACGAGCACCACCACGATGCCGATCGTGATGGCGATCGGCGCGCGACGGCGCGGAATCCTCGGTTCTTGCGGCTGTGCTGACACTCTCGGCCTCATGTTCGGTCGGGATGGGATCGGGACTCCATCCTAGAGTCGCGATGCTTGGAATCTGCTGGTCAGGAGGCGTCGCACGACGGGTAGGAACCCGTCACCTCGCCGTCGGCGAGGTCCTCGACGATCGTGCGCGCCTGGTCGAGCGTCGACACCGCGAAGACGTTCATGCCGTCGGGGACATGCCCGACCACCTCGTCGCAGTTCGACTCGGGCGCGAGGAACCAGTCGGCGCCCGCGCCCTCGGCACCCCACAGCTTCTGGCGGATGCCGCCGATCGGGCCCACCCGGCCCGCCGAGTCGATCGTGCCGGTGCCCGCGACGACCTCGCCGCCGGTCATGGCGCCCGGCGTCAGCTCGTCGACGATGCCGAGCGCGAACATCATGCCGGCGCTCGGGCCGCCCACGTTGTCGAGCTGCAGTTCGACGTCGACCGGGAACTCGTAGTGCATGCGAACGCCGACCCCGAGCACGGGCGTGCCCCCGTTGTCGACCGGTGTCACCTCGACGGTCTGCTGCTCGCCGTCGCGCTCGATCACGATCTCCGCCGGGTCGTCCGTGCCGTGCTCGCCGACCGCCTGCTGCAGTTCGCCGATCGAGTGCACCTGGGTGCCGTCGAGCGAGACGATGACGTCGTCGGGCTCGATGACCCCGGCCGCGGGCGAGTCGTCGAGCAGCGACACGACGGTCACCTCGCGGGGGAAGTCGTAGCCCAGCTCCACGAGCGCCGCCGCGATCGCGTCCTGCTGGGAGTCGACCATCGCGGCCTGGTTCTGCGCATCGCGGTCGGAGTTCGACACCCCGGGTGGGAAGACTGCCTCGATCGGCATGACCGAGCGCGTGCGGTCGAACCATGCCGTCATCACCTCGATCCAGCTGGGGGTGTTGCCGGGCTTGCCGAACACGGAGACCGTGAGCAGGTTGAGCTCGCCGTCGGTCGGGTAGGTCGTCTCGCCGGGGATGTGGATCAGCGGCACCTCATCGCCGTCGGCGTTCTCGGCCGAGCCGAGGGTGTCGTAGACGGGACCGGGCGCCTCGATCACGTAGGGCGACGGCATCACGGCGAAGACGAGCCCGATCACGACCGCGACCGTGACGGAGCCCCAGCCGATGCGCTCGCGGAGCGACCACTCGTGCCGGTGATGCGCCGACGAGGAGTCGTCGGAGAAGAGGGCCATCGGGCATCCTTTCGCGCCGATCGCAGCGGGTGCGGGGGTTGCGGGGGCGGCCAGGCCGGCGCTGTTCGCGAAGGGCGGACACCCGAAGAGCCAGCCTAGGCCATTTCCCGGTCGCCACCCGGGATCGTCGCGTTACGGTTGAAGCGACGAGACGTGGAGGTGGCGCACGTGGCCGATCAGCAGGGTGAACCCGGCGACCGGAGCCCGGAGGACGAGTTCCGCGAGATGCTGCGGGAGCTGCTCTCGGGTGCCGGCGGCATCGACCCGTCGAAGCTCGCCGGCGCGGCCGGCCTGCCCGACGACCCGGCGAGCGTCGCGGCGCTGTTCGGGCAGTTGCAGCAGGCGATGAACCACAGCGGCGACGGCATCGACTGGAGCATCGCCACCCGACAGGGCGAGGAGCGCGCCGCGGCGGGCCAGCAGCAGATCTCCGACGCCGAGCGGGCCCGGTTCGACCAGGCGTTCCAGGTCGCCTCGCTGTGGCTCGACGAGGCGGTCGACTTCTCGTCGCTGCCGCAGACGCCCGAACTCCTCACCCGCAGGGCGTGGGTCGCCGCGACGATGCCGATCTGGACGCAGCTGGCCGAACCGGTCGCCCTCTCGATCTCCGACGCGCTCACGCGCGTGATGCTCGAGCAGGCGCCCGAAGAGATGCGCGGCATGATCGAGAATGCGAGCCGCATGCTGCGCGGCATCGGCGGCACGCTGTTCGCCATGCAGCTCGGCCAGGTCGTCGGCCAGCTCTCGACCGAGGTCGTCTCCGGCGGCGACGTCGGGCTGCCCCTGCTCGACGACTCGCGGGCGGCCATCCTGCCGCAGAACGCCGCCGAGTTCGGCCAGGGCCTCGACATCCCCACCGACCAGGTCGAGTTGTACCTCGCCGTGCGCGAGCTCGCGCACGCTCGGCTCTTCCGCCACGCGCGGTGGCTGCGGCTGCACTTCATCACGGCGATCACCGCGTTCGCGAAGGGCATCGACATCGACACCGACCGGCTCGAGCAGCTGGCCGAGGGCTTCGACCCGTCGAACACCGAAGAGCTGCGGCAGGCGGTCGTGTCGGGTGCGCTGATCCGCCCGAAGAGCGAGGCGCAGCAGGGCGCCCTCGCCCGCCTCGAGACGATGCTCGCGCTCGTGGAGGGCTGGGTCGACGCCGCCACCGCCGACGCGACCGGCCGACTCCCCCGTACCGACGCGATCGCCGAGACGATCCGACGGCGACGTGCGTCGGGCGGCCCCGCCGAGTCGGCGTTCGCGACGCTCGTCGGCCTCGAGCTGCGTCCGCGCCGCCTCCGCGAGGCGACCGCGATGTGGCGGGCCGTCACCGACGCGGTCGGCGTCGAGGCGCGCGACGCGCTGTGGGCGCATCCCGACCTCCTGCCGACGGCCGACGACCTCGACGACCCGAGCGGGCTCATCGCACGGCTCACCGGTGCCGACAGCGCCGAGAACGAGGCCGACGACGAGTTCGACCAGGCCCTCGAGCAGCTCCTCCGCGGCGAGACGCCGGCCGGCCCCGGAGAAGACGGCGAGTCGCCCGAGGCCTGAGCGCTCGTCGCACGAGGGCACCCTGTGGAAGGATTCCGCGGCGGTGTCGGGTCCTGGTGCATGCTCTCGGCATGGCTCCGCGAATCGATCCGGCCCTCCCGCTCGTCTGGCGCTCGCCCGTCGAGCTGCAGCTCGGCGCCGAGACCCCGCGCGTGATCATCGACGACCCCGGCCCGCTCGAGACCGGGCTCATCGGCCTGCTGCGCCACGGCGCGAGCCTCGCGACGGTGCGCACGATCGGCGCCGGCCTCGACGGGTCTCCCGGCGACATCGATCGCGTGCTCGCGCTGCTCGCGCCGGCGTTCGTCGCGGACTCCGACGAGGCCGACGACGCCTCCGACCGTGCACCCGCAGAGACGGGGGCGCGGGCACTCGTCGTCGTCGACGGGCCGGCACCCTTCGCCGCGCGCCTGTCGGCCATGCTCGCCCATCTCGGCCACGCCACGACCACCCCCGCCGAATTCGACGGCGCCACGGCCGCCGCGGTGCCTGCGCTGGCGGTCCTCGCCGCGCACTGGGTCGTGCCGCCCTCGCAGCACCTGCGCTGGCTCCGGGCGGACGTGCCGCACCTCGTCGTCGTCGATGACGACCGGGGCTGGCGCGTCGGGCCGCTCGTCGAGCCCGGCCGCGGGCCGTGCGTGCGCTGCCTCGAGCTCGAGCGACGCGATCGCGACCCGGCATGGCCGGTGATCGCCGCGCAGCTCGCCGGTTCCCCGGCACCGTCCCTGCCCCGAGGCATCCGCGCGCTCTTCGACGCCGCCGTCGCGGCGGCCGGTGCCGTCGACGATCGACTCCGGCGCGGCGACGAATCGCTCATCGCGGCGAGCCTCACACCGGGCGAGACGTCGCCGTCGACCTCCTATCGGCCGCATCCGGAGTGCGGGTGCCGAGCTCCTGCAGGAATCGCGACGGCTCCCGCTCCCCTCGCTGGCCGTCGCCCTGCCGGGCCCAGCTCAATCGCAGGCGTCGCCGTGCCCGCGTGAGGCCGACGTAGAGCAGTCGCCGCTCCTCGTCGATGGCGTCGAAGCCCTTGGCGTACGCGATCGGCAGCATGCCCTCGTTGAGGCCGACGAGGAACACCTCGTCCCATTCGAGGCCCTTCGCCGAGTGCAGCGTCGCGAGCGTCACCACCGCGAGCGCGGGCTCGTGCTGGGCCTCGGCGCGCGCGCGGAGGTCGTCGGCGAACTGACGGAAGGTCGTCCCGGCGGGGGCGTCGTCGACGAGTCGGGCGATCGCGTTGAGCGACTCCCACCGTGCGCGCACCGCGCCCGGCCCGTCCGGCGCCTGCACGCTCCAGCCGAGCGAACGCAGCACGTCGCTCACCGACTTGAACAGCGGTTCGCCCGTGATCGTGAGCGCGGCGGCCCGGAGCGCGTGCACCGCCTGGCGCACCTCGGGCTGGTCGAAGAACCGCGCCGCGCCGCGAACCCGCGACCCGACGCCGACCTCGTCGAGCGCGTGCTCGAGGATCGCCGACTGGGAGTTGACGCGCATGAGCACCGCGATGCGATCGGGCGTCACGCCCGCATCGACGCGATCGCGGATGAGCGTCGCGACGCCCCTCGCCTCGGCGAGGTCGTTCGCGTACTCGGTGACCTCGGGTTCAGGGGCATCCGCCCGCCCGTCGGTGACCGCCTCGAGGCGCAGGGCGCCCTCGCGGCCCCGCATCAAGCGGTTCGCCGTGTCGACGATCGGCCCGGTCGACCGGTAGTTGCGCTCGAGCCGCACGATCGTCGCATCGTCGTAGCGGCGCTCGAAGCCGAGCAGGTAGTCGCTCGTCGCGCCGGCGAACGAGTAGATGGTCTGGCTCGCGTCGCCGACGACGCACAGCTCGGTGCGATCGCCGAGCCAGAGTTCCAGCAGGTGCTGCTGCGCCGGCGAGACGTCCTGGTACTCGTCGACGATGAAGTGCCGGTAGCTCTCGCGCACCTGCAGCGCGACGGATGCCTCGGTCTCGATCATCCCCGCGGTGGTGAGCAGCACGTCTTCGAAGTCGATCATGCGCCGCTCGTCCTTGACCTGCTCGTACGCCTCGACGAGCTCGACGAACTGCTCGATCGTGAGCCGCCCGGGGGCGCCGCGGCCTTCGAGCCGGGCGCGATACGCCTCGGGGCCGTGCAGGCCGACCTTGCGCCACTCGATCTCCGCGGCGACGTCGCGCAGGGTCGGCGTGTCGACCTTGAGGTTCACCCGCTCGGCCGCCTGCCCGAGCGCACGCCCCTTGTAGTCGAGCACGCGCGGCGCCGGTCCGCCGACGACGATCGGCCAGAAGTGGTTGAGCTGCGCCAGCGCGGCGGCGTGGAACGTGCGTGCGCGCACGGCACCGGCGCCGAGCGCCGCGAGTCGCCCCCGGAGCTCGGCCGCTGCACGGGCGGTGAAGGTGAGGGCCATCACCCGCGCGGGATCGTACGAGCCCGAGGCGACGCCGTAGGCGATCCGGTGCGTGATGGCCCGGGTCTTGCCGGTACCGGCGCCGGCGAGCACGCAGACCGGTCCGTGCAGCGCCTCCGCCACGATGCGCTGCTCGTCGTCGAGCCCGTCGAGCAGCGGGTCGCCGGTGGTGCGGGCGTCGACGTCGGTCACGTGCCCGACCGCTCGGCGACCGCGGGTGCGCGGTCGGGTTCCTGCGGGGCGGTCTCGACCGGGCCGCCGTACCACTGTTCGATGAGCCACCGGGCGATCGAGGTCGCCCCGGGCAGGAGCACCCCGCCCCACGCGTCGGCCAACTCGTCGCGCGTGAACCACCTGAGCTCGAGGATCTCCTCGCCGTCGGGGGTCGCGGTCGCCGGGTCCGCGCCGGGGGCGACTCGCGCGGCGAAGCCGAGCATGAGGCTCGCAGGGAACGGCCACGGCTGCGAGGCGCGGTACTCGACCCGGTCGACGGCGATGCCGGCCTCCTCGGCGATCTCGCGCACGACCGCCTCCTCGAGCGACTCGCCCGGCTCCACGAAGCCGGCGAGCAGCGAGAACCGGCGCTGCTCCCACAGTGCGTTGGAGCCGAGCAGCAGGCGGTCGTGGTCGTCGGTGACGAGCATGATCACCGCGGGGTCGGTGCGCGGGAACAGCAGTGCGTCGTCGCGGTCGCAGCGCCGGACCCATCCGGCCTGGCCGGGTGTGGTGGTGGAGCCGCACCGAGGGCAGAATCCGTGCGCTGCATGCCAGTTCGCGAGGGCGAGCGCCTCGACGAAGAGACCGGCGTCGAGCGCGTCGACGGCCGTGGCCACGGCTCGGAGGCCCTGCCAGCGCGCAGCCTCGGGCTCGAGCGCGGCGGCCGTGTCGTCGTCGACGACGCGCGCCTCGTACGCGAAACGCGGATCGCGACCGAGGTAGATGCGCAGGTCGCCCGCCGGGGCCGCCGACGGCCGACGCAGCTCGAGCGCCGGCGCCGACCCGTCGACCTGCTCGGCCAGCAGCACGCGGTCGCCGTGCACGAAGAGCACCCGCGAGGCCGGGTCGGCGTCGAACGAGGACTCGAATCCGGGAGCGGTGCGGCGCCCGGCGTCGCGATCGATCACGGCCCGCGCGAACGGCGGCAGCGGGTCGTGCTCGGTCACTGGGCCCCTCTCACTGCGGTCTGCGGGAGTCGTCACCGCGGCTGCGGAGTCAGCGGGAAGGTGTGGCGGTCGCCCCTCGCCCGAAGATGCCTGCTTAAGCTGAATGCCATGGCCAGACCCCCTCTCACTCTAGCCGCGTTGGCCACGGCGGCGGTGCCCGGACTCGAGGTCAACGCGGCACGCGCGCACACGCGCCGCAGCCACGGGGCGTACGACGCCGTCGAGTTCCGCACCACCGACGGGCGCCACCTGATCATCCGCGTCCCGCGCACGCAGGCCGCCGAGTCCGAGCAGTCGGCCGACCTCGTCGCGCTCCGCGCGCTCACCCCCGGCATCCGCAGCAGGCTGCCGTTCGCCGTTCCGACGTTCGTCGGCCAGGCGCCCGTCGACGGCACGCGCGCCGTCGTCACCGACTTCCTCGAGGGCGGGATCTCGACCCCCGATGAGCTCACCTCGCACGACCGCCTCGCCGAATCGGTCGGCCTCGCGATCGCCGCGATCCACTCGCTGCCCGCCGGGTTCGTCGGCGACGCCGGCCTCACCCGCCAGTCCGCCGACGGCGCGCGGGAGTCGGTCGTCGCGCTCGTCGGCCGCGCCGCCGACACCGGGCACCTCCCCGCGGCGCTGCTGCGCCGGTGGGAGGAGGCGACCGACGACGACACGCTGTGGCGGTTCCGCCCCACGGTCGTGCACGGCGGGCTCACCGCCGACGTCATCCTCAACGACGGCGAGACCGTGACCGGTGTGCTCGGCTGGTCGGGCCTCGCCGAGGGCGACCCCGCCCGAGACCTGCACTGGCTGCTCACCTCGCGCGGGGCGGCGGCCGAGCGGGCGCTCGGCGCGTACGTCGCGGCTCGCGAGGGCGGCGCCGACGCGCACCTGCCCCAGCGCGCCCTGCTCTACGGCGAGCTCGAGCTGGCGCGTTGGCTGCTGCACGGCGTCGACGAGCACGACCAGGCCGTCGTCGACGATGCGATCGGCCTGCTCGACGGGCTCGTCGAGAGCGTGCACGACCGCTCGAGCGAGCCGCTCTCGCCCGAGACGGGGCCCATCCTCGCCGTCGGCGATGTCGAGCGGATGCTCGACGAGACCCCTCACGACCGGCTTCCCTCCGACCGTGGCGGCGCCATGCTCACCGACAGCTACGACTTCTCGGCCCTGCAGTCGGGCGAGACGCCGATGGATGCCACGGCCCCGATCCCGCTCGACCTCAGCGACTGGGGCGATGCCGCCCCGCCGCGTTCGCCGGGGACCGCGGACAGCTCGAGCGAGGGGACGGACGGCGCCGGCGCTCAGGCAGGTGACGACTCGCGTGACGACGCCGACGACCAGGCCCGGCGCAACTCCGCCTCGTCGTAGAGGGCGTCGGGGCGGATGACCCGATCGTCTTCGACGAAGTAGAACACCGCGTCGACGGTCGACGGATCGACTCCGGCCCAGTGGGCGTACGCCAGTCGGTACAGCGCGAGCTGGGTCTGCTTGAGCTCGAGGTCGCGAGCATCGCGCGGCGCCTTGCCCGTCTTCCAGTCGACGACCTGCACGGCGATGCCCCGCGCGCCCAGCTCCGACGACGGGTCGACGTCGTAGACGGCGTCGAGCTTGCACACGAAGACGTTCTCGCCGAGCGGAAGGTGGAGTTCGAGCTCGACGGCGGCCGGTCGGCGGTCGCCCCACTCCGATGCCGCGAACCGCTCCTGCAGCGCACGGAGCCGATCGGGCGAGTCGTCGACGAGTGCGCCGCCGGCCGGGTCGTCGTCGAGTTCGACGAGCAGCGCATCGAGCTCGTCGAGCCCGGCCGGGGCGCTGCCCTCGATCGCGCCGATCGAGCGCTGCTCGACCCATTCGTGGAACAGCGTGCCGATGCGGGTCGCCCGGAACGGGCGCTGCGGCATCGGCCGGCGCAGCGCCGCCGCGACCTGGAGCGGGTCGTCGACGTAGTCCTTGAAGCGCGAGGCGGGGACGCGGACGGGGATCTCGGGCGCCGCGTCGGGTTCGTGCCTGCGCCGGCGCTCTTCGAGGAGCAGCCGGAGCTCGTCGGCCAGCCGCGGTCCGATGCCCTGGCCGGTGGGTCGGGTCGCCGCGAGCCGCACCGCCTCGGCCGCCGCCTCGACGGCATCGCGACGCCGGCCGAGCGGATCGAGCGGCCAGCGAACCCGCTCGGTCGAGCCGGTTCGCGGGTTCTCGGCTTCGGCGGGGGTGCTCGGCAGCGCATCGGCCGCGATCACGCCCGCCACCGCGAGTTCGCGCAGGAACTGGCTCGGCTCGCGGGCCGTCTTCTGGGTCGACCACCACGAGCCGGTGAGCAGCAGCTCGGACTTCGCCCTCGTGACCGCCACGTAGGCGAGTCGGCGCTCTTCCTCGGCGTGGCGCTCACGGTTCTCGTCGGCGAAGGCGGTGACGGCCTCGTCGAACTCGGCCTGGCTCTGGACACCTCGCCACTGCAACTCGGGCAGCTCGTCGTGGTCGCCCTTGAACTCGTTCGGCAGCTCGCCGAACGACAGCCAGCCCTTGGTCGAGCGCGGCTTCGACGGCACCTCGGCGTCGACCATGCGGGGAATCGCGACGAGGTCCCACTCGAGCCCCTTCGACCCGTGGATGGAGAGCAGCTGCACCGCCCCCGGCTCGGGTTCGTCGTGACGGGGCGAGAGCCGATCGCGCTGCTCGGCCTCGGTGAGCCACGCGAGGAACGCCCCGAGCGTCGGCTGCTCGGCCATCTCGACGAAACCGACGAGCAGTTCGTCGAACGCCTCGAGGCTCGGCGCTCCGAGCGGCTGCGCCGCGTTCGCGGCGACCTCGACGTCGAGCAGGAGCTCTTGTTGCACGAGGTTCACGAAGTCGACGAGCCCGAGTCCCGCGCGGCGGCGCAGCGACTGCAGCTGCGCTCCGGCGCGGCGCATGCGCGCGAGGCCGACCGGGCTGAACGCGCGGAGCGCCGAGTGCTGGTCGGGCGCCGTGAGCACGAAGTCGAGGGCGTCGACGATCGAGGGCGACTCGTCGATGGCGATCGACGAGCGCAGCCCCCTGCGCACGTCGTCGTCGAGGCGTCGCATCGCGAGGTCGCGGTCGGCGAGCCACTTGGCGAGGCCGCGGAGTGCATCGAGGTCGGCGGCCCCGATGCTCCACCTCGCGCCGCCGAGCACGCGGACGAGCTCGGAGCCCGCCGAGGGATCGTGGAGCACCCGCAGCACGCACACGAGGTCGGCGATCACCGGCTGGTCGAGGAGACCGGCCATGCCGAGCACGTGCACGGGCACGCCCCGGGCCCGGAGCGCCTCGGTGAAGACCTCGGCGTTCGCGAAGGTGCGGCAGAGCAGCGCGCCGCTCGGGCGATCGCCCGTTCGGCCGAGGCGCGTCGCGAACCACTCGGCGACACGGGCGGCCTCGGCCTCGATCGTCTCGGCCCAGGCGACCTCGAGCCGGCCGGGCCCCGCGAACGGCGAGGCCGTGAGCGGTGCCTTCGGAATGCCGGCGTCGAGCGGGGCGATGAGCACGTTGGCGGCGTCGAGCACGATGCGGGGATTGCGCCAGCTCGTGGAGAGGTCGTAGACGGCCGCAGCGCCGGTCGTGGCGAAGTCGCGCCCGAACCGGGCGAGGTTCGCCGCGCTCGCGCCGCGCCATCCGTAGATCGACTGGTCGGGGTCGCCGACGGCCATGACCGGATGGTCGGCGAAGAGCGCCGACAGCAGGCGGGTCTGCACGACGCTCGTGTCCTGGTACTCGTCGAGCAGCACCGTGCGGTAGCGCTCGCGGTGCGCCGTCGCGACCTCGGGGTGCTGCTCGCAGATCGCGAGCGCGAGCGACACCTGGTCGGAGAACTCGACGAACCCGCGCTGCTGCTTCGCCGCAGCATAGGCGTCGGCGAGCTCGAGCAGCGGCGGAAGCGCCCCGACCACTCCGAGGGCGTCGACGAACGACGCGAAGTCGGTGCGCTTGCGCGGCGCCTCGATCGGCAGTCCCTCCATCTGCAGGAAGTCGCGCACCATGACGCGCACGTCGCGACTGTCGGCGACGTTCTCGGCGAGCGCCCGGCTGAGGCCCAGCACGGCGCCCGTGACGCGGTCGAGCGAGGCGTCGAGCTCGACGAGGCGGGGATCGGCCGATGCCTGCGCGACCGACCGCGCCAACTGCCAGGCCGATGCCTCGCCGAGCACCGAGGCGTCGGGCTCGCGACCGATCAGCATGGCGTGCTCGCGGTAGATCGCGCTCGCGAACGCGTTGTACGTGCCGACGGCGGCGGACTCGAGCGGGTCGAGCACGACCTCGGCGATGCCCTCGTCGACGAGTTGCCCGACTCGCTCGCGCACCCGCTCGGCGAGCTCGCCGGCCGCCTTGCGGGTGAACGTGAGCCCGAGCACCTCCGGCACTCCGACATGGCCGTTGGCGAGCAGCCACACGACGCGGTTCGCCATCGTCTCGGTCTTGCCGCTGCCGGCGCCCGCGACGACGATGCTCTGGCCGAACGGGTCGGCCTCGATGACGGCCCGCTGCTCGGGCGTCGGCGCGTGCAGGCCGAGTCGCGATGCGATGTCGAGCGCGCTGAGCCCCGCGCCCGTCGACGCCGATGACGCGCTCACGCGGACACCGCCGGGATCAGGTGCACCCGGTACTGCCAGGCGCCGAACCTCGAGCCGAAGCCGAGCTCGGCGGGCCCGTCGAAGCCCGACGCGGCCATCGTGCGCGCGACGTCGGCGAGCCGCTCGCGGAACTCGCCCTCTGCCTCGTCGTCGAACGGCTGCTGCGCCCGCTCGGTGTAGCCACGGCCGTGCGCCGGTCGTGCGACGTAGACGAGCTTCGCGCCGCCGAGCGATCCACCGCCGGGCACCGCCCCTGACCTGGCGGCCAGCTGGTACGCGGCGAGCTGCGGATGCGCCGCCGTCTGGGCCGCCGTCGGCGGGGTCCGGCCGGTCTTCAAGTCGACGATCACGGTCGTGCCGTCGGGCGAGACCTCGACCCGATCGATCGTGCCCGTGACGCGCACCCGATCGATCTCGAGCGTGAACCGCCCCTCGGCCTCGAGCAGCACCTTCTCGTCGTCGGCGAAGTTCGCGAGGTAATCGGCGGCGCCCTCGGTCATCTTGCGCGCGCCCCGGCGCTCGCGCTCGGCGACCCAGCCCGCCTCGAAGCGGAGTTCGTCGAGTCGGGCCGACACGCCCGCCCAGAGCGTCTCGACGCTCGTGTCGCCGTCGGCCCGGGCGCCGGCCTCTTCGACGACGGCGTGCACGATCGTGCCGATCGAGGCGGCGATGCCCGACGGGGGCGACGCGACGTGATCGATGAACCAGCCGAGCGGGGACTCCTCGACGCGGTCGATCTGCGACGGCGAGACCGCGACGACCGCCTCGGGGTCGCCGTCGAGGTCGACGAGCGGCGCCGAGGTCGAAGGCTCGGCCAGCCCGTACCAGTCGTCGGGATGGGCCCCGGCGACGCCGGCCTCGGCGAGCAGCGCGAGCGCCGCCGGCGCCTCGCCCGACGGAGACGCGACCGACTCGCGACGGAGCGCACCGACGAGGCCGCGCAGGTGCAGCGGGCGCGAGCGCGGCGTGCGCAGGCGGTCGGGCGCGTAGCCCATCAGCATCGAGGGCTGCTCGTCGTCGTTCGCGGTGCAGCTCAGCACCAGTTGCCGCTCGGCGCGCGACGCCGCGAGTGCGAAGAGCCGCAACTCGTCGCCCCGCACCGCGGCACGGGCCTCGGCGACCGTCTCGACCGACGGCACGGGCGCCCCGGACCGGAGGGCGCTCGCGGTGCGGGCGAGCAACCCGGCGTGCAGGAGCGTGCCGCGCGGGCGCAGGTTCGGCCATACTCCGTCTTGGAGGCCGGCGACGACCACGACGTCGAAGGCACGGCCGATGAGCGCCGGCGGCGTCGTGACGACCACCGACTCGGCCGCGCGCTGCGGCGCGAGCGAGTCCTCGGGCAGCTCGCTCGCGAGCACCTCGTCGATGAACCGGACGGCCGGCGCGTCGGGCTCTCGCTCGACGAACCGCTGCGCCGCGGCGAACAGGGCGACGGCGGCGTCGAGCGACCGGTTCGCCTCGTCGGCGAGCACGCCGGTGCCCGCCGCCTGCGGACCCCATTCGGCCGCGAGGGCGCTCGCGTTCCACACCGACCAGAGCAGCTCCTCGACCGTCCGGCCGCGCGCGGCCTCGGCTCGGGCGGCGGCCAGGAGCTTCGCGAGCCGTGCGGCCCGGCGCGCCGGTGCGGCGTCGATGGTGTCGAACCCGCCGGGTGCGGCGAGCGCCTCGACGAGCAGCTCGTCACCGGTGCGATCGCCGCCGCCCGCGAGTTCTTCGTGGCGGAGGGCGAGGCGGAGCCGCCTGAGCCCCACTGCGTCGAGCCGCCCGATCGGGCCCGTGAGCAGGCTCACCGCGAGCTCGGGGGTGAGGGGTTCGCGGTCGAGCACGAGCGAAACGGCCGAGAGGAGCGCGGCTGCCGCCGGCGCATCGCGCAGCGCCGTGCGCCCGGCGCCGCCGGCGGTCGGCACGTCGGCGAGCGCCAGCCCGCGCTCGAACGCGGGCACGTCGCCGCCGGAGCGGAGGACGACGGCCATCTTCGACCACGGCACGCCGTCGAGCAGGTGCCGTTCGCGGAGGAGCGCGGAGACCGCGCGGCACTCGGCCGCATGCGACGGCGCTTCGAGGCCGACGACGGACTCCAACGCGGGGCGGCCCTCGGCCGCGTCCTGGGTGCGGTCGTACCGGTCGCCGCCGCGCACCGGCCGCGCCCCGCGACCTTCGTCGCCCGCACCGGCCCGGTCGCCCCGCTCGACGCCGGCGGCCCGGTGCGCCCCGCCGAGCGCGGCGCCGATGTGACCGGTGGCCGACTGCACGACGGCGCGCAGGGCGGCGTCGCCTCGATGCACCGTCGGCAGCACATGGCGTTCGACCGGCGCCCCGTCGAGCACGCCGGAGAGCGCACCGAGCAGTTCGGGCCGGCCACCGCGGAATCCGTTGCTCGCGACGTCGGGATCGCCGATCGCGATCACCTGCACGCCGCGCGCGGCGAACGCGGCGAGCAGCGCCGCAGTCGCCTCTGTCGCCTCCTGCGCATCGTCGACCACGATGAGACGCAGCGCGGCCAGGCGCCCGAGGGCCTCGGCGGATTCGGCGTCGACCGTGCTGCGCCGCACGATCGCCGCGGCGAAGGCGGCGAGCTCGGCCGAGTCGTACTGGGTCGGGC
The DNA here is from genome assembly GCF_021129215.1 of Agromyces sp. S2-1-8. GTDB lineage: Bacteria > Actinomycetota > Actinomycetes > Actinomycetales > Microbacteriaceae > Agromyces > Agromyces chromiiresistens. The sequence continues at coordinate 2,086,936 of NZ_JAJOLP010000001.1, read as the reverse complement.
GCACCTGCGCCTTGACCTCGTCGTACTCGGCGAGGAAGTCGGCGGCGGCCACCCATTCGGGCCGCCCGCACCGCTCGCCGAGCCGGGCGAGGGCCTCGGCGTCGACGCCGTGCTCGACCGCGCGCATCATGAGGTCGCGCAACTCGGTGCGGAAGCCCCGCAGCGCCCGCACCTCGGGCGAGAGCGGCTCGGGCCAGTCGGGCCCGAAGCCGTCGCGCACGCCGCCCTCGAGCAGTTCGCCGATGATGTGGTCGTGCTCGGCTCCGGTGAGCAGCGTGACGGGTCGGCCGGTGTAGGCACGCACGAGCTCGAAGGCGATCGAGTTCGCCGTCCTCGCGAGCGGCCCGCGCGTCGTGAGGCCGAGCCGCACCGCGAGCGCATCGCGCAGCGAGGTCGCAGCGGTGCGCGTCGCGGACACCACGAGCACCTCGTCGGCCGTGCCGCCCTCGCGCTCGATGCGGTCGGCGACGACCTCGATCGCGAGCGTCGTCTTGCCGCTGCCGGGCGCCCCGAAGACCGCCGCGTGCCCGCCGGAGACCAGACGGCGGACGAGCTCTGGAGCGGTTCGGGTGCCCTGCATGCCGGCAACGTTAACGGGTTCCGCCGACAGTGAACGCGAACGGCTCGCGCCTCGGCGATGTGTAGGGTTTCAGCAAGAGCAGAAAGGCGTACCGTGGACGTTCGCATCGGCATCCAGAACTCCCCCCGTGAACTCGGGTTCGAGACCTCCCAGTCGGCCGCCGAGGTCGAGCAGGCGGTCGCCGCGGCGCTCGCCGGGCAGGCCCCCCTGCTGAAGCTCGCCGATGACAAGGGCACCGTGTACGTCGTGCCCGCTGCTGCGCTCGCGTACGTCGAGATCGGCTCGGAGGAGTCGCGTCGCGTCGGATTCGTCGCCTGACGATGGAACTCCTCTTCGTCACGCTCGGCGGCGCCATCATCGGCATCGCCGCGCACTTCCTCTTCCCGCTCCGCAAGCTGCGGGGCGTCGCACTCGTGCCGGCGATCGGCGCGGGCGTCGCCGCCGTGGTCTGGGTGGCGCTCACCTGGCTCGGCTGGCCGTGGGACGGCGGATGGATCTGGGTCGTGTCGCTCGCCGCATCGGCGATCGCGTCCGCGGCCTCGGCCTGGCTCATCGGGCCTGGTCGCCAGAAGGCCGACGACGCCCGCTTCGAGCACCTCTCCCGGCACGGGCTCGGCAAGGCCTGACGGGCGTACCTGCCCGATCCGAACTCGTCCGTGCCCTCTGGCACGGGGGCGGTGTCAGGCCGTGAGCCCGAGCGCGTCCATGCGGCGGGTGTGCTCCGCGATGAGCTCGGTGAACACCGGCTCGACGCGATCGCCCGTGCGGTCCGCCGGCTCCGAGCCCCGCAGCGCCGAGCGCGCGATGAGCAGCGTGTCGCCGACGATGCTGCGTCCCCAGAGCGCGAGCCGGTCGGCGAGACCCGGTTCTGCCTCGATCGCGGCACGCAGTTCGGCGTCGAGCACCTCGCCGATCCCGCCGACGGCGAGGATCGACCGCACCCGCGCACGCAGTTCGACCGGCAGTCCCTCGGCCAGGCGGGTGAAGTAGTCGTCGAGCATGCCCGACGTCACGTGGATGCCGAGCATGAGCTCGTACTGGTCGGCGCCCGCGGTCGACTGCCCGAGCCGATCCGTCGCGGGCGCGAACGGCGCCATCACCGCGTCGGGTTCGACGTCCAGCCTGCGCAGCTCGGCGATGAGGTCGTGGTGCTTGCGCAGCGCGACGCCGGCTGCCGAGCTCAGCCGCTCCTTCGAGTGCATGGCCGCTGCGCCGATCACCGCCTGCGACAGGCTCTCGAAGAACTCGAGCTGGATGTACGCGGCCTGGCCGAGGAACGGCACCGGGTCGGGGACGAGCTCGGTGAAGTCGACCTTGGTGACCTCCGTCGGCGCGACCCGCGGACGCAGCCGCGGCAGCTCTTGACGCACGCCGCGCCGCTTGGACCAGAACACCACGCGAACAGCCTATCCGAGGCTCACAGGGAGTCTCCGATAGGGTGGTGGGGCATGCGGACGCTGGATCCGCGGCCGTGCGCCCGGGGATGAGTCGAGGCGCACCTTCCGACCTTCACTCTCGAAGCACGACCGACAGGCAGATCTTTGACCACTTTCACCGACCTCGGCATCGCGTCCGACATCGTCGACGCGCTCGCGGGCAAGGGCATCATCGATGCCTTCCCCATTCAGGAGCAGACCATCCCCCTCGCCCTCACCGGGCAGGACATCATCGGCCAGGCCAAGACCGGCACGGGCAAGACCTTCGGGTTCGGCCTGCCGCTCATCCAGCGCCTCGGCGACGACCCCGAGCACGGCGTCAAGGCGCTCGTCGTGGTGCCGACGCGCGAGCTCTGCGTGCAGGTGACCGAGGACCTCGAGCTCGCCACCTCGAACCGGCCCACGAAGATCGTGTCGATCTACGGCGGCAAGGCCTACGAAGGGCAGATCGAGCAGCTCAAGGCCGGCGCGCAGATCGTCGTCGGCACGCCGGGCCGCCTCATCGACCTCGCGAACCAGCGCCTCCTCTCGCTCGCCGACGTGCGCGAGGTCGTGCTCGACGAGGCCGACAAGATGCTCGACCTCGGCTTCCTCGCCGACATCGAGAAGATCTTCTCGAAGGTGCCCGCCGTGCGGCACACCATGCTCTTCTCGGCCACGATGCCGGGGCCGATCGTCGCGCTCGCCCGCCGCTTCATGTCGAAGCCGATCCACATCCGGGCGACCGACCCCGACGAGGGCCTCACGCAGGCGAACATCAAGCACCTCGTCTACCGCGCGCACTCGCTCGACAAGGACGAGGTGATCTCGCGCATCCTCCAGGCCGACGGCCGCGGCAAGACCGTCATCTTCACGCGCACGAAGCGTGCCGCCGCGAAGCTCGTCGAAGAGCTCAACGACCGCGGCTTCAACGCGGCCGCCGTGCACGGCGACCTCAACCAGGACCAGCGCGAACGCGCGATGGCCGCGTTCAAGGCGGGCAAGAAGGACATCCTGATCGCCACGGATGTCGCGGCCCGCGGCATCGACGTCGACGACGTGACCCACGTCATCAACCACACCATCCCCGACGACGACAAGACCTACCTGCACCGCGCGGGCCGCACCGGCCGCGCCGGCAAGACCGGCATCGCCGTCACGTTCGTCGACTGGGACGACCTGCACAAGTGGGCGCTCATCAACCGCGCCCTCGAGTTCGGCCAGCCCGAACCGACCGAGACCTACTCGTCGAGCCCGCACCTCTACACCGACCTCGACATCCCCGCCGGGACGAAGGGCCGCCTGAAGCCCGCCGCCCCCGCGGCGAGCGCGACGCGCTCGAGCACGGCCGGCCGGACCGAGGGCGACGCCGAGCGTGCTCCGCGCAGCCGCAACCGCCGTCGCACCCGCAACGGCGTGCCCGCGGGTGACGGCCAGGCGGTCGAGACCTCGGGCCAGACCTCCAAGGATGCCTCGGAGAAGGCTGCCGGCACCGGCACGCACGATGGCAAGGGCAAGGAGCACCACGACGGCAACGCCGCGCCTCGCCGTCGCCGTCGGCGGCGCGGCGGCAGCTCGGGCGGCGGGCAGACCGCCGCACCGGCGGCGCCGCAGGGCTGACCCCGACACCTCCACCTCGCGAGCGCGCAGGCCCCGTCGATGACGGGCGCCCGCGCGCTCGCGGCGTCTCAGCGCCCCACGAGTCGACGCGCTTCCGACGCCGCGGGCCTATTCGGGCGGCAGCACCGGCGCGCTGCCGCGCGCCTCGGCGACGAGCCGAGCGACCACGTCGGCCGCCGTGCGGCACTCCCCCAGGCGGTTCGGCTTGCCCGCGCCGTGGTAGTCGCTCGACCCGGTGATCTCGAGCCCGAACCTCGCCGCCAGTTCGCGCAGCCGGGGCTTGGCGTCGGCGCGGTTCTCGGGGTGGTCGACCTCGAGGCCGAACAGTCCGGCGTCGACGAGCTTGGCGAGGCGAGCGGGCGGCACGACCTGTTCGGCGCCGCGTGTGCCGGGGTGCGCGAGCACGGGCACGCCCCCGGCGGCGCGGATGAGGCGCACGCCCGTGAGCGGGTCGGGCGCGTAGTGCGGCTGGGCGTACCCGGCCCGAGGGTGCAGGATGCCGGCGAAGGCCGCCGAACGGGTCGCCGCATGCCCTCGGGCGACGAGCGCGTCGGCGATGTGGGGCCGTCCGATCGTCGCCCCCTCGACGGTCTGGTCGAGCACGTCGCTCCAGCTGAGGTCGTAGTCGCGCGCGATGCGCCGCACGATCTCCTCGGCGCGGGTGAGACGCGACTCGCGGATGCGAGCGGTCTCGGCGAGCAACGGCTCGTCGAGCGGGTCGACGAGGTAACCGAGCAGGTGCACGCTCGTGAACCCCTCGCGGGTCGACAGCTCCATGCCGGGGATGAGCGCGACGCCCGTCCCGGGCACCGCGGCGGCCGCCTCGGCCCAGCCGCTCGTCGAATCGTGATCGGTGAGCGCGACGGCCCGGAGCCCGGCGGCCGCCGCCTGCCGCATCAGTTCCGCCGGCGACTCGGTGCCGTCGGACACCACCGAGTGGGTGTGCAGATCGGCCTCGCCGATCGCGGCAGGAGCTCGCGACATCCCCCTATCGTATCGAGGGCGCCGTTCTCGGGGCCCTCTCAGAACCCGGCCCCGTAGGGTGGGTGGAATGCTCCCCCGCATCCTCGGCTGGGTCGTGATCGTCGGCACGGCCGCCCTCGCCGCCGTGCTCCTCTGGCCTCAGGCGTTCGGCTTGCAGAACCAGTGGATCGCGGCGCACGTCGTGGCGCTGCGCGGGGTCGCCGCCGTCTGCGGGGCGATCGTCGCGGTGCTGTTCCTCCTCCTCGCGATCCCGCGCCGCGGTCGTCGCTTCGCGATCGCCATGGCGATCGTGTTCGCCGTGTTCACCGCGGGCCAGGTCGCGGTGCTCGCGGTGCGTGGCACGGGCGGCGCGGCCACCGCCGCTGCCGACGACCGCGCGGCGGATGCCTCGGGGCCCGAGGCGTCCGTCACGGTGCTGTCGTGGAACACCCTCGGCGAGGTGCCCGACGCGTCGACGATCGCGGAGCTCGCCCTCACGGAGGGCGCCGACGTCGTCGTGCTGCCCGAGACGACCGACTCGCTCGGTGAGGAGGTCGCGATCGCGATGCGCGAGGGCGGCTCGCCGATGTGGGTGCACACGCAGGCGTACGACGACATCGCGAAGGCCCGGTCGACGACCCTGCTCATCAGCCCGGAGCTCGGCGACTACGAGGTCGTCTCGGCCGACTACCCAGGCCCGCCGGGCAATACGAACACGCTGCCGAGCGTCGTGGCCGACCCGATCTCGGGCGACGGGCCGCGCATCGTGGCCGTGCACGCGGTCGCGCCGATCCGCTGGGAGCTGCGGAACTGGCGCAGCGACCTCGACTGGCTCGCCGAGCAGTGCACCGGCGAGAACGTGATCATGGCGGGCGACTTCAACGCGACGGTCGACCACTTCGCCGGGCGCGGCATCGACGGCGGCGACCTGGGGCGCTGCCGGGATGCCTCGGTGCAGGCGCGCGCCGCGGCGCTCGGCACCTGGCCCACCGACCTGCCGCCGCTGCTCGGCAGCCCGATCGACCATGTGCTCGCGACGCCCGGCTGGGCGGTCGAGGACTTCCGCGTGATCGAGTCGCTCGACGACGCCGGCAGCGACCACCGCCCGGTCGTGGCGACGCTGACCCGGGCGGGTTGACGAGCCCCGGACCATCCGCCAGCACTCGGGGCCGGTGCGAGAATGGGGGCATGGCGAACTCGAGCGACACCTCCACCACCGAGACCGCGGCAGCGGCGAACCCCTCCGGCGACGAGGCCGGACGCAACGCGAACCGGTCGACCACGCCGGGCTCCGAGGGCTTCAAGGCGTTCATCTCGAACGGTTGGGCCGAACGCGCCGAGACGCTGCCCGAGGCGCGCCCCCAGGCCGCGTACGCCGCCGCGCGCCGCGCGAAGGTCTCGGCCGAGTTCCCGGGCCGGCGGCTCGTCATCCCGGCCGGCGACATGAAGCAGCGGGCGAACGACACCGACTACCCCTACCGGGCGCACTCGGCGTTCGCGCACCTCACCGGCTGGGGGTCCGACTCCGAGCCCGGCGCGGTGCTCGTGCTCGAGCCCACCGGCGACGCCGGGCACGAGGCGACCGTCTACTTCCGCGAGCGCGCGGGTCGCGACTCCGAGGAGTTCTACGCGAACGCGGCGATCGGCGAGTTCTGGATCGGCCCGCGCCCGTCGCTCGCCCACGTCGCGGCCGACCTCGCGGTCGCGACCCGCGACATCAGCGCCTTCGACGCCGTGGTCGACCGGATCGACACCGCGACGCTCGTGGTGCGCGAGGCCGATGCCGCGCTCACCGAGCGCGTCGACCACGCCCGCATCCGATTCGCGGCCGAGCGCGTGCTCAGCGAGAACGCGCAGGACGCGGCGTTCTCGCTGGAGGTGGGCGACGAGCACGAGCCCGACGGCGAGCTCGCGCGCGTCGTGAGCGAACTGCGACTCGTGAAGGACGACTTCGAGGTCGCCGAGATGCGGGCGGCGATCGCAGCCACCGAGCGCGGCTTCGGCGAGGTGCTCGCCGAGCTCCCCCGCATCACCTCCGAGGTGCGCGGCGAGCGCGTCATCGAGGGCGTCTTCGCGACCCGGGCTCGGCTCGACGGCAACGACGTGGGCTACGGCTCGATCGCCGCGGCGGGCCCGCACGCGACGATCCTGCACTGGACCCGCAACGACGGGCCCGTCGTGCCGGGCGATCTCGTGCTGCTCGACGCCGGCGTCGAGATGGACACGTACTACACGGCCGACATCACCCGGACGTTCCCGGTCAACGGCACCTTCTCGCCCGTGCAGCGCCAGGTCTACGAGGCGGTGCTCGAGGCAGCCGACGCGGCGTTCGCGATCGTGAGGCCGGGCATCGTGTTCCGCGAGGTGCACGCCGCGGCGATGCAGGTGATCGCGCGCAAGACGGCCGAGTGGGGCTTCCTGCCCGTGTCGGCCGAGGAGTCCCTCGAACCCGAGAACCAGTTCCACCGCCGCTACATGGTGCACGGCACGAGCCACCACCTCGGGCTCGACGTGCACGACTGCGCGCAGGCCCGCCGCGAGCTCTACATGGACGGCGTGGTCGAAGCCGGCATGATCTTCACGATCGAGCCGGGCCTGTACTTCCAGCCCGACGACCTGACCGTGCCCGAGGAGTTCCGCGGCATCGGCGTGCGCATCGAGGACGACATCCTCGTCACGGCGGACGGCGCCGAGAACCTCTCGGTGCGCATTCCGCGCACCGCCGACGAGGTCGAGGCCTGGGTGCGCGGCGCGAGCCGCTGAACGATGCGTTCGCTCCCGCCGTCATCGGGCGTGCACTCGCCGTCGCACGGGCGGTGAGTGCACGCCCGACGCTCGCAGATCAGGTGCGCTCGACCGTCGCCCGCCTCGCCCGCCACCAGGCCCAGAACCGGGCGAGCTGACGCTTCGTGAACGCCGCGGCGCGCTTCGCCCAGGCGAACTCGGTGCCGAGGATCGCGAGACCGAGGAAGACGACGAGCCAGCCGGGGCCGGGGAGCGGTACGAGCAGGAGGCCGGCCACCGTCACGATGCCGCCGAGCACCCCGACGAGCACGCGGTAGGCGCGCTGCAGGCCCGGGCGGCGACCGATCGCCTGCCGCAGCCGCCGCAGCGCCCGACGGATGGGTCGGTCGGGCCGCTCGGCAGCGGCGATCTCATCCGCGATCTCGAGTTCGAGGGCGGGCCGCGAGGCGTCTCGTCCGGTGGTCATGCGCGTCACGATATATCGCGAGTCTGGGAGCTCCCCGGGTCTGGCGGGTCGCGCCGGGGCACGGCTAGGGTCGGGACGAACCCCGATCGCACCAACGTGCTGGAGGATCCATGTCGCACCGCCGCAGCACCCTCGCCGTTCTCGGCGCCGCGGGCCTCGCCCTCGCCGTCGCCACTGCCCCCGCCGTCGCCTCCGCCGCACCGGGCGAGCCCGGCGCACCCCGGTACAGCGCCGGCTCCGACGGTGCGGGCGACCCGTACTTCCCGCTCGCGGGCAACGGCGGCATCGACCTCGTGCACCTCGGACTCGACCTCGACTACACCCCGCCCGCACCCGAGCCGGCCCCGCTCGAAGGGCAGCTCGACGGCGTCGCGACGATCGACCTGCGCGCGACGCAGGACCTCGACCGGTTCGACCTCGACCTCCGTGGGCTCACGGCGACGACGGTCACGGTCGACGGTCACGCCGCGCGATTCGAACAGACCGACAACGAACTCGTGATCACCCCGCGGCCGAAGCTGAAGCGCGGGCACGACGCCCGCGTCGTCGTCGAGTACGGCGGCACGACGACGAGGCCCACCGACATCGAAGGCGCGCTCTACGGCTGGGTGACGACCCGCGACGGCGCCATGGTCGTGTCGGAGCCCGACGGCGCCGCGACCTGGTTCCCGGTCAGCGACCACCCGACCGACAAGGCCGCCTACGACTTCGAGATCACGGTCCCCGAGGGGCTCGTCGCCGTCGCGAACGGCAGCCTCACCGGGTCGGACACGGCCGACGGTCGCACCACCTGGACGTGGCACGCTCCCGACCCGATGGCGGCGTACCTGGCCACCGCGAGCGTCGGCGACTACGTGCTCGACGACTACACGACCGCCGACGGCCTCCGCATCATCGACGCCGTCGACCCGGCGCTCCCGGCGTCCGCATCGGCCGCGCTCGCGCTCACGCCGCAGATGATCGACTTCTTCGACGACCGCTTCGGGCCGTACCCGTTCGTCGCGTACGGCGCGATCGTCGACGACGACTCGGTCGGCTACGCGCTCGAGACCCAGACCCGCTCGTTCTTCTCGCGCCGCGCCGCCGAGGGCACCGTCGCGCACGAGCTCGCCCATCAGTGGATGGGCGACCACGTGAGCCCCGGCCGCTGGGCCGACATCTGGCTCAACGAGGGCTGGGCGACGTACGCGTCCTGGATGTGGGCCGAGCACCAGGGTCGCGCCACCGCCGACGAGAGCTTCGACGAGGTGATGTCGATTCCGGCCGACGACGAGTTCTGGAGCCTCGTCGTCGCCGATCCGCAGCCGCTCGGCCTGTTCGCCGACCCCGTCTACGACCGCGGCGCCGCGACGCTGCACGCCCTGCGCGTCGAGATCGGCGACGACGCCTTCTTCGAGCTCGCGAAGGAGTGGGTCGACCGCTACGGAGGAGGCAGCGCGACGACGGCCGACTTCACGGCGCTCGCCGAGGAGGTCTCGGGGGCCGACCTCGACACCCTCTTCGCAGCGTGGCTCTTCACACCCCAGAAGCCGACGACCTGGTAGGCCGGTCGGTCAGGCCCCGTCGCCCTCCGAGGCGCGACGGCGCGCCGCATCGGCTTCACGAGCGGCACGGCGCGCGGCATCCTGCGCCTCGCCGTACGTGAGGCCCTGCGGTTCGTCACCCTGGCCTGTTGCCGAGCCGGATGTCTCGTCGCCGGCGCCCGTCGTCGCATCGCCGTCGCGCGGCGTCGGAGCCGGCGCGGCAGGCGGGGCCGACGCGGGCGTCGGGGTCGGTGCGGTCGGCGCCGCCGCGGCCGGGACCGCAGGGGCGACGTCGCTCGCGGTGCCGAGCAGGTTGCGCGCCCGGGCGACGTGCGACGGATCGGTGATGATGATCGCGTAGCGCCTTGCGAGCACCTGGATGTTCGACGTGAAGTCGCGACGGCGCCGGTTCACGGAGTACGTGACGACGCTGAAGATCATGCCGAACCCGGCACCGATGAGCACGGCGGCGCCGAGGATGCCGAGCGAGGCGCCGCTGGGCGCGAAGATGAAGAACAGCAACCCGAGGAAGAGGCCGAACCACGCCCCCGAGATCGCGCCGGCGCCGGCGGCCCGGCTCCACGTGAGCCGTCCGGTGATGCGCTCGACCGTCGTCAGGTCGGTGCCGATGATCGCCAGTTCCTTCACGGGGAACTCGGCCTTCGACAGGCGGTCGACGGCGTCTTGCGCCTCGGCGTAGGTCTCGAAGCCCGCGACCGTCTCGCCCTTCGGCATGGTCGGGAGCTCGCGGCCCGCGCGGCCGCCGAACGGCGTCTGGTTCGTCACCCGGCCATTGTCCCACGATGCGGGCCGGGTCGCCCGGATGGCGCCGCCGCCGAGGCATCCGGGGGCTAAGTTTGTAGCGTGAGCGCCACGAGAGTCTTCGTCGCCCGACTCGCCGGGTGCGCCGTCTTCGACCCCAACGGCGATCGAGTGGGCAAGGTGCGCGACGTCCTCGTCGTGTACCGCAAGAGCGACCCGCCGCGCGTGGTCGGGCTCATCGTCGAGATCCCGGGCAAGCGCCGCGTCTTCGTCTCGATCGGGCGCGTCACCTCGATCGGCGGCGGCCAGATCATCACGACGGGCCTCATCAACCTTCGCCGCTTCGAGCAGCGCGGCGGCGAGGTGCGCGTGATCGCCGAGATGCTCGGTCGCAAGGTCGGCTTCAACGACGGCTCGGGCACGGCCACCATCGAGGACGTCGCGATCGAGGAGCAGGAGCCCGGCGAGTGGGAGGTCGACCAGCTGTTCGTGCGTCGCCCCAAGGGCGCCTCGCCGTTCTCGAAGGGGCAGTCGGCGTACGTCACCTGGCGCGAGGTTCGCGAGCAGGTCGCGAAGGGCGAGGCCCAGTCGGCCGAACAGCTCATCGCGACGTACTCCGAGCTGAAGCCCGCCGACCTCGCTTCGACGCTGCTCGACCTGCCGGCGCAGCGCCGGCAGGAGGTCGCCGAGGAGCTGCCCGACGACCGTCTCGCCGACGTGCTGGAGGAGATGCCCGAGTCCGATCAGGTCGACATCCTCGCCGGTCTCGGCGACGACCGCGCGGCCGACGTGCTCGACCACATGCAGCCCGACGACGCGGCCGACCTCATCGCACAGCTGCCCGAAGAGCGCGGCGAGCACCTGCTCGAGCTGATGGAGCCCGAAGAGGCAGAAGACGTGCGGTTCCTGCTGTCGTACGGCCCCGACACGGCCGGCGGCCTCATGACGACCGAGCCGATCATCGTCTCGGCCGACGCGACCGTCGCCGAGGGGCTCGCGCTCATCCGCCGGCACGACCTGCCGCCCGCGCTCGGCGCGGCGGTCTGCGTCACGCTGCCGCCGTACGAGCCGCCGACGGGCCGGTTCCTCGGCATCGTGCACTTCCAGCGGATGCTGCGCTACCCGCCGCACGAGCGGCTCGGCACCCTCATCGACCAGGGCCTCGAACCCGTGACCGCCGACACCTCGGCCGCCGAGGTCAGCCGCATCCTCGCGAGCTACGACCTCGTCTCGGTGCCGGTGGTCGACGAGAAGCATCGACTCGTCGGGGTGGTGACGATTGACGACGTGCTCGACTACCTGCTGCCCGATGACTGGCGAAGTCACCCCGAGGAGGACGAGCTGGCCAAGCGCAGCACGGCGCGGGCGCAGCTGACGACGGGAAGCATCCCGATCCCATACGGAAGGAGGGGCGCAGATGGCACGCGCTGAGTCGGAAGACCGTCGATTCGACACGCCGAAGGGCATCCGCCGCACCGCCACCTTCCGCGGTTCGGGCGACAGCGACCGCTTCGGCCGCTTCACCGAGTGGGTGGCCCGCGGCATGGGCACGCCCGGCTTCCTCGTCGGGCTGTCGGTGTTCGCGATCGGCTGGATGGCGTGGAACACCTTCGCTCCCTCCGCCTGGCGCTTCGATGACATCGCGATCGGCTTCACGGCGCTCACCCTCATGCTCTCGCTGCAGGCGTCGTACGCGGCACCGCTGATCCTGCTCGCGCAGAACCGGCAGGACGACCGCGACCGCGTGCAGATCGAGCAGGACCGGCAGCGCGCCGAGCGCAACCTCGCCGACACCGAGTACCTCGCACGCGAGGTGGTCGCCCTGCGACTCGCCGTGAAGGAGCTCGCGTCGAAGGAGTTCATCCGCTCCGAGCTGCGCGCGATGCTCGACGAGCTCGACCGCCGCGACGAGGAGGAATCCGAACATGCCGGCTGACGCCGCCTCGGGCGACGCGGCGCTGCTCGAGGAGGCGGTGCGGCGCGTGCTCGCCTCCGTCATCGACCCCGAGATCCGCAAGCCCGTCACCGAACTCGACATGGTCGACCGCGTGGTCGCCCGCGAGGGCGGTCGCGTCGAGGTCGGCATCCGGCTGACGATCGTCGGGTGTCCCGCATCGGATCGCATCGAACGCGACGTGCGCCAGGCGGCCGAGTCGATCGTCGGGGCCGGCAACGCCGACGTGGAGCTCTCGGTCATGACGCCCGAGCAGCGGGCCGCCCTCACCGAACGCCTTCGCGGCGGCCGCGCCGCCCGCGGCAATCCGTTCGGCCCCGGCACCCTGACGAAGGTGCTCGCGGTCACGAGCGGCAAGGGCGGCGTCGGCAAGTCGACCGTCACGGCGAACCTCGCCGTCGCCCTCGCGGCGCGCGGGCTCGCGGTCGGGCTCATCGACGCCGACGTGCACGGGTTCTCGATCCCGGGCCTCCTCGGCCTCGTCGACGACGACGGCCTCGCGGCCCGGCCGACCCGGGTCGACGAGATGATCCTGCCGCCCGTCGCGCACGGCGTGAAGGTCATCTCGATCGGCATGTTCATCGAGCCGGCCGAGCCCGGGGCGCGCGCCTCGTCGACGGCCGTCGCCTGGCGCGGGCCGATGCTGCACCGCACGCTCTCGCAGTTCCTCACCGACGTGTACTTCGGCGACCTCGACGTGCTGCTCGTCGACCTTCCGCCCGGGACGGGCGACATCGCCATCTCGCTCGGCCAGCTGCTGCCGAACGCCGAGGTCGTCGTCGTCACGACGCCGCAGGCCGCCGCGGCCGACGTCGCCGAGCGATCGGGCGTCGTCGCGCGCCAGACCGGCCAGCGCATCGTCGGCGTGATCGAGAACATGGCGGGCCTCGTGCAGCCCGACGGGCAGGTGCTCGAGCTCTTCGGGTCGGGCGGCGGCGAGCTCGTCGCCGAGCGGCTCTCGGCCGGTCAGCCCGAGCCCGTGCCGCTGCTCGCGAGCGTGCCCCTCAGCATGGCGCTTCGCCAGGGCGGCGACGACGGCGTGCCCGTCGTCGTGTCGGCGCCCGACGACCCGGCCGCGCGCGCGATCGAGGCGGTCGCCGCACGCCTGGCCGGGATGCCTCGCGACCTCGCGGGCCGCCGCCTCGACGTCTCGGTGCGCTGAGCGCGAGCCGCTGGTCGACGAGCGCGCGCTCGGCCGACGGACACGTCACCGCTGAGGACAAGCTGCCCGCATCACGGCGAAACCGGAGAAGACGTCCTGAGCGGCGCGCTCGCTCCTGAAACGGGTGGACGGATCAGGTCGGCTCGACGACCCGTGCGAGCAGCTCGATGAGCAGGCGCTCGGTGAGCGACCCGGGCAGGGCCTCGACGAGCGCGAGCACGGGCGCGAGCCGGTCGGGCAGCGCCCCCTCGCCGCCGAGGAGCCCTGCGGCCGAGAGCACCGCGGCCGCGGCATCCGAGTCGAGCGAAGCGGCGAACAGGTCGAAGGCCGCCGCGTCGGTCCCGCCTGCATCGAGCAACGCTCCACCGACCCCGCCGGGCAGGGCCTCCGCGAGCCCGGCGAGCGCGACCCGGCCGTCGATGCGCGGGATGCCGCGCACCTCGTCGGCCGCCGCCACGAGCGCCGGAACGAGTTCGGGCAGCACCCGCTCCGTGACCGGGGTGACCGTCAGGTGGGTCGTGTGCGGCAGTCGGGTGCCGTCGGCCTGGGCGAGTCCGGGCTGCAACTGCAGCTGCCAGCCGGCCTCGCGCGCGGCATCCGCCCAGTGGTGCGGGTCGACCCGCGACGTGACCGGAGCCGCCTCGTCGGCGGCGACCGCGAGCAGCGGCCCCACGGGCTCGCCGACGACGCGCAGGCCCTCGATGCCGTCGATCGCGGCGCGCAGCTCCGCGGTCGCACGCGCCGTCTGCGCGGTCAGGTCGCGGAAGCCGGGCTCGCCCAGCGCCTCGATGATCGCCCACGCCGCCGCGAGCGGCCCGGCCGGCTTCGAGCCCGTCATCGTGGGGTTCACGACCGGGTAGCCGGGCCAGCCGGTGGTCGCGAAGTACTGGCGGCGCTGGCGGTCGCGTCCGCGCGTGAGCAGCACCGAGGCGCCCTTCGGCGCGTAGCCGTACTTGTGCAGGTCGGCCGAGATGCTCGTGACGCCGGGCACCGACAGGTTCCAGGCGGGCAGCGGCTCGGGCCAGAAGGCGAGCGCGAATCCGCCGATGCAGGCGTCGACGTGGAGGGCGATGCCGCGGGCGGCGGTGATCGCGGCGACGTCGGCGACGGGGTCGAGGCTCGCGAACGGATAGGAGGGCGCACTCACCACAACGAGCGCGACGTCGTCACCCAGGCGCTCCTCGATCGCCGACGGCGCGAGGGTGCCGGTCTCCGGGTCGACGGGAACGAGGTCGAGCTCGAGGCCGAAGTAGTGGGCCGCCTTGTGGAACGCGGCGTGCACCGTGACGGGCGCGACGACGCGGGGCACCCGCGGCGAGCCGATCCGTGCGGCGCGCCAGGCGTCGCGGGCGGACTTCACTGCGAGCAGGCAGCTCTCGGTGCCGCCGGACGTCACCGAGCCGACGACGACCTCGCCGTCGGCGCCGCCGCCGTCGCCCCCGCCGAGCACGCGCCGGGCGAAGCCGACGACGGCGCGCTCCATCGCGGCGACGGAGCCGAACGTGGTCGGGTCGAGCCCGTTGACGGGTTGCACCCGCCGGGCGGCGCGGCCGGCGAGCTCGTCGAGTTCGTCGAGGCCCGAGTCGTACACGTACGACAGCACGCGGCCGCCGTGGGTGGGCGCGTCGGCGGCGCGCAGCGCGTCGAGCTCGCGCAGGATCTCGGATGCCTCGCGGCGGAACCCGATCATCGGGTGCTCCCTTCGGTGGTGCCGGCGGCACCGGTCGTTCCGGTCGTTCCGGGGTCGCCGGCGATGCCGGCGAGGGCCGCGACGTCATGATCCACGTCGGCGCGGCGCAGCGGGTAGGCGCGCAGCACGACGACGCTGACCGCGACGAGCAGCGCGGGCACGAGGCTGAACGAGAGCGCGATGCCCGCGACCGCCGCCGCCGACTGCTCGACCGTCTCGGCGCCCCTCGACTCGAGGTAGCCGGTCGCGGCGAGCATGAGGGTGAGCAGCGTGGCGCCGAGCGCCATGCCGGCGGTCTCGCCCGCGGTCCACACGCCGCCGAAGCTGCCGGCGTTGTCGCGTCCGGTCCGCCGGGCGTCGTGCGAGATGACGTCGGGCAGCATCGCCATGGGCAGCGACTGCATGCCGGCGTAGGCGGCGCCCGCGACCGCGACGGGCAGGTACACCCAGGGGCCGGGCGCCCAGACGAGCAGGACCATGCTGAGGGCCGCGAGCGCGAACACGATGCTCGCGACGCGGAAGCCGCGCTCCTTGCCGACGCGGCGGGCGAGCCGCCCCCAGAGCGGGGCGAAGAACAACGCCGGGGCGATGAGCGCGACGAAGAGCAGCGTGACCGCGGTCTCGGACTCGAGCACCCACGTCGCCACGAACTGGGCACCCGCGAGCATGAGCCCGGTCGCGAGCCCCTGCAGCACGAACACCGCGAGCAGCACGCGGAACGGCAGGCTGCGACGCAGCGCGCGCAGTCCCTCGCGGTACCCGCCCTCGGCCGACACCGCCGACGCCCGCTGCTGCGATCGGCCGAGGGCCGCGGCATCCGCCCGCTTCGCCGTGCCCGCGGCGATCAGCATGCCGACGCCGATGACGACGCCCGCGACGATCGCCATCACGAGGTAGCCGGTCGCCTCGTCGTCGAACGCGTTGCGGATCTCGGGCCCGCCGGCTCCGAACAGCAGGATCGCGAGGGTGAGCACGACGACCCGCCACGTCAGCAGTCGGGTGCGCTCGTCGTAGTCGCCGGTGAGTTCGGCGGGCAGCGCGATGTACGGCACCTGGAAGAGGCTGAACGCGGTCGCGGTCGCGAGGAACGCGACGAACACCCACACCCCGGACGCCCCGGGTGCGACGCCCGCCGGCACCGCGAACGTGAGTGCGAAGCCCACGGGCAGGGCGATCGCGCCGACGAGCATCCACGTGCGGCGGGTGCCGGTGCGCACGAGCGCCCGGTCGCTGCGCGCGCCGATCCACGGGTCGATGACGACGTCCCACACCTTCGCGGCGGTGACCACGAGACCGGCGATGAGGGCGCTCACCCCGAGCGTGTCGGTGAGGTAGTAGACGAGGACGAGTCCGGGCAGCGTCGCGAACCCGCCGGTGCCGAGCGAACCGATCGCGTAGCGGGCGACGACGCCACGGGACAACGCGCCTCGGGACTGGGGACGCTCCGCTGCGGTCATGGGGGAAGTGTACTCACACGGCGGCGAAGTGGGTCACTTGACCTAGACTGTGCGCATGCGCGCCCAGACCGCCTCCCCCGACCTGTTCCGCAGCCTGACCGACGACGTCGTCGCGTCGGGCGCGGAGACCACCGCCGTGCCGACGCCCACCACGGGCGAGGTGCTGCACGATCTGCCCCGCTCGAGCGCCGACGACGTGCACGACGCCGTCGACCGGGCACGGCTCGCCCAGCTCGCGTGGGCCCGCGCCGGCTTCGCGGAGCGCCGCCGCGTGCTGCTCGCCGCGCACGACCTGCTGCTGGAGCGACGCGACGAACTGCTCGACCTCATCCAGCTCGAGAGCGGCAAGACCAGGGGGCAGGCCTTCGAGGAGATCTTCGAGGCCGCGTCGGTCACCCGCTACAACGCGATCGCGGCCCGCAGGGTGCTGCGCGGTCGTCCCGTCCGTTCCGGCATCCCGACCGTCGCGACCTCGCGCGTGCGCTTCGCACCCAAGGGCGTCGTCGGTGTCATCACGCCGTGGAACTACGCGCTCAGCCTCGCCGCCATGGACGTGGTGCCCGCCCTCGCCGCCGGTTGCGGCGTCGTGCAGAAGGCCGACGACCAGGGAGCACTGTCGATCCTCGCGCTGCGTCGCGCGTACATCGACGCGGGCGTGCCCGAAGCCCTCTGGGCGGTCGTGACGGGCGATGCGGCCGAGGTCGGTGAGGCGCTCACCGACACCGTCGACTACATCTGCTTCACGGGCTCGACGGCGACGGGACGCAGGGTCGCCGAGAAGGCCGGGCGGCGCCTCGTCGGCGCCTCGCTCGAACTCGGCGGCAAGAACGCCCTGCTCGTGCTCGACGACGCCGACCCGGCCCGCGCGGCGGCGAATGCGGCCCACGCCTGCTTCTCGGCGATGGGGCAGCTGTGCGTCTCGATCGAGCGCATCTTCGTCGACCGGAGGATCGCGGGAGACTTCGAGCGCGAGCTCGTCGACCGGCTGCGTACCGCGAAGCTCGGCACGTCGGTCGGCTTCGGCGCCGACTTCGGCTCGCTCGCGAGCGCCGCGCAGCTCGCGCGGGTGCAGGCCCACCTCGACGACGCCGTCGAGAAGGGCGCGACCGTGCTCGTCGGCGGCAAAGCCCGCCCCGACCTCGGCCCGTGGGTGTTCGAGCCCACGATCCTCACGGGCGTGACCCCTGAGATGCGCGTCCACGCCGAGGAGACGTTCGGCGCGATCGCGTCGCTCTACCTCGTGTCGGGCGACGACGAGGCGGTGCTCGCCGCCAACGCGAGCGAGTACGGGCTGAACGCCGCGGTCTTCACCGGATCGACGCGCCGCGGCCACCGCGTCGCCGACGCGCTCGAGGCCGGGAGCGTCAACATCAACGAGGGCTACCGCGGCTCGTTCGCCTCGGTCGCCGCCCCCATGGGCGGCGTGAAGCAGTCGGGCGTGGGCCGACGCAACGGCGAGGCGGGGCTCCTGCGCTTCGTCGAGCCCGTCACGATCTCGCAGGCGGCCGGCCTGCTGCAGTTGCCGCGCACCTCGGCCGAGTACGAGGCGCAGGCGCCGCTGCTGCTGCTCCTGGCGCGGGCGCTCAAGGCCGTGCGCCGCGCCTGACCCGCGCGCGAGCCATCCCGGTCGGTCGTGTCACGAGCGCTTCGGGATGCCTCGGGCACGAGGCATCCCGGCCGATCAGGTGGCCTCGGAGTCGAACGGAGCGGGCTCGCCCGCGCCGAGCGCCTCCCGCTTGCGCTTGCGCTGCAGGTAGGCGGAGTTCTCGTTGACGCCCGCGCGCGCCACGACCGGCGTCGGCGCCGCCTCTTCGGCGAACGGGTCGACGTCGGTGAGCGCCTCGCGGATGATGCGCCGCGGGTCGTACTGGCGCGGGTCGAGCTTCTTCCAGTCGACGTCGTCGAAGTCGGGGCCCATCTCTTCGCGCATGCGGTCTTTCGCGCCGTTGGCCATGTCCCGCAGCGAGCGCACCAGCCGGCCGAGCTGTGCCGCGTAGTGCGGCAGGCGTTCGGGGCCGAGCAGGAAGACGGCGATCACCCCGATGATGAGGAGCTTCTCGAACGTCAGACCGAACACCCCTACAGGATAGTCGGCGGCGAGGCATGCGAACGCCACGCCGCCGGCCCCCTAGGCTGGGGTGTCGAGAGAGCCACCAGGGAGCCGAACCGTGTCCGATCACGACCTGAACTGGAAGTACGTCGACGAGTCGGTCGTCGAGTCCGAGCCGATCATCAAGGCGCGTCAGCAGTCGCTCGAGCTCGGGGTCGATCCCGTCTCCCCTGCGGTGGGCGCCCAGCTCGCCGTCATCGCCGCCGCCTCGCGTGCGAGCTCCATCATCGAGGTCGGCACCGGGCTCGGCGTCTCGGGACTCTGGATGCTGCAGACCGCCAGGCACGCGATGCTCACGTCGATCGACACCGAGAACGAGTACCAGCAGCACGCCCGCCAGCACTTCGCCGACGCCGGCATCGCCGCGGCGCGCGTGCGACTCATCGCAGGTCGCGCGAGCGAGGTGCTCCCGCGCATGAACGAGAGCTCGTACGACATCGTGTTCGTCGACGCCGACGCCCCGTCGGTGATCGAGTACGCCGAACACGGCCTCCGCCTCGCAAAGCCCGGCGGCAGCGTGCTCGTGGCGCGCGCCCTCTGGAAGGGCCGCGTCGCCGACCCGGCCAAGCGAGACGAAGCGGCGAGCGCGTTCCGCACGCTCATCACCGAACTCGCCTCGTCGACGGCGGTCGCGACCGCGATCTCGCCCGCCGGCGACGGCCTGCTGCAGATCGTCAAGCTCGGCGCCTGAGCGCCCCTTAACGCCACGAGCCCCGAGAACGCTCTCGGGGCTCGAACAGTGCGTATGACTCAGGCAGGGTTCACGACGCCGCCGAGGACGTCGTAGAGCTCCTTGGCCTCAGCGTCGTTCACCGAGACGACGAGGCGCCCTCCACCCTCGAGCGGCACGCGCACGATGATGAGTCGCCCCTCCTTCACAGCCTCCATAGGCCCGTCTCCGGTGCGTGGCTTCATGGCCGCCATTGAGCTCCCCTTTCGCTGCTGAGATTCCATTATCGGACATCCCGAGCGTTGCTGTGAAATCGCCGCGAAGTTGTGGATGAGCGGTCGACCCTGATTCGCCCCCTGTTCACCGGCGTTTCGCCCACCCCGGATGTCAGGATTCCTGCCCCGATCAGGGAGGCGTCCAGTCGTAGTCGTCGACGCGCCAGACCCCGGCGAGCCACCAGTATTGGAGCGCGATGAGCAGCAGCACGATCGACCACCGGTACCATCGCGCCCTCGGCACCGCGAGCGCACCCACGATCGGGAACAGCGGCGCGAGGATGCGGAACGTCGACGACTGCGGGAAGAACACCGCGAAGAGGTACAGGCCGTAGCTCGCGAGCCAGAACCGGATGTCGACGCCGAGCCGGCGCACCGCAGGCAGGAACAGCATCGCCGCGAACCCGACCGCGAGCACGCCGACGGCGGCGATGCCCACCCAGGCCGGCAGCCCGACCCAGGTCGCCCACCACGCCCCGCCCTGGAACCAGGGCGTGAGCGGCACGAGCTCCTGCCTGCCGATGTACGCCGACCGCCAGGCCAGCTCGGTCTCGGTGTACCCGTCGACCTGCCCGGTCACGCCCCACACGATGAGCGGCCATGCGAACCCCGCGAGCACGGTGAAGAGCCCCACTCCGATCACGACGAGCTGCTCGCGCGGCGGGAACGGGTCGCGGTCGCGGTGCCACCAGCGCCACACGAAGTGCAATCCGAGGGTGAGCGCGAACGCGAGCGCCCCGGGTCGGGTGAACGCCCACGCGAGGACGACCGGTACGAGCCATCCGTACCGTCGATCGACCAGCAGGAGCAGCGCGAGCGCGACCCAGAGGAACCCGAGCGATTCGGCGTACCCGAACTGCATGATCGGCGACACCGGGGCGATCGAGAACAGCACCACGGCGAACAGCGCCCGGTCGGGTTCGAGGAAGCGCGACATGAGCCGGTGCAGGACGAGTGCGGCGCCGTAGCCGGCGGTGACCGCGACGATGACGGCCGCGAGCTTCCACGGCAGGCCGAGCAGGGTCGCGGCCTCGGTCGCGCCCGGGTAGAGCGGCAGGAATGCCCACGCGTTCTCAGCCACGTGGCCGTCGTCGGCGAGCGGCAGCTCGCGCGGATAGCCGCCGATGCCGATGATCTCGTACCAGCGGGCGTCCCACAGGCTCGCGAAGTCGAGGTAGCCGGGCTTCGCGCCCGTCCAGGAATTGGGCCCCTGCTGCCGCGCCACCTCGATCACCATGATCGTCGTCAGCACCCGGGCGGCGAGGTAGACGAGCGTGACCTTGACCCACCACGGGAGCAGCCGCCAGCGCACGCGCAGCGACCGGCGGGACACCCGGTACGGATCGGGTTCGCGCACCGCCGACCCCGAGTTCACGGAGTCTGCGCTCATGCCCCGGTGAGCCAGGCCCGCAGCGCCCGCTCGGTGTCGAGGATCTGGGCGACCTGCACGCGCTCGTCATCGGCGTGCGCCTTCAAGGGATCGCCCGGGCCGAAGTTCACGGCCGGGATGCCGAGGGCGCTGAAGCGCGCGACATCCGTCCAGCCGTACTTCGGCCGCGCCTCGGCGCCGACCGCGGCGACGAACTGCTGCGCGAGAGGGGCGTCGAGGCCCGGCCGCGCACCCTCGGCGCTGTCGACGATGTCGACGTCGAAGCCCTCGAACACGGCGCGGACGAGGGCGGACGCCTCGGCGACGCTGCGGCTCGGGGCGAAGCGGTAGTTCACGGTGAGCACGGCCGAGTCGGGGATGACGTTGCCCGCGACGCCGCCCTCGACGAGCACGCCGTTGAGGCCCTCGCGGTAGGCGAGCCCATCGACCTCGACCGTCTCGGCCTCGTACTCGGCGAGGCGCGTGAGCGCGGGCGCGAGCTTGTGGATCGCGTTGTCGCCGACCCAGCTGCGTGCGGAGTGCGCCCGCAGGCCCGTCGTGCGCACCTCGGCCCGCAGGGTGCCGTTGCAGCCGCCCTCGACCTGCCCGTTCGACGGCTCGCCGAGGATCGCGAAGTCGCCCTCGAACAGCTCGGGGCGATTGCGCGAGAGCCGACCGAGCCCGTTGAGCGAGGCGGCGACCTCTTCGTGGTCGTACCACATCCAGGTGAGGTCGACGATGGGATCGGTGAGCTCGAGGGCGAGCTTCAGCTGCACCGCGACGCCGGCCTTCATGTCGACGGTGCCGCGGCCCCACAGGTACTCGACGCCGTCGATCGTCTCGAACCGCGTCGGCAGGTTCTCGTTGATCGGCACCGTGTCGATGTGCCCGGCGATCACGACGCGGCGCTCGCGCCCGAGGTTCGTGCGCGCGACGACCGTGTCGCCGTCGCGGACGACCTCGAGGTGGGATGCCTCGGCGAGCGCCCGCTCGATGAGGTCGGCCAACGGGGTCTCGTCGCCCGAGACGCTGCGGATGTCGCAGATCGCCTGCGTGATGGCGACGGCGTCGGCGGTGAGGTCGAGCGAATCGGGGATCGCGGAGGGCATTCCCCGAGTCTATTCGCGGGTGGTCGGAGGGTCTGCGCGCACGACGACGACTCCTCGCGCCGACGGAGGGCGACGGGCGGATCGGGCTCAGCGTCCGCGAGCGCCGAGCATCGCCGCGTCGGCGGAGTGCGCCGCGTACGCGGCGCCGATCATCGGCGCCTCGTCCGAGAGCTCCGCCCGGATGACCGGGAAGCCCGGTCGGCGGAGCCCCGAGGACAGCGCCGGCTCGAGGAGGTCCCACGAGCGGGCGATCGTCCCGCCGATGATGAGCGCGTCGGCATCGAATCGGGCGAGCGGACCGTCGAGCGCTCGCCCGAGGAACGAGAACGCGTCCTCGAGCACGTCGCGCGCGATCGGATCGCCGCCGCGGGCCAGGTCGGCGATCTCCTTCACGTCGGGCACGGCTTCCGATCGGCCCGTCCTCCGCGAGTAGGCGGCCCTGATGGCCCGGCGCGACATCCGCGCCTCGATGCGCTGCCCCTCGAACTCGAGCAGATGCACCTCGCCGCCCGGAGCGGCGCCGTCGGTCCGTTCACCCGCGACGACCCATCCGGAGCCGACGCCGGTGCCGAGCGTGACGCAGCAGAATCTCGACAGGCCGCGGGCGGCGCCGGCCGCGTACTCGCCGAGTGCGAACGCGTCCGCGTCGTTGACGAACGTGAACGAGCTCGGCTCCGCGTCGAGGGCGTCGGCGAGCCGTGCGCGCAGGTCGATGCCGTACAGCGAGTCGAACTTCCCCACGCCGGTGTACCGCGCGATGCCGGCGGCGAAGTCGAACGGACCGGGCACTGCGACGGCCCAACGCCCCCCGTGCTCGGATCCGAGCACGCGGGCGGCGGCGGCGATGGCGTCGAGGATGTCGTCGGCGCTCCCGCCGGAGTTCAGGGGCCGGGTCAGGTGGGTGCCCCCGACGATCGCACGAGCGGCGAGGTCGATGACGGCGACGGCGACGTGGGTCCCGCCGAGTTCGATGGTCGCTACCCGGTTGCCGGTCACGGTGCTCCTTCCGTCGGCCCGTCGTCTGTTCCTAAGACAGCGCTGTCATA
Organism: Agromyces sp. S2-1-8; assembly: GCF_021129215.1. Classification (GTDB taxonomy): domain Bacteria; phylum Actinomycetota; class Actinomycetes; order Actinomycetales; family Microbacteriaceae; genus Agromyces; species Agromyces chromiiresistens. The sequence continues at coordinate 2,064,020 of NZ_JAJOLP010000001.1, read as the reverse complement.
CGGTGGAAGCTATCAGACTCCGACCACGGGTGTCCAACCTGGATCCCGCTCGATCGGCGCTCGACGTACGACGGACGCCCGGCGTCACACGCGGCAGCGCCCGCCGCCGCTCGCTACCCTTGGAGCATGCCCGCGAACGACGACGCCATCCGCCCTGCCCGCACGGCCTCCGCCGCCGGGCTCACGACGATCGCCGGCGACGGCACGGTGCTCGACGCGTGGTTCCCGAGGCCTCGGCTCGGCGCGGAGGCATCCCCCCTCGCCCCCGAGCACGCGGCCCTCGCGGGCGACGACGCCCGCCGCAACGTGCGCGTGGAGGTCGTCGAGCTCACGATCGACCTCGACGCAGCGCCCGGGGGCACCGCCGACGCCTACCTGCGGCTGCACGTGCTCTCGCACCTGCTCGCGGCCCCGAACACGGTCAACCTCGACGGCGTCTTCGCCCACCTTCCCGCCGTCGTGTGGACGAACGCCGGCCCCGTGCACCCGGCCGACTTCGACCGCCTGCGGCCGGCGCTCCAGCGCGCGGGCATCCACGCGACGGGGCTCGACAAGTTCCCGCGCCTCCTCGACTACGTGACGCCCGAGCGGGTGCGCATCGCGGACGCCTCGCGCGTGCGCCTGGGCGCGCACCTCGCTCCCGGCACGACCGTCATGCACGAGGGCTTCGTGAACTTCAACGCCGGCACGCTCGGCACCTCGATGGTCGAGGGCCGCATCTCGCAGGGCGTCGTCGTCGGCGACGGCAGCGACATCGGCGGCGGCGCCTCGATCATGGGCACCCTGTCTGGCGGCGGCACCCAGCGCGTCGAGATCGGCGAACGGGCGCTGCTCGGCGCGAACTCGGGCATCGGCATCTCGATCGGCGACGACTCGGTCGTCGAGGCCGGACTCTACGTGACCGCGGGCACGAAGGTCGTCATCCTGGGCGACGACGGCGACGAGCGCACCGTGAAGGCGGTCGAGCTGTCGGGACAGCCGAGCCTGCTGTTCCGGCGCAACTCGCTGAGCGGCCGGGTCGAGGTGCTCGCACGCGACGGGCACGGCATCGTGCTCAACTCGGCACTGCACGCGTAGGGGCGCATCGCCCTCCGCATCCCACTCCCCGGGCGCTCCTCGACGGGCGGGACGTGGGTCATGCGCCCCACTGGCTCGGGGTACAGTGGTGCTCCGAGGCCGCCGAGTGGCGGCCCTCGTCATGCGCATCACGAAGGAGTGACGTGGGTACCGACGCCCCGAGAACCAGCCGCCATCGAGGCCTGAGCTTCCTCATCGGCCTCCTGGTCGCCGTGCTCGTGCTCGCGGTCGTCGGGGCCGGCATCGGCTGGTGGACGGTGCAGCGCTCATTCCCCACGACGAGCGGACGCATCGACGTGCGGGGGCTCGACACCGACGTCACCGTCTACCGCGACGAGGCAGGCATCCCCCAGATCGTCGGCGACACGAGCCACGACCTCTTCTTCGCACAGGGCTACGTGCACGCGCAGGACCGGTTCTGGGAGATGGACTTCCGCCGCCACGTGACGGCGGGCCGGCTCGCGGAGCTCTTCGGCGAGTCGCAGGTCGGCACCGACACGTTCATCCGCACCCTCGACTGGCGCGGCATCGCCGAGCAGGAGTACGAGCTGCTCGACGAGGAGTCGCGCGCCTACTACGACGCCTACGCCGCGGGCGTCAACGCCTACCTCGACGAGCACTCGGGCGCCGACCTCTCGCTCGAGTACGCCGTGCTCGGGCTGCAGAACCCCGGCTACTCCCCCGAGCCGTGGACGCCGGTGGACTCGATCGCCTGGCTCAAGGCCATGGCGTGGGACCTGCGCTCGAACCTCGGCGACGAGATCGACCGCGCCCTGCTCACGACCGAGCTGACGCCCGAGCAGGTCGCCGAGCTCCACCCCGACTACGCCTGGGGGCAGATGCCGACGATCGTCGGCGGACCGATCGCCGCCGCTCCGGCGGCGACCGGGAGCCGGCTGCTCGATGCCGACGGCGCACCGCTCGCGACACCGGTCACGACCACGACGACGGATGCCTCGGCGCCAGGGTACGCCGCCCCGTTGACCTCGCTCGCCGCAGCCCTCGACGACCTCCCCGAACTGCTCGGTCCCGAGGGCGGCGACATCGGCTCGAACTCGTGGGTCGTCTCCGGCAGTCTCACCGAGAGCGGCAAGCCGCTCCTGGCCAACGACCCCCACCTCGGCCCGGCGATGCCGTCGATCTGGGCGCAGATGGGCCTGCACTGCACCGAGATCACCGACGACTGCGCGTTCGACGTGGCCGGCTACACGTTCTCGGGGCTGCCGGGCGTGATCATCGGGCACAACGAACGCATCGCGTGGGGGTTCACGAACCTCGGCCCCGATGTCGCCGACCTCTACCTCGAGCGGGTCGAGGGCGACTCGTACGAGCTCGACGGCGCGATGGTGCCGCTCACCCTCCGCGAGGAGGTGATCGAGGTCGCGGGCGGCGACCCGGTGACCATCACGGTGCGCTCGACCGGTCGCGGTCCCATCGTCACCGGCATCGGGAGCGACTTCACGGCCGTCGCGGATGCCGCAGCCGCGGCATCCCCCGACGAGGCCTCCGACCTGCAGGTCTCCCTGCAGTGGACCGCGCTCACGCCCGGCACGACCGCCCAGGCGATCTTCGCGCTCGACCGCGCGCGCGACTGGGACGGCTTCCGCCACGCGGCGTCGCTCTTCGACGTGCCGGCGCAGAACCTCATCTACGCCGACGACGAGGGCAACATCGGCTATCAGGCGCCCGGCAAGATCCCGCTCCGCAAGTCGGGCGACGGCACGATGCCGCTGCCCGGGTGGACGAGCGCCAACGGCTGGAGCGGCATGCTGCCGTTCGACGAGCTCCCGAGCGTGCAGAACCCGCCCGCCGGGTACATCGTGACGGCGAACAACGCGGCCGCCGGACCCGACGGCCCGCTGCTGACGAAGGACTGGGACTACGGCTACCGCGCCACCGGGATCGACTCGCGACTCCGCGCGGCGCTCGCGGGCGGAGCGAAGCTCACCGCCGACGACATGTCGTCGATCCAGCTCGACACGTCCGATGCGAACGCCGCCCGGTTCCTGCCGGTGATCGCGGAGCTCGACCTCTCGGGCGACGCCGCTCGCGGCGCCGAGCTGCTCGACGGCTGGAACGGGCACGCCGACGCCGACAGCGCCGAGGCCGCGTACTTCAACGTGTTCTGGCGGACGCTCCTCGACGACATGTTCGGCGGGCTGCCCGCCGAGACCCTGCCGCAGGGCGGCGACCGATGGTTCACGGTCGTGGGCACCCTGCTCGGCCAGCCCGACTCGTCGTGGTGGGGCGAGGCATCCGGCGAGGTACCGGCTCGTGACGCGGCGATCGCGAAGGCGCTCGACGAGGCGTGGGACGAGGCGGCCGACCTCATGGGCGACGATGCCGCCGACTGGCGGTGGGGCGACCTGCACACGCTGACGCTCACCAACCAGAGCTTCGGCGAGTCGGGCGTCGCGCCCATCGAATGGCTGTTCAACCGCGGGCCGTACGAGCTCGGCGGCGGATCGGCGATCGTGAACGCGATCGGATGGGACGCCTCGCAGGGGTACGGCGTCGACTGGGTGCCGTCGATGCGCATGGTCGTCGACCTCGACGACGTCGACCGATCGACGTGGATCAACCTCACCGGCGCCTCGGGGCACGCGTTCCACCCGAACTACGACGACCAGGCACCGCTCTGGCAACGGGGCGAGACGCGGCAGTGGCCGTTCACGCTCGACGCGATCGTCGCGTCGGCGCGCGACACGCTGCTGCTCCGCGCGGTCGAGTAGACGCTCTGCGCGGTATCGGGGGCGTCGCCGTGCCGTGGCTCCCCCGACGCTCCCGCGTCGCTCCCCGACCGCGCGGTCAGGTGCGGATCGCGTTGATCGCGAGCCCGAGCACACGACTGCGCTGCGCCTCGTCGTCGAACGACGACACGGCCGCGACTCCCGAGACGAGCTTCACGACGTCGCCGATGGTGACGTCGTCGCGCACCTCGCCGGCGGCCTGGGCGCGCGCGAGCAGCGGCTCGCCGGCGCCCAGCATGATCGACCGGCATTCGCCGAGCACGGACGACTCGCGGTTGAGCCCCTCGAGCAGGGCGTGCTTGGTGCCCACGTACGAGACGAATCGGTCGAGCCAGGTCTCGAGCGCGGGCCACGGCTCGAGCGCCGAGACCTCGTCGGCCGCCTGGGCGAGCGCCTCGACCTCGCCCAGGTAGAGCGTCTCGATGAGGTCGTCTCGGGTCGGGAAGTTGCGGTAGAGCGTGCCGATGCCGACCCCGGCGCGCCGGGCGATGTCCTCGAGCGAGGCCGACGAGCCGTCTTCGGCGAACGCCTGCCGCCCCGCCGCGACGAGCGCGTCGAAGTTGCGCGCGGCGTCGGCACGGCGGGGCCGCCGCGCCTCGAGGGTGTGCACCCGCAGCACCTCGGTCATTCCGCGCTCAACTCCTCTGCCGGTTGCGGCGGGCAGGTGACGTGCCGCCGACGAATTCCAGTGGACCCCTTGCGAAACGGAGGCCCCCTCCGGTAATGTCGTCTTCGTCGATAACCGGAGGCTTCCTCCACTCGGAGCCATACTCCACTTTACCTCGCTCCTCGCGTTCGCGCACCTGACCGAAGGGTCCGCAGTGTCAACCACCTCACGCGCCGCTTTCGCGGCCATCGCCGTGAGCGTCGCCTCGCTCGCGCTGCTCCAGAATCTCGTCATCCCCGTCATCCCGACCATCGCCGCCGACTTCGGCGTCGCCGCCGACACGGCCTCGTGGACCAACACGGCCTGGCTCATCGCGGCCGCCGTCGCCACTCCCCTGCTCGGTCGCATCGGCGACCTCCGCGGGCGCCGCGCCACCTTCCTCGCCGTGCTCGCGGTCGTCGCCGTGGGCGACATCGTCGCCGCGGTCGCACCCGACCTCACGACCCTCATCGCGGGCCGCATCCTGCAGGGGGTGGGCGGGGCGCTGTTCCCCCTCGCGTTCGGCCTGCTGCGCGACGTCATGCCGCGCGAACGCCTCACCGGCGCGATCGGCGCGACGAGCGCGATCATCGGCATCGGCGGCGCCGCGGGCAGCGTGCTCGCCGGCCCGATCGCCGGCGTGCTCAGCTGGCGCGCGGTGTTCGCCGTCCCGCTCATCACCGCGATCGCGGGCATCGTGCTCGTCGCGCTCCTCGTGCCGGCGACCGGCACCCGCGCGACCGGTCGGGTGAACGTGCTCGCCGGCGTGCTGCTGTCGGGCTGGCTCGTCGCCCTCCTCGTCCCGCTCAGCTCCGGCGCCCGCTGGGGCTGGGGGTCGCCGCTCACGATCGGCCTGTTCGTGCTCGCCGCCCTGCTGATGGCCGCCTGGGCGGTCACCGAGCTGCGCTCGGCCGAGCCGCTCGTCGACCTGCGCCTGCTCTTCGCCCGTGAGCTCTGGCCGGTCAATGCGGCGTCACTGCTGCTCGGCGCCGCGGCATTCGGGTTCTGGGGCTACCTGCCGCAGTTCCTCGAGACGACGGCCGGCTGGGGGCTCGGCCTCGACGTGCAGGCCGCGGGGCTCGCCCTGCTGCCGCTGCTCATCGGCATGTCGGGCGTCGGCTTCGCCGCCGGGGCGCTCAGCCGCGTCATCCCGCTTCGCCTCATGCTCGCGGGCGGCGCACTGCTCATGGCCGCAGGCGTCGGGTTCGCCGTGTTCGACCACGACGCGGTGTGGAAGCTCGCGGTCGCCGGCGGCGTGTTCGGCGTCGGCATCGGGCTCGCCTACGCCTCGGCGGCGAGCATCGTCGTCGAGAGCGTACCCGCCGACCGCACCGGCGTGGCGACCGGCGTGAACGCGAACCTCCGCACGATCGGCTCGGCGATCGGATCGGCCCTCGTGAGCACCATCGTCTTCGGCAGCGCGGGCGGCACGGCCGCCCCGACGCAGACGGGCTACGACATCGCGTGGCTCACGGTCGCGCTGATGGCGGTGCTCGCCGCGGTCATCGTGCTCGCGGTCGGGCGAGCGCCCCGTACGGCGCGCCTCGACGAACTGGATGCCTCGCCGACGGCCGAACTCGTCGACGCGGCCTGATCGGCCGACGCGAAGGGTCCCGATTCCACCGGAATCGGGACCCTCGTCGTTCGTGCGCCCGACGCGCCGGGCTCAGGCGCCCGGGTAGTGCCGCACCGGCTCACCCGTGTAGAGCTGCTGCGGGCGACCGATCTTGGTCTGCGGGTCGAGGTTCATCTCGCGCCAGTGGGCGATCCAGCCGGGCAGGCGGCCGATCGCGAACAGCACGGTGAACATGCGCGTCGGGAAGCCCATCGCCTTGTAGATGACGCCCGTGTAGAAGTCGACGTTCGGGTAGAGCCGGCGCTCCTTGAAGTAGTCGTCCTGCAAGGCGAACTGCTCGAGCTCCTTCGCGATGTCGAGCAGCGGGTCGTCGATGCCGAGGCTCTCGAGCACGGCGTCGGCCGACTCCTTGACGATCTTCGCCCGCGGGTCGTAGTTCTTGTAGACGCGGTGCCCGAAGCCCATGAGCTTCACGCCGTCTTCCTTGTTCTTGACGCGCTCGACGAAGCGGGCGACGCCCTCGCCCGACTCCTGGATCCGGCCGAGCATCTGCAGCACGGCCTCGTTGGCGCCGCCGTGCAGCGGGCCCGAGAGTGCCTGGATGCCCGCCGAGATCGACGAGTAGAGGTTCGCACCGGTCGAGCCGACGAGGCGCACGGTCGAGGTCGACGCGTTCTGCTCGTGGTCCTCGTGCAGGATGAGCAGCCGGTCGAGCGCCTTCGCGAGCGTCGGGTCGATGCGATACGGCTCGGCCATGTTGCCGAAGTTCAGCCGCAGGAAGTTCTCGACGAAGTTCAGCGAGTTGTCGGGGTAGAGGAACGCCTGGCCGACGCTCTTCTTGTGGGCGTAGGCGGCGATCACCGGCAGCTTCGCGAGCAGGCGCAGCGTCGTGAGCTCGACGTGGTCGAGATCGTGCGGGTCGGACGAGTCCTCGTAGTAGGTCGAGAGGGCCGCGACCGCGCTCGACAGCACCGACATCGGGTGCGCCGTGTGCGGCAGCGCCGAGAAGAAGCGCTTGAGGTCTTCGTGCAGCAGCGTGTGGCGGCGCACCTTCTCATCGAACTCGCCGAGCTGGTCGGCGGTCGGCAGCTGGCCGTAGATGAGCAGCCAGGCGACCTCGAGGTAGGTCGAGTGCTCGGCGAGCTCTTCGATCGGGTAGCCCCGGTAGCGCAGGATGCCCTGCTCGCCGTCGATGTAGGTGATCGCCGACCGCGTCGATGCGGTGTTGACGAATCCGTAGTCGAGCGCGGTGAGCCCCGTCTGGCGCGTCAGCGTCGACAGGTCGATGCTCGCATTGCCGTCGACCGCGGGGCGCACGGGGAACTCGGCGGTGCCGCCGGGGAAGCTGAGGGTCGCGGTCTCGGGGTTCTGCCCCGCCGCGGGGTTCACGACGTCGCTCACGGCGCCTCCTGTGATCGTCACTTGCGCGGTCACCTGCCTTTCGGGCTCGCGGCGTAGGGTCGGCCACGGTCCGACCTACAGCCTAGACGTGCCGGAGGCACACTGTCGCATCCGCCAAGAGATCGCTGTATACATTGGCGGCACCTGACACTGCGCCGCGCCGGGTTCGTGTCGGGATGCTACGAGCCGGCCGCCGCACGCAGGCGCGACGCCGCCGCGGCGATGCGCTCGTCGGTCGCCGTGAGCGACAGGCGCACGTGCTCGGGGTGGTGCACGCCGTAGAAGTGGCCGGGGCCCCCGATGATGCCGAGGTCGGCGAGCCGGCCGATCGACTCCCACGCGTCGCGCCCCTCGGTCGCCCACAGGTAGAGGCCGGCGTCGCTGCGGTCGATGCGGAAGCCGGCCGCCTCGAGCGCCGGCTTGAGCTGCGCGCGGCGCGCTCGGTAGCGCTCCTTCTGCTCGGCCACGTGCGCATCGTCGCGGAGGGCTGCGATCATCGCCTGCTGCAGCGGCTGGGCGAGCATGAGCCCGGCGTGCTTGCGCACGTTCGTGAGCCGGCCGACGACCGTGCGGCACCCTGCGATGAACGCGGTGCGGTAGCCCGCCATGTTCGACTGCTTGGAGAGGGAGTACGCGACGAGCGTGTTCCGCCGGCTGTCGCCGACCACCCTGGGGTCGAGCAGGCTCGGCACCGCGCCCTCGGCCCACTCGCCCTCCCACCCGAGCTCGGCGTAGCACTCGTCGCCGACGATGACCGCGTCGAGCTCGAGGGCGCGCTCGCGCGCCGTGCGGAGCTCGTCGATCGTGAGCACGCGCCCGTCGGGGTTGCCGGGGCTGTTGAGCCAGACGAGCCTCGTCGCGTCGGGCCATTCGGCGGGGTCGTCGCTCGCCATCGCCGTCGCGCCGGCGAGCACCGCACCCATCTCGTAGCTCGGGTACGCGGCCTTCGGGTGCACGACGACGTCGCCCTCGCCGAGCCCGAGCAGGAACGGCAGCAGCGCCACGAGCTCCTTCGAGCCGACCGTGGGCAGCACGTTCTCGCGGGTGAGCCCGGTCACGCCGCGACGCCGGGCGAACCACGCGACGATCTCGTCGCGCAGCAGGTCGGAGCCGACGGTCTGCGGATACGCGTGAGCGTCGGTCGAGGCGGCGAGCGCCTCGCGCACGATCGCGGGCGTCTCGTCGACGGGCGACCCGATCGAGAGGTCGACCACCCCGTCGGGGTGGGCGGCCGCCCGCTCGCGGTACGGGACCATGAGGTCCCACGGATAGTCGGGCAGTTCGCCCCGCGCCACGGTCGGAACCTCGCCGACTAGTGCGCCTGCGGCGGAAGCGCCGCGATGATCGGGTGGTCCTTCGCGATGACGCCGACCTTCGCGGCACCGCCGGGCGAGCCGATGTCGTCGAAGAACTCGACGTTCGCCTTGTAGTAGTCGGACCACTCGTCGGGCAGGTCGTCCTCGTAGTAGATCGCCTCGACCGGGCACACCGGCTCGCACGCGCCGCAGTCGACGCACTCGTCGGGGTGGATGTAGAGCGAGCGCTCACCCTCGTAGATGCAGTCGACGGGGCACTCGTCGATGCACGCACGGTCTTTCACATCGACGCACGGGAGGGCGATGACATAGGTCACGGTGGTTCGTGCTCCTTCGGAGAGGCTGGATCTTCAGTCTATGCGCGGGCTCGGGCCCGCGACGGCAACTCGGGCCACGCGACGACGAGCACGGCGATGAGCGCGGGCGCGAACGACCAGACGGTGCCGAGGAGGTCGCCGACGACGAGCACCGAGCCGCCCGGCCCGGGCAGGTAGGTGAGCACGGCGACCATCACCACGAGGCCGGCCGCCGCGGCGGCCGTGATCGCGCGGCCCCGGGTCACGAGCCGGATGCCGACGAGGAGGGCGGCGATGCCGATGATCGCGACGACGAGGCCCCACGGGATCACCGCGTCACCGATGCGGAGCACCTGCCGGTGGCCGACCGTGGCGATCGCGCCGTAGACGGCGCCGACGAGTGCGGCGACGACGAGCGCGCCGACACGGGCGGCGATCGACGGCGACTCGTGGCGCACGACGTCGCTCATCGGGCGGCAGGGGTGGGGGTCGACGGCATGCGACGAGTCTACCGGGGCGGGCCCTCGGTGGGCTTGCGCCGGCGACCGCCGGCGCAGCGCCCGCGGGAGCCGATGCCGTAGCGTGGTCGGCACGCACCGAAGCACCGAGAGGATCGACGATGACCGACGCCACGACCGCCGCCCCGACCGACGTCCCCGAGGTGCGGGTCGAACGCGACGCCGACCTCGCCGTCGTCACGATCGACCGGCCGAAGGCACTCAACGCCCTCTCCCCCGCCGTGCTCGCCGCGCTCGAGACGGCGTTCACCGGGTTCGCCGACGAGATCGCCGGCGACGGTGCGGCGGTGCGCGGCGTGCTGCTGACCGGCGCGGGCGGACGAGCGTTCATCGCCGGCGCCGACATCCGGGCGATGGCCGGCCTCACCCCCGAGGAGGGCGAGGCGGCTGCACGCGCCGGCCACCGGGTCGCCGCCGCGATCGAGGCGCTGCCGGTTCCCGTCATCGCCTGCGTCGACGGGTTCGCGCTGGGGGGCGGGCTCGAGATGGCGCTCGCGTGCGACTTCATCTACGCGACCGACGCCTCGGCGTTCGGCCAGCCCGAGGTGCATCTCGGACTCATCCCGGGCTTCGGCGGTACGGTGCGACTGCCCCGCACGATCGGCCTCGCCCTCGCGAAGGAACTGATCTACACCGGCCGCCGCATCGGCATCGACGAGGCCGTCGCGGCGGGGCTCGTCGCCCGCCGCTTCGCCGACCGCGAGTCGATGTTCGCCGGCGCGCGCGAGACGATCGCGCTCGTGTCGCAGAACGCCGCCCCGGCCGTGGGCCTCGCGAAGCGCGTGCTCGTCGATGCGACGGGGATGCCGACCGCGACGGCGAGCGATCTGGAGATCGCGGGCTTCGGCGATGCGTTCCGAACGGCCGACATGCGCGAGGGGGTCTCGGCGTTCATCGAGAAGCGGGAACCCCGCTTCACCGGGGCGTAGGACGCCGAGCGGCCGAGGAGCGCGCGCCGACGGAGCACGCGTATCGAGACCGGCGATCGTCGGCGCTCCTCGACCACCCGAGAGGACGTCAGCCGATGTGGGCGGCGAGCCAGGCGAACCCGTCGAACCGGGCCCCGTCGGCACCGAACATCTCGAGGTGCAGGTGCGGGCCGGTCGACTGGCCGGTCGTGCCGACGAGGCCGAGCTGCTGGCCGGCGGCCACGCGCTGACCGACCGACACCGCGATCGAGCCGAACTGCATGTGCGCGTACGAGCTCGTGACGAGCTCGCCGCCGATGTTGTGCTCGACCTCGACGTTGACGCCCAGGCCGCCGCCGTTCTCGGTCGCCTTCACGACGACGCCGTCGGCGATCGACATGACCGGCGTGCCGTCGCCGGGCGTGAAGTCGACCCCGTCGTGGAACGTCGAGCAGCCCGCGCAGGGTGCATCGCGCGGGCCGTAGCCGCCGCTGCGGCGGTCGGGGTTCTGCACCGGCCACACGACCACGTCGGACTCGATGATCGACACCGAGCCGAGCCCCGCGACCTGCGAGACGATGGGCGGCGGCGCCTTGACGACGTCGTACGACTCGGCCGCGAGCGTCGCCTCGACGGCGTCGGCACCGACCTCGACGTGTTGCGGGGTGAAGCTCACGGTGTCTTCGACGGGGGCATAGACCGACGCGCGGGACTCGGCATCGGTCGCGGTCACGGCGAGGGCGGGCACGCTCGTCGCGACGATCATCGCGCCGACGAAGCCCATCGCGGCGATCGAGAGCGCTTGGCGAGCGGTCGCTGGGCGACGTGCGGGGCGGCGGGCAGGAACGGGGGCGGCCGCGCGGCGGCCGTGCTGGGGGGAAGTCATCACGCGTTACGTATCAAAGGGGGTCGGGTTTCGTGGCGAAACTGGCTTGAGATCGAGACAATCTCAGCTACCGTACGCAGCGTTTCTGAGAGGAACCTCCGATACGCATGCATGGAAGCCGTGCGCCCATGCGCGCTCTCCCCGCCCCGCCCCCGCCGCAGACACGACGACGCGGATGCCTCGGGGCCGGCCCCGGGGCATCCGCGTCGTGTGGTGGCGGAGCTGCGCTCAGCCCTGCTTCTTGAGGCGCGACGCCGCACGGGCGCGCGCCGTCTGGTCGAGCTCGACCTTGCGGATGCGCACCTTCTCGGGCGTGACCTCGACGCACTCGTCCTCGCGGGCGAACTCGAGGCACTCCTCGAGCGTCAGCTGGCGCGAGGGCGTCATCGACTCGAAGGTGTCGGCGGTCGACGAACGCATGTTCGTGAGCTTCTTCTCCTTCGTGATGTTGACGTCCATGTCGTCGGCGCGCGAGTTCTCGCCGATGACCATGCCCTCGTAGACCTCTTCGGTCGGGTTCACGAAGAAGGTCATGCGCTCCTGCAGGGCGATGATCGCGAACGGGGTCACGACGCCGGCGCGGTCGGCGACGATCGAGCCGTTGTTGCGGGTCGTGATCGCACCCGCCCACTCGTCGTACCCGTGCGAGATCGCGTTCGCGATGCCGGTGCCGCGCGTGATCGTCAGGAACTCGGTGCGGAAGCCGATGAGACCGCGGCTCGGCACGATGAACTCCATGCGCACCCAGCCGGTGCCGTGGTTCGACATGTTGTCCATGCGGCCCTTGCGGGCGGCGAGCAGCTGCGTGATCGCGCCGAGGTACTCCTCGGGGGCGTCGATCGTGAGGTGTTCGTACGGCTCGTGCGTCTTGCCGTCGACCTGCTTCGTGACCACCTGCGGCTTGCCGACGGTGAGCTCGTAGCCCTCACGGCGCATCTGCTCGACGAGGATCGCGAGCGCGAGCTCGCCGCGGCCCTGCACCTCCCACGCGTCGGGGCGGCCGATGTCGAGCACGCGCAGCGACACGTTGCCGACGAGCTCGCGGTCGAGCCGGTCCTTCACCATGCGGGCGGTGAGCTTGTGGCCCTTGACCTTGCCGACGATCGGCGAGGTGTTGGTCCCGATGGTCATCGAGATCGCGGGGTCGTCGACGTGGATCGCGGGCAGCGGACGCACGTCGTCGGGATCGGCGAGCGTCTCGCCGATCGTGATGTCCTCGAAGCCCGCGACGGCGATGATGTCGCCGGGGCCGGCCTCCTCGGCCGGGAAGCGCTCGAGCGCCTTCGTCTTCAGGAGCTCCGTGACGCGCACGTTCGAGTGCGAGCCGTCGTGGCGCACCCAGGCGACCGTCTGCCCCTTCTTGATCGTGCCGTTGAAGACGCGCAGGAGCGCGAGGCGGCCGAGGAACGGCGACGCGTCGAGGTTCGTGACCCACGCCTGCAGCGGCGCCTCGTCGTCGTACGAGGGCGCGGGGACGTGCTCGAGGATGGCGCCGAACAGCGGCTCGAGGTCTTCGTTGTCGGGCAGCGCGCCGTTCGCGGGCCGCGTGAGCGAGGCGCGGCCGGCCTTGCCGGATGCGTACACCACCGGCACGTCGAGCAGGGCGTCGACGTCGAGGTCGGGCACGTCGTCGACGAGGTCCGACGCGAGGCCGAGCAGCAGGTCGTGGCTCTCCTCCTCGACCTCCTCGATGCGGGCATCGGGACGGTCGGTCTTGTTGACGAGCAGGATCACGGGCAGTCGCGCCTCGAGCGCCTTGCGCAGCACGAAGCGGGTCTGCGGCAGCGGGCCCTCGCTCGCGTCGACGAGCAGCACCACGCCGTCGACCATCGAGAGACCGCGCTCGACCTCGCCGCCGAAGTCGGCGTGGCCCGGGGTGTCGATCACGTTGATCGTGACGGGCCCGTCGGTCGCGTGGACCCCGTTGTACTCGACGGCGGTGTTCTTCGCGAGGATCGTGATGCCCTTCTCGCGCTCGAGCTCGTTCGAGTCCATCGCGCGGTCGTCGACGTGGGCGTGCTCGGCGAACGAGTGGGTCTGCTTGAGCATCGCGTCGACGAGCGTCGTCTTGCCGTGGTCGACGTGCGCGACGATCGCGACGTTGCGCAGGGAATTGCGGGTGGCCTTCGCCATGGATTTTCGTCCTCGCGGTGAGGCATCCGCCGGATCGGCCCGCCGGCCCGGAAACGGGCTCGGCTGGGCCGCGCGGATGCGCTGGATGGGAGTCTGTGGGAGCGCGGACGACCGTGGATCGACGGTTCGCGCCATGACAGCCTACCGCGCGCAACCGTGTGAACGCCGAACGCCCGGCATCCGATGTCGGATGCCGGGCGTTCGGGCGCATCTTGGGCGGCGTGGATGCCTCTCGGCCTCCTGCGCCCCCAGCTCGATGTCTCGCGCGCTTCGGAGCAGGTTGGCTGCCTTGCGGCGGCCTACGCCCCCAGCTCGATGTTCGCCCCGGGGATGGCGGCGAGCAGGTCGCGCGTGTACTGCTCCTTGGGGCTGCCGAAGACCTCGTCGGTCGTCGCCGCCTCGACGATGCGCCCCTTCTGCATCACGCAGACGTTGTCGGCGATGACGCGCACGACCGCGAGGTCGTGGGTGATGAAGAGGTACGTGAGGTTGAGCTCGGCCTGGAGCTCGGCGAGCAGGCGCAGGATCTGCGCCTGGACGAGCACGTCGAGCGCCGACACGGCCTCGTCGAGGATGACGATCTCGGGCTTGAGCGCGAGCGCCCGCGCGATGGCGATGCGCTGTCGCTGGCCGCCCGAGAGCTCGTTCGGATAGCGGCCGAGGAGCGTGCGCGGCAGCGACACCTGGTCGAGCAGCTCGAAGACGCGCTCGCGACGCGATGCCTTCGTACCGACCTTGTGCGTCTGCAGCGGCTCGGCGATCGTGTTGCCGATGTTGCGGAGCGGGTTGAGCGAACCGTACGGGTCCTGGAAGACCGGCTGCATGCGGCTGCGGAGCGCGAACAGCTCCTTGCCGCTCGTCGACGCCAGGTCCTTTCCGCCGACGACGATCTTGCCGCTCGTCGCCTCTTCGAGCTTCAGCAGCATCTTCGCGACGGTCGACTTGCCCGAGCCCGATTCACCCACGAGCGCCGTGGTGGTGCCGCGCCGGATCTGGAACGAGACGTCGTCGACCGCCTTGAAGTCGCCGGAACCGCGGATCTTGAACACCTTGGTGAGGTTCTCGACCACGATCGCCGGCGGCTGCGCGGCGGCGGCCTCGAGTGCCTCGGCGCGGGCCTCGGCCGTCGCGATGAGGTCGATCGCCTCGCCCGCCGCGGTCGCCGCGTCGGCCGCGATGGCCGACTCGGCCGCCGCGATGCTGCCCGTCGCCTGGATGCGGCGCGAGGCGAGGCTCGGTGCCGCGGCGACGAGTCGCTGCGTGTACGGGTGCTGCGGGTTCTGCAGGATCTCGCGCGACGGGCCCGCCTCGACGACCTGGCCCTTGTACATGACGAGCAGCTGTTCGGCGCGCTCGGCCGCGAGGCCGAGGTCGTGCGTGATGAACAGCAGGGTCGTGCCGAGCTCGCGGGTGAGCGACTCGAGGTGGTCGAGGATGACGCGCTGAACGGTGACGTCGAGCGCCGAGGTCGGCTCGTCGGCGATGAGCAGCTGCGGGTTCGCCGCGAGGCCCATGCCGATGAGCACGCGCTGGCGCATGCCGCCCGAGAACTGATGCGGGTACTGCTTGAGGCGACGGTCGGCGTCCTGCAGGCCCGCCTCCTTCAGCACCTGGATCGCACGCGCCTTGACCTCTTTGCGGCCCGTGGCGATGCCGTTGGCACGGATCGCCTCCTCGACCTGGAAGCCGATCGACCACACGGGGTTGAGGTTCGACATCGGGTCCTGGGGCACGAAACCGATCTTGCGACCGCGGATGTGCTCCATCTCGTTCTGCGAAGCCTTGGCCAGGTCTTCGCCGTCGAGCAGGATCTGCCCGCCGGAGATGTGGCCGGTGCCCGGCAGCAGGTTGATGATCGCGTGCGCGGTCGTCGACTTGCCGGAGCCCGATTCGCCCACGATCGCGAGGCTGGAGCCGCGGTCGAGCGTGAAGCTCACGCCGCGGACCGCCTGCACGACACCGTTCTGGGTGCGGAACGCGACCTCGAGGTCTTTGACTTGGAGCAGGGGGGTGCTCATCGCTGGGCCCTCGCCTTCGGGTCGAGTGCGTCTCGCACGACTTCACCGAGCATGATGAACGAGAACACGGTCAGGGAAAGCGCGATCGACGGGTAGATCAGCACCTGCGGAGCGGTGCGGAGCGTCGTCTGCGCCTGGGCGATGTCGTTGCCCCACGACATGATGTTCGTCGGCAGGCCGACGCCGAGGAACGACAGGGTCGCCTCGGCGACGATCGCGCCGGCGAGCGAGATCGTCGCGATGACGATGACCGGGGCGATGGAGTTCGGCACGACGTGCGCCCAGAGGATCTTGAACCGCGATACGCCGATCGCCGTGGCGGCGGTGACGAAGTCGGAGTTCTTGACCCTCAGGATCTCGGACCTCAGCACTCGGGCTGTGGCCGGCCACGCGAAGATGCCGATCGCGAGGGAGATGACCCACACGCTGCGGTAGTTCGCGAGCACCGTCATGATCACGACCGCCGCGAGGATGTAGGGGATCGAGAAGAAGATGTCGCCGACGCGCGAGAGGATGCCGTCGGTCCAGCCGCCGTAGTAGCCCGCGAACGCGCCGAAGATCACACCGAGCGTGAACACGAGGATCGTCACGATGATGCCCACCGAGAGCGAGGTGCCCGCACCGTGCACGATGCGCGACCAGACGTCGCAGCCCTGCCGGGTGAAGCCGAGCGGGTGACCCGCGACGGGTGCGCCGTTGCTGTTGGCGAGCAGGCAGTTCGCGTTCGGAGGCTCGTTCGTGAACAGTCCGGGGAACAGCGCGATGAACACGATGATGAGGATCAGCGCGGACGAGATCCAGAACATCGGTCGGCGGCGCAGGTCGGCCCACGCGTCGATCCAGAGGTTCGACGGCTTGCCCTCGGTCTTGACCGAGTCGATGGCCTCGAGCTTGGTCTCCTCCAGCGGGGCGACGTAGTGCTCGATCGGGAGCTTCGATGAAGACTGGTCAGGCATAGCGGATCCTCGGGTCGAGCACGGCGTAGAGAAGGTCGATCAGGAGGTTCACGATGAGGTACAGCAGCACCATGATCGTGACGAAGGACACGACGGTGGGTCCTTCACCTCGGATGACCGCCTGATAGAGGGTTCGACCGACGCCGGGCACGTTGAAGATGCCCTCGGTGACGGTCGCGCCGACGAGGAGCGTGCCGAAGTCGGTGCCGAGGTACGTGACGACCGGGATCAGCGAGTTGCGCAGGATGTGCACCGGCACGATGCGCTTGCCGGAGAGTCCCTTGCTGTACGCGGTGCGCACGAAGTCGAGCCCCTGGGTCTCGATGACCGAGGAGCGCGTCAACCGCGAGATCTGCGCGAAGCTGATGGTCGCCAGCACCAGGGCCGGGAGGATGAGGTCCTGGGTCGGAGCACCGGCACCCACGGTCGGGCTGAACCAGCCCCACTGGATGCCCATGAAGTACTGCGCGACGAAGCCGAGCACGAAGATCGGCAGCGAGATGAGCACGAGGCTCACGCCGAGGCCGGTCGCGTCGAAGATTCCGCCCTTGCGCAGGCCGCTGATGAGGCCGACCGAGATGCCGGCGATCATCTCGAAGAAGATCGCGAGCAGCGCGAGGCGGATCGTCACCGGGAACGTTCGGGCGAGGACTTCATTGACCGGCTGGCCCGAGTAGGTGACGCCGAAGTCGCCTTGGAAGATGCCCGCGAGGTAGTAGAAGTACTGCACGATGAACGGTTCGTTCAGGTGGTACTGCTCGCGGAGCTGCTCGATCACACCGGGCGCCGGTGGCCGGTCGCCGAAGAGCGCCGCGATCGGGTCTCCGGGCATGGAGAAGACCATGAAGTAGATGAGGAAGGTGGCTCCGAGGAGCACGGGGATGATTTGGAGGAGTCGCTTTCCGGTGTACCAGAGCATCAGCGCTCCTCAGTGTCTAGTGCTGAGAGCATTTTGGGCCGCAATCACAGAGTCGTTCGGATATCAGCATGATGTCCGGGGCGTTGCCGCCCCGGACATCATGTTAGACGGGATTATAGACGAGGTGTCGTCTTAGCCCTGCGCCTTGGTGATCTCGGTGTACAGCGGAACCGAGTCCCAGCCGAACACCACGTTGTCGACCGTGTCGGCGGAAGCGCCGGTCACGTTCGAGTACCAGAGCGGGATGGCCGGAAGGTCCTTCAGGAGGACCTCCTGGGCCTTCTGGAAGGTCGCGGTCGCGTCTTCCGGAGTAGCGGCCTGCGAGCCCTCCTTCAGGAGGCCGTCGAACTCGGCGCTCGAGTAGCCCTCGTAGTTCGACCCGGCACCGGTCTGGTAGAGCGGCGCGAGGAAGTTGTACATCGAGGGGTAGTCACCCTGCCAGCCGGCGCGCGTGCCGCCGGTCAGCTTCTTGTTCTCGCGGTCGTCGAGGGCCGCGGCGAACGTCGGGTAGGGCTTGCCCACGGCCTGGATGCCGAGGGTGTTGGAGATCGAGTTCACGACCGCGTCGACCCAGGCCTGGTGGCCGCCGTCGGCGTTGTACGAGATGTCGAACACGGTGTCGCCGTAGGGCGAGATCGCGTCGGCCTCGGCCCACAGCTTCTTGGCCTCTTCGGGGTTGTAGTCGAGCACCTCGGCGCCCTCGAGCTGGTCGGTCCAGCCCGCGATGACCGGCGAGGTGTAGTCGGTCGCCGGGGTACGGGTGCCCTGGAAGATCACGTCGGTGATCTCGTCGCGGTTGATCGCCATCGAGATGGCGGCGCGACGGAGCTTGCCCTCGTCACCGCTCCAGTGCTCGAGGTAGTACGGCATGTTGAAGCCCTGGAAGATGGCCGCCGGCTGGTTGACCGCACGGTCGCCGAACTCGTCCTCGTAGGTCGCGAGCGCCGAGTCGGGCACGGCGTCGAGCACGTCGAGGTTGCCGGCCTGGAGGTCGGCGTACGCCGAGTCCTGCGAGGCGTAGAAGACGATGGTCAGGCCACCGTTCTTGGGCGTGCGAACGCCGTCGTAGTCGGGGTTCGTGACGAGGTCGATCTTCTCCTCGTGCGTCCACGCGTCGTCGCCGGCGAACATGTACGGGCCGTTGCCGATCGGGTGCTCGCCGAAGGCCTCCATGTCGTCGTACGCCGACTCGGGGAGCGGGTAGTACGCCGTGTAGCCGAGACGCAGCGGCCAGTCGGCCTCGGGGGCGACGAGCTTGACCGTGAAGGTCTTGTCGTCGACCACGTTGAGGCCGGTCAGCTCCGAGTCCTCGGTGTAGCTGAAGCCCTCGATGTTGTCGAAGAAGTACGAAGCGCTCTGGGCGTTGCTGAACTTCGCGCCGTAGTTCCACGCGTCGACGAACGACTGCGCGGTGACGTCGGTGCCGTCGGTGAACTTCTGCCCGTCCTTGAGGGTGACGGTCCAGGTCTGCTTGTCGTCCGACTCGATCGACTCGGCGACGTCGTTCACGATCTCGCCGTCGGCCGTGTACGACACGAGGCCCGCGAAGAGCGAGGTGACGATCTTGCCGCCGCCGGTCTCGGTGGTGTTGGTCGGGATCAGCGGGTTCTGCGGCTCGGAGCCATTCGTCGTGATGATCGCGGTGGGGTCGCCAGCGGCCTCGGTGGACTCGCCCCCGCCGCCGCTCGTGCAGCCGGTGAGCACCAGTGCGCCGGCGGCAGCAAGAGCAATGGCTGCAGCGCCGATTCTCTTGTTCTTCAATGTTCCTCCTGTGAGATGGGCGCGGAACAACACGGCTCTTGGCCGGGCTGTGCGCTTCGTGGTGCCAGACTACGAATCGTTCCCTGAGATGCAAAGTCGAGACGGAAACCGTTACCGAGGCGCAACCTAGCGACACCTTGCACGACATATTCCGCCGCGAATGCGCACGATCGTTGCGTGGGCGCCTCCCGTGCGATGATTGCGGCATGCCGGATGCACGACCACTGCACAGGCCGCACACAGGTGAACCCAAGGTGCGTGGTGCGCACGCGCGCTGGGCGTTCCGGCTGCGCGCCGAGATCGTCATCGTGCTCGGGCTCTCGCTCGGTGCGTCCGCGGTCTACTCGATCGTGTCCATCATCGCCCGCGTGACCGACACGACCCCGCTCGCGAAGCAGTCGGCGGCGATCAACCAGTCGCGTTCGAGTCGCGAGTGGCTCGACTTCACCTACCAGTTCCTCGACGTGTTCTTCGGCCTCTTCGTCGTCGCCCTCGCGATCTACCTGCTGTGGCAGCCGACGCGCAGCGGATTCCGCCGCATCGGGTTCGACCTCACGCGGCCCGGCCGCGACGCGGCATCCGGCCTCGCCCTCGTGCTCGTGATCGGCCTGCCCGGCCTCGCCCTCTACGCGCTCGGACGCGCGGCCGGCATCACCGTGACCATCGTGCCGTCACCGCTCGACACGCACTGGTGGACGGTGCCGATCCTCGTGCTCGCGGCGCTCAAGGCCGCCCTCACCGAGGAGATCATCGTCGTCGGCTACCTGTTCACGAGGCTGCGCGAACTGGGGGTGGGCCCGTGGGCGACGATCGTCTCGAGCGCGCTCCTGCGCGGCACCTATCACCTCTACCAGGGCTTCGGTCCGTTCGCGGGCAACGTCGCGATGGGGATCGTGTTCGGCTGGTGCTATTCGCGCTGGGGCCGCACGATGCCGCTCGTCATCGCCCATTGGGTGCTCGACATGGCGTCGTTCATCGGGTACCCGCTCGCGGTCGCGTGGTGGCCCGGGCTCTTCGCTCCGCCGGCCTGAGCGACCGCGTCGTCCCGCGATGGCGGGGACCGACGAGCACGCGGATGCCTCGGGCGAGTCGCCTGCGGGGCGAGGCGTGCCTCGGGGCGAGGTGCCGTGCCGTCCGTTCGGGGCGCACCTCGGCGACGACGGCCGGCGCCTCCGCGACCGCCCGCACCTCGGGTGCGGCCTCGTCGGGCGGGATCGTCGCCGGCTCGAGGTCGCCCGAGAGTCGCATGCGCCGGGTCGGGGTGCAGACGACGCCGAGGTAGCCGCCGCGGGCGTAGTCCATCACGTCCTGCGCGTGCCGGATCGCCTCGGCCGCCTCGCCGACGCTGCCGCGGCGACGCATGCGCTGCTCGAGCACCCCCGTGTCGGCCGTCGCGACGCTCACGATGACGAACGTCGCGATGATCGCGATACCTGCGATCACATCGATGCCAGGCATGCGGCACCTCCCCGTGCGAGTGGAGCTCGGGCAGCCCGAACGGAAAGCCCGAGAGAATCTCAGTGTACTCCCGGGGTCGGTTCGGGGGTCCACCCGGAATCGGCGATCCGCCGCGCCGACGAGTCTTGAACCGCCCCCGGCCCGGGGGCGCCCACCGGCTCCGCCGGATCACAGAGATGGAATCGATTCCCATGAACCTCGCCGCCGCCTTCGCCGCCGGGCACCTCGCCGGCCGCGCCACCGACCGCCTGCACCGCACGACCGAGGCGGAGATCCGCGAAGCGCACGAGCGTGCCGTCGCCCGGCGAAGCGTCCGCTCCGGCGAGCCCGTGCCCGCGGCCCGGCGCGAGCTCACGGAGCGCGGCCGACACGCCGCGCCCCGCCTCGTGTAGCTGCGAACGCCGTCAGCCGCCGACCTTGTCGCCCGCCGGGGTCAGCACCCACCACACTCCGCCGACCCCCTGGCCGTTCGTGTCGCCCGCGGCGCTGTCGCCCGCATAGGTGTACAACGGCCAGCCGTTGAGCGTCACCTGCTTCGAGCCGTCGACTCCCGTGATCGTGCCGACCTCACCGGTCACGCCCTCGACCTCCGGCGCGTCGGAGTCGGTGGTCACGGCGGGCCAGTTCGTCGCGCACTGGCCCTCGCAGGTGCTCGAGTCGCCGCCCTGCGTGTCGGTGTCGAACATGTAGACGGTCATGCCGTGGCCGTCGACCACGATCTCGCCGAGGTCGGAGTCCGCGGTCGTGAGCGCCGACGACGAGCCGGCACCGCTGTCGGGCGCCTCCGTCGCGGTCGACGTCTCCCCACCGTAGCCCGTTCCGTCGGACGTGCCGCCCGACCCGCCGGACGTCCCCGTGCAGCCCGCGAGCGCGATGACGAGCCCGAGCACGGCGGCTCCTGTTGCAATGCGCGATTTCATGCGAATTCCCTCTTCTCCGGCATCGGCCGCGGTCGCGGCCCTGCAGTGAGCACGAGAGGGAGCGACGGATGGTTCAGCCGTTCAGTCGAGTGCGCTCCGCATGAGCACGTCGCCCGAGCCCACCGCCCGGATCTCGAGGGATGCGATCTCGTCGAGGTCGAGAGCGGCTCCCGCCGTGAGCCGGGCCTCGGTGCCCGGACTCGCCCGCCAGCTCGACACGTCCGTGCGCCCGCCGTCGTGCCCGACCACCACGAGCACGTACGGCCAGCTCGCGTCCGCGTCGCCGGATGCCCCGGTGTCGGCGTAGCGGCAGTCGAGTTCGATCCTCGTGCCCCACGCGACCTGTGTGAGCCTCGCGGTCGCGGTCAGCGGCACCTCCGCGACGGATTCGAAGGCCACCGACTCGGAGGCGACGGGCGTGCCGGTGAGGCCGATCGGCACGGCGATCGCGGCGACGAGCAGGACGGCGGCCGCCGCGGACGCGAGCCACCAGGTCCGCGCCCTGCGTCGGCGACGGCGACGACCCTCGAGCCGCACGACGTCGAGGAGGTCGTCGCGCGGGCCCGGCTGGGTGCCGGGCTCGCCCTCGCCGAGGAGTCCGTCGGCGCGCTCGGGCGTCAGGCGTGCGAGCAGGCCGGGCATCGGCGCGAGCTCGGCGACCGCGCGCCGGCAGCGGTCGCAGCTCTCGAGGTGCCGCTCGTACTCGCCGCGCTCGGCCGGCGAGAGCGCACCGAGCACGTAGGCGGAGTCCCATTCCGCGAAGCGCGCGTGATCGGGGTTCATCGCGTCACTCCCTTCTCCTGCAGTGCGAGCCGCAGCGCCCGGAGGCCGTAGTGCAGCCGGGACTTCACGGTACCCTCCGGGATCCCGAGCCGCCGCGCGACCTCCGCCACGCTGCATCCGCCGTAGTAGGCGTGCACGATCACCGCGCGGTGCTCCAGGCTCAGGGTCACCAGCGCCTCCTCGATCAACAGGCTCTCGAAGAGGGCGTCGGTCTCGTCCCCCGTCGGCGGCCCGGGCGGCTCGGGCGCCTCGGCGACTCCGATCTCGTGCCGTCGGCGTGCGCTGCGCGCCTCGTCGATCACGAGGTTGCGGGCGACGGTGATCATCCACGACCTCGTCGACGCGGGTTCTTGGGCGAGGATTCGAGGGCTCCGCCACGCACGCAGGAGCGTCTCCTGCACGATGTCGTCGGCGCCGGCGGGGTCTCCGGTGAGGTGGACCACGTAGCGCCACACCGTCGGGCCGTGCGCCTCGTACAGCGCGACCAGTCGTCGATCGTCATCGAGCGGCTCGTCGTCGTTCGGCATCCGTCACCTCCGGTCCTTCGACGGGAGAACGAGACGGCGGCGCGAAACGTTCAGCCTGCGGTGGAGGTGAACCGGCCGGGCGTGCGCGACGTGTTCTCGGCATGGATTCCACGATCGTCGCACCGCTCGCGTCCGGCGACCTCATCCAGGTCGCCGGACTGCCCCTGCATCCGCTCATCGTGCACGCGGTCGTCGTGCTCACTCCGCTCACGGTACTCGCGCTGCTGCTGGGCACGTTCTGGCCGCGGGCACGCCGCCGCCTCGGCATCGTGACCGCGCTGGGTGCCGCCCTCGTGCTGGTGCTC
Organism: Agromyces sp. S2-1-8; assembly: GCF_021129215.1. Taxonomy (GTDB): domain Bacteria; phylum Actinomycetota; class Actinomycetes; order Actinomycetales; family Microbacteriaceae; genus Agromyces; species Agromyces chromiiresistens. Next base: position 2,040,866 of record NZ_JAJOLP010000001.1, on the reverse strand, counting down.
GTGCCGATCACGGTCGCCGCGGGGCGGTCGCTCGCGGCCGTGCTCGGCCCGATCCCCGCGGTCGCCCGGCATCAGGGGTTCGGCGAGATGCTCCTGCCGTGGGCCATCGCGCTCTTCGTCGTCGCTGCGGGCCAGTGGGCGTGGTTCCGTTTCGCCGACGACCGGGTGCGCCGAGACTCGCCGGGCGCGGCTCGCGCCGTTCGAGTCGGACTCGCCGCAGCATCCCTCGTCGTCGGGGTGGGCACGATGGTGCTGCTGGTGCTCATCGGCGACTCGGGAGCCCGCGCCGTGTGGGGCGGGCTCCCGAGCTGACGGTGGTCGCGACGAGGGCCATCGAATGTCGCCGTCTCCGCCCGACGCATCCGCTCCAGAGGAGACCGACGGTCGGAACGGCAACACTCGTGGGCGGGACACCCGAGCGGGCTACGCGAAGGCCTCCACCGGCGGGCAGGCGCACACGAGGTTGCGGTCGCCGTAGGCCTGGTCGATGCGGCGCACCGGGGCCCAGTACTTGTTGCGCACGAGGGAGCGCACCGGGTAGACCGCCTGCTCGCGGGTGTACGGGTGGCTCCACTCCCCCGCGATGGCCGACTCGGCCGTGTGCGGGGCGTTCCGCAACGGGTTGTCGTCGGCCGGCCACTCGCCGCGGCCGACCGCGTCGGCCTCGGCCTTGATCGCGACCATCGCCTCGACGAAGCGCTCGAGCTCGGCCAGGTCCTCGGACTCGGTCGGCTCGACCATGAGGGTGCCCGCGACCGGGAACGACATGGTCGGCGCGTGGAACCCGTAGTCGATGAGGCGCTTGGCGACGTCGTCGACGGTCACGCCGGTCTCCGCCGTGAGCGGTCGCAGGTCGAGGATGCACTCGTGCGCGACGAGCCCGTTCTCGCCCGTGTAGAGCACCGGGAAGTGCTCGCGCAGGCGCGACGCGACGAAGTTCGCCGCGAGCACCGCCGTCGCGGTCGCCTGCTTGAGGCCCTCCGAGCCCATCATGCGCACGTACGCCCACGAGATCGGCAGGATCGACGGGCTTCCGTACGGCGCCGCCGAGACCGGTCCGCCGCCGTGCACGAAGCCGCCGGCGTGGTCGGCGCGCTGCGCCATCGGGTGGCCGGGCAGGTAGGGCGCGAGGTGCGCCTTCGCCGCCACCGGCCCGACGCCCGGGCCGCCGCCGCCGTGCGGGATGCAGAACGTCTTGTGCAGGTTGAGGTGCGAGACGTCGCCGCCGAAGTCGCCGAAGCGCGAGTAGCCGAGCAGCGCGTTGAGGTTCGCACCGTCGACGTACACCTGCCCGCCGGCGTCGTGCACCGCCTGGGTGATCTCCTTCACCTCGTGCTCGTAGACGCCGTGCGTCGACGGGTACGTGATCATGAGGGCCGCGATCGATGCGGCGTGCTCGGCGATCTTCGCGCGCAGGTCGTCGAGGTCGACGTTGCCGAGCTCGTCGGTCGCGACGACCACGACGCGCATGCCGGCGAGCACCGCCGACGCCGCGTTCGTGCCGTGCGCGCTCGAGGGGATGAGGCACACGTCGCGCTCGGCCTCGCCGTTCGCACGGTGGTAGCCGCGGATCGCGAGCAGGCCCGCGAGCTCGCCCTGGCTTCCGGCGTTCGGCTGCAGCGACACCGTGTCGTACCCGGTGACCTCGGCGAGCCACGACTCGAGCTGCTCGACGAGCCCGAGCGAGCCGACGACGTCGGCCTCGGGCGCGAACGGGTGCAGGTTCGCGAAGGCGGGCCAGGTGACCGCCTGCATCTCGGTCGCCGCGTTGAGCTTCATCGTGCACGAGCCCAGCGGGATCATGCCGCGGTCGAGCGCGTAGTCGCGATCGGCGAGCTGCTTGAGGTACCGCATCATCTGCGTCTCGGAGTGGTGCGTGTTGAACACCGGGTGCTCGAGGTACGGCGAGGTGCGGCGGAGCGCCTCGGGGATGGCCGTCTCGGTGATCGCGCCCTCGAGTTCGCGCTCGTCGGGTCCGCCGAACGCCTGCGCGACCCGGTGCAGGTCGTCGAGCGTGGTCGTCTCGTCGACCGACACGTACACGGTCGCCTCGTCGGCCTCCCACAGCAGCACGCCGAGCTCGCGACCGCGGGCGACGACGTTCTTCGCGAGGCCCGGCACGTGCACCGCGAGCGTGTCGAAGTAGGCGTCGTGCGCGACTCGCTGGCCGAGGTCCTCGAGCCAGCCCGCGAGCAGCCTCGCCTTGCCGGCGGTCTGGGTGGCGATCGCGCGGATGCCGCGGGGCCCGTGGTAGACGGCGTACATCGAGGCCATCACGGCGAGCAGCACCTGCGCGGTGCAGATGTTCGACGTCGCCTTCTCACGGCGGATGTGCTGCTCGCGGGCCTGCAGGCTGAGGCGGTAGGCGGGGTGGCCCGCCGCGTCCTGCGAGACGCCGACGAGGCGGCCCGGCATCTGCCGCTCGAGGCCCTTGCGCACCGCCATGTAGCCGGCGTGCGGTCCGCCGAATCCCATCGGCACGCCGAAGCGCTGCGAGGTGCCGACGGCGACGTCGGCGCCGAGCTCCCCGGGGCTCGTGATCAGTGCGAGCGCGAGCAGGTCGGCGGCGACGACGGCGAGCGCGCCCTGCGCCCTCGACGCGGCGATCACCGTCGACGGGTCCCACACCCGGCCCGAGGCGCCGGGGTACTGCACGAAGATGCCGAAGTGCTCGCCGAAGGCGGAGGCGTCCGTGTTCTCGGTGAGATCGACCTCGAGCAGCTCGATGCCGACCGCCTCGGCGCGCGAGGCGAGCAGCGCCTTCGTCTGCGGCAGCGCATCGGCGTCGACGACGAAGCGATTCGCCTTCGACTTCGAGCCGCGGCGGGCGAGCAGCATCGCCTCGACGACGGCGGTGCCCTCGTCGAGCATCGACGCGTTCGCGATGTCGAGGCCCGTGAGGTTCTCGACCATCGTCTGGAAGTTGATGAGCGCCTCGAGCCGGCCCTGGCTGATCTCGGGCTGGTACGGCGTGTACGCCGTGTACCAGCTCGGGTTCTCGAGCACGTTGCGCTGGATCACCGCGGGAGTGATCGTGCCGTAGTAGCCGAGGCCGATGAGCGGCGTGCGCACCGTGTTCTGGGCGGCGAGCGCCGCGAGCTCGGCGAGCGCTTCGCGCTCGGTCGCCGCCGCGGGGATGGCCGAGTTCAGCACCTCGCCCATGCGGATCGACGACGGCACGGCCGCCGACATGAGCGCGTCGAGCGAGTCGTAGCCGAGCTCGGCGAGCATGAGCGAGTGGTCGCTCGGCGAGGTGCCGATGTGGCGGCGCCCGAAGGCGTCGAGGTCGAAGGCCGACGAGGGCGAAGTCATCCGGGTGGTTCCTTACTCTCCGGTGAGGGCGACGTACTCGTCGCGGGTGAGCAGCTTCGGCAGGCTCGTGACCGTGACCTTGAGCAGCCAGCCCTCGCCGAACGGGTCGCTGTTCACGAGCTCGGGCGCGTCGACGACGGCCTGGTTCGCCTCGGCGACCTCGCCGCTCAGCGGGGCGAAGAGCTCGCCGACCGACTTCGTCGACTCGATCTCGCCGACGACGTTGCCCTCGGTGATGGTCGAGCCGGCGGCGGGCAGGTCGACGTAGACGACGTCGCCGAGCTTCTCGGCGGCGTAGTCGGTGATGCCGATCGTCGCGACGTCGCCGTCGACGACGACCCACTCGTGCTCTTCGGTGTACTGCAGGGCGTTGAGGTCGGTCATGGGGTGCTCCTTGTGGTTGGGATGACTCGGGGTTCGCGCCGCCCGCCCGTGCCGGGCCGGCGGCGCCGGGATCAGGAGGCGCGCTTGTAGAACGGCAGCGCGACGACGGTCGCGGGGATGCGCGTGCCACGCACGTCGACGAAGAGCGACGTGCCGTGCTCGGCGAGGCCGGGACTCACGTACGCCATCGCGACCGGGTGGCCGAGGGTCGGCGACAGCGCGCCGCTCGTGACGATGCCGACGCGAGCCGCATCGGCACCCTCGCCGTCGAACACCTCGTAGTCGGCGCGGGCGGCACGGCGCCCCTCGGCCGCGAGGCCGACGAGCACGGGCGCGTCGTCGGCGGGACCGCGTTCGATCGCGGCGCGACCGACGAAGTCGCCCTCCTTCGAGAGGGCGACGACGCGACCGAGGCCGGCCTGCACGGGCAGGATGTCGCGGCTCAGCTCGTGGCCGTAGAGCGGCATGCCCGCCTCGAGTCGGAGGGTGTCGCGGCTCGCGAGGCCGCAGGGCACGACGCGGGGACCGCCGGTCTCGGTCAGGGCCGCCCACAGGCGCGACGCCAGCTCGGGCGCGACGTAGAGCTCGAAGCCGTCTTCGCCGGTGTAGCCCGTCCGCGCGACGAGCACCGGCTGCCCCTCGAAGGTCGCCGGGAACGCCCGGTAGTACTTGAGCGCGGCGATCTGCGCGTCGAAGTCGTCCTGGTCGTTGCCGGGGCCGTCGACGCCGAAGCCGGGCGTCTCGAGCAGCACGGCGCGTGCGTCGGGTCCCTGCAGCGCGACGAGCGCGATGTCGTCGCTCTCGTCGGAGACGAGGGTGTCGAAGCCTGCGGCGCGGGTGCGCAGCTCGTCGGCGACGACGGCGGCATTCGAAGCGTTCGCCACGACCATGTACCGGTCGTCGCCGGTGCGGTAGACGACGAGGTCGTCGATGATGCCGCCGTCGTCGGCGAGCAGCAGCGAGTACTTCGCCTGGCCGACCTCGATCGCCGACAGCTTGCCCGCGAGCGCGTGGTCGAGCGCTGCAGCGGCCTCGGGGCCGACGAGCACGATCTCGCCCATGTGCGAGAGGTCGAAGATGCCCGACGTCGTGCGCACGGCATGGTGCTCGGCGAGGTCGGACGAGTAGCGCACCGGCATCTGCCAGCCGGCGAAGTCGGTGAAGCTCGCACCCGCGGCGCGGTGCACGGCATCGAGCGGGCTCCGTCGCTCGTCGGCGGGGATGGTGGTACCGGGGTCGTTCGTCACGAGTTCTCCAGACTGGCCGACGGACGGTGTCGGCGCGGTCGCGATTCGTGCGGCGGATGCCGCATGAGAACTCCCCCTCTGTCATGAGCCTGAGAGTTTCACGCGATGACGCGCTTTCACCGTGGGCGGCCCCGCGCGCATCGCGGGGCACTTTTCAGAGCGGCCTCGTCATCGCGGTGTGTGACCTGAGAGATTGGCAGGGAGGCTTGCTCCTTCGGTGCCGGGCGGCCCTGTTCGATGGAACTGAACGAGGCTCCGGCTCTCCCGCGACGCGTCGATGGCCCGGTATGAGGTTGTACCGTGATCCTAGCAGCGCCCGACCGGGCGGGCCGATGGTGTCCCCCTTCGCCCCCCGTACGCGGTACGGACGGCGATGTCCGCCGGGCGATAGCCTCGTCGCAACAGCAGGTTCGAGCTTGGGCGGGTGGTGCTGGTGACGCAAGCCTCGGGCGCGCGCGCGGCGGTGCAGGACGACGCCGCCGGAAGCCGCGACGACGTGCCGCGACCGACGTGGCCGGGCATCGGCGACGCGGTGTGGAGACGGGTCGGCCGCGTGCTCTCCCTCGCCGCGACCGTGCTGCTCATCGCCGTGGCCCTCGCCGAACTCGATCGGCTCATCGCGAGCGTCCCCGACGCCGACGGGCGGAGCCACTCCCTCAACCTCGTGCTCGGTCCGCTCGGGCCGTTCCAGCACGAGAGCTGGGCGGCCTGGGCGCACATGCCATGGCATGCCGACCTCGGCGTGTGGATCGCACTGTCCGCCGTGCTCGACCTCGTCATGGTGGCGGCGTACGCGACACTGCTCCGCGGCCTCGTGCGGCAGGCGCCGCGCCGGGCGCAGACGGTGCCGAGGATCGCCCTCATCGCGATCGTCGGGGCGGAGGTGCTCGAGGACGCGCTCCAGCTCGTCGCCGGACTCACCGTCGCGAACGGCCTCGAGGCGGCATCCGGTGCGGTCGGCGGCGTGCTCGTCTGGGCCACGGTCATCAAGGTGCTCGGGTTCGTCGTGTTCGGGGTGGCGGTGCTGCGGATCACGGCGTACCGGAGCTGGCTCGCCAACCGGATCGCCCGGCTGGGCCGCGCGATCTGGGTGCACCGCCTGGCCGCCCTCGCCATCGTCGTCCTCCTCGTGCTCGCCTGCATCCCGGCCGCCGACCTCCTCGACCAGCTGCCCGACGTGCAGCGCCAGTGGGCCGACGGCCCGATCGGCGCCGTGCACGGGTTCGCCGCGATCGTCGCGATGCTCGTCACGGGCGCACTCGCGCTCGCGCTCGGGCGCCGCCGCACCCGCTACATGATCGAGACCCGGGTGAACGGGTGGGTCGGCCGGCCGACGCCCCGGCCGTTCGATGCGGCATTCCCGTGGCTCATCGCACCGGTCGCCCAGATCGGCCTCGCGATCGCGACTGTCGCGATCGTCGGACCCGTCGATCCTGACGGGGCGTTCCCCGTGCACCTGCCGACCTTCCTCGCCGTGCTCGTCGTCGAACTGGTCATCGCCGGCCTCGCCGCGATCGGCGCCCGCTGGGTCGCACGTCACCCGGAGCAGCCCAGGCCCCTGTCGGTCGAGCGGGCGAGCGACAGCTGGATCGTCGGCGACTCGCTCTCCGCCGTCGTGCTCGTCGTCGGCGCGGTCGGCGTCGTGCGCTCGTTCCTCGTACCGCTCGTGCTCGGCGGCTCCGCGACGTCCGTGGCGGGTTGGCTGCTGGTGCCCGTGTCGGCCGCCGTCGCCGTGCTCGCGCCGATGGCCGTCATCGGCTTCGCCGACCGCACCTCGTGGGGCGGGCGCCTGCTGCGCGCGGGGCGTCTCGACCCGACCGACCACCGCTCGGCGAAGGACGGCAACGTGTCGCGCGCCATGCTCGTCGAGTGGATCGCGCTCGGGGTCGGCTCGGTCGCCCTCGTCGCGGCGATGCTCTGGCCGGCGCAGCTCGGCGCGGCGCTCGGCGCCGTCGCCGTCGTGCTCCTCGCACTCGGCGCCTGGGTGGCGGTGCTCGGCTCGTTCACGCTCATCCTGCAGGCACGGGCGCTCATCGCGCCCTTCCGCTGGCTCAACATGAAGGCGAGCCCCGTGATCGCGCTCGCCCTCGTGATGCCGCTCGCGATCAACGTCGCCCTCTCGGCCGTGCCGTGGGGGCTCTCCGACACGGCCCTGCACCGGGTGCACGTCTCGAACGAGGACTCCGCCCGCAACCTCGTCGAACCCGACGCGCTGGCCCAGCGTCTCGGCGACCTCCGATCGGAGAGCGCCTGCACCTACGAGGCCGAGGACGGGACACGGATCCGGCCGGTGTTCCTGATCGCGTCCGAGGGCGGCGGCATCCGGGCCGCCTACTGGACCGCCTCGGTGCTCGACGCGCTGCCGGGCTGCGCCGGGAAGTCCGGTCTCGTCGCGAGCGGGATCAGCGGCGGCTCGGTCGGACTCGCGCTCGCCAGTTCTGCGGGCACCAACCCGCAGGACGCCGACGGATCGCTCGTCGACTCGGCCGCGCGGCTCTCGGCGCCGGGCGCCGTGTCGACTGCGGCGCTCGCGCTCGTCGTCGGCGATGCGGTCGCGGGCGGGTGGGGCGTGCACATGCCGTCGTACCTCGATTCGTCTGAGACCGACGACGACGGCTGGCGCTGGCGGGATCGCGCCGCGCTCATCGAATCGTTCTGGGAGCAGGGCACGGCCCTCGGCGAGCCGTTCACGAACGACATCGACCCGCTGACGGGGGCGTTGCTCATGAACTCCGCCGACGTCGTCACGAAATGCCGGCTGCTCGTGCAGCAGGCGCCCGTCACCGCCGAGCGGGCGGCGTCGGACTTCGCACCGGTGGGCGGCGCGATCGGCCCGTGCGACGCCACCGGCGGGCTGCCGTCCATGCTGCAGTTCGGCGAGCTGCCCGGAGTCGACGGCGCGCAGGACGCGGCCGACTGCCTGGCGGGCCTCGACTGGTCGACGGCCGCCATGCTGTCGGCGCGCTTCGCGGTGATCACCCCGACCGGCAGCATGCCGGGCACGGGTCCGTGCCGCGACGTGGGCGGTCGCGCCGGCGCCCAGTTCGTCGACGGCGGGTACGTCGAACCGACGTCGCTCGCGACGATCGCCGACATCGCCCCGGCACTCATGAAGGTCTTCGCCGCCGTGAACGACGATCCGGCGTCCGACACCAAGCTCGTTCCGGTGCTCCTCTACCTGCGCAACTCGCAGGGCTACGACCTCGTCACCGACGTCACGAGGGCCGAGGCCGAACCGCTCGCGCCGATCACCGGCAATGCGGCACGGGTCCGGCTCACCGCGCAGGACGCGTGGATCCAGCGCATCGCGCTCACCCTCCCCGAGGCCTGTCCCGAAGGCGATGCCGCGTGCGCCGCGGCCGTCGACACCCTGATCGGCGACGAGGGCCGGATCGACGGCGGCGTCGTCGTGGTCGCACCCGCCTCCGAGCCGGCCGTCGTGCCCCCGCTCGGCTGGGCGCTGTCGTCGGCGAGCCGCGATCGGTTCACCGAGGCGCTGAGCACCGCCGCGCACTGCGGACAGGACTCGTTCGGCGAGCTCGAGGCCGCGAGCAGCCACTACCCCGGCCTCGACGAGCTGCCCCGGCTCTTCGAGCGCGACGGCGACGTCCGGGCCCTCCGCGACGACATGTGCGACCGGATCGCCGCGCAGCGCACCTCCGAGTGACCGGCGCGCCGGCGAGACATCCTGCCCCGCCGGCCCGCACCGCGCTCATTCCGGTCGGTTGCCGTGCCCGTCGTGCTCGAACGGGCTCGTGACGCCCTCGTAGGCGAGCGTCATCATCATTCCCTCGGCGGCGTGCTCGAGGTTGTGGCAGTGGTCCATCCAGATGCCGGGATTGTCGGCGACCAGGAGCACCTGCCACACCTCCCCCGGCCGAACGTCGACCGAGTCCAGCCGGAGCGGGGCACCGGTCGCGACGACCCCGTCGCGGGAGAGCACGAGCACGTGGTGCCCGTGCACGTGCATCGGATGCGATTCGAACCCGCGGTTGACGATCGTGAGCCGCACGAGGTCGCCCTCGCGCACCGACACGGGATCGATGTGCGGGAACACTCGGCCGTCGACTGTGTAGGCGTACTTCGGCGCACCGCCGACGAAGCGCGGCAGGCGGTCGAGCACGAGGCGCGCGTCGACGTCGGGGGTCGCCGCCGCGAGACGCACGGCGGCCGGGTCGGGCGCGCCGTACGACAGCAGGTCGAGCTCGGGCGCGGCCGAGGGCACCGGCATCGGAACCGCCGACGCGGTGTCACCGGCAACGGCGAGCGCCGGTCCCGAGGCATCCCCCTCGCCCGGCAGGAAGACGAGTCCCGCCTCGCGGGACCGGTCGACGCCGAGCGCGACGCGGGCGTCCGGCATCGTGAACTCGACGTCGATCCGTCCGCCGGCGGGCAGCCTGAGCGAACGATCCGCGACCTCGGCACCGCCGGCCAGGTCGCGGCCGTCGACCGCGACCACGGTGAACGGGACCCCCTCGAGTCGCGCAGCGAGCGGTTCGAGATCGGTGTCGGCGAGCCGCACCCGCACGCGCGTGCCCGGTGCGACCTCGCGGGTCTCGGCGTGCGCGTGCTCGCCGACGACGACGTGGGAGCCGAAGGTGTGCACGGGCGCGGAGACGTCGAGCGTCCCGGCGCCGTCGGCCGGCCTCGGGGGGTCGGCCGGTTCCACGACGAGCATGCCGTAGAGCCCCTTGCGCACGCCCTCGGCCGAACCCTGATGGGTGTGGTACCAGTACGTTCCCGGCTCGTCGGCCACGAAGCGGTAGTCGAACGAGTCGCCGGGCAGCACGGCGTCCTGCGTGACGCCGGCGACGCCGTCCTCCCCGTTCGGCACGTCGACGCCGTGCCAGTGCAGCGTGACCCCGGCGGCGATGTCGTCGTTGCGGAGCTCGACCTCGACGAGGTCGCCCTCGCGCACGCGGAGCTCCGGGCCGGGGACCTGCCCGTCGAACGTCCACGCGTCGATCGTCGCCCCGTCGTCGAGCACGACGAGCGAGCGCTTCGCGGTGAGGGTGAACCGGTCGGTGCGGCGGCCGGGGTCGGCCGGCGTGCTCAGGTCGGCGACCGAGACGGATGCCTCGGCGCCGGCGCCGGCCGACGCGCCGGCCGCGACGGCGTGGTGGCCCGGGGCCGCCTCGAGGCTCGGTGGCGCGGTGTCGGCGAGCCATACCCAGCCGATCGATGCGCCGACGGCGAGGCCGGCGAGCGCGGCGAACCCGGTGACGGTGCGGCGGCCCCGCCCGTCGACGACGGCCCACGTCGCACCGATCGCGAGCGCGACCACCGCGAGCAGGACGACGGTCGGCACGACGCGCACCGGCCCGCCGATGATCCAGGTCTCGGCCGCCGCCCCCGCGACCGCGATGACCGCTGCGATGAGCGCGATGCGCGTCGCGGGGTCGTCGGTGCCGTCGGCTCCGTCGGCGCGGCGGCGGCGACGACCGATGGCGGCCAGACCCGCGACGCAGCCCGCGAGCGCGAGCGGGACGCCGACGAACAGCTTCTCGTCGGCGAACGCGACGTCGCGCACGGCGAGGCCGGCGGCGATCGCGGCGGCGCCCACGACGGCGAGGCATCCGCCCGCCGCGAACCAGCGGGCGTGCCGTGCACCGGTCGTCGCGGCGGCCGCCCAGAGGCCGGCCGCCGCGATGATCACGATGCCGTACAGGGCGAGGAGGGCCGCCGTGCTCATCGTGGGGTCCTCCTCGCCGTGGTGGCTGCGCAGGTCAAGCGACGCTCGTCGGCTGGGCCTGTTCGACCACGGTGTCGGTGGTCGGCTGCGACGACGCCGAGCCCTCGCGAACGAGCTTGCGCGCCCGGAAGAACAGCGCGACGCCGAGCACGATGATGAGTGCGCCGTTGAGGCCGTGCAGGCTCACCATGAGCATCGCCGGCAGCGGCGGGGCGGCGCTCTCCGGCCCGATGCCGAAGATCACGCCGGTCAGGATGAAGATGAGCAGCTGCAGGACGGTCAGCAGGAACACGGTCACCGTCATCCAGATCGTGCGCTTGCCGGCCCTCGCGAGCGCGGCGAACGCGATCATGGCGAGGGCGAGCACGCGAAGCACGATCTGCCCGTTGATGCCGTGCGCGCTGAACGCGTTCTCGTCGCCGGTCTCCATGCCGAACGTGCCGAATGCGGCGAGGTACACCTGCAGCATCGAGTCGACGATGAACAGGACGGTGGTCACGAGGAACGCCTTCTTCATGGCGCGCCTCCTCTCTGGTCGGGTGGGGATGGTGTCGGGACCCATCGAGCGTGCTCGCCCCCGGGCGCCCGGGCATCAGTGCCGACCCCGATCCCGGGTCAGCGGCGTCACCGAGTTCGCGTTCTGGTCAGAGTGACTGTAAGCTGTCGTCGACCGCAGTTCGAGTCAGACTGACCTGAACTCTCCGAATAGAAGGACCGCTCGCATGCCGCAGCCCCACGACGCCCAGATGCGCCTCGCCGTGTCGACGGTGATCTTCGCGCTGCGGCCGGACGCCGCCGGGCGCGCGGTGCTGTGGACTCCGCTCGTGCGCCGCACCCGCGAGCCGCAGCTCGGGCTCTGGGCACTGCCCGGAGGCTGGCTTCCCGTCAACGAAGAACTCGAGGTCGCCGCGGCGCGCACCCTGCGCGCGACGACGGGCCTCGCGCCCAAGTACCTCGAGCAGCTCTACACGTTCGGCGAGGTCGACCGCTCCCCCGACGCGCGCGTCGTCTCGGTCGTCTACTGGGCACTCGTGCAGAGCGACGAGGCGGCTCGCGCCGTCGCCGGGCCGAACGTGCGCTGGGTGCCGGCCGACACGCTGCCCGGGCTCGCGTTCGACCACAACCGCATCGTCGAGTACGCGCTCTGGCGGCTGCGCACCAAGGTCGAGTACACCGAGCTCGCCCACTCGTTCCTCGGCGAGACCTTCACACTCGCCGAGCTGCGCGAGGTCTACGAGGCGGTGCTGCAGCGGCCGCTCGACCCGGCGAACTTCCGACGCACCATGATCGCGTCGGGCCGCCTGCGCGAGACCGGCGAGCTGCTCGCCGGTGCGGCGCACCGCCCGCCCAAGCTGTACCGCTACGACGCCTCCGTCCGCACGGCCGGGGCCCGAGAACCGTTCCAGAGCGAGAGGCCAGCCTCATGACCATCACGACGCCGAGCATCCGCCGCGAGGCATCCGTCGACCGCAGCCTGCAGCTCATCGCTTCGGGCGCCGCGCCGGGGGCGAGCTGCGCACCCGAACTCGCCAAGGGCCCGTGGGAGTTCGACTCCGGCCCCGCCGGCTACGGCCCGGGCGCCTCGATGGGCGACGTCATCCCGACCGGGTCGCCGCGGCAGGGCGCGCTGCCCGAAGAATACCGGCTGGCCTCCGACGACGAGCTGCACGAGCGCATCCGCGCCGCGAAGGCGACGCTCGGCGACCGGGTCGTCGTGCTCGGCCACTTCTACCAGCGCGACGAGGTGGTGCAGCACGCCGACTTCGTCGGCGACTCGTTCCAGCTCGCGAACGCCGCGCTCACCCGGCCCGACGCCGAGGCGATCGTCTTCTGCGGCGTGCACTTCATGGCCGAGACCGCCGACCTGCTCTCCCGGCCCGACCAGGCGGTCATCCTGCCGAACCTCGCCGCCGGCTGCTCGATGGCCGACATGGCCGACCTGTCGAGCGTCGAGGAGTGCTGGGAGCAGCTCGCCGACGTCTACGGCGACCTCGACGCGGTGGACGCCTCGGGGCGGGTGCCCGTCGTGCCGGTCACCTACATGAACTCGTCGGCGGCGCTCAAGGGGTTCGTGGGCCGGCACGGCGGCATCGTCTGCACCTCGTCGAACGCCCGCACGGTGCTCGAGCAGGTCTTCGAGCGCGGGCAGCGCGTGCTGTTCTTCCCCGACCAGCACCTCGGGCGCAACACGGCCAAGGCCATGGGGGTCGCGCTCTCGCAGATGCCGATGTGGAACCCCCGCAAGCCCCTCGGCGGGAGCACCGTCGACGAGCTCGCCGACGCGAGGGTGATCCTCTGGCACGGGTTCTGCTCGGTGCACAAGCGCTTCACCGTCGACCAGATCGCCGAGGCGCGCGCGACGCACCCGGGCGTGCAGGTCATCGTGCACCCCGAGTGCCCCATGCCCGTCGTCGACGCCGCCGACGCCGCGGGGTCGACCGACTTCATCGTGAAGGCGATCGCGGCGGCGCCCGCCGGTTCGACCTTCGCCATCGGCACCGAGATCAACCTCGTGCAGCGCCTGGCCGCCGAGCACCCCGAGCACACCATCTTCTGCCTCGACCCGGTCGTGTGCCCGTGCTCGACCATGTACCGGATCCACCCCGGCTACCTCGCATGGGTGCTCGAGGAGCTCGTCGAAGGGCGCGTCGTCAACCGCATCAGCGTGCCCGCCGATGTCGCGGATCCCGCGCGGCTCGCGCTCGAGCGCATGCTCGCGGCGAAGCCGCCGGCACCGACGCCCGCTCCGGGAGCCTGAGATGACGAGCGTGCTCGTCGTCGGCGGTGGCATCGGCGGCCTCTGGGCCGCCGTTCGGGCCGCCGACGCGGGGGCGGGCGTCGAGCTCGTCACGAAGACCGAGCTTGCCGAGACCAACACCCGCTACGCCCAGGGCGGCATCGCCGCGGCGCTGTTCCCCGACGACTCGGCCGAGCGGCACCTCGCCGACACGCTCGCCGCCGGCGCGGGTCTCGCCGACCCCGAAGCGGTGCGCGTGCTGTGCGACGAGGGGCCTGCGCGGGTGCGCGACCTCATCAGGTTCGGCGTCGCGTTCGACCGCGGCGAGTCCGGGCTCTCGCGCGGCCTCGAGGCGGCGCACTCGCGAGCCCGCATCGTGCACGCGGGCGGCGACGCGACCGGTGCGGCGATCGAGGCCGCGCTCGTCGACACGGTGCGCCGGCGTGCCGTGCGCATCGACGAACGCACGATGCTCGTCGACCTGCTCGTCGAGCCGGGCGACGACGGTCGTCCCGCCGTCGTCGGCGCCCGGCTGCTCGACGAGCACGGCGCGCTCGTCGAACGACGCGCCGACGCGGTCGTGCTCGCGACCGGCGGCAGCGGATGCCTCTATCGGCATACGACGAACCCCGACGTCGCGACCGGAGACGGCGTCGCCGCGGCGTGGCGCGCCGGAGCCGCGGTCGCCGACCTCGAGTTCACCCAGTTCCACCCGACGGCCCTCGCCGCGCCGGGCACACCGCTCATCTCCGAGGCCGTCCGGGGCGAAGGCGCGGTGCTGCGCGACGCCGCGGGCGCCCGGTTCATGGCGGACGTGCACGCCGACGCCGAGCTCGCCCCGCGCGACGTCGTCGCCCGCGCCGTCTGGCGTCGCATGACCGAGCAGGGCGGCGAACCCGTGCGACTCGATGCGACCGCCCTCGGCGCGGCGTTCCTCGCAGAACGCTTCCCCGGGCTCGACCGGGTCGTGCGCGAGGCGGGCTTCGACTGGGCGCGCGAGCCGGTGCCCGTCACCCCGGCCGCGCACTACGCGATGGGCGGCATCGTCACCGACCTCGACGGCCGGTCGAGCCTCCGCGGTCTCTACGCGGTCGGCGAGTGCGCCCGCACGGGCGTGCACGGCGCGAACCGCCTCGCGTCGAACTCGCTGCTCGAGGCGGCCGTCTTCGGCGAGCGCGCCGCCCGCGCGATCACGGGCGGCGGCGCATCGCAGTCCGCCTCCCCGTCACCGTCTGCCGCACCCGCTGCGCGGCGCGCCGACGCGGCCTCCAACGGCGCGCCGTCGGAGCGTTCCGACGACTCGATCGGACGGCGCGGCGGCGTCGCCGACGGAGACGGAAGCGGAACCGGCTCGGGCGAGCGCACCCGCCTCGCTGGTGCGCCGGTCGAGCGCACCGCACTGCAGGAGCTCATGTGGCGCCGTGTCGGGCTCGAGCGCGACGCGCGCAGGCTCGCCGAGGCATCCGCGCTGCTCGACGCGTGGGACGCCCCCGCCCCCGTCGATCGCCGCCGCGCGGAGGACCGCAACCTGCTCGACCTCGCCCGACTGACCGTCGCCGCAGCGCTCGCGCGCCGCGCGAGCATCGGCGCCCACTTCCGCACCGACGACCCGCGCGCCGCGACCACCGCCGACCGGACGCGCACCACGACCCCCGACCTCGAGGAGGCCGCCTGATGACCGACACCCGTGAGATCGAGCGCATCGTCACCGCAGCCCTCGACGAGGACGCCCCCTGGGGCGACCTCACCGGCGACACGCTCATCCCGGCCGACGCGACCGCGACGGCCGAGCTCGTCGCACGCGAGCCCGGCGTGCTGAGCGGCATCGACGTGTTCGCGGCGGCATTCCGCCTCGTCGACGCGCGCATCGCCGTGGAGCCGCTCGCGCGCGACGGCGAGCCCTTCGCGGCCGGTGCGGTGCTCGCCCGAGTGCAGGGTCCGTCACGGGGCATCCTGCGCGCGGAACGCGTCGGGCTCAACCTGCTGCAGCGCATGTCGGGCATCGCGACGCTCACGGCCCGATACGTCGCGGCGGTCGCCGGCACCGGCGCGCGCATCGTGGACACCCGCAAGACGACGCCGGGCCTGCGCAGCCTCGAGCGCCAGGCCGTGCGCGACGGCGGCGGGCGCAACCACCGCCGCTCGCTCTCCGATGCGATCATGGCGAAGGACAACCACCTCGCGGTGCTCACGGCCGGCGGCGTCGACCTCGCGACCGCGCTCCGCGAGGCGCGCGACCGGATGCCGCACACCGCGCACCTCGAGGTCGAGGTCGACCGCATCGACCAGATCGCGCCCGTGCTCGCGGGCGGGGCCGACACGATCATGCTCGACAACTTCACGACCGACGAGCTGCGCGCGGGCGTCGCGCTCATCGACGGCCGCACGATCGTCGAGGCGTCGGGCGGGGTGAACCTCGACACGGTCGCCGCGATCGCGGCGACGGGAGTCGACGTGATCTCGGTCGGCGCGCTCACCCACTCGGTGCGGTCGCTCGACCTCGGGCTCGACGTGGTGGTGGAGAGCGCCGCCGCCGGCGCCGCCCCCGCTGCCGCTGCCGCCCCCGCTGCCGCTGCCGCTGCCGCGAGGCATCCGTGATCTTCCTCGATCACGCGGCGACGACGCCCGCGCGCCGCGAGGTGCTCGAGGCGATGTGGCCGTACCTGACGGGTGCGTTCGGCAACCCGTCGAGCCGGCACGGGCTCGGCGACGAGGCGGCGCGGGCGCTCGCGGCCGCCCGGACGGCGGTCGCCGAGGCGATCGGCTGCCGGCCCGGCGACGTCGTCTTCACGAGCGGCGGCACCGAAGCCGACAACCTCGCGGTCAAGGGCCTCGCGCTCGCGGATCCGCGGGGCCGGCACGTGGTGGTCTCCCCCATCGAGCACGAGGCCGTGCTCGAATCGGCCGCCTACCTCGCCCGCCACCACGGCTTCGACGTCGACGAGGTCGCGGTGGACGCCGGCGGGCGCACGACACCCGACGCCCTGGCGGCCGTGCTCCGGCCCGACACGACGCTCGTGTCGGTGCAGCTCGCCAACAATGAGATCGGCACCGTGCAGCCCGTCGCGGAACTCGCACGACTCGCCCACGGCGTCGGTGCCCTCGTGCACACCGACGCGGTGCAGGCAGCCGGCCGGCTGCCGCTCTCGCTCGACGCGCTCGGCGTCGATGCGATCTCGCTCGCCGGCCACAAGATCGGAGCCCCGAAGGGCACCGGCGCCCTCATCGTGCGGGGCCGGCTGCCCCTCGAGCCCGTGCTGCACGGCGGCGGACAGGAGCGCGGGCGCCGGTCGGGCACCGAGAACGTCGCCGGTGCGGTCGCGTTCGCCACGGCCTTGCAGCTGGCCGAGGCCGAGCGCGCCGAGGCCGTCGAGCGCATCGGCGCGCTCGGCGCGCGGCTCACCGCGCGCGTGCTCGCCGAGGTGCCGGAGGCCCGGCTCACGGGCGACCCCTCCGACCGGCTGCCCGGCACCGTCTCATTCGTCTTCCCCGGCACGAGCGGCGAGGCGGTGCTGCTCGAACTCGAACGCGACGGCGTCATCTGCTCGAGCGGCTCGGCCTGCGCCGCAGGACGCGACGACCCGTCGCACGTGCTGACGGCGATCGGCGTGCCCGCCGAGCTCGCGCAGACCGCGGTGCGGTTCACGCTCGGTTCCGCGACCACGCCGGCCGAGATCGAGGATGCCTCGGCCGCCGTCGCGCGGGCCGTGTCGGCGGTGCGCACTATCGTGAGGCCCTGATCGATTCGACACCGGTCGCCGCAGCCGCGGCGACCGGCACGGGCTTCGCAACGCGACTGTTTCCATGCATTCCGATCCATCTCCGAATCCGGGAATAGCGCGTCGCCCGTACCGGGTTGACCCACCTGTCCGCTTCTTCCGCACCTTCACGTCTCGACGCACGTTCCGGCGCGCTCCGCGCCGATCTCGATTGGAAACTCTGTGACCGAACGCGCCGTATCCGACCTCGACCCCTCGACCGCCTCCACTCCGGCCGTCGACGCCGACGCCGCGGCCCAGGACGCCGCGGTCGTCGCCCATCAGCCCGCCCACGGCGCGAGCAACACGCGCGTCATCTGGCTGCTGCTCGCCGCGACCTTCGTCGTCTTCCTCAACGAGACGATCATGGGCGTCGCGATCCCGCATCTCGTCGACGACCTGCACATCACGCTCTCGGCGGCACAGTGGCTGACCACGGCCTTCATGCTGACGATGGCCGTCGTGATCCCGATCACGGGCTTCCTGTTGCAGCGGTACCCGACCCGTCCCATCTTCATCACCGCGATGAGCCTGTTCTCGGCCGGCACGCTGATGGCCGCGCTCGCACCGGGCTTCGAGGTGCTCCTCGGCGCCCGTGTCGTGCAGGCCACCGGCACCGCCATCATGATGCCGCTGCTGATGACGACGCTCATGACCCTCGTCGCCCCGTCCGACCGCGGCCGGTTCATGGGGCGCGTCTCGATCGTCATGTCGGTCGCACCCGCGATCGGGCCGACGATCTCGGGGCTCATCCTGAACTACCTGACCTGGCGGTTCATGTTCTGGCTCGTGCTGCCGATCGCACTGGTCATGCTCGTCATCGGCATCCGCCGCGTCACGAACGTGAGCGAGACGCGCAAGCTGCCGATCGACGTGTTCTCGGTGATCCTCTCGGCGTTCGGCTTCGGCGGCCTCGTCTACGGGCTCAGCCTCGTCGGCGGTGTCGTCAGCGGTCGCAGCGCGGCCGACGCGACGGCCATGTGGGTCTCGCTCGCCGTCGGCGTCGCCGGCATCGCCGCGTTCATCGTGCGTCAGCTGATGCTGCAGCGCCACGACCGCGCCCTGCTCGACCTGCGCACGTTCACCTCGCGCAACTTCGCGCTGTCGGTCGCGCTCATGGTCGTCATGATGGCGGCGCTGTTCGGCACGATCATCCTGCTGCCGATCTACCTGCAGGACGTGCTCGGGCTCGAGCCGCTCTACACGGGTCTCCTGCTCCTGCCCGGCGGCCTCATCATGGGCCTGCTCGGGCCGACCGTGGGCCGGCTCTACGACCGGTTCGGTCCGACGCCCCTGCTCGTACCGGGCTCGATCGTCGTGTCGGGCGTGCTGTGGAGCCTGACGCTGGTCACCGACCACACGTCGCCCTGGCTCGTCCTCGTCGCGCACATGGTCATGTCGGCGGCGCTCGCCTTCATGTTCACGCCGCTGTTCACCTCGGCGCTCGGTTCGGTCGAACCGAGGTTCTATTCGCACGGCTCGGCGATCGTCGGCACCGTGCAGCAGGTCGCGGGCGCCGCGGGCACGGCGCTCTTCATCACCGTGATGACGTCGCGCGCAGCGATCGCCGAGGCGAACGGCGCCTCGACCGTCGCGGCGAACGCGGCCGGCATCAGCTCGGCGTTCATGGTCGGCGCGATCCTGTCGCTCGTGGCGATCGTCGGCGCGTTCCTCGTCCGCCGCCCGGCCGACATGGAGCAGGGGGCGCCGGTGGGCCACTGAGCCGCGGTACGTCCGAAGGGCGAGGGAGCACCGCTCCCTCGCCCTTCGTCGTCGGGCGCGCCGCCGTCAGCCGCAGTTCGGGCGGCAGCTGCGCTGCGAGAGCGCGTCGACGAGCACGGTCGAGAGGTCTTCGGGCTCCGTCGCCGAGTACGCGGCGCCCTGCGTGGCCTGGGCGATCTGCTGCATCGCCGCGAGGTCGGTGTCGGGCCCGAAGCCGATCATGATCACGGGCACGGGCTTCGCCGGGTCGTCCAGCTTCTTGAGCTCGGCGAGCAGCGTGTCGAGGTCGATGCCGTTCTCGTCTTCGTTGCGCCCGTCGGTGATGAGCAGCACCGAGTTGACCTTCTCGGGGTCGTACGACTCGCGCACGCGCTTCACGGCCGCGAGCGTCGTGTCGTAGAGGCCGGTCGCCCCACCGAGCCGAGCGGGCAGCGACTGGATGATGCCGGCGATCTGCTGGGTGTGGGCGGCGTCGGCGAGCGGCGCGATCGGCGAGACGTCCTCGTAGTCGAGGTCGCCGTTGCGCGCGGTGGAGAAGAGCCAGACCCCGAGCTCCACCTCGCCCGAGAACTTCTCCATGGCCCCGAGCGCCGCCTGCTGGAAGACGTCGATGCGTCGCAGCCCGTTGGCCGCCGGCTCCTCCATCGACCCCGACACGTCGATCACGGTCAGCATGCGCGAGCGCAGCGTCAGCACGCTCCAGGCGCGCAGGATCTCGAGCTGGGCCTGACCGTCGGTCGCCGGCTCCGCGCCCGGGCCCGAGGCGCCGACCCCGGCGAGGTCGAGCTTCCCGCTGCCGTCGGGCGCACGGAAGCCGTGCTTCGCGAAGGTCTTCGCCCCGTCGGCGAGGGCCGCCTCGAAATCGCCGAGCACCTCTCGCTTCGACTTCTCGAGGGTGAGATGCACGAAGGGGTAGTCGAGCGCGACGGTGCCGTCGGCCGGGTACGCGGCGACGAGCGGCTCGGCCGGCTCTTCGCCGTTGTACGCCGCGACCTGCGCCTCGCTCGTGACGACGACCGCCGGAGCCTCACCCACACCGAGCGAGCCGAAGGCGGCGCTCGTCGACGCGGGGATCGACTTGCCGAGCGCGAGCATCGCGCCCGCGAACTGCCGCGGATCGTCGGGCGAGGCGTGGCCGCGCAGCGCGAGGAGGCCCGCGAGGCTCGCCGCGGATGCCTCGGGGTCGGGCAGGATCGTCGGCAGGGTGCCGCGCAGCACCCGCGACCAGCTGACCGGCTCGCTCGCCAGCGCCGTGGCGTCGGTCGCCGCGGCGGCGAACACGATCGGCGTGGAGGCGACCGACCCGCCCGCCTCGACGACGGGGGGCGCCTGGCCGAGCGATGCGGCCGTCGCATTCATGCGATCGAGCCAGACACTCGATTCGGGCACCCAGGCGTCGGCTTCGATGGTGCCCGATGCGAGGACTGCGGACGTGTCGGCCGAGTCCTGCGGGGTGACCTTCGTCGTGACGCAGTTCTCCGACGCGCGGTCGAAGCGATCGGCGATCTCGGCGACCGCCGGCGCGATCGACCGGTCGGCGACGACGACGAGCTTCTGGGGGTCGTCGCAACCGGCCTCGGCGGAGGCGAGCAGCGGGTCGAGGTGCCCTCCGACCCAGAGGAAGACGCCCGTGCCGACGACGGCGACGACGGCGACCGCCCCGACGACGGACATGACGAGATTGCGGGCAGGCTTCTTCACCGGCGCCGCGACAGTATGACGTCCCACGGGTTCTCCAAGTGACGGGGTTGGGGGCCCGCCGAATCCTTGAACGGGTTCGCCCCGAACCGGGGAGCCCGGGGGAAGGATTTGCACCAGTGTAGGCGACGAGCCCCTGAACACGAAGTCCCCTCGGCTTTCACGGCGCCGGGCAAGGGGTTGACGCTACTGCCGCGTCGGGCTAATCAGGAGAGTGCAGCCACCCACGAGGCATCCTGGCCGTTCTCATGGAGCATTTCGCGAACCGCGTCGAGGCGGGCGGGCGACTCGCCGCCCGGCTCCTCGAACGGTCGCGCTCCCAGGCGTCAGCGGCGCTGCACGACCCGGTCGTGCTCGGGCTGCCGCGCGGAGGCGTGCCGGTCGCCGCACCCGTCGCCGACGCGCTCGGCGCCCCCCTCGACGTGCTCGTCGTGCGCAAGCTCGGCACGCCGGGACAGCCCGAACTCGCGATGGGCGCGATCGGCGAGGAGGGCGCACTCGTGCGCAACGACGACGTCATCGCGTCGGCGCGCGTCGACCGTGCGCGATTCGACGCCGTGCTCCAGCGCGAACGGGCCGAGCTCGACGCACGGGTGGCGCGCTTCCGCGGCGGTGCGTCGCCGGTGCCGCTCGCGGGGCGCGCCGCGATCGTCGTCGACGACGGCGTCGCCACCGGCGCGACGATGCGCGTCGCCTGTCGCGTGGCCCGTGCCCGCGGCGCCGCCCGGGTCGTCGTCGCCGTGCCGGTCGCCGCGCCCGACAGCCTCGCGGCGCTCGAGGCCTCGCCCGAGGTCGACGAGGTCGTGTGCCTCGCGGCACCGCCGGGATTCATGGCGGTCGGCATGCACTACCTCGACTTCGCCCAGACCGGCGACGACGAGGTCGCGCGCCTGCTCGCCGAACGCCGGCGACCATGACCGCGCGGCGTGGTCAGCCTCGCGGGTCGGTCGCCCGCGGGCGGCGGCCGACGACCACGACCGTGTCGTCCTCGTCCGTGTCGTCGGCCCGCACCGATCGCGGTTCGAGGCCCCCGGCGCGCATGAGCTCGGCCGCCGTGTCGGACTGCCACTCGCTCGTCTCGATGAGCAGGCTCCCGCCCGGCGCGAGCCACTCGCGCGCGGATGCCACGACCCGGCGATGCACGTCGAGCCCGTCCCGCCCGCCGTCGAGCGCGACCACCGCCTCGTGCTCGCGGGCCTCGGGCGGCATGAGCGCGATCTCGTCGGTGGGCACGTACGGGGCGTTGACCGCGAGCACGTCGATGCGGCCCGCGACCCCGGTGGGCAGGGCGTCGTAGAGATCTCCCTCGAACACGCGCCCGCCGCGCGGCTCGAGGTTGCGTCGGGCCGCGCGCACCGCGACCGGGTCGAGGTCGGCGGCGTACAGGTCGACCTGCGCCGCCGTCGCGGCCACGACGGCCCCGATGGCGCCCGCTCCGCAGCAGAGGTCGACGACGATCGCGGGGCGTCCGTGCGACCTCGTCGCCTCGCGCGCGATCCCGGCGGCCTCTGCGGCGAGCAGCTCGGTGCGATGCCGCGGCACGAACACGCCGGGTTCGACGGCGAGCCGGAGCCCGGCGAACTCGGCCCAGCCGAGCACGACCTCGAGCGGCTCTCCGGCGACTCGGCGGACGACGAGCGCCTCGAGCTCGACGTCGTCGTCGGTGGCGGCCGCCAGCAGCTCGGCCTCCGCCTCGGCGAAGACGCAGCCGGCCGCGCGGAGGCGGGCGACGAGCATGGGATCCGGATCGGCGGGCATTCCCGAAGCGTAATACGGGTGGCGCACCCTCGCGTCATGCCGTATGGTGCTCGACATGACCGCGTCGAACCGCAACTGGTGGCCCGCCTCCTAGGCGGCCTGCGCGTTCCGACGACTCACGACCGCCCGAGGGCGGTCGTTCCGTTTCTGCGGAGGGTCCATCCGAGGGCCCGACCCGGAGACACCATGACGAAGCTCCTCACCGCCCTGCTCGCCGCGAGCACGCCGCCCGCGTTCGCCGTCATCCGCCGCGAACGCGAGGCGACGCTCGATGTGCTCGTCGGCGACGTGCTCGACGTCGAGCACCTCGCCGACATCCCGCTCGACGGCGCCGAGGTGCTCGCGCTCGTGCCGTTCCGGCAGGTGCGCGAGCGCGGTTTCGCCGCGCACGACGACGGCGCTCCGCTCCGATGCCTCGTCGTGCGCGAACGCGAGCAGGTCGCGGTCGACGCCGCGACCGGGCTGCTGCCGCGCCATCCGGTCGTCGTCGACGACCTCCGCGTCGACGTCGCCGACGACGAGTACGCCGCGATCGTTCGGCGCGTGATCGAGCGCGAGATCGGGCAGGGCGAAGGCGCGAACTTCGTGATCCGCCGCGAGTTCGCCGGCTCGACCGCCGAACGGCCCGCCACCGCCGTGCTGGGCTGGCTGCGCGCACTCCTCGAGCACGAGGCGGGCGCGTACTGGACGTTCGCGGTGCACACCCCCGGCCTCTCGGCGGTCGGCGCGACCCCCGAGCGCCATGTCTCGAGCGTCGGCGGCGTCGTCACCATGAACCCGATCTCCGGCACGTTCCGCCACCTCGACGGCCCGCCGTCGAACGACGCCCTCGAGGCCTTCCTCGCCGACGTCAAGGAGCGCGAGGAGCTCGTGATGGTCGTCGACGAGGAACTCAAGATGATGAGCGCCGTCTGCCCCGACGGAGGTCGCATCCGCGGGCCGTTCCTCAAGCGCATGTCCCGCCTCACGCACACCGAGTACGTGCTCGAGGGCCGGAGCACCCTCGACCCCCGCGAGGTGCTGCGCCGCACGATGTTCGCGCCGACCGTGACTGGCTCGCCGATGGGCAACGCCTGCACCGTGATCGCCCGCCACGAGACCACGCCGCGCGGCTACTACGCGGGCGTGCTCGCGCGGTTCACGCCGACGGCGTCGAGCTACGACCTCGACGCGCCGATCCTCATCCGCACCGCCTACCTCGACGGCGACGGCAGCGTGCGCGTGCCCGTCGGCGCGACGCTCGTCCGTCACTCCGACCCCGCCGGCGAGGTGGCCGAGACCCACGCGAAGGCGGCCGGGATGCTCACGGCGCTCGGTGCCATCCCGCGGCAGGACGACGCACGAGGCGGATCCGCCGTCGCCGACACCACGGGCGACGCCTCGGCCTCCGACCCGGTCGCGCTCGCCGAGCGCAACGCGCACCTCGCGCCCTTCTGGATCGCGCCCCAACCCGCCGCTCCCCCGCGCGGCGTGTCGGCGCTCGTGGTCGACGCGGGCGACGACTTCACGACGATGCTCGCGCACCAGCTGCACCACCTCGGCGTCGCGTCCCGGATCGTGCCGTGGCACGAGGCCCCGCTCGACGCCGCCGAGGATCTCGTCGTGTTCGGCCCCGGCCCGGGCGACCCGCGCGACGCCGGCGACGCGCGCCTGTTCCGGCTGCACGAGCTCATCGCCGCACGGCTCGGCCAGCGGCGCCCGATGCTCGCCGTCTGCCTCAGCCACCAGGTGCTCGCCCGTCTCTCGGGTCTCGCCGTCGCACCGCTGGCCGCACCGCAACAGGGCCTGCAGCGCGAGGTCGCGCTCTTCGGCGAGACCGCGACGATCGGGTACTACAACACGTTCACGGCGTACGATGCGGGGCTCGACCGCACCCCGCGACACGGGCTCGAGATCGCCGCAGACCCGCACACCGGCGCCGTGCACGGCCTCAACGGCGCCGGCGTCGCATCGGTGCAGGGGCACCTCGAGTCGGTGCTCTCGATCGACGGGCTCGCCGTGCTCGAGCGCCTCGTCGACGGGGTGCTCGATGCCGGTGCGAGGCCGGCGGCGGTCAGCCGCGCGGATGTCACGGCTCGAGGTGCAGCCTGACCATCGGGATCTCGGGGTCGGCTTCGCCGGTCGCATCGACGATCGAGCGCTGCAGCATCGCCCACGTCTTCGGGCGTTCACGCGCGTAGCGGTCGAGCAGGGCACGGCTCTCGACGGCGTCGAGCAGCTCGGCGCGCGCGGGGACCCGACGGCGCCAGCCCACACTGACGCCGCACCTGGGTTCGGCCTCGAGGTTCCGGTACCAGTGCGCGGTCGGCCCGAACCCCGAGGCGACGACGATGCGATCGCGCGACTCGTGCCGTGCCGCTTCGACGACGACGTACCGGCGTTCGCCGCTCACCCGTCCGCGATGCTCGAGCATGAGCAGCCGCCCGAAGAACAGGAAGCCGAACCCGGCCGTGAACATCGGGATCGGGAGTCGGACCGCCCACCGGGTCGTCAGGATCTTCGCGCCGAGATCCACCGCGCTCCTCTCGTTCGCCGCGCTCAGTTCGCCGCGGTCCGCTCGGCGACCCGCCGCTCGCGCCACTCGTCGGCGAGGATGGCGTAGGTGTACCCGTCGATCCACCCGAGCTCGGCGTGCCACGAGTCGCGCACGCCGTGCTGCTCGCGCCGCATGCCGAGCCGCTCCATGACCTTCCATGAGGCGATGTTGTCGGCGTAGCAGCCGGCGGTCACGCGGTGCGCGCCGAGCTCGTCGACGGCGAGGTCGATGAGCGCGCGGGCGATCTCGGTCGCGAACCCGCGACCTGCGTGGTGCGGGGCCACCCCGTAGCCGATGCCCGCCTCGGCGCGCACGTACTCGGCCGGGTCTCCGTGGGTCTGCCCCATCGCATCGGTGATCCAGAGGGATCCGGTGCCGACGACCTCGCCGTCGAGCACCGCGATCGCCGAGTGGTCGAGCGGGTCGTCGATGCCGTCGAGCCAGGTCTTCGTGAACGCCTCGGGCTCGACCTCGGTGCGCAGCAGCCACCGGGTCACCTCGGGGCGGTTGCGCCACACGAGGACCTGCTCGACGAGTTCGCGGGTCGGCAGCCGGAGCTCGAGCGGGCCGGCAGGTCGTGGCCAGGCCACGTCGGAAGTCGTCATCACCCCTGCCTACCATCCCGCACCGACGGTGTGCCACCCGCGGCAAGCGGGGCGCTACTTCACGAGCCGCGACAGCACCCGGTCGGCCAGCGGCTTGCCGCCCGTCTGGCAGGTCGGACAGTACTGGAAGGTCGAGTCGGCGAAGATCACCTGCCGGATCGTGTCGCCGCACACCTCGCACGTCTCGCCGGTGCGGCCGTGCACGCGCATGGCGCGGCGCTTCGCGTCTTTCAGCTCCGCCGGAGGGCGACCGGATGCCACGGCCGCCGCCTCGGCGAGGGTGTCGCGCATCGCCCGGTAGAGCACCTCGGTCTGCTCGGGGGTGAGCTTCGCCGCGAGCAGGTAGGGCGAGAGCTTCGCGGCGTGCAGGATCTCGTCGGAGTAGGCGTTGCCGATGCCTGCGAACACCGACTGGTCGCGCAGCAGCCCCTTGATCTGCGTGCGCCGCCCGGCGAGGATGCCGGCGAAATCGTCGAGCGTGAAGTCGGCGGCGGTCGGGTCGGGGCCGAGCCGCGCGATGCCGGGGACGTCGGCGACGTCGCGCACGACGTAGACCGCGAGCGACTTCTTCGTGCCGGCCTCGGTCAGGTCGAATCCGGCCCCGTCGTCGAGGCGCACGCGCAGCGCGAGCGGCGACCTGCCCGGCTTCACCGGGGTCTTCGGCACCTCGTCGTACCAGCGCAGCCAGCCGGCACGCGCGAGATGGAACACCAGGTGCGCACCACCCGTCTCGACGTCGACGAACTTGCCGTGCCGATGCACGCCGTCGATACGTTCGCCCTCGAGCGCGGAGAGCGGCGGGTCGAACGTCTTGAGCGCCGAGATCGCCGCGACCCGCAACGAGGCGAAGGCACGCCCGGTCAGCCGCTCGTCGAGGAAGGCGACGAGCGCCTGCACTTCGGGAAGCTCGGGCACAGAGGCATCCTGTCACCGACGGGCGACATCCGCACCCGGTGCATCGCGCGCTGCGTCAGGCCCGCCAGACGTACGGCGTCGTCGTCGAGACCTTCACGAGGCCCGACCGCTCGAGGATCGGGCGCGAGAACTCGGTCGAATCGCTGTGGAGGTATCGCTTGCCCATCGCCAGCGCGGAGCGCGCCCGCGCCGCGGTCAGTGCGCGGTAGATGCCGCGCCCGCGCCATTCCTCGCGCGTCGCGCCGCCCCAGATGCCGGCGAAGTCCGATCCCTCGACCGGCTGGAGCCGTCCGGCGCTGACGATGCGCCCGTCGGCCTCGGCGATCCAGAGTTCGGTGCCGTCGTCGCCGTCGAGCCGCCGCACCAGGTCGTCGGCGCGCTCGGCCGACACCGGGTCGCCGAACACCTCGTCCTGCATCGCGCTCATCGCCCGCACATCCCGTTCGTCGGCGGCGCGGCGCAGCACCACGCCCTCCGGCAGCGGCACGTCGGCCGTCAGCAGAGCGGCCTCGCCGACCATGATCGACTCCGGCTCCTCCGCGACGAACCCGTGCGCGACGAGGGCATCGAGGAGGCCGGGTGCGCGATCGTGCCCGCGGGTCTTCCACTCGACGGCCGTGATCGCCGGGTCGGCCGCGAAGTGCGCGAGGGTCGAGCCCACGAGCTCGCCCATCGAATCCTCGCGAACGCCCTCGAGGTCGCGGTAGCTCACGAAGCCGTACCCGCCGGGGAACATCGCGAGTCGAAGCGGCCCGCGCCGCTCGGCCGTGACGGCGTGCGCCGTCTCGGCGTCGGTGCGGAGCTGGTCGTCGTAGGCGTGCAGCAATGCGGCGGCGTCGGTCACCGCTCCATGATGGCCCATCCGCGCGGCTTCCGGCGCGAGGCATCCGATCGCCCCGGCCGGGGCCGTGCGGGAGGGCGCCGGCCGGGCCGGGGCGGTCAGCGACCGGCCTGCTCGGCAGGCACCGGCCCGGCGATCACGAGATCGACGGGTTCGCGGCGGATCACGAGGGCGACCGCGACCGCGAAGACGACGGCGATGACGGCCATGAATGCGAAGCTCCACTCCCAGCCGCCGGATGTCTCGTGCAGGACGCCGACGAGCAGCGATCCCGCCCCGGCGATGGCGTAGCCGCCGCCCTGTGCGATCGCCGAGATCGCTCCGGCCGATGCGGCGTTCGCCGACATCCCGACGATGAGGCTGATGCCGAGCCCGAATGCCGCACTCTGCACGGCGCCGAGCAGGCCCACGACGAGCACGAACCCGTCGCTCGTGGCGAGGTGGAGCGCCCCGAGGCCGACCGCGACGGCGATGCCCAGGCCGGGGCCGAACCACGCCAGCACACGCGGCCTGCGGGCGAGCACGGGCGTCATGAGGGTCGGCACGAACCCGGCGATGCTGAACCATGCGAGGAGCGCACCGCGCACGGCGGGCGACTCGCCCCGATCGGCGAGGAACTGCGGGAGCCACGCCGTGACCGCGAAGTAGAGCAGGGCCTGCAGCCCGAACACGGCCGTCACGAGCCCGATCGTGCAGCCGCCGCCGGGCGGCAGCCGGAGCCCGGGACGCTCGACCGCTCCGCCGCGGCCCGCGCCACGTCGCACCGCGAACGCCGTCGCCGCGGTCGCCGTGAGGGCGAGGAGGGCCCACATGCCGAGCGCGACGGGCGCGGAACCGGTCGCCGTGTACGCCGGCACGGCGAGCCCGGCCCCGAGCGCCGCGCCCACGCCGAACGACATGCTGCTGAGGCCGACCCAGAGTCCCGATGCGCGGAGCTCCTTGAGGAACTGCGGCAGCAGCGTGCCCGCGGCCATGATGGCGACGCCAGCGACGAAGGTGCCGGGCAGCACGAGCACCGACGCGACGACCCGAGCCGCGAGCGTCGCGGCGAGCGCCGCCATCGACCATGCGAGTGCGCGGGCGACGCCGACCCGTCTGGCGAGCCAGGGGCCGACGGGGGCGGTGAGTCCGAAGGCGATGACGGGCAGGGTCGCGAGCACGGTCGCGTCGGCCGAGGTCAGCCCGAACGCGAGGCGGGTCTCGTCGAGCAGCGCCGCGACGCCGGTGATCGCGGGGCGCAGGTTCACCCCGATCAGGAGGGCGGCGACGAGGCCGGCGGTCGTGCCGGCATCCACCCGCCGCTTGCGCCCGGCCCGCCGCTCAGGCGCCGACGACACGGAGGCCATCGGCGACGACGCGGCCGTCGTGGATGACGGTGCGGTCGCGACCCCGGTCCATGACCGCGCTCGTGGGCGTCTCACCGTCGACGAGCACGAGGTCGGCGCGGTCGCCGACGGCGACGCCGGGGCGGACGCCGACACCCGTGACGCGGGGCGAATCATGCGACATGATGCTCGCGCCGCCCATGGTCGCCACGGCGAGCGCGAGCTCGATGTGGTCGTCGCGGCGGAACCCGTTGACGAACGCGAGCTGCCAGGTGCGGTCGAGCATGTCGCAGTTGCCGTACGGGCTCCAGTAGTCGCGCTGGCCGTCTTCGCCGAGGCCGACGCGCACGCCCGCCGCCGCGAGGTCGACGAGCCGCAGGTGGCCCGTCGTCGACGGCGCGACGGTGGCCATCGCGATGTCGAGATCGGCGAACTCGTCGATGAGGCGGCGGCTGACCGCCTCGGACACCGAGCCGAGATCGTACGCGTGCGACATCGTGACCTTGCCCTGCATGCCGAGCGCGCGCGTGCGCTCGAGCACGAGCTCGGTGCTGAACACGCCGAGCTCACCCGGCTCGTGCAGGTGGATGTCGATCTCGACCTGGTACTTCTCGGCGAGGCCGAACACGATGTCGAGGTGCTTCGCCGGGTCGCGGTCGAGCTGGCTCGGGTCGATGCCGCCCATGACGTCGGCGCCCTGCTTGAGCGACTCCTCGAGGAGCTCGACGGTGCCCGCCTCGCGCAGGATGCCGGCCTGCGGAAAGGTCATGACCTGCACGTCGGCGTGCGCGGCGAACTTCTCCTTCGCGGCGACGACCGCGTCGAACTTCTCGAGCCTGCAGTCGACGTCGACCTGCGCGTACGACCGCACCCGGGTCGTGCCCTTCGCGATCATCTGCTCGAGAGTGCCGGCGACGATCTCGTCGTGGGGCACGTCGGTGCTGCGCCAGTTCTCCCGGTCGTTCATCATCATGTCCCAGACACCGGGCCGACCCGTGTGCGGGCGGAACGGCAGGCCGATGCGGCTCGAGTCGAGGTGCACGTGCACGTCGCTGAACGCGGGCAGCGCGAGGCGGCCCCGACCGTCGACCGTGTCCGCCTCGGTGGCCGCGGCGGCGTCGTGGGGCCGGATCCCGCTGATGCGCGAGCCGTCGATGACGAGGTCGACGAGGTCGCCGCCCCAGGGGCGGACGTCACGGATGAGCATGCTGGAGTTCCTTTCGTAGCGACACCAAGGCTTTTCGTATACCAAAAGAACTTCACACTTTCCAGCATCGGACGAGATTGCGCAGGAGTGTGACCCCAGGATTAACCACGGTGATATCTTTTGTATACCAAATATTTCGAGAGGATACCCGTGCGCACGCTGATCACCGCCGATCACCTGCTCGCCTTCGACGGCACGAGCCACACCGAGATCAGAGACGGTGCCGTCGTGACCGAGGGCGATCGCATCGTGTACGCCGGTCCCGCCGTCGGCGCGCGCGACCTGGAGGTCGACGAGCGCATCGACCTCGGCGAGAGCCTCGTCATGCCGGGGCTCATCGATCTGGATGCGCTCACCGACATCGACCACCTCATCCTCGACTCGTGGTCGAGCGGCGAGGACGGCCCCCGCCTGCAGTGGTCGACCGAGTACTTCGACCGGCGAGCGCACGTGTTCACCGAGGCCGAGCGCCGTCGCATCCGCGAGATCGCGCTCGTGCAGCTCGCGCTGCACGGCATCACGAGCTACATGCCCATCGCCTCCGAGGTGCACTCCGCATGGGCGGAGTCGGCCGACGACTTCTTCGCGATGGCCGAGTTCTCGAGCCGGATCGGGTTGCGCGGGTTCCTCGGACCGTCGTATCGATCGGGCGTGCCCGTCGTCGACGAGACCGGTGCCCGCGACATCCGATTCATCGAGGAGGAGGGTCGCGCGGGCCTCGCCGACGCGATCCGATTCGTGGATGGCATCCGCGAGCTCGACGACCCGCTGCTGACCGGCGTCTTCCTGCCCTGTCGCATCGAGACCCTCTCCGCCGAGCTCATGGAGGCGACGGCCGCCGCCGCCGAGGCGCGCGACGCACTCGTGCGCATCCACGCCCTGCAGGGCGAGTTCGAGCGCGAGTACGTGATCGCCCGGTACGGGCGCACGCCGCTCGACCACCTGGAGGAGCACGGCCTGCTGCACGATCGCGTGATCGTGCCCCACGCCGTCGTCATCGACGTGCACCCCCTCGTGCACGGCGAAGACCGCGGCGACCTCGGCCGCCTCGCCGAGGCCGGCGTCTCGATCGTGCACTGCGCACTCACGAACGCCCGGTACGGGGCCGAGCTCTGGGACTTCGCGCGCTACCGCGACGCGGGCGTCAACTTCGCGCTCGGCACCGACTCGTTCCCGCCCGACCTCATCCGCGGGATCGACACGGGCGTCTCCGCCGCGAAGGTGCAGCACGGCGACCTCGCGAAGGGCGACATCGCCGCCTACGTCGACGCAGCCACCCTCGGCGGCGCGCGGGCGCTGCACCGGCCCGACCTCGGACGGATCGAGGCGGGTGCGACCGCAGACCTCACCGCGTTCCGCCTCGACGATGTGCGGATGGGGCCGACCGAAGACCCGATCCGCACGCTCGTGCTCAACGGCACCGCGCGCGACGCGTGCCTGACGATGGTCGCCGGCCGCGTCGTCATGCGCGACGGCCGGGTGCCCGGTGTGGACCTCGACGCGGTGCGCGCCGACACGAAACGGCTGTTCGCGAAGCTGCGCGCGGGCTACAGCGAGCGCGACGCCCGGCACGGCACGCCCGACGAGCTCTTCCCGCCCGTCTTCCCGGTGGCGGGCTGAGCGGGCACCATCAACCAGCACTGGGAGGAGGCGCTCGCCCATCGCGTCCATCGCGCTCTCCTGCACGCGATCATCGCCGGCGATCCGCGACGACGAGCAGGCGCACGAGCACGAACGGCTCTGAGAGGCCCTCCTCGCGGGCAATGCCGAGCTCGCCGGCTCGCTCGCCTACGCCCATATCGAGCTCGGGCGCGCACCGATCCTTGCCCAGTCGGCCGACGTGCTCGCCGCTCGACCGAGAACGACGGAACACCCCGTGCCCGGCCCGAGGCCTCCCGTACGCCGAACGCGGAACGGTCCCGGGATGCGATGTCGGTGGGTGCTGAGATCATCTCAACATGGAGGTCACGGAACTGCGGCAGACTCGCGAACTTCGTGTCGGCGACACGCTCGTGAGCTCCACCGGCCGCGCCTACGAGGTGACGAAGCTCACCCGGGTGGGCCGAGGCATCCGCGTGCAGTACCTGACGCCCGAGGGGCAGCCCGGCCGGTTCACCGCCGCGCCCGATGCGACGAGCCGCGTCCGCATCGCCCACGCCCCGTTCGCAGCCTGAGCCGCCCGCCCGACGCTTCGACGCCCCAACGACAGGGTGCCCGCTCAGCGCAGCGGCAGTACCTCGCCGCCGGTCTGGCACGTCGGGCAGTACTGCGCCGTCGTGCTCGCGAACGTGAAGTCGCGCACCGTGTCGCCGCAGACCGGGCACGCCTCGCCCGCCCGGCCGTGCACGCGCATGGCGGCGACCTTCTCCGCTTTGAGGCGGTCGATCGGCACACCCCGCCGATCAACGATCGCCCGGTTGACGACCCCGACCGTGCTCGCGAACAGCCCGTCGAGCGCCGTCTCGTCGAGCGCCGCCGCGTGCTTGACGGGCGAGAGCTTCGCGGCGTGCAGGATCTCGTCGGAGTATGCGTTGCCGATGCCCGCGATCGACTCCTGCTCTTGCAGCACGGCCTTCACCTGCTTGCGTCGCCCCTCGACGGCGGCGTCGAAGTCGGCCCGGGTGAACTCGGGATCGGCCGGATCGGGCCCGAGCTTCGCCACCGCCGGCACCGCGATGGGGTCGTCGACGACCCAGAGCCCGAGCGAGACCCACTCGCCGGCATCGGTGAACTCGACAGCGGTGCCGTCGTCGAACTCGACGATCGCGAGTGCGGGCGGCCGGCCGTCGCCGGAGGCATCCACCTCGTCGTCGGATCCGTAGCGCGCCCAGCCGTGCCGCCCGAGCGAGACCACGAGGTGGCCCGTTCCGAGCACGAGGTCGAGCAGCTTGCCGTGACGCGACACCCCCTCGACGCGTTCGCCGACGAGCGACGTCGGCGGCGCCGTGCGCGTCTTCACCGTGCGGAACTCGACGACGTCGACCGCCGTGATCTCGTGACCGCGAAGTCGCTCGTCGAGCTCGTCGGCGAGCGCCTGCACCTCTGGTGACTCGGGCATGCGTCCAGCCTCGCACGACGACGGGCGGCCCGGAAGGGGCCGCCCGTCATCGTGCACTCACGACTCGGCCGAGAAGTCGAGCTCGGAGTCGGCGACCGCGATCATCGACCAGGTGCCGCCGTCCGCGTCCGTGAACTCGTACGCCGGCACGACGAGCACGCTGCCGTCGGGCTGCCATTGGCTCGCGAGTCCGAGTCGGGCATCGACGATCTCGACCTCGTTCACCGGCCACGAGATGTGCACGCCGTCGGCGGGGGTCGCGGGCGGCTCGGTCGGCGGCGTGTAGACGTCGGGGGTCGCCACGGAGTCGCCCTCCGCGACGGCGTAGGGCATCGCGGTCATCTGCGCGCCGAACCGGGGGTCGGAGAGGCGCTCGAACGCCTCCTGCTCGCTCACGATCTCGTAGTCGCCGAGACGCACGACAGGGGCGAGGAAGCCGCTCGCGCTGTACGTGCCCTGCGGCGTCAGTTCGATCGACCATGCCTGGTCGAGGCGCTGGCCGTCGACCACGGGCCAGGCCTGCGCCGACCGGGTGAACGCGCCCTCGTAGTTGTTGTCCGTCGTGTACTCGAACGCGCCGGGGTCTCCGCCGGCTGCGGCGATGAGCGACCGCAGCGCATCGGCCGCTGCGGCGTCGCTCGGCAGGTCGGGCACGGCGGGCTCGCACGGCTCGACCGGCGCAGCCGGCTCGGTCGCGCCCTCGAGGAGCTTGTTGCACTCGGCCCACGGGTCGAGCGCGGGGTTCATGAACCAGAAGCTCAGGGTGCCGTCGAGCCCGACCGACACCGAGGGACCGGTGCCGTCCTGCGGACCGGCGATCCATGCCCCGTCCTTGAGCTCGGGCGCGCCCTCGACGCCGAGCGCCGCGGCGAGCGCGGAGACCGTCTCTGCGTTCGATGCGGAGCGCGGGTCGTAGCCGTAGCCGGCCGCGGTGCCCGACTCGGTCGAGAGGCCCGATGCGCTGAAGACGTTGCGGCCGTACCCGTACCCGTACGGGTACGCCATGTCGGCCGACATCTTGCCGGAGGCGTCGAATGCGCCGCCGACGGCCGGCGCCTGCTCGGTCACCGGCCGGTCGGCGGCACCGCTCGATTCACTGCCGCTATCACCGGCGCCGGGCAGCGAGATGGGCGGGGCAGCGGAACCTGCGAGCGTCGAGGCGCCGTTGAGTCCCGCACCTGCGGCGTAGCCGGCCCCTCCGACGATCGCGAGCGAGGCCGCGACGGCTGCGATCGCGATCCACCGCGGCCTGCGGCGCGCGCGCTCGGCTCGGAGGTCGGCGACGGGGGTGGTTCCGCCGCGGTCGGGCGTCGCACCTCCGGCTTCCGCGTCCACCGCGGCCGACGGCACCGCGGTGTCCGCCAGCACGCCGGCGACGATGTCGTCGGCGAACCCGTCGCGCGGTTCGACGCCTGCGGCCGGGTCGGCTGCGCGCAGCAGCGCCACCGGGTCGGATGCCTCGTCGGCGGGCAGCTCGCGCTCGAGCTCGTCGTCGGACCCGGGCTCGCCGTCGCGCTCGCGCTCGCCGTCGGACGCGAGCTCGCCTTCGTGCTCGAACTCGTCGTCGGACCCGAACTCGTCTTCGGGGTCGCGCTCGCCGGGCCCGTTCGGGTCGCGTTCGCGGTCGTCGTTCATGTCGATCAGCCTCCGTGGTGGGTACACATCGCATATGTCTCGGACCCGTCGGACCTTGCACGGCGCGCCCCCGGCACGCGAGCGCGGCAGGATCAGAAGGTCAGACGCTCGCCCCACGCCTCGCGAAGGCGTTTGCGGGCACGTGAGAGTGCGGCGTCCGCGCCCGATCGCGAGATGCCGAGCACCTCGGCGAGCTGTTCGCCATCGAGCCCCTCCCACGCGTGCAGCAGCAGGATGCGGCGATCGCGCTCGCCGACGCTCGCGAGGGCGCCGCGCAGCTCGGCGTCGAAGAGCGCACTGAGCTCGGGATCGTCGGCGACGCGAGGTCGTCCGGCCTCCGGCACCTCCTCGACGGGGAGGTCGACGTGCTTGCGCCGGTGGTTCGCGAGGGTGAACCCGGCCGTGCGGTAGAGCCAGGGAAGCTCAGCGCCCTGCGGAACGTCGTCGCGCCGCCGCCAGGCCGTGGCGAACACCTCGGCGGCGAGATCCTCCGCGTCCTGACGGGGCCCGCGCCGGGCGAAGTAGCGCACGAGTGCGGTCGAGTGCGTGCGCACGAGACCCGTGAACCAGGCGACGTCGTCGCGCACCGCGGCCTCGACGTCGGGCGTGACAGGCGGGTCGGCGCTCGCTGGCATCGCGACTCCCTCGGTCGTCTCGACGGCGACGGCGGCATCGGCATTCCTCACACCATGCTTGTGTCACCCGTGCCGAGAGTCTTGCACGCGGCCGCGAAGATCGCCGATCCCTCAGGCCTCGGCGACCCGCCCACCCTCGACGCGCCAGCGCCGGTCGAGCTGCACGCGTTCGAGCATCCGCCGATCGTGCGTGACGAGCAGCAGCGTGCCCTCGTAGCCCTCGAGCGCCTGTTCGAGCTGTTCGATCGCGGGAAGGTCGAGGTGGTTCGTGGGCTCGTCGAGCACGAGCACGTTGACGCCGCGCGCCTGCAGCAGTGCCATGCCCGCGCGTGTCCGCTCGCCGGGCGAGAGGTCGTCGACCGGTCGCAGCACGTGGTCGGCCTTCAGCCCGAACTTCGCGAGCAGGGTGCGCACCTCGCCCGAGCTGAGTTCGGGCACGAGCAGCTCGAACGCGTCGGCGAGCGGCGTGCGACCGGCGAGCTGCGACCGGGCCTGGTCGATCTCGCCGATCGCGACCGAGGATCCGAGGCTCGCACGCCCGACGTCGGGCGCGATGCGACCGAGGAGGAGGCCGAGGAGCGTCGACTTGCCTGCCCCGTTCGGACCGGTGATGCCGATGCGGTCGCCGGCCTGCACCTGCAGCGAGACCGGTCCGAGCGTGAAGTCGCCCCGCGTGACCGATGCCGCATCGAGGGTCGCGACGACGGACGACGACCTCGGCGCCTGCCCGATCGTGAACTCGAGCTTCCACTCCTTCCGCGGCTCCTCGACCTCGTCGAGGCGGGCGATGCGGCTCTCCATCTGGCGCACCTTCTGCGCCTGCTTCTCGCTCGACTCGGTGGCCGCCTTGCGGCGGATCTTGTCGTTGTCGGGCGACTTCTTCATGGCGTTGCGCACGCCCTGGCTCGACCATTCGCGCTGCACCCGTGCCCGGGAGACGAGGTCGGCCTTCTTCGCGGCGAACTCCTCGTAGTCCTCGCGCGCGTGCCGGCGCACGGTCTCGCGCTCCTCGAGGTACGCGTCGTAGCCGCCGCCGTAGAGGCGGTTGGAGTGCTGCGCGAGGTCGAGCTCGAGCACCTTCGTCACGGTGCGCGCGAGGAACTCGCGGTCGTGGCTGACGAGGACGACCCCGCCGCGGAGGCCCGCGACGAACGCCTCGAGCCGGGCCAGGCCGTCGAGGTCGAGGTCGTTGGTGGGCTCGTCGAGCAGCACGAGGTCGAACCGCGAGCAGATGAGCGCGGCGAGGCCGACCCGGGCCGCCTGCCCGCCCGAGAGGCCGGTCATGAGCGAGTCGGCCGTGACGGCGTGGGCATCGACCGCCCCGTCGCCGACCGCGAGCCCGAGCTCCGCGAGCACCGCGGGCAGGCGCTCGTCGAGGTCGGCCGCCCCCGAGGCGAGCCAGCGCTCGAGCGCGACCGAGTACTCCTCCCCCGGGTCGACCCCGACGGGCGGTTCGGCGAGCGCGAGCTGTTCGGCCGCGGCATCCAGGCGGGCGGATGCCTCGGCGCACCCCGTGCGCCGGGCGACGTACTGGGCGATCGTCTCGCCCTCGACCCGCTCGTGCTCCTGCGGCAGCCAGCCGACGAAGGCGTCGGCGGGAGCCAGCGACACCGTGCCGGCGAGCGGCGCGATCGCGCCGCCGAGGATGCCGAGGAGCGTCGACTTGCCCGCGCCGTTGGCGCCGACGACGCCGACCACGTCACCCGGTGCGACCGTGAGGTCGAGGTCGTCGAACAGCGTCCGGTGGGCATATCCGCCCGCGAGGCCCTGGGCCACGAGAGTTGCAGTCACCGGACAACCCTAGTCAGCCCGGACTGAGCGCCGTGCCCTGCGCGCTCGGCCGTCGCGGCCGCACTCGCGCGGGCGGGCCATGCCTCATTCGAAGATGGGCGCCAGGAACCGTCGCTCGTAGCGGCGGATGCACTTCGTCTCGACGGCGAAGCGGTACGCCTCGACGCACTCGGGGTCGGTTTCGGCGGCGCGGCGATACTGCTCGTACGCGGCGAGCGACGGGAACGTGAACAATGCGAACGCCTCGTCGCTGTCACCCTCGCTCGGCAGGAAGTAGCCGTGGTGGGTGCCGCCGAGGCGATCGACGAGTCGGATCCATCGCTGCCCGTACTCGCGGAACTCCGCGAGCTTGTCGGCGTCGATCTCGTAGCGCAGGTGCACGGTGACGGGTTTGCTCATCTGCGACATCCTGCCGCAGTTCGGCCGGGTCGAATACCGGGGCGTACGCATACCGACACAGACATATGCGGTCGCATACGTTTGCGGGATGCTGCGTCGTCTCGTCTCCCGCTTCTACTGGGCCCTGAGCCGGTGGACACTCGGGGGCGAGCCCGCGCCCTCCCGACCCACCGTGCTGATCGGCGCTCCGCACACCTCGAACTGGGACTTCGTGCTCATGCTCGGCATCGCGTGGCGGCTCGGCATCGACGTGCGCTGGCTCGGCAAGAAGAGCCTGTTCGCGGGCTGGCGGGGTCCGATCATGCGCGGGCTCGGCGGGATCCCCGTCGATCGCGCCGATCCGAGCCGGGTCGTCGACGAGGTCGTCGCACGCATCCGCGCTGGCGAGGTGTTCGGCCTCGTGGTGACGCCCGATGGCACCCGCGGTGCGCACGAGTACTGGAAGTCGGGCTTCTACCGCATCGCGCGCGAGGCCGGCATGCCCGTGACCCTCGGCTACGTCGACCGCACGACGATGACGACCGGCCTCGGTCCGACGTTCGCGCTGACCGGCGACGTCGCCGCGGACATGGATCGCATCCGGGCGTTCTACGCCGACAAGGCGGGCGTGCACCCCGACCAGCGCGTCGAGCCGCGACTGCGCGAGGAGGCGGGGCGCGGCTAGTCCTGCTGGCGCTGGCGCCACTCGTCGGCGAGCAGTCCGAGCAGCACCTCGTCGAGGTGTTCGCCGACCACCCAGGCCGACGAGCGCAGCACCCCCTCGCGCACGAAGCCGTTGCGCTCGGCGGCGCGCAGCATCGCATGATTGTCGGCGAGCGTCTCGATCTGCAGCCGGTGCATGCCGCGGAACGCGAAGCCGTAGCGGCAGAGCGTCGCGACCACGTCGGTGCCGTACCCCTTCCCGCGCGTCGACGGCAGCAGGCCGAGCCCGATGTGCGCCGAGCGGTTGTGGGTGTCGATGCCCCAGAACGTCGCCGCCCCGATGAGGCTCTCGCCCTCGAGCTCGACGATCGAGAACTGCACGAGCCCCTCGGCGGCGTCGTCCACGACGAGCCTGCGGTCCTTCGTGCCCGGCGTCAGCGGGCGCCACGGCCCGCCGTCTGCGCGAGCGGAGTTGACCGGGTCGTCGAACAGTTCGGCCAGCAGAATCGGGATGTCGTCGTCGTGACGGGCCCTGAGCCCGATCTTGCCGCCTCGTAGCATGGTCTCTTTCCTATCGGGTCGGGGCTGTCGCGGGCAAACCGCCGACCCCCGCCCTGCGACTCGGACCGGCCGGTGCTCTCCGGCCAACCGCTATCGGGCGGTCGGCCGCGGACCGTTCGCCGAGCGAACGATGCTGTGTTCGACACCGTCGAGGAGCCGAGCCAGGCCGAATTCAGCGCTGTCGAAGGACGTGTCGACGAGAGCACCGCTGGTGAGCGCCGCATGCAACGCCGGGAATCGTCGGGCAGTGACGAGCTGTGCCAGCAGCCGAGCCTCCGCCTCGACCACCTGCAGGGGTTCCTCGCCCGTCGCCCCGGCTCGCTGCTGGTATCCCCGCTCGATTGCGGCGTGGAACCGGGCGTGGCCCGTCACCTCGAGCACGACGGCGATGCGCTCCTGCTCGGTCAACCCGGTTCCGTCGAGCGCCGCCAACCCCGCGTCGAACCAGGCGAGGTTGTTCGGCGTGCTCGTGATGCCCCGGATCGGGATGTCCAGCATCCACGGGTGGCGCCGGTAGACCTCGGCCGATGCCGAAGCGTGCGCCTCGAGCTTGGCGCGCCACCCCTCCGCGCGGGCCACCGCGGCCGGTGGCGCGCCGGTGGCCCGCTCCTGGAGGAGGAGGACGAGCGTGTCCTTCGATCCGACGTATCGATAGAGCGACATCGCGGTGAGGCCGAGCGAGGCGGCGACGGCCGGCATGGTCACCGCATCGATGCCGTCGGCGTCCGCGATGGCGAGCGCCGCGTCGAGTACCTGGTCGAGGCTGTACTCGCGCCTCGGCCCGCGCTGGGCGGTCGGTGCTCTGCCCCAAGCGAGCGCGAGCTCGGCGGGAAGTGCGGGCAGCGCCGAGTCATCCGCCACGGCACCCTCCTCAAAGCTCAGCTCCAGCATAGGCCGAGGCCGATCACGGACTCGCCCCGATGGCGGGAGCAGATCAGGCTGCGGACCAGCCGCCGTCGGATGCGAGGACGACACCGTTGATGTTCGCAGCCGCGTCGCTCGCGAGCCACGCAATAGTGCTCGCGATCTGCTCGGCGCTCGCCGGGGGCGACATCGTCGCCTGCATGATCGGGCCGACGCGACCGGGGCCGTACTCCGACTTCACGGACATATCGAGCCCCGTGACCACCGCGCCCGGCGCGACCGCATTCGTGCGGATTCCCTGCGGCCCGTACATCACTGCGCAGCTCTTCGTCAGACCGACGACCGCATGCTTCGACGCCGTATACGCGGCACCGCCGACAGAGCCGCGAAGCGCGGCTTCGGAGGCGATGTTCACGATCGCACCCGACGACCGGCTCCGCATCAGTGGAATCACCGCGCGGGTCGTGCGAAGCACTGCGGTCACGTTGATGTCGAAGATGCGCTGCCACGTGGCGTCGTCGACCTCGTCGGCGGGTACGACGCCGTCCATGACGCCGGCGATGTTGGCGAGCACGTCGACCCGGCCCTCGGCTGCGCGGAGGAGCTCGCCCACGGTCGCCTCCTGCGTGAGATCGCCGGTGACGACGCGGAGATCGAAGTCGCCGAGATCGGCGATCAGGTCGTGCAATCGGTCCTCGGCGACGTCGTTTGCGACGACCGTCGCGCCCGCACGCGCGAGGATCTGAGCCGTCGCCCATCCGATGCCGGACCCGGCCCCGGTCACGATGGCGGTTCGCCCGGTGAATCGAGCGGTGTTGTGGTCGGTCATTTCGTCCTCGCTGTCGATGAAAAACTAGTACTTACATAAACTGTATATGTCAGCACGGGTTGTTGTCGACCGACTGTCGCTCGGGCGAGGCATGTTCAGGACCATCGCATAACCTGAAGTCGGCCGCGGAACGCTCGGCTCGACGGAAGGCTTCGCGTGAACATCACCCAGCTTCGACGGTTCGTCGCCGTGGCCGAGGAGCTGCACTTCCCACGTGCCGCCGACTCGCTCGACATCCCCCTCGCTTCCCTCCACTCGTCGATCGAGAAGCTCGAGACCGAGCTCGGGCGCCCGCTGTTCACCCGGCAGAAGCCGACCCGCCTGACGGAGTTCGGGGCGGCCTTCCTGCCCGAGGCCCTGGCCGAGATCGCTGCGGCGCCGCAGCCCGCCGCGGGGCCCCCGGTCAAGGCCGGCGGCAAGGCGAAGGCGTCGAAGGGCCGGGGCCGCGCCCCGATCGTGAAGGGCCAGCCCAAGCCCTACAAGAAGCGCCAAGGGCGCTGACCGGTCGACCGCGCATCGGATGACAGACCGGCCGACAAGCCGGGCAGGGGCGGCGACACGCCGTGCTCAGCCCGGACGCTGCTCCGTTCGCCGCCGTCTCACCGACGTCGGGCGAGAATCGCACCGTACGGACGACGGCCGGGGTCGGTTCGCGTGTGCACCGCGACCACCTCGAAACCCGCGACCTCGAGCGCGGATCGCATCTCGGGCACGGGCCAGAAGTACGCGGTGACCACGGCGTGATCGAACGGCTCCAGTCGAGGGCCCTCGAAGAAGCCGATGAGCAGCTCGCCGCGCGGGCGGAGAACGCGCGCGAACTCGCCGAGGATCGCGGGCACCTGCTCGGGTTCGGTGTGGATGACCGAGTACCAGGCGAGCACGCCACCGAGCGCGCCGTCGTCGGCGGGAAGCGATTCGAGCCTGCCGAGCCGGAACGTCACGTCGGGGAATCGCTCGGTTGCGCCCTCGATGAACTCGGGCACCATGTCGACGCCCTCGACCGCGACGCCGTGGTCGGCGATGAACCTCGTCCAGTGTCCCGGTCCGCAGCCCGCGTCGATCGCCGGGCCCTCGATCATCGTCGCCCAGTGAGCGATCAGGTCGCGGTCGGGGGCGGCCATGGCGTCGACCGACCCGAGCAGTTCGGTGTACTCGGCGGCACGCGAACGATAGCGCTCGCGCACGTCGGCCGTCGCCGTCGCTGGATCGCCGCGCATCTCAGCCCTCCCAGTCGCGCCTCAGCAGTCCGTAGACCCAGGTGTCGGACACATCGCCGTTGACGATGCAGTCCTCTCGCAGCGTTCCCTCGCGCACGAAGCCGAGCTTCTCGAGCACTCGGGCCGACGCCGCGTTGCGCGTGTCGGTCTCGGACTGCACGCGATTGAGATCGAGCGCGTCGAAGGCCCACTCGAGCATCGCGCGCGCCGACTCCGTCGCGTAGCCGTGGCCCCAGGCGGCCTTGGTGAAGCAGTACCCCAGGGAGGCGCTTCGAAAGTCGGGGTTCCAGCCGTTGAACGTGCACCAACCGACGAACGCCTGGTCGGCGACGCGTTCGATCGCCACGCGCGCACCGCTGCCCTCTTCCGCCATGCGTCGGCATCCGTCCATGAAGCGGGCGATCGAGGCCCGGTCGACCCACGGCGGGGAGTCCCAATAGCGCAGCACCTCCGCGTCGCTCAGCAGCTCGAAGAGCTCGTCGCCGTCGGCCTCCGTGA
This sequence comes from Agromyces sp. S2-1-8, assembly GCF_021129215.1. Lineage (GTDB taxonomy): Bacteria > Actinomycetota > Actinomycetes > Actinomycetales > Microbacteriaceae > Agromyces > Agromyces chromiiresistens. The sequence continues at coordinate 1,999,000 of NZ_JAJOLP010000001.1, read as the reverse complement.
ACGGACGGAGTCGCAGGCGCTCGGTGTGCAACGTCGGAGTCGGCAGTGTCATGGAGCCATCCTCGCAGGCACCGACCGCCTCGCGGTCAGACCGCGGCGAGGAACGCCTTCACCCGCTCCAGGAGCAGGGCGGATGCCTCGGGGTCGTACGCCTCGAGCGAGGAATCGACGAACAGGTGCTCGTCACCGGGGTAGACGAACAGTTCGGCGTCGTTCGTCGAGCCGACCAGTTCGCGCGCGGCGGGCAGGTCCTCGTCGAAGAACTCGTCGCCCTCCTTGCCGTGGATCTGCACCGGCACGCCCTCGGGCCAAGCTCCCCCGAACTCCGAGACGGGGATGCAGGAGAGCATGAGGAGCGCCCCGCGGGCACCCGGCCGCGTCTGCGCGAGTCGCTGCGCGATCGTCACGCCGAAGGAGAGCCCGGCGTAGACGAGGTCGGGGCCGAGCGCCGCGGCTGCGGCGGCGCCGCGCTCGCGGATCGCGTCGAACCCGGCTTCACGCGCGAACGCGAACCCCTCCTCGATGCTGCCGAACGTGCGGCCGTCGAACAGGTCGGGCGCGTGCACGGTGTGGCCGTCGCGTCGCAGGTCGTCGGCGAAGGCCCGGACGCCGTCGGTCAGCCCCTGGATGTGGTGGTAGAGCAGCACTTCGGCCATGTCAGCGGCTTCCCTCTCCGAACGATCGACTGTTTTGGATTATTCCATGATGCTAGTCTGTTCGATCATGGCGGACAACCCTCCGGACTACGCGCTCGCCGATCGGATGGCACTGACCGATCCCGCGCAGGTGAGAGCCATCGGGCACCCGGTCCGCACCACGATCCTGCAGCTCCTCCACGAGCGGGCTGCGACGGTCAGCCAGCTCGCGGAGGCCATCGGGCGCCCCAAGAGCACGATCGCGCATCACGTGGACGTGCTCGCCCGCAACGGCCTGCTCCAAGTGGTGCGGACGCGGAAGGTGCGGGCGATCGAGGAGCGCTTCTACGGGCGAACGGCGCGCATGTTCTACGTGGCGGCCGAGTCGTCATCCGCCGGCGGGGAGGCCTCGGGCGACTTCAACGACTTCGAGGTCGCGGCACGCGAGTCGGCGACGGCCTTCGAGCAGGGAAGGCTCTGGGGCTTCATCCGGCATGCGCGGATCTCGGAGGATCAGGCCTCCGAGTTCTGGGACCGGATGGCCGAACTGGTCGAATCGTTCGACCGGTTGCCGAGGTCGGGCGAGACCGTCTACGGGTTCACGATCGGCATCTACCCCACGTCATATCCGGCCCTGCCCACCGCGGAGTAGACACCGCGCACCTCGACGTCGGACCGGGATCCGACGAGGCCGACATCGGCGCACCGACGCAGAGAAACGGCCCCGGCACAACCCCTTGTCCGGCGCGCGCGCCGGCTCGTTGAATGATGCTGTCGCCGAAAGGGTGGAATCACTCATGGATACGAGCATCTGGATCTGGATCGTCGTCGCGATCGTCGTGGTCGCGATCATCGTCGCCGTCGTGGTCTGGGCCACGTCGCGGCGCCGGGCCGAGGCGCGGGCGGAGGCCGATCGCCGTCGTGCGGCTGAGCTTCGGGAGAAGTCGGACGAGACGGCCCGGGACGCCCGCGAGCAGGCCGCCGCGGCCTCGCAGGCCGAGGCCGCCCGGCTCGCCGCCGAGTCGAACGCCGCCGAGGCCGAGGCATCCGCCGAGCGCGCCAGGCTGGAAGCGGATCGGCTGGCGCGCGAACGAGCCGAACGCGCGGATCGTGCGGCTCACCTCCAGGAAGAAGCGGATGAGCACGCCCGCCGTGCGGCGGACGTCGACCCCGACGTGTCGACCGAGACGACTCGCGCCCGCCATGCGAGCAGCGACGACCAGGACGGTCACGTCGACGAGGACGAACGCGTCGCCGCGCGGGCGGCGGACGAGCGGACCGCCGTGGACGATGCGCACCCCGCGGCCACGAACGAGGCGGCCGTGGACCCCGGCCGCGATGATCCCCGGCGGGCGGACGGCACTGCCGTGTGACGCCGACCCGAGCGGCGCGTGCGAACCGTTGAGGCTACAGTCCATGCATGGAGCTGACTGACGCCGAGGTCGCCGTCGCCGCCGCCCGGGCCGGTGCGGAGGTGGTCGCGCGCACGTATGGCGACGGGTCGCGGGCTGGTCGTCTCAGCGGACCCGGAAACGCACGACCGGATGCTCGCCGTCGTCGAACCCCGTCTTCGAGCGCGGCACGGGAGCGCGTGATTCCGCCCGGCTGAGGCATCAGTCGCGGAAGACTCACACGTTGAAGCGGAACTCCACCACGTCGCCGTCCTGCATGACGTAGTCCTTGCCCTCCATGCGGGCCTTGCCCTTGGCACGGGCCTCGGCGACCGAACCGGTCTCGACGAGGTCGGCGAACGAGATGACCTCGGCCTTGATGAAGCCGCGCTCGAAGTCGGTGTGGATGACGCCGGCCGCCTGCGGGGCCTTGTCGCCCTTGTGGATCGTCCACGCGCGCGACTCCTTGGGGCCGGCGGTGAGGTAGGTCTGGAGGCCCAGCGTGTCGAAGCCGACGCGCGCGAGCTGGTCGAGGCCCGACTCGTCCTGTCCGGTCGAGGCGAGCAGCTCGGCCGCATCCGCGGGGTCGAGGTCGATGAGCTCCGACTCGATCTTCGCGTCGAGGAACACCGCCTCGGCGGGAGCGACGAGCGCCGCGAGCTCTGCCTTCTTCGCGGCATCCGTGAGCACCGCCTCGTCGACGTTGAAGACGTAGATGAAGGGCTTGGCGGTCAGCAGCCCGAGCTCCTTGATCGGGGCGATGTCGACCTTCGACGCCGAGAGCGGGGTGCCGGCCTGCAGCACCTCGAGCGCCTCCTTCGCAGCGGCGAGCACCGAGGGGTCGAGCTTCTTGCCCTTGACCTCCTTCTCATAGCGCGTGATGGCGCGCTCGAGGGTCTCGAGGTCGGCGAGGATGAGTTCGGTGTTGATGGTCTCCATGTCGGCCTTGGGGTCGACCGCGCCGTCGACGTGCACGACGTCGGAGTCGCTGAACCCGCGCACGACCTGGGCGATCGCGTCGGCCTCGCGGATGTTCGCGAGGAACTTGTTGCCGAGGCCCTCGCCCTCGGAGGCTCCGCGGACGATGCCGGCGATGTCGACGAACGACACGGCCGCGGGCAGGATGCGCTCCGAGCCGAAGATCGAGGCCAGCTGCTCGAGGCGCGGGTCGGGCAGGTTCACCACGCCGATGTTGGGCTCGATCGTCGCGAACGGGTAGTTCGCCGCGAGCACCTGGTTCTTGGTGAGGGCGTTGAAGAGGGTGGACTTGCCGACGTTGGGCAGGCCGACGATGCCGATAGTGAGAGCCACGGGGGTCTATCGTACCGGTCCGGTGATGGCGGGCCCATGAGCGCGGTGGCGCGGATGCCTCGTGCCGGCACTTGCCTCGGCATACCAGTAAGTGGTAGCTTACCGTTCGTGGAGGCTTACCAAGTGCTCGACGCGCTCGGAGACCCGACCCGGCGCCGCATCGTCGAACTGCTGGCGACCTCGGGGCCGCTCTCGGTCGGCGAGGTCGCCGCTGGACTGCCCGTGAGCCGGCCCGCCGTCTCGCAGCACCTGCGGGTGCTCGCGAGCAGCGGCCTCGTCACGCACGACGCGGTCGGCACCCGCAACATCTACCGCCTCGACGACCGCGGCGCCGAGGCCCTGCGCGGCTGGCTCGACGAGTTCTGGTCGGCCGCGCTCTCCCGCTTCGCGGAAGCCGCGGAACGCGAATCGAAGGAGTCATCGTGAACGAGGACGTCATCATGGACGACATCCCGGGCGAGCCCGCCCCTCCGGCCGACGCGATCGTGAAGACCGTGCACGTGCCGCTCGCACCCGACCGGGCGTTCGAGCTCTTCACCGCCCGCATCGCCGAGTGGTGGCCGCTCGCGACCCACTCGGCCGGCCACGAGGACGCGGTCGACCTCGCGATCGACGGCCGGGTCGGCGGGCTCATCGTCGAGACGCTGCGCGACGGCTCGACGAGCGTGTGGGGCACGATCACCGGATGGCAGCCGCCGCACGCGCTCGCCTTCACGTGGCATCCCGCCCTCGGACCCGAGGAGGCGACGCAGGTCGCCGTCGCGTTCGCGGCCGACGCGGCCGGCTGCGCCCTCACGCTCGTGCACACGGGCTGGGCGAAGCGCCGAGACGGCGACGTGCGGGACCGCTACGTCACCGGGTGGGAGTTCGTGCTCGGACGGTTCGTCGCCGCTGCGGCCTGATCGCCTGCGAGCGGCGTCGGCCCCGGGGCATCCGCCGCGCAGGGATGTCGATCAGGCGAGCCGCGCCCGGAAGCAGCGCGTCAGGTACGGCACCTCGAGCTCGTCTCGGCCGACGAGATCGGGATGCCGGGCGAGCAGTTCCTCGAGCTTCGCGATCGTGTCGGCCTGCTCGACGGCGCCGGCGGTGATGAAGGTCGAGCGCGAGCGCACGAGGTCGAGGAAGCCGTCGCGGCTCATCCGCGCCGCCCAGGCCACCGTGTGCTCCTCGATCGGGCCGAACGGTGCGCCGATGCGCACGTACTCCTCGAAGCCGGCGCTCGCGTCGTGGCGCTCCTGCATGATCTCGCCGGCCTCGCGCAGCCAGCCGACACTCGTGTCGCGGCTGTTCCAGACGAGGCCGAGCACGCCGTCCGGGCGCAGCACGCGCGCGATCTCGGGCACCGCGCGCTCGGGGATGAACCAGTGCCACGCCTGCCCGACCACGACCGCGTCGACGGCGTCGTCCTCGATCGGGATGTCCTCCGCCGTGCCGAGGATGCGCGGCACCCCGGGCACGGCGATCTCGAGCTCGTCGAGCATCTCCTCCACGGGGTCGACCGCGATCACCTCCCGATCGAGTTCGACGAGCGCCTGGGTCAGCTTCCCGGTGCCCGCGCCGAGGTCGAGCACGCGCTTCGCATCGCCCACGAGCCACGCGACCGCCTCGGCGGGGTAGCCCGGCCTGGCAGCGTGATACACGGATGCCGCGGAGCCGAACGATCGCGCGGCATGCTCGTTCTCGGGGCCGAGGGGATTCATGGTCCCCATTCCATGCCCGCGGCGAGGCATCCGTCAACCGTCGGCGGGCCGTGCGACGATGCCCGCATGCCAGTGGATTTCACCGCCATCGACTTCGAGACCGCGAACTCCTCCGGCGCCTCGGCCTGTTCGGTCGGGCTGGTCAAGGTACGCGACGGGCGCGTCGTCGACCGGGCGTACTGGCTGCTGCGCCCCCCGTTCCCCCACGACGAGTTCAACGAGTGGAACGTCCGCATCCACGGCATCACGCCCGACATGGTCGCGGACGCCTCGGGCTGGGCCGCGCGCCTCGACGAGTTCCGCGAGTTCACGGGCGACGACTGGCTGGTCGCCCACAACGCGACCTTCGACATGGGCGTGATCGCGAAGACGAGCGAGGCCTTCGGCCTCGAGGCGCCCTCCCACCGCTACCTCTGCAGTCTGCAGGTCGCCCGCAAGACGTACCACCTCGACTCCTACCGCCTGCCCGTCGCGGCGATGGCCGCGGGCTTCGAGGACTTCTCGCACCACAACGCCCTCGACGACGCCGCGGCGTGCGCGGCGATCATGGCGCACGCCGCGCAGCGGCACGACGCCGACGACCTCGATGCGCTCGCGCGCATCACGGGCGTGCGCGTCGGCATGCTCGGCGCGGCGCGGCCGGCGGCCGTGCGGGCTCCGGCGGTCGAGTAGGCGCGCTGCGCCGTATCGAGACCACCGCGACCATCGGCGTCGAGACCCCGCTCCCCCGAGCGCCTCGCCCCCGATGTCGGCGGCCCCTGCGACACTCGTGGCATGGAGATCCTGCTGCTCATCATCGGCCTCGTCGTCGGCATCGCGCTCGGCGCGCTCGGCGCCTGGTTCCTCGCGCAGCGACGCGCCGCCGGGTCACCGGTCGACGCGACGGTCGTCGAAGACCCCGCGCTCGTCGCCGCGCGGCACGAGCGCGAGCTCGTCGAGCTCCGGGCCGCGGGCGAAGCCGCGCTCGCTCGCGCCGTCGCGGCCGAGCAGCAGACCCAGGCCGAGCTGCGCGCCGACCTCGCCGCCGCGTCGGCCGCCGTCGACGGGCTGCGCGAGCAGCTCGACCAGCAGCGGGCGCAGCAGCGCGATGCGGCCGAGCAGCAGCGGGCCGACCAGGCCGAGCGGGCCGAGCGCGAGAAGCGCGAGAGCGCGGTGCTGCAGGCGCTGAGCCCCGTGCGCGAGACGCTCGCGAGCATGCAGCAGAAGGTCTCGGAGCTCGAGCAGCAGCGCAGCTCCCAATACGGCTCGCTGGCCGAGCAGCTCAAGCAGGCCCAGGCCGCCGACGAGCGGCTGCGGGCGACGACCGAGTCGCTCGCGAGCGCCCTGCGCTCCAACAGCACGCGCGGAGTCTGGGGCGAGACGCAGCTGCGCCGGGTGGTCGAGGCCGCGGGCCTGCTCGAGCACGTCGATTTCGGTGTGCAGCACTCGATCTCGACCGATGCGGGCCGTGGGCGTCCCGACATGGTCGTCTACCTCCCCGGCGGCAAGTACATCCCGCTCGACTCGAAGGTGCCGCTCGAGCACTACATCGAGGCGTCCTCGATCCCCGAGACGGCCGTGGGCGAAGAGGCGGCGCGGCGCAAGTCGCTCATCGAACGGCACGTCAAGGCGGTTCGCCTGCACATCGACGCGCTCTCGAAGAAGACGTACTGGCAGGGCTTCGACGCCTCGCCCGAGTTCGTGATCGCGTTCATCCCGAACGAGTCGCTGCTCTCCGCCGCGCTCGAGGCCGACGCCACGCTCCTCAACTACGCCTTCGAACGTCGGGTCGCCCTCGCGTCGCCCGTCAACCTGTTCGCGGTGCTCAAGACGATCGACTACGCGTGGCAGCAGCAGGCCGTCTCCGACGAAGCGAAGAAGCTGTTCGACCTCGGCAACACCCTCTACCAGCGCATCGGCGTGCTCGCCGGTCACGCCGACGGTCTGCGCAAGGCGATCGAGCGCACGGTCGACAGCTACAACAAGTTCGCGAGCTCGCTCGAGTCGAGGGTGCTCGTGACCGCACGCCAGTTCCCGGGCATCAACGAGGCGAAGCTCGTGTCCGTCGCCGAGCCGCAATCGATCCACGAGTCGCCGCGTCGCCTCACCTCGCCCGAACTGACCGAGGGTGAGGCGGCCGTCCCCGCCCCGGTCGCCGACGACCCGATCCAGAGTGACGACCACGCGGCCCCGGTCGCCGCGAGCGAAGCGGTCGACCGCGCCACGCCGACCACCGCCTTCGACGAGGGCGACGACGCGCTGCTTCCGCTCGATGACGCCTTCGAAGGCGCCGACATCGACCCCGAGGTCCGTTCAGCCTCGAACTGACGCGGTCCGACGGCGGCGTGCGTTGCACGAGCGCGCGGTCGCCGGCGGGCATCGACCCGTCGCGCGAGCGCAGCGGCGCGAGCGCGCGCACGTAGCGCCGACGCGGGCGTCTCAGGGCTGCAGCACGCTGAGCACGTTCCCCGCGGGGTCGCGGAACCAGCAGATGTCGGGTCCCGTCCCTGCCTCGCGGCCGTGCGCGATGCCGCGCTCATCGGTTCCGTAGTCCAGGTCGCCCGCGTAGATCTTCGTCACCACACCGGCGGCGTTGAGCTCGTCGGCTGCGGCGTCGACGTCCGCGACGACGAAGTTCAGCACCGTGAAGCCGGCGGGTTCGTGATCGGGCTTGCCGTACACGAACAAGGTCTGGCCCGACGGCAGCGTCAGGCGAAGACCGCCCATGTCATCGGCGACATCGAGCCCGATCACGTCACGGTAGAAGTTCCGCGCCGCGTCGATGTCGTCGACCGCGAGTCCCGGAAACGCGTCCAGCATCTGCACCATGGCTCCCCCTCGGGTCGAGTGCACGCAGCGTGCGGACACCCTGCGCCGAGCCTCGCAGGTCCCGTGCACCGCGGCAAGGCCGTGCGGAGCGCACGATGCGCTGCGCTCCCGCGCGAACTCGTTCGGGGCGCACTCCCGCAACTCGAGAGCCCTGCCGAACTCCGACCTGCGGGAAAGCCCCCGGAGCGAGGGAACGCGCCCTGACGCGTCTCAGTCCTCGTCGAGCCACTTCGAGGCGAGGTGCTCCGCCTGGATCCGCCGCAGCGTTCCCGACTTCGAGCGCAGCACGACCGACTCGGTGACGATGTAGTCGCCCTCGCGCTTCACGCCGGCGACGAGCGCGCCGTCGGTGACGCCGGTCGCGACGAAGAAGGTGTTGTCGCCGCGCACCATGTCGTCGATCTCGAGCACCGCGTCGACGTCGAGGCCGGCGGCGATGCCCCGCTCGCGCTCGGCGTCGTCCTTCGGCGCCAGCCGGCCCTGCATGAAGCCGCCGAGCGCCTTGACGGCGCAGGCCGTCGTGATGCCCTCGGGGCTGCCGCCGATGCCGACGCACATGTCGATGCGGCTGCCGCTGCGGGCCGCGTTGATGCCGCCCGCGACGTCGCCGTCGAGGATGAGGCGGGTGCCGGCGCCCGCCGCGCGGATGTCGGCGATGAGCTGCTCGTGGCGCGGGCGGTCGAGCACCGCGACGAGGATGTCTCCGACGTCCTTGCCGAGCGCCGCGGCCAGCGCACGGATGTTGTCACCGATGGGCTTGCGGATGTCGACGACCCCGTGGCCGGCAGGCCCGGTCACGATCTTGTCCATGTAGAACACGCTCGAGGCGTCGAGCATCGTGCCACGGTCCGACACGGCGAGCACCGACAGCGCGTGCGATCGGCCCGCGGCCGTGAGCGAGGTGCCGTCGATCGGGTCGACGGCGATGTCGCAGGCCGGTCCGTTGCCCGAGCCGACGCGCTCGCCGTTGAAGAGCATCGGCGCCTCGTCCTTCTCACCCTCGCCGATCACGATGACGCCGTCGAAGTCGACGGTCGAGAGGAACGCGCGCATCGCGTCGACGGCCGCGCCGTCGGCCGCGTTCTTGTCGCCCTTGCCGATCCACGGCACCGCCCGGATCGCCGCCGCCTCAGTCGCCCGCACGAGCTCGAGCGCGAGGTTGCGATCGGGGTGGTGGAACAGGCTGGCTTCGTTGCTCATGAGCGGGGTCCTCCAGGACGCGTCTGCGCCGTGGTCGTGCCGCGGCGCGCCGATCGGCGGTGATCCCGCCGTTTCGAGCCTAACGAGCCGATCGCGCCATCCGATGAAATTCGGCGGCCCACGGCGCGCAAGTTCGACGATTCTTAACCGTCGAGCAAGTCGGCCCACCCGGCCACGCGTTCGGAGGTCGACCAGCGGTGCACTCGTGCCCCACCCGGCATCGCCAGCACGCCGGGCAGCGAGACGCCGATCTCGCAGTCCGTGACCGCGGCGACGAGCAGGTCGACGGCCTCGACCGGCGCGGCGCAGAGGACGTCGAGAGCCACGACGTCGTCGATCGGGCGGACGCCCGCGAGGTGGGCGAGCACGCCGACCCGCTCGCGCTCCGACTGCGGCGCGAACCGGGCCAGCATCGAACCGCCGAGTGCACGTGCGCCGGTCGCCACGATGACGCCCTCGGGCGCCCCGCCGATGCCGACCACCGCGTCGAGGCCGGCGATTCCACCCTGTTCGCCGTCGGTGCGCGATGCGGACGACCGGCCGTGCAGCGCCCGGAGGCTCAGCTCGACGTCGCCGTGCTCGAACAGCTCGACCCGACCGCCCGCTGCTTCGACCGCCTCGGCGTACGGCCGATTGCGAGGTCGATCCTGCACGGCGACCAGCACCTCGTCCGGCGCGACACCGCGCCGCGCCGCGGCGGCGGTCACGACCCGCACGACCGCGCCCGCGATGCCTCCCGCCGAGGCATCCGGCGCCGTGATGCCGGGCACCCACGTGACGAGCTTCTCGAGGTAGTGCGCCGGCCCGAGATCGAACAGTCCGCCGCGCGGTGCCACCGCGATGACCGCCATCGCACCGGGGCGACCGGCGGCGGCGAGCCGGGTGCCGTCGACCGGATCGACGGCGAGGTCGATCGCCGGGTCGCCCGGCCGTGCACGACCGAACCGCTCCCCCAGGTGCAGCATCGGCGCACCGTCCTTCTCCCCCTCGCCGACGACGACCCTCCCGTCGAACGGCACGTCGGCGAGCGCGGCGCGCATCGCGGCGACCGCCGCGGCGTCGACCGCGTGGCCGTCGCCGGAGCCGATGAGGGGCAGGCAGGCGGCGGCGGCCCGCGCGACGGCGGGCACGAGCGACGAAGTCATGAGCCCATCCTGCCCGCCGTTCATCGTCCGCCGCGCGCCGCAGGTCATCAACATCTGAGCCTTGCTCGCGAGTCGTTAGACTCGTGCCGAACCCACTGTCGTCATCGAAGGAGCACCATGCCCATCGCCACCCCCGAGCAGTACGCCGAGATGCTGGACACCGCGAAGGCCAAGGGCTTCGCGTTCCCCGCCTTCAACGTCTCGAGCTCGCAGACCCTGAACGCGGTGCTCCAGGGCCTCACCGAGGCGGGTTCGGACGGCATCATCCAGGTCACGACGGGCGGCGCCGACTACTTCGCCGGCCACACCGTGAAGGCCCGGGCGACGGGCGCCCTCGCCTTCGCGCGCTTCGCGCACGAGGTCGCGAAGTCGTACCCCGTCACCGTGGCCCTCCACACCGACCACTGCCCGAAGCCGGCGCTCGCCGACTTCGTCTTCCCGCTCATCGAGGCCTCCGAGGCCGAGGTGAAGGCGGGTCGCAACCCCATCTTCCAGTCGCACATGTGGGACGGCTCGGCCGTGCCGCTCACCGAGAACCTCGACATCGCGAAGGAGATCCTCCCCCGCATGAAGGCGATCAACGCGATCCTCGAAGTCGAGATCGGCGTCGTCGGCGGCGAGGAGGACGGCGTCAAGCACGAGGGCTCCAACGAGGCGCTCTACACGACCCTCGAGGACGCGATCGCGACGGTCGAGGCGCTCGGCCTCGGCGAGCAGGGCCGCTACATGGCCGCCCTCACCTTCGGCAACGTGCACGGCGTCTACGCACCGGGCAACGTGAAGCTGCGTCCTGCGCTCCTCAAGGAGATCCAGGACGGCCTCGCCGCCAAGTACGGCACCGGTGAGAAGCCGCTCGACCTCGTCTTCCACGGCGGTTCGGGCTCGACCGACGCCGAGATCGCCGAAGCCGTTGCGAACGGCGTCGTGAAGATGAACATCGACACCGACACGCAGTACGCGTTCACGCGTTCGATCGCCGGCTACATGTTCCAGAACTACGACGGCGTGCTGAAGGTCGACGGTTCGGTCGGCAACAAGAAGCAGTACGACCCGCGGGCGTGGGGCAAGGTCGCCGAGTCGGCGATGGCCGTGCGCGTGGGTGAGTCGACCCGTCAGCTCGGGTCCGCCGGCCAGTCGATCACCGCGTAGGGCACCGGATGACTCCCGACGAGGCCGCTCGTACGCCCGACGACGCCGTGGCCGGTGCCGCTGCCCCGCAGCCGCCGGTCACGCCGTCCGCCGACGAGCGGCCTCGTCCGAGATACGGCGAGTACGCCCCGGAGGGGTGGACCTGGCAGCCGCCCGCCGACCCCCACTCGGCCGGCACGAACCACGCGCCCGACGCTGCCGGCCCGGCAGCCGGTTCGGCACGCTCCGCCGGCGCCCCCGTCCCGGCGTACGCCCGGCCCGGCGCGGTCGCCCGGCCGACCGACCGCGCCTGGACGGTCGCGCTCCTCGTCTTCGGCGCGATGGGCGCCGTCTACAACGTGCTCTCGCTCGTCTCCCTGCCGTCGAGCATGCTCCAGTCGCTGCAACTGACGGCCTCGATGCTCGGCACCACGCCGCCGACCGAGTTCAACGCCGGGCCCGTGACGCCCATCGCGATCGCCGTCGGCGTGATCGCGCAGCTCGCACTCTGGTTCGGGGCACTCGTCTGGTCGCGCGCACGCATGCGGGCCGGCACCAGCTCGTGGTGGATCCCGCTGCTCGCCGGCGTCGTCGCGTTCATCGTCGTGATGATCGTGACCTACGTGGTGGCGTTCAGCGATCCGGCCTTCGCCGAGTTCTTCCTGACGATTCCGACGGCGACCCCCTGACGGGCGCCGCGGCGTATCCGCCCCTCCCCTACCCGAGCGCCTCGATCGCGCCCGTCTCAGGTTCGGCGGTCGCCGACTCCACCGCCTCCGCGTCGCGCTCGTCCTCGCGGGCCGTCTCCTCCTCGCCGTCGACCGGCGCCGCGAACTGGGCCTGGTAGAGCCGCGCGTACGCACCGCCCGCGGCGAGCAGACCCGAGTGCGTGCCCTGCTCGACGATGCGGCCCGACTCCATCACGAGGATCAGGTCGGCGTCGCGGATCGTCGACAGCCGGTGCGCGATCACGAACGACGTGCGGTCGGCGCGCAGCGCGTTCATCGCGTGCTGCAGCAGCAGCTCGGTACGGGTGTCGACCGAGCTCGTCGCCTCGTCGAGGATCAGCACGGCCGGCTGCGCGAGGAACGCACGCGCGATCGTGACGAGCTGACGCTCGCCCGCCGAGAGGTTGGAGGCCTCGTCGTCGAGCACGGTGTCGTACCCGTCGGGCAGCGTGCGCACGAATCGGTCGACGTAGGTCGCGCGGGCTGCCTCGAGGATCTCCTCCTCCGAGGCATCCGGCCGGCCGTAGGCGATGTTCTCGCGGATGGTGCCCGAGAACAGCCACGTGTCCTGCAGCACCATGCCCATGCGCCCGCGCAGCTCGTCGCGCGTCATGCGCGTGATGTCGACGCCGTCGAGCGTGATTCGCCCGGCGTCGAGCTCGTAGAACCGCATGATGAGGTTCACGAGCGTCGTCTTGCCGGCGCCGGTCGGCCCGACGATCGCGATCGACTGCCCGGGCTCTGCGGTCAGCGAGAGGTGCTCGATGAGCGGCTTCCCGGGGTCGTAGCTGAACGACACGTCCTCGAACACCAGGCGACCGGACGCCTCGCCGGGCGCGGCCTCGGGCACCTCGGGCTCTTCGGGGTCGGCCACCTGCTCGTCGGCGTCGAGCAGCTCGAACACGCGCTCGGCGCTTGCGACGCCCGACTGCAGCAGGTTCGCCATGGAGCCGAGCTGGCTGAGCGGCTGCGTGAACTGGCGCGAGTACTGGATGAACGCCTGCACGTCGCCGAGCGAGATCGAGCCGCCGGCGACCATGAGCCCGCCGACGACGGCGATCGCGACGTAGACGAGGTTGCCGACGAACATCATGGCGGGCATGATGATGCCGCTCACGAACTGGGCGCCGAAGCTCGCCGTGTAGAGCTCCTCGTTCTTCTCGTCGAACGACTGCTCGACCTCGTGGCGCCGCCCGAAGACGCGCACGAGGGCGTGGCCCGAGTAGGCCTCCTCGATGCGGGCGTTGAGCGTGCCCGTGTGCGTCCACTGGGCGATGAACTGCTTCTGCGACCGCTTCGCGATGATCGTCGTGATGAGCAGGGTCAACGGGATCGTCACGAGCGCGATCACCGCGAGCAGCGGCGAGATGACGAACATCATGACGAGCACGCCGACGACCGTGAGGAGCGACGTGAGCAGCTGGCTCATCGTCTGCTGCAGGGTCTGCGAGATGTTGTCGATGTCGTTCGTCACCCGCGAGAGCAGTTCGCCGCGCTGCATCTTGTCGAAGTACGACAGCGGAAGCCGGTGGATCTTCTCCTCGACCTCGCGGCGCAGCCGGTAGACCGTGCGCTGCGTCACGCCGTTCAGCACATACGCCTGCGCCCAGCCGAACAGCGAGGCGAGCACGTAGAGCAGCAGCACGAGTCCGAGCACCGCGGCGAGCGCGGCGAAGTCGATGCCCTGCCCCGGCACGATGTTCTGCATCGACGCGATCATGTCGGCCTGCTGGGTGTCGCCCGAGGCGCGCAACTGGTCGACGACCTGCTGCTGGGTGACTCCCGCGGGCATCTGCAGCGAGACGAACCCCTCGAAGATGATGTTCGTCGCCTGGCCGAGGATCTTCGGGCCCAGCACGCTGAACACGACGCTCACGACGCCGAGCAGGATGACGAACACGACGAGTGCACGCTCCGGCTTCAGCCGCCCGATGAGCCGCTTCGCGCTCGGGCCGAAGTTCATCGACTTCTCGGCGGGCATGCCCATGCCCGCCATCGGGCCGCCGCCCATCGGCCCGCGACGCACCGGCGGGCGCGGCGTCGCCGCCGCCTCGGTCTTCTGCTCGCTCACGCTGCCGCCTCCTCTGCGCTCAGCTGGCTCTCGACGATCTCGGCGTACGCCTGCGAGGTCTCGAGCAGCTCGTCATGGGTGCCGCGAGCGGTGATGCGGCCGTCTTCGACGACGAGGATCTGGTCGGCGCCCGTGATCGTCGCGACGCGCTGCGCGACGACGATCATCGTGGCGTCGGCGACGTCGCGCTGGAGTGCGGCGCGGAGCCGCTGGTCGGTCGCGGTGTCGAGCGCCGAGAACGAGTCGTCGAAGAGGTAGATCGGCGGTCGCTTCACGAGCGCCCTCGCGATCGAGAGGCGCTGCCGCTGACCGCCCGACACGTTCGTGCCGCCCTGCGCGATGGGGGCGTCGAGGCCGCCCGGCATGGCGGCGACGAAGTCGCGCCCCTGGGCGGTCTCGAGCGCCGCCCACAGCTCGTCGTCCGAGGCATCCGGGTCGCCGTACCTGAGGGTCGAGCCGACGGTCCCGGCGAACAGGTAGGGCTTCTGGGGCACGAGGGCGAACTGCGCGTTGAGCAGCTCGGGGTCGAGATCGCGCACGTCGACGCCGCCGACGAGCACGCTGCCGCTCGTCGCGTCGAAGAGCCGAGCGGCGAGGTTCACGATCGTCGTCTTGCCGACGCCCGTCGAGCCGATGATCGCGGTCACCTCGCCGGGGCGGGCCGTGAAGCTGAGGTCGTGCAGCACGGGTGCCTCGGCTCCCGGGTAGGCGAAGCTCACGCCCCGGAACTCGACGGTGCCCGGCGCCGTGAGCGCGATGACCGGCTGCACCGGGTCGTGCACCGTCGACTCGGTCTCGAGGACCTCGCCGATGCGGCCGGCCGAGACGACCGCGCGCGGCAGCAGGAACGCGATCATCGTCGCCATCATGACCGCCATCAGGATCTGGATGAGGTAGCTGAGGAACGCCGTGAGCGACCCGACCTGCATCGACCCGTCCTCGACGCGGAACGCGCCGAACCACAGCACGGCGATGCTCGAGAGGTTGAGCACGAGCATGACGATCGGGAAGACGAGCGCGAACAGCCGGCCGGCCTTCAGCGCCGTGTCGGTGAGCGCGTCGTTGGCGTCGTCGAAGCGCTCCGACTCGACGCCTTCGCGCACGAACGCGCGGATGACGCGGATACCGGTCAGCTGCTCGCGCAGCACGCGGTTGACGCCGTCGATCTTGCGCTGCATCGACTGGAAGAGCGGCACCATGCGGCTGATGATGAGCCCGACCGAGATGAGCAGCACGGGTACGGCGACGACCATGATCCACGACAGCGCGAGGTCCTCCTTGAGCGCCATGATCACGCCGCCGATCGCGAGGATGGGCGCAGAGACGAGGATGGTGCAGCTCATGAGCACGAGCATCTGCACCTGCTGCACGTCGTTCGTCGAGCGGGTGATGAGGCTCGGAGCGCCGAATCGCGACACCTCCTGCTCGCTGAAGTCGGCGACCCGGCGGAACACCGAGCGGCGCACGTCGCGCCCGAGACCCATGGCGGTCTTCGCACCGAAGTAGACCGCCGTGATCGAGGCGGCGACCTGCACGAGCGTGATGCCGAGCATGACCGCGCCGGTCGAGAGGATGAAGCCCGTGTCGCCGGTGGCGACGCCGTCGTCGATGATGTCGGCGTTGAGGCTCGGCAGGTACAGCGATGCGATCGACTGCACGAGCTGGAAGAAGATCACGGCGGCGACGAGCCAGCGGTACGGGCGCAGGTACGTTCGCAGCAGTCTCAGCAGCATGGTTCGGTTCCCCTCGGGGCGGCGGTTCGGGTGGCGGGGTGGTCTGCGGGCGCGGCGGATGCCTCGGCGGCGGTGTCGCGCCGGCCGATGATGCCGTGCACGATGAGGTCGGCGAGCCGGTCGGAGTCGAGGCCGGTGGTCTGGGCGAACTGCGGCATCGCCGACGAGAACGCGATGATGCGCACGAACGCGAACACGTCGGCGGGCGGCACCCGCAGTCGTTCGAGCTCGGGCGCGAGCAGGTGCTCGAAGATGGCGACGATCGCGCCGGGGTCGATCGACTGCGGCGGGCGCGGCCGGGCGCCGAGCGCGGCGAAGACGCCGAAGATGCCGCTGAAGCGGTCCTGGAAGCGGTCGATGACGAGGCGCATCTTGAGGTCGAGCGGCAGGCCCGGGTCGATGCGGCGCAGCGCCTCGCGGAACGGCTCGGGGTCGAGGAACACCTCGACGGCCGCGTCGATGATCGCCTCCTTGTTGTCGAACACGCGGAAGAGCGTGCCCTCGGCGACGCCGGCCGCCTCCGCGATCTGCCGGGTCGTGACGTCGCGACCGTACTGCGAGAGCAGGGGCACGGTGGCCGCGGCGATCGCGGCCCGCCGGTCGTCGACGGACATCGGCTTGGCCCGGCCCTGCCTGGTCGGCGGCGGGGTCGATGCCTGGGCGGGCGGCATGGTCATGAGCGCGAGCGTAGCACTGAGTGAGCGCTCACTCACATCATGTTCGCCGAGGGCGAGCGACCCGGCGGCCGCGCCTGCGCTACCGTGGCGACGTGCCGAGCCGCGACCTCCCCGCCGACCGCATCGCCCGCATCGCCTCACGGGTCTCGACGGTCGAGCTCCTCTTCGACCTCGTCTTCGTCTTCACCATCAGCCGCGTCGCCGAGATCGTCGTGCATCAGCCCGACGTCACCGGCATCGCGCAGGCCGCGCTCGTGCTCGGCCTCGTGTGGTGGATGTACGACGCGTTCGCCTGGCTCACGAACCAGGCCGCGCCCGACACCGCGTTCGTGCGCATCGCGCTCATCGGCGCGATGGCGGCGTTCCTCGTCATGTCGCTGGCGATCCCCGAGGCGTTCGGCGCGACCGGCGTGCTGTTCGGCGCGAGCTACATCGTCGTCGCCGTGATCCACGCCGCCCTGTTCATCCACCGGGGCGGCCGCGCCGCCGCGCGACGCATGCTCGTCGTCGGACCGTCGAACGTGCTCGTCGGCGTGCTGCTCGTGTGCTCGGGCTTCGTCGAGGGCCCGCTCGACTGGGTGCTCTTCACCCTGCCGTTCGCCGCCTTCTTCATCTCCGCCGCGCTGAGCTCGCGCGGCGGGTTCGACCCGGGCGCGACGCACTTCGTCGAGCGGCACGGGCTCGTCATGATCATCGCCTTCGGCGAGTCGATCGTCTCGGTGGGCGTCGGCGCGACCGGCCACGAGATCGAGCCGGCGCTCATCGTCGGCGCGGTGCTCGCGGTCGGGCTCGTCGCCGCACTGTGGTGGTGCTACTTCACCGGTGACGACGAACGCGCGGAGCGGGCGATCGCCGAGGCGCCGGCCGAGGCGCGCACCCGCCTCGCCCTCGTC
This sequence comes from Agromyces sp. S2-1-8, assembly GCF_021129215.1. Taxonomy (GTDB): domain Bacteria; phylum Actinomycetota; class Actinomycetes; order Actinomycetales; family Microbacteriaceae; genus Agromyces; species Agromyces chromiiresistens. The sequence goes on along the minus strand of NZ_JAJOLP010000001.1, from coordinate 1,981,580 downwards.
GCCTTCTACCTCGAGCACCTCGCGATGATCTTCGGCCTCGTGCTGCTCGCGGCGGGCCTGCACGAGCTGCTCGGCCATGCCTTCGCCCCGGCCGAGCCATCCGGCGCCTGGCTCGTCGCGGGCGGCACGGCGGTGTACCTCGTCGCCGACGCCGCCTATCGGCGCACGCTCTCGCTCGGCCCGATCGCGTGGCGGCTCGGTGCCGCGGCCGTCGCCCTCGCGACCGCGCCGCTCGGCGCGTTGGCCTCGGGCGCGGCCCAGCTCGCCGCGGTCATCGCGATCGTCGCCGCCGCACTCACGCTCGAGGCGGCGTCGGCGGGTCGCCGCGAGCCCGTCGCCGCGACGGCGGGCTGATCGGGGCTCGCGTCAGGCGTCGGCGGCGCGGTTGCGGCCTCCGAGCGCACGCGCGTCGCGATTGCCCTGGAGGTCCTTGCGGAGCTCCTTCGGCAGCGAGAACATGAGGTCCTCCTCGGCCGTCTTCACCTCGTCGACCTCGGCGTACCCGGCGTCGGCGAGCTCGAGCAGCACTTCTTTCACGAGGCCCTCGGGCACCGAGGCGCCGCTCGTGACGCCGACCGTGGCGACCCCGTCGAGCCACTCCTGGCGGATCTCGCTCGAGTAGTCGACCCGGTACGCCGCCTTGGCCCCGTTCTCGAGCGCGACCTCGACGAGGCGCACACTGTTCGACGAGTTCGCCGAACCGACGACGATCACGAGCTCGGCCTCCTGCGCGACCTTCTTGATCGCGACCTGGCGATTCTGGGTGGCGTAGCAGATGTCGTCGCTGGGCGGGTCCTGCAGATTCGGGAACCGTTCGCGCAGGCGCCGCACCGTCTCCATCGTCTCGTCGACCGAGAGCGTCGTCTGCGAGAGCCACACGACCTTGTCGGGGTCGCGCACCTCGATGTTGGGCACGTCGTCGGGGCTGTTCACGAGGGTGACGTGATCTGGCGCCTCGCCGGCGGTGCCCTCGACCTCTTCGTGGCCCTCGTGGCCGATGAGCAGGATCTCGAAGTCGTCGCGCGCGAACCGCACGGCCTCGCGGTGCACCTTCGTGACCAGTGGGCAGGTCGCATCGATCGCGTGCAGGCCGCGGTCGGACGCGGCGTTCACGACGGCGGGCGCGACGCCGTGGGCGCTGAACACGATGTGGGCGCCCTCGGGCACCTCGTCGACCTCGTCGACGAAGATCGCCCCCTGCTTCTCGAGCTCGGTGACGACGTGGATGTTGTGCACGATCTGCTTGCGCACGTACACCGGTGCGCCGTAGTGCTCGAGCGCCTTCTCGACCGCGATCACCGCGCGGTCGACACCGGCGCAGTAGCCTCGGGGCGCCGCGAGCAGCACGCGCTTGGGTCGGTCGACCGGGTTATCCTTGAGCCGGCCGCGCACGCTCGGGATTCTGGGCATGCCAAGGCCGATCCGCGGGGCATCAGTCAAGCTCGTCACGATGCCGAGTCTACGCGGCGCACGCAGGCGGGCGGCTGGGAGGCCACGGTGACGGATGCTCCGGCGACACGCGAGGCGCCGTGGCCGGTCGCTCTCCTCTCGGGCAAGCTCAAGCAGTACATCGATCGTCTCGGAACGGTGTGGGTCGAGGGCGAGCTCACCCAGTGGGGCGTGTCGGGCGGCAACGTCTACGGCAAGCTGAAGGACCTCGACGCCGACGCGACGGTCTCGTTCCAGATCTGGTCGTCGGTCAGGGCTCGACTCGGCGAGGAGTTCAAGCAGGGCGACCGCGTCGTCGCCCTCGTGAAGCCGAACTGGTGGGTCAAGGGCGGCTCGCTGTCGATGCAGGTCTTCGAGATGAAGCACGTCGGCCTCGGCGACCTGCTCGAGCGACTCGAGCGTCTGCGAGCCCAGCTCGCCGCCGAAGGACTCTTCGACCTCGATCGCAAGCGCCGGCTGCCGTTCCTCCCGGGCGTCGTCGGGCTCGTCACCGGCAGAGACAGCGACGCCGAGAAGGACGTGCTGCGCAACGCGCGGCTTCGCTGGCCGGCCGTCGAGTTCCGCGTCGTGCACGCGGCCGTGCAGGGCGACCGCACCGCGAGCGAGGTCGTCTCGGCGATCCGGCGCCTCGACGCCGACCCCGACGTCGAGGTCATCATCGTCGCGCGCGGCGGCGGCGACTTCCAGAACCTGCTCGGCTTCAGCGACGAACGGGTCGTGCGCGCCGCCGCCGAGGCGACGACCCCCATCGTGAGCGCCATCGGGCACGAGGCCGACCGACCCCTGCTCGACGAGGTCGCCGACCTGCGCGCCTCGACCCCGACCGACGCGGCCAAGCGCGTCGTGCCCGACGTCGGCGAAGAACTGCTGCGCGTCGAGCAGGCCCGCGCCCGCATCGCACTCCGCCTGCGCACGCTGGTCGCCCACGAGATCGACCGCGTCGGACACCTGCGTTCTCGCCCGGCGCTCGCCGACACCTCGTGGATCGTCGACCGCCGTGCCGAAGACCTCACGCGCTGGGTCGCACGCGGCGTCGAGCTCGTCGGGCGTTCCATCGAACGGCAGACGCACCGGATCGGCGAGCTCCGCGGTCACCTCCGGGCGTTGTCGCCGCAGGCGACGCTCGACCGCGGGTACGCGATCGTGCAGGGTGCCGACGGGCACGTCGTGACCTCGCCGGCCGCCGCGCCCGTCGGCGCAGCGCTCACGGTGATGCTCGCCGCCGGCGCCATCTCGGCGAGATCCGAGGGCGAGGCGCCGGCGCCGGCCCGATCGGGCGACGCGGGCGCGACCGAGCCGGTCGGCGGCGGCGAATAGAATGGGCCCCATGCCCTCCACCCCCGATGTCGCCGAGCTGAGCTACGAGCAGGCGCGCGACGAGCTCGTGCGCGTCGTCGGCGAGCTCGAGCAGGGTTCGGCCACGCTCGAGCAGTCGCTCGCGCTGTGGGAGCGCGGCGAGGCCCTCGCGGCCCGCTGCGAGGAGTGGCTCATCGGCGCGAAGGCACGCCTCGACGCGGCGCGGGCCGGCGCCGCGGCATCCCTGTCGGGTCGCGACTCGGCCGACCCCGAAGGCGACGAGCGCTGATGGCCGAACGCGCACCACGGGTCGTCGCCGAGCTCGGCCGCCCCGAGACCCCGGCCGAGACGGCCGCCCGCAAGGCCGACGCCTCGCTCAAGCACCGGCAGCGCCAGACCCTCAAGAACCTCGTGCTCGCGCTCGGCGCGAGCCTCGCGATCGTCGTCGTGATCGTGCTCATGGTGCCGCGCAGCGACACCCCGATCGATCGCGACATCGACGTCTCCGCCGTCGCCGAGCAGGTGCAGGCGGTCCGCGACGAGCCGATCGCCGTACCCGAGCTGCCCGAGGGCTGGCGCGCCAACGCCGCCGAGCTGCGTACCGACAAGACCGACGACGTCACCGCCTGGTACGCGGGCTATCTCACGCCGAGCGACGAGTACCTCGGCCTGTACCAGGGCTTCGACGCGAACCCGACCTGGGTCGCGAACCAGCTCGCGCGCACCCTCGCGACGGGGACCGTGAACATCGACGGCGTCGACTGGACCATCTACGACAACCGCAAGACCGACGCCGACGTCGGCAACGCGCGGTACGCACTGACCACCGAGTCGGGCGGCAGCACCTTCGTGCTGCTCGGCACGGCCACCCCCGAAGAGTTCGCCACCTTCGCCACGGCGATCACGCCGACGATCGAGGCGCAGGACTAGACCACGAGGAGCCACGTGACCGAGCAGCCGAACGATGCGCCCACCGCCCGTCCCGACACTCCGGCCGCCACGTGGCGCGAGTTGCGCCGGGGCAACGAGCGCTTCATCGCCGGCGAGCCCGAGCACCCCCGCCAGGACATCGACCACCGCGGCTCGCTCGCGCACGCCCAGCGGCCCATCGTGGCGATCTTCGGCTGCAGCGACTCGCGCCTCGCCGCCGAGATCATCTTCGACGTCGGCCTCGGCGACGCGTTCGTCGTGCGCAACGCCGGCCAGGTGGTGACGCCGTCGGCCCTCGGCTCGCTCGAGTACGCCGTGGGCATCCTCGACGTGCCGGTCATCATCGTGCTGGCACACGACGAGTGCGGGGCGGTGCGCGCCGCGATCGACTCGCAGGCGCCCGACGCCGCGCCGCTGCCGCCTCACATCGCGGGTCTCGTCGAGAAGATCGTCCCCGCGGTGCGCAAGGTCGCCGGCGGCGACGGCCCGATCGAGCCGAGCCATGTCGACACCGCGTTCGTCGGTCGTGAGCACCTGCGCAACACCGTCACCGAGCTCGTCGAGAGCTCCGAGATGATCAGCGACGCGGTCGCAGCAGGTACGCTGGCTTTCGTCGGCGCGAACTACCGACTGTTCGAAGGTCGCGTCGAGACCGACATCGTCATCGGTCGCATCTGACGCCGCCGCGCGCGGCATTCGCCGGCCGCGCCGGCATCGCAGCCGGGCCCACCGGCATCGCAGAAAAGGGGAAGCACACCGTGGTGGACAACGCCGCCGACTACCGCATCGAACACGACACGATGGGCGAGGTGCGGGTGCCCGCGCGGGCCCTGTACCGGGCGCAGACGCAGCGCGCGGTCGAGAACTTCCCCATCTCGGGGTCGGGTCTCGAGCCCCAGCAGATCCAGGCGCTCGCCCGCATCAAGAAGGCGGCAGCGCAGGCCAACGCGCGCCTCGGCGTTCTCGACCAGGGCATCGCCGACGCGATCGTGGCCGCCGCCGACGAGGTCATCTCGGGCGCACACGGCTTCACCGAGCACTTCCCGGTCGACGTGTACCAGACCGGCTCGGGCACGAGCTCGAACATGAACATGAACGAGGTGCTCGCGACGCTCGCGACCTCGAAGCTCGGCAGCGCCGTGCACCCGAACGACCACGTCAACGCCTCGCAGTCGTCGAACGACGTGTTCCCGACCTCGGTGCACATCGCGGTCACGGCCGCGCTCATCGACGACCTCATCCCGGCGCTCGACCACCTCGCGGTCGCCCTCGAGGCGAAGGCCGAGCTGTGGGCCGGCGTCGTGAAGGCCGGTCGCACCCACCTCATGGACGCGACGCCCGTCACCCTCGGCCAGGAGTTCGGCGGCTACGCCCGCCAGGTGCGCCTCGGCATCGAGCGCGTGCGCTCGGCGCTCCCCCGCGTCGCCGAGGTCCCGCTCGGCGGCACCGCCGTCGGCACGGGCATCAACACCCCGGCCGGCTTCCCGCAGCTCGTCATCGAGCTGCTGCAGTCCGAGACCGAGCTGCCGATCACCGAGGCGGCCGACCACTTCGAAGCGCAGGCGAACCGCGACGGCCTCGTCGACGCGTCGAGCGCGCTCCGCACGATCGCGGTGAGCCTCACGAAGATCGCCAACGACCTGCGCTGGATGGGCTCGGGCCCGAACACCGGCCTCGGCGAATTGCACATCCCCGACCTGCAGCCGGGCTCCTCGATCATGCCCGGCAAGGTCAACCCGGTCGTGCCCGAGGCCGTGCTCATGGTGTGCGCCCGGGTCATCGGCAACGACGCGACCATCGCGTGGGGCGGCGCCTCGGGCGCGTTCGAGCTCAACGTGCAGATCCCGGTCATGGGCACTGCGCTCCTCGAGTCGATCCGCCTGCTCGCCAACTCGGTGCGCGTCCTCGCCGACAAGACCATCGACGGCCTCGAGGCGAACGTCGAGCGCGCGACGGCCCTCGCCGGCATGTCGCCCTCCATCGTCACGCCGCTCAACAAGCTCATCGGCTACGAAGCCGCCGCGAAGATCGCGAAGCACTCGGTCGCCAAGGGCATCACGGTGCGCGAGGCCGTCATCGACCTCGGCTACGTCGAGCGCGGCGACCTGACGGTCGAGCAGCTCGACTCGGCCCTCGACCTGCTCTCGATGACGCGCCCCCCGCAGGCGAAGTAACGTCACCGATGAGGATGCCTCGTGCCGGCTGCCGGCACGAGGCATCCGTCGTCTTGGGCAGGTGCGAGACAGCTCGACGCGCGTCGGGCGGCGCCCCCAGGGGCGGAGCTGGCCGCGGCTCGATCTCTGGGCCGGCGAGCCGGTCACGACTCAGGCGATCGCCTCGACCAGATGACGTCGCCACTCGGGCGCCGCGTCGCCGCCGCGCGTCGTCCAGTACTCGCGACCCTCGACGATCAGCCCCTCGCGCACGCGCCAGAAGGAGGCGGCACGGAACACGCCGACGCCCTCGTGCGGCACCTCGACCTCGGAGACGACCCGGTCGCCGTCGGCGACGATCGAGATGATGCGGATCGACCACCCCTCGGGGTATTCGGCATTGACGGCGACGAAGTTCTCGGGGCCGACGATGCGCTCGAGCGAGGCGAACCACTCGACGACGAGCTCGTCGGCGAGCAGTGCGCGCACAGCCGGCCAGTCCCTGGCCTGCATCCTCGTCCAGAGGGCTCGGATCACGTTCGCGGGCGCGCTGTCTGCAGGCATGCCGATATCGTGCCGCCTTCCACCGACATCGCGCACTGCGGCATCGGCTTCCACGCCCGCGGTCCAGCGCCCGGGGAGGCCCGGTGCGCCGCCCCGCCGAGCGAGCCCCGCTACGCCAGCTCGGCCCCGTCGAGCAGTTCCGACACCAGCGCCGCGATCGCCGACCGCTCGCTGCGCGTGAGCGTGATGTGCGCGAACAGCGGGTGGTCCTTCAGCGTCTCGATGACGCTCGCGATGCCGTCGTGCCGGCCGACGCGCAGGTTGTCGCGCTGGGCGACGTCGTGGGTGAGCACGACCCGCGAGTTCTGGCCGATACGGCTGAGCACCGTGAGCAGCACGTTGCGCTCGAGCGACTGCGCCTCGTCGACGATCACGAAGGCGTCGTGCAGCGATCGTCCGCGGATGTGCGTGAGCGGCAGCACCTCGAGGATGCCCCGGTCGACGACCTCGTCGAGCACGTTGTCGGAGACGACCGAGCCGAGGGTGTCGAACACCGCCTGGCCCCAGGGATTCATCTTCTCGCCCTGGTCGCCCGGCAGGTACCCGAGCTCCTGGCCGCCGACGGCGTAGAGCGGGCGGAACACCATGATCTTCTTGTGCTGCTGGCGCTCGAGCACCATCTCGAGCCCGGCGCACAGCGCGAGCGCCGACTTGCCGGTGCCTGCCCGGCCGCCGAGCGAGAGGATGCCGATCTCGGGGTCGAGCAGCAGGTCGATCGCGAGGCGCTGCTCGGCCGACCGGCCGTGCAGGCCGAAGACCTCGCGGTCGCCGCGCACGAGCTTCACCTCGCCGTCGCCCACGACGCGGCCGAGTGCCGAGCCCCGGTCGGAGTGGATGACGAGGCCCGTGTTGACCGGCAGCCCTTCCACCTCGCGCGTGATCATCGACTCGTGCTCGTAGAGCTTCGCCATGTCGTTCGAGCCGAGCGAGAGCTCGGCCATGCCGGTCCAGCCCGAGTCGAGCGCGAGCTCGTGCCGGTACTCCTGCGCGTCGAGGCCGATCGATGCGGCCTTCACGCGCAGCGGCAGGTCCTTCGAGACGACCGTCACCGGCACGCCGTCCTGCTGCAGGTTCGCCGCGCAGGCGAGGATCCGCGAGTCGTTGTCGCCGAGTTGGAGCCCCGACGGCAGCACCTTCGGATTCGAGTGGTTGAGCTCGACCCTGAGCGAACCGCCGTCGCCCACGGGGATCGGGAAGTCGAGCCGCTCGTGCGCGACGCGCAACTCGTCGAGGATGCGCAGCGACTGCCGCGCGAAGTACCCGATCTCGGGGTCGTTGCGCTTCGCCTCGAGCTCGGTGATGACCACGACGGGCAGCACCACCGCGTGTTCGGCGAAGTTGAAGAGTGCGCGCGGATCGCTGAGCAGCACCGACGTGTCGAGCACGTACGTGCGCTCGGCCTGTGCAACGCCCTCGCGGGGCTCCGCTGCGTCGCGCTCCCCCGCGCGAACGTCCGAACGACCGACCGAATCAGGAGTAACCGATGACGCCACAACCGCTCCCGCCCCGAGCATTCCTGCCCGGTTCACGCGCCTGCCGCCGATCCCTCCCGAAGTCGGTTCCGGTGGCCGACCCGAACGGGTGATCTACCCGTTGAGCCGAACCTACGTCCGGCCCGCTGGATCCGCGGAAGCGACACGCGCATCGTCATGTCGTGTTCACCTTCGGACGGCGGATGCCTCGGCGCCGGCGCCGAGGCATCCCGATCGTGCGCGGTGACCGGCCTCAGTAGGAGGCGGCCGTCGAGTACGAGACGAACGCGCCCCGCAGCATCTCGAGCGTCTCCTCGCTCGTCGCGGCGTGGATCGAGAGCCGCACCGTCCCGAGCCTGGTCGTCGCCGTCACACCGTGGTTGTGCAGCGAGGCGGTGAGCACCGTGACCTGGTCTGCCGGCGGTTCGAGCACGACGATGCCCGCGCGCTCCTGCTCGTCGCGCGACGACGCCACGGGAATGGCGTACTCGTCGGCGAGCTCGATCACCCGGCTCACCCGATCGGCGACGGCGGCGTTGATCACCGGCACGGTCACGTCGGCGATCTCCTCGAGCGCGGCCGCGAGGCGCGCCTGCGCGAGCGGGTCGGGGTTCGAGACCCGGTAGGCGCGGGCGTCGGGCGCCGGCGGGGGCACATGGCCCCACGGCTCGGCCTCCTCGGTCGCGCTGAATCCGGAGAAGACGGGCGTGAGTCGCTCGAGAGCCCGGTCGGAGAGCGCCAGGATGCCGGTGCCCCAGCCCGCACGGCACCACTTCTGCCCGCCCGTGACGACGACGTCGGCCGCCTCCCAGGGGGCGTCGACGATGCCGAAGCCCTGGATCGCGTCGACGATGAGCAGTCGGTCGCCGATCACCTGCCGGACGCCCTCGATGTCGCAGAGGTAGCCGGTGCGCGAGTCGACGAGGCTCACCGCGACGGCGACGACGCCCTGCTCGAGCTGTTCGCGGATCTGCCCCGGCGTCACCTTGCCGTGGTCGGTCTCGAGCCACACCGGCTGGACCGTGTGCAGCGCCTCCTGCGCACGCACGGCGGCGATGGGCAGGCTCGGGAACTCCTCGGCCGACAGCAGCACTCCCCCGGTGAGCCCGAACATGGCGTGCATGAGGCCGGTCGTCGCGTTCGGCTCGAACGCGATCTGGTCGACCGGGAAACCGGTCAGCGCCGAGGCGGCCGCGCGCACGCGCGAGTCCTGCTCGCCGAATGCGTCGAGGCTGCCGTGCCGGGCGCGCTGCAGCACCTGGGTGAATGCGAGGGTCTCCTCCGCGGCGGCCGTCGAGAGCGGCCCCACGCGGCCGTAGTCGAGGTACCCCGGCTCCTCGGTGAAGCCGGCGGTGAAATCGTCGATGGTCACGTTGCGTGCCCCCTTCTCCGTCGATCATCATGACAGAACGGGTGGATGCCTCGCAGCGCGCCGCCGCGAGAACGGGTGGTCAGCCGCCGAATCGGCGATGGCGTTTCGCGTAGTCGCGGAGCGCCCGGAGGAAGTCGACCTTGCGCAGGTCGGGGCCGAGCGCCTCGACGAAGTAGAACTCGGAGTGCGCCGACTGCCAGAGCATGAAGTCGCTGAGCCGCTGCTCGCCCGAGGTGCGGATCACGAGGTCGGGGTCGGGCTGGCCGCCCGTGTAGAGGTGCTCGCCGATGAGGTCGGGCGTGAGCCGCTCGGCCAGGTCTTCGAGGCTGCGACCCTCGGCGTGGTGCGCAGCGACGATCGAGCGCATGGCGTCGGTGATCTCCTTGCGGCCGCCGTAGCCGACCGCGAGGTTGACGTGCAGGCCGTGCTTGTCGGCCGTGCGGTGCTCGGCGGCGTCGAGCGCGGCGACGAGCGGCCCGGGCAGCCCCGTGTCGCTGCCGACGTGCTGCACGCGCCAGTCCCGGTAGTGACTGAGCTCCTCAGCGAGGTCGGCGATGATCTCGAAGAGGTCCGAGAGCTCGTCGCCGGGGCGGTTGCCGAGGTTGTCGCTCGAGAGCAGGTAGAGCGTGACGGTCGAGATGCCGAGGTCGTCGCACCACTCGAGGAACTCCCGCATCTTCGCGGCGCCCGCCCGGTGCCCGTCGGCCGCCGTGCGATAGCCGAGCTGCTTCGCCCAGCGACGGTTGCCGTCGATGATCATCGCGACGTGGCGGGGCAGGCCGGCGGGGTCGAGTCCGCGACGGAGCCGGTTCTGGTAGAGCCGGTAGAGGATCCCGCGACCGAGGGGCTGATCGCTCGTCTGCACGGCACTACGCTACCCCCTCACCCTCCTCGAACTCACAGCGGACCGTGATGGGGCAGGCCCTACGCTGTGACCATGACCCCTGAGCGCCACCACGACCCCGCGGATCTCGCAGACGAGTTCGCGCGGCCCGTGGCTCCCGACGACCCGGGCGACCTCGCGGTGTCACGCGAGGAGCACGGCCCCGACCTGCCGAACATCCCGCTGCTGGACGACTCGTTGAACCACGCGGTCGAGGTGAAGCCGACGTGGCGGGGGTGGATCCACGCCGGCACCTTCCCCGTCGCCATCGCGGCGGGCATCGTGCTCATCTGCCTCGCGCAGGGTGCGCCCGCGAAATGGGCCTCGGCCGTGTTCATGCTGACGTCGATGCTGCTGTTCGGCAACTCGGCGCTGTACCACCGCTTCAACTGGAAGCCGAAGACGAAGGTCGTGCTCAAGCGCATCGACCACGCGAACATCTTCCTGCTGATCGCGGGCACCTACACGCCGCTCGCCATCCTCGCCCTCCCGCCGGCGAAGGGCTGGCTGCTGCTCGCGATCGTGTGGGGCGGGGCCCTGCTCGGCATCGGGTTCCGGGTGTTCTGGATCCATGCGCCGCGCTGGCTGTACGTTCCGCTCTACCTGCTGCTCGGCTGGGCCGCGGTGATGTACCTCGGCGACCTGCTCGCGGCGAACGTCGCGATGATGGTGCTCGTCATCGTCGGCGGCCTGCTCTACACGGTCGGCGCGGTCGTCTACGGCCTGAAGAGGCCGAACCCGTGGCCCGGCGTCTTCGGCTTCCACGAGATCTTCCACGTGTGCACGGTGCTCGCCTTCATGTGCCACTGGACCGCGACGCTGCTCATCGCGATGGCACCGGTCTACCACGTGGGCTGATCGACGCCGGCGTCCGGTGGCCAGTCGCGACGAAGGACCGCGTCGAGACCCGCCCCGAGCTACTCGGTCGGGCGGTCGGGCGCCTCGCCCGAGGCATCCGGCCGGTCGTCGCCCTCGCCGAACTCGGCGAGCTCCGCGTCGCGTGCCGCCGCCTCGTTCTCGGCGTCGATCTGCGCGCGCACCTGCGCGCGGTAGTTGGTGCGGCGGATGCGGCGGACCATGTCGAGGACGAGCAGCAGCACCGCCACCATCACGAGGAACGTGACGACGAAGCCCCATACGCCGGGGGTGACCGTGTCGGGGTCGAACTCCTCCTTGCCGTCGGCGAGGACCAGCGTCGCCGAGGACAGCAGGGAACGGACGGAGTCGACGAGCATCGGCCAGCCTTTCGGGGATGGATCCTGCCCTCAGGGGGCGGGTTTAGGCTTGATGCAGCCTAGTCGATCCACCTCCGAAGGAGCCCCGTGACCACGTCGCTCGACGAACGGTACGGCCGCACGCGCCGCAACCGCTCGCGTGATCGGTTCCTGCTCATCGCCGGAGCCGTCGCGGTCGCCGTCGTGATCGTCGCGTGGGTCGTCTGGGCCGGCCTCGACGGCTCGAAGCCGCAGGTCGAGGTCACCGACACCGGCCACCGGCTCATGAACGAGGAGCGCGCGGTCGAGGTGAGCTGGAACCTCTCGGTCCCGCCCGGCAACGAGACCGCTTGCATCGTGCAGGCCCTCAACGCCGACTTCGCCATCGTCGGCTGGAAGACGATCATCGTGCCGCCGTCGACCGAGCACATCCGCGCGCTCACCGAGACCGTTCGCACGGCGCAGGAGGCGAACACCGGTTTGATTTACCGCTGCTGGCTCACCTAACATGGGTCATTCGCCCCGACCCATGTCGGGGCGACACGTCTATCCGGCGCGGCTTCGCGGGCTCCATGCCCGCGAGGGGGACCGCACCGGGTATCCCGACACAGGAGTGTGCATCATGGCGCAGGACGCCACTGTCACCTGGCTCACCCAGGACGCCTACGACCGACTCGCGGGCGAGCTCGAGCAGCTCTCGACGACCGGTCGCGAGGAGATCGCGAAGCGCATCGAGGCGGCCCGCGAAGAGGGCGACCTCAAGGAGAACGGCGGCTACCACGCTGCGAAGGACGAGCAGGGCAAGATCGAGGCCCGGATCCGCCAGCTCAAGGAGCTGCTGAAGACCGCCGAGGTCGGCGAGGCGCCCGCGTCGAAGGGCATCGTCGAGTCGGGCACCGTCATCACCGCCGTGATCGCCGGCGACGAAGAGACGTTCCTCATCGGCAGCCGTGAGATCGCCGGTGATTCCGAGCTCGACGTGTGGAGCGAGCAGTCGCCGCTCGGCGCCGCCATCCTCGGCCTCAAGGTCGGCGAGAAGACGAGCTACACCGCGCCCAACGGTCGCGAGATCGCCGTGGAGATCACGAGCGTCGACACCTGGGGCGGCCAGTAGTCGCCCGCGACCGGTCCAGCGCGAAGAGCGGATGCCTCGGAGGCATCCGCTCTTCGCGTCTCGGCGGCGAGCAGCACCGGTTCAGGAGCTGTTCAGGACGAGACCACGAGGATCGTCCTGATTCCGCGCCGGTCTCCTGAGACGGCGGCTGCTCAGTCGTCGAGCACGACCGGTTCGTAGCCGGCACGGCGCAGGACTTCGACGACCTCGGCGCGATGCTCGGGCCCGCGCGTCTCGACCGAGATGTCGATCTCGACCTCGGAGATCTGCATGCCGCGGCCGTGGCGCGTGTGCAGCACCTCGACGACGTTCGCATGCGAACCCGCGAGCAGCTCGGCGACGCGCACGAGCTGGCCGGGCCGGTCGGGAAGGCCGACGCGGACCGTGAGGTAGCGGCCGGAGGCGGCGAGCCCGTGCGCGATGACGCGCTGCATGAGCAGCGGGTCGATGTTGCCGCCCGAGAGCACCGCGACCACCGGGCCGTCGTTCGGCACGGCCCCCTTCATGATCGCGGCGACGGCGACGGCACCGGCGGGTTCGACGACGAGCTTCGCGCGCTCGAGCAGCACGAGCAGTGCGCGAGCGATGTCGTCCTCGGTGACGGTGACGACCTCGTCGACCGCGTCGCGGATGATCTCGAAGTTGAGTTCGCCGGGCCGGTAGACGGCGATGCCGTCGGCGATGGTCGGCACGACCGGCACCGTCTGCGGAGCCCCCGCCGCGAGCGAGGCGACGTACGGCGCCGCGTTCTCGGACTGGACGCCGATGATCCGGATGCTGCGCCCCTCCGCCGCGGCCCGCTGCTTGGCCGCACTCGCGATACCGGCGGCGAGGCCGCCGCCGCCGATCGGCACGACGATCGTCGTGGCGTCGGGCGCCTGGTCGAGGATCTCGAGCCCGAGGGTGCCCTGACCCGTGACGACGTCGACGTGGTCGAAGGGCGGGATCACGACCGCACCGGTCTCCGCCGCGAAGGCGGCTGCCGCTTCGAGCGTCTCGCCGACCGAGGCTCCCGCGAGCACGACGTCGGCGCCGTAGGCCTTCGTCGCCTCGAGCTTCGGCAGGGCGACGCCGACCGGCATGAAGATCGTGGCGCGGATGCCGAGCTCGCGTGCGGCGAATGCGACGCCTTGGGCGTGGTTGCCGGCCGAGGCGGCGACGACGCCGCGCGCTCGCTCCTCCGGCGTCAGCGAGGACATGCGGTGGTAGGCGCCGCGCAGCTTGTACGAACCCGTGCGCTGCAGGTTCTCGCACTTGAGGCGCACGGGCGCGCCGAGCACCCGCTCCAGGTAGCGGGAGGACTCCATCGGCGTCGTGCGGGCGACGCGGGCGACGATGTCACGGGCGGCCTCGAAGTCGGCGAGCGCGGGGCCGGCGATCGTGTGGTTCAACTCGTTCATTCTCCTCGCTGGAAGCCGGGACGCTGCGGGACGGTGCGCCACAGCGGCGAACGCACGGCGACGGTCGACGGCGGGGCGTCGTCCTTCCAGTCGCCGCTCGAGATGTACAGGATCATCACGTTGACGACCGCCGCGACCGGCACCGCGAAGAGCGCGCCAGGGATGCCCGCGAGGAACGACCCGGTCGCGACTGCGACGACGACGCCCAGCGGATGCACCTTGACCGCGGTGCCCATGATGAGCGGTTGCAGCACGTGCCCCTCGATCTGCTGCACGAGCAGCACGATGCCGAGCATGATCACGGCCGGCCAGAAGCCGCTGTACACGAGCGCGACGAACACCGCGAGTGCACCCGTGACGACGGCGCCGACGATCGGGATGAACGACCCGAGGAACACGAGGATGGCGATCGGGATGGCGAGCGGCAGCCCGAGGAAGAACGCACCGAGTCCGATGCCGATCGCGTCGATCGTCGCGACGAGGATCTGCACGCGGACGAAGTTCTGCAGCGTCTCCCAGCCGGCCTGGCCGGCACCGTCGACGGCGGTGCGTGCCCGTCGTGGGAAGATGCCGACGATCCAGTTCCAGATGCCACGGCCGTCGATCAGCATGAAGAGCGTGGCGAAGAGGGCGAGCAGCATGCCGGCGAGGAAATGACCGACCGTCGATCCGAGCGAGAGCGCCCCGCTCCAGATGATGCCCATGTCCTGCTGCACCGCGGTGACGGCCTGCTCGACCCAATCGTTGAGCTGCGCCTCGGTGATGTGCAGCGGACCGGCGAGGAGCCAGGCACGGAAATCGTCCCACGCGACGAGCGACTGGGCGGTGAGTTCGTCGGCCCCGCGCACGATCTGCCAGATGCCGAGCGTGAGCAGTCCGCCGACGACGGCGAGTGCGGAGAGCATCGCGACGGCGACCGCGAGCCACTTCGGCCAGCCGTGCCGCCGGAGGAACGCGGAGAAGGGCACGAGCAGGGCGCTGAGGAGCACCGCGACGAGGAGCGGGATCAGGATGAGCCGCAACTGGATGACGAGGAAGACGACGACCGCGAGCACCCCGGCGATCAGCAGCAGACGCCACGACCATGCACCGGCGAGGCGGACGCCGTAGGGCACGCTCGACTCGACATCACCGCTCGCGGGTTCGTGGACCTGCTTCGCCGCCGGCTCGGGCGCAGCACCGAAGCCGAACCATCGTCGTGCGCGTCGTCCGCCTCGTCCCGCCCCGCCCGAGTCCGCCATTCATCCAGTCTAGGCACGGCGTATGCGCACCTCGGCATGCCGTGCCCGGGGCGGGCGCCGCTCGCCGATGTCGGTGGCGGACGCTAGCGTCGGTGTCACCATGGTCGACGTCGTCAGTCCCGCCCTCGCCCGCCGCATCGCACTGGCCGCGCAGGGCTTCTCCCGCCCGCACCCCGAGGCCGCCGGCACCCGCGCCCTGAACGGCGTGGTCGACCGGCTCGGCCTGCTCCAGATCGACTCGGTCAACGTGTTCGAGCGCAGCCACTACCTGCCGGCCTTCAGCCGGGTCGGCGACTACGACCGGTCGCTTCTCGATCGCATCACGTCTGGCCGTCGCGGGCGCATGGTCGAGTACTGGGCGCATCAGGCGGCGTACATCCCGCGCGAGCTGTGGCCGTTGTTCGAGTTCCGGCGCGACGAGTACCGGCAGGCCGGCAACGACTGGGGCGGCTGGGTGGCCGACGAGCACGGGCTCGCCGGCTGGCTGCGCGCCGAGCTGACCGAGAAGGGTCCGCTCCGCGCGAGCGAGATCGAGCACGATGCGAACGTGCGGCGCGGCCCCTGGTGGGGCTGGTCCGACGTGAAGCGCACCCTCGAGATGATGTTCCGCACCGGCGACGTCGTCTGCGTCGACCGGCAGCGGTTCGAGCGCGTCTACGCCCTGCCCGAGCAGGCGCTGCCCGCCGAGCTGCTCGACGCGTCTCCGCCCGTCGACGAGGCCGTCCGCACGCTCGTCGCGCTCGCGGCCAGCGCCTACGGCATCGCCACCGAAGCCGATCTCGCGGACTACTGGCGCATGAAGCGGGCGCCGGTGCGCCAGGCGATCGCCGAGCTCGAGGCTGCCGGCGTGCTCCTCCCGGTCGAGGTACCCGGTTGGCGCACCGGCAGCCGGGCGACGCCGGCCTGGCTGCATCGCGATGCGCGGCGGCCGCGCCGCATCGAGACCGTCGCGCTGTTGTCGCCGTTCGATCCGGTCGTGTGGTTCCGCCCACGCACCGAGCGTCTGTTCGACTTCCACTACCGCATCGAGATCTACACGCCAGAGCCCGACCGCCGGTTCGGCTACTACTCGCTGCCGTTGCTCATCGACGATCGCGTGGTCGGCCGGGTCGATCTCAAGAGCGACCGCAAGGCGGGCGTCCTGCGCGTGCAGTCCGCGTGGACCGAGCCCGATGCCCCGGCAGACACGGCGGCGCGGCTCGTGCCCGTGCTTCGCCGAGCGGCGGCCTGGCAGGGTCTCGACGACGTGCTGGTCACCGGTCGTGGCGACCTCTCCCCCGCGCTCGCGGCCGAACTCGGGTCTGCTGCGCAGCTCGTCGGGGTCGGCTAGAAGCTGCCGCCCATCTCCTCGAGCCGCTTGACCCGATCGGCGATCGGCGGGTGGGTCGCGAAGAGTCGGCTCATGACGCCCGGCTTCAGCGGGTCGGCGATCCAGAGGTGCGCCATCGACGAGTTCTGCCGCTGCATCGGCCGGCCGTACGCCTCGAGCTTCTCGAGGGCCCGCGCGAGGGCGTCGGGATGCCGCGTGGTCATCGCCCCCGTCGCGTCGGCGAGGTACTCGCGCTGTCGGGAGACGGCGAGCTGCACGAGGCTCGCGACGAGCGGCGCGATGAGCATCGCAACGAGGCCGAACACCATGACGATCGGGTTCGAGTTGTTGTTGTTGCGACCGAAGAACGCCATGCGCACGAACATGTCGGAGATGAAGCCGACCGCGACCACGAGCCCGAACACGATCATCGACAGCCGGATGTCGTAGTTGCGCACGTGCCCGAGCTCATGCGCCATGACGCCCTCGAGCTCGGCGTCGTCCATGATCTCGAGGAGACCCGTCGTCGCCGCGACGACGGCGTGCTCGGGGTCGCGGCCGGTCGCGAACGCGTTGGGCGCGGGGTCCGAGATCACGTAGACGCGCGGCATCGGCGTGCCCGTCGCGATCGAGAGGTTCTCGACCGTGCGCCAGAGGCGCGGGTGGTCGGCCTTCGACCGGACCTCGATCGCCCCCGACATCGAGAGCGCCTGGCGGTCGGCCGTGAAGTACTGGATGAGCGCGTACCCGGTCGCCACGACGAGCGTCACGACGACGATCGTGAGGTCCTGGTAGACGACCGCGGCCAGCCACCCCAGCCCGCCGATGATGGCGAGGAAGAACAGGATGATGAAGACGGTGTTGCGCTTGTTCCTGGCGATCGCGCGATACAAGGCCGGCCCTCAGAACTGGACGCGCGGAGGCTCGGCGATCGCCGCCGCCTCGGTGACCTCGAAGAAGTCGCGCTCGTGGAAGCCGAGGCCCCGAACGAACAGGGTGTTCGGGAACACCTTGATCTTCGTGTTCAGCTCGCGCACGCCGCCGTTGTAGAACCGGCGCGACGCCTGGATCTTGTCTTCGGTGTCGACGAGCTCGGCCTGCAGCTGCAGGAAGTTCTGGCTCGCCTGCAGCTGCGGGTACGCCTCGGCGACCGCGAAGATCGACTTCAGCGCCTGCTGCATGTGGTTCTCGGCGACGCCGGCCTCTGCGGGGCCCTGCGCCTGCAGGGTCTCGGCGCGTGCCTGCGTGACGGACTCGAACACGCCCTTCTCGTGCGCCGCGTAGCCCTTGACCGCCTCGATGAGGTTCGGGATCAGGTCGGCCCGGCGCTTGAGCTGCACGGTGATGTCGCTCCACGCCTCGTCGACGCGGACGTTGAGGGTGACGAGCGAGTTGTAGGTGGCCCAGAGGTAGATGCCGATGATCACCACGAGTGCGACGACGATGATGACGGGGATGAGCCATTCCATGGCACGGACTCCTAGCGCATTCGGCGGCAGAACTGGGGCGTGAACAATCCTACCGATCGGTCTCGTCGCGGAACGGCCTTCCCATGAGACTCGGAGGAACCCCGCGGCGGGCTCCGGGGCGGGGCACCGGAGAGGCACAGCGTGTGACGGAGCACCCCGAGCCGGCCCCCGGGGTTAGGCTCTGGGTGTGACGGAGCGCATCCCCCGACGGCGCCCGGGTCGCCCCCGCGGCGCGAAATCGGGTGACACCAGGGCGCGCATCCTCGCCGCCGCGACCGAGGAGTTCGGCGAGCGCGGCTACGAAGCGGCGTCGATGCGGGCGATCGCCCGTCGCGCCGGCGTCGATCCCGCGCTCGTGCACCACTACTTCGACGACAAGCAGCACCTCGTCACCGAGGTCGTCGAGGTGCCGCTGCAACCCGACCGCCTCGTCGCCGGCGCGCTCGACGGCCCGCTCGACGGCCTGGGCGACCGGCTCGTGCGCGCAGTGGTCACCGCGTGGGACTCGGCGACGGTGCGCCCGGCCGCGGTGGCCGCCCTGCGATCGGCGATCGGCCAGGGACCGGTGTCGCGGATGCTCCGCGAGTTCCTGCGACGCGAGATCATGCACCGCATCGCGGAGCACCTCGACGAACCCGACGCCGAGCTCCGCGCCGAACTCGCCGCGTCACAGCTCGTGGGCGTCATCATGGTGCGCTACGTGCTCGAGTTCGAGCCGGTCGCGTCGCTGCCGACCGACGAGCTCGTCGCCCGTGTCGGCCCGTCGGTGCAATGGCACCTGACCGGACGTCCTCCGGGGTCTTGACAGGGCACCCGCGCAGGCGAATTATTCAGCACATGGTGAATAGCTCGGATGCCTCGTCACCGCCCCCGCACCGGGGCGCCCACGCGATCGCGGGATCGGGGGCGGCGGTCGTCGCCGAGGACCTCCACGTCGTGCGCGGTGGTGCCGCGGTGCTCGACGGCCTGTCCCTTGCGGTGCCGAGCGGCATGATCGTGGGGCTGCTCGGCCCGAGCGGCAGTGGCAAGACGACGCTGATGCGCTCGATCGTGGGCGCACAGGTCGTGAAGTCGGGACGAATCGAGGTGCTCGGCCGCCCGGCCGGCAGTCGGGAACTGCGACGCCGGGTCGGCTACGTCACGCAGCAGGCGAGCGTCTACGACGACCTCACCGTGCGGCAGAACATCTCGTACTTCCGCCGGGTGCTCGGCGCGCCGGCGGGCGACGCCGACCGGGTCATCGACCGCACGGATCTGCGTCCGGTCGCCGATCGGCTCGTCGGCTCGCTGTCGGGCGGGCAGCGCGGTCGCGTCTCGCTCGCCGCCGCCCTGCTCGGCAGCCCCGAGCTGCTCGTGCTCGACGAGCCGACCGTCGGGCTCGACCCGGTGCTCCGGGTCGACCTCTGGGGAATGTTCCGGAACCTCGCCGACGAGGGCACGACGCTCCTGGTCTCGAGCCATGTGATGGACGAGGCGAAGCGGTGCGACCGGCTGCTGCTGATGCGCGACGGCGCGCTGCTCGCCGACGACACGGTGCAGGGCGTGCTCGAGGTCACGGGCACCGACGACGTCGAGACGGCGTTCCTCCGGCTCATCGATCGAGGCGAGCCCGACCTGAGGTCGCTCGACGACGAGCAGAGCGGTGCGCACGGCCGTCACGAGGAGGAACCGCGATGACGCCCGCACGGACCCTCGCGACCACCGGCCGGGTGCTCGGTCAGATCCGGCACGATCACCGCACGATCGCGCTGCTGCTCGTCGTGCCCAGCCTGCTCATCGGCCTCGTCGCGTGGATCTTCGTCGACACCGACGTGTTCGCCGACATCGGCCCCGCGATGATCGCGCTGTTCCCGTTCATCGTGATGTTCCTCGTGACGAGCATCGCGACGCTGCGCGAGCGTCGCAGCGGCACGCTCGAACGGCTGCTGGCGATGCCGCTCGGCAAGGGCGACTTCATTCTCGGCTACGCGCTCGCCTTCGGCCTGCTCGCCGTCGCGCAGACCGCGATCGTCGTGTCGTTCGCCGTCTGGGTGTGCGGTCTCGAGATCGAGGGGTCGATCTGGCTGCTGTTCGCGGTCGCGGTCGCCGACGCGCTGCTCGGCACCGCGCTCGGGCTGCTCGCGAGCGCGTTCGCGCGCACCGAGTTCCAGGTCGTGCAGTTCATGCCGCTCATCGTCTTCCCGCAGATCCTGCTCGGCGGCATCTTCATCCCGCGCGACCAGCTTCCCGCAGGGCTCGAAGAGATCAGCGACTGGCTGCCGCTCAGCTACGCGATCGACGCACTCCAGGCGGTCGCCGCCGACAGTGAGTCGACCGAGTGGATCATGGTGAGGATCCTCGCGATCGCAGCATGGATCGTCGGCTCCATCGTGGTCGGCTCGATCACGCTGCGTCGACGAACGCCCTGACGCGGTTCTCACGCGCGTCTCCCCACTTTCGAGCGCGTCTCTCGACAACGACATCGCCGGGGGAGCATGATCGTCACACCGTTGTCCCTCGACCGGAAGTGAGCGATGCGCAAGAAACTGTTCGCGGCCCTCGCGGCCCTCGCCACCGTCTGCGGCCTCGCCGTCGGTGCCGCCCCCGCCCAAGCGTCGACCGGCGGCTCCGCCGACGGCGAGCTCCACCCCGATGTCGGGCTGATCGCGTTCTACGACAGCACCGGCCGCTACCGCTGCAGCGCGACGCTCGTGTCGCCGACGGTCGTCATCACGGCGGCGCACTGCACGCTCGGCACACTCGGCAAGACGCTCGTGACGTTCGACACCTTCCTCGACGACGCTCCTCCGAGTTTCCTCCCGACCGCCGCCGACCCGGCCGTGGGTTACACGGCCGACGAGCTCGCCGACGCGGGCTACCTCTCGGGCACGGCGTACACGCATCCGCAGTACTCCGACTTCACCGACACGAAGAACTGGAACGACGTGGGCGTGATCGTGCTCGACGAGCCGGTGGCCTCGCACGGCGACGGCTACCCGCAGATCGCGGAGACCGGCACGCTCGACGGCATCGCGCAGCGGGCACTGTCGAAGACGCTGTTCACGGCGGTCGGCTACGGCACCGAGGTGCGGCAGGAGGGCGACAACATGAAGCCCGAGCCCGAGAGCTACCCGATCCTGCGCCGGTACGTCGACATGCCCGGGCAGAAGCTCACGCCGCAGATCCTGCAGACCAACGGCAACGAGAAGGACCCGTGGGGCACGGGCGGCACCTGCTTCGGCGACTCGGGCGGGCCGGTCTTCCTCGACGGCGAGCTCGTCGCGGTGACGAGCTACGGCTACACCTCGAACTGCCGGTACCTCGGTGGCTACCAGCGCGTCGAGATCCCCGTCGTCGACGAGTGGCTCGCGGAGTTCGGTCTCTGACCGACGCTTCGACCGGTGAGGGCGGGTGCCGAACGGCACCCGCCCTCGCTGCGTCGAGGATCAGGGGTTCGCCGCGTCCCGTCGAGCTGCGCCGGTCGGGCGGGTGCCGCCCGGTGTCGTGCCGAGCACCCGGTCGAGGTAGGGGTTCGCGAACCGCAGCTCGGGGTCGAGCTCGTCGCGAACCGCGAGGAAGTCGTCGAAGCGCGGGTACACCTCGCGCAGCGTCTCGGCGGTCTGCGTGTGCATCTTGCCCCAGTGCGGGCGTCCGCCGTGATCGCGCATGATCGCCTCGACGGCGGCGAAGTACTCGCGCTCGTCCTCGCGGAAGTAGCGGTGCACGGCGATGTAGCCAGACTCGCGCCCGTGGGCCGTCGAGAGCCAGTTCTCGTCGGCCGCGGCCGCGCGGACCTCGATCGGGAAGCTGATGCGCCAGCCCTCCCGCTCGATGAGCGCCCGAACCTCGCGGAGGGCGTCGGGCACGTCGGCGAGCGGGATCGCGTACTCCATCTCGCGGAAGCGCACGGTGCGGTTCGTGACGAACACCGAGGGCGAGAAGTCGGCGAAGTCCCGCCCGCTCTGCAGCCGCTCGACCTGGCGCGCGAAGAACGGGATGACGCCGGGTGCGGCCGTGCCGAGCGCGCAGACTCCGCGGAAGACGCCGTTCGCGAGCAGCTCGTCGTCGAGCCAGCGCGAGACGCGACCGAGCGGCTTCCGCGGGGCGTCGCCCGGGAGCCGCGTGTTCGTCTTGGTCATCGCGACCTCGGTGTGCGGATGCCAGTAGAACTCGAAGTGGTCGACGGCGCGCACGCGCTGCAGCCACCCGTCGAGCACGTCGGTGAGCGGCTCGGGCCGCTCGATCGCGTGCAGCACGAAGCGCGGCACGAGCTGCAGGGTCACCTCGACGAGCACGCCGAGGGCGCCGAGCCCGAGGCGCACCGCGGGCAGCAGCTCGGGATGCTCGGTCTCGCTCACGGTGACGAGCTCGCCCGTGCCGGTGACGAGCTTCGCGGCGACGATCTGCGTCGCGAGGCCGCCGAAGCCGAGCCCGGTGCCGTGGGTACCGGTCGACGTGGCACCGGCGATCGTCTGCTTGTCGATGTCGCCCATGTTGGCGAGTGCGAGGCCGTAGGGTGCGAGCAGCGCCGGCAGCCGGTGCAGCGGGGTTCCTGCGCCGAGCGTCACCCGTCCGGTCGCGACATCGGCGTCGATGATGCCCGAGAGGTCGGCGAGGTCGAGCTGCACACCGGGCGCGACCGCGATGCCGGTGAAGCTGTGCCCCGAGCCGACGGGCTTGATGCGCAGGCCCGCCGCAGCCGCGGCCTGCACGGCGCGCTGCACCGCCTCGGGCGAGTCGGGTCGTTCGACGCGCAGCGGCCGCACCGCCTCCGTCCGGCCCCAGTTGCGCCAGGTTGCTCCGGTCGCGGTCACAGGAACGCCATCCCTTCTCCCCGGTACGTCGGGATCATCGCCACGGTGTCGTCGCCGTCGACGACGGCGAACTCGTTCAGGTGTTCGGCGAGCTCGCCCGACTTGGTGTGCCGGAACCAGACGCGGTCGCCGACGGCGAGCGAGCGAGCGGCGCGGCCCGACACCGGGGTCTGCACCTCGCCCGCCATCTCGCGGGGCTCCATCACGAGCCCCTCCGGCCACACGATGCGCGGCAGCCGGTCGGCCGCGGGCGGCCCCGAGGCGATCCAGCCTCCGCCGAGGATCGTCGCGTGCTTCGCGCTCGGGCGTCGCACCACGTCGAGCGCGAAGGCGGCCGCCGGCGCCGGCGTGAAGTGCTCGTAGCCGTCGAAGAGGTGCCCGCCGAAGAGACCCGAGCCCGCGGCGATCTCGGTCACCGACGGATCGGCCGAGGTCCGCTCGAGCGAGCCCGTGCCGCCGCCGTTGACGAACTCGAGGTCGGCGACCTCGCGCACCGCCGCGACGGCGCGGGCGCGGCGCTCGAGGAGTTCGGGCATCGAGCGCGACTGCATCCAGCGGTTGACCGCTCCGTCGACGGGGCGCCCCTCTGGGCGGTTCACGACGCCTGCGATCTGCGCCTCGTACGACATCATGCCGACGAGCTCGAAGCCCGGCCGCTTCGCGATGTACGCGGCGAGCGCACCCGCGTCGGCGGGCTCGTGCACGGGCGACCGGCGCACGCCGAGGTGGCCGAGCACCGGGGCGTCCCAGGAGGCGTCGAGCTCGAGGCAGACTCGGATGCGCTCGCGCCGGCCGGGCGGCAGCACGGAGTCGACGAGGTCGAGCTGCGCCGGCGAGTCGACCATGAGCGTGACCCGCGCGGCGAAGTCGGGGTCGGTCGCGAGTCGCCTGATGCTGCCCCGCTCGGCGGTCGGGTAGCCGACCACGACGTCGTCCACGGTGTCCGCGAGCCAGAGCGCCTCGGCGAGCGTGTACGCGAGCACGCCCCGGTAACCGGGCATCGCGAGCAGGGCCTCGACGACGCCCCGCACGCGCACCGACTTCGACGCGACGCGGATCGGCGTGCCGTTGGCGCGCCGCAGCATGTCGAGGGCGTTGTGCCGCAGGGCGCCGAGGTGGAGCGCGCCGACGGGGGCGTCGAGATGGCGCGTCGCCTCGGTCAGCCGCGGCCAGTACTCCGCCGGACGGCGCCAGCTCGAGGCATCCGCGGCCGGGGTGCCGGTCTTGCGCAGGTCGAGGCCGGCCATCAGCGCACGCTCCGCACCCGCGCGACCGCGAACGCCCCGGCGGTCGAGAGCGCCGCACCGAGGAGGAAGACGAGCATGAACGAGCCGGAGACGACGACCGCGGCCGCACCGATCATGGGGGCGACCGCCTGCGGCACGGCCGAGGCGATGTTCATGATGCCGAGGTCCTTGCCTCGACTGGCGGCGTCGGGCAGCACCTGCGTCGCAAGGGCCTGGTCGACGGAGAGGAAGCAGCCGTACCCGAGGCCGAGCATGCCGGCGGCGACCATGGCGACCGTGAGATCGGGGAAGAGCGCGAGCAGCAGCGCGGCGACGCCCTGCAACGCCGAGGCGACGAACACGAACTGCTTGCGGCGTCCGAGACGGTCGGAGAGCCGGCCGCCCACGAGCGAGGCGAGGATCACGAACACCATGTAGACGAGCGTCAGCACGATGAGGTCGTCCTCGGCGTGCTGGTCGTTCAGCTGGAACATGAGGAAGTAGAGCAGCAGGCTCGTGCCGAGCGCGTTGCCGGTCGAGACCAGCACGCGACTGAGCAGCGTCCAGCCGAAGTCGGGGTGCTTCCGCGGGCTGATCCAGAACCCCGCGATGACGCTCCGGAGTGTCATCGGGGTGCGCAGGGCGCGCTCGAGCGGCTCGTCGTGCCGAGTCAGGAAGGGCACGGCGAGCACGACGAGCAGCACCGCGAGCAGCAGGTAGCCGAGTGCGGCGTCGGTCACGAGCTCGGTCACGAGGATGAGCCCGACGATGATGCCCACCGCCTGCGGCGCAGACATCCACCCCGAGACGAAGCCGCGTTGGTTGACCGGCACCTGGTCGGAGATCGTCGCGGTGAGCGCGGCGGTCATGATGCAGAACCCGACGGATGCCGCGACCCATGCCGCGCCGATGGCCCACATCTCGGTCTGCCAGCCGAGGAGCACGAGCGAGGCGGCGAAGACGAGCGCGCCGATGAGGATCCACGGCCGGCGACGGCCGAACCGGCTCGTCGTGCGGTCGGAGAGCGCGCCGGTCAGGGGGTAGGCGATGATCGTCGCGACCGCGGCGATCCCCGAGACCGTTCCGAACGCGACGACCGAGTCGACCCAGTGCTCGGGCTGCAGCTCGGCGTCGATCTGCGCGGGCAGCAGCAGCTGGACGGGGGTGAGCTGCGCCATCCAGATACCGAGCCAGACGGTCGCGAACGACGCGATCCAGCCGGCGCCGACGCGGCGCGTGGGCTCGGCGAAGGCGGCGGGGGCCTCGGGGCCGGCCCCGCGGGGGGCGGCCGGGTCGATGCGGGTCATCGGGGGTCTGCCATTCTCGAGACGGCGTCGGCGGCGGCCGCCGCGACGCGGGCCGCGGCCGCGTCATCGCGGTCGACGAGCCAGGTGATGGTGAGGCCGTCGCTGAACGCGACGAGCACGCGGGCGACCTGGTCGACGGGCAGGCGCCACGTCGTGCCGGTGAGCTCGGCGGCGGCGGCGAGCGCCTCGACGAGGAGGTCGACGTACCGCGCGTACTGCGCGATCGCGAGCGGGTGCCGCTCGGGCGAGCGGAGGGCGTACTGGGTGAGCTCGAGCATCGCCTGCTCGTGCTCGGGGTCCTCGCGCAGGTGCTCGAAGTATCGCAGCATGCCCGCTTCGAGGAGATCGCCCAGGCTCGCGCCCTGCTCGGCGGCAGCAGCGAGTTCGTCGACCGCGATGGCCTTCCGCTCCCGGGCGACCACGACGCCGATGAGCTCGTCGATGAGCTCGTCGCGTGATTCGAAGGCGTAGTGGAAGCTTGCGAGGCTCATGCCTGCCTCGGCGACGATCGCGCGGGTCGTCGCTTGTGCGAGCCCTTCGCGGGAGACCACGCGCAGCGCGGCCTCGGTGAGCGCTGCGCGGCGCTCGGCCGCCGACATCCGCGTCATCGCGTTCTCCTGCTCCTTCGCGGGGCACGGCGCGCAGCGATGCGCCGACCGTGACTGGGACAATTGACCCAGTTGCAACAGTATGCAGCATCGGGACAGAGATCGCCACGCCGGGCGCTACGCTCGCATCATGCGCCTCGGGGTTCTCGACGTCGGTTCGAATACCGTGCACCTGCTCGTGGTCGACGCCCACCCGGGCGCTCGGCCGATCCCGACCGCGTCGCACAAGTCGGTGCTCCGCCTGATGCGCTACCTCGAGCCAGATGGCGCGATCAGCGCCGAGGGCGTCGCGGCGATCCTCTCATCGGTCGGCGACGCCGCGAAGGCGGCGCGCGAGGCCGGCATCGACGAGTTGCTCGCCTTCGCGACCTCGGCGATCCGGGAGGCTGCGAACGGCGAACACGTGCTCGATCTCGTCGAGCGCGAGACGGGCGTGCGGCTCGCCGTGCTGAGCGGTGACGACGAGGCCCGCCTCACCTTCCTCGCGGTGCGGCGGTGGTTCGGCTGGTCGGCCGGCCGCATGCTGCTCTTCGACATCGGCGGCGGCTCGCTCGAGATCGCCCAGGGCGGCGACGAGGTGCCCGACGTGGCGCGATCGCTGCCGCTCGGCGCCGGGCGGTCGACCGTGGCCTTCCTGCCCGACGATCCGCCCTCGAGCGATCAGGTCGATCGACTGCGCGAGCACGCGCGCGCCGTGCTCGCGGGAGCGGTCGCCGACTTCGCGGGTCTCTCCTCCCCCGACCACGTCGTCGGCTCGTCGAAGACGATCCGCTCGCTCGCGCGCCTGGCCGGCTGGACGGAGGACGGCGTCGGTTCCGATGAGCGCAGCATCCTGCGGCGCAAGGGCCTCGACGACTGGATCCCCCGACTCGCCCGTATCCCCGCGGACGCACGTCCAGCACTGCCGGGCATCACGGCCGACCGCACGTTCCAGATCGTGGCGGGTGCGGTGGTGCTGTCCGAGGCGATGCGCGCCTTCGACGTCTCCGAGCTGGATGTCTCGCCCTGGGCCCTGCGCGAGGGCCTGATCCTGCGTCGACTCGACCTGATGGAGTGATCCGCGGCGACTGGCGGCGGCACACCACGCAGAACGGCGGCGGTCGCGCACCTTCGTGCTCGACCGCCGCCGTTTCGATCGTGTTCGTCAGCCGGCGAGCGCCTTGGCCTTCAGCTGGTCGTACTCGGCCTGGGAGATCGCACCCGAGTCGAGCAGGCCCTTGGCTTTCTCGATGTCGGCGGCCGCCGAGCTGCCGCCGGCCCCCGCGACGCTACGGATGTACGCGTTGGCCTGCGCCTGCGCGTCCGCCTGCTCCTGCATCCGACGCTCCGACATCGACCGGCCCCGTGCGATCAGGTAGATGAACGCGGCGAGGAACGGCAGGAACACCAGGAAGACGACCCAGAGCGCCTTCGCCCAGCCGTTGAGCGTGTGGTCGCGGAAGATGTCGATGATGATCGTGATGAAGATCCAGATGCACGCGATCATGATGTAGATCCAGAAGAGCCAGACGAGGAAGTCCCAGAAACTGTTCATTGGCGTGCCCTTTCGTCACTCCGCGAGACCGTCGCGCGCGAGGATGCCTCGAAGCTACTCCTGCCCCGACCGAGCGCGCATCATTCGATTCGAGTGACGCCGAGCGTGTCGTAGGTGGCGAGCGGCACGATGCCGGACGCGGCAGCGGCCACCCGCTCGTCGCCGGCGACCAGGACGTCGGCCTGCAGCGTCGCGACCGCGAGGTACTCGGCGAGCGACGGATCTTCGAGGTCGAGCTGTCGTGCCAGCCGCCAGGCGGTCGCTCGTGAGACGCGATCGCCCAGGAGCCGCATGCGGAGCGAGGCGAGGCCCTCGAGAGCAGTGCGTGCGTCGCGCTCGTCGAGCCGGCCGTCGCGCACCTCGCGGTAGAGCAGCGACATCGCGTGGCTGCGGATGAGGGACGGTGCGACGAACGGGTGCGTCGCCTCGGCATTCCGCCCGTCGCGGATGAGACGCAGTGCCGTCACCGCATCGATCGCGTACCTGGTCGTCTCAGGGTCGCCCATGGCTCCAGTGAACCCCTCGCGACCGACATCGTCGAGCGACGGTGACCGGCGCGCGTGTCGTCGTGCCCGTGCCCGTGCCCGGTGCCCCCACTGGGACTCGAACCCAGACTTGAGCTTGGGCCGAGGACCCAGCGCCGCCTGCCGCCGGTGCCCCCACTGGGATTCGAACCCAGACTTGAGCGGGTTTAAGCCGCCTGCCTCTGCCGGTTGGGCTATGGGGGCGTTGTGCGCGCAGACGCAGAACGCGGCGCCGCCCCGAGGGGCGACGCCGCGTCACAGCATAGTCACGACCGTACCGCTACTTGGCGGCGACGGGCTCCTTCTCGGCCGACTTCGCCGACTTGGCCTTCGCCGCGGCCTTCGCGTCGGCGGCCGGTGCAGGGGCCTCGGCGGCCGGCGGCTTCGGACGCGCGGCGAACGCCTCGAACTGTGCGCGCGGCTGCTGCAGTGCCGAGAGCGACACGATGTCGCGACCGAGCCAGAAGTTGTTCCACCAGCCCCAGAAGACGCGGAACTTGCGCTCCCAGCTGGGCATGGCCAGGCCGTGGTAGCCGCGGTGGGCGAACCATGCGAGCAGGCCCTTGATCGCGAGCTTGCCCGACTGGAACACGCCCGAGCCGATGCCGAGGCCGGCGACGGCACCCAGGTTCTTGTGCACGTAGTTCTTGGGCTCTTCACCGCGCAGCACGGCGACGATGTTCTTCGCGAGCAGCTTGCCCTGGCGCACGGCGTGCTGCGCGTTCGGCACGCAATAGCCGCCGACGCCGCCGCCGGTGAGGTCGGGCACGGCCGAGATGTCGCCGGCCGCCCAGGCGTCGGCGACGATCTCGTCGTCGTCTTCGCCCCCGACCCGCAGGTCGGCGCGGGTCTTGATGCGGCCGCGCTCTTCGACGGGCAGGTCGCTCGAGCGGACGATGGCGGGGTTCGCCATCACGCCGGCGGTCCACACGATGAGGTCGCTCTCGAAGCTCTCGCCGGTCGACAGCTCGATCTTGCCGTCGACGGCGCTCGTGAGCTGCGTGTCGAGGTGGATCTCGGCGCCGCGCTGGGCGAGGTGCTTGATGACCCAGTGGCTCGTCGGCAGCGAGACCTCGGGCATGATGCGGCCCATCGCCTCGATGAGGTGGAAGTGCGTCTCGTCGAAGGTGAGCTGCGGGTAGTACTCGAGCAGTGCGCTCGCGAACGAGCGGAGCTCGGCGAACACCTCGATGCCGGCGAAGCCGCCGCCGACGACGACGAACGTGAGCAGGCGCTCGCGCTCGGGCCCGGGCGGGAGGTTCGAGGCCTTGTCGAAGTTCGTGAGCACGCGGTCGCGGATCGCGACGGCCTCTTCGACGGTCTTCAGGCCGATCGCGTTGTCGGCGATGCCGGGGATCGGGAAGGTGCGCGAGACGGCGCCGCCCGTGACGACGACGACGTCGTACTCGAACTCCCAGGGCTCACCGAGCTCGGGGGTGATGGTCGCCGTCTTCGACGCGTGGTCGATCTTGGTGACCTTCGCGGTGACGACGTTGGTCTTCTTGAGGTGGCGGCGGTGCGAGGTGACCGAGTGGCGCGCCTCGATCGACCCGGCTGCGACCTCGGGCAGGAAGGGCTGGTACGTCATGTACGGCAGCGGGTCGACGACCGTCACCTCGGCCTCGCCGGGACGCAGCCACTTCTCGAGCTTCCACGCCGTGTAGAACCCCGCATAGCCACCGCCGACGATGAGAATCTTGGGCACGGTGAATGGACTCCTCAGTATCTGGTGGATGCGACCCGGTGCGCGCGATCAGTGGTCGCGCGTGCGTACCGCTCGCCTGGTGTGCCGAATGGCGCCGATGCCCAACAGCGCTGCTAGCGTACCAAATCCTGCGACCAACGAGAGCGGCACGGTGATGTAGGCGAGCGTCCACGGCGTCGGCAGCATGGTCGCCGTGCCCTCGTCGGCGGGTGGCGGCGGGTCGGCGATCGGCACGATCTGCTGTTCGGTCGCCTCGGGGGTCGGCGTCGTCGACGTGGCTCGGCGGTGGATGGTGATCCACTCCTCGAGGCTGCCGAGCGGGTTCGCGTCGACCGGCTCGACGTCGGCCTCGAGCGCTGCGACGGGATCGATGAGCCCGTGGCCGTACAGCGGGCTGGGCACCTCGTGCCCGTCGGGGTCGGCGGTCTGGATGACGCGGTTGATCACGTTGGCCGCATCGAGGTCGGGGTACTCGGCGCGGACGAGCGCGACGAGCCCCGAGACGAGGGGCGCCGCGCCGCTCGTGCCGCTCCAGATCGCGACGCGACCGTCGGGCCGCACGCCGACGAGGTCTTCGCTCGGTGCGGCGACCCCGAGCGTGATGCCCTGGGAGCTCGCGTCGAGGCTCGCGTTCTTCTCCTTGTCGACACCCGCGACCGCGAGGACGCCGGGGATCGTCGCCGGCGCACCGACCTCGGTCGTGCCGTTCCCGCGGTTGCCGGCCGCGGCGACGACGACGACGTCGTGCTCGAAGGCGTAGGTGAACGCGTCGTCCCAGCTCTCGGGCCAGTCGCGGGTGTTGCGGGTGAGCGACATGTTGATGACGTCGGCCCCGTTGTCGACGGCCCACTTGACGCCCTCGGCGATCTGCTCGTCGTTCGACTTCGCGGCCCCCGTGTCCTGGCCGAACGCGACCGACACCGTCAACAGGTCGGCCTCGGGCGCGACGCCGATGACGCCGTTGCCCTCGCCCGTGCCGCGGCCGGCGAGGAGGGAGGCGACCATCGTGCCGTGGGCGCTCTCGTCGGGGTCGCCGACCGGCGTCTGGCCGTCGGGACTGCCGAGGCCCGAGACATCCGTGCCGCCCTTGACGACGCCCCGGAGCTCGGTGACGTTGCCGTTCACTCCCGTGTCGATGATCGCGACCGTGACGCCCTTGCCCTGCGTCGTCGACCAGGCCGTCGTGAAGCCGTAGTCGCCGAGCCAGTACTCGTAGTCGCGCACGGTGTCGGCATGCGCGGGTGCCGCGCCGCCGAGCGCGACGGCGACGGCCGCGACGACGGCGACCGCCGACTTCGCGGCGGTCGCACGCGCGCGTGCGATGCGGCTCGGGCGGGTCATGCCTCGTCGACTCCGTAGTCGGGGCACTTGCAGACGTCGGGCGACCAGCTCGACCGGGCGAGCGCGAGGTCGCCGATCGGGTTGGCGCCGGGGCCGGCGGCGAGCGCATGGGCCGCGAGCGCGTGCAGGCACTTCACGCGGGTCGGCATGCCGCCGGCGGAGATGCCGGCGATCTCGGGGACGTCGCCGAAACCCTCGCGGTCGGCGAGGTAGTCGCGGTGGGCCTGCTCGTAGCCGGCGCGCACCTCGGCGTCGTTCGCGAGCAGCTCGCTGAACTCGACCATGAGCTGGCCGGCCTCGAGGAACGACATCGCGGCCGTCGCGGCCGGGTGCGACAGGTAGTAGAACGTCGGGAACGGCGTGCCGTCGGCCAGCCGCGGCGCCGTCGCGACCACGGTCGGATTGCCGCAGACGCAGCGGGCGGCGATGCCGACGACATTGCGCGCCGGACGGCCGAGCTGCGCGGAGACGACGGCGAGATCGCGCTCGGTGACGGGTTCGAAGGGCGGGCGGGTCATCGGCCGTCCTCCGTCGCGGGTGCACCGGTCGGCGCCGTCGTCGCGGGGGCGTCGCTCGCCGGCGCGTCGGTCGCGCCGGCTTCGGGCGCGAGCCCCGCGGTCATCACGGAGTCGAGCAGGGTGCGCATCCAGTCGCCCTTCGATTCGGTCACTTCGGCTGAGACGGCCGTCGTCTCGTCGGTCTTCGCGGCCGCGTCGCGGTCGTCGATGACGAGGTAGCTCACCTCGCCCGGCATCACGTAGTAGAGCCGTTCACGCGCCTGCGTGACGATGAACGTCTCGTCGTTCCATCGCTCGCGCTCGTCGCGGAGCCGCTGCACCTCCTCCTCCTGCGCGGAGACGGCGGCCTTGAGCTCTGCGAGCTGCGCACGCTGCTGGGCGAACGCCGCGATCGTCGGCGCGAGCACCACGACCGCGAGCACGAGTATGCCCAACATGATCAGCGAGAAACCTGAGAATCGGATGCCGCTGAGCCATCCCGCTCGCGTCGCCGACGCAGCACCGGCGCCGGCGGAGGCGGTGGAGCGGGGCTTGGCGCCCCTCGGCTTCGCACTCGAGGACGAGGCGTGCGTGCTCGTCTTCGACGGCTTCGCGGTCGACGACGATTTCGCGGACCGGGAGGAATTCGCGCTCGACCGGGCGCGCTTCGCCTCGCCCGCGTCGGACGCCGGGCCCTTCGCCGGCGACGCCGGCTCCGAGGCATCCGCCCTCGGCTTCGACCTCGGCACGCGCGAGCCGGCAGGGTTCGCGGGCCTGCGGGGGGTGCGGGACGACTCGCCGTTCATCGCCCTCCTCATGACGGCCCGGAATGCGACGACGGGGGCGGCCACCCGGCCGCCCCCGTCGCGATGTCGCTACGCGATCACGCCGTGAAGCGCGGGAACGCCGTGCGGCCGGCGTACACCGCGGCCTCACCGAGCTCTTCTTCGATCCTCAGAAGCTGATTGTACTTCGCCACGCGCTCGCTCCTCGCGGGCGCGCCCGTCTTGATCTGACCCGCGTTCGTGGCGACCGCGAGGTCGGCGATCGTCGTGTCCTCGGTCTCGCCCGAACGGTGCGAGAGCACCGCGGTGTAGCCCGAGCGCTGCGCGAGCGACACGGCGTCGAGGGTCTCGGTCAGCGTGCCGATCTGGTTGACCTTGACGAGGATCGAGTTGCCCGCGTGCTTGCCGATGCCGTCGGCGAGGCGCTTCGGGTTCGTGACGAACAGGTCGTCGCCCACGAGCTGCAGCTTGCCGCCGAGCTCGGCGGTGAGGGCGGTCCAGCCCTCCCAGTCGTCCTCGGCGAGCGGGTCTTCGATCGACACGAGCGGGTACGCGGCGGCGAGCTCGGCGTAGTAGGCGCTCATCTCGGCCGACGTGCGGTCCTTGCCCTCGAAACGGTAGGCGCCGTTCTCGAAGAACTCGGTCGACGCGACGTCGAGGCCGAGCGCGATGTCGGTGCCGAGCGTGAAGCCGGCCTTGCCGATCGCCTCCGAGATGAAGTCGAGCGCGTCGCGGTTCGACGCGAAGTCGGGCGCGAAGCCGCCCTCGTCGCCGAGGCCGGTCGAGAGGCCCTTGGCCTTCAGCAGGCCCTTGAGCGCGTGGTAGGTCTCGACGCCCCAGCGCAGGCCCTCGGAGAAGGTCGGCGCACCGACCGGGAGGATCATGAACTCCTGGATGTCGACGCTGGTGTCGGCGTGCGCACCGCCGTTGATGATGTTCATCATCGGCACGGGCAGCACGTGCGCGTTCGGGCCGCCGAGGTAGCGGAACAGCGGCAGGTCGGCCGAGTCGGCGGCGGCCTTCGACACGGCGAGCGAGACGCCGAGGATGGCGTTCGCGCCGAGGCGGCTCTTGTTGTCGGTGCCGTCGGCCTCGATCAGGGCGGCGTCGACGAGGCGCTGGTCGCTCGCGTCGAGGTCTTCGATGGCCGGGCCGAGCTCGTCGAGCACGGCGTCGACGGCCTTCTGCACGCCCTTGCCGAGGTAGCGGTCGGCGTCGCCGTCGCGCAGCTCGTACGCCTCGAAGGCACCGGTCGAGGCGCCCGAGGGCACCGCGGCGCGGGCGAGGGTGCCGTCGTCGAGCAGCACCTCGACCTCGACGGTCGGGTTGCCGCGCGAATCGAGAATCTCGCGCGCACCTACAGCTTCGATGAATGCCACAGTGGACTCCTCTGTGATGGGGGTGACTGGTGGACGACGCCGTCGTGATCCGCGCCCAAGTCTAGAGGTCGAGGATGTCTCGTGCTCGCCGCGTGACTCCCCGCGGCCGCCCTACGCCGTGAGCTCGCGGAACTCGAGCGACGCCGCGCCGTTCGCCTCGGCGTTCACGGTCGCGAACGCGTCGAACCCGTCGGCGGTGACGCGGTCGAGCAGGGCGCGCAGGTTCTTCACGCGACGCTCGAGGCGCACCCGCGACCCGGAGGCCACGAGTTCGGCCTTGATCGCGAGGAGGCGCTCGGCGGGGACGTTCCCGTCGTGCACGAGCACGACCGCACGGGGGCGCGCGTCGTCGCGCACCTCGAGCAGGTCGACGATGCGCTCGAAGCCGATGGAGAAGCCGCACGCCGGCACCTCCTGGCCGAGGAACCGCCCGATCATGTGGTCGTAGCGGCCTCCGCCGCCGAGCGAGTAGCCGAGCTCGGGGTGCGCGATCTCGAAGATCGTGCCGGTGTAGTAGCCCATGCCGCGCACGAGGGTCGGGTCGAACTCGATCGCCGCCTCGGGCATCGCGTCGCGGAGGGCGAGCAGGTCGGCGTACGCGGCGCCGTCGAGCCATGCGGGCGGGGGCACGACGCCGTCGGCCAGGTGCCAGTCGGCGCTCGTGAGCCCCTCGAGGGCCGTCGCGACGTCGGCGTCGGCCGTGACCGCACCGAGCTCGGCGAGCTCGTTCGCCACTCCCCCGACCCCGATCTTGTCGAGCTTGTCGATCGTGATGAGCGCACGCTCGCGCAGGTCGTCGGGCACGCCCCACGACGCGAGGATGCCCTGCAGGATGCGCCGGTCGTTGATGCGGATCGTGCAGCCGGCGAGCCCGAGCGCGTCGAGCGTCGCGACGGTCGCGGTCAGCAGCTCGAGCTCGGCGAGCGGCGTCGCGTCGCCGATGACGTCGATGTCGCACTGCACGAACTGGCGGTAGCGCCCCTTCTGCGGGCGCTCGGCACGCCAGACGGGCGCGATCTGGATCGAGCGGAACACGGGCGGCAGCGCCGCGCGGTGGGTCGCGTAGAACCGCGCGAGCGGCACGGTCAGGTCGTAGCGCAGGCCGAGGTCGGCCAGTGCGAGGGCGTCGCCGGATGCCGCGGCCGAGGCGAGGTCGTCGGGGGTGAGCCCGCGCTTCATGACGGCGAAGGCGAGCTTCTCGTTGTCGCCGCCGAGTCCGGCGTGCAGGCGTGACGAGTCCTCCATGACCGGCGTCTCGATCTCGTCGAAGCCGTGCGCCGCGTAGACGCCGCGGATCACGCCGAGGGCGTGCTCGCGTCGGGCCTTCTCGGCGGGGAGGAAGTCGCGCATGCCGCGCGGGGGCGTCACGTTCTGGGCCATGCGCCCCATTCTTCCAGTCGCGGGCGACCGGCTCGTGCCCGCTCTCGTTCGCAACGGCTTCGCAACGCCTCCGGCGCCGCCCTCGCGCACGGGCCGCACCCCGCCCTACACTCGACCGGACGACGCTCGGCCGACCCCCGCGGCGCCGGAGGGGGGATCCGCATGTCGGGCATCACGGTCGAGGGCGTCGCCCGGTCGTTCGGCGACGTGCACGCCGTGCGGCACGCGAGCTTCGAGGTCGCGCAGGGCTCGGTCGCCGGGTTGATCGGGCCGAACGGCGCGGGCAAGACGACGCTGCTGCTCATGCTCGCGACCCTGCTGGTCCCCGACTCGGGCAGCATCCGGGTCGCGGGCTACGATCCCGTCACCGAGCCGCACCAGGTGCGACGGCGCATGGGCTGGATGCCCGACGCGCTGGGCTCGTGGCCGTCGCTCGACGTGAGGACCGCACTCACGACGAGCGGCCGGATGTACGGGATGGAGTTCGACGAGGCATCCCGCCGCGCCGACGAGCTCATCGGGCTCGTCGGGCTGACGCCGCTCGCCGACCAGCCGACCCGGGTGCTCTCCCGCGGCCAGAAGCAGCGCTTGAGCCTCGCGCGCGCCCTCGTGCACGACCCCGAGGTGCTGCTGCTCGACGAGCCGGCCTCGGGACTCGACCCCGCCGCCCGCACCGAGCTGCGCGAGCTCGTTCGACGCCTCGCGCACGAGGGCAAGACCGTGATCGTCTCGAGCCACGTGCTCGCCGAGCTCGAGGAGATGGCCGACACGGCGGTCTACCTCGCAGCCGGCGAGACCGCCGCACCCGACGAGGTCGCGCGGGCCGGCCGCACGGCGCGCGACTGGCGCGTCCGCTCGCTCGACCCCGACCGCCTCGCCGCGGTGCTCGGCGCCGCCGGCTACGGCGAGGTCTCCGTGGTCGACCGGTTCGGCGCCGTCGTGCCGTTCGCGAGCGAGGCCGACGCCGCGCAGATGCTGGCCCACCTCGTCGGCTCGGGGGTGCCGATCTCGTCGTTCGCCCCTGCGGTCGGCGACCTCGAACACGTCTTCCACGACCTCAACCGATCGGACGGCGACGCATGAACGGGTTCCTGCGGGGCATGTGGCTGATCGTCACGCTCGACCTGAAGCAGCGTGTGCGCGGCATCGCCTGGTACGTGCTGCTCGGCGTCTTCGTCGTGCTCGTGACGGCCGTCACCGCCCTCGTCGTGATCGCGACGAACGCGTGGGACTCCGGCGGCGGCGGCGTCTTCTCGACGATCGTCTTCTTCGTGCTGCTGCTCGGCACGCTCGTCTC
This sequence comes from Agromyces sp. S2-1-8, assembly GCF_021129215.1. GTDB lineage: Bacteria > Actinomycetota > Actinomycetes > Actinomycetales > Microbacteriaceae > Agromyces > Agromyces chromiiresistens. The sequence goes on along the minus strand of NZ_JAJOLP010000001.1, from coordinate 1,945,338 downwards.
CCCCGCGCTCAGCGGCAACGCGATCAACGGCGAGCGCGAGGCGGGCACGCTCGCGACGACGCAGGTCACGCTCGTCACGACGGCGCAGCTCGTGATCGGCAAGTGGGTGGCGGCCTGGCTGACGGCGCTCGCGTTCCTCGCCGCATCGCTGCCGTTCCTCGCGTTCGGCATCGTGCTCGGCGAGGTCTCGCCGGCCACCGTGATCACCACGGTGCTCGTGCTCGCGGTCGAGCTCGGCATCATCGCCGCGATCGGCGTCGGCCTCTCGGGCCTCGTCACGCGCCCGCTGTTCTCCGTCGTCGTCACCTACCTCGTCGTCGCGGCCCTGTCGGTCGGCACGCTCATCGCGTTCGGCCTCGGCGGGGCGGCGGTGCAGACGACCGTGAAGCAGACGATCATCGGCGTCGACTACCAGCAGCTCGACGAGAACGGGCTCGCCCCCGGCGGCGGGGAGGTGCCCTGCCTGCCGCCGAACACCTGGGAGCAGCAGACCCCCAGGTTCGACCTCGTCTGGGGGTTCCTCGCGGCCAACCCGTACGTCGTCGTCGCCGACGCCGCGCCCGGCTCGTTCGACGAGGACGGCAACCCGACCGACCTGTTCGGCTGGATCGCGGTCGGCGTGCGGCAGGCTCAGCAGGCGCCCGAGACCGAGGTCGTCATCGACGAGTGCAGCGAGTACTCGTCCAAGGGCTACGCGCCCCACGACTCCCCGACCCCTCGGGAGATCTACGACGGCTCGGTGCCCTCGTGGTTCGTCGGGCTCACGATCCACCTGCTGCTCGGCGCGGGCGCCCTCGCCTGGGCGTGGAGGCGCACGGAGGTGCCCGCGAAGCGCCTCGCCGCGGGAAGCCGCATCGCGTGACCCGCGCCGAGCGGGTGCTCGTCGTCGGCGCGACCGGCGTGCTCGGCGCGCCCGCGGTGCGCGCGCTCGTCGCGGAGGGGCGCACGGTGTTCGGCACGAGTCGAAGCCCCGAGCGCCTCCCCGTGATCGAGGCCGCCGGGGCGACGGGGCTCCTGCTGGACGTGCTCGACCGCGAGTCGGTCGACCGTGCCGTCGCTGCGGCCCGCCCGACCGCCATCGTCTTCCTCGCGACCGATCTCGCCGCGCTCGACTACGCGGCCAACGCGCGCCTGCGGATGGAGGGCGCGCCCGCGCTCGTCGATTCCGCCCGCGCGGCCGGCGTCGGACGGGTGATCGCCGAGGGCATCTCCTGGGCCCCGGACGACGCGCCCGTCGCAGCACTCGAACGCGCCGTCGCCTCGCATCCGCACGGCATCGTGCTGCGGCTCGGGCTCCTGTACGGGCCGCGGACCTGGTACGCCGCCGACGGCGCCTTCACCGCGAAGGCGGGCGAGGGGCGCGTCGACGCGATCGCCGAGACCACGAACTGGCTCCACGTCGACGACGCGGTGTCGGCGGTCGTCGCGGCGCTCGACTGGCCCGCCGGCATCGTCGACGTGGTCGACGACGAACCCGCGCCGCTCGACGACTGGGCGGGCGTGCTCGCGGCCCGCGCCGGCTTCTCCGGCCGGCCGGCGACGAGCGCGCGCGGGCCCGCGCGGGTGGCGGATGCCTCGACCGCGAAGTCGCTCGGCTGGTGGCCGGCTCGTCCCTCGTGGCGCGACGGGCTCGGCTTCGGCTGATCGTCCGGCCAGGTGCTGCACGGCAGTCGGCGCGATCGACGATCCCGCCCGTGCGATTCGCCGTGCCGCTCAGCCGCCCACGGCGGCGCCTCCCGGCGCCTCCGACCGGTCCTCTGCCGCGTCCGCCCGCTCAGCGCGTCGCACCTCGTCCTCGAACGCGCGCACGGCCCCGCGCAGCGCCCGCTCGGCGTCGAGGCCCTGCACACGCGCCGACGCGACGAGACCGAAGAGCAGCCGCCCGAGCTCGCGCTCGGTCGCCGGTGCGACGGGCGCCGGGATCGAGGCATCCGCGACCGCCGCGGCGGTGACGCCCGCCTTCTCGGCCTTCCCGAGCATCTTCTGCGCGAGCGCCAGCGCGGGCATGCCGCGCGGCACGCCGTCGAGCACGCTCGTGCGGTGCGGCTTCTCGTCGGCCTTCAGGTCTTCCCAGAACGCGACGACGTCGTCGGCCGTCTCGGCCTCGCGGTCGCCGAACACGTGGGGGTGCCGCGACACCATCTTGGCCGTCATATGGCGTGCGACGTCGTCGATGTCGAACCGCTCGCCGTCGGTGTGCGCTGCGATGTCGGCGTGGAAGAGCACCTGGTAGAGCACGTCGCCGAGCTCCTCGATCATCTCGGCGCGGTCGCCCGCCTCGATGGCGTCGATGAGCTCCCAGCATTCCTCGACGAGGTACTGCACGAGCGACTCATGGGTCTGGTCGGCGTCCCACGGGCAACCGCCCGGGGCGCGCAGCAGCGCGACTGTGGCGATGAGTTCGTCGAGACCGGCGTGGGCTTGGCTCATACCGGCAGCCTATGCCGGGCGGGCCCGGTCGGCCCCGTTCGCGGGCGTGCCCCGCCCGCCCGTGCCCGCCCGCCCGGGTCAGTGCACGAACGCGAGCAGCAGCGCGACCGCGATGAAGAGGCCGCCGAACACGAGGTTGAGCGTGCGCTGGCCGCGCGCGGTGCGGGTGAACCGGCGGAACCCGTGCGCGGCGGCGGCGAAGAACCCCCACATGACGGCGATGTCGACGGTGATCACCGTCACGGTCACGATGAGGTACTGCACCCAGAGCGGCTCCCCCGGGCGGATGAACTGCGGCAGGAACGCCAGGAAGAACACGATGGCCTTCGGGTTCAGGAGGTTCACCCAGAGCCCTCGGCGGAACATCGACCAGCGGCTCTCGGATGTCGCGGCGAGCGCGCGGCCCGAGGCATCCGTCTCGTCGTCGTCATCGGCCGGGAGCGTCGGCTTCGCGAGCATCTGCCGGATGCCGAGGTAGACGAGGTACGCGGCGCCGGCGTACCGGATCACGTTGAACGCGAACTCCGACGAGGCGACGAGCACGCCGACGCCGAGCGCCACGATCGCGATGTGGATGACGAGGGCCGCCTGCTGGCCGAGGATGCCCCAGATCGACCGGCGGAAGCCGTGGTTGAGCGAGTTGCCCATCGTGTTGATGGCGCCCGCGCCGGGGGTGAAGCTGATCACGAGGCACGCGATGAGCAGCGTGATCCAGAGCGAGAAGGGCATCCCGTCAGCCTAGGCGGCGGCCGCCGCGCCCTCGTCGCCGCCGGGCGACCGCGGTGCGGCGCCGCGGTCGCGGGCGGCCCGCCGATAGGATCGACGCGGAGAGCCGGGAAGTCTGGTCGGCAGCACACGTACGTCGTACCCCGAAGGATCCGCATGAACGTCCTCCGCTCCGAACGCTGGGCCGCCGCCCTGCTGCTCATCGCCGCCGCACTCGGCCTCATCATCGCCAACACGCCCGTCGGCCCCTCGCTGATCGAGCTCAAGACCGAGCACCTCGATCTGCCGTGGCTCGGGCTCGACCTGTCGCTCGGGCATTGGATCAGCGACGGGCTGCTCGCGATCTTCTTCTTCATCGTCGCCGTCGAGCTCAAGCGCGAGCTCGTGATCGGCGAGCTGAACTCGCTGTCGAAGGCGCTGCTGCCGGCGATCGCGGCGGTCGGCGGCGTGATCGTTCCGGCGCTCATCTACGTCGGGTTCACGGCCGGCACCGACACGGTCGACGGCTGGCCGATCCCGACGGCGACCGACATCGCCTTCGCGCTCGGCGTGCTCGCGGTGTTCGGCACGTGGATCCCGACGCGCGTGCGCGTGTTCCTGCTCGCCCTCGCGGTGCTCGACGACCTCATCGCGATCCTCATCATCGCGTTCTTCTTCACGAGCGACGCCGACCTCGCGGCGCTCGGCTTCGCGGGCATCGCGATCGCGCTGTTCGGCGCCGTGAGCCGGCTCATGAAGCCGCGCTCGTCGTACATCCTCGCCCGCCGCCCGCAGTGGCCGATCGTGCTGCTGCTCATCGTGCTCGGCGTCGTCGCCTGGTACTTCGTCTACCAGTCGGGCGTGCACGCGACGATCGCGGGCGTCGCGCTCGGCCTCGTGATGAGCCGTCGCCCCGGCGGTCGCGCCGCGCACGCGCTCGAGCCGTGGTCCAACGGCGTGATCCTGCCGCTGTTCGCCCTGTCCGCGGCGATGGTGGCGATCCCGCAGGTGCGGCCGAGCGAGCTGGATCCCGCGTTCTGGGGCATCCTCGTGGCACTGCCCGTCGGCAAGGTCATCGGCATCACGCTGATCGGCGGACTCGGCGGACTCGTCGCGCGACGCCGGCCCGGCGCGACGCCGCTGACCGTCGTCGACCTGCTCGTCGTCGGCGCCCTGGGCGGCGTGGGCTTCACCGTGTCGCTGCTCATGAACGAACTCGCGTTCGCCGGCATGCCCGCGGTCGCCGACGAGGGCACCCTCGCCGTGCTGCTCGGTTCGGGCGTCGCGATCGTCGGCTCGGCGATCGCCGTCTCGCTGCGGTCGGCCTGGTATCGGCGTCACGGCGCGAAGTCGGGAGTCGGAGGGGCGTTCGCGCACTGACCGGGCCGGCCGCCGTGCTGCGCGCAGCGCTCAGGCCGCGACGGGCGCCGGCTCGAAGATGTTCGCGATGAGCCGCGACACCCACTCGATGAGGTCGGCGTCGCCCGGCGGTTCGCCGCCGGGGGTCGGCCACGGCACGAGGATCACGTCGTTCTGCGCGAAGTGCTTCGCCCCCGGGTACATGCGCTCGAGCCGCACCCGACGCGAGTCGGGGATCTGCGCCGGCCCGATGCGCAGCTTCGAGCCCGTCGCGATGACCTCGCCGAGCCCCGCGAGCTGCGCCTGGCGCCGCAGCCGCGAGACGGCGACGAGATGCTCGACCGACTCGGGCGGCGTGCCGTAGCGGTCGACGAGCTCTTCGACCACCTGGTCGATCTGCCCGTCCTTCGAGGCCGGGCCGCTCGCCGCCGACAGCTTCTGGTACGCCTCGAGGCGCAGCCGCTCGCTGTCGACGTACTCGTCGGGGATGTGCGCGTCGACCGGCAGCTCGAGCCGGAGCTCGGTCTGGCCCTCGGCCACGTCGCCCCGGAAGGCCGAGACCGCTTCGCCGATCATGCGCAGGTAGAGGTCGAAGCCGACACCCGCGATGTGCCCGGCCTGCTCGGCGCCGAGCAGGTTGCCCGCACCGCGGATCTCGAGGTCTTTCAGGGCGACCTGCATGCCGCTGCCGAGCTCGTTGTTCGCCGCGATCGTCGAGAGCCGGTCGTGCGCGGTCTCGGAGAGGGGCTTGGCCGGGTCGTAGAGGAAGTACGCGTACGCCCGCTCGCGGCCGCGGCCGACGCGACCGCGCAACTGGTGCAGCTGCGAGAGGCCGTACTTGTCGGCCCGGTCGATGATGATCGTGTTCGCGTTCGCGATGTCGAGGCCGGTCTCGATGATCGTCGTCGAGACGAGCACGTCGAACTTGCGCTCCCAGAAGTCGCTCACGATCTGGTCGAGCGAGTGCTCGTTGAGCTGTCCGTGCGCGACCGCGATGCGCGCCTCGGGCACGAGCTCGGCGAGCTGCGCCGCGACCCGGTTGATCGACGAGACCCGGTTGTGCACGAAGAACACCTGGCCCTCGCGCAGCATCTCGCGGCGGATGGCGGCGGCGACCTGCTGCTCGGAGTACGGCCCGACGAACGTGAGGATCGGGTGGCGGTCTTCGGGCGGGGTCGCGAGGGTGGACATCTCGCGGATGCCGGTGACCGCCATCTCGAGCGAGCGCGGGATCGGGGTCGCGCTCATCGCGAGGATGTCGACGTTCGTCTTGAGCTTCTTCAGCGTGTCCTTGTGCTCGACGCCGAACCGCTGCTCCTCGTCGATGATCAGGAGGCCGAGGTCTTTGAAGGACACCTTCTCGGTGAGGATGCGGTGCGTGCCGATCACCAGGTCGACGGTGCCGTCGGCGAGCCCGGCGACCGTCTCGCGCGCCTCCTTGTCGGTCTGGAACCGGCTGAGCGCGCGCACGTGCACTGGGAAGCCCGCGTAGCGTTCGTTGAACGTCTCGAGGTGCTGCTTCACGAGCAGCGTCGTCGGCACGAGCATCGCGACCTGCTTGCCGTCTTGGATGGCCTTGAACGCCGCGCGCACGGCGACCTCGGTCTTGCCGAAGCCGACGTCGCCGGCCAGCAGCCGGTCCATCGGGATCGGCCGCTCCATGTCGGCCTTCACCTCGTCGATCGTCTGCAGCTGGTCGTGCGTCTCGGCGTACGGGAACGCCTCTTCGAGCTCGTGCTGCCACGGGGTGTCGGGCCCGAACGCGTGCCCCTTCGCGGCCATGCGCGCCGAGTACAGCTTCACCAGCTCGACCGCGATGTCGCGCACCGCCTTGCGGGCGCGGCTCTTCGCCTGCGACCAGTCGCTGCCGCCCATCTTCGAGAGCGACGGCGCCTCGCCGCCGACGTAGCGCGACAGCAGGTCGAGCTGGTCCATCGGCACGAACAGCCGGTCGCCCGGCTGCCCGCGCTTCGACGACGCGTACTCGAGCACGAGGTACTCGCGCACGGTCGTCGGCTGCCCGGCGATGCCCGCGGTGCGGCTCGGGCCCTTCGGCCTCGTGCCGGTCGCGACCTCGCGCTGCACGAGCTCGACGAACCTGCCGATGCCGTGCGTCGAGTGCACGACGTAGTCGCCCGGCTTCAGCTGCAACGGGTCGACGACGTTGCGGCGCCTCGTCGCGAGCTTCTTGCCCGCGCGGGCGTCGTACCCGGCGGAGCGACCGTAGAACTCGGCCTCGGCGATGACGCCGAGCTTCGCCTCGGGCACCTCGAATCCGCGCGACGCCTCGGCCTGGACGAGGTACGCGACGCCGGGTTCGAGCTGCTCAGGCACCGACTCGACGATGCGGCCCGCGAGCCCGGCGTCGGCGAGCACGTCGCGGGCTCGCTCGACGAGGCCATGACCGGCCGCGGCGACGACGAGCGACCAGCCGTCGCGCAGGCGTTCGGCGACGTGGTCGACGGCGCCCGAGACGTTGCCCTGGAAGCTCGGCATCGCGTTCGCCGCGATGCGCACGTACGAGGCATCCAGCTCGAGGTCTTCGGATGCCTCGCCCGCGTCGAACGCCGAGAGGGTCCACCAGACCCGGCCCGGGTCGGCCTCGCCCGGGGCGCTGAACAGCGTCGCCTCGCGCAGTCGCGCGACCGTCAGGAAGTCGCCGGCGTCGAGGTCGATCGGCGCACCCGCGCCGATGGTCGCGGCGTTCCATGCTGCGGCGAGGAACTCGCGGTTGGTCTCTGCGAGGCTCGTGGCGCGACCGGTGACGCGCTCGGGCGCGATCACCGCGACCGCCGCCTCACGGGGCAGGTAGTCGACGAGCGGCACGAGCCGCTCGGTCAGGGCGGGCGCCAGCGATTCCATGCCCTCGACCGGGATGCCCTCGGCGATCTTCTCGAGCATGGCCGAGAGGCTCGGGAACTCGTGCACCATCTCGCGGGCCCGCTGCCGAACCGCAGGCGTGAGCAGCAGCTCGCGGCTCGGCGAGAGGCTCACGCGTTCGACCGGGTCGGGCAGCGATCGCTGGTCGGCGACCGAGAACGCCCGGAGCTCTTCGACCTCGTCGCCGAAGAACTCGACGCGCACGGGGTGGTCGGCCGTGGGCGGGAAGACGTCGAGGATGCCGCCGCGCACCGCGAACTCGCCGCGCCGCGACACCATGTCGACACGGGCGTACGCGAGGTCGACGAGCCGCAGCGCGATCTGGGACAGGTCGTGGCCGCGGCCGCCCCGGGTGAGCTCGATCGGCTCGATCGCCGCGAGGTTGTCGGCGAGCGGCTGCAGCGCCGCGCGCACCGATGCGACGACCACGAGCGGATGCCTCGGGCCGGCCTCGCCGGCCCACTCGTGCATGCGGCGGAGGGCGTGCAGGCGCCGGCCGACCGTCTCGGCGCTCGGCGACAGGCGCTCGTGCGGAAGGGTCTCCCACGCGGGGAACTCGAGGAGCTCGGCGTCGGGAAGGTACGGCTCGAGCGACGCCCGCAGGGCCTCGCCCTCGCGGCTCGTGGCCGTGACGACGAGCATCGCCGGGGCGAGCCCGGCGGCGGCGCGGCGCTCGAGGAGCGCGGCGAGCATCGGCGCATCGAGGCCCGACGGCGCCGAGAAGTCGGCGTTGCGCTGAGCCTCGGCCAGCGCGCGATCGATCGTGGAGGCGCGCGAAAGCACCGTGTTCAGACCCTTGAGGCTCACCGGAGAAGTCTATGCCGCGCCCCCGACACCTCGGCCCGGGCCGATACGATTGCCCCGCCCCGATGGAAGGACCCACCGCATGATCATCGCCGCCGCAGACGGATCGGCCCTCGGCAATCCCGGCCCCGCCGGGTGGGCCTGGTACGTCGCCGACGACTGCTGGGCGGCCGGCGGGTGGAAGCACAGCACGAACAACGTCGGCGAGCTCACCGCGGTGCTCGAGCTCTTCCGCGCGACCGCCCACCTCGACGACGAGCTGCTCGTGCAGTGCGACAGCCAGTACGTCATCAACTCGGTGACGAAGTGGATGCCGGGGTGGAAGCGCAAGGGCTGGCGCAAGGCCGACGGCAAGCCGGTCATGAACGTCGAGATCCTGAAGGAGATCGACGCCGCCATCGCCGGGCGCCGCTATCGCTTCGAGTGGGTGAAGGGCCATGTCGGCCATCCGATGAACGAGGCCGCCGACGAGCGGGCCCGCGCCGCCGCCGAGGCCTTCCGCAGCGGCCTCCCGGTGCCCGCAGGACCCGGTTGGTCGGGCGCGTGCGAGAGCGATGCCGCGGTCGCGACCGCCGTGGTCGAGGGGCTGCCGACGGCCGGGGTCGACGACGGATCGGTGGTTCCGGCCCGGGCCGATGCGTCCGCCGCCGTCGAGACCGCGCCGCACGACGACCGGTCGCCGGCCGACGCGACGCTCTTCGACTTCGACGACCCGACCGCCGACTGGCTCACGATGACGCTCGACCTCACGGTCGACGAGCACTCGCGACTCGTCGAGCGCGCCCGAGCCGCGGGCACGAGCCCCGAGGAGTTCCTCCGCGGGCTGATCTGAGCGAACCGGCGCCCGCGCCCGTCGCCGTCAGCTCGGCGAGTGGAACCGCTGCTGCGCGGCGAGCAGCCCGTCGCTCGCGACCGCCTCGACGGCGTCCGCGGCGTCCGAGATCAGGTTCGGCAACGCCTGCCGCTCGGTGCCGGAGAAGTCCTTGAGCACGAAGTCCGCCGGGTCCTGCCGGCCGGGCGGGCGGCCGATCCCGACCCGCACCCTGACGAACTCGGGCCCCTGCGACTTCGCGATGTCGCGCAGTCCGTTGTGGCCGCCGTGCCCGCCGCCCTGCTTGAGCTTCACCGTGTCGAACGGCAGGTCGAGCTCGTCGTGCACGACGATGATGCGCTCGGGCGGCACCCCGTAGAACTTCACGAGCGCCGACACCGGCCCGCCAGAGGTGTTCATGTACGAGTTGGGCTTGGCCACGACGAGCTTCGGGCCTCCGGGGCGCACGAATCCCTCGGCGACGCGTGAGGGGGTCTTGTGGCTCTTGAACGCCGCGCCGAGGCGCGTCGCGAGCTCGTCGGCGACCATCTGGCCGACGTTGTGGCGGTTGCCGGCGTACTGCGCGCCGGGGTTGCCGAGTCCGACGACGAGCCAGGTGTTCTCGGCCATGCCGTCGTCCTCTCGTGCGCGCGCCCGCCTGAACCACGCCATCCGTGCTCCGCCCGGGTCGAATCAGGGCCGCTCCGGCCCGCAACGAGCGTACCCGCTCAGAACGTCGCCTGATGCGAGTCGTCGTACGTGATGCGGTCGGCGAGCATGCCGCGCAGCGGCAGCGTCAGGCGGGTGAGGCCGGCGAGTTGCTCGGGCGTCGGCGCGGTGAGCGTGTCGATGAGCCGCTCGGTTCCGTCGGCGAGGATGCCGCGGATCGACGGGGTGTAGACGACGACGTTCCCCTCGATCGTGAGGGTCGTCGCGGTGTTGCGGAGGCCGCCGTCGCCGGCCGGCACGTCGAGCTGGAACCCGTCGATCACGATGCGGTCGGCGCTGATCCGGATCGCCCGCTCGGTCGACCCGTCGGCGAGCTTCACCGAGACGATCGCGAGCCCCGAGAGCCCCTCGATCGCGAGGCCGTCGGCCGAGAGGGTCGCCGGGTCGCCGGTGAACACGGGCGCATCCTCGTCGAGGGGTGCGAGCACCGGGGTCTTCGGAGTCGGGGATGCCCCGGGCTCGCCGCCGGGCACGACCGGGCCGGGCGTTGCCGGCGGATCGGTGGGCACGGGCGTGGGCGTCGGTTCGGGAGCCGGGGTCGGCTCGGGGGTGGGCGTCGGCTCGGGCGTGGGCGTCGGCTCGGGCGTCGGGTCGTCGCACTCGCCGAGTCCGAAGAACTGCTCGAGCGGCGTCGGCTCCGGGCAGCCGTCGGTCGCCGAGGCGCGCAGGCCGGGCGTCGCCGAGGCGCCCTGCGCGGTACCCGTGACGAGCAGCAGCGCGAGCGCGGCGATCGCGCCCGCGCGCAGGCGGCGCGCGCGGCTCATTCGGCGTCCTCCGAGGCGTCGGCGGGCGAATCGGCGGAGCCGCCGGCGTCCGCGTCGGGGGCCGCGTCCGTCGCGGCCGGGTCGTCCACGCCGTCGACGCGTTCACGCCGCGGAGCCCATGAGACGACCATGATGCCGCCGACGCAGCCGAGGAGGAACCCCACGAAGAAGCCGCCGAGGTTCACCGCGACGAGCGAGTACACCGAGGCGGCGAGCACGATCACGCCGTAGAAGATGCGGTGGGCGGGCATCGCGACGGCGAGCACGCCTGCGAGGGCGACGACGATCGGCAGGATCGTCGCCTGCATGCCCTCGATGCCGACGTGGATCGTGAGGTTGCCGAGGTCGAGCTGGCTCGACAGGAACAGCGCGGCTCCCGCGAGCACCGTGATGATGCCGCCGATGAGCGGGCGGGATCGGTACCACGCGCCGAATCCGCCCGGGCGGGCTGCATCGTCGCGATCCGATCGGTCGTCGTCGTCGCGCGTCGTCGCTCCGAGGGCGGCGAGCACGTCGGTGCCGGCGGTCTCCTCGAGGTCGGTCTGCTGGTCGTGGGTCGCGGGCATCGGTGACTCCTTCGTCGTGTGCTGGCGCGTCGTGGTGCTGGCTGTGAGGGTCGCGGGGCGGGTGTCGTCGGGTCGCACCCGCCCCGCGGGTCATCCGGCGTCGCGGCCGGCGCGGCTCAGAAGCATTCCTTGCCGTTGGTCAGCTGCAGGTGCAGCCCGTTGAGCGTGAACACCCCCGCCTGCGTGCTCCAGGCGGTCTGCTTGAGCCCGGCGATCTTGATCGTGTCGGCGTCCTGGGCGAAGCCGCCGGCCTCGCCCTTCGCCGGGGTCTTGACCGTCGAGGCATCCACGCCGATGCGGATGTTGCCGAACGTGGCGTCTCCCTGCAGGTCGGTGAGCCCGATCTGCAGGTCGCTCGCGGTGGCGGGCTTGCCGCCGCCGCCCGCCGAGATCAGCATGCCGAGCTTGCCGAGCGGCGTGTCGGTGACGACCGACTGGCAGAGGTCGGAGAGCGAGGCTTCGCCGATGTTCGAGATCGCGACGGGGTGCGGCGTGCCGTTCTTCTCGGCGGCCACACCGGCGTACTGCGAGAACGCGCTGCCGTCGAGCGAGGACGCCGCGATCTTGAACTGGCTGCCCGAGACGGCGAACGAGACCGGCACGGCGCCGTTCGCGACACCGGCCATGACGAGACTGGCTGCGACGCCGACCGGCACCGCGGCGATCGCGACCCGGCCGAGGCGCGAGCCAGTGAGTGAGCGGAACTTCATGGATCCTCCTTGATGCACTGAAGCGGGCGGCGGTTTCGCCGCCACGCCGACTGTACGGAGGCTATTGACTTGTCGTCAACAGTTGTTCACTCGAAGTCAATAACGATCGGGTCACCGAGGTCCCGCCCGGTGCGCACCGGCGCCGTTAGGCTCGGAGCATGGCCGCCCGAGTCGACGAGATCCCCGCATCGCGGCGGGCACGGCTCTCGCCCGACGAACGTCGCGCCCAACTCATCGCACTCGGCGTCGCCGCCCTCGCCGAGCACCCGCTCGGCGAGCTCAACATCGAGCGCCTCGCCGCCGATGCGGGCGTCTCGCGGGCGCTCCTGTTCCACTACTTCGGCTCCCGCCACGGCTTCCAGCGCGAGCTCGTGAAGACGGCGCGCGACAGCATGCTGCTCGCCACCGAACCCGACCAGTCGCTCGCCCCCCTCCCCCGGCTCACCGACACCCTGCGCCGCACCGTCGGGTTCGTGCGCGCGCACGGCGGCACGTTCTTCTCGCTCGTGCGCGGCCCCGCGAGCGGCGACCCGCAGATCCGCGAGGTCGTCGAGCAGGCGCGCGTGCTGCAGACCGAGCGCGTCGTCGTGCTCTTCCGCGAGCTCGGCGTCGAGCCGTCGTCGAAGCTCCGCATCGGACTGCGCGGCTGGCTCGCGTTCACCGAACAGGCGCTCGTCGACGCGGCGCTCGCCGACGAGCTCGGCGACGACGAGATCGTCGAGCTGCTCGAGCACGCGCTGCGCGGCATCGCCTCGGAGATCGCGCCCGAGGCGTCGCGCGTGCTGTTCGAAGCCTGACCGCGCACCACCCGCCGTTCTCGTCTTCCCGGAGGCGGAGGGCGCCGGGACGACGAAGGCCCGCCGGCGACCTTCCGGTCGCGGGCGGGCCCTCGTGAGCGCGGCGTACGCGCGGCGCGATTACTCGGCGGCAGCCTCTTCGGCGGGCGCCTCGGCCTCGGCCTCCGCCTCGGCGGCGGGAGCGGCCTCTTCACCGAGGTCGACCTTCTGCGGCGTGTGCACGTTGACGACGAGCGCCTCGGCGTCGGTCAGGAGCGTCGCGCCCTTGGGCAGCTCGACGTCCTTCGCGTGGATCTGCGTGCCCTCCTCGAGGCCCTCGACCGAGACGACGACGTTCTCGGGGATGTGGGTCGCCTCGACCTCGAGCGAGAGGGTGTGGTGGTCGAGGTCCGCGACGGTGCCCGCGGCCGACTCGCCCTCGAGGTGCACGGGCACCTCGACCTGGACCTTCTCGCCCTTCTTCACGACGATGAGGTCGAGGTGCTCGATGATCTGGTGCACCGGGTCCTTCTGCACGTCCTTGACGAGCACGAGCTGGCTCTTGCCGCCGACCTGCAGGTCGAGCACGGCGTTCGCCTTGCGGATGAGCAGGCCCACCTGGTGCGCGGGCACGGTGACGTGCTGCGGGTCGGTGCCGTGGCCGTAGATGACCGCGGGGATCTTGCCGGCGGCACGGATCTTGCGGGCCGCACCCTTGCCGAAGCTCTCGCGAGCCTCGGCGATGACCTTGTTGTCGTCGTCCATGATGTTCTCCTTGCGGGGCCGGGCGCTTCGCCCTGACGGCCCAGATCGTGTGTCTGTTGTTTTCGACTCGAACGCGCGCAGCGTGCTGCGCAGAGCGTGAGGAAAAGCCGTGGAGCCTGCCCCTACCGCGTCGATCACGGATGCCTCGCCCGCCGTTCGCACGGCGACGCGGCGTCCCTCGCCGAAGTCCAATCGGCAAGTCTACCAGCCCGGACGACGGCCACGAGGCATCCACCTCACCGCAACACCGTGCAACCGTGAGGCCGGCTCACAGTACGCTGGAAGCCGACCCCACACCTTCTCGAGGAGAAACTCCGTGCCTGTCACCCCTTCAGCAAACATCGGCGTCGTCGGACTCGCGGTCATGGGGTCGAACCTCGCCCGCAACCTCGCGAGCCGCGAGGGCAACACGGTCGCCGTGTTCAACCGCTCGCCCGAGCGCACCCGCACGCTCGTCGCCGAGCACCCCGAGGCCGAGTTCGTCGCGAGCGAGTCGTACGACGACTTCGTCGCGTCGCTCGTCAAGCCGCGCACCGCGATCATCATGGTCCAGGCGGGCAAGGGCACCGACGCGGTCATCTCCGAGCTGGCCGCGCGCTTCGAGCCGGGCGACATCATCGTCGACGGCGGCAACGCGAACTTCCACGACACGATCCGCCGCGAGGCGGAGATCTCCCCCACCGGCATCCACTTCGTCGGCACCGGCATCTCGGGCGGCGAGGAGGGCGCGCTCAACGGACCCTCGATCATGCCCGGCGGCACGGCCCAGTCGTACGAGACGCTCGGACCGATCCTCGCGTCGATCGCCGCCCGCGCCCCTGAAGACGGCGCACCCTGCGTCACGCACGTCGGCACCGACGGGGCCGGCCACTTCGTGAAGATGGTGCACAACGGCATCGAGTACGCCGACATGCAGCTCATCGCCGAGGCCTACGATCTCATCCGCCAGGCCACCGGCAAGACGCCCGCGGAGATCGCCGACATCTTCGCCGAGTGGAACACCGGCGAGCTCGAGAGCTACCTCATCGAGATCACGGCCGAGGTGCTGCGTCAGGTCGACGCCGAGACGGGCGAGCCGCTCGTCGACGTCATCCTCGACTCGGCCGGCGCGAAGGGCACCGGCGCATGGACGGTGCAGAACGCGCTCGACCTCGGCGTGCCCGTCTCCGGCATCGCCGAAGCCGTGTTCGCGCGCAGTCTCTCGTCGCAGCGCGGCCAGCGCGCGGCGGCGACCGACCTGCCCGGCCCGTCGGGCGCGTTCACGGTCGCCGACCCCGACGCGTTCATCGAGGACGTGCGCCAGGCGCTCTACGCCTCGAAGATCATCGCCTACTCGCAGGGCTTCGACGAGATCATCGCCGGTGCCGCGCAGTTCGGCTGGGACGTCAAGAAGGGCGACATCGCCCGCATCTGGCGCGCCGGCTGCATCATCCGCGCCCGCTTCCTCAACCGCATCGCCGACGCCTACGCCGAGAACCCCGAGCTCGTCGCGCTCGTCGTCGCCCCGTACTTCCGCGACGCCGTCACGGGCGCGCAGGAGGCCTGGCGGCGCGTCGTCGTCGCGGCCGCGCAGACGGGCATCCCGGCGCCCGCGTTCAGCTCGTCGCTCGCGTACTACGACGGCCTGCGCGCCGAGCGCTTGCCCGCCGCGCTCGTGCAGGGCCAGCGCGACTTCTTCGGCGCGCACACCTACCAGCGCGTCGACAAGCCCGGCGTCTTCCACACGCTGTGGTCGGGCGACCGCACCGAGATCGAGACCACGCCCTCGTCGCACTGACGACACGAGGCATCCACGGATGCCTCGGACCCGAGATGCCCGCTCCCGCACGGAAGCGGGCATCTCGCGTCTCATGCGTCCGCCGCTCCTCGGCCCGGCGCAGTCGCGGTTAGGCTCGACGCATGGCCGAACCGAAGTGGCGCAGCGAGGGCCACGACCCCGACTACCGCTTCACGCTCGCGAACGAGCGCACGTTCCTCGCCTGGATCCGCACCGCGCTCGCCCTCATCGCCGGCGGCGTGCTGCTGCACGAGTTCGCGGCGAACGTCGGCCCCGGCCCCGTCATCACGCTGCTCGCCGTCCTGCTCGGCCTCGCGGCGGCGGCCCTCGCACTGCTCTCGTACTTCCGGTGGCGCAGCAACGAGATCGCGATGCGCCACGGCGGCCGCCTCGGCTACAGCTGGGCGCTTCCCGTGCTCGCGGGCGTCTGCCTCATCGCGGCGGTCGTCCTCACCGTCTTCCTGGCCCTGCCATGAGCGACCAGGCCGCCCGCGATCCCGGGCTGCAACCGGAGCGGACCTCGCTGTCGTGGAGCCGCACGGCGCTCATCGTCGCCGTGAACGCCCTGCTCGCCCTCCGAACCGGCTTCGTCGAAGGCGAGGACTGGCTCGTGGTCGCGGGTGTCGTGCTCGTCGGCGCAGCGGCCGCCGTCGCCGCGGTCGGCACGGTCCGGCGGCGGCAGCTCGATGCCGGGCGGTTCGCGCCGCCCGCGTCGCTCATCGTCGCGATCGCGGCCGTGACGGTCGTGGCCGCAGCCGCCGGCATCGGTTCGATCCTCGGCAGGAGCCTGCCATGACCGACGACCACCCCGAGCTCGACGACCGGCCGCACGACGACGGGCCGGTCTACGGCGGGCGCCGGCGCCGGGCGCTGCGCATCACCGTGCTCATCGCGCTCGGCGCCCTCGTGCTGCCCCTCGTGCTCTCGCTCGTCGGCCAGGCGCAGTCGGCCGCGGCCCGCGCCTGCGCCGTCTACGTCGAGCGGTTCGACATCGAGGCCGAGGGCTCGCAGGTGTCGTTCGAGCTGTTCGGCGCGGGCGGGCCCGGTTGGCAGTGCTCCGCCATCGCGCCCGGCGGCGTCGCGACGCCGCTCGCGAATCTCGGGCTGCTGCCGTCGGCACCGACGCCGGTGCAGCCCGACGAGCGCGGGACGTGATCGGGCGCCCCGGTCGTCAGAGCGCGTTCGTCGCGGGATCGGGATCCGGCGAGGGATCGCCCGGGTTGCGGAGGAACACGATCACCCAGCTGAACACGAGCACCGCGACCACGAGCTCGACGGCGGTGAGGTTGTAGTAGCCGTTGATGAAGAACACCGCCATGACCACGATCACGGCGACGTCCACGTAGCCGAGGATCACGAACGGGCGAGGCGCCGACGGCAGCCACCGATGCAGCGCGAGCACGAGCACGGTGAACACGATCGCCATGCCGGTCGCGGCGAGATTGTGCGCCTGGAGGTACTCGTCGACCGGGAAGATGCCGACGCACGCGAGCAGGATGCCGAGCAGGGCGAGCAGTGCGGTGACCTTGCGACGCCCCTTCACCTCCTTCGGCGTCACGGCCGTGATCGACGCGACGGCGTAGTGCGCGATCGTGGTGACGAGCACGCCCGCGATGATGAGCGTCAGGTTGAACGCGAGCGCCGAGATGTCGTCAGTCATGCCGAGCGAGCTCAGGTTCATCTTCCACCAGTACGGGTCTGAGGCGCTCAGCATGCTCGCGAGCGCCCCGAGCACGAGGAAGACGGCGAGCACGAGCGACAGCAGCAACGGGTTCATGTGCACCGACGAGAGGAACACCGCATAGGCGGTGAGCGCGACGGCGACGCCAGTGAGCGCCGCAGCCGGCACTGCGAACACGACGGCGTCGACGAAGCTCAGGCTGAGCACGGAGGCCAGGCCGGTCCAGCCGAGCAGCACGACGACGGCGTGCGCGATGGCCAGGGCCGCGACGTCGAACCAGCGCAGGCGCCCGCGCAGCTCGGTCGGGTCGTCGCCGCTCGTCGCGGAGCCCGTCGAGCGGGAGGCGCGGGTCGCGACGACGGCTCGCCCGAAGACGAAGACGGCCGCCGCCACGACGGCCGCGGTGATCGCGATCGCCTGACCGAGCGACCCCGGCCCGGAGATCGGCAGCTCACTGTCGCGGTAGAGCAGCCACGAGACGGGTGCGACGACGACGAACACCGCGCCGGCGATCAGGAGTGCCACGGATTCGAGCGACTGGGTGTTCGCGGCCGGGTGGCGCAGCAACCTGGTGATCGACGTGGACATCGCACTCCCTCACCTCCGCGCCCGGGAGCTCGATCGAGCGATCCGTCCCGGTCGTTCGCGGCGGCCCGCCGTGGGCCTCAGCCGCAACCTAGCACCCCCGCGAACACGTGCCCGAGAGCCCCGATCGAGCGTCGCGAAACGGGCTGGCGTGCGGAGCGTCGTCGAAGTATCTTGATATCAAGATACTTCGGAGGTCGGCATGCTGCATCACGTCCAACTCGCCTGTCCGCCCGACAGCGAGAGGGCGCTCCGCGACTTCTACACCGGCGTGCTCGGCTTCGCCGAGCTCGAGAAACCGGCCGCCCTCGCCGCGCGCGGCGGGTGCTGGTTCCGAGGGCACGGCATCGAGCTGCACCTCGGCGTCGAACCCGAATTCAGGCCCGCGACCAAGGCGCACCCGGGCCTGCTCGTGACCCGCCTCGACGAGTGGGCGGTCCGACTGCAGGGCGCCGGCTGCCCCGTGCGGTTCGACGACGACTTCCCGGGGATGCGCCGCTTCTACAGCGAGGACTGCCACGGCAACCGACTCGAGTTCCTCGAGCCGGTCGGCTGAGCGCCGTCGTCGCCCTCCGCCTCACTCCGCGAGGTCGTCGGGGAAGACCCGCTTGTACTTGCGGCCGTCGGACAGCTCGACGGTGCGCGCCTCGAGCTGTCCGCGGTTCACCCGCTGGTAGATCGCCTGCGCCGTGACCCCGAGCTTCGCCGCCGCCTCGGCGACCGAGAGCCCCGGCAGGTCGGTCGGCACGCTCGACGGTCGCTCGCGCTTACGGCGCCGGCTCGCCTCCTGGCGTTCGGCGATCGCAGCGTCGTCGCCGGCCCAGCGGTACTTGGCGGCCGAGGGGCTCAGCCCCGCGGCGTCGGCGATCTCCTCCCACCCCGTGCCGGCGGCGACGGCCTCACGCACGGCAGCCAGCACGGCCGGCTCGGCTTCGAGGGCGGACACGAGCGTGCGGATGCCTCGGAGCCGCTCGAGCGGCGAGGCATCCCCCTCGTCGTCGCCGTCGCCCGTGGTGAGCGCATCGAGGGTCGCGAGCTCGGCGAGCGCCCTCGCGGTCTCGGCGGAGAGGAACGACACGGCGCCCTGCTCAGCCGTTGATGAGGCCGTTGCGCACCTCGCGGCGCAGCACCTTGCCGATGAGCGAGCGCGGCAGGTCGTCGGCCTGCACGATGCGCTTGGGCACCTTGTAGGGCGTCAGCCCGTCGCGCGCGAAGTCGCGGAGCGCGCGCTCGTCGAACACGGCGCCGTCGCGCAGGACGACGACCGCGACGACCTGCTCGCCCGAATGCTCGTCGGGCAGGCCGACGACGGCGGCGTCCTCGACGTCGTCGTGCGCGCGCAGGGCCTCCTCGACCTCGCTCGGCGACACGTTGAAGCCGCCAGTGATGATCAGCTCCTTGATGCGGTCGACGATGCGCACGAAGCCCTCGTCGTCGATCGCGACGATGTCGCCCGTGCGGAACCAGGGCGCACCGCCGGCGGGGTCGTCGACGAACACGGCCTCGGTCTCGTCGGGCTTCAGCCAGTAGCCCGAGAACACCTGCGGGCCGCGCACGACGAGCTCGCCCTCCGCGCCGGGCGCGACGTCGGTCATGGGGTCGTCGGGGTCGACGACGCGGCACTCGGTCGACGGCAGCGGCAGGCCGACCGTTCCGGCCCTGCGGTTCTGCGCGACCGGGTTCGCCATGAGCACCGGCGAGCACTCGGAGAGTCCGTAGCCCTCCACCAGGAAGCCGCCGGTCGCCGCCTCCCAGGGCTCGACGACCTCGGCCGAGAGCGGCATGGCGCCGGAGATCGCGATCTGGATGCCGTCGAGCGACACCCCGGCGGCCGCGGCCGCCTTGGTGAGCCGGTCGTAGATGGGCGGCACCGCGGGCAGGAACGTGGCGGGCCGCTTCTTGACGACCTTGAGCACGAGCTCGGGGTCGAACTTGGGGAACAGCACGAGGCGCGCGCCCATGCTCATCGCGAACGTGAGGCACAGCGTCAGGCCGTAGGCGTGGAACATCGGCAGCACCGCGTAGACGACCGCACTGCCGCGCGGCACGTCGGGCACCCAGGCGCGCGCCTGCGCCGCATTGACCTCGAGATTGGCGTGCGTGAGGGTCGCGCCCTTCGGGCTGCCG
Source organism: Agromyces sp. S2-1-8 (assembly GCF_021129215.1). Classification (GTDB taxonomy): domain Bacteria; phylum Actinomycetota; class Actinomycetes; order Actinomycetales; family Microbacteriaceae; genus Agromyces; species Agromyces chromiiresistens. The sequence continues at coordinate 1,925,869 of NZ_JAJOLP010000001.1, read as the reverse complement.
GTCGTGCCGCTCGTGTACTGGATGAGGGCGACGTCGTCGACGCCCGGCGCGATGATGTGCGGGTCGATCGGCGCCGAGGAGGCGAGGTCCTCCCAGCGGATCGCGCCGCGCACCTTCGTCGTGAGCGCCGCACGAGACTCGCGGGCCTTCGCGATCGGCAGGCGCAGCATCGCCCGCATCGCGAACGGCATCGCCCGGGTCACGTCGACCGAGATCAGGTGCGGCACCGCGACGTCGTCGGGGAAGGCCTGGATCGTCTCGACGACGTTGCTCCAGGCGATCGCGACGCGGGCGCCGTGGTCCTCGAACTGATGGCGCAGCTCGCGCGGCGTGTAGAGCGGGTTGTGCTCGACGACGATCGCGCCGAGCCGCAGTACCGCGTAGAACGCGACGATGTGCTGCGGGCAGTTCGGCAGCACGATGGCGACCGGGTCGCCCTTCTGCACGCCGAGCAGGCGGAGCCCCTCGGCGACGCGCTCGATCTCATCGCCGAGTTCGCGGTACGTCATCGTGCGCTCGAAGAACTCGAGCGCGACGTGGTCGGGGTACTGCTCGACCGACGCGCGGATCAGGTCGTAGAGCGAGCCCTCGGGCGTCTCGACCTCATCGGGCACGCCGTCGGCATAGCTCGCGACCCACGGCCGGCCGGGAAGGGCCGAGCGCACGATCAGGCCTCGCCGTTGAACATGCTCGTGACCGAGCCGTCTTCGAACACCTCGCGGATCGCGCGGCCGAGCAGCGGTGCGATCGGCAGGATCGTGAGGCCGGCCCAGCGTCGCTCGGGCGGGAGCGGAATCGTGTCGGTCACGACGACCTGGTCGATCGCCGGGTCCTGCAGGCGCTCGGTCGCGGGGTCGCTGAAGATCGGGTGCGTCGCCGCGACGATGACCTTCTCGGCGCCGTTCTCCTTCAGGGCCTGCGCGGCCTTCACGATCGTGCCGCCGGTGTCGATCATGTCGTCGACGAGCAGGCACACGCGGCCCTCGACGTTGCCGACGATCTCGTGGACGGTGACCTGGTTGGCGACCTTCGGGTCGCGGCGCTTGTGGATGATCGCGAGCGGAGCGCCGAGCTCGTCGGCCCACGTGTCGGCGACGCGGACGCGACCCATGTCGGGCGAGACCACCGTGAGCTTGGTGCGGTCGTCGGCCGACAGGCTCTCTTGGAAGTGGCGCAGCAGCACCGGCTTCGCGAAGAGGTGGTCGACGGGGCCGTCGAAGAAGCCCTGGATCTGCGCGGCGTGCAGGTCGACGCTCATGATGCGGTCGGCCCCCGCCGTCTTCAGCAGGTCGGCGACGAGGCGCGCCGAGATCGGCTCGCGGCCGCGACCCTTCTTGTCCTGCCGGGAGTACGGGAAGTACGGGGCGACGACGGTGATGCGCTTCGCCGAGGCGCGCTTCAGCGCGTCGAGCATGATGAGCAGCTCCATGAGCCACTCGTTGACGGGCGGGCCGAACGACTGCACCACGAAGACGTCGCACCCGCGGACCGACACCTCGAAGCGGGTGTAGATCTCACCGCTCGCGAACGTGCGGTGCTCGGTCGGGGCGAGTTCGGTGCCGAGCGTCGCGGCGACCTGTGCGGCGAGCGCGGGATCGCTGCGACCCGACACGACGACGAGACGCTTCTTGGTCTTCGCCTGCAGCCCCGGTGCGATGTTGTTCTCTCGGTCGAGGTCAACGACCTTCTTCTTGCGCCCCATGGTTCGCCTTCTGCTCACTCGCCTCGTTCGACGGACCGCGCCTCGGCGGCGACACGAGCCGCCTCCGTACCGGGCCGATGTTCTTCGACCCACCCCTCGATGTTGCGCTGAGGGGCGACGCTGAGGGCCAGTGCCCCCGCGGGAACGTCCTTGCGGACGATCGCGCCTGCGCCGGTCTTCGCTCCGGGACCAAGCCTAACGGGCGCGACGAGCACGGTGTGCGAACTCGTGTGCACCTCGTCGGCGATCTCGGTGCGGTGCTTGTTGACGTCGTCGTAGTTCGCGGTGATCGTGCCGGCGCCGAGGTTCACGCCGCGGCCGATGGTCGCGTCGCCGACGTACGAGAGGTGCGGCACCTTGCTGCCCTCGCCGATCGTCGTGTTCTTCGACTCGACGAACGCCCCGATCTTGCCGTCGGCGCCGAGCACCGTGCCGGGGCGCAGGTACGACCACGGGCCGACGGTCGCGCCGGCGCCGATCACGGCGAGCGTGGCGTCGGTGCGCTTCACGTGGGCGCCGGCACCGACCTCGCAGTCGACGAGGGTCGAGTCGGGACCCACGATCGCGCCGGTCTCGATGAGGGTCGCCCCCTTGAGCTGGGTGCCGGGGCGGATCGTCACGTCGGGTTCGATCTTCACGGCCAGGTCGATCCACGTCGTCGCGGGGTCGTCGATCGTGACGCCGGCGAGCTGCCAGCCGCGAACGATGAGCGCGTTGAGCCGTGCCGCGGTCTCCGACAGCTGTGCGCGGTCGTTGACGCCCGCGACGAGCCACGGCTCGGACACGGGCACGGCCTCGACTTCCGAGCCCGCCGCGCGGAGCAGCCCGATGACGTCGGTCAGGTACTTCTCGCCCTGCGCGTTGTCGGTCGTGAGGTTCGCGAGCTGGTCGCGCAGCGCCGAGGCGCCGAAGGCGTAGATGCCGGCGTTGATCTCGGCGATCGCCCGCTCGGCCTCGCTGGCGTCCTTCTGCTCCACGATGCGGTCGAAGGCACCCGAGTCGCCGCGCACGATGCGACCGTAGCCCGTGGGGTCGTCGTAGACGGCCGAGAGCACGGACGCGGCGGAGGCCGTGCCGCGGTGCTGCTCGAGGAACCCGGCGAGGGTGTCGGCGTCGAGCAGCGGCACGTCGCCGTTCAGGACGAGCACGTCGCCGTCGAAGTCGTCGGGCAGGGCGGCGACGGCGAGCTCCACGGCGCGGCCGGTACCGTCGACCTCGTCCTGGTCGACGATGACGATGCCCGGGAACTCGGCCTCGACGGCGGCGGCGACGCGGTCGCGCTCGTGCCGCACGACGGCGAGCACGTGCGCCGCGTCGAGCGCCTTCGCCGTGGCGAGCACGTGGCCGACGAGCGGCGTGCCCGCGATCGGGTGCAGCATCTTCGGCAGGGACGACTTCATGCGGGTGCCCTGGCCGGCGGCGAGGACGATGATCGCGAGGTTCTGGTCGGTCATTCGGGCTTCCTGTCGGTTGCTGGCGGATGTCTCGGCGTCGGCCGCGGTGTCACGGGTAACCCGATCGCGGCCGGGCGGGCTCCGCCACCAGGATTCGAACCTGGTCCTCACAGCTCCAAAGGCTGTCGTGCTGCCGTTACACCATGGCGGAACGCGCGGGCGGCTCGGCTCGCGCGACATCAAGTCTGCCATGGCGGCCGGGGCCCGAACGGCGCCGGCCGCGGCCGTCAGAACGCCCGCCGAGGCATCCGCACCGGCTGACGCCCCGACCGGCGGGATAATGGCGAGGTGAGAGATGCTGACGAGGTCGACCGGATCGTCGACGACTGGGAGCGGGAGCGCCCCGATCTCGACTTCGCCCCGCTGCAGGTGCTCTCCCGGGTCGCGCGGCTCTCGAAGCACCTCGATCGCGCCCGCCGCCAGGCGTTCGCCCGGTCCGAGCTCGAGGCCAGCGAATTCGACGTGCTCTCGGCGCTGCGCCGTGCCGGGGCGCCGTACCGGCTCTCCCCCAAGCAGTTGCTGCAGCAGACGCTCGTGTCGAGCGGCACGATGACGAACCGTATCGACCGGCTCGTCGAGCGCGGGCTGGTCACCCGCCAGACCGACCCCAACGACGGCCGCGGCATCCTCGTCGAGATGAGCCCCGCGGGGCTCACCCGTGTCGACGCCGCGATCACCCGGCTCGTCGACGCCGAGGCCGAGCTGCTGGCGCGACTGCCCGCGGCCGAGCAGAAGCGGCTCGCAGGCCTCCTGCGCAAGCTCAGCCTCGGGTTCGACGCGGGCTGAGCGCAGTCCGCCGGCGCCCTCGCCCGTAGGCACCCGGTCAGGCGTCGTCGTCGCGCGCGAACCAGCGGACGCCGCCGTCGTGCACGATGAACTGCGACCACACCTCGACGTGCTCGTTCCGGCAGGCCGCTGCCAGTCCGCACGCCCATTCGCGGTCGACAGGAGTGCTCCGCTCGGGACCGCGGCGCTCCCAGGCGAAGGCGACCCGCGTCGCCCCGATGAAGTCGCAGACGTACGCCACGCGGTTCGCCAGCAGCTGCGCGGCGGTGCCCTCGGGGGTCGGCCCGTCGGGGGCACCGGGGTAGTCGGCCATCGGCATCATGAGCAACTGGTAGCCCTCGTCATCGAAGAAGAGCGTCCACAATTGACGGCGGAACGCCCGCTGGATGAGCTCCTCGACCCGGTCCTGCAGTGCAGCGTCGGTCATCACGGGTACGTCGGGCAGATGCGGGTCGGTGCTGCACTGGCTCGTCGGTTCGGTGTCGGCGTCTCGGTCGGTCATGCGTCGATCCTGCGGGCGCGCCGGGGTGGTGCCGCCCGCGACGGCCCGATTCGTGACGGATGCCGCGGAGCAGCGCCTGTGGAGGATGGGTCGTGCGCCCGACTCCTCGGCGCATGCTCGAGGTGCCGTCTGCCGGGTGGGCCCTGGGCGGACCGGCGTCTCGCACCGACGTCCGGCCGCGTCCCGGGCCCGAACGTTCGCATTCGCAGCGCGTCGCGGCCGCGCATTCACTCGGCGAAACAGTCGAACATTCGTTCTGGGTATCTGTCTAAGTGAAGTAGGCTGGATTTGTGGCCGAGTCTGGGCATGCCGTGGGCGGTGTCGACTATCCGCGGACGTTCCAGGAGCTGCGCGAGTGGTTCCCGGATGACGAGGCGTGCCTGGCGTATCTGGCGCGATTGCGCTGGCCGGACGGGTTCGTATGCCCGGACTGCCAGGGCCGGGAGTTCTGGCTCACGGGCGCGGGACTATGGATGTGCCGCGCCTGCCAGCGGCGCACGTCGGTGACCGCGGGCACGATCTTCCACCGGACCCGGATGCCGCTGTCGACGTGGTTCGCGGCGGTGTGGTTCGTGACGTCGCAGAAGAACGGGATGTCCGCGCGGGGCCTGCAGCGGATGTTGGGCCTGAAGTCCTACGAGACCGCGTGGGCGTGGATGCACAAGCTCCGCCGGGCGATGGTGCGCCCCGACCGCGACCTGCTCCACGGCATCGTCGAGGTCGACGAGACCTTCGTCGGCGGCGTCAACGGCGGCCACTCCGGCGCGAGCACGGGCAAAGCGACTGTGATGGTCGCGGTCGAGAAGCCCGGCCCGGGCCGCAAGCTCGGCCGGATTCGACTCGGGCTCGCGGACCGGCCCGGCACGCTCGGACTTGTCACCTTCGCGCAAAACACCGTCGTGCAGGGCTCGACCATTCACACCGATGATGCACGGATGATGCGCCGGCTCGCCGAGCTGGGCTACACGCATGAGTTCGCCACCGGGTACAACGCCCCCGACCCGACCGCAGTGCTGCCCGGTGTGCACCTGACCGCCTCCCTGTTGAAACGCTGGCTGACCGGCACCCTGCATTACGGCGTCGCTGAGCACCAGCTGCCCTACTACCTCGACGAATTCACGTTCCGATTCAACCGCCGCGAGGCCACCAGCCGCGGGCTGCTGTTCTACCGACTGCTGCAGCAGGCCGTGCGCACCGACCCGCACCCGCTCGGGGACCTCCTCGACCCCGAATCGAATCCGTACTTCACTGACGCCTGGGGTTGAGGGGAATTCGAGCGAGCTGGACCACTCAGTCCGACCGGGCGATTCTTTTCCACACCCTCCAGCGAATGACTTCGTATCCCTGAACCGAAAGGCCATACTTCACTAACATGCAACGGCAGACGAGATTGGAGAGTGGCTTGAATCAGGGAACGCGTGCTCGGAGAACCGTGTTTCTGGCATCGGCCATCCTCTGCGGTCTAGTGGTCGCGGGGTGCTCCACCGGTGCTGCCGCTGGCCCGGCGACGCCGTCACCGACTGACGATGGGAAGCCGGCTGCGGCGGAGGGCACGCCTGTGGACTCCGCGATTGCGGCTACGTGCGCGACCGTGAGCACGATCGACACCACACTCCAAAACGCTCGCCAAGACCACTCCCTCGGCACGATCACCGCCGAGCAATACCTCGCGCTCGTCGAGTCCGCCTACACGGGCTACCGATCGTTGACCGCGTTCCCCGAGTCGCAGCGGGGCCTTCGCGATGAGTTCGAAGCGGTCGTCGAGTACATCGAAGCCAACCCGGACACTGCGTCGGGCGCGAGATTCGACCCGACAACGGCGGGTTACCAGGAGGCTCGGCTGCCGATCATGGAGGCGTGCAGGTCGAATCTCTCGGAGCTCGCGATATTCTCCACGACGGGTGGCTGACAGACCCGATGATGAGCACCCCCAAGGATGATTACGGCGACCGACACGTCGTAGGATCGCGGGGCTGCGTCTTCATTTTCGGTGCAGTGCTACCCACTCTCTGGGCGATTTGGGTGGTCATCCGGATCGGCCTCGGGAACTCCACCTTCTGGGGTCAGCAGACCGAGAATCCCACGTACCCACGGGACGTGGCAGAACTCTGGGCGACGGCCGCGATCCTGACACTCGCAGCAATCACGTTCATCGGCATGGTGCTGCGCTACTCAACCGCGCGGCGCACGGGCACGTTGGTTCTCGCCGTTCTGACTGTTGCCGCTGCGATCGCGAACTGGATGATTCTGCTGCTCCCGTAGCCGCGAAATCTGGGACCAGTCGCTGGCGGATCGGATCGGAGTCGAGCCTCAACACAACACTTCACCTAAGCAGATACCCAGAACATTCGTTCGAATCTTGATACGATGGGGCATGGCCTTCGACGAGCACACCACCTCCGTTCCCGGAGGACTCGCGGTGCCCGTCGCGCCGTCACCCGCAGCGTTCCCACCCCCCTCCGAGATGTCCCCGTTCGCTCGTGCGCAAGAGGGCCTCGCCGTCCTCGTCGACGCCGCCGTGCGAGCGCAACGCATCGAGGCGATGCATCGCGCCATGCACATCGACGTGATCGCGATGACCGTCGCCTTCGCACTGCGCCATGCCGGCGCATTCGTGTCGGCGTCGCTGTCGCCCGCGCGTCGCGACGAGATGGCGCGCCGCAGCGTCGTGGCCGAACTCGCGGCCGCGCTGCGAACCCCAGAGCGCACGATGCAGCGCGAGATCGACGAAGCGTGGGTGCTGTCGAACCAGCTGCCGGCCACCCTGTCGGCGCTGCGACGCGGCGAACTCACGATGCAGCACGCTCGGGTCATCGTCGGCGCCGGCTGCGATCTCGCCGACCGGCCGCGCGTGCGTGCCGAGCTCGACGAGCGCCTCGCCGCGCTCGGGGCCGACCTCACTGCGGCGAAACTGCGGGTCAAAGCCCGCCGACTTCGTGAAGAGCTCCTCGCCGAGACGACGTCAGAACGGCATCGGGCCGCCCGCGAGACCCGGCGAGTCGAATTCGAGCCCGCCACCGACGGCATGGCCTGGCTGCACGTGCTCCTGCCGGCGGCCGATGCGTTGAGCATCTTCGTGCGGCTCGACGACGCCGCACACACCGCCGCCGGCGCCGACGTCAGGGGCGTGAGCGGTCGGGTTGGCGGCGCCGGCCGCGGTGATGAAGACCGCAACCACGAGCAACTTCGCGCCGACTTCGCCGGCGACCTCCTCCGTTTCGGCCTTCTCCCCGCTGGCGACCGCGGAGCGGAGGCGATCGCGTCGGCGCGTGCGACGGTGCATGTCACCGTTCCGGTTTTCACGCTCATGGGGCTCGACGAGACGCCGGGGCACCTCGACGGCTACGGGCCGATCGACGCCGACACCGCACGACGCCTCACCGCGACCGCTCCCTCGTTCACCCGGTTGCTCACGCACCCCGTGACGGGCGCGGTGCTCGATGTCGACCGTGCGAGCTACCGACCGCCGGCCGACCTGCGCCGCTGGCTGCGGGTGCGAGACGGCACCTGCCGCTTCCCCGGCTGCAACAGGCCGGCGGGTCGCAGCGAGATCGATCACACCCGCGACTACGCCGACGGCAATCCGACCGCGCACGACAACCTCGCGCACCTCTGCGCCGGGCATCATCACCTGAAACACGAGACGGCCTGGTCGGTCGTGCACCGTGGCGGCGGCATCCTCGAGTGGCGCTCGTCTTCGGGGCGGGTCTACGCGACCCATCCGGCCGAACCGATACCGACGACACCACGGCCGGCCGATGACCGCGATCACCGTGATTGCCGCGATCACCGCGAGCCAACCGTGCCGGGTCGGGTTGCCGACGACGCATCGCGCCGGCCGAACGTCGAGCCGGACGGCGATGAGTACCCACCGAACGCGCCGTTCTGACCAGTCCCATCGACGCCACCGGGCCGATCACTGCACCGGGCCGATCACCACACCGGGCTGAGCACCGCAGGGCGCGCCACAGATCACACTGAACCGATCACCACGAGCCGATCATCACACCGGGTGATGACCGCAGAGCGCACCAGAGACCGCACCGGGTGATGACCGCAGAGCGCACCAGAGACCACACCGGGTGAAGACCGCAGAGCGCACCAGAGACCACACCGGGTGATGACCGCAGAGCGCACCAGAGACCGCACCGGGTGAAGACCGCAGAGCGCAGATCACCGCCGAGCGCCGACGAACGGCGCCCACGACCGCCCGCGACCGCTGCGAACGAACGACTCGACGCCGTCCGAGCCGCTACCGGCGCATCACCTTGCGGGCGAGCCAGTTGCCGAGGAACTGCAGCGCCTGCACGAAGACCACGATGAGCAGGAGCGCGGCCCACGTGATCGCCGGCTCGAACTGGCGGTAGCCGTAGACGAGCGCGAAGTTGCCGAGCCCGCCGCCGCCGATGAACCCCGCCATCGCGGTCATGTCGACGATCGCGACGACGATGAACGTGTACCCGAGGATGAGCGGTCCGAGCGCCTCGGGGATGACGACCGTGCGCAGGATCCTGACCGGCCCGGCGCCCATCGCCCGTGCCGCCTCGATGACGCCCGGCGACACGGTGACGAGGTTCTGCTCGACGATGCGCGAGATCGCGAACGATGCCGCGATCGAGAGGGAGAAGATCATGGCGTCGTTGCCGATGCCGATGCCGATCACGTAGCGGGCGAGCGGCTGCACGGCGGCGATGAAGATGATGAACGGGATCGGGCGGAAGAAGTTGATGACGACGTTGAGCACGTTGTAGACGATCGGGTTCGGCATGAGGCCGCCCGCACGCGACGCGTAGAGCACGATGCCGAGCACGAGCCCGATCGCGCCGCCGATGAGCAGCGTCAGTGCGACCATGTACAGCGTCTCGAAGGCGGCGGTCCAGAAATCGGGGCCGAGCTCGAACAGGCGATCCATCAGCGGGCCTCCGTCACTTCCGCGCGCGACGCGATCGAGGCGAGCACGCTGTCGATGGAGGCATCCGCCCCCCTGATCGCGAGCGTCAGGTGGCCGAACGCTCGCCCCTGGATGTCGTTGATGCCGCCGTAGACGAGCTCGAAGTCGAGCCCCGCGTTCGCGAGCTCGACGAAGACCTGTGCCTGCGAGGCGTCGCTGTCGCGGAACGAGATCGTGACGATGCGGCCCTCGTGGCGCTCGCGCAGCACCGCGAGCTCGGCGGGCGACGGCACGCCCTTCACGACCGTCGCAACGAACCGCTGCGACGACGCGTTCCGCGGCCTCGAGAACACGTCGAAGACCTCGCCGTTCTCGATCACGCGGCCGCCGTCCATGACGGCGACCTTCGTCGCGATCGACTGGATGACGTCCATCTCGTGGGTGATCACGATGATCGTGACGCCGAACTCGCGATTGACGCGCTTGAGGAGTTCGAGCACCTCCTGCGTCGTGTCGGGATCGAGTGCGCTCGTCGCCTCGTCGGCGAGCAGCAGCCGTGGCGACGTCGCGAGCGCCCGGGCGATGCCGACGCGCTGCTTCTGGCCGCCCGAGAGCTGGTCGGGGAACGCCTTCGCCTTCTCGGCGAGCCCGACGAACTCGAGCAGTTCGGCGACCCGGGGCTCGATCTCGGCCTTCGACCACCCGGCCACCTTGAGCGGGTAGGCGATGTTGCCGGCGACGGTCTTCGCGCCGAACAGGTTGAACTGCTGGAAGATCATGCCGATGCCGAGGCGGATGCCGCGCAGTTCGCGTTCGGGAAGGCCCACGATCTCGCGGCCGTCGATCTCGATCGATCCGGCGGTGGCGGGCTCGAGCGCGTTCACGAGCCGGAGCAGGGTCGACTTGCCCGCTCCCGAATAGCCGATGATGCCGTAGACGTCGCCCGGCTCGATGTCGAGGGTGACGTCGTCGACGGCGACGATCTCAGCCCCGTCACGACCTTGGGGCGGATACGCCTTGGTGACGTTCTTCAGCGCGACGAGCGCCATGGTGGTTCTCCTCCTGGGCTTGTGGCCCGCATGGAACGCCGCAGGCGGTGGGCACTGATTCGGCGCCCACCGCCCGCGGCGATCGTCGTCCCCGTCGGGAGACGAGCAGACGAGCAGACGAGCAGACGATCAGCCCGAGTGCGCCTCGGTGTCGGCCTGGACCTTCGCGAGCGAGTCCTCGAGGTCGGCGACCGGAGTGGTCGCCGGCACACCCGTGCCGCCCGAGGCCTCGATGAGGCCGGCCTGCACGTCGGGGTCGGTCTGGAAGATCTCGACGAGCTTCTTGTACGTCGCGTTGTCCTTGTCCTCGGCGCGGGTCGCGAAGATGTTGACGTAGGGCAGCGCGTTCGGGTCGGTCGGGTCGTCCTTCGCGATCGCGTCCTCGAACTTCAGCCCGGCGTCCTCGACGAAGTCGTTGTTGATGACGGCGGCGGCCACGTCGGGCAGCGAGGTCGGGGTGAGGGCCGCGTCGAGCGCGGTGACCTTCACCTTCGACTTCGCCTCGTCGATGTCGGCGAGATCGCTGAAGATCGTGCCGCCGCTCTTCAGCTCGACGAGGCCGGCCGACTGCAGCACGAGCAGCGCGCGGGCCTGGTTCGACTCGTCGTTCGGCACGGCGACGGTCTCGCCCTTCTCGATGTCGTCGACCGACTCGTATTTCGTCGAGTAGAGGCCGAGCGGGTAGATCGCCGTCGCGCCGATCGGTGCCAGGTCCTCACCGGCCGACACGTTGTAGTCGGCGAGGTAGACGATGTGCTGGAACTGGTTGAGGTCGAGCTCGCCCTCGGTCGTCGCGGGGTTCGGCTGCGCGTAGTCGGTGAAGTTCACGATCTCGATCGTGATGCCCTCGTCGGCCGCGGCCTTCTCGAACGCGTCCCACTGGGGGTCGCCCGCGCCGACCACGCCGATCTTCACGACGTCGTCGGAGCCGGCCTCGGCACCGGCGGCGCCGTTCGAGGCGCAGGCCGCGAGCGTGGCGACGAGGGGCACCGCGGCGAGCGCGGCGATGACTGAGGTGATGCGGGTACGGCGTGACATGGGGTTCCTCTCTCGGTGGGCGCACGCGAACGAGGGCCTGATCGGCTGGGTGCCGGCATGGCTCCGCCACGGAGGATGTCGGTGGGGGCTTCGATGCCGCGAACGCGGGCGCATCTCCACGTTAGGCGAAGCATCTTCGCCCTGTTGACCACATGGTCACACTGCGTCACAGCTTCTGCGACGTCACCCCTCGAGCAGCTCAGATACTTCGAGCCAACGCGTCTCGAGATCGGCCACGGATGCCTCGAGCTCGCGCAGCTCGTCGCCGAGCGCGCCGAGCCCCACGTAGTCGGACTGGTCGTGACGGGCGAGTTGCTCGTGATGCCGGGCGATCTCGCCCTGCAGCTTCTCGAGCCGACGGTCGATCGAGGCGAGCTCCTTCTCGGCGGCCCGGCGATCGGCGCCGGCCAGGGAGGGCGCGCTCCCGGATCCCGTCGCGACCGGCTGGGCCGGTTGCGAAGCGTGCGCCTCGTAACCTCGGCGCTCGGATGCGGACGGCGTCGGCCGCGAGGCATCCGCCGTCTTGCGCAGCTCCAGGTACTGCTCAACTCCGCGCGGCAGGTCGCGCAGGTGACCGTCGATCACCGCGAGCTGCCGGTCGGTGACGCGCTCGATGAGGTAGCGGTCGTGGGAGACCACGAGCAGCGTGCCCGGCCAGGAGTCGAGCAGGTCCTCGATGGCAGCGAGCATGTCGGTGTCGAGGTCGTTGGTGGGCTCGTCGAGGATGAGCACGTTGGGTTCCTGCAGCAGGATCAGCAACAGCTGGAGCCGCCGCTTCTGCCCGCCCGAGAGGTTCTTCACCGGGGTCGACAGCTGCTGGCTCGAGAACCCGAGGCGCTCGAGCAGCTGCCCGGGCGTGAGCTCGACGGCCTTCGAGCCCTGTCCGATCGTGTAGCTCGCCCGTTGCTCGGCCACGACCGCCGACACGCGTTCGTCGCCCCACTCGGCGAGTTCGGCGAGTTCCTGGCTGAGCGTCGCGATCTTGACCGTCTTGCCGCGCTTGACGCGGCCCGAGGTCGGCGTCACCGCGCCGGTGACCAGGCCGAGCAGCGTCGACTTGCCGGCGCCGTTGACGCCGAGGATGCCGGTGCGTTCCCCCGGCGCGATCCGCCACTCGACATCGCGGAGCACCGTGCGCGGCGCCCCGTCGAGTCCGGGGTACTCGACCGTCGCGTCGAGCAGGTCGACCACGTCCTTGCCGAGCCGCGAGACCGCGAGCCGGCTGAGCTCGACGGTGTCGCGCACGGGCGGCTCGTTCTCGATGAGCTGGTTCGCCGCCTCGATCCGGAACTTCGGCTTCGAGGTGCGGGCAGGAGCGCCGCGGCGCAGCCACGCGAGCTCCTTGCGCATGAGGTTCTGGCGCTTCGCCTCGCTCGCCGCGGCCATCCGGTCGCGCTCGACCCGCTGCAGGATGTACGCGGCGTACCCGCCCTCGAAGGGCTCGACGATGCCGTCGTGCACCTCCCAGGTCGCGGTGCAGACCTCGTCGAGGAACCAGCGGTCGTGGGTCACGACGACGACCGCTCCGGCGGTCGCCGTCCAGCGCTGCTTCAGGTGGCGTGCGAGCCAGGCGATGCCCTCGACGTCGAGGTGGTTCGTCGGCTCGTCGAGGAACAGCACGTCCCAGTCGCCCACGAGGAGCGCCGCGAGCCCGACCCTGCGCCGCTGCCCGCCCGAGAGGCTTGCGATGGGCGCCTGCCACGGGACATCCGCGAGCAGGCCCGAGATGACGTCGCGCACCTTCGCGTCGCCGGCCCACACGTGCTCGTCGATGCCGCCGACGACTGCCTCGGCCACGGTCTTGCCCGGGTCGACGATGTCGGCCTGGTCGAGCATGCCGATGCGCAGGCCGCGCCGCTGGGTGACGCGGCCGCCGTCGGGTTCGAGGCGCCCGGCGAGCAGCTTCAGGAGCGTCGACTTGCCGTCGCCGTTGCGGCCGACGATGCCGATGCGGTCGCCCTCGTCGATGCCGAGGGTCACCTCGTCGAAGACGGTACGCGTCGGGAACTCGAGATGCAGGCGCTCGGCGCCGAGGAGGTGTGCCATGACCGAACGAGCCTAGCCGCCCGTCGCTCGGGCAGCGACGCACGACGTCTCCGCGGTCGGCGCAGTGGCGACGCGGGCGGCGGGTCGAACCGGCGCCCGGGCGCCGTCTCGAGATGAGCGCACCGGGACCACGGTCCCGATCCGGTTCCCTACCCGGCGACCAGGCGCGCGCCGTGCACGGCGCCGTGCACGTGCACGGCGTTGAGCCGCGCGGCCGACAGCGCGACCTGCAGCTCGATCGCCGAATCGGCGTCCTCGACGAGGAACGCCACCGTCGGGCCGGATCCGGAGACGATCCCGGCCAGCGCTCCGTGCGCCTCGCCGAGCTCGAGGATGCCGCCGAGCCCGGGCGCCAGCCCGAGCGCCGCCGCCTGCAGGTCGTTGTGCAGCGCGTCGGCGAGCATGCGCGCGTCGCCTGCTCGCAGTGCGTGCAGCACCTCCGCGTCGACGGCGGGGGTCACGTCGCCCGGGTCGGTCTCGGGGTGCGCCTCGCGCCGGCGGTCGAGTTCGCGGTAGACCCCCGGCGTCGAGAGGCCGAACTCGGCGACCGCGAGGACCCAGTGGAACGAACCGGTCGCGAGCGCCGGGCTCAGCCGGTCGCCGCGGCCGGTGCCGATGGCCGTGCCGCCGGAGAGGGCGAACGGCACGTCGGCGCCGAGCTTGGCCGCGAGCGCGTGCAGTTCCTCCTTGGTGAGGCCTGTGCCCCAGAGGGCGTCGCACGCGACGAGGGTCGCCGCCGCGTCGGCGCTGCCGCCGCCCATGCCGCCGGCGATCGGCACGTGCTTCTCGATCTCGAGCCGCACGCCGCCCGGCACGCCGACGGTGCGCGCCAGCAGCTTCGCCGCCTTGATCGCGAGGTTCGAGCCGTCGGTCGGGAGGCCGGAGACGTCGATCGAGCCGCCGAACGCGACGCTGAACTCGTCGTCGGGCCAGGCGCGCACGTCCTCGTAGAGCGAGACGGCCTGGTACGCGGTCGCGACATCGTGGTAGCCGTCGGACTGCACCGCGCCGACGCGCATGAACAGATTGATCTTGCCGGGCGCCCGAACGTGCACTGCCTCGTCGGCCCAGGCGATCGTCATGCCCCCACGCTACCCGACGGCGTCCGGGCGCCGACCGCGCGCGCCGCGCTCAGCCGACCTCGGCGAGCCACGCCCGCATGCGCGACTTCACGTCCGCGAGGCGCTCGTCGTCGGGCATGCGACCCCAGGTGAGGCCGAACGAGCTGCGTCCGCCGGCGCGCTCGCTCGCCGAGGCGAGCACGAACTCGCCGCTCTCGAGCGGGAAACGGGCGGTGGGATGCTTCGCACCGAGGTTGAGCGCGAGCGGGGCCACCCCCAGCTCGCGTTCGACGAGCGTCGCGAGCGCACGCAGACCGTCGGCCTTCTCGAGGTCGACGGTGCGGGTGACGCTCGCCTCGTAGGTGCCGTCCTGCCGTTGCCCTGGACGGCGGATGCCGCGGGCCTGCTCGTAGGCCACGGTCACGTTCTGCGCCCACCAGGCGTCGACCCCGTGCACGTTGGCCAACCGGGTCGCGATCTGCTGGTGCGTCAACTGTTCGGCGCCCGCCTCGTCGAGCAGCGCGAACCACTCCTCTCGCGGCCGCCCCGTCGCCGCGCCCACCGCGTCGTCGCCGACGCCATCGGCGTTCGCCCCCACCGTCGTCTTCGCCATGCGACGAGAATAACGGCCGTCTGCGTCACCCGTCCGCGTCGCGCTCACCCCAACCCGGCCGACGGCAGGCGTGTCGGAAGAACCGTGCGATACGCCGCTCGGCGCCCGCTTGCGCCCGGAATCTCCGACATCCCGCCGGGGCGCGCGGCCGCGCGTGCGGACGGCGCCGCCACGTCGAGACCCGACGCGGTCGCCGAGACGTCAGGCGGATGCCGCGGTGCGCGCGACGCGCAGGAAGTCGTCGACGTTCAACTGCTCGCCGCGCGCCTGCGGGTCGACGCCGGCCGCCGTCAGCACCTCGGCCGCGGCGGACGAGCTGCCGCCGAGCACGCCGGAGAGCGACTGACGCAGCATCTTGCGCCGCTGCTGGAAGGCGGCGTCGACGAGTGCGAACGTCGCGACACGCTCGACCTCGGTGCCCGGTTGCTCGGCGCGCTCGAAGCCCACGAGCACCGAATCGACGTTCGGCACGGGCCAGAACACCATGCGCGACACCTGGCCGGCCGTTCGCCAGCGCCCGTACCAGGCGGCCTTGACGCTCGGCGCGCCGTAGACCTTCGACCCGGGCTCGGCCGCGAGCCGGTGACCGACCTCGGCCTGCACCATGACGATGCCCGACACGAGCGACGGGAAGTGCTCGAGCAGGTGCAGCAGCACCGGCACCGAGACGTTGTAGGGCAGGTTCGCGACGAGTCGCACCGGGTCGGCCGGCAGTTCGACGACCTTGAGCGCGTCTTGGTGCACGACGGTGAGCGAGGTGCCCGGCTGCATGATCGCGACGGTGTGCGGCAATTGCTCGGCGAGGCGCCCGTCGATCTCGACGGCGACGACCTCGGCGCCGGCCTCGAGGAGGCCCAGCGTGAGCGAGCCGAGCCCGGGCCCGATCTCGAGCACGGTCTCGCCGCGCTGCACGCCGGCGGTCTGCACGATGCGGCGCACCGTGTTCGCGTCGTGGACGAAGTTCTGCCCGAGCTTCTTCGTGGGCGTGACGTCGAGGAGCTCGGCGAGGTCGCGGATCTCGGCCGGGCCGAGCAGGCGCGGCGTCGCGGCCTCGGCGCCGTCGGCGGGCTCAGCCTCGTGGCGGTGCATGCCGCTCATCCTCCCACGAGCCGTACACCGCGACCGTGTTCGCCGCGAGCTGCGCGCAGAACTCGTCGAGCGGGGCCCCGAGGGTCTCGGCCATGAACCGCACCGTGTGCGGCACGAGATAGGGGGCGTTCGGCCGGCCGCGCAGCGGCACCGGGGTGAGGTAGGGCGCGTCGGTCTCGACGAGGATGCGGTCGCGGGGCACCGCACGCAGCGCGTCGCGCAGGTTCTCGGCGTTCTTGAACGTCACGTTGCCCGCGAACGAGCAGTACCAGCCCTCGTCGGCCGCGAGGCCGGCGAGCTCCTCGCCGCCCGAGAAGCAGTGGAAGACGGTGCGCTCGGGAGCGCCGACCCGGCGCAGCGTTGCGACGACCTCGTCATGCGCGTCTCGATCGTGGATCTGCAGCGCGATGCCGTGCCGCTTCGCGATGTCGATGTGCGCCTCGAACGAGCGGAACTGCGCCGGCCGCCCCTCGTCGCCGGTGCGGAAGAAGTCGAGTCCCGTCTCGCCGACGGCCCGCACTCGCGGCTCCGCCGCCAGCTCGTCGATCACGGCGAGGGCGTCGTCGAGCGTTCCGGATGCCTCGAGCTCGGGCGCCTCGTTGGGGTGCAGCGCCACCGCGGCGAGGAGCCGCGCTTCGCGCGCGGCGGCCGCGGCCGACCAGCGGCTCGTCGCCACATCGGTGCCGACCTGCACGGCCCCGGCGACGCCGACCGCTGCGGCCCGCTCGAGGTGCTCATGCACGTCGAGCAGCGTCTCGGGACGCCCGGGCGGTGCGTCGTCGCTCGGTTCGAGGTGCGTGTGGTTGTCATAGACCGCGACGGGCAGCGGCTCGGGCAGCGGCGGGTAGCCCTGACCGGACGTCTTCGAGGGCGGCACCGACCTACTCCGCGACCTCGACCCGCGGGAACAGCGCCTCGAGCGGGGCGACGCGTTCGCCGAGCTCCGCCTCGTACGCAAGGTCGACGCGCGCGTCCTGCACCGTGCCGGGCGCGCCGAGCGCCGTCCACAGCTTCGCCGTCGCCTTCGGCAGCACCGGCGAGAGCAGCACCGCGAGGGTGCCGAGCCCGCGGTATGCCGTCGCGAGCACGGTCTCGAGCCGGTCGCGCCGCTCGGGGTCCTTCGCAAGCGCCCAGGGCTCCTCGGCCGTGAGGTAGCCGTTGAGCGCGTCGACGAGCTCCCACGCCGCACCGATCGCCTCATGGATCGCGATGCGGTCGATGGCCTGCCACGAGGCATCCGTCGCCCGTCGTTCGACCGCACCGATCTCGATGTCGGCCGCCTCGAGCGCGCCCTGCCGAGGCACGACGCCGTCGCAGTACCGGTTGATCATCGCGACGACGCGCGAGGCGAGGTTGCCGAAGCCGTTCGCGAGTTCGGCCTGGTAGCGGGCGGCGAGGTCCTCCCAGGAGAACGAGCCGTCCTGGCCGAACGCGATCGCGCGCATGAAGTAGTAGCGGAACGCATCGGAGCCGAAGGTCGACGTGATCTGCTCGGGCGCGATGCCCGTGAGCTTCGACTTCGACATCTTCTCGCCGCCGACGAGCAGCCAGCCGTGGCCGAAGACGCCCTTCGGCACCTCGAGGCCGGCGGCCATCAGCATCGCCGGCCAGATGACGGCGTGGAAGCGCAGGATGTCCTTGCCGACGATGTGCTGCGCGGGCCAGCGCCGCGAGAACTCGTCATCGTCCTGCCCGTAGCCCACGGCGGTGATGTAGTTGAGCAGGGCGTCGAACCAGACGTAGACGACGTGGGTCTCGTCCCACGGCACCTTGACGCCCCAGTCGAACGTCGACCGCGAGATCGAGAGGTCGGCGAGGCCCGAGCGCACCCAGCCGAGCACCTCGTTGCGCGCCGACTCGGGCTGCACGAAGTCGGGGCGCTCCTCGTAGAGCGCGAGCAGCCGCTCGGCGAACGCCGAGGTGCGGAAGAAGTAGTTCTTCTCGTGCAGCAGCTCGACGGGCTTCGAATGGATGGCGCAGACCTGCTGCCCCTCGTACTCGCCGGTGCCCGCGACGAGGTCGGACTCCTGCTTGTACTCCTCGCAGCCGACGCAGTAGTAGCCCTCGTACTCGCCCGTGTAGATGTGACCGTCGTCGTAGAGCTTCTGCAGGAACTTCTGCACGTTCGCCTCGTGGCGCGCGTCGGTCGTGCGGATGAAGTCGTCGTTCGCGATGTCGACCGTCTCGAGCAGCGGGATCCAGGCGTCGGCGACGAGCTTGTCGGCCCACTCCTGCGGGGTGACGCCGTTCGCGGTCGCGGTGCGCAGGATCTTCTGGCCGTGCTCGTCGGTGCCCGTGAGCATCCACGTGTCGTCGCCCGCCTGCCGGTGCCAGCGCGCGAGCACGTCGGCGGCGACCTCGGTGTACGCGTGCCCGATGTGGGGCACGTCGTTCACGTAGAAAATGGGCGTGGTGATGTAGAACGAGGAGGCTTCGGCCATGCGCTCAATCCTATGGGCGCACGAAGCAGCATTACTGCGGAGGCTTCGGACTCGACCCACAGGGCCGCTCAACCCCATGGGCGCACACGCAGCAGCAGTACTGCGGAGGCCTCGGACTCGACCCACAGGGCCGCTCAACCCCATGGGCGCACGACGCAGCAGTACTGCGGAGGCCTCGGACTCGACCCACAGGGCCGCTCAACCCCATGGGCGCACGGGATGCCTCCACGTCTGCGTTACTCGCCTCCGCTGTTGAGCGGCGACCGGCGAAGGAGGAGGCATCGCGAAACCCCCGCACTACTCGGCCGCCGCCGCCTGCTCCCGCTCGTGCTCCTCGCGGTGACGGCGCCGCACGCTGCCGTCGCCGATCGCGGGCGGGATCGCCTCGGTCACCTCCATGTGGGCGTGCGGGGTCGGCACGCCGAGGGTGACGTCCTGCTCCTTGATCGCGGGTTCGCGCACCTTCTGGCCCGGATAGTCGACCACCCTGAGGCCGAGCACGATCTTGCCCGGCGCGTCGCGCCGGTCGAGCGCCCGGTACGCGTCGACGATGCCGTCGAGCCCGAACACGTCGGCGATCGGCAATCGCACCCGGCGGGCCGCGACGAGCGCGGCCACCCGCCCCATCGCGACGACGTCGCCCGTGCCCGCCGCGACCGCATCGTCGGCTTCGACCGCCTCGTGGTCGAGCACGGTCAGCGTGCGGGAACTCGCCACCCCGAGCTCGGCGGCGGCGTCGGTCTCGCCGCCGAGGAAGTCGAGGAAGGCGCTCACGGGTCGCGCATGCTCGGTCTCCTCGACGATCGCCCGCACCCGCTCGGCGAGCCCCGGTCCGTATCGCGTGGGGATCACGCCGAACTGCCGCAGGAAGTCGAAGCGCTCCTGGGTCGTCGTGCCGATGACGGTCGCGCCGCGCATCCGTGCGAACTGCACGGCGAGGCAGCCCACCCCGCCGGCGGCGGCGGTGACGACGACCGTGTCGTCGGGGCCGAGGGCGAGGCCCTCGACGGCGTTCCATGCGGTCGTGCCGGCGACGTAGAGCGAACCGGCGACCTCCCACGATAGCCCGGCCGGCTTCGGCAGCAGCTGGCGCTCGGGTACCGCGACGTGCGTGGCCTGCGCGCCGCGCTCGACGAAACCCATGACCTCGTCGCCGCGGCCGAACCGCCCGACGTCGGGGCCGGTCGCGATGACCACCCCGGCAAGGTCGCGCCCCTGCATCGCCGGGAGGGCGATCGGGCCCTGGCCGTCGTGCTCGCCGCGCCTCGTCGCGCTCTCGGCGGGGTTGAGCCCCGCGGCGAAGACCTCGACGAGCACCTCGCCGTCGCCGGGCACCGGCATCGGCACCTCGTCGACGTGCAGCACCTCGGGGCCGCCGAACTCGGCGTATCGCACCGCCCGGGCCGTGAAGGCCCGCGACTCGTCTCTGGTTGCCATCTCGCACCTCCTGGATCGTGCGAACGGTTCCATTGTCCCCCAATCGGGGGCCGACCGACAGGGGTTGCGCGCGGGGTGAGCGAGCTGCGACGGCGGCTGCGGCGCGCGGTTCAGCGCCCGTCGCGGCTCGCGAGCGCGGCCTCGTAGAGCTCGCGCTTGCCGAGGCCGGTCTCAGCGGCGACGAGCGAGGCGGCGTCCTTCAGTCGGGTGCCCGATGCCGCGAGGCCGAGCACCCGTTCGAGCGCGGCATCGGCGTCGACCACGACGTCGCCCGCTCCCCCGACGACGATGACGATCTCGCCGCGCACGCCGTCGGCCGCCCAGGCCGCGAGCTCGCCGAGCGGGCCGCGGCGCACCTCCTCATGGAGCTTCGTGAGTTCTCGGCACACGGCCGCCGGCCGGTCGGCTCCGAAGGCCTCCGCGAGCGCTTCGAGGCTCGCGGCGACCCGCGACGGGCCCTCGAAGAAGACGAGTGTGCGCCGGTCGCCCGCGAGCTCCGCGAGCCGGCGGCCGCGCTCGCCGGCCTTGCGGGGCAGGAAGCCCTCGAACGCGAACCGATCGGTGGGCAGCCCCGAGACGGCGAGTGCCGTGACCACGGCCGAAGGCCCGGGGATCACCGTGACGACGACACCGGCGGCGGCGGCCGCGGCCACGAGCGGGAAGCCGGGGTCGGAGACGGTCGGCATACCGGCGTCGCTCAGCACGAGGAGATCGTCGTCGCGGGCGAGCTCCACGAGTTCGGCCGCCTTCTGCCGCTCGTTGTGCTCGTGCAGGGCGATGAGGCGCGGCCGGTTGTCGATGCCGAGCGCCGCGAGCAGGCGCTGGGTCACGCGGGTGTCCTCCGAGGCGATCACGGTCGCCGTCCCGAGCGCCTCGCGCAGTCGCGTCGACGCATCGCCGAGATTGCCGATGGGGGTCGCCGCGAGGATGATCATGGGTTCCAGTCTGTCCTAGGGTTGGGCGCATGAGTGTCGACGAGACGGTGGAACCCCAGGGGTCCCGACTCGACGACGCCGACGAGGCCGTCGTCGAGCCGCGTGGATCGCGGCTCGACGAGTGGTGGGCCGCCGCGACCGCGACGCCGCGTCGTCGCGCACTCTGGACGTGGGGCGGCCCCCTCCTCGTCACGCTCGTCGCCGCAGTGCTGCGCTTCTGGGGGCTCGGCCACCCGCACCAGATCGTCTTCGACGAGACCTACTACGTGAAGGACGCCTGGACCCTCTGGCACAACGGCTACGAGTCGAGCTGGCCCGACGGCGCCGACGCCGATTTCGCCCGCGGCGACCCGAACGTCTACCTCGACGACCCCGCGTACGTCGTGCATCCGCCGCTCGGCAAGTGGCTCATCGGGCTCGGCATGGCCGCGTTCGGCGCGGGCGACGCGTTCTGGTGGCGCGCGACGACGGCGCTGGCCGGCACGATCGCGGTCTTCCTCCTGACGATGGTGGCGCGGCGGCTCTTCGCCTCGACCTCGCTCGCGGTGGTCGCAGGCCTCCTCTTCGCGATCGACGGCAACGCGATCGTGATGTCGCGCGTCGCGCTGCTCGACAACTGGGTCATGCTCTTCTGCCTGCTCGGGTTCTGGTTCGTCCTGATCGATCGCGAGCATGCGGAGCGGGCGCTCGACCGCCGGCTGGCGGCCGAGTGGGGCGCCGGTCGGGATCCGCATTTCGGCCCCGCGCTGTGGGCGAGGCCATGGGTCGTCGCCGCGGGCGCCGCGTTCGGGGCCGCGACGGCGGTGAAGTGGTCGGGACTCTGGTTCCTCGCGGCCTTCGGCGTCTACCTGGTGGTCGTCGACGCCCTCGCCCGCCGCCGTGCTGGCGTACCGTTCTGGGCGAGCGCGGCGCTGCTCAAGCAGGCGCCCGTCACGTTCGTGCTGCTCGTGCCGGTCGCAATGGTCGTCTACTTCGCGTCGTGGACCGGCTGGCTCACGACCGACGGCGGCTACTACCGGCACTGGGCCGACGAGGAGGGCAACGCGTGGACCGGCGCGCTCGCCTGGGTGCCGAAGGCGCTGCAGAGCCTCTGGCACTACCATTCCTCGGCCTACCAGTACCACGTCGGCGTGCACAGCGAGCACCCCTGGCAGTCGAATCCGTTGACGTGGCTCTTCATGATCCGACCGACCAACATGTACTACGACGACGCGAACGGGCAGGTCTCGTCGATCATCGAGGTCGGCAACCCGCTCATCTGGTGGGCGGCGGCGCTCGCCGCGTTCTACCTCGTCTACCGCTTCGCACGGTACCGCGAGTGGCAGGCGGCCGCGATCCTCGTCGGTCTCGCCGCCGGCTACCTGCCGTGGCTCATGTACCTGAACCGCACGGTGTTCCAGTTCTACTCGATCGCGTTCGAGCCCTTCCTCGTGCTCGCGCTCGTCTACGTCATCGGCATCGTCGCGGGCAGGCCGACCGACCCGCGCTGGCGCCGGCAGGGAGGGCTCTGGACGGTCGGGGTCTACCTCGTCGTCGTGATCGCCGTGTCGGCGTTCTTCCTGCCGATCTGGACGGGGATACCGCTCACGCCCATCGTGCGGCAGCTGCACTTCTGGCTGCCGAGCTGGGGCTGAGCGAACTCAGGCCTGCTGAGCCGCGAGCCGCAGCTCGAGCTGGTCGAGCACGAGGTCGAGGCCGTAGCCGAACTCGTCGCCGAAGTCGTAGTCGTGCCCGAGGACCATCTGCTCGAGCATCTCGGCGAGGTACGGGTACTCGTCGGCGGGCAGTTCGAGCCCTTCGGCGAAGGCGTCGGCGCCGACGTCGGGAGTGAACGGCAGGTTGAGCTCGGTGAGCACGAAGCCGTAGATGTAGGCGTCGAGCACCGAGTAGGCGTGTGCGGCGAGCGCGAGGTCGAAGCCGTCGCGCCGCAGCACTCCGAGCACGCGGTCGTGGTGCCGCATGACGGCCGGTCCGGGATCCGACCGCGACTCGAGGAGGCCGAGCGCCCAGGAGTGCTTCTTGAGCACGGCGCGCATGGTGTCGGCGCGGGCGGTCATCGCGGCGCGCCACGGCGTGCCGATCTCGAGCAGCGGAATCTCGTCGAACGCCGCGTCGGCGAGGAGATCGAGGAGTTCCTCCTTGCCGGAGACGTGGTGGTAGAGCGACATCGCCTCGGCGCCGAGTGCCTTGCCGACGCTGCGCATGCTGACGGCCGCGAGGCCGCCGCCGTCGGCGACCTGCATCGCGGCGGCGATGATGCGCTCGCGGCTGAGCGGGGTGCGCTGGGCCATGCCGACTCCATTCTCGGGCGATGCTTGCATCCTTACGACTGTAAGGCTATCGTGATCGACACAGGGACTTACAGGTGTAAGGGAGCAACATGCGTGCAGGAGTGGTCGATCGGTACGGTCCGCCGTCGGTCGTACGGGTCGACACGGTGCCCGATCCCGTCGCGGGCCGCGGCGAGGCGCTCGTGCGCGTCATGGCGGCGACCGTCAACTCGGGCGACGCCCGCATCCGCGGCGCCCGGTTCCCGCGCGGCTTCGCCCTGCCGGGCAGGCTCGCACTCGGGGTGAACGGCCCGCGCGCCAGGGTGCTCGGCGTGGTCTTCGCCGGGGTCGTCGAGACGATCGGTGGTGATGCCACGGGCGGCGCCCCGCACGCGGGCGGCATCGCCTCAGCGGCATCCGGGTTCGCCGTCGGCGACCGCGTCTGCGGCATGACGGGCGCGCGCATGGGCGCGCACGCCGAACTCGTCGCGGTCCCCGCCTCGCGGCTCGCGCGCATCCCCGACGGGGTGTCGTTCGACGACGCGGCCGGGGTGCTGTTCGGCGGCGCGACGGCGCTGCACTACCTGCGCGACAAGGCCGCGGTGCGGCCGGGCGAGCACGTGCTCGTCGTCGGAGCCTCGGGCGCGGTCGGCACGAACGCCGTGCAACTCGCGAAGCACTTCGGGGCGAGGGTCACGGCCGTCACGAGCGCACCGAACGCCGAACTGGTCACCGCGCTCGGCGCCGACCGGGTCGTCGACTACCGCGCGACGCCGCTCGAGTCGCTCGAGTCACGCGGCGAGCGCTTCGACGTCGTGTTCGACACGGTGGGCGTGCTGAGCCCGGCGACCGGGCGACCGCTCCTCGCCGAGGGCGGGCGACTGCTGCTCGCCGTCGCGAGCCTCGGCGAGATGATCACCGCCCACGGTCCGGTGAAGACGGGCACCTCACCCGAGCGACCCGAGGACTTCTCGACCCTGCTCGACCTCGTCGAGGCGGACGCACTGCGGGTCGTCATCGACGAGACGATGCCGCTCGACCGCCTCGCCGAGGCGCACGCCCGCGTCGACTCGGGCCGCAAGGTCGGCAACCTCGTGCTGCATCCGCAGGAGGCCGCGGGCGCGGGCGCGGCGGCCGGGTCGGCCGAGGCGGCGGCTTGACCATGGACCCGACCCGTGTCATCCTCGCCGGCGGCTGGACCTCGCTCATGCTGGTCTACCTGCTCGGCGACGTGCTGCGCATCTTCGCCGGTGATGCCGAGCCGGGCAGGATCGGCGACAGGGCGGCCGCGAGCTGGATGTGGGTGCTGGCCGCACTCATCATGCTCGTGCCGATCGCGATGATCACGATCTCGCTCATGGTGCCGGCGACCCCGCTCAAGTGGATCACCGTCATCGTCTCGGCCGCGCTCGTGCTGTTCAACCTCGCAGCGCTGCCCTACAAGGGCCTCTACGACAACGTGCTCATCGTCGTGGGCTTCGGGTTCAACGCGCTCCTCATCTGGGTCGCGCTCGCCTGGCACCCGGCCCAGGAGGCGTGAGCACCCGGCGCATCGCTAGTGGCCGGCGCCGCCGTCGACGAACTTGAGCCCGATGACGCAGCCGACGAGGCCGGCGATGAGGGCGAGCTTCAGCCACGAGACATCCGAATCGCCCGTGATCATCGCCCAGACGACCGTGAGTGCCGCGCCGATGCCGACCCAGACCGCGTAGGCGGTACCGGTCGAGATGTCTCGCATGGCCCACGCGAGCCCGCCCATGGAGAGGGCGAGGGCGCCGAAGAAGATCACGCTCGGCCAGAGCTTCGTGAAGCCCTCGCTCTTGCCGAGTGCGGTGGCCCAGACGGCTTCGAGCACGCCCGAGACGATGAGGATGACCCATGCCATGACTGTTCACTCCCGACCAGATCGACATCGAGAAGGATGTCGCGTGCCAGTCGTCGTGTCCGGGTACTGGGTGCCCTCGTCCGGTGGCCGCCGGGGTGGGCGACCTGATCACAGGATAGCGAACCGGCCTGATCAACCCCTGTGCACCCTGTCCCGACCGACCCCCTCCGCCGACGGGTGCACGGGGCGGATGCGAGGCATCCGTTGCCGTAGGTTACGCCGCGGGCGCGAGGCCGACGCCGGGTGCGCGTAGCGTTCTCGGCATGGCAGACCGCGAATACGGCTTCAAGACCCGCGCCATCCACGCGGGCAACATCCCCGACCAGGTGACGGGCGCCCGCGCGCTGCCGATCTACCAGACGAGTGCGTTCGTCTTCGACGACACCGCCGACGCCGCGGCACGGTTCGCCCTCCAGAAGTACGGCAACATCTACTCACGCCTCGCGAACCCGACGGTCGCGAGCTTCGAGGAGCGCATCGCGAGCCTCGAGGGCGGCCTGGGCGCCGTCGCGACCGCCTCCGGACTCGCCGCGCAGTACATCACCTTCGCATCGCTCGCGGGAGCCGGCGACCACATCGTCGCCTCCGCGCAGCTCTACGGCGGCTCGATCACCCAACTCGACGTGACGCTGCGCCGCTTCGGCATCGAGACGACCTTCGTCGCCGGTTCCGACGCCGACGACTACGCCGCGGCCATCCGCGAGAACACGAAGGCCCTCTTCGTCGAGACGATCGCGAACCCCTCGGGCGAGATCGCCGACCTCGAGGCGCTCGCCGACGTCGCCCACGCCCACGGCATCCCGTTCATCGTCGACTCGACGATCGCGACCCCGTACCTCAACCGCCCGATCGAATGGGGCGCCGACATCGTCACCCACTCGGCGACCAAGTTCCTCGGCGGGCACGGCACGACCCTCGGCGGCGTCGTGGTCGAGTCAGGCCGGTTCCACTGGCACTCGGAGAAGTTCCCGCTGTTCGGCCAGCCGGTGCCGAGCTACGGCGGCCTCGAGTGGTCGGGCAACTTCGGCGAGTACGCCTTCTTGACGCGCCTCCGCGCCGAGCAGCTGCGCGACATCGGCCCGACGCTCGCGCCGCACTCGGCGTTCCTCCTCGCGCAGGGCGTCGAGACGTTGCCGTACCGCATCCAGGCGCACGTCGACAATGCCCGCGCCGTCGCCCGGTGGCTCGCCGAGGACCCGCGGGTCGAGCGCGTGTTCTGGGCGGGCCTCGAGGGCCACCCGCACCACGACCGCGCGAAGAAGTACCTGCCGCAGGGCCCCGGCTCGGTGTTCAGCTTCGAGGTGAAGGGCGGCCGGCAGGTGGGCCAGGCGCTCATCGAGAACGTGAACCTCGCGTCGCACCTCGCGAACATCGGCGACGCGAAGACGCTCATCATCCACCCGGCGTCGACCACGCACGCCCAGCTCACCGAGCAGCAGCTCGTCGACGCGGGCGTGCTGCCCGGCGTCGTGCGGCTCTCGATCGGCATCGAGGACGTCGACGACATCATCTACGATCTCGACCAGGCGCTCGCCGCCGCGACAGGAGGCACGCGATGACCGACACCATCACCGGGCAGGCGACGCAGACGGATGCCTCGGCGGCGGCCGAGCTCGAGACCGTGCGCCTCGTCAACGGCCTGAGCTGCGACCTGCCCGCCGACTCGCCGCTCGCGAAGCTGCTGCGCTCGCAGCGCACGTGGACGGGTCCCGACGCGAAGGCTCGCCTGCGCATCCTCGACGCGGCGAAGTCGGTCGCGATCGTCGGCGCCTCGCCGAAGCCGCAGCGCTCGAGCTACTTCGTGGGCACGTACCTGCAGCAGTCGAGCGACTACCGCCTCTACTTCGTGAACCCGATGGAGACCGAGATCCTCGGCCAGCCGGCGTACGCGAGCCTCACGGACCTGCCCGAGGTGCCCGACGTCGTCGTCGTGTTCCGCCGGGGCAGCGACATCCCGAAGGTCGTCGACGAGGTCGTCGCGGCCGGTGCGAAGACCATCTGGGTGCAGCTCGGCATCTGGAACGAGGAGGCCGCGTACTACGGCGAGGAGCAGGGGCTCACCGTCGTCATGGACCGCTGCATCAAGGTGGAGCACGCCCGCTTCCACGGAGGCCTCCACCTGCTCGGATTCGACACGGGTCAGATCACGTCGCGCAAGACCGTGCGCTGACGTGCTCCCGTCGAGCGGATGCCTCGGTGGAGGCATCCGCTCGAACCGCGCCCCGATACGCTGGACCGATGCCCCGCGACCTCGATTTCTCGACCGACCCCGCCCGGCTCGACCGCGAACGCGTGCACCGCTGGCTCTCCGAGCACGCCTACTGGGCGCTCGGCCGACCTCGCGAGACGCAGGATGCGGCGATCGACGGGTCGATGAACTTCGGCGTGTACGACCGCGACTCGGGCGGGCAGCTGGCCTACGCCCGCGTCGTCACCGACGGCGTCACCTTCGCCTGGCTCTGCGATGTCATCGTCGACCCCGAGAGCCGCGGCGAGCGCCTCGGCGTCTCGCTGATGGAGTACGTGCTCGCGACGCTCGACCCGCTGCGCCTGAAGCGCGTGGTGCTCATCACGGGCGACGCCCACGGCCTCTACGAGAAGTTCGGGTTCGCGCCGATCGACCGAGCGGCGGACTGGATGTCGCGGGTCGGGCCCGACCCGATCGTCTGAGCGGGGGCGACCCGGCCACGCTCCCGACCGACCGCGGCAGGGGCGCCGCTTCGCTGCCGTCAGGCGGCGTCGCGTCCATAGGCGAGCATCCGGAAGCCCGACCCACCACCGGGGCGGCGGCGCACGAAGCGGTCACGCGGCGTCGCGTCCACAGGCGAGCATCCGGAACCCCGACCCACCACCGGGGCGGCGGCGCACGAAGCGGTCACGCGGCGTCGCGTCCATAGGCGAGCATCTGGAAGCCCGACCCGTCTGGGCGCACGAAGCGGTACTCGCGCTCGTGCAGGCGGGCGAACCCGAGCCGGTCGTAGAGCCGCTGCGCGTCGAGCATGTCGGGGCCGGTGTTGAGCACCACCCGGTCCATCCCGCGGATGCGCGCGAGTCGCAGCACGTGCCGCACGAGCGTCTCGCCGATGCCGCGCCGCCGGGCACCCGGTGCGACGCCGAGGAAGCGGAAGTCGAGCTCGCCGGCCCGCGCGACCGGCGACATCGTCGCGCCTGCTCGCGGCGTCGACGCCGTGCCGAGGAGCTCGCCGGTCGCCGAGTCGACGGCGACCCACACCCGATGGTCGCGCGCACGCTCGGCCACGGCGACGATGTCGGCGCGATACCCCGCGTTCAGCTCGAAGTCGGCGGCGTACGCCGACTCGACGAGCCGGGCGACGTGATCGGCCTCGCCGTCCCGCATCGATCGCACCACGACGTCGTCGCGCTGCTGAAGCGGGTATCGGTACACGACCGAGTCGACGTCGGCCCCGACCGCCGCGTCGCGCTCGGGCGCGCGCTCGAAGCCGAGTCGTTCGTAGAGCGCCTGGGCCCTGGTGTTGCGGCTGCCCGTGTCGAGCACGAGCGCCGACGCACCCCACTCGAGCGCCGCCTCGAGGCTCGCCCGCGTGAGCGCGGCGCCGAGTCCGCCGCCCTGCACGGCTGGGTCGACGGAGATGAGGCGCACCTCGGCCTCGCCGGGCCGGGCGACCCGCGAGTAGCGAGTGCCGGCGCGCAGCACGCTCGCCGTGCCGACGACGCCGCTTTGGGCGTCGAGCGCGACGAGCACGGCGCCGTCGGCGGCACGCCCCGCCGTGTCGGCCTCGAACGCGGCGCGCTCGGCGCCTTTCGGCAGGTGACCGTACGGCCCTGCGGCGAAGGCGCGCCCGATCAGGGCGGCCTCGGCGGCGGACTCCTCGGCGCGGATCGGACGGATGGTCGGGGATGCGGGCGGGGTTCCGGCGGCGTTCGACATCGTCATCCAGCCTAGGCCCGCCCGCCGGCGCGGCGGCCTGGCGACGGTCGCCGCCGGTAGGCTCGACGCGTGCTGACCGACCGCCGCGACCTCCGCGTCGCGCTGCTCGGCCCGGTCCTCGTCGAGGGTCGGTCGGGCGAGCAGATCGAGCCCGCGGGCGCGCTCGCGAAGGCGCTGTTCGCCGCGCTCGCGGGGGTCGACGGGCGTGCCTCGGGTCGCACGCACGGGCTCGAGGCGATCTCCGACGACCTGTGGGGCGACGACCGGCCCGAGAACGAGCGGGCGGCACTGCAGTCGCTCGTGTCACGGGTGCGCACAACGAGCGCGACCGGGCTCATCGCGTCGCGCCCCGGCGGGTACGCGCTCGACGTGACCCCGGCGCAGACCGATCTCGGACTCGCCGGCGAACTCGGCGGGCGCGCCGCGGAGCTCGCCCGTGGCGGCGACCACCGCGCCGCGATCGGCGTGCTCGACGAGGCCCTCGCCCTCTGGCGCGGCGAGCCGGGGCTCGACCTCGGCCAGGCGCCGATCGGCGCCGAGCTCGCCGACCGTGCGTCGTCGCGTCGCATCGGATTGCTCGAGTTCCGTGCGCGCTGCCTGCTCGACGCCGGTGACGCCGAAGCGGCGATCACCGCCCTCGCTCCGCTCGCGGCGGCCAGCCCGCTCGACGAGCGACTGCACACCTCGCTCATCGCCGCGCTCGCGAGCGCCGGCCGGCGCACCGAGGCGCTCGCTACCTTCGCGCGCGTGCGAGCGACGCTGCGCGACGAGCTCGGGGTCTCGCCCGGCCCCGAACTCGTCGAGCTCAACGCGCGACTGCTCGCCGATCCCGACACGGGCATCGCGCCCGTGGTCGGCGTCGACCCGGTCGCGGACGTCCGGCCCGGGGCATCCGTCACGATCGAGCTGACGCGACCGACGGCCGATGAGGTCCCGTCGCCCGCGGAGACGGCCGATTCCCCCCGACTCCCCGAAGAACCCACCCGGATCGGCCTGCGCGCCGCCCCGAACCGGCTCATCGGCCGCGACGACGACCTGCCGGCGATCCTCGCACTGCTCGACCGGCACCGGCTGGTCACCATCCTCGGCGCAGGCGGGCTCGGAAAGACCCGGCTCGCCCAGGCGGTCGCGGCGCGAGCCGACGCGCCGGCGGTGGTGGTCGCCGAGCTCGCGGGCGTCCGCGACGACGACGACGTCGAGCTCGCGCTCGGCTCGGCGCTCGGCCTCAGGGAGGCCCGTGCCTCGAGGCTCTCCGACGCCGCGAGCCGGCCCGACCTTCGTCAGCGCATCGAGGCGCGCCTCGCCGACACGCCGACCCTGCTCGTGCTCGACAACTGCGAGCAGGTCGTCGACGGCGTCGCCGCCTGCACGGACGAGCTGCTGTCAGCGGTGCCGACCCTGCGCGTGCTCGCGACGAGCCGGAGCCCGATCGCGATCGGCGCCGAGCAGGTGTATCCGCTCGAACCGCTGCCGGCGCGCGTCGGCGACGAAGCCGGGCCCGGCTCGCAGCTCTTCATCGAACGGGCGCTCGCCGTGCGCCCCGATGCCGCCCTCCCCCTCGACGTGGTCGAGCGGCTGTGCGCGCGCCTCGACGGCCTGCCGCTCGCGATCGAGCTCGCCGCGGCGCGCACCCGCGGCATGACCGTCGCCGAGATCGAGGCCCGCCTCGACAATCGTTTCGCATTGCTCGCCGGGCGCGACCGCAGCGCGCCGCCCCGTCAGCGCACCCTCGAGGCCGTCATCGAGTGGAGCTGGGCGCTGCTCACCCCCGACGAGCAACGCGGGCTCGTCCGGCTCTCGACCTTCGCCGACGGCTTCGGGATCGAGGCGGCACAGGAGGTGCTCGGCCCGGGCGCGATCGACGTGCTCGTGGGTCTCGTCGACCAGTCGCTGCTCACCGTGCGCGACGACCGGCTGACGGGTGCCACCCGGTACCGCATGCTCGAGACGGTGCGCGAGTTCGGCCAGCTCCGACTCGCGCAGGCCGGCGAGCTCGCCGACGTGCACGATGCGATGGCCCGGTGGGCCGAGCGGCTCGCCGACGTGCACTTCGTCGGCGGCGGCTCGACGCAGCTCCACGACCTGCGGGTGCTGCGCCTCGAGGAGGAGAACCTCGTCGAGATCCTGCGCCGAGCCAACGCCGAGCGTCGCGTGCCGACCGCGCTGCGGCTCTACGCCGCGCTCGGCTACCTCTGGAACGTGCGCAGCGCGCACGAGGAGGTGCTCGTGTTCGGTGAGGCGATGCTCGAGGCGACCCGCCACGGCGCGCACGAACGCGACCTCGCGGTGCCGGCGATGATCTCGGCGGTGTTCGCAGCCGGCACGTCGCTCGCCTACGGTGCACCGGCCGCGACGCGCGCGCTCGCACGGCTCCGCTCGCATCTCGCCGATCGCTGGCCGCTGCCCGAATGGCTGGCCGCGGTCGCGCGGGTCATCGGCGCGCGCGACCTCGACGCCGCGCTCGCCGACCTCGTGGTCATGTCCGAATCCGCCGACGAGGCGACGGCGCTCATCGGCGCACTGCTGCGCTGCCAGTTCGATGAGAACGCCGGCGAACCCGCACTCGCCATCGAGCACGCCCAGCGCGCGCACCGGCTCGCGCGGCGCCTCGGCGACGGATGGGCCGAGTCGATGAGCTCGATGATGATGGCGCAGCTCGCCAGCCAGTCGGGCGACCCCGAGCGCGCGTTGCACTGGTCGGCGGTCGCGGTCGACGGCCTCGCCGCCCTCGACGCGGAGCCAGACCTGCTCCAGCTCGAGTGGATGCGCGCGGGAAACCTGCTCTCGGCGGGCCGGTTCGACGAGGTGCGCCCGCTGCTCGACGAACTCGCGGCGAGCGAGCGTCGCACGGCCGACGGCCTCGCGCTCGCAACGGTCGCCGAGCTCGGCCGCGCCGAGCTCGCACGGGCGGATCGCCGCATGGCCGACGCCCGTCGCCACGGTCGGGCGGCCGCCGACTCGTTCGGCGTCCACGAGCGGTCGACCCCGTGGTACCTGATGGTGCTCGCCGATCTCCTCTCCGCGGCGGTGTTCGACGAGCGCGACGCCGACGACGCCGACCGGTGGGCCGCCCGCATCCGGTACCGCACGATCGCGCTCCACCGCGCGTGGCCGGCGTTCACCGACAAGCCCGTGCTCGGCACGGCGGCGCTCGGCTGGTCGGCGTGGGCGATGCGCCGACCGCACCTGCGGGGTCGCGCGCTCGAGCTGCTCGCCCTCGCCGAGCGGATGCACCCCCGGCAGGACCTTCCCGCGCTCAGACTCGAGCCGCACCTCGCGGCCGCCGAGCGCATCGCCGGCGCCGCCGCCCTCGAGCGGGCGCGCGCCGACGTCGCCGACCTCACCCAGCCCGAGCGCGCGGAACGGGCGCTGCGATTGCTCGCAGCGCCCGTCGCGCCCGGTTCGGTCGGCTCGGCCTGACGGTCACCCCCGGCGGGGCGCCGACCCGACGGCCGTCGCCCGCACCGAGGCATCCGCACCGGTCTACGCCTTGCGCATGTACGCGCGCACCGTGAGCGGGGCGAAGATCGCGACCACGACCGCGGCGCCGACGAGCGTCGCCAGCAGGTCGCCCGTGACCTCGGTGCCCATCGTGATGCCGCGCGCGGCGGTCACGAGGTGCGAGACCGGGTTGACGTTCACGAACCACTGCAGCCAGTCGGGCATCGTGTCGGCCTGCACGAACGCGTTCGAGAGGAACGTCAGCGGGAACAGGATGAGGAACGAGATGCCCTGCACCGAACCGGCCGATCGCGCGATCACGCCGAAGAAGGCGAAGATCCAGCTGAGCGACCATGCTGCGACGATCACGACGAGGCTCGCCGTCACGACGCTGCCGATGCCGGCCTCGGGCCGGTAGCCCATGACGTACCCCGCGACGAAGGTGAGCACGGTCGCGATGCCGTAGCGCACCGTGTCGGCGAGCAGCGCGCCGGCGAGCGGTGCGACGCGCGCGATCGGCAGCGAGCGGAACCGGTCGAACACGCCCTTGTCCATGTCCTCCCGCAGCTGCACGCCCGTGACGACCGACGTCGTGATGACGGTCTGCACGAGGATGCCGGGCAGCAGGAACGGCAGGTACGTCATCGCATCGCCGGCGATCGCGCCGCCGAAGATGTAGGTGAACATGACGGTGAACAGGATCGGCTGCACGGTGACGTCGATGAGCTGCTCGGGCGTGCGCTTGATCTTCAGGAGACCCCGCCAGGCCATGCTGAACGAGTTGCGCACCGTCTGGCCGAAGCCGACGTGGTTCTTGAGCGTGCGGGCGGCGCCCGGCACGATGGTCGCGGTGGTCATGCGCGGCTTCCTTCGAGTTCGAGATCGGATGCTTCGTCGCCGGCCCCTTCGGGCTCGGCGCTGTGGCCGGTGAGCGTGAGGAACACCTCGTCGAGCGTGGGCTTCTGCACGCTGAGCTCGGCGAGGTGGATGCCCGCGTCGCGGAACGTGACGAGGAGCTCGGCGACGCGATCCGCGTCCTGCATGGGGGCGGTGAGGCGGGCGGCCTCGGGGCTCGCGGTGGCGTGCACGCCGAGCACGCGCTCGATCGCCGCCTGGGCGTCGCCGAGGTCGCGCGGGTCGATGAGCCGCAGTTGCAGGCTCGACTCGCCGACCGAGGCCTTGAGCTCGTCGCCCGTGCCCTCGGCGACCACGCGGCCGCGGTCGATCACCGCGATGCGATCGGCGAGCTGGTCCGCCTCGTCGAGGTACTGGGTCGTGAGCAGGACCGTCGAACCGGTCGCGACGAGTCGTCGGATCGTCTCCCACATCTGCGCGCGGGTGCGCGGGTCGAGGCCGGTCGTCGGCTCGTCGAGGAAGATGAGCGGCGGCTGTGCGATGAGGCTCGCCGCGAGGTCGAGCCGACGGCGCATGCCGCCCGAGAACTGCTTGAGCGGCCGCTTGGCGGCCTCGGTGAGCCCGAACTCCTCGAGGAGCTCACCGGCCTTGCGCTTCGCGTCGCGCCGGCCGAGGCCGAGCAGGCGCGAGAAGAGCACGAGGTTCTCGGTCGCCGAGAGCGTCTCGTCGACCGAGGCGTACTGCCCGGTGACGCCGATGAGCTGGCGCACGACCTGCGCCTCCCGCTGCACGTCGTGGCCGAAGACGCGGGCCGTGCCGGCGTCGGGGCGCAGCAGCGTCGCGAGCATCGAGATCGTGGTGGTCTTGCCGGCCCCGTTCGGGCCGAGCACGCCGTAGACGGTGCCGGTGGCGACCCGCAGGTCGACCCCGTCGACCGCGCGGTGCTCGCCGAAGGTCTTCACGAGGCCGTCGGCCTCGATCGCCCAGTCTCCCCGGGCTCGGGTGTTGGTGATGTCCATGCACGCCATGCTTCCGCCGCGCGCTCGCAGCGCGCTGTCGCGGTGCTGTCGGCGCACTGTCGCGGTGCCGTCGGTGCGCCGTCGCCGCGTGGTCGCGGATACTGCCGCGGATGTGCGCGAGATCGGCGGTCGACGCACGATTCTTCGAACCGCAGCGGCATCCGTGCGCGCCGTGCGACGTACCCTTGAGGGGTGACAGCGTTCGTCTCCGCCCTCGATCTGTTCTCGATCGGGATCGGCCCCTCGAGTTCGCACACCGTCGGCCCCATGCGGGCGGCTCGCATGTTCGTCGAGTCGCTCGATGCCCGCGGTGTGCTCGGCGACGTCACGCGCGTGTCGTGCTCGCTCTACGGCTCGCTCGGCGCGACCGGCCTCGGGCACGGCACGCCCGACGCCGTCGTCGCCGGCCTCGCCGGCCTCGAGCCGCACGACTGCGACCCCGCCGACGTGCGCGACGCGTGGACCCGCCTCGCCGACGCGGGCGACACCGGCGCCGAGATCCGCCTCCTCGGCGCGCACCCCGTGCGGCTGCGCCAGAGCGACATCTCCCTCGAGCCGCGCACGCGCCTGCCCGGGCACCCCAATGCCATGACGCTCCAGGCGTTCGGCGAAGGGCCGCTGCCCATCGCCGAGGAGACCTACTACTCCGTCGGCGGCGGCTTCATCCGCCGCGACGGCGACCCCGCCGCCGAGGCCGAGGCCCTGCGCCATCCGCTCCCCTACTCCAACGCCGCCGAACTGCTCGCCCTCTGCGACGAGCACGGCGTCTCGTTCTGCGACGTCGCCAGGCACAACGAGATCGCCGTGCACGGCGAGGCCGGCATCGACGCAGGGCTCGACGCCATCTGGGACGCGATGGCCGAGTGCGTCGAGCACGGCCTCGAGACCGAGGGCACGCTGCCCGGCGGCCTCCGCGTCAAGCGGCGCGCACCCGACGTGCGCCGGCGCCTGGAGGCCTACGACCGCGACGAGATCGAGTCGACGGCGCACCGCGACACGTCGACCGAGTGGCTGCACGCCTTCGCACTCGCCGTCAACGAGGAGAACGCCTCCGGAGGCCGGGTGGTGACCGCGCCGACGAACGGCGCGGCCGGCATCCTGCCCGCCGTCGGCCACTACTACCTGCGCTTCGTGCCGGGCGCCGACCGGGCGGGCATCCGCCGGTTCCTGCTGACCGCGTCGGCGATCGCGAGCCTCGTCAAGAAGAACGCGTCGATCTCGGGCGCCGAGGGCGGCTGCCAGGCCGAGGTCGGCTCAGCGTGCGCGATGGCGGCGGGTGCGCTCTGCGCCGTGCTCGGCGGCACCCCCCAGCAGATCGAGAACGCGGCCGAGATCGCGATGGAGCACCACCTGGGCCTCACGTGCGACCCGGTCGCCGGACTCGTCCAGGTGCCCTGCATCGAGCGCAACGCGATCGCCGCATCGACCGCGGTCTCGGCGGCCCGGCTCGCGCTGCACGGCGACGGCACGCACCTCGTCTCGCTCGACACGGTCATCGAGACGATGCGCCAGACGGGCCTCGACATGATGACGAAGTACAAGGAGACGAGCGAGGGCGGCCTCGCCGTCAACGTCATCGAGTGCTGACCTGCGTGTCCCCCACTCGGGGACCCTCCCGGACCCGACGCGTTTCTGCCATGGTGGCCCCATGGAAAGCGACCCGACGATCGATCCGAACTTCTTCCTCGGCGCCGGCCTCATCGGCCTCATCATCGGCGTGGTGATCTACCTCGCCGTGCTCGCCCTGATGCTGTGGATCGGCTACCTCATCATCAAGGCCGCGGTGCGCAACGGCCTCCGCGAGCACACGCTCTGGCTCGAGAGCCGGCGCGGACCGCTCCGCTGAGCCGCCGCCGGCTCGTGCACCGCGCGGCCGCAGCCGTTCGCGCGGCACGCGCGTCGCCGTGCTACGCCTCGTGACGGCCTGTTGCGGTCCGGCCGCGCCGGCCGGCAGCGGCGCCTAGCGTGGCCGGCATGACTCTCGACGCGACCTCGGATCCGCTCACCGTGCCCGGCCCGCTCGTCTCGACCGGCTGGGTGGCCGAACACCACGACGACGAACGACTCGTCGTCGTCGACGCGACGGTGCTCGGCGTCGACGCGGCGACGGGATTCCACTGGCTGAGCGGGCTCGACGATCACCTCATCGCCGGGCACCTGCCCGGCGCCGTCTTCGCCGACCTGCTCGAGGAGTTCTCTGACCCGGGCAGCCCGTTCGCGTTCACCCGCCCCGACCTCGACCGCCTCACCGAGGCCGCACGCGGCCTCGGCATCGACGACGGCACCGCGGTCGCCGTGTACGACGCGTCGATCGGCCATTGGGCCGCCCGCCTCTGGTGGCTGCTCCGCTCGGCCGGCTTCGCGAACGTCGCCGTGATCGACGGCGGCTTCGAGCGGTGGCGGGCCGAGGGCCGCGAGGTCGAGACGGGGTACCGCGAGCCGCGCGCCGCCGGCCCGCTGCGCCTCACGGCGCAGCCCGGCTACTGGGCCGACCGCGAGGAGGTGCGCCGCATCGTCGCGGGCGACGAGCGCTCCGCCCTCGTCTGCGCCCTGCCACGGGGCGACTTCCGCGGCGAGACCGGCAAGCGTGCGCGGCGGGGCCACATCCCGGGCAGCGTCAACGTGCCCGTGGGCTCGCTCGTCGACCGCGAGACGCGCGTCGCGCTCCACGGGGACGCCCTCGCCGAACGTCTCGCCCCGGCGGTCGACGCGGCCGACGCCGCGACGGGCCGGTTCGTCGTCTACTGCGGTGCGGGCATCGCCGCAGCGGGCACCGCGCTCGCGCTCCGGCGATCCGGCCATCCCGACGTCGCCGTCTACGACGGGTCGCTCGACGAGTGGCTCGCCGACCCCGAGGCGCCGCTCGTCGCCCTCACCTGACCCGATGTCCCGGTCGCGACCGGCGAGGGGCGACGAGCGCCGCACCGCCGTGCGCCTCAGCAGGCGCAGGTGATGCCGGCCGCCTCGGCGGCCGTCACCGGTGAACCGGCGAGCCCCGCCGAAGCGACGTTCGTGAGCGGGTCGGGCACCCGCTGCGCGAGCCCCTCGTCGGTCTCGTAGGCGAAGCCCTCGCGCACCCAGTACTCGAACCCGCCGATCATCTCCTTCACCGGATGGCCGAGCCGGGCGAACTCGAGCGCCGCTCGCGTCGCCCCGTTGCACGCCGGCCCCCAGCAGTAGACGACGACCGGAACGCCGGAGGGCACGAGCGCCGCCGCCTCCCCCGCGATGCGGCGACCCGGCAGGTGCACCGCGCCGGGCACCCGCCCCTGCGCCCACGCGGCCTCGTTGCGGGTGTCGACGAGCACGAAGCCCGGCGCGCCAGCGGCGAGCTCGGCGGCGACGTCCGAGACATCCGTCTCGAACGCGAGTCGGCCCTCGAAGTGACGGATCGCGGACTCGGAATCGGCCGCGGTCCGGAAGATCGAGGAGGTCGTGATCGTGTCGGTCATGCGCCCAGACTGGCAGGCCCAGCGCCGTCGGCGGGACGGAAATCGCGCCAACGCGGCGCGACTTCCCGCCAACCGCTCGCGGGTGCTCAGGCTCCGGCGAAGAAGGCGGTCGCAGCGGCGCCGAGCGCCGCGAGGTCGTCGACGTGCGCGAGCTCCCGGGCCGAGTGCATCGACAGCAGCGGCACGCCCACGTCGACCGTGCGGATGCCGAGACGGGTCGCCGAGAGCGGACCGATCGTCGATCCGCACGGGATCGCGTTGTTCGACACGAACCGCTGCACGGGCACGCCCGCGGCACGGCACACGCCGGCCCAGAGCGCACCGCCGAGCGCATCGCTCGCGTAGCGCTGGTTCGCGTTGAGCTTCAGCAGCGGACCGCCACCGAGCACCGGGCGGTTCGCCGGGTCGTGACGGTCGGCGTAGTTGGGGTGCACGGCGTGTCCCGCGTCCGACGAGACGATCCAGCTCGCCGCGTGGGCGCGTCGGCGTTCGTCGTCGGAGGCGCCGAGGCCCGAGGCGATGCGGGAGAGCACGTCCTCCAGGAACGGCCCGCTCGCGCCCGAGCGCGACTCCGAGCCGAGCTCCTCGTGGTCGAAGGCGGCGAGCACGCTCACGTGCTCCGCGTCGGACGGCGCCCGCAGGAGCGCGACGAGCCCGGCGTGCACCGAGGTCAGGTTGTCCATGCGGCCCGAGGCGAACAGCTCGCCCGAGCGGCCGAAGCGGGTCGGCGCGGCCGTGTCGGCGACGAGCACGTCGTGCCCGACGATCGCCGCGCCGGGCACGCCCGCCAACGCGGCGAGCTCGTCGAGCAGGTCGGCGTCGTCACCGGTGCCGACCCCCCAGACCGGCTGCGTATGGCGCTGCTTGTCGAGCAGGAGGCCCTTGGAGTTCACCTCGCGGTCGAGGTGGATCGCGAGCTGCGGGATGCGCAGCATCGGCCCCGTTCGCACGAGGTGCACGGCGCCGTCGTCGGTCGCGATGCGGCCCGCGAGCTCGAGCTCGCGGTCGAGCCAGGAGTTCAGGAGCGGCCCGCCGTAGACCTCGACCGAGGCCTGCAGCACGCCTTCGCTGACCGTCTGCCCGTTGGGCTTCAGCTTGAACGACGGCGAATCGGTGTGCGCCCCGAGGATGCGGTACGGCGTGGTCGGCACGGCGCCGTCGGGTTGCATCCACGCGATGACCGCACCGTCGCGCACGACGACGCGACGCCCGGGACCGGTGGGCCATTCGGCGGTCTCGTCGAGCCGCTCGAACCCGCCCGCCTCGAGACGGCGGGCGACCTCGGCGGCGGCGTGGTACGACGAGGGCGAGGCCTGCACGAAGTCGGCGAAGTCGGCGATGTGGGCATCGAGGTCGGGCACGGATGCGGCGGCGGCGTCAGCTGGCATGGTTCCATCCAACACCGCGAACGGGCGGCGGGCGAACCGGGCGGCCACCGGGGGCTCAGGCGAACCGCACGACCGCCTGCAGGCGCGAGCGCACCTCCATGACCTCGGTGCCGCCGAGGTGCGCCGATCCGGGCAGGCCCTCGCGCACGGCGCTCGCGAGACGCGAACGCCGGACGAGCGCGACGACGGCGCCGCGCACCGACCCGCCGAGTTCGAGCGGCTCGCCGGCGTGGTCGTCGGGCACGACGATCATGAGCGCCGTCGGCTTCGCCTTCGCTGCCCGTCCGATCGCCTTGGCCCGCGCCGCGAGCGCCTTGAACGGCCGCTCGCCCGCGAGCGCCTCGCCGACGAGTTCACCGCGCTTGAGCGCGACGGGCCCGCCCCAGTCCTCCGACTGGATCGCGAAGAGCCCCGTGGGACCGAGCACGAGGTGGTCGAGTTTCGGCGGCAGGCCGTGCCCCGCGGCATCCGTCGCGACGTCGTGCCAGATCGTGTACGCGATGCCGAGCGTCGCGAGCGCCCGGGCGCTCGCCTCCTCGGCGAGCGCGTCGGCGAGGAGGTGCCGGATGCCGCGGGGCGCACCGCGCACGAGCGCCGGGTCGTACGGATCGGGAAGCGAGGCGCCCCGCCCGACCCACTCGCGGATCGACTCGAGGTACCGCTCGCGCGAGAGCCCGCCTGGGTGGCCGTACGACCGCGCGAGCGGCCGCGAGTCGCGCCGCGGCCGGGGCGCGGCGGGCGCCCATGCCTCACGACTCGGCGCGGTGCCGACCGTGCCGCGACCGCGGTCGAACGCGGCCCGCGCCGCCGGCGTGCCGACGAGCGCCCACGCCGACTGCACCGCGTGGAACTTCGCGGGGTCGCCGCCCGTGTCGGGGTGCGCCTCGCGCAGGGCCCGGCGGTAGGCGGCGCGCAGGGTCGCCTCGTCGGCGTCGGCTGCGACGCCGAGCAGTTCATAGGGCGACGCTGACAGGGGGCTCTCGGGCATTGGCTCGCTTTCGTTGCGAGCACGAGAATACCGCGCACGAATCGGCCGGCCCTCTGAATTCGTCGGTGTCGGCGCCGTGCGCAGGTCGGCCCGGAGGAGGATGCCGCTGCTCCGATCCGCGCCGACCGGTGCGTCAGTCCGCCGGCAGCAGCAGGAAGCCGTCGTCGACGAGTTCCCGCACCTCCGGCAGCAGCTCTGCGGCGAGCGCCGCCCCGTCGACCTCGAGCAGCTGCGCGAGTGCGGCGACGATCGCGCCGACCGCGAGTTCGCCGTCGCAGGCGCCGACGAGTGCGGCCAGTGCCGTGCCGGGCGAGATCGTGCGCGCGAACCCGCCGCCCTGCCGCAGCAGCATCGCCGTCGGGTCCGCGTCGCCGGGCCAGTAGTGGCGCTCCTCGGTGACGTCGCCCGCGACGGTCAGGCGCAGCGCGGCGAGGGCGCCGTCGTCGAGGGACGCCAGCCGGTCGTGCGCCGCGAGGCACTGCGCGAGGTGCCCGCCGAGGCCCGCGGGGTTCGACCCGATCGCGCCGTGCCGGCGCTCGACCCGGGCGAGCCCGTCGGTCGCGGATGCCGCGGCCGAGGCATCCCCGCCGACCGGCCGTCGCAGCACGACGTACCCGAAGCCGACCTCGGTGACCCCGCGCGCCGCGAAGTCGTCGAGCCACGCGTCGTAGAGGCGGTCGAAGGCCGCGGTACCCGACCTCGTGCCGCCGTCGCGGATCCACGTCTCGGCGTACTCCGTGACGGGCTGCACCTCGCGCTCGACGATCCAATGGTCGAGTCCGTGCGCCCATGCCGCGGCGCGCTCGAGCCCGTCGTCGCCGCCGCGATACTCCCAGTTGGCGAGCAGCTGCGCGGTGCCGCCGGGCTCGAGGTGCTCGGCGCAACCGCGCACGACCGCTTCGACGAGCGCGTCGCCCACCATGCCGCCGTCGCGGTAGTCGTACTCGGGAACCCCCTCGGTGCGCGGCGTGATGACGAACGGCGGGTTCGAGACGATGCGGTCGAACCGCTCGCCGGCGACCGGTTCGAACAGGCTCCCGAGGCGCAGTTCGACGCCCTCGATGCCGTTGAGCTCGAGGTTCATGCGGGCGAGCTCGAGCGCCCGCTCCGAGATGTCGGTCGCGACGACCTCGTCGGCGAATCGCGACGCGTGCATGGCCTGGATGCCGCAGCCGGTGCCGAGGTCGAGCACGCGTCGGGCGGG
Source organism: Agromyces sp. S2-1-8 (assembly GCF_021129215.1). Taxonomy (GTDB): domain Bacteria; phylum Actinomycetota; class Actinomycetes; order Actinomycetales; family Microbacteriaceae; genus Agromyces; species Agromyces chromiiresistens. The sequence goes on along the minus strand of NZ_JAJOLP010000001.1, from coordinate 1,884,413 downwards.
CGTCGGCAGCATGAGCCCCGAGAGCGTCGTCGAGGCGCCGCCGACCCCGAGCACGTGGTGCTCGCCGAGCGCGTGTCCGAGCGCGAGCTCGCCGAGATCCGAGAGGATCCACCAGTGCGCTTCGCCGTGCGCGTCGCCGAACGCGTAGGGGCGCAGGTCGAGGGCGGCGACGACGAGATCGCCGTCGCGCCGGATCAGCCCGAGCTCGACCGCGTCGTCGAGACCGAGTCGCGGCAGGGCCTCGGCCGCCTCGTCGGCCGGCACCGGCAGCCCGAGCACGAAGAGCTCGGCGAGGGTCGCGAGCACCGCACCGCCGGCGTGCGCGCGACGGCGGCCGTCGAGCACTCGCCGGGCGGGCACGCGTTCGCCCCGGTGCAGCGCCGCAGCCGCAGCCCCGCCCCAGAGGCCGTCGAGCGCGTCGACCGTGAAGTCGACGGCGCGCAGGTCCTCGGCGAGGCGGCTGAGGGGTTTCGGGGTGCGTGCGGTGTCCACCGGACCATTCAAGCAGCGGAGACCGCACGGGTGCGGTGACGGCGCTCATCGCGGTCGCGTGCCGCGCCGGTCATCCGGTGGGCGAGCCGGGGTCGAGCACGAGGTCGAGCACGAGCGGGAACGGACCGTACCCGTCGCCGATCGTGAGGTGGCCGCCGCCCGGCACCGTCACGCGCTCGAGCCCGAAGACCTCGGCGAAGGCGACCGTTCCAGCCGGGTTGACCGGGTCGTCATCGCCCTGCACCACCATCGGTGCCGCGATGCTCGCCGCCGCGAGCGCCGCCGCGACCGCGTCATCCTCACCGGTGTCGGCGGTGAGGAACCCGGAGATCTCGGGCGTCCGCTCGAGGAATCCGTCGGAGGGCGGTGAGACCAGGATGACGCGAGCCGCCGCCGGGTCGTCGAGCCCCGACTCGCGCCGGGCGACCGCGTACGCGAGCCACAGCGCGCAGCCGAGGCTGTGCGCGACGACGGTGAGCTGCGACGGCGTCGTGCCGACGAGCTCGGCCTCGAGTGCGGCCAGCCAGCCGGCACGGACCGGGGTGTCGGCATCGGGCAGCTGCGGGTACCGCACGTCGTGGCCGCGGGCGTCGAGCTCTTCGGCGAGCCAGCGCTGCCAATGCCCCTCGGGTCGATGGTTCTGCCAGCCGTGCAGGATGAGCACCTCGCCCACGTCGTCTCCCGTCGTTCGTCCGGCCGTGATCGCCGGCCGCGGCCATCAGTCAAGCGCCTCGCGCGGCGGCGTGCACGGGCGAATGTCACAGAGCCGTCATCTGCGGGTCATCTGGCATTGCGCCCCGTAACCCGCCCGTCACACGGTGCGCGTAGCGTGGGCTTACGATCGTGGAAGGCGAGGGGAGGGCGCGTATGGCGGAGTCATCGGTGCTCGAGCGCCTGCGTCGAGACGCACGCGACGAGCTCGCCGCGCTCATCGAACTGCGCTGCCGGCTCGGCGAAGACCCGTGGATGTTCCTGCCCGACCTGCCCTCCGTCGACGAGCAGGTCGTCGCGACGCTGCGCGAGGAGCGCCTGCAGTCGGAGACCTGGGGTCCGGCACGGTCGCGCGCGTACCACCCGGCTGCACGCCCGGGCGAGGCGGCGAGGTTCGAGTTCGAGCTGCTGCGGGGCATCGCCCTCGAGCACCCCGAACTCAGTGGGGCGGTATGGGCGCTGCTCGACCGCGTGCCCGCGCCCTGGTGACGCGCCGCCGGCGGCACCCGCGTTCAGGCGGCCGGTGACCCCGACGCCGCCTCGCGCCGTCGCTGCACCCGCAGCCAGGTGAAGAACCCCAGCATGGTGAACGCGCCGTAGAACAGGTACAGCAGCGCCGAGGCGTAGTAGCCGGCCGAGACGAGCAACGGCACGCCGACGATGTCGACGGCCACCCAGATGAGCCAGAACTCCGTCCAGCCCTTCGCCATGCCCCACGTCGCGAGCAGCGACCCCATGAAGATCCACGCGTCGGCCCACACCGGCTCGAACGAACCCAGGGCGCTGAAGATGGGCGTGAGCACGAGCGTGCCCCCGATCATCGCCACGACGAGCAGCACGCGCTCGCGCCCGGTCGCCCAGCGCGGGTCGACGGCGTTCGCCGACGTGTGCCGGTGCCTCGACCACTGGATCCACCCGTAGATCGAGACGCCGATGAACATGAGCTGCCGTCCGGCCTGCCCGAGCAGGTTGACCGGGTTCGGCGTGTGGAAGACGGCGCCCATGAAGACCGTGAAGAGCAGGGCGTTGCCGATGATGCCGACGGGCCACGCCCAGACCTTGCGCCGCATGCCGCCGAGCGCCGACGCGAGCCCGAACAGGTTGCCGACGATCTCGCGCCAGAGGATCACCTGTCCGCCGATCACGAGCTGGGCGTCGAAGAGCCACTCGATCGGGCCGGGCGCCGCCGCGGCTTCGAGCATCATGCGACGGTCCTGGCGCGTCCGCGGAGGGCGCGCACGAGCGCGACGATCGCGCGCCAGCCGATGAGGAGGAGCGCGAGCGTCAGCGCCGCGACGATCATGAACGCGACCTGCGCGGTGTCGCCGGCGAGGACCCGGAGGGCAAGCCCGCCGACGACGGCCACGGCCCACACGATCACGCCCGTCGGCCACGGCGCGCTCGGCGCGCGCCAGGCGCGTGCGAGGCCCCATCCCGCGAGCACGGCGACGAGGAACGGCCACGCGGTCGCGACGATGCCGGCGACGTCGAGCGCCTCGGCGTGGCTGCGACGGCCGATGAGCACGAAGACGATGACGAGCGCCAGGTCGACGACGAGGCTCACGAGGATCGTTCGCGCGCTCGCCCGGTTCGGGCTCGCCGATCCGGCGACGGTTCCGCTCATGCCTCCATCGTACGGAGCGCGGCGAGCGCCCGGAGCGCGGCGGCGTCGACGACCGGCAGCGCGCAGACGAACTCGCGGCACCGGTAGGCCGCGGCGGCGCGGTCGCGCAGGTCGCGCCCGGCGAACAGGTCGAAGCCGGCATCCGCGAACCGTCGGGCCGCCTCCTCCGTGACGACGGCCGTGATGGATGCCTCGTGCCGACGGCTCTCGGTGACGAGCTCGGCCTCCTGCGGGGCCGCGGCGGCCGGGCCACCGGTCGCCGCGCCGGGCACGACGGTCACGAGCTGCACGACGGGCGCGGCGAGGTCGGCCATGAGCCCGAGCGAAGCGCCGAACGCGATCGGACGCTGCACGGCGACGGCGGCGACGCGCTCCATCGCCGCGACGGCCGCGGCCCGATATCGATCGCCGGCACCGAGCAGCCACAGCCGCCACGCCGCCTGCGCGCATGCGGTCGCGCCCGACGGGGTCGCGCCCTCGGCGGGGTCACCGGGCAGGGCGAGGCCGCGCGCGGCGAGCACGGGATCGGGCCCGCCGGGCACGGCGAAGGGCACGGTCTCGTCGGGCCGGGCCGCGTCGATCGCGGCGTCGACGAGTTCGCGCGCGACCTCGGCGTACCGGGGATCGCCGCTCGCGAGCGCGAGGTCGATGAGTCCCCCGGCGAGCATTCCGGGGTCTTCGAGGGCCGCGGTGGCGGCCGACGCCCGGCCGTCGCGCGAGGCCCGGACGATCGCGCCGTCGGCGAGGTGGTGGCCGATCACGAAGTCGGCGGCCCGGCGCGCGGCGGCCAGGGCTCGATCGCCGTCCTGCCCGCCGATGGCGCCCGACGCACGTGCGAGCGCACCGATCGCCAGGCCGTTCCAGCCCGTGAGCACCTTCTCGTCGAGCGCGGGCGGCTCGAGCGACCTCCGTCGCTCGGCGTCGGCCTGCGCGTAACCGCCTTCGGTGCGCACGCCGTCGACGATGCTCTCCGAGTCCTGCGCGGCGGCGAACCCGCCCGACGCGAGCTGCATCGTACCGATGAGGAACGCCGACGTGTCGCGGGCGACCTCGCGGAGCACTGCGTCGTCGCGGGCCAGGTCGGCCGCGACGGCGAGCAGCAGGGCGTTGTCGGTGAGCATCCGTTCGTAGTGCGGCTCGCTCCAGTCGGCGCGGGTGGCGTACCTGAAGAACCCGCCGTCGACCGGGTCGCGGAGCGGCGACGCCGCCATCGCCCGCAGCGTACGGCGGGCGATGGCTCGGCCGTCGGCGCCGCTCCGCGCGAGGAAGTCGAGCACCGGCGCCACCGGGAACTTCGGGGCCCCGCCGAAGCCTCCGTGCACCCGGTCCTCCTGCGCCGCGAGCGCCTCGACGGCGTCAGCCAGCCGAGCGGTCGTCGGCAGTGCGCCCGCCGTCTCGGCCGACGCCGCGTCGGCGAGCGCACCCGCGACCGCGTCGGCGGTGTCGGTCAGCTGCGTCCGCCGTTCGCGCCAGGCCTCGTCGACCGCGGCGAGCACCTGCCGGAACGACGGCATGCCGCGCTGCGGAGCGGGCGGGAAGTACGTGCCCGCGTAGAACGCCCGCCCGTCGGGGGTTGCGAAGACCGTGAGGGGCCAGCCGAGCTCGCGCGTGAACGCCGAGGCGGCGGCCAGGTAGCTCGAGTCGACGTCGGGGTGCTCCTCGCGGTCGACCTTGATCGCGACGAACCGCTCGTTGAGCACGCGCGCCGTCTCGACGTCGTCGAAGCTCTCGCGGGCCATCACGTGGCACCAGTGGCAGGTCGCGTAGCCGATCGAGATCATGACGGGGATGTCTCGCGCGCGCGCCTCGTCGAAGGCGTCGTCGCCCCAGGGGAACCAGTCGACGGGGTTCCCCGCGTGGGCCCGCAGGTACGGGCTGACGGCGTCGGCGAGGCGTCGGCCCATCGGTCAGTCCACCTCGTCGGGGTGGGCGCTCACCCGGCCCTCGCGCTCGAGCGCCGTGATCGCCTGCATCTCGGCATCGTCGAGCTCGAAGTCGAACACGTCGAAGTTCTCGGCCATGCGCTCGCGACGGGTCGACTTCGGGAAGACGATGTGCCCGCGCTGCAGGTGCCAGCGCACGACGACCTGGGCGGGGGTCTTCTCGTGCGTCGCCGCCGGTCCGGCGATCTCGGGCAGCTCGAAGAGCGGGTACTTGCCCTGCCCGAGCGGCCCCCAGGCCTCGATCGCGATGCCGTGCTCCTCGGCGAACGCCGCGGTCGCCGGCTGCTGGTGGGCCGGGTGCAGCTCGATCTGGTCGACGGCGGGCACGACGTCGGTCTCGTCGAGCAGTCGTTCGAGGTGCGGCACGAGGAAGTTCGAGACGCCGATCGAACGCACGCGACCGCTGTCGCGGAGCTTCTCGAACTCGCGCCACGTGTCGACGTACCGGTCGCGGGCCGGGCTCGGCCAGTGGATCAGGTAGAGGTCGACGTAGTCGAGCCCCAGCCGTTCGAGGCTCGCATCGAAGGCGTCGTGCACGGACTGCGTGCCCTGGTCGTCGTTCCAGAGCTTCGTCGTCACGTACAGCTGTTCTCGGGCGATGCCCGATGCCGCGATCGCCCGGCCCACGCCCGCCTCGTTGCCGTAGATGCGCGCCGTGTCGAGGTGCCGGTAGCCGACCTCGAGCGCGTCGGTCACGATCCGCTCGGTCTCGTTCGGGTCGACCTTGAAGACCCCGAAGCCGAGCTGCGGGATGGAGTGGCCGTCGTTGAGCTGGATGCGGGGAACCGTCATGCCCGCCATCCCATCATGACCGGGCTCGCGCCGACAGGGCGGTTCGCTGCCCGCGAAGCCGGGCACGGCCGCCTCCGGTCACGCCGCGGGCGACTCCGCCGCGACCGTGCGGCGCACCGGCAGGCGCTCCCCCGCGCGCACCGCGACCGACCACCGGTTGCCGGGCGAGGGCAGCGGGCACACGTACTGGTCGCTGAAGGCGCAGGGCGGCAGGTACGCCCGGTTGAAGTCGAGCTCGAGCGTGCCGTCGGCCGCGGGCTCGTCCACGGCGAGGAAGCGGAACCGGTACGCCTCGTGGCCGCTCGTCGCGTCGGCGAACACCGCGCCGAGGCCGCCGGCGTCCCGCGTCAGGGTGAGTTCGATCGGGGTGCCGTCGACGTCGAACCGGGCGACGCCTGCGACGTGCTCGGTCGACGCGTGCCCGTCGACGCTCGTCACGTCGAGCGTCGCGTCCGCCGCAGGCTCGAAGCTCGCACGCACGACCCAGCGCGGCGACGGTGCGAACGCGTCGATGCCGGCGAGCGACGTGCGCGTCGGGGCGTCGGGGTCGAGCACGCGCAGCGCCAGCGCCCCGTCGCGCTCGAACGCGCGCAGCACCGTCGCACCCACCGCCAGTTCGTCGCCGGCTGCGAGGCGCACCGCGTCCGAGGCATCCGCGAGCCCTGTGCCGACCACCGCGCCGTCATGGGCCGCCCAGCGACCGGGCGCGCCCTCCACCGCCGCCGGCTCGTCGGTGAGCCAGTGCGTGTGCCGCAGGGCGGCGAGCCCGTGCGGGGCCGTCGCGCGCGCTTCGCGCGCGTGGTGCCAGTCGTGCCAGTCCGACTCGAAGCGTTCGCTCGTCATGCCTCCACGCTACCGATCGCGGCGACCCGGTTCAGCGCTCGGCGTCCTCGTGCGACCCACCACGTCATACGATGGAGGGCTATGTCGTCGCCTGCGCCGATCCCCGTGATCACCTATCCCGCCGAGCTGCCGGTCTCCGCGCAGCGCGACGAGATCGCGCGCGCCCTCGAGACGCACCAGGTCGTGATCGTCGCCGGCGCGACGGGCTCGGGCAAGACGACGCAGCTGCCGAAGATCTGCCTCGAGCTCGGCCGGACCTCGATCGCGCACACCCAGCCCCGCCGCATCGCCGCGCGCACGATCGCCGAGCGCATCTCCGAGGAGCTCGGCGTCGAGCTCGGCGGCCTCGTCGGCTACCAGGTGCGCTTCACCGACCGCGTGAGCGAGTCGACCCGCGTCAAGGTGATGACCGACGGCATCCTGCTGAACGAGATCCACCGCGACCGCGACCTGCGCCGGTACGACACGATCATCATCGACGAGGCGCACGAGCGCAGCCTCAACATCGACTTCCTGCTCGGCTACCTGAAGCGGCTGCTGCCGCGCCGCCCCGACCTCAAGGTCATCGTCACGAGCGCGACGATCGACCCCGAGAGCTTCGCGCGGCACTTCGAGGATGGCTCGGGCGAGCCCGCGCCCGTGATCGAGGTGTCGGGCCGGACATATCCCGTCGAGGTCCGGTACCGGCCGCTCGTCGCCGAGGCCGGTATCGGCGACGACGACGAGGACGAGGGCGCCGCGGCCGAGGACAAGGACGTGCAGCGCGGCATCATCGACGCGCTCGACGAGCTCGACCGCGAGTCGAGCGGCGACGTGCTCGTCTTCCTCTCGGGCGAGGGCGAGATCCGCGACGCCGAGCAGGCGGTACGGGCCCGCTATGCGGGCGGTCGCGGCGGCGAGACCGAGGTGCTGCCGCTCTACGGGCGCCTGTCCTCCGCCGATCAGCACCGCGTGTTCGAACCGTCGAAGGTCGCGGGCCTGCGGCGCCGCGTCGTGCTCGCGACGAACGTCGCCGAGACGAGCCTCACGGTGCCGGGCATCCGCTACGTCGTCGACGCGGGCACCGCGCGCATCAGCAGGTACTCGGTGCGCTCGAAGGTGCAGCGGCTGCCGATCGAGCCGATCTCGCAGGCCTCGGCGAACCAGCGCTCCGGCCGGTCGGGCCGCACGAGCGACGGCATCGCGATCCGGCTCTACTCGGAGGAGGACTTCGAGCGCCGGCCCGAGTTCACCGACCCCGAGATCCTGCGCACGAACCTCGCCGCGGTGATCCTGCAGATGGCGTCCCTCGGGCTCGGCCCGATCGAGGAGTTCCCGTTCCTCACGCCGCCCGACGCCCGCGGAATCCGCGACGGTCTCGAGCTGCTGCGCGAACTCGGTGCGCTCGACGACGGCGCCGCGGGCGACGGGCCGCAGCTCACGCGCATCGGACGCCAGCTCTCGCGCCTGCCGATCGAGCCGCGCTTCGCGCGCATGGTGCTCGAGTCGAAGGCGCAGGGCGTCTCGCGCGAGGTGCTCGCGATCGTCGCGGGCCTCACCGTCCAGGACCCGCGCGAGCGCCCCCTCGAGCGCCGCGAGGAGGCGAACGGGTCCCACGCTCGATTCGTCGACCCGACGAGCGACTTCCTGACGCTCCTGAACCTCTGGAACCACCTCGAGCGGCAGCAGCGCGAGCTCTCGGGCAGCGCGTTCCGCCGCATGTGCAGGTCGGAGTTCCTGAACTACCTGCGCGTGCGGGAGTGGCAGGACCTGTACCGCCAGCTCGTGCGCCTCGCGAAGCCGCTCGGCCTGCACATCGCCGAGCGGGCCGGCGAACCGAACGGCGACGGCATCCACCGGGCGCTCCTCGCGGGTCTCCTCTCGCAGATCGGGCTGCGTGACGACGCCCTGCGCCAATCAGCACCGACGTCGACGGGGCGCGGCGGCGCGCGCGACGCCGATCGCAGGGGACGGCGCCGCGACGCCGAGTTCCTCGGCGCCCGCAACACCCGCTTCGTGGTCTTCCCCGGCTCCGCACTCGCGAAGAAGCCGCCGCCGGCGCTCATGAGCGCCGAACTGGTCGAGACGAGCCGGCTCTTCGCCCGCACGAATGCCGCGATCGACCCGGCATGGGCCGAGCAGCTCGCCGGCCCGCTCGCCAAGCGCAGCTACTCCGAGCCGCGCTGGGAGCGCCGCCAGGGCTCGGCCGTCGCCGACGAGAAGGTGCTGCTGTTCGGCGTGCCGATCGTCGCGAAGCGGCGGATCCAGCTCGCCCGGGTCGACGCCGAGCTCGCCCGCGAGCTGTTCATCCGGCACGCCCTCGTCGACGAGGACTGGGACACCTCGAAGCTCGATCGCCGGCTCTTCGCGTTCGTCAGGCAGAACCGGGCGCTGCGCGGCGAGCTCGGCGAGGTCGAGGAGCGCACCCGCCGCCGTGACCTGCTCGCGGGCGACGAGGCGGTGGTCGCGTTCTACGAGGCGCGCGTGCCGCACGACGTCGCCGACGTTCGCTCGTTCGAGCGGTGGTGGCGCGGTGCGCAGCGCACGGCGCCCGACCTCCTCACGATGCGCCGAGAGGACCTGCTCGGCGAGGACACCGACCGCGCGCACGACGACGGCTTCCCCGACCGCTGGCGGCAGGGCGACCAGACCCTCTCGCTCGCGTACCGCTTCGAACCCGGGGCCGACGACGACGGCGTCACGGTCGTCGTGCCGCTCGTGCTGCTGCCGCGGCTCGAGGCGACCGGCTTCGACTGGCAGGTCCCCGGACTCCGCGACGAGCTCATCACGGCGCTGCTGCGCTCCCTGCCGAAGGTGCTCCGTCGCCAGGTCGTCCCGGCGGCCGAGTGGGCGGCGAAGATCGCCGCCGAGCTTCCGGACGGCCCCGAGGGCGGCGAGCCTCGCGAACCGCTCGTCGCCGAGGTCGGCCGGGCGATCCGGCGGCTCACGTTCACGCCCGTCGACCCGAGCGACTTCGACCTCGACCGCGTGCCGCCGCACCTTCGGGTCACGTTCCGCGCCGTCGACGAGCGCGGCCGCGCGCTCGGCGCGTCGAAGGACCTGTCCGAGCTGCAGGCCCGGCTCGCCGACCGCACGCGCGACGCCGTCGCGCGCGCCGTGAGCGGGTCGGGCGGTCCCGGCGATCGCCCGGCCGTCGCGGGCGACCGCCGCAATGGACGCGGCGCACGGAACGACGACCGGCGCGGCCCGCGGCCCGCCACCGCCCCTCCCCCCGAGCTCGCCGAGCGCGGCGGCATCACCGCCTGGGAGTGGGACGCGCTGCCCGAGCATCTCGACACGAGCCAGGCCGGCAACGTCGTGCGGGCCTATCCGACACTCGTCGACGAGCGCGAGGCGGTGGCCCTCCGGCTCGTCGCGACGCCCGAGGAGCGCGATCGGGCGCTCCGGCGAGGCATCCGGCGGCTCGTCGTGCTCTCGACCCCGACGCCGGTCGCCTATGTGCAGGAGCACCTCTCGAACGAGGAGAAGCTCGCGCTCGCCGCGAGCGCGTACCCGTCGACCCGCGCGCTGCTCGACGACTGCCTCGCCGCCTGCGTCGACGCCGAACTGCGTGCCCGCCACCCCGACGGGATCCTGCGGACGCGAGCCGAGTTCGATGCCGTGCGCGACGCGGTCGCGGCCACGATCGTCGACCGGCTGTTCGAGACGGTGTCGCTCGTCGCCCGGATCCTCAGGGCGGCCCGCGAGGCCGACCGGGCGATCTCGGGCGCGTCGAGCATCCAGCTCATGGCGGCGCTCGCCGACCTCCGCGAGCAGCTCGCCGCCCTCGTGCCGAACGGGTTCGTCTCGGCCACGGGGCTCGAGCGGCTGCGCCACCTGCCGCGGTACCTCGAGGCGATCACGGCGCGCGTGCGCAAGCTCGTGGACAACCCCGGACGCGACCGGCAGCTCATGAACGAGTTCGACGTCGCCCGTTCGGCCTATGAGAAGGCCGGAGGCACGCTGCCGATCGACGCCGAGGCCGACCCGGTGCTCGTGCGCGTGCGGTGGATGCTCGAGGAGCTGCGCGTGGGCCTCTTCGCCCAGGAGCTGCGCACGGCCGAGACCGTCTCGGTCCAGCGCGTGCAGAAGGCGCTCGCCGGCTGAGCCGACGAGCGCCTTCGGGGCGGATGCGCCTCAGAGCACCTTGGAGAGGAACGCCTTGGTGCGCTGGTGCTGCGGGTTCGAGAGCACTTCTCGCGGGTCGCCCGACTCGACGACGACGCCCCCGTCCATGAAGACGAGCGTGTCGGCGACCTCGCGGGCGAAGCCCATCTCGTGCGTCACGACGATCATCGTCATGCCGCTCTTCGCGAGCTCCTTCATGACCTCGAGCACCTCGCCGACGAGCTCGGGGTCGAGCGCCGAGGTCGGCTCGTCGAACAGCATGAGCTTCGGCTCCATCGCGAGCGCCCTGGCGATCGCGACACGCTGCTGCTGCCCGCCCGACAACTGCGAGGGGTAGTAGTCGGAGCGCTCGGCGAGGCCGACGCGGGCGAGCAGCTCGAGCGCGCGCGCCTTCGCCTGCGACTTCGGCAGCCCCTTCTTCAGCAGCGTCGGTGCGAGCATCACGTTCTCGACGGCCGTCATGTGCGGGAAGAGGTTGAAGCGCTGGAACACCATGCCGATGTCGCGGCGCTGCTTCGCGGCCTCCTTCGGGTGCAGCTCGTAGATCTTGTCGCCGTGCTGGCGGTAGCCCACGAGCTGGCCGTCGACCGAGAGCCGTCCGGTGCTCACGGTCTCGAGGTGGTTGATGCAGCGGAGGAAGGTCGACTTGCCCGAGCCCGACGGCCCCACGAGGCAGAGCACCTCGCCGCGCTTCACCTCGAGCGAGATCGACCGGAGCACGGTGTTCGAGCCGTAGGACTTCGACACCGCCTCGGCCTTCACCATGGGGGTCTCCGCGGCGTTCATGCGCCTCCTCCGGCGTGGTGGTTCGACGGCGGGACCTCCGTGTCGACCGCGGCGACCGCGCTCGTCTCGACGGTCGGCTGCTGCACGGCCGGTCGCTGGTCGATGCCCTTCGCGTAGTGCTTCTCGAGGTAGTACTGGCCGACCATCAGGATCGACGTGATCGCGAGGTACCAGATCGACGCGACGATCAGCATCGGCACCGGCTGGTACGTCTTCGCCGCGATGTCGCTCGTGCGCGTGAACAGTTCGAGCGTGAACGGCACGGCGATGACGAGCGAGGTCGTCTTCAGCATCGAGATGACCTCGTTGCCGGTCGGCGGGATGATCACGCGCATGGCCTGCGGCAGGATGACCCGGCTCATCGTGTGCCACCAGCCGAGGCCGAGGGCGGTCGCCGCCTCCTCCTGGCCGCGGTCGACCGCGAGCAGGCCCGCGCGCACGATCTCCGCCATGTAGGCGGCCTCGTTGAGCGCGAGGCCGATGACCGCGAGGGCGAAGTAGCTCAGCAGGTCGCTCGTCGTGATCGACAGCCACGGCTCGGAGCCGGGGAGGCCGATGTCGATCGACTTGTAGATGACGCCGATGAGGCCCCAGAACACGAGCTGCACGTACACCGGGGTTCCGCGGAACAGCCACAGGTACACCCACGCCACCGACTTCACGACGGGGTTCGGCGAGAGGCGCATCACGGCGAGCACGATGCCCAGGATGATCGCGATGACCATCGAGTACACGGTCAGCTGCAGGGTGTAGCCGGCGGCTTCGACGACTCGCGTGTCGAAGAGGTACTTGCCGACCTCGGTCCAGTTGTAGACCGGCCGGTTGACGGCCGCGTCGACGACGAAGAGGACGACGAGCACGATGAGCACGACGGCGAGGACCATGCGCCACGGGTGGCGCAGCTTGATGGCCTTGATCGCCTCGGGGGGCGTGTCGGTTCCGGAGCCGGCCGGCGGGGTCTCGGACCCCGCCGGCCGGGAAGGCATGTCGGACATGACTGCGGTGCTTCTCAGGTCAGTTCGTCGCGCCGTTGATGGTCGCCTCGTCGACGGCACCCGACTCGATGCCGGCCGACTTCAGGATCTCGAGGTACGTGCCGTCGTCGATGAGCGACTGCACCGCGGCCTGCACGGCCTTCGTCATGTCGCTGTCCTTCTGGGTGGCGAAGCCGTAGGGAGCCGCGTCGAACATCTCGCCGACCGTCTCGAGCTGGCCGTCGAGGTTGGCGACCGCGTCACCCGTCACGGGCAGGTCGGCGGAGAAGGCGTCGGCCTTGCCGTTGACGACGGCGTTCGTGACCTCGGGCTGCCCCTCGAACGGCAGGATCTCGATGGGCTCCTCGCCCGCGTCGACGCACTCCTGGCTGCGTGCGGGCAGCTCGTCGGTGTGCTGGATGGTGCCCGACTGCACGGCGACGGTCTTGCCGCACGCGGTGTCGGGGGTGATGTCGCTGCCGGCGGGCGCGGCCCACAGGCTGCCCGCGTTCAGGAAGTCGACGAAGTCGACCGAGGCCTGGCGCTCGACCGTGTCGGTGAACGACGACGAGCCCATGTCGAGGGCGCCCTCCTGGATGCGGGGGATGATGCTGTCGAAGCTCAGGATCTCCCACTCGGGCTCGAGCCCGAGCTTGGCCGAGACCGCCTCGGCGAGGGTGACGCCCCAGCCGGTCGGCTCGCCGGCGTCGTTCTTGTACTCGTTGGGCGGGTACTCGGCGTCGGTGCCGATGCGCAGCACGCCCGAGTCCTTGACCTCGGCGGGCAGCAGGGCCACCGCGGCGTCGTCGGCCTCGACCGAGGTCTTGGGGGCGGTGCTCTCGGAACCGCCGCCCTCGCTCTCGGAGTTGTTGACGCAGCCGGTGAAGAGCAGGGCCGCGGCGGAGGCGATGGCGGCCGGCAGGAGCAGGCGTCGGATGTTCATGTTGATACCTCTGTCGTCACATGATGATGGGGACAAACGACTGAGCGCAAAGTGAGGCTCCGTCGCCGTAGACCGAGCCTAAACCACCGCAGGCTCGACGCAAGCATCTCGGCAGATCACGATTCGGTGGCGATTCGAATCGCCCGCTTCACACCCTCGAGACGCAAGATTCCGTACTTTCGAGACGCAATGCCGCACTGCGCAGCCGTTCGGCGGGCGCGTCGCACCGATCGATAGGCTTGGCGCACCGTGGGAACCTACTCCGAACTGCTCAAGACGCAGGGCGTCGCACGCATCATCGCCGCCCAGCTGACCGCGCGCTTCCCGTCGGGAATGCTCTCGCTCGCGTTCCTGCTGCACGTCGAGCAGCAGACGGGCTCGTACGGCGCAGCCGGGCTCGTGCTCGCCGCCACGTCGATCGGGCAGGCCGTCGCCGGCCCGCTCACGAGCCGCCTCATGGGTCGGTTCGGCATGCGCCCGGTGCTCGTCGTCACGCTCGTGATCTGCGTGAGCGCCGTGGTCGCGATCGGAGTGCTGCCCCTCACCGTGCCGCTGTACATGGCGGTCGGCCTCGTCGCCGGTCTCGCGACCCCGCCCGTGCAGCCCGCCGTGCGCACGATCTACCCGAAGATGGTGAACTCGCGACAGCTCACCCCGCTGTTCTCCCTCGACGCCTCGGCGCAGGAGATCATCTGGGTCGTCGGGCCGGTCGTCACGACCTTCGTCGCGACGCAGATCGGCACGGTGTGGGCCATCCTGCTCGCCGCCCTGCTCATGGTCGTGGGCGGCGCCTGGTTCATCTCCTCCCCCGAACTCGGCCGGGTGCGCATCCCCCGCTCGAAACGCCGGTTCGGCACCGTGCTCGCCCGCCCCGCCGTCCTGCTCGCGACTGTCGTCGGATTCCTCCTGATCGGCGCGTGCGCGGCCATCGAGGCCGGCGTCGTGGCCGTCTTCGGCCACGACGGCAGCGAGGCCGGCATCGTGCTCGCGATCTTCTCCATCGGATCGCTCGCCGGCGGCCTCTTCCTCGGCCACGTCCCCATCGGACCGTGGTCGACCGCCCGCCGCATGTTCATCGTGTTCGTCGGCACCGCGCTCGCAGCGTTCGTGATGGACTTCTGGTGGCTCTCGATCACCCTCTTCGTCGCCGGCATCGGCATCGCGCCCGCGCTCGCGGTGCTGTTCGCGATCGTCTCGGCGAGCGTGAAGTTCTCCGACACCGCCGAGGCGTACGGCTGGGTCGGCACGGGCCAGCTCATCGGCGCCGCACTCGGCTCGGCCCTCGCCGGCTTCCTCATCGACGGCTACGGCGCGCAGGGCGCGTTCTGGGCGGCGAGCGCGCTCGCCTTCCTCGGGTTCCTCGTGCCCGCGTTCGCACGCCGATGGCACCCCGATCTCCGAGGCCGCGACGCGAGCCCCATTCCCGACACCGAACCGGTGCCGCTCCAACCCAGTTGACGAAGGGCGCCAGGATGCCTCGACAGCTCCCGCTCGCACCGCTCGTGCCGCTGGCCGACGGCCACGCGATCCCGCAGCTCGGCTACGGGCTCTACAAGGTGCCCGCGCACGACGCGGCGCAGCTCGCCGGCGTCGCGATCGCGACCGGCTACCGCCACCTCGACACGGCCGCCTTCTACGAGAACGAGCAGGGTGCCGGCGCGGCCGTGCGCGCGGCCGAGGTGCCGCGCGACGAGCTCTTCGTGACGAGCAAGGTGTGGAAGGACGACAACGGCTACGACGAGGCGCTCCGCGCTTTCGACGCGTCGATGGGCCGGCTCGGGCTCGACCGGCTCGACCTCTTCCTCATCCACTGGCCGGTGCCGTCGACCGACCGCTACGTCGACACCTGGCGGGCCCTCGTGCGGCTCCGCGACGAAGGACGGGTGCGCTCGATCGGGGTCTCGAACTTCCACGCCCACCACCTCGACCGCATCATCGGCGAGACGGGCGTCGCCCCGGTCGTCAACCAGGTCGAGCTGCATCCGCGGCTGCCGCAGGCCGCCCTCCGCGAGTTCCATGCGGCACGCGGCATCCGCACCGAGGCGTGGTCCCCGCTCGCCCGGGGTCGCCTCCTCGACGACCCGGTGCTCGCCCGGCTGTCGACGGCGCACGGGCGCAGCCCGGCGCAGATCGTGCTGCGCTGGCACGTCCAGCTCGGCAACGTCGTGATCCCGAAGGCGTCGTCGCCGGAGCGCATCCGCGAGAACCTCGACGTCTTCGACTTCGAGCTCGGCGTCGACGACCTCGCCGCGATCGCCTCCCTCGAGACCGGCGAGCGCACCGGACGAGATCCCGACGACGACTGACGCGCGCCGCTCGCGCTCGTCCGGCCGCGACCGGATCGTGACCCGACTCCCAGCGCCCGTCCAGACACTGGCTCCCGGCGCGGCAATACCCTGACCGCATGAGACGACTCGCACCCGCCGCGGCGTCCGCCGCGATCATCGCCCTCCTGCTCGCCGGCTGCTCGATGGGCGGCAGCTCGAGCACGCCCGGCGTCGCCGAGCCCGACATGCCGGCTCCCGCCCAGGGCGGCGACGCCGGCGCCGACGGGGGCTCGGCCGACGAGGCCCGGGCCGAGCCCGACGCCGTCGACCGCAGCGTGATCACGACGGGGTGGATCGCGGTGACCGTCGACGATCCGATCGACGCCGCCGAGGAGGCCGCCGCGATCGTCGACCGCGCCGGCGGGCGCACCGAGAGCCGGACGGAGCAGCCCGGCACCGATGCGTCACCGCCGAGCGCGCACCTCGTGCTGCGCGTGCCCGCGGCAGAGCTCGACGGCGTCGTCGACGAGATCCGCGGTCTCGGCCGGGTGGACTCCGTCTCGATGCAGGCCTCCGACGTCACGCAGCAGCGCACCGACCTCGACGCGCGCATCGAGGCGCTCTCGGCCTCGGTCGACCGGCTCGAGCAGCTGCTCGCCGAAGCCGAGACCATCGCCGATCTCATCGCCATCGAATCCGAGCTCACGACCCGCCAGGCCGAACTCGACAGCCTCACCCAGCAGCGCGACCAGCTCGTCGACCAGGTCGACTACTCGACCCTCACGCTCGATCTCGCCACGGTCGAGGCGGCGCCGGCCCCGGCACCCGACGACTTCTGGAGCGGGGTCGTCGCCGGGTGGACGGCCCTGGTCGGCTTCCTGTCTTCGCTCGCCGTCGCCCTCGGCGTGCTCCTGCCGTGGTTCGCCGTACTGCTCGTCATCGCCGCCGTCGTGACGCTCGTCGTGGTGCTCGCCGCCCGCGGACGGCGACGGGCGCCGGGGGTCCCGGCCGAGCCGGCGCCGCACCCCGGCTCCGACGCCGATCGCTCCCCCACCGGGCCGGAGCCGCGGGCGTAGTCTGGCGACGTGAGCGCGACGACCGAGACCACGACGCAGACCCCGACGCCCGAATCCCTCCTCGACGACGACCTCCTCGAGCGATTCCGCGCCCGAGCGGCCGAGTACGACCGCGACAACGCCTTCTTCGACGACGACCTCGAAGAACTCCGCGCGGCCGGCTACCTCACCGCACTCGTGCCCGTCGAGCACGGCGGCCTCGGCTGGGGCCTCGTCGACGCGGTGCACGCGCAGATGCGGCTCGCCGGCGCCGCACCCGCGACGGCGCTCGCCGTCAACATGCACCTCGTGTGGACGGGCGTCGCGAAGGTGCTGCGCGACCGCGGTGACGACTCGCTCGACTTCGTCCTCCGCGAGGCGGGTGCGGGCGAGGTGTTCGGGTTCGGCATCTCCGAAGCCGGCAACGACCTCATGCTGTTCGGCTCGCGCACCACGGCCGAACCGCAGGCCGACGGCGGCTACCGGTACGCGGGCCGCAAGATCTTCACGTCGCTGTCGCCCACATGGACGCGGCTCGGCACGATGGGCCTCGACTCGGTGTCGTCCGATGCGCCGAAGCTCGTCTACGGCTTCATCGACCGCGAAGACCCCGACGTGCGCATCCTCGACGACTGGAACACGATGGGCATGCGCGCGAGCCAGAGCCGCACGACCGTGCTCGACGGGGCGTACGCCGCGCCCGACCGCATCGTGCGCCGGCTCGACCCCGGGCCCAACGCCGACCCGCTGGTCTTCGGCATCTTCGCGAACTTCGAACTGCTCCTGGCCGCCGTGTACACGGGCATCGGCCGGCGCGCGCTCGACCTCGCGGTGGCCGCGGCCGGCCGCCGCACCTCGATGAAGCACGACGGGCGTCCCCTCGCGCACGACCCCGACATCCGGTGGCGCGTCGCCGACGCGGCGATCGCCTACGACGCGATCCCGCCCCAGCTCGACGCCGTCGCCCGCGACCTCGACGAGCTCGTCGACCACGGCGCGGCCTGGTTCGCGAAGCTCGTCGGCATCAAGGTGCGGGCGACCGAGACCGCCAAGCACGTCGTCGACCAGGCGGTCCGCGTCTCGGGCGGCTCGACCTATTTCGCGGGCTCCGAGCTCGGGCGGCTCTACCGCGACGTGCTCGCCGGCATCTTCCACCCGTCCGACGACGAGTCGGCGCACGCGACCGTCGCCAACGCATGGCTCGGCCCGGTCCCCGACTGACGAGTCGCCCCGTTCCCGACCGGCGCGCGGGGCACGACCGCGGCGCGGCCCGATGGATAGACTGGCCGAGGCGACGAACGTCGCCCCCGCACCCTGGAGGACCTTGTGAACGTCGTCGCCACCGTCATCGCCCTGGGACTGTTCGTCTTCGGCATGTGGGTCATGAGCATCGCCCCCGAACTGGCGAGCCTCCAGGCCGCCGTGTTCTTCGGCGGCATCCTCGCCGTCGCGCTCTCGCTGGCGATCCCGTTCCACCTGCTCGGCCGCGCCGACGACTGACGCCGGTCGCATGACGCTGCCCGCGCACGACACGATCGTCACGTACCCCGCCGGTGAACTCGTACGGCACGCCACCGTGCTGCACACGACCCCCGCCCGCGACGGGCTCGTGGCCGTCGTCACCGACGCGACGTCGTTCCACCCGGTCGACGCCGCCTGGCCCGACCAGCCCGCCGACACCGGCACGCTGCGCGCGGGCGATCGCGAACTGCCGATCCGAGACGCCGTCGTCGCCGCGACCGACGGGTCCGAGCTGCATGTCGGCGACGACGTCCCCGTGCGCAAGGGCACCGAGGGCTGGGCGTTCGTCGTCGCACACCTGATCGATGGCGACGGCCCGGTCGCCGAAGGCGACCAGGTCGTCATCACCGCGGATGCCTCGGCGCGCCGCGCCCTCTCGCTCGGGCACAGCGCCTGCCACGCGGCATCCCTCGCCCTGAACCGTGCGGTCGAGTCGCGCTGGTCGAAGCCGGCCCGCACCGATGCGCTCGGGCGTGTCGACTTCGACGGCATCGCGATCGCGTCGAGCCGCATCGAGCCGTTCGGCTCGGTCGACCGCTACCGGCTGAACAAGTCGCTGCGCCGCGCCGGCTTCGACGCGACGGGCCTCGCGGAGGCACTCGACGAACTCGGCCGTGAGGTCTCCGCCGCCGTCGGCGAGTGGGTCGCGGCGGGCTCGACGGTCCGCGTCGAGCGCGACGGCGACCGGCTCACCGACCGGCGCAGCTGGGTCGCCGAGCTGCCCGAGGGCGTCGCCCGCATCGCCTGCGGCGGCACGCACGTCGACTCGCTCGCCGAGCTGGGCGCCGTGCGAGTCGCCTTCGAGCTCGTCGACGACGCCGGCACCCCGGTGCTCGAGATGCGCACCCGGGTGGGCGCCGACGGCTGAACCCCCGCGCGCCCGGCCGTGCACCTCCGCAACGGGGTTACGATTACGGGCGTGGGTATTCGCATCGAGAAGGTCGACCTGCCCGGGATCGGCGTGCGTCACGACCTCGTGACCGAAGCCGGGCGCCGAATCAGCGTGGTCTCGCACCGCGACGGCGAGCGCGATCTCGGCGTGTTCGACATCGACGACCCCGACGCGTGCCGCGACAGCGTCGCACTCAACGACGACGAGGCCTCCGCCCTCGCCGATGTGCTGAGCGCCTCGGTCATGCTGAGCCGCCTGACGAGCCTCTCCGACGAGACCGCCGGCCTGTACACGGAGCAGATCGCACTGCCCACCGACTCGCCGTTCCTCAATCGCACCCTGGGCGACACCAAGGCCCGGACCCGCACGCACGCATCGATCGTGGCGATCGTGCGCGACCGCCAGGTCATCGCCTCCCCCACGCCGTCCGAGCCCCTGCGCGCGGGCGACGTGATCGTCGCCGTCGGCACCCGCGAGGGTCTCGACGGGGTCTCGAGACTGCTCGCCAACGGACCCGACTGACGCCGGGCCCCGCATGCACGAGACCACGCTCCTCCTCATCGAAGTCGGCGCGCTGCTCCTCGGAATGAGCCTCCTGGGGCGGCTCGCACTGCTCATCGGCCTCTCGCCGATCCCCTTCTATCTCCTGCTCGGCCTCGCGTTCGGCTCGGGCGGCATCTTCCCGTTCGACGCGAGCATCGAGTTCCTGCAGACCGGGTCCGAGATCGGCGTGATCCTGCTGCTCGCCCTGCTCGGGCTCGAGTACACCGCGTCCGAGCTCTTCGACAGCCTGAAGTCGGCGCGCATGCCGGGAGTGGTCGACGGGCTGCTGAACGCGTTGCCGGGCGCGGCCCTCGCACTCATCCTCGGCTGGGGTCCGGTCGCAGCGGTCGCATTGGCGGGCGTCACGTGGGTGTCGTCGTCGGGGGTGATCGCGAAGCTGCTGCGCGACCTCGGCCGTCTCTCCAACCGCGAGACGCCGGCGATCCTCGGCGTGCTCGTCATCGAAGACCTGGCGATGGCGTTCTACCTGCCGATCCTCTCGGCGATCGTCATCGGTGTCAGCCTCGTGCAGGGCGCCGTGGCCGTGGCCGTCGCGGTCGCGGTCGTCGTCGTGATCCTCTACATCGCGCTGCGTCACGGCCACCTCGTCTCGCGTCTCTTCCCCGCCGACCATGCCGAGCCCCTGCTGCTCGGCGTGCTCGGCCTCACGATGCTCGTCGCCGGGCTCGCCCAGGAGGTCTCGGTCTCGGCCGCGGTCGGCGCCTTCCTCGTCGGCATCGCGTTGTCGGGTCGCGTGGCGGTGAACGCGAGCCAGGTGCTGACGCCGCTCCGAGACCTGTTCGCCGCGACGTTCTTCGTGTTCTTCGGGCTCACGACCGATTCGTCGCAGCTCATGTCGATGATCCTGCCGGCGCTCCTGCTCGCGGCGGTCACGATCGCGACGAAGCTCGCGACGGGCGCCTACGCCGCGGCGCGCGCAGGGGTCGGCACGCTCGGCCGGTGGCGCGCGGGCTTCTCGCTCGCGCCGCGCGGCGAGTTCTCGATCGTGATCGCCGGTCTCGCCGTGACCGCCGGAGTGGAGCCCGCGCTCGCCTCGCTCGCCACCGACTACGTCCTCATCACGATCATCGCGGGCACGTTCCTCGCCCGCGTGCCCGACGCCGCGTGGTTCCGCACCGCGGTGCGGCGCCGTCAGCAGCGCACGCGGCAGGCCGTCTGAGGCGGATGCCGCGGCTCGGCCCGCTCGAACATCGCGCTCCGGACACCCGTCGAGCGGGCGATGCCGGATGGGTGCTCGCCGGTCGACGCGACGAGATCGCCCCTTCGGGGTCTACGCGCGCCCCGCGGCCGCGTCGTCGGCGCGGTCGGCCAGGGCCAGGGCCGCGGCCTCGTCGAGCTCGGCGTCGGCGGCATCGGCGGCGGCGAGCAGTTCGCGAACGCGCGGCACGACCTCGGTCGCGTACCGCTCGATGCTGCCCATCATCGCCTCGTGCGGCAGGGTGCCGTTCGAGTACTTGAGGTCGAAGCGCACTGCGCCGATCGAGCGCATCGCCGCAGCGATCTTCTGCGCGACCGTCTCGGGCGAGCCGGCGTAGAGCGCGCCGTGCGACGAGGCCTCGGCCTCGAAGTGCTCGCGCGTCGCGGGCCCCCAGCCGCGCTCGCGGCCGATGCGGTCGATGATCACCTGGTAGTGGGGCCACAGGGTGTCGAGCGCCTCCTGGTCGGAGTCGGCGATGAAGCCCGGCGAGTGGATGGCGACAGGCTGCGCGGGCTTGCCGAACTGGGCGAGCGCCTTGCGGTAGAGCTCGGCGAGCGGTGCGAAGCGCGCGGGGCTTCCGCCGATGATCGCGAGCACCAGCGGCAGCCCGTAGTGCGCCGCGCGCACGACCGACTCGGGGCTGCCGCCGACGCCGACCCACGTCTTCAGGTGCCCGTGCTCGACGGGCGGGTACACGAGCTGGTCGGTGAGGGCGGGGCGCAGCCGGCCCTCCCAGGTGACGGGCTCCTGCTCGAGGAGCGCCGCGAAGAGCTCGAGCTTCTCCTCGAAGAGCTCCTGGTACTGGCCGAGGTCGAAGCCGAAGAGCGGGAACGACTCGATGAACGAGCCACGTCCGAGGATGACCTCGGCGCGACCTCCCGAGACGCCGTCGAGCGTCGCGAAGCGCTGGAACACGCGCACCGGGTCGTCGGAGCTCAGCACCGTCACCGCTGAGCCGAGGTGGATGCGATCGGTGCGCCCGGCGATCGCGCCGAGCACGACCTCGGGAGCCGAGACGGCGAACTCGTGCCGATGGTGCTCGCCGATGCCGAAGAAGTCGAGGCCGAGGCGGTCGGCGAGCACGGCCTCGTCGACCACGTTGCGCAGCACCTGCGCATGCGGCAGCGTGGTGCCGTCGGCGGCCGCCGTGACGTCGCCGAAGGTGTCGAGTCCGAATTCGTAGCGCTCGGTCATGCCGGCCCCTCTCATCGTCGCCGGGTGCGGAAGCCCGGTGCGGAAGTCGATGCATGCGTACGCATGCACAGGTCGGAACCCGCCCCATGCCGAGACTATTCCCGGGAATGTCACGACGGCACCCCGCGTTGAGATGCATGTCGACGCATGGATCGAGCAGCGCGCCGAGCGGAATGGGAGCATGGAGACTGTGACGGATCGCCCGGTGATCGGAATCTACGGCGCGGGAAAGGTGGGCACGGCCCTCGCCCGCCTGCTCGTGGCCGCCGGGTACCGGGTGCTCATCGCCGGTTCGCCGAGGCAGACCGCCCTCGAGCTCCTCGTGGGCGTCGTCGCCCCCGGCGCCGTCGTCGTCCCCTCCGCCGAGCTCCCCGAGAGCGCCGACGTCATCATCGTCGCCGTGCCGTTCGGAAAGGCCGGCACCGTGCCCTGGGCCGCGTTCGACGGCCGCATCGTGGTCGACGCCATGAACTACTGGCCGCCCGTCGACGGAAACCTCGCCGAGGTCGACGCCGACCCGCGCACCACGAGCGAGCAGAACGCGGCGCGCAACCCGCGCGCCCGCGTGGTCAAGTCCCTCAACCACCTCGGCTACCACGAGATGGAGGACGACAGCCTGCCCGCCGGCGATCCCCTGCGACGTGCGCTCGCAGTGGTCGGCGACGACCCCGGCGCGCGCGCCGAGGTGGCCGCCCTCATCGACGCGATCGGGTTCGATCCGGTCGACGGCGGAGCACTCGAGCACGGCGTCGCGCTCGAGCCGGGGCATCCGGCCTTCGGTCGTGAACTGAGTGCAGGCGAGCTCGCCGCGCTGCTCACCCCGGCCGCCCATCTCGCCGCCTGACACGGCACCGCCGGGTCGCTAGCCTGAAGCCTGACGACGCGGGAGGGCGAGCGAGAATGACGGATGCCGCGGGGCTGACCTCCGCGCTCGAGGCGATGGCGAGCGAGACCGAGCGGATGAAGTACCGCCGGTACTTCCCCGACGACGCGACGGCGCCGTTCATCGGCGTGCGCATGGGCGCCGTCTTCGAGCTCGCGAAGACCGCGCTCGACCTGCCCGTCGCCGAACTCGAGCAGCTGCTCGCCCGGCCGATGCACGAGGTGCGCGCGCTCGCCTGCAGCATCATGGGCAAGTCGGCCGCCGCTCGCACCACGGGCGAGGCCCGCCGCACCGAGCTCTACGAGCTCTATCTCGCCCGCCACGACCGCATCGATCAGTGGGACCTCGTCGATCTCGCCGCCCGCGACGTCGTCGGCGGCCACCTCGTCGATCGTGACCGGTCCCCGCTCGCAGCCCTCGCCGCCTCGTCGTTCTGGCCCGAGCGGCGGACCGCGCTCGTCGCGACCTTCGCCTTCATGAAGCGCGGCGAGACCGACGACGCATTCGCGATCGCCGGGCGGCTCGCCCGCGACGAGGCGCCGTTCGTGCAGAAGGCCGTCGGCTGGGTGCTGCGCTCGGCGGGCGATCTCGACGCCGGGCGCCACCTCGCGTTCGTCGAGGAGCACGCGGCGACGATGCCGCGCGCGGCGCTGCGCGCCGCGATCGAGCACCTGCCGAAGGACGAGCGCGCGCGGGTGCTCGCGATCCGCTGATCGCCGTCCGTGGCAGCGGGCGGCCGAACCGCGACGATGACGGGCTGCGCGGTTCAGGCGTCGTCGGCCTCCGTCGGCCGCTGGCCGAGCGGGCGCCGCTCGCGCGGTTCAGGCGTCGTCGGCCTCCGTCGGCGGCTCGCCGAGCGGCCGTCGCTCGCGCGGTTCAGGCGTCGTCGGCCTCCGTCGGCGGCTCGCCGAGCGGCCGTCGCTCGCGCCGCCGGGCCCCGAGGTCGGCGACGCCGATCGCGAAGGCGATCGCGACGAACACCGCGACCGCGAGCATGCCGACGCCGTACGCGTCGTGGTACACCGCGAGATCGGGCTGGCCCTCGGATTCGCGGTAGATCGTCGAGTAGAACAACGACAGCGTCACGGCGGTGCCGATGGCCGTGCCGATGCGCTGGCCGAGCTGACCCACCGAGCCGGCGAGGCCGCCCTGCTTCACGGGGATGTCCATGAGGGTCAGCGTCTGGTTCGGCGAGACGACGAGGCCGCCGCCCGCGCCGCCGATCACCATCGCGCCGGCCATCGCCCACGGCGTCATCGCAGGCGGGGTCGCCAGCGCCGCGAGCACGAGCAGCCCGATGCCGACGAGCAGCAGCACGAGCCCCCATACGACGAGCGGTCGGCCGAGGCGGTTCACGAGGT
This sequence comes from Agromyces sp. S2-1-8, assembly GCF_021129215.1. Taxonomy (GTDB): domain Bacteria; phylum Actinomycetota; class Actinomycetes; order Actinomycetales; family Microbacteriaceae; genus Agromyces; species Agromyces chromiiresistens. Next base: position 1,860,263 of record NZ_JAJOLP010000001.1, on the reverse strand, counting down.
TGCCGCCGATCCACGAGCTGAGCGCGCTCAGCAGCGCGAAGCCGATGCCCACCATTCCGGCGAACACCGCCTCGAGGCCGAGCCCGTGCTGCAGGTACAGCGTCGTCAGCAGGAACATCGAGGGCATCGCCGCGAAGTAGACGCTCGCGAGCGAGATGCCGTTGCGGAATGAGCTCACGCCGAACAGGCCCAGCGGCACGAGCGGGTGGCGACCGGATGCCGCGTAGCGGCGCTCCCACGCGACGAACGCCGTGAGCGCGAGCACGAAGACCACGAGCACCCACCAGCGCGCCGGGTCGTCATCGGGCGAGCCCGTCGTGAGCAGGAACGGCCACATGAGCGCGACCACGGTCACACCGAACAGCAGGAGCCCGACGGGGTCGAGCGACAGCGGTTTGTCGGAGGGGCGGCGGGTGACCGGCAGCAGCCAGATCGCGAGGGCGATCGCGATGAGCGCGAGCGGCACGTTGATCCAGAAGATGCCGCGCCAGCCGTCGGTCGGCCCGCCGATCGCGATCATGAGGCCGCCGAGAGTCGGGCCGAACGCCGTCGCGAGCCCGATGGTGGCGCCGAACAGGCCGAAGGCCTTTCCGCGCTCCTTGCCGTGGAAGAGCTCCTGGATGATGCCGAGGACCTGCGGCATCTGGATACCCGCGGCGACGCCCTGCAGGAGGCGCGCGACGAGCAGCACGGTCGCGTTCGGCGCGAGCGCGGCGACGAGGCTCGTGAGCGTGAACAGGCTGAGGCCGACGACGAAGAGCGTCTTGCGCGAGCGCTGGTCGCCGATGCGGCCGGCGGGCACGAGCGTGAGGCCGAACGTCAGCACGTAGCCGGCGACGATGAGCTGCAGCTCGGTCGAGGTCGCGTCGAAGGCGTCCTCGATCGAGGGAAGGCCGACGTTGACCTTCGACAGGTCGAGGATCGTGAGCGCCGCGACGGCGACGCACACCCAGTAGGCACGCCAGCGGTGCTCCTCGGACAACGGGATCGAACGGGTCACCGGCGGCTGCGACATCCGTTCCACCCTATGCCCGCCACGGAGCGATGCGGTGGAATGCCGAAGGCCCCCGCCGAAGCGGGGGCCTTCTCTCGGTGGACCCAGGGGGATTCGAACCCCCGACCTTCTCATTGCGAACGAGACGCGCTACCAACTGCGCCATGGGCCCGAGCCGTGAAAGAGCCTATCACCACTCGAGGGGTGGTCTTGACCACCCGGCTCGATCAGCCGGCCGCCCGACGACGGCGCAGCACGGCGTCGAGGTCGTCGATGCCGGGCCGGGCGTCGTCGACGATGCCCATCCGGGCGTACGGGTTCGGGGCCGCCTGCGCGGTGCGGTCGGCGGCACGCTCGGCCTCGCGCTCCCCTGCGGCGGCGCGTTCGGCTGCGGATGCCGCGGGGCTGATCTTCGGCACCGGCGGGGCGAGCCGTTCGGCCCGCCTGGCGAGGAGCGCCTCGCTCTCGACGCGCTTGAGCTCGGCGGCCGCCTCGATCGACGCCATGGCGGTCGCCGCGATCGTCCCCCGCGACAGGTGCAGGGGCTTGGGCAGCGGCCGGGGCGTCCAGCCCTCCGTCTCGGCCGTCGGCTCGGCGAACTCGATCGGCTCGAAGTCCAGCGCCGCCGGCGTCGCGGGCGCGGCGACCGCGACCTGCGGCAGGCGCCGCTTCGCGAGCCGCACGAGCCCGAAGGCCGCGCCGACGAACGCGACGCCACCGGCGGCGGCGATGACGAGCGATGCTCCGAACGCCGCGGCGACGAGGCCGACGATGACGGTGATGAGCCCGGCGAGCGCGATGAGGGTGCATGCGGCGCGACGGCGGCGCACGGCTCTGCGCGCTCGCCGCGCGGCGTCGTGCGACGGATCGATCTGCGAAGCTGCGACGGCCGGTATCGGCTGGGTGACGGGAGCACTCGCTGCCGCGCGTGCGCGCGCGGCCTCCGCCGCTTCCTCCGCGGCGCGGCGCTCGGCGATGGCCGTCTGCTCGGCCGCTTCCGCGGCGAGGCGTGCCGTCTCCTCGTGCTCGTGCAGGATGCGCTGCTGCGTCGCGACCTCGCGGGCGGTGGCCTCGACGACGATGGGCTCGGGCGTCTCGGCGGTCTCGGCGAGGATGCGGAGGGTCTGCTGGAGTCGTACGGCGTTGCGCTCGGTCGCGAGGTACTGCCGACGGCGCAGCCAGCTCGGCAGCAGGTACGCGATCCACAGCGCGGCCGCCACCGCGATCAGGATCCCCCCGCCGATCACATCCATGCGATAACGCTAGGTCACGCGCGGCCCCGCGCCCGAATCGGCGCGGGCGTGTTCAGCGATCTGTCAGCCGCAGCGGCTCGGCGGCCGCGGCGAGGTCCTCCGCGGTGATGCGTGCGGCGCCGTCGGGCACGCGCCCGTCGCGCCACCGGCGCAGCACGCCGCGCGGCACCTCCTCGCTCACGAGCGCGAACGCGAAGTGGTCGCACCAGGCGCCGTCGATGTGGATGAACCGGCGCCGCAGGCCCTCGTAGCGGAACCCGAGCTTCTCGACGACGCGCAGCGACGGCCCGTTCTCGGGTCGGATGCAGATCTCCATGCGGTGCAGGCGCAGCACGCCGAAGCAGTAGTCGGTCGCGAGCGCCACCGCGGTCGGGGTGATGCCCCGGCCGGCCACGTGCTCGGAGACCCAGTACCCGATCGTCGCCGACGACAGCGAGCCGTAGCTGATCGACGAGACGTTGAGCTGGCCGACGAGCTCGCCGTCGACCTCGATGACGAACGGCAGTCCGTGGCCGCCCCGTGCGTGCGCGAGCAGGTTGCGGATCGACGCCCTGGCATCGATGAACGACCCGCCGCCCGGGTAGGTCGCCTCCCACTTCTTCAGCCAGCCGCGGTTCGCGAGCAGCACCCGTTCGAGCGCCTTCGCGTCGCGCACGCGGATGGGCCGGAGCACGACCTCGCCGTCGCGGAGGGTGGGCAGGGACGATGCCGCCATCGTCAGTGGGTGGGTGGGGTGAGGGTGTCGGTGTAGTCGATGAGCCAGGAGCGCAGGTCGGCGCCGAGGTCCTCGCGATCGACCGCGAGCTGGATCACGGCCTTGATGTAGTCCAGCTTGTCGCCCGTGTCGTACCGGCGACCCCGGAACACGACCCCGTACACCCCGCCCGTACCCGCCACATCTCCGGCCATCGTCATCAACGCATCGGTCAACTGGATCTCACCACCCTTACCCGGCGGCGTGTCGGCCAGGATGCCGAACACCTCGGGCTTGAGCACGTACCGGCCGATCACCGCGTAGTTCGACGGCGCGACCTCCTTCGCGGGCTTCTCCACCAACCCCGTGATCCGCACCACATCGGGATCGTCGGTCGGCTCGACCTGCGCAGCCCCGTACAGGTGGATCTGATCCGGGTCCACCTCCAACAAGGCCACGATCGACGCGTCCCGCTTCTGCTGCTCGTCCAGCATCCGCGTCAACAACTCGTCCCGGGCATCGATGATGTCATCCCCCAGCAGCACCGCGAACGGCTCATCACCCACATGCATGTGCGCCCGATGCACCGCATGCCCGAGCCCGAGCGGGTCACCCTGCCGCACGTAATGCATGTCCGCCAGATCGGTCGACTCGTTCACCTTCTCCAGCTTCGCCGTGTCGCCCTTGCGCTCCAGCGTCGCCTCCAACTCCGCGACCCGGTCGAAATGGTTCTCCAACGCGTTCTTGTTCCGACCCGTGATCATCAACACATCCGTCAACCCCGCCGCCACGGCCTCCTCGACCACGTACTGGATCGCCGGCTTGTCCACCACCGGCAGCATCTCCTTCGGCATCGCCTTCGTCGCCGGCAGGAACCGCGTCCCCAACCCCGCCGCAGGAATGACCGCCTTCGTGATCCGTTGAGTCATGCGCTCCAGCGTACCGGCTGGGATCCTTCCATCCGGGCTGCGACCGGTCCGGCCGGCTGCGCCTCCGCCTAGGATGTGAGCCATGCCCGACGATCCCGGTGTCCAGAAGCGCATCCTGCGCGCGGAGCTGCGCGAGCGCCGCCAGAACATGTCGATGCACGAGCGCACGCACGCCACCGAGGGCTTCACGGCCCGCCTCCAGGAGCTCATCGGCTCCACCGGCGCCGACTCGATCTCGTGCTACCTCTCGATGCCCTCCGAGCCCGACACGCGCCCCTTCGTGAACTGGGCCGAGGCCCGAGGCATCCGCGTGCTCTTCCCCATCACCCGCGAAGACGGGCTGCTCGACTGGACCGTGGGCGAGGAGCAGACCGAGCGGCTCGGTCCCACCGGAGTGCCGGAGGCCGAGGGCGAGCTGCTCGGGCCGATGGCGATCAACGACGTCGATCTCATCGTGATTCCGGCCGCCGCGATCGACGCCACCGGCATGCGCCTCGGCTGGGGCCGCGGCTATTTCGACAAGACCCTCGGGTCGATGGGAAAATGTCCTCCGGTGTACGCCGTGGTCTTCGACAGCGAGTTCGTCGAGCACGTGCCGCGCGAGGTGCACGATCAGCCCGTCAACGGCGTCGTGACCCCCACCCGCATCATCGCCTTCTGAGCCGGCGCACCGCCGCCCACCACCGAGAGACTGCAATGCCCACCTATTCCTACCGTTGCACCGAGTGCGACAACGCCTTCGACATCCACCAGGCCTTCACCGACGACGCGCTCACGGTCTGCGAGGTCTGCGGCGGCAAGCTGCGCAAGCTCTTCAACACGATCGGCGTGACCTTCAACGGCTCGGGCTTCTACCGCACCGACTCGCGCGCGGGCGGCTCAGCGGGTTCGGGGGGTTCGAAGAGCGGGTCGGATGCCTCGTCGGCGTCATCCTCGTCGGGCTCGGGCTCGTCAGGCTCGGGCTCGTCGAAGCCGGCGTCGACCGGCGGGGGCGCCTCGGCATCGTCCTGAGCTTCGGCTAGCGTGGTGCCCGTCCGAAATCGACACCGGAGGGGGAGGCCGTGATCAAGGGCTTCAAGGAATTCATCATGCGGGGCAACGTCATCGACCTCGCCGTCGCGGTCGTCATCGGCGCGGCGTTCACGGCGGTCGTGAACTCGATCGTCACCAATCTGATCAACCCGCTGATCAGCCTCCTGTTCAAGGCTGACAGCCTCGACCAGGCACTCGTCTGGACGGTCGGCGACACGAAGTTCAGCTTCGGCGCCGTCATCGGCGCGATCATCTCCTTCCTCGCCGTCGCAGCCGTGGTCTACTTCGTGTTCGTCATGCCGATGAACCACTTCAAGGAGCGCGCCGAGCAGAAGCGCAAGGCGGGGCAGCCCGACCCCGAGGAGCCCGAGACCGAGCTCACGGTGCTCGCCCAGATCCGCGACCTCCTCGCCGAGCAGGGGTCCGTGCTCGGTTCGGGCCGCCACAGCGACCAGTAGCGCGACATCGACCGTCCGACGACGGGTCGAGACTCAGTCGCGCCGCCAGTGCGGCGGCCGGTCGCGCAGCAGGCGTTCGTCGTCGGGAGACGTGCGCCGAGGCATCCCCGTCGTGTCGCCCGACTGATCGCCCTCGGCCGGCGCGACGGGCGCCTCGGGCGACGGGTCGGAACCCGGCGCCGGCGTGAGCTTCGCCCGACGGGCACGTCCGGGAGCACGCTCGACGCGCTGGCGCGGCTCGGGCTCGTTGGTCACGGGCGGGAACCGGCGGCGCGCACCTCGGCGCCGTCGTCGACCGGGTCGGGCTTGCCGAGCACGCTCGCGACCCGAGCGGCGACCGCGTCGGGGTTGCCGAACAGCTCGAAGCTGTGCACGCGCAGGTAGTGCCACCCCAGCCGGCGCAGCACATCGGGCCGCAGCCGCAGCGACTCGCGCAGGCTCTGCCCCACGAACGCATCGTCGGTCTCGACCACGACCGCCTTGCCAGCGTGGGCGGCGGCGAGCGCGAGGCGTCCGCGGTAGCCGACGCTGACCCGGATGCCACGCCGCTCGAGCCGTGACGCGAGGTCGCGCAGCATCGAGCCGACCTCCATCCGCTCTCCCGAGTCGGCCGCGCGTTCCTCGGTCTGCGTCAGCACGTTCGCGAGGGCGAGCACGCCGTGGCTCTGCCGCGACTCGTCGATGTCGTCGGGGCGGAACGCCGAGACGATGTCCATCGAACGGCGAGCGCGGGTCATGCCGACGGCGAGCAGGCGATCGCCGCCCGGCTGGCCGAGCGACCCGAAGTTCGAGAGCAGGCGGCCGTGCGGGGTGCGACCGTAGCCGATCGAGAAGATGACGCGGTCGCGACTCTGGGCGACGGCCTGCTCGAGCGTCAGCACCGTGAACGGCTCGGCCCGGTCCTTGAGGATGAAGTCCGACAGGTCGGTGCGCTTCGCGAACGCGGCGAGCACCGCCTGGTGCACCCTGGCCGCATGCCGCGTGCTCGCGGTGATCACCATGAGCGACTCGCGCGGACGCTTGACGGCGTGCTCCATGACGAGCTCGACGACCTTCGCGACCTCGGAGTCGATCGACTCGACCGTGCCGGTCACCGAGTCGGGCAGCCCGTTGCCCGAGACGTAGTGGAGGCCGAGGCTGCCGTGCCCGAGGAAGCTGCCCGCCCACGGCAGCGACACGATGCGGCCGCCGTAGAAGCGCCGGTTCACGAGCTCCGCGAGGTCTTCGCCGCCGGCGCGGTAGCTGCGGGTGAGGGTCAGCGTCGGCAGCAGCTCGCCGAGCCGCGCGAGCGCCGAATCGGCGTGCAGGGCGTCGACGCCGCCGTGCTCGTGATCGCGGTCGGGCGGCGTCTCGCCGTCGTCGATGCCGGTCTCGAAGAGCGTCGGCGTCTGCGTGACGGGGTCGCCGAAGGCGACGACCTGCTTCGCCCGGCGGATGGCCCCGAGGTTCTCGGCGATGGTCGTGGCCCCGGCGTCGACGAGGATGACGGTGTCGAAGGCGATGCGGTCGTCGACGGCCGACACCTCGTAGGGCGAGGCGAGCCACACAGGGGCGAGCACGCGGAAGAGGTTCGGCGCCTCGGTCACGAGCGCGTCGGCGCGCAGGCGATCGCCGCGCAGCAACCGCTTGAGCACCGCGGCCTCCTCGGGGTGGTCGACGAGCGCGACCTTCCAGTTCTCGGCGAGGCGCCACGCGAGCAGCGGACCCGCAGCCGACGCGTGCGCCTCGTCGACGAGCCGGAAGTCGCCCTCGAGCCGGTCGAGCACCGTCGTGTTCGCGCCGAGCAGCGCCTTCTCACCCGCGAGCACCTGCTCGAGCACCGACTGCCACCAGGCCAGCTCGAGCTCGTCGGCGACGCGCGGCTCGGGCACGTGGCGCTTGGCGAGGTCGACGAGCAGCGGGTCGAGCCCGAGCTCGCGCAGCCGGCCGAGGATCGCGGTGCGCTCCTGCAGGTTCGCGAGCACCTCCGAGTCGGCGGCGAGGCCGGCGAGGGTCGCCACCAGGTCGCGGATGGGCCGTGCGCCGAGCTGGCGCGGCGTGCCAACGAGGTCGAGCGGCGCGTCGAGGGTCGCGAGGTCGCTCGAGACGTGCTGGTACGCGACGTGCACGTCGTCGATGCCGACCGGGACGCCGGGGATCGCCCCCGCGTCGGAGTAGCGCTGCCAGAGGGTTCGCTGCTGCTGGATGCCTCGGAGCGCCGAGTTCAGGTCGGTGATGTGCACCCCGGGGCGCACGAACTCGAGCGCGTGACGGCGCAGGCGCCGGCGATTCGCACCCGACATCCCCGACTCGCGGCGCGGGGCGGTCGCGGCGATGAGCTCGCCGAGCGGCCGGTCGAAGACCGACGGCTGGAACCGGTCGAGGGTCTCTCGCACGTCGAGCAGCAGCCGGAGGAACACGCCGAGCTCGGCGATCGACTCGAACTCGCGGAGGCGGGTCTGCGCGATCAGCGAGCGGCCTCGCTCGAGGAGCCGCGGCACCTCGACGGCGCTCAGCCGCTTCGCGAGCTCGTGGGCGTTCGTCGCCTCTGCCGACGACGTGAACGACGCGCCGTACCAGGGCGAGTCACCCGGGCCGTAGCGGAACTCGCCGAGCTCGGCGGCGCGCGCGAGGTCGCGCGCGACGTCTCCGCGGCCGGTCGCGAGCTCGGCGAGTGCCGCTCGGTCGAGCCGTGCCGTCGTCGACGGCGGTGCCGGGAGGAGCGCGAGCCGCGCGAGCTCGCTGAGCGCATCGAGCACCGACACGTGCAGTTCGGGATCGGGACGCGTGAGGGCGGTGCGATAGTCGAGCAGCACCTTGCGCAGGCGGACGAGCGCGTCGTCGACGTCGGCGACCCGCGGCCGCTCGGCCTTCTCGTTGCGGGAGATCGACTGGATGAGCTCGCGCCGCAGACCCGGCGTGGTCACCGCGGCGCCGCCGAGGCCGACCTGCCCGAGTCGATGCGCGATGCCGTCGAGGCTCGCGCGCCGCGCGCCGACGACGAGCACCCGCTTGTCGTTCGCGACGAGCGCGCCGATGGCGTTGACGATGGTCTGGGTGCCGCCCGTGCCGGGGAGCGTCTTCACCACGACGGAGGTGCCCTGCTCGATCTCTGCGACGACCTGCTCCTGCTCGGGGTCGGCGTCGAGCAGGAGGGTGTCGGTCGAGGGCGGGCGGTCGTCCTGCCCGACGGGCTTGACGCGCTCACCGCGAGCGGCGGTCACGGCGGCGCGCGCGGCCGGGTTGCCGGCGAGCGCGTCGATCACCGGGTGATCGAGCTTCGCGGCGTCGATCGCCATCTCGGGCCCGACCTCGGCGAACGACGAGACCACGAGCCGCGGAGCGACCTGGAACCAGGGCAGGTGGCTCGTGAGCCCGCGCAGCCGGTCGATGACGGGCTGCGGCTTGAAGACGCCGTTCGTGATCGCGAGTGCGACGAAGGCGTCGGCGTCGAGCGTGATCTGGAACTGGTCGCGCAGCTCGCGGGCCAGCGCGGGGTTCAGGAAGGGTTGGCCCTTGAGCTTGAGCTCGAAGTCCCGGCCGTAGCGACGGATGGCGAGCGGACGGAGCAGCACAGGGGCGAGGTACTCCTCGCCGCCGTTGCGCCACGAGGCGAGCCCGATGGCGAGGTGCACCGACTCGACGCCGCGGACGCTCCGCAGTTCGATGCCCTTCTGCGTGATCTCGGCCGCCGCGAGCCGCGCGTTGCGCAGCGCCAGCTCGTCGCGGATGAGGCTCGACAGGAGGGTCGACTTGCCCGTGATGAACTGCGGCAGGCCGCCCGGGTGCGTCGTCGAGAGCTCGATGCGGCTGCGCGGGGTGTCGACGAACCGGACGAGCGGCGAGCGGCCGCCGACCGCGGCGAGCTCGGAGTTCCAGCGTCGCCAGGCGGGTTCGGCGACGTTGCCGGCGACGAGGGCCGGGTCGCCGAGGCTGAGGCCGTCGGGGCGGGTGATGTCCTGCTGCATGGGTTCCGGAGTGAGTTGGTCGGCGGCGGCGTCGGGCTCGTCGCCGAGGATCTCGTCCTCGTCGTCCTGGTTCCGATCGAGCCGCTGCACACCGACACCCTAAGACGAAACGCGCGAAATCCTCGGAGCATCGCCGCGGTCGGCCCCGTTCAGCTGGTTCCCGGATACCCCATGGGTATACATGCTAGGGTCGTCGAGTGCGCCTGATCCCCACCCGCGACCCCAGCTCGGCCATCCGCCCGCCCGTCACCGTCATCATCGGCGGCGTCGCCGGCGGCATGTCGGCCGCGACCCGCCTGCGCCGGCTCGACGAGGAGCGCGAGATCATCGTGCTCGAACGGAGCGGCGCCGTCTCGTTCGCGAACTGCGGCCTGCCGTACCACGTCTCCGGCGTCATCGCCGAACGCGACGACCTCGCCCTGCAGACGCCCGAGCGGCTCGCCGAGCGCTTCCGCATCGATGCGCGGGTGCGCCACGAGGCGGTGGCCGTCGACCCCGCCGCGAAGACGGTCTCGGTGCGCGACCTCGCGAGCGGGAGCGTCGCGTCGATCGCGTACGACGAACTCGTGCTCGCGACGGGGGCCGCACCGAGGCGCCCCGACGACGTCGACGACGACGCCCCGATCCACGTGCTGCGCACGCTCGACGACCTCGACGGCATCATGGCCGCCCTCGCCTCGGTCGGCGATGCCGGCCCGGCCGTCGTCATCGGCGGCGGGTACATCGGCATCGAGCTCGCCGACAACCTCGTGCGGCGCGGCGTCGCGACGACGCTCGTGCAGCGCGGCGAGCAGGTGCTCGGCGGTCTGGACCCCGAGATGGCGGCGCCCGTCGCCGACCATCTCGCCCGGCGCGGCATCGGCATCGAGCTCGGCCGCGACGTGCGGCGCGTCGCCCACGACCACGTCGAGCTCGACGACGGCACCCGACTGCACGCCGGCATCGTGTTCGCGGCGATGGGCGTGCGCCCCGAATCGGTCCTCGCCGTCGCCGCGGGCCTCGCGACCGGCCCCTCCGGGGGCATCGTCGTCGACCACGATCACCGCACGAGCGACCCGTCGATCTTCGCCGTCGGCGACGTCGTCGAGCAGCGCGACGCGATCGACGGATCGTCGCGGCTCGCACCCCTCGCGGGCCTCGCGAACCGGCACGGCCGCGCCGTCGCCGACGTCATCGCCGGCGCACCACGACCCGCCCGCCCCGCCCTCGGCACCGCGATCGTCGACGCCGCAGGACTCACCGTCGCCTCGACCGGCTGGAGCGAACGGCGTGCGCGCGAACGCGGCCGGGCGGTGCGGATCGTGCACTCCCATCCCGCCTCGCACGCCGGCTACTACCCCGGCGCCGCACCCATGTCGCTGAAGCTCGTCGTCGACGCCGCCACCGACCTCATCGTCGGCGCCCAGGGCGTCGGCACCGACGGCGTCGACAAGCGCATCGACGTCATCGCCACCGCGATCGCGACCGGACTCACCGCCTCCGAGCTCGCCGACCTCGAGCTCGCCTACGCACCCCAGTACGGGCACGCGAAGGACCCGATCAACCAGCTCGGCTACATCGCGGGCAACCTCGCGAGCGGCGAGGACCGGGTCGTCCAATGGCACGAGCTCGACGACGAGCTCGCACGCGGCGCCGTACTCATCGACGTGCGTGCCGAGACGCAGCTCGACGAGGGGCGCATCCCCGGCGCAACCTGGATCCCCGTCGAAGCGCTGCGCGAACGCCACGCCGAGTTCGCCGGCCGGCGGATCGTCGTGCACTGCCGGGTGGGGCAGGGCGCGCACACCGCCGCCCGGCTGCTCGCCGGTCTCGGCCACGACGTCGTGAACCTCGACGGCGGCTTCCTCACCTGGCGCGACGGCATGCGCGCCCGCGAACTCGCCGCGGCTGCGGCATCCGACCCCGCAGACGGCGAACGCGCCGCCTGACCGACCCATCCGCTGACGAAGGAGCCCGAATGCGATCCCTCTCCCCCGCCGAGGTGCACGCCACCGACGACGCCTACCTCATCGACGTGCGCGACGAGGCCGAAGTCGCCCAGGCGCGCATCGACGGCGCCCACCACATCCCGCTCGGCGAGCTGGTGGCCCGCCTCGACGAGGTGCCGCGCGACCGCACGGTGTACGTGCTGTGCCACGTGGGCGGCCGCAGCGCGCAGGCGGTCGTCTACCTCGAGCAGCACGGGTTCGACGCCGTCAACATCGACGGCGGCATCGTCGGCTGGTACCGCGAGGGCCTGCCCGTCGAGCTCGGCGGCGCATCGTGAGCACCGCCCTCGAGGAGCAGCGGCGCATCGCGAACCGGCTGAAGCGCGCACGCGGGCAGCTCACCGCGGTGATCGAGGCCGTCGAGTCCGGTGCCGACTGCCGCACCGTCGTGACCCGGCTCGCGACGGTCTCGAGCGCACTCGACAAGGCGGGCTTCGCGATCATCTCTGCGGCGCTGCGCGAGTGCCTCGCCGACGAGGCCGAGCCCCGTCCAGCCGAGGGATCGGACGAGCCCGCGAGCGGACGGATCGGGATCGACGAGCTCGAACGGCTCTTCCTCAGCCTCGCCTGAGACGACGGATGCCCCGCCCGCGGGTCGCGGGCGGGGCATCCGGTCACGACCCGCGTGGGAGCACGCGGGTCGCAACGGTGCGCACCCCTCGCGGCCGCCTGTGCAGTGGCGGCCGATCGGCTGCGAGGGGTGACGATCGAGCGCGTGGGTGCCTCGGCCGAGGCACCCACGATCGAGCGGCTCAGCGAGCCGAGTACTCGAGACCGTGCGCCAGGGCCACCGGCTCGTTGGTGAGCTTGCCTGCGGTGGCGTTGAGGCCCTTGGCGAGCGCCGGGTCGGCGTCGAGGGCCGCCTCCCAGCCGAGGTCGGCGATCTTCAGCGCGTACGGGAGCGTCGCATTGATGAGCGCGGGCGCCGAGGTCGCCGGCACCGCACCGGGCATGTTCGCGACGCAGTAGTAGATCGCGTCGTGCACCTTGAAGGTCGGCTCGGCGTGCGTGGTCGGGCGCGAGCCCTCGAAGCAGCCGCCCTGGTCGATCGCGATGTCGACGAGCACCGCGCCCGGCTTCATCGTGGCGACCATCTCGTCGGTGACGACCTTCGGCGCGGCCGCACCCGGGATGAGCACGGCGCCGACAACGAGGTCGGCGGTCTTCAGCGCGCGGGCGATCTCGTACGACGACGAGGACATCGTCTTGATGCGGCCGTGGTAGCGGCCGTCGATCTCGCGCAGCTTCGGCAGCGAGATGTCGAACACGGTGACGTCGGCGCCGAGGCCGAGCGCGGTCGCCGCAGCCTGCTCGCCCGCGACGCCGCCGCCGATGACGACGACGTTGGCGGGGGCGGTGCCGGGCACGCCCGCGAGCAGCACGCCGCGGCCGCCCTTGGAGGCGTGCAGCTCGGCGGCGCCGACCTGCGGGGCGAGCCGGCCGGCGACCTCGCTCATGGGGGTGAGCAGCGGCAGTGAGCGGTCGGCGAGCTGCACGGTCTCGTAGGCGATCGCGGTGACGCCCGAGTCGAGGATGGCCTTCGTCAGCGGCAGGTCGGCCGCGAGGTGGAGGTAGGTGAAGAGCGTGAGGTCGTCGCGGAGGTAGCCGTACTCGCTCGCGATCGGCTCCTTGACCTTCAGCACGAGCTCGGCCGACCACGCCTCGGCGGCGGTGGCGACGATCGAGGCACCGGCCTCGGTGTACTCGGCGTCGGTGTAGCCCGCGCCGAGGCCGGCGCCGGCCTCGATCGCGACCGAGTGCCCGCGCTGCGTGAGCGCGTGCACGCCGGCGGGGTTCATCGCGACGCGGAATTCGTTGTTCTTGATCTCAGCAGGCACGCCGATGCGCATGTTGGCTCCGAATGGTGTGTGGGGTGTTCCTCATATCATCGCCGGTTGTTCGTCGCCGAGAAAGAACCACCGTGGAAAATTCGGTATCATCGACCAATCCTGTTCGTTCGTTCGAAAGGCGGTCGCATGATGACCGATGCACCGCAGATCAGCGCCCCGGGGTCCGACCCCACGGCGGTCGCACTCGACGCGATCGACCGGCAGATCATCGCACTCCTCCACGAGAACGCCCGCATCCCGAACGTCGAGCTCGCCCGCGCCGTCGGCGTCTCGCCGTCGACCTGCCTCGCCCGCGTGCGCTCGCTGCGCGAGCGGGGCGTCATCGTGCGCTACACGGCCGAGATCTCCCCGGCCGCGCTCGGCTACCACCTGCAGGCGCTCGTGAGCGTGCGCATCCGACCCGGAGCGAGGCACCTCATGGAGCAGATCTCGGACGACCTGCGACGCGAGCCCGAGGTCGCCCAGCTCTTCTTCCTCGGCGGCACGGAGGACTTCCTCATCCACGTGCGGGTACGCGACAGCGACCACGTCCGCCAGTTCGTGCTGAAGAACCTCTCGGCGAACCCGGCCGTCGCCCTCACCGAGACGAACCTCGTGTTCGAGCACCACACGGCGATGTCGGCGGGTCTTCGCGCGGTGCTCTGACCCTGGTTCGAGACCTCGCTCCGCGCCTCTTCAACCCTCGGCGGGACCGAGCGGCAGGATCTCGCCGAGGTCGAGCCCGTCGGGCGCCTCGAGCTGTGCGTACGTGCAGCTCTCGGGCGTGCGGTCGGTCCGCCACCGGCGGAACTGCACCGTGTGCCGGAACCGGTCGCCCTCCATGTGGTCGTACGCGACCTCCACGACGCGTTCGGGCCGCAGCGGCACGAACGAGAGGTCCTTGCCGGCGCTCCACCGGCTCACCGCTCCCGGCATGCGGGTCGTCGCATGCGCCTGGGCCTCGGCCCATTCTCCCCACGGGTGGTCGGACAGGTCGGTGGGGACGAGCGGTGCGAGCTCGGCGACGAGCTCGGCGCGACGGGCCATCGAGAACGCGGCCACCACGCCGACGTGGTGCAGCCGCCCGTCGTCGCCGTACAGCCCGAGCAGGAGCGACCCGACGACGTCGCCCGACTTGTGCCACCGGTACCCGGCGACGACGCAGTCGGCCGTGCGCTCGTGCTTGATCTTGAACATCGCGCGCTTGTCGGGCAGGTACGCGCCCTCGAGCGGCTTGGCGACGACCCCGTCGAGCCCGGCACCCTCGAAGCGCGTGAACCAGTCGCGGGCGACGTCGAGGTCGGCCGTCGCCGGCGTCACGAACACGGGGTCGGATGCCTCGGCGAGCGCCTGTTCGAGCCGCCGACGCCGCTCGCCGAACGGCGTGCCGGTCAGGTCGTCGTCGCCGAGCGCGAGCAGGTCGAACGCGACGAACGAGGCCGGGGTCTCCTCCGCCAGCAGCTTCACCCGGCTCGCCGCGGGGTGGATGCGCTGCTGCAGCGCGTCGAAGTCGAGCCGGCCGCCCCGCACGAGCACGATCTCGCCGTCGACGACGCACCGGTCGGGGAGCTCGCGCCGCAGCGCCTCGATGAGCTCGGGGAAGTAGCGGGTCATCGGCTTCTCGTTGCGGCTGCCGAGCTCGACCTCGTCGCCGTCCTTGAACACGATCGTGCGGAAGCCGTCCCACTTCGGTTCGACGTGCCCGACATCGGGGATCTCCTTCACCGACTTGGCGAGCATGGGAGCGACGGGCGGCATCACCGGGAGATCCATTCGACCATCCTGCACCCGGCCGCCGACGAGCGGTAGCACGCCCCCACGGCGGGGTCAATCCCTCGCCGTGCCGCGTCGCCGACGCGTAGCGTCGTCAGCGACCGACGGGGACGTCGGCATGAGCGAGTCGACCGCGAGGGAGCTGATATGAGTTCGATCATCGACCGCCCCGTTCATCGTCGTGACCGGGACCCCGACTTCGCGCTGCCGCCGATCGGCCTGTGGTGGCCGATGCTCGAGGGCACCCTCCGACGCGAGATCCTCGAGAACCTCGAGGCTCCGCTGCGTGCCGTCGTCGTCCGCCGCATCTTCGAGCTGTGCGAGCTCGACGTGGGCCCGGCGCCGCGCATCGGCGTGCACCTCGACGAGAACCAGCGCGCGTACATCGCCGGCTGGATGCACGCCGTCGACTGGACCTGAGCGCCGTCCGGTGTGCGCAGGGCATCGTCGTGATGCGACGATAGACGGATGCCCTCCGATTCCTACCCGCTCGTCGAGGAGCTCGCGATCGCCCGATTCGTCGGGCCGTTGAGTCTCAGTCGCGGGCGCACGGTCGAGCGCGCGGGCGCGGTCCGGCACCTCGCCTGGGATGCCTCGGGCTTCCGTCTCTCGGCAGCCGTCGACGGCACCGCGACGGCGCCGTACCGGGTGGAGGTCCGCCTCGACCTCGGCGTCCCCGGCCGCACTACGATCCTCTCCGGCACCTGCACCTGCCCGGTCTCGCGCAACTGCAAGCACGTCGCGGCCGTGCTCCTCGCCTCCGGCGAGCGCCATCGCCTCGACGAGGCGCCGCCGGCGCCCGCGTCCCCCGTCGATCCGGCAGAGCCCGAGTGGCGCACGGCGCTCAACGCGCTCACGGCGACCGCGACCGCGACCGGCGTCGAGGCCGCGCCGCGGCAGCCGCTCGCGCTGCAGTTCGAGCTCCGCGAACGGATCACCCGCCGCGGGGCGCGCCAGTCGGCACGCGACGAACCCGCGACCAACGAGGAGGCGGTCGAGCGGCTCGCCGTTCGACCGGTGACCCGCGGTGCGAGAGGCGGCTGGATCAAGGCGAACCTGACCTGGCAGAACGTCGGCTTCCAGGGGCGGGCGGGCGGATTCGACCCGCGACAGGCACGCTGGTTCGCCGAGTTCTCCATGCTGAAGGGCGCGAGGCACGCCGGGTTCGCCGAGTACGGCTCCGCGTGGATCTCGCTCGACGACTACGAGAGTACGACCCTGTGGGCGCTGCTGGCCGCCGCCCCGGCCCACGGCATCGAGTTCGTGGGCACCGGGGCGCGCACGGTGATCTCGGTGGCGGCCGCCGCCGACATCGGCCTCGAGGTCCGGCGGGACGACGCCGAGACGGAGGCGGCGCCGACGGACCACGCCGAAGCTTCGTCCTCGGCGGCGAACCGGCTCGAGCCCGTCGCCGAGGCGCCGACCCCGATCGCGCTCGAGCTCGCCTCGAGCGTGACCGTCGACGGGGAGCGCCACGCGAGCCGACGCGCTCGGCTGATCGGCGACCACGGCGTCTACGTCTTCGACTTCGCCCGCGGGCGGATCGTGCTCGCCCCGCTCGCCGCGCCGCTCCGTCCCGCCGCGCGGGCGGCGGTCCGGCGACGCGAACCGATCGTCGTGCCGGCCGACGAGGTCGCGACGTTCACCCGCGAGCAATACCCCGTCCTCGCCCGCTCACTGCGGATCTCGAGCGACGACCCGGCCGTCGACCTTCCCGAGCTGCCGCCCGCGACGCTCGTCGCGGTCCTCGCCCACGAACCGGGCCAGGTGCTCCGCATCGGCTGGGAATGGGAGGCCGACGGCGGCCGCCGGCTGCCGTTCGACGTGCCCGACGCCGAGTTCCACGATCCCGTGCTCGAACGCCGGCCGGCCTTCGAGGCCGCCGGGATCGCCGCCGACGAGCCGGCGGGTGCGCCGCTCCTGCGCGCCCCAGCGCGCGACGGACGCTCCGACCCCGCGCTGCGGCCGACGACCGTGCTGCGCGGCATCGAGGCGGCCGAGTTCTCGACCCGCGTGCTGCCGCGACTGCGCGAGCTCGAACGCCTGCGCATCGACGAGACCGGCGAGGCGCCCGAGTACCGCGAGCTGACCGAGGCACCGAGGCTCGCCGTCACCGCGGTCGAGAGCGAACGCACCGACTGGTTCGACCTCGGCGTGATCGTGACCGTCGAGGGCAAGAAGGTGCCGTTCGGCCCGCTGTTCCGTGCCCTGTCCCGCGGGCAGAAGAAGCTGCTCCTCGTCGACCACAGCTACCTCTCGCTCGACCACGAGGTGTTCGCGCCGCTGCGCGAGCTCCTGGAGGAGGCCGGGACCCTCGACGAGTGGGAGACCGGCGAACTCGCCATCCATCGCACCCAGACGGCGCTGTGGTCGGAGTTCGAAGACCTCGCCGACGAGTCCGAAGCCGCGGTGTCCTGGCGCGAGACGGTCGCCGGGCTCCGCTCCCTCGAGCGCATCGACCCGGTGGCACCGCCCGCGGGCCTCGCGCTCGAGCTCCGTCCCTACCAGCTCGAGGGCTACCGCTGGCTCGCCTTCCTGCACCGGCACCGGCTCGGCGGCATCCTCGCCGACGACATGGGACTCGGCAAGACGGCCCAGACCCTTGCGCTCGTCGCCCACGCCCGCGAGCTGGATGCCTCGGAGCCGCCCTTCCTCGTCGTCGCGCCGACCTCGGTCGTGTCGAACTGGGCCCGGGAGGCATCCCGCTTCGTGCCGGGGTTGAAGGTCGCGACCGTCACCGCGACCCAGGCGGCGAGCCGGGTGCGGCTCGCCGACGCGATCGCGGGCGCCGACCTCGTCGTGACGAGCTACGCCATCCTGCGGCTCGACGCCGAGGCCTTCGCCGAGCCCGAGTGGACCGGGCTCGTGCTCGATGAGGCCCAGTTCGTGAAGAACGGCAACTCGAAGGCGAACCAGGCGGCCCGGGACATCCGTGCGCCGTTCCGGCTGGCCGTGACCGGAACCCCCGTCGAGAACAACCTCATGGAGCTGTGGGCGCTCATGAAGGTCGTCGCGCCCGGGCTCTTCCCCTCCGCACGGGCCTTCGCCGAACGCTATCGCCGCCCGATCGAGAACGACCGCAACACCGAGCGGCTCGCGACGCTCCGCCGACGCATCCGCCCGCTCGTGCTGCGCCGTACCAAGGAGCTCGTCGCGCCGGAGCTGCCGGAGAAGCAGGAGCAGGTGCTGGCGGTCGCGCTCGACCCCGCGCACCGCCGCATCTACGACACATTCCTGCAGCGCGAGCGGCAGAAGCTGCTCGGCCTCATCGACGATCTCGACCGCAACCGGTTCACGATCTTCCGCTCCCTCACGCTGCTGCGCATGCTGAGCCTCTCGCCGGCGCTCATCGACTCCGAGCAGTACGCCGACGTGCCCTCGGCGAAGCTCGACGCCCTCTTCGAGCAGCTCGACGAGGTCGTCGCCGAAGGCCACCGCGCGCTCGTCTTCAGCCAGTTCACGTCGTTCCTGCAGCTGGCGGCCGCCCGTCTCGAATCGGCGGGGGTGCCCTACGCCTACCTCGACGGCGCGACCCGCCGCCGCAGCGAGGTCATCGACCGGTTCCGCACCGGCGGTTCGCCCGTCTTCCTCATCAGCCTGAAGGCCGGCGGCTTCGGGCTCAACCTGACCGAGGCCGACTACGTGTTCCTGCTCGACCCCTGGTGGAATCCCGCGAGCGAGGCCCAGGCGGTCGACCGGGCGCACCGCATCGGGCAGTCGAAGAACGTCATGGTCTACCGACTCGTGGCCGAGGACACGATCGAGGAGAAGGTCATGGCGCTCAAGGAGAAGAAGGCGGCGCTCGTCTCGTCGGTGATGGACGACGAGGAGTTGTTCGCGACGGCGCTCACCGCCGACGACCTCCGCGGGCTGATCCAGCCCTGAGCAGGGCCGACGAGGTGCCGCCGGGCCGGTGAGGGGGAATCACCGGCCCGGCCGTCGACAGCCCACGCGGGTAGGGTCGCGAGCCCATCGACGGCGTACACCTGAAGGCACACGCGTCGCAAAGGCGAGGAAGGAGCACATACCCCCGAGCTTCTCCCCCGTCGCTCTCCGCGCACGCAGTAACGAGGAGGCGATGAACCCGAATCATCGCCGCCGCCACGTCGCGGAGTCCTTCGACTCTATCGGGTGTCGTCCCCCGGTCAGGGGGACGACACGTGCCGAACGTCCCGAATTGGACGATTCGGCTCGAGCACGCGTGGTGCCCCTGGAGGGACTCGAACCCCCAACCTGCTCCTTAGGACGGAGTTGCTCTTCCATTGAGCTACAGAGGCTGACCCGAAGAGTCTAGCCGCTCCGCTACCGTGGAACGCGGCGCACGCGGGTGCGCCATGGAGCGGCTCGTCCGCGAGCGACGGAAGGCGGGCATCATGGCCGACGGCACCACGAGGTTCTGGGTCGGCGCCTCGACGCTCGGAGCCCTCGGCTCCGCCGCGACGGGCGTGCGATCGCTCGACGTCGACACCGAGGGCCGCGCCGTGCTCGGCGACCCCGTCGAGGTCGGCGAGAACCCGATGTTCCTCGCGATCTCGCCGGCGAACGGCGTGCTCGCCATCGCGCACGAGCTCACCGACGGGCGTGTCTCGACCTGGACCCTCGAGGGCGACGGGCTCGCCGCGTTCGGCCGTGCCGGCTCCGCGTCGGGCGATCCCTGTCACGTCGCCTTCGACGAGTCGGGCGAACTCGCGTTCGCCGCGAACTACTCGGGCGGCCGGCTCACGGTGCACCACATCGCACCGGATGCCTCGGGCGACGCCGTGCTCGAGGCCGAGTTCGCCGGCACCGGTCCCGACCGAGCGCGCCAGGAGTCGTCGCACCCGCACCAGGCGGTCCTCGACTCGGCGCGCGACCGGTTGCTCGTGCCCGATCTCGGCGCCGACCGCGTGCGGGTCGTCGGCCTCGCCGCCCTCCCCGAATCGCTCGGGCACGACCCGGCCGCCGACATCGTGATCCACGCCGGCGCCGGGCCCCGCCATCTCGTGGTCAGCGGCGACCTCGCCGTCACCGCGAACGAGCTCGACCGCACCGCGAGCGTCGTCGACCTCGCCGAGGGCCGCGAGCTCGGCTGGTTCCCGATCGGGCCCGAGACGCCTCCGCGCGGCCTCGGCTGCTCTGCGATCCGCCTCACGCGCGGCGGCATCGTGCTCGTCGGCGACCGTGACGCGGACGCGCTGCGCGGCCTGCGGCTCGACCGCGATGCCGCGACGCTCGAGCTCGTCGCGACCGTGCCGACCGGCGGCCGCCACCCGCGCGACCTCGAGCTGACGCGCGACGAGCGATTCGCGCTCATCGCCGACCAGGGTTCCGACTCGATCGCGATCGTCGCGCTCGACGGGGAAGGCGTGCCGGTCGAGGTCGTCGGCACCGTGTCGACGCCGGCGCCGGCCTGCCTCGCACGGGTGCCGTAGGGGTCTCGATACGCGTCGACTCCGTCGGCGCTACTCGACCGACGGAACCCACCGGGTCGGCTCCGTCGGCGCTGCTCGACCGCCGGATCAGCCCGTCAGACCGGCGGGTACAGGTACAGCGCGTCGCCGGCGGGGATCGTGCGCCGGTGGTACGAGTGGTCGGAGTTCTGGTTGTACTCCTCGATGTTCACCGAACCGTCGGCGTTGATCGACTGCACGTAGGCGACGTGGTTGTAGGGGAACCACGCGACCGCGCCGACGACCGGCGTCGACGAGGTCGGCCAGCCGTGGGCGACCCATTCGTCGGCCCACGCATAGGCGCTGCCGGAGGCCAGGTTCGACCAGTCCCACTTCCACGGGGCGCTCGTCACCCCGGCATCGCGGTTGAGTCGCCACGCCACGAAGTCGACGCACTCCCGGTAGTAGTAGCGCAGCGGCGACAGCCCCCCGCCGTAGTCGTCGGGCAGCTGGTCCCACCAGGGGTAGTCGTCGCCCTGGGCCTGCACGGCCGGCTTGGCGTACGCGCCGTTGCCCCGTGACGCGAGTTCGGCCGCCCAGGCTCGCCGTTCGGCCTCCTCGGCCGCGAGCCGGGCCTCCTCGATCTCGGCCTTCGTCGTCACCGCGTAGCCGTCGACCGTGATCGGGGCATCGCTCGCCATTGCGCCGACGCTGAGCCCCTGCGCCTCGGCGACCGACTTGCTGAAGGCTCCGGATGCCTCGAACTCGGTGCCGTTCGGCACCATCGCGTAGGCCGGCAGCGCGACCGTGCCGACGATCGCGGGCACGATGACGATCGTCGAGAGCACCCGCAACCGGCGGTCCCGCGAACGGGCCGTCGCGCTCGGTACGGGCGCCTGGCGCGGGGACGGAACGCGCCGTGCCGTCCGATGCGTCGACCGGGCCTCGGCAGCACGACGACCGTGCTCGGGTTCTCGGGGGCGGCTCCGCACCCGACCTACCCTAGGGCACGTCGCGACGCTTTGTCACGATCGACCCGCGCCGGCTCCCCCGCGTGTCCCGAACCGGTGGACGGACGTCAGGCGGCGGCCGCGAGGAACTCGCTCCACTGCGGCAGCGGGCGCTCGACGCCCCGTACGACCCAGGTGCGTCCGTGCGGCATCTTGGGGGTGAAGCGCAACTCCCACCCCATCTCCGCCGGAGTGCGATCGCTCTTCACGTTGTTGCACCGCAGGCAGCATGCCACGAGGTTCTCCCACGTGTCGCGCCCGCCGCGCGAACGTGGAAGCACGTGGTCGATCGTCGCCGCGCTGCGTCCGCAATAGGCGCAGCGGTGATCGTCGCGTCGGAGCACGCCGCGTCGGGTCACCGGAATGCGGTGCGCTCGTGGCGCCCTGACGTAGCGCGTGAGCAGGATCACGCTGGGTCGCTGCCAGCTTCCGCTCGCCGCGCACACCGGATTGCCCTCCTCGTGCACGAGGACCGTGGCCTTCTGGTTCATGACGAGCAGGAGCGCCCGCTTGAACGAGACGACGGCGAGCGGTTCATATCCGGCGTTGAGCACGAGAGTGCGCATGGGGGGCCTTTCGTTCGGTGCTGGATGGCTTCCAGCCGCGTGGACGGTTCGGCGACCCGGTGTCGGCCGTCCTGGCCGAACCGGCAGGGCGTGCAGCGCCGAGCCCCGGAGAACGCGAAACGGGCACCGCCATGAAGACAGTGCCCGTCGAAGTGCTCGCCCGGATGATGCTCGGCTGACTGCTCGGCCGATGGTCGAAATGCGCGCGCGCATCCGTGGAATGGATGCTGCGCCAGCCCGCCATCGCCCTCCCCCTGCTCGGATTCTGGGATCGTCAGGGCTTCAGGGTAGAACACGAACGGCGCGCCGGATACTCCCGGCGCGCCGTTCGTCGCGTGCGAGTCACGCGGTGTTCATGTTCAGATGCCGATTCGGACGATGTAGTAGTCGCTCGTCCAGATCGGCTGCACGCGCACCGAGGCCCCCTCGTACGGCGCGTGCAGGATCATGCCGTTGCCGGCGTAGAAGCCGTCGTGGCCGTCCATGATGACGAGGTCGCCCGGCTGCGCGTCGGCCTCCGAGATGACCGTGCCCATGGCGCCCTGGCCGGAGGACGAGTGCGGCATGCTGACGCCGAACTGCGCGTAGACGTACATGACGAAACCGGAGCAGTCGAAGCCGGCGGGCGTCGCGCCGCCGTAGACGTAGGGCACGCCGACGTACTGCGTGGCGACGTCGTAGACGCTCGCGAGGTCGAAGTCGGGGTACGGCGGGTTCGCGAGGAGCTCCGAAGCGCTCGGCCCGTCGTACGACGCGGCGTACGAGGCCATCGCGTTCTCGGCGGCGATGCGAGCGGCCTCGGCCTCGGCCGCAGCGCGTTCGGCGGCGCGGATCGATTCACCGGTGACCGTCTTGTACCCGTCCTCCGTGACGGGGGCGGCGATCACGTCGTCGGTCACCTCGACGGTCTGGGCCTGCGCCTTCGAGAGCCTCGTCGCATCGGTCTCGCCGAACTGCGGACCGATGCTGCCCGGGGCGATGGCGTAGGCGGGAATCGCGAGCGTGCCGACGATGCCGGCGGCGACGGTCATCACCATGATGTTCGCGAGACCGCCGCGCCGGAACCGGCGGGTCGACGGCAGCGGCTTCGTTGCGACAGCCTTCGCGAGATCGGGAGTGGGGGGATTCTGGGGCGCCTTCGAGGCGATGATCGCCTTCGTCGCGGCCCCGCGGGTGCGGCTCTTCGAGAGCCGACGCCGTGAGAGTCGAGCCAAAACGTGTACCTCCGTCGCCCCGCGACACCTGGATGCCGCTCCACCTGTTGCGCACGCGGCGCTTCACGGGTACCGGATCGAGCAGTGGAACGCGGGAGGCGTCTCGACCCTGGTCCACCGGCGGGCTTCTCGCCAGCAGACTCGTACGAGGGTACGCGAGTGCCGCCCGAATGTCACATTCTGATCACGGCGCGGCGCAGATCACCCGATCAGCGGCCAGAATGCGCCATCACTCGGCGATGAAGATGTGGCTCGCGACCTCGGTCGGGAGCTCGAGGCCGCCGCCCGCTCCGTCGACGCGCACGAGCACGTAGCCCCCGGCACGGCTGAAGCTCGCCACGGCGCCGGGGACGATCCCGGCCTGCTTCAGCTGGCCGAGCAGCTCGGGGTCGAACTGCACGGGCTCGCCGAGGCGGCGCACCGTGCCGCGCACCGGTTCGTCGCGATCGGCGACGAGCTCGACCACGTTGACGACGCCGGCGAGGAAGGGATCGGCGGGTGCGAGCCCGAGTTCCTCGAGGCCGGGGATGGGGTTGCCGTAGGGCGACTCCTTCGGACTGCCGAGGATCTCGATGATGCGTCGCTCGACCTGCTCGCTCATCACATGCTCCCAACGGCATGCCTCGTCGTGCACGTACTCCCATTCGAGCCCGATCACATCGGCGAGCAGCCGTTCGGCCAGCCGGTGCTTGCGCATGACGTGCACGGCCTTCGAACGCCCGGTCTCGGTGAGCTCGAGGTGGCGGTCGCCGGTCACGACGACGAGTCCGTCGCGCTCCATGCGCGCGACCGTCTGCGAGACGGTGGGACCGGAGTGACCGAGACGCTCGGAGATGCGCGCGCGCAGGGGGACGATGTTCTCTTCTTCGAGGTCGAGGATCGTGCGCAGGTACATCTCGGTGGTGTCGATCAGATCGGTCACGCGTGTCCTCCCATTGCGTCGCAGCCCGTCATCCAGCCTAGTGGCCGCCGCCCGCTCGCTAGACTCGTCGCATGCCGAGCCTCGTGATCCCCGCTTCCCTGCTGCCCGCCGACGGACGCTTCGGCTGCGGCCCGTCGAAGGTGCGTCCCGAGCAGCTCGCGCACCTGGCCGAGTTCGGCCCGGCGATCCTCGGCACGTCCCACCGCCAGGCGCCGGTCAAGGACCTCGTGGGCCGCGTGCGCACCGGCCTCGCGGAGCTCTTCTCGCTGCCCGACGGCTACGAGGTGGTGCTCGGCAACGGCGGCTCGACCGCGTTCTGGGACGCGGCGTCGGCGTCGCTCATCGACCGTCGCGCGCAGCTCGCCTCGTTCGGCGAGTTCGGCGCGAAGTTCGCGAAGGCCGCCGGTGCCCCGTGGCTCGAGGCACCCGATGTGCGCACCGCAGCTCCGGGCGCGAGTGCGCGGCCCGAGGCTGTTGCCGGCATCGACGTGTACGCGTGGCCGCAGAACGAGACGTCGACGGGCGTGCAGGCCCCCGTCGCCAGGGTCGCGGGCGACGACGGCGCACTGACCGTGATCGACGCGACGAGCGCAGCCGGCGGTGCCGCCGTCGACGCACGCGAGTTCGACGTGTACTACTTCGCGCCCCAGAAGAACTTCGCGGCCGACGGCGGCCTCTGGTTCGCGATCCTCTCCCCCGCGGCGATCGAGCGCATCGAGCGCATCGCCGCGACCGACCGGTACATCCCCGAGTTCCTCTCGCTGAAGAACGCGGTCGACAACTCCCGGCTGAACCAGACGCTCAACACCCCGGCCCTCGCGACGCTCCTCCTCATGGAGAACCAGATCGACTGGATCAACGCCTCCGGCGGCCTCGCCTGGGCCGACGCGCGTACGCGCGAGTCGTCCTCGCTGCTCTACAGCTGGGCCGAGGCGAGCGACGTCGCGACGCCCTTCGTCGCCGACCCCGCCGACCGCTCGCAGGTCGTCGTCACCATCGACTTCGACGAGCGCGTCGACGCCTCGGCGATCTCGAGGACGCTCCGCGAGAACGGCATCGTCGACACCGAGCCCTACCGCAAGCTCGGTCGCAACCAGCTGCGCATCGCGACGTTCACGGCGATCGAACCCGCCGACGTGCGAGCGCTCATCGCCTCGATCGACCACGTGCTCGAGCGGATCGGCTGACCCGATGCGGCTCTGGCTGGGCGAGAGCGAGCGCAGGCCCGATCCGGCGCCGGCCCGGGCCGACGCGCGCAAGGCGCTCGTCGCCGGAACGATCGGCTGGATCGCCCTGCTCGGCGCGTGCCTCGCGTTCGGCGACTGGTTCGAGGCGTCGGGCCTCGGCTGGCTCACCGCGGCGTCCGTCGTCGGGGTCGCGCTCGGCCTCATCGGCCTCGGCGTCGTGCAGACGATGCGCCGACGCGCACGTCAGTCGCCGGCGGGCGTCTCCGACTCGGGCGCCTGAGCGGCGTCCACCTCGGGCGATGGGTCGTCCCCATCGACCTGGCCGGCATCGTCGTCGTGGTCGCCCTCGTCGTCGTCTCCGTCGTCGAGCGCGTCGATGTCGATCCCGTCGAAGTCGTCGTCGGCCTCGAGCCCCTCGTCGAGCCCGTCGTCCTCGTCGTCCTCGTCGTGATCGTCGCCTTCGCCGTCGTCGAGACCCTCGTCGTCGTCGATCTCGTCATCGGCGGAGGTCTCGTCGTACTCGTCGTCGTCCGCCCCGGCGGCCTCGGCGGCCGCAGCTGCCTGGACGGCCCGGTACTCGGCGAGCCGCTCCGACCAGGGCACCCACTCGGGCGCGAGCAGCGCGTGCTCCCCCGGCATGAGTTCGGTCTCGAGCACCGTCGGCTCGGCGTCGTCGACCCTCGCGATCGTGACGCTCCAGTGCCAGCCCGGATAGCCGGCGAGGTCGGCGGCGAACTGCAGGGTGAGCACGTGCTCGCCCTCGGCGATGTGCCCGACGACCGAGCCCACGGTCTCGGGCGCCGTCACCTCGAGCAGGGCGCGCTGGGCGAGCGAGGCCGAGGCGAGCAGCACCTCGTCCGCGACGAGGGCCGGCGCCGCGTCGTGTTCGGTCGTCGTCTCGGCGACGACGTCGTCCGTCGCCGTCGCGGGGACGACCTCGTCGTCCGCCGTGTCGGGTTCGCGCGGCTCAGGCATCCAGCTCGTCAGCCACCTTGCGCAGCAGCGCCGCGATCTGACGGCCCCGCGCCTTGTCGGGGTAGCGGCCGCGACGGAGGTCGCTGCCGGCGGCGTCGAGCCACTTCACGAGGTCCTCGACGATGACGGCCATGTCGTCGGCCGACCGCCGGTTCATCTTCGCGAGGCTCGGCGGCGTCTCGATGACGCGCACCGAGAGCGCCTGCGGCCCGCGGCGCCCGTCGGCGATGCCGAACTCGACCTTCGATCCCGCACGCACGGTCGCGCCGGCGGGAAGAGCGGAAGCGTGGAGGAAGACCTCCTGGCCGTCATCTGAGCTGATGAAGCCGAACCCCTTCTCCTCGTCGTAGAACTTGACCTTGCCGGTGGGCATCGCAGAACCTCGCTTATACGTCGCACGGCGCGCCGAGAGCAACGCGCCGTTCAACCTCCAGTCTAGAGTCCCGGCGACCCACGCGCCGCCCCGCTGCCCTATCCTTGACGAGTGAGCGATTCCGGCCCTATCACCGAACATCGCGCCGAACGCGTCCTCGCCGTGATGTTCGCGGCGATCATCGGCTGCTCGATCGTCGCGTTCTTCGCCGTCATCATCGGCAGCGCCGCGGGCGCCGCTGCGAACGACGGCTTCAGCCAGGGCATCTGGCCGTTCGTCATCATGTTCCCGTGGTTCGGCCTGCCGATCGCCTTCGTGCTCCTCATCACGCTGCTGATCGTCAACGCGGTACGCCGTTCGCGCGAGACGCGGGCCGGATCGAGCTGAGCGGAGACGATGCTCGAACTCGCCGGACGACTTCGCGAACTGCCACGGGACGACCTCGCCGCAGCGCTCCGGTCGCGCGAGTTCGACGCCACCGGGGTCAACGATCTGTTCGACCTCGCCGAGTCGCTCCTCGCACCCGACTCGGTCGACCGCGCGATCGCGCGACTCGACCGGCCCCGCCTCGCCGTGCTCGTGGCGGCGGCCGACCCGACCTCGACGGTCGACGGCGTGCGGCGGACCCTCGCCGAACTCGGCGCGCCGGCATCGATGGTGGATGCCTCGGCGACGCTCATCGATCGCCTGGCCGAGTCGCTCCTCGTGGTGCGCGGCGACCAGCACCTGCACGTGCCCGCCGGCGTCGCCTCCCGGCTCCTCCCACGACTGGGCGTCGACCTGCCGACGCTCGCCGAGCTCGCCGCGCCCGCTCCGCCCGTGCTCGTGGGCGACGACCCCGTCGACCGCTCCCTGCTCGAGCGCCACTCGTCGGACGCCGCGTACGCGACGGTCGCGGCGACCGCCGAGCTGCTCGCCGCGCTCGGTGCGCAACCGGCCCGCGAACTCGCGAAGGGCGGGCTCGCCCTGCCCGACTCGAAGCGGCTCGCCGAGGCGAGCGGCACGCCCCTCGAGGCGCTGCCCGGCCTGTTCCACCGGGCCGACGAAGCCGGCCTCGTCGTGCGCGACGGGGCGTACTGGCTCGAGTCCGATCGTGGCGCGGCTTGGTCGATGGAGTCGGCGCGCGGCCGCTGGATCGTGCTCGCGGGGTGCTGGCGCGATCGCATCCCCGAGACGCTGCGGGAGCTCGTCGCGCGGCGAAGCGACACGCTCACCTCGGGGGCGCTCCGCGACGACGTTCGCTGGCTCTACCCCGCCGGCGGCGCCTGGCTCGACGACGGGCTGCAGCGCCTGCTCGGCGAGGCCGAGGCGCTCGGGCTCGCCGTCTCCGGCGAGCCGGTCGAAGCGGGCCGTCTCGTGCTCGCCGGCGAACTCGAGCGGGCCGCCGACCTCGTCGCCGCCCACTTCCCCGCCCAGGTCGATCACGTCTACCTGCAGCACGACCTCTCGATCGTCGCGCCCGGGCCGCTCGAGCCCGAGCTCGACGCGCGACTCCGCGGCATCGCCGACGTCGAGGCCCGCGACCTCGCATCGACGTATCGCGTGAGCGCGGCATCCGTGAACCGCGCGCTCGCCGCGGGCGAGCGTGCCGATTCGATCCTCGAGTTCCTGTCGTCGATCTCGCTGACCGGAATCCCGCAGCCGCTCGCGTACCTCGTCTCCGAGGCCGCCGAACGTTTCGGCGCCGTCAGGGTCACGGCCGCGGCCGAGTCGGAGGCACCCGCACAGGCCTCCATCCGATCCGACGACGCCGAGCTCGTCGGCACGCTGGCCGTCGACCAGGCGCTCGCCTCGCTCGCGCTGCGCCGCGCCGGCCCGCACCGGCTGCTCACCCGGTTCACGCCCGACGTGGTGTTCTGGGCGCTCTCCGACGCCAAGTACCCGGTCGCCGCGGAGAACGCCGACGGCGAGATCGTGCGCCTCCAGCGGCACCGGCTCGCGCCGGCTCCGGTCGTCGCTCCTCGCGCCGACCCCGTCGCCGCGCTCCTCGACCGCCTCGAGGCGACGCAGGGCGGCGACGGCACCGAGCAGGCCTGGCTCGCCCGCCAGCTCGAGGCGGCCGCCCGCTCGAAAGAGAGCCTCACCGTGACCGTCCGCATGCCCGGCGGCGACACGGCCGACTACCTGCTCGCGCCCGCGAGCGTGGCGAACGGGCGGCTGCGCGCGCGCGACCACAAGGCCGACATCGAACGCACGCTGCCGCTGTCGGCCATCGCCGCCGTCGCGCCGGCGCCCGCGGCGACGCCGGAGGGGTAGCCGGCAGCGCGACCGCGACCCACGCGACCGGGACGAGCACGAGGCATCCGCGCCGGCCGGGCGCCCACGAACCGGGCGTAGACTGGACGGTCATGTCGGACGGCCCACTCATCGTTCAGAGCGACCGCACGGTCCTCCTCGAAGTCGCGCACCCCCTCGCGGAGGACGCGCGGCACGATCTCGCCGTGTTCGCCGAGCTCGAACGCGCGCCCGAGCACGTCCACACCTACCGCATCACGCGCCTCGGTCTCTGGAACGCCAGGGCCGCGGGCCACGACGCCGACGACATGCTCGCGACGCTCGAGCGGTACGCGAAGTTCCCGGTGCCCCAGACGGTCGCGGTCGACCTCCGAGAGACCGTCGGCCGATACGGCCGGCTCGTCATCGACCGCACCGACGACGGCGCGCTTCGCCTTCAGAGCACCGACCTCGCCGTGCTCACCGAGGTCGTCGGCGCGAAGAAGATCGCCCCGCTCGTCGGCGACCGCATCGACGAGCGGAGCTTCCTCGTCGCGCCCTGGGCGCGCGGGCAGCTCAAGCAGGAGCTCGTGAAGCTCGGCTGGCCCGCCGAGGACCTCGCCGGCTACACGCCCGGCACCCCGCACGAGATGGGCCTCGTCGAGAACGGCTGGCACCTGCGCGACTACCAGCAGAAGGCGGTCGACAACTTCTTCGACGGCGGCTCGGGCGTGGTCGTGCTGCCGTGCGGCGCCGGCAAGACCCTCGTCGGCGCGGGCGCGATGGCGACCGCGAAGACCACGACGCTCATCCTCGTGACGAACACGGTGAGCGCCCGCCAGTGGCGCGACGAGCTGTTGAAGCGCACGACCCTCACCGTCGACGAGATCGGCGAGTACTCGGGTCAGGTGAAGGAGGTCAAGCCCGTCACGATCGCGACCTACCAGATCCTCACCGCGAAGCGGAAGGGCGAGTACGCGCACCTGTCGCTGCTCGACGCGCTCGACTGGGGCCTCATCGTCTACGACGAGGTGCACCTGCTGCCCGCACCCGTGTTCAAGCTCACCGCCGAGCTGCAGGCTCGCCGCCGGCTCGGGCTCACGGCGACCCTCGTGCGCGAGGACGGCCGCGAGGGCGACGTGTTCAGCCTCATCGGGCCGAAGCGCTTCGACGCCCCGTGGAAGGAGATCGAGGCGCAGGGCTTCATCTCGCCCGCGGCCTGCTACGAGGTGCGCATCGACCTGCCGCAGTCCGAACGGCTCGCATACGCGGCATCCGCCGACGACGAACGCTATCGGCTCGCCGCGACCGCCCCCGCGAAGCTCGGCGTCGTGAAAGAGCTCGTCGCCCGCCACGCGGGCGAGCGCATCCTCGTGATCGGCCAGTACCTCGACCAGATCGACGAGCTCGCCGAAGTGCTCGGCGCCCCGCAGCTGACCGGCTCGACGCCCGTCGACGAGCGCGAGCGCCTGTACCAGGAGTTCCGCGAGGGCACGACACCGGTCCTGGTGGTGTCGAAGGTCGCGAACTTCTCGGTCGACCTGCCCGAGGCGACCGTCGCGATCCAGGTGTCGGGCTCCTACGGCTCGCGCCAGGAGGAGGCGCAGCGGCTCGGCCGCCTGCTGCGCCCGAAGGAGTCGGGCCTCAGCGCCAACTTCTACACGCTCGTCGCCCGCGACACCGTCGACCAGGACTTCGCGCAGAACCGGCAGCGGTTCCTCGCCGAGCAGGGCTACAGCTACACGATCCTCGACGCGCACGCGCTCGAGGCCGCCTGATCGCCCGAGCGGCCCGAGACCCGACAGCGGTCAGCGTGCGCGCTCGTAGCGCAGCAGCAGCAGGTCGCCCGCCGGGATGGCGTGCACGAGACGCATCGGGCGGTCGAGCTCGGGCGCGCCGCGCACGATGCGCCCGGCATCGCCGGCGACGATCGTCGGACTGAGGCTCAGGCACAGCTCGTCGACGCGGTCGGCCTCGAGGAGCGAGCCGAAGAGGTGCGGCCCGCCCTCGCAGAGGACCTGCGGCACTCCCGCGGCGGCGAACGCGTCGACGGCGGCGCCGAGGTCGACCGCGACGTCACCGCACACGAACACGTCGGCGACCGCGGCGAGCGCCTTCCGCCGCTCAGGGTCCGACGCGGCGTGCGTCACGACGATCGGGCGGGTGGTCGCCTCGGCGAAGAAGGGATGCTGCGGCTGAAGCTCGAGCGCCGACGACACGACCGCGAGGCGGGGCTGGTCGGCGAGGCCGTACTCGCGTCGCCAGGCCACGTTCTCGGGACGCAGCCGCACCCCGCCGTAACCTTCGACCCGCACGGTGCCCGCCCCCACGAGGACGAGATCGGCGAGGGTGCGCATGACGCCCATCGCGAGCCGGTCGGAGGCGTCGCCGAGTCCCCCAGACCGCCCCTCGATCGTGACGGCACCGTCGAGGCTCGACACGAAGTTCATCCGCACGCGCGGGGTCGTCCGGTCGGCGAAGGCGTAGGCCTCGAGCAGCCGCTCGCGGTCGACTCGCGGCGCCTCGGCCTGCTCGGGGGCGTCGCCCGGTGTCTCGGTCATGGCTCCTCGTTCGGCCCGTCGACCATGTTGTGCTTGAGGTACGCGGGCTCGCGCCATCCCATGATCGCCTCGACCATCCGGGCCGCGTCGACCGACTCGGGCACGTTGTGCATGCGCAGGATGCGTGCGCCCTGCGCCGCGCAGAAGACCGCCGCGGCGATCGACCCGGCGAGGCGCTCACCGCGGGGGCGGTCGAGGCTCTCACCGATGAAGTCCTTGTTCGACACCGCAGCGACGAGCGGGAAGCCGAGCCTCGTGAACTCGCCGAACCTGCGAGTGAGCTCGAGCGTCTGCAGCGTGTTCTTGTTGAGGTCGTGCCCCGGGTCGAGCACGATGCGCTCCTCGGGCACGCCGCGCGAGACGGCGAGCGCGACGCGCTCCTCGAGGAACGCGCTGATCTCGCCCACGACGTCGTCGTACTGCGGCTTCGGGAACCACTGACGGGGCTCCGCTCGGCTGTGCGTGATGACGAGCGTCGCGTCGGAGCCGGCCACCACCTCGGCGAGCGCCGCGTCGTGCACCCCGGTCGTGTCGTTGATCACGTCGGCGCCCGCGGCGATCGCCGCCGCCGCGACCTCGGCGTGGAACGTGTCGACCGACAGCGCGGCCCCCGCCCCGGCGAGCGCCGCGACCACCGGCACGACGCGATCGATCTCCTCGGCGATCGGGATCGCGGGTCCAGGCCCGAACCTCGCTCCGCCGACGTCGATCCAGGACGCGCCCGCCTCGATCGCGCGGCGCCCGGCCTCGACCGCGGCATCGAGGCCGAAGGTCGCGCCGCGGTCGTAGAACGAGTCGGGGGTGCGGTTGACGACCGCCATCACGGCGATCTCACGACGGAAGTCGACCTCGCGGCCGGCGATCACGCGCACCGGCCGGGCGAGGTTCGGCTCGACCCAGCCCGCAGGCTCCGCCGTCACGCGGATGCCTCGGCGACGAGCCGCTCGAGCGGCACCGACGCATCGGCGAGCCGGGCCGGGTCGATGCGGGCACCCGATCGGATGAGCTGCTGGACCTGGTCGTTGACGTCCCAGACGTTCACGTTCATGCCCGCGACGACGCGGCCCTCCCGCTGCCAGAACGCGAGGAACTCGCGCGCGGCCCGGTCGCCGCGGAAGACCGGGTCGATGCCGTCGGCGAGCGTGCCGTAGCCCGAGTACTCCATGCCGAGATCGTACTGGTCGGTGTAGAAGTACGGGATCTCGGCGTACTCGACGCCCTCACCGGCGAGCGAGCGACCGGCGGCTCGCCCGGCGTTCTCGGCATTGGCCCAGTGCTCGACGCGCAGGTGGGACTGGAGCACCGGGTGGTAGACGCTCGCGACGTCGCCGACGGCGTACACGTCGTCGGCGCTCGTGCGGAACGAGGCGTCCGTCACGATGCCGCCCCGCACCTCGAGTCCGGCCGCCTCGGCGAGGCCGGTCTCGGGCACGGCGCCGATGCCGACGAGCACGAGATCGGCGGGCACGGTCTCACCGGTGTCGAGCTCGACCCCGGTCACGCGTCCGCCCTCGCCGCGGATGCCGGCGACGCCGGTCGACATGCGCAGGTCGACGCCGTTCGCCCGGTGCAGTTCGGCGAACACCTCGCCGACCGCGCTGCCGACGGCCGCAGCGAGCGGCACCGCCTCGGGCGCGATGACCGTCACCTCGTCGGCGTACCCGCGCGCCGCCGCCGTGGCCTCGAGGCCGATCCAGCCGGCGCCGATCGCCACCATCCGCCGGCCGCCGACCGCGAGCGCGGACCGGAGCGCCTCGGAGTCGGCGAACGTGCGCAGCACGTGCACGCCCGCGAGCTCGCCCTCCGGAGCACGCCATCGCCTGGCGCTCGCCCCCGTCGCGAGAAGCAGGCGCCCGTAGTCGAGCGTGCGGCCGTCGGCCAGCCGGAGCCGGTGCGCGGCGGGGTCGAGCCCGGTCGCGCGCACGCCGCGCAGCACCTCGACGCGCTCGTCGGCGTACCAGTCGGCCGGGAACACGTCGACGACGTCGCGTTCGGCCGCACCGGTCAGGAACTCCTTCGACAGCGGCGGCCGGATGTACGGCATCGCGTCTTCGCCGGCGACGATCGTGATCGGGCCCGTGTGCCCGGCCTGCCTCGCGCCCTCGGCTGCTCGGGCGCCCGCCAGCCCGCCGCCGACGACCAGGAGCCGTTCGTCACCCATCTCAGTTCTCCGTTCTGCCGATGCCGCAGCGCTCGAGGAACTCGCGGCGGACGCGGTCGTCGTCGCGCACGACGCCCGCGAGCGAGCTCGTGACGGTGCGCGTGCCCGGCACCTGCACGCCGCGGAGCGACATGCAGAGGTGCTCGGCCTCGAGCACGACGCCGACCCCGTCGGGCTCGAGCACCTCGACGAGGCGGTCGGCGATCTGCCGTGTCAGCCGCTCCTGCACCTGCAGGTCCCGGGCGTACTGCTCGACCACGCGGGCGAGCTTCGAGAGCCCGATGATGCGGTCGCCGGGGACGTAGCCGAGGTGGGCGACGCCGCGGAAGGGCAGCAGGTGGTGCTCGCAGAGGGAGTCGAACGGGATGTCGCGGACGACCACGAGTTCGCCGTAGCCCTCGCCGGGGAAGGTCGTCGGCGAGAACGGCCGCGGCGTCAGGAGCTCGATGAAGGCGTCGGCCACGCGTCGCGGGGTGTCGGCGAGGTGCTCGCTCTCGACGTCGCGGCCGAGCGCGACGAGCAGCGCCCGCACCGCGCGGGCGGCCCCCTCGCGGTCGACGGCACGCTCCGGCGCCTCGTCGGCGGTGACGGCGTGGAGTCTCGGCACCTCGGCCGCCCCTGCGAGTTCGATCGACGTCATGCGCACCTCCCGGGCCCTCGATGCCGAGGCTAGGCCCGCGTGATTCTTTTGTCAATGATTTCTGCATTTAGAGATATGATCGGGCCATGGCCTCCGCAGCGCAGGGCGACGCCGACGCGATCCGGGCGGTCGGCGCCCTCGCCGACCCGATCCGCAGACGCGTCTACCGCACCGTCTCGGCGAGCCGCGACGCCGTCGGTCGCGATCACGTCGCCGAGGTGCTCGACCTGCCGCGATCGACGGCCGCGTTCCACCTCGACCGCCTCGCGGACGCCGGTCTGCTCGCGACCGAGTCGCGCCGCCTGACCGGCCGATCAGGACCGGGGGCGGGCCGACCCGCGAAGCTCTACCGGCGCGCCGACGACGAGATCGCCTTCAGCATCCCGGCCCGGCTCTACGAGCTCGGCGGCGGCGTCATGGCCGAGGCGATCGGCCGAGCCGTCGACGAGGGGGTCCCGGTGCGCGACGCGCTGCGCGACGCGGCCGAACGAGCTGGGCGGCGTCTCGCCGAGGCATCCGGCGACCTCACCGAGGCGCTCGGCGACGCCGGCCTCGAACCGCGCGACGACGGCGGCGAGGGGGTCGTGCTCGGCACCTGCCCGTTCCATCGGCTCGCCCGCGAGAACCCCGGCGTGGTGTGCGAACTCAACCACGCCCTCGTCTGCGGCATGGCCGACTCGACCGGGTCCGACCCCGAACGCGTCATGCTCGACCCCGGGGCGGGCGCATGCTGCATCCGCATCGTCGACGCGCCGCACTGACCCGCCGCCCACACGACTCACAGCCACGTTTCAGCAAACGTCAAGAGAATCGAGCCATGAGCGACGGACCTCGCATTCTCATCGTCGACGACGAGCCCAACATCCGCGACCTCCTCACCACCAGCCTGCGGTTCGCGGGCTTCGCGGTGCGCGCCGTGGGCAACGGCGCGCAGACCATCTCGGCCGTGCTCGAGGAGGAGCCCGACCTCATCATCCTCGACGTCATGCTGCCCGACATGAACGGCTTCGGCGTCACCAAGCGGCTGCGCTCGGCCGGGTACACCGCGCCGATCCTCTTCCTCACCGCGAAGGACGACACCGAGGACAAGATCACCGGCCTCACCGTCGGCGGCGACGACTACGTGACGAAGCCCTTCTCCCTCGACGAGATCGTCGCGCGCATCAAGGCCATCCTGCGGCGCACGATGCACGCCGAGGAGGACGCGGTCATCCGCACCGGCGAGCTCACGATGGACCAGGACACCCACGAGGTGCTCGTCGGCGACGTGCCGGTGGAGCTCTCGCCCACCGAGTTCAAGCTGCTCCGCTACCTCATGCTGAACCCCAACCGGGTGCTGTCGAAGGCGCAGATCCTCGACCACGTCTGGGAGTACGACTTCAACGGCGACGCCGGCATCGTCGAGAGCTACATCTCGTACCTGCGCCGCAAGCTCGACCAGCACTCGGCCGAGCCGCTCATCCAGACCAAGCGCGGGTTCGGCTACATGCTGAAGAGCTCCAAGCCCTGACCCAGCTTCCGCCGCCTAGACTCGGCCAGCCATGAATCAGACGATGTTCGAGCGGTGGAACCGCATCTCGCTGCGCACCAAGATCACCGGTGTGACGGTGCTCATGCTGACGCTCGGGCTGCTCGTCTCGGGCATCGGCACGGCCGCGATGCTGCGCTCGTACGTCGAGGACCAGATGGAGTCGAAGCTCCAGTCGCTCGCCTCGGGCGACGGGCTCACGAAGTACTTCGAGATCGACAGCGACCGGCCCCGGGCGCAGACGAACCTCAACCAGCTCGACTTCAGGCCGAGCGACGACGTCTTCGTGGCGATCTACACCTCGAGCGGCGAGTACCTCCGCAGCAACTGGGAGGACCGGCCCGAGGCCGACTGGCCGCGGATCCCCAAGACGCTCACGCAGGGGAAGGTCACCTCGCTCAACGACGGGGGCTACCGGACGTTCGCCCTCGACGACGACGCCGACGAGCCGACCTTCCGCGCCGTGACGACGCTCGTCACCGCCGACTCGCACGGCACCCTCGTGCCGATCGTGATCGCGATCTCGTCGAAGGACACCGAGCGCCTGCTCGCGGTCTACCTGACGATCTTCTTCGGCTTCGGGCTCGGCGTCGTGCTCGTCGGGGCGCTGCTCACCCGGATGCTGGTGACGAGCACCTTCGCGCCGCTCCGCGAGGTCGAGCGCACGGCCGCCGCGATCGCCGACGGCGACTTCAGCCAGCGCCTCGGCGGCGCCACCCCGAACACCGAGGTCGGCCGGCTGAACCGGTCGCTCAACACGATGCTCAACCGCATCGACCGCGCCTTCCGCGACCGCGCGCGCACGATCGACCAGATGCGCCGCTTCGTCGGCGACGCATCGCACGAGCTGCGCACGCCGCTCGTCTCGGTCCGCGGCTACGCCGAGCTCTACCGCATGGGCGCACTGCAGTCGCCCGAAGAGGTCGGCCAGGCGATGGAGCGCATCGAGAAGGAGGCCATCCGCATGGGCGGTCTCGTCGAAGACCTCCTCGCGCTCGCCCGCCTCGACGAGGCGAAGCCGCTCGAACTCGCCGAGGTCGACCTGGTTCCGCTCGCCCGCGACGCAGCGCTCGACACGATGGCGGCCCATCCCGACCGCACCGTGACGGTCATCGCCCCCGAGGCCGGCACCGTCGAGGACGCCTCGGAGCCCGTGGAGCTCGCCGTCGACCTCGAGCAGGCCCCCATGCGCTCGACCGGCGCGATCGCGTTCGCCGGCGCGACCCTCGCGCGACTCCGTGGCCGACGACTCGCACCGGCGCCGCGGCGCACCTCTTCGCGCGCGGCCGGACGCGAGGCGCAGCGACGGCGCCAGCTCGACGCCGCCGGCATCGAGCTCGAGGCATCCGCAGCCGCATCGGCCGGCGAGCCCACCGGGCCCGCGCCCACGATGCCGGTGCCCATCGGGTCCGGTGAACCCGCCCCCGTGCAGCGCGCCGTCGTGCTCGCCGAGGAGAACAAGATCCGCCAGGTCATCACGAACCTGATGGGCAACGCGATGCGCTTCACGAACGACGGCTCGCCGATCGAGATCAGGGTGAGCATCGACCCGGCCGACGAGCGGGCAATGGTCGAGGTGATCGACCACGGCGAGGGCATCCCGCCGCAGATCCGCGAGAAGATCTTCCAGCGGTTCTGGCGCGCCGACACCTCGCGCACGCGCGAGACCGGGGGCTCCGGTCTCGGGCTCGCGATCGTCTCGTCGATCGTCGCGGCCCACAACGGCAGCGTCGACGTCGTCGAGACGCCCGGCGGCGGCGCGACCTTCCGCGTCATGCTGCCGCTCGCCGGTTCCGCCGCCGCTCCGCAGTCGATCGTCGAGGCCTGAGCCGCGGACCCGTCCTCGACAGCCGCCGACGTGCGCCGTCAGTGCACGACGGCAGCGGACTCGCGGTCCCGAGCGGACGCGCCCGCCTAACGTTCGGGAAGACACCGAACGAGAGGGACTCCCATGACCAGCTATCACGTCGACGCCGACCAGGTCTCCGCCGCGACCCAGACCGTGCAGGGCACGATCGGGCGCATCCAGTCCGACGTCGCGGCGCTCATGTCGCAGCTCACCGGGCTGCAGTCGTCGTGGTCGGGCCAGGCGTCGTCGGCCTTCCAGGGCGCGGTCGCCGACTGGCGGGCCACGCAGTTGCAGGTCGAGCAGAGCCTCGTCGGTCTCAATCGCGCACTCGGGCTCGCCGCGGCGCAGTACGCCGACGCCGAGCAGTCGAACGCCCGGCTCTTCCTGCGCTGAGCCGGGCGCATTCCCGGC
The DNA here is from genome assembly GCF_021129215.1 of Agromyces sp. S2-1-8. Classification (GTDB taxonomy): domain Bacteria; phylum Actinomycetota; class Actinomycetes; order Actinomycetales; family Microbacteriaceae; genus Agromyces; species Agromyces chromiiresistens. Next base: position 1,822,386 of record NZ_JAJOLP010000001.1, on the reverse strand, counting down.
GTCGGTGCCACGTGCCCGAGACCGGGTCCATGACGAACGAGACACCGCTCGACCTGTCGCCGGCGGACGCCCGGCGGGCGGACACGACGAAGGGCGCCTCCCGGGGGAGGCGCCCTTCGCGCATTTCGTGCGGACTGCTTAGAAGTCCATGCCACCCGTGGGGTCGCCGACCGGAGCCGGGTTCTTCTCGGGCTTGTCGGCGACGACGGCCTCGGTCGTGAGGAAGAGGCCGGCGATCGACGCGGCGTTGAGCAGCGCCGAGCGGGTCACCTTCACCGGGTCGTTGATGCCCGCGGCGAGCATGTCGACGTACTCGCCGGTCGCGGCGTTGAGGCCCTGGCCGACCGGGAGGTTGCGCACGCGGTCGACCACGACGCCCGGCTCGAGGCCGGCGTTGAGGGCGATCTGCTTGAGCGGGGCGTCGATCGCGACGCGGACGATGTTCGCGCCGGTCGCCTCGTCGCCCGAGACGTCGAGCTTCTCGAAGGCGGTCTTGCCGGCCTGGATGAGCGCGACGCCACCACCGGCGACGATGCCCTCCTCGACCGCGGCCTTCGCGTTGCGGACGGCGTCCTCGATGCGGTGCTTGCGCTCCTTGAGCTCGACCTCGGTGGCCGCGCCCGCCTTGATGACGGCGACGCCGCCGGCGAGCTTGGCGAGGCGCTCCTGGAGCTTCTCGCGGTCGTAGTCGGAGTCGGTGTTGTCGATCTCCTTGCGGATCTGCGCGACGCGGCCGGCGATGGCCTCCTCGTCGCCGGCACCCTCGACGATGGTCGTCTCGTCCTTGGTGATGATGACCTTGCGGGCCTGGCCGAGCAGGTCGAGGGTGACGTTCTCGAGCTTGAGGCCGACCTCCTCGGAGATGACCTGGCCGCCGGTGAGGATCGCGATGTCCTGGAGCTGCGCCTTGCGGCGGTCGCCGAAGCCGGGAGCCTTGACGGCGACCGACTTGAAGATGCCGCGGATCTTGTTCACGATCAGGGTCGCGAGCGCCTCGCCGTCGACGTCCTCCGCGATGATGAGCAGCTGCTTGCCGGTCTGGATCACCTTGTCGACGATGGGCAGCAGGTCCTTGATGTTCGAGACCTTGCTGTTGACGATCAGGATGTACGGGTCTTCGAAGACCGCCTCCTGACGCTCGGGGTCGGTGACGAAGTACGCCGACAGGTAGCCCTTGTCGAAGCGCATGCCCTCGGTCAGCTCGAGCTCGGTGCCGAAGGTGTTCGACTCCTCGACGGTGACGACGCCCTCCTTGCCGACCTTGTCGATCGCCTCGGCGATGAGCGCACCGATCTGCTCGTCGGCGGCCGAGATCGAGGCCGTGGCGGCGATCTCTTCCTTCGTCTCGACGTCCTTCGCGTTCGCGAGGAGCTCGGCCTCGACGGCCTGGACGGCCTTCTCGATGCCGCGCTTCAGCGAGATGGGGTCGGCGCCTGCGGCGACGTTGCGGAGGCCCTCGCGGACGAGCGCCTGAGCGAGGACGACCGAGGTCGTGGTGCCGTCACCGGCGACGTCGTCGGTCTTCTTCGCGACCTCCTTGACGAGCTCGGCGCCGATCTTCTCGTACGGGTCGTCGAGTTCGATCTCCTTGGCGATCGAGACGCCGTCGTTCGTGATCGTGGGGGCGCCCCACTTCTTCTCGAGCACGACGTTGCGGCCGCGCGGGCCGAGGGTCACCTTGACCGCGTCGGCGAGCGTGTTGAGGCCACGCTCGAGGCCGCGACGGGCCTCTTCGTCGAAAGCAATGATCTTTGCCATGTGTGTCTCTCGTCCCTTCTCGGACGTCTTCAAAGATTCGTGGTTTAGCACTCAAAACGAGTGAGTGCTAAGACGATTCTGGCACTCTCGTGCTGGGAGTGCAAGCGAGCACCGGACCCTTCCGCACGCTCGCGGCGAACACCCGCCGCTGCGTGCGCGGCGGTCCGAGACCTCCCGGATGCCTCGTGGCCGGCGCCGTTCAGGGCGCGAACTTCACCGAACCCGACTTCGGCACGAGTTCGATCCAGGTGTTGCCCGGCGCGAGCCGAAGCGGCGACCCGTCGTCGGCGGTGAGCACGATCGGCGCCGCCTGCGAGTCCTTCTTCCAGGTTCCGTGGGCGGTGCGCCCGGCGCTCGAGACCCACACCTCCCCCGAGCCGACCATCACCGTCTTCGGCACCTCGCCGTATCGCCAGTCGATGCCGACCCGCATCGTGACGACATTCGTCGCACGGACGCGTTCGCCGCCCTCCTGCGTGTCGGCCCGCCCCTCCTGCGAGCGGAGCCAGCTCGAGGTGCCCGCGTCCCAGTCCCACGAGGGGTTTCGGGCATCGGAGAACACGAGCGCGATCTTCGAGGTCGGTGCCGCCTTCAGGGCGGGGTCGGCGAGCGGGTCGGCCGTGCCGTACGCGAACTGCACCGGCGGCGGATCGAGCTTCGCGTTGCGCCCGACCGCCTCCTTCGAGCGCAGGATCACGTCGTGCGGTCCCGGCCGCTCGTCAGCGCGGTGGAAGAGACCGGTGTCGTCGTAGTCGAACACGATGTTCTTGAGCGGGGTCGCCATCATCATCGCGACGAACTGGTCCTGCCCGCCCGAGTACGCGATGATGCCGCCGAGCGGCGTCACGATGTCGGGATCCATCGGCCGGATCGACCGGACCGGTCCCACACTGTCCGGCACGTCCGAGTGCCAGACCGCGATGTAGCGGGTGATGCCGCCCTCGACGAGCTCCTCGAAGACGAGGTCGGTGCGGTTGAGCGCGATCTGCGGCCGCGCCTCCTCGTGGTCGTCGATCTTGACCGCGAGCGACGGGTGCGCGGGCGCCGCGGGGTCGGTCGTGGTGCCGCGCAGCGGCGAGAACGAGACCGCGACGGGCTGCGACGTCCCGACCGGCCGCGGTTCGGCCGACGGCGTCGGCGCCTCCGTCGGTTCGGGCGGTGACGACTGGCACGCCGCGGTGACGAGCACCGCCGCGGCGAGCACGAGGACGGCGATCGCACGTCTCGCGCCCGGGCGGACCCCCTTGACCATGCCGTCATCGTAGCCATCGCCGGGCTTCGCCGGCCGGGATGCGGCCCGGGACACGCCGCGCCCGCCGCACCTCGCCGGGTCGCGCGACGAACCCCACGAACACCGAACGCGCCGCCGATCGGCGACGCGTTCGGGACGCTCGGATGACGCTCAGGCGGGACGCACCGCCTCGGCCTGCGGCCCCTTCGACCCGGTGCCGACCTCGAAGACGACCTGCTGGCCCTCTTCGAGCACCTTGTACCCGGCCATGTCGATGGCCGAGTAGTGGACGAAGACGTCCTGGCTGCCGTCGTCGACGGTGATGAAACCGTATCCCTTTTCAGCGTTGAACCACTTGACGGTTCCGTTCGCCATGCGTTGCTCCCATAACTGCAGTGTGTCGATCAGCACGTGCCTGTCGCCTGTACCGGGCCGGCTCAGTCGATGCACTGGCACGAGCCCCGAGGGGGCGCCTGCACAGCGCGGGCGCGAGCGACCAATTCCAGATACTCACAGACCCGACATCCCGCGCACAAGGGGTCCGATGCAACGAATGGTCGCAGAATGGCAACGATTCGCGGGCGATCAGCCGGCGGACGCCTCCGCGTAGTCGGAGCCCAGGACGAGGACGAGCGGCGTGCCCGTCTCGGCGAAGCTCTCCGACAACCGGACGTCGGCTTCCGGCAGGAGTCCGGCGACCCCGCGCGCCGCGCCCTCGAGGTCGGGTGTCGCATAATAGACGACCGTCTCCGTGATGTCGTTCTCGCTGGCGTTCGCGGTGGCGCCCACCGTGACCCCGCCGGCCGTCAGCGTCTCGCTCGCCTTCGCCGCGAGGCCCGCCGTCGAGGTGCCGTTGAGCACCGTCACCGGCACCGGTGCGATCGTCGGCGGGGCCGTGGCGGCGGGCGACGCCGACGCCGTCGCAGCGGGCCCGCCGCCCGAGATGTCGAGGCGGTCGTTGAAGATCATGACCCCCGCGATGCCGATGCCGGCGAGCACGACGGTCGCGAGCGCCGCCCAGCCGAACCTGATCCACTTCGCACCGCGGCGGGCGGGAGCGCGATGCGCGCCGACGCGGTCGATGCCGTGCGGGATCGAGTCGAAGCGGTCGCGGGGGAACTTCTGCGCCATGGGGTCCAGATCGGGGTCGGGGCCGGCTCAGTCGAGCGGTCGGCCGAGGGAGAGCGAACGTTGCGATCTCGCCGCGCGGCGTGCGGACCGCAGGCGTTGCAGTCGCTTGACGAGCATCGGGTCGTGGCGCAGCGCCGCCGGCGAATCGATGAGCTCGCCGAGGATCCGATAGTAACGGGCGGCCGAGATGCCGAACTCGTCGCGGATCGCCTCGGCCTTGCGGGCCGGCTGCTGCCACGCGCGCGCCTCGAAGGCGAGCACGCGCAACTGGCGATCGTCGAGCGGGGCGTCGTCGGGGCGGTGCGGCACGCGCTCGGCGCTCATCCGGTCCTCCCGTCGCGCGAGCCGGGCGGCCCGCCTGCAGCACATCCTAGGCAACGCTCGCCGAGAGGCCGCCGCATGGCGGCGTGTGTCACCGCGGAACAGCCGGGCCGCTCGCGGCGTTGCATCCGATGTCGTCGCCGCCCCTGAGAACTGCGACGATGGAACCGACCCCGTGAACGAGAGGAGCGCCCATGTCACACCCGGTGCAGAAGAGCGATGAGGAATGGCGCGCCGAGCTCGACCCCGCACGGTACTCGGTGCTCCGTGAGGCCGCGACCGAGCGGCCGTGGTCGGGCGAACTGCTCGACGAGGAGCGCGCCGGCGTCTACACCTGCGGCGCATGCGGTGCCGAGCTCTTCAAGAGCGGCACCAAGTTCGACTCGGGGTGCGGCTGGCCGAGCTTCTACGAGTCGGTGCGGCCCGAGGCGGTCGAGCTCATCGAGGACCGCACCCTCGGCATGGTGCGCACCGAGGTCCGCTGCGCGGCGTGCGGCTCGCACCTGGGGCACGTCTTCCCCGACGGGTTCGGCACGCCGACCGGCGACCGCTACTGCATGAATTCGCTCGCGCTCGGCTTCACGCCCGAGCAGTGACGACGGATCCGGCACGCCGGGCGGCGCTCCTGCGCCGCTCGGCAGCCAAGGTGACGGAGGCCGCGCCCGACGACGCCGAGCTGCTCGTGCTGCTCGAGGCGGCGGAACGGGTCGCCGATCACGCGGGCCTCCGTCCGTGGCGGACGATCGCCCTGCGCGGCGACGCGCGGAGGCGGCTCGGTGCCGCACTCGTCGAGGCATCCGGTCTCGACGGCGCGGCCGCCGACAAGCTCGCGGCCAAGCCGTTGCGCGCCCCGCTCCTCATCGCGCTCGTCGTGCGCCGCATCTGGCACCCGAAGGCTGCCGACTGGGAGCAGGACGCCGCGGCGGCCGGCGTCGCGCACATGCTGAGCCTCCTGCTCGACGAGGCCGGCTGGGGCGTCATGTGGCGCACCGGGCCGTACACGAGGCATCCGGCCGTCGCCGACATGCACGGCCTCGCGCCCAACGAGCAGCTGCTCGGCTGGCTCTACGTCGGCGGCCGCGACGGCGAACGGGCGCCGAGGGGCCCGGCCAGGCCGCCGCAGTTCAGCTCGATCGACTGACCGCGTCGGGGCGCTCGACGACGTCGGAGCGGTGCCGGTGGCGCGACCACCGGATCGATGCGACCGCGACCGCGGCGAGCGCGAGGAGGGTGCCGCCGATCGTCGCCGCGTCCACGGCGCGTCCGGTCGGCAGGAAGAGGTCGAGCGCGAGCGCGCCCGCGAGCTGTCCGGCGACGCCGCACAGCGCGAGCAGGAGCACGCCGACGACGCGCACGACGAGCGCCTGGCCCGCGATGAAGATGCAGCCGATCGCCCCGCCGGCGCAGAGCCACGGTTCGGTCGGCAGGCGTTCGGGCCAGCCTGCGGCGACGCCGTGCACGACCGCCGCCGCGACGAGAGCGACGGTGCCGACCGCGAAGTTCACGAACGCCGCCGTCAGCGCGCTCGACGCCTCGGCCTTGACGCGGCCGTTGACGGCCTGCTGCCACGAGACGGCGAGGCCGGCCGCGAACGGCAGCAGCATGACGACGAACGGCACGTCGTGGGCGAGCTGCGCCGAGACGGCCCAGGCGATCGCCGCGAGGGCGAGGACCGCGCCGAGCACCCGGGTCGGCGAGAGCGGCCTCCTGCCGCCCGGGCCGAGGCCCGCGAGGTCGAACACGATCCCGCCGATCGTCTGGCCCGCGACGATCGCGACGGTGAACATCGCGACGCCGAGGAGCCCCGCCGACAGCCCCTGGGTCGTGACGAACCACGCACCGCTCAACCCGCCGAGCACCATCCACCAGGCGAGCCGGCGTGCGCCGAGCGCGGCGATCACCCGCCGGAGGCCGACCCGACCCGGACGCCACACGCAGAGGGCGACGGCGAGGATCACGAGCCCCGACCCGAACGAGATCGCGGCGGCCGTGAACGCGTCGTCGAGGTCGGCCGCGAGCGCGCCGTTGACCCGCGACTGCAGGGCCGTGAACGCCCCGAACACGATCGCCAGCGCGATGGCGATCCAGCGCGGCATGCGGGTGCGTTCGGCGTGCTGGTGGTGCTCGTGCACGTCGGCGGGATGCTCGGTCAAGAGCCGACTGCGGGACTTGAACCCGCAACCCCCGTATTACAAGTACGGTGCGCTACCAATTGCGCCAAGCCGGCATGGCCCGACCGGTGCGGGCCCCGACAATCCTACTCGGAGCCCGGCCGCCGGTGCGCGGAGACGACGAAGGCCCGGCGACGCGCGCCGAGCCTTCGTGCGATCGCGATGGGTCAGCCCGCGGGCGTGGGCGTCGGGGTGGGCGACGGGGTCGAGTTCGACTCCGAGAACGCCTCGCCGGTGGCCTGCAGCACGAACGACTGGAACTCGGCCGGGTCGGTGAGCGAACCCTGGTACTGCTTGCCGTTCACGAGCACCGTCGGGGTGCCCTTGATCGACTCGAGCTCCGAGTTCGGCACGGGCTGGGTGAGCGCGCGGGTCGTCGCCTCCTGCACCCACGACTTGAACTGGGTCTCGTCGATGCACTTCTCGATCGTCGACGTCGACTTGGCACCCGACTGCGACACGAACTCCTTCAGCTGGTCGTTCGTGAGGCCGTCGCTGCCCTCCTCGGGCTGGTTCTCGAAGAGCAGCGCGTTGAAGTCGAGGAACGCCTCGGGCGAGGTGTCGGCGACGCACGCCGCCGCGTTCGCGGCGCGCAGCGAGTACTGGGTGCCGTTCGATCGGTTCGTGAGGATCGCGAGCGGGTGCACCTCGAGCGTCGCCGCCCCCTGCTCGACCATCGTGCTGATCGCTTCGCCGTTCGTCGTCTCGAACTGGCCGCAGAAGGGGCACAGGTAGTCGACGTAGACGACGATGTTCGCGACCGTGCCGCTGTCGTCCTGCTCGGTCGGCTTGGGCGTCGCACCGGCTGCGAGCGCCGGGGTGTCGACGGGCGTGATCGTGCCGTCGGCCCCCGTGAGCACGATGCCGTCGCTCGCCATGTTGGCGGGGCCGGGGCCGGCCGGCTTCACGCTGTTGAAGATGAGCGTGCCGACGAGCGCCGCGATCGCGATGACCGCCACGATGATTCCGCCCTGGATCAGCACCTTGTTGCGGCGGTCGCGCTTCTTCTGCGCCTCGCGGAGCTCGCGCGCCTTCTCGCGCGCGGCCTCCCGCTGCTGGTTACGGGTGGGGCGTGGCTGGTTGGATCCGCCGTTGCTCATCGATGGTCACTCCGGTCGCTGTGTGGGCACGCCGAAACAGGGGGGCGCACGTGAACACGATAGTAGGAACGGCATCTGGGAATCACCCGAACCCCGGCTGGACATCGCGACGACGGTCTGGCGGTCCGCCCCGAGAGGTCCGTGCGAGGCATCCCCGCGAATTCCTCCGTGGTCGGGAGCCTCTGCCGCGCGTGCGATACTGAGGAGGCGTCACCGTCGACGCGCTTCCATTCACAACGGATCGTCCGGCACGTACCTGCCGGTGAAGGAGAGAAATCAACATGGCGTCAGTCACGTTCGACAAGGCCACCCGCCTCTACCCGGGCGGCACCCGCCCCGCGGTCGACCAGCTCGACCTCGAGATCGCCGACGGCGAGTTCCTCGTGCTCGTCGGCCCGTCCGGCTGCGGCAAGTCCACGTCGCTCCGCATGCTCGCCGGCCTCGAAGAGGTCAACGACGGCAACATCTTCATCGGCGACCGCAACGTCACCGACGTCCCCCCGAAAGACCGCGACATCGCGATGGTCTTCCAGAACTACGCGCTCTACCCGCACATGACGGTCGCCGAGAACATGGGCTTCGCGCTCAAGATCGCGGGCGTCGGCAAGGACGAGCGCGCTGCGCGGGTCCTCGAGGCCGCGAAGCTGCTCGACCTCGAGCCCTACCTCAGCCGCAAGCCGAAGGCCCTCTCTGGCGGCCAGCGCCAGCGCGTCGCGATGGGCCGCGCGATCGTTCGCCAGCCCCAGGTCTTCCTCATGGACGAGCCGCTCTCGAACCTCGACGCCAAGCTCCGCGTGCAGACCCGCACCCAGATCGCGTCGCTCCAGCGCCGGCTCGGCGTCACGACCGTCTACGTCACGCACGACCAGACCGAGGCGCTCACGATGGGCGACCGCATCGCGGTCCTGAAGGACGGCCTGCTCCAGCAGGTCGGCACCCCGCGCGACCTGTACGAGAAGCCGAACAACGTGTTCGTCGCCGGCTTCATCGGCTCGCCCGCCATGAACCTGTTCCACGCCGACCTCGTCGACTCCGGCGTCAAGTTCGGCACGGCTGTCGTTCCCGTCGACCGCGACGTGCTCGCCGAGGCCAACGGGGCTGTCGCCACGATCGGCGTGCGCCCCGAGGACATCGTCGTGTCGGCGACCCCGGGCGAGGGCCTCGAGGTCGACGTCGACCTCGTCGAGGAGCTCGGCGCCGACGGCTACCTCTACGGGCACTCGACCGTCGAGGGCAAGCGCACCGACATCGTCGCGCGCGTCGACGGCCGCCTGCACCCGAACGCCGGCGACAAGGTCTACCTCACCGCGACGCCGAACCACGTGCACCTCTTCGACGCCGAGTCGGGCGACCGCCTCGGCAACAAGGCCGTCGTCAGCTGACGCGCCTCACGACGATCGATGCCGGTCGGGCCCTCGGCCCGGCCGGCATCGTCGTCTCCGGCGGCGCCCCGCGCGAGGCATCCCGTTTCTGCAACCGCCGCAGGGCTGCAAGGATCGACATATGAGCGGTTCCCTCTCGATCACCTCGGCCATGACCGACCCGGCGCTCCTCGATCTGCCGTGGGACCTCCCGCTCGAGTCATGGCCGTCCGACGCGATCGCCGCGCTGCCGAAGGGCATCTCGCGGCACCTCGTGCGCTTCGCCCACCTCGGCGGCCACGTCGTCGCGATCAAGGAGACGACCGCCGAGATGGCGCGGGGCGAGTACGAGATGCTGCGCACCCTGCAGCGGCTCGAGATCCCCTGCGTCGAACCGGTCGCGGTCATCACGAACCGCACCGACGACGAGGCCGAGGAGCTCAAGCCCGTGCTCGTGACGCGGCACCTGCGGTTCTCGCTGCCGTACCGGGCCCTGTTCTCGCAGACGCTGCGACCCGACACCGCGACCCGGCTCGTCGACGCCCTGGCGGTGCTGCTCGTGCGGCTCCACATCGTCGGCTTCTTCTGGGGCGACGTGTCGCTCTCGAACACGCTCTTCCGCCGTGACGCCGGCGCGTTCGCCGCCTACCTCGTCGACGCCGAGACCGGCAAGCTCTTCGAGGGCGGCCTCTCGAACGGCCAGCGCGAGAACGACCTCGAGATCGCGCGCGTGAACATCGCCGGCGAGCTGCTCGACCTCGAGGCCGGCGGCAAGGTCGCCGACGAGCTCGACCCGGTGCGCATCTCGAACGGCATCGTCGACGCCTACCGCAAGCTCTGGGGCGAGCTCACCGGGCCTGAATCGTTCCCCGGCGCCGAGCGCTGGCGCATCACCGAACGCGTCAACCGCCTCAACGAGCTCGGCTTCGACGTCGAAGAGCTGGCGATCAAGACGGATGCCTCGGGCACGACGGTCCGCATCCAGCCGAAGGTCGTCGACGCGGGCCACCACCAGCGGCGCCTGCTGCGCCTCACCGGCCTCGACGCGGGCGAGAACCAGGCCCGGCGGCTGCTCAACGACCTCGACTCGTACCGCGCGGCGTACGGCAAGGCCGACCTCGACGAGGAGATGGTCGCGCACGAGTGGCTCATGCGGGTGTTCGAGCCGGTGGTCCGCGCCATCCCGCTCGAGCTGCGCCGCAAGCTGGAGCCGGCCGAGGTGTTCCACCAGCTGCTCGAGCACCGCTGGTTCATGGCGCAGCGCGCCGGACACGACATTCCCCTCGCCGAGGCCGTGACCTCGTACGTCAACGAGGTGCTGCGGCACCGCCGCGACGAGGCGACCGTGATCGACCCGCCGACCGGATCGATCACGGCGGCGATGGACGTCGTGCCGACCGAGACGGCTGCGATCAGCGCGATCGACCCCGACGACGAGGACGACTGGCGGCTGAAGGTCTGACGCACGGGCGTCGCGCCCGCGGGTCGGCGCCCGCGGGTCGGCGCCCGCGGGTCGGCGCCCGCGGGTCGGTCGCGCGGCGGCGCGCTCGTTACTCGGCGGCGCGCAGCTTCGCGATCTCGTAGAGCGTGACCGATGCGGCGATGCCCGCGTTCAGCGACTCGGTCGAGGCGCTGATCGGGATCGACACGATCGCGTCGCACGTCTCGGCGACGAGGCGCGAGAGCCCCTTGCCCTCGCTGCCGACCACGATGACGATCGGGCGATCGGCCCAGCTGAGGCCCGGCAGCGACACGTCGCCGTCGCCGTCGAGGCCCAGCACGAAGACACCGCGCTCCTTGAGGCTCTTGAGCGTCTGCGTGAGGTTCGCGGCCATCGCGACGGGCACGCGAGCCGCGGCGCCCGCGGAGGTCTTCCACGCCGCCGAGTTCACGCCGACCGAACGGCGCTGCGGCACGATGACGCCCTGGCCGCCGAACGCGCCCGTCGACCGCAGGATCGCGCCGAGGTTGCGCGGGTCGGTGACGCCGTCCAGGGCGACCAGCAGCGGCGTCTCGTCGCGGGCGATGACCTCGTCGAGCAGTTCGATCGGGTGGGCGTACTCGTAGGGCGGCATCTTGAGCGCGAGGCCCTGGTGCACGCCGCCGTCGCCGGCGAGCCGGTCGAGCTCGGGCCGCATGACCTCGAGGATCGGGATGCCGCGGTTCGTGGCGAGCTTGACGGCCTCTTTCACCCGGTCGTCCATCTCGACGCGGGCGGCGATGTACAGCGTCGTCGCGGGAATGCGGGTGCGCAGCGCCTCGACGACCGAGTTGCGGCCCGTCACGATCTCCGACTCGTCGCCGGACTTGGCGCGGCGCGATGCGCCCGAGGCGCCGCGGGGCGCGCTCGCGCCCCGGCCCTGACCTGCGACCTTGCCGGCCGGCTTGCCCTTGCCGCCGGCCGCGGCGTAGCGCTCCTGCGCCGCCTTGCGCTTGCCGGCGGGGTGCCAGGCGCGATCCTCCGCCTTCGGGGTCGGGCCCTTGCCCTCGAGCGCCTTGCGCCCGTGCCCGCCGGTGCCGACCTGCTTGCCCGCCGCGCCCTTGCCGCCCTTGCGTACGGCTCCGGCGCGCGACTTGCCGCTGCTGCCCTTCATGATCCCAAGCTCCAATGCGTGCCGGTCTGACTGTCTTCGATGGTGATGCCCGCCTCGGCGAGCTCGGTGCGGATGCGGTCGGCGGTCGCCCAGTCCTTCGCGTCGCGCGCTGCGCGGCGGTCGTCGATGAGGCGTTCGACGAGCGAACCGAGGGCGGATGCCGCGGGGCCGGCGTCGGCCGTGGCCCAGTGCGGGTCGCGGGGATCGATGCCGAGCACCTCGACCATGGCGCCGACCTGCCCGTGGGCGACGGCGGCGTCGTGCAGTTCTTCGTCGTCGAGCGCCTGGTTGCCGGCGCGCACCGTGTCGTGCAGCACGGCGAGCGCCTGCGGAACGCCCAGGTCGTCGTCCATCGCCGCGGCGAACGCTTCGGGGACCTCGGGCGCGCCGACGCCGACGAACCGGGTGCCGGCGAGTCGGCGTTCGACGCGCTGCAGGAACGTGCGGATGCGATCGACGGCGGCCTCGGCCTCGGTGAGCGAGCCCGGCGAGTAGTCGAGCGTCGAACGGTAGTGGGCCTGCCCCAGCAGGTACCGCACGGCGAGCGGAGAGGCGAGGCTCAGGAGCTCGGCCGCGTAGACCGAGTTGCCGAGCGACTTCGACATCTTCTGCCCGCCGATGTTCACGAGGCCGTTGTGCACCCAGTAGCGCGCGAACGCCTGGCCGGCCGCGGTCGACTGGGCGAGCTCGTTCTCGTGGTGCGGGAAGCGCAGGTCGAGGCCGCCCCCGTGCACGTCGAACTCGTCGCCGAGGTAGCGCGCAGCCATCGCCGAGCACTCGATGTGCCAGCCGGGCCGGCCCACGCCCCAGGGCGAGCGCCAGCCCGCGGACTCGGGCTCGCCGGGCTTGCGTCCCTTCCACAGGGCGAAGTCGCGGGGGTCGCGCTTGCCGCGCGGGTCGGCGTCGGCCGCGGCCTCCATCTTGTCGCGCGACTGACGCGTGAGCTCGCCGTAAGCGGGCCAGCTCGAGGTGTCGAAGTACACATCGCCCGAGTCGTCGGCGGCCGGATAGGCGTGCCCCGATTCGATGAGGCGGGCGATGAGCTCCTGCATCTGCTGCACGCTCGCCGTCGCCCGCGGCTCGTACGTCGGCGGCAGGATGCCGAGCTGCGCGTAGCCCGACGTGAACTCGAGCTCGATGCGGTAGGCGAGGGCCCACCACTCCTCGCCCGAGCCCTGCAGCTCGCGGTGCGCGGCGTCGAGGATCTTGTCGTCGATGTCGGTGACGTTGCGCACGAAGACGACCTCGTTGCCGCGATAGGCGAACCAGCGCCGCATGATGTCGTAGACGAGCGCACTGCGGAGGTGCCCGATGTGCGGGCTCGACTGCACCGTCGGACCGCAGACGTACATGCCGACGCGCCCCTCGCGGAGGGGCACGAAGTCGCGCAGCGCCTGGGCCTTCGAGTCGTAGAGTCGCACGGTCACCCGCCAAGCCTACCGGCGGGGGGCCCGAACGTCGTGCGGCTCAGGCGGGCACGATGAGCGCGGTCGCGATCGCCGCGACCCCCTCGCCGCGCCCGGTGAAGCCGAGCGCGTCGCTCGTCGTCGCGGCGACGCTCACGGGGGCGCCGAGCACGCGGGACAGCAGCGCCTCGGCCTCGGCGCGACGCGGCGCGAGCTTCGGCCGGTTGCCCACGACCTGCACCGTGACGTTGCCGATGACGAACCCGGATGCCTCGACGAGGCGCCGCGTCTCGGCGAGGAAGACCTCGCCGTGGGCGCCGGCGAAGCGCGCGTCGGCCGTGCCGAAGATCTTGCCGACGTCGCCGAGGCCCGCGGCCGCGAGCAGCGCGTCGCAGATCGCGTGGGCCGCGGCGTCACCGTCGGAATGGCCCGAGAGCCCGCGCTCCCCCGGCCACTCGAGCCCGGCGAGCCACAGCGGCGTGTCGTCCTGCCCGAACGCGTGCACGTCGGTGCCGGTGCCGATGCGCGGCACCGCGGCGCTCCTGCCCCGGGCGGCCGCCGCGGCGGCGGCGGCCGGGTGCGGCTCGGCGAGCAACTGCTCGGCGCGGCGCAGGTCTGCGGGCACCGTGATCTTGAAGGCGCGCACGTCGCCCGGCACGGTGTCGACGACGAGCCCGGTCGCTGCGACGAGCGCCGCATCGTCGGTGTGTTCGGCGTCGGCCGTACGGTAGGCGTGGTCGAGCGCCCCGCGCGGGAACCCCTGCGGGGTCTGCACCGCCCGGAGCTCGGACCGGTCGATCGTCTCGACCACCGACCCGTCGGCGACGCGCTTGATGGTGTCGACGACCTCGAGTGCCGGCACGATTCCGTGACCCCGGGCGCGCACCGCGGCGGCGACCTCGTCGAAGACCGGTGCGGGCGTGAGCGGCCGGGCGGCATCGTGCACGAGCACCGTGTCGACGCCAGCGGCGACGACCGCGAGGCCCCGGGCCACGGAGTCCTGCCGGCTCGCACCGCCCGCAACGACCTCGAGCGGAGCGCCGGCGGCCGCGACGACCGGGGCGAGCCCGCCCCGCACCTCGTCGACCCGGTCGGCGGGGGCGACGACGACGATCGCCGGCGTCTCGCGCATGGCGAGCACGCCGGCGATCGCGGTCGAGAGCACCGTGCCGTCGCCGAGCGGCACGAACGCCTTCGGCTCGGGACGGCCCAACCTCGTGCCGCTTCCTGCGGCGACGATGATGACGGCGGTGCGCGGGGTGCTCATGGGATGAGCGTAGCCGCGACCCCGGTGGCCTCGATACGGCGCTGCGCGCCTACTCGACCGACCGTGGCGTCAGGAGGCGAGGACCTCGTCGAGGACGGTCGACGCCGCCTCTTCGTCGGTCTTCTCGGCGAGCGCGAGCTCGGAGATCAGGATCTGGCGGGCCTTCGCGAGCATGCGCTTCTCACCGGCCGAGAGGCCGCGGTCCTGATCGCGGCGCCACAGGTCGCGCACGACCTCGGACACCTTGATCACGTCGCCCGAGGCGAGCTTCTCGAGGTTCGCCTTGTAGCGGCGCGACCAGTTGGTCGGCTCCTCGGTGAACGGCGCGCGAAGCACCTCGAAGACCTTGTCGAGGCCCTCTTTGCCGATGACGTCGCGCACGCCGACGAGGTCGACGTTCTCGGCCGGAACCTCGATGACGAGGTCGCCCTGCGTGACGTTCAGCTTGAGGTAGAGCTTCTCTTCACCCTTGATGATCCGTTTCTTCACCTCGGTGATCGTTGCGGCTCCGTGGTGGGGGTAAACGACGGTTTCGCCAACCTCAAAAAGCATGAATAAAAGTCCTTTCGGCAACTTTCAGGATATCACATTCGTGATCGTGCTAAGGTTCGCCTCCCCTTCCACGCCCGCCTCCTGCCGTGCGATATGCTCGGAGTCGATCGCGCGCGCCACCTGGGCGCGCGTGCGCACGCTCGCACTTGGAGGTTCTGTGAAGGCGCGTCTCGCGGCATCAGCTGCTCTGGCCCTCGGCATCGCGATCGGCGCGAGCGGCTGCTCGATGCTGACCTATCAGGCGACGACCGAGCCGTACGACGCGAGCGACGGCGTCGGGGTCAACGTCGGCGACCTCCACCTCCGCAACGTGCTCGTCGTGAGCGACGACGGCGTCGACGGCACCCTCGTGCTGACGATCGTGAACGACGGCGCCGACGACGTCGAACTCGGTGTCCAGGTCGCCGACGGCGAGACGCAGACCATCCCGGTCGACGCGGGCGCCACGGTCGCCTTCGGCGTCGCCGACGAGGACGAGCTCGACGTCGTCCCGCCGCTGGTCCTCGAGGGCATCGACACGAAGCCCGGCGCGCTGCTGCCCATCTACTTCCAGTACGGCTCGGCCGAGGGCATCGAGAAGGAGGTCCCCGTGCTCGACGGCCGCCTGCCCGAGTACGCAGGCCTGCTTCCGGCCGAGGTCGCCGTCGAGGACGTCGCGACCGAGGCGCCGACCGCGGGCTGACCCCACCGACGACGACGAAGGGCGGATGCTTCGGCATCCGCCTTTCGTGCACCCGGGCGAGCCGCCCGGAGCGGGTCAGCCGGGGAAGGTGCTCGCGACGCCGCCGAGGAATCCGATGAGGAACATCACCGTCGCGGTGACCGCCGCGATGACGCAGATGCCGATGCCCACGAACGCGGGCCACTTCGGGCGCGGACGGAAGATCGCGATCACCGACACCGCGAGTGCGGCGATCAGCAGCACTCCCCCGACGAACTCGAACAGGATGCTCGGGCTGGCCACGCCGACCAGGGCGAGCACCCCGAGGCCGATGCCGAGGTACCCGAGCACGTTGTGGCGCCGAGGCCGCTCTCCTGCGCTCGGTTCGGGCGTGGTCGTGCGTTCGGTTCCGTCGGCAGGGGCGTTGGCGGTCATCACCCGATCGTCGCAAACGCCGCTCGCCCGGTGCAAGGGCGCGACGCCGGCGGCACACGGGCCATGCGGGTCGGCCTAGCCCTCGAAGCGGTAGCCGAGCCCCCGCACCGTCACCAGCTGGACGGGCTCGGAGGGCTGCACCTCGATCTTCGAGCGGATTCGCTTGATGTGCACGTCGAGCGTCTTGGTGTCGCCGAAGTAGTCGGACCCCCACACGCGGTCGATGAGCTGGCCCCGCGTGAGCACCCGCCCGGGATTGCGCATCAGCAGCTCGAGCAGCTCGAACTCCTTCAGGGGCATCGGCACCTGGACGCCGTCGACCTCGACCGTGTGCCGGTCGACGTCCATGCGCACGCGCCCGCCCTCGAGCACCGACTCGTCGAAGTCCTCGATCTCGGTGCGTCGGCGGAGCACGGCACGGATGCGGGCGAGCAGCTCGCGCGTCTTGTACGGCTTCGTGACGTAGTCGTCGGCGCCGAGCTCGAGCCCCACGACGATGTCGATCTCGGAGTCCTTCGCGGTCAGCATGATGATCGGCACCGACGAGCGGTTGCGCAGCTCCCGGCACACCTCCGTGCCCGGCAGGCCCGGCAGCATGAGGTCGAGCAGCACCAGGTCGGCGCCTTCGCGGTCGAACGCCGCGATCGCCGAAGGACCGTCGGCGGCGACCTCGACCTCGTAGCCCTCGCGCTCGAGCAGGAAGCTCAGCGGGTCTGAGAGGGCGATCTCGTCTTCGACGAGCAGGATGCGGGTCACTGGTGTTCTCCTCGGTCGGATGCTGCGGCCTTCGCAGCGTGTCGGCGCGCGCCGGCGCCACTCGCCGGAGGCTCCGCGGATCGCGCAGCATCGGCGCCGGCCGGTTCGTCGACCGGCGGCAGCTCGGCGAGCGGAAGCCGGATCATGAAGGTCGACCCGCGCCCCGGCTGCGACCAGACGCGCACGTCGCCGCCGTGGTTCTGAACGGTGTGCTTGACGATGCTGAGGCCGAGGCCCGAACCGCCCGTGTTGCGGGAGCGGGCCTGGTCGACCCGGTAGAACCGCTCGAAGACGCGCTCGAGCTCGTCGCCGTCGATGCCGATGCCCTGGTCGGTGACGGCGATCTCGACGGAGCCGTCGACGATCTTCGTGCCGACCCCCACCCTTCCGCCCTCGTTCGAATACGCGATCGCGTTCGCGACGAGGTTGTGCACGGCGACGACCATGAGGGCCCGATCTCCGTAGACCTTCGCCCCGGTCGCGGCCTTGACCGCCATCTCGACGCGCTTGCCGCCCGCGACGACCCGGTTCTGGTCGACCGCCGACGCCACGACCTCGTCGACGTCGACGAGGGAGTCGGGGCGCAGCGCGTCGCGCGCCTGAAGCCGGGACAGCTCGATGACCTCGCTCGTGATGTGCGCGAGCCGCGTCGCCTCGACCGACAGGCGGCCCGCGAAGCGGCGCACCTGGTCGGGCTCGTCGGCGGCCTGGTCGAGCGCCTCCGCGAGCAGGCTCACCGAGGCGATCGGCGTCTTCAGCTCGTGGCTGATGTTGGCGACGAAGTCGCGCCGCACCTCATCGAGCCGGTGCGCCTCGGTGCGGTCCTCGGCGAGGAGCAGCACGAACCGGGCGCCGAGCCGGGCGACCCGCACCCGGAGGCGCATCGTCGCTTCGCCCTGCGCGGACCTGGCGACCGCGAGCTCCTCGGCGATCGGCTCGCCCGAGCGGCGGACCGCGGCCACGAGCTCGATGAGTTCGGGATGCACGAGCGCCCGCTGGCGCACGAGCCCCATCGCGAGCGCCCCGGGCGAGGCGCGCAGCACGTTGTTCGATGGGTCGAGCACGATCCCGGCGGACTCCAGCACCTCGAGCACCTGGTCGACCCCGTCGGGGATCGTCGGTGCCACGACCTTCGCGGCGCTCGAGCCACGGCGCTCGGCCATGTGCAGCACGACCATGAAGGCGGCCCCGAGGAACAGGCCGAAGGCGAGCGCGGTGAGCACTGCCCAGGTGGAATCCATGGCACCAGACTAACGACGCCGCAACGGCCCGATTCGCCGTCTCGCCCGCCGTGGAGCGGTACGTTGGTGAGTGTTCAGCCAACCGGCACCTGTTGTTCACCTGCGCCGGAGAAGATGGCGCGGAGCCGGAATCGACCCGGCCGGTTCGTGCTGTGCGCGCGGCCGATGAGAGACAGAGGTATCCCGAACATGCGTGAGGTGTTCCAGCAGGAGCTGGCCGAGGTGCAGGAACGACTCGTCGAGATCGCCGACCTCGTCGCCGTTTCGATCGACAAGGCGACCCGGGCGTTCAACGAGTCGGACGTCAGCCTGGCCGAGGAGGTGATCGCCGACGACGACAAGATCGACCAGGCGGCCGTCGAGCTCGACGAGCTCGCGATCACGATCCTGGCCCGCCAGCAGCCCGTGGCGCGCGACCTGCGCATCGTCGTGAGCGCACTGCGCATCAGCGCCTCGCTCGAGCGCATGGGCGACATGTCGACCCACATCTCGCAGCTCGCCCGCTACCGGTTCCCCGACAAGGTCGTGCCGAAGTCGCTGCGCCCGACCTTCGCCGAGATGGGCCGCCTCGATGTCGAGATCGCCCGCCGGCTCGTCGAGCTGCTGCGCACCGAAGACGTGCACCTCGCCGAGGAGATCCGCAACGAGGACGACAAGGTCGACGCCCTGCACCTCTCGGTGTTCGACAAGGTGCTCGGCGAGAAGTGGAAGGGCGAGACGGTCGACACGGTCGACGCGACCCTCGCGAGCCGCTACCACGAGCGCTTCGCCGACCACGCCGTGTCGATCGCGAAGAAGGTGCAGTACCTCGCGACGGGCGACTGGGACCCGGAGAAGTCCGCACTCTGAGTGCGACGCGGACCTGACGAGGGGGATGCCGGGCGGCATCCCCCTCGTCAGGTCCCAGCGGCTCGCGCCTACTTCTTGCCCTGCGCGGCGACCGCGGCAGCGCCGGCTGCAGCGGCCTCGGGGTCGAGGTACTCGGCCGGCTTCGTCGGGCGGAACTCGTCGTCGAGCTCGTACACGAGCGGGATTCCGGTGGGGATGTTGAGCTCGGCGATGTCGTCGTCGCTGATGCCGTCGAGGTGCTTCACGAGGGCGCGGAGCGAGTTGCCGTGCGCGGTGACGAGCACGGTCCTTCCCGCGGCCAGGTCGGGGACGATGCCCACCTCCCAGTACGGCAGCATGCGCGCGATCACGTCTTTCAGGCACTCGGTGCGGGGCAGCTCGTCGTCGCTCAGCGCCGCGTAACGCGGGTCGCCGACCTGCGACCACTGGGCGTCGTCGGCGAGCGCGGGCGGCGGCACGTCGAACGAGCGGCGCCAGAGCTGGAACTGCTCGGGGCCGTACTTCTCGAGCGTCTCGGCCTTGTCGAGCCCCTGCAGCGCGCCGTAGTGGCGCTCGTTGAGGCGCCACGTGCGGCGGACGTCGATCCACGCGCGGTCGGCGACGTCGAGCGCGATGTTCGCGGTCTGGATCGCGCGCGTGAGCACCGACGTGTGCAGCACGTCGGGCAGCACGCCGTGCTCCGCGAGGAGTTCGCCGGCGCGCGCGGCCTCGGTGCGGCCGAGCTCGGAGAGTCGCACGTCGACCCAACCGGTGAACAGGTTCTTCTGGTTCCATTCGCTGTTGCCGTGGCGGAGCAGCACGAGGGTGTGAGGCATGCGAACAGCCTACCGGCGAGGCATCCGGCGCCCCGTCGCGTGAAGCGCGATGACCGGATGCCTCGCCGAGTGCCTGACAGACTGGAGGCATGCCCGACGCCTCGCCCCACCCCCGGCGCCTGCGGCCCGGGCAGCGCGTCGGCACCGTGACCCGCGGCACGACGAACGCGAACCGGCTGCGCCGCGTCGACCGGTGGATCGCGGCGCACCCCGCCCTCGTGCACGCGACCGACCCGTTCGTCGTCGACCTCGGCTACGGGGCGAGCGGCGTGACGACGCTCGAGCTCGCCTCTCGCCTCGTGCACGTGCGACCCGACGTGCGCGTGCTCGGCCTCGAGATCGAGCCCGAGCGGGTGCGCGTCGCCCGCGAGCAGCTCGAGCGGGTGCGCGCAGGCGACGCCCACTTCGACCCGGGTCTCGACGTCGGCTTCGCGGTCGGCGGGTTCGAGGTGCCGACGCCGGGCGATCGCCGACCCGCCGTGATCCGTGCGTTCAACGTCCTGCGGCAGTACGACGAGTCCGACGTCGCGGGCGCCTGGGCGCTCATGACCGCGCGCCTCGCTCCCGGCGGACTCGTGGTGGAGGGCACGTGCGACGAGCTCGGCCGCGTTGCGAGCTGGATCGGGCTCGGCGGCGACGGGCCGCGCACCTTCACGATCAGCCTCCGCCGCTCGGGGCTCGAGAACCCGTCGGTCGTGGCCGAGCGGCTGCCGAAGGCGCTCATCCATCGGAACGTCCCCGGCGAGCCGGTGCACGAGCTCCTCGCGGCACTCGACGCCGCATGGCGGATGCACGCCCCCCTCGCGGTCTACGGGCCCTCCCAACGCTGGATCGCGATGGTCGCCACCCTGCGGCACGAGGGATGGCCCGTGATCGGCGGTCCGCGTCGGAGCCGGCTGGGCGAGCTCACCCTGCCGTGGGCAGCGGTCGCACCGCGCTGAGTTCGGGCACGAAACGCCCGTTCAGGGGCCCTTTCAGAGTGCCTTCCAAGGCGCAAGTTCTGCGCGTATTCGATCATTACAGACCGCCGTGTTCGAGTAAGAAGACGACACGCAACCAACTTTTGCTTGACGCACGACATAAGTCGCCCTAGGTTCAGGACCGGGCTCGCACTCGATCCGCCATATCGCGTGTCCAGCATCTGAAACCAACGGAGGTCTCATGCTGACGAAGTTGCACCACGTCCTCTCCCGGCTCCTCGCCGGAACCGTCGCCGCGATCCTCGCCGCAGGCGCGATCACGGCGATCGCCGCCCCCGCACAGGCCCACGACGGCGCCCACGTGCTGATCTTCACCAAGACGACGCAGTTCCGGCACACGGACGCGATCGACAAGGGCACGCCGCTCATCACGGCTGCGCTCGAGGCCGAGGGGATGGAGGTGACGCACACCGAGGACTCCACGATCTTCAACGACACCGATCTCGCCGGCTTCGACGCGCTCATCATGTTCCAGGCGTCCGGCGACCCGTGGAACGCCGACCAGAAGGCGGCCCTCGAGCGCTACCAGGAGGCGGGCGGCGGCATCGTCGCCATCCACAACGCGACCGACATGCGCGGCAACTACGCCTGGTGGGACCAGCTCGTCGGTTCGCTCATGCCGGGCCACGCGGCCACCGGCACCGACCCCGGCCAGCCGGGCACGGTGCGGATCGAGGACCATGCGCACCCGTCGACGGCCCACTTCGACGACGCGCGATGGGAACGCTCCGACGAGTGGTACAACTTCTCGAACAACGTGCGCGGCACCGCGCACGTGCTCGCCTCGATGGACGAGTCGACCTACGACGCCGGCGGCAACGCGATGGGCTACGACCACCCGATCTCGTGGTGCAAGCCCTACGACGGCGGACGCGCCTGGGCGACCGCGATGGGGCACTTCGGCTCGCACTACCTCGAGCCCGACTTCATGGCCCACATCGTCGGCGGCGTGAAGTACGCCGCGGGCATCGAGCCAGGTGACTGCGGCGGCACCGTCTGGAACGACTTCGAGAAGGTCGCCCTCGACGAGAACACCTCGGCACCGTTCGCCATGGACATCGCCGACGACGGCCGCGTCTTCTACACGGAGCTCGTACGCGGCCAGGTACGGGTCTGGGACCCGGCGACGAACAACGTCACGACCGCCCTCGAGCTCGACGTGTACTCGGGCGGCGAGGACGGCCTGCTCGGCATCGCCCTGGACCCCGACTTCACCGACAACGGTCGTGTCTACCTCTACCGATCGCCCGACACCGCCGACAACGCGGACCCGTCGAACTTCTTCAGCCGTGTCTCCCGGTTCACGATGGAGAACGGCGTCATCGACCCGGCCAGCGAGGAGCTCATCATCGAGGTCCCGGCCCGGCGCCTGCCCGACGAGCCCGGCCACACGGGCGGCGGGCTCGACTTCGACGCCGACGGCAACCTCTACCTCAGCGTCGGCGACGACGTGAACCCGCACTCCGAGCCCTCCGGCGGCTACGCGCCGCTGTCGACGCGCGACGGCACGTTCCACGACGCGCGGGCGACGTCGGCGAACACCAATGACCTGCGCGGCAAGCTGCTGCGCATCACGCCGAAGGCCGACGGCCCCGGCTACACGGTGCCCGAGGGCAACCTGTTCCCCGAGGCCGACGACCCGGGCGACAAGACCCGTCCCGAGATCTACGCGATGGGGTTCCGCAACCCGTTCCGCTTCTCGGTCGACCAGGCGACCGGCTGGATCAGCCTCGCCGACTACTCCCCCGACAACGGCACCGATGCGCCCGAAACCCGCGGCCCCGCCGGCATCGCCGAATGGAACCTCATCAAGAGCCCCGGCAACTACGGCTGGCCCCTCTGCATGGGCGACAACGAACCGTTCCGCGACGTCGACTACACGACGAGCCCGGTGACCGTCGGCGACTTCTTCGACTGCGACGCCCCGGTCAACGACTCGCCGCGCAACACCGGCCTGACCGAGCTGCCCGCGGCCCGCGCCGCCGACATGTGGTACGGCTACAAGCGCTCGTCGGTGCCCGAGATGATCCCCCAGGGCGGCGGCCTCGCCCCCATGGGCGGTCCGGTCTACGACTACGACCCCGACCTCGCGTCCGACACGAAGTTTCCCGCGTCGTACGACGGCAAGCCGTTCTTCTACGAGTGGGCGCGCAACAAGATGTACTCGATCCAGCTCAAGGACCCGGCCGCGGAGTCGGGCTCGCAGGTTGAGAAGGTGAACGCCTTCCTGCCGCAGGAGCAGTTCCTCGCGCCGATCGACTCGAAGTTCGGTCCCGACGGTTCGCTCTACGTGCTCGACTGGGGCGGCGGCTTCGGCCGCGACAACCCGAGCTCGGGCCTGCACCGGATCGACTACATCCAGGGTTCACGGTCGCCGATCGCGAAGATCGCGGTCGACCGTGACTCGGGCCCGGCGCCCCTCGAGGTCGCCTTCGACGGAACGGCCTCGACCGATCCCGAGGACGCCGCGCTCGCGTACGAGTGGGACTTCGACGGCGACGGCACGACCGACGCGACCACCGCGACGGCGAGCCATTCGTACGCCGCGACGGGCGTCTTCGACGCACGGTTGACCGTGACCGACCCCGACGGCAAGACCGGCACCACGACCGTGCCCATCACCGTCGGCAACACGAGGCCCGACGTCGGCATCTCGCTGCCGCCGGACGGCGCGTTCTTCGACTTCGGCGACGAGCTCGCGTGGGCGGCCCAGGTGACCGACCCCGAGGACGGCACCGTCGACGGCTCGGAGGTCATCATCCAGCCGGCACTCGGCCACGACGACCACGCCCACCCGCTGACCCCGTTGAGCGGGCTCACGGGGACCACGGAGACGAGCCTCGGCGGCCACGCGCCCGACGAGGACATCTTCTTCGCGATCGACGCGCGCTACACCGACCACGGCGGCGAGGGCGGCGCGAACCCGCTCACGGGTTCGGCGACGACGCTCGTGTTCCCCAAGCTCAAGCAGGCCGAGTTCTTCGACGGCGCCTCACCCGGGGTGACCGTGGCACCGAGCCGCGACACGGAGGGCGGCGAGGCCGACAAGGTCGTCGTCGGGCACGACGGCGACTGGGCGCACTACGAGCCGGTGAGCTTCCACCGCGTCGACGAGCTCGCGCTGCGGGTCTCGGCGAACGCCGAGGGAGGCTCGATCGAGCTGCGAAAGGGCGCGGCCGACGGCGAGCTGCTCGCGACCGCCGACGTGCCCGCGACCGGATCGACGCGGTTCGCCGACGTCGTCGTCGACGTGAGCGCGTTCCCGAGCGACTCGCTCGACCTCTACCTCGTGTTCCGGGGCGGCGAGACGAAGCTCAACTTCATCGAGGCGATCGGCCGCGGCTCCTCGCCGACCGCCGCGCCGGACGTCGCGATCACCGCACCCGCCCCGGGCGTCGAGCTCGAGCCCGGCCAGGACGTGACGATCGAGGCCGCGGCGACCGACCCGCACAACGCCGACGGCGGCGTCACCGCCGTCGAGTTCTTCGTCGACGGCGAATCGATCGGCACCGACGAGTCCGCGCCGTTCACCGCCGCGTGGACGAGCCCGGAGGAGGGGCTCTACGAGCTCACCGCGGTCGCGAGCAACGAGGCGGGCAAGTCGCGCACCTCGCGCGTCGTCGTCGCCCAGGTCGGTGAGCTGTTCGGCGACCTCGTGCCGTTCACGAACGCCGACGGCGTGTTCGAACGCCTCGGCGAGGGTCGCTTCCGCATCACCGGCGCCGGAGCCGACACGTGGCAGGGCATCGACGAGTACTCGACGCTGTACGCCCCCGCCGGCGGCGACGAGGACTGGGAGGCGGTCGTGAAGGTCGACGCCCAGCAGAACACGAACGGCTCGGCGAAGGCCGGCGTCATCGTTCGCAACGACCTGACGCAACCGGGCACCTCGCCCGGCTACGCGATGGTCGGCATCCGCCCCTCGGGCGGCGTCGAGTTCCTGGCCGACCCCGACGGCAACGGGCAGCTCAACACCTCGGTCGCGGGCGGCACCACCAGCTACCCCGTCTGGGTGAAGCTCAAGCGCTCGGATGCCTCGTACACGGCGTACTTCTCGAAGAACGGCACGAGCTGGACCCAGGTCGGCGGCGCCGTGACCCTCACGGGTGCGGCGAGCACGCAGGACGTCGGCATGTTCACGGTGTCGCACGCGAGCGGCGCCGGCACGGTCGACTTCGCCGACTTCGCGATCGACACCGACCCGCAGGGGCCCGAGCCCGAACTGCCGCTCGAACCGCTCATGTGCGCGGGTGCACCGCTCTCCGACGAGTTCGACGGCCCGGCCGTCGCGCCTTCGTGGGCCTTGCGCACGGGCCCGGTTCCGATCACCCAGTCGGGTGGCACGCTGAAGCTGCCGGTGACGACGGGCGACATCAACGAGACGTCGACCGGCCCCGTGAGCTTCGCGGGCAAGCCGCTGCCGACCGGTGCCTGGGAGGCGACGACGAAGCTCTCGCTCGCCCACACCTCGCACTGGCAGTGGGCCGGGCTCGTGGTGCACCAGAGCGACGACGAGTACAACAAGCTCGCCTTCGTCCGCCACCAGAACGGAAACCGGTTCATCGAGTTCCAGAGCGAGACGGGCGGATCGCGGACCACCGCAGCGGCGCCCACGCTGCCGGCCGACTTCCCGTCGACGATCCACCTCAAGCTGACGAGCGACGGCACGACCCTCACGGGCGCGTACTCCGCCGACGGCACGACGTGGACCCCGCTCGCCGGAAGCCTGCAGCTCAAGGCGAACGCGAGGATCGGCCTGATGTCCGCGGGCGACCTCGGCAGCACGCCGGCGGTGGCGACGGCCGACTGGTTCCGCTTCGCACCGGAACCGGAGCCCGGTGATCCGGTGACGCCGAACGACGAGTTCGACGGGACCACGCTCGACGGCTGCCGCTGGTCGCAGAGCGTGCGCTACGACTCGAACCACCTGGAGGTCGCCGACGGTCACCTCAGGATCGAGACGCAGCCGGGCGACGTCAACGGCACGAACCCGATCTCGCCGCGCAACTTCGTCCTCACCGAGGCGCCTGAGGGCGACTGGGTGGCGACGACGAAGTTCACGGCGCCGCTGAAGCACCGCTGGCAGCTGGCCGGGCTCATGATGTGGGCCGACGACGACAACTACGTCAAGGCCGACGTCGTGGCGTACAACAACCCGGGTACGGCGCTCGACCTGCGGGCGGAGCTCGCTGGCGAGGCCGACGCAGTGGGCATCGGCAACCGGAACCTCAACATCGCGGACTCCAGCGAGAGCGGGTACTGGTACATCCGGGTGACCAAGACGGGCGACCTGTACACGGCCGAGGTGAGCGACGGCGGCGTCAACTGGACGTCGATCGGCGCCGGCATCACCTTCGACCGGCCGCTGCGGGGCCTCGGCCTCATGGCGATCGGTCCGCAGCAGGAGGAGTCGGTCGTGGTCGGGTTCGACTCGTTCACGCTCGACGCCGAGTCGGAGGACACGACGTCGCCGACGACGACGCTCACGTGGGATCCCGCCGAGCCCGACGGCGAGGCCGGCTGGTACACGACCGCGCCGAGCTTCTCGCTCGAGGCGAGCGACGCCGGCGGATCGGGGGTCGCCACCACCGAGTACGCGATCGGCGACGGAGCGTGGACGGCCTACACCGAGCCGGTCGCCGTCACCGTCGAGGGCGAGGCGACCGTCGCCTACCGGTCGACCGACACGGCCGGAAACGTCGAAGAGGCGGGATCGGCGACGGTCCAGGTCGACACGGTGGCGCCGGTCACCACCGCCACGGTCGACGCCGGCGACGGCGACGCCCGCGTCACGCTGACCGCGACCGACGACACCTCCGGCGCGGCGCGCACGGAGTTCCGGGTCGACGACGGCGAATGGGGCGCGTACGCCGACCCGATCGTCGTGACCGGTGCCGGCGACCACACCGTCGCCTACCGCTCGGTCGACGTCGCCGGCAACGCCGAGGAGGAACAGGCGGCCACGCTCACGATCGACGAGCCCGTCCCCGTCGAGATGGGCGTGACGGCGACCGCCGCCAGCCAGTGCCTCGCCGGAACCGCCCAGGTCGCCGTGTACGCGGCGAACACGGGCAACACGCCGGCCGACCTCGTGATCTCGACGCCGTGGGGCGACCACGAGATCGCCGACGTCGCGGCGGGCTCGGCGGTGTACCACCTGTTCGACACGGGCACGGCGCGACTCAAGAAGGGCACGCTTGAGGTGACCGCCCGCCATCAGGACGGCGAGCACGAGGCCGAGGCGCGCGCGGCGTACGCCAAGGCGAATTGCAGGTAGCCCCGTGACGACGGCCCCGGCGCTCCGGCGTCGGGGCCGTCGTCGTGCGCGCGAAGGAGCCGGCGCGCGACGGACGTCGGCACCCGGCAGATCAGCCGGTCGGCGGTGTCAGGGCTTGCGCACGCCGAGGCGGGGCAGGCGCGGCACCTCGACGGCGGCGCCCGCATCGGCGGGCACGATCTCGACCTGGGCGGCCGCCACCTCCACGCCGTGGCGCTCGACGATGAGCGGCAGGTCGGCGGGAACCGCGCGCTTGACGAGCGCGAGCGCGATGGGGCCGAGCTCGTGGTGCATCGCGCTCGAGGTGACGTGGCCCACGACCTTGCGCTCGGGCGCCTCGCCCTCGGCGGGCTCGGGCCGCACCTTCTCGCCGACCACCTCGTCGCCCGGCACCGGCAGCACGGTGTCGCTGCCGTCGAGGTGCAGCAGCACGAGTCGCCGGGGCGGCCGGCCGAGGTTGAGCACCTTCGCGACCGTCTCCTGGCCCTTGTAGCAGCCCTTGCCGAGGTCGACCGCGCTGCGCAGCCAGTCGACCTCGTGCGGAATGGTCTTCTCGTCGACCTCCGTCGCGAGGCGCGGACGCCACGCGGCGATCCGCAGCGCCTCGGCGGCGAGCGCTCCGGCGGCGGCCACGCGGCCCGAACGGACCGATGCGGCCGCGTCGGCCAGTGCGGCGCGTTCGACGATGCGCTCGATCCAGCGCCAGTCGGCGCCCGGGTGCCCGGCTGCGGCGGCGTACTGGTGGCCGCCCGGGCGGGGTTCGGCCCAGGGGTCGACCCAGTCGAGCGCGACGCCGGCGGGCGCGTACGCCGCGACCGCCGCATCGAGCGCGTCGGCCGACATCGCCGCGATCACGGCCAGGTCGGCCGTTCGGTCGGCGACCTCGACCCGGAGCATGAACCGCATGCGGTCGAGCCAGGCGGCGAGCGGAGCCGCTTCGTCGCCCTCGACGATGAGCCACACCGACTCACCGTCGTCGACCGCGTGCACCGCGTGCTCGACACGGCCGGAGGCGTCGAGGAGCAGCGCCTCGATACCTTCGCCCGGCCGGAGCCCGGTGAACGACTGGCTCGCCATGGAGTGCATCCAGCTCAGCCGGTCGGGACCGGTGACGACGACGAGACCGCGGTCGGACAGATCGACGATCGCCTCGCCGCGCTCGAGGCGACGCTGCTCGATCATCGGCTCGCCGTAGTGGCCGGCGACGCCGGGCGACGTCTCGAGGGCGACGGCTCCGGGAAGGGCGAGGAACGGCGACGGCGACCCGGTCATCAGTCGACCTTCGCGAGGCGGGCCGACGCATGCGTGCGCAGGTCCTGACCGAGCGCCGCGATGTCCCAGGCCCACAGGAGGTGCCCCTCGACGAGGCCGTACAGCCGCGTCGCGGCCGCGTAGTCCTTCGCACCGGCCGAGCGCATGACGGCGTCGGTCGCGAGGTCGATGCGCGGGCCCTTCACCTGGCCGAGGTAGAGCTCGCTCACCCCGCCGGGGTGCACGATCGACACTTCGAGGTCGAACCCGCCCTCGGCGTTGCGCAGCCGCTCGACCGCCTCGGCGTCGCCGTAGCGCGGCTCGCCGACGGCCGGCAGCATCGCTGGGCCCGGGTCGCCCTCGCCCTGTGCACGTGCGAGCCGCCAGTACCCCGTCTCGGTGGCGAGCGGCGTCGGCTCACCGCCCTCGTCGTCGGGGAAGAGCCACGAGTACGAGGTGTAGTTGAGGTGCGGCAGCCCGTCGTGGCTGAAGCTCACCCGCTGGCCGAACTCGTGCGTGACGGACTCGTCGCCGACCTTGTAGTCGATGACGCCCGACCCCTCCCACACGCCGAGGAGCCACGAGAGCGGGACGAGCTCGGCGGGAAGGTCGACGGGCAGCTCGATCATCGCCACGCCTTCACCAGCGCCTAGCGCTGACCCTTGAAGAGCTTGTAGACGACGACGCCGCTGATCCACGCGATCGCGAGGCTCGCGAGGCCGAGCAGGCCGATGAAGAGGAGTTCGAGGGCGAGCAGCTCAGACATGCCTCGAGTCTAGCCCGCGGCGACGGGGGCGACGATCGCCGCCGCGACCGCGACGACCACGAACGCGCCCGCGATCGACGCCGAGACGCGACCGACGAATCCGGCCGGCCGGCGGCTCGCGAGCTGGACCACGAGCGTGCCGAGCACCGAGACGGCGAGCACGACGCCGAGCGCGCCGAACACGCCGAGCCACGAGTCATCCTCGAACCAGTCGTCGACGCCGCCGAACGCCAGCCCGGCGACGATCGCGGAACCGACGACGGCGACCGCCCAGATCAGGACGATTCCCGGCCATCCCGTGCGCGTCTCGGTCTCGTCGGTCATGCCGCTCCGTTCGGTTCGCGGGACGGCGTCGGCCGTCCCGTAGTATTGACCGCACCTTACTACTGGAGGGTGTGGCGTGGCGCAGCTGCTCATTCTGACGCCGGCGGCCGACGACGTTCTCCCGGCGCTCGCACTCCTGACGCATCGGGTGCGGGTCATCCCCGCCTCGCCCGAGCGCCTCGTCAACGCGCCCGACGCCGAGCTCGTGCTGCTCGACGCCCGCACGAACCTCGCCGGCGCCAAGGCGCTCGCGCAGATCCTGCGCACCACCGGGCTCTCGGCGCCGCTCGTGCTCGTCGTCACCGAGGGCGGGCTCACCGCCGTCTCCCCCGACTGGGGCGTCGACGACGTCGTGCTCGAGGGGGCCGGCCCGGCCGAGGTCGACGCGCGCATCCGGCTCGCGATCGGTCGGGCGCTGCAGTCGCAGCCCGCGGAGCGGATCCAGACCTCGGGCGTCGTCATCGACGAGGCCAGCTATTCGGCCAAGGTGCACGGCAAGCCGCTCGACCTCACCTACAAGGAGTTCGAGCTGCTGCGCTTCCTCGCGGCGCACCCGTCGCGGGTCTTCACGCGCGAGCAACTGCTGAGCGAGGTGTGGGGCTACGACTACTTCGGCGGCACCCGCACCGTCGACGTGCACGTGCGGCGACTTCGGGCGAAGCTCGGCGACCTCGACAGCCTCATCGGCACCGTGCGCAACGTGGGCTACCGGTTCAACGTGCACGAAGAGGATGACGAGAGCGCGCCCGTCACCGCCCGTTAACCCTGCCCTCATCGGCCGCAACCGCGTGCGTGCCATGATGAGTGGATGAGCCCGGACAGCATCCTCGAGGACGACCGGACGTCGGATCGCACGGCGAGCGACTTCGACGACGACTTCGAACCGCTCGACATCGAAGGCGCGCCCGAGCTGCCCGCCGAGCGCTACCTCGACCGCGAGCTGAGCTGGCTCGCCTTCAACCAGCGCGTGCTCGAACTCGCCGAGGACCCGCTCGTCCCGGTGCTCGAGCGGGCGAACTTCCTCGCGATCTTCGCGTCGAACCTCGACGAGTTCTTCATGGTGCGGGTCGCCGGGCTCAAGCGCCGCATCATGACCGGGCTCGCCGTGCCGACGAACGTCGGCCGCGCCCCGGTCGACGTGCTGAGCGACATCTCGCGCATGGCGCACGAACTGCAGGAGCGCCACGCCGCCGCCTACCAGGAGCTCGTGAAGCCCGCCCTCGCCGACGTGGGCATCCGCATCGTGACCTGGGCCGAGCTCGGCGACGACGAGCGCGCGCACCTGCGCGGCTACTTCTCGTCGCAGATCTTCCCCGTGCTCATGCCGCTCGCGGTCGATCCGGCGCACCCGTTCCCCTACATCTCGGGCCTCTCGCTGAACCTCTCGGTGCGCGTGCGCAACAGCCGCACCGGCCGGCAGGAGTTCGCGCGCGTGAAGGTGCCGCAGATGCTGCCCCGGTTCGTCCGCGTCGAACCCGGCGAGTCGGTCGAGGACGCGCGCTACATCACACTCGAGGACCTCATCGCGAACCACCTCGGCGACCTCTTCCCCGGCATGGAGATCGTGGAGCACCACGTGTTCCGCGTCACCCGCAACGAGGACGTCGAGATCGAGGAGGACGAGACCGAGAACCTCATCAAGGCGCTCGAGAAGGAGTTGCTGCGACGCCGATTCGGCCCGCCGATCCGCCTCGAGGTCACCGACGACATGGACGAGGTGACGCTGGGCCTGCTCGTGCGCGAGCTCGACGTCACCGAGCAGGAGGTGTACCGGCTGCCCGCGCCGCTCGACCTCGGCGGGCTCTTCGACCTCGCGCGGCTCGACCGCCCCGAGCTGCACTACCCCACGCACGTGCCGACCACGGCCGTGCAGCTGCAGCCGACCGAGTCGAACCTGCGCGCCGACGTGTTCAAGGCCGTCTCCCGCCAGGACGTGCTGCTGCACCACCCGTACGAGTCGTTCGCGACGAGCGTGCAGGCCTTCCTCGAGCAGGCCGCCGCCGACCCCGACGTGCTCGCGATCAAGCAGACCCTGTACCGCACGTCGGGCGACAGCCCGATCGTCGAGGCCCTCATCGACGCCGCGGAGTCTGGGAAGCAGGTGCTCGCCCTCGTCGAGATCAAGGCCCGCTTCGACGAGCAGGCGAACATCACGTGGGCGCGCAAGCTCGAGAAGGCCGGCGTGCACGTCGTCTACGGCCTCGTCGGCCTCAAGACCCACTGCAAGCTCGCGCTCGTGATCCGCCAGGAGAAGGGCGTGCTGCGGCACTACAGCCACATCGGCACGGGCAACTACAACCCGAAGACGAGCCGCATCTACGAGGACCTCGGCCTCCTCACCGCCGACGACCAGGTCGGCAAGGACCTGACGCGCCTCTTCAACGAGCTGAGCGGCTACGCGATCGAGAAGAAGTTCAAGCGGCTCCTCGTCGCGCCGCTCCACCTGCGCAAGGGGCTCCTGAAGCTCATCGCGGGCGAGATCAGGGCGGCCGAGGAGGGCCGGCCCTGCGGCATCCGCATCAAGGTCAACTCGATGGTCGACGAGGCCATCATCGACGCGCTCTACCGGGCCTCGAACGCCGGCGTCCCCGTCGAAGTGTGGGTGCGCGGCATCTGCAGCCTGCGACCGGGCATCCCCGGCCTCAGCGAGAACATCCGCGTCCGGTCGATCCTCGGCCGCTACCTCGAGCACTCGCGCATCTTCTCGTTCGCGAACGACGGCGACCCGCAGGTCTACATCGGCTCCGCCGACATGATGCACCGCAACCTCGACCGCAGGGTCGAGGCGCTCGTGCGCCTCACCGACCCGCAGCACCTCGTCGAGATCGAGCGCATCTTCGACCAGGCGATGGACGAGTCGACGAGTTCGTGGCACCTCGACGGCGACGGCGTCTGGACACGCCGGTCGGTCGATGAGGAGGGCCGCCCGCTCACCGACCTGCAGAATGGCCTCATGCTCGAGATCGCCCAGCGCACCCGATCGGGCCAGCGCACCCGATCGGGGTCGCGCCGGTGACGACGGCCGTCTACGCCGCCGGCGCCGTCTGCTGGCGCTACATCGACGGCAAGCTGCACGTGCTCGTCATCCACCGCACCGTGTACGGCGACGTGACCATTCCGAAGGGCAAGGTCGACCCCGGCGAGTCGCTGCCGCAGACGGCCGTGCGCGAGATCCAGGAGGAGACCGGCCTCGCCGTCGACCTCGGCGTGCCGCTCGGCGTCTCGCGCTACCCGCTGCCGTCGGGCCGCGAGAAGATCGTGCACTACTGGGCGGCCGAGGTGGGCGAGAAGGCGGTGCAGCGCTCGACCTTCAAGCCGAACGCCGAGGTCGCCGCGCTCGAATGGGTCACCCCCAAGCGCGCCCGCGGCTACCTCACCTACGAACCCGACGTCGAGATCCTCGACAACTTCACGGCGCTCGTCGAACAGGGCGTCACCGAGACGTTCAGCATCACGGTCCTCCGGCACGGCAAGGCGGTCGGGCGGGGCGGCTTCGACGGACCGGATGCCTCGCGGCCGCTCTCCGCCCGCGGCGTCGACCAGGCCGCGGGCCTCGTCGACACCCTCACCGCCTGGGGCCCGAAGCGGATCGTGTCGAGCCCGGCCGTACGCTGCGTCACCACCGTGACGCCGCTCGCCGCGGCCACCGGCATCGAGATCAAGCGAGACGCCGGCATCAGCCAGGAGGCGTTCGAGGCCGGCGAGGCCGAGGTGCGCCGGGTCGTCGGCAAGCGCGTGCGCGCAGGCAAGTCGGCCGTCATCTGCAGCCACGGGCCGGTGCTGCCCGACATCATGCGCGAGCTCGCACTCGCGACCGGCACGCCCCTCGGCACGTACGCGACCGACGCCGCGGAACTCGAGCCCGGCGCGTTCAGCGTCGTGCACCTGTCGGCGACGAACCAGGGCTCCGGCATCATCTCGATCGAGACGCACGCGCCGCGCGCCTGAACGCAGCGGAATCAGGCGCCCGATTCCGTTCACCTCCCGTTCACCGGCGTGGCGGAAGCTCGTAAGGCGCACTGATTAGCGTCGCAGGCGGGTCGGCACCGACCCGGACCTGCAATCGAACCCCGGAAGGGACTTCACGTGAACTTCAAGCGTTTCGGCGTGCCCGCCGTCGTCGCCGTCACCGCGGCGCTCGCGCTCAGCTCCTGCGCAGCAAACGAAGGCGGCGGCAGCGCCACCCCCGAAGAGTCGACCTCGACCCTCTCGGGCACGATCGACGCGGCCGGCGCCTCGTCGCAGGGCTCGGCGCAGGAGGCGTGGGTCGCCGCGTTCCAGACCGCGAACCCCGACGTCACCATCAACTACGACCCCTCGGGCTCGGGCGCGGGCCGTGAGGCCTTCATCGCGGGCGGCGTCGACTTCGCCGGCAGCGACTCGTACCTGAAGGACGAGGAGCTCGCGGGCGAGTTCGCCGCGTGCGCCCCCGACACCAAGGCGATCGACCTGCCGGTCTACATCTCGCCCATCGCCGTGATCTTCAACGTCGAGGGCGTCGACGAGCTCAACCTCGACTCGGCGACCCTCGCGAAGATCTTCAAGGGCGACATCACCAAGTGGAACGACCCGGCGATCGCCGCGCTCAACGAGGGCGCCGCCCTCCCCGACGCGACCATCACCGCGGTGCACCGCTCGGACGACTCGGGCACGACGAAGAACTTCGCCGACTACCTCAACCAGACGGCCGCAGACGTGTGGGCCGAGGAGCCGAGCGACACCTTCCCGTACCAGACCGGTGAGGGCGCCCAGGGCACCTCGGGCGTCGTCGACGCCGTCACCAACGGCGTGAACACCATCGGCTACGCCGACGCATCGCGCGCCGGCGACCTCGGTGTCGCGAAGATCAAGGTCGGCGACGAGTTCGTCGGCTACTCGCCGGAGGCCGCCGCGGCCGTCGTCGCGGAGTCGCCGCTCGTCGAGGGCCGCGAGGCCAACGACCTCGCGATCGCGCTCGACCGCACCACGACCGACCCGAGCCACTACCCGCTCGTGCTCGTGAGCTACGCGATCGTCTGCCAGGAGTACGCCGACGCGGCCCAGGGCGAGCTCGTGAAGAGCTACGTCTCGTACCTCGCGAGCGAGGAGGGCCAGTCCCTCTCCGCCGAGCAGGCCGGTTCGGCGCCGCTCTCGAGCGAGCTCGGCGAGCAGGTCCAGGCCGCCCTCGAGACGGTCAAGTAGTCCGGCGCCCGCCCGTCCCGATCGCACCGCAGCGGTGTCCGATCGGGCCGGGCGGGCTCGGTGCGCGAGCCCGGCTCGCGCGCTCCCCATTCGCACGAACCAGGAAGACCCGCCCCATGACGCCCCCCGAGGCATCCACCATCACCGCCAAGCAGCGCCCCGGCGATCGGATCTTCTCGACCGCCACGCTGGTGGCGGGCGTGCTCATCCTGGTCACCCTCGCGGCCGTCGCGATCTTCCTCGTCGCGCAGTCGCTGCCCGCGTTCACCGCAGTGGCCGACGACTTCAAGGGCGACGCCGAGAACTTCTGGCAGTACGTGTGGCCGCTCGTGTTCGGCACGATCTGGGCGGCGGCGCTCGCGCTCATCATGGCCGTGCCGCTCTCGATCGGCATCGCGCTGTTCATCTCGCACTACGCGCCGCGGCGCCTCGCGCAGGGGCTCGGCTACATCATCGACCTGCTCGCCGCCGTGCCGTCGGTCGTCTTCGGCCTCTGGGGCATCACGGTGCTCGCCCCCGCGGTGCAGCCGTTCTACACCACGCTCACCGAGTGGTTCGGATGGTTCCCGCTGTTCGCCGGGCCGGTCTCGGGCACGGGGCGCACGATCCTCACCGTCGCGGTCGTGCTCGCCGTCATGATCCTGCCGATCGTCACCGCGCTCTGCCGCGAGATCTTCCTGCAGACCCCCGTGCTCCACGAGGAGGCGGCGCTCGCCCTCGGCGCGACCCGCTGGGAGATGATCAAGCTCGCGGTGCTGCCGTTCGGCCGCCCCGGCATCATCTCGGCCTCCATGCTCGGCCTCGGTCGCGCCCTCGGCGAGACGATGGTCGTCGCGATGGTGCTGTCGCCGTCGGCGATCATCAGCTTCGCTGTGCTGCAGTCGCAGAACCCGACCACGATCGCCGCGAACATCGCGCTCAACTTCCCCGAGGCGCACGACATCGGGGTCAACATCCTCATCGCGACGGGCCTCATGCTCTTCACGATCACGCTCGCCGTCAACATGGTCGCCCGCTACATCGTCGAGCGCCGCAAGGAATTCTCGGGAGCCAACTGATGAGCCTCACCGCCACTCCCCCGCAGGCGCCGGTCACGCAGAACGGCATCTCCAACTCGCTGACCGCGGGCAAGCTGCCGCGCTACGCCTCGATCTACGTGCTCGTCGGCGCACTCGCCGCGTCGAGCGCCGTGTTCGGCCTCGTCGCCGTCTCGAGCGGCGAGCTCTTCAACATCGCCGGCGCCGTCTTCTGCGGCGTCGTGCTCTACACCGCCTCGATCTGGCTGATCTCGCGCCTCGTGGAAGGCTCGCGCAAGGCCGCCGACCGGTTCGTCACCGCGCTCGTCGCGACGGCGTTCACGATCGCGCTGCTGCCGCTCATCTCGGTCGCGTTCACGACGATCGTGAACGGCCTGCCGCGCTTCGACGCCGCGTTCTTCACGGAGTCGATGCGCAACGTCGTCGGTGCCGGCGGCGGCGCGCTGCACGCGATCATGGGCACGCTCCTCATCACGGGCATGGCCGCGCTCATCTCGGTGCCCGTCGGCCTGCTCACCGCGATCTACCTCGTCGAGTACGGCCGCGGCAAGCTGAAGCACGGCATCACGTTCTTCGTCGACGTGATGACGGGCATCCCCTCGATCGTCGCCGGCCTGTTCGCGTTCGCGCTCTTCGCGCTCGTGACCGACGACCCCGGCGTGCGAATGGGCTTCGGCGGCGCCGTCGCCCTCTCCGTGCTCATGATCCCGGTCGTCGTGCGCTCGAGCGAGGAGATGCTGAAGCTCGTGCCGAACGACCTCCGTGAGGCGTCCTACGCGCTCGGCGTGCCGAAGTGGCTCACGATCCTGAAGGTCGTGCTGCCCACCTCGATCGCGGGCATCATCACCGGCATCATGATCGCCGTCGCCCGCGTCATCGGCGAGACCGCGCCGCTGCTCATCATCGCCGGCTTCACGACGAGCATGAACTACAACCTGTTCGCCGACCGCATGATGACGCTGCCGGTGTTCGTCTACACCCAGTACATGAACCAGGGCACCGACTCGCAGGCGTACATCGACCGCGCCTGGGCCGGTGCGCTGACGCTCATCCTCATCGTCGCCCTCCTCAACGTCGTCGCCCGCATCATCGCGAAGGCGTTCTCCCCCAAGACCGGCCGCCGCTGAGCGCCCAGACCGCAACGACCCCGTACAGAGAGAAGCAGCACCCGTGTCCAAGCGCATCGAGGTCGAGGACCTCAACGTCTACTACGGCAACTTCCGCGCCGTCGAGGGCATCACGCTCGAGATCGAACCCCGCACCGTGACCGCGTTCATCGGCCCCTCCGGCTGCGGCAAGTCGACCTTCCTCCGCACGCTCAACCGCATGCACGAGGTGATCCCGGGCGCGCGCGTCGAGGGCAAGGTGCTCATCGACGGCAACGACCTCTACGGCCCGGGCGTCGACCCGGTGCTCGTGCGCCGACAGGTCGGCATGGTCTTCCAGCGTCCGAACCCGTTCCCGACGATGTCGATCAAGGAGAACGTGCTCGCCGGCGTGCGCCTCAACAACAAGCGGATCTCGAAGCCCGACGCCGACGAACTCGTCGAGCGTTCGCTGCTCGGCGCGAACCTCTGGAACGAGGTCAAGGACCGCCTCGACAAGCCCGGGTCGGGTCTCTCGGGCGGCCAGCAGCAGCGCCTCTGCATCGCCCGCGCGATCGCCGTCTCGCCCGAGGTCATCCTGATGGACGAGCCCTGCTCGGCACTCGACCCGATCTCGACCCTCGCCATCGAGGACCTCATCGAGGAGCTGAAGCAGCAGTACACGATCGTGATCGTGACGCACAACATGCAGCAGGCCTCGCGCGTGAGCGACAAGACCGCGTTCTTCAACATCGCGGGCACCGGCCAGCCGGGCAAGCTCATCGAGTACTCGGACACGACGACGATCTTCTCGAACCCGCAGGTCAAGGCGACGGAGGACTACGTCTCGGGCCGCTTCGGCTGATCGTCCTGCCGGCGACGAAACGGATGCCTCGGAGCGGACTTCGCTCCGAGGCATCCGTGTCTCAGGACGGGATCAGCAGGCCTTCACGAGCTCCCAGGGGCCCCACTGCTCGGCGCCGGGGACGTTGTTCTGCGTCCACCACTTCGCCCGGTACTCGCTGCCCTGGTAGCTCACGACCTGCCCGCCGGTGTAGGCGGTCGAGGCGCTCCACGCCGCGGCCGCACAGGTGCCGGGGTCGGTCGGGTCGGTCGGATCCGTCGGGTCGGTCGGATCCGTCGGGTCCGTCGTGCACGAGCCGACCTCCGCCCAGACCGCGGACGTACCGGGCTGCTCGCCCTGCGTCCACCACTTGGCCGAGTACTCCTTGCCGCCGAACGAGACCTTCTGGCCGCCCGTGTAGACCGCGGTCGAGCTCCAGGCCGGCGACGCGCAGTCGCCCGGGTCCGTCGGGTCGGTCGGGTCGGTCGGATCCGTCGGGTCGGTCGGATCCGTCGGGTCGGTGGTGCCGACCGGGTCGGTGGCCGGACCGGACTTCGCCGCGCGCAGCCGGTCGGCGAGCGTGCCGATCAGTTCGCCCCGGCGGTCGCCGTCGAGCTCCCACCACATGCCACCGCCGAGGCCCTGGTCGACGATGTACTGCGACTTGCGCGCGGTCGACTGCGCGTTGTCGTAGCTCCACCACTGGTTGCCGTCGTAGCGCCAGGCCGCGCCGATCGCGGCGTCGTAGTGGTCGGTGCCGAGGGTCTTCAGCTTGTCGTAGTCCTCGTTGCCCTTCTCCCAGGTGCCCGGGGCGGCACCGGTCGCCGGCCCCCATGCGTTCGCCGAGCTCGCGCCCTGCCAGCCGCGGCCGTAGGCGGCGAGGCCGATGCCGAGCTGCTTGGGCGAGATGCCCGTCTTCAGGTACTCCTTCACGGCCTTGTCGACGCTGAACCTCTTCGAGGCCGGCCGGGTGTCGGCCGGATCGTCGAAGAGGTTCGCCTGGTGGCCGGTGAGTGCCGGGTCCCAAGCGCCGTGCAGGTCGTAGCCCTGGATGTTGCCGTAGTCGAGGTAGCGGAAGTTCTCGGGGTTGTTCCAGCCGCCCGCCGCGATGTCGGCCGGGTTCGCCGGCAGGAATGCGGAGAGCTGGTACGGGTGCCCGTTCTCCGCGGTCAGGGCGTCCATCTGGGTGCGGAACTCCTTGAGGAGCAGCGTGAAGTTCGCCTTGTCGTTGACCTCGTCGACGTAGTTGCCGACCTCGCCGTTCTGCGAGCCGGGCCACTCCCAGTCGATGTCGATGCCGTCGAACACCCCCGCGGCCGCGCCGGTGCCGCCGCGCCCGTCGATGACGGGCAGGTTGCCACGCAGGTAGAGGTCGACGCAGCTCTTCACGAACTTCTTGCGCGAGGCGTCGGTGGCCGCCGCCTTGGAGAAGTTCTTCGACCAGGTCCAGCCGCCGATCGACAGCATGACCTTGAGCTTCGGGTGCTTCTGCTTCAGCTGCTTGAGCTGGTTGAAGGAGCCCGCGAGCTTCTGGTCCCAGGTGTCGGCGACGCCGGCGACCGAGTTGGCCGCGGTGTAGCCCATGCCGAAGTCGGCCCACGCGTCGCCCGCGCCGTCGGATCCCGTCGGCCCGGTGCCCTGCGCCTTGTTCGCGATGAAGCAGGTGAGGTCCTGGTAGTGGATGTTGCCGAACGCGTAGTTGATGTGGGTGAGGTCGTCGGCGGCGCCCGACACCTCGAGCTGCTTCGCCTGGAACGCGCGGCCGTACACGCCCCACTGGGCGAAGTAGCCGACGTTGCGGTAGCCGTTCACGGCGCTCGGCGCCTGCTCTGCGGCGACGGCCGGTGCGGCCGCGCCGAACGCGGCGAGGCCGGCGACCATCGCGCCGGTGGCGACGGCGGCGAGCGCAGTGCGCAGGCCCCGTCGCGTGCGTTGCTGATTCTCCATGATGTCCTTCGTCGTGTGGGGAACCGGACGCGCATCGTGCACGCCCCTGGACGCTCTCACGCTAGGGACGCATGCCTCGCCCCGGCGTCCGCACGATCCACATGATCCGCGCCGTGCGGGGCCACGGGTACGTGGAACTACCTACAGCCCCCGCAGCGGGCCGCCGGGCGCGCCGGGACGCCGGAGCGGGGGCTCCGGTCGCCGGAACCCCCGCCCGAGGCATCCTGTTCGATCAGCAGGCGGCGGCGTCGCCCCAGACGGCCGCACTGCCGGGCGTCTCGCCCTGCGTCCACCACTTCGCGGTGTACTCGGCACCCCCGTAGCTGACCTGCTGGCCGCCCGTGTAGACCGCGGACGCGCTCCAGGCGGACGCGTCGCACGTACCGCCGGTGCCGCCGCCGGTGCCGCCGCCCGAGCCCGAGCCGCCCCCCGGCTGGACGACCATCGCCCCGCGGGGCAGGTCGTAGAGCGCCGCGTAGGTCTCGGTTCCGATCTTCACCCGCAGGTTCGAGAGCTCGGCCATCGGCAGGCGCCAGCTCAGCTTCGTGGAGACGCTGCCGCCCGCCGCGATGCCGCCCGATGGCACCGTGATCGTGTACGTGTGGAAGTCGCCCTTGAGGCCGCCGACGTTCGATCCGGTGTGATCGCTCGAGACCTTCGTGATGCCCCATCCGTTCTGCTCGCCCATCGCGCCCGTGTCGCTCGTCGCGGTGTCGAACGTGATCTTCGATCCGGCGGGGATCGCGGTCGTCGAGTTGTTCGTGAACGTCACCTTGGGGTTGATCGGGTAGTTGTTGTCGCCGAGCGCGAACTCGGAGAACCTCACCTGCAGGTCGATCGACTTCGCGGGCATCGCGACGTTGGCCTTCGCCGCGTCGTACGGCTGCGAGGCCGCGAGCCGGTCGTGCAGCAGCGACACGAGGGTCGAGCCCATCTCGTACTGGCCCTTCTGGGCGTTGTACGAGTAGTCGCCCGCGAGCTCCCAGATCATCGCGCCGCCGATGCCCTGCTGCGCGATGTAGTCGGCCTTCGCGCCGATCGCCTGGTCGGCGTCGCCAGAGAGGAAGGTCTTCGTCGTGTCGTTCCACCACCACTCGGTCTTCGTGACCGAGTCGAAGTGATGCGTGTACGAACCGCTGATCGACGTCGGTGCACCGTAGCTCGCCGTGTAGTCGCCCACGACGCCCTTCTGCAGGTTGAGCACGTGCCAGATCGGATTGGCGCCGGCACCCACCTCGGCCCCGGTCTTGTCGAGGTCGTGCCACAGGTTGTTGATGCCGACCGCGCCGTTGCCGCACTTCGACGTGCCGCCGAGCGACGGACCGGTGCCCGCGGGGCACTTCGTCTGGTCGGGCAGCGGCGCCTTGCCGTAGAGGCCGTTCGTCCCGCCCTGCACGCCGTCCCACCCGCGGGTGTAGAACGGCACGCCGACGTTGATGCGGCCGGGCGGCATCGCACCGCGGAAGTAGTGGTACGCCCAGTCGGTGTTGAGGTAGCCGATGCCGTTGTACGCCCCGTACACGCCGCCCGCGGCGAGCTCGGGGTCCTTGCCGTCGTCGAAGAGCGGGCCGTTGCCGCCGACGTAGTCGTTCCACGAGCCGTGCAGGTCGTAGCTCATGATGTTGACGTAGTCGAGGTACGGGGTGACCTGGTAGACCTCGGCGCCGCGCAGCAGCCAGCCCGAGGCGGGTGCGGCAACGGTGAGCAGGTAGTGCTTGCCGTCGGCGGCGCCGGCGCGGTCGAGCTTCTCGCGGAGGGTCTTCATGAGCGACTCGTAGCCGGCCCAGAGCTTCGCCCGACGCGGCTCGGAGAACGAGAAGTCGTCGGGGCTTCCGGCCTTGCCGTTGGAGTTGGCGTACTCGTAGTCGATGTCGACGCCGTCGAAGCCGTAGGTGCGGATGAACTGCACCGCCGAGTCGGCGAACGCGTCGATCTTCGCCTGCGAGTCGGTCAGCGTGTAGAAGCCGCCGTCTGCGACCCTGTTGCCGTCGGCGTCGAAGTGGCCGCCGGTCTCGGCCCAGCCGCCGACCGAGACGAGCGCCTTCACGCCCGGATTCTGCTTCTTGTACTTCGTGAGCAGGTTGAAGTGCCCCTGGTACGGCAGCGTCGGGTCCATCTCGGCACCGGCGACGCCGGGCCAGGTCATCTTCGTCGAGGCGTTGCCCGCGACATCCTGGTTGACCGAGACCTTGCCCTGTCCGTCGATGTGGGCGAAGGCGTAGTTGATGTGGCTGAGCTTCTTCCACGGGATGTCGCTCGCGAGGTAGCGCGGCTGGCCGTTCTGGCCCGTGCGCCAGTTCGTGAAGTAGCCGATGACGCGATGCTCGAGGCCGTTCGGCAGCTTCTCGCGGCCGGCCTCGTCGTAGATCGTGCAGTAGGGCACGTTGACGCCGGGCGTCTGGTAGAGGCCGTCGGGGCGGCACTTCTCGTCGGGGTTCGTCGTCCACGGGGTGCCGCCGGGGTCCGGGGTCGGCGTCGGCGTGGGCGTCGGGGTCGGCGTCGGCGTCGGCGTGGGCGTCGGCGTCGGGGTCGGCGTCGGCGTCGGCGTCGGGTTCACCGTGCCGCACGCGCCCAGCGACTCCCACGGGCCCCACTGCTCGGCACCGGGGACGTTGTTCTGCGTCCACCACTTGGCCTTGTAGTTGACGCTCTGGTACGAGACGAGCTGGCCGCCCGTGTACGTCGCCGACGACGACCAGGCGGGTTCGCACTCGGTCGTGGCGGCGGTCGCGGCCGTGGCGCCGGCGAACCCGAGGGTGCCGATGAGCGCCAGGCCCGAGACGATCGCGCCCGCACGGAAGCGGGCACGAGAAGAGAGTGTGCGCATTCGAGTCCTCACTGACTGGGGATGCCGCGGCGGAGGCCGCCCGGCGGCTCGACGCTATTCGAGCCGGAGGCGCGAGCGCGTCCGTACGACCCCGCATACGTAGGACTGCGTAGACGTCGCCGGCGGCGAGCGGCGGGTCGCATTCGGCACCGGCTCGCGGCGCGGACGGCCGGAGATCAGCGCAGGGCGTGCGCCGCATGGGCCATGCGGTGGGCGAGCACCGCGAGCTCGACCCGCGAGTGCACGTCGAGCTTCTGGAACACCCGGCCGACGTGCACCTCGACGGTGCGCACCGAGACGTAGAGCCGGGCGGCCGC
Organism: Agromyces sp. S2-1-8; assembly: GCF_021129215.1. Taxonomy (GTDB): domain Bacteria; phylum Actinomycetota; class Actinomycetes; order Actinomycetales; family Microbacteriaceae; genus Agromyces; species Agromyces chromiiresistens. The sequence goes on along the minus strand of NZ_JAJOLP010000001.1, from coordinate 1,779,901 downwards.
GTCGCGGTTCGAAGCACCCTCCACGACGAGCATCGCGACTTCGAGTTCGCGCTCGGTGAGCACGTCGGTCCACACGGCCCGGCACGCCGCGAGCGGATCGCCCGGCACGTCCACGACGCCAGAGGTGGCGCCACGGTCGCGGACGCCGGCGGATGCCTCTGGAGGGCGACGCGCGCCCGCGGCGGGTTCGCCCGTCGGGTTCGTCGTGAGCGCGGGCGCGGACTCCGCCGGCACGGGCCCCTCGGCGCGGGAGAGGCTCCCGTCGGGAGCGAGCGCCCGACGTTCGTGGGCGACGGCCGTGAGCCAGGCGTCGGCGCCGGCCTCGCCGAAGAGGTGCTCGGCCGCCAGCAGGTGCCGTTCGGCGCGCTCGGGCACGCCCGCCTCGCCGCAGGCCCGCGCGAGCATGAGCTCGGTGCGCGCCCGCTCGTAGGCCGATGCGATCGCCCGCCCGCCCTCGACCGCGGCGAGGTAGTCGGATTCGAACCGCGTGCGGTCGGTGCTGCGCATCCGCCGGCGCAGCGCGCTCGCGAGCAGCGCGTCGGGCGGCCGACGCACCGCCGGGTCGCCCGCCGCCCGCCCGGCATCGGTCGAGCACCAGTCGATGCCCGCGTCGAGCCCGGGCACGTGCAGTCCGCCGCCGCGCTCGAACTCCGTCGCGAGCGCGACGAGCGTGGCCGCCTCCGTGCGCGCACCGCCGAGGTGGGCCGCGACGGCGCGGTCGATCAGTTCCTCGTACCGCACCGCTCCCGCCGACGGGGGTTGGGCGGCCTCGATCGCGCGGGCGAACGCGGAGACCTCGCCCGTCGTGATGATGTCGATGCGCCGTGCGACGGCCGCGCCGATGCCGCCGAGCGGCGACGCGATCGGCAGGTCGGCCGCGCCGCGGGCGAGCACCTGCGCGGCCCGTCGCACGTCGCCCGCCCAGAGTTCGAGCAGGCTCGTCGCGACCGCCCGTGCGGCGCGCATGAGCGGCGACCGGTCACCGCGTGCGATCGCCGGGTCCGCCGCCGTCTCGCGCACGGCGCCGAGCCAGCGCACCGCGGCCGCCGGGTCGCCGGCGAGACCGCGCTCGAGGGCCGCTGCGACCGCCCGCGCGCCCCCGACGAGGGCGATGCCGCCGGTCGAGACCGCGACGGCGTCGTCGGAGTCGGCGGACTCGGTCGAGCCTGCAGCGCCGGTGACGTCGAGGCCGAAGAGGGCGCACCAGGCGCTGCCGGCCTCGAGCGGCGCCCGATCGAGGCCGTACCGTTCGGTGATGACCCGAGCCTGTGCGAGTCGTCGTCGGGCGGCCGGCAGCATCCCCCGCTCGGCGAGCAGCCCCGCGGCGGTCGCGACGGCCCGGGCGAGCTGCAGGCGCATCGGACGCGTCGCGGGGTCGAGCGCCGCGGCATCGACCGTCGAGCGTCCCGTCGGCGTCGCCCCCGGTTCGAGCGCACCGCCGGCCTCGTCGAGCGCCGACCCGATCTCGTCGCCGAGCCCCGCGAGCCGGCGGTCGAGCTCGACCTCGGGGACGTCGCCCTCGAGGATCGCGCGGGCCGTCAGGTAGTCGGCGAGCACGGACGTGCGGGCGGGCTCGTCGCCGTGCTCGATGACGCGGTCGAGCCAGCCGCGCGCGTCGTCGACGTGCCCGCCGTGCAGTGCGGCGCGGCCCGCGATGCTCCACGCGGTCACGGATTCGGCACCGCAGGCATGGCTCGCGGCCTCTCGCGCGACCGCATGGGCCCACTCGGATTCGCCCGACGCATCCGCGGACTCCGCGATCTCGATGAGCGGCGCGACGAGGTCGCGCGAGCCCTCGAGCGTCGCGAGCGAGCGATGCCAGGTCGCCTGTCGCGCATCGCCGAGCCGGGCGCACGCCCGGGCGAGCGACGCATGCGCGGTCGTCCGCTCGGCGAGCGTCGCGGAACCGTGCACCCAGACGCGCATGCGCGGGTCGGCGAAGGCGAAGTGCCCGGCCACGAGGAGCAGGTGCCGGCTGACCTCGCCGTCGATGAGGTCGGCCATGGGGCGGTTCGATGCGGCGAGCAGCACGTCGATGCGGTCGTCGACGCACACCGACGCGACGACGAGCAGCTCCCGCTCCCACGCTGCGAGCCGCGCCCCGCTCGGTGCCATCGCGACCTCGATGGCCGGCACCGACGGCAGCGGGTCGGGCAGCACGGCATGGCCGAGGCGCTGCGCGACGCGCAGGAGCCCGGCGACCTCGATGATCGCGTCGGCGTCGCCGCCGAGCGCGAGGCCGAGGCGAGCCGCGACGTGCGGAGCCGCGACGAGCCGGTGCCGGGCGAGCAGTTCGACGACGGCGCGGGTGTCTTCGAAGGCGTCGACGGGCGAGCGGTGCCGCGCGGGCGGCCGGGGGTGCTCGGGTGTGTCAGGCATCGGCCCCTCCGCTCGCTTCACGGTCGCGTGGGGTTATGTTAGCAACATTTACAAAGTGGTCGCGAGGGCCGATGCCGCCAGCGCAACTCCCCGTTCGAGGGGCGGGCCGGCGTCAGTCGCGCGGGCTCAGCAGGTAGTCGTTGAACCGTCGCGTCTCGGCGGCGTCGAACGGCACGGCCGTTCCGTCGAGTGCGGTCACGCCCGCCGCGAGGCGCACGCTCGACACCAGCCAGATCGCGTCGGCGGTCGCGAGCTCGGCGACCGGGATGTCCCGGTACTCCGTCGCGTGACCGTCGCGCTCGAGGAACTCGAAGAGGCTCTGCTGCGTCGTGCCCCGCAGGATCGCGCCGTTCGGCTCTGGGGTCGAGTAGACGTCGCCGTGGCGCAGGATGACGCTCGACGTCGGCCCCTCCATGACGTACCCGTCGCTCGAGACGAAGAGCGCGTCGTCGGCACCCCGCCGCTTCGCCTCGCGGATCGCCGCCATGTTCGTCGCGTAGCTCAGCGTCTTCGCGCCGAGCAGCAGCCACGGCGCCTTCGCCGCGGCGTCGTGCGCGAGGCCGCGGTCGAGCGAGACGATGCGGATCCCGTGCTCGCGCTCGGCGGTGCGATCGGCCGCGCGGGAGGCCGCGAGCCACGCGGTGGGCGCGGGGCCGTGCTCGACGCCCCGGCTGAGCACGAGCTTCAGCGCGAACTCGCCCGACGCGGGCAGCTGCGAGACCGCCGCGGCGATCGCCGCCCGCCATTGCGCGAGGTTGGGCTCCGGGAGCTCGCAGATCTGCGCCGAGTTGCGCAGTCGCTCGAGGTGCGCCTCCGCCTCCTGCGCATGACCGTCGACGACGGCGAGGGTCTCGAAGATGCCGTCGCCGCGCTGCGTGGACAGTTCGCCGACGCGCAATGCGGGCTCCGAGGCATCCACCGCATGGAACGTCGAGTCGAGGTCGACGGCGGGTGCGTCCGCAGTGAGGGGCGCGATGAGGAACGTCACGGTCTCGGGCATGCACCAATCGTAGGCGTGGATGCCTCGCCGCCATGCGCTACCGTACGGTGCATGCGCGCGCTCGGCACCGGGGAGATGAGCCGGGCGTCCGGGCTGTCACTCAAGGCGCTGAGGATCTACGACGCGAGCGGACTGCTCGTGCCGGCCGACGTCGACCCGCGGACGGGCTACCGACGATACGCGCCCGAGCAGGTGGCTCGCGCGCGCACGATCGCGATGCTGCGCCGCATCGACCTGCCGCTCGCCGAGATCGGCGGACTGCTCGATGCGGCACCCGCGGAGGCGCGCGAGCGGCTCCTCGGCTGGTGGGCGGCGCAGCGCGAGGACTTCGCGGAACGCAGCCAGGCGGTCGATCGGCTCGCCGCATCGGACACGGGCCCCGTGGCGGGGGCCGGCACGGCGGACGACGGGTTGCGCGAACGGGTGCGCTTCGAGACGATGCCCGACACGTCGATCGCGACCATCGCCCGCACGGTCGTGCAGTCGCGACTGGTGCCGAGCTTCGTCGCCGACGTGATCGAGATCGGGCGCCACCTCGAGCGCGAGGGCGCCACGGCGGGACCCGGCCATTGGGTGCTCTTCCACTCCCCCGTCGGCGACGCCCTCCCCGGGCGCATCGAGACCGCCGTGCCCTTCACCGGCCGGGCCGCCCCGACGCGGACCATCGCCCTGCGGATGGAGCCCGGAGCCCGCTACGCGGTCATCGACGTCACCGCCCGCGAGGTCGTCTATCCGCAGCTGCTGCGCTTCTACGACGCGGTGCGCGGTGCGGCGGGCGCCGGCGCGTCCGAGGCATCGGTCGGCCGGGACGCCTCGGCGCCCGCGGCGCCGCGCGAGTGGTACCCGGGGCCGTGGCCCGAGGACCCCGACGAGATCGCGATGCGCGTCGCGATGCCGCTGCGGCCCGGTGTCCGGCTTGACCCGGCCCCTGGGACCGACTCGACGATGCCGGTATGACCGGACACCCCAACCCTGCCGAGTACGCCCGCCATTCGCCGTTCTCCGACCCGGGCGCCCATCGCGCGCTCGTCGCGGGGGTCGCCGCCGAGCCCGGCGCGATCCACCGCGCGGTGACCGCCGCGATCACCCACTACCGCGCCGACCCCGCGGTGACCTCCGAACAGTTCGCCGACATCGACCGCCGCTGGATCGCGTCGATCCTCGATGCCGCGACGGAGCGCGCCGACGGCCCGCTCGACGCCGAGCGCGCGCCCGACCGGCGAGTCGGCGGCTGCTGCCGCGACCATTCGCTGCTCGCGGTGTCGATCCTGCGCGAGCACGGGCGCCCGGCACGCACCCGCCTCGGATTCGCGGGCTACTTCACGCCGGGGTTCCGCCACGACCACGTCGTCGTCGAGGCCGGGCACGACGGCCGCTGGGTGCGCTTCGATCCCGAGCTCGACCCGGCGGCGCACGGGTTCGACGTGCACGACCTGCCGACCGGACCGGGTTCGCCGTTCGAGACCGCCGCGGAGGCCTGGCTCGGCTACCGCGCCGGCGAGATCGACCTCGCCGGGTACGGGGTGGCGCCGGGGCATCCGATCTCGGGGCCCTGGATCGTGCACGGCTACGTGCTCGGCGACCTCGCCCACCGCATGCGCACCGAGCTGTTGCTCTGGGACGGCTGGGGCGTGATGGACGCCCCCGACGCGCCGATCGCCGCCGACGCCCTCGACCTCGCCGACCGCGTCGCTCGGCTCACCGTCGCAGCCGACGGCGGGGATGCCTCGGCCGAAGCGGAACTCGCCGCGCTCTGGCGCACGGACGAGCGGGTCCGGCCCGGGCGCACGGTGACGACCTTCTCGCCGGCCGGCGGGTTCGGCACCGTCGATCTCGAGGCCCGCACGACCGCTTGGGCGACCGCGGAGACGTGAAAGGCCGGCCGCAGAACGCCTCTCGGCGCGAGGCCGCTCGGAGCGGCGAATTTTGGAGCCCGGGGTTACTGCGGCCGGCCTCAGACAGTCTAAACGACAGCGAGGGGCGGTTCATTCCCGACGCGAGCCACCGGTCGCCCCATGCGATGTGCGGAGCGCGGACGTGGCCGTTCCGACCGGCTGCGCCCCTTCGCGGGGCCACGCTCGGTCGGAACGGTCACATCCGGCGAATCAGTCGAGTGCGTCACGCCGCCAGAGCTTCGCGCAGGCCGTGAGCTCGTCGCCGAGCTCGGTGAGGCGCAGCGCCCGCCTCGTGAGCGCGGCCGAGCGGTCGTGGTGCACCGAGTCGGAGGCGTCCGCGTCGTCGGCGAGGCTCGTGAAGCCGGTCGCCGTGACCCGCGCGAACGCGGCCGCCCGCTCGAGCGCGACCGCGAAGTCGCCCGTGAACACGCCGTGCAGCACCCGGTCGGCCAGCTCGCGGATCTCGGCGGGGCCGGCCGGGGACGCCGCACCGGCGACGACCTGGTCGATGGTGTGCGACATCTCGGTGCCGCGCCGGTAGGCGAGGCTCAGCGTCTCGGCGTCCTGCCCGATGAGCGTGCGCAGGAGGTAGATGCGCCAGAGCGCGCCAGGCAGGCTCTTCGCCGACGCACCCGACCACAGCTCCGCGATCGCGTCGATGCCGTGCCGGTCGGTGTACGCGATGAGACGGGCGACGATCTCGGGGTCGGGGTCGGCGCGAACCCGGGCGAGCAGGGCCTGCGCGGTGTCGTGGGCTGCCCGGTTGAGGTGGGCCGGGTCGGCCCCGCCGATGAAGTCGTCGAACATTCCGGGTGGGAGTTTCGTCGGGCGGTGGAAGTCGGCGGCCATTCGGTACAGGATACTCCGGTCGGGTGCGGCCATCCCCGGCCGGGTGCCCTGCGCTCCCCCGTGCTCCCCTGTGCGGGGGCCGCTCGCACTGGGGGCTTCGATGCCGTCGCGATCGGGACTAGCCTGCGGGTCATGCACACCCGAAGCATTCTCGGGCGGGCGGCGAGCTGACCGTGATGCCGCTCGAGGGCGAGCGTTCGGCCGTTCGGGCGGACGCGACCCCCGTCGCCGAGATGGCGAGCGGCCGGTCGCCGGGAGGCCCGGCGGCCGGTCGCATCGCCGTGCGCGGCGCTACGAGGCCAGGCCGTCGTCTCCGGCACGACGCATGAGCGCTGACCTCCAGTCGTCGCCCATGCGCTCGTAGCTGACCTTCGCATGACAGTTCCGGCAACGGACATCGCATTTGTCGATCTCGGCCATGACGCGCCGCAGGCCGTACCCGTCTTGAACGAGCTTCATCACCTCAGCGGTCTCGTCGCAGTTCTCCCGGTGATCGAAGTCGAGTACCCGGACGTCGGCCTCACCGCAATCGATGCACGGGTGGTCGAGGAGGTGGTCGCCCACCGCTGCGAGCGCGATCTGGCGCTGAACTGCCTTGCGCGCCATGATCACTCGAATGCGGGCCTCACGGTGTCTCGCGTCGTAGTCGCGAGCCTTCTGCGTGTTGCACTCGCGGCAGATGGGCCGGAGTCCATCGCGGGCTGATCGCAACCGATTGAAATCGGCGATTGGCTTAGACTGTCGGCAAGCCGAGCAGCGCTCCTGCGTCATCGGCGTCGCCCCCGTAGCTCAGAGGCAGAGCAGCGGACTTTTAATCCGCGGGTCGGGATGTCGGAATTCCCCGGGGGCACCATCGAGGGCCGATCGCGGTGGGAGATGCTCGCCGGTTGAGCGCTTCATGCTTCGAACATATCTTCGACCACCGAAATGGAGGCCGCTCACCGCGGCACGAGCCCCCGCTCGTACGCCCAGATGACGACGTGCACGCGGTCGGGCAGGTCGAGCTTCGCGAGGATCGCCTTGACGTGCGTCTTCACGGTGTTGCCCGTGAGGAAGAGCCGCTCGGCGATCTCGTCGTTCGAGGCGCCCGTGACGAGGAGCGCGAGCACATCGCGCTCGCGCCCCGTGAACGGCTCCAGCAGCGTCTCGGCGTCGACCGGCTCGGGCGCGCGCGCGACGAAGTCGACGAGGCTCGCCGTCGCGCGCGGCGCGAGGGTCGCGTCGCCCGCATGCACGGCGCGGATCGCCGCCGCCAGCTCGTCGGCCGAGGCGTCCTTGGTGAGGAAGCCGCTCGCGCCCGCCCGGATCGCGGCGAACACGACCTCGTCGAGGTCGAACGTGGTGAGCACGAGCACCCTCGCGGCGGAATGCTCCGCCCGCACGCGCCGCGTCGCCTCGATGCCGTCCATCCGAGGCATCCGCACGTCCATCACGACGACGTCGGCACGGTGCGCGCGCAGGCGCTCGACGAGTTCGGCACCGTCGGCGGCCTCGACGACGAGCTCGAGGTCGTCGTGCGACTCGAGCATGACGGCGAGCGCCGAGCGGATGAGCTCCTGGTCGTCGGCGAGCGCCACGCGGATGCGCGCGGCCGCCGGATCGTCCGTCACTCCTCGCCCTCCGCTCGAACGGGCGCCGCGACGAGCGGAAGCCGGGCGACGACGCGCCACCCCGGCCCGTCGGGGCGGGGGCCGGCGTCGAGGCTGCCGCCCAACTGGGCGACGCGTTCGCGCATGCCCGGGATGCCTCGACCGCTCGCCGCACGCGCGGCGGCGGAACCTCCGGCGCCCGCATCGGACGCTCCCGTGCGGATGGGCAGCCCGATCGGCTGCCCGTCGTCGTCGACGGTCACGACGAGGTCGCGCCCCCACTCGAGTCCGACGCGGGTCATCGTCGGCGGCGATGCGTGGCGCAGCACGTTCGTGAGCGCCTCCTGCACCACCCGGTAGGCGGTCAGCGCGAGTCCGGGCGGCACCTCGCGCGCGGTGCCGGTCACGACGAGCTCGACCGCGCGGCCGGGTGATTGCGCGCGCTCGACGAGCTCGGCGATGCCGTCGAGCCCCGGGCTCGGCTCGCGGAGCGCCGACTCGCCGCCCCCGCCGCCCTCGCCACGGATGCCGGCGCGAACGCCGGGCTCGACGAGCGCCCCGAGCAGCCCGCGCATGTCCCGCATCGCCGCGCGGCCGGTCGAGACGACGTGCCCGACGGCGACCCTCGCCCGGTCGTCGTCGCGCCCGACGAGCACCCTCGTCGCCTCGGCCTGGGCGACCATCACCGCGAGCGAGTGGGCGATGACATCGTGCAGCTCGCGGCCGATGCGACGCCGCTCGTCGGCGACGGCCCGGAGCTCCGTCTCGATCCGCAGCTCGGCGGCCCGCGCGACGGCGACGCGCTCGGCCGCCCGCTTGCGCAGGGTCTCGCGCCGGTACCGGCCGAGCGCCCACGCGACGCCGATGCCGCCCGCGAGCGATCCGGCGAGCGCGAACGCGGCGCCCGGGCTCGCGACGATCGCCGCATCGTTCGGTCGCTCGGAGACGATCACGAGCCCGGTCATGATGCCCGCGCCGGCGAGGCCGCAGCCGAGCGCCGCCCAGCCGGCGACGAGGTCGTCGCCGGCGGCCGCGGCGAAGACGAAGACGAGGTAGACGAGCGAACTCGCCTGCAGCACCGCGAGCCCGGGCATGCCCGGCACGCTCAGCGCGGCGAGCACGAGCATGAGTGCGGATGCCGCGGCGATCGCCGTGCGCGGCAGCCGGCGCCGCACGACGACGAGGAGATGCAGCAGCACGTAGCATCCGAGCACGGCCGCCGCCCAGACCGCGTGGCGACCGCCCGCCTCGTCGAGCACTTCGACGACCGTGAACGGCAGCAGCGCGCCGGCCGCCACGGCCGCCGTCACCCGATCGGCGTATCCCGGTGCGCGCGACTCCCCCGAGGCATCCATCACCGGCCCCACGCTACCGGCCGTGCTGCTGGCGCATCTCACCCGACCGGGTGAGGCGAACCGCCCGCGACCGCCGCGAGGCTGGCGGAGCCGGGGCGGCGGATCCGCCCGGCGGGCGCCCCGGCGGCGCCCCCTCCGACGATGCACAGGAGCACACGATGACCTCCGTCCGCGAATCCACCGGCGCCACCGCGGTGCCCCCACGAACGCGCCCGAGGCGATGGCTCGCCGCGACGGCGTTGCTCGCATCGGCTGCGATCGCCGCGCTCGGCACCGCATGGTGGCTCGTCCCCGATTCCGATCCGTTCGTCACGGCGTCGTCGCGCAGTCTCGCGAGCGCCGTGCTCGACCCGACCCAGTTCGCCGCCGTCGTGATCGCGACCGGGCTCGTCGGCATCGTCGTGGCCGTCGCCCTGCTCGCCCGGGGCGCACGCGAGCCGCGCGCCCCGTTCGTCGCCGCGGTCGCTGCCGCACTGCTCGCCCTCGCTGCGACCCTCGTGCTGGGAGACGCCGGGACGATCACCTTCGCCGGCTACGTCTTCGGCTTCTGCTCGGTCGTCGCCGGCGTCGTGACGACGTGCGTCCTCGTCGTCCGCGCCCCGCGCCTCGGCGTGCCCCTGCTCGTGCTGCTCGTCGCGCTCGTCGTCGTCGCGGTGTCGTGGGCCGGCCTCACCTGGCAGGGCGTCACGACGTTCCTCGGCAAGTTCGGCGCCGCGCTCGTCGCGAACGCTGGCCTCATCGCCGTCTCGGCGATCTCGGTCGTCGCGGTGCTGGCGTGGGTCGCGATCGCGGTCTCGGTCGGACGCACGACGCGCGAGGTGCGCCGCTTCGAGGGATGGCTCGTGCGACACCGCCGAGTGCTCACGGTGCTCGCCGCGCTCGGGCCGCTGCCCTACGCCGTGGTCCGCGCGAGCTGGCTCACGCCGTGGCCGCTCTTCGCGCCCGCCGCCGACGAGCTCTCGCCGGCGATGCTCACGACCGGGCTCATGCTCGGGGCGGGCGCCGTCGCCGCGGTGGTGCTCACCCTCGGCCTGATCCTGCCGTGGGGGCTCGTCTTCCCGGCGTGGATGCCGCGGGTCGGCGGCCGGACGGTTCCGGCGCGCCTCGCCGTCGTGCCCGGGCTCGCCGCGGCGACCGTCGTCACGATCTCGGCCGTGCCGATGCTCATCGTGGCGGCGGGAAGCCCGACGCTCGGCGAGGCCGTCGTGTTCGACCTGCTGCTGCCGTTCTGGTTCTGGGGGCCGATGCTCGCCCTCGCCGTCTGGGCCTACGCGGCGTGGCGCCGCGAGCTCAGCCGACCAGTCGCCTGAACCCGGCCATGAGCGCCACGCGCTCGGTGGAGGTGCGCGCGAGCGGGGTCACGGCGAGGGTCGTGACCCCGCTCGCGGCGAATGCCGCGACGCGCTCGGCGACGACCGAGGCCGGGCCGATGAGCGAGATCGCCCGCACGAGTTCGTCGGGCACCGCCTGGACCGCCTCCTGCTTGCGCCCGTCGAGGTAGAGGTCCTGGATGTGCGCGGCCTCCGCCTCGAACCCGTAGCTCGCGACGAGGTCGTTGTAGAAGTTCTTGCCGCGGGCGCCCATGCCGCCGACGTAGAGGGCGAGCTGCGGCTTCGCCGCGGCGAGCGCCATGGCCTCGAGCTCGGGGTCCTCCGTGATGGCGAGCGCGGGGCTCGCGAACACGTCGAGCTGGCCGAGCGCGGCATCGCGCTTCGCGGTGCCCGCGGCGAGCGCGGCACCCCACACGTCGCCCGCGCGCTCGGGGTGGTAGAACATCGGCAGCCAACCGTCGGCGATCTCGGCGGTCTGCTCGACCGACTTCTGCCCGAGGGAGGCGACGGTGATCGGGATGCGCTCGCGCACCGGGTGGTTGATGAGCTTCAGCGGCTTGCCGAGCCCGGTCCCCTCGCCCGCGGGCAGCGGGATCGTGTAGTTGCGTCCCTCGTGCACGACGGGCTCGCGCCGCCACGTCATGCGGCAGACGTCGATGATCTCGCGGGTGCGCCCGAGCGGGGCGTCGTACTTGACGCCGTGGAAGCCCTCGATGACCTGCGGTCCCGAGGCGCCGATGCCGAGCTCGAACCGGCCGCCCGACACGTAGTCGAGCCCTGCGGCCGTCATCGCGGTGAGCGTGGGCGTGCGGGTGTACAGCTGAAGGATGCCGCTCATGAGCGTGAGCCGCTCGGTGCGGGCGGCGAGGAAGCCGAGCTGGCTGACCGCGTCGAACGAGTACGCCTCGGGCACCGCGATGAGATCGACGCCGGATGCCTCGAGCTCGGCGACCTCGTCGGCCGCTTCGCGGAAGCCGCCCGCGTAGTTCAGGAACATGCCGACGCGCATCCGTCACTCCTCGTCGTGTGGGGTCGTGGTGTGCCCGGCCGTCGGCACGGGCCCATCAGAGGCTACCGAACGGCTCGGGCACCCGCCGCGCCGGTTGTGGGGTTCCGACGACCCTCAGGTTGCTCCGAGTCGGATGCCGCAGGCTGGACTCCAAACGACCGCCAGCATGCCCCGACGGGAGGAGGATCCGTGAGCTGGAGCCTCGTGCTCGACATCCTGCTCGTGCTCGTCTTCATCGGAGCCGCCGTGAACGGCTGGCGTGCGGGGCTGCTGCGCACCGCCGCGGGCCTCATCGGGCTCATCGCGGGCGGCATCGCCGCCTGGTTCGCGATGCCCTGGCTCGCCGGGCTCGTGCCCCTGCCCGAGCTGCGCGCGCCGGTCGCGATCGCCGTGGCGCTCGTGCTGCTGTCGCTCGGCGCCTGGCTCGGCGCGATCGTGGGCCGTGCGCTCCGCCGCGGCGCGCACCGGGTGAAGCTCGGCGTGCTCGACCGGGCGCTGGGTCTGGTCGGCAACCTCATCGTGACCGCGTTCGTCGTCGCCCTCGTCGCATCGGGCGTCGCGGCGATGGGCGTTCCGGTGCTCTCGCCCGCCGTGGCCGGATCGACCGTCGTCCGGGCGCTCGACCAGGTGACGCCGCCGCCGGCGAGGTCGGCCATGGCCGAGCTCCGTGCCGCGGCGCTCGGAGAGGGGCTGCCGTGGCTCGTCGACGTGCTCGACACGCCGCTGCCGACCGAGCCGCCGCCGCAGGGCGGCGTCGACTCGCCCGCGATCGCCGAGGCGTCGCGGTCGGTCGTGCGCATCACGGGCACGGCGTTCCGGTGCGGCAGCAACGTGTCGGGGTCGGGGTTCGTCGTCGCCGACGACCGCATCGTGACGAACGCGCACGTCGTCGCGGGCGTCGACGAACCGATCGTCGAAGCGCCGGGGCTCCCCGCCGTCGCCGGCCGGGTCGTCGCGTTCGACCCCGAGCACGACCTCGCGGTCATCGCGGTCGACGGGCTCGACGCCCCGGCGCTGCCCATCGACGAACCCGCCGTCGGCGACGAGGTCGCCGTCGCGGGGTACCCGTTCGGCGGGCCGCTGGAACTCAGACCGGCGCGCGTCGCGGCGAGCGGACCGCTCACGATCTCGACCGACGGCGCGACGTCGACGCGCGACGTCATGACGCTGTCGGCCGACGTCGATCCCGGCAACTCGGGCGGGCCGGTGCTCGACGTCGACGGCGAGGTCGCCGGCGTCGTGTTCGCCCGGTCCGAGACCGTCGCGACGGTGGGGTTCGCGGTTCCCGTGTCGACGCTCGCGCCGCTCGCGGCGGAGGCATCCGCCCTCGACGACCCGGTCGATTCGGGGGCGTGCGCCGCGTGAGGTCAGTCGGCTGAGAAGCCCTCGAAGCGGATGCCCCAGCTGATCTGCCATTCCTCGCCCGGGCCGAGCCACCGCAGGCCGCGGCCGGAGTTGAACGCCTCGGCCGGCGCGGTCATCGGCTCGATCGCGATCGCGACGTCGCCGCCCTCGCCCGGGTACTCCCGCGAGGTGTAGACCTGCACGTAGCCGAACTCGTCGTCGGCCCACACCGACACGCTGCGCCCGTCGGGTGCGGTGAGCGTGTGCAGCACCTGGCCGTCGTCGCTCGCGAGCTCGCCGAACGCGTCGTCGAGCTGCACGTCGCCGACCCGGCGTCCTTCGCGGAAGTCCCACTCGGTGCCGTCGACCGGGACCTCGCCGGTCGGCAGCAGGCGCTCGTCGACCTCGATGTGGCTCGCGGCGTCGAGACGCAGGACCAGGTCTTCGGTGCGGACGCCGCCGATCTTGAGGTACGGATGGGTGCCGAGCGCGACGGGGGCCGTGTCGGCGCCGAGGTTCTCGACGAAGTGCGTGACGCGCAGGCCGTCGGCGACGAGCTCGTAGTGCACGGCGGTGCCGAGCAGGAACGGGTAGCCGAGCTGCGGGTAGATGCGCGCGGCGAGCGTCACCGAGTCGCGCTCTCGGTCGACGGCGCTGTACTCGGTGTAGCGCAGCAGCCCGTGGATCGCGTTGCCGCGGGCCGGCTCCGTGATCGCGAGCTGGTGGTCGACGCCGTCGTGGCTCCACCGGCCGTCGCGGATGCGGTTCGGCCACGGCGCGAGCACGATGCCGGCGCCCATCGGCGGCGACTGGTCTTCGCCGTAGGCGGGAACGAGGTCGATGCCGTTGATGCTGAGGCTGCGGAGCCCGGCGGCGACGGCCGTGACGGTGGCCCGGATCTCACCGCTCGACGTCGTCGTCTCGAGCTCGAACTGCTCGCCCGTGGGAAGGGTCATGGACCAACTCTATGGTCTGCATCGGGTGCGTGCGCGGTGACGACCGCGAGTCCGGCCTCCTCCAGTTCGGCGACGACCGGGTGCGGCGCCGAGGCATCCGTGACGAGCTCGTCGAACGCGTCGACGGGGCCGACGCGACCGAGGTGCACCTCGCCGACCTTCGACCCGTCGGCGACGACGACGGCTCGCGCCGCCCGCTGCAGCATGAGCGCCTTCACCTGCGCCTCGGGCAGGTTCGCATTGGTGACGCCGTGCACCGGATCGACCCCGTTGCAGCCGATGACGGCGAGGTCGACGTGCACGTCGCGCAGCATCGAGCCGGCGAGCGGGTCGACGAGCGAGTGCTGGCGAGGACGCAGCGTGCCTCCCGTGACGACGACCTGGAACCTCGGGATCTCGGACTCGAGCTCGAGGGCGATCGAGAGGCCGTTAGTGAACACGACGACGTCGTCGAGGTCGCTGCGCTGCTTCAGCGCGCGCGCGACCTGCAGGGTCGTGGTGCCGACGTCGAGGATGAGGCTCTGCCCGCTGCGCACGAGACCGGCCACGTGCGCTCCGATGCGGCGCTTCGGTTCGACGGACGCCTCGAGCGCCTCCTCGAAGCTCGGCTCGCGTTCGGGCCGGTCGACGCCGGGAGCGCCGGCGGGCACGGCGCCGCCGTGCACCCGGCGGATCATGCCCTGGCGTTCGAGCGCGTCGAGGTCGGCACGGGCGGTGACGGTCGTCACGCCGAAGGCGCGGCTCAGCTCGGCGACGCGCACGAACCCGCGCTCGGCGACGAGGGCTCGCGCGAGCTCACGGCGGCGGGGCGCGTCGACCTGGGCGTCGAGCCGTGGTTGGTCGCTCATAGGGGAATCATGCGGCTTCCCACCTGACTTTGCAATACGAAAGTGGTTTGTTTGCGAAACGAAAGTCGCGTAGGGTGTGCGGCGTGACCGAGACCCGTGACCCCGCCGAGGCGTCCTCGACGCCCACCGGCGCCCCGCGCATCGTCGACCAGCACGCCGTCGACCCCCGCATCGCCGTACGACGCACGACACTCGCCGACGGTCGCGAGCTGATCTACTTCGACGACGTCGACACGACGCTGCCCGACGAGCGGTCGATCGACGAGCGCGAGCTCGGCCCTCGCCCGGCGACGGCCGAGATGCGGCAGGACGTGCTCACCGGCGAGTGGATCTCGATCGCCGCGGCCCGCCAGAACCGGGTCGTGCTCCCGCCCGCCGAGCTCGACCCGCTCGCGCCGCAGTCGCCGGGCAACCCGTCCGAGATCCCGAGCCGGTACGACGTCGCGGTGTTCGAGAACCGGTCGCCGTCGTTCGGGCCCGCCATTCGGCCGGCTCAGGGCGCCGAAGGCGGGCTCGCCGGGCTCCGCCGCGTCGGCCTCGAGCGCCGCCTGCCCTCGGTCGGCAGGTGCGAGGTGGTCTGCTTCAGCCCCGAGCACGAGGGCTCGTTCGGCACGCAGCCGGTCTCTCGCGCCCGAACCGTGATCGAGGCGTGGGCGCACCGCACGGCCGAGCTCTCGGGGCTGCCCGGGGTGCAGCAGGTCTTCCCGTTCGAGAATCGCGGCCGCGAGATCGGCGTGACGCTCGGGCATCCGCACGGTCAGATCTACGCCTACCCCTATGTGACGCCGCGCACCGAACGACTGCTCGCCTCGATCGACGGCTACGGCCCCGGACTCTTCGCCGACCTGCTCGAGCGGGAACGCGGCGGCCCGCGCATCGTGCTCGAGGGCGAGCACTGGAGCGCGTTCGTGCCGTTCGCGGCCCGCTGGCCGATCGAGGTGCACCTGCTCCCCCACCGTCACGTGCCCGACCTCGCGGCGACGAACCTCGACGAGCGGGACGAGCTCGCGGTGCTCTACCGGCGGCTCCTGCGCGGCGTCGACCGGCTCTACGAGACGCCGACGCCGTACATCGCGGCCTGGCACCAGGCGCCGGTGCACGAGCGTCGCGACGAGGTGCGGCTCATGCTGCAGCTCACGAGCCCGCGCCGCGGCGCCGACAAGCTGAAGTACCTCGCCGGCTCCGAGGCCGCGATGGGAGCATGGGTCGGGGATGTCCCGCCCGAAGCACAGGCCGAGGCGCTGCGCGCCGCGATCGAAGGAGTCGCAGAATGACCGTCGCCGACGCCGCCCACGGATTCGCCGAGTGGTTCGGCCGACGGCCGGCCGGGGTGTGGTCGGCGCCCGGCCGCGTGAACCTGATCGGCGAGCACACCGACTACAACGACGGCTTCGTGTTCCCCTTCGCGATCGACCGTCGCACGACGGTCGCGCTCGGCGACCGCGACGACCGGGTGCTGCGCGTGGCGACGAGCCACGAGCCCGAGGCGGTCGAGATCGGCCTCGACGACCTCACTCCCGACGCCGTGTCGGGGTGGGCCGCCTACCCGCTCGGCGTCGCGTGGGCGCTGCGGGAGTTCGGCGCCGATCTCGACCACGCCCGCGGGGTCGACCTCTACATCACCTCGGACGTGCCGATCGGTGCGGGCCTGTCGAGCTCGGCGGCGATCGAGTGCGCGGTCGCGCTCGCGCTCGACGAGCACTGGGGGCTCGGTCTCGACCGCCCCACGCTCGCGAAGGTCGGCCGCCTCGCCGAGAACCGCGTGGTCGGCGCCCCGACGGGCATCATGGACCAGACGGCCTCGCTGCTGGGCGCAGCCGACTCGGCGGTGTTCCTCGACTGCCGCAGCCTCGACGCCGACGTGATCCCGCTCGGCCTGGAGGCCGAGGACCTCTCGCTCCTCGTGGTCGACACCCGCGTGGCGCACGCCCACGCCTCGGGCGGCTACGCCGCGCGTCGGGCGTCGTGCGAGGCGGGTGCCCGGAGCCTCGGCGTGGAGTCGTTGCGCGACCTGCGGGTCGACGGCCTTTCCCGCGCGGCCGAGGTGCTCGACGACGAGACGTTCCGTCGGGTGCGCCACGTCGTGACCGAGAACCAGCGGGTGCTCGACACCGTGCGCACGCTGCGGGAGCACGGGGCGGGGGCGATCGGCTCCCTGCTGGATGCCTCGCACGTGTCGATGCGCGACGACTTCGAGATCTCGGTGCCGGAACTCGACCTCGCCGTGGCGACCGCGCAGTCGTCGGGCGCGATCGGCGCCCGCATGACGGGCGGAGGCTTCGGCGGTTCGGCGATCGCGCTCGTCCCCGAGGCCCTCGTTCCCGACGTGACCCGCGCGGTGACCGCGGCCTTCGCCGACCACGGCTACCGCGCACCCATCGTCTTCACGGTTCGCGCATCGGAGGGCGCCCGCCGGGACGCCTGATCGGCGCCGACCGGAGTCGCGTCGCCTCCGGATCAGGTGCCGCACTCGCAATCGCAGTCGGCCGCACAGTCGCCGGCCTCCCAGCAGTCGACACGACAACGACAATCGTCGAGCAGTATCGGATCGCGTCTCGCGAGGGATGCGGCACGCTCGAGTCGGTCTCGAAGGCGTCGCTGCGCCTCGAACCTGAGGGCGCTCGTGGTCGGCCCATCGTCGTTCACCGCATGGAGACCGCGGGCGCGCCGCTCATCACGGTGCGCTCGATGGTGGTACCAGGCGTTCGGCTCGGCACGGTCGTAGTGGATATCGGTGAGCCTCGAGCGTGGGCGGTCGTCGGGCGGGCGCACGTCGAGATGAACGGGCAGACGCCGTCCGGCGTTGTCGCGCACCCAGTCGGGCGGAATCGGGGCCATCTCGGCGCCCGACTCGTCCAGCACCGCGAGACGCATCCCCGCGAGGCCGACGAGCCGCTCGAGGTCGGCCACGTCGATGCCGTTCCGATTCGCCTCGACACGTGCGATCGCCGCGTGGCTGACGCCCAACCGTCGTGCGAGGTCTCGTTGGCTCAGGTCGAGCTGTCGACGAACCCTGAGGACCACGCCGACCACATCGAATCGAGGGGTCTGCGCAGCGACGGGTTCCCCGTCGCTCCGTCTCCCCTCCAGCGGTCCTCCGCTCTTCTCCATCGGTCCTCCGCCCCGGGCGCAACCTGCGCCACTGCAGGTGCTCTCAGGAGGCAGTGTCCTGCTCGCCACCCACATCCATCACGCCGTCGTGATTCCCTCGGCGCGACTACGACACTGAATCGCCCTGCGACTCAGTGTCGTAGTCGCGGGAGCGGGATCGACATCGGCGTGGAAGCCGGCCGCGAGCGGGATGCAGCGCAAACGCAGGCCTGTGGGCCGCAGGGAAGTTCCGCCGTGGCGCGCGGATGCCGCGCGATTCCGGTCAGGCTGACTCGGCGGCCGATTCTCGGGCGGGCTCGACGGCGCGGGGCGTGCCGCCGGTGATGCGGACGAGGTCGTCGAAGGTGGTGGGGAACACGGTCTTGGCGTGCCCGGCGGCGGCCCACACGACGGGGTGGGCGGCGAGGTCGGTGTCGACGATCGTGCGCACCGGAGCGGGGTGGCCGAGCGGCGCGACGCCGCCGATCACCTGGCCGGTCGCCGCCTTCACGGTCTCCTTCGACGCTCGCCGGATGACGCCGCCGAGCTCCGATCCCAGCCACTCGGTGTCGACGCGATGGGCGCCCGACGTGAGCACGAGGATCGGTTCGTCATCGAGCGTGAACACGAGCGAGTTGGCGATCTGGCCGACCTCGACGCCGAGCGCGTCGGCCGCGAGCTGGGCGGTCGTCACGGCGTCGTCGAACCACACGATCTCGGGCTCGAGTCCCTGCGCGGCGAGGGCCGCGGCGACGCGGTCGACGGCAGCATGCGACGGGGCGGAAGCGGGTGAGCTCATCTCCCGATCCTATGGCGCGTCGCGGCTGGTGCCGCGCTGAGCCGAGACACGGGTGCGACACCCCGATGGCGTAGAGTGCGCGCGTGCCACAGCCTTCGCTCGCCCGCCGACTCGGGCTCCGCGACGCCGTCGTGATCGGCCTCGCCGCCATGATCGGCGCCGGCGTCTTCGCCGCGTACGCCCCCGCCGCTGCCGCCGCCGGCGAGGGGCTGCTCGTCGGCCTCGCGATCGCCGCGATCGTCGCCTTCGCGAATGCGAGCTCCACCGCGCAGCTCGCTGCGCGCTACCCCGAGTCGGGCGGCGCCTACCGCTACGGGCGCGAGCGGCTCGGAGCATGGCCCGGATTCCTCGCCGGTTGGGGGTTCGTCGTCGGCAAGACCGCGAGCTGCGCCGCGATGGCCATGACGTTCGCCGCGTACCTCGTCCCGACGGCATGGCAGCGACCCGTCGCCGCCGCGGCCGTCATCGTGCTCGCCGCCGTCAACCTCCGCGGCATCACCCGCACGGCCCGGGCCGCGAGCATCATCGTCGCGGCCGTGATCTCGGTGCTGCTGCTCGTCATCGCGGCCGGCGCCGGTCCGCTCCTCCAGCGCGGCATCCCCCTCGACGGGCTGCTCGATGCCGGCTGGCCCGGCATCCTGCAGTCGGCGGGCCTCCTCTTCTTCGCCTTCGCCGGCTACGCGCGCATCGCGACCCTCGGCGAGGAGGTGCGCGACCCCGCCCGGACGATCCCGCGCGCCATCCCGGTCGCCCTCGGCATCGCGGTCGCGCTCTACGCCCTCATCGGCTCCGTCCTGCTCGCCACCCTCGGCGCCGATGCGCTCGCGACGTCGACCGCACCGCTCGTCGACCTCGTCGACGACGTCGGCTGGACCTGGGCCGCCCCGATCGTGCGCGTCGGCGCGGCCGCCGCCGCACTCGGCGCCCTCCTCGCGCTCATCGCCGGCCTCGGCCGCACCGCGCTCGCCATGGCCCGCGACGACGAGCTTCCGCGACCGCTCGCCTCGGTGCATTCGCGGTACCGGGTGCCGCACGTCGCCGAGATCGTCGTCGCGGTGGCGGTCGTCGCCCTCGTGCTCACCGTCGACCTGCGCCAGGCGATCGGCTTCTCGTCGTTCGGCGTGCTCGGCTACTACCTCGTCGCCAACCTCGCCGCGATCACCCAGCCCGCGAACGAACGCCGCGTCCCCCGCGCGCTGTCGGTGCTCGGCGCGATCGGCTGCATCGTGCTCGTCGTCACGCTGCCGCCTGGCGCGATCGCGGCGGGCGTCGCCGTCTTCGTCGTCGGCGTCGCCTGGCGCCTCGTGACCCAGGCGATCCGAAGGCGCCGCAGCCGCCGCCGATAGGCTGTCGCCATGTCCGTCGATCCCAGCGCACGCCTCATCCCACTGGCCGGCATCGCCGCCCCCGCCGTCGCCGACAGCGCGTTCGTCGCGGCCGGCGCCGTGATCGTCGGCGACGTTCGCCTCGAGGCGGATTCGAGCGTCTGGTACAACGCGGTGCTGCGCGCCGAGGCCGAGCCGATCGTGCTCGGCGAGGCGTCGAACCTGCAGGACACGGTCGTCTGCCACGTCGACGCCGGCTACCCGCTCACCGTCGGCCGTCGGGTCTCGGTCGGCCACGGCGCCGTGCTGCACGGGTGCACCGTCGAAGACGACAGCCTCGTCGGCATGAACGCCACCGTGCTCAACGGCGCGGTCATCGGCGCCGGCTCGCTCGTCGCGGCCGGTGCGGTCGTGCTCGAGGGCACGATCGTGCCGCCCGGCTCGCTCGTCGCCGGGGTGCCCGCGAAGGTGCGCCGCGAACTCAGCGACGCCGAACGCGAGGGCATCCGCCGCAACGCCGCCTCGTACCTGCAGCACGTCGGCGAGCACAGCGCCGGCGCCTGACCCGGCACTGCGATCGGCGGCGCCGCCACCGTCGGACTACGCCGCGTCGGACAGCGCCGCGTCGGCGCGCGCTTCGCCCGACGGCATCGATTCGAGCATTCCCTGCTCACGGTGGATCGACTCGGTGCCCGGCCGCGTCGTGACCGATCGCTCGCTCCGCACGGGGTCCGTGAGCACCCCGTCGGCCGGCATGGAGCCGGCGAGCACGGCGTGCGCGATCGCGGAGGACGACCCCGCCCGCGAACCGCCCGGCAACGCACGCCGCACCGCGCGCACCCGGCGCACCGCCCACCGCGTCGGCACCGCGACGACCATCGACAGCGCCCCGGCGACCGACCGATCGTACGGCCCGAGCATCCGCTTCCGCTCGAACGCCCGACGCACCGCACCGCCGACGAGGTCGTGCCGTCGAGTCGGCGCCGGCAGCAGTCCGGCCGCACGCCGGTCGAGCAGTTCCTCGAGCCGATCGGACCAGTCGTCGAAGGCCTCGCCGTGGAAGTAGTTGTCGACGAGCCAACCTTCGGCCGGCGGCTTCGCCACCCACTCCGCGACCGCCGCGCCGTCGCCGAACAGCCCGCTGCCAGCGAACACCGTGTTGATCAGCTTCGGGCCGACGCCGAACTCGTCGACGACGATCGCGGGCACCCCGGCGGCCACCGCTTCGAGCACGGCCGTCGAACTCACCGTGACGAGCATCGACGCGCGTCCGAGGTGCTTCGCCATGGGCCCGTCCTCGACGACCAGGTTCGGCGGGACGCCGCCGAGGCGGGCGCGTACCTCGGGATCGGCGAGGAGGTCGGCGTAGTCGTGCGCCTCCGCGTGGGTCTGCGCCTCGCCGCGCCGAGCCCTGACCTTGACGACGACCCGTCGGGTCGGCCGCCGCCGCGCGGCATCCGCGAGCAGGCCGAGCATGCGCACCCGGTCGTCGCGCTCGGCCGGCACCTTCGCCTGGGCGGCGAACACGAGGTCGCCGTCGGGCGGCGTCGATGCCGACGTCGACGCGAAGGCCGCCACCGGCGCAGACGCCACGTGCGGCGTCACCGGCGCGGCATCCCCGTCACCCGGCGATGCGCCGCGTCGGCGCGCCGTGAGGAACGGCAGCGTCGCGAGCCCGAACCCGACCCGCACGCCGAGCCCCGCGGCCAGCTGCTCGAACTCGCGCACCTCGCGGCGACTGTGGAGCACGACGAGATCGACCTGTTCGCGGTAGACCACCGCCTTCGGGACCGCCGGGATCGTGAGCCCCGGGAAGCCGCTCAGCAGGACCGGCCTCCCGGGCAGCGCCGCGACGATCGGCGCGACGACCCGCACGAAGGGACCGCGCAGTGCGAGCAGCACGGCATCCGGCCGGCGGGCGGCGAGGCGTCGCTCGAGCGACGCCAGGTCGAGCCGGCGCACGCCCTTCGCATGGAACGACGAGCCGGCGAGCGCGGCGCCGAGCTGCCGGTCGCTCGGCATCACGGGCGTCGTCACCACGATGAGCTCGGCATCCCAGCCGGCCGGCAGGCGTGTCGCGAACGCCGCTCCCCACTTGACGTACGAGTCGGAGTCGGCGACGACCACGAGGCGACGACGTGCCTCGGGCGCGCCAGAGGCCTCCGTGACGGCGCGACGCGCTGGTCCGCCCGCCGAACCCGCGTTCACAGCGCCGGCACCCGTCGCAGCTTCGCGCGCGGCGCCTCCTCGCCCGGGAACACGCGCTTCGCACCGTCGCCCATCGCGTCGCCGATCACCCTGATGTCGCGCACCAGGTGATCGAAGCCGGTCGGCTCGAGCGATGCGGCCTGGTCCGACCCCCACATCGCCCGGTCGAGCGTGATGTGCCGTTCGACGGCGACGGCGCCGAGTGCGACCGCGGCGAGCGAGATCTGGAGGCCGCGCTCATGCCCCGAGTACCCGACCGGGACACCCGGGTAGCGGCGTCGCAGCGCGTCGATCACGAGGAGGTTCGCCTCCTCGGGCGGCATCGGGTAGCTCGAGGTCGCGTGCATGAGCACCAGGCGCTCGGTGCCGAGCACCTCGACCGCCCGATCGATCTCGTCGAGGGTGGACATGCCGGTCGAGCAGATGACGGGCTTGCCGGTCGCGGCGATCGCCTCGAGCAGGGCGAGGTCGGTGATCGAGGCCGAGGCGACCTTGTGCGCGACGACGTCGAGGCGCTCGAGGAACGCGACCGACGGCACGTCCCACGGCGAGGCGAACCAGTCGAGCCCCGAGCGCATCGCGTACGACGCGATCTCGAGGTACTCCGACTCGCCGAACTCGACCCGGTACCGGTAGTCGAGGTAGCTCATCGTGCCCCACGGGGTCTCACGCGAGACATCCCGCATGTGCTCGGGCGTTGCGATCTCGGGCGTGCGCTTCTGGAACTTGACCGCCTGCGCACCCGCCTCGGCGGCGACGTCGATCAGGCGCTTCGCGATCTCGACGTCGCCGTTGTGGTTCAGGCCGATCTCGCCGATGACGTACACGGGCTGACCCGGGCCGACCGACGAACGGCCGATGCGGACGGTGTTCATGCGAGGGCTCCCTGCGGTGCTGTTCGGTGTGCGGAGGGTTCGGCCGCAGTGGCGGCTCGTTCGTGGGGTGCTGCGCCGGTCGCACCGTCGCGGGCCGCGAGCACGAGCTCGGCGAGCTCGCGCACCGCGCCGTCGCCGCCCCCGGCCTCGAGCACGAGGCGGGCGGCGTCGCGCACCGCGGGCACCGCATCGGCGACGGCGAGCGGCCACCCGACGAGCGCCATCGCCGGCAGGTCGCCGACGTCGTTGCCGAGGTAGGCGATGCGTGCGAGCGGGATGCCTCGGGCCTCGGCCCATTCGGCGAGCGCGGGGGCCTTGTCGTGCATGCCCTGGAGCACGTCGACCCGCAGCTTGGCCGCTCGCGCGGTCACCACGCGGTTCGTCTCGGCCGAGAGCACGAGCACCGGAACGCCCGCCGCGCGGAGGCGGGCGACGCCCTGCCCGTCGCTGCGGCTGACGCGGACGAGCTCGCGTCCCTCCGTGTCGATCCAGGCGGTGTCGTCGGTGTGCACCCCGTCGAAGTCGGTGACGACGGCGTCGACGTCGACGACGCGTGCCGGCCGGTCGATGAGCTCGACGAGCGCCCGCGCGACCACGAGGTCGGCGGCGGTGTCGATGTCGACGCCGTGCAGCTGGGGCACGACCTGCGGCGCGATCCGGCCGAAGAAGCGGTGCCGTGCCGCGCGGAAGCCCGCCGTCCGCATCGCGGTGAACGCGCCGGTCTCGCGGAACTCCGGTTCGCGCTCCTGCCTGCGGTGGCGCACCGCGGCGTCGTGGTTGGCGCCGAACACCGAGCCGTCGCCGGCGGCGCGCCACACGAAGGCGTGGCTCTCGACCGCCGCGAACACGCTGTCGGCCTCGTGGCTCACGACCCGTGCGACCGCGGCGTCGAGATCCGACGGGTCGATGAACGGCGATGTCGCCTGCACGAAGAGCGTGACCGCGGGCAGCGGGCCCCGGGCCTCGAGCTCGTCGAGTGCGTGCAGCAGCGCCGATTCGCTCGACGCCGTGTCGCCCGAGAGGTCGGCCGGCCGGTCGACGACGGTCGCCCCGGCGGCGCGCGCCACACGTGCGATCTCGTCGTCGTCGGTCGTGACCACGACCGCGCCGACGCTGCGTGCGGCATGCGCGGCCGCGACGGCGCGACCGACGAGGGAGACCCCGCCGAGGCGCATCAGGTTCTTGCCCGGCAGGCCCTTCGACCCGCCGCGCGCCGGAATGATCGCGACGGCGACGCCGCGCTGATCGGTCTTCGACTCGGCCATGCGGGCAGGCTACGGATCCGAGGTGGCGCCGGGGTGGCGCGCGCGTTGCGCACCGGTGAACGGTCGGGCATCGCCGCCCACAGATCGCGTGCCAGGGGCATCCGCCCCGGCGCGGATCAGCGCTGCAGGCCCTGCTCCGCCGCCTTCACGACGTTCGCGAGCAGCATCGCGCGGGTCATGGGGCCCACGCCGCCCGGGTTGGGCGAGAGGTGTCCCGCGACCGCTGCGACGGCGGGGTCGACGTCGCCCGTGAG
This sequence comes from Agromyces sp. S2-1-8, assembly GCF_021129215.1. Classification (GTDB taxonomy): domain Bacteria; phylum Actinomycetota; class Actinomycetes; order Actinomycetales; family Microbacteriaceae; genus Agromyces; species Agromyces chromiiresistens. The sequence continues at coordinate 1,755,530 of NZ_JAJOLP010000001.1, read as the reverse complement.
CCGGCCCTTGCCGGTCTCCTCGTCCTGCACGCGGGTGATGCCGACGTCGAGCACCGCAGCGCCGGGCTTGATCCAGTCGGGCTTCACGAGGTGGGGCACGCCGACGGCGGCCACGACGATGTCGGCGCGGCGCACCTCGGCCGCGAGGTCCTGCGTGCGCGAGTGCGTGAGGGTGACGGTGGCGTCGAGGCCCTTGCGCGTGAACAGCAGGCCCAGGGGCCGGCCGACGGTGAGGCCGCGCCCGATGACCGTGACGTGGCGTCCTCTGATCGGCACGTCGTAGCGCTGCAGCATCTCCACGATGCCCGCGGGCGTGCACGGCAACGGCGAGTGCAGCTCGCCCTCGATGCCGAGCACGAGGCGGCCGAGGTTCGTGGGGTGCAGCCCGTCGGCGTCCTTGTCGGGATCGATGAGCTCGAGCATCGCGTTCTCGTCGTGCCCGGCGGGCAGCGGCAGCTGCACGATGTACCCGGTCACCTCGGCTGCGGCGTTGAGGTCGCTGATCGCCGCGCGCACGTCGGCCGCGGTCGCCGTGGCCGGCAGGTCGACGCGGATCGACTCGATGCCCACCTCGGCGCAGTCGCGGTGCTTGCCCGCGACGTACGAGCGCGACGCCGGGTCGTCGCCGACGAGCAGCGTGCCGAGGCCGGGCGTGACGCCGCGGGCCTTCAGTTCGGCGATGCGTGCGGCGAGCTCGTGCTTCACGGCGGACGCCGTGGCGACCCCGTCGAGCGTGATGGCGGTCATGGTGCTCCTCGGTGGGCGAGCGGGTGAACGGATGCGACGGGGTCGGTCCGGCCGGGGCGACGTCCGCCGCCCCGACCGGCGCGGCCTACTGCTGCAGGCCGGGGTAGAGCGGGAAGGCGGCGGTGAGCGCCTCGACCCGGGCGCGGAGCGCCGCGACATCCGCCTCGCCCTGCAGCGTCAGCGCGATGATGTCGGCGACCTCGGTGAACTCGGCGTCGCCGAAGCCCCGAGTCGCGAGCGCCGGGGTGCCGATGCGCAGGCCCGACGTGACCATCGGCGGGCGCGGGTCGAACGGCACCGCGTTGCGGTTGACGGTGATGAGCGCCTCGTGCAGCAGGTCTTCGGCCTGCTGGCCGTCGATCTTCGAGTTGCGGAGGTCGGCGAGCACGAGGTGCACGTCGGTGCCGCCCGTGAGCACGTCGACGCCGGCCGCGCGCGAGTCGTCGGCGGTCAGGCGGTCGGCGAGGATCGCGGCGCCGCGCAGCGTGCGCTCCTGGCGGTCCTTGAACTCGGCCGAGGCGGCGATCTTGAACGCGGTGGCCTTTGCGGCGATGACGTGCATGAGCGGGCCGCCCTGCTGGCCGGGGAACACGTTCGAGTTGAGCTTCTTCGCGAGCTCCATGTCGCGCGAGAGGATGAAGCCCGAGCGGGGGCCGCCGATCGTCTTGTGCACGGTCGACGACACGACGTCGGCGAAGGGCACCGGGTTCGGGTGCAGGCCCGCGGCCACGAGGCCCGCGAAGTGCGCCATGTCGACCCAGAGCTTCGCGCCGACCTCGTCGGCGATCTCGCGGAACGCGGCGAAGTCGAGCTGGCGTGGGTACGCCGACCAGCCGGCGATGATGACCTGCGGGCGGTGCTCGAGGGCCTTCTCGCGGACGACGTTCATGTCGACGAGGAAGGTCTCGGGGTCGACGCCGTAGGCGACGGCGTTGTAGAGCTTGCCCGAGAAGTTGAGCTTCATGCCGTGGGTGAGGTGGCCGCCGTGGGCGAGCTCGAGGCCGAGGATGGTGTCGCCCGGCGTCGCGATCGCGCTCAGCACGGCCGCGTTCGCGGTCGCGCCCGAGTGCGGCTGCACGTTGGCGTACTCGGCGCCGAAGAGCGACTTCGCGCGCTCGATGGCGAGCGACTCGGCGACGTCGACGTACTCGCAGCCGCCGTAGTAGCGACGACCGGGGTAGCCCTCGGCGTACTTGTTGGTGAGCACGGAGCCCTGCGACTGCAGCACCGAGACGGGAACGAAGTTCTCGCTCGCGATCATCTCGAGGTAGTCGCGCTGGCGACCGAGTTCGAGTTCGAGAACTTCGGCGATCTCGGGGTCGACCTCGGAGAGGGGCGCGTTGAAGACGGATTCGGCCAAGACTGGCTCCTTCATGACATACGGACCTAGGGGGTGCTGCCGCTGCGACTCGCGCAGCAAGCAGGCGTACCGGCCCAGGCGTGCGGTCGGTCCGTGCCAGTCGCTCCCCGATGGGAATCCATCTCAACGCCAGTCGCGACGACGCAAGCATAGCAATGGATGCCTCCTGCCGCCGCCGCTCGCGACGTGACAAGGCCGTCGGGATGCGGCACCGGGAGCCGGCGGCTCTTCCGCACGCCCGTCGTCCCGTGGCAGGATGTCCGACGAGACGATTTCGTCAAGATTCCTGTCTTTCGATTGGGAGGGGCAAAGATGCCGAACGCCGCCGTCCGCACCGCCGTGGCCGTCGCGACGGCATCGCTCCTCGTGCTGTCGGGCTGCTCGGCTGAATCGGACGCGAAGGCCGAGTTCTCCGGCATCGTGCCGGCGCCCGCGCGGTTCGAGCTCACCGACCGGGGCGCATTCACCCTCGGCGAGCGCACCCGGCTCGTCGTCTCCGGCGACGGCGCCGCCGCCGTCGCCGAGACGTTCGCCGCACCGCTCCGCACCGCGACCGGGTTCGAGCTGCCGGTCGAAGAGGGCGCGGCCGAGGCATCCGACATCGAGCTCGTCATCGACCCCGAGGTCGAAGGCGACGAGGGCTACACGCTCGACAGCGGCGCCGACGGCGTGCGGATCGCCGCGTCGGCACCCGCCGGACTGTTCTGGGGCACCCAGTCGCTGCGGCAGATGCTGCCGGGCGAGATCGAGGAGGCCGACCCGATCGAGCCCGAGGGCGGCTGGCAGGTGCCCGCGGCCTCCATCGTCGATCGGCCGCGGTTCGCGTACCGGGCCTCGCTCGTCGACGTTGCGCGCCACTTCTTCCCCGTCGACTACGTCGAGCAGCACCTCGACCGCATGGCGCTCATGAAGATGAACGTGCTGCACCTGCACCTGACCGACGACCAGGGCTGGCGCATCCAGATCGACGCGTGGCCGGAGCTCACCGGCATCGGCGCGTCGACCTCGGTCGGCGGCGACGGCGGCGGCTTCTACACGAAGGACGACTACCGCCGAATCGTCGACTACGCCGCCGACCGGTTCATCACCGTGGTGCCCGAGATCGACCTGCCCGGGCACACGAACGCGGCGCTCAGCGCGTACCCCGAGCTCAACTGCGACGGTGTCGCGCCGAAGCCGTACGAGGGCGTCGAGGTCGGCTTCTCGTCGCTGTGCGCCTCCCCGGCGCGCGCGGAGGCGACCGATCGCTTCCTCACCGAGGTGCTCGCGGAGGTGGCGGAGATGACGCCCGGCCCGTGGATCCATGTCGGGGGCGACGAGCCGCTCGCGACCGAGCCCGACGACTACCTCGACCTCGTGCGTCGCATCACGGCGGCCGCCGCGGCGACGGGCAAGACCGTGATCGCCTACCACGAGATGGGGGCCTCGACCGAACTGCCGCCCGGCACGATCGGGCACTACTGGGACCTGACCGCCGGCCACGAGATGCCGGCGAACCGGCGCGGCGAACCCGCGCGCCCGTATCCGGAGTCGGCCGGCCAGGCGCATGCGTTCCTCGAGCAGGGCGGCAGGCTCGTGCTCGCGCCGGCCGACAAGACCTACCTCGACATGATGTACCCCGACCGTCCGGCGGGCCCGCTCGGCACCGAGCTCGGCACGCGTTGGGCCGCCACCATCACGCTCGAGGAGGCCTACGGCTGGCAGCCCGAGGCGACGATCGACGGGCTCGACGAGTCCGACATCCTCGGCGTCGCCGCCTCGGTCTGGACGGAGACGCTCTCGAACGCGGCCGACTTCGAGTTCATGGTGTTCCCACGCATCGCCGCGATCGCCGAGGTCGGCTGGTCGCCCGCAGACGCGCGCGACGAGGAGGGCTTCCGTTCACGGTTGACGACGCTCGGCGCCCACCTCGACGGGCTGGGCGTCGCCTACCGGGAGGTCGGCGGGGTCGACTGGCCCGGCTAGCGGCGGATGCCTCGGGGCCGACCCCGAGGCATCCGCCGTGCGCGTGCGGGCCGAGGCGGCCCGCACGCGATCTCAGCCGCGACCTGGCGCAGGCGAGCTCGCGACCGGGGAGACGTGCCCGACCAGGTCGGTGGCACGCGCCTCGAGCGTGTGGCGTCCCGGGGCATCGACGACCACATCCTCACCGTCCCACGCCGTCCAGGAGCCGCCGTCGAGGCGGAACTCGACGCTCGCGATGCCGGCGCCGTCGTCGTGCGCCTCGATCGTGAACCGCACCGGACTCCTCGGGCTGCTCACCGCGGGCCGGCGGTCTGCACCGACCTCCACCGACGGTGCGACCGTGTCGACCTTGACGATGCCGTATCCCGCGACCCGCCGATCACCGACGGTCGCCCGGTACTCGACCCGCTGCTCCCCCTGTGCGCCGATCTCGACGGGGCCGTCGGCGGCCGACCACTCGCCGTCGCCGATCCGCACCTCGACGCCCGAGGGCGCGCCCTCGGTGCCGCCGGCGGCGAAGCTCGCGCTCGGGGCGGAGGTGTACCAGCCGTCGGGGCCGTCGGGGGCCTCCGGCGAGAGTTCGGCCGAGATCCATGCCCCGGCCTCCGCGATCGACGGCACCGTGAGCTCGAAGAGGCTGAGGTACGGGCTCAGGTTCTTCGCCGTGACCGTCACGCGGACATGGCGTGCGTCGACCGGCTCGAACGCCACGGTGTCGACGCGCGCCCCCGCGGCCTGCCCGGTCATCGTCGCGGCGGTGGTCCAGGTCGCCCCGTCGTCGGAGACCTCGACGACGTAGTCCTTCGCCGAGGCTCCCTCCCAGGCGAGCACGACCTCGCCGAACTGCTGCTCCGACCCGAGGTCCACGGCGATCCACGGCTGTGCGACGTAGTTCGCCGACCAGCGCGTCTTGTCGTCCCCGTCGATCGCGAGGCTCGGCGGGAATGCTGCGGCCTCGACGCCTGAGGCGGTCGCCGTGGCGCCGCTCGTGAGCGGCTCGGGTGCGAAGACCGACATCCGCCAGGCGCCGAGGTCGCCGCCGTCGGCGCGGATGTCCCGCACGGCGACGTACCGCGCCGACAGCGAGCCCAGCTCGACCGATGCGGCGGTGCCGTCCACGTCGTCGGCGACCTGCTGCCAGAACACGCCGTCGTCGGAGACCGCGACGTCGTAGCTCGCCGGCGCGATCCCGGCCCAGTCGACCTCGAACCGGCCGACCGGCGCCGCCTCGGCGAGTTCGATCCGGACGTCCGCCGTGTCCTCGGTCGTCGCCCACCGAGTGAGGGCGAGACCGTCGGTCAACGACTCGGCCGGCGTGCCCTCGCCGCTCGACGACGCGGTGACGGCCGCCCCGAGACTCAGCTCGCCGGACCGCGCGACTCCCGTCCGGTCGATCGTCGTGAGCCCCGGACCCGAGCCGATCCGCCGCTGCACGGCGACGAACTCGCCGTACGACCGTGTCGGGGTCTGCGAGTCCCAGGTCTTCTGCGCGATCACGGGGAAGGAGTCGCGCACGAGGCCGTGCACGTCGAGTTCGGTGTACTCCTCGTGCACGAGGTCGTTCCAGACCGCGAACATCGCACCCTCGGGCGCCCCTTCGGGCACGACGGCCGTCGAGCCGAGCCGGTTGGGAAGCCACGTGGCGTAGAGGCCCGCGTTGTTCAGACCGTTGCCGTGGTAGTAGTTCGCGAACGGCACGACGTAGAGGTCGCCGTCGTTCGTGTTGATGTAGCGGTACCCGTCGGCCTCGGCCTTGGCCATGCCGTACCAGCCGTTGTTCCAGGCGTTGATGATCACGTCGCGGTCGTATCCGTCGGCCGAGCCGTGCATGACGCTCATGCTGCCCCAGGCCCGCGGCTGCTTGCCGAGCGAGCGGATGTGCTCGGCCATGGTGTTGAAGAACTCGCGGTACTGGTCGGCGCCCGAGCGCGGGTACTCGTCGGCGCCGAAGTGCACGTCGGGGCCCTCGAACCAGGGCACGAACTCGTCGAAGACGGCCTTGATCGTCTCGGTCGACTCGGGCTTGGAGAGGTCGAGGTGGTCGGAGTCGCCGCCGTTGAAGCCGAGTTCGGGCTTCCATCGGATGAACGAGCGCGAGTGCGCCGGTGCGTCGATCTCGGGGATGATCACGACCGCGTGCGCGGCCGCGGTGTCTTCGAAGCTCTGCCAGTCGGCGCGGTCGTAGGCGCCGTCCTCCGACGCGAGCCCGGCGAACGCGGGGTCGTCGCTCTTCAGCCGGAAGCCGTCGTACGCGTCCTTCCAGCCGCCCGCCGGACGGGCGATCTCGTTGTCGTTGAGGTGGATCTGGAACTCGTTGAGCTTGTACCAGCTCATCATGGTGATGTAGTCGCGCACGAACTCGGGCGTGAAGAAGCGGCGCCCGACGTCGAGCGAGAATCCGCGCACGCCGTGGTTCGGCCAGTCGACGGTCTCGCCCGCGGGCAGCGAGTTGCGCTGGGGCGACTGCACGAGCCCCTGCAGCACGGTCCGAGTGCCGTAGAAGGCGCCCTGCGAGGCCGGGGCGACGATCTCCACCCCGTCGCCGTCGATCGTCAGCCGGTAGCCCTCGGCGCGGAACAGCTCGCCGCCGTCGGCGTGCTCGAGGCCCGGGTCGAGATCCAGCGTGAGGTCACCGGGGCGCGCATCGGCGCCGACCGCGACCTCGGCCGCGAAGCCGGTCGTGGCCTCGAGATCGTCGGCGAACTGGCGCGCGACCGACTCGAGGTCGGCGTCGGCGACGATCCGGCTCTCGGCGCCGAGGACGAAGGCGCCCTCGCCCCCGGTCCACGTCTGCAGCGCGGGAATGACCTCGGGGGCGTCGTTGGTCGCCGCCTGCGCCGGCGCGGGGGTCGTCGCGAGCAGTCCCGCCATCAGCCCGAGCGCCGCGATCGCCGCCGCGCCCCTTCGCCGAGCCGCTCGATGCGTACTGGGAGTTCGTGTGCCGCTCACCCTGGACCTCCTCGTCCTCGCCAACTTCATTGAGTAAACAAACTAAGTTGGCTCGAACCTAGGAGATGCCGGCGGTCCCCGTCAAGGCCGGGACTCCCCGGGGCCGTGCCCGGGCGATCGCCGCGAACGACGAGGGCGGACGACTCGGGTCGACCCCGAGGCATCCGCCCTCTGCACTACGACGAGCGCCTACTTGACGCTGCCCGCCGTGAGGCCGCCGACGAGGCGCTTCTCGATGAGCATGAACAGCACGACGACGGGGATGATCGCCACGATCGACACGCCGAACACGTACTGCCAGCTCGTCGAGTACTGGCCGACGAACTTGGTGAGCGCGACCGACATCGGCTGGTTGCCCGCCGTCGAGAGGATGACGAGCGAGGCCGCGAACTCGTTCCAGCAGGCGACGAAGGTGAACACGATCGCGGTCACGATGCCCGGCCAGACGAGCGGCAGGTTGATCTTGAAGAGCACCGTGAGCCGGCCGGCGCCGTCGATCTGGGCGGCCTCGTCGACCTCCTTCGGGATGCCCGCGAAGAAGGAGTGCATGATCCACACGGCGAACGACAGGTTGAACGCCGCGTTGATGAAGATCATCGCCGCCCAGGTGTCGATCATGCCGAGCGCGGTGAACTGCCGGAACAGGCCCGAGGTGAGCACCGCCGGCTGCAGCATCTGCGTGACGATCACGAGGAAGAGGAACACGAAGCGGAACGGGAACTTGAACCGCGCCGTGTAGTACGCCGCGGGCAGCGCGACCGCGAGCACGAGCAGCGTCGCGAAGACCGAGATCACGATCGTCGAGACCATGTTCTGCGGCAGCGGCGTCTCGGGCGTCGACCACATGTCGAGGTAGTTCTCCCAGTGCCACTCCGTGGGGAAGTAGGTGGGGTCGACCGACAGGATCTGCGACTTCGTCTTCACCGAGCCGAAGAACATGATGAGGTACGGCACGATGAAGACCGCGAGCACGATGAGCCCGGCGAACATGCGCAGCAGCACACGGCCGAGGGGCACCTGGTCTTCGGTGTAGCGACGCTTGCGGGGCGGGGTCTGGCGGCCGGATGCCCCGTGGCCGGCGTCACTCGCGAGCATCGCGCGGGTTTCGGTGACGGTCACGGTCAGACCTCCTTCATGGGCTTGACGACCTTCACGTACACCGCGACGATCACGATGACGATGACGAACGCGACGACCGAGAGCGCGGACGCGACGTCGACCTTGTGCTGGTTCTGGATGTACTTGAAGATCATCGTCATGATCGTGTCGGCGTCGTAGCCCGGGATCGACCCGGTCATCACCCGCAGGATCGGCAGCGAGTTGAAGACGTTGATGATGTTGATGAGCACCGCGACGCTGAGCGCCCCGCGCAGCTGCGGCAGCACGATCGTGAAGTAGGTGCGCACGGAGCCAGCGCCGTCCATCTTCGCGGCCTCGAGCGTGTCGCCGGGCACGGTCGCGAGTCCCGCGAGGATCGTGTAGGTCGTGAACGGCAGCGACACGAAGATCGCGACGATGATCGACCACATGAACGCGGTGGTCGGGTTCTTCGTCCAGCCGTAGCCCTCGGGGGTGTCGACGAGTCCGATGTCGACGAGGAACTTGTTGATGATGCCGAAGTACGGTTCGAGGCCGTAGTAGACGACCATCGTCGTCATCACGACCGAGGCCGCCCACGGGATGATCACGACGAGCCGCACGAGCTGTCGGCCAGGGAAGGCCTTGTTGAGGATCTGGGCGAGGCCGAGCGAGATCACGACGGTGAACGCCACGACCACGACGACCCAGACGATCGTGCGGAAGAAGATCGGCCAGAAGTACGGGAACTGGAAGACCTCGACGTAGTTGTCGAAGCCGACCGAGCCCTTGTCGAGCCCCGAGAGCGAGATGTCGCGGGTCGAGTTGTAGAACATGACGACGGCCGGGAACAGCACGACGCCGAAGATGAGGATCAGCGCGGGGGTGATCCAGGGAAGGGCGGCGGCGAGGTCGCGGCCGCCGGGCTTGCCTCGGCGGGCGGGCTTCGCGCCCTTCCCGCCTGCCGGCGATCCCCCGGAACGGGGGCGGCCTGCGGCCGCCCCCGTCGGGTTCGGTGATGCGTCGGTCGTGGAGCTCATGGTGCGAGGATCACCGAACCCTTTCCGTGTGGGATCGAGGCGAGCGTCAGCTCGCGTCGACCTGCGCCTGGATCTCGGTCAGCACGTCCTGCGCGGGCTTCGACTGGATCTGGCCGAACAGCGACTTGAACGCGCCGTCGGTGGCCTGCCACTTGGGGTTCGAGCTCGGGTAGAACTGCGCGTCGGGCAGCACCTCGAGGAACGGCGCGAGCGCCTCGTCGTCCTTCAGCTGCTCGGCACCCGACTTGGTGACGGGGAGGAAGCCCTCGGCCTGCACCCACGGCACGTACACGTCGGCCGAGTAGTAGTAGTCGAAGAACTTCTTGATCGCGTCCTGCTTGTCGCCGTCGTTCTGGAAGGCCATGAGCTGGTCCATGACGCCGAGCGTGAAGGGCGAGCCGTCCTTCGTCGGGATCGGGACGATCGAGTAGTTCAGGTCGGGGTTGCCGTCCTCGATCTGGCCGACGGTCGGCGGGAGGCCGACCTGCATGCCGATCTTGCCCTGGACGAAGATCTCCATGAGCGGGGTGCGGTCGGTCGAGCCCGGGTCGGCCTGCGTGGCGCCCGCGTCGATCATCTTCTTGATCTGGTCGGCGCCCGGCAGGTTCTCGGGGATGTCGACCGTGATCTCCTCGGCGTCGCCGAAGGTGCCGCCGCCGCCCCAGAGCCACACGGCCGCCTCGGCCTGCGCCTCTTCCGAGCCGAGCGGCATGCCGTAGCCGGCCACGCCGCCGCCGAGCTTCGAGATCTTGGTGGCCGCGTCGAGCAGCTCGTCCCAGTTGGTCGGCGCAGCGCTCACGCCGGCCTGCTCGAGGAGGTCGTTGTTGACGAACAGCGCGCGGGCCGAGGCGATGAGGGGCAGCGCGTACGCGGTGCCGTCGACCTCGGCGTTCGCGAGGAACGAGTCCTGGAAGTCGCTGTAGGTGTCGTCGGAGACGACGTCCTTCGTCTCGTAGAGCAGGCCGTCGGCCGCGAAGCCGGCGAAGGGGCCGCCGTTGTAGATGTCGGGGGCCTCGCCGCCCTGGATCTTCGTCGTGATGACCGACTCGAGGTTGTCCCACGACTGGACCTCGAGCTTGACGTCGATGTCGGGGTTCTCCTTCTCGAAGCCCTCGATGACGGTGTCCCAGTTGTCCTGGGTGGCGTCGGAGTAGCTCGGAACGAGCATGTTGAGCGTGGTCTTGCCGGAGGCGTCGCCGCCGTCGCTGCCGTTGCCGCCGCCGAAACCGCACGACGCGAGCGTCAGCGACGCGGTGGCCGCGAGCGCGATCGCGGCGCCCAGGCGCAGTGACTTCTTCATTGAATGCTTCCTCACTCTGGTGGTCGGCGCACCGGCGGCGAAGGGTCACGCGCCAGTGCGTTCGCTCGAAAGCTGCAGTGATCGTGAAATCAATTGCAGTTTCATGAACGTTTCGTCGAACAAATGATCAGGTGCGTTCATTCGACGCTGGGCAATCTATTCCGGATGCCTCACGGCCGTCAAGCCGCGGAAGCCATTTGTTATCAGATTTTGTTCAGATCCCTCACAAACCCCGTGTTTGCGGGGTAGTGATGGGAAACGATCTTTTCAATGATCGCTGGACACGGATTGCAGTCATCTGCAATCATTGCTGCGTCAGTGCCCTGCGTCGCCGGGCCCGCCCCACCGACTGGAGATCCCGTGACCGTGCCCAGCGCATCCGCCCCCGCCGCCCACATGGCCGCCGAGCTCGCCTCGCAGCCCGAGACGTGGGCGCGCGCGGCCGAGCTGCGCGACGAGCAGTCGCGCCTCCCCCGGCGCGGCGAGCGCATCGCGGTCGTCGGCTGCGGAACCAGCTGGTTCATGGCGCAGTCGTACGCGTGGCTGCGCGAGTCGGGCGGCCACGGCGAGACCGACGCGTTCGCCGCCTCCGAGGCGTTCGCGCTCCGCGGCTACGACGCGGTGGTCGCCCTCACGCGCTCCGGCACCACGACCGAGGTGCTGCAACTCGTCGAGGAGCTGCGCGGCGAGGTCCGCACGGTGGGGGTCATCGGCGACGCCTCGTCGCCGCTCGTCGGCCTCGTCGACGACGCGATCACCCTGCCGTTCGCCGACGAGCAGTCGGTCGTGCAGACCCGGTTCGCGACGACGGCGCTCGCCCTGTTCCGCGCCTCGCTCGGCGAGGACCTCGCCCCCGCGATCGCCGATGCCGAGCGTGCGCTCGCGAGCGACCTCGACCCCGCGCTCGTCGAGGCGGACCAGTACACGTTCCTGGGCCGCGGCTGGGGCGTCGGCCTCGCCCACGAGGCAGCGCTCAAGATGCGCGAGGCGTCGCAGTCGTGGACCGAGTCGTACCCGTCGATGGAATACCGCCACGGGCCGATCGCGATCGCCGCGCCCGGCCGGGTGACCTGGCAGTTCGGCGAGGCGCCCGAGGGCCTCGCCGCCGATGTGGCCGCGACCGGCGCCCGGTTCGAGACGAGCACGCTCGACCCCATGGCCGACCTCGTGCGCGCGCAGCGCGTCTCGCTCGCCCGTGCGCTCGCCCGCGGGCTCGACCCCGACCAGCCCCGCAACCTCACGCGGTCCGTCATCCTCGAGGGCTGACCCGATGACCGCCGAGCCGATGAGGGAGGACCCGGCTCCGCTGGGTCCCGGCGCCGCCGTGCTCGCATTCGACGTCGGCGGCACCGACACCAAGTCGGGTCTCGTGGATGCCTCGGGCCGGGTGCTCGGGCTCCGCCGCACGCCGACGCCGCTCGACGCGCACGACCCGGCCGGCGCGATCGCGCGATCGTTCGCCGAGCTCGCCGACGCGCTCCGCGCCGACGCGCCCGGCGTCGTCCCGGTCGCCGTCGGCGTCAGTGTTCCGGGGCTCGTCGACGAAGTGGCCGGCATCGGCATCTTCTCGTCGAACCTCGGCTGGCGCGATGCGCCCATCCGCGACCTCGCCGAGGGCGCGCTCGGCCTCCCGGTCGCCTTCGGGCACGACGTCCGCGCCGCGGGCGACGCCGAGCACCGGCTCGGCGCGGCGCGCGGCTACGACGACGCCGTCGTGCTCGCGATCGGCACGGGCATCGCGAGTTCGATCCTGATCGGAGGACGTCCGTACGCCGGCGGCGGCTACGCCGGGGAGTTCGGGCACTCGCTCGCCGACCCGGCGGGTGAACGCTGCGCGTGCGGGGCGATCGGATGCCTCGAGACGATCGCCTCAGCCGGCGCGATCGCGCGCCGGTACGCCACCGCGACCGGTCGGCCGGTCGCGGGCGCACGGGCGGTGCTCGCTGCCGCGAGCGCCGGCGACGCCACCGCGCGCGGCATCTGGGACGACGCGATCGAGGCTCTGGCCCAGGCCCTCGCACGACTCGTCGCGAACCTCGCTCCCGAGGCCGTGGTCATCGGCGGCGGCCTGTCGCAGGCCGGCCCGGCGCTGTTCGACCCCCTGGGCGACCGCCTCGACGCGCTGCTGAGCTTCCACCGGCGGCCCGTGCTCGTGCGCGCGTCGCTCGGCGACGATGCGGGCCTGCTCGGCACGGCGCTCGCCGCGCGCGACCTCGCGGCATCCCATGGTTCGGAGTACGACGCGCGGGTGCCTCGAAACCCCGGCGAGGAGACGGCATCGTGATCCTCACCGTGACGGCGAACCCCGCCGAAGACCTCACCTGGCACGTCGACGCGCTGCGCCCCGGGGAGACCCACCGTGTGCCCGCGGGAGTCTCGCGCGCGGGCGGCAAGGGCCTCAACGTCGCGCGCGTGCTCGCCGATGAGGGCCACGACGTGCTCGCGCTCACGACCGCCGGGGGCGCAGCCGGCGACCGGCTCGTCGCCGATCTCGAACGCAGCGGCATCGCCCACCGCACCGTGACCGTCGCGGGCGAGACCCGGCGCAGCCTCGCGTTCGTCGACGAGGCGAGCGGCGAGACCACGATCTTCAACGAGCTCGGCGCCCCGCTCGAGGCCGCGGAGTCCGCGCAGTTCCTCGCCGAGGCCACCCGGCTCGGTCGTACGGCCTCGGTCGTCGCCGTCTCGGGCAGCCTGCCGCCGGGGCTCGACCCCGCCGATCTCGCGGCCCTCGTGGCGGAGCTCGTCGCAGCCGGCACCGCCGTCATCGTCGACACGAGCGGCCCGGCGCTCGTCGCGGCCGCCCGTGCCGGTGCGACCGTGCTGAAGCCCAACCGCGACGAACTCGCCGAGGTCACCGGCCTCACCGACCCGATGGCGGGCGCCCGCGTCCTCATCGAGGCCGGTGCCCGCCTCGTCGTCGTCTCGCTCGGTTCCGACGGGCTCATGGTCGTCGCCGCGGCGGAGGCCGGAGGCATCCGCGCCCGCCTCGCCGAGCCGTTGCGCGGCAACGCGACCGGCGCCGGCGACGCCGCCGTCGCCGCGATCGCCGCGGCCCTCGCCGCCGCACCGACACTCGCGACCGACCCGGCCGAGCAAGGGGCGCGCGTCGCGCTCGCACGCCGGGCCACGGCGTGGTCGGCGTCGGCCGTGCTCATGCCGCTCGCCGGCGCGCTCTCGCCCGAGCACGCGAGCCTCGAGTCCCGGGTCGTCGTCGAGATCGACGGCGGCCCGGAGACCCCGCTCTCCACCTCCGAACCGAAGGCCACCGCATGACGCTCACGTCCACCCGCACCATCCTCGAGGCCGCGGCCGCCGCCGGTACGGGCGTCGGCGCGTTCAACGTGCTCCACCTCGAGACGGCAGAGGCGCTCGCGGGCGCCGCCGAGGAGACCGGGCTGCCCGTGATCCTGCAGCTCTCGGAGAACTGCGTGCACTACCACGGCGCGTTCGAACCGATCGCACGGGCCACGCTCGCGGTCGCCGAGGCGTCGACGGCGCGGGTCGCCGTGCACCTCGACCACGCGGAGGACGCCGGGCTCGCGCTGCGTGCGATCGACCTCGGGTTCGGCTCGGTCATGTACGACGGGGCGAAGCTCGACTTCGCCGACAACGTCGCGACCACGCAGCGGGTCGTCGCCGCAGCGGCGACGCGCGGCGTGCTCGTCGAGGCCGAGCTCGGCGAGATCGGCGGAAAGGACGGCGCGCACGCCCCCGGCGTCCGCACCGACCCCGACGAGGCGGCCCGCTTCGTCGCCGAGACGGGCGTCGACGCGCTCGCGGTGGCCGTCGGCTCGTCGCACGCGATGACCGAGCGCGTCGCCGCGCTCGACCTCGAGCTCATCGCCCGGCTGCACGCCGCCGTGCCGGTGCCGCTCGTGCTGCACGGGTCGTCGGGCGTGCCCGACGAGACGATCGTCGCCGGCATCGCCGCCGGCCTCACCAAGATCAACGTGTCGACGCACCTGAACAAGGCGTTCACGGGGGCGATCCGGGAGTTCCTCGCGGAGCACCCCGCCGCCGTAGACTCTCGCAAGTACGTCGCGGCGGGCCGCGACGCGGTGCGCATCGAAGCGGGCCGGATGCTGCGGCTCTTCGCCTCGGCCGGGGCCGGGAAGGACGGGATCGGATGAATCGCGCGGAACGGCTGAGCGCCGTCCTCGATCTTCTCGCCGACGGCGGGCAGGTCGAGGTCGAGCAGATCGTCGAACGGCTGAACGTGTCGCCCGCGACCGCCCGTCGCGACCTCGACGCGCTCGCGAGCCAGCAACTGCTCACCCGCACCCGTGGCGGCGCGGTCGCGCATTCGGTCGCGTACGACCTTCCCATCCGGTACAAGAACCAGCAGAACCCCGAGTCCAAGGCCGCGATCGCGCGGGCCGCGAGCGCGATGGTGCCGCGCGGCGCCGTGATCGGGCTGTGCGGCGGCACGACGGCGACCGCGATCGTCGAGGCGCTCATGTCGCGTGCCGACATCATGGAGCCGGCGACCGACCCGAGCCTCACCGTCGTGACGAACGCGATCAACATCGCCATGCAGCTCGCGATCCGGCCCCAGATCAAGACGGTCGTCACGGGCGGCGTCGTGCACGCGCGCTCGTACGAGCTCGTCGGCGCCTACACCGACGCGGTGCTCGGCAGCGTCACGCTCGACTACGCCTTCATCGGGGTCAACGGCATCGACCCGGCGCTCGGCCCGACCTCGCACGACGAACGGGAGGCGGCGGTCAACGCGCTGATGGCGTCGCGCGCGACGCACCCCGTGATCGTCGCCGACTCGTCGAAGCTCGACAAGCGGGCATTCGCGGCGATCGGACCGCGGCGGCTCTTCTCGACGATCATCACCGATTCGGGGGTCACCGAGGAGCAGCTGGCCCGTCTCGCCGACCACGGGTACGACGTTATCGTTGCTTAGGTGAGCACCCCCGACGAATCCTCGCCTGCTTCGACCGTCATCCACTCGGCGCGCCTCGTGTCGGGCTTCGACAGCGTCCCCGACGCGTGGGTGCGGTTCGAGGGCGGCCGCGTCGCCGAGCGCGGGCTCGGCGACGGATGGCGCGCTGCACTCGACCCGGCGACGAGCGTGACGGATGCCTCGGGGCGGTTCCTCGTACCCGGGTTCATCGACCTGCACTGCCACGGCGCCGGCGGCTTCGCCGCCGACGAGGGCGACGAGGCGATCGAGGCCATCCTCGCGGTGCACAACGCGCACGGCACGACGCGCTCGGTGCTCTCGCTCGTGACCGCTTCCGTCGATCGGCTCGCCGAGCAGGTCGCCTCGATCGCGCGGTTCGCGGCGCGCGACCCGCGGGTGCTCGGTTCGCATCTCGAAGGGCCGTTCCTCGACGACGGGTACCGCGGTGCGCACGACCCGGCGCTCCTGCGTGCGCCCGACACCGGGGCGGTCGACCTGCTGCTCGCCGCCGCGGGCGGAACGCTGCGCCAGATCACCATCGCCCCCGAGCACGACGGCGCCGCCGCGGCGATCGCGCGGTTCGTCGATGCGGGGGTCGTCGTCGCCGTCGGGCACACGGGCGCCGACTTCGCGACGGCGCTCGCGGCGTTCGATGCGGGGGCGTCGATCCTGACGCACGCGTTCAACGGCATGCGAGGCATCCACCACCGTGCCCCCGGGCCGGTCGTGGCGGCGATGCACGCCGACCACGTGACCCTCGAGATCATCAACGACGGCGTGCACGTGCACCCCGACGTCGTGAGGCTCGCGTTCTCGGGCGCCCCCGGCAGGGTCGCCCTCATCACGGACGCGATGGCCGCGGCCGGCGCCGCCGACGGCGAGTACGTCCTGGGGTCGCTCGAGGTCGTCGTCGCCGACGGCATCGCGCGCCTGCGCGAGGGCGGATCGATCGCCGGCTCGACGCTCACGCTCGACGAGGCGCTCCGCCGCACGGTCGTCGAGTGCGGGATCCCGTTCGACCAGGCGATCGCGGCGCTCACGATGGTGCCCGCAGCGGCGATCGGCCGAGCGCACGACCTCGGCCGGCTCGATCGCGGCTACGCGGCGGATGCGGTGCTGCTCGGCGAGCAGCTCGACGTGCAGGCCGTGTGGTCGGGCGGCGTCCGGCTGGTCTGATCTCCGGGGGCGCGCAGTCCTGAGCGCTGCCCTGTTCCCGATCGCGTCTGACGAGAGAGGGTGGGCCAGTCGAGAGCGAGGGCGGGGCCCCGAGGCGTGTTCCCCATCGCCTCCGGACCCCAGCCCGATCGAGCGACGCGCCTCCCCCGGCGCGACCGCTGCTCCGCCGGCGGGTACCCGGCGGCCGTCTCGGTCTTCGGGTCCCCGAGACGGCGGTTCTCGGAGGGCGATTCTCACGCCCTCACCCCATGAGACGGGGTCGATGCGGATCTATGACGCGATTCCCGGAGAAATCTGCTGGAATTGGTGACATCCGCCCGGGCGCGTCATGATCAGCCCGTTCTCGCGTCTCTCGGGTGGGCCACCACTCGCGCCCGCGGGTGACGACCCGATCCGCCGACCGCACCCCACTGATCAGAAGGAGCCGCGTGCCCCCCGTGCGCACCGACCATGCCGCCGACGCGGCGCTCATCGAGCGCACCCGCCGGGGCGACTCCGCGGCGTACGGCGAGCTCTGGCAGCGGCATGCGGCCTCGGGCAGGACCGTCGCCCGCTCGTACAGCTCGCTCGATCCCGACGACCTCGTCGCCGAGTCGTTCACGCGCATCTACGACGCGATTCTCGCGGGCAAGGGCCCGACGGCCGCGTTCCGCCCGTATCTGTTCACGACCATCCGGAACACGGCCGCGAGCTGGGGCCGCGCACGCCACGAGACGAACCTCGAGACCCTCGAGTCGTTCGAGGACCCCGAGACGAGCGAGTCGGCGACCCTCGAGGCGCTCGACCGCTCGACGACGGCGCAGGCCTTCCGATCCTTGCCCACCAGGTGGCAGGAGGTGCTCTGGTACAGCGAGGTCGAGGGGATGACGCCGCAGCAGATCGCTCCGCTCGTCGGCATGAGCGCGAACTCGACGGCTGCGCTCGCGTACCGGGCGCGCGAGGGTCTCCGCCAGGCGTGGATCCAGGCGCACCTCAAGAACGCGACCGAGCCAGAGTGCCGCTGGACGATCGATCGGCTCGGCACGTACACCCGCGGCAAGCTGCGCGCCCGCGACACGGCGAAGCTCGAGGCCCATCTCGACGACTGCGCCCGCTGCACGATCGTGGCGGCCGAGGCCCGGGAGGTCGGTTCGCGCCTCGCGCTCGTGCTGCTGCCGCTCGCGGCCGGCATCGGCGGTGCGACCGCCTATTCGGCCTGGCTGTCCCAGGGCACGGCCGTCACGACCCTCGCCATGGGTGCCGGCGGCGTGGGCGCTGCAGGAGCCGGCGCCGCGTCGACCGGGACGGCGGGCGCGGCAAGCGCGGCCGGTTCCTCTGGTGCTGCGTCGTCGACGGGAGCCGCGGGCTCGGCCGGTGCCGCCGGCTCGGGGGTCGCGGTCGGCACGGGTGTCGCGATCGGCGCGGGGGCACTGGTGCTCGCCGCGGCGGCCGTCGCGATCGCCGTCATCGCACCGAGCCTGGTCGCGACGAACGATCCCGTCGCCGCCCCCCGTGAACGACGCCGTCGGCGAGCCGCCGGCAGCCCCCGAGGCAGCCGAGGCGCCGGCCCCCGCCGCACCGCCCCCACCCGTCGACGAGTCGGCGCCGGTTCCGCCCGTCGACGATGCCGTCGCGGACCCCGCCCCTGCGCCGGGCGACACCGAGGCGCGATCCACGCCGCCGGCTCCCGCACCGACACCGTCGCCCACGCCGGCCCCCACGCCGACGCCGACCCCCACGCCGACGCCCACGCCCACGCCCACGCCCACGCCGACGCCCACGCCGATCGACACCGAGGCGCTGGCGCCCGAGGTCTTCGAACCGGACACCGGCGGGGGGCTCGTCGAGCCCGTCGTCTCGGGCACCGCCGAGCCCGGAGCGACGGTCACGGTGAGCGCCGGCGCCGGAGCCGCACGAATCGCGGCGACGTCTTCGACCGCGGGCGGCTGGCAGACCACCGCCGACGCCGATGGCGCCTGGTCGCTGACCCTCGACGGCGTGCCTGCAGGCGATTCCGTCTACCGCGCCGTGCAGGTCGACGTGGCGGGCAACCAGTCCGAACCGACCGAGTTCGCGGTGCACCTCGCGACGCCGCCGAGGCTCAAGCTCTTCGTCTGGAAGGGCATCCTCTGGCGCATCGACGTGAGTGACGGGATCGCGGGCGCCGACGCCGATCTCGTCGTCGACGGCTCGACGTGGCACACGTTCACGCTCGACCGACGCGGTTCGGCGCGCTTCCGGCTCGTCGACGACGCCGAGTCGCTCCGGTCGATGACCGTGCGCTACCGCGTCGGCGACCGAGTGGGTCCCGTCGGCCAGGCCACGTCCTCCCAGGACGAGCCGGTCACGGCCTCCCCGAGCGCCGGCTGAGGCCGCGCGCCCGGTAATCTGGGCGGATGACGACGGATGCCGCGCCAGAACGCCTGTACCACTGGGTCGTGACCCTGAGCTGCGTCGACGGACCGGGCATCGTGCACGCGATCTCAGGTGCCATCGTCGCCTCCGGCGGCAACATCACCGAGAGCCAGCAGTTCGCGAGCCTCGACACCGGCCGCTTCTTCATGCGGTTGCAGGTCGAGTCGCCGGCCACCCGTGCCGACTTCGAGGCCGCGCTCGCGCCGGTGACCGAGCGCTGGAGCATGCAGTGGCACCTCGACGAGGTCGGCCGGCCGCTGCGCACGCTCGTGCTCGCCTCGACGGCCGGGCACTGCGTCAACGACCTGCTGTTCCGCCAGCGTGCGGGGCAGCTGCCGGTCGAGATCCCACTCGTGCTCTCGAACCACGGCACGCTGCGCGACCTCGTCGACTTCTACGGGGTCCCGTTCGAGTCGGCCGCGGTCACCAGCCCCGCCGAGAAGGCCGAGTTCGAGCGGCGCGTGCTCGCCGCGATCGACGAGCACGACATCGAGCTCGTCGTGCTCGCCCGGTACATGCAGATCCTCTCCCCCGAGCTGTGCGAGGCCCTCGCGGGCCGCTGCATCAACATCCACCATTCGTTCCTGCCGGGATTCAAGGGCGCGAACCCCTATCGGCAGGCCCACGCGCGCGGCGTGAAGCTCATCGGGGCGACGGCGCACTTCGTGACGAGCGACCTCGACGAGGGCCCGATCATCGAGCAGAACGTCGTGCGCGTCGACCACTCGCGATCCGTCGCCGAGCTCGTCGCGATCGGCCAGGACGAGGAGAGCCGCACCCTCAGCCAGGCGGTCAAGTGGTTCGCCGAGCGCCGCGTGCTGCTCGACGGCGCCCGCACCATCATCTTCCGCTGAGTCGCGCGGGTAGACTCGAGGGTTGTGAGCAACGCACCCCAGCCCGCGCAGTCCGCCCAGCCGAAGATCGGGCCGAACGACATCCTGCGGTTCTTCCTCGAGCTGTTCGCGATCGTCTCGCTCGGCATCTTCGGCTTCACCGCGTTCGCGCTGCCGTGGCCGGGCATCCTCGTCGGCATCGGCGCCCCCGCGCTGGCGATCCTGCTCTGGGGCCTGTTCCGCTCACCCAAGGCCGTCTTCCGGGTCGACCCGTTCGTGAAGGCGCTCGTCGAGATCGCCGTGTTCTCGTCGGCCGCGATCGCGTGGTGGATCATGGGCCAGCCCGTCGTCGCCGTCGTCTTCGCCGTGATCGCCGCAGTGAGCGGCATCATCAACGGGCGCAAGGAACTGGCGGGCTGACGACGCGACCCCGCTCCGCCTGCCGGGCGGGCGGGGTGCGTGGTCGCTGCCGAGCCTTCAGGCCTCCACGGCCGCCTCGGCATCGGGCTCCGCGCCGCCCGCCGTGCGGAAGTGCCCCACCACGCTGAGCAGCAGCCCGCCGACGGCCCACGCGGCGAGCACGAGCCACGGGAAGGTCGTGTCGGCCGCCGGGAAGTACGAGAGGTCGCGCACGAGCGTC
This sequence comes from Agromyces sp. S2-1-8, assembly GCF_021129215.1. Taxonomy (GTDB): domain Bacteria; phylum Actinomycetota; class Actinomycetes; order Actinomycetales; family Microbacteriaceae; genus Agromyces; species Agromyces chromiiresistens. The sequence continues at coordinate 1,735,134 of NZ_JAJOLP010000001.1, read as the reverse complement.
GCGGCGGCGCCCGGCGGGAACCATTGGCCGATCTCGCCCCATGGCTCGGCGATGAACTCCTTCGGGATCGCCGCCGCCGAGATCGGGTTGGCGAACAGCAGCATGACGACGGGACCCACGGCGATGCCGGCCCGGCCGAAGAGGGCGACGAAGCCCGTGATCGGCGCCGCGATCGCTGCGAGGGCGAGTCCGATCGCGGCGGCGTTGAGCCAGTAGTCGCCCTGCAGCGCACCGAACCAGCCCTGCAGGATGCCGGCGAGCACGAGCCCGCCCGCGGCGGCGTAGACCACGACGGCGAGCACCCGGCGCATCGCGCCGATCACCGAGAGCGAGATGGCGATGCCGCCGAGCATGCCGCCGAGCACGAGCGGGAAGAGCGCGGCCGCGAGCCCCGTGCCGCGCGGGTCGGTGTCGGCGAGCGGTACGACATCGGTGACCGCGACGTCGATGTGCGGCGGCGCGGTCGGAGCACCGGCCGCCTCTGCGGCGGCCGCCGCCTGCGCGTTGACGCCCTCTTCGAGGTTCGTCGCGACCGTGCCGAGCAGTTGGGCGACGACGAGGCTCCCGGCCGACGTGGTGAGCACCTCTGGCGCCTGGCCGAGCACCACGGCGCCGTAGACCTCGCGGGTCTCGATCGCGCTGACGGCGGCATCACGGTCGTCGACCTCGACGAACGCGATCGCGCCCGGCTGCTGCTCGTCGACGGCCGCCTCGGCCGCATCGACGGCCTCGGCCGGGCCGGTGATCGCGATCGGCAGGTCCTTCGCCTCCGCCGTGACCGACGGCCACGAGAAGGCGAGCACGATGACCGCGACGACGGCGGCGAGGGCGAGGCCGAGTCCGACGACGCGTGCGATGGGGGTATGCCGGTTCACGGCATCGGCGTGGGGCATGGTTGGCGCCTCCTCAGGGCGAGCGGCCGTGGCGGCGGGCAGCGGCGTTCGGCCCGGCCGGCCCGCCTCATCGGCATCTATAAAACGAATGTTCGTTCTTTATAAGAATGCGCCCGCAGCCTATGCTTGTCAAGAACGTTCATTCTGTTTGCGACGAGGAGGCGACCATGCCGAAGGTCACCGCCGAGCATCGCGCCGCCCGCCGCGACGAGATCCTCGACGCCGCGCTGCGCGCCTTCTCGGAGAAGGGCTTCCAGCGCACCTCGATGGCCGACATCATCTCGGAGTCGGGCTTGTCGGCGGGCGCGATCTACGGGCACTTCACCGGCAAGCGCGACCTCGTCGCGGCCGTCGCCGCGCGAACGCTCGAGGCCCGTCGATCCGAGCTGCTCGCCCGCCGCGCCGACGACGGGCGCCCGCTCTCGCCCGGCGAGGTCATGGCCACGATCGTCGACGGCATGCGCCACGAGGGGTTCAGCCGCATCCTGCTGCAGCTCTGGGCCGAGGCCGCGATCGACGACGAGATCCGCGAACTCGTGCAGGGCGTGCTCGTGCGCCTGCGCGAGACGCTGCGCACCCAGCTCGTCGAGTGGGGCGAGGCCAATGCCGACCGCATCGACGGCGCCCCCGAGGCATGGGCGGCTCGCCTCACGCCGGTGCTCATCGCCCTCGGGCCGGGCTTCGTCGTGCAACGGCAGCTCGTCGACGGCTTCGACGAGGATGCGTACCTCGCAGCCCTCCCCGAGGCCCTCCCCCACTGACCCGCGTCGGGCCCGTCACGGGCGACGACGACGGATGCCTCGGAGCGACGCGCGCCCGAGGCATCCGTACTCGTGGAGCGGCGGTCAGATGCCCTGCCAGGCCGGCTTGTTCGCCCAGGCGTGCCGGTAGTAGTCGAGGTTGGCGAGCCGCGATGCGGCCGCGGCGTCGACGATCACCGTCGCGTGCGGGTGCAGCTGGATCGCCGATCCGGGCTGGCTCGCGGAGACCCCGCCCTCGACCGCGGCGGCGACCGCCTCGGCCTTGGCCTCGCCGAAGGCGAGGAGCACGAGATGCCGCGCCCGCAGGATCGTGCCGATCCCCTGCGTGATGCAGTGCATCGGCACGTCGTCGGGCGAGTCGAAGAACCGTGCGTTGTCGATGCGGGTCGGCTCGGTGAGCGTCTTCACGCGGGTGAGCGACGCGAGCGACGAGCCCGGCTCGTTGAAGCCGATGTGGCCCGTGCGGCCGATGCCGAGGATCTGCAGGTCGACCCCGCCGGCCGCGGTGATCGCGGCCTCGTAGTCCGCGCCCGCGTGCTCGATCGTCGCCGGGTCGCCGTTCGGCACTCGCACGAGCTCGGGCGTGAGGCCGAGCGGTTCGACGACTTCGCGGGTGATGACGGCCCGATAGCTCTCGGGGTGGCCCGCCGGGAGCCCCACGTACTCGTCGAGCGCGAACCCGCGCACGCCCCGCACGTCGATCGACTCGGCCGAGATTCGCGCGGCGAGGGCGCGATAGCTCGCGAGCGGGGTCGAACCGGTGGCGAGCCCGAGCACCGCATCGGGCTTCCGCCTGATGAGCGAGACGATCGCGTCGGCGACGAGCTCGCCGGCGGCCTCGTCGCTGTCGACGATTACGACTTCTGCCATTGCGCTACTCCAACCAGGGCAGCGCCCACTGCCGCTGCCGGGAAACCGAGGGGGATGACCTGGACCCGCTCAGCGAGATCCAGTGAGGCGAGGAACGCCGAGTCGGCGGCCCACTCGTTCAGGATACGGCGCGTGCCGACGACGAGCGGGTCGCCGAGCGCGGCGAGCCCCCCGCCGATGACGACGTCGTCGACGTCGGCGGTCAGCACGAGGAGCCGCACCGCGGCGGCGACGCCCCAGAGGAACCGCTCGCGCACCCGCACCGCCTCGGCGTCACCGGCCTCGGCCGCGTCGAAGAGTTCTCGGGCGGGCAGCTCGGCGAGCGTCGGCCAGGTTCTCGCGATCGCCGACCCCGACGCGAACGTCTCGAGGCAGCCGCGCTGCCCGCACCCGCACCGATCACCGGCCGGATCGACCGGGATGTGCCCGATCTCGCCGGCGACGCCGTGCCCGCCGCGCAGCAGGCGCCGGCCCTGCACGATGCCTGCGGCGAGACCGGTGCCGAGGTTCAGGTAGGCCATCGACCGTTCGCCGACGACGCCTGCGTCCGCCCGGTCGTCCGTGCGGCCGAGCAGGTGGTGGGCGCCGAGCGCCGCGGCCTTGACGTCGTTCTCGATGCGCACGTCGATGCCCAGCCGGTCGGCGAGCCGCGCGCCGAGGTCGAGGCCCTCGAGCCCGAGGTTCACGGCATGCGCGACCCGACCCGTCTCGTTGTCGACGGCTCCGGGGATGCCGATGCCGATCGAGGTGAAGGCGCCCGTGCCGAGCCCCGAGACCTCCGCCATGCGTTCGACGGTGCGCAGGGCGGTCTCGACCACCGCGTCGGCGCCGAACCCGGTCGGCATGCGCACCTGGTCGCTCAGTTCGCCGCCGTCGCCGATCGCCACTGCGGCGGTCTTCGTACCGCCGATGTCGATGCCGAGCCGCACGACGCCACCGAGGCTCACCGGGCCGCCAACGGCGCGAGTGCGCCGTCGACGAAGGCGAGCACCGCATCGCCGACCAGGCGGGAGGCCCCGAAGGTCGCGACGTCCGCATAGGCGCGATCGTGCGACGGCCAGCCCATGTCGATCGTCACGACGTCGTCGCGCACGGCGCGGAGCGCGTCGATCGCGGCGCGGGCGAACGCGTGCCGGTGCAGGTCCTTGCCGACGACGAGCACCGAGCCGGAGAGGGCGGCGGGGTCGGCGAGTCCGGACCCCTCGTCGAGGGGGACGATCTCGGCACGGCTCAGCCACGACGGGCGCTCGGCGACCGCCTCGGCCGCGAACGGCCCCCACGGCGCGACGCCGATGGCGATGTTCGCCACCGTGTCGACGCGGATCACCGTGCCGATGCCCGACGTTCGCGAGAGGCGTTCGCTCGCGTCATCCGACACCTCGAACGCCCCGACCACGCGGGCGATCTCCTCGTCGTCGTGGGCGGGCTCGATCACATCGGGCGCGGCGGGGCCCTCGGGCACCGCCGGGGCCGTGGCCCCGAGGGCACGCACCCGTGCCGCGGCGTCGCGAACCCGATCGACCGGGAGCCGGCCGGACGCGATCGCCTGTGCGACGGCGTCGACGATCTCGCTGATCTGGGCGTCGGTGTTGTCGGCGCCGATGCACAGCAGGTCGCAACCGGCGGCGAGGGCGCGCACAGCGGCTTCGGGTATGCCGTGCACGCCGCTCGCCCCCTTCATGTCGAGGGCGTCACTCACGATGACGCCCTCGAACCCCAGCTCCCCGCGGAGCAGGCCGTGCAGAATACGCGGGGAGAGGGTGGCCGGGTTCTCCGCATCGAGCTGCGGGATGAGGATGTGCGAGGTCATGATCGTGCGGGTGCCCGCCGCGATCGCCGCCTCGAACGGCGCGAGCTCGCGATCGCGCAGCGTCGCGAGCGGCACGTCGACGACCGGAAGCGCGAGGTGCGAGTCGGTCGCGGTGTCGCCGTGCCCGGGGAAGTGCTTGGCGCTCGCGGCGATGCCGGTCTGCTGCAGGCCCTCGACCCATGCGGCGCTGTGCCGCGAGACGAGCGCCGGGTCGGCGCCGAAGCTCCGCACGCCGATCACCGGGTTGTCGGGGTTGGCGTTCACGTCGACGTCGGGCCCGAAGGTCACCGTGCAGCCGGTCGCGGCGAGCGCACGACCCACCTCGGCCGCGACCCGACGGGTGAGCTCGGGTTCGTCGATGCGGCCGAGCACGGCGTTGCCGGGGAACGGCGCCCCGCGGTCGTAGAAGAGCCGGGTGACATCGCCGCCCTCCTCGTCGATCGCGATGACGGCCTCGGGGTTCGCCTCGCGCAGGCTCGCGTTGAGCGCGCGCAACTGCTCGGGGTCGACGACGTTCTCGCCGAAGAGGCAGATGCCGCCGAGGCCGGCGCGCAGCCGGGCGAGCACCCACTCGGGGGCCACCGGCCCCACGAATGCGGGAAGCAGGGTCGTCAGGATGTCCCGGTGCAGCGCCACGGCATCACCGGTCTGAGTGGCGGCGCTCATCCCTTGACGGCTCCGGCCACGAGGCCGCCGACCATCCGCCGCTGCACGAACAGGAAGAAGATCACGACGGGCAGGGTGATGAGGGTCGAACCGGCCATGACGGCGCCCCAGTTGGTCGCCTCGGTCGCCGACTGGAACGAGTTCAGCCACGGCGGGAGGGTGAGGTTGTAGCCCTTGAGCAGGAGCAGGGCCATCAGGAACTCGTTCCAGCTCTGGATGAAGGCGAAGATGCCGGTCGAGACGAGCGCGGGCGCCATGAGCGGGAAGGTGACCTTCCAGAATGCCTGGGCCTTGGTGCAGCCGTCGATCATGGCCGCCTCCTCGAGCTCCTCGGGCACGCCCTTGACGAAGCCGCGCAGCGTCCAGATCGTGAACGGCACGACCGCGGCGAGGTGCACGATGAACAGGCCCAGCAGGGTGTTCATGAGGCGCCAGTCGTCGATCATGTTGTAGATCGTGAACATCATCGCCTCGCCCGGCACCATCTGCACGACGAGGACCGCGACGATGAAGAACACCCGGCCGCGGAACGCGAAGCGCGAGAGCGCGATCGACGCGAGGAAGGCGAAGACCGCGCCCACCACGACGACCGCGACGGCGACGATGATGCTGGAGCCGAGCGCGTGCGGGAAGTCGGTCTGGCCGGGCGCCGCCTCGCGGGTCCATGCCGTGACGTAGTTCTTGAACGTGAAGTCGAGCGGCAGCAGGCTCGGGTTGCGGCTGATGATCTGGTTCGAGGGGGTGAACGACATGTTCACCATCCAGTAGACCGGGAAGATCGAGCACACGATGATGACGAGTGCCCAGGCGTTGAGGCCGATGCGGCCGAACAGGCCCTTGCGGCGGCCGGCGCGCCGGCCGAGGCGGCCGCCGTCGCGGATCGTGGTGGCGGCGCGCGTGTCGGCCGCGACCGACCCGGGCTCTTCGGCGAGCTGCATTCCGGGACTGATGCTCACAGCTCTTCCTCGTCTTTCAGGGAGTTGCGGACGTTGAAGTAGGAGATGCTCATCAGCAGGATCATCATGAACACGCCGATCGCGGCGGTCGTGCCGAACTCGCCGATGCCCTGGCGGAACAGGTAGGTCGGCAGCACGTTCGTCTCGCTCGCGAGGCCGCCCTGCTGCTGCAGGGAGTACACCTGCGTGAAGATGCGCAGGTTCCAGATGGTCTCGAGCACGAGCACGGCGGTGATGACGTTGCGCATGTACGGCAGGATGATGAGCCGGAACCGCTGCCAGGCGCTCGCGCCGTCGAGCGACGACGCCTCGATGACCTCGTCGGGGACCTGGCCGAGGCCCGCGTAGAAGGTGATCGCGGCGAAGGGGATGCTCTGCCACGTGACGATGATGACGAGCACCATCATGAACGACCACGGGTTCTCGAGCCAGCCGTGGCCGCGCCAGTCCTGCGTGCCGGTGATCGTGTTGAGGGCCCAGTTGACGACGCCGTAGTCGGTGTCGAACATCCAGCCCCAGACGACGGTCGCGGCGAGCGGCGGCATCGCCCAGGCGAACAGCAGCGCGATCGAGACGGCGAGGCGCCAGGCCTTCGAGAGCTTCGTCAGGGTCAGCCCGATGAGCATGCCGAACACGACGATGAGCACGGTGAGCACGACCATGAGGCCGAGGCTGCGGGCGAGCACCTGGGGGAACTGCGAGTCGGTGAAGATCTCGAGGTAGTTGTCGAACCCGACGAAGTCGGGCGCCGTGCCGAGCATCTTGTTCTTGATCTCGAGGTTCGTGAACGAGGTGATGAACATCACGATCGTCGGGTAGACGACCATCACGATGAGGAGGGCGATGCTGGGGCCGAGCAGCGCCCAGGGCGCCCACGGCAGCGGCTTCTTCTTGCGGGCGCCTGCGGAGGAGCCCTTCGGGGGACGGGGTGGTCTGGTGGTCGGCGTGCGCGGCGCTGCGTCAGGCTCGGTGAGGGTTGCGCTCATGGCTGCTCCTCTGGGTGACCGCGAGGGGGACGCGGGTATGACTGATGGTACGACTCGCGGCACCGGCGCCGCTCGATCCGCTTCCGGCCGTGGCCGGGCAGAGGAGCGGGGGCGGAGCTGTGTGGGACTCCGCCCCCGCGGGGCTCAACAGGCTAGCTGTTGAGGATCTCCTCGATCTGCTTGTCGAGGTCGGCCGCGATGGTCGGCACGTCGCCACCCTGGGCGATCTTCACGAGCGCCTCCTGGATGATCTGCGAGGCCTCGACCTCGGCCCACTTCGGAGTGGTCGGGGTGACCTTCGAGTTCTCGAGCGCGGTGGCCTGGGCCTTCGCGATCGGGGTGTCGGGCAGCGACGACGCAGCCGCCGTCAGACCCGGGGTGAGGCCGCCCTCGGCGAGGAGCTTCTGGTAGCCCTCGCCCGCCATGATGTCGAGCGCGGCGCGAGCCTGCTCGGGGTTCGCGCTCTTCGTCGCGACGGCGATGTTCGAGCCACCGGCGAAGATCGGCGCGGTCTCACCGGCCGTGCCGCCCGGGAGCGGGAAGGCCTGGAGGTCCTTGCCGTAGGTGTCGGGGCAGCCGGGCGCCTCGGCGTCGGCCGGAGCCGTGATCGACCACTGCACCCACGCGGGTGCCGAGAGGAAGAGGACCTCACCGGCGCAGAACGGCACCTGGGGGTCGGTCTCGTCGCCGTCCTTCGGCGCGTTCGACGCCTTGAGGTAGACCTGCTGCAGCTGCGTCAGGCCCTCGATGCCGCCCTCGCTCGAGAAGCCGGCCTTCCACTCGTCGCCCTCCTGCTCGGCGATGAAGCCGCCGTGCTCCCAGACGTAGGGCAGCGCGTTGTACCAGTCGCGGCCCGGAGCCCAGATGCCCGAGACGGTGTCGGTCTTGCGAGCCTCGCCCGTCGCGACGTACTCGTCGAGCGTCGTGGGGAGGGCGGTGTCGCCGAGGACCTCGGGGCTGTAGAACACGATGCGGCCGCCGGCGTAGTACGGTGCGGCGTAGAGCTCGCCGTCGTAGGTCGCCGAGTCGACGAGGCCCGGCAGGTACGCCGAGCTGTCGAAGTCGTCGAGCGGGAGGAAGAGGCCCTGGTCGGCGAAGCTCGCCGTCTGGGTGTTCCCGACCTCGACCACGTCGGGCGAGTCGTTGGACTGGAGCGCGGCGGCGTAGGTGTCGCTCACGTCGGCCCAGGTCTTCTCCTCGACGTTGAGGGTCCAGCCCTTGTTCTCGGACTCGAAGGTGTCCTTGAGGTAGGCGCGGGCCTCCTTCGGGGTGTCGGTGCCGACGACCCAGACGGTGATCTCGCCGCCGTCGGCGGAACCGTTGTCGCCGCCACCGGTGCTGCAACCGGCGAGGGTCAGGGCAGCCGCGGCACCGAGGGCCACAATGCCGAGTTTCCTCATTTGTCGTTTCCTTTCATGGGGGTTGGGCTGGCAGCGGGGGTTCGCTGTCACCCTTGGTGCGTGGAGTCCCTCACGAGACCCCGAGTTGTCCGGAGAGGACCATGACGGCCGCGCCGCGGAGGACGACGTCCTCCGCCTGCTCGGACATCCGGAGCCTCAGATCACGGTTGAGCACCGCCATCGTCCGCTGCCGGAGGGTGTCGACGGTCGCGTCGTGGAACGGGCCGTCGAGCAGTTCGGCGGGGCCGCTGAGCACGACCTCCGTCAGATTCAGTGCGCCCACCACGGGCGCGAGCACGATGCCGAGCCGACGCCCGGCCTCGCGCAGGATCTCGTCGCGCGCGGCCTGCACGGCGGCGGGCTCGCCCGCGAGCGAGTCGAGCTGCTCGGTCAGTCGCGGAACGGCGAGCCAGGCTTCGAGGCATCCGTCCTTGCCGCACGCGCAGCGGGGGCCGCCGTCGGTGCCGACCACGACATGGCCGATCTCGCCGGCCGCGAAGCCGCCGCCGATGACCGGGCGGCCGCCGACGATGAGGCCGGCGCCGACACCGTGGCCGATCTTGATGAGCAGGAGGTCGTCGAGCGGGGTCGCGCCGTGCTCGGCGAGCACGGCGACGTTCGCGTCGTTCGCGACGTGCACGGGCAGTTCGGTGCGGGCCGCCAGCCGGGCCTGCAGCGGCAGGTCGAACCACCCGAGGTTCGGCGCCGACCGCACGACGCCGAGCGGGTCGACGACACCGGGCGATCCGACGCCGATGCCGAGCACCGGCGCGGTCGCGCGGCCGAGCAGGCGCTCGACGATCGACTCGACGAGTTCGACGGCCTGCTCGCCGGTGGCGCCGGCGCGCTCGAGCGAGACCCGCTCGAGGATGGTGCCGTCGAGGGCGGTCACGACGCCGTGGAACACCTCGTGCCCCGAGAGGTCGAGGCCGAGGATCTGGAACGCGGCGCGGTCGACGTCGATGATCGTCGCCGGCTTGCCGGGCCGGACGCCCTCGCGCGGGCCGAGCTCGACGACGAGGCCCTCGGCGATGAGCTCGGCGACGAGGTCGGAGACGGTGACCCGGGTCAGCCCGGTCTCACGTGCGACGTCGGCGCGGCTCTGGCCGCCCGCCGTGTAGAGGGTCTGCAGCACGAGCGCGCGGTTGTGGCTCCGGGCGTGCTCGGGCAGCACCTTGCTCGTGGGCCGCAGGGCGCGCGAGCGGGTGAAGATCGGCGCACCCGCGAACGGAACGGTGAGCAGGTCGGAAGCCGCCACCGAGGTGGTGTGCGTCGGCTCCGCAGTGACCGGGCCTCGCTGCGTTTCCGTTGCAGTCACGTTTGTTAGTAAACATTACGAACAAACCTCGCGCAAGTGTTCGCCCGGATTTTCTCGGCCCGTTACCGAGTTGTGACGGTCACCGGCCGGGCGTCGCTCAGGCCGCCTGACGAGCGGGGGCGGATGCCTCGGCGCGGGCCTCGCTCGCGGCATCCAGACGGCCGCCGATGGCGCGCAGCGCCGCGAGGATCGTGACGAGGTCGACCACCTCCTGCAGCAGCGCGCCCACGGTCGCCGGAATCACGCCGAAGGCCGCGACGAGCATGAGCGCGACGCTCACGACGATGCCGATCCAGATGCTCTGCAGTGCGATCCGCACGGTGTCGCGGCCGATCTCGACGGCCTTCGCCGTGCGCGAGATGTCGTCGACGAGGATCACCGCCGACGCCGACTCGCTCGCCGCCGTCGCCCCCTTCGCGCCCATCGCGATGCCGACGTCGGCGGCGGCGAGCACCGGCGCGTCGTTGACGCCGTCGCCCACCATGATGACCGGCCGGGCGGCGATCGCGGCGACCTCGCGCACCTTGTCGGCCGGCAGGCACTCGGCGTGCACGCGCGAGATGCCGAGCTCGGCGGCGATGTGGTCGGCCGTCGCCTTCGCGTCGCCCGTGAGCATCATCGTGTCGTGCACGCCGAGCTCGTCGAGGCGCTCGAGGGTCGATCGCGCATTCTCGCGCAGCCGGTCGCTCGCGAGCAGCGCACCGCCGTACCGGCCGTCGACCGCGACGTAGACGGCGAGCTCGCCGGGGTCGATCGGCGTGCGCTCGGCCTCCGGCGCGTGCGCGCGGACGAACGCGAACTTGCCGACGACGACCTCGCGTCCGCCGATCGTCGCGACGACGCCGTTCGTCGCCTCCTCGCGCGCGGCATCGGCCTCGGCGAGCGCGAGCCCGCGTTCCCGAGCCGCGTCGATCATCGACGCGGCGAGCACGTGCGACGAGTACTGCTCGGCCGACGCGACGAGCGCCAGCAGCTCGTCGTCGCCGAGTCCGCCCGCCGGGCGGACGGCGACGAGCGTCGGCTCGCCGTGCGTGAGCGTGCCCGTCTTGTCGAACACGGCCGTCTTCGCTGCAGCGAGCGACTCGAGCACGCCGCCCGCCTTCACGATGACGCCGTTGCGTGCGGCGCGGCTCATGCCGCCGATGAATGCGACCGGCGCCGCGATGAGCAGCGGGCACGGGGTCGCGAGCACGAGCACCTCGGCGAACCGCACCGGATCGCCCGACAGCCACCAGGCGACGCCCGCGAGCGCGAGCGAGAACAGCGTGAACGGCACCGCGTACCGATCGGCGAGGCGCACGACGGGGGCCCTCGACTCGGCTGCGCCGGCGACGAGCGCGACGATCTGCTGGTACTGGCTGTCGGCGGCCGTCGCCGTCGCCCTGATCTCGACCGCCGACTGGCCGTTCACCGATCCGCTCAGCACTGCGTCGCCCGCGCGCTTCTCGACCGGCACGCTCTCGCCCGTGATCGACGACTCGTCGAACGCCGCCTCGTGCGAGCGCAGCTCGCCGTCGACCGGCACGATCTCGCTCGGGCGCACGAGCAGCACGTCGCCCGCGACGACCCGGTCGACCGGCACCTCGACGAGTTCGTCGCCCTCGAGCCGGTGCGCGAGCTGCGGCGACCGGGTCAGCAGGGCGTCGAGCTCGCGCTTCGCGCGGCGGTTGGCGTAGTCCTCGAGCGCCGCTCCCCCGGTGAGCATGAGCACGACGAGCAGTGCCGCCACGTACTCGCCGACGAGCACCGTCGCGACGATGGCGGTCACGGCGAGGATGTCGAGTCCCCAGTGCCCGCGCAGGATGTCGCGGACCATCAGCACCGCCTGCCACGCGGCGACGGCGAGCGCGTACGCGCTGAACAGCCATTGCACGGCGACGCCCGCTCCGGACAGCGCGAGCACGATGCCCACGAGTCCGATCGCGAGCGTGAGCGTGACGACCCAGTACCGGCGGGCGAGCTTCACGAGGCGAGCCATGCTTCCCATCCTCCCCCGTGCGGGCCGCGAACGCGACGAAGGGGCGGATGCCCGGGAGCATCCACCCCTTCGTCCCTTCGTCGAGCGCCGCGCGGGCGGCCGGCGGGACCTACGCGCCCAGGCGCGCCTTGAGGTTCGCGTCGATCGTGTCGAGGAACTCCTCGGTCGTCTGGTACCCCTGCTCGGGGCCGACGAGGAGCGCCAGGTCCTTCGTCATCGCACCGGACTCGACGGTCTTGATGACGACGTCCTCGAGGGTCGCGGCGAACTCGATGAGCTCCTGGTTGCCGTCGAGCTTGCCGCGGTGCGCGAGGCCGCGCGTCCAGGCGTAGATCGAGGCGATCGGGTTGGTCGAGGTGGGCTTGCCCTGCTGGTGCTGGCGGTAGTGACGGGTGACGGTGCCGTGCGCCGCCTCGGCCTCGACGACCTTGCCGTCGGGCGTCGCCAGCACGCTCGTCATGAGGCCGAGCGAGCCGAAGCCCTGCGCGACCGTGTCGGACTGCACGTCGCCGTCGTAGTTCTTGCACGCCCAGACGTAGCCGCCCTCCCACTTCAGCGAGGAGGCGACCATGTCGTCGATGAGACGGTGCTCGTAGGTGAGGCCGGCGGCGTCGAACTGCTCCTTGAACTCGGTGTCGAACACCTCCTGGAAGAGGTCCTTGAAGCGGCCGTCGTACGCCTTCAGGATCGTGTTCTTCGTCGAGAGGTACACCGGGTAGTTGCGGGCGAGGCCGTAGTTGAGCGACGCGCGCGCGAAGTCCTTGATCGACTCGTCGAGGTTGTACATGCCCATCGCGACGCCCGACCCCGGCGACTGGAAGACCTCGAACTGCTGGGGCTCCGAGCCGTCCTTCGGGGTGAAGGTCATCGTGAGGGTGCCCTCGCCCTCGAAGCGGAAGTCGGTGGCGCGGTACTGGTCGCCGAACGCGTGACGGCCGACGACGATCGGCTTGTTCCAGCCGGGCACGAGGCGCGGGATGTTCGAGATGATGATCGGCTCGCGGAAGATCACGCCGCCGAGGATGTTGCGGATCGTGCCGTTGGGCGAACGCCACATCTTCTTGAGGCCGAACTCCTCGACGCGGGCCTCGTCGGGGGTGATGGTCGCGCACTTGACGCCGACGCCGTGCTTCTTGATCGCGTTGGCCGCGTCGACCGTGATCTGGTCGTCGGTCTCGTCGCGCTTCTGGATCGAGAGGTCGTAGTACTCGAGGTTCACGTCGAGGTACGGGTGGATGAGCTGGTCCTTGATGGCCTGCCAGATGATGCGGGTCATCTCGTCGCCGTCGAGCTCGACGACCGTGCCTTCAACCTTGATCTTGGACAACGTGGATCTCTCCTTGGATCTCTCGGGGAATCGAGGAAGTCTCGTAGGGCGGATACGCCGCCTGCCAGCTTACCGCGTCACGCAGATATCTCGACATCGAGACAAACCCGGATGCCTCGTGCACGCGTGACGCGACCGCTCGGGGTCCGCTCGGGGTCGGCTCGGGGTCATCCCTGCTACCCCGGTGCGCGATCGACGGGTTAGCCTTGGCGCATGGCTGAGCTGAGACTGGAAGAACTGTCCGCCTCGAACATCGTGGCGGCGAACACGTTGTCGCTGAAGCCCGGCCAGGAACAGTTCATCGCACCCGTCACCTACTCCGCAGAGGCCTCGGTCGTGAATCCGCAGACCGCGTGGCAGCGCGTCGCCCTCGACGCCGACGAGAAGGTCGTGGGCTTCATCCACGGCAACTTCGACCCCGAGAACCCGCACGAGGAGTTCCGTGCGTGCATCTGGCGCATCAACGTCGACGCCGAGGTGCAGGGCAAGGGCGTCGGCCGGTTCCTCGCGACCGCGCTCGCCGAAGAGGCGAAGCGCCGCGGCTTCGACCGCATCACGGTGCTGTGGGAGCCGGGCGAACTCGGCCCCGAGAAGTTCTTCCACCGGGTCGGCTTCGTCGACGTCGGCGAGACCCAGTACGGCGACATCATCGGGGCGCTCGAACTCTGAACGAGTTCCCCGGGCACGTCGAGGGGCCGGCCGCGGGCTTCGTGGAGGCGGTGCTCGCCGTCGTCGCCGACATCCCGCCGGGGTGCGTCGCCACCTACGGCGACGTCGCCGCGCTGCTCGGTTCGCGCGGCGCCCGCGCGGTCGGGCAGGTGATGGCCAGGTACGGGGCGGATGTCGCGTGGTGGCGCGTGATCCGCGCCGGCGGCCGCCCGCCGTCGGGCCACGCCGAGCGCGCCCGCGAGCACTACGACCGCGAGGGCACGCCGCTCATCGCGACCCGCGACGACGACGGCTACCGCGTCGACCTCGCCGCCGCGCGCTGGCGCCCCTGACGACCCACGCCGTCATCGCCGCTCCGATGCGCGTCGCCCCTGTGCGTCGGCGCCGCTCAACCGGCGGCGGGTGACGGCACCGGGATGCGGATCGTGATCGTCGTGCCGGCGCCGCGCGGGCTGTCGATCGCGAGGTCGCCGCCGACGGCGTCGACCCGGTCGGCGATGCCGAGCATGCCGCCGCCGTCGGGCGCGGCCCCGCCGACGCCGTTGTCGCGCACGACGATCTCGAGCACCCCGTCGACGAGGTGGGCGCGCACCCACGCGCGCGTCGCCTGCGCGTGCTTGGCGATGTTCGCGAGCGACTCCGCCACGGCGAAGTACGCGGTCGACTCGACGACCTCGGGCAGCCGCCCCTCGGCCTGGACGTCGATCTCGACCGGCACGGGGCAGCGCCCGGCGAGCTCGGGCACGGCGAGCGCGAGACCGCCCGACGAGAGCAGCGACGGGTGGATGCCGTGCGCGAGTTCGCGCAGCTCCTTGAGCGCATCGTTCAGCATCGCGATGTTGCCGTCGAGTTCGACGCCGAGCGGCTCCATGCCGCGGTCACGGGCCTGGTTCGCGGCGAGCCTGAGTCGCATGCCGAGCGAGACGAGGCGCTGCTGGGCGCCGTCGTGCAGGTCGCGCTCGATGCGGCGGCGCGCCTCGTCGCCCGCCTCGACGATGCGGGCTCGCGACTGCCGCACCTGATCGAGCGTGCGCTCGATCTCCGACCGGAGCCGCCCGTTGTCGACCGAGAGGCGGAGCGCGCTCGACACGCCGTCGAGCAGGCGCATGTTGTCGGTGAGCACCCGGTCGTGGCGGATGAGTGCGATCGGCATGCCGGTCGGCGAGGCGACGGGCAGCAGGCCGTGGTCTCCGTGACGGTCGGCGGGATCGTGCACGATGGGCTCGCCCGAGGCATCCGCGTACCGCCCGCGCTCCTCGTCCCACCAGTACACCCGCACGGAGGCGTCGCGCAGGGTGCGGGCGAGCGACTCGGCCCAGAGTCCGCGGTCGGCGCCCTCGCGCGTGATGCGCATGAGGTCGGCGACGCGGGCACGCATGTTGCGGGTGTGCGCGATCCCCGCGACGAAGCTCACGGGGATCGACGCGATGGCGACGAGCGAGACCGTCGCGAGCACCTGGTCGGCGGTGCCCGACGCCGCGTACGTGACGGCCTGCGCGGCGAGCGTCGTCGCCCACGCGAACAGCGCGAGGGGCATGAGGAAGGCGACGGTGCGGGCGGGCACGCTGCCGCGCACCCAGCGAACGAGCAGGCGCGCCGCGATGACGAGGGCGAGGAGCACCCCGACGAGCCGGTACCCGATGTCGATCGCGGCGTACAGGACCGGCGCTTCGCCCACCGCGTACGGGTTCGGTGCGCACGAGCAGATCTCCTCCGGCGGCTGCGCGAGCAGCACCGTGCCGAGCAGGAACACGAGCGAGGCGCCGAACGCGATGCCGGCGACCCAGCGCGCGAGGCGCCCGTCGAGGTCGCCGCGCGGGTAGAGCAGCACGAGGACGCCCGTGAGCACCCCCCACCAGAGATGCACGCCGTAGAGCAGCGGCCACAGCCAGCCGAGGCCCTCCACGACGCGGAGGAACGGCACCGGGATCCAGAACACGGGGAACAGCACCATGAGCCGGGCCGGCACCCGCGACGGCCCGATGGCCCAGGCCACGCCCGCGCACGCCGCGAACACGAGCGGCACGATCGCGTGCAGGGTCGTGTAGCCGACCTCGGGGCGTTCGGCCGCGGGGGTCGCGACGAAGCCGGCGACCTCCATGCCGAGGCTCAGCGCGACCACGATGCCGATCGTGATGCTGCGCCTGATGATCCGGCCCTTGCGGCCGGGCGCCATCACCTCGCGCCGAGGAGCGTCAGCACCGCGAGCACGCGCCGGTGGTGCTCGGGTGACTCCTCGAGGTCGAGCTTCTGCAGGATCGACCGGACGTGGGTCTCGACCGTCTTCAGTCCGAGGAAGAGCGTCTGCGCGATGCCGCCGTTCGAGTACCCCTGCGCCATGAGCTCGAGCACCGAGCGCTCGCGCTCGGTCAGGCGCGACAGCGGATCATCGGCCCGGGTGCGGTGCACCAGCTGCTCGACCACCTCGGGGTCGACGACCGATCCGCCCGAGGCGACCGTCTCGACCGCCCGCACGAGCGTCTGCGGCTCGGAGACCCGCTCCTTCAGCAGGTAGCCCGTGCCGCTGCCCGCGCCCATGACGCGGAGCGCGTACTCGGGGGTCGCGTACATCGAGAGCAGCAGGACGCCGATGGTCGATCCGCCCGCGCGCAGCTCCTCCAGCGCGAGGATGCCCTCGTCGCGGAAGCTCGGGGGCATGCGGATGTCGAGCACCGCGGCGTCGATGCCGCCCGCCCGTACCGTCTCGACGAGCTCGTCGCCCGTGCCCACCGAGGCCACGACGTCGAGGCCGCCGCCCTCGAGCACCTTGGCGATGCCCTCGCGCAGCAGCAGCGCGTCGTCGGCGATGGCCACCCGCAGCGGCCGGGATGCCTCGACCATCGCACCTCTTCTCGTTTCGCCGATCCGGACCGCAGGGAACGAACCGGTCTGAAGGCGCGGATGACCGGACCGGTCGCCCCCGCCTGACTCGACCGTAGCGCGTTCGCGCGCCGCGCCGCGCCCCCGATTCAGGGGGTACCCGGATCCGGCCGGGGCGAGGGTGTGGCAGGCTGCCCGGGCGACGTGCGCGCCGCCGGAGGATCAGGGTCAGCACCTGATCGTTTTCGTGGGCGGCCATGACGCGGCGACCGCGACCGTGCGCGACACTTCCGGCATGTCCACGATCGAGCGCCTCCGAATCTCCCCCGCCGCGGGCCGCCGCGTGGCCGGCGCCCGTCGGCGCACCTCCTCCGCGACGACCGCCACCGCCCCGATCTCCGACCGCCTGCTCGCCCTGCGGGGTGAGCTGCCGGAGGCCGGTCTCGTCGTGTCGACCCGGTCGCTGCAGGACCCGGCGGGCATCCGGGCGGCCGACGCGTTCGGCGCCGCATTCGCCGTCGACTCGCACCGCGAGATCGACCGCCTCGAGCGCGAGCGCGTGACGATCGGCCGGTGCCTGCACGCACGGCCCGCCGCCCCCGTCGCCGAGATCACGGGCGCGTACCTGCGCGGAGTCCGCCTGTTCGTCATCGGCGGCCCCGACGAGCTCGCGAACTTCCGGGAGCTTCCCGAGGTCGCGGTGCTCGTGCGGCTCTCGTTCGGCGGCGTCCGGCGTCACGACCGCGGCGTCGCCCCGCGCGCCGCCGCACGCACCGTCCGCGCCTGCCGGGCGGCGGGGATCCGGGTGGCCGGGTTCACCCTCCAGCTCGACGGAGTCGCGCATCGGCGCGGACGCAGGATCCGCAGGACCGTCGCCATCATGCGGCGGCTCGAACGCGGCGGGCTGTCCGCCTTCGACACGCTCGACCTCGACCTCGGCGGGCTCGACGCCCGCCACGAGGCATCCCGCGCGCGACTCGTCCGCGACCTGCACGCGGCGGTGCGCGGAGCCGCTCGGCGCTACCGGGTCGTCGCCCGGCGCGCGGCCTGAGCGCGTCGACGCGAACGGGAACGCCCCGCACCCGTCACCGGGTGCGGGGCGTTCCGCGAGCAGGACTGCGGCCGCTCAGACGAGCGAGTCGCGCCACGCGGCATGCAGCGCGGCGAACCGCCCCTCGCCGCCGATGAGGTCGACGGGCGCGCCGTCCTCGACGATGCGGCCGTGCTCCATGACCAGCACCCGGTCGGCGATCGCGACCGTGGAGAGGCGGTGCGCGATGATGATCGCGGTGCGGTCGGCCAGCAGCTTCGTCAGGCCCTCCTGCACGAGTCGCTCGCTCGGGATGTCGAGCGAGCTCGTCGCCTCGTCGAGGATGAGCACCGCCGGGTCGGCGAGGAACGCGCGCGCGAACGAGATGAGCTGGCGCTGCCCCGCGCTCACGCGCCCGCCGCGCTTGTTCACGTCGGTGTCGTACCCGTTCGGCAGCCCCTCGATGAACTCGTGGGCGCCGACCGCCATGGCCGCCCGCACGATCTCGTCGAACGTCGCGTCGGGCTTGCCGAGCGCGATGTTGTCGGCGACCGAGCCGGAGAACAGGTACGCCTCCTGCGTGACCATGACGATCGCCCGGCGCAGGTCCTTCGGGTGGAGCTCGGCGAGCGAGACCCCGTCGAGCGAGACGACGCCCTCGCTCGGGTCGTAGAACCGGGCGATGAGCTTCGCGAGGGTGGACTTGCCGGCGCCCGTCGAGCCGACGAGCGCGATCGTCTGGCCGGCCGGGATGTCGAGGTCGAACCGGGGCAGGATGCTGCGGCCCTCGACGTACGAGAACTCGACGCCGTCGAACTGGACCCGGCCCTCGGCGTTCCAGAGGTCGACCGGGTGGGCCGGGTCGGGAACGCTCGGCTCCTCCTCGAGGACGCCCGAGATCTTCTCGAGCGCCGATGAGGCGGACTGGTACCCGTTGTAGAACATCGCGAGGTCCTCCATCGGGTCGAAGAACCGCTTCGTGTAGAGCACCGCGGCGAGCAGCACGCCGACCTCGAGGCCGCCGTCGATGACCCGGAATCCGCCGAGCACGATCGTCACCGCGACCGCGGTGTTGCCGATGAGCGCGAGGCCCGGGTTGAAGACGACGAAGAGGCCGAGCACCTTCGCGTTGACGTCGCGGTAGTCCTCGACGAGGCCGCCGAACTCGTGCTCGTTGCGGCGCTCCTTGCGGAAGGCCTGCACCGCGCGGATGCCCGTCATCGTCTCGACGAACTGCACGATGAGCTTCGCCGACGCCACCCGGGAGCGGCGGAACAGCGACTGCGACCGCACCTGGAACCACCGGGTGAGGATGCCGAGCGGGATGAGGGCGACGAGCAGCACGAACCCCGAGGGCGCGTCGAGGATGAACAGCATGATCGCGGTGAAGACCATGTACATGAGGCCGCGCACGAGCAGCGTGAGCCCCTCGTCCATGAGCTCGCGGATGGCGTCGAGGTCGCTCGTCTGCCGCGAGATGATGCGCCCGGAGGTGTAGGTCTCGTGGAACTCGAGCGACAGCTTCTGCGTGTGCAGGAACACCCGCGTGCGCAGGTCGATGAGCACGGCCTGGGCGACGCGCGCCGACAGCCTGATGTACGCCGAGATGAGGAACGCCCCGACGAGGCCGGTCACGAGGTAGGCGACCCCGGCGAACGCCGCGGGCATCCAGTCCTGCGCCATGAGCGCTGGGATGCCCTGGTCGATGCCGTACGCGATGATCGCCGGGCCCGCGACCTGCGCCGCCGACGAGACCACGACCGCCGCCGCGGTCAGCCACAGCTTGCCCGTGAGCGGTCGCAGCAGCGACCCGAGCAGACGCCGCGATCGGACGCGGATGTGTCGCGACTCGGCCTTCGAGTACTGGTCGCGCTCTTCGCCCTGCACGCCGGTGACGCTCATGATGCGGCCTCCTCTCGTTCGAATTCGGATGCCTCGTCGGCATCGCCCCCGTCTGCCGGCCGGGACGCCGGCGAGGGGTGCGGACGCGACTCGAGGTCGCGGCGCTCCTCGTCCTCCAGGCTCGAGATGACGAAGCGGTAGTGCTCGCTCTCGCGGAGGAGCTCGGAATGGGTGCCGACGGCCGTGATGCGACCCGCCTCGAGGAGGGCCACCCGGTCGGCGAGCATGACCGTCGACGGCCGGTGCGCGACGACGAGCGCGGTCGTTTCGGCGAGCACCGCGCGGAGCTCGGCCTCGACCTTCGCCTCGGTCGCGACGTCGAGCGCCGACAGCGGGTCGTCGAGCACGAGCACCGCGGGCTTCGCCGCGACCGCCCGGGCGAGCGCGAGCCGCTGGCGCTGGCCGCCCGAGAGGCTCATGCCCTCTTCGCCGACCTTCGTGTCGACGCCGTCGGGGAGGTCGTACGCGAAGCCGGCCTGGGCGATGCGCAGGGCCTCGTCGAGCACCCGCTCCGCCTCGGCGCGCACGTCGGGGTCGTCGCCGGCGAGCTCGGGCCGGCCGAGCAGCACGTTCTCGCGCACCGACGCGCTGAACAGCGTCGCGTCCTCGAACGCCATCGCGATGTGCCTGCGCAGCTCTTCTCTCGTGAAGGCGCGCACATCCACGCCGTCGAGGGTCACCGAGCCGCCGGTGACGTCGTAGAGACGCGTCGTGAGCGCCGTCATCGTCGTCTTGCCGCAGCCGGTGAGGCCGACGAGCGCCATCGTCTCCCCCGGTTCGACGACGAGGTCGACGCCGTCGAGCAGGTCGCCGAACCGCTCGGGCGAGTCCTGGTAGCGGAAGTGCACGCCCGTGAACGCGAGCTCGCCGCGCGGGCGGTCGACGTGCTGCGGGTCGGCCGGATCGACGATCGTGTTCTCGCTGTCGATGATGTCGAAGAACCGGTCGGTCGCCGTGCGCGCGTCGAGCGCGAACGCGAGCATGAAGCCGATCGACTCGATCGGCCACGCGAGCACCGTCGCGGTCGCGAAGAATGCGACGAGCTCGCCGACCGAGAGCTGCCCGTTCGCGGAGAGCCAGATGCCGACGACGAGGCAGAGCGCGAGCGCCACGGTCGGCACGACCATGATCCACACCCAGATGTTCGCGTCGAGGCGCGCCTTCTCGATCTCGGTCGACCGCAGCGACTCTGCCTGGGCGCGGAAGCTCGACAGCGCGAACTTGCCGCGGCCGAACGCCTTGAGCACGCGGATGCCGTGCACCGACTCCTCGACCGCGGTCGCGAGGTCGCCCTGCTGGTCCTGGCTGAGGCGCGACTTCTCCGAATAGCGACCCTCGAACCGCCAGCCGGCCCACCAGAGCGGCAGCGAGCAGACGAGGAAGATGAGTCCCAGCATCCAGTTCATCGACATGAGGATGCCGACGCCGACCACGATGATGACGAGGTTCGCTCCCGTGAGCACGAGGCCGAAACTCAGCCATCGGCGGATGAGGCCGAGATCGCTCACCGCGCGCGAGAGCAGCTGGCCGCTCGGCCAGCGGTCGTGGAAGCTCACCGGCAGGTCCTGCAGCTTCGCGTAGAGCGCGTTGCGCATGCGCGCCTCGACCTTCGTGCCCGGGCCGACGACGAGCCAGCGGCGCAGTGCGTAGAGCAGTGACTCGGCCGCACCGAGCGCGAACACGAGCAGCGCGAGCGGCACGATCGCCGAGGCGTCGCCGTCGGCGAGCGGGCCGTCGACGATCTGCTCGAAGACCTGCGGGATGGTGAGGGCGATGAGCTGCGCGACGAGCGCCGCCGCCATGCTGGCCATGAACGCGGGCATCGCGGGCCCGGCGAACTCGCGCAGGCGCCAGAGCGCGCGCACCGCGCCGAGTCGCTCGGGTGTGGGCTGTTCGGACAAGGACGGGTCCTCTCGAGAGGGGGTGGCCGCGGGCTCGGTCGACGAGCCTCTGCGGCGGAAGGATGGAAGGTCGCGACGCACTCGGCGTCGATGCGCGGACGGAGCCGCGGAGCGCGGCAGGCGGAGCCTGCGGGGCGTGCGGGCGGCGCTACCCGGCGAACTCGGCGGGTGCGGGCACGGCCCCGACGAGCGAGGATCGGGTGCGGGCAGCACCACCGGCCGCGGGGCGGGCGTGGATGTCTGTCTGCATGATGTCCTCCTGCGTCGTCGTCTTCGAAACCTTCGTGGCCGCGCAGTAGGGCGGCGTCGGCCAGCCTTACAGACTAGGACCATTTCGCTGTGGCGTGCAAGACCGTCCTCGGGAGTAGGCTGTGCGGATTCGTCGTCACGCGGGCTCGCGTGCAACCGCTCTCCCCTTCGGTGGCGCGCCCGGCCCTGCACCGCCCGCGTGCCCGGACCCGATTCGATGAGGAGCGCGCGTGGGAGCAGCACGTACGGCATTCGCTCGCGCGAACGCCCGGATCGGCGTGCTGGCCGGCATCGCAGCCGTGGTGCTCCTGCTCTCGGGGCTCGGCAGCGCCGTCATCGAGTCGCTCGCAGGATCGGCCGCGAGCGGCCTGCGAGACGGCGTCGCCGCCGCCGCGGGCTCGAGCGGCGCGACGCGCTGGCAGATCCGCCTCGCGAGCGACGCCGAGGCGCAGTCCGACGAGGCGGCCGCGGTGCTCGACCGCATGATCGTGCCGCACGGCGCCGCCTGGGAACGCAGCGTGCAGACGATGCCGGTCGCGGCGACCGCGGGCGACGCGACGTTCGGCGCCGTGCTGACCGCGGACCCGGCCGTGCCCGTGCGCGCCGAGCTCGTCGAGGGCGACTGGCCGGCCGACGCCGCGAAGTCGGGCGACGCGGTGCCGACGGCCGTGAACGCCGCCGCCGCCGAGGCGCTCGGGCTCGAGACCGGCTCGACGGTCGCGCTCGACGGCGGGATCGAGCTCGAGGTCGTCGGCCTCTGGCAGCCCGAGGACGTCCTCGATCCGAGGTGGTTCGGCGAACCCATCGTCTCGACCGGCTCGGCCGCCGGCGGCTCCGGACCGTTCCTCGTCGACGAGCCGGCGACGGTCGGCGTGCCCGCCGCGGCGATCGTGCGGTGGACGGCCACGGCCGACCCGGCGATCGCGGTCGACGAGGCCGCCGCGCTGCGGGCGGTGCTGCCCGACGTCGAGCCCGCCCTCCGCGACCAGCCCGACATGGGCGCGAGCGGGCTCAGCGCCTCCGGCGGGCTCGGCGGCACGCTCACGCGACTGCTCGCGGGCATCGGTGCGGTCCGCGCACTGGCGCCGGTGCCGGTGCTGCTCCTCGCCATCACGGGCTTCGCCACGCTGTGGCGGCTCGCGGCGCTGCTCGGGGCCGCACGCCGGTCGGAGACGGTGCTGTTGCGGGCGCGAGGCGCTTCGGCGACCCGGCTCGCCCGCGACACCGCGCTCGAGGTGCTCGCCGTCGGCGTGCCCGCGGCGGCGATCGGCGGTGCGGCCGCCGCACTGGTCGTCGGGCTCGTGCGCCCCGGCGACGCCCGAGAACCCGCGATCACCTGGCTCGTCGCCGCGATCGCGGTCGCGGCGGCCGTCGTGCTCGTCGCCGGCCGGGCGTTCGTCGACGCGGCCCGCCCGGTCCACCGCGGCGCCGGCGACGAAGTCGGGCGCGCACCGCGCACGGCGATCGCGGGCGGCGTGCTGCTCGTCGTCGTGGTCGCGGCGCTCTCGCTGTGGCAGTTCAGCCTCTACGGGTCGCCGCTCGTCACGAGCGCGTCGGGCTCCGTCGACGTCGACCCGCTCGCCGTGCTCGCACCCGTGCTCGTGCTGTTCGCACTCGCGCTCGTCGCACTCGGTCTCTCCCGCCCGATCGGCACCGTCCTCGAGCGCGTCGCCGCGGCAGCGCCCGCCCTCGTGCCCGCCCTGCCGATGCGACAGCTCGCGCGGCGCAGCTCGCTGTTCGCGTCGGCGTCGCTCGTCGCGATGCTCGCGATCGGGGGGCTCACGCTCGCGGCCGCCTTCGCCGGGGCCTGGCAGTCGGTCGACGCGAAGGCCGCGGCGCTCGCGAACGGCGCCGAGGTGCGGGTCGCGCTTCCCGGCCGCGACACGGTGCAGGCGCCCGACCCGCTCGCCTTCGCCGATCCCTTCGGCGAGCTGCCCGGCGTCACCGTCGACGCACCCGTGTTCCGCGGCGAGGTGCGCCTCGGGTCCGATCCGGCGACGCTCGTGGCAGCACCGGCCACCGGCCTCGACGGCGCCGCCCCGGGGACCGGGCTCGCCGCCGCATCGGCAGCGCTCGCCGAATCGGCGGCCGGTGCAGGCGTCCCCCTTCCCGAGGGTGCGGCGACGCTCGAGGTCGAGGTCGGCGTCCGCGCCCCGGCCGGAACGCCCGGCGAGGTCGCGGTGAACGTCTGGCTTCTCTCCGAGGGAGGAGCCGCCTCGCCCGTCCAAGCCGGCGAGGTCGCCATCACCGACGGCGGCGGCACGGTCGAGATCGAACTGCCGGATGCCGCGGGCATCCGCCTGCTCGGCCTGCAGGCCGCGCTCGTCGACGCCCCCGGCGCGCGCGAGGTGCGGGTCTCGTTCGATGGCCTCGGCCTCGACGGCGAGGCGCCCTCGACCGCGCTCGCGGGCGCCTTCGACGCCGTCGAGCTGTCGGCGACGACGCCCACCGCTCGGGCCGCACTGCCGGGCGATCGCGGGCGGCTGCCCGTCGTCATCGGCGCGGCGCTCGCCGCTCGCGTGAACGCCGAGGTCGGCGACCCGTTCGACTTCCGCACGATCGCGGGCGGGGTCGAGGTCGAGGCGGTCGTCGCGGGCGTCGTGCCCGCCGTGCCGACCGCGGGATCGACCTCGTTGCTCGCCGACCTCGGCGCCCTCGAACGCGTCGCCTTCGACGCAGGCAGCGGAGTTCCGCAGTTCGGGGAGCGCTGGCTCGCGGCATCCGACCCCGGCCGGACGGCCGAGCAGATCGGACGCGACCAGAGCGTCGCGAGCGTCGCCACGACCCGCGGCGACGTCTCGTCGGCGGCCCTCATCGGCCCCGCGGTCGCCGCGCTCTGGACGGGGGCCGCCGGCGCCCTGCTCTTCGCCCTCATCGCGCTCGTCGCCCTCACGAGCGCCCTGTCGACCAGTCGGTTCGGTGAGGTCGTCGTGCTGCGCGTGCTCGGCGTCGCGCCGCGCGTGCAGGCGCGAGCCAGGTTCTCGGAGCTCGCCGCGACCGTCGGCGGCGCGATCGTCGTCGGCGCGGTCGTCGGTGCCGTGACCGCCTGGTTCACGGCACGCGAGCTCGCGAGGGCGACGATCGCCGATGCACCGTCGTCGTTGCATGCGCCGTTCGCCCTCGACTGGTGGCCCTGGCTCGCCGGCACGGTCGGATTCATGCTGCTCGCGGCGCTCGCCGCCGGCCTCGCCGCGCGCGGAGTCCGGCGGACGGCGTCGCAGCCCGGGCTTCGCGAGGAGGAGCGATGAGCGCGCGCCATCATTCGCGACTGACGCCGGCCGGGCTGCTGCGCCGGCAGTTCTTCGCGGCACCGGTCGCCTCGATCATGCTCGTGCTGCTCGTCGCCGGCGGCGCGTTCCTCGCGACGGCCGTGCCCCGTGCCGTCGCGGCGCAGCACACGGCGGCGCTCGACGAGCACCTGGCCGAGTTCCCGGCGCGCGAGCTCGACGTGTCGTCGCCGAACCGGGCGACGCTGCCCGACCTCGGCCCGTCGTCTGGCGGCACCACGCTGCCCGACGACATCGACGCGGTGTGGGGCGGGCAGGAGGAGGCGCTGCTCGGCATCCGCGAGCAGATGCCCGCGGAGCTGCACCGCGTGACCGACGACCCGCTCGCGACCGTCGTCGCCGGGCCGAACCGCGCCCTGCCCGACGGCGCCGGGCCGGGGTCGACCGACTACGAGCTGTACCTCGGCTTCGACCCGCGGATCGCCGAGCACGTCGAGCTCACGAGCGGCGAGTGGCCGACGGTGCTCGGGCCTTCCGCCACCGCGGAACCGCTCGAGTTCGTGGCCACCGAGTCGTTCGCACATGAGATGGACTGGGCGATCGGCGAGGTGCGCTCGATCCCGGTCGGCACCGACGAGCAGCCGGTCGAGCTCGTCGGCACGTTCGACGCGATCGACCCCGACGACGGATTCTGGACCCACCTGCCCGTGCCGCTCGAGCCCTCGGTCGCCTTCACCCCCGACGGCACCCTCCGCATCACGGGCCTCGGCCTCACGCACCCGAACTCGTGGCAGGCGCTCGAGCAGGCCCAGTTGCCGTCGACGCTCGAGCTCTGGTACCCGGTCGCGACCGACCGCATCCGCGCCGACCGATCGGCGGAACTCCGCACCGACCTCGACGAGTTCATGAGCGTCGCCTACCCGGTCGGGCCGGGCGACTTCCAGTACTACTTCTCGACCGTCGGCGTCGTCGGATTCTCGAGCGGCCTCGGCGACGCCCTCGCCGACGCGGCGATCGCCGCCGGCGCGAGCGACGCGGTGCTCGCGACCGTCGCCTCGGGGCCGATCGGCGTCATGGTCGCGGTGCTCGTGCTCGGCGCGCGGGTCGTGTTCGAGCGTCGACGCACCGGCCTCGAGCTCGCCGCCGCGCGCGGCGCGTCGAACGGGCAGCTCCAGGGCATCCTCGCCATCGAGGGCGTCATGATCGGCGTGCCGGCCGCCGTGGCGGGCGCCGTCGCGGGCACCCTCGCCGTCCCGGCCGAGGGCGGGACGTTCGGATGGTTCGTCGCCGCGCTGTTCGCCGTGACCCCGACGGCGCTGCTCATCGCGTCGGCTCCCTCCCTGAGCCCGCTGCGACGCGCCCGTGCCGACTTCGCTCCGCGCGGCGGCGGGCGGCTCCGCTGGATCCTCGAGGCCCTCGTCGCCGTCATCGCCGTAGCGGCGGTCGTCCTGCTCCTGCGCCGGGGCCTCGCAACGCAGTCCGCCGAGATCGGCGTCGACCCCCTGCTCGCCGCCGTGCCGCTGCTGCTCGCCGTGCTCGCGTGCCTCATCGTGCTGCGCCTCTACCCCTATCCGCTCGCTGCGATCGTGCGGGCGGCCGCGAAAGCCCGGGGTCTCGTCGCGTTCCTCGGCTCGGCGCGCGCGCTCCGCGACCCGTCGGCGGGCGTCGTACCCGTGCTGACCGTCGTGGTCGGCGTCTCGATCGCGATGTTCTCGGCCGTCCTCCTCGGCACGGTGCAGACCGGGGTCGACCGCGCCGCGGACGCGAGGGTCGGTGCCGACGCGGCGATCGTGGGCGGTCCGTTCACGCTCGAGCAGCAGGCGGCGTTCGCAGAGGTGCCGGGCGTCGAGGCCACTGCACCCGTCTATTCGACCTCGTCGATCCAGGTCGGCATCGACGGGCGGCTCCGGTCGACGACGCTCATCGTCGTCGACTCCGATGAGATGCGCGAGGTGCAGGCCGGCCGCACGGGTGCGACCCCGCTGCCCGAGAGGCTGGCGAAGACCGGCGGCGAGGCCGTTCCCGTCGTCGTCTCGCAGGTCATCGCCGATTCGATCGAGGGCGCCGACGACGTCGAGCTCGACCGCAAGCCGTGGGAGGTGCTCGAGGTCGTCGACGGACGCACCGCCTACTGGCCGCGGACGAGCTGGGTGCTCATGGACAAGGCGAACGCCGACGGCTTCGCGAGCACGTTCGTCCCCGAGCGCGTGCTCGTTCGCTTCGAACCCGGCGCCGACACCGCGGAGGTGACGGCCGGGCTCGCCGAGATCGCGGGCGCCGATTCGACCGTCACGACGCCCGGCATGGTGCGTTCGGAGCTCGGTGCCACGGCCACGACGCAGGGACTCGTCGTGTCGCTGGTCGGTGCGATCGTGCTCTCGTCGCTGCTCACCGCCCTCGCGATCGTGCTCACCCTCGTCGTCGGACGGCCCGCGCGGGAGCGACTGCTGCCGCTCGTCGCGACGCTGGGCCTGCGTCGCCGCGGGGAGCGGGCGCTCGTGGCCTGGGAGATCGGGCCGGTCGTCACCGCGGCACTCGTCGCGGGCGCCGCCCTGGGAGCGGCGCTGCCGTTCATCGTGCTCCAGGGCATCGACCTCAGACCGTTCACGGGCGAAGACCAGCAGCCCGTCGTCGTGTTCGACCCGTGGCTGGTCAGCGCCGTGCTCGTGGGCGCGGTGATCGTCACGGGCGTCGCCGTGCTGCTCGCCGCTCGCATGGGCGGCGAGCAGAGCGCGGCCCGCGCGATGCGCAAGGAAGAGGAGGGCTGAACCATGGCCGAGACATCCGGCGTCGAGAGCGGGGTCGCCGATCGCGCCCCGGCCGGCGCGACGACCCCGCGCGCCGCGTCACCGGGCGAGCCGCACATCCTGTGCGCCGACCTCGTGCGCATCTTCACCGCGGACGGCGTCGAGGTGCAGGCCCTGCAGGGGCTCAACCTGCGGGTCGACGCCGGCGAGATGGTCGCCGTCGTCGGCGCCTCGGGATCAGGCAAGTCGACCCTGCTGACGATCCTCTCCGGCCTCGACACCGCCACGGCCGGTGTCGCCCGGGTCGCGGGGCACGACCTGCTCACGATGGGCTCGCGCGAGCGCGTCGCGTACCGCCGCCGCACCGTCGGCTTCGTCTGGCAGCAGACCTCGCGCAACCTCCTCCCCTACCTCACCGCGGCCGAGAACGTCGCACTCGCGATGAACGTCGCCCGCACGCGCCGAGGTGCCGCGCGGGCGCGCCGCGTCGACGAGCTGCTCGAGCTGCTCGAGGTCGGCGCCGAGCGCGACCGGCGGCCCGGCGAACTCTCCGGCGGACAGCAGCAGCGCGTCGCGATCGCCGTGGCCCTCGCGAACGACCCGCTCGTGCTCCTGGCCGATGAACCGACCGGCGAACTCGACGAGGGCATGTCGTCGGCCGTGCTCGAGGCCATGCGCGGGGTCAACGACGAGCTCGGCGTCACGACGCTCATCGTCACCCACGACCCCGCCGTGTCAGGCCACGTCCGCCGCACCGTGCAGATCCGCGACGGCCGCACCTCGACCGAGGTGCTGCGTTCGACCCGCGTCGACGAGCACGGCGAGGAGCAGCACGTGGCCGAGGAGTTCGCGGTGCTCGACCGCGTCGGCCGCCTGCAGCTGCCGCACGACTTCATGCAGAGCCTCGAACTGCGCGACCGCGTCAGGCTCGCCCTCGAGAGCGATCACGTGGGCGTCTGGCCGGGGCACGAGCGACCGGCGGATGCCGCGGCGCCGAGCCCGAACGATGCGGATCCGCCCGCGACGGGGGGCGAGGAGACGACGGCTCCGCCACGCCACGGGCGGCACACCGCCGACGACGGCGCGAGCGCCGAGACATCCGAGGAGGAACGATGACCACCCTGCGCGCCGAATCGGTCAGCCGCATCTTCGAAGGCCGGGGCGGTGGCGTGCACGCCGTCGACGGCGTCTCGCTCGAGGTCGCGCCGGGCGAACTCGTGGTCGTCACGGGCCGTTCGGGCGCCGGCAAGACGACGCTGCTCAACCTGCTCGGCGGGCTCGACCGGCCGACCTCGGGCCGCGTGCTGCTCGGCGACGACGACCTGTCGAAGCTCGGCGAAGACGGGCTCGCCGCGGTGCGCCGCGATCGCGTCGGCTACGTGTTCCAGTCGTTCGGGCTCATCCCCGTGCTGTCGGCGGCCGAGAACGTCGAGGTGCCGTTGCGCCTGCAGCGCACCGATCCCGCCGACCGCGCCCGCCGCGTCGCCGAGGCCCTCGACCTCGTCGGGCTCGGAGCGCACGCCGCGCAGCGTCCGTACGAGCTCTCGGGCGGGCAGCAGCAGCGCGTCGGCATCGCCCGCGCGCTCGCCGCGCGCCCGCAGGTGCTCCTCGCCGACGAGCCGACGGGCCAGCTCGACAGCGGCACGGCGGCGACCGTGATGGACCTGATCGGCGAGCTCGTGCACGCACGGGGCGTCGCCGCCGTCGTCACCACCCACGACGCGGCGCTCGTGCGCCGGGCCGATCGAGTGATCGAACTGCACGACGGGCGGACGCGCGAGCCCGAGACGGCGACCGCAGCCGGATGACCCCGCGCCCGACGCCGCAGCGGTGGCGGAGTCAGCGCACCCGCACCGACAGGCAGGTGACGCATCCCTCGAGCTTCTCGAACTCCGAGATGTCGACCGTGACCACCCGGTAACCGAGGCCGGCGAGCATCGCCGCGGTGCGCGGTGCCGAAGCGGACATGAGCAGCGACGTCTCCGACAGCTCGACCACGGCGACGCCCTGCGGCTCGGGCACGGGCAGGAACCGGTCGAACACCGTGGCGGCGTCGAGCAGGGCGGGGTCGCCGATGACCGTGCCGTCGGGCAGTGCGGTCGCGGCGCTCTTCAGATGGAGGGCCTTCGTCATCGGCACGCCGACGACGCGATATCCGTGCGGGGCGAGCAGTTCGCGCAGCTGCCGGACGCCCTCTCCGTTCGTGCGGGCCGACGCCCCGACGTACACCACGTCGCCGACCTTCAGCACGTCGCCGCCGTCGAGGGTGCCCGGCTCCTCGATGCGGCGGACGGTCACCCCCGCGATCGAGCGCACCGCCCGTTCGACGCCGTCGATCTCGCCCCGTCGCGACTCGGCGCCGGGCCGGGTGAGCACCGCGAGGTCGCCGAACATGACGACGGCGTCCTCGACGAAGACGGAGTCGGCCATCTCGGGCGCGGCGTCGACCTCGACCGTCTCCCACCCCTCGGCGACGAGCGCGGCGCAGTAGTTGTCCCACTGCTCGTCGGCGCGCGCCTGGTCGACGGGGCGGCGTTCGAGGTGGGTGAGCTCGGCCTCGTCGAGGTTCGAGGCGGGGATGCGCACGAGCGCGAGGCGCCGGGGCGCCCGCTCGCGGCGGTGGTCGATGATGCCCCGCATGATGCGCGGCGCGAGGAACACCTCGCCGAGCACGACCGCGATCACGAAGATCAGGTTGAGGCTCACGAGCGAGCCGATCACGAAGAGCACCGCGGGACCGTACAGCGGTCGCGCCGCGACCACGATCATGACGCTCGTCGCGATGAGCGCGGCGAGGCAGGCCGACGTGAACCCGGTGATGAGCGCGAGGAACCAGGCTCGGGTGGCGCCGAGGCCGTTCGCGATCGAGAGCAGCGCCCACGCGAAGAACGCGGCGAGGGCGAAGTGCCCGAACACCTGCTGGAAGACGGCGGGCGACTGGCCGTTGCCGATGAAGAAGGCCAGCGCCGCGACGCTCATCGCGACGACGGCCACGACCGCCGCCGACACGAGCACCGCCGCCACCCGACGCCCCCGGCCCGCCGCGGGCGCGTACCTCGCCGACGGTCGTGCGGGCGCGGTCGAAGACGGTGAGGCGGGGGACGTCATGGAGACGAGCCTACTGGCCGGTCGGACGGCCCGGTGCCCGGCGGCGCGCTCGGCACGGCGCCGTCAGGTGCATCGGATGCCCCGGCGCGTCGGTCGATGCTCGGCCACCCCGAACGGCTCCGGCCGGAGGGCGCTCGTGCGCCCTCCGGCCGGATCGGTTCGGTCGGTGCGGCTCAGCGCCCGGCGTCGAGGCGTGCGCGGGCGAGGCGCTCGGCGGCGTCGAGCGTCGTCGTACCGGTCGCGACGGCGTCCTGCAGCACGGCGGCGACCACGTCGCCGATGCCCGCGATGCGCGCGTCGAGCGCGGCCTGGTCGGCACCGGGCTGGCCGGCCACGTCGAGGTAGATCACGCCGCCGGCGTTGACGACGAAGTCGGGCGCCCAGACGATGCCGCGGGCACGCAGGAGCTCGGCCACGTCGCGCGAGGCGAGCTGGTTGTTCGCGGCGCCGACGACGGCCGCGACCCGCAGCTCGTCGACGACCTCGGGCGTGAGCACGCCGCCGAGCCCGCACGGCACGAAGACGTCGGCCTCGACCCGGTGGGCGTCGGCCGGCTCCACCCAGGTCGCGCCGAGCTCGTCGGCGAGCGCGCGCTTCGACTCCGCGACATCCGTCACGGTCAGCCGTGCGCCCGCGGCGGCGAGGCTGCGCGCGAGGCGACCGCCGACCTGGCCGAGACCCGAGATCACGAAGTGGCGACCTGCGGCGTCGGTCGAGCCGAACACGTGGCCGAGCGTCGCGAGGATCGAGGCGTGCACGCCCGCGGCGGTCGCGTCGGCGGGCTCGCCCACGCCGCCCTGCTCGGGCGGGAGTCCGCAGACATGCTCGGTGCGCTCGTGCACGACGGCCATGAGCTCGGCGCTCGTGCCGACGTCTTCGGCGGTCATGTACGCGCCGCCGAGCGACTCGACCGCGTCGCCGAGGTCGAGCATCGCGTCACGCCGCTGCGCCTCGTCGAGCACGACGCCCGACGGGACGACGACGACCGACTTGCCGCCGCCGCGCATGAGGCCGGCGGCCGCGTTCTTCATGGTCATGGCCTGCGAGAGTCGCAGCGCGTCGGCGAGGCCGTCGGTCCAGTGCCCGTAGTTCCAGACGCGGGCTCCGCCGAGCGCCTGGCCGAGCCGGGTCGAATGCACGGCGACGATGACGGTGAGACCGGAGCGGGGACCGCGGGTGATGAGCACCCGCTCGTGGTCGGGAGCGTCGCTCGGCAGGGTGGCGCTGACCTCGGCGGCTCGCGCGGGGGCGTGGGTGATCGACATCGATCGTTCTCCTCGAATCATCCGCTTCGTGGGCGGAACCTGGCCCGCGCGTGGTCTGCGCAGGGTCGATTCAAGGGTACCTCCGGGCAGATGCCGCAGGGCGCATGGTCGCGGGCGACGACGACCGGCCGTCGCGCGCGGCCGCGCTCAGTGGAAGAAGTGCCGCTCCCCCGTGAAGTACATCGTGACGCCCGCCGCCTTCGCCGCCGCGACGACCTCGTCGTCTCGCACCGAGCCGCCGGGCTGCACGACCGCCTTCACGCCGCCGTCGATGAGGATCTGCAGGCCGTCGGCGAACGGGAAGAACGCGTCGGATGCCGCGACCGAACCGGCCGCACGGTCGCCGGCCCGCTCGACGGCGAGCTTGCACGAGTCGACCCGGTTGACCTGCCCCATGCCGACGCCGACCGAGGCGCCGCCGGAGGCGAGCAGGATCGCGTTCGACTTCACCGCGCGGCACGCGCGCCACGCGAACTCGAGGTCGGCGAGGGTCGCCTCGTCGGCGGCCTCGCCCGCGGCGAGCGTCCACTCCGACGCAGGTGCGAAGTGACGGTCGGCCTGCTGCAGCAGCATGCCGCCCGAGACCTGCTTGAGCTCGACCGCCGTCGGCACGAATCCCTCGGGCAGGGTCAGCAGGCGGATGTTCTTCTTCTGCGTGAGCAGCTCGACCGCCTCGGCCTCGAAGGCGGGGGCGACGAGCACCTCGGTGAAGATGCCCGAGACGGTCTCGGCCATCTCGCGCGTGACGGTGCGGTTCGCCGCGATCACCCCGCCGAACGCCGACACGGGGTCGCACTCGTGGGCGCGGCGGTGCGCGTCGGCGATGGCGTCGACGGCGCCGGGCAGGGCGACCGCGATGCCGCACGGGTTGGCGTGCTTGATGATCGCGACCGCGGGCTCGTCGAAGTCGAACGCGGCCCGCACCGCGGCATCCGCGTCGACGTAGTTGTTGTAGCTCATCTCCTTGCCGTGCAGCTGCACGGCCTGGGCGATGCCGGGGCGGCCGCCCTGCGAGGCGTAGATCGCCGCCTTCTGGTGCGAGTTCTCGCCGTAGCGGAGGTCGGCGTCCTTCGTCCAGGTGCCGCCGACCCAGGCGGGGAACGGCGACTCCTCCGCCGGCTGGTCGGGTGCGACGACGCTGCCGATCCAGCTCGCGACCGCGACGTCGTACGAGGCCGTGTGCCGGAACGCCTCACGGGCGAGCTCGCGGCGCTGCGCGAGCGTCGTGCCGCCCGCGGCGACCGCGGCGGCGAGCTCGTCGTAGCGGTCGGGCGAGACGACGACGGCGACGTTCGCGTGGTTCTTCGCCGAGGCGCGCACCATCGCGGGCCCGCCGATGTCGATCTGCTCGACGACGGCGTCGGGCTCGGCGCCCGAGGCGACGGTCTCGACGAACGGGTAGAGGTTCACGACGACGAGCTCGAACGGCGCGATGCCGAGGCCGGCGAGCTCCCGCTCGTGGTGCTCGAGGCGCAGATCGGCCAGGAGACCCGAGTGCACGGCCGGGTGCAGGGTGCGCACACGCCCGTCGAGGTGCTCGGGGTAGCCCGTGACCTCGGCGATCTGCGTGACCGGAAGTCCGGCGTCGGCGATCGCCTTCGAGGTGCCGCCGGTCGAGACGATCTCGACGCCCGCACCGACGAGCGCGGTCGCGAGCTCGACGAGCCCGCGCTTGTCGCTCACGGCGACGAGCGCCCGGCGCACGGGCACGAGGTCGCGTTCGCGGTAGAGGCTGGGGTCGATGGCGTGGCCGCTCATGATCGTGCGAGGTCCTTCAGGTCGAGGTGCGAATTGGCGATGTCGAGCACGGCCTGGATGAGCAGGCGGCGCTCGACGGGCTTGATGCGGTCGTGGAGGCTCGACTCGGTGTCGCCCGGCAGCACCGGGATGCGCTCCTGCGCGATGATCGGGCCGCCGTCGACGGAGTTGTCGACGACGATGAGGCTCGCCCCGGTCTGCGAGACGCCCGCGGCGAGTGCGTCGCGCACGCCGTGCGCGCCCGGGAACTCGGGCAGGTACGCGGGATGGGTGTTGATGAGCTGCGGCGAGAACGCGTCGACGACCGCGGGCGGCACGAGTCGCATGAGGCCCGAGAGCACGACGAGATCGGGCTCCCAGCGCCGCACCTCTTCGATGAGCGCGTCGCCCCAGGCGTCGCGGTCGGGGTAGGCCGTGAAGGGCACCGTGAAGGTCGGTACGCCGAAGTCCTCGCCGAGCACGAGACCGGATGCCTCGCGGTCGGCGCCGATCGCGACGACGCGCGCCGGGAACTCGGCGTCTTCGGCGGCTTCGAGCAGGGCCTTGAGGTTCGACCCTCCACCTGAGATCAGGACGACGAGCTTGAGCACTCCTCGAGCCTACCGGCCGAGATCGGGGCGTGACGTCTCGGCGGCGGCGGCGAGGCCCGTGCGCTGCTGCACGCGAGCGGCGACGCCGCCCACGATCGCCCCGGTGCCGACGGTCGCCGCGGTGACGAGCGCGACGGCCCACGCATCGGGGCCGACGACCGCGAGCCGACCGGGCCCGATCGCGCCGCCCGACCACCAGGCGAGCAGCCCGAGCACGATCGCGGCGACGAAAGCGGCGCCGGCTCCGACGGCCGCGGGGCGCCACCACGGGTCGTGCTCGTCGACGGGCGACCCGGCGCGCAGCACGAACCACGCTCCGACGAACCCGAGCACGACGGGCACGAGAAGCCACAGCACGCCCGACGCGGGCGCATCGCCCGGCAGCGCGCCGAGCAGCGGGATGCCGGGGATCTGCCCGAGCACCGTGCCCCCGGGGGCGACCGTCGTGCCCGTCCCGATCGCGAAGCCGGGCCCCAGCAGCCACGACGCGACCCAGATCACGAAGTTCGGCAGGAATGCCAACTCGGTGACCAGGAGCAGGAGTCCGCCGTCGACGCCGGCGCCGAGCGCCTGGGCGAGCCCTGCGATCGTCGCGTAGTCGGCCGCGATGAGCACCGCAACCACGACCCCGGCGACGGCGAGCACGCCGAACGCGGCACCCGCGCCGATGCGGGTCGCCTGACGCACCGAGGCGACGAGGGCGGGCGAGAGGTCGTCGAGGCGGGCGCGCACCCAGCCGCCGGCGAGGTCGCCGGCACCGGCCTCGCGCAGCGTCTCGAGGCCGGCCCCGAGCACCACGCCGATCGCCATCACGAACGCCGGCAGCAGGAGCGCCTGCCAGAACGGCACCGCTGCCGAACCCGTGCTCGCGGAGAGGCCGAGCACGCCGCCGGCGGCCGCGTAGACGACGACCGCGGCGACCGAGCCCGTGATCGAGTGCCCGCCTGCGGCGGAGCGGCGACCGATTCGGCGGCCCGCGACGACGGTCAGCAGAGCGAACCCGAGCAGCGCGATCGTGATGGGGAACGGGTCGCCCGCACCCGGCAGCGCGATGCGCGCGGCCGTGAGTTCATCGAGCTGCACGACCACGTCGACGCCGTGACCGAGCAGCCAGCCGTCGGCGGCGGCGCGGAAGAAGGACGAGACGTCGACCGCCAGCCCGAAATGCACGGCCCACACGACGAGCAGCGGCACGAGCGCGACGCCGAGCCCGATGAGCGCGGCAACGGCGGCTTCGAGGGCGGCGAGCAGGGCGATCGTCGTGCGTCTCATGACGCCGTCGAGCCTACAGGCGTGCGGATGGTTCGACCGACGGCGCCGCGGCGAGGTTTATCACCCGCGCGGGGACGTCGATCGCCCGCGCAGGGACGTCGATCGCCCGCGCGGGGACGTCGATCACCCGCGCAGGGACGTGTCGAGCGGTTCCGTCTCCTGCCGGTCGACGTCGAGCACCGCGGTGTCGGCATCGCCGTCGACGTCGCCCGACGGTTCGCCGCCGCCGGTGCTGCTGCCGGTGCTCGCCGTCGCCGCCAGGGCGTCCGCCTCGATCTCGTCGGCCGGCCGCCGCAGGAGCTCGACGAGCAGCACGGCGATGAGCGCGACGACGATCGTGCCCCAGACCGACCCGGTCGTGACCGGACGGTTGAACATGAGCACGGCGGCCGCGATGAGCGCGATCGCACCGTAGGCGAAGCCGCGCCCGCGGTCGAGCGCGATGCCGAAGGCACCCGTCGTGATGCCGTGCGCGGCCGCCGTGCGCCGGAGTGCGGAGAAGCCCGAACCCGCGAGCGAGCGAGCGGCGCGCGCCGGCCGCCATGGGCCGGCGAACCACGCGATGATCATGACGAGGATGCCGAG
Organism: Agromyces sp. S2-1-8; assembly: GCF_021129215.1. Lineage (GTDB taxonomy): Bacteria > Actinomycetota > Actinomycetes > Actinomycetales > Microbacteriaceae > Agromyces > Agromyces chromiiresistens. The sequence continues at coordinate 1,699,046 of NZ_JAJOLP010000001.1, read as the reverse complement.
GACCAGGGCAGCCGCAGCCGTCGACGACATCGCCTCGGTCACGTAGCCGTAGATCGCGGTCGCGGCGCCGGCCGGGATCAGGCTCGGACTCACGAGCCCGAGGAAGACGATCTGGCCGACCGCGAAGCCCGCGGCGAGCAGTCCCATGGCGAGTGCGAACCCACCTGCCGTCCAGAAGAGGGCGGCCGAGCGCCGCTTGGCGACGAAGACACCGGCGACGATGAAGCCGAACGCGACCCAGGGCAGCCACGTGCCGACGGCGACGGCGAGCGAGTAGACCGTGCGCACGAAGACGAAGGCGTCGGCCTGTGCGATCGCGATGCTCTTGTCGATGACCGGGATCTGCTCGGCGAAGCCGACCCCGTTCTCGACGAGCCGGTCCTTCACGGCCTCGATGATCGGCCCCAGCTGCACCGACAGGGTGCCGTCGCCGCCGATCTCGAGCGCGGCGTTCGGATCGCCCTGCATGGCGGCCACGAACTGCTTGTGGGAGACGCGCAGTGCGTTCGCCCAGATGTCGGCGAACGCGTCGCTCGTCACGACCCGGTCGACGACGCCGGAGACGAGCGACTGGAGGCCCTGCGTGGCCGGCCCTTCGAGCAGGCCGAGCGCCTGCTGGGCCTTCGGGGGCAGGTCGAGCGAGCGGATGCCGTCGAACACGTCGGAGGTGAGCTGCGGGATGTCGACCTGCTGTTCGATCGCCGCCGTCACCTCGTCGGCGACGAAGCTCTGCACGGCAGGGTCGTCGGCCAGCGGAGCGAAGGTCGCGACGAACTGGTCGGTGTCGACGAGCTCGGCCCTTGCCCAGCCGGTCACCACCGCGACCGGCGCGAGCAACAGGCCGATGACGACGAGCACGATCGCCCCGGCCGTACGGCCGCGGCCGCGCTTCGCACGCGGAACGGCGGCCGGCTCGAGCGCCGTGCCCGCCCCCTCCGACTCGGCTGCGGCCGCCGCCTCGGCGGCCTCGGCCGCGTCGCGAAGCCGTGCGTTCTCGCCCTCGAGTTCTGCGATCCGAGCCTGCAGCTCGGCGTTCGTCATCTTCGGCATCGTGCCCCCTTTGGCACGACGATATCGGTTCGCGGGCCGCGAACACACCGTCAGTGGACGACGGCCTTCAAGAAGATCATGACGAGCCCGAACGCCGCGGTGCCGAACGCGCCGAGCAGCTGCAGGTGCAGGGGCGCGCCCCGACGACGGTAGGCGACGAATCCGAGCACTGCGAGCACGACGACGCCCGCCCACAGGGCGATCCAGATGGTCAGGGCGTCGGGCACGACCTCCAGCGCCCCGAGCAGCAGGATGGCCGAGGGGATGAGCGCCGAGAACAGCAGGCCGAGCGAGCGTCGGAACGCCTCGGAGAACGCCTGCCTGAGGCCCATCACCCCCTCGACTGCGAGGCCGTGGCGGGCCACGGTGCCGGCGTAGACGTGCGCGGCCCAGAAGACGATCACCGTGACGATCACCGTCCAGAACACCTGCCACGAGCTCGACCCGTGCGAGCCCGCGACGACGATCATGCCCGAGACCAGCAGCACTCCGTAGACGGACTCCTCGGTCACGAACGCGGTGCGCACGAGGCTCTCCCGTGGTTGTCCCGCCTGCGACGCCCCGGCCGAGGCATCCCGGTTCTCCATGCTCATTCCGCCACTCTCTCACAGGGTGCGCGGTACCCCCTGTTCTGGGTTCATGAGTAATGCTCGATTACTCTGTCATATCGCCACGGGCCGGTGTACCGTCTCAGATGAGCCCTGAGACTCCCCCTCGGGTCCGATGATTCCCGCCGTCGATTACCCGCGACGACGGGCCCGACGACTCTCACCCGCACGCCCTGCCACGCCCGCGCACAGCCGCCTCGCAACCCATCGCCCCGCGGAGGACCGTCCGGTCCGCCCGGACCGGACGACGCTGCGCGAACCCGGAGGCGACGATGCCACTGCGCAACCAACCCGAGATCTGTCCCACCCCACCCGTGCGCCGGCGACGTCGGCGCTCCCCGCTGATCGCCGTGGCCGCCGTCGGCGGGCTCGTGCTCGCCGGCCTCGCGATTTCGCCGGCCTATGCGAGCCACGTCCCGTTCGGCACGAGCTCCTTCGAGATCGACACCAACGCGAACCTGGTCGTCGACCACGCCGGCAACCTCGACTGGGCGACCGTCACCGAGGTCCGCAAGCCCGACAAGGCGAGCGGCTCGGGCGACGACTCGTTCGGCCAGGGGTCGAAGGAGGACACCCCGGTGCCCACGGTCGTGAGCGGCAGCATTCCGCCGAACAAGAGCGATCTCAAGAACTTCGGCCTCTACCTCGAGACGAAGGGCGACGGGCACCAGTACCTGCACCTCTTCTGGCACCGCGTCCAGGATCCGACCGGCACGACGAACATGGACTTCGAGTTCAACAAGTCGAAGGTCCTCTCTGCCAACGGGGTGACGCCCGTGCGCACCTCCGGAGACCTGCTGATCCAGTACGACCTCTCGAACGGCGGCACGAACCCGCAGCTGTCCGTCTCGTCGTGGGTCACCACCGGAGCCGGCTCGCAGTGCGAGGCGAGCAATTCGGTGCCCTGCTGGGGGAAGCGGACCAACTTCACCGCGCTCGGACTCGCGACCGGCTCGATCAACACGACCGCCATCACCGCCGGCAACGCCGACGGTCTCGGCGCGATCTCGGCTCGGACGTTCGGCGAGGCGACGGTGGACTTCACCGCGCTCGCGAGCACGCTCGACCAGTGCGAGACGTTCGGCAGCGCGTACCTGAAGAGCCGGTCCTCCGACTCGTTCTCGGCCGCGATGAAGGACTTCATCGCCCCGATCGAGACCGGGTTCCCGACCTGCGGCGGCGTCATCATCCGCAAGGTCACCGATCCGAGTCCCTCGACCGAGGACTTCAGCTACACGAAGGACTTCTCGAGCGATCCGGCGGGGACCACGTTCACGCTCAGCGACGGAGAGTCGGCGTCCTTCTCGAAGGTGCCCATCAACACGACCGGGCATGTGAGCGAGTCCGCCCTGCCTCCGGGCTGGGACTTCGACAAGATCGACTGCACGGCGAGTTCCGACGGCTCGAACGTCTCCACCAACGGGACGACGATCACCTTCAGCCTCGATACCGCGGCGGACACGGTCGACTGCACGTACTACAACAAGGCGCGCGGATCGATCACGGTCGAGAAGGTCACCGACAGCGGCCAGGGGGCGTTCGAGTTCACATCGGGCACGCTCACTTCGCCGTTCACGCTGACGACGACCGGCGCCGGTGATGCGGGCAAGGACTCGGAGCAGTTCACGAACCTCGTTCCCGGACCGTACGACGTGGCTGAGACGGTTCCCGCCAACTGGCACCTGGTCAGCGCGAGCTGCACCGGTGACGATGACGGAACCGACCCGGCGACGATCGTGCTCGACCCCGGCGAGGACGTGGTCTGCACCTTCCACAACGACCGCAACGTCGGCGCGATCCTGATCGAGAAGACGCACAAGCACGCGGCCGACGGCCCCGGCGATCACCCCGAGTCGGGCGTCGAGTTCACGGTCACGGGCGGCGGGCTCGTCGACCCGATCGTGGTCGAGACGGGCAGCGACGGCACCGTGTGCGTACCCGGCCTGCTCGTGAGCGCCTTCGCCGGCACCTACACCGTCACCGAGACGGTGCCCGCGGGCGAGAAGGTCACGAGTGACAACCCGCAGTACGCCGCGGTCGCGACGAGCGAGGACGACTGCTCCGATGTCGGTGCGGCTGCCACGGTCTCGTTCACGAACATGCCGCTGACGAACATCACGGTGAGCGTCGACTCGCAGGTCGACGGCGGTACGGCCTCGACGATCGAGTGCGGCGCGAGTGCCGACGACCCGGATGCGTCGACCGGCGCGAACGGCGACGGCTCGTTCAGCATGAACGACCTCGAGCCGGGCACCTACGTGTGCACGGTCGTCGTCGACCCGTGATCGGAGGCAATGTAACCGAAATGAGGTAACCGACCCGGCGGGTGCGTCCCCCCGATTCGCCCCGCCGAACGCAGAACCCCGCAGACCATCGGTCTGCGGGGTTCTGTCGATCCGGCCGGGATGCCTCGGCGTCGGCCCTACGCGCCCAGCGCGGCGTAGACCTCGCGGAGGAGCTGCGCCGTCTCGCTCGGGGTCTTGCCGACCTTGACGCCGGCGGCCTCGAGGGCCTCCTTCTTCGCCTGCGCGGTGCCCGCCGAGCCCGAGACGATCGCGCCGGCGTGGCCCATCGTCTTGCCCTCGGGCGCGGTGAAGCCCGCGACGTAGCCGACGACCGGCTTCGTGACGTTCGCCTTGATGAAGTCGGCCGCGCGCTCTTCGGCGTCGCCGCCGATCTCGCCGATCATGACGATCGCCTTGGTCTCGGGGTCGGCCTCGAACGCGGCGAGCGCGTCGATGTGCGTCGTGCCGATGATGGGGTCGCCACCGATGCCGATCGCGGTCGAGAAGCCGAGGTCGCGCAGCTCGTACATCATCTGGTACGTGAGCGTGCCCGACTTCGACACGAGGCCGATCGGGCCCTTGCCGGTGATGTTCGCCGGGGTGATGCCGACGAGCGACTCACCGGGGCTGATGATGCCGGGGCAGTTCGGCCCGATGATGCGGGTCGTGCCGCCCTTCTCCTTGGCGTAGGCCCAGAACTCGGCCGAGTCCTGCACGGGCACGCCCTCGGTGATGATGACGAGCAGGGGGATCTCGGCGTCGATCGCCTCGACGACGGCGTCCTTCGTGAAGGCCGGAGGCACGAACGCGATCGAGACGTCGGCGCCGGTGGAGGCCATGGCCTCGGCCACGGTGGCGAAGACGGGGAGCTCGACGGCGTTGCCGGAGGCATCCGTGTGCAGCACCGTGGTGCCGGCCTTGCGAGCGTTCACGCCGCCGACCACCTGGGTGCCGGCCGCGAGCATGCGCGCGGTGTGCTTCGAGCCCTCGCCGCCGGTGATGCCCTGGACGATGACCTTGGAGTCCTTGTTGAGGAAGATCGTCATTTCTCTGTGAGTCCCTTACGCGTTCGCCAGCTCGGCGGCCTTGTCGGCGCCCTGGTCCATGTTCTCGGCGAGCGTCACCAGCGGGTGCGCGGCCTCTTCGAGGATGCGGCGGCCCTCGACGACGTTGTTGCCGTCGAGGCGCACGACGAGCGGCTTGTTCGCGGCCGAGCCGAGCTCGGCGAGCGCGCCGACGATGCCCTTGGCGACCTGGTCGCACGCGGTGATGCCGCCGAAGACGTTGACGAACACGCTCTTGACCTGCGGGTCGCCGAGGATGATGCCGAGGCCGTTGGCCATGACCTCGGCCGAGGCGCCGCCGCCGATGTCGAGGAAGTTCGCGGGCTTGACGTTGCCGTGGTTCTCACCGGCGTAGGCGACGACGTCGAGCGTCGACATGACGAGGCCCGCGCCGTTGCCGATGATGCCGACCTCGCCGTCGAGCTTGACGTAGTTGAGGTCGAGGGCCTTCGCGGCGGCCTCGAGCGGGTCGGCCGCGGCCTTGTCCTCGAGGAGGGCGTGGTTCGCGTGACGGAACTCGGCGTTCTCGTCGAGCGAGACCTTGCCGTCGAGGGCGATGACGTTGCCGTCTTCGTCGAGGATGAGCGGGTTGACCTCGACGAGCGTCGCATCCTCGCCCGTGTAGACCTCGTAGAGCTTCACGAAGACGTCGGCGACCTTGTCGACGAGCTCGGCCGGGAAGTTCGCGGCGACCGCGATCTCCTTCGCCTTCTCGAGCGTCACGCCCGCGATCGGGTCGACCTCGATGCGCGCGAGCGCCTCGGGCTTCTCGACGGCGAGCTGCTCGATCTCCATGCCGCCCTCGACGCTCGTGAGCGAGAGGTAGGAGCGGTTGGCGCGGTCGAGCAGCACCGAGAAGTAGAACTCCTGCGCGATGCGGGCGCCGCCGGCGACCATGACGCGCTTGACGACGTGGCCCTTGATGTCGAGGCCGAGGATGGCCTTGGCCGCCTCGTACGCCTCGTCGGGGTTCTTCGCGACCTTGACGCCGCCGGCCTTGCCGCGGCCGCCCGTCTTCACCTGGGCCTTGACCACGACGACGCCGCCGAGCTTCTCGGCCGCCGCACGCACCTCGTCGGGGGTGTCGGCGACGATGCCCGGGAGCACCGGGACCCCGTACTGCTCGAACAGGTCTCTGGCCTGGTACTCGTAAAGATCCACGCTCTACTTCCAATCGGTCCGCACGCGCGATCGCGCACAGGGGCTGGTGGGTTTCGGCCCGGAGGGCGACGAAAAACATCTCGACGTCAAGACAAGTGGGCCGACTACCATGCTACTCCCCGCCTCGGCGGGCCGAGAATCGGGCGGGATGCCTCGGTGTCTCGGTGTCCGGACGGCAACCCCCTTGGCGGCGCGGGCGCGCTTCGCGAGACTGGCGGGGTGGCGCGCGGCGGCGGTGGAACGCGGCATCCGGAGGTGCGGATCGGCATCTCGGGATGGGTGTACCCGCGCTGGCGCCGGGAGTTCTACCCGGCCGGACTCCGGCAGGCCGACGAGCTCGCGTATGCCGCCGACCGCATGTCGGCGATCGAGCTCAACGGCTCGTTCTACGCGCTGCAGCGGCCGCCGAGCTGGGCGCGCTGGCGCGACACCGTTCCCGACGGTTTCGTGTTCGCCGTCAAGGGGCCGCGGTTCATCACGCACATCAAGCGACTGCACGAGTCGGACGCACCGCTCGCGAACTTCTTCGCCTCGGGTGTGCTCGACCTCGGCGCGAAGCTCGGTCCGATCCTCTGGCAACTGCCGCCGACCCTTCCCTACGACCGCGGACTGCTCGAGCGGTTCCTCGGCTCGCTGCCTGCGACGCGGTCGGCGGCGTCGCGCCTCGCCGCCCGGCAGGACGACCGGATGCGCGGCCGGGCCTCCTACCGCGCCGGCGAGGAGGCGCCGCTCCGGCACGCGGTCGAGGTGCGCCATCCGTCGTTCGAAGCGGCCGGCGACGAATGGGCCGACCTGCTCGCCGCGCACCGCGTGGCGAGCGTCGTCGCGGACACGGCCGGCCGGTACCCGCGGATCGATCGCGTCACTGCCGACTTCGCGTACGCCCGGCTGCACGGCGAGGAGGAGCTCTACGCCTCCGGCTACGACGACGAGGCGCTCGACCGCTGGGCCGACTGGGCGCGCACGCAGCTCGACGCCGGCCGCGACGCGTACCTCTTCTTCGACAACGACGTGAAGGTCCGCGCCCCCTTCGACGCGATGGCGCTCATCGCGCGGCTTCCCCGACCCGGCGCACCGGGGTGAGGCGAGCCTCGCCACGCTGGCGGCGCCGGGCGACCGCTGCAAGACTGCCGACATGACGGATGCCTCGATCGAACCCGCGCACGGCGACGACCCGCACGACCCGAAGGTGCACGAGAAGCTCAACTGGCTGCGCGCGGGCGTGCTCGGCGCGAACGACGGCATCATCTCGGTCGCCGCGCTCGTCGTCGGCGTCGCAGCCGCAACGACCGACCTCGGCGCGATCCTCGTCGCAGGCATCGCGTCGGTCGTCGCGGGAGCCATCTCGATGGGCCTCGGCGAGTACGTCTCGGTGTCGACCCAGCGCGACACCGAGCACGCGCTCATCGCGAAGGAGACCCGCGAGCTCGCCGAGATGCCCGAGCAGGAGCTCGCCGAACTCGTCGGCATCTATCGCGCCAAGGGCCTTTCGGAGGAGACCGCCGACCGGGTGGCCCGCGAGCTCACCGCGCACGATGCGCTCGCGGCCCATCTCGAGGCGGAGCTGCACATCTCGGCCGACGACGTCGTGAACCCGTGGCACGCCGCCGGGGCGTCGGCCCTGTCGTTCCTCGTGGGCGCGGTGCTGCCGATGCTCGCGATCCTGCTGCCGCCGCCCGAGTGGCGCATCGCGACGACGTTCGTCGCGGTCGTGGTGGCGCTCGCGATCACCGGCTGGCTCTCGGCCTGGATCGGCGGTGCCCCGCGCGGCAAGGCGGTGCTGCGGGTCGTCATCGGCGGGGCGCTCGCGCTCGTGGTGACGTGGGTCATCGGCGGGCTGCTCGGCGGCGTGGTCTGACGCCCGGCTCGCCCAGTGAAGCCCGACGAACCGCTCTCACGGGAGCTGCGGCCGGCGCTGCCCTGATACCCGGGCCTTCCGGCCCGTTCAGTCGGCCCGCGCCTCGCCGGCCCGCGGCCATCCTGGCGTCGCACGCAGTTCGCGCCCATGCCCCACGACGAGCACGTCGACGTCGAATCGCTCGGCGAGCTCGTCGAGGGCGGCGTACCCGCCCGCGACGATCGCGGTGGCGAGCACGTCGGCGGTCACGAGGTCGGCTGCGGCGACGCTCACCTGCACGAACGGGGTGTGCTCGAGCCCCGCGGTCGTCCAGATGTGATCGCCGCGCTCGGCGCTGCCCGAGGTCGCGAGCGCGCGGCGTCGCGCCCCGTCGAGGTCGAATCCGGCGAGCAGGCGGCTGCGGTCGTGCGGGTCGGCGACGCCGACCCGCACCGTCGACCCCTCGGCGATGAGGATGTCGCCACCCGCGTCGAGCGCCCAGCCCGTGCGGCCCGCGGCGTCGAGGGCGTCGCCCGCGTCTTCGACGGCGAGCGCCTTCACGATGCCGTCGAGGTCGATGACGCCGTCGGCCCGGTGAGGCGTGAAGCACCCGTCGGTGCGGGCGCGCCACGCGAGCGCCCGCGCGTACACCGCACGGAGTTCTGCGCTCGCCTCGGGCAGCGCGAGCTCGCCGCGCGCGACCCGGCTCAGCTCGGAGCCCGCCTCGTAGCGGCTGAACCGGCGCTCCCAGCGGGCGAAGATGTCGGCGACCAGGCCGAGCGCCCCCTGGTCGTCGAGCGGCGGTGACGCAGACGCATCGCGGTCGCCGACGGCTGAGGTTCCCGGCCGCACGCTGACGACCGTGCCCATCGCGGCGAACGCCCCCGGCGGCAGCTTCATCGTGGGCGGCACGGTCGTCATCCTGGGAAACCCGCCGCGTCGAGCGCCGACTGCAACGACTGCAGGTAGGCGGCACTCGTGTAGGTCGCACCGCTCACGAGCGAGACCGATGCCGATTGCGCCTGCAGCACCTCGGAGCGCAGCACCGGCTCGGCGCGATTGCTGATCTGCACGCTGCGGCCGTCGTGGTCGGTGAGCTGCAGCGCCGTCACGTCGGAGATCGCCCCGCCCGCGATCGTGACCTGCACCTGCACTTCGCCGAAGCGGGTCGAGACGGTCGGGCCCTCAAAGGTGCCGTCGACGGTGGTCGCGACTGCGCCGGTGCCGCCCGCATCCGTGCCGCCGGTCCCGGAGGTCGTGCCCTTCGGCGTCAGGGCGTTGAAGTCGACGGAACCCGATCCCGAGCCCGAGCTTCCACCGGTTCCGTCGTCGGCCGAGCCCGCGGACGCGTTCGTCACCGTCGGCGTGCCGGTCGCGGTCAGACCGTCGGTCGCCACCTCGCCGAGCTGCCAGCCACCGAGGATCGCGGCGGCCGACGCCGCCGAGGCCAGGAGGACCGCGCGTCGTCTCACCAGTCGAACCTCTCGTGATGGATCTGCTCGGGTGCGAGGCCCACCGCACGTGCCTCGGCGATCAGCTGCTCGGCCCAGCCGCGCGGGCCGCAGACGTAGAGGTCACTGTCGGCGACCGCCGGAACGAGCGCGGCGAGGCCGAGCCCCTCGCGCTCGGCAGCATCCGGCAGCCAGCCGCGGCCGCGCGGCCCGGGAACGGTGAGGAGCGTGGCGCCGCGCGACCGGCAGAGGTCGGCGACCTCGTCGAGCAGCCAGCCGTCGCCGGGTGCGGTGGTACGAAGCACGACCGTCGCCTCCCCCGGCCGGAACGTCGCCTGCTCGAGGAGCGAACGGATGGGCGTGACCCCGATGCCCGCCCCGACGAGGGCGATGCGGTCACGGGTGCGCGCGGCCTCGCTGAAGATGCCGTACGGCCCCTCGAGGGCGACAAGGGTGCCGGGCGCGATGCGGGCGAGCGACGACGAGCCGTCCCCGAGCGCCCTGACGGTGATCCTCAGCCGGTCGCTGTGCGGCACGGCCGAGAGCGAGTACGGGTGCGCCTGCCACCACTGGCCCCCGGCGAGGAAGCGCCAGATGAAGAACTGCCCGCCCGAGGCCGCGAGCGTCTCGAGCCGACGCCCCCGCATCGTGATCGAGAACACCCCGTCGATCGGGCGGCCGACGGGCACGACCGACTCGACGACGAGCCGGTGCCGCATCGACGTCGCGATCGGCACCACGACCCGGAACACGACGATCGCGGCGAAGCTGCCCACGGCGAAGACGAGCCAGTACCAGCGCTGCCAACCGCCCTCGACGAAGAGTCCACCGACGCTGAACTGGTGCGGCAGCGCAGCCAGCACGGCGGCGTACGACAGCAGGTGCACGAGCTGCCAGACCTCGTAGCGCAGGCGCCGGCGCACTGTGACGAGCGAAGTGACGACGACCACGACGAACAGCGCGAAACCGAGCATCGCGAGCGGGAGGTCGGGCAGGTTCCAGATCGTCACGACCTCCGCGACGACGTCGATGCCGTCGGCGGCGGTGTATCCCGCGACGAGCAGCATGCCGTGGGCGACCAGCAGGTACAGCACGGGCTTGCCGAGCCGGCCGTGCAGCGCCATCGCGGCGTCGTGCCCGACCGCGCGCTCGATGAGCGGTACCCGCGCCGCGAGCAGCAGCATCACGAGCACGAGGTCGGTCGCGACGAGCCCGGCGATGATGCCGAGCGAGGTGAGCGCCGCACCCGGATCAGCGAAGCGGGTCGCCCCGCCGTCGGCGAGGAACAGTGCGATCGCGACGGCGACCGACGCCACCGCGAGCGCCTGCAGCACGTCGACGCGCCACAGTCGCCTCGTGCCCCGCGCGGCGCGGTCCACGAGTCGGCGCGAGGGCCGCTCGAGGTGCCGGGCGTCATGCACGAGGAATGCCATGGCCATATCGTGCGCCGCCGAGCTATCGCGGGGCGGTGAGTTCGCTATGCGCGGGCTGGGAGGTCGAGCACGCGGATCCCGGTCATCCGCTCGGCGGACCGTGCGGGCCGACGCTCGGCGTCGCGGTCGTCGGCGGCGGCATCGGCACCGCCTCGACGAACCGGCGGGCCGCGAGCACCGCGATGACGCCGACGGCGGCGCCGAGCAGCGTCTCGACGACGCGATCGCCGATGAGGGTCGCGACCGGCACGGGCGAAGCGAGGTGGGCGACCGTCAGCGCCATCGGGGTGACGAACACGAGCGCGGTGCCGTAGTGGCGGGTGACGAGCACCTCCGCCCCGAACTGGCACACCGCCACGACGGCGACCAGCACCCAGACCGACGGCTCCGGCCACAGCACGAGCGCCGTCACCGCGACGCCCGCGATCGTGCCGAGCACGCGGTGCACCGCGCGGGAGATCGTGTGCGCGGCCCGGGCGGGCGGGATGACCGCGATCGCGCTCACCACGGCCCAGTACGGGTGGCCGAGTCCGAGCGCGGCGGCGATGCCGCCCGCGGCGAGCGCGGCGAGCGCGTTCTGCGCGACGTTGAGCCACAGCCTGGGGTCGGCGTATCCGCGCAGGCGGGTCGGCGTGCGACGTGGCAGAGGTTTGAAGGCGCGGCGGGCACGATCGCCGGCGAGCCGGCGCAGCAGCCAGCCCGACATCGCGAGCAGCCACGCGAAACCGGCCGCGGCCCATGCCACGCCCCATCGCTGCCAGCCCGTTCCGTCGTCGACGGGCTGGGCCGCGCACACGAGCAGGCCGAACACCGCGAAGAGCGGCGTCGAGGGCGTCACACCGAGCAGGTTGAAGCCGACGATCACCGTGCCGACGACGAGCACGAGGGCACCGGCCTGTGCGGCGGGCTGCGCACCCGAGGCCGCGAGCAGGATGCCGAGCCCGGTCGCGATGAGCTGCGCGGCTGCCGCCGCGGTCACCGTGCGCAACCGGATGCCGTACGGTTCGCTTCGGCCGAAGATGGCGACCATGCCGCCGAACGCCGCGTACGACGCCCAGTCGATGCGGCCGACCGCGACGAGGATGGCGAGCGGCACCGCCGCGGCGACGGCGGCGCGCAATGCCACTTCGAGGTCGAGCGCGCGTGCCGAACGCCACCACCTTGAGAGGGTCGCGAGCACTCGACTCACGCCAGGCGGCCGAGCTCGAGCGCCGCGAAGCCCAGCGCGGCGATGGTCTCGCCGTCGGCGATCTCGCCCTCGCGCACCATGCGCATGACCTCGGGCCACGGCACCGCCCGCACGCCGGTGATGCCCTCCTCGAGCCGCGTCGCGTGCGAGGCCTGGGGGACGCTGCCGTCGTCGGAAGCGCGGGAGCGGCGCAGCCCCGTGGCGAGGAACACGTGCTCGACGGCGCGGGCGATGCCGTTGAGCGCGGTCATGCGACCGATCTCACGCCACTCGACTGCCTCGTACCCGGTCTCCTCCGCGAGTTCTCGTCGCGCAGCGACGAGCGGGTCTTCGCCGTCGGTGCCGCCGGCCGGCACCTCGACGCTCGTGCCGACGGTGTGGCGGTCGACCGTGACGAGCAGCACCTCGTCGGCGTCGGTGACGGCGACGACGAACGCCGCCGGGTGCGCCAGCTCGACGACGCCGTAGATGCCGGCCTCGCCGTCGGGCCGGACGACCTCGTCTTCGACCACCCGGATCCACCGGTTCTCGTAGACGGTGCGCGACGAACGGGTCGGCCAGGACATGCGGGCGGGCCTCAGAGCTTCTCGATCGGCGCGATCTTGATGAGCAGCTTCTTCTGACCCGCGCGGTCGAACGAGACGTGCGCGATCTTCTTCGTGCCCTCGCCCGTGACCTGGGTCACCTTGCCCTCGCCGAAGTCGGCGTGGCGGATGCGGTCGCCCGCCTCGAGGGTCAGGTCGCCGTTGTCGCGAACCGTGCCGGTGACCTTGTTCGCCCACTCGGCCTTCGGCTTGGCCGAGCGTGTGACGCTGAACCGCTCGAGATCGCGATCACGAGTGCCCCAGGCGCCGCCGTCGCGACGTGCGTTGAGTGCGCGCGGCTGGGTTCCGCCCCGGCTCGTGGCCATGCCCGGCGACTGCCGCCAGTCGATGAGCCCCTCGGGGATCTCCTGCAGGTAGCGGCTCGGCATCGCCACGGCGACCTCGCCGAACTGCGCCCGGCTCATCGCGAGCGAGAGGTAGAGGCGCTTGCGCGCCCGCGTGATGCCGACGTAGAACAGGCGTCGCTCTTCGGCAGGACCGCCCGGCTCGGAGGCCGACATCTGGTGCGGCAGCAGTCCCTCTTCGATGCCGGTGAGGAACACCGCGTGGTACTCGAGCCCCTTCGCAGTGTGCAGCGTCATGAGCGAGACCGTGCCCGAGGCGTCGTCGAGCTCGTCGGCCGCGGCGACGAGCGACACCTGCGTGAGGAAGTCGACGAGCGTCGCCCCCGGGTTCTCGCGGTCGAAGTCACGGGTCTGCGCCACGAGCTCTTCGACGTTCTCGGCGCGCGTCTCGTCTTGCGGGTCGCGGCTGTTGCGGAGGGCCTCGAGCAGGCCGGACCGCTCCATGAGGAAGACGAGCACGTCGGAGACCTTGGTGCCGGAGACGCCCGTCGCGGCCCCGGCCGAGGCGCCCGCGGTCGGGTCGCCCTCGGCGTCGGTCGACCCGCCGGGCGCGGCGAGCATGGCCGCCGCCTCGTCGAGCACGTCGGCGAGCGCGAGGATCGCGCCCGTCACCTTCGGCCCGAGCCCGAGGCCGCCGGCCGCGCGCATCGCCTCGCGGAAGCTCACCTCGTTCTGCTCGGCGAAGGTCGCGATCGCGGTCTCGGTGGCCGGGCCGATGCCCCGCTTCGGCGTGTTGAGGATGCGCCGCAGCGCGAGCTCGTCGAGCGGGTTGGCGACCGAGATGAGGTAGGCCATCGCGTCTTTGATCTCGGCGCGCTCGTAGAACTTGGTGCCGCCGACGACCCGGTACGGCAGCGCCGACCGCACGAAGATCTCCTCCAGCGCACGCGTCTGCGCGTTGGTGCGGTAGAACACGGCGATGTCGCGGTAGGCGATGCCGTCACGGTGCAGCGCCTCGATCTCGTCGGCGACGAACTGCGCCTCGTCGTGCGCGGTGTAGCCCGTGTACCCGACGATCTGGTCGCCGTCTCCGTCGGCCGTCCAGAGTTTCTTGTCTTTGCGGTCGAAGTTGTTCGAGATGACCGCGTTCGCCGCCGACAGGATGTTCTGCGTCGACCGGTAGTTCTGCTCGAGCAGCACGACCCGAGCGCCCGGGAAGTCGCGCTCGAACTCGACGATGTTGCGGATGTCGGCGCCGCGGAACGCGTAGATCGACTGGTCGGAGTCGCCGACGACGGTCAGGCTCGCGCCCGGGATCGACCCCGAGGCATCCACGAGGCCCCGCACCAGGATGCCGTGCTCGTCGAGCTCGCGCACGACGGCCGGCTCGATCGGCCGCGTCAGCTCGCGGATCAGTGCGTACTGCGCGTGGTTCGTGTCTTGGTACTCGTCGACGAGGATGTGCCGGAACCGGCGCTGGTACAGCGCGGCCACCTTCGGGAAGGCACGGAAGAGATACACGGTCTCGGCGATCAGGTCGTCGAAATCGAGGGCGGATGCCTCGCGCAGGCGCCGCGTGTACTGACGGAAGATCTCGAGGAACATGGCCTCTTGCGGGTCGTTCATGTTCGCGTTCCGCGCGTGCGTCTCGACGTCGGCGAGCTCGTTCTTGAGCTTCGAGATCTTCGCCTGCGCGCTCGCGGGCGTGAAGCCCATCGTGTCGGCGTCGAGCTGCTTGATGATGCGCTTGAGGATCGTGCGCTGGTCGGCCGAGTCGTAGATCGTGAACGTCGACGAGAGGCCGAGCGACTGGGCCTCGCGGCGCAGGATGCGCACGCACGCCGAGTGGAACGTCGAGATCCACATGCCCGATGCGCTGTCGCCGAGCAGCGCCTGCACGCGCTCGCGCATCTCGGCTGCGGCCTTGTTCGTGAAGGTGATCGCGAGGATCTGACTCGGCCACGCCTCGCGCGTCTCGATGAGGTGCGCGATGCGGTGGGTGAGCACGCGGGTCTTGCCCGACCCCGCTCCGGCGACGATGAGCAGGGCCGGTCCGCGGTACTCGACGGCCTCTTTCTGCTGCGGGTTGAGCCCGTCGGTGAGGCGGGAACCGGGGCCGGATGCGTCGGCGGAACGTGCGGGCGGCGCCTCGCGCCAGCCGGCCGGGTCGTCGGGGTCGAGGATCAGCGTCATGTCGCCTTCAAGTCTAGGCGCGGCCCCCGACATGAGGTTCGCCGTCGGGAAGCGGCGCCCGTCTCGAAACCACGCCGCCCGTCGGTCGGGCAGGCGCGAAGCGCCGTATCGAGACCATGCCGCGGACGTGGTCTCGGTACGCTCCTTCGTCGCTACTCGACCGGCCTCACGAAGTTCGCGCGCGCCTCGACGCCCAGATCTGGGTGGTCGACGAAGATGCCGTCGACCCCGGTCGCGAGCACGTCGGCGAACTCGGTCGCCCAGTCGCCGTAACCGGCTCGAGTGGAACCCTTCCGGTTCGCCGGTACGAGGAATCGGTTCTCGGGTCGCAGCGTCCACGTGTAGACCTCGAGCCCCGCCGCATGGGCCGCGACGACGAGCGCCGCCCCGCGCAGGGGCGGCGCCGAGGCATCCTTCGCGCGCTTCGGCGGCGCGCCCACCAGGCGGCCCTTGCCGACGCTCACGCCGTCGAACCGGCCGGCGAGCCCGCGCAGGCCGTCGGCGGTGAGGAACGCGTCGTAGCGTGGGGCATGCCGGCCCTGTGCGAGCACGAGGTCCCATGGGCTGCCGGTGTTCTCGATGAGCGCGACCCGCTTGCCCCGGACGCCTCGGGCCGCGAGCCGCTCGAGCAGGGTCGGCTCGAACGCCTCCATGATGAGCCGTTCGTCGCCCCTCCCCCAGCCCGCGGCCTCGAGCTCGGCCGCGAAGAGCTCGTCGAGCGGCAACCCGAGCGCGGCGAAGTGGGCGGCGTGCTTGAACTCGGCGACCATGCGGATGAGACGGCGCTGCTCGTCGGCGGCGGTGTCGATCAGGCCGAACAGGTCGCGCAGCCTGATGACCGGGTACCGCCCGTCGAAGCTCGCGCTCGCGGGACGCAGCGAGCCGAGCCGTTCGCGGGCGCGCAGCGTGGCGAGCTCGGCCCACGTGAAGTCCTCCGTGAACCAGCCGGTGAGCGGGGCGCCGTCGACCTCGCGCGTCGTGCGCCGGCCCGCGAACTCGGGCCTCGACGCGACATCCGTGGTGCCCGAGATCTCGTTCTCGTGGCGCAGCACGAGCACGCCGTCGCGGGTCGACACGATGTCGGGCTCGACCGCGTCGGCGCCGAGCGCGAATGCGAGCTCGTAGGCCGAACGGGTGTGCTCCGGCCGGTAGCCCGGCGCACCGCGGTGCCCGATGACGAGGGGGCGCCCGGCCAGGTCGTGCTGCATCTGCCCAGCGTAGCCAGCGGCCGTGCGCGCGGCCCGGAATTCCGCGGGAACTCTCGGCGTTGTCTCGAACAACTCGGGTAGGTTTGTTAACCGGCGCGGATGCCGCATCCGGTCGCCGATCCCCCGCATCCGACGACAGCCGAAAGCAGAGGAACCCATGGCTCTCGACAACCCCGCATTCTCGCGGAACTCCGCCTTCTCGCAGCAGGGAGCCGTGGCCGCATCGCAGGACATCTCGGCCCAGCAGCTGCAGGAGATGTACAACCAGCCCGCGACGCCGCCCGCCGGCGAGACGATGACGGTCGAGTCGACGCTCGCGAAGTCGGTCGCCGGCTTCGGCCTGCTGCTCGTCGGTGCAGCGATCGGCTGGCTCACCGTCGAGAGTGTGCCGTTCCTCTGGATCGGCGCCGGCATCGTCGGCTTCGTGCTCGCGATGGTCAACGTCTTCAAGCGCGAGCCGTCGGCCGCGCTGATTCTCGCGTACGCGGGCGTTCAGGGCGTCTTCGTCGGCGGCATCTCGGCCTGGTACGAGATGATGTACGGCGGCGGCATCGTGGCTCAGGCCGTCATCGCAACGCTCGTCGTGTTCGGCGTGACGCTCGCGCTGTTCGCCTCCGGCAAGATCCGGGCGTCGAAGCGTGCGACGAAGGTGTTCCTCATCGCGATGGTGGGCTACCTCGTGTTCTCGCTCGTCACCTGGGGCCTCCAGCTCTTCGGCGTGGTGGGCGACGTGCGCTCCATGCCGAGCCCCATCTTCGGTATCGAGTGGGGCCTCATCATCGGCGTGCTCGTCGTGATCATGGCGGCCTACTCGCTCGTGCTCGACTTCGACTTCATCCAGCAGGGCGTGCGCAACCGCGCTCCGAAGAAGTACGAGTGGACCGGCGTCTTCGGCATCATGGTCACCGTCATCTGGCTCTACCTCGAGATCCTGCGCATGCTCGCGATCGCGCGCGACTAGGTGTTGTTGGCCATGAGGTTGTTGACGTCTGACCTATGCGCTCTCGCGAGCTCAGCTGGACGCTGATACGCTGTGGCTTCCGTGCAGGATTTGAGGAGGTGGTACCCGTGAACGAATTGACGTTGGTGCTCCTCTGGGGAGTCACGGTCGGGCGATAGGTCGTCTGGGAGCGCCGCATATTTGCTGCATTCCCGAAAGGCACGACCATGCACTTCACTTCTCAACAAATTCTCAACGAGGGCATCACCGAGCGTGAGTTCACTCTCGGTGATTTTTCCGGCATTTTGTGGACGCCGGCAGTCGCTTCCTCGTCCACGCCTGTTCCACTCATCCTGATGGGCCAGCCTGGCGGGTTTGGAATCCGACGGATGTATCCCCGTCTGGTTACACGGGCACTCAGCGCCGCTGCGCAAGGCTTCGCTGCGGTCTCCATAGAGATGCCTGGGGCGGGCAAACGCACCCCGCTACCCGGCGTGGAGCAGGCTCGAGCGGACCTTATCCGTGCAATCTCCGCTGGCGACCGGCCCGGAGCGGACGTTATCGACCGGCTGATCCTTCCGCTCGTCGATCAGGCGGTGCCAGAGTGGCAGATCACTCTCGACGAGGTCCTCGACCGCCCTGAGATCGGCGAGAAGGTCGGATTCTCGGGCGGAGTCATAGCGATGGGCACACGCCTCGCCGCCATCGACTCACGAATCGCGGCAGCCGGACTTTTCGCTGGTAGTTACGTGCCAGGCGTAACGATGGAAGAGGCGCGCCAGGTCACCATTCCGCTGCACGTTCTCCTCCAGTGGGATGACGAGGGGAATGACCGGGGAATGGCTCTCGATCTCTTCGACGCCTTCGCATCTACCGAGAAGACGCTCTACGCCAACATGGGCGGCCACACAGGCGTCCCGCAATTCGCGGGCGAGGATGCCGCCCGCTTCTTCGCCCGGCATCTCGGCTCAGCCGTTGACTGAGAGAGCGCCGGTTCCGCGGAGCCGCAAGTCGAGCACCCACGCGAACGCTCCACTGACAGTTGAGGGACGCCATCGGCTTGTCGAACGCTGCCGATGTCGCCCGATCGCTCACGTTGCCCGCGAGATGGGGATCTCGCGGGCAACCGCGTCCAAGTGGGTTAATCGATACCGGCAGTTCGGCGCGGTCGGACTTCTCGACCGGTCATCCGCTCCCGACCGGAAGCCCACTGCGACTAGAGGCGACGTGGTGACTCGGATCGAAAGAATGCGCCGTGAAGACAAGTGGTCGGCATCTCGAATCGCTTTCGAACTCCAACGAGAACAGATCCACATCAGCCGGCGCACCGTGACGCGCCTCCTCGGGCAACTCGGACTGAATCGTCGACGCTTTATTGACCCGAGCGGAGAGAGCAACCGTGAACCGCAGAAGATCGTGGCACGACATCCCGGTCACATGGTCCATATCGACGTGAAGAAGGTCGGCCGAATCCCCGACGGCGGAGGCTGGCGCGCTCACGGACGAGGTAGCCCGGAAGCGAAGGCGGTCGATCGTGCCAAGAAGGGTGCACGCACTGGCTATACCTACCTGCACTCCGCGATCGACGGGCACACCCGCCTGGCCTACACCGAAGCACTCCCTGACGAGAGGGCCACAACTGCTGTCGCGTTCCTGAACCGAGCCCGCGCCTGGTTCGCTGCGCACGGCATCGTGAAGATCGAACGAATCGTCACTGACAACGGAGCTTGCTATAGGTCTCACGCGTTCGCCGAAGCCATGCGGGAAAGTCAACACCGGCGAACCAAGCCCTATACCCCCAAGCACAATGGCAAGGTCGAGCGCTACAACCGCATCCTCGGTGAGGAATTGCTTTATGCCCAGGCGTGGCGCTCAGAGCAAGAACGATTCAACGCCGTCATGGCGTGGAACGCCCACTACAACTACCACCGCCCCCACGGTGCGCACAACGGGCTACCGCCAGCATCCGCGACACACCTGCGCGTCA
The DNA here is from genome assembly GCF_021129215.1 of Agromyces sp. S2-1-8. Classification (GTDB taxonomy): domain Bacteria; phylum Actinomycetota; class Actinomycetes; order Actinomycetales; family Microbacteriaceae; genus Agromyces; species Agromyces chromiiresistens. The sequence goes on along the minus strand of NZ_JAJOLP010000001.1, from coordinate 1,679,751 downwards.
ACAACGTCCTGGCCTCCTACAACTAGGCTCCTCGCCGGTCGAGTGGGCGCGCAGCGCCGTATCGAGACCCGAACGGCCGCCCTCGGGCGGCCGTTCGGCGTTTCCGGCGCTCAGTACCCGAAGGCCGACGCGGCAGCTCGGATCGCCTCGGCGGATGCCGCGAGCTGCGCCCGCTCGCGATCGGAGAACGGGGTGCCGACGATCGGGCGCGCGCCCTCCCCGTCGACGACGCTCGGCAGCGACAACGCGACCCCCTCGAGCTCGGGGATCTCCGGACCGTGCACCGTGCTCACCGGCAGCACGGCGTGCTCGTCGCGCAGCACGGCCTCGACGATGCGGGCACCGGTCAGCCCGATGGCGTAGTTCGTCGCCCCCTTGCCGCGGATCACCGTGTAGGCGGCATCGCGCACCTCCCGCGCGATGCCGTCGAGCTCCTCGGCGGTGAACCGTCGAACGCCCTCCCAGTCGAGGATCGGGACCGGACCGATGCGCGCCTCCGACCACAGCGGGAACTCGGTGTCGCCGTGCTCGCCGACGATGTTGGCGTGCACGCTCGACGTCGACACGCCCGCCCGCTCGGCGAGCCGCCAGCGCAGTCGCGAGGTGTCGAGCACCGTGCCCGATCCGAACACGCGCTCGACAGGGAGCCCGGTGATGCGCTGCGCCGCGACCGTGAGCACGTCGACCGGGTTCGTCACGAGCACGACGACGGCGTCCGGCGCCCGCTCGAGGAGGGCGGGCAGCAGCCGCTCGAGAATGCCGACGTTCGTCGCGGCGAGATCCATGCGGCTCTGGCCCGGAGCCTGTTTCGCCCCGGCGGTGACGACGATGACGTGCGATCCCTCGACGACGGACACGTCGGCACCGCCCGTGACCCGTGCCCGGGTGAACTGGGTACCGTGCGCGAGGTCGAGCACCTCGGCCTCGACCTTCTCGGCGGCGATGTCGTAGAGCACGATTTCGGCTGCCGAATCCCTGATGAGCGCGGCGTAGGCGAGGCTCGATCCGACCGCCCCCGCGCCGACGACGGTGAGCTTGCTGTTCTCGACGACTCCCATGCGGCCAGTCTGCCGCACTCCCCGTGAACGCCGAAGGGCGCCGGCCACACGGCCGGCGCCCTTCGCGCACCCCGTCGCAGCACGACGGGGACGGGAGCGATCACTCCCACTCGATGGTCCCCGGCGGCTTCGAGGTGACGTCGAGCACGACGCGGTTGACCTCGCGCACCTCGTTGGTGATGCGGTTCGAGATGCGAGCGAGCACGTCGTAGGGCAGTCGGGTCCAGTCGGCGGTCATCGCATCCTCCGACGAGACCGGGCGCAGCACGATCGGGTGGCCGTAGGTGCGGCCGTCGCCCTGCACGCCGACCGAGCGGACGTCGGCGAGCAGCACGACCGGGCACTGCCAGATCTCGCCGTCGAGACCGGCCTTCGTGAGCTCTTCGCGGGCGATCGCGTCGGCGTCGCGCAGCAGCTCGAGCCGGTCGCGGGTGACCTCGCCGACGATGCGGATGCCGAGGCCGGGGCCGGGGAACGGCTGGCGGCCGACGATCGCCTCGGGAAGCCCGAGTTCGCGGCCGATCGCGCGCACCTCGTCTTTGAAGAGGGTGCGCAGCGGTTCGACGAGCTCGAACTGCAGGTCTTCGGGGAGGCCGCCGACGTTGTGGTGGCTCTTGATGTTCGCGGTGCCCGAGCCGCCGCCCGACTCGACGACGTCTGGATACAGCGTGCCCTGCACGAGGAACTTGATCGGCTTGCCGTCGGCGGCGGCCTCGGCGATGAGGTCGCGCTCGGCGGCCTCGAACGCGCGGATGAACTCGCGACCGATGATCTTGCGCTTCTCCTCGGGGTCGGTGACCCCGGCGAGCGCGTCGAGGAAGGTCGCTTCGGCGTCGATCGTGACGAGGCGCACGCCCGTGGCGGCGACGTAGTCGTTCTGCACCTGCTCGCGCTCGCCCTTGCGCAGCAGCCCGTGGTCGACGAAGACCGCGGTCAGCTGGTCGCCGACGGCGCGCTGCACGAGTGCGGTCGACACGGCCGAGTCGACGCCGCCCGAGAGCGCCGAGATGACGCGGGCGTCGCCGACCTGCTCGCGGATGCGGGCGACCTGCTCGGCGATGACGTTGCCCGAGTTCCACTCGGCGGGGATGCCGGCGGCGCGGTGCAGGAAGTTCTCGATGATGCCCTGGCCGAACGGCGAGTGCTTCACCTCGGGGTGCCACTGCACGCCGTAGAGCTTGCGCTCGTCGTTCGCGAATGCGGCGACCGGGGTCGACTCGGTCGAGGCGAGCACTTCGAAGCCCTCGGGCGCGCGGGCGACCGAGTCGCCGTGGCTCATCCACACGGTCTGCGCGGCCGGCTGGTCGACGAGGAGCGCGTTGCCCGAGGCATCCGTCACCGTCGCGGCGGTCGCGCCGTACTCGCGGGCGCCGGTCTCGGCGACCTCGCCGCCGAAGTGCCGCGCCATCACCTGGAAGCCGTAGCAGATGCCGAGGGTGGGCACGCCGAGCTCGAGGATCGTCTCGTCGAGCTGAGGGGCGCCCTGCTCGTACACCGAGCTGGGTCCGCCCGAGAGCACGATGCCGATCGGGTTCTTGGCGCGCACCTCGTCGGCCGAGATCGTGTGCGGCACGATCTCGGAATAGACGGATGCCTCGCGCACGCGCCGCGCGATCAGCTGCGCGTACTGCGCGCCGAAGTCGACGACGAGAACGGGCCGCTGCTCGGTCTGCTGGTCGGTCACTGCTGGGCCTCCACGGAGTCGGGGGTGGGGTCGGATGCCTCGGGGCTGGTGCCGCCCGCCGCGCCGGCGTCGTCGCCGGCCGCGGCGTCGGCTTCGCGCCGGTCGAGGTACGCACGCACCTCGCGCCCGATACGCGCCTCGAGGAAGAACGAGAGGAACGGGATGACGCCGCCGAGGGCGATGACGATGAACCGCGTGAACGGCCAGCGCATCAGGCTCCACAGCCTGAAGTCGCTGAACAGGTAGACGACGTAGAACCAGCCGTGCGCGATGAGGATGCCGGTCGAGAGGTTCACGCCCTGCCCGGTCGACTCGAGCCCCGAGGCCGTCTCGAGCACGGGCTCGAGCGAGAGCACGCCGTTCGGGCCGAACGCGAAGAGCTCGTAGTGCCAGACGTACTTCACGAGCATCTCGGCGCAGAGCAGCAGCAGCATGACGCCCGTGATGACCGAGGCCACCTGGTAGAACTTCAGCGCCCCGCGAATGCGCGGCAGATCGGCGAGTTTGGGCTCGAGGGGCATGAACATAGTCTACGTGGCGTCGGCTGGGCGCAGGCTCAGCACGAACCGGCGCAGCATGGCGACCGCGTCGTCGATGCCGCGGGCCGGGTCGGGCGCGGCCGCGTTCGCGATCGCGACCTCGTTGAGCGCCCCCGAGAGCATCGTCGCGACCGTGTCGAGCGACAGGTCGTCGATGACGCCCGCCTCGGCGAGTTCGGCGACGCCCTCGTCGAGCAGGCGCACGCTCGACTCGAGGTCGCCCTCGCGCCATTCGCCCCAGCCGAGCACGGCCGGCCCCTCGATGAGCAGGATGCGCCGCACCTCGGGCGCGAGGCTCGCCTCGAGGAATGCGCGGCAGCCGGCGAGGAAGTCGTCGAGCACGTCGTCGTGACCGGTGGCCGCCTGCTCGACGGCCCGGGCGACGCCGAGTTGCGCATGCTCGACCACCGCCTGGAAGAGGCCGCGCTTGCTGCCGAAGTGGTGGTAGAGCGCCCCGCGAGTGAGGCCCGCCTCGGCCATCAGGTCTTCGAGGGCCACCCCCGCGTAGCCGTCGACGGCGAATCGGGCGGTCGCGAGGCGCACGATCTCGCTGCGCGTGCGGTCGCGCTGCTCGGCCTTCGTCGCCACGTCGCCTCCCGGTTGACATGCACACTGTACGTCACCCATCATTACACATACATACAGTCTGTATGCATCTTTCGATCGTCAGGGGAACCCATGCTGCACAGCTCCTATCCCGTGCTCTGCTCCGCGGATGTCGCGGCGAGCGCCCGCTTCTACCGCGATCACTTCGGCTTCGAGAACGCCTTCGAGTCAGGCTGGTACGTGAGCCTCCGACACCCCGGCTCAGGACACGAGCTCGCGCTGCTCGACCCCGCGCACGAGTCGGTCCCCGCCGGCTACGGCGTGACGGCCCGCGGCGTGCTCGTCAACCTCGAGGTCGACGACGTCGACGCGGTCGCGGCCCGGCTCGAGGCATCCGGCGTGCCGATCGTGCAGGAGCTGCGCAGCGAGCCGTTCGGCCAGCGGCACGTGATCGTGCGCGACCCCGGCGGCGTGCTCGTCGACGTCATCACCGAGATCGAGCCGTCGCCCGAGTTCGCGGCGGCGTTCGGGGCGTGAGCGGCCGCGCTTCCCGACGGACGATCAGTCGTCGCCGGGCGCCCCCGCGGCCGACGCAGGTGCCGAGGTCGCGTCCGCGGCGGCCTCCGCCTCGTCGCGCTCGCGCTCGACGGCGTCGCGCACGAGCCGGTACCAGAGGTAGATCGCAAAGCCCGCGAACACGACCCACTCGACCGCGTAGAACACGTTGAGCCAGTTGAGCTCGGTGGTCTGCTCGGGCGGAGGCGACGAGATCGCGTCGAGTCCCGCGACGGGGTCGGAGGCCGTGACGTAGCCGAAGTAGACGGGCCGGTCGTCGTAGTCGGCCCACAGGTTGATGAGCTGCGCGACCGCGACGGTGTTCATCGCGAACGGGTCGTCGTCGGTGTCGGGCGGCACCGGCGCCTCGGTCGGCAGGAACCGGCCGACGACGCTCACCCGCGTGCTGCCGTCGAGCCCGGCCTCGAACTCGTCGAGCGCGGCTCGCACGGTCGGCTCGTCGGCCGCCCAGCCCAGCGCGATGGGGAGGCCTCCGGCCGGCGCCTCCGCGACCTCGAGGTGGGCGACCGCCCAGTACCCCAGGACGCCGTCGTTCAGGCGCCCCTCGACGATCACCGTGTCGCCCGGCACGTAGGTGCCGGTGACCTCGACGCGCTGCGCGGTGACCGCCTGCCGCGTCGGCGAGTCGGGCTCGGCGATGCCGTCGAAGGGCATCACCTGCTCGGTCGGCCGTTCGATGACGACCGCCTGCTCGACGGCCCGCTCGATCTGCCACTGGCCGAGCAGGGCGAACCCTGCGGCGACGGCGAGCGCGGCGACGAGCGCGGCGATCCAGCGCGGGCGCAGCATCATGCGCACGACGGCGCGGCGTGAGTCGGCGGACACGATGGACAAGCCTACCGGCGCGCGGCTGGGAGGTCGTTCGGCCAGCGGCCGGTCGAGTCGGCGCGCAGCGCCGTGTCGAGACCACCGGCCTCCCTGTTCAGTCCACCTTCACGATGTCGGGCGCCTCGAGCCGCACCCGGTCGGCGGACTCGTCGTCGGGCTGCTCCTGCGACGCGCGCTCTGCGGCGACCCGCTGCAGGTAGCGCTCGACCTCGAGCGTCTCGCGCGCCTCGTCCCAGCCGAGCACCCGGCCCATGAGCCTCGCCGCGACCGGCGCTGCCGACACTCCGCGGTCCCACGACTCGATCGAGATGCGGGTACGACGTGCGAGCACGTCGTCGAGGTGCAGCGCCCCCTCGTGCGAGGCGGCGTAGACCACCTCGGCGGCGAGGTAGTCGTCGGCACCGGGCAGTGCCTCACCGAGCTCGGGGTCGGCGCGGATGAGGTCGAGGAGCTCGTCGGTCAGGGTGCCGTAGCGGTTCAGCAGGTGCTCGATGCGCACCTTGTGCACGCCGAACGCCCGCGCGATCTTGCCGCGCTTGTTCCACGCCGCCTGGTAGCCCTCGGCGCCGAGCAGCGGGATGTCCTGCGTGGTCGACGCCGGGACCTTGCCGTCGAGCGCGTCGACGGCGGCGTCGATCGCATCCTTCGCCATGACTCGGTAGGTGGTCCACTTTCCGCCCGCGATCACGACGAGCCCGGGCACGGTGTGCGCCACGAGGTGCTCGCGCGACAGCTTCGACGTCTGCTCGCTCTCACCGGCGAGCAGCGGCCGCAGCCCGGCGTAGACGCCCTCGACGTCTTCGCGGGTGAGCGGGATCGCGAGCACGCGGTTGACGTGCTCGAGCAGGTAGTCGATGTCGGCGGCGGTCGCCGCGGGGTGCGCCTTGTCGAGGTTCCAGTCGGTGTCGGTGGTGCCGATGAGCCAGTGCCGACCCCACGGGATCACGAAGAGCACGCTCTTCTCGGTGCGGAAGATCATGCCCATCGCCGACTGGATGCGGTCACGGGGCACGACGAGGTGGATGCCCTTGGACGCGCGCACCTTGAAGGTGCCGCGCTCGCCCACCATGCGCTGGGTGTCGTCGGTCCACACGCCCGTCGCGTTCACGACCTGCTTCGCGCGCACCTCGAAGTGCTCGTCGGTCTGCAGGTCGTGCGCCTTCACGCCGACGACCCGCTCGCCGACCTTGATGAAGCCCTCGACCTTGACCCGGCTCGCGACGTGCGCGCCGTAGAAGCTCGCCGTCCGGGCGAGCGATGCGACGTAGCGGGCGTCGTCGACCTGAGCGTCGTAGTAGGTCAGGCCGCCGACGAGTGCGTCCTTCGAGAGCGACGGGATGGCGCGCATCACCTGCCGTTTCGACAGGTGCCGGTGATGGGGCACCCCGGGCGGGCGCCCTCCGGTGTAGCTGAAGATGTCGTAGAGCATCATGCCGGCGCCGACGTAGAACCGCTCGAACACGCGCTTCTGGAGCGGATAGAGGAAGCGCACGGGCTTGACGAGGTGCGGCGCGATGCGCTGCAGCAGCAGCCCTCGCTCGATGAGCGCCTCGCGCACGAGGCGGAAGTCGAGCTGTTCGAGGTAGCGGATGCCGCCGTGCACGAGCTTCGACGACCGGCTCGAGGTGCCCGAGGCCCAGTCGCGGGCCTCGAGGAGGCCGGTCGAGAGCCCGCGCGTGACGGCGTCGAGCGCCGCGCCGGTGCCGACGATGCCGCCGCCGACGACGAGCACGTCGAGCTCTTTCTCCTTGAGTCGCGCGATCGCGGCGTCGCGTTCCTCCGGTCCGAGCTTCTGCGAACGCGTCACCGACTTGAGCTGCGCCATCGTGCCACCCCATCCCCGCGGCCTCGTGGCTCGGCCGCGTGATCCGTTTCCACGCTACCCGAGCGACCGCGGATGGGTAAGCCTCTTGCGGCGGGTCACGATGGCTGCTTCGAGCCCGGCCGTGCGAGGACGACGGCCCGCGTCACGGCTCGACGACGGCCCGTTCGAACTCAGCCCCGCTGGAACTACGACCCGAGATACGGCTCGACGACGGCACGTTCGAACTCAGCCCCGCTGGAACTACGACCCGAGATACGGCTCGACGACGACCCGTTCGAACTCAGCCCCGCTGGAACTACGACCCGAGATACGGCTCGACGACGACCTCGACGCGCTGGAACTCCTTCAGGTCGGAGTAACCGGTCGTCGCCATCGACTTCTTGAGCGCACCGACGAGGTTCGCGGTGCCGTCGGCGGCCGGCGCGGGCCCGTAGAGCACCTCTTCGAGCGGGGCGACCTGGCCGACCTGCACGCGACGGCCGCGCGGGAGCTTCGCGTGGTGCGCCTCCGCACCCCAGTGGTAGCCGCCGCCGGGCGCGTCGGTGGCGCGCGCGAGCGCCGCGCCGAGCATGACCGCGTCGGCGCCGCAGGCGACGGCCTTCACGATGTCGCCGGCGGTGCCGACGCCGCCGTCGGCGATGACGTGCACGTAGCGGCCGCCCGACTCGTCGAGGTAGTCGCGGCGAGCGCCCGCGACATCCGCGACGGCCGTGGCCATGGGCGCGTGGATGCCGAGCGTCGTGCGCGTCGTCGAGGCGGCGCCGCCGCCGAAGCCGACGAGCACGCCGGCGGCACCCGTGCGCATGAGGTGGAGCGCCGCGGTGTACGTCGCCGCACCGCCGACGATGACGGGCACGTCGAGCTCGTAGATGAACTTCTTGAGGTTCAGCGGCTCCTGGTTCTTCGACACGTGCTCGGCCGAGACGGTCGTGCCGCGGATGACGAACAGGTCGACGCCGGCGGCGACGACGGTCTCGTAGAGCTCCTGCGTGCGCTGCGGCGAGAGGGCGCCGGCGACGGTCACCCCTGCCGCGCGGATCTCGGCGAGGCGCTCGGTCACGAGTTCGGGCTTGATCGGCTCGGCGTAGAGCTGCTGCATTCGCTCGGTGGCGCGGTCGGCCGGGAGGTTGCGGATCTCGGCGAGGACCGGTGCGGGATCGTCGTAGCGGGTCCACAGGCCTTCGAGGTCGAGCACGCCGAGGCCGCCGAGCTGGCCCATCATGATCGCGGTCTGCGGCGAGACCACCGAGTCCATCGGCGCGGCGAGGAACGGGATGTCGAACTGGTAGGCGTCGATCGACCATGCGACCGATACGTCTTCGGGGTCGCGCGTGCGCCGGCTCGGCACGATCGCGATGTCGTCGAACGCATACACTCGCCGGCCCCGCTTGGAGCGGCCGATCTCGATCTCCTGGGTCACCACTCAACCCTACCCGGGCGATACTCCGCCGGCTGAGAGGAACAGCGTGCGCACCGGACCGCGCCCCGATCTAGAACGGTGGCATGACGCCCACGGCGACCAGCAGCATCGGCGCGAGCACCAGGATGCCGGCGAGCAGGACCGGCGCGCCGAGGAGGCCGGCCACGATCGGGACCGGTCGCCAGCGCGTGCGCCGCGCGTGCGAGATCGCGACGACCCCGAAGCTGGTTGCGAAGAACACCGCGCCCAGCAGGTAGACGACGCCGGCCGCATCGATCTCGTCGGGACTTCCGGTGATCCCGGTCGCGAGCGCGGCGGCTTCGCCGATCGTGCCGAGTGCATAGATGGCGAAGGCTCCGAAGGCTCCCCACAGCAGCAGCGTCATCGTGTTCGATGCACGCGCGGCCGTCCGCGGGAGCACCGAGAGCACCAGGACGACCGCCCCGAACAGCTTGAGACCCACGACCAGCCAGTTCATGAAGGCCAGACCGGAGGCGTAGGCCGCCAGTGGTCCGCCGGCGAAGTGGTCCGTCGCCTCGAACGCGATGTTCACCGCAGCGAACACGACGAGCCCGAGCGCGCCGAGCATCGCCGCCCCCAGTGCGATCGTCGAGACGGACGCCGGTCCGGCGAGCGCCTTCGGACTGTCGATGCTCCGGTTGGTCATGCCGATGAGTCTGGGTGTCGGCACCCCTTCCCGCCTCACCCGATCGGGTGAGGCGATACCCGGCCCACGACTCGCCGCTCACGTCACGGCGCGTCGGTTCCCCGGAGGAAGAGCCGCGACGCGACCGCGCGGGCGAGTTCGTCGGGTGCCGCGCCGGCGGGCGCGTCGATCGCACCGGCGTTCCAGAGCGTGGCGAAGCCGTGCACGAGCGACCATGCCGCGAGCGCGTTCGCCCGGGTGTCACCGGCTGCGGCGCCCGCGCCGGCGCCGGCGCCGGCGCCGGCGCGCAGGAGGTCGCCGGCGCGGTCCCGGGCCGCGGCGAGCGCCGGGTCGTCCTCGCGCAGCAGCTCGGGCCGGAACATCACGGCGAAGCGACCCGGTTCGGCGGTCGCGAACCTCACGTAGGCGACCCCGGCCGCCACGAAGTCGCCGCCGGATGCCACGAGCTCGCGCACCAGCCGGTCGAACCCGTCGGCGGCGATGGCGGTGAACAGGCCCGTGCGATCGCCGAAGTGGTGGGCGGGCGCCGCGTGCGAGACGCCGACACGTCGCGCGAGGTCGCGGAGGCTCAGCCGGTCGACGCCGTCGGACTCGATCGCGTCGACGGCGGCGTCGATGAGCGCTGCACGCAGGTCCCCGTGGTGGTACGGCATGCGTCGACCCTACGCGACCAATCTAGGCATTGACAAGTTTCCTTGCGCCCTGCAATCTAGTCACTGACAAGTTCTGTTGGAAGGAGCCGCGCATGACCACCTCATCCGATTCCGCGACCACGGCCGCGACCGACGCCGCCTCGCGCCGGCCGACCGGCCGCAACCCCTGGGTTCAGACCTTCGTGTCGCCCGTGCCGATCGCCTTCGCCGTCGGCACCCTCGGCACCGCGCTCACGGGGTCAGTGCTCGCCGCGCTCGGTGCCACCGACGCCGCCGCGGCCTGGCAGGCATGGCTGACCGGAGGGCTCGTCGCGATGTTCCTCATCGCGGCGTCCGGCCGGCTCCACCCGAAGCTCCGCGCCGGACTCGCCGCGATGGTGCCGCCGGCGCTGCCGCGCCCGGACCTCATCGTGGCGGCGACCGGCGTGCTCGAGGCCGCCGGCGCGATCGGTCTCCTCGTGCCCGCGACCCACGACCTCGCGGCGCTCTGCCTCGCGCTGCTGCTCGTGGCCGTGTTCCCCGCGAACGTGCGCGCGGCGCGCCTCGGCGAGCGCGTCGGCAGCCTGAGCTCGCCGCTCCTGTCGCGCACGATCGAGCAGATCGTGTGGATCGCGGCCTGCCTCGTCGTCGCATTCGGCTGAGCGCCACCGCATCCTCCAGCGGTCAGCGCGCTCGGGCGACCCGCCCCTCGTCCCAGACGGGCGCATCGGTCTCCACGACCTCGCCCGCCTCGGTGAACACCACGAAGCGATCGAAGCTGCGGGTGAACCACCGGTCGTGCGTGACCGCGACGACCGTGCCGTCGAATCGCCCGAGGGCGTCCTCGAGCGCCTCGGCCGAGACGAGGTCGAGGTTGTCGGTCGGCTCGTCGAGCAGCAGGAGGGTCGCACCCGACAGCTCGAGCAGCAGGATCTGCAGGCGCGCCTGCTGCCCGCCCGAGAGCGACTCGAAGGTCTGCAGCGCCGCGCCGGCGAGCCCGTATCGATCGAGCGCCGAGCTCGCGGCCTCGCGCGCCATCCCCTCCCGGTTCGCGTCGCCGCGGTGCAGGATGTCGAGGAGGGTGCGCCCCCGGAACTCGGGATGCTCGTGGTTCTGCGCGAACCAGCCGGGAACGACGCGCGCGCCGAGCACCGCCCGCCCCTCGTGCGGCACGCGGGCGAGCTGCTCTCCCACGCTCGTGACGTGTCCGAGGGTGCGATCGGGTTCGGTGCCGCCACCCGCGAGCAGCCGCAGGAAGTGCGACTTGCCCGAGCCGTTCGAGCCGAGCACGGCGACCCGGTCGCCGTACCAGACCTCGAGGTCGAACGGGCGCATGAGCCCCGTGAGCCCCAGCCCCTCGCACACGATCGAGCGCTTGCCGGTGCGCGAGCCGCGCAACCGCATCGAGACCGCCTGCGCGGGTGGGCGCTCCTCGGGAGGACCGGCCTCCTCGAACTTGCGCAGCCGGGTCACCGCGGCCTGGTACCGCGAGGCCATGCCGTCGTTGTACGTCGCCTTCACCTTCATCGTCTGCACGAGCGTCTTGAGCGCCGCGTGCTGCTCGTCCCATCGCCGGCGCAGCTCGTCGAGGCGGGCGAACCGCGCATCGCGCGCCTCGTGGTACCCCTCGAAGCTCCCGCCGTGCACCCAGGCGGTGTTGCCGGCGGCGCCGAGCTCGAGCGTCACGATGCGGTCGGCGGCCCGCGCGAGCAGTTCGCGGTCGTGCGAGACGAGCAGCACCGTCTTCGGCGTCTCGCGCAGTCGATCCTCGAGCCAGCGCTTGCCGGGCACGTCGAGCGAGTTGTCGGGCTCGTCGAGCAGCAGCACCTGCTCCGGCCCGCGCAGCAGCGCCTCGAGGGCGAGGCGCTTCTGCTCGCCGCCGGAGAGGGTCGAGAGCTCGCGCCACTTCGCCCGTTCGTAGGGGACGCCGAGCGCCGCGAGCGTGCAGTGGTCCCACACGACCTCCTGCTCGTAGCCGCCGGCTTCGGCGTACTCGGCGAGCGCGGTCGCGTAGCGCATCTGCGCGTCGGTGTCGTCGCGTTCGATGAGGGCGTTCTCGGATGCCTCGAGCTCGAGCGCGGCCTCCCTGATGCGGCTCGGCGCGACCGAGACGAGCAGCCCTCCCACCGAGGCATCCGTGCCGTCGACCGTACGCCCCGTGCCGACGAACTGGTCCATCACGCCGAGCCCGCCGTCGACCTGCACGCTGCCCTCGTCGGGCCTGAGCTCTCCGCGGACGATGCGAAGCAGGGTCGACTTGCCCGCGCCGTTGGCGCCGATGAGCGCCGTCGTCGCGCCCTCGGAGACGCGGAAGGCGAGATGCGCGAGCAGCGGTCGCCCGTCGGGAAGCGAATAGGAGACGCCGTTGACGTCGATGAAGCCCATGGGTCAGTGATCCGATCGGTCTGCGACCGGAATCGGGACGCCCGCGGTCGCGCCGCCAGATGACGCGCAGAGCTGGGCAGCCGACCAGAATACAGCGCTCGGGTGCCCCCTGCCAGTCCCGTCCGATCTGCGGCAAGCTGGAGGCATGCATCGCATCGCCGCTGAGCCTCTCGACGTCCTCCGCACCCGCACGAGCGAGAAGTGGCGCCACTACGACGCCGACGTGCTGCCGCTGCCGGTCGCCGAGATGGACTACCCGCTCGCCGAGCCGATCGCCACCGCCCTGCACGCGGCGATCGATCGCTCCGACACCGGGTACGCCGCCGGCAGCCGCCCCGTGGCGGAGGCGTTCGCCCCGTTCGCCGCCGAACGATTCGGCTGGGAGGTCGACCCCGCTCGCATCACCTGCACGGGCGACGTGGCGATGGGGCTCGTCGAGGTGCTGCGGCAGGTGACGGAGCCGGGCGACCCGGTCATCGTCACCCCGCCGATCTATCCCCCGTTCTTCGACATCGTCACCGAGGCATCCGCACGGGTCGTCGAGGTGCCGATGCGCGGCGGCATCGACGAGGGCTGGTCGCTCGACCTCGACGACATCGACGCCGCGTTCGCCGCCGGTGCGAAGGCCATGCTGCTCTGCAACCCGCACAACCCGATCGGTCGCGTGCCCGAGCGCGACGAGCTCGCGGCCCTCGCCGAGATCGCGGCGCGCCACGGCGTGACGGTCGTCTCCGACGAGGTGCACGGGCCGCTCTCGCAGCCGGGCACGGTCTACACCCCGTTCCTCACGGTGTCGGACGCCGCGCGCGAGCACGGCGTCACGGTCACCGCAGCCTCGAAGGCGTTCAACCTCGCGGGGCTCAAGGCGGCCATGGTCGTCACGGCCTCCGACCGCGGCGACGCCGTGCGGCGCGCCTTCCCGTACGAGGTCGAGTGGCGCATGAGCCAGTTCGGCTCGATCGCCTCGGTCGCCGCCTTCCGCGACGGCGGGCACTGGCTCGACGGCGTACTCGCGAGCCTCGACGACAACCGGCGCCTGCTCGCCGAGCTGCTCGCCGACGAACTGCCCGGCGTGCGCTACCGCATCCCCGACGCCACCTACCTCGCGTGGCTCGACCTCTCCGTGCTCGGCTGGGGCGACGACCCCGCCGCGGTCGCACTCGAGCGCGCACGGGTGGCGCTCGGCATCGGCACGATGTTCGGCAAGGACGTGGGCCGGGGCCACGTCAGGCTCAACTTCGCCTGCACGCCCGAGGTGCTCGGCGAGGCGATCGCGCGCCTCGCCGACGCCGCCGAGAGCACACGACGATGACCGATGAGACTCGGGCCCGAGGCATCCGCCTCGCCGACCCCTCCGACGCCGCGACCGCGGCGCGGCTGCAGGTCGAGTTCGCGCTCGAGTTCGACTCGCCGACGCCGAGCCGCGACGTGCTCGAGCCGCGCTTCCGTCGGCTGATCGCCGACCCCGACGGGTTCGTGCTGTTCGCCGGCGACCCCGACCCGACCGGCTACGCCGTGGTGACGCTGCGGCCGACGGTCTACTGCGAGGGCCCGCTCGCGGTGCTCGACGAGTTGTACGTCGTGCCGGGACTCCGCGGCGCCGGCATCGGCACGGCACTGCTCGAACGCGCCGTCGACGAGGTGCTCCGGCGCGGCGGCGGCGAGATGCACATCAACGTCGACGAGGTCGACACCGACGCCCGCCGGTTCTACGAACGCCACGGGTTCGTGAACATCGAGCCGGGCACCGACTACCGCATGCTCTGCTACATCCGAGAGCTGGAGTCGGGCCCGGCCCGTCGCGCGTCAGCGGGTGATCAGCGGGTGTAGTTCGGCGCCTCGACGACGATCTGCACGTCGTGCGGGTGCGACTCCTTGAGCCCGGCGGGCGTGATGCGCACGAACCGGCCCTTCGTCTTCAGCTCGGCGATGGTGCGCGCGCCCACGTAGAACATCGACTGGCGGAGTCCGCCGATGAGCTGGTACGCGACGGCCGACAGCGGCCCGCGGTACGGCACCTGCCCCTCGATGCCCTCGGGGATCAGCTTGTCGTCGCTCGGCACGTCGGCCTGGAAGTAGCGGTCCTTCGAGTACGACGTCTTCTTGCCGCGGGTCTGCAGCGCGCCGAGCGAGCCCATGCCGCGGTACGCCTTGAACTGCTTGCCGTTCTGGAAGACGAGCTCGCCCGGGCTCTCGGCCGTTCCGGCGAGGAGCGACCCGAGCATGACGGTGTCGGCGCCGGCCACGAGTGCCTTCGCGATGTCGCCCGAGTACTGCAGGCCGCCGTCGGCGATGAGCGGCACGCCGGCCGGCTTCGTCGCCTTGGATGCCTCGTACACGGCCGTGATCTGGGGCACGCCCACGCCCGCCACGACGCGCGTCGTGCAGATCGAGCCGGGCCCGACGCCCACCTTGACGGCGTCGGCGCCGGCCTCGACGAGCGCCTTCGCGCCCTCGTAGGTCGCGACGTTGCCGCCGATGACGTCGATGTGGGCGAACGTCGGGTCGGCCTTCAGCCGGCGGATGATGTCGAGCACGCCGGCCGACTCGCCGTTGGCCGTGTCGACGACGAGCACGTCGACGCCGGCGTCGCGCAGCGCCTCTGCGCGCTCCCACGCGTCGCCGAAGAAGCCCATCGCCGCGCCGACGCGGAGGCGCCCCTCGTCGTCCTTCGTCGCGTTCGGGTACTGCTCGCTCTTGTCGAAGTCCTTCACCGTGATGAGACCCGTGAGCCGGCCCTCGTCGTCGACGAGCGGGAGCTTCTCGACCTTGTGCTTCGCGAAGATCGCGAGCGCCTCGTCGGGGTTCATGCCGACCCGGCCCGTGATCAGCGGCATCTTGGTCATGACCTCGCTGACCTTCGTCGACGCCTTCTCGAAGTCGGCGACGAAGCGCATGTCGCGGTTCGAGATGATGCCGACGAGCTTGCCGTCGTCGTCGACGACGGGCAGCCCGCTCACGCGGTACATGGCGCACAGCGCGTCGACATCGGCGACGGAGGCATCCGGCGTCGTCGTCACCGGGTTCGAGACCATGCCCGACTCGCTGCGCTTGACGCGGTCGACCATGTCGGCCTGGTCCTCGATCGACAGGTTGCGGTGCAGGATGCCGATGCCGCCCTGGCGCGCCATCGCGATCGCCATGCGCGCCTCGGTGACCGTGTCCATCGCGGCCGACAGCAGCGGCGTCGCGACGGTGATGCGGCGGGTGAGTCGCGAGGCCGTGTCGGCCTCGGACGGGATCACGTCGGTGTGACCCGGAAGGAGGAGGACATCGTCGTACGTGAGTCCCGTGAATCCGAACGGATCTGCCTGATCCATGACTTCCCTTCGTGTCGGAACACCCGATCGCTGCGCATCGTGGGTGGGGGTGGCGGTGCATCAATGTTAAGCGAGTTTGCACCGCGGGCATTCCCCGGATAACAATCGAGGGCCTGATGTGGGTCCGTGCGATGCGCATGGGCCATAATCGGCAGGTACCGTCGACGACGCCGTCGGCGGAAAGGACCGGTCCCGGAGGTCCACACCATGCCCTCCGGTGGCCCCTTGGAGGTGCAGTGGAACCCACGAGATCTGTCCAGACTCGCTCTCGCGGGAGGTGGCTCCTACTCCTCGGAATACTCCTGTCCGCACTCACTCTGTCCGGCATCGCAGCGTCCCCTGCGGTGGCGGAGGATGGGAGTGCGGCCTCGGCTTCCGACGAGTACGAGTACCACTTCTCGGGCAATGTGCAGTACAACGACGAACCACTCGAAGGCGTGAAGATCACGGTCGAGGGCGGCGGATTCTCCGCCGACACCGAGACCGACGCCGACGGCAAGTGGACGATCGGCGTGCCCGAGAAGACCGAGTACACCGTCGAGCTCGACGAGGACACGCTGCCCGACGGCGTCGTGGTGGCGAAGGGCGAGAACCCCCGCACCGCGGAGTTCGGGCTCACGAACAACAAGTCCGTGAACTTCTTCCTCGGCGAGGGCACCCGGGTGACCGTGTCGTTCTTCGACCAGTTGATCAACCGCGTCGTGAACGGCTTGAACTTCGGCCTGCTGCTCGCCCTCGCGGCGATCGGGCTCTCGCTCATCTACGGCACCACCGGGCTCAGCAACTTCGCGCACTCCGAGATGATCACCTTCGGCGCGCTCATGACGCTGACCTTCTCGTCGGACGTGGGCCTGCCGATCGGCATCGCGATCCTCATCGCGATCCTGCTGAGCGCGGGCCTCGGCTGGGGGCTCGACGCCGCACTCTGGAAACCGCTGCGGAAGCGGGGGGTCGGCGTCATCCAGCTCATGATCGTGAGCATCGGCCTCGCGCTCGCGATGCGCTACACGTTCCAGTTCTTCTACGGCGGCCAGACCCGGCAGCTGCCGGGTGCGTCGCCCGCCGAGTTCCACCTCGGCCCGCTGTCGCTGTCGTGGGTGGATGTCGCGAGCATGGGCATCAGCATCATCGTGCTGCTCGGCGTCGCCTGGTTCCTCCTGCGCACCCGCATCGGCAAGGCGACGCGCGCCGTCTCCGACAACCCGAGCCTCGCCTCCGCGAGCGGTATCGACGTCGACGGCACCATCCGCATCGTGTGGGTGCTGGGCGCAGCGCTCGCGGGCCTCAGCGGCATCCTCTGGGCCTACTACCGTCCGGGCGTGAGCTGGGACATGGGCTTCCAGATCCTGCTGCTCGTGTTCGCCGCCGTCACCCTCGGCGGGCTCGGCACGGCGTTCGGCGCACTCGTCGGCTCGCTCATCGTCGGACTGTTCGTCGAGCTCTCGACGCTCTGGCTTCCGGCAGACATGAAGTTCGTCGCGGCACTGGTGATCCTCATCCTCGTGCTGCTGTTGCGTCCGCAGGGCATCCTCGGTCGCCGAGAGCGGATCGGCTAGGAGGCCCGAAATGATCGACTGGGGAGCAATCTTCTCGAACGCGGCCGTCGAGGTGCTGAGCCCGACCACCGCCGCCTACGCCCTCGCGGCCCTCGGCCTCGCCGTGCACTTCGGCTACACGGGCCTGCTGAACTTCGGCCAGGCCGGCTTCATGGCGCTCGGCGCATACGGCTACGCCATCTCGGTGCTCACCTTCGGCTTCCCCGTCTGGGCCGCCGTGCTGGTCGCCGTCGGCGCATCCGTCGTGTTCGCGCTCATCCTCGGCATCCCGACCCTGCGGTTGCGAGCCGACTACCTCGCGATCGTCACGATCGCGGCGGCCGAGATCCTGCGACTGCTGTTCACCACGAACACCTTCCGCGACGTCACCGGCTCGGCGAACGGCCTCAGCGAGTACAAGGCCGGCTTCCGGGCGCTCAACCCGTTCAGCTTCTCGGGCAAGGCGGGCTTCGGGCCCTGGATGTTCAGCGCGAACGACTGGTGGAACATCGTGGTCGCGTGGACGATCGTCGCCCTCGCGTGCGTGCTCGTCTGGGTGCTCATGCGGAGCCCGTGGGGCCGCGTGCTCAAGGGCATCCGCGAAGACGAGGACGCGGTGCGCTCGCTCGGCAAGAACGTCTACTCGTACAAGATGCAGAGCCTCATCCTCGGTGGTGTCTTCGGCACATTCGCCGGCATGATCTTCATCCTGCCGCGAGCCGTCGTGCCCTCGAACTACGCGACGTCGCTCACGTTCTTCACCTGGGCGATCCTGCTGCTCGGCGGCGCTGCGACCGTGCTCGGCCCGGTGCTCGGCTCGATCGTGTTCTGGGTCGCGCTGTCGTTCTTCTCCGGATTCGTCGCCCGTGCGGTCGAGGCCGGCTGGCTGCCGATCTCCGAGGTGCAGTCGGGCCAGCTCCGCTTCATCCTGGTCGGCGTGGCGATCATGCTCATGGTCGTGTTCAGACCACAGGGCATGCTCGGGAACAAGAAGGAGATGTCCTTTGTCAAGTGACGCCATCCCCACGAAGAAGCCGGTCAAGAGCGTCGGCCTGCACGTCGGCGACGCCGTGCCGGGCTGCAAGAAGACCGATCCGATCCTCATCGCCGACGGGGTCAAGCGCACCTTCGGCGGCCTCACCGCGGTCGACGTCGCGCACGTCGAGGTCCCGCGCGGCGCCATCACGGCCCTCATCGGGCCGAACGGTGCCGGCAAGACGACCTTCTTCAACCTGCTGACCGGGTTCGACAAGCCCGACCACGGCACGTGGAGCTTCGACGGCAAGTCGCTCGCGCACGTGCCGGCCTTCAAGGTCGCGCGGCTCGGGCTGATCCGCACGTTCCAGCTCACCAAGGCGCTCGGGCTCCTGACCGTCATGGACAACATGAAGCTCGGGGCGACCGGCCAGCGGGGCGAGAACCTCTTCCGCGCCATGCTGCCGTTCCTCTGGCGCAAGCAGGACGACGAGATCGAGGCGAAGGCGCTCGAGCTGCTGGGCCGGTTCAAGCTCGATGCCAAGAAGGACGACTACGCGGCGAGCCTCTCCGGCGGCCAGCGCAAGCTCCTCGAGATGGCGCGGGCGCTCATGAGCGATCCGACGCTCGTCATGCTCGACGAGCCGATGGCCGGTGTGAACCCGGCGCTGACGCAGTCGCTGCTCGACCACATCCTCGACCTGAAGACCCAGGGCATGTCGGTGCTCTTCGTCGAGCACGACATGCACATGGTGCGCCACATCGCCGACTGGGTGATCGTGATGGCCGAGGGCAAGGTCGTCGCCGAGGGCGACCCGTACACGGTCATGCAGGATCAGGCGGTGATCGACGCGTACCTCGGCCAGCACCACGACCAGGATCTCGGCGCGACCGACACCGGCCACGTCGAAGCGCTGAAGGAGCTCATCGATGACGAACAATAGCCCCGCCCCCGCCGTCGAGCAGCCGCCCGCGGGCGACCTCGTCGTCGACGTGCGCAGCATCACGGCCGGGTACCTCCCGGGCGTGAACATCCTCAACGGGTGCTCGCTGACCGCGGCGCCCGGCGAGCTGATCGGCATCATCGGCCCCAACGGGGCCGGCAAGTCGACGCTGCTCAAGTCGATCTTCGGCCTCGTGAAGGTGCGCGAGGGCGGCATCTTCCTGAACGGCGAGGAGATCACGAACCTCAAGGCGAACAAGCTCGTCGCAAAGGGCGTCGGCTTCGTGCCGCAGACGAACAACGTGTTCCCGTCGCTCACCATCCGCGAGAACCTCGAGATGGGCATCTACCTGCGCCCGAAGGGGCTCGGCGAGCGACTCGAGTTCGTCACGGCGATCTTCCCCGAGCTCGGAAAGCGACTCAGCCAGCGGGCCGGTTCGCTCTCGGGCGGCGAGCGCCAGATGGTGGCGATGTCGCGGGCGCTCATGATGGGCCCGCACGTGATGCTGCTCGACGAGCCGAGCGCCGGCCTCTCGCCGGTCAGGCAGGACGAGGCCTTCCTCCGCGTCAAGGAGATCAACAAGGCGGGCGTGACGACCATCATGGTCGAGCAGAACGCCCGGCGATGCCTGCAGATCTGCGATCGCGGCTACGTGCTCGACCAGGGTCGCGACGCCTACACCGGCACCGGTCGTGAGCTGCTCAACGACCCGAAGGTCATCGGCCTCTACCTGGGCACGCTCGGTCAGGACGAGGAGTGACCAGCTCCTGAACCACGACGAACGGGCGGATGCTGCGGCATCCGCCCGTTCCCATGTCCGCGGGGCCGGGTCGCCGCCTCCGCGGCCGCGACGTCCGCGAGGTGGTGTCGCGCGTTTCGGCCGGCACCGGGGCGTTCCCCGCCGTTCGTGCGACTCGCATCGCGGAGTCGCGCAGACTGCCCGCGGCATCCCCGCGGTGCGACCGTTCACGCGATCCCACATCGTGGAGTCGCGCGCACTGCCCGCAACATCCCCGCCGTGCGACCGTCTGCGCGACCTCAGGTCGGCGGCAGGCTGCGCGAGACGGTGCCGTTGGCGCCGCTCACGGCCGGCGCACGAGAAACGGCCCCGGCGCGATGCGCCGGGGCCGTTCCGAATGTCGCTGAACGCTTAGTTGATGCGCTCGGAGACGTTCTGGTCGTTGTACTCGTAGATGCCGATCGTGGCGCCCGTGGGGTCGCCGTTCTCGTCGAACGTGATCGGGCCCGACAGACCGTCGTAGTCGATCTGCTCGCCCTCGGCGAGGAGCTTGGCCGCCGACTCGAAGTCGGTGACCTTCTCGCCGCCGCCGGTCGTGCCGGAGATCTGCGTCAGGTAGTCGGCGATCGACTGGCCGCTCGTGTCGTTGGCCGCGTAGGCCGCGAGCGCGAACAGCACGATGTTGTCGTACGACTCCGCCGCGTAGGTGAAGTCGGTCAGGCTCGGGTCGATCTCCTTCAGGCGCTCGGTGAAGTCGCCGAGCGAAGCGAGGTCGAGACCGGGCGTGGTCGCCTTCGAGCCGGCGATGAGGCCGGGAGCGAAGTCCGCGCTGTAGTCGAGACGGTTGCCGTCGGTGAGGTAGATCTTGTCACCGGGGAAGCCGCCGCCGACGAGGTCGGGGATGATGACCTTCGCCTCGTTGAACGAGATGATCACGATCGCGTCGGGGTTCTGCGCCGTCACGTCGCCGATCTGGGTCGAGAAGTTCGTGTCGCCCGTGTTGAACGACGACTCCGCCACGACCTCGCCGCCGGCACCCTCGAACGCGTTCTTCGTCGCCTCGGCGAAGCCCGTGCCGTAGGCATCGTTCTGGTAGATGATGCCGAGCGTCGAGTTGCCGTCTTCGGCGGCCAGGTTGCCGAGCACCTCGCCCTGCAGCAGGTCGGAGGGAGCGGTGCGCCAGTAGAGCCCGTTGTCGTCGATGGTCGACAGGTCGAGACCCGTGTTCGACGGCGACATGAGCACGACGCCCGCGCTCGTGACCTGCTCGTAGATGTTGCGGGTCGTCGCCGACGCCGCAGCGCCCGAGATGGCCGAGACGCCGCCCGAGAGCAGGTCGGTGACCGAACCCGTCGCGACGTCGACCGTGCTGTCGCCCTCGTCGCGGAGGGTCAACTCGATGTTGATGCCGAGGTCGGCGGCGTTGATGTCGTTGACCGCGAGCTGGGCAGCCGCGATCTGGGGCGGGCCGAGCACCGCGAGCGTGCCGCTCTGCGGTGCGAGCTGGCCGACCTTCAGGGTCAGGTCGCGCTCGCCGGCCTCGATCGGCTGGGCATCGCCGGTGTCGGCGGGCTTCTCGCTCTCGGTCGACGACGGTGACCCGCCTGAGGTGCACGCGGTGAGCAGGAGGGTGCTGACGCCGACGATGGCGAGACCCGTCCAGGCTGCGCGCGCAGAACGCTTGGCCGAAGCCTTCGCGAAGACGCTCATGTTGCTCCTTGGGACTGAAGGAATTCGTTACACAATCAAGCGTCAGTCCTGACGCCGTTGATTGACAGTATTGCGGGCCCACCGCGGAAACAAGTCACCGCGGTCACAACCCGGTAACACCGGCCGGATCGTTACCGGGTCGACACCTGCGCGGCCTCCGACGCACGGAATCCGCGTCATGCGGTGTCATCTGCTGCGGATTCCGCCGTTCGGGACTCCGGCCGCCGAAGGTCCGCCGAAGTCCGTCAGACGGGCTCGGCGACGATCCGTCGCGCCGCACGGCCGCGACGCACGAGGTCGACGGTGAGCACGGCGAGCGCGACCCAGACGAGGGCGAACCCGATCCACCGCTCGGGCGGCATCGGCTCGCCGAGCACCGCGACGCCGACGATGAACTGGATGAACGGCGCGAAGTACTGGATGAACCCCATGTAGATGAGCGGCAGCCGCCGCGATGCCGCGGCGAACAGCAGCAGCGGCACCGCCGTGACGACGCCGGCGAGCGAGAGCAGCACCGCGTGCCAGGCCCCCTCGGCGCCCATCGTGAGACCTTCGGTCGCGGCGATCCACCACAGCTGCGCGGCAGCGACGGGCGCGAGCCAGAGCGTCTCGAGCGTGAGGCCCGACACGGCGTCGACCCTGGGGCCGACGCGCTTCTTGATGAGCCCGTAGAACCCGAACGAGAACGCGAGCAGCAGCGCGATCCAGGGGAACTGCCCGTGCCCGACCGCGAGCACGACGACCGCGACGATCGAGATGCCGACGGCCACCCACTGCGTCGGGTTGAGGCGCTCGCGCAGCACGAGCACGCCGAGGAAGATCGTCACGATCGGGTTGATGAAGTACCCGAGGGATGCCTCGACGACCTGCTCGTTCACCGCCGCGTAGACGTACGTCTCCCAGTTGACGAAGATCAGGGCGCCCGCCGCGGCCATCGTGAAGAGCACCCGGCGGTTGCGCAGGAGCGCGACGAACTTCGACCATCCGCGGGTGACGGTGATCAGCAGGGCGCAGAAGACGAGCGAGAGCAGGATGCGCCACGCGACGATCTCGACCGACCCGGTGGGTGCGAGCGCGATGAAGTAGATGGGGAGCACGCCCCAGAGCAGGTACGCGGAGATCGCGTAGCCGAGACCCGCTCGGCTGATCGCGCCGTGATCGGCGTGGGCTGAGCGGGAATTCACCGATCCAGCCTACGCCCGGCGGGCGACACCGCCGTTTCGGGGCACCCTTCGGGCCCCAGGAACGCCGAACGGCCCGGATACCGAGGCATCCGGGCCGATCGTGAAGGTTTCGGGTCGCTCAGCGAACGACGACCGCGAGCACGTCGCGGGCCGAGAGCACGAGGAAGTCCTCGCCACCGAACTTGACCTCGGTGCCGCCGTACTTCGAGTAGATGACCTTGTCGCCGACCGCGACGTCGAGCGGAACGCGGTTGCCGTTGTCGTCGATGCGACCGGGACCGACGGCGACGACCTCGCCCTCCTGCGGCTTCTCCTTCGCAGTGTCGGGGATGACGAGACCCGACGCGGTGGTCTGCTCGGCCTCGACCTGCTTGATGACGATGCGATCCTCGAGCGGCTTGATGGAAACCGACACGGTTACCCCTTTTCTAGACGAATGCCGTCTTTTGACGAAAGACTGGTTAGCAGCCTCGGAGCGAGAGTGCTAAGCCGAGTCTAGGCGCGTTCTGGCACTCGTGCAACGTGAGTGCCAGCGCCGTTCACGCGCGGCGAACACGAGCGACCGACGCGGCCGTGCGGGCCGCTCGTCCGGTGCTAGCGTTGCCGGGTGGAACGCTCCGACCTCGTCGAACTCCTCTCCCCCGAAGGCCTGCGCCTGCTCGACGAGCTGCCCGAGTGGGACTCGAAGGCCGACATCGTGAAGACCGTGGCCGAGCTGCGCCGGAGGGGCTACGCCGCCGGCCTCGTCGCGGCCGTGCTCAGCCAGTCGAAGCTGCGCGCGAAGGCTGCCGCGAAGTTCGGCCCGTTCGCCGCGCGCATGCTGTTCACCGAGCCCGGCCTCGAGCAGGCCACCCGGCTCCAGGTCGCCGCCCTCCACGCTGGTCGCTTCTCGCGCGCGGGCGTCCGCCACGTCGCCGACCTCGGCTGCGGCATCGGCGGCGACGCTTTGGCCATGGCCGCGATCGACCTCGAGGTCACCGCGGCCGAGGCCGACGAGGTCACCGCGGCGATCGCCGCCTACAACCTCACCCCGTTCCCCCAGGCGCGCGTCCTCCACGCTCGTGCCGAGGACGTCGCGCTGGGCGGCATCGACGGCGCCTGGCTCGATCCGGCGCGGCGCACCACGGCGGGCGGCACCACGACCCGCATCGCGGATGCCTCGGCGTACTCGCCGAGCCTGGATTTCGCCTTCGGGCTCGCCGAGCGGATGCCCGTCGGCGTGAAGCTGGGCCCGGGCACCGATCGCGACGTGATCCCCGCCGGTGCCGAGGCGCAGTGGGTCTCGGTCGACGGCGACGTCGTCGAGCTCGCCGTCTGGCTCGGCGTGCTCGCCCGACCGGGCGTCGGGCGATCTGCGCTCGTCATCCGCGGCGATGCCGCACACGAACTCGCCGCCGCGGCCGACAGCGAGGACGCCCCCGACGGCCCGCTCGGCGACTATCTCTACGAACCCGACGGTGCGGTCATCCGCGCACGGCTCATCGGCGATCTCGCGCGCGAGCACGGCGCCTGGATGCTGAGCCCGGGCATCGCGTACCTCACGGCCGACACGGCGTTCGACTCCCCGTTCGCCAGGGGCTTCCGCGTGATCGAACGGCTGCCGGCCGACGAGCGGGGCCTGCGCCAGGCGCTGCAGTCGCGCGGCGTCGGCACCGTCGAGATCAAGAAGCGCGGTGTCGACGTCGATCCGGCGACGCTGCGCACGCGGTTGAAGCTGCGCGGAACGGAACGGGCGACGATCGTGCTCACCCGCGAGCAGGGCCGGCACGTCGCGCTGCTCGTCGAACGGCTCGAACCCGCCGTCTGAGGCGCGCCCCGCGCAGGAGGACGGGTCTCGACACCCGTCGCGACGCTCAGACCGGCAGGGCGCCGAAGACGATCGCGTAGTAGCCGATCCAGACCGCGGAGAAGACGAGCCCGGCGAGCCCGGTGCCGATGCCCACGAAGGCGAGCGCGCGCCCGTGCTCCTCACGGCGCAGGCCCAGCACGCCGAAGACGATCGCGGCGATCGAGAGCGGCAGCATCCAGCCCACGAAGAGCGACGCCGCCGCGCCGATCACACCCGTGACGGCGGCCACCCAGCTGTAGGCCCGGCGCTGCTGCTCCTCTTCGATCTCGATGGACTCGGCGGTGTCGTAGCCGGCCCGATGCACGATGAGCAGCTGGCCGGTCGAGATGCGGCGCAGCTGGCCGGTGTCGACGGGAACCTCGAACTCGCGGGCGTCCGCCTCCCGGATCACGGGGTCGGCCCGGAATGTCGGTTCCGCGGGGCGGTACGGAGCGAGCGGGTCGACCGGGTCGGCCCGGTCGACGGCGAGCGCCGGCTCGGCCCGCTCGTTCGAGGGCGCCGCCTCAGTCTGCGCGAGCGATGCGGCCGCGACAATCGGCTCGGCCCCGGCGGCCGGGACGACCGGCCGGGCGTCGGTTTCCGCGACGACCGGCTCGGCGCCGGCGGCCGGAACGACCGGTTCGACGCCGGCCGCCGCCGGCTCCGCCGGCTCCGCCGGCTGCGCCGGCTCCGCCGGCTGCGCCGGCTGCGCATCGGCGGCCGGCTCCGCCCGCGGCACGGGCGGAGCCGGAAAGCGGTCGGGGGCCTCGCCGTTCGGCGAAGCCCCCTCGCGTTCGGTCATCTCGTCGCTCAGTAGTCGTAGTCGTAGTCGTACGACGGGACCGTCGAGAAGAACACACCCCAGAGCACGAACGACAGCAGCGCGATCGCGATGCCGACGAAGCCGAGGATGATGCCGGTGAGCCACATGCCCTTGGCCTGCGGCTCCTTGCTCTTGCCGAGGAAACCGAGCACCACGGCGGCGCCCGGGATGAACAGCTGGAGCACGCCGCCGATGAAGGGCAGGAACACGACGGCGAAGCCGACGAGTCCCACGATGCCGGCGATCAGCGAGATGAGGCTGAGCACAGGGGTCTTCTTGGCGGGCGCGGCGCCGTACGCGGGCGCCGCATACGCGGGCGCACCGCCTGCGGGCCCGCCGTAGCCGGGCTGCGGTGCCGGGGCACCGTACGCGTTCGGCGGAGGCGGAGGCGTCGTCGCACCGTAGGCGGGCGGCGCCGTCGTCTCGCCTGCACCGTACACGGGCGGTGCCGGGGGTGCCGGCGGCTCGGGAGCCGCCGGCGGTTCGGGCGCCGCGGGGGGCTCGGGTGCGCTCGGCACCTCGGGCCCGGCCGCGGCGGCGTCGACCGGCACGACCGGCTCGGGCTCGCCGGGGATACCTGGCTCCGCCGGGGCGGGCAGGTCGGGCTCGGGAACGTTCGGCACCTCGGGCTCCACCGGCGCGCCGGGGACCTCGGGGGTCTCTGGCACCTCGTCGGGATTCTTCGGGTCGGTCATTTCTTCCCCCATTCGGTGAGCCGAGTCAGTCGGCTCAGTAGCTGTCGATGGTCGAGCTGACGGTCGCGAGGTACGCGTACGCGATGATCGCGAGGATGATCGCGATGATGAAGAGCGCGATGCCGACGAAACCGAGGATGATGCCGGTCAGCCACATGCCCTTCGACTGCGGCTCCTTCTTCTTGGCGATGAAGCCGAGGACGATCGCAGCGACCGAGAGCAGGATGCCGAAGTAGAACCAGGCGCCGATCACGCCGACGATGCCGGCGACGAGCGAGAGGATGCTGAGCACCTTCGACGGCGCAGCGGGCGCCGCGTACGCGGGCGCCGCCGGCGCGGCGGGCGCGCCGTAGGCCGGCGCGGCCGGTGCTGCGGGAGCTGCCGGAGCGGGCGGAACAGGCTGGGCGGCGGGCTGGCCTGCGGGCTGCTCGGGAAGGTTCGGGTCGGTCACTGTGGTTTCCCCTCGATGCTGTGTGTGATGCGCTCATGCCGGTTCGGCAGGCGCTCCGGGCGCGACGGATGTCGACGACCCGGGTCGTTTCGCCCCCACACTATCGCGCAAGCCCCCTCGCGCACAGGATTCTTGCGTCAGTCGACCTGGATCTCGGTCACGGGCAGCGTCGAGTCGGCTCCGAAGCCGAGTCCCGACGGCGCATGGCCGGCCATCACGAGCTGCGCGCCGAGCGCCGCGATCATCGCGCCGTTGTCGGTGCAGAGCGACAGCGGCGGGATGCGCAGCGCGATGCCCGAGGCATCCGCCCGCTCGCTCGCGACCTCGCGGAGCCTCGCGTTCGCGATGACGCCGCCGCCGAGCAGCAGCCGCGGCACGCCGAGCTCGGTGCAGGCGTCGATCGCCTTCGAGACGAGCACGTCGACGACCGCTTCGCGGAAGCTCGCCGCGACGTCGGCCATCGGCACGGCCTCGCCGGCGGCCTCGCGCTGCTCGACCCAGCGGGCGACCGCGGTCTTCAGACCGGAGAAGCTGAAGTCCCAGCGATGCGCGACGAGGTCCTTCGGTCGCGTCAGCCCGCGCGGGAAGCGAATCGCGTCGGGGTCGCCGCCCATGGCCGCCCGGTCGATCTCGGGGCCGCCCGGGTAGGGCAGTCCGAGCACGCGGGCGACCTTGTCGAACGCCTCCCCCGCGGCGTCGTCGATGGTCTCGCCGAGCAGCTCCACATCGGAGACGAGGTCGCGTACGAGGAGCAGCGACGTGTGTCCTCCGGAGACGAGGAGCGCCACCGTCGGCGTCTCGAGCGGATCTGCGGAATCGAGCAGGTCGGCGCCGACGTGCCCCACGAGGTGGTTGACGGCGTAGATCGGCAGGCCCTTCGAGATGGCGAGGGCCTTCGCCGCGCCGACCCCGACCATGAGCGCGCCGGCGAGGCCGGGACCGCTCGTCACGGCCACGGCGTCGAGGTCGTCGAGGTCGACGGATGCCTCGGCGAGCGCCGCCCTGATGGTGGGGCCGAGCGCCTCGAGGTGGGCGCGTGCGGCGACCTCCGGCACGACGCCGCCGTAGCGGGCGTGCTCCTCCATCGATGAGGCGATGACGTTCGCGAGCAGGGCGTCGCCCCGAACGATGCCGACCCCGGTCTCGTCGCACGACGTCTCGATGCCGAGGACGAGCGGTTCGCGGGTGTTCATCGGGCGCCTCCGGCAGGTCTGGCGGGTCGAGCACCTTCGGGGGCGTCGCTCGCGGGGCGCGTCACCGCCGGCGGCACGTCGAGCCGCATGAGCACGGCGTCGACGCCGTTGCGGTAGTACCGCGGGCGGACGCCGATCTGCACGAAGCCGAGCGAGTCGTAGAGGGCGCGCGCGACGGGGTTGTCGGCACGGACCTCGAGGAAGAGCTGCGCGATGCCGCGTCGGCGCGACTCCGTGATGAGCGCGTGCATGAGCCCGCGGCCGAGGCCCACGCCCCGCGCGGCCGGGTCGACCGCGATCGTCTGGATGTCGCCCTGATCGCCGCCCCGCGGTGCGAGCAGGCCGGCGTAGCCGAGCAGCGGCGGCCACGAGGCATCCACGTCGTCGTCGGAGTGGTCGTCGCCGGAGCGCTCGCCGTCGCCTGCGGCACGGTTCGCGACCTCGTCGTCGACCGCGACGAGGTAGTACCCGTGCGGGCTCTCGATCTCGCGCAGCATGGCCTCCTCGGGCCAGGCGTCGTCGGTGAACGTCGCCCGTTCGAGCTGCATGATCGCCTCGAGGTCGGTGGTCCGTGCCCGTCGCATGAAGACGCTCACCTCAGCACCCGCTTTCCGGCGGAGGGGGTCACGTCGGGGGCGCGCAGGTAGAGCGGGGCGTCGCCGGTGAGCGGCAGCCGTCGTGCCGCGAACGCGAGTTCGGCGAGCGCGCCGACGGCGGCGGCCGACACGACCGCCGCCTCGAACCGGAGGCCCCGCGGCTCGGGCAGCGCGTCGCGGGGCACGAGCCCCGGCCCGCTGCGGCGCACGGGCAGCCCGTCGGCGTCGAGGCCGTCGTATTCGGAGATCGCGTATTCGCGCCGCCTCGCGTCGGTGACGACCTGGAGCGGGCCCTCGTCGCCGGCGGTGTAGCGGCTCCAGGCGATCGCGTCGTGGCTCGGCACGGGCACGAACGGCCGGTCGATGCCGAGCGCGAAGGCGTGCGCCGCGGCGATGCCGACGCGCAGGCCCGTGAACGGTCCCGGCCCCATGCCGCCGGCGACGCCCGAGAGCCGTGCGGGTTCGACCCCCGCCTCGGCGAGCGCGTCGCGGATGAAGCCCCCGATCACCTCGGCGTGGCGCATGGTGTCGTCGGTGCCGACCTCCGCCAGCGTTCGCAGCTCGTGGGTCGCACGGTCTCGATCGACCACCGCGACACTCGTGCCGGTCGACGTGTCGATCGCAAGCAGCATGCCTCAAGCCTAATTCGGGAGACGGGCGAGGAGGGGCCCGGTGAGGGTGACGGTGCGCGGCTCGTCGCCGTCGAGGTCGGATGCCTCGGGCTCGGCGTCGCCCGGCGACTTCGCGCCGGTCGGGCGCTCGATCACGACCTCGAGCCACGCGTCGCCGGCTTCCTCGACGAGTCCGGCGCCCCACTCGACGACCACGACCGATCGGTCGAAGTCGAGGTCGAGGTCCTCGACGAGCTCGGCGCTGCCGAGGCGGTAGGCGTCGACGTGCACGAGCGGCGGGCCGTCGACGAGGCTCGGGTGAGTGCGGGCGAGCACGAAGGTCGGGCTCTGCACCGGGCCGCGTACGCCGAGGCCCTCGCCGATGCCGCGCGTGAGGGTGGTCTTGCCCGCGCCGAGCGGCCCCGTGAGCACGACGAGGTCGCCGGCGCGCAGCGCGGCGCCGAGGCGACGGCCGAGCTCCTCCATGGCGTCCGCGTCGGCGATCTCGATCGTGCGGCTCACAGGTCTTCGGCCTCGGGCCAGGGCACCGTGCGCGGGCCGCCCGTGTAGCGGCGCGGCACGCGCGGGCCGATGCGGGTGACGATCTCGTAGCCGATGGTGCCGGCCGCGGCGCCCCACTCGTCCGCGGTCGGCGCGCCGGTCGCCGGGTCGCCGAAGACGACGACCTCGTCGCCCACCGCGACGGGTGCGTCGCCGGCGTCGACGATGAACTGGTCCATCGCGATGCGGCCGACCACGGGGCGGCGACGGCCGCCGATGAGCACCTCGGCGCCCTGCCCCGACGCCTGCCGGGGAATGCCGTCGGCGTAGCCGAGCGGCACGAGCGCGAGGGTGGTCTCGGCGTCGGCGTGCCAGATGTGGGCGTAGGAGGCCCCCGTGCCGGCGGCGACGCGGCGCACGGCCGCGACCTTCGCACGGAGGGTCATCGCCGGGGTGAGCCCGAGGTCGGCCGACGTCGTGCCGTCGCCGAAGGGGGTGAGCCCGTAGAGGCCGATGCCGATCCGCACGGCGTCGTAGCGGGAGGCCGGGTCGCGCAGCGCCTGCTCGCTCGACGCGATATGGCGCAGCCGGCCGGTGAGTCCCGCGGCCTCGGCCACGGCGAGCGCGCGCCCGAAGGCCGCGAGCTGGTCGGCGTCCACCTCGCGCGACGTGTTCGCGAAGTGGCTGAAGACGCCGGCCACACCGAGGCGCCCGGCCTGTTCGAGTTCGGCCGCACGGGCGACGACGACGGGCCACTCCGCCTCGGGCACCCCGTTGCGGCTGAGGCCGGTGTCGATCTTGAGGTGCACGTGCGCCGCAGCCTCGGGGGCGGCGGCGGCCACCCGCTCGAGCTGGGCGAGACTCGAGACGCCGATCTCGATGTCGGCCCGGATCGCCGAGGCGAAGTCGGCGTCGGGGTCGTGCAGCCATGCGACGATCGGCGCGTCGATGCCGGCGTCGCGGAGTTCGAAGGCCTCCTCGAGGTCGGCGACGCCCAGCCGCGTCGCTCCGCCCGCGAGCGCGGCGCGGGCCGCCTCGACGGCGCCGTGCCCGTACGCGTCGGCCTTCACGACGGCCACGATCTCGGCGGGTGCGACGCGTTCGGCGATCACGCGGACGTTGGCCGTGATCGCGTCGAGGTCGACCCGGGCCTCGCGGAACGGGTGCGACGCGCGAGACGCGTGCGCCCCGCCGGCGGCACGGGCCGAGGCATCCTGCTCGCTCATCGGCCGCTCACCGCCTCGAGCACGACGAACGCGCTCGCGATGCCGGCATCGTGGCTCATCGACAGGTGCACGCGGTCGATGCCGAGTGCGGCGACGTGCGCGGCGAGCGCGCCCGAGAGCTCGAAGTCGGGGTTGCCCTCGACGTCCTGGACGATGCGCATGTCGTGCCAGCGGATGACCGCGTGACCGCCGAGTGCCTTGATGAGCGCCTCCTTCGCGGCGAAGCGGGCCGCGAGCGATCGCGGCGGCCGACTGCGTTCGCTCTCGGCGAACAGGCGCTCGACGAGCGCGGGGGTCCGGGCGATCGAGCGCTCGAAGCGCTCGATGTCGACCACGTCGATGCCGATGCCGGCGATCACTCGGCCCCCGCGCCCTGCGTCACTCGACCGTCACCGACTTGGCGAGGTTGCGCGGCTGGTCGACGTCGAGGCCCTTCGCCTGCGAGAGCTCCATGGCGAAGATCTGCAGCGGGACGACGGCGAGGAGCGGCTCGAAGAGCGGCGCGGCCAGCGGGATGCGCAGCACCTCGTCGGCGAACGGCAGCACCGCGGCGTCGCCGGCCTCGGCGATCGCGATGACGCGGGCGCCGCGGGCGCGGATCTCCTGGATGTTCGAGACGACCTTCGGGTGCAGGTTCGCGGAGCCGCGCGGGCTCGGCACGACCACGAAGACGGGCTGGCCGGGCTCGATGAGCGCGATCGGGCCGTGCTTGAGCTCGCCCGCGGCGAAGCCCTCTGCGTGGATGTACGCGAGCTCCTTGAGCTTCAGCGCGCCCTCGAGGGCGATCGGGTAGCCGACGTGGCGCCCGAGGAAGAGCACCGAACGGGTGTCGGCCATCCAGTGCGCGAGCTGCGTGACCTTCTCGGCCTCGCCGAGCACCTGCTCGAGCTTCTCGGGCACCGCCGAGAGCTCGGCGAGCTGCTCCGCGATGGCCTCGGCGTCGAGCGTTCCGCGCACGCGGGCGAGGTGGAGGCCGAACAGGTAGAGCGCCGCGATCTGGGCGACGAAGGCCTTCGTCGACGCGACCGCGACCTCGGGTCCGGCGTGCGTGTAGACGACCGCGTCGGACTCGCGCGGGATCGTCGCGCCCTGCGTGTTGCAGATCGAGATCGTGCGGGCGCCCTGCTCACGGGCGTACTTGACCGCCATGAGCGTGTCCATGGTCTCGCCCGACTGGCTGATCGAGACCACGAGCGTGTCGGCGTCGAGCACCGGCTCGCGATAGCGGAACTCGTGGCTCAACTCGATCTCGACGGGAATGCGCGCCCACTGCTCGATCGCGTACTTCGCGACCATGCCGGCGTACGACGCGGTGCCGCACGCGATGACGGTGATGCGACGGATGCCGCGGAGCTCGTCGTCGTCGAACGACTCGAGCTCGGGGATCACGACGGCACCGTCGACGATGCGGCCGCGGAGGGTGTTGGCGACCGCCTCGGGCTGCTCCGACACCTCCTTGCGCATGAACGACGACCAGCCGCCCTTCTCGGCCGCCGAGGCGTCCCAGGCGACCTCGAAGGCCTCGACCTCGACCGGCTCCCCGTCGAAGTCGGTCACGACGACCTCGTCGGCGGTGATCGCGACGATCTGGTCCTGGCCGATCGCGACGGCGCGCTTCGTGAACTCGACGAACGCGGCGACGTCGGAGCCGAGGAAGTTCTCGCCCTCGCCGAGACCGATCACGAGCGGCGAGTTGCGGCGGGCGCCCACGACGACGCCGGGCTCGGCGCGGTGCACGGCGAGCAGCGTGAACGCGCCCTCGAGACGCGAGACCGTGTTGCGGAACGCCGTGCGCAGGTCGCCGGCCGCGCGGTACTCGCGGCCGAGGAGCACGGCCGCGACCTCGGTGTCGGTCTCGGACTCGAACGCGTAGCCCTCGGCGAGCAGTTCGTCCTTGAGGTCGGCGAAGTTCTCGATGATGCCGTTGTGGATGAGCGCGAGCCGCCCTTCATCGCCGAGGTGCGGGTGCGCGTTGCGGTCGGTCGGTCCGCCGTGCGTCGCCCAGCGCGTGTGCCCGATGCCCGTGCCGCCGTGGTGCAGCGGGTTGCGCTCGAGCTCGTCGGCGAGGACCTTGAGCTTGCCGGCCCGCTTCGCGGTCTCGATGGCACCGTCGTCGTCGACGACCGCCACCCCCGCCGAGTCGTAGCCACGGTATTCGAGGCGGCGCAGGCCACCCATGAGGACGTCGAGGCTGTTGCGCTCTCCGACGTATCCGACGATTCCACACATGGGGGCGATTCTACTGGCGCGCGGCTGCATGAATTCCCGGAGGGGTGGGCGGGGAGTCCTCGCTCGGGCGCGCATTACACTGGCACGGTGCCGGATCCGCAGAGTTCGTCGTCGCATGCTGCGCAGATCTCGCCGTTCATCGAGCTCGATCGGTCCGACTGGGCGGCGCTCGCACCGTCGATGCCGTCGCCTCTGCACGAGACCGAGCTCGTGAAGCTCAGGGGCCTCGGCGAGCCGCTCGACCCGACCGAGGTGGCCGAGGTCTACCTGCCGCTCAGCCGGCTGCTGAACCTCTACGTCGGCGGCACGAAGTCGCTGCACAAGGTCACGAGCGAGTTCCTGCGCGAACGCGCCGAGCCGACGCCGTTCGTGATCGGCGTCGCCGGATCGGTCGCCGTCGGGAAGTCGACGATCGCGCGCCTCCTGCGCGAGCTCCTCGCGCGCTGGGAGCACACGCCCCGCGTCGAGCTCGTCACGACCGACGGGTTCCTCTTCCCCAACGCCGAACTCGAACGACGCGGGCTCATGGCCCGGAAGGGCTTCCCCGAGTCGTACGACCGGCGCGCGCTGCTGCGCTTCGTGAGCGAGGTGAAGGCCGGCGCCGCCGAGGTGCGGGCGCCCTTCTACTCCCACCTGGCCTACGACATCGTGCCCGACGCGCAGGTCACCGTGCGCCGCCCCGACGTGCTCATCGTCGAGGGGCTGAACGTGCTTCAGCCGCCCGGCCCCGGGCACCGGCTCGCGGTCAGCGACCTGTTCGACTTCACGATCTACGTCGATGCGCGCACGAGCGACATCGCGCGCTGGTACGAGGAGCGCTTCCTGAAGCTCCAGCGCGGGGCGTTCGCGAACCCGCGCTCGTACTTCCACCGCTTCGCGTCGCTGACCGAGGAGGAGGCGCGCCACCGAGCGCGCGAGATCTGGCATTCGATCAACGAGCCGAACCTGCTGCAGAACATCAGGCCGACGCGCTCGCGCGCCTCGCTCGTGCTGCGCAAGAGCGCCGACCACACCGTGTCGAGCGTGCTCCTGCGCAAGCTCTGAGGGCGCAGACGCGAATCGCCCGCTCCCGTGCGGGACGCGGGCGATTCTGCGGTGCGTACGGCGCTACAGCGCGAGCTCCGACTTCACGACCTCGGCCAGGGCGGCCGCGTGCCGCTCGGCGATCGACTGCTCGGACGCCTCGACCATGACCCGCACCATCGGCTCGGTGCCCGACGGGCGCAGCAGCACGCGACCCGAGTCGCCGAGCTCGGCCTCTGCGGCCTCGACCGCCGCGGCGACGCCGTCGTTCGCGCCGAGCGCGTGGTGGTCGACCCCGCGCACGTTCACGAGCACCTGCGGGTAGACCGTCATCACCGACGCGAGCTCGGCGAGCGACTTGCCCGTGCGCGCCATCTCGGCCACCAGGTGGAGGCCGGTCAGCACGCCGTCGCCGGTCGTCGCGTACTCGCTCATGATGACGTGGCCCGACTGCTCGCCGCCGAGGGAGAGCCCGTGCGCCGCGAGCGCCTCGAGCACGTACCGGTCACCGACCTTCGTCTCGACGATGCGGATGCCGTGCTCGGCCATCGCACGCTTGAGCCCGAGGTTCGACATGACCGTGACGACGAGCGTGTCGTCGGTGAGCTTGCCGCGCTCCTTCATCGAGAGCGCGAGGATCGCCATGATGCGGTCGCCGTCGACGATCTCACCTGCGGCGTCGACGGCCAGGCAGCGGTCGGCGTCGCCGTCGTGCGCGATGCCGACGTCGGCGCCGTGCGCGAGCACGGCGGCCTGCAGCTTGTCGAGATGGGTCGAACCGACGCCGTCGTTGATGTTGATGCCGTCGGGGTCGGCGCCGATGACGATGACTTCGGCGCCGGCGTCCTTGAACGTCTCGGGAGAGACGCCCGCCGCTGCGCCGTGGGCGCAGTCGAGCACGACCTTGATGCCGTCCAGCCGGTTCGGCAGCGTGCCGAGCAGGTGCACGACGTAGCGGTCCTCTGCGTCGGCGAAGCGGCGGATGCGACCGACGCCGTCACCGACCGGCGCGAGCTTCTGCTTGCCGAGGTACGACTCGATGCGGTCCTCGACCTCGTCGGGCAGCTTCGTGCCGCCGTAGGAGAAGAACTTGATGCCGTTGTCGGGCGCCGGGTTGTGCGACGCCGAGATCATGACGCCGAAGTCGGCCTTGATCGAGTCGATGAGGAAGGCCGTCGCCGGCGTCGGGATGACCCCGGCGTCGAGCACGTCGACGCCGGAGCTCGCGAGGCCGGCCGCGACCGCTGCGGTGAGGAACTCACCGGAGACGCGGGGATCGCGCGCGACGACGGCGACGGGACGCCTGCCCGCCGCACGGTTCTCGTCGGCGTGGCGCCCCTGCGTGAGGACGGCGGCAGCCGCCTGGGAGAGGCCCAGGGCCAGGTCAGCCGTGAGTTCACGGTTGGCCAGGCCCCGGACCCCGTCGGTTCCGAAAAGCCGAGGCATGCGGAAAGGCTCGCCGAAGACTTAGCGCTTCGAGAACTGGGGAGCCTTGCGGGCCTTCTTGAGACCGGCCTTCTTGCGCTCGATGACGCGGGCGTCACGCGTGAGGAAGCCGGCCTTCTTGAGGGTCGGACGGTTGTTCTCGCGGTCGATCTCGTTGAGCGCACGCGCGATCGCGAGGCGCAGCGCGCCGGCCTGGCCCGAGGGGCCGCCGCCGGTGATGCGGGCGATCACGTCGTACGAGCCCGCGAGCTCGAGCACGGTGAACGGGTCGGTGATGAGCTGCTGGTGGAGCTTGTTCGGGAAGTAGTCCGCGAACTCGCGGCCGTTCACCGTGATGGTGCCGGCGCCCGGGACGACGCGCACGCGGGCGATGGCCTGCTTGCGGCGGCCGACGGCCGCGCCCGAGACGTTGAGGACGGGGCGGGGGGCCGCCGGAGCAGCCGCCGGGGCGCTCTCGGTCGTGTAGCTCTCAGGAGCCTGGTCGATCTGGTCTGCGATCTTCGCCATGGTGGTTGTGAATCCTTAGTTCGAGAAGGTCGAGTGCGCCGGGCTTACTGGGCGACCTGGGTGAGGGTGTACGGCTTCGGCTGCTGAGCCGCGTGCGGGTGCTCCGGGCCGGCGTAGACCTTCAGCTTCTTGAGCTGCTGGCGGCCGAGCGAGTTCTTCGGGAGCATGCCGCGGATCGCCTTCTCGACGGCGCGGACGGGGTTCTTCTCGAGGAGCTCGGCGTAGCCGACGGCCTTGAGGCCGCCCGGGTAGCCCGAGTGGCGGTACGCCTTCTTCTGCTCGAGCTTCTGGCCCGTGAGGGCCACCTTCTCGGCGTTGACGATGATGACGAAGTCACCGGTGTCGACGTGGTTGGCGAAGATCGGCTTGTGCTTGCCGCGCAGCAGGGCTGCGGAGTGGCTCGCGAGACGACCGAGCACGATGTCGGTCGCGTCGATGACGACCCAGTCGCGCTGGATCTCGTTCGACTTCGGGGTGTAGGTGCGCGTCACGGAAGTGCTGCTTTCTGATCGAGTGAGGGGTTCGTGAATCCCACTCCGTGGGGTGTTCGGGCGCGATGCGCGCGAACGCCTCGGTGGAGGGCTCAACATCGGGTACCGCCGCAGAGTGCGGCACCAAAGGGAGAGCTTACCAGCTTCGGCCCGCGTTGCAGAATCCGCGCCTCATTCGACGAGGTCCGGGATGCCGCTCACGTGCAGTTCCCGGCGCGCCCGCGTCTGCGCGGCCCGGGCCTCGAGTTCGTGGTCGCCGGGGTAGCCGACCTCGGTGAGCACCAACCCCTTCGCCGGCATCACCTTGAAGGCGCTCGTGCGCTCGGCCGCGGCGAGCAGCCGCTCGGGGTCGTCGTCGGCGAGCTTGCCCTCCCCCACCGCGACGCACGCGCCGACGAGCGCCCGCACCATCGAATGGCAGAACGCGTCGGCCTGCAGCGTGGCGACGAGCACGCCGCCTTCCCCACGGCTCCAGCCGTAGGCCTGCAGCGTGCGGATCGTCGTCGCCTCCTCGCGCGGCTTGCAGAACGCGGCGAAGTCGTGGAGACCGAGCAGTCGCGTCGCCGCCCGGTCCATCGCGTCGACGTCGAGCGTGCGCGGAAACCAGACGGTGCGGTTGCGCGTCAGCGGGTCGCGCAGCGTCGCGCCGTCGGCGATGCGGTACTCGTAGCGTCGCCAGACGGCCGAGAAGCGCGCGTCGAACCCGGCAGGCGCGGTCTCGGCATGCGTGATGACGACGTCGGCGTCGGCGGAGCCGAGGATGCCGGTCAGCCGGCGGAGCAGCACCGCCGCCGGGTCGTCGGCGACGCCGCTCGACGCCTCCCCTCGCCGGGGCCGCGTGACGGCGGAGAGCGCCCCCGCGGGCACATCGAGGTGCGCGACCTGGCCGAGCGCATGCACGCCCGCGTCGGTGCGCCCCGCGACCGTCAGCCGGGGCAGCACCCGCTCGCGGCGGAAGAGCGTCGCGAGCGCGGCCTCGAGCGTGCCCTGCACCGTGCGCAGCCGGGGTTGCGCCGCCCAGCCCTTGAAGTCGGTGCCGTCGTACGCGATGCCGAGCCGGATGCGCACCGTCTCGTCCGCGCTGCCGGTCACGGCGATCGGGGATGCCTCGGCCGAGCCGCCGGCCGGCGTCCGGCCGGCCTCGGACAGCACTCCGTTCGCCGGGGCGGGCGCCGTGCCCGCGGCATCCGCCTCGCTCGTGACCATACCGCCAGCCTAGGCGCGCGCCGCGGCGGCGACCGCGTCGACCTCGTCGGCGCGGGGGCGCGGCGCGCGCGGCCCGGGCCCTCCGACGATGAGGGCGATCACCGCGAGCGTCACCAGCGACCAGCCCAGCAGGCCGTGCACCAGCGGCACGTAGCCCATCGTCAGGAACACGCCCACGCCGGCGACCGCGCAGAGCGCCCAGGTCACCACCATCACGAGGGGCGTCCGTCGTTCGACCGGCGCCGGCCAGTGCGCCTCGAGCTTCGGCACGACGAGGCAGCATCCGGCGATCACGATGGCGATCGCGAGGATCCACAACGGCCGCGTCGCCCACCACGTCGGCGACAGCACGGGCGGGAAGGGCAGGCCGATCGTGAGCTGGGCGGCCGTGACGACGGCCATCGCGAAGGTGTGCCAGAGATAGATGACCATGCCGTACACGCCGAACACGAAGACGAGCCCGAGCACGGCCCGGTGTCCGACGAACCGCCTGATCGCCGGCTGGAGCAGGGCGAACAGGCAGACCTGGCCGAGCGCGAGGGCGAGGATCGCGACGCTCGGCGGGTTGAGGTTGTCGAGCATGTCGTGCGAGTAGCCGAACCCGGCGACGAGTACGCCGATGAACCCGTAGGCACCGATCGCGAGGCCCGCGAGCAGCCACGGCGACCGACGGGCGAACCAGCCGTCGCGCAGCCCGAAGCCGAGCTGCTGCGCGAACAGCCAGACGAAGACCCAGTTGAGTGCGCCGAGCGGCAGGCCCGCGCCGCGGGTCGACGCATCGACGACCGCCGCGGCACCGGCGAGGCCGAGGTACGTCGGCCATGGCGCGTGCCGGTGCAGCCACGACATCACCGGCACCAGCGCGGTGCAGATGAGGTAGACGGGGATGAACCAGAGCGGCTCGGCGAGCCGCAGGGCGAAGCCCTGCACGAACCCGGGGTCGGCGCCGGATGCGAGCATGAGCGCGAGCACGAGGCCGACGGCCGCGGTCACCGAGACGACGGGCTGCGCGAGGCGCACCGCCCGCACCCTGATGTAGTGCGCGACGGTCTCGCCGTGCCCTCGCAGGCGACGCCACTGCGTGATCGACGCGAACCCGCCGCAGATGAAGAACACCGGCATGATCATGAGCGGCCAGGTCGCCCAGGCGAGCGGCTCGAAGCCGTCGAGCGCGTTGAACGCGCGAAGCGGGTCACCGCCGATGCCCATCTGCATGGCGTGCAGGACGACGACGACGGGGAGGCACATCGCACGGGCGAAGTCGATCGAGAGGTCGCGGTCCTCGGGGATCCGCACCGGTGCGCGCACGCCGTTCCTTCCGTCTCGACGGCGGCCGCGCGTTCGGCGGCCCGGCCCTCGGCGAGCCGGTCCATCCGCTCGCGACGACGATTGTGGCACAGATGCGAACGGGCCCCTGTGCGCAATGCAAAGGGGCCCGTCGTCGGTGCTGGGCGAGGCTACTTGGCCTCGGCCGCCTCGGTCTCCTCGGCGGGAGCCTCGGCCGACTCCTCCGACGCCTCGGCGCCGGCGGCCTCGTCGACCGCGGCCTCGGCCTCGGTCACGACCTCGTCGGCAGCGGTCTCGTCAGCGGCGGGCGCCTCGTCGACGACCGGCGCGGCGGCGGCCGGCTTGGCGGCGCGCTGCTTCTTCACGACCGGCTCGAGCACGAGCTCGATGACCGCCATGGGCGCGTTGTCGCCCTTGCGGTTGCCGATCTTCGTGATGCGGGTGTAGCCGCCCTCACGGTCGGCGACCTGCGGCGCGATGACCGCGAACAGCTCGTGCACGACGGCCTTGTCGCCGATCACGGCGAGCACGCGACGGCGGGCGTGCAGGTCGCCGCGCTTCGCGAAGGTGACGAGGCGCTCGGCGAGCGGGCGGAGCCGCTTGGCCTTGGTCTCGGTGGTGGTGATGCTCTTGTGCGTGAAGAGCGCAGCCGCGAGGTTCGCGAGCATCAGTCGCTCGTGCGCGGGTCCGCCTCCGAGGCGGGGGCCCTTGGTGGGCTTCGGCATGGTTCGTTATCTCCAGGTAGTGAGGGGGTCGGGCAGGCGCTGCGGCCTAGTTCTCGTCGTCGAAGCCCGTGTAGAAGTGGGCGCCGTCGAAGCCGGGAACCGAGTCCTTCAGCGACAGGCCCATCTCGGTGAGCTTGTCCTTGACCTCGTCGACCGACTTCTGACCGAAGTTGCGGATGTTCATGAGCTGCGACTCGCTGAGGGCGACGAGCTCCGACACCGTGTTGATGCCCTCGCGCTTCAGGCAGTTGTAGCTGCGCACCGACAGGTCGAGGTCCTCGATCGGGATCGAGAGCTCGCTCGAGAGCACGGCGTCGACCGGCGCGGGGCCGATCTCGATGCCCTCGGCCGCGGTGTTCAGCTCGCGCGCGAGGCCGAACAGCTCGGTGAGGGTGCGACCGGCCGAGGCGATGGCGTCGCGCGGCGAGATCGCCGGCTTCGTCTCGACGTCGACCACGAGGCGGTCGAAGTCGGTGCGCTCGCCGGCACGGGTGGCCTCGACGCGGTAGGTGACCTTGAGCACCGGCGAGTAGATCGAGTCGACCGGGATCTGGCCGGCCTCCGAGTACTCGTTGCGGTTCTGCGAAGCCGAGACGTAGCCGCGGCCGCGCTCGATCGTGAGCTCGAGCTCGAACTTCGCCGAGTCGTTGAGCGTCGCGATGACGAGCTCGGGGTTGTGCACCTCGACGCCGGCCGGAGCCGAGATGTCGGCGGCGGTGACCTCACCGGCACCCTGCTTGCGCAGGTACGCGGTGATGGGCTCGTCGTGCTCGCTGGAGACGACCAGGTTCTTGATGTTGAGGATGATCTCGGTGACGTCCTCCTTCACCCCGGGCACCGTCGAGAACTCGTGCAGCACGCCGTCGATGCGGATGCTCGTCACGGCCGCGCCGGGGATCGAGGAGAGGAGGGTACGGCGAAGCGAGTTGCCGAGGGTGTAACCGAAGCCCGGCTCGAGGGGCTCGATCACGAAACGCGAACGGAACTCCGAGATGTTCTCTTCGGTGAGCGTCGGGCGCTGTGCGATCAGCACTGTTGATTCCTTTCGGCAGGGTGTCCGCTATATGACACCTGCGAGGTCGAGGATCTTGAGTTGTGAGAGAACGGATGCCGCGTGGTCGGCCGGAACGCGCGTTCCGGCCGACCTCGCGGCGTGGAGGAGTTAGACGCGGCGGCGCTTCGGCGGGCGGCAGCCGTTGTGCGCCTGCGGCGTCACGTCGTTGATGCTGCCGACCTCGAGGCCCGCGGCCTGGAGCGAGCGGATCGCGGTCTCACGGCCCGAGCCGGGGCCCTTGACGAACACGTCGACCTTCTTCATGCCGTGCTCCTGCGCCTGGCGCGCGGCCGACTCGGCGGCGAGCTGCGCGGCGAACGGGGTCGACTTGCGCGAGCCCTTGAAGCCGACGCCGCCGGAGGAGGCCCAGCTGATCACGGCACCGTTGGTGTCGGTGATCGAGACGATCGTGTTGTTGAACGTCGACTTGATGTGGGCCTGGCCCACGGCGATGTTCTTCTTTTCCTTCTTGCGCGGCTTGCGAGTAGCCGCCTTGGGTGCTGCCATGTGTGAAATCTCCTAGATCTGGCGACGAGCGGTTACTTGCGGCCGGGCTTCTTCTTGCCGGCGACGGTGCGCTTCGGGCCCTTGCGGGTGCGAGCGTTGGTCTTGGTGCGCTGACCGCGGACCGGGAGGCCCCGGCGGTGGCGCAGACCCTCGTACGAGCCGATCTCGACCTTGCGGCGGATGTCGGCGGCCACCTCGCGGCGGAGGTCGCCCTCGACCTTGAAGTTGCCCTCGATGTAGTCGCGGAGGGCGACGAGCTGGTCGTCGGTGAGGTCCTTCACGCGGATGTTGCCGTCGATGCCGGTCTCCGCGAGGGTCGTCAGCGCGCGAGTGCGGCCGACGCCGTAGATGTACGTCAGTGCGATCTCCACGCGCTTCTCGCGCGGGATGTCGACTCCTGCCAGACGTGCCATGTTGTGGCTTCTCCTGTTTTCGAAGTGGAGGTGTGGAGCACTGCCGGTGCCCGGGCCTCCGTCCCGAGGTGTCCCCCGCACGGAGCGGGTTCTGGCAGTGCCGATTCGGTGTTCAGTTGTGTGCTCCGGGGCGCGCACGCGGGCACGCCCCGGCGTCTCGCGACTAGCCCTGGCGCTGCTTGTGGCGCGGGTTCTCGCAGATGACCATCACGCGGCCGTGGCGGCGGATGACCTTGCACTTGTCGCAGATGCGCTTGACGCTGGGGTTGACCTTCACAGTGGTTCCTCTTGGATCGCTGTCCTCGTACCCGCGGGGTGCCGCGGGCCGTTACTTTCCGGCAGCCCTTACTTGTAGCGGTAGACGATGCGGCCGCGCGTCAGGTCGTACGGGCTCAGCTCCACGATCACGCGGTCCTCGGGGAGGATGCGGATGTAGTGCTGGCGCATCTTTCCTGAGATGTGCGCGAGGACCTTGTGCCCGTTGGTCAGTTCCACCCGGAACATCGCGTTCGGGAGTGCCTCGATGACCGAGCCTTCGATCTCGATGACGCCGTCTTTCTTGGCCATAGCCTCACTATCGCTTGGAGTTGGGGATGCTGGTCGTGCGATGATGCTGCACACGAGGCCCCGGGCGACCGCGTTCCGGCCGCAGGGCCGGTCGTCGGGCACGCCGAGGCAGGCGGGCAGAACACCAAGGGTCAACTTTAGGACATTTCCGCCGGTTTCGCCAGTCGAGGCGCACCCGACGGGCCGGGACCCGGCCAGAACGACCTCGGATGCCGCGGCAGCGGCTCAATCGCGCGTGTACGCCGCCTCGTCGGCGGCTGCGGCCCGGGCGGCCCGGGCGTCCTCCGCGACGAGTGCGGCGCGCGCGATACGCCGCGCGTCGGAGGCGGTCACCCGCGCGAGGCCCGCCCGTACGCCGGCGAGCGCCGAGGCCGACATCGACAGGCTCGTGGCCCCGAGGCCGACGAGCACGACGGCGAGGAGCGGATCTGCGGCGGCCTCGCCGCACACGCCGATCGGTCGGCCGAGCGCGGCACCGGCCTCGCCGACCTCGCCGATGAGCCGGAGCACCGCCGGGTGCCACGGGTCCTGCAGTTCGGCGGCACCCGCGAGCTCGCGGTCGGCGGCCATCGTGTACTGGGTCAGGTCGTTGGTGCCGATCGAGGCGAAGTCGACGGCGGCGAGCACGTGCCGCGCGGCGAGCGCCGCCGCCGGCACCTCGATCATCACACCCGCCGACGGCAGCCCGGCCTCGCGGACGAGGTCTGCGAAGTACCTCGCCTCCTCGGCCGTCGCGACCATCGGCGCCATCACCCTGAGGTCGACCGTGTGCCCGGCGGCCGCTGCGCCGAGGGCCGCGAGCTGGTCGCGCAGCACGGGCTCCGCCTGTCGCAGCGCGCGGATTCCGCGCACCCCGAGCGCCGGATTGGCCTCGTGCCGGATGCCGAGGAAGGCCAACGGCTTGTCGGCGCCGGCGTCGAGCACCCGCACGACGACGCGTTGCCCCTCGAACGCGGCGAAGAGCGCCTCGTACGCCGCCTGCTGCGCGACTCGCGACGGCGCACGCTCGGCGTCGAGGAAGAGGAACTCGGTACGGAAGAGGCCCACCCCCTCCGCTCCCAGCCGGAGGGCCTCCGCCGCGCCCGACGGGTCGCCGAGGTTCGCCTGCAGCAGCACGGCCGTGCCGTCGGCGAGGCGCCCGGGGCCGACGGGGGCGTCGGCCTCTTCGGCGAGCCGCGCGCGCCGTTCGGAGGCCGCCTCGAGCGCGACCGCGTCGGGCTCGCGCGTGACCCGTCCGGCATCGGCGTCGACGACGACCGTCTCGCCGTCGACGAGCCCGGCGGCGCCGGCGGCACCCACCACGGCGACGAGCCCCTTCTCCCGCGCGAGGATCGCCGTGTGCGAGGTCGGGCCGCCCTCGACGGTCACGATGGCGAGCACCCGGTCGAGATCGAGCGTGGCGGTGTCGGCGGGCGCGAGATCATGGGCGACGAGCACGAACGGATGCCCGGGGTCGGGTACGCCGGGCGCCGGAACATCGTGCAGCTCCGCGATCACGCGCTGCGCGAGGTCTTCGAGGTCGTTCGCCCGTTCCGCGAGATAGCCCCCCATGCCCGCGAGCAGGTCGCGATAGCCCGCGAACGCGTCGAAGACGGCGCGTTCGGCCGTGATCCCGGCGGCGAGGCGCTCGGTGACGCTCGCGTGCACGGCCGGGTCCTCCAGGATGAGCGCCTGCGCCTCGAGCACGTCGTGGGCGGCGCCGGTCGTATCCGCTGAGCGACGACGGAGCTCGGCGGCGACCGCCGCTGCGGCGGCCTCGGCCCGAGCGAGCTCGTCGTCCGCGCCGATCGCGCTCGGCGCCGACGACGGTTCGGGCTGCGGCGGCGCCATCCGGGCGACCGGGCCGACTGCGACCCCTCGACCGATGCCCGTCCCGATGATCTCCATCTGCAGAACCCCCGGTTCGAGTCGTCGGGGGCCGCGCGAAGCGCTCCCCCGTTCACCCTATCCCGCAGTGCGCGCGGAGGCTCCGGCGATCAGGCGATCGGCGCCGGAACGATGCCGAACGGGCCCAGGCCCGCTGCGCCGCCGTCCTCCGCGGTGAGCACCCAGATCCCGCCCGCGTGCACCGCGACG
This sequence comes from Agromyces sp. S2-1-8, assembly GCF_021129215.1. Lineage (GTDB taxonomy): Bacteria > Actinomycetota > Actinomycetes > Actinomycetales > Microbacteriaceae > Agromyces > Agromyces chromiiresistens. The sequence goes on along the minus strand of NZ_JAJOLP010000001.1, from coordinate 1,635,729 downwards.
CTGTGCTCCCAGTGGGCGGCATCGGCGCCGTCGGCGGTCGTCACCGTCCAGTCGTCGTCGCGCACGAACGTGTCGACGGCGCCCGCGACGAGCATCGGCTCGATCGCGACGACGAGGCCGGGCTTCACCGCGGGCCCCTTGCGATCGACCCGGTAGTTGAACACCGGCGGCTCCTCGTGCATCTGACGACCGATGCCGTGGCCGACGTAATCGGTGAGGATGCCGTAGTCGCCCTCGCCCGTGACGTACTCCTCGATCGCGGCGCCCACCTCGTTGAGGTGCGATGCCCGGGCGAGCGCCGCGATGCCGTGCCACAGCGCGGCCTCGGTCACCCGCGAGAGCTCCTCGCGCGCCGCCACGATCTCGGGCCGGGCGGGATCGGGGATGACCAGGCTGAACGCCGAGTCGCCGTTCCAGCCGCCCACGTCGGCTCCGCCGTCGACCGACACCAGGTCGCCGGCGCGGAACGGGCGATCACCCGGGATGCCGTGCACGATGTCGTCGTTCACCGAGACGCACAGCGTGTGCCGGTACCCCGGCACGAGCTTGAAGTTCGATCTGCCGCCGGCCGCGACGATCGCCCGCTCGGCGGCGGCGTCGAGTTCGAGCCCCGTCGCCCCCGGCACGATGCGGCGTCGGGCCTCGGCGAGGGCGTCGGCCGTCGCCCGGCCGGCCGCGACCATCGCGCGGAGATCGGTCGGCGACTTGTAGATCGAGCGGCGGAACACCGCGCTCAGGCCGCGGCGCCCGGGTGGCGCGGAGCGAGCCCCCGTGCCGCGAGCGCCTCGAAGATGCGCGCCGTGACGTCGGCGAGGGCGCCGACGCCGTCGATGCGGAGGACGAGCCCCCGTGCACGGTACACGTCGAGGATCGGCGCGGTCTCGCGCTCGTAGATCGCGAGACGGTTGGCGATCACCTCTTCGGTGTCGTCCGTGCGGCCCTGCTCGACGGCGCGCTGGTGGATGCGCTTGATCGACTCGTCGCGCGGCACCTCGAGTTCGATGACGGCGTCGAGCGATTCGCCGCGCGAGGCGAGGAACTCGTCGAGGTCGTCGACCTGGCCCCGATTGCGCGGGTAGCCGTCGAGGAGGAACCCGGCCGAGGCATCGGGCTGCTGGAGCCGGTCGCGCACGAGCTCGCTCGTGAGCGCGTCTGGCACCAGGTCGCCCGCCTCGATGATCGCCTGGACCCGCTTGCCGAGCTCGGTGCCGCCCGCGACGTTCGCGCGGAAGATGTCGCCCGTGGCGACCTGGGGCACGCCGAAGGCGGCGGCGACGAGCACGCCCTGCGTGCCCTTGCCGGAGCCCTGCGGTCCGACGATCAGGAAACGGGCCGAGGTCGCGGCGGCCCCGCTCGCGGAGGTCGGCGTCATCGGAGAAGTCCTTCGTAGTGTCGCTGCTGGAGCTGGGCGTCGATCTGCTTCACCGTCTCGAGCCCGACGCCGACGATGATCAGGATGGACGCGCCGCCGAACGGGAAGTTCTGGTTCGCGCCGACCATCGAGAACGCGATGAGCGGGATGAGGGCGATGAGGCCGAGGTAGATCGAACCCGGCGCGGTGATGCGCGTGAGCACGTAGTCGAGGTATTCGGCGGTCGGACGGCCGGCACGGATGCCCGGGATGAACCCGCCGTACTTCTTCATGTTCTCCGACACCTCGTCGGGGTTGAAGGTGATCGCGACGTAGAAGTAGGTGAACCCGACGATGAGCAGGAAGTAGAGCAGCATGTAGAGCGGGTGGTCGCCCTTGGTCAGGTAGTTCGTGATCCACACGACCCAGGCCTGGGGGTCCTCGCCCTGCTTCGCCTGGTTGAACTGCGCGATGAGCGCCGGCAGGTACAGCAGCGACGAGGCGAAGATGACGGGCACGACGCCGGCCATGTTGACCTTGATCGGGATGTAGGTGTTGTTGCCGCCGTAGGTGCGGCGGCCGACCATGCGCTTCGCGTACTGCACCGGGATGCGCCGTTGCGATTGCTCGACGAAGACGACCGCGACGACGATCGCGAGTCCGACGAGGATGACGATCGCGAAGACGTCCCAACCGCGGGCGATGCCGATGGCCCAGAGCGAGCCGGGGAACTGGGCGGCGATCGACGTGAAGATGAGGAGCGACATGCCGTTGCCGATGCCGCGCTCGGTGATGAGCTCACCCATCCACATGATGAGGCCCGTACCGGCGGTCATCGTGATCACCATCAGGAGGATCGCGTACCAGGCGTCGTTCGTGATGAGGGCGGAGCACGCCGGGTCGGCCGTCGGGAAGAGCGCGCCGGAGCGGGCGACCGTGATGAGCGTCGTCGACTGCAGGACGCCGAGGGCGATCGTGAGGTAGCGGGTGTACTGCGTGAGCTTGCCCTGGCCCGCCTGGCCCTCCTTGTAGAGGGTCTCGAAGTGGGGGATCACGACGCGGAGCAGCTGCACGATGATCGACGCGGTGATGTACGGCATGATGCCGAGCGCGAAGACCGAGAGCTGCAGCAGCGCACCGCCCGAGAACAGGTTCACGAGGTCGTAGAGGCCCGTCGCGCCTGCGGCGGCATTGGCCGCGAGGCACTGCTGCACGTTGCCGAAGTCGACGAACGGCGCGGGGATGAAGGATCCGAGCCGGAACAGGGCCACGATGCCCAGCGTGAACCCGAGCTTGCGGCGAAGATCCGGCGTGCGGAAGATCCGCCCGATGGCGTTGAACACTCGTCCTCCTGTTGCTCCGCGCTAGGCGCCGGTGCGGCACGCGGAGTTCGTTCGTATACGACTCGAGCCAGTCGAGACCCCGCTAATCCTACGCGAGGTCCCGACTGGCTCGAACCAATCGTGAGTCCGGTCTTACTTGACCGAGCCGCCGGCGGCGACGATCTTCTGCTCGGCCGAGCCGGAGACCTTGTCGACGGCCACGTTGAGCTTCACCTGCAGGTCGCCGTTGCCGAGCACCTTGACGCGCTCGTTCTTGCGGACCGCACCCTTCTCGACGAGGTCGGCGACGGTGACGTCTCCGCCCTTCGGGTAGAGCTCGGCGAGCTTGTCCAGGTTGACGACCTGGTACTCGACGCGGAAGGGGTTCTTGAAGCCGCGGAGCTTCGGCGCACGCATGTGGTACGGAAGCTGGCCGCCCTCGAAGCCGGGGCGCACCGTGTTGCGGGCCTTCGTGCCCTTGGTGCCGCGACCGGCGGTCTTGCCCTTCGAACCCTCACCGCGACCGACGCGGGTCTTGTCCTTCTTGGCGCCGGGCGCCGGGCGCAGGTGGTGCACCTTCAGGACCTGCTCGCGCTTCTCCGCGACGTCGGCCTTGGGGGCCGCCTTCTTCGCGGGAGCCTTCTTCGCAGGGGCCTTCTCGGCCGCAGCGCTGTCGGACTTCGCGGCAGCGGCCTTCGCCGGAGCCTTCTTCGCAGGAGCCTTCTCGGCCGGGGCCTTCTCAGCAGCCGCCTTGGCGGGCGCCTTCTTGGCCGGAGCCTTCTTCGGGGTCTCCTCGGCGACGTTCTTCTCGTCAGCCATTAGTCAATCTCCTCAACCTTCACGAGGTGAGCGACGGTGTTGACGTACCCGCGGTTCTGCGGGGTGTCCTCACGCACGACCGACTGGCCGATTCGCTTGAGCCCGAGGCTGCGCAGCGTGTCACGCTGGTACTGCTTCTCGCTCACCTTGGACTTGATCTGGGTCACCTTGAGCTGCTTGGCCATCAGGCACCTGCCTTCGCTGCTGCAGCGGCCTCGGCCGCCTGTGCCTCGGCACGGATGAGGCGCGCCGGGGCGACCTCGTCGTAGTCGAGACCACGACGGGCGGCGACGGCACGCGGCTCCTCGAGCTGCTTGAGCGACTCGACCGTGGCGTGCACGATGTTGATCGTGTTCGACGAGCCGAGCGACTTCGACAGCACGTCGTGGATGCCGGCGCACTCGAGCACGGCGCGCACCGGACCACCGGCGATGACACCGGTACCGGGCGAAGCCGGACGCAGGAGCACGACGCCGGCAGCGGCCTCGCCCTGCACGGGGTGCGGGATGGTGGTGCCGACGCGCGGGACGCGGAAGAAGTTCTTCTTCGCCTCCTCGACGCCCTTCGAGATCGCCGTCGGGACCTCGCGCGCCTTGCCGTAGCCGACGCCGACGAGACCGTTGCCGTCACCCACGACGACGAGCGCCGTGAAGCTGAAGCGACGGCCGCCCTTGACGACCTTCGACACGCGGTTGATGGTGACGACGCGCTCGAGGAACTGGCTCTTCTCGGCGTCGCGGCCGCCGCGGTCGCGGCCGCCCTGGTTGCGGTCGCGGCCACCACGGCGCGAGTCGCGCTCGTTGCGGGCCGGCTCCGAAGCCGCAGCCGTCTCGACGGGTGCCTCTGCAGTCACCTCGGGCTCCTTCACATTGCTGTTCTCGCTCACAGGCTCAGCCCTGCCTCTCGCGCTCCATCGGCGATCGCGGCGACGCGACCGGCGTACTTGTTGCCGCCGCGGTCGAACACGACCGCCTCGACGCCGGCCTGCTTGGCGCGCTCGGCGACCAGCTCGCCGACCTTCTTGGCCTTGGCGGTCTTGTCACCGTCGAACGCGCGGAGGTCGGCCTCCATGGTCGACGCCGACGCGAGGGTGTGGCCCTTGGCGTCGTCGACGACCTGCACGAAGACGTGGCGGGCCGAACGGGTGACGACGAGACGGGGGCGGACCTCCGTGCCGACGATCTTCTTGCGAAGGCGGGTGTGGCGACGCGAACGCGAAGCCGTCTTGCTCTTCACGGCCATGATTACTTACCAGCCTTTCCGGCCTTGCGACGCACGACCTCGCCGGCGTAGCGGATGCCCTTGCCCTTGTACGGCTCGGGCTTCTTGATCTTGCGGATGTTGGCGGCGGTCTCGCCGACGGCCTGCTTCGAGATACCCGCGACCGTGAGCTTGTTGTTGCCCTCGACGGTCAGGGTGATCCCGGCGGGCGCCTCGACGGTCACCGGGTGCGAGAAGCCGAGCGCGAACTCGACGGCGCTGCCCTTCTGCGCGACGCGGTAACCGGTGCCGACGATCTCGAGGCCCTTGGCGTAGCCCTGGGTCACGCCGATGATGTCGTTGGCGATGAGCGTGCGGGTCAGGCCGTGCAGCGAGCGCGACGCGCGCTCGTCGTCGGGACGGGTCACGACGACCTGGTTGTCCTCGACCTTGGCCACGATGGGAGCGGCGACGGTGAGCGCGAGCTCACCCTTCGGGCCCTTGACGGTCACATCCTGGCCGTCGATCGTCACGGTGACGCCGGCGGGGATGTCGATGGGAAGTCGTCCAATACGCGACATAGCTGATTACCACACGTAGGCGAGGACTTCCCCACCTACGCCCTTCTTCTCGGCCTGGCGGTCGGTGAGCAGACCGCTGGAAGTGGACAGGATCGCGACGCCGAGGCCGCCGAGCACCTTGGGCAGCTCGGTCGACTTCGCGTAGACGCGGAGGCCGGGCTTCGAGACGCGCTTGATACCGGCGATCGAGCGCTCGCGGTTCGGGCCGAACTTGAGCTTCAGCGTGAGGGTCTTGCCCACGCGAGCGTCGGCGACCTCGAAGTCGGCGATGTAGCCCTCGGTCTTGAGGATCTCGGCGATGTGGCCCTTGAGCTTCGAGTGGGGCATCGACACGGAGTCGTGGTGTGCGGAGTTCGCGTTCCGCAGACGGGTCAGCATGTCAGCGACCGGGTCGGTCATCGTCATGACGATTCGTTCCTAACGTTCACCAGGTTTCAGGACCCGTTACACGGGGACTGACCTGTGGTGGTGGCCTCAGCGGTTGCGTGAGGCCGGATGTCTCGGGCCGGCCGGCCCCCGATGCGTCGGGAGCCGGCGGCTCGAGCACAAACTCGTAGAGTCTACTACACGCAGGCTTTACGCGTTCTCGACCTGCTTGAACGGGAAGCCGAGCGCCTTGAGCAGCGCACGACCCTCGTCGTCGTTCGAGGCGGTGGTCACCACGGTGATGTCCATGCCGCGGACGCGGTCGATCTTGTCCTGGTCGATCTCGTGGAACACGCTCTGCTCCGTGAGACCGAAGGTGTAGTTGCCGTGGCCGTCGAACTGCTGGTCGCTGAGGCCGCGGAAGTCGCGGATGCGGGGCAGTGCGAGCGAGAGCAGGCGGTCGAGGAACTCCCACATGCGGTCGCCGCGGAGCGTCACGTGCGCACCGATCGGCTGCCCCTCGCGCAGCTTGAACTGTGCGATGGACTTGCGGGCCTTCGTCACCTGCGGCTTCTGGCCGGTGATCTTCGTGAGGTCGGCGATCGCGCCGTCGATGACCTTGCCATCGCGGGCGGCTTCGCCGACACCCATGTTCACGACGATCTTCACGAGGCCGGGCACCTGGTGCGGGTTCGCGTAGTCGAACTGCTCGGTGAGGGCCTTGGCGATGTCGCCGCGGTACTTGGTCTTCAGTCGCGGCTGGATTTTGCCAGCCTGCGTTGCCGTGTCGGTCATTACAGGTCCTTACCTGACTTCTTGGCGTAGCGGACGCGGACGGTCTTCGTGACGCCGTCCTTCGTCACCTGCTCGGTGCGGAAGCCGACGCGGGTCGGCTTCTTCGACTCGGGGTCGACGATCGCGACGTTCGAGACGTGGATCGGCGCCTCCTGGGTCTCGATGCCACCGGTCTTCGTGCCGCGCTGGGTCTGGCCGACGCGCACGTGCTTCGTGACGTAGTTGACGCCCTCGACGATGACGCGGTTCTCGGCGACGAGCACCTCGAGGACCTTGCCCTGCTTGCCGCGGTCGCCGCCGCGAGCCTGGCTGCGGCCCGAGATGACCTGGACGAGGTCGCCCTTCTTGATGTTGGCCATGACTTAGATAACCTCCGGTGCCAGCGAGATGATCTTCATGAACTTCTTGTCGCGAAGCTCGCGACCGACCGGGCCGAAGATACGGGTGCCGCGGGGGTCACCGTCGTTCTTCAGGATGACCGCGGCGTTCTCGTCGAACTTGATGTAGGAGCCGTCGGGACGACGGGTCTCCTTGACGGTGCGGACGATGACGGCCTTGACCACATCGCCCTTCTTGACGTTGCCGCCGGGGATCGCGTCCTTGACGGTCGCGACGATGACGTCACCGAGGCCGGCGTAGCGACGCTTCGAGCCGCCGAGCACGCGAATGGTGAGCAGCTCCTTGGCGCCGGTGTTGTCGGCGACCTTGACTCGTGATTCCTGCTGAAGCACTTCGAACTCCTTCTCTGAGCAAGCCGGCGAGGCTTACTTGGCCTTCTCGACGATCTCGACGAGACGCCAGCGCTTCGTGGCGGAAAGGGGACGGGTCTCGCTGATCACGACGAGGTCGCCGATGCCGGCGGTGTTCTGCTCGTCGTGCGCCTTGACCTTCGACGTCCGGCGCATGACCTTGCCGTAGAGGGGGTGCTTCACGCGGTCCTCGACCTCGACGACGATGGTCTTGTCCATCTTGTCGCTGACGACGTAGCCGCGGCGCACCTTGCGGTACGGACGGTGCTCTGCGGTCTCAACGAGCTCAGCCTCGGCGACCTCGGCCGCAGCCTTCTTGGTCTCAGCCATGTCAGGCCTCCTTCGTCTCAGCGGCCTCGGCCGGGGCTTCTGCCTCGGCCTTGGCCTTCTTCGTCTTCTTCTCGGTCTTGGCGGGGGCCGCCTCGACCGGCGCGGGAGTGGCACGGATGCCGAGCTCGCGCTCACGGATGACCGTGTAGATGCGGGCGATGTCGCGCTTGACGGCCTTCAGTCGGCCGTGGCTCTCGAGCTGGCCGGTGGCCGACTGGAAGCGCAGGTTGAACAGCTCCTCCTTGGCCTTCTTCAGCTCGTCGACGAGTCGCTCGTCTTCAAAGGTGTCGAGCTCTGCGGGGCTGAGCTCCTTGGTGCCGACGGCCATTATGCGTCGCCCTCCTCGCGCTTGATGATGCGTGCCTTGAGGGGCAGCTTGTGGATGGCACGGGTCATCGCCTCGCGAGCGAGTTCCTCGGAGACGCCCGAGACCTCGAAGAGGACGCGACCCGGCTTGACGTTGGCGACCCACCACTCGGGCGAACCCTTACCGGAACCCATGCGGGTCTCGGCCGGCTTCTTGGTGAGCGGACGGTCGGGGTAGATGTTGATCCACACCTTGCCGCCGCGCTTGATGTGACGGGTCATCGCGATACGAGCGGACTCGATCTGACGGTTGGTCACGTAAGCGGGCGTGAGCGCCTGGATGCCGTACTCGCCGAACGACACCTTGGTGCCGCCGGTGGCCTGGCCCGAGCGGCCGGGGTGGTGCTGCTTGCGGTACTTGACTCGACGGGGAATCAACATGGTTATGCCTCAACTCCTGCGGTCGCCGGCTCGGCCTTGGGGGCGCGGTCGCGGCGGGGACGGTCGTTGCGGTCGCGGGACGGCTTCTGGGCCGCCTGCTCGCGCGCGAGTTCCTTGTTGGTGATGTCGCCCTTGTAGATCCAGACCTTCACGCCGATGCGGCCGAAGGTGGTCTTGGCCTCGTAGAAGCCGTAGTCGATGTTCGCGCGGAGCGTGTGCAGGGGCACGCGGCCCTCGCGGTAGAACTCCGAGCGGCTCATCTCGGCGCCGCCGAGACGGCCCGACACCTGGATGCGGACACCCTTGGCGCCGGCGCGCTGCGCGCCCTGCAGGCCCTTGCGCATCGCGCGGCGGAACGCCACACGAGCCGAGAGCTGCTCGGCGATGCCCTGCGCGACGAGCTGGGCGTCGGCCTCGGGGTTCTTCACCTCGAGGATGTTGAGCTGGATCTGCTTGCCGGTGAGCTTCTCGAGGTCGGCGCGGATGCGCTCGGCCTCGGCGCCGCGGCGGCCGATCACGATGCCGGGACGCGCCGTGTGGATGTCCACGCGGACGCGGTCGCGGGTGCGCTCGATCTCGATGCGCGAGACACCGGCGCGGTCGAGCGACGTCTGGAGCAGGCGACGGATCTTGACATCCTCGGCGAGGTAGTCGGAGTAGCGCTGACCGGGCTTCGTCGAATCGGAGAACCACCGCGACACGTGGTCGGTGGTGATGCCGAGACGGAAGCCGTACGGGTTGACCTTCTGACCCATTACTTCGTACCCTCCTCGGGCGTGCCGAGCACGATGGTGATGTGGCTCGTGCGCTTGTTGATGCGGAAGGCACGGCCCTGCGCGCGCGGCTGGAATCGCTTGAGGGTGGTGCCCTCATCGACGAACGCCGTCTTCACGTAGAGGTCCTGCTCGTCCAGGTAGGTGTTCGTGGCATCGGCCTTGACGCGAGCGTTCGCGATGGCCGAGGCGACGAGCTTGTACACGGGCTCGCTCGCACCCTGCGGGGCGAACTTCAGGATGGCCAGGGCCTCCTGAGCCTGCTTGCCGCGGATCAGGTTGACGACGCGGCGGGCCTTCATGGGGGTCACGCGGATGTGTCGCACGCGTGCGATCGACTCCACCATTTCTTTCCTCCTTCACACCACCGCGTCAGCGGCGGCGGCCCTTCTTGTCGTCCTTCACGTGTCCACGGAAGGTGCGGGTGGGGGCGAACTCGCCGAGCTTGTGGCCCACCATGGTCTCGGTGACGAACACCGGGATGTGCTTGCGGCCGTCGTGCACGGCGATCGTGTGACCCAGCATGGCGGGGACGATCATCGAGCGACGCGACCACGTCTTGATGACGTTCTTCGAACCGGCTTCGTTCTGCACGGCGACCTTGCGAAGCAGGTGCTCGTCGACGAAGGGGCCCTTCTTGAGACTGCGCGGCATCTTCTTCTACTCCTACTTGCGCTTCTTGCCGACGGTGCGACGACGGACGATGAGCTTGTCGCTCTCCTTGTTGGGGCGACGGGTGCGACCCTCGGGCTGACCCCACGGGCTGACCGGGTGACGACCACCGGAGGTCTTGCCCTCACCACCACCGTGCGGGTGGTCGATCGGGTTCATCGCGACACCGCGGACGGTCGGGCGGACGCCCTTCCAGCGCTTGCGGCCGGCCTTGCCCCAGTTGATGTTCGACTGCTCGGCGTTGCCGACCTCGCCGACGGTCGCGCGGCAGCGCGCGTCGACGTTGCGGATCTCGCCCGACGGCAGGCGGAGCTGCGCGTAGGGGCCGTCCTTGGCGACGAGACGCACCGAGGCGCCGGCCGAGCGGGCCAGCTTCGCGCCGCCGCCGGGGCGGAGCTCGATGGCGTGCACGACGGTACCGGTCGGGATGTTCTTGAGCGGCAGGTTGTTGCCCGGCTTGATGTCGGCGTTCACGCCGGCCTCGATCGGGTCGCCCTGCTTGAGCTTGTTCGGCGCGAGGATGTAGCGCTTCGTGCCGTCGATGTAGTGGATCAGCGCGATGCGGGCGGTGCGGTTGGGGTCGTACTCGATGTGAGCGACCTTGGCGGGCACGCCGTCCTTGTCGTTGCGACGGAAGTCGATCACGCGGTACTGGCGCTTGTGGCCACCACCGATGTGACGGGTCGTGATGCGGCCCTGGTTGTTGCGACCACCGGTCTTCGACAGCGGGCGGAGCAGCGACTTCTCGGGCGTCGAGCGCGTGATCTCCGCGAAGTCGGCGACCGACGAACCGCGACGACCCGGGGTCGTGGGCTTGTACTTACGAATAGCCATAGTTCTTCCTCTGCTCCTTAGCCGACAGCCGTGAAGATGTCGATCGAGCCGGACTTGAGGGTGACGATCGCGCGCTTGGTGTCCTTGCGCTTGCCCATGCCGAACCGGGTGCGGCGGGTCTTGCCCTGGCGGTTCAGGGTGTTGATCGACGCCACCTGGACGTTGAAGATCTTCTCGATGGCGAGCTTGATCTCGGTCTTGTTCGAGCGGGGGTCCACGATGAACGTGTACTTGCCCTCGTCGATCAGGCCGTAGCTCTTCTCCGAGACGACCGGCGCGATGATGATGTCGCGCGGGTCCTTGTTCTGTGCGGCGCTCATGCGGAGACCTCTTCCTTCTTCGCCGACTTCGCGGCCACGAAGGCCTCGAGCGCGGCGGTGCTGAAGACGATGTCGTCCGAGACGACCACGTCGTAGGCGTTCAGCTGGTCGACCGGCAGCACGTGCACGGTCTCGATGTTGCGGACCGCGCGCTCGCTGAGCTCCTCGCCACGGGCGAGGACCACGAGGAAGCGGTTGGCCGGCGCGATCTTGCCGAGGAGCGCGACCGCGTCCTTCGTCTTCGCGACGTCACCGGCGACGAATCCCTCGACCGCGTGGATGCGCGAGCCGCGGGCACGGTCGCTGAGCACACCGAGGAGCGCAGCGGCGATCATCTTCTTGGGCGTGCGCTGCGAGTAGTCGCGCGGCTGCGGGCCGTGGACCGTGCCACCGCCCTTGTGCTCGGGAGCGCGGACCGAACCCTGGCGCGAACGGCCGGTGCCCTTCTGCTTGAAGGGCTTGCGGCCCGAACCCGAGACCTCGCCGCGGGTCTTGGTCTTGTGCGTGCCCTGGCGCGCAGCGGCGAGCTGGGCGACGACGACCTGGTGGATGAGCGGGACGTTCGTCTGAACGTCGAAGAGCTCGGCGGGCAGCTCGACCGTGCCGGACTTCTTGCCGGTCGCGTCGAGCACGTCGATGGTGTTGGCGGTAGCCATGGACTACGCCCCCTTCACTGCGTTGCGGACGAAAACGAGGCGGCCGCGAGCACCGGGAACCGCGCCCTTGACGAGCATGAGGCCCTTCTCGGCGTCGACGGCGTGCACGCGGAGGTTCAGCACGGTCACGCGCTCGCCACCCATGCGACCGGCCATGCGCATGCCCTTGAAGACACGGCTGGGGGTCGACGAAGCACCGATCGAGCCGGGCTTGCGGTGGTTGCGGTGGGAACCGTGCGAAGCGGAGACGCCCTTGAAGTTGTGGCGCTTCATGACACCGGCGAAGCCCTTGCCCTTCGACGTGCCGACGACGTCGACCAGCTGGCCGGCCTCGAAGGTCGCGTCGACGGTGAGCTCCTGGCCCGTCGCGTAGCTCGACGCGTCGGCGGTGCGGATCTCGGTCACGTGGCGACGGGGCGTGGTGCCGGCCGTCTTCTCGAAGTGGCCCTTGAGCGGCTGCGAGACCTTGCGCGGGTCGATGGCGCCGGCGGCGATCTGGACGGCCTCGTAGCCGTCCTTCTCAGCGGTGCGGATCTGCGTGACCACGTTGGGAGCGATCTCGATGACCGTCACCGGGACGAGCTTGTTGTTCTCGTCCCACACCTGGGTCATGCCGAGCTTGGTGCCGAGCAGACCCTTCACGTTCTTGGTAGCGGAAGACATCTGTTACCTCAGAGCTTGATCTCGATGTTGACGTCGGCCGGGAGGTCGAGACGCATGAGCGAGTCGACGGCCTTGGGCGTCGGGTCCACGATGTCGATGAGGCGCTTGTGGGTGCGCATCTCGAAGTGCTCGCGGCTGTCCTTGTACTTGTGGGGCGAACGGATGACGCACACCACGTTCTTCTCGGTCGGAAGCGGCACGGGGCCGACGACCGTGGCACCCGCGCGGGTCACCGTGTCGACGATCTTGCGCGCCGAGGTGTCGATGACCTCGTGGTCGTACGACTTCAGTCGAATGCGGATCTTCTGTCCCGCCATTGCTGACTCTCTCTCTGTCAAGGCGTCTTACCCCTTCCGAGGGCATCGGACGCCGCGTAGTCACTCCGTGTGAAGCACCACTGTTCTTCTGTCAAAGGCCGGTGATCGAGCCTGTCGAAACCACCCGCCCGGTCACCCGGGGCGGTGCTCTCGACACGCTCGACCTTCGAGCCCCAACCGGCGCGCACGCGCACGGGTCGCCCCGGGCGTGTGGTGGTCGGTTGTGTGTTCTGCTGCCTGCGGCCTAGCCTGACCCCGACTGCGCTCCGTGGGAACGGCGGGTGGCTATGCACTGCCTGACAGTGATTCGAACGCGCGCACAGGGGCCCGCGTTCGAAATGTTGAACTCAACGAGTTTGCCACATTCGGAGGGTGCGTGCAACCCGGGCGTGTCGCGCACGCTCGACTCCCAGCGAGCCCGCAGATTCGCCGGCGATCGCGCCGGTTCTCCGCCGATCGGGATGCTTCGCCGCCGGGCTCCGACATGATGGAGGGACACGCGCGAACCGAGGAGGAGCCCACATGTCGGAGACCAGGCCGCAGCCGAGTTCGAAGGAGGCGCCGGGCAGCGTCTCGGCGACCCGCGTCGGCACGCGCCGCTACGTCGGTCGCAATGCCCGCGGGGCGACGGTCGCGATCGGCGGCCTCGACGTCGAGGGCGTGCACTTCTCCCCCGGCGAGCTCTTGAAGCTCGCCCTCGCCGGCTGCGTCGGCCTCTCGGTCGACCGGCCGATGTCGCGCCGCCTCGGCGACGACGCCGAGCTCACGGTGTGGGCGCACGGGCAGTCGGAGGAGGCATCCAACAAGTACGAGCGCATCGGCGAGGAACTGCTGCTCGACCTGTCGGGCCTGGAGCCGGCCGAGCGCGACAAGCTCCTCGACATCATGGTGCGGTCGATCGAACGGGCGTGCACGGTGGGCCGCAGCGTCGAGGGAGCGATCGACGTGCACACGGTCATCGACGGCACCGAGATGCGCTGAGCCCGCGCGTCACTCCCGCTCGCAGGCGACCGCCCGCTCTGCCGCGATGCCCGGCGCGACGATGCCCGCACCGACGATGACGACGATCAGCCCGGCGAGCCCCGACAGCAGGAAGACGGGCCGGAGGCGCCGTCCTCGCCGCCCGTGCCGGAACGGATCCTCGATGAAGCGCTTCGAGAGACCCGCGACCGCGAACGACAGTGCGACGAGCAGCACCATCAGCCAGGGCGGGCTCGGCATTCCGGTCAGGTAGGGCACGAACATGAAGATCGGCCAGTGCCAGAGGTAGAGCGAGTACGAGACGTCGCCCATCCACTGCACTGGCCGGAGGCCGGCGAGCCCAGCCGGCGACCACGCCACCTCCGGCATGCCCGCCCAGATGACGGCGAGGGTGCCGGCGACGGGCACGAGCACGACGGCTCCGGGGAAGACCTCGGGTGCACGGAGGGTCAGGATCGGCACCGCGATGAGCACGAGTCCTGCCCATGAGACCGCGGCGCGGAGTCCCGCCCGACCCGTGAGGGGCGACCGGCTCGCGATCGCGAGGATGCCGCCGATGCCGAATTCCCACGTCCGCGCGAAGGTCGAGAAGTAGGCGAGGTTCGCATCCTGCGCGGTGAGCGCGATCGAGTGCGCGAACGACGCGATCGTGACCGCGCCGAGCAGGGTCAGCACCACGGTCACCGAGCCGGCCCTGTGCCGGGCGGCGAGCCACAGCGCCGCGATGAGCAGGAGCGGCCAGAACAGGTAGAACTGCTCCTCGACCGAGAGCGACCAGAAGTGCTGGACCGGGGTCGACTCGAGATCGGCGCGCCGCGGGATCTGCGAGTCGGCGGCGAGCTGCCAGTTCTCGTAGTAGAGCGCCGACGCGACGATCTCGCGGAACCACTGCCGCCACTCCCGTTGCGGGACGAGGAGCAGCGTCAGCGCCGACACGGCCAGGAGCGTGGCCATCGCCGCGGGGAGGATGCGTCGTGCACGGCGCAGGTAGAAGTCGCGCAGGGAGATGCGCCCGACGCGCTCGGCCTCGCGCATGAGGAGGCCGGTGATGAGGAAGCCGGAGACGACGAAGAAGACGTCGACGCCCATGTACCCGGCCGGCGCGACGGCCGGCCAGCCGTGATGGAGCACGACTGCGCCCACGGCCACGGCCCGGAGAGCCTGGATCTCGGGACGCACCGCGGATCGAGCGAGGAGGGTGGGGGAACCGCCCATCGTCACCCAGCGTACGACGAAGGGGGCCGTGCCTCCAGTCCGGAGAATCCGACGCCGTCCCGACCCTCGCCGCGTACGACGAAGGGGCCGGGCCTCCGGTGGAAGCCCGACCCCCTCAGGTCGCAGTCGCGAAGATTACTTGATGATCTTCGTGACGGTACCGGCGCCGACGGTGCGGCCACCCTCGCGGATGGCGAAGCCGAGGCCCTCCTCCATGGCGATCGGCTGGATGAGCTCGACCGTCATGTCGGTGGTGTCGCCGGGCATGACCATCTCGGTGCCCTCGGGCAGCGTGATGACGCCGGTGACGTCGGTGGTGCGGAAGTAGAACTGCGGACGGTAGTTCGCGTAGAACGGGTTGTGACGGCCGCCCTCGTCCTTCGAGAGGATGTAGGCAGTGCCCTCGAAGTTGGTGTGGGGGGTGACCGAACCCGGCGCCACGACGACCTGGCCGCGCTCGACGTCCTCGCGCTTGGTGCCGCGGAGCAGGAGACCGCAGTTCTCGCCGGCCCAGGCCTCGTCGAGCTGCTTGTGGAACATCTCGATACCCGTGACCGTGGTCTTCTGCGTCGGGCGGATGCCGACGATCTCGACCTCGGAGTTGATCTTCAGCGTGCCGCGCTCGGCGCGACCCGTGACGACCGTGCCACGGCCGGTGATGGTGAAGACGTCCTCGACGGGCATGAGGAACGGCTTGTCCTTGTCGCGCACCGGGTCGGGGATCGACTCGTCGACGGCCTCCATGAGGTCGAGGACCGACTGGACCCACTTCTCGTCGCCCTCGAGCGCCTTCAGGCCCGAGACGCGGACGACCGGAGCGTCGTCGCCGGGGAAGCCCTGCGACGAGAGCAGCTCGCGGACCTCGAGCTCGACGAGCTCCAGGATCTCCTCGTCGTCGACCATGTCGCTCTTGTTGAGGGCGACGAGCAGGTACGGCACGCCGACCTGCTTGGCGAGCAGGACGTGCTCGCGGGTCTGGGCCATCGGGCCGTCGGTCGCCGCGACCACGAGGATCGCGCCGTCCATCTGAGCCGCACCGGTGATCATGTTCTTGATGTAGTCGGCGTGACCCGGGGCGTCGACGTGCGCGTAGTGGCGCTTCGGCGTCTCGTACTCGACGTGCGAGATGTTGATCGTGATGCCGCGCTGACGCTCTTCGGGAGCCGAGTCGATCGACGCGAAGTCGCGCTGCACGTTGGTGGCCGACGGGTACTTGTCGGCGAGCACCTTCGAGATCGCGGCGGTGAGCGTCGTCTTGCCGTGGTCGACGTGACCGATCGTACCGATGTTGACGTGCGGCTTGGTCCGCTCGAACTTGGCCTTAGCCACTGTGGGTCCTCCTCAGGACTCGTGTAGGAACTCCGGGCGCTGGATTGCGACCGGCGTGCTACGGGGGTTGTGTTGTTATGTTACGCGAACCGGAAGGTTCGTGCGGGCGAAGGGCCGGAGCCCCCGCTAGGGAGACTCAGTCGCCCTTGTTCTTCTGGACGATCTCGTCGGCGACAGCCTTCGGGACCTCCGCGTAGCTCTCGAACTCCATCGAGTACACGGCGCGGCCCGAGGTCTTCGACCGCAGGTCGCCGATGTAACCGAACATCTCCGAGAGCGGGACGTGCGCACGCACGACCTTCACACCGGCGGCGTCCTCCATGGACTGGATCTGGCCGCGGCGCGAGTTCAGGTCGCCGATGACGTCGCCCATGTACTCCTCGGGAGTACGGACCTCGACGCTCATCAGCGGTTCGAGCAGAACGGGGTTCGCCTTCCGAGCGGCTTCCTTGAAGCCCATCGAGCCGGCGATCTTGAACGCCATCTCCGAGGAGTCGACGTCGTGGGCGGCACCGTCGATGAGGCGCGCCTTGACGCCCACCATCGGGAAGCCGGCGAGGATGCCGTACTGCATGGCGTCCTGGAAGCCCGCGTCGACCGAGGGGATGTACTCGCGGGGGATGCGACCGCCCGTGACCTCGTTCGAGAACTCGTAGATCTTGTCGCCCTCGACCTCGAGCGGCTCCAGCGCGAACTGGATCTTCGCGAACTGGCCCGAGCCACCCGTCTGCTTCTTGTGGGTGTAGTCGTGGCGCTCGACCGCGCGCTTGATGGTCTCGCGGTACGCGACCTGCGGCTTGCCGACGTTCGCCTCGACCTTGAACTCGCGCTTCATGCGGTCGACGAGGATGTCGAGGTGCAGCTCGCCCATGCCCTTGATGACGGTCTGGCCGGTCTCGGGGTTGAGCTCGGTGCGGAACGTCGGGTCCTCTTCGGCGAGCTTCTGGATCGCGGTGCCGAGCTTCTCCTGGTCGGCCTTGGTCTTCGGCTCGATGGCGACCTCGATGACGGGCTCGGGGAAGGTCATCGACTCGAGCACGACCTGGTTGTCGGGGTCGCACAGGGTGTCGCCCGTGGTCGTGTCCTTGAGGCCGATGACCGCGTAGATGTTGCCCGCGGTGACCGAGTCGACCGGGTTCTCCTTGTTGGCGTGCATCTGGAAGATCTTGCCGATGCGCTCCTTCTTGCCCTTGGTCGAGTTGACGACCTGGGCACCCGAGTCGAGGTGACCCGAGTAGACGCGCACGTAGGTGAGGCGGCCGAAGAACGGGTGCACCGCGACCTTGAACGCCAGCGCGGCGAACGGGTCGTTCGCGTCGGGGTGACGCTCGATGATCTCTTCCTCGTTGCGCGGGTTGCGGCCCTCGATGGCGGGCACGTCGAGCGGCGACGGCAGGAAGTCGATGACCGCGTCGAGCATCGGCTGCACGCCGCGGTTCTTGAACGCCGAGCCGCAGAGCACCGGGTAGATCTCGGAGTTGACGACCATCTTGCGGATGGCGCCCTTGATCTCGGCGACCGTGAGGTCCTCGCCGCCGAAGAACTTCTCGAGCAGCGCGTCGTCGGTCTCGGCGACGGTCTCGAGCAGGACCTGACGGTACTCGTCGGCCTTGTCCTTGAGGTCGGCGGGGATCTCCTGGACCTCGTACTTGGCACCCATGGTCACGTCGCCCTTGGCGTCGCCGGGCCACACGAGGGCGCGCATCTCGATCAGGTCGACGACACCGATGAAGTCGTTCTCGGCACCGATCGGGAGCTGGAGCACGAGCGGCTTGGCGCCCAGGCGGTTGACGATCGTGTCGACGGTGAAGTAGAAGTCGGCACCGAGCTTGTCCATCTTGTTGACGAAGCAGATGCGCGGCACGTTGTACTTGTCGGCCTGACGCCACACCGTCTCGGACTGGGGCTCGACGCCCTCCTTGCCGTCGAAGACGGCGACCGCGCCGTCGAGCACGCGGAGCGAGCGCTCGACCTCGACCGTGAAGTCGACGTGGCCGGGGGTGTCGATGATGTTGATCTGGTTCTTGTTCCAGAAGCAGGTCACGGCGGCAGACGTGATCGTGATGCCGCGCTCCTTCTCCTGCTCCATCCAGTCGGTCGTCGAGGCGCCGTCGTGGGTCTCGCCGAGCTTGTGGTTGACGCCCGTGTAGAACAGGATGCGCTCGGTGGTGGTGGTCTTGCCGGCATCGATGTGGGCCATGATGCCGATGTTGCGGACCTTGCTCAGGTCGGTGAGCACGTCTTGTGCCACGGGGGTTCCTCCGGGAGGTTCAGGAACGGAAGTGAGAGGGAGAGCGGATGCCACGGCGAGCGCCGAGGCATCCGCTCGGCCCGACTACCAGCGGTAGTGGGCGAACGCGCGGTTCGACTCGGCCATCTTGTGCGTGTCTTCGCGGCGCTTGACCGCGGCACCGAGGCCGTTCGAGGCGTCGAGGATCTCGTTGGTGAGACGCTCGGTCATGGTCTTCTCGCGGCGGGCCTTGGCGTAGCTGGTGAGCCAGCGGAGCGCCAGGGTGTTCGCGCGGTGGGGCTTGACCTCGACGGGGACCTGGTAGGTCGAACCGCCGACGCGGCGCGAGCGCACCTCGAGGGTCGGGCGCACGTTGTCGAGCGCCTTCTTGAGGGTGGCGACCGCGTCCTGGCCCGACTTGGCGGCGACGTTCTCGAGCGCCTCGTAGACGATGCGCTGCGCGAGGTCCTTCTTGCCGTCGATCAGGATCTTGTTGACGAGCTGGCTGACGACCGGCGAGCCGTACACCGGGTCGGCGACGACGGGGCGCTTCGGAGCGGGTCCCTTACGAGGCATTACTTCTTCTCCATCTTCGCGCCGTACTTGCTGCGGCCCTGCTTGCGGTTCTTCACGGCCTGCGTGTCGAGCGCGCCACGGACGATCTTGTAGCGCACACCGGGGAGGTCCTTCACACGACCGCCGCGGATGAGCACCATCGAGTGCTCCTGCAGGTTGTGGCCCTCACCGGGGATGTAGGCCGTGACCTCGGTGCCGTTCGAGAGCTTCACACGGGCGACCTTGCGGAGCGCCGAGTTCGGCTTCTTCGGGGTGGTCGTGTACACACGCGTGCACACGCCGCGCTGCTGGGGGTTGGCCTTCAGGGCGGGAGCCTTGGTCTTGGTGACCTTCGGCGAGCGACCCTTGCGGACCAACTGCTGAATGGTTGGCACTGCTTCTCCTTGTTGTGCTGCACGGTGACAGCTGATGATGGATTTCACATCAGACCCGCCGGCGCCGCAGAACTGCGGGACCTTGGATGGTGGGTATGCCGTGGGGGTGAGCCGCAGAAGTCCGCGGGCACCCGAATGCGCGCGCGTGAACGCGCACACCCGATCAATGGTAATGCCCCGTAACGTTGCGGTCAAACGGCGCCGGCTTCGCGGACGGGGAGAACGCGGAATGAGGCCCCTGCGACGCCGGCGACGGTCACCCGGCCCAGCCCGGCGCGTCGAGTTCGCGGTCGAGGTCGGCGAGCATGTCGGCGACCTGCGGCTCGACGAGACGTTCGACGGCGTTGCCGATGCGATAGCGGTGCTGGGCGAGTTCGACGCAGATGCGTCGACCGAGCTGCTTGGCGAACTCGTCGGCGAGCCGCACCTCCTCGCGCAGCGCCTCCTTCTCCTCCGGGGTGAAGGGGCGCGGTGCGGGTTCGTTCGCCTCGGCCGCCGCCGTCGCCTCGAGACCGCCGAGCGTGAACAGGAACGGCTGGTCGGGCACCGGCTCGGGGTCGAGCTCGAGTCCGAGGTACTCGGGGTCGAGCCCCTCCCCCGCCCGATACGGTCGCCTGGCCTTGCGCTCCTCCGCGAGGCGGATCTCGCGGTGCAGCATCGGCAGGTTGCGCGCCGTGTAGTCGTCGACGGCGTCGTCGATGATGCCCTTCATGCGCATCGAGAAGGCGTGCTGCACGGGGTGCGGCACGTCGACGTCGAGACCCGCCGCCGCGATGATCGGCGACCCGAAGCAGCGCTGGCAGAGCCGGACCCGGGCACGGTGCGTTCCCGGCCGCCACCGCGGCAGCCATTGCAGCCAGCGGTCGACCTCGTGGCTCACGCGCGCCTCGACCGAACCCTCCATCGGGTTCACGATACTGCGCGCGGCGCCGCGGCGGGCCGAGGCGGCGAACGACTGGCGCGCCGCGCAAGGCATCCCTATTGCTCGTCGTCGCGCTCCCAGGGCCAGCGCGGGTGCTCCATGCCGCCCTGCCGACCGCGCGCGACGAGCACCGCGAACGCGGCCGTGACGAACGCGCACGCCGGCACGATGAGGCCGAACCAGCCGAGCCCGAACACGAGACCGAACCGCACGCTCTCGGCAGGGGGGTCCGACGAGCCGAGCAGCCGGCCGATCGTCGCGACCGCGACGAACGCGAGCCACGAGGCGAGCGTGGCCACGAGCACGGTCACGACCGCGCGCTCGGGATGCCGCAGCAGAGCGCCCAGGCTCACGAACACCGCCACGACGGATGCCGCGACCGCCGCGGGGGCGACGAAGATGCCGACCGCCGGATCGCCGACCACTTCGAGGTCGAAGAGGAGGCTCACGAAGCCGAAGCCGCAGACGACGAGCGCGAGGTCGAGCGCCGCCGCGAAGCTCGCGACCACCCACGCGTTGCGCGTCCGGAGCTCGTCGTCGGCCATCTCTCGAGGCTACGCCCGATCGCCGGCCGCGTCGCCGGGACGGCCGGTGCGGCCTCGCGTCAGTCGACGACGCGGAGCGAACGGACGATCGAGTCGAGCGACGCCGCCGCGTGCGCGACGAGCTCCTCGGGTGCGGGGCTCACCATGACGCGAACGGTCGCGCGATCGCCCTGCAGGAGGTAGGCCAGGCCGGCAGCCGGACGCAGGCCGGGCTGGGGCGCGAACCGGCAGCGCACCGCGATGCCCGTGCCGAGGCCGGCGACCTCGATCGGGTCGACGGCGGGGCGCCCCTCGAGCTCGGCATCGCCGAGCAGCGCGCGCACGAGCGAGCCCGCGATCTGCTGCGGCTCGGTGAC
Organism: Agromyces sp. S2-1-8; assembly: GCF_021129215.1. Taxonomy (GTDB): domain Bacteria; phylum Actinomycetota; class Actinomycetes; order Actinomycetales; family Microbacteriaceae; genus Agromyces; species Agromyces chromiiresistens. The sequence goes on along the minus strand of NZ_JAJOLP010000001.1, from coordinate 1,614,706 downwards.
GCCGATGCTCACGACGAGCGCCGCCGCACCGGGGCCGGGCAGGTACAGCAGTCCGACGGCCGCGCCCGGCAGGATGCGCGACGGCGCTCCCGCGGCGAGTGCGCGCACGGCGTCGAGCCGTTCGGCCGTCGTATCGGGATGGCGACCGAGGAAGCCCGCGACCACGTCATCGGCCCACACCGCGGCCTCGTCGCCGTCGGTCGCCGCCTCGGCCGGAACGCGCAGCCATGCGGTGTTCGGCGCATCGAGTTCGAGTCTCATGCCAACCAGCATCCCATGCAGGCCCGGTGGCCGGGGACGACGCGGGCTCCGCCGGTGCATGGCGGGCCTCGCCGTGCATGGGGAGTTCTCCCCATGCCCGGCCCGGGCGCGAACCCTCGCCAGCGGCTATCGTTGACCGCATGTTCGAGGATCTGAGACGAGCGTTGGCCGAGCGCGGCCTCGGCCCGCGCGACCTGCTGCTGCCCGGCGAGACGGACGAGCCGCTGCAGGGCGGGCTCGTGCTCAGACCGGCCGCATCCGGGTTCGAACTCGTGACCGTCGACTACGGCCAGGCCGTCGTGCTGCGACGCTGGCCCACCGCCGAGGAGGCGTCGGCGGGTGCGCTCGAGTACCTCGCCCGGCCGCTGCCCGCGCCCGAGCGAGCGAACGAGACGGCCCTCGCATCGGTCGCCGCGAGCGCCACTGGGCACTACGACGAGCTCCGCGCGCGACTGGCCGACGGTACATCGTTGCTCATCGAGCTGCCGGCGGGCCTCGTGCTCGACCGCATCGGTGCCCTCGACGGCGTGCAGCTCTTCCCGAGCGGCACGTCGGTCGAGGCGCGTGCCCTGCCGCCGACCGCGCTGGTCGACGGCGCCGCGCTGCACCGCTTCATCACCGCCGGCGACGTGCTCGTGCGGGCCGCGCTCGTGCAGCCGTGGTTCGGGCAGCCGGGTGGCGGCCTGCGTTTCACGCTCGCCGACGACTACGTCGGCATCCGCGACCTCGTGGTCGCCGACCGGCTCCGCCGCGTCGAACTGATCCCCGCGCCCGCGGTCTGAACGCCGGCAGTCCTACGCCGGCGCCGGAGCGTCCGGTCCGGCCGCCGCGCCTCTGATCGCATGCTCGCAGCGGACTGCGGACCGCGATGACGCTGCCCTCGATGGCGGTCTCACCGACGTTCACCTCGGGCACGTCGCGCCTTCAGACACGAAATCGCCAGCGCGCGAGCCGGCACGGAACCGACGCCATCCGAAGAGTACGACTCCGCCCATGCGAGCTCTCCGCCTCGGATCGCGGTCAGCGTATGAGGAACAGCGGGCGCCCGCCCGGGTGCTCGAGCGACGCGATGATCTCCTCCTCGGTGCGGCGCGCGACCGAGGTGAACTTCGCCGCCTCGGATGCGGCAGTCGATCCGGGCGGGAAGATCGCCGCGTGCGGTTCGCCGTCGGACACCCAGCGGAGCGTCTGCTCGGCCTCGCCCGTCTCGAGATCGAATCCTGCCGGAAGCGATTCAGGGGAACCCGGGAAGCGGATGGGCCGCTGCCGGAGGTGCGAGCGCACGTGCACGCTCAGCAGCATGAGCAGGTACTTCCGGACGAGACCCATCTCGCTGCTCGACACGAGCAGCCGTGGGACCTCGTTCCGCGCCTGACGCGTCAGTTCGAAGCCGCCCTCGCGTGCGCGGATCTCGTACAGGATCTCCATGTCACCGATCGAGAGCACCGCGTCGGCCGACGGAAACGTGACGACGCGCCCGTCGGCGGCGTAGTCGACGATCGGATCGGACCTTTCAGCCGAGGCATCCATCGCCGAAGACTAGGCCGTCTGCAGGTGTGCGCGCACCTGCGGCTGACCGGCGAGTTGCGCGATGACCGCAAGGTGCTCGTAGAGGCCCGACAGCTGCAGGTTTCCCGCGTCGGGCCGGCCACCGAGCGCGAGCAACGGAACGAAACCGTAGCACTGCTCGAACCCGGGCGCGCCATCGCGGTCGCGGGCGGCCGGGTACGGCTGCCACTCCCAGGCGACGTCGCGCTGAGCCGGGTCCTCGACGAGGGCGACCAGCTCGTCGAAGCTCGCGCCCTCGACGAGGTCGATCACCCCCCAGCGCGGCTTGTACACGAGGTAGAGCCCGTTGACGTGCACCACCAGGTCGCCCAGCGCCGTCGTGAAGAGCACGGTGGATGCCTCGGGCAGACCGATGACCCCCTCGAGCATCTGCGCGGCGCGGCCCGGATCGACGAGGCGGAAGTAGCCGTCTCCGACGAGGCCGGCGCCGTCCGTGCGCCAGAGCTCGGTGACCTCGGCGGGCACCTGTCCTTCGTAGGCCCGGATCGTTTCGTCGGAAATGGGAGCGACCGGCTCGAAACTCCGGAACCTCGTCATGCGTACGCCTTCCTCAGTTGGGTCTGATCAGCTCGTCGTGTCCGATCCGGGCGAGCCGGATGCCTCCGCGGCGGTCAGCACTCGGCCACCCGGGAAGTCTACCCAGCGGGGTGCGGGAGGGAATGGGGAGCACTCCCCATGGGCTTCAGGCGTCGTGTTCCGGAAGACCGACGCGCCCGGCGAACGGTTCGACGAGCACGGCGAACTGCTCGACCGTCAGCTTCCGCCGCTTCAAGATCGCACGGGCCGTCGTCGAGATCGCCGCCCGCGCATCGGAGTGGAGTCCCACCAGATGGGCATCCAGCTCATCGGCCCGAGGGAGCAGCCCCGCACGGATGCGGTGATCGAGCTCCGAGTTCTCGCTCGCCGACGGAACCGCCGCGCGGCTCGCCTCCTTGCCGCCCTCTGAGCGCAGGTCGACCAGCCGGTCGAACGCCGCCTCGAGCTCCTCGGCAGGCAACCCAACGGCCTCATCGACGAAGCGCATCGTCTCGGCATCCAACACTGGGCCTCCAGTTCGCTCGGGCGGTGACTCGGAAAAGCCTCAGTCTATGAGAACTTCGCGACACCGCGCGGGCATGGCGGGGTGGGCGGAACGACGTCCGCTCACTCGTGCACGGATTCGACCCGGTACCCGAGCGCTCGAACCGAGTCGAGGAACGAATCGAGATCGGCGGCGCCCCGGAGCAGACTGCCGAGCTCACCCTCGTTCACCGACATGTAGAAGGTCGCCGTCGCGAACGGATGGGTCACCGGCGGTGCGCCGGGCGGCGGCGGTGGCGTCGACGTGCTCACGAGGATCCCGCCTTCGCCCCGCAGCTCGAGGGCGAGACGATCACCGGCGAACACCCGATACCGGGGCGGGTCTTCCTGGATCCGGTTCACTGCGCTCCCTTCGCTCCGTAGAGCCCATCGATCAGAGCGAACATCTTCGGATCGTTCACTCGCAGCCACTCCCGCGTGTACTTCGCGGTCACCGCCGCGTTCGGACTGTACGCGTGACCATGGTAGGCGGCCACGGAGTTCGCGAAGTACTCCTCCTTGTTCGCCGCCGAGTACCAGTCGGGATCCAGCCAGTCCTTGTGGCCGGATCCCCCGGCGGTGCCGCTGTTCACGACCGGCCGAGCGGCGACGCGGTCGGCGTGGAGCTGCGCGAGGGTGTTCACCTGATCGGGCGTCAGTGCGGAACGCTGCAGCCCGTGACCGCCCTCGTGTGCGGCGACGAAGCCGGGCCCGTAGCCCTGCGGAACGGCTGCGAGCGCCTCCTCACCGATGGCGACCCTGACCCGCCCGTTCACGACATCCTGGATTCCCCGGACGTCGGCCCACTGGCGACCGTCGAAGGTCTGCAGGCCCGCCAGGTGCGCATATTCCGCAAGCTCGGTGAGCTTCTTCCCCGCGGGGATGATGTCGATGGCCACCGGATTCGCCGCGAGCAGTGCACGGTTCTCGGGCGCGAGACCACCGAAGAGTTCCTCGGCCTGCACCCGCGCCTGGTCGATCGAAGCCTGCGAAGCGCCGTTTCCGTTCACCTCGCAGAGGTCCGCGAGGGACGGCTGGGATGCGGCATCCGCGTCGGCGTCCTCAGCGGGCGAGGCTTCAGCCGTCTCCGAACCGGTCTGCGCCGCAGTGGTCTCAGCATCGGCGGTCTCCGCCTCGGTGGTCTCAGCCACGGTGGTCTGGGGGTCGCCCGCTTCAGGGTCGGGCGTCCCGTCATCGGTTGAAGACGAGTCGGGCGTGCCCGCGTCGGTCGACGTCGACTCGGGCGTGCCCGCGTCGGTCGACGTCGACTCGGGCGTGCCCGCGTCGACCGTCGCCGCCGGTCCGGTCGCACCGGTCGGCGGGGTCGCCGACCCGTTTCGCGACAGTTCTGGCGCGGCCGGAACGTCGGACGAATCCGCCGGAGTCGGGTGCGGGGTCGGGATCGGCCGCCCCGCGGCATCCTCCGGCGACATCGGCGACCGCGGGTCCGAGTACGTTCCCGAAGCGCCGTCGACATCCGTCCGCACGAGGGTGCCGTCGGAGATCATCTGGTCGACCGTGAGCGCATTGCCGTCCGAGTCGAGGATCCGTACCTGCAGTCCGCCGCCGTCGCGCCCGAACGCCGGCGCGATCTCGGAGACCTCGATACGGGTGCCCGCCGGAAGTGAGTCGCCGAACCGGTAGATCGAGTACGGGTCGCTCAAGTTGCTCGGCGGCAGCGACCGCGCCTCGAACGGGGTGCCGGGGAAGGAGAGGAAGTCTCCGTACGGGCCACCCATCCGGTCGAGCTCGTCGCCGTAGTCGCGGACGAACGCGTCGAGCGCGTCGGGGCCCGAGTATTCGACGAACGTGTCGGGGTTCGCGCCGTGGTTGCCCGGGTAGACCGGACGACCCTGCGCGTTGGTGTAGCGGCTCTCCCACTCGTCACGCGTGTACGGCGTGCCGTCGTCCCCACGGCCGTACGGCGCCTCCGGGTCGGTGATGAGATGCGAGATCTCCGAGGGGACCGTTCCCGGGTGGGCGAACGGGTCGGCCAGGTGGCCGCTCTCGCCCGGGTTGCGCACGTCGCCGTAGTTCGGGTCGACGGGACTCGTCGACGCATGGTCGGGGACGCGCTCCCAGCTGGGGCCGTGATCGGCGCCGGACAGCACCGGGTCGCCCATCTCGGGGGTCCACGGTGTGCCGGTCGACGCCGACGGGCTGCCTGCACCATCGGCAGAACCGACCGCGGCCGCCCGCGTCGCACCCGCGTCCGCACCGCTCGTGGTGCCGCCGGCACCGGCACGCGACACCGAGGTCGCGTTCGCGCCGCCCGTTGCGCCCGTCGACGCACCCGGAGTCGCAGCGGTCGACGTGCTCGCAGCCGGCGCGGTCGCCGCGGCGGCGGGCGCCGGAGCCGGGCTCGCGGCGGACGAGCCCGGCGCTGCCGGGGCCGAGCCGGCCTGCGCCCCCGAACCTGCGGCTCCCGGCGCCGGAGCCGGCCCCGACGTCACCGGCTTCGCGGAGGTCAGGGTCGCCTGCGTGGCCGAGACACCGGTCTCGAGATTGTGCGCACCGAGCTGGACGTTCAGCTTGATGTGCGCGCGCAGCGCCGGATCGATCTTCCGCACAGCACCCGCGACATCCGCACGCAGGTCGTCGAGACGACGGCCCGGCCACCCGGCACCGAGCGCGCTGTTGATCGGTGAGTGACCCGCGCCATCGAAACGGTCGGCCCGGCCGCCCGCGATCTGATCGGGGCCGTGCAGCACCGCGGGCGTCGGGTAGGTCACACGTACGCCGTTGGCGGTCAACGTCTTCAACGCCGACTTCTGCAGGTCCTGCGCGACCCGGTTCTCGCGGTCGTAGAAGTTGATGTTGTGCTGCCACTCCGACACCGTGAGGTCGTTCAGCCCCTGCTGCTGCAGACCGACCTGGCGCTGGAACTCGGCCCAGTCATGGTTCGGGTTCTTCGGAAGATTCGGGTCCTTCCGGTTGAACGCGTCGACCGTGATCGCGTTCTTCAGCGAGAACGAGCCATCGTCGTTCGCGACGATCGGCGAGTTCGGCTGCGCCGCGAGGGCGGTCAGCTGGCTCCGGATCTCGGGCGTCAGATCGGGGATGTTGTAGCCGTTGTACGTCGTGCCCGGCCCCGCCGAGCCATCCGACGGGTGCGTCGGCGACACGGTCGCCTGACTCGTGAACCCGGAACCGCTCCGGTCACCGCCGTCGCCATCCGTCCCGGAGGACGTACCCTCCGAGCCTGCGGGGGTGGTGGACGCCGTGGCCTCCGGGGTCGTCGCGACCGGCGATGCCGGTGCCGGTGCTCCCGAGTGGGGCGCGGTCGCGGCCGGCGTGCTCGGGGCGGGCGGCGCCGTCGGTGCAGCAGGCGCACTCGGCGTCGTCGCGCTCGGCGCACTCGGCGTCGTCGCGTCCGGCGCACTGGGCGTCGACGCGTCGGGCTTCGCGTTCGGCTTCGACCCGTCGGGGTTGGTGACGTGCTCGGGCTGGATCGACGCGTCCCAGGTCGTCGCGCTCGGCTCGTTCGGCGGCCACGGCGAGCGGCTGCCGGTCTGCGCGTCGAGCGACCACACCGTGGTGCCGTCGAAGTACGCATTGAACCAGTGACCGTCGCCGGTGGAGCGGTCGATGCCGACCACGCAGTGCGACCCGGGACCCATGTCGCGCAGCGTGGCGTCGATCTGGGCCGGCGTCATCGGCGTCTGCGGGTTGCCGGTGCGCGCCTCCATCTGCGAGATGTCGAGCGTGCCGGTCGTGGCTTCCGCCGACGACGTCCCGTTGAGGAAGTCGTTGAGGTTCGACGAGGTGTTGCCGCAGTTCGTGGCGTACCCGTTGGCCGGGTCGGACGGGTCGTAGTGCGGGTTGATCTGCGCGAGGGCCTGATCGATCTCCGCGAGCGTACGGTCGGAGTGGTTGCCCGACGGCTGGTTCGAGTCGGCGCTCGAGCCGTCACCGGTGCCGTTGGCCGGCTGCTGCGGCGCCGAGCCGTCGCCCGCCGCGGTGCCGCCAGGAGTGCCCGGCTGGGCGCCGGCGGGTGCCGCAGGAGTGGCCGGCGTCGCACCGCCCGCTCCGGCACCGGCGGCCGACGACGTCGTGGGCGTTGCGGTGCCCGAGCCGCCGAACAGGTTCGTCGGCAGGATCGAGGGCTTGCTGAGCAGGGCGGCGGCCCCCGCCGCTGCGGCGCCCGCGCCCGCCACCGGAGCCACGTCTTCCAGCGTGAGCTCATTCGACTCGGGGGATGCCTCGGCGTCGCCGTCCTTCGACGACCCGACCTCGGCCGCGACCGAGTCGCCGTCGAGCTGCGTGGGCACATCGGTCAACTCGATGTCGACATCGACGTCGGCCGGGGCCGTCGCACCCGACGTCGGCGCCGAGGTCGACGTTCCGGATGCGGCCGCCGCAGGGGTGCCGGCTTCAGGAGCCTCCGGCGACGCGCTCTCGGGCGAAGCCGGCTCAGCGGCCTCGGGAGCCGTCGGCGCAGCGGCCTCGGGAGCCGTGGGTGAACCAGCCTCAGGAGCCGTCGGTGAACCAGCCTCAGGAGCCGTCGGTGAACCAGCCTCAGGAGCCGTCGGCGAACCAGCCTCAGGAGCCGTCGGCGAACCAGCCTCAGGAGCCGTCGGCGAACCAGCCTCAGGAGCCGTCGGCGAACCAGCCTCAGGAGCCGTCGGCGAACCAGCCTCAGGAGCCGTCGGCGAACCAGCCTCAGGAGCCGTCGGCGAACCAGCCTCAGGAGCCGTCGGCGAACCAGCCTCAGGAGCCGTCGGCGAACCAGCCTCAGGAGCCGTCGGCGAACCAGCCTCAGGAGCCGTCGGCGAACCAGCCGCAGGAGCCGTCGGCGAACCACCCTCGGGAGCCGTCGGCGAACCACCCTCGGGAGCCGTCGGCACCTCGACCGAGCTGCCGTCACCCGCACCCGAACCACCCGCGTCGCCCGAACCCGGGGTCGGCGCGTCGTTCGAGACCTCGACCGGGCTGCCGTCACCGGCACCCGAACCACCCGCGTCGCCCGAACCCGGGGTCGGCGCATCGTTCGAGACCTCGACCGGGCTGCCGTCACCGGCACCCGAACCACCCGCGTCGCCCGAACCGGGCGTCGGGGAATCGTTCGACACGTCGACCGGGCCGGATCCAGCCGGTTGGTTCGACGAGCCGGAGCCGCCACCCGGTGTCGGCTGCGAGTCGGAGCCGACGTCGATGCCGGGCGTCTCGGTCGCCGACGGCCCGTGACCCGACCCGCCCGGGCGAAGCGCGTTGATGCCACGACCGCCTGCGGTCAGCGAGCCGCCGAGCAGCGCGCCGAGCACCATGTCGGAGATCGGGTTGAACTCCTCGCCGGTCACCGCCGACTCGACCGCAGAGCTCGCGAGGCCGTCGACGGCACCTGCCCCCGTCTCACCGGCGACCTCTCGGAGACCGTTGCGGAGGCCGGGACCACCCGACCCGCCGAGCACCCGCGACAGCGGCGACGCCACGGCGCCGCCCGCGAACGCGGAGAGGAACGCCGTGCCGACGTCCTGCGAGGTGTAGTCCTTGTCGCCCGAGCGCATGGCGTTCACGCTCGCCGTCGAGATCGCCGACGCGAGGCCGGCCTGCAGGCCCTCCTTGGCCGCGCGCAGCCCGCCGCGCACCAGCACGCCCTGCACGCCGCGGATGCCGCGGAGGAAGTCGCGCAGTCGTTCGATGAGCTTCGCGATCTTCACGCACCAGCGGATGATCGTCGTCGACACCTTCGCCGCGGTGGCCAGGGCACCGATGCCCGCCGTCACGATCGACAGGAGACCGCCGATCGCCAGTTCCGCGGCGATCTCGATCGCCATCTGCTTGAGGAACCATCCCAGCTCCTCGCGCATGTCGCGCAACTGGGTGCGGAAGTCGCTGATCCAGGTCTGCATGCCCTCGGCGCTCGTGACCATGTCGCCGAGGCCCGACGCGATGCCCTGGCGGCACGAGAGCATCGACTGCTGTTGCGGCACGGTCATCGCGGAGATGCTCGACATGCTGCCAGAGACCTTGGACTTCGCCGAGCGCACGCTCGAGGCGAAGGTCCCCCACGCTTCGGCGGCGTTGGCGAGCTTGTCCTCGTCGCCGGTCGGGATGACCACCCCGACCTGCGCCAGACCCCACTCGATGAGCTCCTGGAACTCCCCCAGCGGCCCGGGCCACCCGGCGCCCAGCGCGTCCGGCGGATTCGACTTCGACTCGTCGATGAAGGGGGTCGCCGTCGCCGGCTGCGCCGTCGCCGGGTCGAGCCCGGCACCCGGCTTCTGGGCCCCGTCGTACGCGCGCCCCGAGTTGGACAGGCCCGCGTCGAGGATTCGCAGCCCGTTCGCGAACGAGCGCACCCCGTCGATCGTCGGGCCGGCGAGGGCGTCGTACCCGTCGCTGCCCTGGCAGAACTCCTCCGCCGCGTTGTCGTCGCCCGCCATTCCGCCGGCACCGGACAGCGACGACGTCAACGCCGAGATCGCTCCGTCCAACGACTGGGCGATGCCATACAGCTCTTCACCGTCTTGGACCAGCCGAGCCGAGTCCAACCGCACCTGTACCACGAACTACCCCAAACTCGACTCGAGATCCGCCCACGACGAATCGAGTCCCTCGATCGTCGCCGTGTACGCATCGAACGTGACCTGCGCCTGCGCCAGCAATCCGTCGGCCGTCTGCTCGAGCGCGGTGGCTCCGACGGCCCATGCGCTGAACGCACCCAGGAACGACTGCATCGCGGGACCCTGCCACTCCGCCGGGAGCATGTAGGCGAACCCGCTCGCACCCTGCTTCAGTGCGGAGCAGTACGCGACCAGCTCGCCCATCGTCTGCACCAACGCCTGCAACTCCGCAGTATCGGCCTGCTGCTCAGCCACGACCGTCACCTCCACCTTCACCGCGCACGATCGCTTCGCCGTCGGAAGCCTCGGCACCGGATGCGGTCAACGTCGGCCCCGCCTCGGGCACGTACGGCTCGCCGTCGGCGTCGAGGCGGAACACCCCGGTGCCGATCGAGTCGTCGTCGCCGTCTCCGTCGGAGTCGCCCGAGCCGCCACCCGTGGCCTGCCCGCCGCGACGAGCGCCGAGGGCCCCGCCGCCGAACTGCTCGACCTCATCGTCGCCCGCGTAGTCGCGGCCGAAGAACTCGGCCATGTCCTCGGCCTTCTCCTCGCCCGAGGCGACGCGCTTGCCGAGCCCGCCCGATGCGTTGCGCACCGCGACGAGCCCCTGCCGGCCCTGGCGGAAGCTGCCGCCGACGCCCGACTCGGTCTGCGTGTACGAGCCGTCGGCCGCCATGAGCCCGTGCTGCAGGCCGGTCAACGACAACCGCACCTGTCCGGCGAGGGTCAGGAACGTGCCCCAGTTCTCGGCGAACTTCTCCGCGTCTTCGCCGACCCACGTCGTCCCGGCCATCCGCGTCACGACGCGATCGACCGATGCGAGATTCGCATCGAACGTCGTGACGACCGAGCCGATCAACGCGGCGACTTCGCTCAGCGAATCCGCGCGTACCTTGAAGTAGACCATCCCAGACCCCTCGCTCGTGGCAAGGTGCCGGCACCTTCATGCACCGGCACCCGATAGACCGGTGTCAGCCGTTGAACGTACCGGCGATGGCGTTCTCGCTGTCTTCGTACGACAGCGAAGCCTGGTTCAGCAGGTCGCTGATGCCCTGCAGGGACTCCTTCAGCTGCAGGCCGGCCTGGTCCCACTGCGAGTAGAGCTCGTTGAAGCTCTGCGAGGCCGTACCCGACCAGTCGCCCGAGATGAGGCCCTCGACGAGCGACTTCAGGTTCGACAGCTGCGACTCGATCGACTGCGACCCGCTCGAAAGCTGGCCGGCGACGCCGGCGAGGGACTCAGAAGTGACGCGGATCTCCGCCATGATTTCCTCCGTTGAATCAGCACAGAATTGCTTGACACGACGTGGAGCCGACAGTTCAACCCCGACGTCTGCACCACGCTACCTGCTCCGCCCCAGATCACCGATGGGGACAACTCCCCATCCCCTTCGCGCCCGACGCTGCGCCGATGCCGGCGCGGTTCGGGCCGGGCGCACAGGGTAGGCTGACGTGCCGCAGGGCACTCGAAATCTGACGGAGGTGACGTCGTGCCGGAGATCGTCTACGAGGCACACGTCGACCACGCGAAGGTCGACCGCACGGGGCGGTGGAACTCGGGCATGCTGCTCACCAGCGCCGCGATCGGGGTGCTCCTCGCCGTCGGCCTCGCCGTCGCCGTCATCGCCGGCCTCGGCTGGTTCACCATCACGATCGCGAGCCTCGGCGTCGCGGCCTGCGCGGTCTCGGTGCTCCTCGCCTCGCGGCGCCGCCGCGCGCTCGGCCTGCTCGTGACCGACGACGACGTCGCCGTCGCCGTCGAGACCGAGGGGATCCGGCTCGCGGGGGCACCCCTCATCCCGTGGACGGAGATCGTGTTCGTCGGGGTGCTCGACGACCGAGCGCGCAGCGCCCGCGTCCAGGACCTGCCGTTCTCCGGCCCGCTCGCGCGTGCGACCGTCAGGTCGGGCAGTGCGACGCTCCTCTGCGAGATCGGCGTCCGCGACGGCGAAGCACTCCGACGCGCGTTCGCCGGCGCGCGGGGCGCCGACCGCGTCACGCTGTTCGACCGGTTCGACGGCACTCGGCGCGGCCTGATTCCGCTGATGCTCGACGCCGTCATCGACGACGCCACGGCGCTCCAGGCCGCGCAGGTGCTCATCCGGGAGGCAGAGCGCCGAGGCATCCCGGCTCGTTCGTTCACCAAGGTGTTCGCATACTTCGAGTGGAAGGGGCCGATGATCGATCTGAAGTGGCCCGTCGAGAAGAAGGGGATCGCGTGAGCGAACCGCAGGAACTGCCGATGCACGCCGCGAGCACGGAGGTGCGTCGTGTGCGCTCCCGAGGCCAGATCATCGCGGCGCTCGTCATGGTCGCCGCCGGCGCGATCTGCCTCGTGCTCTCGTTCGTCATGTACGACGCGCTCGTCGAGGTCTCGTCCGACATGCAGGGACGTCGATCCGGCCTGCGCACGTTCGTGGCTCCCGGCGCGGTACTGCTCAGTGCAGCGGCGCTCGTGTGCGGCCTCATCTGGCTGTTCGCGTGGTCGTACCGCTGGGAACGCGTCGCGACCGGCACGAAGCTGAAGCAGCGGGTGAACACGTACCTGGCCGTCGCCCCGCAGGACGCCGGCGCGCTGCTCGAGCGCGTCCGCACGGGCGACCCGCGCGTCTACCTCCCGCTCCCCGTCGCCAAGCACGGCAACGTCGTGCTCGCGACCTGGCTCGCGCCCGCCGACTCGGTCGCGTACGTGGCGGTGACCGCAAAGGTCGGTCGCGAGTGGCAGCCGCTGCCCCTCGTGACGCTCTCGGGCAATGCCTACAACGCGATCAGCCTGGTGACGGCCGACCAGTACGGGTCGCGCGCGAGCCAGACGATCGTCAACGGATTCCTCGACCCGTTCCTGCGCGACTGAGTCGCTGTCGGCCGCGCCTCCGGGGGCGCGGATACGGTCGCGGACGCGGACCCTCGGGTTCCGCAGTCGAGCGGCACGGCCGCCCACCGAGCGACGCCGGTTCGCGCGACGGCAGCGCGCCGCTCAGGCGGCGGCGCGCATCTCGAAGCTGATGTCGCCGACCCATACGCGGTCGCCGGGGACGACCTCGACGACATCACCCGAGCCCGCCAGCGGAATCTCCTGACCGGCGCGCTCGACGTGCGAGCCGTTGCTCGATCCGGCGTCGGCGACGGTGATGCGCCCCTCGATGAGCTCGAAGTACAGGTGCACGCGCGACACCGAACGGGTGTCGTCGAGCACCTCGATCGCCTGCACCCCCGTCGCCGCGGCGGTCTGCGCAGGCTTGCGGCCGATGACGGCCCGGCCGCTGACCATCACGTGCTGCCCGGTCGAGAACAGGAGCTCGACCTTCTGCAGCACCGGCGGGGCGGATGCCACGACCGGCTGCTCGTTCGCCCTCGCCTGCTGCCACGGCAGCAGCGAGGGCAGCGGCACCGGGTCGATCGGCTGCCGCGGCGCCGCCGACGCCGCCGCGGCGCCGGGCGCGGGCGTCGGCCGTGCCGCACCGGGCAGTGACGCCGGCGCCGGCGGCCGGCTCAGTTGCGGCACGAGCTGGCCGCACTCGGCGCAGAACATGCTGTTGGGTTGCAGCGTGGCGTCGCAATACGCGCACCGTGCAGAGGCCACAGTCCGTCACCTTTCCGTTCCGGGTCGACCGACCCCGTCGAGTCTATGTTCTCCGGCCGACGCGACGATCCACCTGTGGATGCCTCGCGCACGTGCCGCGTGCGCACCGTTCCCGATCACTGCCGGGGGTCGGGAACCCTCGCCGGCATCCAGCCTCCGGCCGACAGGAACACCCCGCCGCCGGGGGTCGAGTGCCCGAGCATGAACTTCGGGATCGGCGCGCCGACGGCCTGCGTGCCGATCATGGCCTGGTTCGGGCGGAGCACGAACGCCCGCCGAGCCTTCTTCGCCTCGACGAACGGCCCGCCGAACAGCGTCGAGAGCGAGTCGGAGTCGGCGGCGACGATGAAGGTCGCCCGGTGCTTGATGCCCGTGAGCGCGTGCTCGATCGGCGCGTTCTTGAACTGCTCCGCATCGTCGACGACGACCGTGAGCCTGGCCCCGTCGAGCGGCGCGAGGACTTCGTCGAGCTGCGGCGGCTGCACGTCGCCGGTGCGGATGACCGGGATGCCTGCGGCATCGGCGAGTTCGGTGAGCACCGACGCTCGCGGTGCCACGACGAGCAGCGGCTCCTTGCGCCAGGCGAGCTGGTGCACGAGCGCGGCGAGCGCCGACGACCGCCCCGACCGCCGGTCCCCCGCGACGATGAACCCGCCCTCGCCGGGCCAGTCGAGCGTGTACTTCGACAACCGGTCGCCGCCGATCGCGACGACGATGCCGTGCTCGGGGCCGCCGTCGCCGAGCGGCAGTTCGTAGGCCGTCGTCAGGGCCATGTACCCGGGCAGCGGATCGACGCGGAACGGCTGCGGCAGCTCCTGCAACTGCGGGAACTGGTCGAAGTGGTCGCGGACGTGCTCGATGATGCGACGCAGCGCCGTGGTCTGCGCCTCGCCGCTCGTGTCGCGGACGAGCACCGCCAGCTGCGCTTCGGAGCCCTGGGCGCCCCACAGCGCCCGGCCCGGCGGCAGGTCGAGCGGAATGTCCTTGGCCATGATGCCCGCGGTGCGGTAGTCGTTCAGGTCGCGCATCGGCAGGGCGTACTGCTCGTCGATGAACGACGAGACCTTGTCGCCCGAGATGCCGCGGTCGCCGGTCATGAGCACGCGCACGCCGACCGCCGGGCCCTCGCGGAGGATCCGCATGAACTGGTCGCGGAAGGTGACGAGCTGGTCGGGGTTCATCGTCGACAGCATGCGCTCCCAGCCGTCGACCGCGAAGATCGCGTACGGCAGGGCGGTCGCGGGGTCGGCGTGGGCGCGCTGCTCGTTGATGTGGCCGACGCCCGCGTTCGAGAGCACGGTCTGGCGGGTCGCGAGCTCCTCGAGCATGCGCTGCATGAGTCGCGGGAGCCGGTCGCCGTCGAGCTGCGTGACGACGGCGCCGCACTGCGGGGCGTCGGCGAACGGCAGCAGCGCGCCGTTGCCGAAGTCGCTGATGTAGAGGTGCAGGTCGCCAGGCGTGAACCGCTGGACCGCCTGGGCGAGGAGGGTGCGCAGAGCCGTCGTCCGGCCCGACATCGATCCGCCGAGGAAGAGGATGTGCGAGCCCGTCGCGACATCCCAGGTGAGGCTGCGCTGCGACTGCTCCCCCGGAACGTCCTCGAGGCCGAGCAGCAGTTCGGCTGGAGCGAGGGGAGCGTCGGCGAGGCGCTCGAGCGGGAGCACCGCCGGCAGGGGCAGGAGCCACGGCGACGGGTTCTTCTGGATGCCGAGCCGGTTCGTCGCCTCGGTGATGACGTCGACGAGCGCACGGAGGTCGGTGTCGTCGTGATCCCGGTTCTCCTCGACCGCTGCCGGCTGCTTCGGGAACCGCACCGGGAACCCGAGGGTCTCCCACTCGAGCTTGGCGGCGGGCGGCAGGACTTTCACCGAGCGCTGGGCACCCGGGCGGATGCCCGCCACGCGCGCGGTCTGGAAGCCGCTCGGCGCGGCGCTCGGTCCGAGCCGGACGAAGCCGCGACCGGGCGTGGAGGCGCTGATGAGCGCGGCCTCTCCCGAGCCGAGCACGTCGGACGAGTCCGAGCGGTCGGTGACGCGAAGCGCGACGCGGAGGTTGATGTTCGACTGCATCTCGGCGGTGATCACACCCGCCGGGCGCTGGGTCGCGAGCACGAGGTTGACCCCGAGCGAACGGCCGACGCGGGCGATGCGCACGAGGCCGTCGATGAACTCGGGCAGCTCGGTCTTGAGCTCGGCGAACTCGTCGATCACGATCATGAGCCGGGCGAGGCCCCGCCGGGCCGCGGTGTCGGCGTCCTTCGCCCATGCCGCGTCGACGTCCTTCGCCGCCATGTCGCGCAGCACGACCTCACGACGCTTGAGCTCGGCGTCGAGCGACGCGAGCGCGCGCTCGGTCTCGCGCGCGTCGAGGTTCGTCACCATGCCGACCGTGTGCGGCAGCCGCTCGCAGTCGGCGAAGGCCGAGCCGCCCTTGTAGTCGACGAGCACGAAGTTGAGCGCGTCGGGCCGGTTCGCCATGGCGAGGCTCACGACGAGCGCCTGGAGGAACTCGGACTTGCCGGATCCGGTCGTGCCGGCCACGAGCGCGTGCGGGCCGTCGCGCGAGATGTCGAGCGCGAACTCGCCGTCGGCGTTCGCGCCGACGACCACGAAGGTGTTGCGCGGCTGCTTGGCCCAGCGCTGCATGATCGGCGACGGGTCCTCGAGGTCGATATTGAGGAGGTCGACCATGCGCACGCTCGTGGGCAGCATCGCGTCGTCGCCGACGCCCGAGACGTGCTGGATCGAGCAGAGGCTGCGCGCGATGCGCTGCGATGCCGGGATCGAGACGCCGTCGAGCAGCACGGTCGGGTAGTACTCCTTGCCCGTCTCGAAGCGGCCGAGCGCGGGGTCGGACGGGTCGATGAGGATGACGCTCGCCGCCTCTTCGGGAAGGCGCGCCCGCTCCGAGTCGAGTGCGAGCACGTGGATGCCGTGCGCCGGGCCGTGCTCGAGGATCGGCACCATGCCCGGCAGCATCCGGTAATCGCGTGCGCCGTCGACGACGAGAAGGACGTCGGAGGCCGCGGGGGCACCGCGCTGGCCCGCGCTGCGCATCCGGTTCTCGAGCATGACCGCGACCTCGCGCAGCCGCTCGCGGCGCGTGTCGTCGGTGTTGCCGAGCATGGCCGCGACGGTGCTCGTGGCCTGGGTGTGCGGCAGCCACTGGGTCCACCCCCACTCGGCGTCGTCAGCCGCGTCGCACACCACCACGAGTTCGGCGTCTCGGGGCGAACGCAGGGTCGCGTACGAGGTCACCATTGCGCGCGCGACGTTGCGCACGGCATCGGGCGGCCCGGCGATGCCGACGACGCCAGACCTGAAGTCGGCGGCCACCGGCTGCGGGGTGACGCCGACGGAGGGCTCGGCGGAGCGGTCGCGGCCGCCGCCCTCGAATCGCACGTCGAGCTGCACCTCGGTGACGCCCACGCGCAGCTGCATCGCGTCGTCGTCGACTCGGCGACGCTCCCAGAGCCGCGCGAGCGGGCGGGTGGCGATGTCCGCGATGACGACCGGGTCGGGCATGCGGTACCAGCCGTCGAGGCGCTGCGCCTTGGCGAGCTCGGCGATGCGCCGGCCCGCCGCCTTCACCTCGTCGATCCACTGCTGCTCGGTCTTCATGCCCTTCTTCTTGGCGAGCTTGCGATTCGTGAGGAACGAACCGATCACCATGATCGGGCTGGCTGCGGCCATCATGAGCATGATCGGGCGCTGGAAGAGCACCGCCATGGTGACGCCGAGCACGACCGGGATGATCGCCGACAGCCACGGCAACGGCGACTGGTCGGGGTCGTCGGGCTTGTCGCCCGGCAGCTGGACGACGGGCTGGCTCTTGGACGGGTGGATGCGCGACGGCCGGTTGAAGGCGCGTGCGCCCAGCGCGTCGCGGGTGAGGTCGGCGTCGGAGCCGGGCGCGACGCCGATGCGGAACATGCTGTTGCCGAGCTGGAACAGGTCGGCCGGCACGAGCTCGGCTTCGCCGTCCACGGCGTCGCCGTTGACCCACATCTGCGCACCGCCGACCGGGGTGAGCATCGCCTTCAGCGGTGCGGGCCGGCCGTCGGCAGTGTCGGTGCGGACGAGCGCGAGCGTCGCGTGCTCGGGCGCGAGCGCGGGGTCCGCGATCGCGAGCGATGCCGCCCGGCCGCTGCCGATCGAGATCGTGCCGCCCGGCATGAGCGGGACGGTGTCACCGGCGAACGGGCCGCCGACGACCTCGAGGCGGAGGGCGCCCGGCGCCAGCTCGACCGAGTTCGACGGCGGAACCGTCGCACCGGAGAGGAGCATCGACTCGCCCAGCGGAGTCGCGGTCGTGGCGCTCGGGTCGAGCGACTCGTGCGGCACGCCGAGCGACTCGGCGACCTCGCCGATCGTCGTGGCCTCGTCGACCTTGAGCAGGTACGACGCCGCTCCCGCGGGGTCGGCGATCGTGAGTCGGACGGTCATGCTGCCAACCTCTCTGTCATTGCACGCCTGCACGGTCGAGCGTTCGGATGAGCGGGGCGAAGACGCCGACTCGCTCCGTCGAGTCGGACTCCACGGGAACCCGCGGCACGATGGCCGAGACGACGCCCGCGTCGTCACCGTCATCGTCGTCGGCGTCGATCGTCGTCGCCGGCACCGGACCGGATACGGGAAGCTCTGCGCCGTCACCCACGACGGTGATCGAGCCGCTGGCCTGCTCGCCCTCGCTCGAGGCGACGTGGAAGTCGAACTGGTCGACGGCGGCGCCCCGCGAACGGAACTCGGCGATGCCGTCGGGACGGCAGACGACCGATCCGTGGATCGGCGCCCCGCACCCGAGCAGGCTGATCTCGGCACCGCCGACATCGAACGCGAGCTCGTTCAGGTCGATCGTCTGGGACTCCCCGTCGGCCGCGACGAACACGTTCATGGCGACGAGCACCCCCTCTGGCCGGTAGACCGGGATCTCGACCGTCGCCTCGGGCGACCACGTGCCGAAGTCGTCGGCGAAGCGCAGCCCGACGCCGGCGAGCCCCGCGTACGAGGCGCTCGGCCGGAACACGAGGTGGGTCGAAGTCGCACCTGCGGTGCCGGCGCCGGCTGGTTCGACGCCGACGACGTCGAGCCGGCCGCCCTCCTTGCACACCGCGCACTCGATGTCGAGCGCGCTGATCGGGATCATGACCGTCGAGCCCGCGGCGACGGGGTACCCGAAACGGATGTCGCGGGCGACCGGGGTCTCGGGCGGGGCGAGCCGCACGACGTAGCGGAACACCATCGACGTGCCGCCATTGGTCTGCGGCACGGGGAGCAGGATCGCACCGGCCTCGGGGTCGTACGCCTCGGCGGTCAGCACGATGTGCTCGGCATCGCACGCCGTCACGAGCGGCGAGGCCTGCTCGGGCGGGCCGCAGTCGCTGATGCGCCAGCCCGCGGCCGGCTCGATCGTCGTGCTGCCGAGGTAGGGCACCTCGACCTCGGTCGGCGAGGCGGCCGGCGGCACCACCTCGTCGGCGACCGCCTGCGAGGCGCCGAACGACAGGCCGAACGTCGCGAGGAAGGCGACGGCACCGACGACGGCCATGATCGCACGACGGCCGATCGATCTGGTCACCGGTCTCCCCGTCGTCGCGCTGGAACGCCCGGCTCGGCGTTCGGGTTACCATGGTACGCGCTCAGCCGCGACGTCCGTCGCGCCCACCGTGCACGAAGGGTCACGATGTCCGCCTCGTCTCGACGCCGCGATTTCCGATCCACCCTGCAATCGCACGACCAGGTCTCGGCGCCGGCGGCGCCCCCGACGCGGCATCCCGGTCAGCCGGCCGTGCCCGGCGCCGCGGCCGCTCAGCAGGCCGTCCTCGGCGCCGCCCAGGGCCAGACCGCGCTCCAGTCGGCCGGCGGGGCGCGACCGCTCAGCAGCGCCGGTTCGGTGCTCCCGGTGCTCGCCGAGGCCCCCAAGCAGGCTCGCCGCTGGTGGCGCCACCCGGCCTTCCTCGTGTCGGTCGGCCTCACCTTCGTCGCCGTCGCCGCCACGGCCACGCTCCTCATCGTGTCCGCCGTGACCGACGACTCGGTCACGGTGAGCGGGCTCTCGGCCGAGGTCGCCGAGGGCAACCTGCATCTCGACTGGAGCGGCCCCGACGCCGAGTACAGCCTCTACGCGGTCGACGGGGACGGCACGGCGACCGACCTCACCCAGTTCGTGCGCGGCACCGAGGCCTGGCTGTACTCCGCTGCGGCGGTCTACGACGACAGCACCTGCTTCGTCGTGCGCCCCGGCGGCAGCGACGCCGCCGTCGCCCTCGACGCGGCGACCCTCGACGCACAGCGCGCCCAGAGCGTGTGCACCGCCGACGCGGTCTCGTGATGTCGTTCTCCGCCCGTGCGGCCGGCCTCGCCGGGGCCGCGGCGTGCGCGATCGTGCTGGCGGGTTGCACCGGTGCACCTGCCGCACCGCCGCCGACGCCGACGCACCTGCTCGCGCCGCCCGACGGCGAGCGGATCGCCGGCAACGGCCTCTGGCTGCTCGCGGGCCCCGACGCGACCCACGAGATCGCCGAGGCGATCAGCGGGGCGGGTGCGGTGCAGTACCACGGCTCCTACACCGAACTCACCTCGCCGAGCGACGGGTCCGAGCCGCGCGCGGGTCGCGGCCTCGCCGTCGACTACCGCGGCCGGGCCGGCGAGTACGCGGCGAAGATCACGGCGGGCGACGAACGGGTCGAGGTCGTCGCCGTCGACGGACGCACGTACGTTCGTGGCAATGAGGCGTATGCGAGCGCCCATGGGATCCCCGACGCGGCGGACGGGTTCGTCTGCGCCACCGGCGACGACTCGCTCGTCGCAGAATGGGCGCCCCTGCTCGAACCCGGTGACCTGGTCGAGTCGCTCCTCGCGTCGAGCGAATCGGTCTCGGTCGAGCCGCCGCTCGGCGATGCCGACCTCATCGACGTGATCGTCGGCCAGACCGGCGCCCCCGTCGGCGTGCTCACGGTCGCCCGCTCCGGCGCTCCGCTGCCGCGGGAGTTCCGTGCCGCCGACGGCACCGGCGACGGCACCTTCGCGTTCGAGGGCTGGGGCGAGCCGATCGAGATCGAGCCGCCGGCCGAGCTGTCGGTCGCCTGCGGCTGAGCCGCAGCGTGAGGCTCAGGCCGGATCCCATCCCGGGAAGCCGGCGCAGCCGATCGTGAGTCGGATGAACCCGTCGGTCTTGTCAGTCAGGATCGCGTACGACGCGGCGGCGTCACCGGCGTCGACGGCCTCCTGCATGCGATCGAGATTGCGCAGGGCGGTGGGGATCCACTCGACGAAGGCCCCCGCCGGCAGGCCGGACGGGTCTTCGGCGAGGATGCCGCGCACGTCGCGGATCGCCCGGCCCAGCTCTGGCAGGTCCTGCGGCCGGTACGCGGCCGAGATGCTGACGGCGACGAGCTCGGTGACCGGTCCGCGCAGCTGGTCGCAGCGCTGCTCGAGCGTGTCGGCCATCAGGCGCCCGCCCCGGTCCGGTCGATGTCGAACTTCTCGAGCGGCGTGCGCACGCCGTCGCGGAAGGCTCCGAGCCCCGACTCGAAGTCGACGGCCGAGCCGACGAACAGCACCGACTCGTCGGGCGCGACGTAGATCTTGCCGCCGCCCCTCGCGGCGTGCACGAGGCACACTCCGAGACCGTCGGGCAGTTCGAGCACGTTGAGGACGGGGTCGGTCGTCAGCTTCGCGAACAGCGCCGTGCCGACCTCGACCAGACGAGTCGAGCCCGCCTCGGCGTCGGGACGCGATGCTGCGGGAACCTGCAGCCGATGCCGCACCTTCGGCGTACCCGCCTGGCGGACCGCGAGCGAGAGATACTCGGCGAGCCCGACCACCTGCAGCCCGTCGGGCTCGGCAGGGCCGCCGACCGACGGCGCGACGTGGCCGAAGCACTGCTCGAAGCCCGGCACCCCGGCTCGCTCGCGCGCTACGGGGTACGGCTGCCACTCCCATGCGGCCTCCCGCTGGGCGGGATCTTCCACGAACGCGACGAGGTCGTCGAAGCTCGCCCCCTCGATCACGTCGATGGCACCGAACCTGGCCTTGACGACGAAGTACCGACCGTCGTTGTGCATGACGAAGTCGCCCAGCGCGGTGGTGAACAGCACCGTCGCGCCCTCGGGCAGTGCCATGGCTCCGGCAACCGTCTCGGCCGCGCGCGCCGGGTCGACGAATCGGAAGTATCCGTCGTCGCCGACCATGCCGGCCCCGATCGAGCGCCAGAGCCGTGCGACCTCGGCGGGCACGCGGGGCTCGAAGTCCGCGATCGTGGCGTCGGAGATCGGTGCGACCGGGTCGAAGCTGCGGAACCTCGTCATGGATGCCTTTCTCGTGGCGGAGACGCGCGGCCTCGCCGTCGCGCGTCCGCCCGCGGATCGTGCGCCCGGTCGTTGCCGAGCGCCTCGTGCAGTCTACCGGCGGCCGTCCGGCACGGAATGGGGAGCGGTCCCCATGCGGGCGCGCGCGGACCGCGGCTCACCATGGCGCGCACGGCGGCGCGCCGTGCGGACCGGCCCCTCGTGCGCTCGGTTCAGCCCTCCCGCGCCTGCGGCCCGGCCGCGAGCTCGCGGTCGTACGCCTCCAACGCCTCGCGGTTGCGCTCGGTGACGGTACGGCCTCGGGCGGCGATCCAGCCGCCGAGCCAGATCGGGACCTCGCGGGCGATGACCGCTGCGACGATCGCGAACGGGTCGAGCCAGCGCTGCCCGACGAACGCGGCGGCCTCGTCGAAGGTGAGCGTCCACGCCTCGACCGTCAGCAGCGCGCCGCCGATGTACGCGAAGTAGACGAGCGCGCCGACGAGGACGCCGAAGACGACGTACGCCCACCACCGGCCGCGGTTCACGATCGCGGCGAGGATCGCGAACCCGATGAAGAACGCCGCGATCGGCACCCAGTACACGGGCTTGGCGAGGAATCGCTCGAGGTACACGTCGTTGACCGCGTCGACGTTCGCCTGCGTCATCAGCAGCAGGTACGCGACGCCCGCATAGAGCAGCGCGAAGAGCGCGGTGCCGATGAGCGCGACGAGCACGCCGAAGGCTCGGTTGCCCTTCGCCTTCGGTGGCTCGGGCGCCTGCACGTAGACGGTCTGCGCGGACGGCGCGAACGCCTCGGTCGGCTCCGGCGCGAGGGTCGCCGCGCCGGCGGCGCCGACCGTCGCGGCGGTCGACGGCGGCACGTAGGTCTCGCGGCGTACGGCACCGGCCGGAACGGGCGACGGCACGGCGTCGGTGTCGTCGACGCCGTCGTGTTCGGCCGCTGCGGCGGCCGCGACGTCGTCGTCGGATGCCTCGTGGCCGGCGTTCGCCCGTTGCACGGCCGCGTCGAGCGCGCTGGTGTCGGCCGGGGCGGTCGGCTCGGGCTCCTCGAGGGCTGCCGCGGGCGAGGCATCCCCCGGGCTCGCGACGGCGGCGTCGTGCGCATCACCCTCGGTCGACGCGACCGAGGCGACGACCTCGTCATCGCCCGGCGCTGCGGCGGCGGGCTCGCCGTCGGCGCGACCGGGATCGGCAGGGGCGTCGTCGTGCGCGGGGGCATCGTCGGCGGCGGCACCGTCGGCCGGAGCGGGCTCGTCGACGGCCGCGGTCTCGTCGGGCGCGCGCGCGGCGTCCGGGCTCTCGGGCTCGGGCACGGCGTCGCCGTCGAGCGGCTCTGATCCGGGCGTCGTGCTGCTCATGATCGCGCTCCTTCCGGGCACCCTCGTACCCCGCGGTGGGCCCACTGTAACAATGGGCGACCACGGCGCCGGTACGCCGCGCGGCGATGCCGGCAGCGGGTCGACGCCGCGGAGAAGCCGAACGGCCCCCGATCCGGTCGGATCGGGGGCCGTTCGTGGATCTCGACTCGGCGCTGCGCGCCTCGTCGATCACCGGGTGGTTCAGCTGTAGTTGCCGGGCGTGAAGTCGTCGCTCGAGAACGCGTCGAAGTCGACGAAGCTGAGGTCACCCTCGCTGAAGGCCGCGTCGTCGGTGAAGATGCGGTTCGGGTAGCGCTCCGCCTTCGCCTCCTCGGTGGCCTCGACCGCGACGTTCCGGTACTTGCCGAGGCCAGTACCCGCCGGGATCAGCTTTCCGATGATCACGTTCTCCTTGAGGCCGACCAGCGGGTCGCTCTTGCCCTCCATGGCGGCCTGCGTGAGCACGCGGGTCGTCTCCTGGAAGGACGCGGCCGACAGCCACGACTCGGTCGCCAGCGAGGCCTTGGTGATACCCATGACCTCCTGACGGGCCGACGCCGTCTTCTTGCCCTCGGTCAGCGACGCGCGGTTGATCTCGTTGTACTTCATGCGGTCGACGAGCTCACCGGGCAGCAGGTCGGTGTCGCCGTGGTCGACGACGGTGACCTTGCGCAGCATCTGGCGCACGATGACCTCGATGTGCTTGTCGTGGATCGGCACGCCCTGCGAGCGGTACACGTCCTGCACGCCGTTGACGAGGTGCTTCTGCACCTCTCGGACGCCCTTGACCCGGAGGACCTCCTTCGGGTCGACGGTGCCGACGATGAGCTGCTGGCCGAGCTCGACGTGCTGGCCGTCTTCCACGAGCAGCGTCGAACGCTTGAGCACGTTGTACGTGATCGGCTCGTCGCCGTTGTCGGGCGTGAGGATGACCTTGCGCTGCTTGTCGGTCTCGTCGATCGTGATGCGACCCGGGGCCTCGACGATGGGCGACGCACCCTTGGGGGTGCGGGCCTCGAAGAGCTCCTGCACGCGGGGAAGACCCTGCGTGATGTCGTCGGCCGAAGCCGAACCACCGGTGTGGAAGGTACGCATCGTGAGCTGCGTGCCGGGCTCACCGATCGACTGGGCCGCGATGATGCCGACGGCCTCGCCGATGTCGACGAGCTTGCCGGTCGCGAGCGAACGGCCGTAGCACCTCGCGCAGACGCCGACGCCGGACTCGCAGGTGAGCACCGAGCGGACCCGGATCGACTCGACGCCCGCGGCGATGAGCTCGTTGATGAGCACGTCGCCGACATCGCTGCCGGCCTCGGCCACGACCTCGCCCTTGGCGTTCACGGCGTCGGCCGCGAGCGACCGCGCGAACACCGAGTTCTCGACGTTGGGGTCGCGGACGAGCTCGCCCGAGGCATCCACCGTCGCGATGGGCAGTTCGAGGCCCTTGGTCGTGCCGCAGTCGTCCTCGCGGATGATGACATCCTGCGAGACGTCCACGAGTCGACGCGTGAGGTAACCCGAGTCGGCCGTACGGAGGGCCGTGTCGGCCAGACCCTTGCGGGCACCGTGCGTCGCGATGAAGTACTCGGCCACCGAGAGGCCCTCGCGGTAGCTCGAGATGATCGGGCGAGGGATGATCTCACCCTTCGGGTTGTTCACGAGGCCTCGCATGCCGGCGATGTTGCGCACCTGCAGCCAGTTACCACGAGCGCCCGACGTGACCATGCGGTTGATGGTGTTGTCGGTCGGGAAGTTCTCCTGCATGGCCTTGGCGACCTCGTCGGTGGCCTTCGTCCAGATCTGGATGAGCTCCTGACGACGCTCGAGGTCGGTCGTGAGACCCTTCTCGAACTGCGACTGCACCTTGGCCGCCTGCTTCTCGTACTTCGCGACGATCTCGCCCTTCGAGGGGGGCGTGATGATGTCGGAGAGCGCGACGGTGACGCCCGAACGGGTCGCCCAGCGGAAGCCGGCGTCCTTGATGCGGTCGAGGGTCGCGGCCACCTCGGTCTTGGGGTAGCGCTCGGCGAGGTCGTTGACGATCTCCGAGATCTGGCCCTTGCCGGCCTGGCGGTTGAAGTACGGGTAGTCCACGGGGAGCGCCTCGTTGAAGAGGGCGCGACCGAGGGTCGTCTCCATGAGGAACGGCTTGCCCGACACGAAGCCCTCGGGCTCGTCGCCCTCGGCGAAGTGGAGGCCGTCGAGACGGATCTTCACCTTCGCGCCGAGGTCGAGCTCGTGCTGGCCCGGACGGTTCTGGTCGAACGCGAGGATGGCCTCGGCGATCGACGAGAACGCGCGGCCCTCGCCGGCGCCGCCGGGCTTCTCGGTCGTCAGGTGGTGCAGGCCGATGATCATGTCCTGCGAGGGCAGGGTCACCGGACGGCCGTCCGACGGCTTCAGGATGTTGTTCGAGGCGAGCATCAGGATGCGGGCCTCGGCCTGGGCCTCGACCGACAGCGGCAGGTGCACGGCCATCTGGTCGCCGTCGAAGTCCGCGTTGAAGGCGGCGCAGACGAGCGGGTGGAGCTGGATGGCCTTGCCCTCGACGAGCTGCGGCTCGAACGCCTGGATGCCGAGACGGTGCAGCGTGGGCGCACGGTTCAGCAGCACGGGGCGCTCGCGGATGATCTCTTCGAGGACGTCCCACACGTGCGGGTTCGAGCGCTCGACCATGCGCTTGGCCGCCTTGATGTTCTGGGCGTGGCTCAGGTCGATGAGGCGCTTGATCACGAACGGCTTGAAGAGCTCGAGCGCCATCTGCTTGGGCAGACCGCACTGGTGCAGCTTCAGCTGCGGGCCGACGACGATGACCGAACGGCCCGAGTAGTCGACGCGCTTGCCGAGCAGGTTCTGGCGGAAGCGACCCTGCTTGCCCTTGAGCATGTCGCTCAGGGACTTGAGGGCGCGGTTGCCGGTACCCGTGACGGGGCGACCGCGGCGGCCGTTGTCGAACAGCGCGTCGACGGCCTCCTGGAGCATGCGCTTCTCGTTGTTCACGATGATCTCGGGGGCACCGAGGTCGAGGAGGCGGCGCAGACGGTTGTTGCGGTTGATCACACGACGGTAGAGGTCGTTGAGGTCGCTGGTCGCGAAGCGGCCGCCGTCGAGCTGGACCATCGGACGCAGCTCCGGCGGGATCACCGGCACGACGTCGAGCACCATCGCCGCGGGCGAGGTGCTCGTCGCGAGGAACGAGTTGACGACGCGCAGGCGCTTGATGGCGCGGATCTTCTTCTGGCCCTTGCCCTCGGCGATCTGCAGGTGCAGGTCTTCCGCCTCGGCGGCCAGGTCGAAGCTCTCGAGGCGCTTCTTGATGGCCTCGGCGCCCATGTAGGCGTCGAAGTACATGCCGAAGCGGTCCTGGAGCTCGTGGAAGTCCGAGTCCTCGGGCTTGAGGTCGCCGACCTTGAGGGTGCGGAAGGCCTCCCACACGCGCTCGAGGTGCGCGATCTGCTCGTCGCCCGACTTGCGGACCTGGGCCATCTCCTTGTCGGCGGCGGCCTCGGCGCGCTTGCGCTGGTCGCTCTTGGCGCCCTCGGCCTCGAGTGCCGCGAGCTCCTCCTCCTTGCGGGCCATGAGCGTCGCGATGCGCGCGTCGCGCTGGTCGCCGATGGTCTTGATCTCGAGCCGGAGCTCGTTCTCGAGGCCGGGCATGTCGGCGTGACGACCCTCGTCGTCGACGTCGATCACCATGTAGGCGGCGAAGTAGATGACCTTCTCGAGGTCCTTCGGCGCCATGTCGAGCAGGTACCCGAGGCGCGAGGGCACGCCCTTGAAGTACCAGATGTGCGTCACCGGGGCGGCGAGCTCGATGTGGCCCATCCGCTCACGGCGGACGGAGGACTTGGTGACCTCCACGCCGCATCGCTCGCAGACGATGCCCTTGAAGCGCACGCGCTTGTACTTGCCGCAGGCGCACTCCCAGTCACGGCTGGGTCCGAAGATCTGCTCGCCGAAGAGCCCGTCCTTCTCGGGCTTCAGCGTGCGGTAGTTGATGGTCTCGGGCTTCTTGACCTCGCCGTAGGACCACTTGCGGATGTCCTCTGCGGTGGCCAGGCCGATACGAAGCTCATCGAACGTCGTTGCGTCGAGCAATTTCTCTCCTAGATTCCTGAAGTCGTTTCGTACCTGGCGGTTCAGATCTCGTCGATGTTCGACGACTCGAAGCGCGCGGAGATGTTGATGCCGAGCTCCTCCGCAGCGCGGAAGGCCTCGTCATCGGTGTCGCGGAGCGAGACCGCGGTGCCGTCGGCCGAGAGGACCTCGACGTTCAGGCAGAGCGACTGCATCTCCTTCATGAGCACCTTGAACGACTCGGGGATGCCGGGCTCCTGGATGTTCTCGCCCTTGACGATCGCCTCGTAGACCTTGACGCGGCCGAGGATGTCGTCGGACTTGATCGTGAGGAGCTCCTGCAGCGCGTACGCGGCGCCGTAGGCCTGGAGCGCCCAGACCTCCATCTCACCGAATCGCTGGCCACCGAACTGCGCCTTACCACCGAGCGGCTGCTGGGTGATCATCGAGTACGGGCCCGTCGAACGCGCGTGGATCTTGTCGTCGACCAGGTGGTGCAGCTTCAGGATGTACATGTAGCCGACCGACACGGGGTACGGGAACGGCTCGCCCGAGCGGCCGTCGAAGAGCTGCGTCTTGCCGCTCGAGTCGATGAGCCGCTCGCCGTCGCGGTTGGGGAGCGTCGAGTCGAGCAGACCCGCGATCTCCTCCTCGAAGGCGCCGTCGAACACCGGGGTCGCGACCTTGGTGCCGGGCGCGGCCTCGTGGGCGGCCTCGGGCAGGCGCTTGGCCCACGCCGGCTTGCCCTCGACCTTCCAGCCCTGCTTCGCGACCCAGCCGAGGTGGGTCTCGAGCACCTGGCCGAAGTTCATTCGACCCGGGATGCCGAGCGGGTTCAGGATGACGTCGACCGGAGTGCCGTCGGCGAGGAACGGCATGTCCTCGACCGGCAGGATCTTCGAGATGACGCCCTTGTTGCCGTGGCGGCCGGCGAGCTTGTCGCCCTCGGTGATCTTGCGCTTCTGGGCGATGTAGACGACCACGCGCTGGTTGACGCCCGAGCCGAGCTCGTCGTCGCCGTCCTGTGCGTCGAACACCTTGACGGCGATGATCGTGCCCTGCTCGCCGTGGGGCACCTTGAGGGAGGTGTCGCGGACCTCGCGGCTCTTCTCGTTGAAGATCGCGCGGAGCAGACGCTCTTCGGCCGACAGCTCGGTCTCGCCCTTCGGCGTGACCTTGCCGACGAGGATGTCGCCGGGGCGGACCTCGGCGCCGATGCGGATGATGCCGCGCTCGTCGAGGTCGGCGAGCAGGTCGGGGCTCACGTTGGGGAGGTCACGGGTGATCTCCTCCTTGCCGAGCTTCGTGTCGCGCGCGTCGACCTCGTACTCCTCGATGTGGATCGACGAGAGCACGTCGTCCTTCACGAGGTTCTGGCTGAGGATGATCGCGTCCTCGAAGTTGTGGCCCTCCCACGGCATGAACGCGACGAGCAGGTTCTTGCCGAGCGCGAGCTCGCCGTTGTCGGTGGCGGGGCCGTCGGCGATGACCTCGCCGGCCTCGACGCGCTCACCGGCGTTGACGATCACGCGGTTGTTGTACGAGGTGCCCTGGTTCGAGCGGTCGAACTTGCGCAGGAAGTAGGTCTGCGTGCCGCCCTCGTCGAGCTGCACGGTGACCGAGTCGGCCGAGACCTCGGCGACCACACCGGCCTTGTCGGCGGTGATGACGTCACCGGCGTCGATCGCGGCGTAGCCCTCCATACCGGTGCCCACGAACGGCGAGTCGCTGCGGAGCAGCGGCACGGCCTGGCGCTGCATGTTCGCACCCATGAGGGCGCGGTTCGCGTCGTCGTGCTCGAGGAACGGGATGAGCGACGTGCCGACCGACACCATCTGGCGCGGCGAGACATCCATGTAGCCGATCTCGTCGGCCGGGAACAGGTCGACCTCGCCGCCCTTCTTGCGGGCGAGCACGCGCTCCTCCACGAAGTGGCCGTCGGCCTTCAGCGGCGCGTTGGCCTGGGCGACGATGTAGTCCTCTTCCTCCATCGCCGTGAGGTAGTCGATCTTGTCGGTGACCTTGCCGGCCTCGACCTTGCGGTACGGGGTCTCGATGAAGCCGAACGAGTTGATGCGGGCGAACGACGCGAGCGAGCCGATGAGGCCGATGTTCGGGCCTTCAGGGGTCTCGATCGGGCACATGCGGCCGTAGTGCGACGGGTGGACGTCACGGACCTCGACGCCCGCGCGGTCGCGCGAGAGACCGCCGGGGCCGAGCGCCGAGAGGCGGCGCTTGTGGGTCAGGCCCGCGAGCGGGTTGTTCTGGTCCATGAACTGCGACAGCTGCGAGGTGCCGAAGAACTCCTTGATCGCGGCGACGACGGGTCGCACGTTGATCAGGGTCTGCGGGGTGATCGCCTCGATGTCCTGCGTCGTCATGCGCTCGCGGACGACGCGCTCCATGCGGCTGAGGCCGGTGCGCACCTGGTTCTGGATGAGCTCGCCGACCGCGCGGATGCGACGGTTGCCGAAGTTGTCGATGTCGTCGACGTCGAGGCGCAGCTCGACCGCCTTGCCGCCGCGGCGGCCGGGCAGCGTGTCGCGCTCGTCGTGCAGGGCGACGAGGTACTTGATCGTGGCCACGATGTCCTGCACCGTGAGCACCGAGTCGGTGAGGGGGGCCTCGAGACCGAGCTTGTTGTTGATCTTGTACCGGCCGACCTTCGCGAGGTCGTAGCGCTTCGGGTTGAAGTAGAAGTTGTCGAGGAGCGCGCGCGCGGCCTCGGCGGCGACCTGCTCGCCCGGACGGAGCTTGCGGTAGATGTCCTTGAGCGCCTCTTCCTTCGTGAGGATGTTGTCCTTCTCGAGGGTGAGCGCGATCGACTCGTAGCCGGCGAACTCCTCGAGGATCTCCTCGCTCGTGAGGCCGAGGGCCTTCAGGAAGACGGTGACCGACTGCTTGCGCTTGCGGTCGATGCGGACGCCGACCTGGTCGCGCTTGTCGATCTCGAACTCGAGCCACGCACCGCGGCTCGGGATGACGCGGGCCGAGTAGATGTCCTTGTCCGAGGTCTTCTCGGGGGTGCGCTCGAAGTAGACGCCGGGCGAACGGACGAGCTGCGAGACGACGACGCGCTCGGTGCCGTTGATGACGAACGTGCCCTTGGGGGTCATGAGCGGGAAGTCGCCCATGAAGACCGTCTGGGTCTTGATCTCACCCGTGAGGTGGTTCATGAACTCCGCGTTCACGTAGAGCGGAGCGGAGTAGGTCTTCGACTTCTCCTTGCACTCGTCGATCGTGTACTTCGGCGGCTCGAGCTCGGGGTTCGTGAACGAGAGCTGCATGGTCTCGCCGAGGTCCTCGATGGGCGAGATCTCCTCGAAGATCTCCTCGAGGCCCGTGGTCTCGGGCAGGTCCTGCCGGCCCGCCGACTTCGCCTCGGCGACGCGTGCCTTCCACGCGTCGTTGCCGACGAGCCAGTCGAAGCTCTCGGTCTGGAGTGCGAGCAGGTCGGGTACCGTGAGGGTGTCGGTGACCTTGGCGAACGAGAGACGGCTTGCACCGCGTCCGTTCTTGGGAGTGGGCGTGGTCGCGTTGCGCGCAGCAGCCAAGTGAATAACCTCCATGGCCCCGTCGGGCCGGTTCACTGTCGGTAGCGGAGAGTTCAGTACCCCTCAGACACGAGCGAGTGACCGGGACCGGAAGGTCTCGACTCGCCCGGAAGCCGACCGCAATATGAAGGCATGGTGGGTCTGGGAGCGCAAACGTCAACTATATGCGATTCGACGCGCCAAGTCCAGCGAGATTCTTGATTTGTTCGCGGATGTCCGGTATAACCGCGCGTCGGCCCCGATTCGAGGATGCCGCGAGGGGCCGATTCCCGCGAGAATCGGCCCCTCGCGCCCGGTTTCAGCGGATGCCGTCGCGCCGGCGCAGGCGTGCGGCGACGAGCGCCACGAGTCCCAGCATCACGGCGAGGGCGGATGCCTCGGCCGCGCCCCGCGCGTCGGCCCCGGTCTCGGCGAGGGCCGAGACGTCGGCGTCGTCGGCGGCGGGTGCCGCGACCGGTGCGGCATCCTCGGGGCGGGGCGGAGTGGCGGCCGGCTCGCCGGCGCCTCCCGGTTCGGCCGGGCCGGCCGGGTCATCGCCGTCGGGCGTGCCGCCGGCCGCGCCGTCGTCGGGTGCACCCGGATCGGCGGGCTCGGCCGGGGTGCCCGGCTCGGTCGGGTCCCCTTCGCCCGACGAGGCATCGAGCACCTCGATCCTCACCGTCGGGTAGTTGTACTCGCCGTCCGCGAACAGCACGTAGCGGAAGGTGTCGCTGCCGGTGAAATCCGGCTCCGGCGAGTAGACGAACGAACCGTCCGCGTTCCAGTCGATCGACCCGTGCGCCGGCTCGGTGAGCAGGTAGGCGACGGACTTCTCGACCCCCGCGGGGGCGTGGTCGTTCGCGAGCAGACCGGGTGCGGCGACCTCGAGTGCCGCGCCCCTCGTCGTCGTGTAGGCGTCGTCGGCGCCCATCACCGGCTCCTCGCCCTCGGCGAAGATGACGACCTCGGCGGACGGCGAGTTCACCTTGCTGCGGCCGTCGGTGATCGAGAACTCGAGCCAGGCCGTGCCGGTGAACCCGGCGTCGGCCGTGAAGGTGAAGGAGCCGTCCTCGGCCATCTCGACCTCGCCGTGACCGAGCGCGGGGTACGCGACGAGCACCGCGAGCGGGTCGCCGTCGGCGTCGGTGTCGTTCGCGAGCACGCCGCCGGCGGCCGGAACAGTGATCGACTCGCCCGACTGCACGAAGTAGCGATCCGCCGTCGGCACGGGCGGCGTGTTGGTCGAGCCGTCGGACTCGACCACGTCGATCGTGATCTCGGCCTCGTTCCAGCTGACGAGCCCGTGCTCGTCGCGCACCGAGTACGTGAGCCGGTCGGTGCCGACGAACCCGGCCGGCGGGGTGTACGTCGACCAGCCGTCGCTGTACGTCTTCCACGTGCCCGCCGGGAGATCTCCCGTGCCGGCCCACTCGAGCGCGTCGCCGTCGGCATCGGTGTCGTTCGCGACCTGGCTCGGTGCGGGCAGGTAGAGCGACTCCCCCGCGACCACCGAGTAGTGGTCGTCGACCGCGACCGGGCGGTGGTTCACGCTGCCGTCGCCGACCTGCAGTTCGACCGCGACCGACGCGCTGAGGTATCCGTGGGAGTCCTTCGCGCGATAGTGGAAGGTGTCGACGCCGGTGTAACCGGGCAACGGGGTGTAGACGAAGCCGCCGTTCGCCGCCCAGGCGAGGTCGCCCGAGAGCCCGTCGGCATCGACGACGACCTCGAGGGTGTCGCCGGGTTCGGGGTCGGTGTCGTTGAACAGCAGGCCGGGGGTCTTGATCGAGAGCATCGTGTCCTGCACGACGCCGAACACGTCGGGTTCCGCGGTCGGCGTGCCGGGAATCTCATCGGGGCCGGACGGCTCGGAGCCGGGTGCGGCCGGATACAGCCACAGATACCCGTCGTCGCAGCCGACGGCCGTGCACACACGGTACTCGAGCGTGGCGGTCAGACCCGGTGCGTCGCCCGGGTCGATGTAGAACGAGCCGTCGGTGCCGAGCATCTGGACGTCCCCGTTGCCGACGTGCGCGCCGTACGGGAAGGTGAGCGAGGTGACCGGCAGGCCGTCGAGCTGGTCGTTCACGAGCAGCCCCTGGTGCCCGCCGATGTAGAGCGGGGTCTCGGGCGCGTAGATGTACGTGTCGTCGACGGCGACGGGCTGCGCGTCGACGTCGCTTCCGGTCGGCAGCACGTCGATCGTGACGGTCGCCCAGTTGCTGTCGAGGTCGTCGGCGCCGTGGTCGTCGCGAACGTGGTAGTCGAAGGTCACCGTGCCGGTGAATCCCGGCACCGGCGTGTACCTGAACGACGGTCCGCCGTTGAAGACCACGAGTTCGCCGCTCGCGGGGAAGGTGTTCTCGTTGATGCGGAACCAGTCGCCGTCGGCGTCGTAGTCGTTCGCCTGCATGGCCGGGTCCTGCACGGTGAGCGTCGTGTCCTGCACCATCTGC
Organism: Agromyces sp. S2-1-8; assembly: GCF_021129215.1. GTDB lineage: Bacteria > Actinomycetota > Actinomycetes > Actinomycetales > Microbacteriaceae > Agromyces > Agromyces chromiiresistens. Next base: position 1,581,933 of record NZ_JAJOLP010000001.1, on the reverse strand, counting down.
CAGTGGTCGTCGACCGCCACGGGCGCCGTGTTCGCGTCGCCCGCGCCCTGCGGCTCGGGCGCGAACGACGGTGCCGCGGGCTGCTTCGCCTGGGATGCCTCGGCGTCAGCGTCGTCGAGCGGCGCTTCGCCGCCCGACGGATCGCCGACGGGCAGTTGCTCGGCGACGTCGGCGGCCGGCACGTCGGCCGACGCCTCGTCGGCCGGCGCCTCGTCGGCCGGCGCCTCGTCGGCCGGCGCCTCGTCGTCGGCCGGCACGTCCTCAGCCGGCACCTCCTCGGCCGGCACCTCCCCGGCGGGCGCGTCCTCGGCGGGCGCGTCCTCGGTCGACGCGTCGGCGGAGGGGCCCTCGGGGGTTGCCGCGGCGACGGGCGCCGACGCGGCGACCGTGCCCTCCGTCGGAACGACCTCCGCGGCGCTCGCGGCGAGCGGCGCGCCCGCGGTGACGACGGCGACGGCCATCGCAAGGCCGGCGATGCGGGCGGCCGCGCGGCGCGGCATCCCCTCGTCGGCTGACTGGTGGTCTCGGAATCGCATCGGTGTCTGCTTTCGTGTCGTGATCGTGATGGTGGATCGTGCTCGAGGAAGGTGGGGGCGAGCCCCCGCCGGGTGCCGGCGGGGGCTCCGGTGGGCGACGGAGGCTCGGGTCGTCCGTCGTCCGGCGGGGCGGGCTCAGCCGCCCCACTCGACGCGCACCGTGTCGGGGCGTCCCGGCACGAGGCTCACGTCGAGGGTCGCGCCGGGCAGGGCGCGAGCGAGGTGCAGCGGCGCGAGCTGCTCCGTTCGGGTGACCGGCAGCGGCACGCCGCCCGGCATGAGCACGTGCAGGTCGAGCTCGACGAGCGAGTTCATGCCGATCATCATCGGCAGCTGGCGCGCGTCGAGGATCGTCGCCGTCGTGCGCAGGCGCTGCCCTTCGAGAGCCGGCTCGGCCTGGGCTGGCATCGAGGCGGCCATCATGCGGCTCGCCTGCTCCATCTGCGCCTTGGCCTGCGCCATGCTCGCGCCGACGTCCAGGCGCTGCTGCGCCTCGTAGCCCTGGCGGGTCAGCGTCGCGAGGTCGCGGAGGAAGCCCATCTCACACCGCCTGGTAGATCTCGTTGAAGCGGCGACCGACACCGCGGTCGGCCTGGATGCGGGCGGCCCAGCCGGCGGCCGCCGACGCCCACGACGCCTCGTCGACGCCGAACATCGCGGCGACGGCCGGAAGCTTCGTCGCGTCGTAGCCGTAGGCCGCGATGCCCTTCGAGATGCGGGCGTAGCGGTCGAGGTCGACACCCGCGATCGGGTCGAGGTTGCCGGGCTGCGGGTCGGCGGTCATCGCCTGCACCGCCTGGATGTCCATCTGCTGCCGGTACTGCTCGGACTGCGCCTGCAGCTGGTTCGCCTGGTCGATGAGGCCGGGAGCGGCCTTCACCATCTCGGCCATGTCGCCGAACTGCTTGAAGAGGTTCATGCTCGTTTCCTTCCGGGTGGTGTTCCCGGATCGTCCGGGGTGATGCCATGAGGTTCCCGCGACGGGCCGTGCCGCCGGATGGGCAGTGGCTGCTCATTCGCGACGCCCGGCATTACTCAGGGGCGTCACGCGATTGCTCACCGGCCGACTGCGACACCCCCTGTGCGGGGTACTGCGCGGCGAGGCATCCCGGCCGTACAGTGAATCGTCCCGATCACCGAAAGGCGCCGATGGCCTCGAACGATCCCGATGCGGCAGCCGGACCCGAGCCCGACCTCGACGGCGCGTGGCCGCTCGTCGGCCGTGACGGCCAGGTCGCGCGCGCCGTCGGCGCCCTGCAGGGCGGGCAGGCGCGCTCGGTGTTCCTCTACGGGCCGTCCGGCATCGGCAAGAGCCGCATCCAGTCGGCCGTCGGCGACCTGCTCGACGAGGCCGGGTGGCTCGTGCTGACCGCGAGCGGCAACCCGGCACTGTCGGCCGTGCCGTTCGCGACCGTCGCCCCGGCCCTGGCCCGGGGCATCGACGATCCGGTGCTGCCCAAGGTGAGCGACCCACTCGCGCTCTTCACGTCGACGAGCGCGACCATCGCCGACCTCGCCGGCGGACGGCGCACGGTGATCGCGGTCGACGACCTCTCCTCCGCCGACAGCGTCTCGGTGGGACTCATCGCCCAGCTCGTCGCGGCGGGCTCGCTCTCGCTCATCGCGACGCTCCCCGAGGGCGAACCGGTGCCCGACGGGGTGCTGCCGATCGCGTCGTCTGCCGACTCGGTGCGCATCGACGTGCCGGCGCTCGACCTCGACGAGATCACCGAGCTGATCGCGCAGGTGCTCGGCGCGCCGATCGCCCACCGCGACGCGGTCGAGCTCCACCGCGCCTCGCACGGCAACCCGCTCTTCCTGCGCGAGCTCGTGATCGGCGCCGTCGCGACCGGCGCCCTCGTGCGCGCGGGCGAGCACTGGCAGCTCGAGGGCGACCCGGTCGGCACGCCCGCGCTGCGCGACCTCATCCGCGCGCGACTGCGGGGCCTCGGCACGGAGGAGCGCGACGCGATCGAGCGGCTCGCGCTCTGCGAACCGCTCGGCATCGACGAGTTCGTGCGCCCCGGCGCGCCCGAGGCGCTCGCCGAGCTCGAGCTGCGCGGCATGATCCGCGTCGACGAGTCGGGCCACGGCATCGCCATCACCCTCGCGCACCCGCAGTACGCCGGCGCCGTGCGCGAGTCGCTGCCGCGCATCAGGGCGATCTCGCTGCTCATCGAGCAGGCCGATGTCGTCGAGCGGGGGCCGATGACCGTCGTCGACGAACTGCGCATCGCGATGTGGCGGCTCGACGCCGGCCGGCCCTCCGACCCCGAGCTGCTGATCCGCTCGGCCGACCTCGCACAGCGCGCCCACGACCATCGCACCGCCGAGCGGCTCGCGGCGGCCGCGATCGGCGCCGGCGCGACGGATGCCTCCGCGCACATGCTGCACGCCGACCTGCTGTGGTCGCTCGGCCGGGGCGCCGAGGCGCTCGACGCCCTCGCCAACGCCGAGTCCGCGGCGCGCGCGACCGATCACCCCGAGGCGACCCTCGCGGCGATCGCCGCCAAGCGGGCCGAGATCTACGGCGGCGACCCGCTCGGCAGCGAGCGCGGCATCCGGCTGCTCGAGGAGATCGGCCGCGCCCTGCCCGAGCAGCTGCCGATGCTGCTCATCAGCAAGGCGACCCTCGTGCTGCACCTGCTGCGCGCGAACGAGGCGCTCGCCCTCGTCGACGAGGCCGCCGGCTACCTCGGCGACAGCGCCGTCGAACGCGCGCTCGTCTCGCTCGGGCGCGCGATGCCGCTCTCGCAGATGCAGCGCTCGGCCGAGGCGATCGCCGAGGCCGAGGCCGCCGTCGCGTACGCCTCGACCGAGGGTGCGCACATCCCGAAGCGTCGCGCGCAGGTGCCGTACGCGTACGCGCTCATCGAGTGCGACCGTTACGACGACGCGCGCCGGGTCACGATCGAGATGCTGCACGACGCGATCCGCAACGACGACGAGCTCACCGCCCGGCACGCCGAGTTCCTCATGGGGCGCCAGTTCTGGGCGGCGGGCCGGCTCGACACCGCCGCGCGCTGGTTCCGCGACAGCCTGAGCGGCGCCGAACTGCGCGGGCCGGCGTCGCTGCGCGGCCCCTCGCTCGGCTTCCTCACCGTGATCGCCTGCATGCAGGGCGACCTCGACCGCGCCCGCGAGCTGCGCGGCCGGTTCGAGGCCGGGTACGACCGGGAGGACACGCTCACCGCGCTCGCAGACGCGTGGCTCGCACGCACCGAGGGCGACACCGACGGCGCGGCGAAGATCCTGCTCGCCCGCGTCGAGCAGGTGCTGCCGCGCGGCGCCGTCAACGTGAGCTCGGTCTTCCTGCACAACCTCGCACGCCTCGGCTCCCGCGCCCACGCGAAGGACGCGGCCGACCGCCTCTCGAGACTCGAGCGACAGACCGGCGCCCCCGAGATCGCACGGCGCGCCCGTCACGCCCGGGCCGAGGCGGCGGCCGACGCCGCCGGGCTGCGCGCCGCCGGCGAGGAGTGGGAGCGCCTCGGCGGCCTGCTGTTCGCGGCCGAGGCGTTCGCCTCCGCGGGGCAGTCGGCCCGCGCCGACGGGCGGGGGCGCGAGTCATCCGCCGACCTGCAGCGCGCCGCGGCGCTCGCCGCCGCGTGCGAGGGGGCGCGCACGCCGCTGCTCACCTTCACCGACGGCTCGGAGCCGCTCACGCCCCGCGAGCGCGAGATCGCGTCGCTCGCGGCCCAGGGGCTGAGCTCGAACGAGATCGCACAGCGCCTCTTCCTGTCGCCGCGCACGGTGAACAACCACCTGCAGTCGACGTACACGAAGCTCGGCATCCGCGGGCGGCGCGAGCTGCAGTTGTAGTTCGCGCCCTGCAGCCGCGACCGTGCCGTGGACGGCGCCTACGCCGTGACGATGTCGGCGCGCATGCCCTCGAGCCGCTCGCCGACGGCGCCCACGGCCTCCTTCGCGACGCCGAGGTCGGCGAGCGCGGTCATGAGCGAGGCGACGACCCGGTCGAACGCGGCATCGGTGATCGCCATGTCGTGATGGGCCTCCCCGACCGACCGGCCGCTGAAGACCTGCGGACCGCCGAACGCCGCGGCGAGGAACGCGCGCTGGTGCGCCTGCAGCCGGTCGACGTCGACGCCCTCGAACCACGGCGCGAGCTCGGGATCGGCGACGATGCGGTGGTACATGACCGCCACCGCCGTGCGCACTCCGTCGCTGCCGCCGAGCTCGTCGTAGATCGCGTGCATCCGTCCTCCTCATCGGTCGTGGGTCCAGCATGGCGGATGCCTCGGGCGGACGCCTGAGCAATCGTTGCTCATTCCGCCCCCGATCCGTGGGACGATGCCTCCGTGCCCGCGAGCCCCCGCCGCATCGAGTTCGAGACCGACGTGTTCTCGTCGACCGGGTTCACGCTGCTCGTCGACGACGTCGCCCAGTCGCACGTCGACCGGGCCGATCCGACGCGGCTCTTCTTCGAGTACGTGCGCCGCATCGGCCACGTCGTCGACGCGATGGGCCTGCCGGGCGAGCCGCTGCGCGTGCTGCACCTCGGCGGCGGCGCGATGACCCTGCCGCGCTACGTCGAGGCGACCCGTCCCGACTCGCAGCAGCTCGTCGTCGAGATCGACGGCGTGCTCGCCCGCCTCGTGCAGGATCGCCTGCCGCTGCCGACCGGCGCCGACATCGCCGTCCGGGTCGACGATGCGGCATCCGTCGTCGTGGAACTCCCGGGCGGGGCGTCGTTCGACCTCGTGATCGTCGACCTCTACGACCGGCTCGACGCGCCGGCGTTCGTCGAGACGGGCGTGTTCATGGGCGGATGCCTCGGGCTGCTCGCCGATCGCGGGCTGCTCGTCGTGAACGTGGCCGACGCGGCGGGCCTCGCCCGGCTCCGTGCACAGGCCCGTGCGATCGCACGTGCCGATCCGGGCACCGATCTGCTCGTCGCGGGCGACGCGAGCGTCGTCTCGGGGGCGGAAGAGGGCAACGTCGTGCTCGTGGCGGCGCCCCGCGGGCTCCCGCCCGGGCTCGCCGGACGGCTCGCCGCGCTCGGCCCCCATCCGGCTGCGGTGCTCGAGGGCGACCGGCTCGACTTCGCACTCTGGGGCGCCTGCTGATGCTCGCGCCCGGGCGCCTGCGCTCGACGGCGGGTAGCGTGGTGACGTGACCGCCGACCCCTCGCTCGAACGCCGCCTCACCGCGAGCGGGCACGTCGCCCGACTCGAGGAGTCGCGACAGGCGCCCGGATCGTGGACGCTCTACGTCGACGGCACCCCGCAGTCGCACGTCGAGCTCGAGCGGCCCGAGTGGCTCGGCTTCGAGTACGTGCGCCGCATCGGCCACGCCGTCGACCTCGTGCGCGACGCGGGCGAGCCGATCACCGCCGTGCATCTCGGCGGCGGCGCGCTCACCCTGCCGCGCTACGTCATCGCGACCCGGCCGGGCTCGCGGCAGCAGGTGATCGAGCTCGAGTCCGAGCTCGTCGACCTCGTGCGCGAGCACCTGCCGCTGCCGCGCGGCGCGCAACTCCGTATCCGTCACGGCGATGCCCGCGAGGTGCTCGCGAAGCTGCCGGGCGGGCTCGACGGGGCCGTCGACCTCGTGGTCGTCGACATCTTCTCGGGCGCGCGCACCCCCGCGCACGTCACGAGCGCCGAGTTCTACGGGCTCGTCGTGCCCCGCCTCGCGCCCGGCGGCATCGTCGCCGTGAACGTCGCCGACGGGGCGGGCCTCGCCTTCGCGCGTTCGCAGGCGGCGACGCTCTCGCACGTGTTCCCGCACGTCGCGATCGCGGCCGACACCGGCATGCTCAAGGGCCGGCGGTTCGGCAACATCGTCATGTACGCGTCGGACGCCCCGCTGCCGTTCGACGCGATGCCCCGACGCCTCGCGAGCGACCCCGCGCCGGCGAAGCTCGTCGAGGGCGACGAGCTCCGCCGCTTCATCGCGGGCGCCCCGGTCGTGACCGACGCCACCGCGGTGCCGTCGCCGCCGCCGGCGCGCTCGATCTTCCTGACGAAGCCCGGCGGTTGACGCCTGACGCCGGGTCAGCCGATCGCAGCGGCGCGGCTCGGCGTGCTCTCGTTCCAGACCCGGTCGAGCGCGGTCACGGCGTACGTGTACGGGCGATCGGCCTCGGCCGAGCCATCCACCCAGCGCTGCACGACCCCTGAGCCGGCGCGCACGGTCTCGACGAGGTTGGCCGCGTCCTCCACGTCGATCGCGCCGGCCGCGCCGTCGACGCGGTAGATCGCGAACGAGGTCGCCCGCCGCGAGGGCGGCACGGCGTCCGACCACTGCAGGGCGACGCCGCCGTCGCCGCGCTCGGGGTCGGCGAGCACGGGCGCCCGGACCGCGGTCGCGGGCAGCCACTCCATCGCTGGCACGATCGCGGGGCGCGAGTAGTGGTCGACGAGCACGCGCGACATCGAGCCCTGCGGGTCGGCGGGCACGTGCTTGGCCGAGAAGTACACGTTGCCGTGCACGGGCGTGCCCTGCTCGGTCACGCCGCGGTCGAACGCCAGGTGGTTCGAGAGCTCGGCCGGGTCGGTGAACACCCCCGACGTCACCTTGTAGAGCGCCTCGCCGATGTAGAGGTGCGTGCCGCTCGTCGCGGCGACGTCGGCCCACCACGGCACGAGCTTCGCGTAGTCGGCGACGGCGAGCCCGATCTGCCAGTACACCTGCGGGTTGATGTAGTCGAGCCAGCCCTCGAGCACCCACTTGCGCGTGTCGGCGAACTGCAGGTCGTACGACTGCGAGCCGCCGGTCTCCGAGCCGAGCGGGTCGGTGGCGCGGTTGCGCCAGATGCCGAACGGGCTGATGCCGAACTTGACCCATGGCTTCAGTGCCTTGATGCGCTCGGAGATCGAGCTCACGAACGTGTCGACGTTGTGCCGGCGCCAGTCGGCGACGTCGTCGAAGCCGGCGCCGTGCGCGGCGTAGGTCGCGGCATCCGGAATCGTCTGCCCGGCCACCGGATAGGGGTAGAAGTAGTCGTCGAAGTGCACGCCGTCGAGGTCGTAGTGCTCGACCGAGTGCAGGATCGCCTGCTGGATGTGCTCCTGCGCCTCGGGGAGTCCCGGGTCGAAGTAGAGCTTGCCGCCGTACGCCCACACCCAGTCGGGGTGCACGCGGGCGGGGTGCTCTGGCACGAGCTTCGCGGGGTCGGCCTGCATCGAGACGCGGTAGGGGTTGTACCAGGCGTGCAGTTCGAGGTTGCGGGCGTGCGCCTCGTCGACGATGAAGGCGAGCGGGTCGTAGCCCGGGTCCTTCCCCTGCACGCCCGTGAGGTACTGCGACCACGGCTCGAGCGGGCTCGGCCAGAACGCGTCGGCGGTGGGGCGCACCTGCACGAACACGGCGTTGAGGCGGAACTGCTCGGCGACGTCGAGCCAGTGCAGGAACTCGGCGCGCTGCTCGTCGGCCGTGAGGCCGGTGCGGCTCGGCCAGTCGATGTTCACGACCGATGAGATCCACATGGCGCGGAGCTCCCGCTTGCGGGGACCCGTCGCCGCGGCGGGGGCGGTGGCGCCCGCCTCGGTCGCGTGCGCAGGCGTCGGTGCGAGCGACCCGACGGTCACGGTGAACGCCGATGCGGCGACGCCCGCGACGGCGAGGGTCAGGAATCCGCGGCGGCCGAGGCCGGCGGCCTCGGCATCGGCGGGGTGGTCGTGCGGCTGTGCGAGGGGCATCTTCGGTCCTCCGAGTCGGTCTGACTCGGAAAATACTTCCACACGCAGTCGATCTTGTGAAGAGTTTCTTCCAGAGCGGCTCACGCGTGCCGGAAGCGCAACTCCTGCCCGGGCCGCAGCTGCGCCACCGCGTCGAGCGAGGCCGCGGCGACGATCGCGATCACGGGATAGCCGCCCGTGACCGGCCGGTCGGCGAGCAGGATCGTCGGCTGCCCGTCGCCCGACACCTGGATCGAGCCCGGCACCGTCGCCTCGCTCGCGAGCTCGCCGACGGCGCGACGCCCGAGCTCCGGCCCGACGAGTCGCACGCCGACGCGGTCGGCGCGCTCGGAGACGCGCCACGGCGTCTCGAACAGGGCGGCGCGCGCCGCGTCGGTGAACCAGTCGGCGCGCGGCCCCGGGCGCAGCGCGAGGGTCACGGTCTCGTCGGGCGGCGCGAACGCGGCCTCCTGGTCGAGCGCCGGCACGGATGCCTCGGGCTCGTCGCCGATCACGAGCTCGCGCCCCGGCCTCACCGGCTCGGGACCGAGGCCGGCCAGCGTGTCGCGCGAGCGAGACCCGAGCACCGGGGGCTCGTCGATGCCGCCGCGCACGGCAAGCGCGTAGCGCAGCCCGCGCTCGGCGGTGCCGAGCTCGAGCACCGCGCCGTCGGGCGCGCGCGCAGCCGTGTACGGCGCCACCGGGCGACCGTCGAGCGTGATCGGCCCCCAAGCGCCCGCGACCGCGAACCACGTGCCGCCGCCGACCACCCGAGCGCGGAGCCCGCCGACGAGGACCTCGAGGATCGCGGCGCCGTCGGGGTTTCCGACGAGCCGGTTCGCGAGCCGTGCGGCGCCCCGGTCGAGCGCCCCGGAACCGGCGACCCCGAGGTGAGCGAGGCCCGGGCGGCCGAGGTCCTCCACGAGGGCGAGCGGTCCGACCGCCTCGATGATCAGGCGGCGCATCACCGCACCGCCTCGAATCGGACACGACGCCCCGGTGCGAGGAGCGCGGGATCGGCGCGATCGGGATTCCACAAGTCGGCGTCGGTGCGACCGATCAGGCGCCAGCCGCCCGGGCTCTCCCTGGGGTACACGCCCGAGAACGCCCCCGCGAGCGCGACCGCGCCGGCCGGGACCCGGGTCCGCGGCGCGTCGAGCCGCGGCACCTCGAACGGCCAGTCGTCGCTCACGAGGTAGCCGAATCCCGGCGCGAACCCGCCGAACGCGACCCTCCAGCGCGCCGCAGAATGGCGCGCCACGAGCGACTCGGCCGACCAGCCGAGCCGCGCGGCGGTCTCGTCGAGGTCGTCGCCGTCGTACATGACGCGCACGATCGCCTCGTCATCGACCGGGCCGCGCCGATCGGCGCCGGCCGACGTCGTCGCACCCTGGACCCGGCGCACCCAGGTCTCGGCCGACTCGAGCGGCAGCCGCTCGGGGTCGACCGCCACGAGGATCGTGCGCGCGGCCGGAACGAGCTCGACGAGGCCGGGCCGCGGGTCGGCGGCGAGGGCGTCGTGCAGGGCGAGCACCTCGTCGAGCGAGTCGCACTCGACGAGCAGCGCCGCCTCGCCGCTCGGCAGCAGTCGCCCGGTCACGCGAACGCCTCGATGCGGCACCCGGCGGACTCGAGCACGGCGCGCACGGCTCGCGCGATCGCGACGGCGCCCGGGGTGTCGCCGTGCAGGCACAGCGAGTCGGGGGCGAGCTCGACCCGGCTGCCGTCGTCGGCCGCGATCCCGCCCGTCTCGGCGAGCTCGAGCGCACGGTCGGCTGCTGCGGCGGGGTCGTCGATGACCGATCCCGGCTCGCCGCGCGGGGCGAGCGAGCCGTCGGCGGCGTAGCCGCGATCGACGAACGCCTCGCGCGCGTAGGCGAGCCCCGAGGCATCCGCCGCCTGCTCGAGCGCGCTCGCGGGCGGGCCGAGCACGACGAGCGAGGGGTCGTAGGCGGCGACGGCCTCGGCGAAGGCGTGCGCGGCCGAGGCGTCGGCGGCGAGGCGATGGTAGAGCGCCCCGTGCGCCTTCACGTAGCGCACGCGGGTGCCGGCGACGCGGGCGGCGCCGTCGAGCCCGCCGAGCTGCACCACGAGCTCGGCCGCGACCTCGGCCGGGGTCGCGTCGAGCGCTCGTCGTCCGAATCCGGCGAGATCGCGATAGCCGGGGTGGGCGCCGAGCACGACCCCGTGCTCGGCGGCGCGGCGGGCGCTCGCGAGCATCGTGATCGGGTCGCCCGCGTGGAAGCCGCAGGCGACGTTCGCGCTCGAGACGAGGCCGAACATGGCCGCGTCGTCGCCGACGCGCCACGCGCCGAACGACTCGCCGAGGTCGCTGTTGAGGTCGATCGCGGGCCGCATGCTCCCATTCTGCCGCCGTGCCGGGCAGACTGGGGTCGGGGAGGCGCAACCATGCGAACCGGGTCTCGGCAGTCCACCCGCCACGCGCGCGTCGCCGCGGCGACCGGCATCGTCGCCGTCGCGCTGCCGCTCGTCGCCTGCACGACGCACGAACCGGCACCCGGCCCGACGGGCTGGACGCCGAGCCCGTCCGTCACGACGACCGCGACGCCATCGGCCGAGCCGGCGCCGGTGCCGGTCGTGCCCGCCGGCGACGTCGGGGTGGTCGCCGAGGGGCTCGACGCACCGTGGTCGATCGCGCTCGTGCCCGGCGGCGGAGTGCTCGTCTCCGAGCGCGACCGGGGCGACGTCGTCGAGGTGCTCGCCGGGGGCTCGCTGCGCGTCGCGGGCACCGTGCCGGGCGTGGCGGCCGCCGGCGAGGGGGGCCTGCTCGGCATCGCGGTGCGGCCGGCCGACGACGACCGCGGCACCGAGCTCTACGCGTACCTCACCTCGTCGGACGACAACCGCATCGTCAGGATGCCGCTCACGGGCACGGCCGGCTCCCTCGCCCTCGGCACGGCAGAACCGGTGCTGACCGGTATCCCGAAGGCCGGCAACCACGACGGCGGACGGATCGCCTTCGGCCCCGACGGGATGCTCTACGCCACCACGGGCGACGCGGGCGTGGGCGAGGCGGCGCAGGACCCCGACTCGCTGTCGGGCAAGATCCTTCGGATGACGCCCGACGGCGCCCCCGCGCCCGGCAACCCGTTCGGCACGCTCGTCTACACGCTCGGCCACCGCAATCCGCAGGGCATCGCCTGGGATGCCTCGGGCGGGATGTGGGCCGCCGAGTTCGGCCAGAACACCTGGGACGAGCTCAACCGCATCGAGCCGGGTTCGAACTACGGCTGGCCCGTCGTCGAGGGCGCCGCCGGCGACCCGCGCTACGTCGACCCCGTGGTGCAGTGGTCGACGAGCGAGGCGAGCCCGAGCGCGCTCGCCGTGATCGGCGACACGCTCTTCCTCGCGGCGCTGCGCGGGCAGCGCATCTGGACGGTGGCGCCGGCGAGCGCGGCCGAGCCCACGACGACCCCGTGGTTCGCGGGCGAGTTCGGCCGTATCCGCGAGGTGGTGGAGTCGCCCGACGGGGCGCTCTGGTTCCTCACCAACAACACCGACGGGCGCGGCTCGCCGCGCGAGGGCGACGACCGGCTGCTGTCGGTCGACCTCGCACCCGGCGGCTGAGGCCGGCGTCCGTCGCGGGAATCGGCCCCGTTCGGGGGTGATCCGACCCTCCGGAAGGTCGGCGGCCGGCGCTATTCTCATCCCATGGCGGATCTCGAGCGGGTCAGGCGGTGGGCCGAGGCGCTCATCGTGCTGCACCTCGATCCCGAGGTCTGGAGCTTCGGGTTCGACAACGCCAAGAAGCGCGCCGGGCTCTGCAACTACACCGCGAAGCGCATCTCGGTGTCGCGGTACCTGGCCGCCCGGTACGACGACGACGAGGTGCACCAGATCCTGCTCCACGAGGTCGCCCACGCGATCGCGGGCCCGCGGGCCGGCCACGGCCCGAAGTGGGCGTCGATCGCCGCAGGCCTCGGCTTCGTGGGGCGGCGTACGCACGACGGCGAGGTCGCCCACGAGCTCGCCCCGTGGGTCGGCCGGTGCCCCGCCGGGCACGAGCACTACCGTTACCGCGAGCCCACGCGGCCGCTGAGCTGCGGGCTGTGCCGGCGCGGGTTCGACAGCGCGAACCTCATCGTCTGGCGGCATCGCGAGATCACCACGGCCGTGCGCCGGCGGGCGGCGAGCGCGGCGGCCGGCTGACCGTCCGCGGGGCGCGATCCGAGGCATCCGCAAGCGCTACGCTGATCGAGTGCCCGTCTCCACCGTGTCGATCCCGATCGGGCAATGGCTCGTTCCCGCAGAAGGCGTCACCTGGTGGTTCGACTCGGGATCGGTCGCCCTCGACTTCGCGACGACGGGTGCCATCGGCGGCGCGGCGGCCTCGGCCGGCGTCGAGCGCTTCCACTCCCCCGACGATCTCACCGAATGGCTGCGCGAGCGCTTTCCCGTCGCGGTCGGCCAGGCGCGTTCGCGCGACCTGTTCGACGCGGTCGCGCTGCGCGACGCGATCGCGCGGATGGCGGTCGCCGCGAGCCGCCACGAGCCGGCGCGATCGGGCGACATCGACCTCGTGAACCTCTACGCGGCGACACCCGATGTACCGCCGACGCTCGGCGGCGGATCGCGGCAGGCGGGCCGCTCGGTGCACACCGTGCCGCAGGCGCTGTCCACGATCGCGCGCGACGCCGTCGACCTGTTCTCGCCGGCGAACCTCGAGCGCATCCGCGAGTGCTCCGGCGACGACTGCGAGATCGTCTACCTCGACACGTCGCGCGCGGCGACCCGGCGCTGGTGCTCGATGCAGCGATGCGGCAACCGGGCGAAGGTCCGCGCCCACCGCGCCCGCAAGAGCGGCCGGACGCCGGCGGCGACCGGCGGCGCCCTGCAAACCACGCTCCCCGAGCCTGCGCCCGAGCCCGTCGAGCCCGACCGCGCGGCCTGACGCGCCGCCCCCGCCGGCGGATCGCCCGCCGCGTCCGCGCCGGCGGGCCCTCGTCGACCTCCGCACCGGTCCCAGCCGAGCGTGCACGCGTCGCCCCGTGGCGGGGCGACGCGTGCACGCTCGAAGAGCTCAGGAAGCCGGGCGGCGCTTCGGCAGCGCGAGCAGCACGCCGGCGACGAGGAGCACCGCGCCGAAGGCTGCGGCGAACCACGCCGTCTCGCCCGGGATGTCGAGGTAGGTCGTGATGCCGAGGATGCGTGCGAGGCCCCACGGGAGCAGACCCATCTCGTCGTTCCAGAGCGTCAGCACCCGCTCGAGGCCGATCGCGCCGACGACGACCGACGGCACCACGAGACCGGCGCCGACGGCGGCGAGCACGAAGCCGGTGGCCCGCCGCCCGCCGACCTGGGCCGTGAGCGCCCACCCCGCCGCGACGAACACCCAGACGAAGAGCGCGAAGGCGAGCGCGATGTACGCGGTGCGCAGCACGGGGTCCGTCCAGAACGCGAACCAGTACCCGCCCGGGCCCGTGAACGAGAGGGCGAAGAGCGTCACGATGCAGCGCAGCACCACGACGCCGCCGACCGCCGCGATCACCGGCCACGGCGAACGCCGTCGCACGAGCAGCCGCAGCACGAGGGCGAACACCGTCCAAGCGCCGATGACGACCGCGACGTGCGTCCACGACAGGAACGCCGTCTGCACCGCTCGCGTCGCCACGAGCAGGGCCACGGGCACGAGGAAGAGCAGCCAGCGGTCGAGGTCGAACATGCCGAGCGTCGACTCCCGTGCGCGCCAGGGGCGGGTCGACGCGATCCACGTGGCGCGCGCGGCCGCTGCGCCCGGCTTCGCGACGAGCCGCGTGCGCGCCGCGAGCATGCCGATCACGACCCACGCGAGCGCGAGCACGAGCAGCCCGCGGGCGAGCCACGCCATCACGAGGTCGCGCTCGGCCCGTTCGACGCCGAGCTGGGCGGCCGTGAGATTGAACGCCGGGTGATCGAGGTCGCCCTCGTACTGCTCGAGGTGCTCGGCCGCCCGCCGCTCGAAGGCGGCGCGATCGGCCGCCCATGCGTCGTGCGCGGCAGGTGAGAGCGTGTCGTGCCACAGCCCCTCGTGCAGGATCATCGCCCGGTAGGCCTCGAGGAGGCGCAGGGTGTCGAGCTCGTAGTCCAGGGTCGAGACGAACGCGTCGCGCAGCTCCGGCGAGCGCCAGCTCGAGGCATCCGTCGCCGTTACGACCTCGCGCATCGCCTCGACGGCGTCGACCGCCTCGGCTCCGCTCGCGATCGCCGCATCGACCCCCTCCGCGTCGCCGCCGGCTGCGCCTGCGGAGTCGCGCACGATCGAGTACATGACGTCGAGCACGGCCGAGTCCCCGGTGAGGATGTCCCACTCGAAGATCCACATCATCGGCGGCGGTTCGAGCCCGATCGCGAACACGCGCTGCTCGGCGAACTGCTCGACGTACATGCCCTGCTCGATCGCCGAGCGCGAGCGCGTCATCGCGGCGACGATCGCCTCGACCGTCTCGGGGTCGTCGGAGAACCACTCGCGTGCCCAGTCCGCGGTGATGTCGGCCACGTCGGCGTCGGGGTCGATCGCGAGCTCGGCGGCGAGCTGCGTGTTCAGCTCGTAGAGCTGCCAGAATCCGGCCTTCAGGTAGAGGCTCATGGGTCCGGCCCGCCACGGACCGCCGTCCTGGGTCCACACCCACACGCCCTCGATGCGGTCGTTCGCCGCGAGCAGTTGCTGCAGCGCCCACTGGTACTGCGTGCCGAGGTCATTGGGGAACGCCCCGAAGTTCTCGAACTCACGGCGACTCTGGAACTCGACGATGCGCCGCTGCTCGCCCTGCTCGAGCGTGTGGTTGAGCGGCAGCCAGCTGTAGAAGTCGCCGAGCGTGTACTTCGTCGAGACGATGAGCGCCGGCGAGTCGATGCCGTCGAGCACGGCCTCGTACGAGGCGTCGTTCGTGTGCATGTCGCCGACGGCGCCGACGCCGACGCTCCAGGTGCGGAAGACGACCTCCCGATCGGCCTCCTCGGCCTGACCCGAGAACGCCTCGAGCATCGTGCGCACGGCGTCGACCGTCGTCACCTCGAGCGCCGAGTAGTAGTCCCAGCCGCCGACGTCGTAGATCGCGCCGGCCTCGCCGATGCGGATGAGCACGCCGTCGAGCGCCGGCACCGCGTCGTAGAGCTCGTCGAGGCCCGCCGTGTAGACGTCCCAGAATTCGGGGTCCTCGGTGTCGAGCGTGCCGAACCGGTCGGTGAGGTGGTGCTCGAGCGGGCCCGTGAGCGCAAGCATGTCGGTGCGCAGGAAGACCTTCACGCCGAGTTCGTCGGCGCGCTCCCAGAACGGGGCGAACGCCTCGCGCAGCGCGAGCGCCTTGTCGCGGTGGTCGTCGCCGTCGGCGTAGACCGGCCCGCCGGGAGCGCCGTCGAAGGTCACGAACTCGACGAAGCCCGGGAACGCGACGGCGTTGAACCCGTTCGCGAGCGAGTGCCGCAGGAACCCGTCGAAGTCGTCGTACGCCTCGGCGAGCGCCGCGTCGTCGATGTACGGCGCCTCGGGCTGCACGACCGCCGCGAAGGCCTTCGACGCGTGCGAGTAGTCGTCGCCGAACTCCCACTCGGCCGGGTCGGGCGCGACGCCGACCGCGCCGAGGTCGGTCATCCGCAGCGGGAGCCGCGACCGTTCGTGCGCGCCGACGAGGTCGGTGAGCGGCGCGGCCGCCCGCACCTGCGCGGCGAGGTCGTAGATCGCCCGCACGGTGCCGGCCTCGCTGCGCGCGACGATGCGCAGTGCCGATGCGTCGCCGCGCAGCTCGTAGCCGTCGTCGTCCGACGCATCGCGCAGCGTCTGCGCCTGGTCGACGGCGATCGACGCCGCGCCCTCCCGGGCCGGGGCGTCGGCGACCGCGTCGAGGAGCTCGTCGACCGCGACGCCGACCCGCTCGCTCTCGGGCACGTCGAGGGTCGTGAGCTCGGGCGGCGGCACGGGCGCCGCGACCTCGGACACGACGGCGGCGGCCGGCCGCATCTGCTCGCTCGGCTCGGTGCGGATGCCGAGCGCGTCACCGACGGCGAACGCGACGCCGAGGCCGAGGGCGACCAGCACGAGGGCGGTGACGACGGCGAGGATGCCCCGCCGCGTCGCCGTCGTCATGGGGAGATCCTATTCGGCGATGAACACGCCGTCGTGCAGTACCGGCACGACGTCCGCGACGTCGCGCTCGGCCGCGAGCCGTGCGTCGCCCGCGTAGCCGAGCTCGCGCAACCGGACCCCGCTGCCCGACGCGCTGACGAGGTGCCCCGTCGCCCGCGAGAGGCCCTCGAAC
Source organism: Agromyces sp. S2-1-8 (assembly GCF_021129215.1). Classification (GTDB taxonomy): domain Bacteria; phylum Actinomycetota; class Actinomycetes; order Actinomycetales; family Microbacteriaceae; genus Agromyces; species Agromyces chromiiresistens. The sequence goes on along the minus strand of NZ_JAJOLP010000001.1, from coordinate 1,565,499 downwards.
GCGGCGCACGCGACGGCGGCCTCGGGCGACGTGTGGTCGATGCCGCGGGCGACGAGCGCGTCGACGACGGCACCCGCGACGAGCAGATCCTCGAGCCCGAACCGCAGGTCGGCGCCGGCGGCCTCGCGTTCGCCGGCGGCGACGATCGAGATCATGAGCCGTTCGCCGCGTTCCGCCTGGAGCGCGAGCAGGCGCTCGGCGACGGCGCTGCGGTTGCGCATCGCCGCGGCGATCACGACGACGTCGCGTGCGCCGAGTGCGTGCGCGAGCGCGCCGCCGTTCGGCGAGGGCAGAACGACCGGGGATGCCGCGACACCGACCCAGCTCGCGGGTGAGAGCGTCGGGCCGGGTGCGCCGCGCCGGCCGGCGACGAGGCCGCCGCGCTCGGCCGCGAACGCGTCGGCACCTGCACGCGCCTCGGTTCCCGCCGGCCACGGCGCGACGGCGACCCCGTGCTCGGCCGCGACGACCACGCTGGTCGTGAACGAGAGCGCGTCGACGACGACGACCGCGTGCGCGCCGGGCAGGATGCGGTCGGCGCCCGCGAGGCCCCAGTCGAACCGGACCTGGTACTTGGCCTGCCCGAAGGGCGACGTCGAATCGGTCATCGCGACAGGCTACCGGCCGAGGCCGTCGTACCTGGCGAGGTCCTCGGCGTCGGTGGCGCGTGCGGTGGCGCGTCGGGCGGCGTCGAGGGCGACGACCGGGTCGGCTTCCTGCCGGGCGTTCCGCAGTTGCCGCTCGGCCTCTGCGAGCCGGGTGCGCGCGGCCGCGCCGACCGCGCCGCCTCCGCGTTCGATCGCGGCGCGCGCGACCGCGACCTGGCCCTCGGCGATCGAGATCGCACCGTCGAGCGCACCGCGCGCCCCGTCGAGGCGTGCCTGGGCGGTACGGGCGGCCGCACGGGCGGACTCGAGCCGGTCGCGCGCAGCGCGCAGGCGATCGCGGTCGAGCATCGGGTCGCGGGCGAACGCCGCGCGGGCGACGAGCGCCGCAGCACCGTCGCCGATCGCGTCGCCCAGTCGCGTCGCCGCGTCCGCGTCGTCGAGCGCGTCCCGTTCGCTGCGGGCGGCGGCGAGGTCGTGATCGAGCTCGACGGCGGCCCGCTCGGCGTCGCCACCGGCCGCGGCGAGGGCCGCCTCGGCGCCCTCGAGCTCGCCGAGGTCGCGACGGGCCCGATCCAGTGCGTCGGCAGCCCCGGCGAGCAGCTCGGCAGCGGGCTGACCGCGCTCGACGAGGCGACCGGCCTCGGCGAGCGCCGACTCCGCTTCGGCGTGGGCCGCCCGAGCGCGTTCGGCGGCGGTGCGAGCGGTGCCGAGCGCCGATCCGTCGTACCGCGAGGCCAGGCGCGCGAGCACGCCGTCCGACGCGTCGACGCGGCGACGCAGCTCGGCCTCCTCGTCGCGCAGCGCGGGCAGCTCGGCCCCGGCGCCCCGCTCGCGCCGGCGGCGCACGGCGAGCGCACCGTCGGCCTCGGCGAGCTCGACGAGCGCCGATCGGCAGAGGTCGTCGATGCGGGCGGCCCAGCCACGGCGGTCGACCGCGGAATCGGGTTCGGCGTCGTCGAGCCGCTGCTGCAGCAGGAACGCCTCGCGCAGTCGCGCCCTGGCGCGCTCGACCGCGACCCTCGTGTCCCGGGCGGTCGCGGCTCCGAACTGCGCCTCGGCGTAGGCGATCTCGCGGTCGGCGTCACGGACCGCGTCGTCGACCCGCACGATCAGCTGCTTCGCCCGCACCTCGGCCTCATCGGCCGCCGCGACGTCGCGACGGGCGCGTCGCGAGGCGGCCCGGCGCAGGGCGACGACCGCGACGACGGCCAGCACGGCCGCGGCGCCGAACACGACGAGCGAGGGCAACCACGTGGGCATGCCCGGAGTCTAGATGAGCGACCTGACGGCGATTCCCGCGACCTCGACGCCCGCCACCACGACGAGGCACTTGGCACCGGCACCCGGCCGACCTACGCTCGGCTCATGCGGGTGCTCCTCAAACTCACGCTCGACTGCACGCCCGACGCGGCGTGGCGAGCGCTGCGCAGCCCGGCGGTGCTGCGCGAGGTCGTCGCACCCTGGCTCGACCTCGCCTCGCTCGAGCCGGGCGGGCTGCCGACGGTCTGGCCCGAGGGCGGGCATCATGTGCGAGCACTCGCGTTCCGCCGCTTCCCAGCGGGCGAAGAACTCGTGGAGATCAGCTTCCCCGGCGGCCTGCCGACCGGGGTCAGGATGCTGCGCGACAGCGGGGGCGCGCTCACCGGACCGCTCGCACGCTTCGGCCGCTGGGACCACCGGATGGCGATCTCGGCACTGCCCGACGGCCGCACCCTCTATCGCGATCGCCTGCTCGCGAGCGCAGGCGCCTGGGATCCGGTCGCGTGGTATCCGACGTGGGCGTTCTGGCAGTGGCGCGGGCACCGGCTGCGCCGGCTCGCGCCCGGCTGGTCGTTCGACCCGCCCGGGACCGCCGACGCGGCCTCCGGCGAGCCCGCCGGCGGCGACGCGGCCGCATCGGGGGTTCGGGCATGACCGACTCCATCGGCGCGCTGCAGCTGGCCGACTGGCGCCGGCGCGTGTTCGGACTGTACGCCGGGGTCCGGCACCTGAGCGTGCACGATCCCGCGGCGGGCCACGAACTGTGGAGATCGGGGCGCGACGAGCTCTTCGCGGGACATCCTCGATCGCCGCTGCTGCCCGACGACCGGGCGCGGTTCACCGGCCTCGACATCGCCCGCTACGACCCCGACTGGCGCTTCGAGCTCGAGGTGCGCCGGCCCGAGGAGCCCGTGCGGCTGACGGTCGACGGCGGACCCGACGGCCCGATCCCGTTCACCCTCGTCGGCTCGGTGCGGCTGCCGTACCTCGGCTCGCTCGACGTCTGGCGGCTCGCCGGGTACGGCGGCGGCCTCTTCCTGCCCGTCAAGGACGCGCTCGCGGGCACCGCCGGCGGCACCTTCGGCGGCGGCCGGTACCTGATCGACACCGTGAAGGGCGCCGACCTGGGGCCGGGCGCCGACGGCGACTCGCTCGTCGTCGACTTCAACTTCGCGTACAACCCGTCGTGCGCGTACGACCCGTCGTGGTCGTGCCCGCTCGCGCCGGAGGGCAACGTGCTCAGGGCCGAGGTGCCGGTGGGCGAGCGGATGCCGCGGTGAACGGCGACGACCTCACAGCATCCGCCACGAGGCATCCGCTATGCTGGCCCACGGTGCGCGCGACGATCGCGCCGCCTGCGTCGTAGAAACGCTTCCGGGCCGGGTTCGAACTCGAGCCGCCCGATGACTCTCATACGGCGAACGGATGCGCCGACCGGCGCCTTCGCCACCTCCCCACCGCCGGGCCCACACAGCACCGCACCCCGAGTCGAACGACGGATGCGATGCGCCCGGCCGTGCCATGCCCCCGAAAGGCACCAGTGACCGACATCACCTTCGCAAGCCTCGGCGTCCCCGCGCCGCTCGTCGCGGCCCTCGCCGCCGACGGAAAGACCGTCCCCACCCCGATCCAGGCCGACTCGCTGCCCGACAGCCTCGCGGGCCGCGACGTGCTCGGCCGCGGCAAGACCGGCTCGGGCAAGACCATCGCCTTCGCGCTCCCGCTCGTCGCCCGGCTCGGCACGACGCTGGCCGGCGGCGGCCGCCGCGCCGGCCGCCCGCTCGGCCTCGTGCTCGCCCCGACCCGTGAGCTCGTCACCCAGATCGCCCGCACCATCGAGCCGTTCGCCGAGGCGTACGACCTCAAGGTGACGACGATCTTCGGCGGCATCAACCAGAAGCGCCAGGTCGAGGCGCTCCGCGCGGGCGTCGACATCGTCGTGGCCGCTCCCGGCCGCCTCGAGGACCTCATGCAGCAGGGCTACGTGCACCTCGACGCCGTCGAGATCACCGTGCTCGACGAGGCCGACCACATGGCCGACCTCGGCTTCCTCCCGGTCGTCACCCGCATCCTCGACAAGACGCCGCGCGGCGGCCAGCGCCTGCTGTTCTCGGCGACCCTCGACAACGGGGTCGACAAGCTCGTGAAGCGCTACCTCCAGAACGAGGTCCTGCACTCCGTCGACGAGGCGAACTCGCCCGTCGCCGCGATGACCCATCACGTGTTCCTCACCGACGACGCCGACACGAAGTTCGAGCTCGTGAAGACCCTCGCGAGCGGCATGGGCCGCCGCATCCTCTTCATGCGCACGAAGCACCACGCCAAGAAGCTCGCGAAGAAGCTCACCGAGCAGGGCATCCCCGCGGTCGACCTGCACGGCAACCTGTCGCAGCCGCAGCGCGACCGCAACCTCGCGGCCTTCTCCGACGGCTCGGCGAAGGTCATGGTCGCGACCGACGTCGCGGCCCGCGGCGTGCACGTCGACGACATCGAGCTCGTCGTCCACGTCGACCCGCCCATGGAGCACAAGGCGTACCTGCACCGCTCGGGCCGCACGGCCCGCGCCGGCAGCGAGGGCGACGTCGTGACGATCGCGATGCCGAGCCAGCTGCACGACCTCAAGCAGCTGCTGCGCAAGGCGGCCATCACGGTGACCCCGGCGCCTGCGACCCCCACCTCGCCCGAGGTCGTGAAGCTCGTCGGCGACGTCGCCCCGTACGTGAAGCCCGCGCCCCGCACGGCTGCGCCGCAGCAGGGCGGCGGCGGTCGCTCGCAGGGTGCCAACGCCCAGCGCAAGCGCGCAGCGCGCGACGCCCGCGGGCAGGGCGGTCGCCAGGGCGAGGGTGCCGGCCGCCGCGGCGACGCGGCCAAGCACGGGGATGCCGCGGGCAAGCCCCGCCGCGACCGTTCGGGTCGTCCGGCCGAGGCGAAGGCGCACGCTCCGAAGCAGGGTTCCGGCCACAGCCGCGGCGCCCAGACGACGGGCGCGCAGCGTCAGGCATCCGGCCGGGGCGCCAAGCAGCCGCTCCGCGTCGGCAGCCTCGTCACGCCCGATCGCAACGCGCGCACGAACCGCCGCGCGCAGGGCTGAGCCGCGGGCGCACCCCACGCACCGCGCAAAAGACGAACCGAGGCCCGTGGAGTCACCGCTCCACGGGCCTCGGCCGTGCGGGTCGGCGTCCCCCGACCACCGACCCGCCGTCCCGTCCCCCGACGGGATCGGACCGCGTCCCCCCAAGGAGCGGTCCAGCTTCGAAGTTCACACGCCGAGCACCGTCCGGCCGATCTCGCTGCCGACGATCAACGCGACACCGACGGCCGCGGCTCCGGCCACCGCGAGCGCCACCAACGCGGTGGTCATGTTCTTCGTGCGACGCATCGTTCCTCCTGCCCTCATCACTGATATGTCCGGATGCGGACGAAAGGTTCCCGATTCGGGGAACTTTTTCCCGCCGTCCGGACATACCTGTATGGCGGGCCGCCCACCCGCCGCCTTTCCACCCGAAGGAAACGGAGCATCCGCATGCAATTCCGAGTCGCCGCCCGCACCGCCGCGGGCCTCGCGCTGGCGTTCGCCACCGCGCTCATCCCCGTCGTCCCGGCCGGCGCAGAGACGCTGATCGACCCGGCGCCCCCCGCAGCCAAGGAGCCCGCCGCGATCGAGGAGCACTGCGCGATCGGGCTCGACGCGGTCGCGGCCGCCGACCGCGCCGGCGCCGAAGCCCCCGAGCCGGTCTGCTTCTCGTCGCTGGATGAGGTCGACCGCTACCTCGCCGAGCAGACCACCGACGACGGCAGCCGGCTCACGGCGGCCGCCGCCGCATCGGTGGCCGTCGGCCGGGTCTACAAGGACGCCAGCAAGGGCGGGTCGAGCCTCACCTTCTGGGGATCGAACGGCTGCGCCGGCGTGACGTTCGGGTTCCCGTCGCTCTCGTCGGGGTGGAACACCTCGATCAGCTCGCTGACCGGGCTCAACGGGTGCTGGGCGACCGCCTACGCCGCCACGAGCTACAGCGGCACCCGCGCCAACTGCACGCCGTACTGCGCGACGCTCGGCTCGCTCAACGACCGCGTGAAGTCGCTCGTCTTCCGCCCGACCGGTTCACTGGGCTGACGCCGGTCAGTCGACCGGGGCGGCGAGCCCGAGCGCGGCGCAGATCGAGGGGTTCGACGAGGGGACGACGGCGGCGGCGCCGTCGTCCATGACGCACAGCTGCAGGTGCTCGGGCACGCGACCGGGCGACGGGCTCACGGCCATCGGGTCGTAGTCGTCCTCGAAGAGCCCCTGCTCCCACATCAGCGTGCACAGTTCGATGGGATCGGTGGGCAGGCCGTTCGCGCCGTCCGCGACGGCCGCGCCCGAGCCCGGGTAGGTGCCGTCGGGGTTGCGCTCCGCCGCGCTCATGCAGTGCACGTACCCCGGTTCGGTCACCGGTTCGGGACTGAGCAGCACAGCCCCGGCCGTCGCCGCCACGCCCACGACGAGCGCGCCGAGGCCGCCCCAGCCGATGATGCGGTTGCGGCGGCGGCGCGCCTGCGCGGCCGGCTCCGCGCGCACGTGCTCGAGGAGCATCGCGCGGATCGCCGCGTCGCGCTCGGGTCGCATCTCGGGTCCGGTCATCCGAGCACCTCCATGTCGCCGGCCGACGCGGTCGCGCTGCGGGGCGTCTCGGGCGGCCCGGCGACGCCCGACTCCGGCCACGGCGACTCGCCGAGCGCCTCTTTCAGCTTCTTGCGGGCGCGCGAGAGCCGCGACTTCACCGACCCGATCGGCACGTCGAGCGCGGCGGCCGCGTCGGAGAGCGGGTACCCCTCGACGAGGCAGAGGTCGACGACCCGCCGCTCGGGAAGGGTGAGCCGTTCCAGGGCCGAGCGCAGCCGTCCCGAGATCCGTTCGCCGTCGATGCGCTCCTCGACCTCACGGCTCGGGTCGACGGCGTGGGGGCCGCGGGGCACCGCCGCGAGCAGCCGGTCGTACCGGCGGGCCGATCGACGCATGTTGAGCGAGACGTTCGTGGTCACGATGAGCAACCACGGCAGGAGCGAACCGTCGACGAAGCGCACGCTCCGGCGACGGCGCCACGCCTCGAGGAAGACCATCGCCACGATGTCCTCGGCGTCGGCGGTGTTGAGCACCTGCGCGTAAGCGCGGCGGAAGATGCGCGCCCGGTACCGGTCGTAGACCACGCCGAACGCCGCCTCCGTGCCCGAAGTCGCTTCGAGCCAGAGCGCCGAGTCGCTACGCCGATCCTGCTCCATGCCCGGCCAAGCCTAACCGGGCGCACGACGGTTCGAGCATTCGCGGGTCGCACCGCATGCTGCGAGAGTGCCATGCACTGATATGTCCGGATGCCGCGCAAAGGTTCCCGATCGGCCGGCCGGCCCTCGATTTCGCGGCTGGCCCGGCCTGGCTTAGTCTCGGGGCATGAGCACCGAAGTCGTTGCCGAAGTCGTCGTCCGCCCCATCCGCGATTCCGATGTCGAGGCGCTCGGCCGTGTCCACGCGACGTGCTGGCACGAGACGTACGACCACCTGATCAGCGCCGCCGCGTTCGAGAAGCTCTCGCCCCGGCGCATGGCCGACCTCTGGACCCACATGGCCGCGCGCGGCGAGGAGTACGCGCAGTTCGCCGCGCTCGTCGACGGCGAGATCGTCGGGTTCGTCGGGTCGGGCCCCGCTCGCGACGAGAACCCGCCCCGCGAGCGCGAGCTCTACTTCATCTACGTGCTCGACGCGTATCACGGCACGGGCATCGGCAAGAAGCTCTTCGATGCGGCCGTCGGCGACGACGCCGTCTACCTCTGGGTCGCCTCCGACAACCCGCGTGCGCACCGCTTCTACGAACGCAACGGCTTCACCGCCGACGGTGCCGACCAGCACGTGCCGTTCCTCGGCGAGGAGATCCACGAGGTGCGGCTGGTCCGCTGAGCGGCCGGTCGAGCATGCACCCGCTCGTGGTCGAGTAGCGACGTCGGAGCGTATCGAGACATCATGCCCACTCCCGTCATCCTCGACGTCGACACCGGTGTCGACGACGCCCTCGCGATCCTGTTCGCCGTCGCCCACCCCGATCTCGACGTGCTCGGCATCACGTGCGTCGCCGGCAACGCGTCGCTCGAGCAGGTCGTCGACAACACGCTGCGCGTGCTCGATGCCGCGGCAGCGGGAGACATCCCGGTCGCCGCAGGAGCCCACCGGCCGCTCATCGCACCGGCGCGCTCGGCCTCGCACGTGCACGGCGCCGACGGACTCGGGGGCCTCGTCCTCCCGGCGACCCGCCGCACGGCGCGCCCCGAGCACGCGGTCGAGCTGCTCCGCCGCCTGATCATGGACCGCGCCGAGCCGGTGACGCTCGTCGCCCTGGCGCCGCAGACGAACCTCGCGCTTCTGCTGCGCACCCACCCCGAGGTCGCCGGGCGCATCGAGCGCATCGTCGTCATGGGCGGGTCGGCGAGCGTCGGCAACGCCACGGCGGTCGCGGAGTTCAACGTCTGGCACGACCCCGAGGCCGCCGCGATCGTGTTCGATGCAGGGGTGCCCGTCTACATGTACGGGCTCGACGTGTTCAACCGCGTCTCGGTCGCCGCCGACCGGGCGCATGCGCTCGAGCGCGGCGACCACTCAGTCGGCCGCATCGTCGGCGAGCTGCTCGGCTCGCGCATCGCCTTGAGCGAGGACGAGCACGCCGAGTACACGGGCCTCATCGGCGACGCCGGCGCGGTGTGCTCGATCGTCGAACCGGCCGCGCTGCGCACCGAGCGCCGGCCCGTCCGGGTCGAGCTCGCCGGCCTCGGCCGCGGTCAGACCCTCGTCGACCGGCGCGAGTTCGCCGGAGAGGACGTGGTGCACGGACTCGTCGACCCATGGCCCGTGGTCGAGGTCGCCCTCGACGTCGATGCCGACCGCGTGGCCCGGCTGTTCCTCGACACCGTGCTCGCGCTGCCGTCCGGAGCCTGATCCGGCGCCGGCCGCACCCGTTGCCGCCTAGTGCAGGGCGCCGACCGAGGCGAGCGCCTGCGCGACGAGCACTCCGCGTCCGCCCTCCATCTCGTCGGCGACCGGCTTCGCGACGGCCTCCTGCGGCGTCATCCAGGTCACCTCGAGCGCATCCTGCCGTGGCTCGCACGTGCCCGTGACCGGCACGACGTACACGAGCGAGACCGCGTGCTGGCGCTCGTCGGTGAACGGCGAGATGCCGGGCAGCGGGAAGTACTCGGCCACGGCCGCGGGCACCGGGCTCGCCGGCAGCAGCGGAAAGGCCATCGGTCCGAGGTCCTTCTCGAGGTGGCGGAAGAGCGCGTCGCGGATCGTCTCGCCGTACATGACCCGCCCCGAGACGAGCGTGCGCGTCATCTCGCCGAGCGCGTTCGCCCGCAGGAGCATGCCGACCTCGCCGACCTGGCCGAGCCCGTCGACCCGCACCGGCACGGCCTCGACGTAGAGCAGGGGCAGCCGGCCGCGCACCTCGGCGAGCTCGAGATCGCTCAGCCAACCCGGATTCGCCGGCGGCCGGACGGCGGGTTCGTCGTCGGGATTCCAGTCGGGATCGGGGGTGCGCACGCTCATGCCTCCGATTCTGCCCCACGATGTGCGCAGCCGTCGGGGATTCCGGCACGGTCGGCGCGAATGCCTCAGCCCGCGTCGCGCCCGAGCCCGAGGCGCGCGAGCGTCTGGGCGACCTCATCTTCTGGGGAGCCCTGCGCGTCGACGACGATGCCGCGCTCGCCCGGCCCCAGCGGTTCGAGCGTCTCGAACTGCGAGCCGAGCAGCGACGCCGGCATGTAGTGGCCGGTGCGATGCTCGAGCCTTCCCGCGATGAGCTCCCGGGCGCCCTCGAGGTGCACGAAGACGACGTTCGGCCGCGCCAGCCGGTCGCGGTAGGCCCGCTTGAGCGCCGAGCACGTGATCACGGCGGGCTCGCCGGCGGCCAGGTGCCCGTCGATCCAGGCTGCGATGCGATCGAGCCAGGGCCACCGGTCGTCGTCGGTGAGGGGGGTGCCGCTCGCCATCTTGGCGACGTTGGCCTCGGGGTGCAGGGCGTCGCCCTCCTGGAGATCCCAGCCGAGGCGCTCGGCGATGAGCTCGGCGAAGGTCGTCTTGCCGCTGCCCGACACTCCCATGACGACGAGCACTGGCGGGTGCTCGACCTCGATCGGGGATGCCTCGGGGGCGGCCTCGCGCGCGTCGTTCATGATCGTCCTCCCCCGCTCACGCGACGAACGGGCTCAGCGCGAGCACGCCCGCGAGGCCGACGAGGGAGATGAGGCACTCGAGCACGGTCCACGACTTCAGGGTCTGGCCGATCGTGAGGCCGAAGTACTCCTTGATGAGCCAGAACCCGGCGTCGTTCACGTGCGAGAGGAAGACCGAGCCCGATCCGATCGCGAGCACGAGCAGCGACGTCGCACCGGCCGAGAGGTCGAGGTCGGCGACGAGCGGCTGCAGGATGCCGGCGGCCGTGATCGTGGCGACGGTCGCCGAGCCGGTGGCGACGCGGATGAGCACGGCGACGAGCCAGGCGAGGGCGAGCACGACGGCGAGGGAGCCGCCGATGCCCGAGATCGCGTCGGCGATGACCTGCCCGATCGTCGAGTCGACGAGCACCTGCTTGAAGCCGCCGCCGGCGCCGACGATGAGGAGGATGCCCGCGATCGGAGGCAGCGACGAGCCGACCGAGGCGGCGATCTCGTCGCGCCCCATGCGGCCGCCGCGGCCGAGCACGACCATGCCGACGAGCACGGCGAGGAGCAGCGCGATGACCGGCTTGCCGAGGAAGTCGACGACGAGCTTCCACGCGTCGCCCGAGGTCGGAGCGACGATGTTCGCGAGCGACGAGGCGAGCATGAGCACGACCGGCAGCAGGATGCAGAAGAGTGCAGCCCCGAACGAGGGGCGCGGCTTCGACGACACGTCCTCGCCGCGGTCCTCCGCGGTGACGAAGAGGTCGGGCACCGGGACCTTCACCCAGCGGGCGGCGAGCTTCGAGAACAGCGGGCCGGCGATGATGACGGCCGGGATCGCGACGATCACGCCGAAGAGGAGGGTCTGGCCGAGGTCGGCGCCGACGAGGTCGATCGCGGCGAGGGGCCCGGGGTGCGGCGGCACGAGGCCGTGCATCGCCGAGAGGCCCGCGAGCGTGGGGATCGCGATGCGCATGAGCGGCAGCCCCGAACGGCGCGCGACGAGGATGATGACGGGCACGAGCAGCACGAGGCCGACCTCGAAGAACATCGGGAGGCCGATGAGGGCGCCGACGCCGCCCATGACCCAGGGCAGCGCCTGCACGCTCGAGCGCGCGATGAGGGTGTCGACGATGCGGTCGGCGCCGCCGGAGTCGGCGAGCAGCTTGCCGAAGATCGCGCCGAGCGCGATCAGCACGCCCACCCCGCCCATGGTCGCGCCGAAGCCGTTGGTGAAGCTCAGGATCGTCTGCACCGCGGTCATGCCGGCCACGAGGCCGGTCACGATGGCGCCGATCATGAGCGAGATGAAGGGATGCAGCTTCACCCAGGTGATGAGCACGACGATGACGGCGATGCCGACGAGTGCGGCGGTGATGAGCTGCCATTCGGGCGCCGTGGTGGTCGGGACGACGGGATCGGCGGCGGAGACGAGCGCTGCAGCGGTGGAGAGCACGGTGGACATTGGCCTGAACTTCCTCGGTCTGGCGGACTGGGTGAGGTGACTCTACATATATGTAGGGCATATTTCAAGGCACGCCTCATAACGCCGGGCATTTCACTCGAGCGACGCCTCGGCGATAATCAGTGGATGGATGCTTCGCCGAACGGTTCGTCCGCCCTGCACGAGCGGGTGATCGAGTCGCTGGGCGCGGACATCGTCTCCGGCCGGCTCGCCCCCGGCGCGCGCATCCTGACGACCGACATCGCCGAGCGCTTCGGCGCCTCCCGCTCGGCGCTGCGCGAGGTGGTGCGCGTGCTCGAGTCGATGGGCCTCGTGGAGGTGCGCCGGCGCGCCGGCGTCGAGATCCTGCCGCCCGAGCGCTGGAACCCGTACTCCACCCGGCTCATCAGGTGGCGGCTCGCGGGCCCCGACCGGATCGAGACCCTGCATGCGCTCAGCCAGCTGCGCAGCGCGGTCGAACCGCTCGCGGCGCGACTCGCCGCCGAGCACGCCGCGCCCGCGCAGCGCACCGCGCTCATCGCCGCCGTCACGGGCATGACCGAGCGGGCGCGCGAGGCCGACGAGGCGCCCTACCTCGAGCACGACGTCGCGTTCCACGCCGCGGTGCTGGATGCCTCGGGCAACCCGTTCCTCGCCGCCCTCGGTCCGGTCGTGGGCGAGGTGCTGCGCGGGCGCACGCAGCACGCGCTGATGCCGCACGAGGCGAACCCGACGGCGCTCCGGCTCCACCAGGAGGTCGCGTTCGCCATCACCGAGGGCCGGCCCGACGAGGCCGAACGCGCCCTCGCCGCGATCGTCTCCGAGGCCGACCAGGCGGTGCAGGCGGTCGCGGACGTGACGCCGGGCGACGCCGACGCGACCGATTCCCCGGAGGAGGGGCGATGATCATCGACGACGAGGCCGTGCTCTGGTCGGCCGCCGGCGAGGACCGCGCCGATCGGCCGCTGCTGGTGCTGCTCCATGGCTACAACTCGAACGAGGGCGACCTGTTCGGCCTCGCGCCCTACCTGCCGCTGCAGCCGGTCATCGCCTCGCTGCGCGCGCCGCTCGACGCAGGGTACGGCTACGCATGGTTCGAGGTCTTCGACGAGCGCGGCCGCATCGACGACGACTCCCCCGCGAAGCAGGCCGAGTCGCAGGCAGCCGCCGAAGCGGTGCTCGCGTGGGTCGATCGCGCCGCGCCCGGCACGCCGGTCGGTCTCGTCGGCTTCTCGCAGGGTGGCGCGCTGTGCCTCGAGCTCCTGCGCCTCGCACCCGAGCGCTTCGAGTTCGCGGCCATCCTGGCCGGCTTCGCGATGCCCGGCGAGCGCGACGGCGACGCCCGGCTCGCGACGGTGCGGCCGCCGGTCTTCTGGGGTCGCGGCACCCTCGACGAGGTCATCCCCGCGGCGTCCGTCGCCCGGACGCAGGACTGGCTGCCCGGGCACGCGACCGTCGACGCGCGCATCTACGAGGGCCTCGGTCACTCCGTCTCCGAGGCGGAGCTCGCGGACCTCACCGGCTTCCTGCGCGACCGCTACGCCGCGTGAACTACTCCGCCGAACGCGCCGCCCGCTCGCGGTCGCGCTCGGCGACGCGCTGCTTCTCGGCGCGCACGGCGGCCTGGGTCGCGCGCTCCTCGACGAGCCATTGCGGCGGTGCCGCGAGGAGGGCCTTGATCTCGGCCGTCGTGAGCGCGTCGCTGACGCCCGCGCGTGCGAGGCCGGAGTTCGAGACGCCGAGCTTCGCGGCGACGACCTGACGCGGGTGCGGTCCCTCTCGGCGCAGCGTCGCGAGCCACTCGGGCGGGTCGGCCTGCAACGCGTCGACCTCGTCGCGGGTGATCGCGTGGTCGCGGAACTCCTCGGGCGCGGCGGAGAGCAGGATGCCGAGCTTCTTCGCCGCGGTCTCGGCCTTCATGGTCTGCGACTTCTTGGCCCGGGGCTGCTTCTCGCGCGGCTCGGCGGCCGGCGACTCGTTCTCGCTCACCCTGCAACCGTAGCCGACGGTAGCCTGAGAGGCACCGGCACGCGGGACGACGCGTGCCGGCACGACCGCGAACAGGGGGCGACATGGCGTTGCGACTCGACTACGTCGCGGGCGTCTCCCCGTCGAAGTGGCTGCGAGCCTGGGGCGAGCGACGTGCCGACCTGCCCCTCGAGGCCGCCAGGGTCGACGAGTCCGTGCAGCTCGACCGGCTGCGCTCGGGCGAGGTCGACCTCGCATTCGTCCGGCTGCCGGTCGACGCCGACGGCTTGCACCTCATCCCGCTCTGGGAGGAGCTCGCGGTCGTGGTGCTCCCGAAGGACCACGCCTTCGCCGAGGAGGCCGAGCTCTCGCTCGCCGACCTCGGCGGCGAGCCGGTCGCCCCGGTGCAGACCGACCCCGCCATGACCCTCGAACTCGTCGCCGCCGGTACCGGCTATGCGATCGTGCCGCACTCGATCGCGAGGCTCCACCACCGGCGCGACGTCGTGGCGATCCCGCTCTCCGACGGCACCTCCACCCGCATCGCCCTCGTCTGGCGGGTCGAACGCGACGACGACGACATCCAGGAGTTCGTCGGCGTCGTGCGCGGACGCGGCGTGCGCAGCTCGCGGGGCGACGAGGCGCCGACGATGAAGCCGGCGAAGGCGGCCAAGCTCGCGGCCGCCGAGCGGCGCGCCGCCGACGGCAGGGGCGGAAAGGCCGGCGGAGCGAAGGGCGGCAAGGCCGCGTCCGGGCGGGCCGCCCCGCGCACCGGTCAGGGGGCCAAGCAGCGGCATCGGCGGCGTGGCCGATGACCGCGCCGAAGCCGTTCCTCTTCCTCTCCGCCCGCCCCGAGGTCGAGGCCGTCGGGCCCGAGTACGAGTCGGTGCGCCGTGCGATGCGCCTCGATGCCGGCCGGCTCGAGCACCACCGCCTCGACGTCGAACCGCTCGGCGAGGTGCGCCTCGACGCGTTCGCGGGCATCGTCGTCGGCGGCAGCCCGTACAACGTGACGACCCCCGAGGATCATAAGCATCCCGTCCAGCAGCGGGTCGAGGCGGAGCTCGCCGCCCTGGCGGAGCGCGCCCTCGACATCGGGTTCCCCGTGATGTTCACCTGCTACGGCATCGGCGTGCTGACCCGCGTGCTCGGCGGACGCGTCGGCACCCGGTACGGCGAGAACGCCGCCGCCGTCGAGATCGCGCTCACCGCCGACGGCGTGGCCGACCCGCTCGTCGGTACGCTGCCCGGCCGCTTCGACGCGCTCGTCGGCCACAAGGAGTCGACCGAGCTCCTGCCGGCCGACGCGGTCCTCCTCGCGTCGTCGGCGGGCTGCCCGGTGCAGATCTACCGGGTGGGCCCGAGCGTGTACGCGACCCAGTTCCACCCCGAGGTCACGACCGACGACTTCATCGCGCGGGCGCAGGTGTACCGGCACCACGGCTACTTCCCGGCGAGCGAACTGCGCGAGGTCTCGCGGCGCCTCGCCGAGGCATCCGTGACCGAACCGCAGCGCCTGCTGGCGCGCTTCGTCGAGCTCGCCGACGCGCGCTGACCGACCGGGCCGACGAGACGCATGCCGCTGGGGGCATCCACCTCGTCGACCCGGTGACCGGGCCGGTCGGCGACCGGCCCGCGCCTGGTCAGGCGGTGCTCTTGCTGTTGCCCCGGGTGATGAGGCCCCAGATCAGCAGCACGACGATCGACCCGGCGATGGCGAGCAGCCACGTGCCGAGATCCCAGAACTCCGTCAGGGGGCGGTTGAGGATGAGGCTGCCCAGCCAGCCTCCCAGCAGGGCGCCGACTACGCCGAGCAGCAGCGTGACGAACCAGCCGCCGCCCTGCTTGCCGGGCAGGATCAGCTTGGCGATGGCGCCGGCGATGAGGCCGAGCACCAGGAAAGCGAGGAAACTCATGGCAGCTCCTTCGATTCGGATGCCTCAACCGAACCACCGCGGGCGACGCGCGGCAAGGGCTTGTGCGGCGCGGCGCCGACACGGTATCGGTGCGGTCACGCCGGCTCGGGCAGCGGATACGCGCGCCGGAGCACCATGCGCTGCCCGAGCGTCCACGCGACGGTGACGAGCAGGTAGAGCGCGGCCGCGAGCGGAACGAACATCGCGACCACGGCGGTCGCGTACTGCAAGAGGCCGAGCATCCGCACGGCGGCGGGGTTCGCGAGCGGTGACGCGGATGCCTCGCCGGGGACGCGCCCGGCCGGCGGCGCCGTCGACACCGGTGCGCGGAACACCCGCCGTGTCGTCTCGCCGACGAGAGCGATCGAGACGACGACGATCGCGAACACGGCGAGCGCCGACGGGGTGAGCGTGCCGACCGTGAGCATCCCCGCGAGGCTCGAGCCGAGGGGCACGCCCGCCAGCGTGTGCTGCAGCAGCGCGTTCGGGTGACCGGCGATCGCCTGCAGCACGAACAGGGCGTAGATCACGCCCACGACGGGTGCCTGCGCCAGCATGGGCAGGCAGCCCGCGAGGGGCGACGTGCCCTCGTCGCGGTAGAGCGCCATCATCTCGCGCTGGAGTCGCTCGGGCTGCTTCGCGAACCGGCGCTGCAGGGCGGCGAGCTTCGGCGCGAGCCGGGCCCGGCCCTGCTCGGCCTTCGCCTGCGAGACGCCGACGGGGATGAGCGCCGCACGCACGAGCAGCGTGACGAGGACGATCGCCGCCGCCGCGCTCGCGACGCCGATCAGCGGCTCGAGCAGGTCGGCCAGGCCGATGAGGAGGTCGTGCGCTCCGTCGAGGAGCGCGGCGATGGGAGGAAAGCTGTAGAGGTCCAAGGTGTGATCCGTTCGCGGTCGAGGAAACTGGGTTCCGTCTGGCCGCGCGGACGCTGCGACGTCGTGCCACCGGTCGACGAGTCATCCGTCCGGTCGTCCGCCCACGGCGGGTCGCCGCCGGTGGGGTCGCCGACCGTCGGCGGGTCGCCGTCGGCAGGTCCGCCCGCGGTCGGCGGGCGTTCGATCGTCGCGCGCTACGCGGCCGCGAGGCCGCGGCCCGGTGCCCTCGGCCGTGCTCGTCCTGGGGCGTCGGGGTCGCTCTGCGAGAGCAGCGCACCCGGATCGGCGGTCTGCCGCAGGCGTCGAGCGGCGCCCGAGGCGTCCGCCGCGACGAGCGCGGGCAGCGCCCGGACCGCGAGCACGACCACCGCGAGCGCGGCGGCGCCGACGACGCCCACGAGCAGCACCGCGAGCGTCGCGTTCGACGCGAGCGCGAGCTCGAGCGAGGCCTGGAGGTAGCGGAAGAGCTCGGCGATCAGCTCGATCACGGCGGCGCTCCCCTCATCGGTCGTGCCCGCCCTCCGACGTGGGCGGGACGCGATCAACGCTAACACCCGGCGGCTGCGAGGCGGCAGACTGGCGGGGTGACCCGGCCCGTGCGCCCGTGGGTGCTGCACGTCGACCTCGACCAGTTCATCGCAGCGGTCGAGGTCCTGCGCCGCCCCGAACTCGCCGGGCGGCCGGTGATCGTGGGCGGGCGCGGCGACCCGACCGAGCGCGCGGTGGTGTCGACCGCCTCGTACGAGGCGCGCGAGTACGGCGTCGGGTCGGGGATGCCGCTGCGCATCGCCGCGCGCAAGGTTCCGGATGCCGTCATCCTGCCGGTCGACGCCGAGGCGTACCTCGCCGCCTCCGACGAGGTGATGTCGACGCTCCGGTCGCAGCCGGGCGCGACCGTGCAGGTGCTCGGCTGGGACGAGGCGTTCGTCGGCGTCGAGCTCGACGACCCCGAGGCCTACGCACGCCGCCTGCAGCAGGCGGTGCTCGACCGCACGGCCCTGCACTGCAGCGTCGGCATCGGCGACACGCTCGTGCGGGCGAAGGTCGCGACCGGGTTCGGCAAGCCGCGCGGGGTGTTCCGGCTGACGGCCGACAACTGGCTCGAGGTCATGGGGCAGCGCCCCACGCGGGACCTCTGGGGCGTGGGCGCCAAGATCTCGCGTCGGCTCGCCGGGCACGGCATCACGACCGTGGCCGAGCTCGCCGCTGCCGACCCCGAGGTGCTCGCCGCCGAGTTCGGCCCGCGGATGGGGCCCTGGTACGGCGAGCTCGGGCGCGGGGAGGGCTCCCGCGTCGTCGACGACACGCCATGGGTGGCCCGCGGGCACAGTCGCGAGACGACCTACCAGCGCGACCTCACCGACCCGGCCGAGGTCGACGCGGCCCTGCACGCGCTCTTCGAGCAGGTGTGGGCCGACATCGTCGCCGAGGGACGACCCGTCGTCGGCGTCACCCTGAAGGTGCGGTACGCCCCGTTCATCACGACGACGCACCAACGCAGGATCGCGACGACCGGCGATCGCGACGTCGCCCTCGCGAGCGTCGAGGCGCTCGCCGGCGACCGCATCGAGCCCGGACGGCCCGTTCGCCTGCTCGGCCTGCGCCTCGAGATGCCGATGCCGGAGGAGGCCCGGGAGGGGCACACGCCGACGCGCAGCGGGTGGTGAGCGCGCTCGGCCGTCGCCTGCTCAGTCCTCGAGCAGCCGCTCGAACAGCACGTGGTCCTGCCACTCGCCCGCGATGCGGAGGTAGCGCCGGGCGAGCCCGAACCGCTCGAAGCCGTTGCGCTCGAGCACCCGCTGCGAGGCGAGGTTGTGCACGAGGGTGCCGGCCTGCACCCGGTGCAGGCCGGCCGCGCGAGCGTGGTGCAGCGCGATGCCGACTGCGGTCGTCGCAAGGCCCTGTCCGGTGAACCGGCCGTCGACCCAGTACCCGAGGTGGGCGTTCTGGAAGACGCCGCGCACGAGGTCGGAGAGGTTCACGCGGCCGACGATCTCTGCGCCCTCGTCGCCTGCGGCGAGGACGAGGGGAATGAGGGCGCCCGCCTCGAGCCGGAGCATCGCGCCCGCGACATCCCGTTCATGCCATGACGTCGTGAAGAACTCGGGGGTGCGCAGGGGCTCCCACGGTGCGAGGTGCTCACGATTGCGCTCGTAGGCCGCGGCGAGCGCGGGGCCGTCGCCGGGTGCGAGCAGGCGCATCACGACCCCGCCGTCGAGTTCGACCGGTTCGAGCATCCGCGCCTCCCGCGTTCACGACTCACGCTGAAACGACGAACCCCGCGACCTTGCGATCGCGGGGTTCGGTGGCGGTGACGGTGGGATTTGAACCCACGGTAGGGGGTTACCCTACACAACTTTTCGAGAGTTGCACCTTCGGCCGCTCGGACACGTCACCGGGATCGATAGTAGACGACGACGGGCCCAGTACCAAAACGAGGGCGCCTCACGCCGCGGCGATCGCGCGGGCGATCGCGGTCGCGTCCGCACCGACGCCCATGAGCAGCGGCGACCGGCGGGTCGTCATCCATGGCACGCCGATGAACCACAGCCGGGACGAGCGAGGGCTGCGCCCGCCCTCCTGCACCGGGAACCCGTGTTCGTCGGTGACGCCGTCGAGCTCGATCCAGCCGTAGTCGGGTCGGTAGCCGCACGCGACGATCACTGCGGCGACCCTGGCCAGCCGTGGCGGCGCGACCGCCACGGGAGCAGGCGGATCGGCGGGCAGCTCCTCCGGGCCGGGCAGGCCCCACGCGGCCGAGATCGCAGTGGCCGCCTGCCAGACCTGGCGATAGGCCTCGTCGCCCTTCGCGACGGAGGCGGCGAGGTCGTCGGCCACGACGAGCCGATCGCCGTCGATGCCGAGCACGCGGCCGCAGAGGTGCACGCCCTCGTCGGCGAGCGTGCGCAGGTTGAGGTCCTGACCGCCGTGGTTGCCGGTCACGAGCGGATTCGCAGCGACCCGCACGGCGACCGAGGGCTGGTCGGCGAGCGTCTGCTCGAAGAAGCCGGCCGCCTCGAGCCAGTCGATGCCGTCGCGGCCGGCGACCCTCCGCGGGATCGCCGGGGCGGATCCCGCCGCCATCACGACCTCCCGGCCGGCGGCGAAGAGCTCGTCGGCCAGCTGCGCCGCGCTCTGCCCGCCGCCGACGACGAGCACGACGCCGTCGGGCAGGTCGTCGGGCACGTCGTTGGGCGACCGGTAGTCCGTCGAGCCGAGCACGGGCATCCGATGCGCGAGCTCCTGCGCCCACGCCGGGCGCCGCTCGTGCTGGTAGGCGCCGGTCGCGACGACGACACGGCGGGCGCGGATGCCTCCGGCCGGGGTGTCGGCGACCAAGGCGTCGTCGCCGTCGAGGCGGAGCGCGGTCACCGGGCGATGCTCCTCGACGGGCGCGCCGAACGAGGCGGCGTACCGCTGCAGGTGCGCGATGACCTCGTCGCGCGACAGGTAGCCCGAGCCGTACGGCCCGTGGTACTCGCCGCCCGGCAGCCGGATGAAGTGGTTCGGGGTCACGAGGTGGAACGAGTCCCACCGATCGGCCCACGTGCTGCCGACCGTCTCGCTGTCGAGCACGACGTGCTCCACGCCCTCGGCGGTGAGTTCGTGGCTCATCGCGAGGCCCGCCTGGCCCGCACCGATCACGAGCACGTCGACGTCGGCTCGCATGTCTCGACGGTACGCCCGCGTGCGACGAGCCGCGACTCCCCCGATCGGGAGGTGCGCGGCCCGCCGCGGCGGCGATCCGCGGCGGGCGGCCTGCTGCGTCGGCCTGCTGCGTCGGCCCTTCGCTGCGGCGGCCGTTCGCACGGGTGGTGTCGGCGGCCACGGGTAGTCTCTGGGCATGGCCCGCCCCACCTCCTCCTTCCGCTGCACCGAGTGCGGGTGGACCACCGTCAAGTGGGTCGGCCGCTGCGTCGAGTGCCAGCAGTGGGGCACCGTCGTCGACGCGGCCGAACAGACCGGCATCGTGCGCGGGCTGCAGGCCGTGAAGGTCGGCGAGGCGCGCTCGGCCCGGCCCATCGTCGAGGTCGAGACCACCGACGCGGCGCACCGGCCGAGCGGCATCGGCGAGTTCGACCGCGTGCTCGGCGGTGGCATCGTCGCAGGGGCGGCCATCCTGCTCTCGGGCGAGCCCGGCGTCGGCAAGTCGACCCTGTTGCTCGAGGTCGCCGCCCGGGTCGCGGCCACCGGCCGCCGGGTGCTCTACGTGACCGCCGAAGAGTCGACGGCCCAGGTCCGCCTGCGGGCGGGTCGCACCGGTGCGCTGCACGGCGAGCTCTACCTCGCCGCCGAGACCGACCTGGCGACGATCCTCGGCCAGATCGATGCGACCTCGCCCGAGCTCCTCATCGTCGACTCGGTGCAGACCGTCTCGTCGTCGCTCTCCGACGGCCTGCCGGGGCAGCCGAGCCAGGTCCGCGAGGTCGCCTCCACGCTCATCCGGGTCGCGAAAGAGCGGCAACTGCCGCTGCTGCTCGTCGGCCATGTCACGAAAGACGGCTCGATCGCGGGGCCGCGCTTGCTCGAGCACCTCGTCGACGTCGTCTGCCAGTTCGAAGGCGACCGGCAGACGGCGCTGCGCTTCGTGCGCGCGCTCAAGAACCGGTTCGGTCCCACCGATGAGGTCGGCTGCTTCGAGATGACGGGCGAGGGCATCGCCGAGGTGCCCGACCCGTCGGGGCTGTTCCGCTCGACCGGGCGACGCGAGGTGAGCGGCACGTGCGTGACGGTCGCGCTCGAGGGCCGCCGCGCGCTGCCCGTCGAGGTGCAGGCGCTCGTCGTCGCGACGAAGGCCCCGCAGCCGCGTCGCGTCGTCAACGGCGTCGACCCGTCACGCGTGGCGATGATCATCGCGGTGCTCGAGCGGCGCGCCGGGCTCAAGGCACTCGGCGAGCACGACGTGTACGTGTCGACGGTCGGCGGCGTGCGGCTCGCCGAGCCGGGTGCCGACCTCGCGATCGCCGTCGCCATCGCCTCGGCCATGCGCGACGCCGCGGTGCCGCACGAGCTGGCCGCCTTCGGCGAGATCAGCCTCGCCGGCGAGGTGCGGCCGGTGACCGCCGCGAAGCAGCGCACCGCCGAAGCTCGCCGTCTGGGCTACACGACGATCCTCGACGTCGAGGCCGGCAGCGTTCGCGCCGCCGTCGCCCGGGCGATGCTCGCGTCGACCGACTCCCGCCAGCGCGAGCTCGACGCGGCGTTCTGACGCGTCGTCGGCACCGGGAGTTCGCCGGGTCTCACCCGACTCGGCCGGCGCGCGGTCGGTCGGTCGGCACCATCCCGGATGCGGGGTGCTCCTGCTCGGAGTTGCAGGACTATTCGGCGGGCACCCGTGCAGACGGGGCCGCCGGCCCGCTCATCCTGC
Organism: Agromyces sp. S2-1-8; assembly: GCF_021129215.1. Classification (GTDB taxonomy): domain Bacteria; phylum Actinomycetota; class Actinomycetes; order Actinomycetales; family Microbacteriaceae; genus Agromyces; species Agromyces chromiiresistens. The sequence continues at coordinate 1,543,876 of NZ_JAJOLP010000001.1, read as the reverse complement.
AACTTCGAGCCACTCGGATCTCCGGGGCACGCAGCGTGCCGGAGGCGCACGCAGCGTGCCGGAGGCCGGGGCTCCCCGCAAGGAGTTGCAGGACTATTCGGCGGGCACCCGTGCATACGGGGCCACCGACCCGCTCATCCTGCAACTTCGAGAAGCCGCGTCAGACCTCGAGTGCGCGCAGCAGCTCGGCGGGCGATGCCTGCATGGGATGCGGCCCGGCGATGTCGAGGAACACCGTCGTGATCGTCGACTCGTGGCGCTTGAGGAACCCGCGCAGCCAGGCGGGGCTGTGCAGGCCGACCGCGGGCGGCAGGTTCGCCGGCTTGTTCACCGCGTCGCTGAAGAGCAGCAGCGCGACCTCACCGGTGTTCGGGTCGCGGTACGTCCACACCTCGCCGCCGTCGAGCGGCCTGTCGCGCGGACCCGGCTTGATGAGCGGCACGACCGTGTTGCCGTTGCGCAGTGCGAGGGCGACGGCCGCCATGTCCTGCCGTTCGAGCGCCTCGGCGAGCGCCTGCGAGCGGAACTCGACCGGCGGCTTCGCCTTCTTCTTCGCCTTGCCTGCCATGCCTTCCAGCGTAGCCGGGCCGCCGTGCCGGGGAGTCGGCCGGGAACGGGGCCGCACTCGCGGGCGACGGTCGGGTATCCGTCGGATCGAACCACGAGTGCGACCCCCGGGTGATCTCGCCCTGCCAGGCCCTCGACCATCCCTGCACCCGAGTGTCCCCCGGTTCGCTCCGTTCGGGGTACGCCCAGTTCGAGGGTCAGTGCCGGCCCGGCGGGAGCGGCGACCTCGAGCGACACCGTCAGTAGAGCAGGAACTGCTTCTTCTCGGCCGAGTCGAAGCCGTCGATCGACACCGCCAGGTAGTACGAGGCGCCGCCGGCCGGGACCGACTCACGGGGCCCCTCGCAGGTGTCCTTGCTCGAACGCGTGCGGTCCCAGGCGATCGGCGAGCTCGACGAGATCGGCTTGCCCGGCTGCAGCGACACCTCGGCGTCGATCGCGTCGACCTGGCAGTCGGTCGACGTCCAGTAGACGTCGTCGCCGCTCGTGATCGTGAAGACCTGGGCCTTCGTGCCGGCGTTCAGCACGCACACGTTCTTGCCGGTGTTCTCGATCGTCACCGAGAGCTGCGGCTGCTGGCCGGCCTCGTACGACGACTTGTCGGTGATCGGCTCGACCACGATCTGCTCGGGTGCGCAGGGGTCGCCGTCGGCCGCGGTGGGCTCGGTCGGAATCGTCGTCGACTCGGGGTCGCTCGTCTTCGTGGCGTCCGTCGCGGCCGGCTTGCCGTCGCCGGTCGAGGGCTCTTCGCCCTGGCTCGCGCCCGGCCGCACGATGATGAGCACGATCGCGGCGACGACCGCGAGCAGCACCAGCAGCACGACGACCCGACGGCGCCGGTACACCTGAGGTGACGGGCGTCCGGCCGGAGGGTTCGTCGACATGGTCACAGGGTACGACCGAGCGGCGCCCACCCCGACGCAGCCGGTCGGCGGGTTTCGACAAGCTCCCGGAGGACGGTTCAGAGCCGTTTCAGCATGCGGGTGTTGCCGAGCGTGTTCTGCTTGACGCGGGCGAGGTCGAGGAACTCGGCGACGCCCTCGTCGTGCGAGCGCACGAGCTCGGCGTAGACCTCGGGGTCGACGGTCTCGGCGCCCATGTCCATGAAGCCGTGCCGCCCGAAGAACTCGACCTCGAACGTGAGGCAGAACAGCCGTGAGAGGCCGAGCTCGCGGGCGTCGGCCTCGAGCGCGTCGAGCAGTGCGTGGCCGACCCCCCGGCCGAGCCAGTCCTCGCCCACCGCGAGCGTGCGCACCTCGCCGAGGTCCTCCCACATGACGTGCAGCGCCCCGGCCCCGATGATCCGCCCGTCGGCCGTCTCCGCGACGCGGAACTCCTGGATGGCGCCGTAGAGGTCGACCCGCTCCTTGCCGAGCAGGATGCGTCGGGTGACGAACGGCTCCACGACGTCGATGATCTTCGGCACATCGCTCGTGCGCGCACGGCGCACGTGGAACTCGGTCGTCATCCGCCCATCGTATTGCCGCGTGGGTGACGATGACGACGGCGGGCGGACACGACGAGGGGGCGGATGCCGCAGCATCCGCCCCCTCGTATCGTGTGCGCTACTCGCCCGATGCGGCCGCGAGGTCGGGCGTGGCCGTGCCGGTGCCGAGGGCGGCGTTCGCGTTCACGCCGACGTTCGCCGGCAGCGCCCGCTGCGACGTCGTGAAGACGAACTCGCCGTTCTGGAAGTCGACGTGCACGTGGTCGCCCGCGTTGAGCTCGCCGTGCAGGATCTTCTCGCTCAGCCGGTCTTCGACCTCGCGCTGCACGGCACGGCGCAGCGGGCGGGCGCCGAGCGCCGGGTCGAACCCGACCTCGATGAGCCGCTCCTTCGCCGCCTGCGTGAGCTCGATCGTCATGTCGCGGTCGAGCAGGCGCTCGCTGAGGCGCTTGAGGAAGAGGTCGACGATCTGCAGCAGCTCGGGCTTCGAGAGCTGCGGGAACACGATGATCTCATCGACGCGGTTGAGGAACTCGGGCTTGAAGTGCTTCTTGAGCTCTTCGTTGACCTTGCCGCGCATGAGGTCGTACCCGGTGCGGGTGTCGCCCTCGAGCTGGAAGCCGACCGGCCCGCCCGAGATGTCCTTCGTGCCGAGGTTCGTCGTCATGATGATGACGGTGTTCTTGAAGTCGACGACGCGACCCTGACCGTCGGTCAGACGACCCTCCTCGAGGATCTGCAGGAGCGAGTTGAAGATGTCGGGGTGCGCCTTCTCGATCTCGTCGAAGAGCACGACGCTGAACGGCTTGCGGCGGACCTTCTCGGTGAGCTGGCCGCCCTCTTCGAAGCCGACGAACCCGGGAGGGGCGCCGAAGAGCCGCGAGACGGTGTGCTTCTCGCCGTACTCCGACATGTCGAGCGAGATCATCGCGGCCTCGTCGTCGAAGAGGAACTCGGCGAGCGCCTTCGCGAGCTCGGTCTTGCCGACGCCCGTGGGGCCGGCGAAGATGAACGAGCCCGAGGGGCGCTTCGGGTCCTTCAGGCCCGCACGGGTGCGCCGGATCGTCTTCGAGAGGGCGGAGATCGCCTCCTCCTGGCCGATGACGCGCTCGTGCAGCGCCTTCTCCATGAAGACGAGCCGGCTCGACTCCTCTTCGGTGAGCTTGAAGACGGGGATGCCGGTGGCCTGGGCGAGCACCTCGGCGATCAGGCCCTCGTCGACGACCGCGGTGGTCTTGACGTCGCCCGACTTCCACTGCTTCTCGAGGCGCAGACGCTCGCCGAGCAGGTTCTTCTCCTCGTCGCGCAGCGACGCGGCCTTCTCGAAGTCCTGCTCCTCGATCGCCGTCTCCTTCGCGGCGCGGACCACGGCGATCTTCTCGTCGAACTCGCGCAGCTCGGGCGGCGACGACAGGATCGACAGGCGCAGGCGCGCGCCGGCCTCGTCGATCAGGTCGATCGCCTTGTCGGGCAGGAAGCGGTCGCTGATGTAGCGGTCGGCGAGGTTCGCCGCGGCGACGATGGCGCCGTCGGTGATCGACACCTTGTGGTGCGCCTCGTAGCGGTCGCGCAGGCCCTTGAGGATGTTGATCGCGTGGGGCAGGCTCGGCTCGGCGACCTGGATCGGCTGGAACCGGCGCTCGAGCGCGGCGTCCTTCTCGAAGTGCTTGCGGTACTCGTCGAGCGTGGTCGCACCGATCGTCTGCAGCTCGCCGCGGGCGAGCAGCGGCTTCAGGATCGACGCGGCGTCGATCGCGCCCTCGGCGGCGCCGGCACCCACGAGGGTGTGGATCTCGTCGATGAAGACGATGATGTCGCCGCGAGTGCGGATCTCTTTGGTGACCTTCTTCAGGCGCTCTTCGAAGTCGCCGCGGTAGCGGGAACCGGCGATGAGCGAGCCGAGGTCGAGCGAGTAGAGCTGCTTGTCCTTCAGCGTCTCGGGCACCTCGCCCTTGACGATCGCCTGCGCGAGGCCCTCGACGACGGCGGTCTTGCCGACGCCGGGCTCGCCGATGAGCACGGGGTTGTTCTTGGAGCGGCGCGAGAGGATCTGCATGACCCGCTCGATCTCCTTCTCACGGCCGATCACCGGGTCGAGCTTCGACTCGCGAGCGGCCTGCGTGAGGTTGCGGCCGAACTGGTCGAGGATCTGCGAGCCGCCCTGCGGGGTCTGCTGCTCGTTCGCGCCGACCTGCACCTGTTCCTTGCCCTGGTAGCCCGAGAGCAGCTGGATGACCTGCTGGCGCACGCGGTTGAGGTCGGCGCCGAGCTTGACGAGCACCTGGGCGGCGACGCCCTCGCCCTCGCGGATCAGGCCGAGGAGGATGTGCTCGGTGCCGATGTAGTTGTGGCCCAGCTGCAGCGCCTCGCGGAGCGAGAGCTCGAGCACCTTCTTGGCGCGCGGCGTGAACGGGATGTGCCCCGTCGGCTGCTGCTGGCCCTGGCCGATGATGTCCTGCACCTGCTCGCGCACCGCGTCGAGCGAGATGCCGAGCGATTCGAGCGCCTTGGCGGCGACGCCTTCACCCTCATGGATGAGCCCGAGCAGGATGTGCTCGGTGCCGATGTAGTTGTGGTTGAGCATCTTGGCCTCTTCTTGGGCCAGGACGACGACACGACGGGCTCGGTCGGTGAATCTCTCGAACATGCTCTACTCCTCACGGCCCCACTGGGCAGGGGACGTCGTTACATCGAGCGTAAACACTCGGGATGCCTCGTGGGCCGGTGTTCGCCGTGGGCGCATCGCGATGCAGTGGTTGACGCGAGACCGCGGATGGGTCATTGTTATCGATATTCGATGTTAATGATTTTCGATATGGAGCTGCGAATGTCCCTCATCGCCGACACCCGACTCAGCCGGAGCGACCAGGCCGGCATGTTCCTGACCATCGCCATCGCGGCGGTGGCGATCGTCACCACCGTGTGGCAGGCGGTCGCGCGCCTCGTCGAAGTGGTGCCCGGCCGCGACGTCCCCGTCCTCGTCCCGTTCATCGGCGAGGCGGCGACACTGCCCATCGGCCCCGACGGCGCCCCGATCGAGGTCGACGTCGAACAGGCGGTCGTGACGGTGCCGCAACCGGCCGCCGCGACGCAGTTCGCCCTCGTCGCCGAGCCGATCGTCGTCGCGCTCGCGGTCACCGCCGGGGTCGTGCTGCTCGCCCTGCTCTGCTGGAACCTCGCCAGGGGGCGGGCGTTCACGCGCGCGAACACGCGCATCATCTGGTGGGGCTCGGCCGCGATCACGGCCGGATGGGTGCTCGGGTCGCTCTTCCAGACCATGTCGGTGAACGGGGCCCTCTCGGCCGTCAGCGAGTACACCTACGACGGCATCACCTTCTCGATCAGCTGGGTGCCGTTCTTCGCGGTGCTCGTGCTCGCCGTCGTCGGGGCCGCATTCCAGGTCGGCGAGCGGCTGCAGCGCGACGCCGAGGGCCTCGTCTGATGGCCCCCGCCGAACCCGACGAGGCCTCCGACGTGCACTGCCGGCTCGATGAGCTGCTCGAGGCGAGGGGCATGACGCTGACGAGGCTCAGCGAGCTCGTCGGGGTCTCGATCGTGAACCTCAGCGTGCTGAAGAACGATCGCGCCAGAGCCATCCGGTTCTCGACGCTGCAGGCGATCTGCGAAGCGCTCGAGTGCGAGGTCGGCGACCTGCTGGTCGTGCGCCCGCGCTGAACGACGACGGGCCGCCGGGCCAGGAAATCAGATCCTGCCCGACGGCCCGTCGATCGGTCGCCCGGCGTTACGCCTTCACCGTACGGCGGCGGCGCATGAAGAGCAGCAGGCCACCCGCGGCGATCACCGCGAGGCCGACCCAGCCGGCCGTCAGGCTCGCGCCCGTCGACGGCAGCGGCGGCTGCTCGGGCGTGACCGGCGCGCAGTCCTCGCTCGACGCCGAACCGTTCCAGAACTCGATCGTCGCCGAGTTCAGCGTGCCGCTGCCCTCGTCGCTCGAGCCGACCGCGCAGTCGGCCTGGTCGGAGGTCACATCCGACGCGACGTCGGCGGTCACCTCGACGGCGTAGACGTGCTCACCGCCGGCCGGCAGCACCGCGGTCGTGACCGCGATGTCGTCGATGCCATCCCAGTCCGGGTTGATCTCGATGCCCTCGGGGCCCGTGATCTCGGCCGAGATCGGCGTGATGCCGTCGCCGAACTTCAGCTCGTCGGTGAGGTCGTACGACTCGTCCGTCGCCGACAGGCTCGTCACGGTGATCGTGTACGAGACATCCCACGTGCCGTCGCCGTTGTCGACGGCCGGGCCGTCGACGGTCTTGGCGATGTCGAGCGGGCCGCGTGCGACGTTCTCGATGTCGCAGGCGATCAGGTCGCCCGGCTGCACCGTGAAGTCGCTCGCGTCGATCGGCGACGGGCCGGCCTCGCCGACCGGGTCGACCGTGCACACGAGGTCGCCCGCGACCCAGCCCTCGCCCGGGTCGGCCTCGGCGAGCGAGAAGCGGCCGCCGGGCAGGACGCCCTCGAACACCGCGGTGCCCTCGCCGCCCTCGGTCGTGACGCTCTCGACGACGGGGTCGCCGGCAGGCGCGCCCTCGGCGTCGAGCGGGGTCAGCTCGAAGTCGAAGGTGCCGTCGCCGCCGACGGCGGACTTCGTGACCTCGATCTGGCCGGGCACGGCCTCGTTCGTCAGCGCGCATTCGATCTCGGTGTCGATCTCAGCGGTGAACTGGAAGCCGGGTGCGTCGCCGTTGCCGTCCTCGAGCGCGCCCTCGGCACCGGTGCAGGTGATGGCGCCCATGTTCCAGCCGTCGACCGAGGTCTCGAAGACCGTGTAGTCGTCGCCGGGCACGAGATCGGTCCACGTGACGCTGTCGGAGCCGTTTCCGGCGCCGCTCACCGTCTGGGTGCCGGGCTGCTCGCCGGGGACCGGCGAGATCGTGAGGTCGAACGCCCACTCGAAGCCGTCGGCGACGCCCTCGACGCTCTTGGTCACGGTGACCGAGCCCGGGAGCGCCTCGTTCGTGAACACGCAGGTCACGACGGCGCCGGGCTCGAGGACGACGGCCGTCGACGTGCCCTCGGGCGTGCCGCAGCTGATCGAGTCGAGCTCCCAGCCGTCAGGCAGCGTCTCGGCGACCGTGTAGTCGCCGGGCACGATGAGTCCCGAGCTCCACGGGTTCGCCTCGTCGTCGGTGGCGTCGTTGAGCGTGAACTGCTCGTCGGTGCCTTCACCGGTCAGCGAGAAGTCGAAGTCCTGGTCCCACTCACCGGGGATGGTCTCCTTGTCGACGCGGATCTCGCCGCGCTGCGTGTTCGTGTAGGTGCACTCGACGCGCTCACCCGGGTCGACATCGAGCACCGCCGAGAAGTCGGCGAGGTCGACGATCGTGCCCTGGTCGGGGTCGACGCAGACGAGGTTCGTCGTGTCGTAGCCCTCGAGCGCGGTCTCGGCGAGGTCGTAGCTGCCGGGCTCGACCGAGTAGAGCTCGCTGTCGCCCGATCCGTCGGTCGCGTCGATCGTGAACGTCGACGGGTCCTCCAGCCAGCTGCCGGTGTACTCGAAGACGGCGCCCTCGGTGCCGTCGACGACCTTGTGCACCTGGATCTCGCCGTTCTGCGTGTTCGTGAAGACGCAGTGGGTGCCCTCGCCCGCGACGGTGGTCACGGTCTCGCCGTCGGCGATATCCGTTCCCTCCGGCGAGCAGGTGACGTCGGTGAGGTTCCAGCCCTCGGGCACGGTCTCGGTCACGGGCACCTCGCTGCCGGGCGCGAAGTAGACCGGCGCGCTCGTCTGGCCGTCGGTCAGCTGCACGGCAGTGCCGTCGACGTCGAAGTCGAACGTCTGGGCCGAGGCGTCGGGCAGCGTCTGCTTCTCGACGGTGACCCACGAGGTCGTGTTCACGATCGTGCAGGCGGTCACGTTGCCCTCTTCGACCGGGAACACGTCGTCGGGTGAGGTGAGCTCGATGATGCGGTCGTCGATCTGGCAGCTCATCGACAGCAGCTCCCACGGCACGCCGTCGGGGATGACCTCGCCGAGCGTGTAGTCCTCGCCCGCGAAGACGTCGGGCCACACGTCGGTCTCGCCGATGCGCAGCGTCTCGTCGATCGCCGTCTGGTCGGGGTAGATGTCGCCCCCGCCCGCGCGCTCCACCGTGTAGGCGAAGTCGACGGTCGAGGTGATGCCCTGCGGGTCGGAGAGCTTCGTGACGCTCAGGGCACCGCAGTTCGTGATCACGAGCGGGTTCTGCGGCTGGAAGAAGTCGATGATCTCGGCGGTCGCCGAGTTGCCGGTGCGCGTGAACCCGATGCCGGTCGCGAAGCCCTCGCACGACTCCTCGTCGAAGAGGCCGACGCTCGAGAGGTCCACGGCGATCTCGCCGAACGTTCCCGCCTCGCCGGGCAGCGGCCCGGGGCCCTCCATGCGCGCTCCGACCGCCGCCTCGAACACGAGGGTCTGCTGGATCGGCACCCAGAGGCCCGGTCCGTCGGGGTCGGTGCAGTCGCCGTCGGCCGCGACCCAGCGCAGCGCTCCGGCGGTGGTCGTGTTGTTCGCCGAGTCGTAGTTGAACTCCACCGCGAAGTCGTCGCAGCGGCCGGCCTCTGGGCCCTCGAACGTCTGGAAGGTGCTCATGTCGCCCGAGCCGTCCAGGCGCGTCCAGTACATGTAGAGCACGACGTGCTCGTCGCCCTGGTCATCGGTGACGAACTCGTACGCCGCACCGCCGGTGCAGGCGTCGTCCTTGGCGTTGACGTTGGCCGGGGCCGGGGCCCACGGGTTGTCGTTCTGCTTCTGCGACCCGGGCGAGCCCGTCTGGTCGACGCCGGTACACGCGATGTCGGAGGCGCCGTTGTCCCATCCGCGCGTCGCGTAGACGATACCGGTCGACGAGAATCCCTGGTCGGTCGTGTACGGGGCCGACCCGAGGAAGTCCGACGTCCCCTCCGCGGGGAGCGGCGCCAGAATGCTGTCCCAGTCGGTGTCTCCGGGATCCGAGCCCTCCAGCGTCATGTTGCCGTCGATCTCGAACCCGGTCTGGAGACCACCGGGTTCGAGCGTGGCCGCCGACGCCGGTGCGGCGAGCAAGGCGGGAGTCAGGAGTGCGCCGAACAATGCGGCGATGGCGGCAGCAGCCGTCAGTTTGCTTCTGGGCACGAAGAACGTCCTCACGTGTCGGGTTGCCGTCCCGGGTGAACGGCGCACGTGATCGCAACGCTAGTGCGGCAGGACCCCTCACTTCAGGGTTCGATGCCGAACGTCTTACCCCAGTTCAGGGGTGATTTCCGATTCGGGGTACGAGGGTTCCGCGAACCGGGGTGCAGTACGCGGCTACTTGATCGGAACCGTGATCTCGGTGTCCTGCACCTCGACGACGAGCGGCTTCGTCGTCGTCACGTCCATCGGGGTCCAGAAGACGGTCGTGTGCGGCACGAGGTCCATGGTGCACATCTGGTTCTCGGGGTACTGCTTCATCTCGATCGCGACCCGGTTGCCCGTGGCGGCCGGTTCGACGACGCTGATGCGCTCGCCCACCGGCGGGCACGTCGAACTGCCCCACAGCGTGACCGAGAGCTGGCCGCCCTCGCCGACCCAGCCGGCCTGCGGCTCACCCGTGCCGTCGCCGCCCTCTTCACCGCTCGCCTCGCCCTCGTGATCGGACACGGGGGCACCCGAGTAGTTCTCGGCGGGCGTCTTCGGCGGCGCGCACGCCGCGAGCAGGAACACGGAAGCCAGGGCCGCGGCAGCGAGGCCGGCACGACGAAGACGCACGGAGGTAGCCATGCGGCAATGCTATCCGGTCGACCGCCGCTGATTCAGCCCGCCCGGCCGCGTCGTCGGCGCGGATTAGGCTGGCGCCATGAGCAATCTCGAGAAGGATCCGCTCGAACTGCTCTGCCCGCCCGAGGGGCGGCAGGGCCCGGCCGTGCAGGTCCTCGAACCCCGCGACGTGCCGCTCGGCGGCCCGCGGGCCATGAACGTGCGGCGCACGCTGCCGCAGCGCGGCCGCACGACGATCGGCGCCTGGTGCTTCGCCGACCACTACGGCCCCGACGACGTCGCCGTCTCCGGCGGCATGGTCGTGCCCCCGCACCCGCACACCGGGCTGCAGACCGTGAGCTGGCTGTTCGAGGGCGAGATCGAGCACCGCGACTCAACCGGCAGCCGAGAGCTCGTGCGGCCCGGGCAGGTGAACCTCATGACCGCCGGCCGCGGCATCTCGCACTCCGAGGTCTCGACGGCGACGACCGCACGACTTCACGGCGTGCAGCTCTGGGTCGCCCTGCCCGACGCCTCCCGTCACACGGCGCCGTTCTTCGAGCACGCCGAGGTCGAGGCGCACGAGGTCGACGACGCCGTCGTCCGGGTGTTCGCCGGCTCCCTCCCCTCGATCGGCGACGATGCCGGCGTGACGCTGTTCAGCCCGATCGTCGGCGCCCAGATCGACATCGCGGCCGGCGGCGAGGCGTGGATCGAGCTCGACCCGGCGTTCGAGCACGGCGTGCTCGTCGACGTCGGCCCCGTGCACGTCACGATCGCGCCGACCGACGACGAGGTCGACGAGACGCGCGCCGACGCCGACGGGCTCGCCGTCGCGGGCCACTCGGCGGTGCTCGACCGGAGCGAGCTCGGCTACCTGCCCGTCGGGCACGAGGGGGTTCGCCTCCGCGCCGACCACGGCCCGGTGCGGGTCGTGCTGCTCGGGGGCGTGCCGTTCGGCGAGGAGCTCGTGATGTGGTGGAACTTCATCGGCCGCGACCACGACGAGATCGTCGAGTACCGCCGCCAGTGGCAGGCCGAGGTGATCGGCCGCGACAACCCCGACGGGCGCTTCGGCCACGTCGACTACGAGGGAGCCCCGCTGCCGGCACCCGACCTGCCGACGGTCAGGCTGAAGCCGCGGTCCTGAACCTCCCGATCGTGGATGCCTCGCCGTGGGCGTCCCTCCGAGGCATCCGACCGCTGCCGGCTATTGCAGGGCGGAGGTCAGCCTGGCGAGGTTGTCGAGCACCGTCGAACGCAGCGGTTGCTGCAGCCATTCGTCGAGCGTGAGCTCGCGGCTGTCGTGCCGATAGCCGTCTTCGACCGCGCGCATCTCGCGCACGAACGAGGCGCCCCGCACGAGCAGCGACACCTCCATGTTGAGCTCGAACGACCGGATGTCCATGTTGCTCGACCCGATGACCGCGACGTCGTCGTCGATCGTGAAGTGCTTCGCGTGCAGGATGTACGGCGCCTTGTACATGTAGATCTTGACGCCGGCGCGCAGCAGCGCCTCGTAGTACGAGCGCTGCGCGTGGTACACGAGCGCCTGGTCGCCGATCTCGGAGACGAAGAGCTCGACGTGCACGCCCCGCTGCGTGGCGCCGCTGATGGCGTAGAGCATCGACTCGTCCGGCACGAAGTACGGGCTCGTGATGATGAGCTTCTCCTTCGCCGCGTAGAGCAGCGCGAGGAAGAGCTTGAGGTTGTTCTCGCTGCGGAAGCCGGGGCCGCTCGGCACGACCTGGCAGTCGAGGTCCTGCGCCTCGCCCGGCTGCTCGAGCGCGTCGGTGAGGTCGCGAGCGGGCTCCTCCCCCGTCTCGAGGTACCAGTCGGTCGCGAAGATCGCGTCGAGGCCCGCGACGATGGGGCCCTCGACCCGGGTGACGAGCTCCTTCCACTTGAGCCCGCGGCGCCGGTTGCTGCGCTTGTTGTAGCTGCGGTCGATGATGTTCTGCGATCCCATGAAGCCGACGTCGCCGTCGACGACCAGGATCTTGCGGTGATTGCGCAGGTCGGGCCGCTGGTACTTGCCCTTGAACGGCTGCACCGGCAGCATGAGCTGCCAGCGCACGCCCATGCGGTCGAGGCGCTTCAACGTCCTGCGGTAGCCGGCGACCCTGGCCGAGGCGACGTGGTCGAGCAGGACCTTGACGTCGACGCCGCGGGCGACCGCGTCGCCGAGCGCGTCGAAGAACGGCGCCGTCGTCGCGTCGAGCGCGAAGATGTAGAACTCGACGTGCACGAACCGCCTCGCGCTCCGGATCGCCGCCGTCATCGCGTCGAGCGAGCCCTGGTAGTCGCCGATGAGGCTCGCGCTGTTCTGCCCGATGAGCGGCATCGAGCCGAGGTTGCGGTTGAGCCGCACGACCCCTTCGAACCAGCTCGGCCAGGCACGCGAGTCGCTCACCCGCTCGACGCCGTGCGTCGACTCGCGGATGTACCGGTCGACCTCCGCCTGCTTCTCACGACGATGCTTGGGCAGCTTCGGGTTGCCGATGAGCACGAAGAACAGCACCCCGAGGAACGGGATGAAGAAGATCGCGAGCAGCCACGCCATGCCCGCCGTCGGGCGGCGGTTTCGCGGCACCACGATGACCGCGATCACGCGCACGACCAGGTCGACGATGAGCAGGACCACCGTGATGACGAGGGTCGTCTGCTCGACGCCGGAGCCCATGCCGTCAGGCGGCCGGGTGCTCGCGGGCGATCTTGGCGCGCTCCTCGGCTTCGATCCGCGCGTACGCCTTGCGCTCGTTGCGATCGGCGCGGATGACCGCGCGCATCACGAACCAGAAGATGAGGCCGATGAGCACGGTCGGCGCGAGCGACCAGATCGCGTTCGCCCAGAAGTCGTTCATAGTGCGTACAGGATATCCGGCTTCCCTGCGAGTTCCACCGTCGCGGCCGGCACTCGGGTGCTCATCGGACGGTCCGCTCGCCGGCGCGGATCGGCACGGGCCAGCGATTGCCGGGCGCGGGCATCACGCAGACGTAGTGGTCGGAGAACGCGCACGGCGGCAGGGTGGCGCGATTGAAGTCCACGACGACCGTTCCGCCGGCCGACGCGGGGAAGCGGATGAATCGGAACGGGTGGCTCTCGCGCCCGGCCGTCGCGTCGGCGAAGGCGGCGGAGAACCAGCCGTCGTCCTCCTGCACCGTCAGCGAGAACGCCTCGCCCGCCCATTCGAGGTCGACGACCGCGTCGAACGCCGACGCGGCGGCGTGGCCGTCGACCGAGATCGTCTCGGTCGTGGTCGCCGTCGGCCGCACGCGTCCCGTCAGCCGCGCCGCCTCCGTGAACGCGAACCGCTCGATCGACGAGATCCCCCTGGCGGCCGGCGCGCCGGGATCGAGGACCCTCAGTGCCGACGCCCCGTCGCGCTCGAAGGCTCGCAGAAGGAGGCCAGCGACCTCCGCCTCCTGCCCGGGGGCGAGGCGCAGTCCGTCGTCGCCGAGCACGTCGCCGCCGCTCGCATGCCAGCGGCCGGGCAGTCCGTCGAGTTCGGCCGGCTCGGCCGTGAGCCAGTGCGTCGCGGCGAGCGTCGCGATGCCCCACTCGCCCCACACTCGGGCCTCTCGCTCCTCGATCCACTCCTCGTGCGCTGCGCGCAGGTCCATGAGGCTCCCGTTCTCGATGTCGACGACGTCGCATGACGTTCGTATGCATATTGTTACGCCATCGAAACCCAGAGATCTATAGTCTCTGCCTATGGAGGATGCAGGACTCATCGAGATCGACGCCCTGACGCGGGTGCTCGACGTCCATTCGCTGCGGATCCTGGTCGCGATCGACCGGACCGGCTCGATCAGCGCGGCCGCGCGCTCGCTCGGATTCAGCCAGCCGACCATCACCCAGCACGTGCAGCGCCTCGAATCACGGCTCGGCACGCCGCTCGTCGCCCGCACCGCCCGCTCGGCGAGCCTCACCGCGATCGGCCAGCTGCTCGCGGCCCACGCGCCGCGCATCGACGCGAGCCTGACCGCGGCCGCCACCGAACTCGCGCGGGCGCTCGGGCACCGGGTGGGCACCGTGCGCATCGCCGCCCCCGCCGAGGCCGTCGTCGGCACCATCGCCCCCGCGCTCGCCCGCATCGCCGCCGACATCCCGGGGGTCGAGGTGCGCTTCGTCGAGGCCGAGGCCGATGAGGCGCTCGAACTCGTGCGATCGGGGCGCGTCGACGTCGCCGTGATCACCGGCGCCTCCGGCGAGCGCGGGCAGCGCCTCCGCCGCGACGGCCTGCGATCGACGTTCCTCTACGCCGAGGAGCTCATCGCCGCCCTCCCGTTCGACGAGCGTCCCGGTCACGGCACCCGCGTCGAGGCATCCGCGCTCACCCAGCTGCCGTGGATCTTCGGCGAGGGAACGCGTTCGGGCGTCGTGGCTGCGGCCGTGGGCCGCGCGACCGGACCCGGCGACCTCGAGGTCAGCCGCCCCGATGCCGCGCTCGCACTCGTCGCGGGGGGCTTCGGGGCGACGTTCCTGCCCGAGAGCGCGTTCGCGTCGGCCCCGCCGCCGGGTGTGCGGGCACTCGGCCTGAGCCCGGCGCTCAGTCTCCGCACCGTCGCCGTCACGCTCGCCGAGGCGAGCGAGATCCCCGCCGTCGCGGCGAGCCTGCGCATGCTCGCCGCACGTCGTCCGAGCGGCTACGAGGTCGAGGCGCTCGCCGAAGCCCGGCGCCGCTCGAACGGACATCGTGCGCGCTTCGCACGCCCCATCGCCCTCGCACCACTCCCGAGATCGCAAGAGGAGGACTCCCCCATGTCCGCATCATCCCGTTCCCGCATCGCGCGGGCAGGCGCCGCAGCAGCCGGTGTGCTGCTGCTGGCCGCCTGCACGAGCGGCGCAGCCGAATCGAGTACCGGCACCGACACCGGCGAGGAGATCGAGCACATCAGCGTCGCGCTGCCGGGCTCGCTCTCGAACCTGTACGTCGGCCAGGAGGCCGGCATCCTGAACTACTACATCGCGTCGATCGCGCAGGAGGGCCTCGTCTCGGTCGATGCCCAGGGACGGGTGCAGCCGGGGCTCGCCGAGTCGTGGGAGCAGACCGACGACGTCACCTACGTCTACGAGCTCCGCGACGATGCGGAGTTCCAGGACGGTACGCCGGTCACCGCCGACGACGTCGTGTTCAGCCTCGAGCAGGCCCGCGACGAGACGACCTCGCCGGGCCTCGCGTACTACCTCGCCGGCGTCGACACGATCGAGAAGACCGACGAGCACGAGGTGACGATCACGCTCACCGCGCCCGACGCCGCCTTCGCCGCGAACATGAGCTCGGGCGGAGCCGCCTTCATCACCTCGCAGGCATTCTGGGAGGAGCACGGCGGCAAGGTCGGAACGGCCGACGCGCTGCTGCTCGGCACCGGACCGTACCAGGTGACCGAGTTCGTGCCCGACTCGCACGTGCAGTTCGAACGGGTCGACACCTGGTGGGGCGAGCTCCCCAAGGTGAAGTCCATCACCGTCGAGTTCATCCCCGACGAGTCGACGCGCCTGCTCGCGGCGCAGTCCGGCGACGTCGACGTCGCCTTCAACGTGCCGCTCGCGCAGGCGACGCAGTGGGAGCAGCTGCAGACCATGCGGGTCGAGTACGTCAACGACCTCTCGTACGTCGGGCTCTACTTCAACACCTCGCTCGCGCCGTTCGACGACCCCAAGGTGCGCGAGGCCTTCGCGCACGCGGTCGACCGCGACGCCGTCGTCGACAAGCTGCTGCGCGGCCACGGCGAGGCCGCGACCGCGATCATGACGCCCGAGTCGCTCGGCAAGGCGTACGACGGCGACGAGGCTCGCGAGGTGCTCGCCGGCATCCCCCAGTACGACTTCGACCTCGACGCCGCGAAGGCGGCGCTCGCCGCCTCCGACCACCCCGACGGCTTCGAGGCGGAACTCCTCACGCCGTCGACCGGCCCGCAGCTCGGCACCGCCGCGCAGTCGCTCGCGGAGAACCTCTCGGCGATCGGCATCACGCTGAACGTCCGCGAGGTGCCCATCGAGGAATGGCTCGCGAGCCTCGACGCCTCGTCGAGCTACGGCGTCGGCATGATGTGGTACTTCTCGACCCTCGGCGACCCGGCCGAGGTGCCGAGCTACCTGCTCGGCGCCGGCAACCCCTCGGCGTACTCGAACCCCGAGATCGACGAGCTGCTCGCACAGGCTGGAGCGGAGTCCGACCCCGCCGCGCGCGTCGACCTGCTCGTGCAGGCCGAGACGCTGCAGGCGGAGGACATCGTGAACGTGCCGCTCTGGTGGGGCCAGTCGGCCACCGCGTTCGCGAACGACCTCGGCTTCGACGACTACAGCTCGTTCGCCTTCATCTCGTCGTGGCCGACCCAGCTCTACCGCACCGCGCCGTGACCGAGTCCGCTCCCATCGCACGCGCGCCGCGACTCCGGCCCCTCGGCCGGATGCTCGCGGTGCGCGTGCTGGGCACGGCGGCGATCCTGTTCATCCTGTCGATCGTCGTGTTCTCGATGCTGCACCTGGCGCCCGGAGACCTCGTCAAGACGCTGCTCGGCACGCGCCCGGCCTCGCCCGAGGCCGTCGCAGCGATCCGAGAGCAGTACCACCTCGACGACCCGCTGCCCGTCCAGTACCTGCGCTGGCTCGGCGGCGTGCTGAGCGGCGACCTCGGGCAGTCGATCCGCCTGCAGACCTCGGTCGCCGACGCGATCGGTTCGCGACTCGGGCTCACGCTCGCCCTGTGCGGGCTGGCCTTCGCGATGGCCCTCGTCGTCGGCATCCCGCTCGGCGTGCAGAGCGCCGTGCGCGCGGGCGGCGTGATCGACCGCACGGGGACCGCGCTCGGGGTCATCGGCCTCAGCGCACCCACCTTCGCCGTCGGGCTCCTGCTGCTCTACGTCTTCGCGTACTACCTGCCGATCTTCCCGGTGTACGGCGGAGGACGAGGGCCCCTCGACACGCTCTACCACCTCGTGCTGCCGGCGGTCACCCTCGCGGCAGGCCTCGGTGCGATCGTGCTGAAGCTCACCCGCACGGCGATGCTGCGCGAACTCGATGCCGACTACGTCACGTCCGCGCGTGCGCGCGGCATCCCCGAGTCGCGCACCCGCCGACTCGCCCTGCGCAACGCAGCCATCCCGATCGTCACCGGCGCGAGCCTGCTGCTCACGTTCCTCGTCGGCGGAACCGTGCTCGCCGAGACGACGTACGCGCTCCCCGGCCTCGGCACGCTGCTGCAGGATTCGGTGCTCTTCAAGGACCTCGCCGTCGTGCAGGCGCTCACGCTGCTCGTCGCGCTCGTGATCGCCGTGATCGCGCTGCTCGCCGACGTCGCCTACCTCGTGCTCGATCCGCGCGTCCGCGCGCAGGGAGGTGCCGCATGACCGCCTCGCTCGGCGCCGTCGGCGTCGGATTCCGCTCCGGCAGGCGCATGCCCGCGTCGATCGTCGTCTGCCTCGTGCTGCTCGCCGTCGTGCTGCTCGCCGTGCTGTTCGGCCCGCTGCTGTTCCCCGACGCGACCAAGCAGGACATCCTCTCGAGCCTCATGCCCGCCGGCTCGCCCGGGCACCCCCTCGGGACCGACGAGCTCGGCCGCGACATCCTCGCCCTCACCGTCGCGGGCGCGGCGTCGGCGCTCGTCGGCCCCGTGTGCGTCGCGGTCGGCTCGATGCTCCTCGGCATCCTGCTCGGCACCCTCGCCGGGTACGAGCGGGGCCCGCTCGACTTCGCGATCAGCCGGTGGACCGACCTGCTCCTCGCCCTGCCGGTGCTGCTCGCCGCGATCGTCGTCTCGGGCGTCTTCGGCGGCGGCTACTGGACGACCGTCGCGCTGCTCGTGCTGCTCTTCTCGCCGTCCGACATCCGGATCGTCCGGGCGGGCGTCCTCGAGCAGTCGGCGCGCCCGTACATCGAGGCGGCGCAGATGCTCTCGCTCTCTCGCTGGCGCGTGATGTTCCGGCACATCCTGCCGAACGTCTCCTCGCTCGTCATCACGAACGCGATGCTCAACGTCGCGTTCGCCCTCGTCGCCTTCTCGTCGCTGTCGTTCCTCGGCGTGGGCGTGCCGCCCGGCACTGCCGACTGGGGCCGCCAGCTCACCGACAGCCGGGCGATCATGTTCGACAACCCCGCGGCGGTGATCGTGCCGGCGCTCCTCATCATCGTCGTCGCGTGCGCGGTCAACCTCGTCGGCGACTGGCTCGGCCAGCGCATGACCCGCTCGGGAGGCCTCGCATGACCGGCATCGAGGTGGCGATCGACGGCATCGCCGGGCCCGCGGGGCCGATGGTCGAGGCGCTCGCCTTCGCCATCGAACCGGGAGCCTCGCTCGCGCTCATCGGCGAGTCGGGGTCGGGCAAGACGCTCACGGCGAAGAGCCTCGTCGGCCTCCTCCCGCCCGGATTCGGCGCCCGGGGCGTCTTGCGGGTCGACGGACGCGAGCACCCGCTCGTGTCGACGGATGCCTCGTGGCGACGGGTGCGCGGCCGCGAGGTCTCCCTCCTGCTGCAGGACCCGTTCACGAGTCTCTCCCCCGTGCACCGCTGCGGGCCGCAGATCGCGTGGACCCTCGAGGCGAAGGCCGGCCGGCGGCTGTCGAAGCGCGAGCTCGACGAGGCCGTGGCGACGCGCCTCGCCGAGGTCAACCTGCCGGCCCGGGTGGCACGCGCCTACCCGCACGAGCTGTCGGGCGGCATGCGGCAGCGCGTCGCGATCGCCGCCGCGATCGCGAGCGACCCGCGCCTGCTCATCGCCGACGAGCCGACGACGGCGCTCGACGCCTCGAACCAGGCCGAGATCCTCGACCTGCTCCGCGAACTGCAGCACGAGCGCGGCATGGCGATGCTCCTCATCTCGCACGACCTCGGGCTGGTCCGCGGCCGCACCGACGAGGTGCTCGTCATGCGGCACGGCGAGGTGGTCGAGCGCGGCTCCACCGCGACGGTGCTCTCGGCGCCCGAGCACGCGTACACCCGCGCGCTCATCGCCGCCGACCCGGCGCTCGCCCTCGAGGCCGACCACACGGGCGACACCGCGCGCGGCCTCGGGCACGACGACGGCGCCGACGCGGGCGGGCGTGCACCGCTCGTCGCCGCCTCGGGCGTGGTCAAGCGCTTCGGGCTGCGCACGGTGCTCGACGGCGTCGACCTCTCGATCGCCCCCGGCCAGATCGCCGGTGTCGTCGGCGAGTCCGGATCGGGGAAGTCGACCCTCGCCCGATGCATCGCCGGCCTCGAACGCGAGGACGACGGCACGATCGCCTTCGACGGCCGCCCGCTCGCACCCGGCCGCCGGTCGCGCACGCCCGAGCAGATGCAGATCGTGTTCCAGGATCCCTACTCGTCGCTCAACCCGATGATGTCGATCGGGGCGATCCTCCGCGAGGCGCTCGCCGTCGGCGGGCGCCGTCCAGACGAGGTTCGGGCGCTGCTCGAGCTCGTCGGCCTGCCGGTCGACGCGGCGGTGAAACGGCCGGCGCAGCTCTCGGGCGGCCAGCGCCAGCGGGTGGCGATCGCCCGCGCTCTGGCGCCGCGGCCGCGCCTGCTCATCTGCGACGAGTCGGTCTCGGCGCTCGACGTGCAGGTGCAGGCGCAGATCCTCGACCTGCTCGGGCGCCTGCGCGACGAGCTCGACATCGCGATCCTCTTCATCTCCCACGACCTCGCCGTCGTGCGCCGCATCGCCGACACCGTCACGGTCGTCTGGCAAGGGCGGGTCGTCGAACACGGTACCTGCGCACAGGTGCTCGACGATCCCGCCGAGGACTACACCAGGCTCTTGGTCGCGGCGGCGCACCGCGACAGCACAGGAAGGACCCCCGTCGGATGACGACCACCGCCGATCCCCTGCTCGACGACGACCTGCGATCGGCGCTCGGCGCCGAGCGCGCGGCCCGCTGGGCGTCGCCGCGGGCGCCGTACGCGCCGCGCGTCGACCTCGTGCACCGCGACGGGCGGCCGGTCGCGGCGGCGCTCACCTCGCGCCGGGGAGCGACCGCCGCGGTCAAGATCGTCGACGTCTGGTGGCGCACCGAGGCGGATGCCGCGACGGCGGCGGCCCTCGTCGACGACATCGTCGCCCGGGCGGAGGCCGCCGGCGACGCCGCAGTGAAGTGGGAGGTGCCGCTCGGACAGGACCTCCCGGCGTTCGCCGCGGAGCGCGGCTTCGCGCCCCTCGCCTCGCCGCACCCCTCGGCCCCGGGCACGCTCGGGGCGCGCGGCTACGTGCGCTGGCTCGTCGAGCTGCCGCACGCCGAGGCGCCCTACTACGCGCAGACGACGCTCTACACCTGCGGCGCGGTGAGCGGGCTGCTCGCGGCGGAGGCGGCGGGGGCCGCCGGCTTCGGCGGTGCTCGTGATGCCTCGCCGGACGACCCGCAGGGCTCGGCGCAGCTGCCCTCGGTCGCCGACCGCGACCTCGAGCTCGCATTCTGGCGACGGGCGAGCAACTTCCCGGCGATCGAGCCCGTCGGGCTCGGCGTCGTCATGCGGGAGCACCTGCCTGCCGACCGCCCGGTCGAGGTGTTCCTCGACCATGACGGGCCGGTGCTCATCGAGGCCTACGCGGGATTCGAACGCGACTTCAGGGCGGAACTGCAGGCCGAGTCGCTGCGCCAGGGCGAGGCGGTCGGGCTCTCGGTGCACCGTACGCGGATCGGCATCGAAGAGATCGCACGGCGCGTCGCCGGCGGCGACCTCGCCCTGCTGCTCATCGATGAAGCGCCGATGCACGGGGAGACCGGACCGCACTGGGTGCTCGCGCATGCCGCGGGCCACGGCGTGGTCGTGATCGAGGATCCCTGGATCAGCTCGGACGAGGGCGAGACGTGGGTCGACTCGCACGAACTGCCGATCGCGCACGCCGACCTCGACCGCATGGTGGCCTGGGGCGCAGCGGGCTACCGCGGCGTCGTCTTCGTCGGGCGCACCTGATGGCGGCCGTGGGCGGCGCCGTGACCGACGTCGCGGCGCCGCCCCGCGCCGACCCGATCAACCCGGGGTGAGCAGTCCCCACACGCCCGAACCCACGAGGTAGAGCCCGACCGCGGCGACGACGACCCAGATCACGACGCGCGCCCTCGAGGGCGGCTCGCGATCGGGCTTCTCGCCGTTCGGCCGGTCGTCGGGTCGGTCGTTCATGCGAGGCATCCGTTCAGAGGGGGCGGGGGTACGTGCTACTTGACGAGCGGGAAGAGGATCGTCTCGCGGATGCCGAGGCCGGTGACGGCCATGAGCAGCCGGTCGATGCCCATGCCCATGCCGCCCGACGGCGGCATGCCGAACTCGAGCGCCCGCAGGAACTCCTCGTCGAGGCGCATCGCCTCGGGGTCGCCGCCGGCGGCGAGCTTGGCCTGGGCCACGAAGCGGTCGCGCTGGATGACCGGGTCGACGAGCTCGGAGTACCCCGTCGCGAGCTCGAAGCCGCGGATGTAGAGGTCCCACTTCTCGACGACGCCCGCGATGTCGCGGTGGCCGCGCACGAGCGGCGACGTGTCCTCGGGGAAGTCCATGACGAAGGTCGGCCGCTCGAGGCCGCCCTTGATGTGGTGCTCCCAGAGCTCTTCGACGTACTTGCCGGGGATCGGGTGGTCGATCTCGATGCCGGCCTCGTCGGCGAGCTCCTTCAGGCGCGACATCGGCGTCTCGGGCGTGATCTCCTCGCCG
Source organism: Agromyces sp. S2-1-8 (assembly GCF_021129215.1). GTDB lineage: Bacteria > Actinomycetota > Actinomycetes > Actinomycetales > Microbacteriaceae > Agromyces > Agromyces chromiiresistens. The sequence continues at coordinate 1,522,511 of NZ_JAJOLP010000001.1, read as the reverse complement.
ACCGCCTGCGAGAGCGAGCCGTACATCGAGATGCGGTCCCAGTCGCCGCCGAGGTCGTACTCGGTGCCGTCGGCCCAGGTCACGACGTGCGAGCCCGACACCGCGGCTGCGGCGTCCTGGATCAGCTTCTGGGTGAGGTCGGCGATCGTGTTGTAGTCGCCGTACGCCTCGTAGGCCTCGAGCATCGCGAACTCGGGCGAGTGCGTCGAGTCGGCGCCCTCGTTGCGGAAGTTGCGGTTGATCTCGTACACCCGCTCGATGCCGCCGACGACGGCGCGCTTGAGGTACAGCTCGGGCGCGATGCGCAGGTACAGCTCGGTGTCGAACGCGTTCGAGTGCGTGACGAACGGACGGGCGGAGGCGCCGCCGTGCATGACCTGCAGCATCGGGGTCTCGACCTCGATGAAGCCGAGGCTCGTGAAGGTCTGCCGCAGGCTCGCGTTCACCTTCGCGCGGTCGATCACGTTGCGGCGGGCCTGCTCGCGGGCGATGAGGTCGAGGTAGCGCGAGCGCACCCGCGTCTCTTCGTTGAGCTCGTTGTGCAGGTTCGGCAGCGGCAGGATCGCCTTCGCCGCGATGCGCCACTCCTTCACCATGATCGAGAGCTCGCCGCGGCGGCTCGTGATGACCTCGCCCGAGACGAACACGTGGTCGCCGAGGTCGACGAGCTCCTTCCACGCGGCGAGCGACTCCTCGCCGACCTCGCCGAGCGAGACCATCGCCTGGATGCGGCTGCCGTCGCCCGACTGCAGGGCGGCGAAGCAGAGCTTGCCGGTGTTGCGCAGGTGCACGACGCGACCTGCGAGCCCGACCGTCTCACCCGACGCCTCGTCGACGCCGAGGCCGACGAAGCGGTCGCGCACCTCGGGGATGGTCGCCGTGATCGGCAGGCGCACCGGGTAGGCCCCGCCGCCGAGACCGGATGCCTCGGCGATGAGCCGCTCGCGCTTGGCGAGCCGCACGGCCTTCTGCTCACTGATCTCGTCGGCAGTGGGTTCGGCGGTCTGGTTCGGCGTCTCGTCGGCCATCGTTCTCTCTCGTCGCGCGGGCAGTGCCTGCCGCAGCAGGATCCGGGTGCGTGCTCAAGCCTACTTGCCGCCCGCAGGCGGCCCGATCAGCCGAGTTCGATCAGCCGGTTGTCGATCAGGCGGGTCGCGCCGACCCTCGCCGCGACGAGCGCGAGCGCCGGCCCCGAGGCATCCGTCGCCACCGGCAGGAACGTCGCAGGGTCGACGATCACGAAGTAGTCGAGCTCGGCGCCGTCGTGGTCGCCGAACGCGGCCACCGCCTCGGCGAGCGCCTCGTCGACCCCGTCGGCCGCCGAGTCGGCGGCCGCGGCGAGCGCCTCGGAGAGCACGAGCGCGGTGCGCCGCTCGTCTTCGTCGAGGAAGCGGTTGCGACTCGAGAGCGCGAGACCGTCGCCTTCGCGGACCGTCGGCACGACCTCGATCGCGACGGGCAGGTCGAGGTCGCGCACCATCCGGCGCACGAGGAACACCTGCTGCGCGTCCTTCTGGCCGAACACCGCGACGTCGGGGGCGACGATGTGGAAGAGCTTCTGCACGACCGTGAGCATGCCGTCGAAGTGCCCCGGGCGCGAAGCGCCCTCGTACAGCGCCCCGACCTCGCCCGCGACGACTCGCGTCGAGCTCGGCCCGTCGGGATACATCTCGGCCGCCGTCGGCGCGAACACGACCTCGACCTCGAGGCCGGAGAGGGCCGCGACGTCGGCGTCGAGCGTGCGCGGGTAGCGGTCGAGGTCCTCGCCCGGCCCGAACTGCAGCGGGTTGACGAAGATCGAGACGACGACGACGTCGGCGAGCTCGCGCGCGCGGGCGACGAGTGCCAGGTGGCCGTCGTGCAGCGCGCCCATCGTCGGCACGAAGGCGATGGTCGCCCCGCCCCGCCGCTCGTCGGCGATGAGGGCGCGCAGTTCGGCGATCGTCGGGACCACGCGCGTGCCCTCGGGTCGGGCGTCGATCGCGCTCACGCGCCACCTCCCAGCGGCCGGTCGAATCCGGCCCCGTCGATCGTACCGTCGGGCAACGGCCCGCGGTCGTGGCGGGCGAGGGCGTTCTCGACGGCGCTCCGCGCGAGCGCGGCGAGGACGGCGCCGGGACGCGGCACCCCGATCGCGTCGAGCTGCGTGCTCGCCTGGTCGACGATCGCGCTCGAGAACGACACGACGGTGTCGACCGCGTCGCCGTATGCGGCCCGATCGGCCTCGGCGACGATGAACGGCTCACCGCCCATCTCGACGACGAGGGCCTGCCCGATCGGCAGCACGGGCGACGGCGCGGTGACGGCGAACCACGTGCCGGGCAGCCGGGCGAGGTCGATGCTCGTGCCCGTGAACGTCATCGCCGGGTGCACCGCGAGCGGGATCGCCCCGGCGCGGCGGGCCGGCTCGAGCACACTCGTGCCGAACCCCGCCGAGGTGTGCAGCACGAGCTGCCCGGGCTGCCAGACGCCCGCGTCGGCGAGCCCCGCCACGAGACCCTCGAGCTCGTCGTCGGGCAGCGCGAGCAGGACGAGCTCGCTGCGCTCGACGATGACCGGCACCTCGAGCACCGGCACGCCGGGCAGCATCACGGCGGCACGCTCGCGGCTCTCGTCCGAGACGGCGGCGACGCCGGTCAGGGCGTGCCCGGCGCCGCCGAGCGCGGCGGCGAGCACGGCGCCGACGCGGCCGGCGCCGATCGTGCCGACCCCGAGTCGTCCTGCACGTTCAGCCGGCATCGGGAGCTCCTCCGGGCAGGGCACCCCAGTGGTGCGTCGTATCGCTCGCGGCGCGGGCGACGGCCTCGTCGGCGAGCCGTTCGAAGAGCACGCTCGCCTCGTCGCGGTCGACGACCGGCAGCACGGCGCTGACGGGGCCGGTGACCGTGTGCAGGCGCAGGGCCGACAACCGCAGCGTGCGATCGATCGGCCCCGCCGACACCGCGACCGACTGCATGCGGGCGAGCGGCACGAGCGTGAGGCTGCGCACGAGCGCGCCCCGGCGGATGAGCGCGACCCCGTCGGCCGCGGCCCAGCCGATGCGGCGCCACGAGAACGGCCGCAACCACACGGCGCGCCGCGGGGTCGACGAGAAGCCCGCGCCCGCCCCGCGCCCGGTGAGGCCGGCGCCGACGAGCGGGTCGACCTCGGCCGCGGCATCCGGCAGCAGCAGGGCGAGCACGCGGTGCACGTCGGCGACGGTGCCGACCGGCAGCACCGTCGTGCGCTGCGCCGCCTCGTTCGAGTTCGCGACGGAGTGACCGGCCACGTTGATGCGGATCGACCACCAGCCGAACGGACGCCAGAACACCCACTGCGTCGCCTCGATCGCGTGGATGCGGCCGGGCGGGATCGTCTGGTTGCCGGTCGACAGCAGGCCGTGGCCGATGCGGACGCCGTCGGGGGTGCCGGCGATCGAGTAGCGCAGCGACTTCGTGATGCGCGACCACATGTAGCTCACGAGACCGATCGCCGCGGGCACGAAGCTGAACAGCACCCACGTCTGCCCGGTCGAGACCCCGACGGCGATGATCGCGATGAGGATCGCCGCCCAGATCGTCGAGCCGCCGAGCACGGTCGAACCGATCACGCGCGGGATCGGCAGGTGCACGACCGACTCGGGCGGGGCGAGGTCGGGGTCGAGCTCGGGCGCGAGGAACTCGTCGACCCGCTGGTTGACGAGGGCCCCGGCGCGGGCGCCGACGGCCTGGCGGGCAGGGCCGGCGGGCGCCGCGCCCGGTTCGACGGTGCCGGGGGCTGCGGGTGCGCCGTCGCCCGTGCCGTCGGGTCGGGCGCCGGTTCCGGCCGGCGCGACGACCGCGTCGATCGTGGCGGCTGCCGCGGCGGTCGCGGCGGCCGCCGGTGCCGCCTGGCTCGGCGCGGTCGCTTCGCGGGCGGCGGCGTCGGCCGCCGCACGCTCGGCCCGCACGCCCGACGCGAGCCGGAGGATGTCGGCGCGCAGTCCGTCGGCGAGCGAGGAGCCGAGGTACGAGAGCTCGACGTTGCCCGACTGGCCCGCGACCGAGACCTCGAGCTTCGCGGTGCCGAAGAGCCGGGCGAACAGGGGCCGGCTGACGTTGATGCCCTGGATGCGGTCGAGCCGCGCGCTGCGGTGCGACCTGAAGAGGATGCCGCGGCGCACCTCGACCGCCTCGCGGGTCACCCGGAACGTGTGCATCCGCCACGACATCCAGAAGCCGATGATCACGGCGACGATGACGACCGCCAAAGCGAGCAGCGCCCACCCCACGAGTCCGTGCGACACGACCCCGCCGATCGGGTCGTTCACCCAGTCGCTCTGCCACTCGTCGTAGCGCGGCCCCAGTTCTTCGTCGGCCTCGGGCGCGAAGACCGGCAGCAGCAGGTCGACCGCGCGCTCGCGCAGGTTCGCGATCACGAAGCCGAGCACGGCGATGAACACGAGGCCGCCGCGCAGCAGCGGGCTCGCGGGATGGAGCCGGTGCCATTCGCCGTCGGCGAGGTTCGTCACCGGCGCCGGGCGCGCGGGTGCGCTCACAGCCCCGCCCGGCGGGTCTCGGCGAGCGCGACGAGCTCGTCGCGGAGCCGGTCGGCCTCCTCCATCGGAATGCCGGGCACCGTCACCGCGGTGGCCGCCGCGGCCGTGACGAACTTGAGCTCGGCGAGGCCGAGCGCACGGGCCACGGGGCCGCGCGTGATGTCGATGAGCTGCATGCGCCCGTACGGCACCGCCACCTGACGCTGGAACATGATGCCGCGACGGAAGAGCAGGTCGTCGTCACGAAGGCGGTACCGGATCGAGCGCACGCGCCGCGGTTCGAGCGCGATGCCGACGATCGAGACGAGCGCGACCGCCCCCGCCGCCCAGAGCGCCCACCACGGCTGCCAGAGCAGGTGCACGACGACGAGGCCGCCGACGAACACGACCATGCCGATGAGGGAGCCGACGACCTCGACCACGATGTACTTCGGCGACACCCGCCGCCAGGCGTCGTCGGGCACGTGCGCGCCTTCGGGCTCAGGCATGCGCGTGCTCCTCTTTCTCGTCGGGGTCTTCGGGCGGCGGCAGCGTGCAGCACCATTCGGCGATGAGCCCGCCGGCCAGCAGCAGGGCCGCGCCGATCGCGGTCGCGACGGCCTGCCACACCACGCCGGCCGGCGGCATCACGGTGCGCGTCAGCAGGAAGAGCGCGATGCCGAGCCCCGCGCCGAGCACGAGCGCGCCGGCCAGGCTGCAGGCCTTCGCGAGCACGGCGATGCGCATCGCGCTGAACGGATCGATCCGCCGCGTCGTCTTGCCCGTGACCGCCCGGCGGATCGGCCACGCGAGCGCGACGACGATCGCGGCGACGCCGACGAGCGTGATGGCGAGCGAGATCGGCGGCACGAGCGCCTTCGCCCCGGCGCTCACGATCGCGAGGTCGCCGAGGTACCCGATGACGAGGCCGCCGAGCACGAACGCGAGCACGGTGGAGAAGTGGGTGCGCTTCATCGCCGCACCACCTGGTCGGATGCCTCGGCGCGGAGCGCCGCCACGCTGCCCCGGCCGGCGAGCACGGCGTCGGGATCGACGTCGAGCCACGGCTGCAGCACGAAGGCCCGCTGCCAGGCGCGCGGATGCGGGAGCTCGAGCCGCTCGTCGGCGAGCTCGAGCCCGTCGACGTCGATGAGGTCGAGGTCGAGGGTGCGGTCGCCCCAGCGCTCGGCGCGCACCCGACCCTGTTCGTGCTCGATGCCCTGCAGCACGTCGAGCAGCGCGTGCGGTTCGAGCACCGTCTCGACGACGAGCACGCCGTTGAGGTAGCCGGGTGCGTCGTGGTCGACCCCGGTCGTCTTGAGCGCGGGCGTCTCGTAGATCGGCGACACCGCGACGAGCTCGACCCCCTCGGCGTCGGCGAGCGCCCTGGCCGCGGCGTCGATGGTCGCCTCGCGGTCGCCGAGGTTCGCCCCGAACGCGATGACGGCGCGGCTCATGCCCGTCGCCTCACGATCGTGACCGAGACATCCCCGAACGGAACGGCGATGGGCGCCTGCGGCTTGTGCACCGTGACCTCGACCTCGTCGACGGCCGTGAACCCGAGCGCGACGCCCGCGACCCGTTCGGCGACCGTCTCGATGAGGTCGACCGGGTCGCGTTCGACGGCGGCGACCACCTGCTCGGCGAGCTCGCCGTAGTGCACGGTGCTCGCGAGGTCGTCGCCGCGTGCTGCGGCCGCGAGGTCGACGGCGACGGTCACGTCGATCACGAACTCCTGCCCCTCGGCGCGCTCGAACTCGAAGACGCCGTGGTGGGCGCGCACACGCAGCCCGGTCAGGGTGATGCGGTCGCGTCGATCGCGCTGTTCAGCCACGTCGTCCACTCTGCCACGCCCCGAGGACGTCGAGCGCGCGGCGGGTGCCGACGACGTCGTGCACGCGCACGCCCCACGCTCCCGACTGCGCCGACAGCACGCTGACGACCGCGGTCGGCAGGTCGCGTTCGACCACGGATGCCTCGGCCGGGAGCATCGCCCCGAGGAAGCGCTTGCGCGAGGCGCCGACGAGGATCGGCAGCCCGAGGCCGGCGAGCACGTCGAGCCGTCCGAGCAGCTGCCAGTTCTGCTCGCCGCGCTTCGCGAAGCCGAGCCCGGGGTCGAGGATGATCCGATCGGCGTCGACGCCCACGGCCACGAGGGCGTCGACGCGCGCCGAGAGCTCGTCGCGCACCTCGGCGGCGACGTCGTCGTACTCGGCGAGCGAGTCCATGCGGTCGGAGTGCCCTCGCCAGTGCATCGCCACGTAGCGGGCCCCGGTCTCGGCGGCCACGCGCGCCATGCCCTCGTCGGCGAGGCCGGCGGACACGTCGTTGATGATCTCGGCGCCGGCCTCGACCGCAGCGAGGGCGGTCGCGGCGCGCATCGTGTCGACGCTCACCCGGATGCCTCGTTCCGTGAGCCCGCGGATGACGGGCACCACGCGGCGGAGCTCCTCATCGGGCTCGACCCGTGACGCGCCGGGCCTCGTCGACTCGCCGCCGACGTCGACGAGGTCGGCGCCCTGCGCCACGAGCTCGATGCCGTGGGCGATCGCCGATTCGGCGTCGAACCACCGCCCCCCGTCGCTGAACGAGTCGGGCGTGACGTTGACGACGCCCATCACCTGCACGGCCGCCGCCGGTCGAGTGGCCCGGAGGCCGGGTCGCTGCTCACCCATCGTGCGCCCCGATGAGTGCGATGATCTCGGCGCGCGCCGCCGGCTCGGCGAGTGCGCCGCGGCTCGCGATCGTGACGGTCGAGCTGCGCTCCTGGCGCGACCCCCGGGTCGTCACGCAGCGGTGCTGCGCGTCGAGCACGACGAGCACGCCCTTCGGGTCGAGGCCGGCGACGAGCGTGTCGGCGATCTCCTCGGTCAGGCGCTCCTGCAGCTGCGGCCGGCGGGCGAGCGTGTCGACGACGGCGGGGATGCGGCCGAGGCCGACGACCCGTTCGCCGGGCAGGTAGGCCACGTGGGCGGTGCCGACGAACGGCAGGAGGTGGTGTTCGCACACCGAGCGGAACGCCAGGTCGCGGAGCACGACGGCGTCGCTCGTCGCGGGCACGCCGGCCTCGGTGGCGCCGAGCGGCACGCTGTCGGCGAGGTGCGTCAGCGGGTCGACGTCGAGGCCGCCGAAGAAGTCGGCGTACGCCTCGGCGACGCGCTGCGGGGTGCGCTCGAGCCCGGGACGCGCCGGATCCTCCCCGATCGCGAGGAGGATCTCGAGCACGGCCCGCTCGATGCGTTCGTTGTCGACTCCGGCCATCGGCCGCCCTTCGGTCTCGGCCTACGCGGTGGCGGGCCGGGGGTTCGAGCGCGGCGCGCGCGCGGCGGCCGGCTCCTCGCTCGGGGCCCCGCCCGAGTCGACGCCGCCGTCGACGGCACCCGAGTCGATCGGCAGCTTCTCGGTCGGGAAGCTGATCGGCGGGAGGTCGCTCACCGGGCGGTTGTCGCTCGAGAGCCAGAGCGGGCGCTCGGGCAGCTTCTTGACATCCTTGAAGATCTCGGCGATCTGGTTGTGGTCGAGCGTCTCGTGCTCGAGCAGCTCGGCGGCCAGCTTGTCGAGGATGTCGCGGTTGTCGTTGAGCACCTGCCACGCCTCGTCGTGCGCCTGCTCGATGAGGGTGCGCACCTCGGCGTCGACCTTCTCGGCGATGCCCTCGGAGTAGTCGCGCTGGTGCCCCATGTCGCGGCCGAGGAACATCTCGCCCGACGACTGGCCGAGCTTCACGGCGCCGACGTTGGCCGACATGCCGTACTCGGTGACCATCTTGCGTGCGGTCGCGGTCGCCTTCTCGATGTCGTTCGAGGCGCCGGTCGAGGGGTCGTGGAAGACGATCTCCTCCGCGACGCGACCGCCCATGGCGTACGTCAGCTGGTCGAGCAGCTCGTTGCGGGTCACCGAGTACTTGTCTTCGAGCGGCATGACCATCGTGTAGCCGAGGGCCCGGCCGCGCGGCAGGATCGTGATCTTCGTGACCGGGTCGGTGTAGTTCATCGCCGCCGCGGCGAGGGCGTGGCCGCCCTCGTGGTACGCGGTGATGAGCTTCTCCTTGTCTTTCATGACCCGGGTACGACGCTGCGGGCCGGCGATGACGCGGTCGACCGCCTCGTCGAGGGCCCGGTTGTCGATGAGCTGCGCGTTGGAGCGGGCGGTGAGCAGGGCGGCCTCGTTGAGCACGTTCGCGAGGTCGGCGCCGGTGAAGCCCGGGGTCTTGCGCGCGAGCACCTCGAGGTCGACGCCCTTCGCGAGCGGCTTGCCCATCGAGTGCACCTCGAGGATGCGCTGGCGGCCCTTCATGTCGGGCGCGTCGACGCCGATCTGGCGGTCGAAGCGGCCGGGGCGCAGCAGCGCCGGGTCGAGGATGTCGGGGCGGTTCGTCGCCGCGATCATGATGACGTTCGTCTTGGGGTCGAAGCCGTCCATCTCGACGAGCAGCTGGTTGAGCGTCTGCTCGCGCTCGTCGTGCCCGCCGCCCATGCCGGCGCCTCGGTGGCGGCCGACCGCGTCGATCTCGTCGACGAAGATGATGGCGGGGGCATTCTGCTTCGCCTGGTCGAACAGGTCGCGCACGCGGCTCGCGCCGACGCCGACGAACATCTCGACGAAGTCGGAACCCGAGATCGAGTAGAACGGCACGCCCGCCTCGCCCGCGACGGCGCGCGCGAGCAGCGTCTTGCCGGTGCCGGGAGGGCCGTAGAGCAGCACGCCCTTCGGGATGCGCGCCCCGACGGCCTGGAACTTCGCCGGCTCCTTCAGGAAGTCCTTGATCTCCTGCAGCTCCTCGATGGCCTCGTCGGCGCCCGCGACGTCGGCGAACGTGACCTTCGGGCTCTCCTTCGAGACGAGCTTCGCCTTCGACTTGCCGAACTGCATGACGCGGTTGCCGCCGCCCTGCATGCCCGACAGCATGATCCAGAAGAAGACGCCGATCAGGAGGAGCGGCAGCAGGATGCCGAGCATCGACATGAACCAGTTCGGCTGCGGCACCTCGTCGTTGTAGCCGTCCTTCGGGTTCGCATCGTCGACCGCATTGACGATGTCGGTGCCGCGCGGCGTCACGTAGTAGAACTGCACCTGCTTGCCGAGCTTCTCGTCTTCTTTGGCGAGGGTGAGGTCGACCCGGTTCTCGCCGTCGACGATCTTCACGGCGGCGACCTTGCCGTCGCTCAGCAGCTCGAGGCCCTTCTGCGTGGACACCTCTTTGAACCCGGACGCCGTGATCAGGCTCGAACCGATCCACACGGCGACGATCGCGAGCAGGATGTAGATGATCGGCCCGCGGAAGACCTTCTTCATGTTCATGATCTTGCAAGGCTACCTCGGCCCCACTGGGCGGCGGCTGCCTGTTCGCTGAAAGCGCGCAGCGCTCAGCCTGCGGCGGTCGCGCGCCGGCTCCGGCGCAGGCCCAGCAGGTACGGCATGCCGAGACCGGCGGCCGCGAAGGTGCGCCCGAGGCGCCCTCGGACGGATGGCCCCGGCAGCGGCGGGAGCTCGCCGTCGAGGTCGCCGACGTCGACGAAGTACGCGCGCACCGTGCCGATGCCCTCGAGCTCCTGCGAGATCTCGTGCACCGCCGCGGGCAGGGCGCTCCCGCCGCCGCGGTGGAGCTCGTCGGAGAGCAGCACGTACTCCGAGATGGCGACGGGGTTCTTGAGCATGCGATGCACGTGGATGACGTCGATGCCGACGAGCTTGACCCGGTCGCGGATGGTCTGGGTCGCGACATCCCCGACGTGCGCGACGAACTTGAGCTTGAGCTCGGCGGCCTCCTTGCAGCCCGCGCACGGGCAGAGGTTCGCCGCGACGTTCTGGCGCTCGAGGTGGAAGGCCCGGTGCATGGCGACCGCGACCTGCAGGACCCCGGCGACCTCGGATTCGGGGTCGCGGCCGCCTGCGGGGCGCGAGAGGAACGCGGCGTCGCCCTCGATCTCGATGAGGTCGTAGCCGGGTGCGGCGTCGATCATCTTGTCGAGCATGCGCGCGGTGTTCACCTCGGCGTGCGCGAGGCTGAACCGATGTGAGCTCATGTAGTCGGTGTAGCCCCCGATGTCGGCGATCAGCAGTACCGCCCGGCCGGACTCCATGTCGACAGGCTGTCATCGATCCGGGGCGGCATCAACCCCGCGAATCGGGGGTCGCGGGCGGATCGTCGAACGGCTCGCGCGGCTCGAACCGCTCGAGCAGGTCGTCGGCGTCGGCCGCAGCCCGGCGGGCGCTGGGCGTGTAGCCGAGCACGACGGGGAGGAATCGATCCGAGGTGAGCGCGCGAAGCCGGAGCGCGCCGACCGCCACGACGGTGGCGGTGCGTCGGCTGCGCCGGAGGAGCGCGATCTCGCCGAACCCCTCGCCGGGGCCGAGCGACGCCACCACCCGGCCGTCGCCGACGACGTCGGCCGCACCGTCTTCGATCAGGTAGTACCGGTCGCCCGGATCGCCCTGGCGGAAGACCGGGTCGCCGTCGGCGACGGCGACCGGCTCGAGCCCGCGGGCGAGCTGCTCCACGGCCGGCAGGGGCAGCGTGCGGAACATCGGCACGCGGCGCAGCAGCGCGACATCGCCGTCGAGCACGTCGACGGTGCGGTCGAGCCCGCGGAGGCGCCGCCAGGCGGCGAGGGCGAGCAGCGGGCAGACGAGCCCGATCGAGATGAGCGTCGCCTGCACGCCCGTCAGGTCGATGAGCGTCGAGGCGACGACGGCGCCGATGCCGATGAAGACGGCGACGAGGCTCTCGAGCACGCCGAACACGCGGGCGAGCACCTCGTCGGGCGCGAGCCTGCCGATGAGCGTGAAGCCGGCGACGTCGATCAGGGCGTTGCCGACGCCGATGAAGGCGAGCAGGCCGAGCGCCGCCGACTGCTGCGGCACGAGTCCGACGAGCGCCAGCGGCAGCCCCCAGAGCGCGACCCCGACCGCGAACCACGCGCCGAGGCGCCGCGAGCCGACGAGCAGCGAGGCGCCGAGCGAACCGAGCACCGCGCCGACCCCGACGGCCGTCATCAGGGCGCCGACGCCCGGCTCGCCCGTGCCGAGCAGTTCGATCGCGACCACGACCGAGAGCACGGTGAGCGCGCCCCGGGTGAGCGCCTGCGCCGAGGCGAGCCCGAGGATGAGCAGCAGGTCGCGGTTCGAGGTCGCGGCCCGAACGCCCTCGACCACCTCGGCGGCGAGGCTGCGCCGCTTCGGCGCCGCCGGTCGCGGCGGTGCCTCGTAGCGGAGCCCGACGAGCAGGCCGGCCGCCGCGAACGAGGCGGCGGCCGCGACCGCGAAGACGACGTCGACCCCGGTGAACTGCAGGAGAACCGCGGCCACCAGCGGGCCGACGAGCGTCGCCGCCGAGTCGAGCAGCCCGCGCACCATGTTCGCGCTCGCGAGTTCGTACCCGGTGCTGCAGAGCGAGGGAAGGAGGGCCGAGTGCGCGGGCCGGTAGAGCGTGGCGGCGACGGTCGACACGACGGCGAGCGCGTAGACGACCGCCGTCGGGCCCGCGACGGCGACGACGACCGCGGCGGCGGCCGTCGCGGCGCCGCGCACGGTCGAGACGAGGATGAGGACGCGTTCGCGCCGCCCTCGGTCGGCGATCGGCGACAGGAGCGGGGCGAAGATCGCCGACGGCACCATCCGCAGCAGCCCGACGAGTCCGAGGGCCGCCGCGCCGCCGTCGCGGTACGCGACGATGCCGAGGGCGACGGTGAACGCCCATTCGGCGGTCCATGCACCGAGGAAGCTCAGCTGGGCACGCCGGAGATTCGGGTTGCGCGCGTTCGACGCGAAGGCGGCGGCGGCGTCGCGCAGTCGGCTTCGGCGCACTTGCTCGCCCATGGCACGACCCTAGGGCCTGGCCGACCGGCGGTCGAGTGCCGTCAGCTGTAGACGTGCGGGGCGAGGATCGCGACGTCGCGCAGGTTGCGGTAGCGCTCTGCGTAGTCGAGCCCGTAGCCGACGACGAACTGGTTCGGGATGTCGAAGCCGAGGTACCTGACGTCGACCTCGACCTTGGCCGCGTCGGGCTTGCGCAGCAGGGCGCAGATCTCGACCGAGGCCGCGCCGCGCGAGCGCAGGTTCTCGAGCAGCCAGCTGAGCGTGAGCCCCGAGTCGATGATGTCCTCGACGATGAGCACGTGCCGGCCGGTGAGGTCGGTGTCGAGGTCCTTCAGGATGCGCACGACGCCCGACGACTGGGTGCCGGCGCCGTACGACGAGACGGCCATCCAGTCCATGCTGAGGTGCGGCCGCAGCTCGCGCGCGAGGTCGGCCATGACCATGACGGCGCCCTTCAGCACGCCGACGAGCAGCAGGTCCTTGCCGTCGTAGTCGGCCTCGATGCGGCGGGCGAGTTCGGCGAGTTTCGCGTGGATCTCGGCTTCGGTGACGAGGGTCTCGGTGAGGTCGGCCTGAATCTCGCGCGCATCCATGCGTCGATCCTAGCGATCGCGGTTCAGTGATCGTGCGGAATGATCTCGGTCGACCCCGTCGTGGAGATGACCACATGGCCGCCGGCCCGGGTGGCGAGCGCTCCCCCGGGCAGGTCGATCGGTCCCTGGCCGTGCCAGTCGGTGACGAGCCGCGCGACCTCGAGCGTCTGCGCCCGGCTGAGCGACACCCCGAACTCGCTCGCGACCACGTGCCGGATGATGCGCTGCCGCAGCGCCGCCGGGTTCGCGCCGAGCGCGGCCGCCGAGACGGCGATGCCCGCCTCGGCGGGTTCGCAGATCTCCTCGATGAACTCCTCGATCTGCTCGGCGAACGCCGCCTCGTCCTCGCGCAGCTGCTCGGCCGTGCGCGCGAGGGCCTCGGCGATGCCGGGGCCGAGTTCTCGCTCGAGCACGGGCAGCACCTGCTCGCGCACCCGCACCCGGGCGTACGCGGGGTCGAGGTTGTGCGGATCGTCCCACGGTTCGAGCCCGGCGTCGAGGCAGGCCTGACGCGTCGTCGCCCGGCGGATGCCGAGCAGCGGCCGCGCGTACCGCCCCGTCACGGGCGCCATGCCCGACAGGCTCGCCGCCCCCGACCCGCGGGCGAGGCCGAGCAGCACGGTCTCGGCCTGGTCGTCGAGCGTGTGGCCGAGCAGCACGAGCGCCGCACCCGTCTCGCGGGCGACCTCGTCGAGCGCGGCGTAGCGCGCGTCACGGGCGGATGCCTCGGGGCCGGCGCCCGCTGTGACGTCGACCCGGCGCACGACGACCGGGTCGAGCCCGAGCTCGCGAGCGGCGCGAGCGGCGCGCTCCGCGACATCCCCGGAGCCCGGCTGGAGGCCGTGGTCGACGATCACGGCGCCCGCCCGCCGGCCCGCGCGGGGTGCCTCGAACGCGGTGGCCGCGGCGAGCGCGAGCGAGTCGGCGCCCCCGGAGAGCGCGACGAGCACGTGCGACTGCCCGGTCGTGGTCTCGGGGCGCGGCGCCTGCGGCGGCGCGCCTCCACCCAGAACGGCGCGCACCGCGCGCCGCACGTCGGCGATCGGCGGGGTCAGTCGCGGGCGACGTGGGCCGGAGGCATCCATGTGCTGGTCTGAAGGCATCGGGGTAACCTTATTCCGCCGCGCGCCGAGCGCCCGGCCATGCTGTCGCAACAGCGCAGACTTCCATCGCAAGGAGAGCCATATGGGCGAGTACAACGCCGTCATCGAGATCCCCAAGGGGAGCCGCAACAAGTACGAGGTCGACCACGAGACCGGCCGGGTCTTCCTCGACCGCGTGCTCTACACCGGGTTCGTCTACCCGACCGACTACGGCTTCTTCGAGAACACCCTCGGCGACGACGGCGACCCGCTCGACGTGCTCGTGCTGCTCGAGTACCCGCTCTTCCCGGGCGTCGGCGTCAAGGTGCGCCCGGTCGGCGTCTTCCACATGACCGACGACGGCGGCGGCGACGCGAAGGTCATCGCGGTGCCCGCGGGCGACCCGCGCTGGAACCACATCCAGGACGTCGACTCGATCCCCGAGTTCACGCGCAAGGAGATCGAGCACTTCTTCGAGCACTACAAGGACCTCGAGCCCGGCAAGTGGGTCAAGACCGAGGGCTGGGCGAACGCGGCCGAGGCCGAGGCGCTCATCCAGAAGGCGATCGAGGCGTTCCCCGGTCACTGACACTTCGGGATGCCTCGCGGCATCCGGGCGGCGAAAGGGGGCGAGCCGTACGGCTCGCCCCCTTTCGCATGCCCACCGGGTCGAGGAGGAGCGCAGCGACCCTCGAAGCCTCAGCCCGCCGGGCGGGCGGCCGCCGAGGGGCTCCCCCAGATGAAGTACTCGCGCACGGGCACGCCCTCGCGTGGCGCCTCGAGGATGCGACCGCCGCCGAGGTAGATCGCCACGTGGTAGTAGTCGCCGCCCGAGCCCCAGAAGAGCAGGTCACCGCGCTCGATGCTGCCGAGCGGCACCGCCTTGCCGCGCGCGGCGAGCGTGTAGTACTGGTTCGTCGCCGAGTGCGTGCCGATGCCGATGCCCGCGTACGCGTAGGCGCCCTTGGTGAGGCCCGAGCAGTCCCACACGTCGGGGCCGGCGCCGCCGAGCACGTAGCGTTCGCCGAGCTGCTGGCTCGCGAACCAGATCGCCGACTCGACGGCGCTGCGATTCGGCGGTGCCGGAGCCGGCGGCGGGGCGGGCCTGGGCGGCGGGGCCGGAGCCGGGGCGCTGCCGCCACCGGTGCCGCCGTTCCCCGCTGCGGCGTCGTCGCGAGCGTCCTGCTCGCGCTCCTCGCGCTCACGCTCCTCGCGTTCCCGGCGCTCCTGCTCCTCGAGCGCGGCCTGGGCCGCCTCCCGGGCCTGCCCCTCGACGCGCTCACGCTCGAGCTCGGCGGTCGTGTCCTTGAGCGACGCGAGCTGGGCGTAGAGCTGGACCGACCGCTGCTCCGCCTCGGCCACGGCGGCGGTCGCCGCGTCGGCGGCCGCACGGGCCTCATCGGCGCGCGTCTCGGCGACCTCCGCGAGCCGCTCGCGCTCGTCGGCGGCCTGCTCGGCCTGCTCGCGCAGCGACGCGGCCGAGTTGCGGTCGGCTCGCGCCTGCTCGTAGAGCCCCTGTGCCTGCTCGCCGAGCTTCGCGGCCGTGCCGAGCTGGTGCAGCAGGTCGTCGGCGCGGTCGGGGGCGAACATGAGCTCGCTCGTGAGATCGCCGCCGCCCGAACGGGCGAGGTGCGCGGCGATGAGCCCGGCGCGCATCTTCGAGATCTCGGCGACCGCCTCGGCCTCGTCGGCCTGGCGGCCGAGCGACTGCTCGCGTGCGAGGGCGGTGTCGCGCGCGTCGATCGCCTGGCGGTAGGCCTCGTCGGCCTTCATCGAGACCTCGACCGCGGCATCCGCCGTCTGCTGCAGCCCGGCGATGAGCCCGCCGAGCCGGTCGATCTCGGCGAGCTTCGCCGACTCGTTCTGCTTAGCTGCTTCGATCTCGCCCCAGGTCGGGTAGTCGGGCTCGGCCGCCGCCGGCGACCCGACCAGTCCGACCGACGCCGTCACCGCGCCGACGGCGACCGCCGCCGAGAAGGCCGCCGCCGAACCCCGCGAGATGGGACCAGTACGCTGCTCAGCCAAGGTAGACGCCCCTCGCGGCCATGAACGGCACGGGATCGATGCGGTTCCATCCGTCGTACACCTCGAAGTGGAGGTGGCAGCCCGTGGACGCGCCGGTCGTGCCGGTCCAGGCGATCTGCTGCCCCGCCGACACCCACTGGCCGTAGCCGACGAGCAGGCCGCCGTCGACGATGTGCGCGTACCCGGTCGAGATGCCGCCCCCGTGGTCGATCTTCACGAAGTTGCCGTAGCTGCCCGACCAGCCGGCGTACGTCACGACGCCGCTGTTGGCCGCGTAGATCGGCGACCAGCACCCGGTGGCGAGATCGGTCGCGTAGTGGAAGGAGTTCGAGCAGTACCCGTTCTCGCAGATGACCTCGCGGGGACCGTAGCCGCCCGAGATCCAACCCGAGGCCGGGAGCGCCCAGCCCGACGTTGCGACCCCGCCGGCGCTGCCGTTCTCGATCGCCTCGCGACGGCGGCGCTCCTCCTCCTTGCGGCGGCGCTCCTCTTCTTCCTTGCGCTTGCGCTCGCCCTCTTCGTACGCGGCGGTCGTCTTCGCCTCGGCGTCCTTCAGGAACTTGAGCTGCGCCTCGAGCTCGGTCTTCTTCGCCTGCGACTCGGCGAGCGCGGCCTCGGCCTGCGCCTGCGCCTCCTGCGCGGCGCGCAGCGCCTCCTCTGCAGCGATGCGCAGCTTCTCGCGTTCCGCCTTGGCGACCTCGGCCTGGTCGCCGAGCGCCGCCGCCGCGTTCTGCTTCTCCTGCGCGAGGCTGTACACCTCGCTGGAGCGCTCGACCATCTGGTTCATGCTGCCGAGCTTCGAGAGCAGCGCGTCGGTCGACTTCGCGTCGCCGGCCTCGAGGAACAGGTTGACGCTGAGGTCGCCCGCGCCGCTGCGATACAGCTGCGCGGCGACCTGACCGGCGTTGCGCTCGGCGTCGGCGGCCTCCTTCGCCGAGGCGTCGGCCTCGGCCTGGATGCGCGCGGCCTTCGTCACCGCGTCGTCGTACTTCTGCTGCGCGACCATGAGGTCGTCGGTGCGGCGTTCGGCCTCGGCCCTCGTCTCGGCCACGTTCACCTCGAGCTGCCCGATGAGGCCCTCGATCTCTTCGACCGCCGCGGCGCCGGCGGCGGTGTCGGCCTTCGCCTGCTCGACCTCGTCCCACGTGGGATAGTCGGCGGCGAAGGCGGCCTGCGGTGACGCCACCGCTCCGACGACGGCGACCGAGACGAGCAGGGCGCCGGCCAGTAGTCGTCGCACGGCGCTCGTACGTGGTGTGGTGCGGTCCATGGTTCCCCGTCCACGCGGGCCTCGGGTTCCCCGCGCTCCTCGCTCTCGAATGCAGGCAGTGGCAGCCTTCACGATAGGCACGGGCGAAGCCGAATCCGGGGATTTCAGGGGCATGTCCACGGATGCCTCGGCGCTCCCCGAACTCGTCGACCGACACCCGTGAACCCGGCGAACCAGGCCGCCGCGAGGCATCCCGCCGCTCGTTTTGCACTCTCGCGAATCAGCACGTATGCTTGCTTGTCGGCGGTCATGCCCCAGGCAAGACCTCCGGCCCCATCGTTTAGTGGCCTAGGACACCGCCCTTTCACGGCGGCAGCACGGGTTCGAATCCCGTTGGGGTCACTGAAAAATGGCAAGTACAATTGAACAGTCTCGGTGAGATTTCTCACTACGAGGCCCTGTGGCGCAGTTGGTTAGCGTGCCGCCCTGTCACGGCGGAGGTCGCGGGTTCAAGTCCCGTCAGGGTCGCTCAGGCGACAAGCCCTTTCCCTTACGAGAGAAGGGGCTTTCTCCTTATCGAGATGCTTTCGCACCTCGAGGCTCTGTAGCTCAGTTGGTAGAGCGTTCGACTGAAAATCGAAAGGTCACCGGATCGATGCCGGTCGGAGCCACCATCAAAACCCCCGGGTAACCGGGGGTTTTCTTGTTTCAACGGGCGATTCCGCCGGGGCGCTCGCGAGGCTGTGCCATTAATGTGCCATTAAGGTCGGCCGGGGCCCGCCGTATGGTTCGGTTCGGTGGTTCGCCGGTTGCACTCTTGAGCGCATCGTTCAGTGCCGCGCCGGCACGAAGTGCGACGCCTTCGCGGGCACGAGAGTAGCGCTCGGTGACCTGCAGGCTCGAATGGCCCAGGGTCGCCTGCACGTCGGGTGCGCTGGCGCCGGCGTCGAAGAGGATGGTCGCGAAGGTGTGGCGGAGGTCGTGGATGCGCAGGTCGGGTCGGCCGATCGCCTCGCGAAGCGTCTCCCAGTCGGCACCGCGGCGCGCGTTGTGATTGGTGAGCCTCCCGCCATCGGGTCCTGCGAAAAGCAGGTCGCTCGCCCGCTTGCCTTTCGCTGCCGTCTCGGCGTACGGACGAAGCGCGTCGATCAGTGGAACGTCGCGGGATTTGTGGCTCTTCGGCGACTGCTCGATCAGCTCGCCGCGCTGCCCAGGGCTCAGCGACCGGCTGACTCGGATGATGCCGCGCTCGAAGTCGACGTCGCCAACCCGGAGCGCGGTCGCCTCCCCCGCTCGCATGCCGGTGTAGACGAGTGCTGCCAGGTAGCCGCGGTAGGCGCCCTCGGGGACGAGGTCGAGCAGCGTCTGGATCTGGTCGAGCGTGAGCGCCCGCGAGACCGGCGAGATCGACTCGCGCATGCTCGGCCGCTTGACCTCGCGGGCCGGGTTGTAGTCGATGAACCGAGACCGCCGCGCGCCGTCGAGCAGACGTGAGAGCACCGCGAGCGCGTCATTCTTGGCGGATGCTCCGCCCGTCCACGCGACCATCGCCGACTCGATCATCGGCGAGGTGATGTCTTCGAGCCGGTGCCGGCCGAGGCTCGGCTTCACCCGCAACCGCCAGGCGACGCCGTAACTGCGCCCGGTCGCCGGGCGGACGGATGACGCGATCGCCGGCCAGTACTTCTCGTGCCACTGCTCGAGGGTCATCGACCCGTTCGGGTTACGGCCGGCGACCGCCTTCGCGAGCTCGCGCTTGGCCTCGGCGAGTGTCAGGAACGTGCGGGATCGCTCGGCGGCTCCCCCATCGACGCTCGGGCCGACGACGCGGATCTGGTAGCGCTGCCGATCGGCGCGCCATCGGATGCCCTCCGGGAGCGGACGACCCGTGCGCGGATCGACGCGGCTCGGCGTATCGCGGTTCGGCCGTCCGGCCATCAGTGCTCCGTGCCGCCCCGGGCAAGCAGCTCGTCGATCGTGTCGGCGCTCCAGAGCAGGTGTTTGCCCATACGGGCGTCGGGCTCGGGGATCAGCCCGTCGTGGCGCAGTTTGTCGAAGCTCGAGACCGGGATGCGGCATCGCTCGGCCGCTTCGACTCGGCTCAGATACTCGACCCTCAGCGCGACGTCGACCATGATGCACCCCTTCGGCTGTTGCACCGCTGTGCTGGCATCTCGTGCATGCCAGCGCAAGCGCGGCTATTTGCAAGTACCTGAGAATAGCACCGATGCGCATATTTCGGCAAGTACCTGAGTTGAGTGGTTAGACTCGACACATGTCCGCCTCGACGCCCCGCCCCGGTGACCAGTCGCACGACGGCATGCTCGCCGCCGACGACCTACCCGAAGGCTGGTACCTGCCCAGCCGCTTCCCCGGCGAGCGCGACGTCGACGCGAGCGAGCAAATCGATGCGGTGCTCGGATACGACGACCAGGGCGCGCCGGCGGACTCTGACCAGAACGAGACCTCCGGCGGACGCTGGCGCTACCTCGAGCACGAGGCCACCCACACCCGCGTGATGATCCGGCTGCAGCGACAGCTGCTCGCCGTGCCCGAGGAGATCCGCATCACGGGCGTGATCTACCTCCCGTGGCGCCCTGGCGATCCGATCACGAGCCAGCTCCTCCGCGAACTGCCGACAGCTCGCATCGAGGCGGCGATCAACAAGCGCCTCTTCGCGATGAAGCGCACGGAGACGATCACCGGCGGCAAGATCGTGCTCCCGTCGGGGCGAAAGGTCAGCGAGCGCGATCTGCTCAAGCCTCTCGGCGACCCGAAGAAGGTGCCGGACTTCTACGAGATGGTCGCGCTGCAGCACGGCCGGCTCACGCAGCAGGGCGACGCGAACCCGAGCTCGACGATGGCACAGGTCAACGGCGTCGCACTCTCGACTGCTCAAGGTTGGATCACAAAGGCCCGCGACCGCGGACTGCTGCCGCCCGGGCGGCGAGGGCGAGCGGGATAACTCTTCAACGGAGTCTGACGCCCGCACATTCCGCAGCAGCTCCGAAACAAGGGGACGCGGATCGGTGACTGGAGATCCACCTGATCACCTCTACCGGACGGTACCCGCTGGTTGGCGGTCCTTGGGGCCAACTTCACCGCGCGAGGTAAACAAAGGACGGTTCGATACCGAGGTGGGTGGTCGAATTCGACCCACCGGCGTCTACTCGCCATCGAATGCGACCACCCGGCCTAATTTCAGCCGCCTCCTTCAGCTGACCCAACAACCTGCCGGGACATCACAGCTAACCAGCGGCGACCTTTGCCTTAGGTGGGCCCGGCAAGACTCCGGAAGCGAACGCATCGAACGGTGCACTGTTGGCTGCACGGGTCGCTTCGACCATCGCGCCAAAATCTTCGATCGCCTTCGACACGCGATCCTGTGACTTCAAGCCCTGATCAGTTGCCGGCGCCAGCTGCTTGGAGAACGACAGAAGCGTGTCAACAACCGGCTGCCACGCATCCGTCGCATCGCTAGGGGACATGTTCTTCTTGAACATCAGCTGAGCTCTGTCGGTAATGGCTCGACCGAGAACGGTTTCGATGCACGCCCCAATCGCCGCGACGAGCAGCAAGTTCGATCCTCGTGCGCGAAAGAACTCTGCGTGACGCTTCTGAGCCTCGGTTCTCAAGTCCTCGGCAATGGCCATAATCGATTGCTTAGCGCGGTCGACCGCCCGCAGGAGACTGAACGTGAGCACGATGTGGCGAGCGGTTACACCTTCCCGGAACACGCTCGCGTAGATGGCGTCGAGGTCCCAGATCGTTCTCGTCTCGTTGTATGCAAGGTTAGGGCGGCCATGGAAAGCTGCGAGAGATTGGGCCACCGAAGAATCGGGCAGCAGCCATCGCCGCCGCACGATCGCATCGCTTGCGCCGCCTCTGCGCCCACCGCGGTACTCGGCGTCGGGCACCTTGTCGAACTCGGCGCGCAAGCGCTCTTGAATCGGATCCTTGCTGCGAAAATCGGTCGCTTCGACCTTATTCTGAGTGTTGTTGAACCGGACGATGTCTTGGAGCACGGAGGGATCGGTGCACTTCACGAAGCGCGCCATGACGCGGGCTTCGCCGAGTCTGGTTGACTCCTCGCTCGATAGTTCCCCGATCGCGCCAGTCGTCTGCCCGCCGTTGACGATTCCCACTCCGCTAACGGACAGAGTGCGCGCGTCGGCATCGTATTCGAAGTCGTTGACGAGGATCGTGATTCCGTTGTTGAAGATCGCGAAGTTCTCCGGCTCTGATTTCGCGGTTTCTTTGATTCCGAAGTTGATATTTCCGGCTGACCGCACCATTCCGAGGTAGTCGCGAATATTTGGGGACATCAGCTGCGTCGTGTGCGCGGCCCAGATCTCGCGAAGGGTTTCTGCGTTAATCGCTGTCGAGAACGCGCTCCATCCTTCCGCGGTGAGTTCGAAGCCACCGGGGACGGTGAACTCGAACGTGTCTGAAACCAGGATGGGCGCCTGTGTCCGGGAGTACTCCACTTCCAGTGCGGACAGACCAAACTCAATCGCGGTGACATCAACGTCGGCGGAGGGAAACTCCCGCCTAATAACTGCGTCCGCCGTGACGGCCGCTTGAGCGAGTTCCTGGCCAACGTTCTGCGATTCTGGAAGGTTGTGGCAATACCAGATCTCGAACTCGGTTACGGTGCCCGCGGTGAGAGCAGCGCGTACTTCCTCGGCCGCGCCCCGCAAGACTTCGGGTACGGTCTCTAGGCCTCCTGCCAACAACCAACTCACTGCAGTGTTCGCATCGGACGCCTTGTTGGCTGGTGCAGCAGATTTAGCCGTTTTCGCTAGATAGCCCTGCGCAACGATAACCTTGGTCCCGTCATTCACAACAGCTACGAGATCGCACTTCTTGTCATTGCTGTGATCAGTAAGGGCGTTGGCGGCGAATGCATCGATGTCATCGATCCCCAGACGCATCTGCGCGAGAAACAAGAGCAGTGCGTTGTCGCCGTAGTCGACAAGGTCGTCTCTTGCCTGGAACGCGATGAAGCCCGGCTTTGCCTGCTCTACACCGGTTGCCGTCACATTGCCCTCCATCGAATCGCCGCACGGCAAATTCTGCCGTATGAATCGTGAGTCAGCACAACCGGGAATTAAAGCTCCGACGACTTGCCTCAACGCCCCACACCCTGGGGAGGGTCGCGCACCGGTTAGACCCTGTCACCGGGAGACGCGTATCGGCGCTCGTCCGGCTGCCCAAAGCGGGCTCCGCACGGTCAGACGTTCGATGCTGAGCGCACACCCGAGAGGGCCATCTAGCCCGATCAGCAGAGTCCGACGGTGTTACCCGCTCAAACCGCGAGCTAACCACCAGTCCCAGTCGTCTTGATCGTCGTACTCGTCGTCGGGACCTGAATCCCCATCGTCGACTAGGTAGTCACCCTCGTCGGGGTCGTACTGGTCCTCCTCCGGGCCATAGAGGTCTTCTGGGCCGTACGCGTCCTCCTCGGGGCTGCTCGCGGCTCGGGGCCATTCTCGGTCCGAGTCGTGTGCGCGCTCTCCCGGACCGGGCTCCTCCGCGCGTTTCACCGCACCGAAGTCGCCTTCTGAGCCTTCGGGGGTGGAGTCGCCTTCTGTGGACTTGTCGTCGACGCCGTCAAGTTCAGGGGCGACTCTTGGGTCCTCTCGCCAGGGCGCCCCATCCCCTTCGTCTGGAGCAGTCACCTCTCGCGACCGTGGGACCTCCGTAGCGTCAGGCACGGCTGTTCCTTCAGTGTGGCGATCGCCGCCGGAACCGACGATCTGCTCTGAATGTCGCACTGCAGCAGTGTCTTCCGACCCCGGTGTCTCTTGAGACGTCTCCGTTTCGCCGCTTCCCAGTGGCTCGTCGAGCACCGGCCGTCTCGGATCGCGAAGCAGTTGCACGCCCCCTGCAAACATCTCCTCAAACCCCGGTTCCTGGGCCTCTTCGCGGCCCTCGCGGAACGCGGCATATCTCACGGGCCATGCCTCGTCGCGTGTGTAATCATCCTCGCTACCAGATGCCACGGCCGACAGCAGGGCATCCCGTTGAGACGCGCGCGACGGGGCCGGCTGTGAGAGTAGATAGGCGAGAGGGAGGGGATCCCCTCCTGCGACGATCGCCTCCCAGCTCTTCTCGTCGATGGTGTATTCGCGCGTCCATGCCAGATGTAGCAGCCAACAGACCGCGCTCGTCTGTGCGTCGGCGGTGTGCTTCTGAATCAGCTGGTTGAGGTCGTGCTCGGGTAGATCGACACCGTTGTCGAGCACTATCTCGACCAACGCTGACGTCGTGTAGGGGTGGGTGAAGGAGAGTTCGGCGAGGCGCTGAGTCAACAGCCGGATCTGTGGTCGCGTAGAACCTGCGACCTGCCTTCGCAAACGTGTAAGTGCCCATCGGATGGAGCTTGCCTGAGGGTCAGCGTGTGCCAAGTCGATTGCGCGATCTAGAAGGTCTCCAGGGCGCGTGTCGGGGGCTCGCCGTAACTCGCGAATCCAAGCGGGCAAGTCCGGGAGGGGCAAAGCCTCAATCACTGTCTTGCGTCCATTGAGCTTCAGCCCGTACGAGCGGAGCTGCGAATCCAACACACGCACGAACTCTTCGGCTTCGCTCTCTGTACGAGTGAAGGCGACGTAGTCGTCAAGGAAACGTTCAAAGCGGAAGTCGCCAAGCGCTTCGTCCACTCGACACAGCAAGACCTCAGCGACGATCAACGAGGTGCCGGGCCCAATCGAGATGCCGGTCGTCTCACCGCGACGAGCGAACATCAGCGCAGCGTCGATGTCGTTGGCTGGGATATCAGTGTTCCTTGCTGATTTTGCGACGCTCTTGCCGAGGATCGCCCACGGCACCGCATGCGTATAGATCGAGTCGTAGAACGACGCAATGTCGGTCGTGACTCGAAAGCGACTCCCAACTCCTGGGCGCAATGGACGCCTGCGTTGCTCCATCGACGCGATCCGCCCGTCCTCATGCTGACGAATGGTGAACTGTGAGGCGGGGGAGTTCACGAGCGGGGCAAGAACATCGGTCCAATGCTTCGCTATCGTCTCGACCAAGTTTGAGTAGGCAACCGGGTGAGGGATCTCGACGCGTCGCGGGCTAAGGCGGAAGTGAGCGACTCTTGCCTCCGGCAGTGAGAAGCCCGGGACCGTCCGCGCTGCCGTCTCTTTGCGGAACCGATGGCGGCTGGTGAATCGCTCCACAATGGAGGCCGAAACTGCATTCATCCCCAGTGTGCTGAGGCTTGGGGGCAAGTCATCACCGCGTCTCGAGGCGCGAGGCATGTAATTCTGATCCAGGAGCGCGCGGCGCACCTGCTCCGCGGTCAGGTCAATTGATGCCATCTCGCGATGCTATCGGGGGCTCCGCTCTTCAACTCACGAACCGGGTGACACTGACCTCATCATGAATACGGAGTTGCTCCAAGACGATGCCAGGCCAAGTCTGCTGGTGCATGCAAGACCCGTCGGATGCCCTCAGGAGGTACCTGCGCCATGCGGGCCCTTTGGCGGATCGCGGCAATCTCTGGCCCGCGGCTGACCCGGGTTGCGCTATTCGACCATCTGACCTGCATTATGGACCACGGAACGTGTTGCCGTCTTCGCCACTTGCCCGGCCGTGCGGCGGTACCGTTCGTGTCGCCTAGCAGGAGGAACGCTACGAGTGTTCGGTACCCGTCGAACCACAGACCGCGCCTTAAGGGCGATCGCTTCCGACCTTCGCGATCTACGAACTTCGCTCGATCGCCGGGACGCCGCCGAGCTGCATGGCGTGCGCGAGTCGATCGATGCGTTAACCAGCGATCGAGCCTCTGAGGCGGCGCTCGCGCACAAGCGCCATCTCGCGATCGCGTGGGTCGGAGGCATCCTGGCATGCGTCTTTACAATCACGAGCATCGTGCTGGTCATGGTGTCGTTGCCCGCATCGCCCACTTCGGCCACATCCGGTCGAATTGGTGTCGTCATGCCCGAAGCACCGGATGGGGCGGTCCAGGTATATGCGTCATTCAGCGGCGCGGTCGATTCGGGTGCACAGTTCGAGCTAGTCGTCAGCGTCCTTCCCACCGCGGACTCAGCTGACCACACTTCCGTCGGGATCTTCTTCTGCGGCCCGATTCGCGACGGGCTGGAGCTGACCCAGGCCAACACCAACGACATTCCCACGCCGGTCCCTGTCGAGCCAGGCACTACGGAGTCCGACTCGAGACTCGGCTATCGCAGCGAGTGTGATTTCGTAACTGTCTCCAGTGACAACTGGCAGGTCATTCTGTACGGCAAGTCGAATCACGCACTGGCCACGACGGCGGGGAAGAAGGTTCTCTATTCGCTGCCCGGGGTGACGACAACGTTCCGCGACGAGAGCGTGAATGGAGCGCTGATGCACCCATTGCCGCAGTACAGCACCGTGGATGTCGCGATGGCCCAGGTCCCGTCCGACCTCACCATAAGTACTGCTGCCCCGCAGATCCCGGCAGCGGGCGATCTTGCGTGGACGTCCACCGACGTCCTACGAGTAAACGCGCCAAGCGAATACCGACTCTCCGGTGTCCTTGGCGATCGCGAGAGTAACTCACAGGCGTTGCTGTTCACGGCTGGTGCGCTCGTCGGCCTCGCGGGAGCCGCGCTGCTCTGGGCATTCGAAGGAATCGTTGATATCGCACTCAGCCGCCGCCTGAGGCGTACGGCAACGTAGGGGACTGCAACCCATTCAAGGCGCAGGATGCGCCCGGGCTACGTGATTAGGAGAACACGCGGCGTTATACCGGCCCAGGGCACTCGCCCGCTAACTGCCGCTCCTGTGCTGTTCCTAGGCGAGCTCCTCCGCGGTCACTCCATCGTCGCGCCCCTGCGTCGTTCCATTTCCGAATGAATGGACGTATGCTACCGTAGGTAGTTGCAAGAACCTGAGCTAGCTCGGAGGAAAGCAATGAAGGGCGGAGTGATCCTGTACCGGGGTTCCGGGGCCGACGCGCGCCGGTACCTCGAGTCCGATCGCTCACGCGCCGACGACTACTACCTCGAGGGCGGCACGGCACTGGCCGAGTTCTCCGTCGTCGACGGCAACGGCGATCTGATCGGCGAGGGCGCGCTCACCCCCGACCAGTACGCCCAGTGGGTCAACTGGATCAACCCGCTCACCGGCGAGTCGATGGGCACGCCCCGCCACGCCGGCGACGCACGCCATGGGTCCCCGCGGTTCGCCGAGATGGTCGTGAACGCGCCGAAGTCGCTGTCGATCGCCGCGGCGCTGCACCCCGAGGTATCCGATGCCCTCGACGCGGCGCAGCGCGACGCGGTCGCCGAGATCCGCGTCTGGCTCGGACAGCACTCGGTCACGCGCGTCGGCCCGCGCGGCGCGCAACGGGTGGTGCCGGTCGAGCAACTCGAGACGGTCGCGGTCTCGCACAAGACCTCGCGGGCCGGCGACCCGCACCGGCACATCCACTTCCAGATCGGCACGCGAGTGTGGGCGGATGCCGCGTGGCGAGGCCTCGACACCGCGGCACTGTTCCGGCAGCAAGGCGCGATCCGTGCGCTCGGCACGGCCGTGATCGCGGCGCACCCGCACCTTGCGGCCGCGCTCGACGCGCATGGACTCACGCTCGATCCGGTGACGGCCGAGGTCACCGAACTGCAGCCGTTCAACGCGGCGATGAGCAAGCGTGCCGAGCAGGTTGCGCGCAACCTGGCGCGCTTCGAGAAGGACTGGCACGCGGCGCATCCGGATCAGGAACTCGGACCCGCCGCGATGTCGCGACTGACCGCGATGGCGTGGGATCACGAGCGGCCTCACAAGAAGCCGAACCAACTCGGCAGTGAGGATGCGTGGCGACGCGAGCTCGAGGCATCCGGCTATCAACCTGATCTCGAACGCGTGCGGGCGCAACGGGCCGTCGCGCTCGATGAGCTGAGCGTGCAGGATGTCGCGTCCCGCGCGCTCGATCGATGCGCGGCCGCCGCGTCGACGTGGACGGTGCACGACATCCAGGCGCACGTGTCGCATCTCGTGACCGAGGCCGGCGTCCGTGCCGAACCTTCGCCGCTGCACGAGTTCGTCATGCTCGCCACAGAGCTCGCCGAGGAGAACTGCCTGTCGGTCCTGCCGCCCGATGGGCCGCATCCCGAGCACGTCGCGCACCTCACGAGCGTGCACGTCATCGCCGTCGAGACTCGGCTGCGCGACCTGCTCACGGCTCGTGCCGAGCGGCCGCAGCAACGCACACCGGACCTCTCGCGCATTGCACAGCGACTCCGACTCGACCCGGCACAAACGCGCGCGGCTGCAGCCGTAGCATCCGCTCAATCGCTCGTCGTCGTGGAGGGCGCAGCCGGAGCTGGCAAGACGACCATGCTCGCTGCCGCGATCAAGGCGGCGGCAATGCAAGGTCGCAAGACCCGCGTGGTCACGCCGACGAAGAAGGCGGCCGAAGTCGCGCACCAGGAGCTCGGGGTTGCGGCCGACAGCGTCGCCAAGCTCGTGCACGAGCACGGGTGGCGGTGGAATCGCGACGGCGTGTGGACGCGGCTCGCCATCGGCGACCACGACCCCGATACGGATGCCGCGTACGCCGGCCCCGCTGCATCCGCTCGACTGCGCCGCGGCGAGCGAATCGTCGTCGACGAGGCGGGCATGCTCGACCAGGACTCCGCGGTCGCGATGCTGACCGTCGCCGACGAGGCCAGCGCCACGGTCGCCCTGGTCGGCGACCCTGCGCAGCTCTCGGCAGTCGGCCGCGGTGGTGTGCTCGACATGGCCGCGCAGCTACTCCCCCGCGTGCACCGCATGACGGCCGTGCACCGATTCGTCGACCCTGAGTACGCCGCGCTCACCGTGCAGATGCGGCGCGGCGATCATCCGGAGGCGGTCTTCTATCGGTTGTGCGCGCTCGGTCTCGTTGTGATTCATGAGAGCCCGGATGCGCAACTCGAGGCGCTCGCGCACGAGTGGCGCGACGGTTGCGCGATGACCGTTGCGACGAACGACGAGGCGCGCGAGCTGAATGCGCGGATTCGCGAGGAGCGGGTGCGGGCCGGCGAGGTCGACGACAGCTGCACGGTGTTCGGGAGCGATGGACTGAGCATCGGGCGCGGCGATGTGGTTCAAACTCGGCGCAACGACTCGGGCGTGCGCGTGGCGAATCGGCAGGTGTGGGTTGTGCGGAGCGTGGGCGAGGACGGCGCGGTGTGGGCCGTGGCGAATGCGGGGGGACGAAGGCAGCAGACGGTGCGACTGCCGGCCGATTACATCGCCGAGCATACGCATCTCGCGTACGCGGCGACTGCCTACGGGGTGCAGGGCATGACGGTCGAGGAATCGCACACGGTGGTCGGCGATGCGATGGGTGCGGCACGCGTCTATGTGGGAATGACCCGTGGGCGAGGCTTCAACCGTCTGCATCTGGTGGCAGCGGACGTGGAGGATGCGCGGGAACAGTTCGTTCTAGTTATGGAACGCGACCGCGCCGATCGCGGCCTCGCGAATGCGACGGCGGCGGCACGCGATTCGGTGCGTGGGCTCACTACCGGCGCGGACAAGCGACGCTATGGGACGAACTCCATGGAGGGCACCGGCTTCAGCCGCGTCACCGCATCTAACAGAACGCCGCGACCCGGTCTAAGCCGATAGGGCGTCAGTCCCGACCGGACTCGGGACCTTGAAGATGCCCGATGGAGGCAGATCTCGACCGCCCTTCGGTGGAGGGCCTTCGGCAGTTCAGCGGGAGGATCGCTCGCCGTCGGAGGGGGATTTCACGGTGGGTTGGAGCTGTTGCGCTACACGCGCGGCGAATGCTGAGTCAGTGAGGATCCGCCGGACGACATCATCAGCGATTCGGTGGACGTCGATAGCGCCGCCGTATTCGACCGATGTGTTCTGCGGGTAGCTGAAGTCGACCCGTGCCGTGTACGCACTCTCGCCGTCGTCGCCGTACGCCGAGAGCACGTGATCGTAAACGAGCTGCACCTTGGTCTGGAAAATGTCGACAGTGTAGGGCGCTGGGAGCCCGGCGTCGAGCACAGCGCGGATCGTGCTGTTGACGTCGCTCGTCACGTCGATCTTGCGTCGCCAGTCTTGCACGAGCTTGTCGTGGATGTGCTCCAGCAGGGCCTTCGCGCTGGCCTTGACCTTCTCGCGCTCCTCGGCGGTGAGGACGGGGTCCGGCTGGGTGAGCAGGTCGAAGATCGCAAGTTCCTCTTCGGTCATGCCCTCGCGGACGGCGCGCTCTTCCTCGTCGGTGAGGTTCTGCGACATCTCGATGAGGCGTTTGAGATACTCGTCGCTGTTGACGCTACCCGCGTTGTAGTCGGCGATGAGCTGCTCGATGCGCTCGACCAGCTCGTACCGAGTGGGGTTCCGCGTCGCCGCGCCCACCGCGCGTGACAGCAGCAACTGCGCGAGTCGGTCGGTCTCGGCGCGCTTGCGCCCGGCGAGCTTTCGCGCCAGGCCCTCGAAGTCGATCTGGGAGAGGTCGAGCAGCGGGTCGGGCTGCACCCCTTCGGCGGCGGCACGGATGACGTACTCCTCGGCCCCGACCGAGCGGTCGAGTAGCGCATCGACGGCGTCGAGCACGCCGCCGATGTCGGGCTGCGGCGGCCTGGTCACCTCGGTGATCCGCTCGGCGAGCACCCTGACGGCGGCGACAGTGCGCTGTTGCGCGGCGGCCTTCGGGTTCGGCAGCAGCGCCTTGAACAGCCGCTTGATGAGGCGTGCCCGTACAATGAAGTCGTTCCAGCGCGCCTCGTCCACGAGCAGCGACTCGACCGCGGCATCGCGGCGGGCGATGTGGTCGAAGCCGGTCGCGTCGCGCATCCCGATCAGATCGACCTCGGCCCCGGCGCAGAACGTGATGAGGTCGGCAACAGCGGTGTCGAGTTCACCCGCGAGTGCGTCGATGATCTCGATTGGGGTCTCGCCCGCGGATGCGGCGCCGTAGATGGCGAGTGCCTTCTCCAGATTCCGGAACACGCCGACGTAGTCGACGATGAGGCCGTTGTCCTTCTCGGGGAACACCCGGTTGGCGCGGGCGATCGTCTGCATGAGGGTGTGGTTGCGCATCGGCCGGTCGAGGTACACGGTCGACACCGAGGGCGCGTCGAACCCGGTCATCCACATCGCACAGACGAACACGATCCGCAGCGGGTCCCCCGCGTCCTTGAACTTCTCGGCGAGGTCCTCGCTGTTCATCCGCTCGCGGTGGGGACGGATGTCCAGGCCCTGCTCGTCGAGCATCTTCAGCTCGTTCTGGCTCTGGGAGACGACCACGGCCATGTCGGTCGACTCCATCAGCTCTATCCGCGATGCCAGCCAGGGGCGTTCCAGCTCGGGCAACGCATCGTGCTGCGCCTTCAGCTCGGCCAGGTGCGCGGCCCATGCCTCCTGCACGAGGTCGTGCATGCGCACAGCGGCGGCCTTGTCGAGTCCGACGTACATTGCCTTGCCAGTGAATCCGCGACCGACGAAGTGCCGCACTAGGTCCGCGGCGATTGTCTTGAGGCGTTCGGGACGGGTCAGGAGCATGTACTGGTTGCCCAATTCCTTGACGAGCGCGCCTTCGGCCTCGTCGTCGACCTCGGCGTCGTTGAGAATCTGCTCCAGCTCGTCGGAAAAGTTCTCGTTGATCAGTTGCAGCTCGGGGATGCGGTTCTCGTAGTACAGCGGCACGGTCGCGCCGTCTTCGATCGCGTCGCGGAAGTTGTAGATCGACACGTACTCGCCGAACTGAGACCGCGTCGCCTGCTCTTCGCCGGCGATCAGCGGGGTGCCGGTGAAGCCCATCATCGACGCCGCAGGCAGCGCCCGGCGCATGTTCAGCGCGAGCGTGTCGTACTGGGTGCGGTGCGCTTCGTCGGTGATGACAATGATGTCCGACCGGGTCGATAGCACAGGCATCTCCCGCTCGTCCTTGGCGGGCTGGAATTTCTGGATCAGTGTGAACACGTACCGGTGATCGGCCGTGAGCAGTTCCCGCAGGCTCGCGATCGACTCGGCGTGCACCTGCGCCGCGGCTGGGATCGCCCCGGCGTCGGCGAACTCGCCGTGCAACTGCGCATCGAGTTCCTTCCGGTCGGTGACCATCACGAACGTCCACTTGCCCGGCACCTGGCGTAGCACTTTTTGGGTGAACCACAGCATCGAAAGGCTCTTGCCTGAGCCCTGCGTGTGCCAGAACACCCCGAGGCGCTTTTCCTGCGCCTGGCGTGCCCGGTGCAGGTTCTCTATCGCGGCGTTCACCCCGAAGTACTGGTGCGAGCGCGCCGTCACCTTGATCAGACCGCCCGGACGCTCCAAGTACGCGACGAAGTTCTCGAACAGGTCCAGCAGGATGCCCGGGTCACACGTGCCCCTGAGCGCAGTCTCAAGCGCAATCTTCCCGCGCGTGCCCATCGCGTCGGTGACCTTCCAGTCACCGAAGAACTCCCACGGCGAGTACGTCGACCCAACCTTCGCCTGGCTGCCGTTGGAGACCAGCACGAACAGATTCGGCACGAACAACTGCGGAATCGTATCGCGGTAGTCGGTGATGTTGTCGTCGAAGCCCTTCTTCACGTCCTCGTTCGGCTCCTTGAACTCCATCACCACCAGCGGGATGCCGTTCACGAACAACGCCAAATCGAGCCGCCGGCTATGCAGGCTGCCCTTCACCCAAATCTGCTGCACCGCCAGCAGATCGTTCGACGCCGGGTTGGTCAGGTCGAGGTAGCGCAGCAGCTCGATGCGCTTGTCGCCGACCTCATCGACCCACTCAGCCCGGTACCCGTCGCGGAGCAGGTCGTACAGCTCGCGGTTGGCCCGCACCCGATCCATCACCGACCGGTCCTTCGTAACCGCCTCGACCGCCTCCGCGATCACCGTGTCCGGCACATCGGCATAGTTCAGGCGGCGGACGGCTGCGCGCAGGCGATGGGTGAGGATGACGTCGTGCTGCGAGTCACGGCCGAGAGTGCCGTTCGCGCCGAGCGTCTCGTGGAACGCATCGACCGCAGTCCACCCGAGCTGTGAGAGCAACTCGAGGCTCGGCTTCTCGACATACACGTACTCCCCACCCACGGGAACCATCACGCCACCGCCTCCTCCAGCAAGCCATCAAGGTTCAGTGCCGACACGTTGGTCTGACCAGTCACCAGCTTCGGAAGCACCAGATCGCGAGTGGCGGCGAGCTCGCCAGACTGTCGGGACAGAGAACGGGAATGGAGCAGCATGGGCTGCGCAATCTTGGAGAACGCCTTGGCGAGGCTCACCGGAGGGATGGCGACCTTGCGCTCACTGAGCACGCCATCCCACTTCGCGTACGGGATTGTGCTGCCGGAGGAATGGTTGGATGCGTACGCGACGGTCTCGTCATCATCGAGGTACAGCAGGGGAAGTACTCCCCAATCAGCTCGGGGTCGAAGGACGAAGCATGTCGACCGAGTTACTCCCTCGAAAGGAGCCAGGCAGACCTTGTGGAAGTAGGCGCGCATGGCACCGAAAAGAACGTCCCCCTCCCTGAAGACCCGGAGACTGCTCGCGGCGTCCTCACCGGGTCGGCTCCTATGGAGCGTGAGCGATCGGGCGTCGATCTCGTCAATCGGCACATAGGGAACGGATCGCGTGAAGTCGCCAGGCTTGGCCGATTCGCGAATCTCGTCAGCGAGATCTCCGAGGCGTCCCGCCGACCACCCCGCGGGGATGGGACCGAGAGGGGAGGCGACGAGGGAGGCGGCCTCGTGGCCGGGGTAGCGGAACTTCACGAACCACTCCCGGTAGATGGCCCGCGCGATCTCCTCCAGCAGCTGCACCCGTCGCCGGTTGTTTTCGATCAGCCCGTCAATGGCATCGAGCACACCGAGGATCGCACGCTGGTCGTCGATCGGAGGAAGCAATAGAGGCCACGAGGGCATCTCGCCGACAGGGATACGGTTCACGGTCGCGCCGTGGAGAGTCTTCTCGCGGATGACGTCCTGGAACTGCGGACCCAAGTACGCATACGCCAAGTAACGAGGCTCGACCTTGCCCGGCTTGGGGCGCAGGAGCCCCATTCGCCTGCCAAGAGCGGCGGGAACATCGTGTCCCCAGTACGCAGCCTCGCCAAGACGGGTCTCGTACGAGAAGAGCGTGTCGCCCGGGCGAGGCGCAACACGCCTCGTCCATCGCGGAAGGTCGGCGTCCGAGAGGTGTGCAGACTGCGCGAAGTCGAACCTTCCATTACTCAGCGACGAGATGCTGAGGTACCACGGCCCTTCTTCGGTCTTCGCTGGGGTGGCGTGCGGGCCATCGAACACGTCCGCGACGTCGCGGACGGCGACCGTTTCCCATCCAATCATGCGTCGAGAATCCCCTGCACGGCGACATCAACCTTGGCCCGTAGGTCGATGGCTTCGTCGCTGAGGCGGGTGAACTCCTCGAAGAGTTCCTCCAGCTTGATCGCGAAGTCCTCCTCTCCGCCGTCCACGGCGGCGGTACCGGTGTAGCGGCCGGGGTTGAGGCTCCAGCCCTGGGCCTCGATGTCGGCACGCGTCGCGACCTTGCACAGGCCCGCGACATCAGTGTATTTCCCGTCGGGGAAGGTTGCGGCGAGCAGTGCGGCGCTGCCTGCTTCGGTCTCCACGTCCTCGCCGCGGTGAAGGCGCACGACGTTGGCGAGGAACTCGACCTGCTCGGGAAGGAAGTCGCGGTGGGCGCGGTCGATCTGGTGGAAGATGTGGCGGGCGTCGATGAAGAGCACCGTGTCCTCGCGGGGCGTGCCCTTCTTCGCCTTGTCGAGGAACCAGAGCGTGACCGGCAGGGTGACGGTGTAGAAGAAGTTCGAGCTGATCGCCACCATGACGTCGACCGCACCCGTCTCGATGAGCTGCTTACGAATCTCCTTCTCCGAATGGCCCGCGTCGCCGGCGGAGTTGGCCATAACGAACCCGGCCCGGCCGGTGTCCGTGAGGGCTGCGTAGAACTGCTGGATCCACAGGTAGTTCGCGTTGTCGGCCTTGGGCATCCCGAACGGGAACCGCTTGTCGCCGGCGAGCTGGCCTTTCTTGACCTTGTCGACGTTGAACGGCGGGTTGGCCATCACGTAGTCGAACCCGCCCACCGCACTGTGCGGATCTTCGTAATAGCTGTTGGCCTGACGAATCTCACCGGACAGCCCGTGCAGGGCGAGGTTCATCTTCGCCAGCGGGACGGTGTCGTCCGTCTTCTCCGCGCCGTAGATCGACAGCTTGCGGCTGGCGGACTCGTGGTGGCGTTCGACGAACTTGGCGCACTGGACGAACATGCCACCCGACCCGCACGCCGGGTCGAACACGCGACCCTGGAACGGTTCCAGGATCTCGACGATGAGACGGACGATCGAGTACGGGGTGAAGTACTCGCCACCGCCCTTGCCCTCCTGAGCCGCGAAGTTCGAGAGAAAGTCTTCGTAGATGAACCCGAACGCGTCACCCGATAGTTGGGTGGGCAGAGGGGCAAACAGACGCAGCAACTCGATGAGGGTCGCACGCTCCAACTTCTGGTAGCCGCGCGGCAGGATGTCCTTCAGCTCGGGGTTCGCCGCCTCGATCGCCTTGATCGCATCATCGACCGCCTTACCGATGTCGTCGCCCTCGGGCAGATCGACGATGTGCGAGAGCCGAGCCTCGTCAGGGACGTAGAGGACGGACTTCGCTTTGTAATCGGCGGGCTGGGCGGGGTTGCGCGGGCTGCGGTTCGCCTCGACCTCGCCCCGAACCTCCTCAAAGCGGTTCTCCGCATAGGCGAGGAACACGAGCCCAAGCACGGGATCTCGGTACTGCACCGGCGTCAGCTTCGAGTTCGCACGTAGTTCATCGGCGGCGGCCCAGAGGGTGGCTCGCACCGTCCCCAAGTCGGTAGTCTTCACCCCCGAAGGCTATCGAGCATCGGCATCGTCAGCGGTGCTCATCGTGCCGGCGAGCGGGCCATGCCGATATCCAACGACTTGCGGACGACGCTACGCGGGCCAGATCTTGTGCCATTAATGTGCCATTAAATGCGCGAAAAGCAACTAAAACTAACTGTGACCGTTTCAAAGAATCCCTGATCAGCGCGATATCGAACCCATAAGAATTGAGCGAAAACCGCCCAGGCTCACTGAAAATCGAAAGGTCACCCGATCGATGCCGGTCGGAGCCCCCGATGCAGAAGACCCCCGGGTTCGCCCGGGGTCTTCTATGTTGTCGGCCGCCGCCGGCTTCAGTGCGTGATCGTCGTCTGCTGATACAGCGCGAGCCGCGGTCGGCCGTCGATGCGACGGTAGACGCTCGACATGAGCGCCTCGAACGGCTCGCCGCCGTCATCGCGCGACGAGACGGCGCGGTAGACGAGCGCCCTCGCGTCGTCGCCGACGTCGATCACGCGTGCATCGCTCAGTTCGTACCGCGACCAGGGCGGTGCGTCGTCGAGCGAGCTCGCGATGGCCTCGCGGTCGAGCACCATGCCGTTCACGAGCACCATCACCGCGTCATCCGTCATCAGGTCGCCGTAGAAGCCACCGCCGGTGCCCGAGCACAGCGACGTCCATCCCTCGTGTTCGAGGGCGAGCAGTTCGTCGAGGGTGAGATCGGTCATGCGGGCGATCCGAGCACATTCATGGCGCGTTGTGAAGGGGGTTGGCGCCCCGTCGTCGAGCTGCGACCATCGCCCGATGGATACGTATGACGAGCGGAACGACGACCTGCAGACCGAGCCCGTCGAGGCGGGCCACGACGATGCGACGCGTGCGGAGCAGCTCGAGGGCGTGATCGAGCAGGTGCGCGGCGACCTGCTGCTCGGTCACGTCGACGACGCGCGCGGAATGGTCCGCGACCGCCTCGCGGACGCAGGGCTCGGCGCCTCCGAGAGCGACGTCGACGCCGTGCTGAGCGCCGTCGAGGGCGGCGCGCCGGCCTGAGGCCTGGGCACGCCGCCTTCGGGATGTGGATGCCTCGGCGCCTACTCGAGCGCCGACGTGAGCCGCGCCACCCCGTCGAGGAACTTCGCCTTCGCGGGCTCGCGCAGCCAGTCGTCGAGCGTGAGCTCGCGGCTGACGGCGCGGTAGCCCTCCTCGACCTCGCGCATGTCGCGCACGAACGACTCGCCCCGCACGAGCATCGAGATCTCGAAGTTGAGCAGGAACGAGCGGATGTCCATGTTGCTCGACCCGATGAAGGCGATGTCGTCGTCGATCGACATGTGCTTCGAGTGCAGGATGAACGGCCCCGGGTACAGGAAGATGCGCACGCCGGCCCGCAGCAGCGGCTCGTAGTACGAGCGCTGCGCGTGCCACACCATGCCCTGGTCGCCGATCTCGGAGACGAACAGCTGCACGTCGAGGCCGCGGAACTTCGCCGACGTGATCGCGTACATCATCGCCTCGTCGGGCACGAAGTACGGGCTCGTGATGATGACCTTCTCCTGCGCGGCGTTCACGAGGCCGAGGAACATGCGCAGGTTGTTCTCCTCGTCGAACGAGGGGCCGCTCGGCACGATCTGGCAGACGAGCGCGTCGGGCGACGGGTCGACGTCGACCTCGGCGACCGGCACGTGGGCGGTCTCGTGCAGGTTCTCACCGGTCTCGGCGTACCAGTCGGAGAGGAAGACGGTGTTGATCGCCGCGACGGTCGGACCGGTGACCCGGGTCACGAGCTCCTGCCACTTGAGCCCGCGCTTCTGGTTCTTCGGCGAGTCGTAGTCGCGCGAGATGAGGTTCTGCGAACCGGTGTACGCGACCTGCCCGTCGACGACGACGAGCTTGCGGTGGTTGCGCAGGTCGGGACGCTGGAACTGGCCCTTGAACGGCTTCACGGGCAGCAGGTAGTGCCACTCGACGCCGATGCGGTCGAGCTCGGCGATCGACTCCTTGTGGATCGGCACCTTGGCCGACGCGATGTAGTCCATCAGCAGGCGCACCTTCACGCCGCGCTGCACCGCGCGCTCCATCGCGGCGAAGAACCCGCGCGTCGTGTCGTCCCACGCGACGATGAAGAACTCGACGTTCACGAACCGTTCGGCGGTGTCGATCTCGGCGGCCATGCGGTCGATCGACTGCTGGTAGTCGCCGATGAGCTCGGCCCGGTTGCCGCCGGAGGCGGGCAGGGCGCCGAGGATTCGGTTCTGGCGCACGATCGAGGTGAACCACGCGGGCCAGGCCGACCGGTCGACGGTGTAGTCGTGCGCGTGCACGTTCGCCGCGATCAGCCCGTCGATCTCCTTCTGGCGCTCGCGCCGCTTCTTCGGCAGCTTCGCGTTGCCGATGAGCAGGTACATCAGCACGCCGATGAACGGGATCAGGAAGATGGCGAGCAGCCACGCCATCGCGGCCGTGGGCTTGCGGTCCTTCGGCACGATGAACAGCGCGACGATGCGGATGGTCCAGTCGGCGATGACGAGCAGTACCGTCGTCAGGACGGCCGGATCGATGTTCACGAGAGCTGTCCGTCGTGGTCGCGGCTGCAGCGGTTCATCGGCTCCTCCTCGGGCCCGGCGGCGTGCCTCGTCGCCGCGGGTGAGTCAACGATAGCGGTCGGGGGTCAGCTCATCGCGCGCAGGCGCGCGGCATCCCGCCGGTACATGCCGGCGTGCGCGACGAAGTCGTCGCGTCCCGTCGCCTCGGCTCGATCGTCGGTGAACCGCGCGAGCTCGTCGAGGCGATCGGCCGCGGCCCGCAGCACCTCGTCGACGGTGTACTCGCCGCCGTACGCGCGCACGAGCCGCCGCACCCGGTCGACGGGCTCCTCGCCGTCGGAGGTGACCGCAGGGGCGTAGCCCTCGGCGTCCTCGGCGAACGGGGCGATGCGGTACGCGAGGTAGGCGAGGTCGCGCAGCCGCGGTCCGGGCGAGGCGAGGTCGAAGTCGATGAGCCCCACGACGCGTCCGCCCGTGACCACGAGGTTGTACGGGGCCACGTCGTTGTGGCAGACGACCTCGACCGGCTCGTGCGCCGGCATCCGCCAGGTGCGCCCGCGGTCGTTCGCGAGCGGCAGGGATGCCTCGTGCACGCGCCGCAGCAACCGGCCGGCCTGCTCGAGCACGGCCGTCGACCACTGCACCTCGGCGGGAGTGTCGACGAGCATGACGCCCTCGAGGTAGCTCAGCACCTCGCGGCCGGACTCGTCGATGCCGAGGGGCACGGGCACCTCCTCGATGCCGGCGGCGCGCGCGGCGGCGAGCAGGGCGTGCACGGCGGGAGTCCAGTCGCCCGCGACCCGTCGCACCGTGTCGCCGACGCGCACGACGGGGTCCATGTTGCCGCCGGTCAGCGGGATCTCCGCCGCACCCTGCTCGTCGTCCACCCGCCAATGATGCCAGCCGTTCAGCGGGCGGGGGCGAACAGCAGCGGGACGAGCTGGATGCCGAGGCCGCTCGCGACGAAGCGCAGTCGGCGGTCGTCGCGCAACCGCGCCACCCAGTCGAACCGTCCGAGGTCCGCGATCTCGACGAAGTCGCCGGCCGGATCGTGCGCGCCGAAGCCGACCCTGAGCCCGTCGTAGTAGTTCGACTCGAGCGACTCGCCGGTCGTCTCGACGTGCGGCATCCGCGCCGCGAGGTGGTCGCGTATCCGCTCACCGAGCGCCGACGCATCGGGTGCCGTCCTGATGACGGCACGCCGGCCTGGAAAGGCGAGTCCGAGCTCGGCGGCGCAGGCGTCGAAGAAGCGGTCGAACACCCCGAGCTGCCGGCCGACCGCGTCGACCTCGAAGCCGTCGTCGGGCAGCGCCCGTCCGGCGGCGGCGAGCGCGAACAGGCGGAAGTGCCGCGAATGCGACGGCGTGCCGCCGGTGAGCGACTGCGCCCGCATCGTCTGGTGCACGGTTGCGAGGTGGACGGGCGCGTGGGAACCCCCGAGGCGCGTCGCGCACTCGAGCGCGAGCACGTTCGTCGGATCGGAGACGACCTCGGTGGTGCGGATCGTCGAGACCGTGCGGTCCTGCGAGGACGGCGCGACGACCGAGTTGGTGCCGAGCGGCGCAACGGGCGAGAGCAGCAGCGCCTCGGCGAACGGAGCCGAGTCGAGGGCCAGCCGGTCGAGGGCGGTGACGAGGCGCTGGTCGATCGGGCCCGGCGCCACGAACCCGTCGTCGCGGTACTGCCGCAGGAGGTCGCCCGGCCGTCGGCGGGCCGCCTGCCCGCGCAGGAGACGCAGCAGTTCGCCGCGCGTCTCGCTCGGCGACGCCGCCCGCTCGAAGCGCATCAGCCGTCCGCCCCTGCCGCCGGCGCGACGATCTCGTGCGCAGGCACCACCGACGCGTCGAGGAGCACTCGATCGCCGAGCTCGCGCTCGAGGGCGACTGTGAACGGTGTCGGGGGGTTGCTCTGGCAGGTGTACGCGCCATCGCCGTTCGGCACGACGCCGACCACGAGTTCGACGGCGGTGTCGGTCTCGACGACGTCGATCACCTCGATGCGCCCCGTCGCCGGTCGGCCCGAGTTGCACGACCGCTCGGTCGCGAGCAGGGCGATCTCACGATCGCCCGGGTCGGGCAGGGCATCGGGGTCGAGCGCGAGCATCGCCTCGCCGCGTCCGCCGAGGTCGATGCGCGGCGTGCAGCTCGTCGACACGTCCACACCCCAGACGTCGTCGATCGGCATCGCGCCGGGCGACGCCGATGCCGAGAGCAGGTCGAAGTCGCGCACATCTCCCCCGCCGAGGTCGACGGGCGGTTCGAGTTCGCGCATGAGCACGACGTGGTCGTCGCTCGACACCGCGACGAACCAGTCGTCGAGGTCGTCGATCGGAACGACGGGCGAGTCCTCGAGGAGCGCCGCGAGCTCGGACGGCAGCGACGATGCGGGCGTCCGTTCGTCGAGGGCGCCGGCCGTCACCTCGACGCCCTGGCACGTCAGGATCGTCTCGGGATCGCGCCCGCCCTCACCGCTCGGCGACGGCGAAGGAGACGGCGAGGAAGACGGCGCGACGGCGCCGCTCGCGCAGCCGGACAGCAGGACGAGCACGAGCGAGGCCACCGCGGCAGCGTGTTCGGGCCGGATCCGCGCCATCAGCGGCCCGCCCACTCGAGCAGCCGTTCGGCGGGCCACGTCGTGATGATGCGCTCGGCCGGGACGCCGTTCGACTCGGCGCGCGCGGCGCCGAGCTCGAGGAACGACAGGTGGCCGGGCGCGTGCGCGTCGCTGTCGATCGAGAACAGGCAGCCCGCGTCGAGGGCGATCGCGATCAGGTCGTCGGGGGGATCCTGCCGTTCGGGGCGGGAGTTGATCTCGACGGCCACGTCGTGCTCGGCGCACGCCGCGAACACGGCCTCGGCGTCGAACTCCGACTGCGGCCGGGTGCCCCGCGAGCCCTCGACGAGGCGTCCGGTGCAGTGGCCGAGCACGTTCAGGTGCGGGTCGGCGATGGCGCGAAGCATCCGCGCCGTCATCTCGGCACGTTCCATGCGCAGCTTCGAGTGCACGCTGCCGACCACGACGTCGAGTCGGTCGAGCATCTCGGGGGTCTGGTCGAGCGCGCCGTCGAGCAGGATGTCGACCTCGATGCCCGCGAGCAGGCGCAGCCTCGGCATGCCGGCCTGCACCACCTCGATGAGCTCCTGCTGTTCGGCGAGCCGCTCGGCGCTCAGGCCGTTCGCGACCCGGAGGCTCGGCGAGTGATCGGTGATCGCGAGGTACTCGAGGCCCTGCGCCTCGGCGGCCTTCGCCATCACGGCGAGGCTCGTGGTGCCGTCGGACCATTCGCTGTGCGCGTGCAGGTCGCCGCGCAGCTCGGCTCGAAGGCCCGTGGCGGCGGCGCCGGCGGGTGACAGGCCGGCTTTCGCGCGCAGGTCGGCGAGTCGCTCCGGCACCTCGCCGGCGAGCGCCTGCGCGATGACCGCGAAGGTCGAGTCGCCGACCCCCGCCGTCCGCCGCAGCCGGCCGTCGGCCGCGCGGTCGGCGAGCTCCCCGGGCTCGAGGTCGCGGATCGCGTCGGCGGCCTTGCGGAACGCCTTCGACTTGTACGCCGAGGCGCGGTCGCGCTCGAGCAGGAACGCGATCTCCTCGAGCGCCGCGACGGGGTCCATACATCGATTGTGTCGCGAGTCGGCCCGATCGCGCTTGACTCGGTCCGGATTCCTCGGTATATCTATACCCCCTAGGGGTATTCATCCGAGAGAAGGAGCAGCACATCATGTCCACCTCCACGGCCGCCGCACCACGTCGGTGGCTCGGCCTCGCGCTCATCGCCGCGGCCCAGTTCGTCGTCATCATGGACACGTCGATCATCGGCGTCGCCCTGCCCGACATCCAGGCCGAGCTCGGCTTCACGCCCGAGTCGCTGTCGTGGGTCTTCAACGCCTACGTCATCGCGTTCGGCGGCCTGCTGCTGCTCGGCGGCCGGCTCTCCGACCTGCTCGGCGCCCGCCGGGTGTTCATCGCCGGATGGATCACGCTCGCCGTCGGCTCGGTGCTCGCGGGAGCCGCCTCGAACGTCGGCCTCGAGATCGCCGGGCGCGCCGTGCAGGGCGCCGGCGCCGCGCTCATCGCGCCCGCCGCGCTCACCCTCCTCATGGTGCTCTTCGGCGGCACGCCCGAGCTCCCCCGCGCGTTCGCCGTCTACGGCGCCGCCGCACCCATCGGCGGCACCGCGGGCGTCTTCCTCGGAGGCGTGCTCACCGAGTACGCGAGTTGGCCGTGGGTGTTCTACGTGACCGTGCCGATCGCCGTGCTCGTCATCGTGCTGACACCGCTCGCCCTGCCGGCCGTGCCGCGCGGACGCGGGTCGGTCGACATCGCGGGCGCCGTCACCGCGACCGCCGGTCTCGCCGCCGTCGTCTACGGCGTCGTGCGCGCCCCCGAGGTCGGCTGGACGTCGGTCGAGACGATCGTCGCCCTCGTCGCGGGTGCGGCACTGCTCGTCGCCTTCTTCGTGATCCAGGCGCGCCGC
This sequence comes from Agromyces sp. S2-1-8, assembly GCF_021129215.1. GTDB lineage: Bacteria > Actinomycetota > Actinomycetes > Actinomycetales > Microbacteriaceae > Agromyces > Agromyces chromiiresistens. The sequence continues at coordinate 1,480,465 of NZ_JAJOLP010000001.1, read as the reverse complement.
CGCGAGCCGCTGCTGCGACTCGGCATCTTCCGCGCACCGCGCCTCGGCGCCGCGAACCTCGCCCAGCTGCTGCTCGGCGGCGCGTGGGTGCCGATGTGGTTCTTCCTGAACCTCTACCTCCAGCAGGTGCTCGGCGCCGGCGCGTTCGCCTCGGGCGCCGCCCTGCTGCCGATGACCGCGCTCATCGTGATCGGCATGGTCGGGCTGGCGCCGCGACTGCAGGCGAGGTTCGGCGCGAAGCCGCTCATCGTCGCCGGGTTCGCGCTGCTCGCTGTCGGCCTCGGCTGGCTCGCGTTCGCCCGGCCCGACGGCGACTACGTCACCGACGTGCTGCCCGCGTCGCTCGTGGCTGCGCTCGGCATGGCCCTCGCGTTCGTGCCGTCGCTCGGCACCGCGATCGGGGCGGCCGCTCCCGAGGAGACCGGCGTCGCCTCGGGTCTCGTGAACACGAGCTACCAGATCGGCTCGGCCGTCGGGCTCGCGGTGCTCACCGCGGTCGGCGCGGCGGTCACGGCCGGCGGCACGGATGCCTCGGCGCTGACGAGCGGCTTCTCGGCGGCGTTCCTCGGGGCGGGCATCGTGGCCGTCGTCGGACTCGTGGCGACCGCCGTGCTGCTGCGCGGCACCCGTTCGGCCGCCGCAGGGTCGGATGCGCCCACCGAGCCCGAGTCGGTCGCCGTCGACGCCTGAGACGCCGCGCGGCGCTCGCCCCGACGAGTCGGTGCGAGCGCCGCGAGGTCGCGTCAGTCGGTCAGATCGCACCGCCGCCGTCGCGCACCGCATCGGCGACGTACGCACCGGCCATCGCGTCGGCCCGCGATCGGTCACCATGGTGCGCCAAATGCGGGTCGCCCGGCAGGGAGCGGGTGCGCCGCTCGCGGACCGCGAGCCAGATCGCCGCGGCGACGATGACGACCACGACGCCGATGATCGCGATGATGCCGAGATCCATGAGCCGACCCCTTCGTCCGTTGAACGTCAGGCTAGCCGTACCGGGGCGGCGCAGAACAGCCCCGGCGCGAAACGCGATTCAGTACACCGGCACCGATTCGAACGCGATCCTGAAGGCTTCCGCCATCATGACGCCAATCCAGACGAACACGGCCACGATGCTGACGGCGTACACCGCGATGCCGACCCACATCGGGCCGCTGCCCCGGCCGGCCTGGCGCTTGACGACGACCGAGCGACCGATCACGTAGACGATCGACATCAGGAACGCCCACGCCCAGTGGAACTGCCTCGCGAAGCCCCGCCGCTTGAGTGCTGCGCGGTCGAGGTAGGCGAACCACACGGAGAGTCCGTAGAGGACGTACCCGGCGACGCTCAGCACGACGTACCAGGGGTCGGTGTACGGGCCGAGCGCCTGCTCCATCGGCGACAACGGCGAGGTGATCGACATCGACTGCTCGATGTACGTCCGCCAGTCCCAGAAGAAGAGCGGCAGCACGCCCAGCACGGGCACGACGACGATGAGCCACACCCAGACCGTGTCGGTCGGCGTGTCACTCGAGACGGTCGAGGGTGCGGTGCCGTAGGGCGCAGGCCCGGTGCCGTAGGGCGCAGGCCCCGTGCCGTCGGGCGCCGCGTAGGCGCCGTACTGCGGTTGCTGGACCGGCGCCACGACCTGCGGGGCGGGCGGCGCCGCGAGCGGGGTCGCGTACTCCGTCCAGCGCGTCCCGTCCCACCAGCGTTGCCCCTCGGCGCCGCTCGGTTCGGGGTACCAGCCGGGCGGTGGCAGTCGCGGATCGCTCATCGTTCCTCCATCGGGTCGAGGCCCATCGTAGGACGTGCACCGCCGCCGGTGCCGCTACAACTCGACGACGGTCATGCCGGAGCCCGACGCGCCCGCGGTGCCCATCGCGGCGAGCGCCGCCGGAACCTCGTCGAGCGAGATGCGCCGCCCGACGAGCTCGATCGGCCTGAAGTCGCCCGAGGCGACCGCACCGAGCATCGACGGATACTCGTGAGCCGCCATGCCGTGGCTGCCGAGCAGCTCGAGCTCGCCCGCGATGACCGCGTCCATCGGCATCGCCGCGAGTGCGGAGTCGCCGACCATGAGGCCGATCTGCACGTGACGTCCGCGCTTCTTGAGGCTCTGCACGGAGGCGAACGAGGTCTCGCTCGAACCGAACGCGTCGACCGAGACGTCAACGCCGCCGCCGGAGGCCTCGACGATGCGCGCGGCGGCGCCCTCGCCGCCCTGGATCGGCACGGCACCGAGCGACTCCGCCGCCGAGAGGGCCGCGTCCGAGACATCCACGCCGTAGACCTTGACCCCGGCCGCGACGGCGATCATGATCGCCGAGAGGCCGACCCCGCCGCAACCGTGCACCGCGATCTGCTCGCCGGGCGCGAGGCGGCTGCGCGAGACGATCGCGCGGTAGGCCGTCGCGAAGCGGCAGCCGAGTGACGCGGCCTCGACGAAGCCGAGCGACTCGGGCAGCCGGATGAGGTTGAGCTCGGCCTCGTCGATGGCGACCAGCTCGGCGAACGAGCCCCAGTGCGTGAAGCCCGGCTGCGACTGGTGGTCGCACACCTGCTCGTTGCCCGAGCGGCACTCGTCGCAGCGCCCGCACGCGCAGATGAACGGCGCGGTGACGCGATCGCCGACCCGCCAGCCGCTGTCGTCGGGGACCTCGGAGCCGAGTGCCGCGATCTCGCCGGCGAACTCGTGCCCCGGCACGTGCGGCAGGGTCACGGTGTCGTCATGGCCCATCCAGGCGTGCCAGTCGCTGCGGCAGACCCCGGTCGCGCGCACGCGGACGACGGCGCCGCGGGGCGGGCAGACGGGTTCGGGCACCTCGGTGAGGCGGGGCGGGGCTCCGAATTCGTCGAAGAGCACGGCGCGCACGGGGGGTCCTCTCGGTTCTGCTGGCCCGTCGGGTCGGGTCGCGGGGATGCCGCACGACCGGCGGCCCCCTCCCGCGCCGCTCTCGCGACATCCGTGAGCCTACCGGCCCGCGACGGGGTCGCCGGCCATCACGGATGCCGCTACCGAAGAATTGTGTAACAATTTCTCGATGCGCTTCGTGTTCGCCGTCCTCCTCGCGGCCGTCTGCTTCGGCACGACGGGCACGGCGCAGGCGCTCGGGCCCGACGCGAGCGCGGGTTCGCTCGGCGCGGCCCGGCTCGTCATCGGCGGTGGCGTGCTCGGGCTGCTCGCCCTCTGGACCCGGCGGCGGCGCGGGGCGGACGGGACTCCCGCCGCGCCGCCGACCGGCTCGGCCGGGCCGTCGGGCACGAAGCATCCGCTGCCGACGTGGTTGCTCGTACTGGTCGGCGCGGCCGGCGTGCTCGCCTACCAGCCCGCGTTCTTCGCCGGCACCGCCGCGAACGGCGTCGCCGTCGGCACGGTCGTCGCGCTCGGCTCGGCACCGGTGCTGACCGGCGCGCTCGACTGGCTGCTGCGCCGCCGCTACCCCGGCCATCGCTGGGCCGTCGCGACGGTGATCGCGACGACGGGCGTCGCCATCCTCGCCGCGAGCACGGCCGGCGGGGCGGGCGCCGGCGGCGGGGCCGGCGGCTCGGCGGGGCCGCTCGGCCTCCTGGCGTCGGTCGGGGCCGGGGCCTCTTACGCCGTCTACACGCTCGCGGCGAAGGCCCTGCTCGACCGCGGGTGGGCCGCGACCGGCAGCATGGGCGCCCTGTTCGGCACGGCTGCGGTCGTCGCGGTGCCGCTGCTCATCGCCTCGGATGCCTCGTGGCTCGCGACTCCCGCCGGGCTCGCCACGGCGGCGTGGCTGGGGCTCGTCACGACGACGCTCGCCTACCTGCTCTTCGGCTACGGGCTCACCGGCCTCGCCCCCGCGACGGTGTCGACGCTCACGCTCGCCGAGCCGCTCACGGCCGGCGTGCTCGGCGTCGTGCTGCTGGGCGAGCAGCTGACGCCCGGGGCGGCGGTCGGCCTCGTCGTGCTCGCCGCGGGCATCGTCGTGCTCGCCGCCGGCGGCGCGGGTCGCCCGGGCAGCCGCTCGCGCGCCGCATCGCCGGCCGGTGCCGGCGGCGCCGGATAGCGTCGCGACATCGACGTCATCCTCCTCGCGAAGATCGAACGGGTCGACGACATCGACCTGCCGACGGGGCATCGGCCGCAGTTCACGAAGCCCGTTCGGCTGGGTCAGGCGATCGTGGCGGCGCTGTCGAGCCGACCGCGGTGGATCACCCGCTCCAACATCGAACGCGAGCGGTCACCCGCCCGCGACTCACCGCCGTTCGGCCGGCGCCCCGTCGACCGTCTCCGCCGCGCCTTCGCCGACCGCCGGCGCCTCGGCGGTGTCGGCCGCATCGGTCGAGCCGGTGATCGTCTGCGGCTCCGCGTACCAGTGGTCGACTCCGCGCGGACAGGTGCACGCGAGTGCCACCGTCTCGTCGATCGTCACCGCGCGGAAGAACTCGCGGTGCGGCACCTGAACCCTGCGTCGTCGCATGTGCTCCGCCCCTCGCCGTCGGAGTGCTCCGTCGGCACCCGTCATGGAAGAGACGCGGACGGCCCCGGATCATGACGCACGCGGAGACGACTCAGAGTTGCCCGGCTGAGACCGAGAACGTGTCGCACGCGCCGGCGCCCTGCTCGAACCCGGTGCGGAACCAGTCGACCCGCTGCTCGCTCGTGCCGTGCGTGAACGTGTGCGGGTTCACCTGGCCCTGCGCCGCCTGCTGGATCCGGTCGTCGCCGACCGCCGCCGCCGCGCTCAGCGCATCGCGGTACTGCGCTTCAGAGATCGGCCGGAGGAACGGCACGCCGTTCACGTCGGGCACCGTCGCGGCGCTCGCCGCCCACGCCCCGGCGAAGCAGTCGGCCTGCAGCTCGACGCGCACCGCGTTCGACGCGGGGCCGGTCTGGCCGTCCTGCGCCTGCTCGAGGATGCCGAGCACGTTCTGCACGTGGTGCCCCCACTCGTGCGCGACGACGTACATCTCGGCGAGGGGTCCACCGCTCGAGCCGAACCGCTGGCGCAGCTCGTCGTAGAAGGTCACGTCGAGGTAGATCGTCTGGTCGGGCGGGCAGTAGAAGGGACCGGTCGCCGCCGATGCGCTGCCGCATCCCGTCGACGTGGCGGTGTCGAACATGACGAGGTCCTGCGGCGCGACGTAGTCGAACCGCAGCTCCTGCGCCTCGCGCTCCCAGTACTCCTCGAGCGAGGCCGCGGCGCCCTTCATGCGGCACTCGACGTTCTCGTTCGCGTCCTCCCCGGTGAGGCACTGCTCGAGCGAGGTGTCCTCCGACGACGCCCCGCCGCCGGTGTCGAGGCCGCCGCCGAGCAGCCCGGTCACGTCGACGCCGAGCAACTGGGAGATCACGACGAGCGCGAGCACGCCGAGCCCGCCACCGACCGCGATGCCGGTGTTGCGCCCTCGCTTCGAGGCCCGCCCCCGCGAGATGTCCGCGTTCGGATCGAACGTCATGACCCGACGCTACTCCGAGTCGGGCTCGGCCGAGGCATCCGCGTCGCCTTCGTCGGCCGGCGCGTCGCCGAACGGCTGCTCCGCGAAGCGGTCGGTCGCCGTGATGAGCGCGTCGAGGATCCCCGGCTCGTCGAACGCGTGCCCCGCGTCATCCACGATCGTGAACTCGGCTTCGGGCCAGGCCCGGTGCAGGTCCCAGGCGGTCATCACGGGGGTGCACACGTCGTAGCGCCCCTGCACGATGACGGCGGGGATGTCTCGGAGCCGCTCCGCGTCGCGGATGAGCTGCCCCTCCTCCCACCAGCCGCCGTGCCGGAAGTAGTGGTTCTCGATGCGGGCGAACGCGGCGGCGTACTCGGGTGCGGTGAAGCGGGCGATCGTCTCGGCCTGCGGCAGGAGGGTGATCGTCGACGACTCCCAGCGCGACCATGCGATCGCGGCGGGCTCGTAGACCTCGGGCCGCGAGTCGGCGAGCAGCCGGCCGTAACCCTCGATCATGTGGGCTCGCTCGTCGACGGGCACCGGCGCGACGAACTCCTCCCACAGGTCGGGGAACAGCGCGGAGGCGCCGCCCTCGTAGAACCAGTCGAGCTCCGAACGGCGCAGCGTGAAGATGCCGCGCAGCACGAGTTCGGTGACCCGCTCGGGGTGGGTCTGCGCGTAGGCGAGTGCGAGCGCGCTCCCCCACGAGCCGCCGAAGACCTGCCACCGGTCGATGCCGAGGTGGGCGCGCAGCCGCTCCATGTCCGCGACGAGATGCCAGGTCGTGTTCGCCGAGAGGTCGGCGTCGGGCTCGGAGGCGTGCGGAATCGACAGCCCGCAGCCGCGCTGGTCGAACAGCACGATGCGGTAGCGCTCGGGATCGAACAGTCGGCGGTGCGAGGGCGAGGTGCCGCCGCCGGGGCCGCCGTGCAGGAACACCACGGGCTTGCCGTTGCGGTTGCCCGACACCTCCCAGTAGATGTGCTGCCCGTCCCCCACGTCGAGCATGCCGGTCTCCAGCGGCTCGATCTCCGGATACATCTCTCGCATGCGGCAACGGTAGCGAGCGCAGGATGCCGCGCCCCGGTGCCGCGCCGCAGCGGGGTCGGGGTTGACAACCGCCCGTCGGCGCAGCAGACGACCCGGCGCGTGGTTAGGCTCTCGGTATGGCTTCGACGAAGCCGATCACCGTCACGCTCACGGGCGCGGGCGGCCAGATCGGGTACGCACTCCTGTTCCGCATCGCGTCCGGGGCGATGCTCGGCCCCGACATCCCGGTGCGGCTCAACCTGCTCGAGATCCCCCAGGGGGTTCGCGCCGCCGAGGGCGCAGCGCTCGAGCTGCAGGACTCGGCGTTCCCGCTGCTCTCGCACGTCGAGGTCTACGACGACCCGAAGGCGGCGTTCTCGGGGGCAAACGTCGCACTGCTCGTCGGCGCGCGTCCGCGCACGGCCGGCATGGAGCGCGGCGACCTGCTCGCCGCGAACGGCGGCATCTTCGGCCCGCAGGGCGCCGCGATCAACGCGGGCGCCGCCGACGACATCCGGGTCGTCGTGGTCGGCAACCCGGCCAACACGAACGCGCTCATCGCCGCGTCGAACGCCCCGGATGTCCCGGCCGAGCGCTTCACCGCGCTCACGAGACTCGACCACAACCGGGCCCTGGGCCAGCTCGCGGTGACCGTCGACACCCCGGTCGCCGACCTGCGCGGCGTGACCATCTGGGGCAACCACTCGGCGACGCAGTTCCCCGACCTCGCGCACGCGACCGCGGCGGGCGACTCGGTGCCCGCGCTGCTCACGGCGCGGTTCGGCACCGACGGCTACCGCGAGTGGCTCGTCGACGAGTTCATCCCCCGGGTCGCCAAGCGCGGCGCCGAGATCATCGAGGTGCGCGGCTCGTCTTCGGTGGCCTCGGCCGCCGCCGCGACGATCGACCACGTGCGCGACTGGGTGCACGGCACCCCGAACGGCTGGACCAGTGCGGCCGTCGTCTCCGACGGCTCGTACGGCGTGCCCGAGGGGCTCATCTCGTCGTTCCCGGTCGAGTCGGTCGACGGTGCCTGGCGCATCGTGCCGGGGCTCGGGCTCGACGCGTTCGCGCGGCATCGCGTCGAGGCATCCGTCGCCGAGCTCGTGGACGAGCGCGAGGCCGTACGCGCGCTCGGACTCATCTGATCGGACCCCTTCCAGTGACGTCGCCGTCGGCTCTATGCTGGGCCGACTCGACACACCGACGTCTGGAGCACCCGTGGACGACCCGTTCAATCCCCCGGTCGAAATCGACCCGTTCGCCGGGGCGCCCGCCGGCTTCCAGGTGATGTTCGTGCTCGTCGCCCTCGTCGGCGCCGCCGTGTTCCTCATCACGATCATCACGGTCGCGCGCAGCTACATGAAGGTCCGCGAGGCCGGGCACGATCCGCTCACCATCCAGGCCGAGCTCGCGACGCGCACGCTCGACAGCGAGCTGCTCGCGCCGAAGCAGTCGATCGAGCAGCGCCTCGCCGAGCTCGACGGCCTCGCCGCGCGCGGCCTGATCTCCGACGCCGAGCGCGCGGCGGCGCGAGCCGACATCCTCGCGGGTCGCTGAGCGCCTGCGCGCGGCGGCGCCGCGATCGCGGCTGAGCGGCGGGTGCCCTGTTCCGGCCGCCGACCCTCCGCCGCCTAGGCTTGGACCATGGCCGAATCCCCCAGCCCGTCGCCCGCCGCCCGTCGCAAACAGCTCATCGTGGGGCTCGTCGTGGGGCTCATCATCGGCGTCGTCGTGAGCCTGTGGACGACGTTCTGGCTGTGGCTGCCCGCCGGCCTCGTCGTCGGCGCCGTGGCCGGACTCATCATGAAGCCGCCGGCCGACAGCTGAGCTCAGCCGGGTTCCGATCCGCGTCGCCGCTGCGCGTCGGCGCTCGTCAACCCGCGGTGGTGGACGCGAGGTAGGCCTCGATGCCGTCGATGAGACGGGCGAGTGCGAAGTCGAAGGCGTCGGTCGGGCCGACGTCGACGGCGCCGGCCGCCTGGCCCACCCGACCAGAGACCGGGTAGCGCTCGGGCTCCATGATGCGGTCGAGCAGGGGCGCGTTGCGCGCCCACCAGGCGTCGTCGGACTCGGCCGACGACTGGCGCAACCGCTCGGCGTCGAGGTGCGCCCGCGCCGGCCCGGCCACGAAGCCGAGCAGCATCGTGAGCACCCGGTCGAGGTCGACGTCGTCGAAGCCGAACCCGTCGATCGCGCGCAGGCACCACTCCCAATGGTCGGAGATGTGCGGGCCGAGCGGCGGCCGGCTGGTGTCGACCGAGAGCAGCCACGGGTGGCGCAGGTACTCGTTCCACTGCAGGCGAGCGATGAGCGCGAGCCGGTCGCGCAGCGAACCGGATGCCGCGGGCAGCGGCACCTCGCCGGCGACGTGGTCGACCATGAGGTCGATGAGCTCGGCACGACCGGGCACGTAGGTGTAGACCGACATCGGCTTCATGCCGAGCCGGTCGGCGATGCGGCGCATCGACAGCGCCTCGAGCCCCTCGTCGTCGGCGAGCTGCACGGCCGCCCCGACGACCTCGTCGACGCTCGACCGCTGCTTCGGGCCGCGGGTGCCGACCGGGCGGCCGAGCCGCTCGCGCCACAGCAGTCTCAGCGTGAGGTCGGGCTCGCCGAGCCCCGTGGAATCAGCGGCCATGCCGGTTAGCCTACATTCTGCGTACACCTCACGGTGTTCACGTGCGATGCGCGTCGGGACGGCGCGCCGCGCGCCTGCTCACCCGACGAATCCGGCCACGATCGCACCGATCCCGTCGCGAACGTCGGCGTCGTCGCGCGTCGACTCCCCGTCGCCCGGCTGCGCACCGTAGTCGCCGAAGTCGGCGTGGTTCACGCCCTCGAGCTCGTCGAACCGAGCGCCGGCGGGCAGCAGCGGGGCCGCGGCGGCGATCTTCGCGGGCGTCGACAGGCGGTCGTTCGCACCCGAGATGCTCAGGACCTCGAGGCCCGACTCGCTGAGGTCGTTCGCGCAGTACGAGCCGAACAGCATGAGGCCGACCGGTCGGGGTTCGCCCCGGACCCCCTCGCCGGGCTCGGGACCGCTCGGCCCCCCGATGGGTTGGGAGGCTTCCGCCGCCCCATCGGCGAGCTGGCAGGCCCGCACCCCGCCGAGCGAGTGCCCGCCGACGTACCAGTCGTCGACCTCCGGCGCGAGCGACGTGAAGGTCGACAGCGGCCGCTGGTCGAAGAACGCGAGGTTGAGCGTCGGCTTCGTGATGACGACGGTGAGCCCGGACGCCTCGGCGACGCCCGACAGCTTGTAGAGGTACGCGTACGGGTCGACCTTCGCCCCCGGGATGAAGACGAGTCCCGCACCGGTCGCCCCCTCGACGGGCTCGATCACGATGCCGGCGTCGTGGCTCGTGATCTCGACGGACTCGTCCCGCCAGGCGGCGAGCGCCGCAGGACGCTCGCCCTGCATCACCGTGTGCGCGTACACGAGGAAGACGACGACGAGCAGCGCGAGCACCGCCACCACGGCGGCGAAGATGCGGACGAGTCGGGCCATGCCCACAGTCTGCCGCGCCCGCACCGCGGGTTGCGAACGGGCGAGGGCCGAGGCATCCACGATGGGGATGCCTCGGCCCTCGAGCCGCACGCGGCGACTACCGCTTCTTCTTGGCCTTCGCCTTCTCGGGCACCGGCAGGGTGCCCGCGCGGCGCTCGGCGTCGAAGTACGCGCGCGCCTCGTCCTGGCGCTCCTGCTCGATGCCGGTCGCGATCGTCGCTCGCAGGTGCTCGGGCTTGAAGCCGAACGCGTCGACGAGGTCCTGCGCGTGCGGGCGCAGGCGCTCGAGGAGCCGGTCGATGTACGCCGTCACGGCCTGCGCGCGCTGCGGCGAGAGGCGGCCGTTCACGAGGTACCAGGCGAGGTGCTTCTCGAGGAGGCCAAGGCCGAACAGGTCGCGCACCCAGGTCAGCACCTGCTTCGTGCCCTCGTCCTCGACGCGGGCGAGGCCGCGGGTGAACGCCTCCCACTGGAGGAGCTCGCCGTGGGCGCGCGCGGCCTCGATCAGTTCGTTCTGGTTGCGGTTGAACGCGGCCGCGGCGTCGGCCTTCGGCAGCTTGCGCGCGTCGCGCAGGCGGCCGGCGATCTCGGCGATCATCGCCTCGACGCGATCGGTCAGCAGCTCGCGCTGAGTCTCCTCGTCGCGCAGCTCGCTCACCGAGCGGGCGGTCGAGCCGAAGTCGGCGATCGTCTGGCCGAGGCGACGGAGGCCCGTGCCGTGGTACGCGCGCTCCGCGGTCTGCGCGACGACGTAGCGGGCCATCGCGCCGGCGTCGGCGTTCTTGAACTGCTTCGAGAAGTCGGTCAGCAGGCGCTTCGCGACGAGCTGCAGCAGCACGTTGTTGTCGCCCTCGAAGGTCACGTAGATGTCGAGGTCCTGGCGGAGGCCGACGATGCGGTTCTCGGCGATGAAGCCGGCGCCGCCGCAGGCCTCGCGCGCCTCCTGCAGCGTGTCGAGCGCGTGCCACGTCGAGAGCGGCTTGAGCGCGGCGGCGATCGTCTCGAGGTCCTGGCGGTCGTCGTCGGTGTCGGCCTTGCCGCTGAACACCGCGTCGAACTTCACGAGGAACTCGTCGTGCGCGAAGTACTGCGCGTACGTCGTCGCGAGGCGGGGCAGCAGCCGGCGCTGGTGGCGCTGGTAGTCGAGCAGCACCTCTTCGTCGGTGTCGCTCGACGCGGTGAACTGCCGGCGCTGGTTGCCGTAGGTGATCGCGATCGCGAGCCCCATCGCGCTCGCGACGGTCGAGGCGCCGTCGAGCGAGACGCGGCCCTGCACGAGGGTGCCGAGCATCGTGAAGAACCGGCGGCCGGGGCTCTCGATCGGCGACGAGTAGGTGCCGTCGGGGGCGACGTCGCCGTAGCGGTTCAGCAGGTTCTCACGCGGGATGCGAACGTTCGTGAAGTGCAGGCGGCCGTTGTCGATGCCGTTGAGGCCGCCCTTCAGGCCGTCGTCCTCGCCGCCGACGCCGGGCAGGAACTCGCCCTCGTCGTCGCGGATCGGCACGTAGAAGCAGTGCACCCCGTGGTTCACGCCCTTGGTGATGAGCTGCGCGAAGACCGTCGCGTGCTTGCCGTGGAGCCCGGCGTTGCCGAGGAACTCCTTCCACGCCGCGCGGAACGGCGTGTGGATCACGAACTCCTCGGTCGCCTCGTCGTAGGTCGCCGTCGTCGCGATCGAGGCGACGTCGGAGCCGTGCCCGATCTCGGTCATCGCGAAGGCGCCGGGCACCTCGAGCGACATGATCGCGGGCAGCCACTTCTCGTGGTGCGGCTTCGTGCCGAGGTGCAGCACCGCGGCGCCGAAGAGGCCCCACTGCACGCCCGACTTGATCTGCAGGCTCGGGTCGGCCGTGACGAGCTCCTCGAACGCGGCGATGTTGCCGCCGTGGTCCTCCTGGCCGCCGAGCGACTTCGGGAACGCCCGGTGCACGGCGCCCTGGTCGACGAGGAGCTTCAGCTGCCCGAGCACGCGCTCGCGGTGCTCGGACATCGGCAGCCCCTCGATGCGCTGCAGCTCGGGCATCGCGGCGCGCTCGCGCGCGGCGATGCGGATGTCGGCCCAGGTGCCGAGGAGCTGACGGCCGAGGGCCGCCACGTCGATGCGGGGCTGCGCGGATGCCTCGGGGCGGGCGTCGTTCGGCCGCGCTCCGCCGACGCGGGCGGGCGCGGACGTGTCGTGCGAGGTGCGTGGTGCGGTGTCAACCATCGTCGGTCTCGTCCTTCGTGTGGAGTCGTGTGCGTCACATGGCGGCGCGCGGCTGGCGGCGTCGCTGAACCTCTCTCCACGGTAGGACGGCGCCCGGCGAGCCCGAAACGGTGCGTCCGCGCCCTACAAACGAGGGTCGAGCAGCTTCGTCAGGGCCTGTGCTCGCCCTACAAACGAGCCGCCCCTCGGCGTAGTGGCATCCACAACGCAGGGCGCTCGACAGGTGGCACCGGGCCTCGTCGCACGGCCCGTGGCAGAGCGATCAGCCGCGGAAGAAGGCGTCGGCCCGACGCGTCCAGAGGATCGCGATCACGACGACGGCGATCGCCGCGCTGAAGTACTCGCCGATGGCGCCCGCGGGGTACGCGATCGCGAGGAAGATCGACGCGACGATCGAGAGCGCCTCGACGATCGTCACCACGAGGCGTGCCCCCGCGCTGCCGCGCAGCAGGCCCGCGGCCACGATGATGACGATGATGCCGATGAGGATCGACACGATCGCCGATGCGATGAGCTGGCTCGCACCGCCGAAGGCCTCGACCGTCGCGGCGACGCTCGTCTGGAAGAGCAGGAGCGTGCCGCCGATGATGTCGAGCAGACCCGAGATCCAGGTCAGCACGGCCACGAACGTCACGCCTCCGGGTCGTTTCACGGCTCCCATGGCTCGATGCTAGCGACGAAGGCCGAGCGGGTGAGGAGCGACGCGCGCAGCGCCGGTCGGGCGGCGAGGAGCGAAGCGTATCGAGACCACCGGCCGCAGTGGTCTCGATACGGCGCTGCGCGCATACTCGACCTGCTCGACCTGCTCGACCTACTCGACCTGCTCGACCTGCTCGACCTGCTCGACCGACGAGTCGGAGTAGCGCAGGCCGTGGCCGTGGCGGAAGAGCGGGTCGGCCGTGTCGAAGGGCACGTCGGGCCGGCTCGCCTCGACGGCGGCCATGCTGCGCGGCAGGTCGAAGGGCAGGCGGCCCTGCGGCTCGGCCGCGCCGGTCACGACGTCGAGCAGCGCCCGCGCGCTCGCGCCCCAGTTCGCGGTGATCGCCGCGACGTCGTCGACGATCGGCGTGAGGATCGCCGGCCGGTCGAGGAACACGTCGACGACGGTCGGCACGGCGGCCGCGACCGCACGCACGTACGCGACCACCTCGTCGGGGAAGTCGAGCGAGCCCGAGTGGAAGAAGTTCTCGAAGAACGTGGGGCGCTGCTCGAACGGCGCCACGAGGCGCAGGATCGCGACGTCGGCCTCCGCGGGCGTCGCGACGACCTCGCCGTACTCGGCGGCGATCTCGGGCTCGACGCCCTCGACGTACAGCTTCAGCCCGCGCGCGATGGGCAGGGTGGGCGAGGATGCCTCGGCCGAGGCATCCGCTCGCCCGGTGTTCACCAGCAGCGTGATCGCCGCGCGCTGCGCCGCCTCGCCAGCCGCGACGAACTCGGCGGAGCCGACCACGCGCCTGGCGCGCTCGACGTCGACGAAGCGGTGGTCGAAGAGGCCGAGCACGAACTTCTCGCGGAGCAGGCGCCGCGCCGAGGCATCCAGCCGCTCTTCGGTGATCTCGCCGTCGCGCACGAGCTCGACGAGCAGCTCGGGGCACGCCTCGCCGCCGAACTGGTCGCAGCCGGCGTCGATGACCTTCTTGACGCGCTCGCGCGGGCTCAGGTGCTCGACGCCCCACGCGCGTGCCGGGAACGGCTCGCCCATGATCTCGTCGTCGTTGATGAGTCCCCAGTCGGTGCACACGATGCCGTCGAAGCCGTAGCGCTCGCGCAGGAGGCCCGTGATGACCGACTTGTTGAAGCCGAAACCGACCTCTTCGAGCCCGGTGCCGACGGGCATGCCGTAGTACGGCATGATCTGGCTGGTGCCCGCCTCGAACGCGGCCTCGAACGGCTTCAGGTGCAGCTCGAACTCGCCGCCCGGGTAGACCTGCTCGCGGCCGTGCGCGAAGTGGGGGTCCTCGCCGTCCTGCTGGGGGCCGCCGCCCGGGAAGTGCTTCGTCATCGTCGCGACCGAGTCGGGGCCGAGCTCGGCGCCCTGGAATCCGCGGATGTACGCGGCGCCGAGCCGGCTCGCGAGCTCGACGTCCTCGCCGAACGTCTGGAGGGCACGCGACCAGCGCGGCTCGGTCGCGAGGTCGATCTGCGGGTGGAGCGCGACGCGGATGCCGACGGCCGTGTACTCCTGGCGGGCGATGTCGGCGAAACGCTCGACCGTCGCCTCGTCGCCGATCGCGGCGAGGCCCATCGGCTCGGGCCACACCGAGAACGCGCCGGCGAACAGGGCGGCGAGCGGGTTGTCGCTGTACGAGTTGCGGGGGTCGCTCGAGATCGTCACCGGGATGCCGAGGCGCGTCGAGGCGGCGAGCTCCTGCAGGCGGTTGTGCCACTCGGCGAACGCACCGGGGTCGTCGGGCGCCTGGTGGATGTTGAAGTGGTTCATCTTGAGGTCGTTGACGAACTCGTCGGTGGAGCCGCCGCCGGTCTCGTCGGCCTCCTCGGCGAGCGCGCCGTCGGGGCCGATGCCGATGACCGTCTGGAAGAAGAGGCCCGCCTTCTCCTCGAGCGTCATCTGCGCGAGCAGGATCTCGACGCGCTCGGCGACCGGCAGGCTCGCATCGCGGTACCGCGTGTCGAGGCCGGGTTCGGCGCCCGCCGGCTCGGCAGTCGAGGGGGCGGATGCCTCGGTGCCGACGTTCTGCAGATCGGTCATGCCTGCACTCCTTCATGCTTCGGGCTCTGGTGCGGCGCCGTGGCGGTGCCGCGGCCGCCCTTCGATCATAAACCGAGCGCCGTTCGGGATTGAACGCCGCTCGGTCGATGACCTGGATTCGACGGTGGGCCGGGGTCAGTCGGAGCCGGCCTCGACGTAGCTCAGGTCGTTGACCGTACGCACGGTCCACTCACCGCCTCGGTACTGCAGCTCGGAGACGGCGCCGTTCTCGATGCCCTCGACGACCTCACTCAGGTCGGCGCCGAGCGCGTCGAGCGTCGCGATGATCGTGATGCCGCTCGAGACCACGAGCACGTCGCCACCCCGCTTCGACTGCTTCGCCGCGATCTCGTCGAGCGCGGCGAGCGCCCGCTCTGCGACCTCGCCCGGCGTCTCGGCCGTGAACCCGCTGCCCTCGTTGAGACGCGCCATCGCCTCGAGTGCCGCGCCCATGTCGAACTCGGGGTCCGAGAACAGCTCGCCGGCATCGGCGTAGCCGAGTTCGACGGCGACGTCGTTCCACATCTCCATGCCGTCGCCGCCCTCGTACTTGCCGAAGGCGATCTCGCGCAACCGCGCGTCGCGCACGATGTCACCCCGGAAGCCGAGCTCGCCGAGCGCGAGCGAGGCCGTCTCGTAGTGGCGGACCATGTCCGCCGAGTACGCCGCCTCGAAATCGACCCCGGCCTCGGCGAGCCCCGCGCCGAGGTGCTCGGCGACGGCGCGCCCGTCTTCGGTCAGCGGCGAGTCCGACCAGCCCTGCACGCGGCCGAGCGCGTTGAGCATCGTCTCGCCGTGGCGGGTGAGGTAGATCGTGACGGTCTTGCCCTTGGGCTTCTGGTCGACGGCGGGCTTCTTGTCGACGGGCTGCGTGGCGGAAGCGTCGAGCACCATCTGCGGCGCGGCGAAGCCGGCGAGCGAGGTCACCGCGGCGGCGACGGCGATGCCGGCGAGGGCGATACGGGCGATGCGACGAGACGGCATTGTCGTGGTCCTTTCGGGTTCGGGGCACCCTGATCGGGCGTCGGCCACCGAGCCTAGCCCGTTTTCGACCGATTGGTAACAAAAAGACGGATGGAACGCCACGGACCGATAGCGTCGTGTCGTGGGCAAGCACGACGAAGCGACCGGCGGCGGTGCGCGTTCGCTCGACGGCGCCGTCGCACCGACCCGGCAGGCGAGGTCGGCGCTCACTCGTGCGCGCATCCTCGACGCGGCGCAGGCGGCCTTCGTCGAACAGGGCATCGCCGCGGTGTCGCTGCGCGACGTCGCCGAGCGGGCCGGCCTCTCCCATCCCGGCGTCCTGCGCCACTACGCGTCGCTCGACGCACTGCTCGGCGCCGTCGTCGAGCGACTCGACGACGCCAACGCCGACTGGATCGAACACGAGCCCGTGCCGGTCGGCACGCTCGGTGCCGCCGCGCTCGCCCGCCGCAACGCGGCCGCACCGGGCTATCTCGAACTGTTCACCGCGCTCTCGGGGGAGGCGACGAGCAGGTCGCACCCCGCCCACGACATGATGCGGGCCCGCTACGCCCGGGTTCGCGCGTCGATCGCGGATGAGCTCGTGGCGAGGGCGGCCGTCGCGGCATCGGATGCCTCCTGGTCGGCGACCCTGCTCATCGCCGGGTGGGACGGGCTGCAGGTGCAGCAGCGCTACGCCCCCGATTCGATCGACCTCGTCGGCGAACTCGAGGCGCGCGAACGGCGGCTCATGGGAGCGCCGGCCCGAACGCCCTCGTCGGACACGGCCCGGCCGGGCGGGCCGTGCGGGCCGACCGGGCCGGGCGCCGGCGCCGCACCGGAGGGCGCGGGCGGCATGCTCGCGCCGACGGTGCTGCTCGAGCAGCCGGAGCCGCCCGGGGCAGGCGGCGGCACCGCGACCGGTGCCGGTGCGCCGCACATCCGTGCAGCCAGCGCGCGCGGCGCCAGGCGTCACGAGGCGATCGTCGAGGCGGCGACCGAGCTGTTCGCCCGCGACGGTTTCACGGGCACGAGCCTCGCCGCGATCGCCGGCCGCACCGGCATCTCCAAAGCCACCCTGTTGCATCACGTCGGCTCGAAGGCCGAACTCCTCACCGAGGTGCTCCGGCACCGCGACCGGCTCACGATCACCGGCGGCGCCCCAGCGCGCGGCGGAGCCACCGATCGCCTGCGATCGCTCCCGGCGACGGCCGAGCGCACGGCCGCAGCGCACCCGGGACTCGTCGAGCTCTACGCCGTGCTGTCGTGCGAGGGCGCGACGCCGGGACATCCGGCCCACGAGTACTTCGCGCACCGCTTCCGCGAGACGCGCCGCTACTTCGCGAGCCTGTTGCGGGGCGCGCGCGACGAGGGCTCGCTCGCACCGGATCGTGACCCCGGCAGCGAGGCCGCTTGGCTCCTCGCCGTGTGGGACGGCCTGCAGATCCAGTCGCTCTACGACCCGGCCGTCGAGGTCGCCCGACTGCTTCGGCGGCACCTCGACGACGTGCTCGGGCCGGCCGAGGGGCGCGCGCCCCGAGACATCCCGTCGGCGGTCTGAGGCCGCACGACCGACGCCCCACGACCGAAGCGACGCGACACGACCGGCGCCGACGGCCTCAGGCGGCGCTCTCGCCGACCACGGAGATGAGCGCCTCGCCGTAGGCCTCGCGCTTCTTGGCGCCGATGCCCGTGATGCCGTCGAGCTCGGCGAGGCTCGCCGGCTTCGCGACCGCGACCGCACGCAGCGTCGCGTCGCCGAAGACGATGTATGCGGGAACCCCCTGCTCGCGAGCCTCTCCGGCGCGCCAGGCGCGGAGCCGTTCGAACAGCTCGGCCTGGGCGGGCTCGAGGTCGGCGGCCGCGGGGGCCGCCTTCGCACGCGAGCGGGGCGCACGCTCGACCTCGGTGCGGAGCATGACGCTGCGCCGCCCCGACAGCACCTCGGCCGCCGCGTCGGTGATGGTGAGGGTGCCGTACTCGCCCTGGGTGGCGAGCAGCCCCTGCGCGAGCAGCTGGCGCACGACCCCGCGCCACTGCTGGTCGCTGAGGTCTTGCCCGAGCCCCCACGTCGAGAGGTCGTCGTGGCCGTACTGGCGCACGCGGGGCGTCTCTTTCGCGCGGAGGATGTCGATGAGGTGCCCTGCGCCGAACTGCTGGCGCCGCTCGCGCTTGAGCCGCACGATCGTCGACATGAGCTTCTGGGCGGGCACCGTGCCGTCCCACGAGGCGGGTGGCTCGAGGCACGTGTCGCAGTTGCCGCACGGCTCGGACGGCTCGCCGAAGTAGGCGAGCAGGTTCTGACGGCGGCACTGCACGGTCTCGCAGAGCGCGAGCATCGCGTCGAGGTGGGCCGACATGCGACGCCGGTGCGCGAGGTCGCCCGGGCTCTCGTCGATCATGCGCCGCTGCTGCACGACGTCTTGCAGCCCGTACGCCAGCCACGCCGTCGCCGGCGCCCCGTCTCGGCCGGCTCGCCCGGTCTCTTGGTAGTAGCCCTCGACCGACTTGGGCAGGTCGACGTGGGCGACGAAGCGCACGTCGGGCTTGTCGATGCCCATGCCGAACGCGATCGTCGCGACGACGACGATGCCGTCCTCGCGGAGGAAGCGGTCTTGCGTCGTGCGCCGCAGCTCGGCGTCGAGGCCCGCGTGGTACGGCAGCGCGTTCACGCCGTTCGCCGCGAGGAACGCCGCGATCTTCTCGGTGCTCGCACGGCTCAGCGCGTAGACGATGCCCGGCACCGGGTTGCCCGAGGCGTCGACCCCCTCGCTGCGCACGAAGTCGAGCAGCTGACGGCGCACCTCGAGCTTCGGCGCGATGCGGTACTGGATGTTCGGGCGGTCGAAGCTCGACACGAAGTGCTTCGCCCCGCCGAGCGAGAGTCGCTCGGTGATCTCGCGGTGCGTCGCCTCGGTGGCCGTCGCGGTGAGCGCGATGCGGGGCACCTCGGGCCAGCGGTCGGCGAGCTCGGAGAGCGCGAGGTAGTCGGGCCGGAAGTCGTGGCCCCACTGCGCGACGCAGTGCGCCTCGTCGATCGCGAAGAGCGCGACCGTGCCGCGGGCGAGCAGCTGCTTGGCCGACTCGGTGCCCAGCCGCTCGGGCGCGATGTAGAGCAGGTCGAGCTCGCCGGCGAGGTAGGCCCGCTCGACGGCGGCGCGCTCGGCCGGCTGCTGGCTCGAGTTGAGGTAGGCCGCGCGCACGCCGTTGCGCACGAGCGCGTCGACCTGGTCGTGCATGAGGGCGATGAGCGGCGACACGACGACGCCCGTGCCCTCGCGCAGGAGCGCCGGGATCTGGTAGCAGAGGCTCTTGCCGCCGCCGGTCGGCATGAGCACGACGGCGTCGCCGCCCGAGGCGACCTGCTCGATGATCGCCGCCTGCTCGCCGCGGAACGCGTCGTAGCCGAAGACGGTGTGCAGCGCTTCGAGCGCGCTCTCGAACCTGGCGGGTGAGGCGACGGCGGGCCGCTGCAGACCGGATGCCTCGTGCCCGGCCGGACGGCTCACCGCGGGCCGGCCGCGGGCCGCCGGGGGCGTCGCCGGGCCCGCCTGCGCCGTCGCCCACTCGACGGCACCGCCGCGGTACTCGTCGGGAGGCGGGGGCGGAGCCCACTCGTCGTCGGGCGGTGGAGCGAGCTCGTCGAGGTCGAACGGGACCTCGTCGGCCCAGTCGGGTTCGGCGCTGCTGCTCACCCGACGAGTCTACTGAGCGCCCCGACGTACCGGCTGGCCTCGGGCGGGCCTGCCTCGGCCTGGAGCATCCGGGCGGCTGTGGAGGACGGGAGGCACCCCGGCGGCCACGGCCATGCGAAGAGGGCCGGGTGCGCATGCACCCGGCCCCCTCCACGTCGGATTCGGGTCAGCCGACGTTCAGCGTGAACGAGCTCACCGTGCCGGTCGTGGGCACCGTGATGTCGAACCGCGTCTGGCCGCTCGCGCCCGCGGGGACCGCGAACGTGACGGTGGCCTTGCCGATCTCGTCGACCGTCGGGGTGTAGGCCCGCACGACCGGAGCCGTGGCGAGCTGCGCTCCACCCTGCGAGATCACGACGGTGCCGGCCGCCGTCTCGCTGCGGCTGAAGTCGAGCGACGACAGCAGCACCGTGACGGTCTCGCCCGGCGCGTAGGTGCCGTCGCCCTGGACGTCGACGCCGACCGCGCGCTGGGCGGTGTCGGGCTTGACCGTCTGGTTCGGCGCGGCCGCGAGATAGTCGACCATCGACTCGAGGTCGATCTTGCCGGAGTCGGCCTTGTTCGTGCCCTTGCCGAGGGTGAAGAAGTTGTCACCACCGGCAGCGAGGAACGAGTTCGCCCCCACGAGGTACGTCGCGGACAGGTCGATCAGCTCACCGTTCAGGCGCATCTCCGTGATGTGCGGCGATCCGGGCGGGACGGTGGGGTCGTAGGTGTACGTGAACTCCTTGTTGACACCGAGCTTCAGGAACGGACGCGACGATCCGGTGGGCTGCCACTGCTCCTCGAGGACCTGCTTGATCTGCGCTCCGGTGAGGTTCAGCGTCACGAGGGTGTTCGCGAACGGCTGCACGTTGGCCGCCTGCCGGTACGTGACCGTGCCCGAAGCCAGGTCGGCGCGGAGGCCGCCCGGGTTCATGAAGGCGACGTCGACCTTGTCCTGGCGATCCTCGTTCAGCGACCAGAGCTGCGCATCGGCGACCAGGTTGCCGAGCGTGGACTCACCGCCGCGGTTCTCGGGGAACGACGAGGCACCGGCCGGGTCGGAGGCGACGGCTCGACCGAACGCCCCGTCGGCCGTGCCGAGCGGCACGCTGCCGAGCTCGTCGGCGACCTTCACCGCGTCGTCGACGATGGGCTTCACGGCCGGGTCGTCGGCGAAGAGCGGCGTGGTGCCGTCCATGAGGCTGAAGATCTCGTTCTTCATCGTGAACGTCTTGGTCTTGCGGTCCCACTGGATGTCCATCTTGCTGAACCGCTCGCCGTACTGTCCGCTCGAGATCACCGGCATGGGCGCGTGCTTGAACGCCGGCGAGTCCGCGGTCGTGATGACGTGGTTGTAGGCGAGGTGCGTGTGGCCCGAGACGACCGCGTCGACGTTCGCATCGACACCGAGCACGATCTTGCCGAAGCGCGAAGCGCCGTCGACCGCCGACGACTTCTCGACCGTCGCAGCACCCTCGTGCACGAGGGCCACCACGATGTCGGCCTCGCCGTTCTCGTCGTTGCCGTCGCTCAGCTGGTCGGCCACCCGGTTGATCGCCTCGGTCGGGTCCTCGACCGTGATGTCGGCGATGCCGGCCGGGCTCACGAGCGACTCGAGCTCGTCGGTGACCGCACCGACGAAGCCGATGGTCACACCGTCGAACGTCTGCGTGAAGTACTCGGGCAGGGCGGCGTCGCCCGTCGCCTTGTCACGGATGTTGGCACCGAGGTACTCCCAGTCGGCCATCGGCATCACGCGCTCGGTCAGGTCTGCGAAGCCCTGGTCGAACTCGTGGTTGCCGACCGAGCTGACGTCGAGACCGGCGGCGTTGAGCGCCTTGATGGTCGGCTCGTCCTTCTGGATGAACGACGTGAAGGTGGAGGCGCCGATCATGTCGCCGGCGGCCGCGAACACGGTGTTCGGGTTGCCGGCGCGGATCTGCTTCACCGCGCTCGAGAGCGCCGCGATGCCGCCCGACGGGGCCGACTGCTCGATGCGACCGTGGAAGTCGTTGACCGTGACGAGGTCGATGTCGACCTTGCCGGGCACGGCCTCCGAGCCGACGCCGACGAGGATCGGGTCGTGGTCGCTCGAGCGGAACGGCGTCGCCTCGGCCACCGTCTCTGCGGCGGGGCCCCAGTACTCGCGACCGGCCCACTCGGGCGAGTTGATCGACCAGACCGCGGCCTTCTGCACCCGGCTCGCCGCGGCGGGCGAGGCGATCACGTGGTCGAGCGAGCCGAGCTCGCCGTCGAACGAGTAGGTGTACTGACCGCGCGCCCTGCTGAACACGAGGTCGGTCCAGCCCGCGTCGGTGAAGACCTTGATCGGGTCCTCCTTGGCGTACGAGTTGAAGTCGCCCACGAGGTAGATCGCGTTCTTGCGGTCCTCGGAGAGCGAGTTCGCGAACGCGAGCAGCGACTCGGCCTGCTTCACGCGCTCGTCGTTGAAGGCGTCCTGCCCGGGCTCGGGCGACGGGTCGGTGCCGCTCTTCGACTTGAAGTGGTTCGCGATGACGGTCACGAACTGCTTGCCGTACTTGAACGTCTGGGCGATCGGCTCGCGCGCGATGTCCCACACGGTCTCGTCGATGATCGTCTGCGCCTCGCCGCTCGGCTTCACCGTGGCGGGCTTGTAGATGATGGCGTTCGTGATGACGTCGGTGATCGCGGCGTCGTGCAGCGCCTCAGGCGTCGTCACGTACTTCCACGTGCCGGCACCCGCCGCGCTGTTGAGCCCCGCGACGAGGTTCGCGAGCGCCTCGTCGGGCGTCTCGCCGAGCGCCGCCGAGTTCTCGATCTCCTGGAGCGCCACGACGTCGGCGTCGAGGCCGTTGATCGCCTTGACGATCTTGGCCTTCTGCACCGCGAACTCCTCTGCGGTGTCCGCGCCGCGCGCCTCCGAGTTCTCGGACGTGAGCGTCGTGAAGTAGTTGAGCACGTTGAACGACGCGACCGTGATGTCGCCGCCGACCGCGGGAGCGGTGGTGGGACGCGGGTTGCCGATGACCTTGCCCGCGGCGTCGACGCTCGCGAACGTCGGCTTCACCGAAGCCGGGCTCGCGTCGTTGATCGGGGTCCGCGGCTGCAGGCGCCACTCGTTGAAGCCCCAGCCGAGCACGTAGCCCGACGCAGGGAAGCTCGCGACGTCGCCGTTGCGCACGACGGTGCCCTTCGTGAAGTAGGGCTGGTCGCCCGGGTGAGCCGGGTTGTCGGTGCCGTTCGAGTTGCGCACGGCGATGCTGTAGCCGTCGTCGAGCAGGATGCGGCTCGCCTTGTTCGCCGCGGCGATGTCGCTCGCCGCCTTGGTGCCCGGGCGCTGCGTCTCGGTCGACTTGACCGGCATGGCGGTGCCCGCGTTCAGCCAGAGCTCGCCGAACCGATTGAGGTTGTGGCTCGAGATGACCTTGTAGGTGCCGTCGGGCACGACGAGCATTCCCTCGAAGACCTCGCGCGCCGCGTTGCCGACTGCCGTCGCGGGGAGCTTGGTGGGCGCGGGAAGCCCTGCATCCGCCTGCACGAGCTCGACGTCGGCCGCCGTGGCGGGCCGGAGCTGGGTCTGGCCGTTGAACTCCTCGACGGTGCCCGTGACGCGCACCTTGTCGCCGATCTCGACGCCGGGGTTCTCGCCGTGGAGATAGACGAAGACGCCGTCGGAGGCCTTGGGCGTGGTGTCGGGGCCGGGAGTCTGGATGAAGATGCCGTCGTAGCCGCCGACGCGGTGGTCGGCCGTGACGACGCCCTCGGTCACGACGGCCTGGCCGACGAGCGGGCTCGCGGCGACGTCGGTGCCCTGGATCTGGGCGATCGTCTTGGCGACCGGCAGCACCGGGCCGCCCGGGCTGCCCGAGTTCTGCGGCGTCGGGGTCGCCGTGAAGGAGAAGTCCTTCGAGTTGTCGTCGGTGTCCTTGAAGTTCGTGCGGACGATGCTGCCGGGGTCGGAGTTGGAGCCCGGGTAGGCCGCGGCGGCCGTCTCGAAGTTCAGCGAGCCGCCGTAGCCGACGTAGTCGGCGACCTGCGGGTTGTTCACGACCGAGCCGTTGCCCGGGTTGATCGCCGAAGCGGTCTTCGCGAGGAAGAGCGAACCCGTCGTGCCGCTCGGCGCCACCGAGAACGAGGCGTCGGGGGTGGGCAGCGCCGCACCGGTGCCGCCGTTGCTGTTCAGGCCGATGAGGTAGTACCCGCCCGACTCGATGGTGCCGGTCAGTGCGCCGACCCCGCTCGAGGCGCCGGTGCTCGTCGCCGAGCGGTACTGGATCGACCACCCCGAGAGCGAGACGTCGGCATTCGTCGGGTTGTAGAGCTCGACGAACTTGTTCTGAAACGGCTGGTTCGCGCTGCCGCCGCGCGCGTAGACCTCGTTGATCACGACACCCGAGCCGTCGACCGCGGCGAACGCGGGCGCGGCGCCGAGCACCCCGGCGACGAGCGAGCCCGCAGCGGCCAGGGCCACCGCGGACAAGCAGTTGATTGTGCGACGTTGCATGACTCTCCTCATAGGACGATCACACCTCCACCTCGGATACGGCACCGAGTCGAGCGCGCCGGCGGCGGGGCGATGTCCCGTAGCCTATGACCGGCCTCAGGCCCTGCCAAGGGGATTCAGGCCCCGTTCGCCGCGATTTCATAACGGAATCCGTGACCGCTGCTCAGATGAGCAGAGCCCCCGATGAACCCCGCGCGAATGAGCAACGACGGCGCCCGATACGCTGGATCGACCATGCTGACCGCCGTCCTGTCGCTCACCGGAGCCTTCGTCTTCGGCTCGGCCGACTTCCTCGGCGGACTCGCGGCGAAACGCCTCGGCGCGGTGCTCGCGACGGCGGTCTCCGGGCTCGCGGGCCTCGTCGCCCTCGCCATCGCGGCGCCGCTGATCGGGGGCGTGCGCGCCCCGGCCGACCTCTGGTGGGGCGCGGCGGCCGGCGTCGCCGGCGCGGTCGCGATCGGCCTGCTCTACGCGTGCCTCGCGATCGGGCCGATGTCGATCCTCTCGCCGCTCACCGCGCTCGTCTCGGCCGTCGTGCCCATGGCCTGGGGGCTCGCGACGGGCGGCTCGCTCGGCCCCCTCGCGTACTGGGCGCTCGGCATCGCGCTCGTCGCAGTCGTGCTCGTGGGCTTCGTGCCCGAGCGCGGCGCGGTCAGGCCGAGCATCACCGGCATCGTGATGGGCATCGGGTCGGGCGCCGCGATCGGGGCGTTCTTCATCATCATCGACCAGACCGCCGACGAGAGCGGGCTGTGGCCGCTGCTCGTCAACAGCGCGGTGACCGCGGCGATCATGTTCGCGGTCGCCGGGGCGCTCGCACTGCCGGCGCGGTCGCGGGCGGCAAGGATGCCTCGGCGCGACGACGCCCAGCTCGATGCCGTCGCCGCGGACCGCCGGACCGGCCTGCGCATCGCGATCGCCTGCGGGCTCGTCAACGCCGCCGCCAACACGCTCCTGCTGCTCGGCATCCGCGCCGGTGAGCTGGCGATCGCGGCAGTGCTCGGCGCCATGTACCCGGCCGGCACCATCCTGCTCGCAGCGCTCGTACTGAAGGAGCGCATCGCGCCCGTGCAATGGGCCGGCCTCGTGCTCGCGCTCGTGGCGGCGGGCATGCTCGCGGTCGCGTGAGGGCGCGACCCGACCACCTCCACCGGTCGGGCAGCGCCCGACGACATCGGACGCGTATCGAAACCACTGACCCGGTCTCGGCGAGGGCTCACCGGGTCGAGGCGCGTCGCGGCTCCGCGCAGGAGCTCCTCAACCAGCCGCCGAACGTCAGAGCCTGACGACCTCGGTGACCCGCACGACGGCGACGCCCTCCTCGGCCGACGCGTCGAGGTCGACGTCGGCTCGGATGCGCCAGTCGTGGTCGCCGGCCGGGTCGTCGATGGTCTGCTCGACCCGCCACATGCCGCTCGAGGCATCCGTCTCGTCGATGGCGACCATGCGCGGCGACCTGGCCGCCGGCCCCGTGCCGATCTCGTCGTGCTCGGCGTAGTACCGGTCGAGCGCGCCGGGCCAGTCCGCCTCGGGGTCGAGCTCGGCGAGCTCGTCGTCGCGCTCGAGGGCCGCGAGCTGCACCCGGCGGAACAGCTCGTTGCGCACGAGGACCGTGAACGCGCGCCGGTTCGTGACGACCGACGGGGGCGCCGGCGGGACGACGGCCCGCTCGTCCTCGGGCAGGTGGGCGGCCGGATCGATGAGCTCGGCCCACTCGTCGACGAGGCTCGAGTCGACCTGGCGCACGAGTTCGCCGAGCCATTCGATGAGGTCGTAGAGCTCCTCGTCCTTCGCGTCGTCGGGCACCGTCTGGCGCACGGCGCGGAACGCGTCGGAGAGGTAGCGCAGCACCAGGCCCTCGCTGCGGGCGAGCTGGTAGTACGAGACGTATTCTCCGAACGACATGCTGCGCTCGAACATGTCGCGCACGACCGACTTCGGCGAGAGCTCGAAGTCGCGCACCCACGGCTGGCTCGACGCGAAGGTCTCGAACGCCTGGTGCAGCAGTTCGTCGAGCGGCTTCGGCCAGGTCACCTCCTCGAGCGCCTCCATGCGCTGCTCGTACTCGATGCCGTCCTGCTTCATGGCGGCGACCGCCTCGCCACGCGCCTTGAACTGCTGCTGCGAGAGGATCGGCCGCGGGTCGTCGAGCGTCGACTCGATGATCGAGACGACGTCGAGGGCGTAGTGCCCGGTTCCGACGCCGTCGTTCGCCGTGCCGGTCGACGCGGGGTCGAGCAGCTCGATCGCCGCGAGCGCGAACGGCGACAGCGGCTGGTTGAGTGCGAAGTTCGGCTGCAGCTCGACGGTGAGGTGCAGCTCGACGCCGAGCCCGCCGCCCGCCGAGTGATTCCGTTCCGACCGGGTGTGGCCGTCGGCACGGGCACCGTCGGCGGAAACGGACACGCTCGACGAAGCGACCGGCGCGATCACCACGACGCCCGCGTCGCGCAGCGTGCGCAGGATCTCGAGCGCACGGCGCGCGAGCTCGAAGCGGCGGGCGCGCGTCTCGTGGTTGTCGAACACGAGGGCGCGGATGTCGCCGACGACGTCGCCGCCGCGCGCGATCACGTTGATGAGCATGGCCGCCGTGAGCTGCAGGTGCGGCGTGAGCGCCTCGGGCACGGCGGTGATGAGCCGGTCGAACGAGACCTCGCTCCAGGTCACGAAGCCCGCCGGGGCCTTCTTGCGCACGACCTTCTTGAGCTTCTTCGGGTCGTCGCCGGCCTTGCGCAGTGCGACCTCGTTCTCGATCTCGTGGTCGGGCGCGAGCACGACGACGGTGCCCGCGGTGTCGTACCCGGCGCGGCCGGCCCGCCCCGCGATCTGGTGGAACTCGCGCGCGCTGAGCTGGCGCATCCGCTGGCCGTCGAACTTCGAGAGCGCGGTGATGAGCACCGAGCGGATGGGCACGTTGATGCCGACGCCGAGCGTGTCGGTGCCGCAGATGACCCGCAGCAGGCCGCGCTGGGCGAGGGTCTCGACGAGCCGGCGGTAGCGAGGGAGCATCCCCGCGTGGTGCACGCCGATTCCCGCCCGGACGAGCCTCGAGAGCGTCTTGCCGAAGGCCGTCGTGAAGCGGAACCCGCCGATCGCCTCGGCGATCTCGTCGCGCTGCTCGCGCGTGACGACGCGGATCGACGACAGCGCCTGCGCCCGCTCCATCGCGGCCGCCTGCGAGAAGTGCACGATGTAGACGGGAGCCTGTCGGGTCGCGAGCAGGTCTTCGACGGTCTCCTGCACCGGCGTCTTCGCGTACGAGAAGTGGAGCGGGACGGGGCGTTCGACACCCGTGACCTGCGCGGTGGGCCGGCCGGTGCGCCGCGAGAGGTCGTCGGCGATCGCCTCGACGTCGCCGAGGGTCGCCGACATGAGCACGAACTGCGCCCGCGGCAGCGTGATCAGCGGCACCTGCCATGCCCAGCCGCGGTCGGGGTCGCCGTAGAAGTGGAACTCGTCCATGACCACCTGGTCGACGTCGGCGTCGGCGCCGTGGCGCAGCGCGAGGTTCGCGAGGATCTCGGCGGTGCAGCAGATGATCGGGGCGTCGGCGTTCACCGAGCTGTCGCCCGTGACCATGCCGACGTTCGCCGCCCCGAAGACCTCGACGAGCTGGAAGAACTTCTCGCTCACGAGCGCCTTGATCGGCGCCGTGTAGTACGAGCGGCCACCGCGGGCGACGCACGTCGCGTGGGCGGCGACGGCGACGAGCGACTTGCCGGTGCCGGTGGGCGTCGAGAGGATGACGTTCGCGCCCGACACGATCTCGATGGCCGCCTCGTCCTGCGCCGGGTACAGGGCGAAGCCGCGGTCGTCGGCCCACTCGACGAAGGCGTCGTACATCGCGTCGGCATCGTACGGGCGCGGCACGCGGTCGAGCAGGGGCTGGGTCATCCGTCGAGTCTGTCACGGCACGCCGCCTCGCCCGCTCGCTGGACTCCCCGACCGGCCCTGACATCGGAGGTATCGCCACTGGCATTCACCGTATTCATTGACGCCTGCGAAGAATGCCCCTAGCGTAAGCCGCGATAGATCCGATGTTTATGCCGGTTCTCGGCTCGCCACGCACGACGGACAAGGGAGTTCCCCAGTGTCAGAACAGATCGCCGCACCATCGCGCCCGCCCCGACGGGCGCGCCGCCTCCTGCAGACGATCGCCGGCGCAGGACTCGCCGCGCTCGCCCTGTCGACCCTCACCGCCATGCCGGCGCACGCCGCCGAGGCCGTCACGGTCTACGTCGCCCCGGACGGAGACGACGCCGCGACCGGCGACTCGGCCGAGGCATCCGTGAAGTCGCTCGCGCGGGCGCAGGAGCTCGTGCGCGACGCTCTCCCCGGCGGTGCGCCGGTCACGGTGCAGCTCGCCGAGGGCGAGTACTACCTCGACGAGACGCTCGCGCTCACGAACGCCGACTCGGGCAGCGAGGCGGCTCCCGTCCGCTGGGTCGGCGCAGGCGACGGCGCGACGCTGAACGGCGGGCGCAAGCTCACCGGCACGTGGACGCCGACCGCATCCGACCCGGGCATCATGGTCACCGACGTGCCGGCCGGCATCGACTTCGACGAGCTCTTCGTCGACGACGCCCGCCAGGTCATGGCGCGCTACCCCAACTGGGACGCAACGGCCAAGCGCCTCGAGGGCACGACCACGATGGCGACGCTCAACACCCGCTCGGCCGGCTGGGCGGAGCCGACCACCGGCTACGTCAGGGCGATGCACTGCCACGACTGGGGCAGCGTGTCGTTCACGATCGAGGGACGCAGCGCCGATGCCCTGCAGCTCGACTTCGTCGGCGACAACAACCGCCCGCAGGACTGCGGCTCGGGCCTGCCGATGAACAGCGGCGCCGTGATGGTCGAGAACATCCGCGAGGAGCTCGACGCCGCGAACGAGTGGTATCTCGACCGCGAGGCGAACAAGCTCTACCTGAAGCCCGCCGCGGGCGTCGACCTCGGCGCCGCGACCGTCGAGGTCGGCGAGCTCCACGAGCTCGTGACGCTCACGGGCGACTCGCCCGCCGACCCGATCCACGACATCGCCTTCGAGAACCTCGCGTTCGAACGCACCCACCGCACGCTCTTCGACAGCACCTTCGAGAGCCTCGCGCGGGGCGACTGGTCGGTCGTCCGCAAGGGCGCGGCCACCGTGAAGAACAGCCGGGACGTCACGTTCGCCGACTCGTCCTTCACCGACCTCGGCGGCAACGGCGTCTTCCTCGACGGGTACAACAGCGGTACGAAGATCACCGCGAGCCGGTTCGAGGACAACGGCGCCACCGACGTGCACGTCGTCGGATCCCCCGCCGCCGTGCGCGACTACGCGGGCAACTACTTCACGACCCCGCGCATCACCGATCTCGAAGCCGGACCGAAGACCGAGGACTACCCGCGCGACGTGCTCATCGAGGGCAACATCATGCGCAACAACGGGCGGTACGAGAAGCAGACGTCCTCCGTCAACATCTCGATGGCCCTCGGCGTCACGGTGCGCGGCAACTCGCTGTCCGACAGCCCGCGCGCCTGCCTGAACTTCTCCGACACCACGTGGGGCGGGCACCTCGTGCAGGACAACGACATCTTCGACTGCGTGCGCGAGACGGGCGACAACGGCTCGATCAACGCGTGGGGCCGCACCCGGTTCTGGAAGACGGGCGCCGCGAACAACGCGTTCGCGAGCCTCGCCGACGGCGTCGAGTTCATGGGCAACACGGGCGGCGCCCTCACCGCCGAGCAGGCGCGGGAGATGATGAAGCTCGACACGATCGAGCCGATCACGATCGACCACAACCGCTTCTGGCACGACGGCGACTGGGCGATCGACCTCGACGACGGCTCCTCGAACTTCGTCATGACGAACAACGTGCTGCTGAAGGGCGGCGTGAAGCTGCGCGACGGCTTCGACCGCACGCTCCGCAACAACCTCATCCTCGACGGATCGACCTACGAGCAGGTGAGCTACATGCCCGGCGGCGACGAGATCGACCACAACATCACGCTCGGACGCATCCCCTACGACAACGTGCTCAACGACCCGGCCCGCGCCCAGTACGCCATCGGCAAGAACCTGTTCTGGAACGCGGGGGCGGCGATCGACATCCGGCCTCGCGGCGGCGTCACCGAGAAGCTCTCGGTCGACGGCAGCTCGCTCAACACTGCGACGAGCTGGTACGCGGCGGGCCTCGACCGCGATTCCAAGGTCGGCGACCCCGCATTCACGAGCACCGACCCCACGGGCGACTACGACTTCACCGTCGGGGATGCCTCGCCCGCGGTCGCCCTCGGCTACGAGAACATCCCGATGACGGGCTTCGGCGCACCGGGAGGCGCGCTGCCGCCCGAGGCGGTGCTCCCGACCGGCACCACGGCGCCCGACCCGATCGAGCTCGCGAGGCGCAAGTACGTCGAGCGGCTCTGGGGCGGCAGCATCGCGAACATCACCACGACCGCCGAGCAGTCGTCGTACGCGATCAGCGACTTCAAGGGCGTGAAGTTCGTCGCCGTTCCCGGCGGCAGCGTCGCGGAGGCCGCGGGCCTCAAGGCCGACGACCTCGTGCGCACGATCAACGGCACCGCCGTCACCGAGCAGCGGAACTCCTTCTGGCAGGCGTACAACGCCCTGCCCGCCGGCGAGCCGATCACGCTCGGCGTGCGACGCGCCTCGACCGACGTCACGATCACGCTCACCAAGCCGACCGAGCCCGAGCTGCTCAACAACACCTCGGGCGTCGTCTACCGCACGGCCGCATCGCCGACACGCGAGACCTGGCTCTGGCGCGACGCCGCGCGCGGCGGCGGCGGGGCCTGGCTCGACGACATCGACGCGACGCAGAACCTCGGCGACTCGTGGGAGTTGACGTTCCACGGCACCGGCATCGACGTGGTGTCGCAGATCAACAGCGACCTCGGCAACGTCGACATCAGCATCGACGGCGAGTTCCTGAAGACGCAGTCGTTCGCGAACCCGACCCGACTGCACCAGCAGACGGTGCTCTCGATCGACGACCTCGAGCCGGGCGTGCACACGATCACCGGCACGATGAAGTCGGGCAGCTACATGATCGTCGACGCCTTCCGCACGCACCCCGTCGTGCCCGACGGTGCTGCGCCGACGGTCGCGCTCGCCACCTCGCCCGACGTGCCCGAGAGCGGCTGGTTCACGGGCGGGGTCACCGTCACCGCGACCGCGACCGACGAGGTCGACGCGGCGCCCTCGATCGAGATCTCGACCGGGTCCGGCTGGCAGCCCTACACGGGGGCGATCGCGATCACCGCCGAGGGTGCGACCACCGTCACGGCCCGCGCGACCGATGCATCGGGCAACGTCTCCGACGAGGCCACGCTCACCGTCCGGCGCGACACGGTCGACCCCGTCACGACGGCGAAGGTCGACACGAAGAAGCGCATCGTGACGTTGGCCGCCACGGACGCGACGTCGGGCGTCGACCGCATCGAGTACCGCACCGGCGACGGCGGGTTCCAGCCGTACTCGGGCCCGATCCAGGTCGGCAAGTCGGTGACGACGATCGAGTACCGCGCGGTCGACGCGGCGGGCAATGCCGAGACGTCGCGCACGCTCGAACTCGAGCGCAAGGCGGGGCCGAAGGGCTGATCGCGGGAGAACGGGGAAGCCGGCCCGCACCTCGTTTCGGGTCCGAGGTGCCGGCCGGCCGCGATCGCCGTCGTCCGCGGTGACAGTTCCCCCTGCAATGCCGCGGCGACGATCTGAGGTCAACGCTACGCAGCGGCCGCCCGTCGAGGATCAGGGTTGTCCCTGAACCTCGGCGGGCGGCTCGCGTGCGGCCGGGTCACGCTCCCGCGAGCGCCGACCTGGCTGCCGCCGTCGCCATGTCGACGATCGCGGCGCGCCGCCGCCCGACCCGCGCGGCGCGACCGGCGGCGCGTCCGCCGGCACCCGGCACGAGCAGCTCGTCGAGCTGCGCGAGCACCGGCCAGCCGTTGACGAGCGTGACGATCGTGAGCAGCAGCTCGCCGGCGGTGTCGCGGTCGACCCCGGGCAGCATGCCGGCGAAGCGCTCGGCCTTCTCCTCGTGGTAGCGGCGGCGCTCCGCACCCGCTGCGGGCGCGGTGCCGAGTTCGAGCCCCTCCCAGGCGACGAGCCTCGGGATGACTCCGTCGGCGATGTGGTGGTCGAAGAGCCTGCCGGCGTAGTCGCCGACGGCCTCGGGGCCCTCGCCCGTCATCGGCACGTCGTCCATCGTGGCCCGGAGCCTCGTCGCGAGGACCGTCTCGAACAGTTCGTCCTTCTTGCCGAAGTACTGGTAGATGCGCTCCTTGTTGACCCCGGCCGAAGCCGCGATGCGATCGATGCGCGCCCCAGCGAGGCCGTGCGCGCTGAACTCCTCGGTCGCCGCGTCGAGCAGGAGGCGTTTCGTGCGCTCGGTGTCCCAGGCCATGCGGCCATCCTAGCAATTTCCAACTGAACAGTTGCGATTCAATGCTCGTCGTGCTTCAATTACAACCATTCAGTTGGAAATTGAGGAGCAGCACCCATGGACACCACCGTCCCGACGCATCCCGTCGCCGCCCAGGCCCCCGCACCCACAGGCGCACCCACAGTCGCACCCGCACCCGCCGCGCCGCCCTCCGTCCATGTCCGGGCGATCATCACGTGGCTGGCGATCTTCCCCCTCGTCGCCGTCGGCATGCTCGCGCTCGCACCGGTCGCCGAGTCGTGGCACCCCGTGCTGCGCGCGCTCGTGCTCACGCTCGTCGTGGTGCCGACGGCGGTCTACGTCGTCGTCCCGCAGCTCATGCGCGGCTACGGCTCGCTCCGCCGCCGCGCCGCCCGACGCTGACTCAGGGCCGGAGCGTCGGCCGCCAGACCCCGCGCGGGTCGCCGCCCGTCACCAGCTCGACGAGCGCCTCGAGCAGCCGGAAGGGCAGCAGCGCCGCGAGCTGCACGAGCACGAGCGGCCCCAGCAGGGCGATCGAGAAGGTCAGCGTCGCGACGAGTCCCGCCAGCCGGCCGTGCACGAGCACGGCGAGCGCGACCACCGGCCAGGCGAGCAGCCAGGCCGGGTACCAGAACGCGGCGACCGAGGCCGCGACGAGCACGAGCGCACCGACGACGGCCTGCACCACGAGGGCCCACCCCCGGGCTCCGCCGAACCAGCGCTCGCGATCGGCCGAGACCCACGCCCACATGAGCCGGGCCCGCAGGCGCGGCACGCCCTGCTCGCGCAGCGCCGTGCGGAACACCCGGTCGTCCTCCCGCCGCTGCTCGAGCGCCGCCCGTCGGTCGCCGAGCGCGTCGGCCTCGCGCGAGCGCGCGTCGTGCAGCACGGCCGGCGCCGACTGGCGCCCGTAGCTCGCGATCATGCCCCAGAGCGGCGTCGGCACCGAGGCGAGGTCGGTCGAGAAGCCGGCGAGCGGCGGGGATGCCTCGCCGCGGGCGGGCACCCGATACCGGCGACCCGTCTCGGGGTCGAGGTAGGCGAACGCCTCGGTCAGCTCGAACCGCGAGGCATCCGCCGGTCGTTGCGCGAGCCCCAGCTCGGCGAGCGGTGCACCGTCGTCGGCGAGGAACGGCATGGGCGACCTCCTTGGCTCTCCCCCATCATCGCGCCCGGCGCCGTCATC
Organism: Agromyces sp. S2-1-8; assembly: GCF_021129215.1. Taxonomy (GTDB): domain Bacteria; phylum Actinomycetota; class Actinomycetes; order Actinomycetales; family Microbacteriaceae; genus Agromyces; species Agromyces chromiiresistens. Next base: position 1,446,886 of record NZ_JAJOLP010000001.1, on the reverse strand, counting down.
CCAGGGAGTGCGCGAGCGCGAGCCCGAGCAGCACGGGCAGGCAGCCGAGCGTCGTGATGAAGACCGTGTCGCGCGCGACGATCTCGGCGGTGTCGTAGCGCTGCGCGTAGTTGAACACGTTCTGCGCCGTCGGCAGCGCCGCGAGCACGGTGACCGCGTACAGGGCGGTGGCATCCAGGCCGAAGACGAATCGGCCGAGCAGCCACGCGACGACCGGCATCGCCACGAGCTTCAGCGTCGTCGCGAGCAGCACGTCGCGCCGGCCGGTGCCGGCCGCGAGCAGGCGCTGGCCGTTGAGCGACATGCCGAACGAGATGAGCATGAGCGGCACGGCCGCGTGCCCGATGAGTTCGACCGGCTCGAGCACGATCGGCGGCAGTTCGATGCCGGCCACGGCGACCGCGACGCCGAGCAGCGAGCCGACGATGATCGGGTTGGTGAACGTCGACCGCACGATCTGCCACGCCGAGGTCCTGCCCTGCACGCGGGCGCCGAGGATGGCGAGCGCGACCGGGGCGAAGAGCAGCAGCTGCAGCAGCACGATGGGCGCCGAGTACGCGGCGTCGCCGAGCATGTACACCGCGATCGGGATGCCGAAGTTGTTGCCGTTGACGTAACCGGAGGCGAGCGAGCCGATCACCGTGCGCTCGAGGCTGCGTCGCCAGGCGAGCATCGACACGAGGCCGAAGACGACCATCATCGTCACCGCGGCGAGCGCGGAGACCGGCAGCAGGGCCGAGAACAGGGCCCCGACGTCGGCCGTCGCGAGCACCGAGAACAAGAGGAACGGCGCGAGCACGCTGAAGTTCAATCGGGCGAGGATCGGCCGGGCCTCGGGGCCGACGACGCCCGTGCGGGCCGCGAGCCAGCCGACGAACACGGCGAGCGCGATCACCGCGAAGCCCGTGAACACCGATCCCATCGGTTCGAGCCTATCCGGGAGGCCTCCGGCGCGCGTCGGGACGGTCGCCGCGCCCGCCTCGACCCGCCGGGGCACTGGCCCCGGGCCCACGGTGCGACCTAGGCTCGGTAGCGGCAGGCGGAGTCGAACGGGGTGGAGACGATGGCCGGAGCTCACGGGGCGGTTCCCCTCGAACTCGTCGACCGGTGGTGGCGCGCCGCCAACTACCTGAGCGTCGGGCAGATCTACCTGATGCGGAACCCCCTGCTCGACGAGCCGCTCGTGCCGGCTGACATCAAGCCGCGCCTGCTCGGCCACTGGGGCACCTCCCCCGGGCTCAACCTCGTCTACGCCCACCTCAATCGCGCCGTCGTCGAGCGGGGCACCCCGACCCTCTACGTCTGCGGGCCGGGTCACGGCGGCCCGGCGATGGTCGCGAACGCGTGGCTCGACGGCACCTACTCCGAGCTGTTCCCGGACGTGACGGGCGACCGGGCGGGCATGGCGAGGCTGTTCCGGCAGTTCTCGTTCCCCGGCGGCATCCCCTCGCATGCGGCGCCCGAGACGCCCGGCTCGATCAACGAGGGGGGCGAGCTCGGCTACGCCCTCATGCACGCCTACGGGGCGGCGCTCGACAACCCCGGGCTCGTCGTCGCGTGCGTGATCGGCGACGGCGAGGCCGAGACCGGGCCGCTCGCCGCGAGCTGGCGCGGCCACGCCTTCCTCGACCCGACGACCGACGGCGCGGTGCTGCCGATCCTGCACCTCAACGGCTACAAGATCGCGAACCCGACGCTGCTCGCACGCATCCCCGAGGCCGAGCTCGTCGACTTCTTCCGCGGCAACGGCTACGAGCCGCTGCTCGTCACGGGCGGCTTCGACGGCGAGGACCCGATGTCGGTGCACGCGCGCCTGGCCGACGCGATCGACGTCGCGTACGACCGCATCGCCTCGATCCGGGCGGATGCCTCGGCCGGGGCCTTCGCGTCGGCGGCGGCGCGGTGGCCGGCGATCGTGCTGCGCACGCCGAAGGGCTGGACCGGTCCCGGCGTGGTCGACGGCGTGCAGGTCGAGGGCACGTTCCACGCGCACCAGGTGCCGCTCGCGGAGGTGCGCGAGAACGCCGAGCACCTCGCGATGCTCGAGGGCTGGCTGCGTTCGTACCGCCCCGAGGAGCTGTTCGACGAGGCGGGCCGGCCCGTCGCCGAGCTCGACGCGATGCGGCCGCGCGGCGAGCTTCGCATGAGCGCGAGCCCGCACGCGAACGGCGGCATCGTGCGCCCGATCGACCTGCCGCCGACCCGGCCGCGGGCCGTCGAGGTGGCGCCGGGCGAGCGCGGCGTCACGGGCGAGGCGACCCGGGTCTTCGGCACCTGGCTCGCCGATGTGCTGCGCGAGAACCCCGGCACGTTCCGGCTGTTCGGCCCCGACGAGGTGCTGTCGAATCGGCTCGGTGCGGTCTTCGAAGTCACCGACCGCGTGTGGGCCGAGGCGCTGCTCCCGCTCGACGAGCACCTCGCCCGGCGCGGCCGGGTCATCGAGGCGCTCAGCGAGCACCTCATGCAGGGCATGCTCGAGGGCTACCTGCTCACCGGCCGGCACGGGCTCATCACGAGCTACGAGGCGTTCATCCACATCGTCGACTCGATGTTCAACCAGCACGCGAAGTGGCTCGAGTCGGCACGCGAGGTGCCGTGGCGGGCCGACGTCGCAAGCCTCACCTACCTGCTCTCGTCGCACGTCTGGCGCCAGGACCACAACGGCTTCTCGCACCAGGACCCCGGGTTCCTGAACGTCGTCGTCAACAAGCAGGCCGAGATCGTGCGGGTCTCGCTGCCGCCCGACGCGAACACGCTGCTCGCGACCATGCGCCATGCGTTCGGCACCCGCAACCGGGTGAACGTCGTGGTCGCCGGCAAGCAGCCGCAGCAGCAGTGGCTCTCGCCCGACGAGGCCGACGCGCACGTGGCGGCCGGGCTCGGGGTGTGGTCGTGGGCGGGCAACGAGCCCGGGTTCGATCCGGCCGACCCCGAGGCGTCCGAACCCGACGTGGTGCTCGCGTGCGCGGGCGACGTGCCGACCGTGGAGGCGATCGCCGCGGCGCAGCTGCTGCGCGAGCGCCTGCCCGAGCTGCGGGTGCGGCTCGTCAACGTGGTCGACCTGATGCGGCTGCAGGACCTGTCGCGGCATCCGCACGGCCTGACCGACGACGAGTTCGACGCGATCTTCACGCGGTCGGCGCCGGTGGTCTTCGCGTTCCACGGCTACCCGTCGCTCATCCACCAGCTCGCGTATCGCCGCACGAACCACGCGAACCTGCACGTGCGCGGCTTCGCCGAGCGCGGCACCACGACGACGCCGTTCGACATGCTGCACCTCAACGACCTCGACCGCTACCGGCTCGCCCTCGACGTCGTGCGCCGAGTGCCCGGGCTCGCGTCCCGGCCCGGCGTCGCGGAGGTCGCCGAGGAGTGGCATGCCGCCCGCGTCGCCGCGCGCGAGTACGCGTACGAGCACGGCGAAGACCCGGGCTGGATCACGGAGTGGCGCTTCGAAGCACGGCCCGACTGACCGGAATGCGCGGCTCGATGTCTGGAACCCGCGGTCGAGTAAGGGATCCTGACTGATAGCCTCGGCGCGTGCCCACCGTCTCCCGCGCCCGCTGGTCGCTCATGGCCCAGTTCGCCCTGTTCGGCTTCATCCAGGTCTCGTGGATGAGCCGCATGCCGTCGATCCGCACGGCGCTCGACATCAGCGCACTGCAGCTCGGCTCGCTGCTCATCATCGGCGGCATCGGCTCGCTCATCGGCGCGCTCACGATCGGGGCGATCGTCGCCCGCTTCGGCAGCCGCAACGTGCTCGTCGCGGGCACCGTCGGCAACGTGGTCGGGTTCGGGCTGGATGCCGCGGGCCTGACCGGCTGGGGGCTCGGATTCTTCGTCGCCGGCATGTTCGTGAACGGGCTCTGCGGCGCCTTCGTCAACGTGCCGATCAACATCAACGCGGCCGCGGTCGAGCAGCGGCTCGGCCGGGCGGTACTGCCCCAGTTCCACGCCGCCTTCTCGATCGGGGCGGCCGGCGGGGCGCTCATCGCCGGGGCCTTCGCGTTCGCCGAGGTGCACGTCGCGACGCAGGTCGTCGTCGTGACGGCGGCGGTGACCGTGCTTCGGGCGCTGCTCATCACGCCGTCGACGGCGTACACCGCTCGCCAGCCCGTCTCGACCGCGACCGGTTCGGTCGACGCCGCGGCCACGGGCGCGCGCAACCGGCAGGCGGTGCGCTCGGCGCTCGGCGCCTGGCTCGAGCCGCGCACGCTGCTGCTCGGCGTCGTGCTGCTCGCCGCGTCGCTCGCGGAGGGCGCCGCGACGACGTGGCTCACGCTCGCGGTCGTCGACGGGTTCGCGTCGACCGAGGCGATCGGCGCCGTCGCGTACGGCACGTTCGTCGGGGCGATGACGGTGTTCCGCTTCGTCGGTACCGGGCTCATCGACCGGTTCGGCCGGGTCGCCGTGCTGCGCGCGTCGGGCGTCTCGTCGCTCGTCGGTCTCGCCCTCTTCGTCTTCGGGCCGAACCTCGCGATCGCATGGGTCGGCATCGTGCTGTGGGGCTGCGGCACCGCGCTCGGCAACCCGATCGCGATCTCGGCGGCGTCCGACGACCCGTCGAGGGCGGGGCAACGGGTCTCGGTCGTGACGTCGTTCTCGACGATCTCGTCGCTCGCCGCGCCGCCGCTGCTCGGGCTCCTCGCCGACGAGGTCGGCGCCCGCTACGCGCTGCTCGCCGTCGGTGCGGTGATGATCCTGAGCCTCTCGGTCGCGGGGCAGGTGCGGCGCCGGCCGGCCGAGGTCACGACTGCCGCGACCACGAGCACCGGCTCGACCGCCGCGGTCGACGCCTGAGCCGCGGCTCGCGCACCGGCCCGTCGCGCCCGCACCGGGCGCACTCGGTGCCCGCTCGATCAGGGCGGTGTCGGCCGGCCGCGGCATGATGGGCGGCATGGCGACGACGAAGTTCGACCCCAAGCGCGAGATCGCGAGCTACACCGCGCGGCGCGGCCGATTCGACCTCGTCGAGGTGCCGCCGCTCCGGTACGCGATGGTCGACGGCCGCGGCGACCCGAATACCGCACCCGAGTACGCCGCGGCGGTCGAGGCGCTCTACGCCGTCTCGTACGCGGCGAAGTTCGCCCTGAAGCGCGAACTCGATCGAGACCACGTCGTGGGTCCGCTCGAGGGCCTGTGGGGCGCCGACGACCCGGCGACGTTCGTCAGCCGCGAGAAGTCCGCCTGGTCGTGGACGATGATGATCTGGCAGCCCGACTGGCTCGAGCTCGAGCGGTTCGAGGCCGCGGTCGCCGAGGCCGCCGCGAAGGCGCCCGCCGCCTCGCGGGTGCGGCTCGAGACCCTCGACGAGGGCCTCAGCGTGCAGACCCTGCACATCGGCTCCTACGACGACGAGGGGCCGACGCTCGCGCGACTGCACGACGAGTTCATGCCGGGGCACGGCCTGCGCTTCAACGGGCTGCACCACGAGGTCTACCTCGGAGACCCGCGCCGCACGGCCCCCGAGAAGCTGCGCACGATCCTGCGGCAGCCCGTAGCCCGCGCGACCTGACCACCCGCCCGGGTCGCAGCGCGCGCCACGATCTCGGAGATCCGCAGCCCTTCGGATCCATCCGACGGATGCGTCCGAGGCCGTGACGATCTCCGAGATCGTGGCGCCGCATGGCGGCCCGCTCAGCCCTCCTGCTCGGCACCGAAGCGCTGCCGCGCCTCGACGGGGATGAGCGGGCGCTCGGCACGGGCATTGATCTGCTGCACCGCCCACGAGTTGCCGTCGGGGTCGGCGAAGCCGAAGAAGGTGCCGCCGTCGCGCTCGTCGAACACCACGATCTCGCTGCACTCGACGCCGCGCCCGACGAGCTCGGCCCGGGCCGCCTCGGCGTCGGCGACGACGAGCTGCAGGCCCTTGAGCGAACCGGGGGCCATCTCGCGCTGGGTCGGCAGGTCGCCGACGACGATCGAGCATCCGGATCCGCGCGGAGTCAGCTGCGCGACATCCATGTGCTCGTTGACGGTGTGGTGATCGAGCTCGAAGCCGACGCGGTCGCGGTAGAACTCGATCGCGCGATCGATGTCGGCCACCGGAACGATGACCACCTCGAGGGTCCAGTCCATGATGTGCTCCGTTTCGTCGTGTGTCGCCGGTTCGCCGAGCAGGTCAGGCGACGAGCGACTCGAGGCGGGCGTATCCCTCGGTGACGCCGCGCTCCATGCCGCTCGCGACCATGCCGTCGCGGCTCTCGACGGTCGGGTAGACCGAGTGGATGCGGAGCTTCGAGCGCCCGCCGCCGAGGTCCTCGAACGTGAGCGACTCGATCGCGACGACGTCGGGGTACCCCTCGAACTCGAAGGTCTGGATCGCGAGCTCGTTGTCGCGCACCGAGTGGAACGTGCCGTTGAACGCCCAGTCGGCGCCGTCGGTGTCGGTGTGCACGTAGCGGTACCCGCCCTGGGAGACGAAGTCCCAGCGCTCGATGCTCATCTCGTAGCCGTTCGGCCCGAGCCACTGCTTCACGAGCGCCGGGTCGCGGTGCGCTTCGAACACCGCCTCGACGGGGGCGTCGAACTCGCGCTCGATCTCGATGAAGGGCAGCCCCTCGGGGGCGGTGATGGTGACGGGGTTCGTCATTGTCCTGTCTCTTTCGTGTGCGGCGCGGCCGGTCGGCCGCGCTCGGAGATGTCGCCGACCTGGTCGGCTTCGGATGCCGCGACGTCGGTGCCGCGGTCTTCGGCGAGCAGCGCATCCAGTGAACGGAACTGCTGCTCGTGGATCAGCCGGTAGCGGTCGATCCACGCGGTGAGGGCTTCGAGGGCCGCCGGGTCGAGGTGCACGGGGCGACGCTGCGCGTCGCGAGTGCGTGTGACGAGACCCGCGTGCTCGAGCACCTGGATGTGCTTCGAGACGGCCTGCTTGGTGATCTCGAACGGGTCGGCGAGCTCGTTGACGGTCGCCGGCCCGCGGCTCAGCCGGGCGATGATGCGCCGGCGCACCGGGTCGGCGAGAGCCATGAACGCGCGATCGAGCCGGTCGTCCGCGCTCGGGTCCACGATCATCGCTCCTCCTCAACCTGTTCTTTGATCAACTGTTTGGTTGATTAAGAGTACGACGGTCGCACGTCGGCGTCAAGACCTCGTTCGAGATTCGTCCGGTCACGAGGCATCCCGGCCTGCGACGCCCCGGCGGCGCGGTGCGAACCGGGGCTTGCGGCGTGCGCGACGAGCGAGAATCATCGGCCCTGACCGCACACGTCGACGAAGGGACGCACCATGGCTCGGCTCAACCCGTACCTCAACTTCCAGGACGACGCCCGCGCAGCGCTCGAGTTCTACCACTCGGTGTTCGGCGGCGAGCTCACGATGAGCACGTTCGCCGAGTTCGGGCAGGCCGACGATCCGGGCGACGCCGACAAGATCATGCACGGCCAGCTCGAGGGCGACGGGGGTCTCGTGCTCATGGCCGCCGACACGCCGAGTCACATGCCGCCGGCCGCGACCAAGAGCAACATCTCGGTCTCGCTCTCCGGCGGGCCCGAGGACGACGCGACACTGCGCGGCTACTGGGAGAAGCTCTTGGCGTCGGGGTCCGAGATCGTGCCGCTCGAGGTCGCCCCGTGGGGCGACGCCTTCGGCATGTGCGTCGACGGCTACGGCGTCACCTGGCTCGTGAACATCGGGGGCGAAGCCCAGGGCTGAGACGCCGACCCACGACGACGAGGCGTCCGGGCGCTCCGCCCGGGCGCCCTCGTGTTCGGGCGGCCTCGGCGGGCGACGCCGCCCGCGGTCAGCCCGCGACGGGCGCGGCCGTGTGCAGGGCGTCGACGACGGGCGCGAGTTCGGGCTGCGCGGACGCCTCGGCGAGCACTCGCTCGAGCGTCTCGTCGTGGATCGGGCGCGCGCGCTCGTAGAGCGCGCGCCCGGCCGGGGTCAGCTCGGTGTAGATGCCGCGCCGATCGTCGGCGCAGAGGATGCGGGTGAGCAGGGCGCGGTCCTCGAGCCGGTTGACGAGGCGGGTGGTCGCGCTCGGGCTCAGCGCCGTGGCACGGGCGAGCTGCTGCATGCGCATGTGCCAGCCGTCCTGCCGGTTCAGCGCGTCGAGCACCGTGTACTCGACGACCGACAGGTCGACGGCCGAGCCGAGCGCCCGCTCGAGCTCCGATTCGATGAGCCCGTGCAGGGCCGCGAGCGTGCGCCATCCCTGCGCACGCACCTCGACGGCGTCGTCGGCGATGCCCATGGTGCCTCCTTCGAAAAATAGTTGCTTGCGCTTTCTATTTGCGTGTGCAAGTATTTAGGTCGCTCACGCAATAGAACGCGTCTGCAACTAATTGTCTTCCACTGTATCAGGAGGCGGCGCATGCCACTCGGACTCATCGCACTCGCCATCGGCGGTTTCGGCATCGGGCTCACCGAGTTCGTCATCATGGGCCTGCTGCCGGAGGTGGCCGCCGACTTCGGCGTGAGCGAGGCCGCGGCCGGCTGGCTCATCTCCGGGTACGCGCTCGCGGTCGTCGTCGGCGCGCTCGGCCTCACCGCGGCCACCGTCCGCCTCCCGAGGAAACCCGTGCTCATGGGCCTGCTCGTGCTCTTCATCGCAGGCAACGCGATCTCGGCGATGGCCCCGAGCTACGAGCTCATGATGACCGGCCGCATCGTCGCCGCCCTCTGCCACGGCGCGTTCTTCGGCATCGGCTCGGTCGTCGCCGCGAGCCTCGTCGCCCCAGAGAGGGCGGCCGGCGCGATCGCCGTCATGTTCACCGGCCTCACCGCCGCCAACGTGCTCGGCGTGCCGTTCGGCACCTTCATCGGCCAGCAGTTCGGCTGGCGCGCGACCTTCTGGGCCATCTCGGCCATCGGGGTCATCGCCCTCGTCGGCGTCGCGGCCCTCGTACCCGTCGCGCGGGCCACCGGCACGACGACCTCGGCCCCGAGCCTGCGTCGCGAACTCGGCGCCTTCCGATCCGGCCAGGTCTGGCTCTCGCTCACCGTCACCGTGCTCGGCTTCGGCGGCATGTTCGGCGCCTTCACCTACATCGCCTACACGCTCACCGAGGTCAGCGGCTTCGCCGCGGGCACCGTGCCCTGGCTGCTCGTGCTCTTCGGCGCCGGCCTCGTCGTCGGCAACTGGGCCGGCGGCCGGCTCGCCGATCGCTCGATCGACGGCACCCTGCTCGCCTTCATCGCCGCCCTCGTCGTCGTGCTCGCCCTGTTCGCCTGGCTCGCGTTCAGCCCTGCCGCGACGATCGTGCTGCTGGTGCTCATGGGCGCGTTCGGCTTCGGCACCGTGCCCGGGCTGCAGAGCCGCATCATGCGATACGCCGCCGGGGCGCCGACGCTGGCCTCGGGCGCGAACATCGCGGCCTTCAACCTCGGCAACGCGCTCGGCGCATGGGCGGGCGGCGCCACGATCGCGGCCGGCCTCGGCTACACGTCGCCGATCGCGACGGGCGCCGTGATCACCCTCGCGGCGCTCGCCGTGATGACCGTCGCGGCGGTGACCGCGCGACGCGCCGGCGCCGCGTCGGCCTCGAGGCGGGATGCCTCGGCGCCGGCCGGCCCCGCGACCTCTCCGACCCCCGCTGCGGCTCACTGAGCCCCGCCCGACCACCCACCACGGAAAGCGAAACCATGAACCCCACCGTGCCCACGGCCACCCTCAACAACGGCGTGCAGATGCCGCAGCTCGGATTCGGCGTCTACCAGGTGCCCGACGCCGACACGACCGCCGCGGTCGCCGCCGCACTCGAGGCGGGCTACCGCAGCATCGACACCGCGGCGATCTACGGCAACGAGACCGGCGTCGGCCGAGCCCTCGCCGAGTCGGGCCTCGCCCGCGACGAGCTGTTCGTGACGACCAAGGTCTGGAACTCCGACCAGGGCTTCGACCAGACCCTGCGCGCCTTCGACGAGAGCCTCCGCAAGCTCGGGCTCGACCGACTCGACCTCTACCTCGTGCACTGGCCGACGCCCGAACGCGACCGCTACGTCGACACCTGGCGGGCGCTCGAGCGGCTCTACGCCGAGGGTCGCGTGCGTGCGATCGGCGTCTCGAACTTCGAGCCCGCGCATCTCGAGCGACTGATCGCCGAGACTGATGTCGTGCCCGCCGTCAACCAGGTCGAGCTGCACCCCGCCATGCAGAACCGCGCCACCGTCGCGGCGAACACGCGCCACGGCGTCCTCACCGAGGCGTGGAGCCCGCTCGCGCAGGGCGCCGTGCTCGGTGAGGACGCGGTCACCGGCATCGCCGCCCGCCACGACGTCACCCCGGCGCAGGTCGTGCTGCGCTGGCACCTGCAGCAGGGGCGCATCGTGATCCCGAAGTCGGTCACGCCGTCGCGCATCGCGGCGAACCTCGACGTGTTCGGGTTCGACCTCACCGCCGCCGAGCTCGACGCGCTCGACGCGCTCGAGCGCGACGGTCGCACCGGCCCTCACCCGGCGGAGTTCCACGCGGCCTGACCGCCTCCAGAACGACGGATGCCGCGGCGCCGCCCCGCGAGAGGGTCGACGCCGCGGCATCCGAGCGCGGAAGACTCAGTCGAAGAGCTCGGAGAGCCAGCTCTCCTTCTTCTTCTTGCGGTAGTAGCCCTGGTCGCCGTACCCGCGGTCGTCGTAGCCGCGGTTGTCGTAGCCGCGGTTGTCGTAGGGCTGCTGGCCGTAGGCCGGCTGCTGGGGCGGCCGCGGAGCGGCAGGCGCCTGCGGAGCGGCCTGGCCGCCGCCGAACTCGCGGCTAGCGCGCTCGACGATCTTGTCGAGCTCGCCACGGTCGAGCCAGACGCCTCGACACGTCGGGCAGTAGTCGATCTCGATGCCGCTGCGCTCGCTCATCACGAGCACGGTTCCGTCACTGGGGCACTGCATCGGGGCTCCTCCTCGGGGTCGTGCTCCCGAGCGTAGGGATCGAAGCTGGGCATCCGCTCACCGGGCCGTCGGCGGACCGTGGGGCACCCGGAACGCACACGAGCGGATGCCCGGCGCCAGCCTCGCGAGGAGGCGGCTGCCGAGTCATCCGCTCGGTGTCGCGGGCCCGGTTGTCGATGCGACCGGCCGGGCCCGCTGGGAGGCGAGAATCAGCCGATGACGGTGATGTTCTCAGCCTGCAGACCCTTGGGGCCGCGGGCGGTCTCGAACTCGACCTTCTGGTTCTCCTCGAGCGAGCGGTAGCCGCCCGACGCGATCGCGCTGAAGTGCGCGAAGACGTCGGCGCTGCCGTCGTCGGGAGCGATGAAGCCGAAGCCCTTGTCGGCGTTGAACCACTTGACGGTTCCGGTAGCCATATTCTTTTCCTTCTGTAAAGCCGAGCCGCCGGGGCGGCTGCGACGTGCACGACGCGAGGTCGTGCGGGGTTCCGACGGCGACGTCCGCCGCCGGAAGCGTGTGGAGTTCAGACCCGACGGAACTGGTTCACCATCGGGCAGTCGAACGGGTCGCGTGCGGAGAGTCCGACGCGATTGAGGTAGCGGATGACGATGCCGTACGAACGCAGCAGCGTCGTCTCCGTGTAGGGCACGCCGAGCGTGCGGCAGTGCTCGCGGACGATCTCGCGCGCCTTGGCGAGATGCGGTCGGGGCATGTTCGGGAACAGGTGGTGCTCCACCTGGTAGTTGAGTCCTCCGAGCAGGGCGCTGGCCCACAGGCCGCCCGACACGTTGCGCGAGGTGAGCACCTGCTTCGAGAGGAAATCGAGCTTCGCGTCGGCGGGGATGATCGGCATGCCCTTGTGGTTCGGCGCGAACGATGCGCCCATGTAGACGCCGAACACGGCGAGCTGCACGCCGATGAAGGCGAACGCCATGCCGAGCGGCAGCACCCAGAAGATCGCACCGAGGTACACGGCGAAGCGCGCCGCGATGAGGCTGAGCTCGATCCAGCGGCCCTTGACGGGGCCGCGGTCGAAGAGCGTGCGGATCGAGCGGAAGTGGAGGTTGAGCCCCTCGAGGGTGAGCAGCGGGAAGAACAGGTAGCCCTGCTTGCGCGTGATGAGCGCCATGAGCCCGCGCTGCTTCTCGGCATCGGCTTCGACGAACGAGATCGTGTCGAAGTCGATGTCGGGGTCCTTGCCGAGCTTGTTCGGGTTCGCGTGGTGACGGGTGTGCTTCGTCATCCACCACGTGTAGCTGATGCCGACGACCCCGGCCGCGAGGATGCGGCCGACGCGGTCGTTGGCCGGGCCGGACTCGAGCACCTGACGGTGCGACGCCTCGTGCGCGAGGAAGGCGAACTGCGTGAAGATCAGGCCGAGCGCGCCGGCCATGAGCAGCTGGAACCAGGAGTCGCCGAGCAGGATGAAACCGGTGATCGCCCCGCCGAGGGCGAGGGTCAGGGTGATGACGAGAGCGAGGTAGAACCACCGCGTGCGGTTCAGGAGGCCGGACTCGCGAACGACCCGGGAGAGGGCGGTGTAACTGCGTGTGATGTCGGCAGTACCGGTGCGGGGCTTCGTCGCCCGGATCGCACCGAGGGATTCGGTGTGAGAGATGGTGTTCCCAGCTTTTCGTCGACTTCCCAGCCGGGGTTCGCGAGTGACTACTCGCTGCAGATGCTTCGACTCTACGGGAAACGCATGGGAACGTGCTGGGAGATTTCCGCGGTGCGGGCCGGGACTGCACCCGGCCGGTGAGTCGGGTCCTGCGGCGGAGACAGCGAACGCCGCCGCAGCCCGAGGCTGCGACGGCGTTCTGGAGCCGGCGCCTAGACGGCGCGGATGTTCTCCGCCTGCAGGCCCTTGGGGCCCTGTGCGACCTCGAACTCGACCCGCTGGCCGTCTTCGAGCGAGCGGTAGCCCGAGCCCGTGATCGCGCTGAAGTGCGCGAAGACGTCGGCCGAGCCGTCGTCGGGGGCGATGAAGCCGAAGCCCTTTTCGGCGTTGAACCACTTGACGGTTCCGGTTGCCATACTGCTGTCCTTCTGTCGTGCGGGCCGCACCTGCGACCCGATGCGATCGACTCTCGATCGCTGCTCGGGCGACGGGTGCCGCCCGGGCGAGGGGCGAGTGGCGGGGTTGCACTCGGGCATCCGCCGGCTCGTATCGGGTCATGCCACGCGGATCGATCCGCCTCCGGGCAATCAGATGGAGGCGCGGGCGTGTGCCCGCATGATGGAGGAATCAGTGATCGCCACCCTATATGCTCGCGCGCGCCCGCACACCCGGTCGCGACCGGATCGTGACATTCGGCGTGATGTCGCGCATCGCCGGCCGATTCGCGTTCTCAGGACACTCTGTGCGGATTCCAGCCCGCTCGCAGGCGATCCGGGGCAGAATCGAGGAATGGATCGCCGCCCCCTCGGTCTCGTCGCCGCCGCGTACGCGGCCGTGGTGCTGTGGGTGACGATCGGTCCGGCGCCGTGGCGCACCGCGAGCCACCAGGTCGACGGCGGCATCCTGAACCCCGACGCGTGGACGGCCTCCGTCACGTGGACGACCGGCTATCTCGCCGAGATCGCCTTCAACGTCGCCCTGTTCATCCCCGTCGGCGCCCTCGCCGCGCTGCTCATCGCGCGACGGCTCTGGCCGCTCGCGATGCTCGCGGGGCTCGGCTTCGCCACGGTCATCGAGCTCATCCAGCTGCCCGAGCCCGACCGCATCTCCGATCCGCGCGACCTCGTGATGAACACCGCCGGCACCGTCGTGGGCGTCGTGCTCGTGCAGACGGCCCGCATGGTGCGTCGCGCGGGTGCCGTCGCGGCGACCGAGGTGCGCTCCCCCGTCGAGGCGATCGACGCCGCGACCGCCGACCTGCCGGCGTTCGCGTACCCGTCGGCGACCGCCCCCGATCCGGCCCGGGCGAACCACGAACCGGCACTCGCCGCCATGGGGAGTTCTGCCGATCGCGCGGCCTAGCGCGCCCACGTACACTCGGCTGGTGACTTCCTCCGCCGTACCCGCGATCGTCGCGATCCGGCGCTCGCTGCGCACCGTGCGGGCGCCTCGCGTGCGGGCGGTCGCGCATGGCTGAGCGGCGCGCGCCGGGCTGGTACGACGACGAGGCGGATGCCTCGGCGCTGCGCTACTGGGACGGGCGGGGCTGGACTCCGCACACCGTGCCGAAGCCGATCGAGTCGGCGCCAGTCGAGTCGGCGCCAGTCGAGTCGGCGCCAGTCGAGTCGGCGCCAGTCGAGGAGCCCGCCGCGCCGCCCGCGCCGCCCCCGCCGCCCGCGGCCATCGCACCGGATACGGCCGGCGCACCGGGCGCGGCCACCGCCCCGGAGCACGAGCACGGCGCCGGAGGCGCAGACCCCGTGCTCGCCGCGCTCGTCGCCGCCTCGGAGGACGACGACGCCCACGTCACGCGCACGATCCGGTTCGTCCCCGAGCACACGACCGTGCCGACGCCGACCGATCGGCCCGCGGCATCCGTGTCGGTCTACGGGCTCGCGCCGGCGCACCCGCGCGACGATCTCTCGGTCGGCCAGGTGGCCCTGCTCGTGCTCGCCTCCCTCGCCGCGGGAACCCTCACCATCGCGATCGCCTCGGCGATCGCGATGATGCTGCTCGGCTGACCGCCGCGGCGCGCGTCGACCCCTTGACAACGGGGCACGCGCTCGCGAGAGTTCGAGCATCGAAGAGGAGGGTCGATGGCCACCTTCGGCATCGAGGAGGAGTTCGTCTTCCTCGACCCGCGCACGCTCCGTCCGGTCGACGTTGCCGACGAGGCCTTCGCGCACCTCGCCGCCGAGCCGGCATGGCGCGCCGTCGCGAAGCGCGAGTTCCTCGCCGCGCAGGTGGAGCACGCCTCGGCGGTGTTCGACACGACCGGGCAGGCGACCGCCGCACTCATGGGGTTCCGGCGCGAGCTCGAGGCGGAGGCCCGGCGGTTCGGGGTCGTCGTCGCGAGCGTCGGCACCCCGCCCGACGCGCTGCCGTTCCCGACGATCACCGACACCCCGCGGTACCGGCGGATCGTCGACGACATGCAGGGCGTCATCGCCGACCACCAGATCCAGGGCCTGCACGTGCACGTCGGCGTCACCGACCGCGACCTCGCGGTGCGCGCGCTCAACGCGACGCGTCACTGGCTGCCACTCCTCGCTTCGCTCACCGGGAACTCGCCGATCTGGCGCGGCCACGACACCGGGTACGAGAGCTGGCGCAACGTCGGGATCCGGCGTTGGACGACGACGGGCACCCCGCCCGAGTTCATCGACGCGGTCGACTACGACCGCCGGCTCGAGCGGCTGATCGGCGTCGGCGGCACCGAGGACCGCGCGGTCGTCATGTGGACCGCCCGGCTGTCGTCGCACGTGCCGACCGTCGAGGTGCGGGTCGCCGACGCCCAGCTCGAGGTCGGCGAGTCGGTGCTCGTCGCCGCGCTCTGCCGCGCCCTCGTCGAGAGCATCACCGACCCGGTCGGCGGGCCCGGCGCGGCGAGCGCCGTGCTGCCCGATGAGTCCGCAGCGGCCGGGCCCGAGCTCCTGAGCGCGGCGCTCCTGCACGCGGCGCACCGCGGCCTGTCGAGCACCGTGTTCGACCCCGTGCTCGCCGAGCTGCGGCCGGCCACCGAGGTCGTCGGGCACGCGCTCGAACTGCTGGCGCCCGCGCTCGAGCGGAGCGGCGACGCGGAGTTCGTCCGACTCGGGCTCGGTCGGCTGCTCGACCACGGGACGGGGGCCGCCCGGCAGCGGGCTGCGTTCGCCGCGTCGGGGATGGCCGGACTGCGCGAGCTCTACCAGGCGACGTTCACCGCAGAGGGTTGACGGGCCGCGCTCCGGCACGAGGCATCCGCGGGTTCGACAAGGCCGGCCGACCGACGGTGGCGTGCGGGCCTGTCTGCCCGCTCGTCCTGTCGGAGGGTGCGCAAGGGCCGGCGATCGCGAACCGGCCGCAGCCGCCGGTCAGGCCGGCCGACGCCGCGGCGGCACCCGGTGCCGGGCGGTGACCTCGAAGGTGCGCTGGAGGGGCTCGGCGACCGCGTCGCCCCGACGCTGGGCGACCCGCACGAACAGGAAGTCGACGACCGCGAGCTGCGCGATCCGGCTCGACATCGCGCCCATGCGGTAGCTCGACTCGCGCGCGTGCGTCGTGAGCACGAAGTCGGCCGCCTCGGCGACGGGCGACTCGGGCGAGTTCGTGATGGCGACCGTCGTGGCGCCGGCCTCGCGGGCGACCTCGAGCGCGTGGTTCGTCTCGGCCGTGAGGCCCGAGTGCGAGATGCCGATCGCGACGTCACCGGGGCGGCGCAGCGCCGCCGAGACGAGTGCGAGGTGCACGTCGACCGAGCAGAACGCCGACATGCCGATGCGGGCGAGCTTCTGCTGCAGGTCCTGCGCGGTGAGGCCGCTCGAGCCGAAGCCGTAGAGGTCGACGTGCGCGCCTGCGACGATCGCGTCGACGACCGCGTCGAGCACGGTCGTGTCGAGCCCCTCGACGGTCTGCTCGATCGCGAGCACCTCGTGGAACGCGATCTTCGCGACGACGTCGGCGGCCGAGTCATCGGGGTCGATGTCGACGTTCGCGAGGCCGAAGCGGTCGCGCTCGGCCGCCTCGCGGCTGACCGCGCTGGCGACCTCCATGCGGAACTCGCGGTACCCCGAGTATCCGAGCGTCTGGCAGAACCTCGCGACGGTCGACAGCGACGTGCCGCACACGCCCGCGAGCTCGGTGATCGTGAGGTCGACGACGAGGGTCGGGTCGGCGATGATCGCCTCGGCGACGCGCGCCTCGGAGGAGCTCAGGCGCGGCAGCGCCTCGCGTACGGAGGAGAGCACGTTCGCCGACATCGCCGTTCCGGTTCCTTACGTTCTGCGGTGCACCGCTGTGCACCGTCGTGACCACTCTGCCCTGCTGCCGCGCGCTTCACTCCGGCGACGCGCGCACGCTCGACAGCGCATCGCGCAGCACTCCATCTTCGGCGGCGAGCCGCGCGAGCGCGACCTCCGGGGCGGCCCCAGTCATGGTGACGAGGATCGCCGCCTTGACGTGGCCGTCGACGGAGGCGAGCGCCGCGGCCGCGCGGGCGGCGTCGACGCCCGTCGCCTGCATCACGATGCGCTCCGCGCGGGCGCGGAGCTTCGCGTTCGTCGCCTGCACGTCGACCATGAGGTTGCCGTGCACCTTGCCGAGCCGCACCATCGCGATCGTCGAGATCGCGTTGAGCACGAGCTTCTGCGCGGTGCCGCCCTTGAGTCGGGTCGATCCGGCGACGATCTCGGGCCCGACGACCGTCTCGATCGCGAGGTCGGCGGCCGCACCGATCACCGACCCGCGGTTGCACGCGAAGCCGACCGTGAGGGCGCCGACGCGCTTCGCGTACTCGATGCCGCCGACCACGTACGGCGTGCGGCCCGAGGCCGAGATGCCGACGAGCGCGTCGTCGGGCCCGAGGCCGATCGCCTCGAGGTCGGCGGCGCCGCGGGCGGCCTCGTCCTCCGCGTCCTCGACCGCCGACCGCAGCGCCACGTCGCCGCCCGCGATGAGGCCGACGACGAGAGCAGGATCGGTGCCGAACGTCGGCGGGATCTCGCTCGCGTCGAGCACGCCCATGCGCCCGGCCGTGCCGGCGCCCGCGTAGACGAGCCGGCCGCCGCCGCGGAGGCGCGCCACGATCGCGTCGATCGCCGCCGCGATCTGCGGGGTCGCCTCGGCCACGGCGGCGACGGCCTGGGCGCTCTCGTCGTGCATGGCCGCGAGCTGCGACTCGGTCGAGAGCAGGTCGAACCCGGCGTGGGCCTCGTTCACCTGCTCGGTCGAGAGTTCGCCGAGCAGCTCGCGCAACGCGCGATGCTCGGCCGACTGCGGTGCCTGACCGCTCATTGCGTGACTCCCCCGGTGATGCGGTGTTCGGTGGTTCGGTGTTCGGTGGTGCGGTGTTCGGTGATACGGGTCTCGGTCGCCCGGGTTCCGACGGCCGGCGCTTCGACGGTCACGGATGCCGCGGCGGCGAGCCGCTCGGGCAGGGCGAATGCCGCGCGGCCGGGCGAGAGGCGGCCGAGCACGCGGGCTCGCTCGGGGCCGGTCGACAGCTCGATCGGCACCCCGTGCAGGCTGCAGAAGCCGAGGAGCGCGAACATGAGCGACTCCTTGAACGCGGGATCGACGCCGCGCGCAGCGCTCGACTCGACGGCGATGCCGCGTTCGTTGGCGAGCGCGGCGATGCGCGCGAGCAGCACGGGGTTGAGTGCGCCGCCGCCCGAGCAGATGAGCGTCGCCGGCGGGTCCGGCGCACCGGCGGGCGCGATCGCGTCGACGACGGTGCGAGCGGTGAGCTCGGTGAGCGTGGCGACGAGGTCGTCGACGGCGGGGTCGCCGGCGCCGCCGACGGCCTCGACCGCAGCGTCGACCACGGCGAGGTCGAAGGTCTCGCGCCCGGTGGACTTGGGCGCGGGCGCCGCGAAGTACGGGTGCCGCAGCAGTTCGGCGAGCAGCGGCTCGTGCACGCGACCCACGGCCGCGCGAGCTCCGTCGACGTCGTAGCCCTCGGCACCACCGGTCTCGCGGTCGACGACGGCGTCGATGAGGCCGTTGCCCGGTCCGCTGTCGAACGCGATCACGCGGCCGTCGGCGCCGACGAGCTGCACGTTCGCGATGCCGCCCAGGTTGACCGTCGCGATCGTCCGGCCTGTGGTGCGCGCCTCGGCGCCGAGCCACAGCCGGTCGAAGAACGCCATGAGCGGCGCCCCCTCGCCGCCCGCCGCGATGTCGGCCATGCGCACGTCGGAGAGCACGGGCACGCCCGTGAGCTCGGCGATCCACGAGGGTTCGCCGAGCTGCAGGGTGCCACGGGCGTGCCCGTGCTCGACCTGGTGATGCACGGTCTGGCCGTGCGAGACGATGAGGTCGGGCGTCGCGCCCGACTCGCGGATGCCTCGGGCCGCCGCCGCCGCGAAGGCCCGGCCGAGTTCGTTCGTGAGCCGGGTCCAGGCGCCCGCATCCCGCGCTGCGCCGGCGGTGACGGCGAGGATCTCGGTGCGGAGCGCCGGCTCCCACGCGACGGTCTCGGCGTGGAGCGGGGTCATCGCGAGGCCGGGCGGTCGAGGAAGGAACGCAGCGGCCCGTTCAGGCCCGAGCACGTCGGAACCGTGGTCTCGAGAAGCTCCTTCGTCGCTCGACCCACCGGCAACCGCGATGTCGACGACGGCCACGTCGATGCCGTCGGCCGAGGTGCCCGACTGCAGCGAGAGCACGATCACGCGCGGACCCCCGACTCGAGCAGCTCGCTCGCGACCTCCGCCGCGAGCAGGCTGGCGGCCCGCGTGTGCAGGGTCGGCAGCGGCAACGGCTCGCCGGGCAGGCCGACGTCGACCACGACCGCGTCGGGACGCATGGCGGCGACGGCCGACACCCGGTCGCGCTGCGCCCCGTCGGCGCCGATTCGGTCGACGAGCACCACGAGCGCCCCCCGCTCGGGCACCGGCGCGTCGGCGCGAAGCACCTCGCCGCCCGCGGCGAGCGTGCGCTCGACGTAGTCGCGGTCGCTCGCGACGGCGAGGGTCGATCGCCCGCGCAGGTCGAGCACGGTGCGGGCACCGGGCAGCGCCGGCACGGCACCGTCGATCGTGATCGCCTCCCGCGCGACGCGGCGCGCGCCCCGAGGCATCCACCCGTCGTCGGCGGCGACCGAGGCGGCGGCGACCGCCGCGCGCTCGGCGACCGCATCGGCGAGCCGGCGCACCCGCCGGGCCGCACGCTCGACCGTCGCGAACGGCAGGGTGCCGTCGTCGATCGCGGCGAAGATCGCGTGCTGCACCTCGCGGAAGTCGTGTTCGTCCTGGTCGGGCGCGGCGGCCGCGCCGAGGTTCGCGGGGTTCGAGATGCACAGCAGGTCGGCCCCCGCGACCAGTGCGTGCACGGCGCCAGGGCCGGCACCGACAGACTCGCGGACCGCGGCCATGTCGAGCGCGTCGGTGACGATGACGCCGTCGAAGCCGAGCTCGCGCAGGCGGCCGAGCGCGACGGGGTTGAGCGTCGACGGCCGGTCGCCCCACTCGGGCACGACGATGTGCGCCGTCATGACGGCCTCGACGCCCGCGCCGATCGCCGCACGGAACGGCGGCAGATGCCTGCGCTCGAGCTCGTCGAGTCCGATCGTGAGCTCGGGCATCGCGTGGTGCGAGTCGAGGTGGGTGTCGCCGTGCCCGGGGAAGTGCTTCACGCAAGCGGCGGCTCCGGCCGAGCGGATGCCCCGGAGCGACGCCACCACGTGACGCGAGACGCGCTCGGGGTCGGCGCCGAAGGAGCGCACCCCGATCACCGGGTTGCGCGGGTCGGTGTTGACGTCGGCGACGGGGCCGAGCACGACGTTCGCACCGACCGCGAGCGACCGACGGGCGAGCTCGCGGCCGACCGCCTCGGTCGCGTCGAGGTCGTCGACGAAGCCGAGCTGCGCGGCGCCCGGCAGGTTCGACCCGGTGTGCGCCTCCGCCCGCGTGACGTTGCCGCCCTCCTCGTCGATGCCGATGAGGAGGGGGCGGGCCCCCGCATCGGTGGTCGAGCGGCGCAGCACATCGAGATCGTCGGCGGAGGTGTCGATGCGCTCGCCGGCACTCGCTGCTCGCCCACCTGCGGGAGCGAGGTTCTGCGCGAACAGCACGACGCCGGCGAGGCCCGCGTCGAGTTCGCGGCGAAGCCAATCCGGAGTGCTCCGGCCGAGGAAGCCGGGCCAGAGCACTCCGCCCACCGTAGCCCTGATGGTGGGATCGTCCGCGGCGGTCACCCCTTCACCGCGCCGGCCACGAGGCCGCTCGACAAGCGACGCTGGACGATGACGAAGAAGACCATCACCGGGATCGTGATGATCGTGGAGGCGGCCATGATGTAGCCCCACTCGTTCGAGTGCTCTCCGAAGAACTGCTTGAGCCCGATCGCGACCGTGTAGTTCTCGGTCGCCCCTCCGAGCAGGGTCATGGCGAAGATGAACTCGTTCCACGCCGTGATGAACGAGAACACGCTCGTCGCGACGAGGCCGGGCATGACGAGCGGCAGCAGCACCGAGCGGAACATGCGGCCCCAGCTCGCGCCGTCGATGTACGCGGCCTCCTCGAGCTCGACGGGCACGGCCGCGACGAAGCCGCGGAGCATCCAGATGCCGAACGGCAGCGAGAGCGCGACGTACACGACCATGAGGCCGAGCAGCGTGTTGAGCAGCTGCAGGTCGCGCACCTGCACGAACAGCGGGATCACGAGCGCCTCGAGCGGCACCATCTGCACGATGAGGATCATGAGCAGCATCGTCGTGCGGAACGTGAACCGGAACCGGGCCACCGCGACCGAGGCGAGCAACGCCAGCAGCGCGCTCGCGAGCACGGTGACGAGCGCGACGATCGCCGAGTTGCGCAGGAACACGTCGAACCCGCCCTCGGTGAGCACGTATTCGAAGTTCGACAGCGACCACTCGCGCGGCAGCAGCTGCTGCCCGCCGGCGCCGGCCTTCGCGTCGAAGGCGCTCGAGAGCATCCAGAACGCGGGGAAGAGGGTGAAGGCGAGCAGCACGACGACGAGCACGGCCTTGCCGGCGGCGACGCGCGTCTTGCGGGCGGTGCGGCGGCTGCGCCGCAGACCCGCCACGGTCGGCCCGGATGCCTCGGTGCTGCGCCGGCTCGAGGCATCCACCCGGTTCGTGGTGTCGGTGCTCACAGCTCCTCCTCCTTGAGCATGGTGCGCACGTACACGACCGTGATCGCGAGCAGTACGAGGGTGAGCAGCACGGCGATCGCCGAGCCGAAGCCGTAGCGGTTCTGGCCGAACGACTCGACGTACGACCAGACGCCGAGGTTGAGCGCCTCGCGGTTCGAGCCCGAACCGCCTGGCATGAGGTAGACCTGCGCGAAGACCTTGAAGTCCCAGATCGTCGACAGGATGATGACGACCGCGAACACCTGCTTGAGGTTCGGCACGATGATGCGCCAGAAGCGGCGCCAGGCGCCCGCGCCGTCCATCTCGGCGGCCTCGAGCATCTCCTTCGGCACGCCGAGGAGGCCCGCGAGGATCGTGATCGCCACGAACGGGAAGCCGTGGTGGATGACGTTCAGCAGCACGATGGCGTAGAACGTGTAGCGGTTCGTGAACCAGTTGACCGGCTCGTCGATCAGGCCGAGCGCCTCGAGCGTCTCGTTGAAGATGCCCCGGTCGGCGTCGAAGATCCAGATCCAGACGTAGGTGCCGGTGACCGCGGGCATCGCCCAGGCGATCATGATGGCGCTGCCGACGACGGTGCGCCAGAAGAGGCCGAGGCTCGCCATGAGCACGGCGACCGCGGTGCCGAGGGCGACCGTGCCGGCGACGGCGAGCACCGCGAAGCCGACCGTGTTCGGCAGCACGACGGTGTAGAGCTCGGGGCTCGTGAAGATCTCGCCGTAGTTGGCGATGCCGATCCAGTTCGGCTCGCCGGAGACGATCTCGCGCAGGCCGTAGTCCTGCAGCGAGAAGAGGAACACCCGCACGAGCGGCCACAGCATGAGCACGGCGAGCACCGCGAGGGCGGGCGCGAGCAGCAGCCAGGGGCGGCTCCGGGTCAGGAGGCTCTTGCGGGCGGGCCCGCCGGCCGCGCGGGGAGCCGGAGCTCCCTGCACGGCCGACGGGACCTGGAGGGTGTTCGACACGTGCGTCAGTTGCCGTTCATGATCTCGTCCATCTCCGCGGCGGCGTCGGTGAGCGCCTGCTCGACCGTCTTCTGCCCGGAGAGGATCGCCTGCATGGCGGTGTTGGTGGTCTTCTTCGCCTGGACGGCGCCGAAGGTCGGGGTCACGGGAACCGTGCCGCCGCCCTCGACCATCTGCTGCGCGAACGGCTGCACGAGCGGGTCGTCGGAGGCGATCGCGTCGTCGAGGAGCGAGGTCTGGCCGGGGAAGTAGCCCGACTGCTCGCCCCACTTCTCGGCGAACTCACCCGTGGTCATGAGCTCGATGAAGGCCCACGCGAGGTCCTTGTTCTCGGCCGTCTCGAACATCGAGAGGTGCGAGCCGCCGAGCACCGACGGGGCGATGCCGCCGTCCTTGCCGGGGATCGGGGTGGCGGCGAACTTGCCCTCCATCTCGGCGTTCTTCTCGACGATCGCGGCGGGCGTCCACGAGCCCATGAGGGCCATGGCGATGTTGCCCTGCGCGAAGTTGTCGAGCACGTCGGTCTCCTTCCACGTGGTCGCACCGGCCGACGAGAAGCCGTGCTCGGTCGCGAGGCCCGTGTAGAAGCCGATGCCCTCCTGCGACTCGGGGCTGGCCATGCCGGAGACCCACTCGTCGCCCTCGAGCGTCGAGACCTCGCCGCCCGCGCCCCAGACCCAGGGGTAGACGCCGAACTCGGCGTCGCCGGGAACGGCGAAGGGCATCATGTCGGGGTGCGCGGCCTTGATCTTGTCACCGGCGGCGACGATCTCGTCCCACGTGGTCGGCGCCTCGATGCCGAGCTCCTCGAAGATGTCGGCACGGTAGACGAGCGAGCGGACGCCCGCGTACCAGGGCATGCCGTAGAGCTCGTCGTCGTAGGTGCCCGCCGTGACGAGACCCTCGACGAGGTCGTCGCCGAGGCCCGCCTCGTCGACGTAGTCGCCGATCGGGGCGAGGGCGCCGGCGTCGGCGAACTCGGCCGTCCAGGTCGTGCCGGTCTCGGCGACGTCGGGCGTCGTGCCACCGGCGATCGACGTGACGAAGCGGTCGTGGGCGTCGGCCCACTGCACGAACTCGACGTCGAGCTTCGCCCCGGTCTTCTCGGTGAAGGCGTCGCCGACCTCGTCGAAGTAGGCCTCCGAGTCGGGGTTGGTGCCCTCCATGATCCAGACGGTGAGGGTCTGGCCCTCGGCATTCGTGGCACCGTCGCCGGAGCCGTCGCCCGAGCCGCTGGAACACGCGGTCAGGCCGAGCGCGGCGGCGAGGCCGAGCGCGGCGATCGGGAGGAAGCGCTTGTTCATCGGTTGGTCTCCTCGTTGAAACTGGTCGTGGGCACGCGTGATGCCCTGCTGGTGGTGGGCCCGAGGGCCCGGATGTGATGCTGTGGACGTAGGGTGATCCGGCATCCGCAACAGTCGATGACTCTGGAAGTAGTATTCGGGAATGGCGCCAGTTTTGCAAGAAACTTCCGAACGCTTGGAAGTCGTGCTGGGTATCGACATCGGCGGCACGGGCAGTCGGGCCGCGGTCGAGCCGCTCGACGGCGCCTTCGGCGAGGGCCGCGTGCTGATCGAGGGGCCGCCCGTCTCGGTGTCGGGCGACGGGAGTTCGGCGCTCTCGGTCGCGCGTGAACTCATCGAGCGGGCGCGGGGGGCGGCGGCGGGTCATGCTGCGGGTACGGGTACGGGTGCGGGTTCGGGTGCGGGCGACGCGCCGGGCGCAGTCGCACCACGGATCGCGGCCGTCGCGATCGGCGCGACCGGGCTCGCCTCGCTCGTCGCGAACCCGGTGACCTCGATCGCGGCGCTGTCGGATGCCGCCGGCGGCGCGCCGGTCGCGCTCGCGATCGACGCGCTCACCGCCCACCTCGGCGCCCTCGGCGGCGCCCCGGGCGCGGTCGTCGCCGTCGGCACGGGCGCGATCGCGCTCGGCACCGACCTGCGCGAGATCTGGCGACGCGTCGGCGGATGGGGGCACCTCTACGACGACCGCGGCTCGGCCGCCTGGATCGGCATCGAGGGCCTCAAGGCGGCGATCATGGCGCACGACGGTCTCGACCGGGGTGCCTCCGCGCTGCTGTCGGCCGCGGAGTCCCGTTTCGGCCCCGCCCCGACCTGGCCGGGTCAGCTCTACACGCGCGACGATCGCGGTGCGGTGCTCGCGGGCTTCGCGGCGGACGTCTCAGGGCTCGCCGAACTCGGCGACGCGGTATCCGTTCGCATCATGTCGACGGCCGGAACCCTCGTGGCCGAAACCCTCGTCGCGGCGCTCGACCCGGCGCTGCCGCGCCGAGCCGCCGGGGTCGGCGGGGTCTTCGCGTCGGGCAAGGCGTTCACCGAGGCGTTCCGCGCGGCGTTCGCGCGGCTCGCTCCCGACGCGTCGCTCGTCACCCCGGCTGGGGCACCGCTCGACGGATCCGTGCGGCTCGCGCGGCTCGTGGCGATCGGCGGGGTGCGCGAGGGGCATCCGCCGTTCCTCTGGCGGTGACGGCGCCCGGTAGGGGGTGGCCCCGAGGCGCCGGGTGCGACCATGGTGATACCGAGTTCCCTGCATGTTGCAGGACTATTCGGCGAGCAGTCGCGCATGCGACCCTGCCGGCCGGCTCATCCTGTACGTCGGTCTCTCCCGGCCAGTTCGTGGGGCCGAGCCGACCAGACGAACCACAGAATGCGCCCGGAGCAAAGGAGAATCGGACGTTCTCCCGCGGATACGGCCTTCGCTGTCGAAGGTTCCTGCCCGAGCGTGCCTCCCCCGCCGGGCGGCGGGCCCGCGGTGACCGCGGTGACCGCGACGCGCGGTTATGGGGTCAGCAGCCGGGGCCCGACGGGTTGGCCCGGCAGTCCCCGTTGGTGAGCACCGTGTCGACCTCGCCGACGAGCACCGGTACGGGATCTCCGGCGACCGCGAGCACTCCCGCGATCGGCTGCCAGCCCGACCCGCCGAACCGGTACTCGGCCGACAGCACCACTTCGAGTGTCACGGTGTACTCTCCGCGCTCGGCGTAGACGTGGCTCGTGCCGGTCGGGGTGAACTCGGCGACGCCGAGGTCGGTCCAGCGTGCTCCGGGAGAGGCGCTCTCGACCACGGCACCGTCGCTGTGCGACCAGCGGTATCCGACCGGCGTGAAACGCACCTCGGCCGTGCGCCCGAGCAGGATGCCCGAGACGACCTCGGACGAGGCCTCAGCGACGAAGTTCGCCGGGACGCCGACGACCGCCCAGCCGTTCGGCTCCATCACGCTCACCGGCGGAGTCGGACGGAACGACGCGATGTCTCGCAGTGTCACCACCACCGGGCCGCCGGGCCTTGGCGGAGTCGGCGGCGGTGCGGGCTCGTTCGGGCGCGAGCAGTCGCCTTCGAAGTTCGCTCCGCACAGCTGCTGCCAATTGTCGCCCAACCATACGTCGCCTTGCCCCGGAGGGCCGAGGTCGACGATGGGCTCACCTGAGCCGCCACCTTCGTTGTCTGGTCCACCACCTGTATCCGATTCAGCTTGGGCCGATCGGCTTGAATCCTCGCCGATCATCTCGACCTGACCAGAACCCACTTCCGCGTCAACGCTTGGACAGCCACCCGTAGCCACTGACAGGTCTCCGCACGGCTTCGCGTCTGCGTATGCGACCGACGGGATGCAACCCAGTAGCGCAATCGCCGTCAGGGCAAGGATCACCCGGCCGATCAGAGGCAAAAGTTCTCGCCCTCCCAGAGCACGCGCTGTGAAATCGAAAGCTCATCGGACGAATCACCCGCCGCGACGACCTCGTACGGGACGTCTTCGACGCGGTCATCCAACACCACCGACTCGCCCTTCGCGTCCAGAACGTCAAAGGACCGCAGATCCTCGCACGCGTAGATTGTCACGGTAACCTCAGCGCCAGACACCTTCACGCTCTGCAGATCGGTCTTGCCGAGGCTGCGGTATCCGTTGC
Source organism: Agromyces sp. S2-1-8 (assembly GCF_021129215.1). Taxonomy (GTDB): domain Bacteria; phylum Actinomycetota; class Actinomycetes; order Actinomycetales; family Microbacteriaceae; genus Agromyces; species Agromyces chromiiresistens. The sequence goes on along the minus strand of NZ_JAJOLP010000001.1, from coordinate 1,420,457 downwards.
TGTGAAAGCCCTCGTCTTGATACTCCACAATGGAGGCGTCTAGGTCGTCCAGTGCCGTGCCGACGGCAACCCTCTCAAGGGCATCACGTGTTGCGCCCTTCGCGCTTGTCGCCTCCGACGCCACGCGCAGGTACGCCTCATACGCCTTCACCGCGGCGGCGAGCGCCTCCTCGTCCGACGCGAAGATCGGCTCGGCGCTCGCGCTCGGCGTGGGCGACGGCTTCGGTGCGGGCTCGGGCGAGCACGCGCTCAGCCCGAAGACCAGCACGCCCGCAAGCCCGGCCGCGGCGAGCGCGGTGGCAATCGGGCGTGAGATCGACATGGCGACCACCATAGGCGAGGAGCTTCGGAGGTGAGCCGGTTATCCACAGGCGGCACGGTGCTCGACCGACCGACTTTCGGCGCTCCTCGACCCACCGGCTTCCGCCGCTACTCGACCGATGAGCGCGAAGCAACCGGTGGCGGCCGCCCGCCGGCGGGCGCAAGATGAGCGCATGCGCAGGATCACCGTCACGAACCACGTCTCACTCGACGGCGTGATGCAGGCACCGGCGAGCCCCGACGAAGACCGGCGCGGTCACTTCCCCTACGGCGGATGGGCCGTGCCCGACAGCGACGACACGCTCGCCTCCGAGATGTCGGCCGGGATGGGCGAAGGCGGCGCGATGCTCTTCGGCCACCGCACGTACGACAACATGGCCGCGTTCTGGCCGTACCAGACCGACGGCAACCCGTTCACGACGTTCCTCAACGCCGCCGACAAGTACGTCGTCTCGCGCGACCCGCACACGCGGCTCTCGTGGCAGAACTCCCGGCTGCTCGTCGGCAACGCCGCCGACACCGTCGCCGAACTCAAGCAGACCGACGGCGACGACCTCGGCATCCTCGGCAGCGGTGAACTGGTGCGCTCACTCGCAGCGGCGGGGCTCATCGACGAGTACGTGCTGATCATCCATCCGCTCGTGCTCGGCACCGGCGAGCGCATGTTCGGCGACACGCACCAACGACTCGAGCTCACCCGGAGCGTCACGACGCCGAAGGGGGTCATCGTCGCGTACTACCGCCCGGTGTGAGGGGGATGCCTCGGGTTTCGAGGCGGTCGCGGCAAGGTTTCGGCACGCGTCGTCGCTCCGCGCCGGCGCCACTCGACCGACGGGATCACGCGCGGGCGACGAGCGCCACGAGGTCGATGTCGGCGGGCAGCACGCCGTACTGCCATCCGCCCTCGCCGCCGAGCCGCGTGCGCACGAACGCGTCGGCGACTGGCTCGGGCGCGAAGCGCACGAGCAGCGAGGCCTGCAGCACGAGCGCGAGCCGCTCGGTCAGCTCCCGGGCGCGAAGCGCCGCCGAGCCCGCACCGGCGGCATCGCTCGCGAGCGTCGCGCCGAGCGAGTGCACGAGCGCCTGCGCCTCGGCGAGCGCGACGTCGAACGTCCCCGACGAGCCGGCCGCCAGCCCGACCTCGGCGAAGAACGCCTCGAACGCCTCGGGCTCGCGGGCGAGCACGCGCAGCACGTCGAGCGCGATGACGTTGCCCGACCCCTCCCAGATCGCGAGCAGCGGCTGCTCGCGATAGCGCCGCGCGAGGGGGAACGCCTCGGTGTACCCGTTGCCGCCGAGGCACTCGAGGGCCTCTGCCGCGTGGCCGGCCCCGCGCTTGCACACCCAGTACTTCGCCACGGCCGTCGCCAGGCGCCGGAAGGCCGGCTCCGAGCCGCCCGCCCCGGTGGGCGCCGTCGGCTCGCTGTCGTCGTAGGCGCGTGCCAACCGCATCGCCGTCCACGTCGCCGCCTCCGACTCGAGGGCGAGGTCGGCGATCACCGCCGTCATCGCCGGCTGGTCGACGAGCCGCGCCCCGAACGCCGCGCGGTGCCTCACGTGCCACGCCGCCTCGGCGACCGCCTGCCGCATGCCCGCCGCCGTGCCGATGACGCAGTCGAGCCGCGTGCGCGTCACCATCTGCACGATCGTCGCGACGCCGCGACCCTCGTCGCCGACGAGCCACGCGGTCGTGCCGTCGAGCTCGATCTCGCTCGACGCGTTCGAGCGGTTGCCGAGCTTGTCCTTCAGCCGCTGGATGCGGAACACGTTGCGCGTTCCGTCGGGCAGCACGCGCGGCACGAAGAAGCAGCTCAGTCCGTGCGGCGCCTGCGCGAGCACGAAGAACGCGTCGCTCATCGGTGCGCTGCAGAACCACTTGTGGCCGGTCAGCGAGTACTCGGCGCCCCACTCGGGTGCGAGCCCCGCGCCCGTGCGCCGCTCGGCCCGGGTCGTGTTGGCGCGCACGTCCGAGCCGCCCTGCTTCTCGGTCATCGCCATGCCCATGAGCGCCGACGCCTTCGACGTGCCGCCGAGGGCCGGGTCGTACGCGCGGCTCAGCAGGCGAGGCATCCAGTGACCCGAGAGACCGGATGCCGCGAGCCGGAGCGTCGGCACCGCGGCATGCGTCATCGACACGGGGCAGGCGTGGCCGGGCTCGACCTGCGCGAAGAGGAGGAAGGCCGCGGCCCGATCGACGTTCGCGCCGGGGCCGGGCTCGGCGACCGCCTCGGTGTGCGCGCCCGCGCCGACGGCCGCCGCGATCACCCGGTGGTACGCGTCGTCGTACTCGACCTCGTCGATGCGGCGGCCCCACCGGTCGTGGGTGTGCAGCACGGGCGGGTGCGTGTTCGCGCGCTCGGCGTCGCGCCGGAAGGCGGCGGAGCCGACGTGCCGGCCGATCTCGGAGAGGTCGGTGCCGCCACCGCGCTCGCGCATCGACCCGCCCGCGGCTCCCGCGGAGGCATCCCGCCCCCATCTCGCGACCGCCTCGACGAGCGCGAGGTTCGTCGCGTACTCGTCGACCGCCTCGCGCGGCGGAACCTGGTTCTGCACCTCGTGCGTCCGTGTCATCGTCGACCTCCACCGTCATTCTGGTCGCTCGGGCGCGGTTTCGAGACGTCGCTTCGCTCCTGCTCAACCCGCTGGTCGCGTCGGATTTCGCCCTCGGTGAACGAAGTGGGTCGGATGCCCCGGTCCGCTTGCGTCCCGGGTGAGCGCGTGTTTTGCTGTAACGCTGCAATGTCGGACGGGGGTGCGACGATGCAGCCGGGCACACGGGTCATCAGCCCTGCCCGCGGTCGTGCGCGCACGAACCCGCCGTGACCGAGGCCAACGCCGTTCGCGATTCCTGGAGATCACATGCTCGGAAGACTCCTGTTCAGATACCTGAGGCCGTACTGGCCTCTCCTACTCGGCGTGCTGGCCTTCCAGATCGTCGCCGCCTACGCCAACTTCCAACTTCCGACGCTCAACGCGCAGATCATCGACGACGGCGTCGCCAAGGGCGACACCGACGTGATCTGGCAGTCGGGCGCCGTCATGCTCGGCATGTCGCTCCTGCAGATCGTCACCCAGCTCGTCGCGACGTGGTTCGCCGCGATGGCCGCGATGAAGCTCGGCCGCGACATCCGCGACGACGTCTTCGAGCGCGTGTCGGGCTTCTCCGAGCGCGAGGTGTCGACCTTCGGCCCCGGCTCGCTCATCACCCGCAACACGAACGACGTGCAGCAGGTGCAGATGCTCGCCATGATGGGCGCGACGTTCCTCGTCGCCGCCCCGATCATGGCGTTCTACGGCATCTACAAGGCGCTGTCGGTCGACGTCGGGCTGAGCTGGATCATCGCGGTCGCAGTGCCCACGCTCCTCATCGTCGCGGGCCTCATCATCTGGCGCATGGTGCCGCTGTTCCGTTCGTACCAGGTGAAGCTCGACGGCGTGAACCGCATCATGCGCGAGCAGCTCACGGGCATCCGCGTCGTGCGCGCCTTCGTGCGCGAAGACATCGAGGAGGCGCGCTTCCGCGAGGCGAACACCGACATCATGGTCGTCGGCCGGAAGGTCGGCTCGCTCTTCGTGCTGATGTTCCCGCTCGTCATGCTCGTGCTCAACGTCACGCTCGTCGGCGTGATCTGGTTCGGCGCGATCGAGGTCGACGAGGGCAACACCGAGATCGGCGTCCTGTTCGCCTTCATGCAGTACGTCATGCTCATCCTGATGGGCGTCATGATGGCGAGCTTCATCACGATCATGATCCCGCGCGCCGCGGTGTCGGCCGAGCGGATCGGCGCCGTGCTCGACGTCAAGTCGACGCTCGCACGGCCCGCGAACCCGGTGACCGTGTTCCCGACGCCTGGCACCGTCGAGTTCCGCGGCACGGGCTTCACGTACCCGGGCGCCGAGCACCCCGTGCTCAGCGGCATCACCGTGAAGGCCGAGCCCGGCGAGACGCTCGCGATCGTCGGCTCGACGGGTGCGGGCAAGACGACGCTCGTGTCGTTGCTGCCGCGCCTGTTCGACACGACCGAGGGCAGCGTGCTCGTGAACGGCGTCGACGTGCGCGACGCCGACCTCGACCTCGTGTGGAAGAGCATCGGCCTCGTGCCGCAGCGGCCGTTCCTCTTCACCGGCACGGTCGCATCGAACCTGCGGTTCGGCCGCGAAGACGCCACCGACGAAGAACTGTGGCACGCGCTCGAGATCGCGCAGGGCCGCGACTTCGTCGAGGAGATGGAGGGCCAGCTCGACGCGAAGATCGCGCAGGGCGGCACCAACGTCTCGGGGGGCCAGCGCCAGCGGCTCGCGATCGCGCGGGCGATCGTGCACCAGCCCGACATCCTCGTCTTCGACGACTCGTTCTCGGCGCTCGACCTGACGACCGACGCGAGACTCAGGCAGGCGCTCTGGCGCGAACTGCCCGGCGTGACCAAGGTCGTCGTGGCGCAGCGCGTCTCGACGATCACCGACGCCGACCGCATCGTCGTGCTCGACGACGGCGTCGCCGTGGGCGTCGGCACCCACGAGCAGCTGCTCGAGACTTGCCAGACGTACCGCGAGATCGTCGAATCCCAGCTCGGAGTGGAGGCCGCACGATGACCAGCCCGACCCCGCTGTCAGAAGAAGACCAGCTCGAACTCGAGATGGCCGAACAGGCCCGCATCAGCGCCGACGACTGGAGCGGCGGTGTCGCGCCCGGCAAGGCCGCGAACTTCCGCCAGTCGTTCGGCCGACTGCTCGGCCTGCTGAAGCCGCACGCCTTCGGGTTCACGGTCGCCTCGGTGCTCGGCGCCATCGGCGTCGTGATGACGGTCTGGGCGCCGAAGGTGCTCGCCGAGGCGACGAACCTCATCTTCGAGGGCTTCATCTCGGCGCAGATGCCGCCCGGCGTCACGAAGGAGCAGGTCGTCGACCAGCTCGAGGCCGCCGGCCAGACCGACCAGGCGAACATGGTGCAGGCGATGAACCTCGTGCCCGGCGAGGGCATCGACTTCGTCGCGCTCAGCCAGGTCGTCATCCTCGTGCTGTTCCTCTACATCGCGTCGTCGATCCTCATGTGGATCCAGGGCTACGTCGTGAACGTGATCATGGTGCGCGCGATGTGGAAGCTGCGCGAAGACGTCGAGGCGAAGGTCAACCGGCTGCCGCTCAGCTACTTCGACAAGGTGCAGCGCGGCGAGCTGATCTCGCGAGTCACGAACGACATCGACAACATCACGCAGACGATGCAGCAGTCGCTGTCGAGCGCGCTCACCAACGTGCTCACCGTCATCGGCGTGCTCGTCATGATGTTCTCGATCTCGTGGCAGCTCTCGCTCGTGGCGCTCGTCTCGCTGCCGCTCATGGGCGTGATCTTCGGCGTCATCGGTCCGAAGTCGCAGAAGGCCTTCGGCACCCAGTGGCGCAAGGTCGGCCGGCTCAACGCCCGGGTCGAGGAGTCGTTCTCCGGCCACGCACTCGTCAAGGTCTACGGTCGCGAGGCGGCGAGCCGCGAGGCGTTCAAGGCCGAGAACCAGGAGCTGTACGAGGCCTCGTTCAAGGCGCAGTTCCTGTCGAACATCATGATGCCCGCGATGACCTTCATCGGAAACCTGCAGTACGTCGGCATCGCCGTGCTCGGCGGCATCATGGTCGCGAGCGGCTCGCTGCGACTCGGCGACGTGCAGGCGTTCATCCAGTACTCGCAGCAGTTCTCGCAGCCCCTGTCGCAGCTCGGCGGCATGGCCGCGGTGGTGCAGTCGGGCACGGCCTCGGCCGAGCGCGTCTTCGAGCTGCTCGACGCCGACGAGCAGGAGGCCGACGCGGCGAACGCCCCGGCTCCGGTCGACGGTGACGGCACGATCGTGTTCGACCACGTCGCGTTCTCGTACCACCCCGACCGCCCGCTCATCAAGGACCTGTCGTTCCGGGTCGAGCCCGGGCAGACGGTCGCGATCGTCGGCCCGACGGGCGCCGGCAAGACGACGCTCGTGAACCTCATCATGCGGTTCTACGAGCTGAACTCTGGGCGCATCCTGCTCAACGGGCAGGACATCGCCGAACTCACCCGGCACGACGTCCGGGCGAAGACCGGCATGGTGCTGCAGGACCCGTGGCTGTTCGCCGGATCGATCCGCGAGAACATCCGCTACGGACGCGCCGACGCCACCGACGGCGAGATCACCGCCGCCGCGCGGGCGACGTACGTCGACCGGTTCGTGCACTCGCTGCCCGACGGGTACGACACCGTGCTCGACGAGGACGCCTCGAACGTGTCGGCGGGTGAGAAGCAGCTCATCACGATCGCGCGCGCGTTCGTGGCGCAGCCGAGCGTGCTCATCCTCGACGAGGCGACGAGCTCGGTCGACACTCGCACCGAGCTGCTGCTGCAGCATGCGATGGCGGCGCTCCGCGAGGGTCGTACCTCGTTCGTGATCGCGCACCGTCTCTCGACGATCCGCGACGCCGACCTCATCCTCGTGATGGAGCACGGCGACATCGTCGAGCAGGGCGACCACGAGCAGCTCATCGCCGCGAAGGGCGCGTACTACCGCCTCTACAACTCGCAGTTCGAGCAGGCCGCATCCGACATCGACGCCGAAGAGGCGCTCGGTGACGGCACGGTCGTGACCTCGGCCGACGCCGAACCCGAGTCCCGCCTGCTGAAGGGCATGGAGGAGGAGATCGTCGAGGCGAGCGAGTAGTCGCACGGTTCGTGACGCGTGAGCGGGTGCCCTGCGGGGCATCCGCTCATCGCGTTTTCGGCCCCGGAGCCGCCGGGGGGAGAATGGATCGGTGACGATCCTCCCCCAGCCCGTGCGCCCGTGGCGGCTCTGGCTGGTCTGGGGGGTCGGCGTCGCCGCCTACGTCGTCTCGGTGACGAACCGCACCTCGCTCGGCGCCGTCGGCTCCGATGCGGCCCTGAGGTTCGACGCGGATGCCTCGACGCTGTCGATGTTCGCGGTCATCCAGCTCTTCGTCTACGGCGGCATGCAGATTCCCGTCGGGCTGCTGCTCGACCGGTTCGGCGCCCGTCCGATCGTCACCGCCGGCATGGTGCTCATGGCGGTCGGCCAGCTCGTCATGGCGGTCTCGACCGACGTCGGCACGGCGATCCTCGCCCGCGTGCTGCTCGGCGCGGGCGATGCGGCCGTCTTCCCGAGCGTGCTGCGCGTCGTGGCGACCTGGTTCCCGCAGCAGCGTGCGCCGTTCGTCGTGCAGATGACGGGCATCGTCGGCCAGACCGGCCAGCTGCTCGCCCTGCTGCCGATGGCGGCGCTGCTGCACGCCACGAGCTGGACGGTCGCATTCGGCAGCCTCGCCGGCCTCGGGGCCCTGTTCGCGGTGCTGACGTTCGCGATCATCCGCAACCACCCGCCGACGAGCGACGCCGACGTCTCGGTCAACACCGAGACCGGGGCGATCGCCGTCGTGCGCTCGTCGGCCGACCTCCGGCAGGGCTTCCGCGAGTCGTGGGGGCACCCCGGAACGAGGCTCGCCTTCTGGTCGCACTTCACGACCCCGTTCGCGGGCACGGCGTTCGTGATGCTGTGGGGGTTCCCGTTCCTGACCGCGGGCGAAGGGCTCTCGCCCGCGACGGCATCGCTCGTGGTGAGCGCGTTCGTCGTGTTCGGCATGCTCGTCGGGCCCGTCATGGGGGCGCTCTCGAGCCGGCACCCGCTGCGCCGATCGCGCATGCTCGTGCTGCCGACGATCGCGATCCAGGCGGTGGCGTGGCTCATCGTGATCGTGTGGCCCGGACCGGCGCCGGTCTGGCTGCTGTTCCTGCTCGCGCTCGCGCTCGCGACCGGCGGCCCGGCATCGATGATCGCGTTCGACCACGCTCGCACGCACAATCCGAGCCACCGGCTCAGCACGGCGACGGGCATCGTCAACGGCGGCGGGTTCATCGCGGGCCTCATCGCGATCTTCCTGATCGGCCTCGCGATGGACCTGCAGGGCGCCGGAACGCCCGAGACGTACACGCTCGAGGCGTTCCGCATCGCGTTCCTCACGCAGATGCCGCTCTGGATCCTCGGCTCGGTGTTCATCATCGTCGAGCGCCGGCGCACCCGCGTGCGGATGGGACTCGACGAGCCGCGACCACGGCGGCGCGATCGCGATCGCGATCGCGGCTGAGCTTCGCGATCGCGGCTGAGCTTCGCGCTCGCGGCCGAGCTCGCGACATCCGCTCGACTCATCGCGAGCAATCCTCAGAACCGGGTTGACACGCGCCCGTGGTCACGGGAGGCTATCCCGTAGGGTCCGCAGCGAGCGCCAGAGGCGTGACGTACATGGGGTCGCACGACGATGTCGTCACCATCCGCCCTGGGCCGGAGACGGGCCGAAGGAGTCCGCTCATGGCTGGAAATCGCTCCATACGCAATCGCGCCGTCTTCATCGCCGCCGCACTCGCGCTGACGTTCACGATGCTGAGTCCCGTCGGCGCGGGCGCCGCCGAGAACGACGGCGCCCTCGACATGTACACGGCGGAGGTCACCGGCGATCAAGCCGCCGACATCGCCGCGGCCGGCTTCGACGTCGCCAACAGCACGGTGACCGAGTCGGGGGTCAGCATCGACCTGGTGCTCACGCCCGGCGAGGCGAAGGCCCTCAAGGCCCGCGGCCTCGACGTCGCCGTCAAGAAGAACAAGGACGGCAAGTCGGCCCGTCAGCTCGCCGAAGAGCAGGCCGCCGCGGGCTACGACGTGTTCCGGTCGTGGGACGAACCGGGAGGCATCCGCGACGAGCTGTACTCACTCGCGAAGAAGAACCCGAACGTGGTGAAGCTCGAGGTGCTCGGGCACACCTACGAGGGTCGCGAGCTCATCGCCATGAAGGTCACCCAGGCGGCGAAGGCGACGCCCGACGGCGCGCGGCCGGCGGTGCTCTACAGCTCGACCCAGCACGCCCGCGAGTGGATCTCGACCGAGGTCAACCGCCGCCTGCTGCACCACTTCGTCGACGGGTGGAGGAGCGGCGACCAGGAGATCAAGAACCTGCTCAGGCAGAACGAGTTCTGGTTCCTCGTCGTGGCCAACCCCGACGGCTACCAGTACACGTTCGACCACGAGCGGCTGTGGCGCAAGAACCTGCGCGACAACGACGGCGACGGCCAGATCACGCGCGCCGACGGCGTCGACCCCAACCGCAACTACCCCGAGCACTTCGGGTACGACGAGGAGGGGTCGTCGTCGCAGATCTCGAGCGACACGTACCGCGGCCCGTCGGCGGGGTCCGAGCCCGAGACGCAGGCGATGATGGCCCTGCTCGATCGCGCCGACTTCTCGTTCCAGGTCAACTACCACTCCTACGGGCAGTGGCTGCTGTACGCGGAGGGCTGGCAGACCGGCACCCCGACCGCCGACGACCCGATCTATTACGCGCTCTCGGGCAACCTCGACGACCCGGCGATCCCCGACTTCGAGCCGGGACTGTCGTCGGACGTGCTCTACGTGACCAACGGCGAGACGACCGACTTCGCGCACGCCCAGCGGGGCACCCTCGCGTGGACGCCCGAACTCGGCGAGGGCCTCCCGACCGGTGGCGGGTTCGTGTTCCCCGACGACGAGGCGCAGGTCCAGGCCGAGTTCGAGCGCGCGCTGCCGTTCGCGCTCGATGTCGCGAAGTCCGCGGCCGACCCCGACGACCCGGTGTCGCACCTGGGCATCGAGACGAAGCCCTTCTACCTGGAGAGCGACGACACCTACAAGGCGGGCCTGCCGCTTGCGGACTTCACCTTCGAGTACTCGTACGGCGACCCGCAGGAGGTTCGCGTCATCGCCAAGCGGGACCTGGGCGACATCACGCTCAAGTACTCGATCAACGGCGGCGATCCGGTGAGCGCGACGACCGAGGAGTGGACCGGCGGTGATCGCTACGGCGGCAAGACGGCCGTGCATTACCGCATCATGAGCGGCTTCGTCACCGGCACCGAGCCGGGCGACGAGGTCGACGTCTGGTTCGAGGGCGGCGGCGAGACGAGCGACTCGTTCACCTACCGGGCGGTCGAGGAATCGACCGACGACGTGCTGGTCCTCGCGGCCGAGGACTACACGGGCGCCTCGCCCGTGCAGGCGGGCGGACCGAACTACCTCGACTTCTACGAGGAGGCGCTCGAGGCCAACGGCACGGGGTACGACGTCTACGACGTCGATGCGCGCGGCCGCACGGCGCCCGATGCCCTCGGAGTGCTCTCGCACTACGACGCCGTCATCTGGTACACGGGCGACGACGTCATCACCCGAGAACCGGGGTGGCCCGGCGGCACCGCCTCGCGGCTGGCGCTCGACAACACGCTCGAAGTGCGCGACTTCCTCAACGAGGGCGGTCAGGTGCTCTACACCGGCAAGTACGCCGGCACGCAGTACGCGGGCACCGATCAGCTGTACGACCCGACCGCGGCGAACGCGCAGTGCCGGACCGCCGACGGCATCCTTCCCCGGTGCCGGCCGCTCGGCGGGTCGGGCGACGCCACGAACGACACGCTGCAGTACTGGCTCGGCGCCTACCTCGTGGTCGACGACGCCGGCACGACGGACGAGGGCGAACTCCTCGACGTGCTCGGCGTGGACACGCCGTTCACCGGCCTCGACTGGGGCTTCAGCGGCACCGACAGCGCGCCGAACCAGGATCACAGCAACTCGTTCATCACGACGAGCGGCATCCTCGACCCGCAGCAGTACCCGCAGTTCGAGAGCTGGGTCGCGGGCCGCTGGGACCGCACGGGCGGGCCGTTCGAGCCGCACACCGGTGACGCCTACGCGTACTCGCAGATCGCCGACGTGTCGTACAAGCGGCTGACGCGCACGATCGACGTGCCCACCGACGGCGCCGACCTCTCGTTCTGGACGTCGTACGACACCGAGGCCGACTGGGACCACGTCGCCGTCGAGGCGCACACTCCCGGCGAGGACGACTGGACGACGCTGCCCGAGCTGGGCGGAAGCACGTCGGACAGCGTCGGTGAGAGCTGCCCGGCCGGATGGCGCGAGCTGCACCCGCACCTCGACCACTACCAGACCTACGACGAGGCGGCGAGCACCTGCGAACCGACCGGCACGTCGGGCGTCTGGCAGGCCGCTTCCGGCAACTCCGGCGGCTGGCAGCAGTGGTCGGTCGACCTGGATGCCTTCGCGGGCGGTCAGGTCGAGGTGTCGATCGCGTACATCAGCGACTGGTCGACGCAGGGGCTGGGCGTCTTCGTCGACGACATCGAGGTGTCGACCGGTGAGGGCACGACGTCGTTCGAGGGCGGCGACACCGGCGGCTGGGAGGTCACCGGGCCGCCCGAGGGGAGCGCACCGAACCCGAACGACTTCATCGTCACGACGGCGGCCGGGTTCCCCGAGGCCGCGGTGGTGGCGACGCCGGGGTCGCTCATGACCGGGTTCGGGTTCGAGGGCATCGACGATGCCGGCATCCGGGCCGAGTGGATGGGCCGGGCGCTGGAGCACCTGCTCGACTGACGCCGCCCGGTGGTCGATGGGCGACCGGTATCGAGACCTCGCGACCACCGGTGGCCGAACAGCGGAGCGTACCGAGACCTCGCGAGAGGCCTCGATACGTCGCTGCGCTCCGACCCGACCCCGCCGTGACCCGGCTCAGGCGCCGTAGCGGTAGAAGCCCTCGCCGGTGGCGACGCCGAGCTTGCCCTGGTCGATGTAGCGCTCCTTGATGAGCGCGGCGAACTCCTGCTGCTTCGGCCCGCCCATCATCGAGATGTTGTAGGCCGTCGTGAGCCCGACGATGTCGTAGATCTGGAACGGACCCATCGGTGCGCCGGTGCCGATGCGCCAGGTCGCGTCGATCGCCTCGGGCTCGGCGACGCCGTCGACGAGCAGCTGGCCGGCCGCAGAGAGGAACGGCACGAGCAGCGAGTTGAGCACGTAGCCCGGCTGCTCCTTCTTGATCTCGATCGGCACCATGCCGATGGCCTCGGCGAACTCGACGACCGTGCGGTACACGGCGGGGTCGGTCGCCGGGGTTCCCATGATCTCGGCGGTGTTGTGCGCCCAGATGCGGTTCGCGAAGTGCAGCGCGAGGAACCGGTCGGGGCGGCCGGTCGCGTCGGCGATGGCGCTCGGCAGCAGCGTCGACGAGTTCGTCGCGAAGATCGTGCGCTCGGGGGCGACGGCGGCGAGCTTCTCGTAGGTCGAGCGCTTGATGTCGATGCTCTCGGGCACGGCCTCGATGACGAGGTCGGCGTTCGCGACCGCCTCGCCGAGGTCGGCCGAGAGGGTGATGCGAGAGAGCGCGGCCTGCGCCCTCCCGTCGGCGGCGCCGTCGACGCCCTCCTCGACGTACGTCGCGGCGAGCTTCTCGAAGCGCTGCTTCGCCGCGGCGAGCGCGGCGTCGTCGAGGTCGTAGGCGACGACCTCGAGGCCGCTGTACGCGGTCTGGTACGCGATCTGCGAGCCGAGCACTCCGGTTCCGAGCACGGTCACGTGCTGCACTGCGGTCATGATGATTCCTTCTTCCTGTCGTGCCCTCGTGGGGCCTCGCGCGCCTCAGCCGGCGCGTTCGTCTCGGGGATGCCTCGGCCGGTCGCCGTCGGTCGCGGCGTCGTTGAACCGCGTGAGGTCGGTCGCGAAGCGGGCGACCTCGGCGTCGTTCCAGTCACCGAGGTGACGGTCGACGACACCCTGCAGGAGCGCGATCGCCTCGCGGTACGCGGACCAGCCGGCGTCGGTGAGTTCGAGCGGGCGGCCTCGGCCCGAGGCATCCGCGATCTCGCGCACGACGCCGAGGCGGGTGAGGCCCGCGAGCTGGCGCGACACGGTCGAGCGGTTGAGGCGGAACGCCTCGGCGATGTCGGTCGAGCGGCACTGGGGGTGGTCGACGATGTAGCCGAGGATCGACTGGTCTGTCATGCTCAGGCTGAACTGCGCGGTGCGGGCGTCGGCGACGCCGCGCCGGGTGATGACGATGAGCTCGCGCAGGATCGCTGCGGCGTGCTCGTCGCGGGGTGTGCGCTTCACCATGCCCGGCTCCTTCTGTTGTCATATGCAACGCTACGCTCGTGCGTTGCATTCCGCAACAGAAAAAGCCGGATGGATGTCGGAGTGCCGAGTCAGCGGGTCGCCGGGGCGCCGGGTCGCCTGCATCCACCGACACCCGTCGGCGGTCGTCCGCTCCCGCGCTCAGCTCAGAAGAGGCGCGCCTGCGCGACGACGGGCGCGCCCTCGAGCTCGAGCAGGAACCTCTTGCGCTCGAGGCCGCCGGCGTAGCCCGTGAGCGATCCGTCGGCGCCGACCACCCGGTGGCACGGCACGATGATGCTGAGCGGATTGCGCCCGACGGCGCCCCCGACCCGCCGGGCGAGGTTGCGATCGCCGAGGCGCTCGGCGAGCTCGCCGTAGGTCACCGTCGTGCCGAGCGGGATGCCGCGGAGCATGCCCCAGACGGCGTGCTGGAACTCGTCGCCGTCGGGCGCCGTCGGCAGGTCGAACTCGGTGCGGGCGCCGGTGAGGTACTCGTCGAGCTCGACGCCGAGCCGTGCGATGAGCGCGTCGTCGCGCGCGGACACCTCGACGCCGATCGTGCCCGCGGTCGGCGGATGCCAGTGCCCCGGGAAGTAGATGCCCGCGAGCGCGTCGCCGTCGGCGACGACGAGCAGCTCGCCGAGCGCCGTCGTCAGCGTGGCGTGGCGTCGGGTCATGTCTCCATCCTCACCCCGTTCGAGGTCGGCGGTGCTCGATCCGGCGGCGGGAATCGGACTTCGTCCCGGCCGGCGCAGGGCTTCGCGCCGACGAGCCGAGCCCACGGTGTCGGCCGGTCGCCGTACGATGACCGCATGCGCGACCCTCGCCCCGCGACCGGAATGCGCGTCGCCTTCACCGCCGAGATCTACGAGTGGGCGTCGCGTCGCAACTGGTTCTTCGTCGACGTTCCGCCCGAGCCGAGCTCCGACATCTCCGACCGGCCGCGGATGCCTCGGGGGTTCAACTCCGCTCGCGTGACGGCGACGGTCGGCGGCACGACGTGGAGCACGTCGATCTTCCCCTCGGGCGACACGTACGCCCTGCCGCTGAAGCGCGCGGTGCTCGAGGCCGAGCAGATCGGCGAGGGCGATGTGATCGAGGTGCGCCTGACCGTGCACGACGGTTGAGGCCCGCGGTCGTCCTTCAACCGGCTGCGCCGACGGTGCGCGCGTTCACCTCGTCGCGCCACGCGACGAGCTCGCGGATGGGCCCGAGATCCCAACCGGTCTCGGCTTCGAGGCCGACCGTGAAGAGTCGCGTTCCGACCACGTGGAGCGCCTCGGCATGGCCGGCGTAGTCGTCGAGGTCCTCGGCGTAGCGACCGGGCTTCGGCGAGACGCCGGCGCTGCGCTCGATGTCGGCCGGGTCACGGCCGATCCGGCGGCACCAGTCGTCGAGCACCGCGTGCTTGTGCGCGATCGTCTCGGCGTCGCCGAATCCGTGCCAGATGTCGGCGTGCTCCGCGACGATGCGCAGCGTTACCTGCTCGCCCCCGCCGCCGATGAGCACGGGGATCGCTCGAGTGGGCGGCGGGTTGAGCTTCGACCACCGCTCGCGGATGAGCGGCAGGTCGGCCCGCAGCCTGCGCAGCCGATCGGGCGCGGTGCCGAACTCGTACCCGTACTCCTCGTAGTCGCGCTCGAACCAGCCCGCTCCGATGCCGAGGACGACCCGACCCGGACCGCCGTCGCGTGCGCTGATGTGATCGACCGTACGGGCCATGTCGGCGAGCAGCTGCGGGTTTCGGTAGCCGGTGGACGAGACGAGCACGCCGAGTTCGACGCGCTCGGTCACCTCGGCGAAGGCCGCGAGCAGCGACCACGCCTCGAGGTGCGCGCCGTCGGGGTCGCCGCTGAGCGGGAAGAAGTGGTCCCACCCGAGCACGACGTCGGCACCGGCCTCCTCGGCGGCCACGACCGCGGCCCGGAGCTCGGCGTAGCTCGCGTGCTGCGGCTTCACCTGCACGGCGATGCGGGCGGGGCGGTCGGGGCGGGGCACGTGCAGCGCGACGGGCACGTCGCGCGTGCCCGTCGGCGCGATGCCGGCTTCGGCTTCAGTCATGCTCGCGAGCCTACGACGATTGCCGCGGCATCCCCATCGTGATACCGTCCCCGGTGATCGTGATCGAGACAGGAGGTGAGACCCATGAACGCAGTATCAGTGGGCGCTCCCCTGCAGTCCACGATCCGCGACTGAGGTAGTCGCCGCCGGGAGCGCCGAACAGGCAATCCGCGAAAGGCGACTCCCATGCACACCACACCTTCTTCTCTCTCCCGACAGCTCGTCGACGCCACCGGGCGCGTGCCCGCCTCGGGCGCCCGAGCCCTCGTCCTCGGCGGCGGCGGTTCGACCGGCAACGCCTGGCTCATCGGCGTCGTCGCGGGCCTCGCCGACGCCGGCGTCGACGTGACCGCACCCGACGTGACCATCGGCACGTCCGCCGGATCCACCGCGGCGGCCCAGCTGGCCGGCGCGAGCCCGGCCGACCTGTACGCCGCGATCGTCGAGGCGGCACCGCCGCAGCCCGCTCCGACCGCAGGCCAGGCCTGGGCGGGTACGACGCACGGGTCCGGTCCCGGGCTCCGGCCGGCCGGCCGACCGGTCGACCACCTCGCACGGACCGGCGCGATCATCGCCGCCGCCACCGACGCCGACGACATGCGCCGGAAGATGGGCGTCTCCGCCCTCGAACTGGACGCCTCGTCGGACGACGCCCAGCAGGCGCGCTGGCGGGCCACCGTCGCCTCGCGCTTTCCGAGCTCGGACTGGCCGCTGCGAACGGTGCTCCTCACCGCGGTCGACGCCGAGACCGGCGAACCGGTCGTCTTCGATCGCGACAGCGGGGTCGACCTGGTCGACGCCGTCGCCGCGAGCTGCGCGGGCGGGTTCGCCTACCGGATCGACGGTCACCCGTACATCGACGGCGGCTACCGCACGAACGCCGAGAACGCCGACCTCGCGACCGGGTACGAGCGGGTGCTCGTGCTGTCGCCGTTCGGCGGCAGGACCAGGCTGCCGCTCGAGTGGCGGCTCCAGCTCGCCGACCAGGTCGATGCGCTCCGCGCCGGCGGCAGCCACGTCGAGACGATCTTCCCGACGAGCGAGGATGCGCACCTGTTCGACAACGCGATGAACGTCGCCCTGCGGCCGGCCGCCGCGCGGGCCGGATTCGAGCGGGGCGGCGCGGTCGCCGCGCGCATCGCGGAGTTCTGGGACTGACCCCTCGGCGGTCGGCCCCGCACCGGGGCCGGCCGCCGCGTAGTCTCGATACAGCGCTGCGCGCCTACTCGACCGACCGGGCGGCGCTCGGCGCCTACTCGACCGACGCCTCCGCCACCGGTGTGCGCCGCAGGCGCAGCGTCACGACCTGGAACGGTCGCAGGTCGAACTCCCACGCACGCGAGCCGGCCTCGGCGAGCGCGACGCCGACCCCGGCTCCCGTGCCCCCGGTGCCCGCGAGCGGGCGTTCGAGCAGGTCGGTCGACTCGGCTCGGGCGTCGAAGGATGCCTCGAGCCGCGCCCGAGCGCGGGCCCCGTGCGCCTCGTAGGCGCGCACGACGACGTCGCCCGAGCCGTCTTCGGCGAGCTTCACCGCCTCGACCACGGCGCCCGTCACGCGCACGAGCGGGTCGATCGCCGAGGCATCCACACCGGTGAAGGTGCGCAGCGGCAGGTTGAGGCGGTAGCCCTCGACGATCGCCTCGGGAATGCCCGCACCGGGCGCGATCGAGACGCGCATGCGGTGCGCGCCCTGGTCGGCCTCGGGGTCGGGGAACTGCGGGGCGCGCAGCAGCGAGAGCCGCGCGGTCGTGACGGTCGCACCGGGGCGCGAGACGTCGGCGGCGCGCTGGGTGTCGTGGCCGTACGTCGCGTCGTTCGCGATCGCGACGCCGTAGCCCGGCTCGCCGACGTGCACCCAGCGGTGGGCGACGGTCTCGAAGCGGGCCGAGTCCCACGAGGTGTTCGCGTGGGTCGGCCGATGGATGTGCCCGAACTGGATCTCGCTCGTCGCCCGGTCGGCGTGCACGTCGAGCGGGAACGCGAGCTTCAGAAGCTTCTGCCGCTCGTGCCAGTCGACCTCGAACTCGACCTCGAGCGCGCGGTCGTCGGCGCCGAGCGACACCGTCTCGACGAGGCTCGATGCCCCGAACCGGCGCACGATGCGCACCGAGACCCGCTCGTCGCCGGGTGCTCGAGGAGGCGCGTCGCCGCCGTCTCGAGACCCGAACACCTCGACCGACTCCGCCTCGCGCAGCTCGACGACGTTGCGGGCGTAGTGGGCGTCGATGTCCCACGCGTCCCACTGGTTGGGGGTGTCGCGGAAGAGCTGCAGCAGCTTCGCCGAACGACCGGGCGCGATCGCCTCGCGACCGAGGCGGCCGTCGGGTTCGCGGTGGCGGAGGGAGACGAGCAGTCCGTCGGCGTCGAGCACCGCCTCGAGATGGGCGTTCGCGAGGGTGATGCGCCCGTCGCCGGTCGAGTCGGCGCGCAGCGCCAGGTCGAGGGCCGCTCCGCCGGCGGCGTGGTCTCGGTGCGCTCCTTCGTCGCTCGATCGACGCGTCCCACCCAGCGCCGGCACGCCCGACACGTCGTAGGGTCCGGCGTTCAGGCGAAGCGTCCCGTCGCCCGACCCGGCGAGCGCGCGCACCGAGCGCTCGATGATCGCCTCGAGCACCTCGGCGACCTCCGCGTAGCGGCGCTCGGCCTCGCGGTGCACCCACGCGATCGACGACCCGGGAAGGATGTCGTGGAACTGCTGCAGCAGCACCGTGTGCCAGGCGTCGTCGAGCTCGTCGACCGGATAGGGCGCAGCGCCGCGCACGGCCGCCGTCGCCGCCCACAGCTCGGCCTCGCGCAGCAGGTGCTCGCTGCGGCGGTTGCCGCGCTTCGTGCGCGCCTGCGACGTGTACGTGCCCCGGTGGAACTCGAGGTACAGCTCGCCCGACCACACCGGCGGGTGCGGGTACTCCGATTCGGCCGTCTCGAAGAACCGCCGCGGCGACGAGAGCGTCACGCGGGGCGAGCCCTCGAGATCGGCTGTGCGGTAGGCCGCGGCGATCATCTCGCGGGTCGGCCCGCCGCCGCCGTCGCCCCACCCGAACGGCACGAGCGAGGTGTTCGCCGTGCCCTTCTCGGCGTACTGGCGTTCGGCCCGGGCGAGCTCCTCGCCCGACAGCTCTGAGTTGTACGTGTCGACCGGCGGGAAGTGCGTGAACACCTCGGTGCCGTCGATGCCCTGCCACCGGAACGTGTGATGCGGGAAGCGGTTCGTCTCGTTCCACGAGATCTTCTGCGTGAGGAACCACCGCGACCCCGCCGCACGCACGAGCTGCGGCAGCGCCGCCGAATAGCCGAACGAGTCGGGCAGCCACACCTCGAGCGGCTCGACGCCGAACTCCTCGATGAAGAAGCGCTTGCCCGCGACGAACTGGCGCGCGAGCGCCTCGCCGCCCGGCAGGTTCGTGTCGGACTCGACCCACATGCCGCCGACCGGCACGAACGACCCCTCGGCGATGCGGGCCCGCACCCGCTCGAACACCTGCGGGTACTGCTGCTTCAGCCACGCGTACTGCTGCGCCGACGACGCCGCGAACACGAGGCCCGGGTGCTCCTCGATGAGCGCGTCGACGTTCGAGAAGGTGCGCGCGACCTTGCGCACCGTCTCACGGGTCGGCCAGAACCACGCGCTGTCGATGTGCGCGTGCCCGACGGCGTGCAGGCGGTGCGAGCTCGCCCAGGCGGGCGCCGCCAGCACGGGCGCGAGGATGCTCCGCCCGAGCGCCGCGGTGCCGGCGATGTCGTCGGGGTCCATCTCGTCGATCATGCGCTCGAGCGCGCGCACGATCTGGGCGCGGCGCGGCGACGCCTCGGGCAGTTGCGCCTCGAGGCCGCGGAGGGTCCGGACGTCCTGCACGAGCTCCCAGACGGTGACGTCGCGGAGCGCGAGGTCGACGTCGCCGAGCACGTAGATCGGGTCGTCGCCCGCCGTCTCCCACTCGCCGCGGGGCGTCGGGGCGAACGACCAGTTCTGGCTGATGTCGGGGTTCGACGCCGCCTCGAGGTACACGGTGGTCGCCGGTCGAGGAGCGCCCGGCGAAGCGGTACGCGTATCGAGCCCCCCGGGCCCCGTGGTCTCGATGCGGCGCTGCGCGCCGACTCGACCGGCAGAACCGGCGATCAGCTCGAGCGACACCGCCCGGTTGCGCGGCTCGACCGCCTTCACGATCGTGCCGTCGGTGCGCCACACGAGCGCCTCGGCCTGGAACCCGGGCGCGACCCCGATGAACCCGAGGTCGACCACGAGCTCCCAGTGAGCCTCCGATGTTCGAGCGGGGAACGCAGCGACCGTTTCGGGGCCCTGCGAGGGGGTCTCGATTCGCTCCGCTCCTCGAGCACCGGGTACCTCCGGCAGCGTGACCCTGAACCACGTCGTGCCCCACGCGCGCCCCCACGCGTCGCCGGGGGCGACGGGAGCGAACTGCTGTGCGACGGCCTCGGCGAACGGCACCGGTTCGCCCGGCGCCTCCCAGCGCTCGAGTCGCGCGGGCACCCGCTCGCGGTAGATCGCGGGTTCGAGGCGCTCGCGCACGAAGCGGGCGATGCGGGTCTCGACCAGGGCGGAATCGTCGTGCATGCGGGCTCTCCCCTATCCCTTGACCGCGCCCTGCAGCGCGAACGAACCGCCGATGCCGCGCGACACGAGCACGTACAGCGCGATGACCGGCAACGAGTACAGCAGCGAGAAGGCGGCGAGCTCGCCGTAGGCGACCGTGCCGTACTGGCCGAAGAAGCTGTAGATGCTCACGGCGGCAGGTTGCTTCGCCGGGCTCAATAGCAGGATGAACGGCACGAAGAAGTTTCCCCACGCCTGGATGAACACGAAGATGAACACCACCGCGATGCCCGGCCGCATGAGCGGCACGACGATGCGGCGCAGCGTGCCCATCGCCGAGGCGCCGTCGACCCACGCCGCCTCCTCGAGCGAGACGGGCACGGAGTCCATGAAGTTCTTCATCATCCAGATCGCCATCGGCAGGCTCGTCGCCGCCATGAAGAACGTGACCGCGGCGAGGTTGTCGAGGTAGCCGAGCCGCACGAAGAGGCTGTACACCGGCACCATGATCGCCGTGATCGGCAGGCACGTGCCGAACAGGATCGCGTAGAGGTACGGCTTGTTGAACCGCGACTGGTACCGCGAGAGCGGGTACGCCGCGAGCACCGCGACGAGCACCGTCACGATCGCGGTGCCCGTCGAGAGCAGGGTGGAGTTCCAGAGCGGCAGCAGGGTGCCGTCGAACGTGAGCACGGCCTGGTAGTTCGCGAGGGTGAACCCCTCGGGCACCTCGGTGCGCTGGCTCGGCGACGTGTCGATCGAGGCGAGCACGAGCCACGCGAGCGGCACGACGAAGCAGAGGCCGATGAGCACGAGTGCCAGGTTGCGGGCGAGGGATGCCGCGGCACGGCGCGGCGACGCGAGGTTCACGTGTCACGCTCCGGACGCAGCATCCTGATGTAGCCCACCGAGAAGATCGCGCCGACGACGATCATGACGACCGCGATGGCCGAGCCGTAGCCGATCTGCTGGAACTTGAACGCCTCTTGATAGGCGAAGACCGGCAGGGTCGAGCTGGCCATGCCCGGGCCGCCCTTCGTCATCACCCAGATGAGCGTGAACACGGCGAGCGTCTGCAGCGTGATGAGCATGAGGTTCGTCGCGATCGACGAGCGGATCATCGGCAGCGTCACCCACCAGAGCCGCTTCGCACCGCCCGCGCCGTCGACGATCGCCGCTTCGGTGATCTCGGGCGGCACGTCGTTGAGGGCGGCCTCGTACACGAGCATCGAGAAGGCGGTGCCGCGCCACACGTTCGCGAGGATCACGGCGAGCATCGGGAAGTCGAACAGCCAGTTGGGGCCGGCGATGCCGATCGCGGCGAGCAGCTGGTTGAGGGTGCCGTCGTCGGCGAAGTACGCGTACGCGGCGAACGCCGCGACGATCTCGGGCAGCACCCACGCCGCGACCAGGGCCGTGCCGACGACGGCGCGCACGACGCGGTTCGCCCGCGTCATGAGGATCGCGAGCCCGAGGCCGATGAGGTTCTGGCCGATCACGGCCGAGCCGAGCACGAAGACGAACGTGAGCAGCAGCGACAGCGGGAACGCGCGGTCGGTGAAGAGGTCGACGTAGTTGTCGAGTCCGACCCACTGGGGGGCGCGCGCCGCGCGACCGGTCAGCGCGGTGTTCGTGAACGAGACGTAGAACGCCCAGACGACCGGGCCCACCATGAAGAGGGCGAGCAGCACGATCGACGGGGCGACCGGCAGCAGGCGCACGAGCGCCCGCCGGCCGTGCCGAGGCGGTTGCCGGCCGACGCGGAAGTTCGGGTCATCCCGCGTCGGCCGGCCGCCATCGATCGGCGGCGATGAGACCGCGACCATGCTCCTAGCCGGTCACGTTGTCTTCGCCGACGATTCCGACCACCGCCTCGTCGTAGGCGGCGGCCGCCTCTTCCGGCGTCATCTGCCCCGTCATGACGGCCTCGGTGGCCGCCTGGATCTCAGCCGAGATCTGGGGATAGTCGGCAGTCGCCGGCCGGAAGTGCGTGGAGGTCACCAGGTCGGTGAAGAACCCGATGAAGGGGTTCGCCTCGAGGTACGCCGGGTCTTCGGCGACGTCGGTGCGCACCGCGATCTGCGAGTTCGCGATGTTGTAGTCGAGCGCGTTCTCCTTGTCGAGCGCCATCGCGAGGAAGTCGAACGCCGCGTCGGGGTTGCCGCTGTTCGCGCCGACCGCGAGGGTCCAGCCGCCGGAGAGGCTGACCGCGCCGTCGCCCTGGCCGTTCTGCGTCGGGAAGGCCGCGACGCCGATGTCGTCGACGTACTCGGGCCAGGCGTACTGGCCGCCCTCCATCCAGAACGACGGCGACCAGGAGCCCTCGATCGTGCCGCCGATCTGGCCGTTCGGGAACCACTCGCCGAACAGCTTCTGCCACATCGAGCCGTCGAGCGCGACGTCGGGAGCGGGCGCGAGGCCCTCGGAGTACAGCGTCTCGATGAAGGCCAGCGAGTCGACGAAGCCCTGCGAGCCCGTGACCCACTTCTTCTCGTCGGCGTCGTAGAGCTCGTCGTCGGTGCCGTACATCAGCATGCCGAAGCCCTGCATGACCGAGCCCTCGCCGGCGGGCTTGCCCGAGTAGACGTTGAACGCGACCTTGTCGGGCGAGGCGGCGTGCACCTTGCGGGCGGTGTCGAGGATCTCCTCCCACGACTTCGGCTCCCACGGCAGGGAGACGCCGGCCTCTTCGAGCACCGACTTCGAGTACCAGATGCCGCGCGTGTCGGTGCCGAGCGGCACCGCGTAGACGCTGCCGTCGTCGGCGCGGCCCGCCTCTTTCGCGCCCTCGTTGAACTGCGACCAGTCGCTCCAGTCGGCGAGGTACTCGTCGAGGTTCAGGAGGTAGCCGGCGTCGACGTCGCTGCGCACCTTGAACGTGTCCTCGTAGAAGACGTCGGGTGCCGTGTCGGGGCTCTGCTGCATGAGCGCGAGCTTCGTGCCGTAGTCGGCCTCGTCGGCGACGATCGGCTCGAGCGAGACCGTGATGCCCGGGTTCGCCTTCTCGAACTCGGGCTTCACCTTCTTGAAGAGGTCGTCGAGCGCGACGAACGCGTCGGTCTTCTGGTAGACGATGCGGATCGTGTCGTCGTCACCGCCGCCCGAGTCGGCACTGCAGCCGACGAGGGCGACGGTCGCGGCGGTGACGACCGCGAAGGCGAGGGTGGCGCGGGTGCGGTGCATGGTCTCGTGCTCCTTTGCTCGAGTGCTTGCAGGCGGTTCGGGCGTTGTCGGGTGGTGCGCGTGATGGTGCTGACCCGCTGGGGCATCGGGACTCATGTGGGCGTGCGGAAGCGACACGCCCCGTGGAGACCGTCGGCTCCCCCGAACCGCGCTCCGCGGGGCGTTCGCGTTCCCCACCTGCACATAGTAAATCGAATGGAGTTAGTCGGCAAGGGGCAATTTGTCCGGTGACGTTGGTTCCGAGACGCGTCGCCGCGCCGCGGCGGCGCTCCTCAACCAGCTGGTGGATGCCGCCCCTCCGTCGGGGCGCCCCTCACCCCACTCGCGTCTACCCGAGCAGCAGCCGGGTCGCCGAGGGCGTGAAGCTGCGCTCGAGCACGAGGCTCGCCGCGCCGATCGCCGCGACGTCGTCGCCCACTCCGGTGCCCGCGACCTCGATCCTTCGCAGCGCCGCCGTCGCGCTGTACTCGTCGAGGCGCGGCGGAATGCGCTCGAGGTACCGCGCCTCCAGGCGCGCCCAGAACGGCCCGCCGAAGACGACGCGGTCGACGTCGAGCAGGTTGGTGAGCACGGCGACGGTGCGGGCCGTGCGGTCGGCTGCGCGGTCGAGGATGGCTGCCGCCGAGGCGTCCCCAGCGGCCGCGGCTTCGCAGAGCAGGTCGAACTGGGCGTCGATCTCGCGGGGCGTCTCGTGCGGGGCGGGCGCGAGCACGCCCGCGTCTTCGGCCTCGTCGACCATCGCCTGCGGCGTGATGGTGACCGCGATGCAGCCGCGCTGGCCGCAGAAGCACGGCGGCCCGTCGGGATCGGCGACGATGTGGCCGATCTCGCCCGCGTTGCCCGAGACGCCGCGCATGAGCTCGTCGTCGAGCACGAGACCCGCTCCGATGCCGGTGCCGATGTAGAAGAAGACGAACGATCCGGTGCCGCTCTCGCCACCGACCCACGTCTCGGCGACGGCGGCCGCCGTCACGTCCTTGTCGACGAGTACAGGCAGGCCGGTCGACCGCTCGAGCGCGTCGCGCAGGGGCACGCGGTGCCAGCCGTGCAGGTTCGGCGGGTCGACGATCGTGCCGCGCTCCTGGTCGATGGGGCCGGGGGCGGCGAGCCCGAGGCCGACGATCTTCTCGCGGGCGATTCCGGAGTCGGCGACGAGCTGTTCGAACCGGTCGTCGATGCGGGCCATCACGTGATCGGGGTCGGCGGCCTTCGGCGTCTTCAGCCGGCTGTGCGCGACGACCCGGCCGGTGAGGTCGAGCAGCACGAAGGTCATGACTGCGGGGTCGATGTGCACGCCGGCGGCGTAGAGCCCGTCGGGGTTCAGCCGCAGGATCGTGCGCGGCTTGCCGAGCCCCGCCGCGCTCGTCTTGCCCGCCTCGACGATGAGCGCGTCGTCGAGCAGGCGACGGGCGATGTTGCTGACGGTCTGCGTCGAGAGGCCGGTCATCTCGACGAGTTCGACGCGGCTGCGACCCTCGGGCGCGCGGCGGATCGCATCGAAGATGACCGAGCGGTTGAAGTCGCCCATGCGCGGCAGGTTGGTACCGCGGCGGGCGGCTGGGGCGGATGCCTGCGGCTGCGCCGGCGAAGCCGGGTCGGATAGCGTGGGTGTCGGAGCCTGTGCCATCTCGTGCCCCCTCCCCACGGGTTCGCTGCATCGCGAACCGCCTCCTCCGAGTTTGTCACATCGATGGAGAAATTGGGAGGGAGCGCTCTCACTATCTCGCCCGGTCGGTCGAGCAGGCGCGCAGCGCCGTATCGAGACCACCCGGTCGTGGTCTCGATACGCTCCTTCGTCGCTCCTCGACCGACAGAGCGCGCAGCGCCGCCTACTGCTCGCCGAGCAGCATGCCGCGTTCGGTCGTCTGCCGACGCAGCGCGTCGAGGTACTCGGCGTACGCCTTCTTCGTCTTCGAGTAGCCGATCGCGCCGCCCTTGACCGCGCCGAGCCCGGTCCCCTCGTCGAAGCGCAGCCAGGTGTTGCCGTACTGGTCCACCCCGATGTCGAACGTGAACGAGATGTGGAAGTTCTTGCCCGCCATCGCGCCGAGCAGCATCGTCTTCGAGAAGTCGCCGCGCTCGAGCTTGATGCTGCCCGGGGTCGGCTGCGTCGCCTCGTAGCCGAGGCCGCGCGAGATCTCGATGACGACGGGAACGGTCTGCTGGTCGTTGCCGGAGAGGATCAGCTGGGTCATGGTTCAGGCTCCCTGGTTCGGGTCGGTCGGCGGGACGGGCGGAGCGGGCGGAGCGGGCGGCACCGGAGGGGCAGGCGGCTCCGGCGCGGCCGGCGCGGCCGGTGCGGCCACTGCAGGCGGCGCGGCCGGCGGGTACGCGGCCGGCTGCGGCGGATACGGCTGCGCCTGCGCCGGGGGCGCACCGGGGTAGGGCTGCGCCTGCGCCGCGCCGGGATACGGCTGTGCCTGCGGCGGGTAGGCGTAGTACCCGGCCTCGGGCAGCCACGCGGCCGGCCCGCGCCAGGGCTCGGTGCGTCCGTAGCCCATGAGCGCACCCCAGATGAGCGGCAGGAAGACGTACAGCACCGTCCAGCCGGCCGATCGGCCGAAGCCCTTGTTGATGCGGTTGACGGCCATGATCAGGAACACGAGCGCGACGATGTTGCCGAACGGCACGAACGAGAGCAGCGCGATCCAGCCCTGGAATCCGGCGATCTCGAGCACGCGCCACGAGCTGTACACCGGCACCCAGGCCGGCCATCCCTCGTTGCCGGTCTTGACGAAGACCTTCGAGAGGAAGATCGCCATGAGCACGTAGGTCGCGATCGCGAAGACGAAGAGCAGGCCGTAGAAGAGCATGAGCGGCACGAAGACGGCGAACACGTCACCGGGGTTCGCCTGCGATTCGGTCAGGAACATCTCGGTCACTCCACGGATTCGGCCGGCACGACGCCGACGGTCAAGAGGTCGGTCGCGGCGGCGACGGTCTCGGGCAGCTGCTCGGCCGCGTCGCACTCGGCCGAGATGATCACGGCCTCGCCGACATCGGTGATGCTGCGCGCGATCACGGTGTAGTACCGGTCGCCCTCGAGGTCGATCGCGACGGCATCGGCGACGCCGGTCTCGACACCGTCGCCCGAGACGAGCGCGACGTCGTACGCGTTCGCCCGGTCGACCGTCGTGCCGAAGGTGGAGTCGATGAGCGTGAGGCTCGCCGACCGGTCGTCTTCGCCGGTGAGGTCGGAGCCGTCGCTGCCGTTCGTGTACCAGACCGAGCAGCCGGTGGCGGCGTTGTCGTACGTCATCGACGTGCCGTCGCTCTCGCCCGCGGTCCACGCGTCGTCGCCGGGGAAGCTCGAGGCGAGCGCCAGGTAGGCGTCGCCGTCGAGGTCGACGTCCCACGGCAGGTCGATCGGCAGGTCGCCCGCGGCGAGCGGGTCCTCCACGAGCGGGTCGCTGCTCGACCACTCGTCGCCGGAGCCGCCGGTGGTCCAGGGCAGCTGCGCGAGCGCGACGATCATCCAGATCGCGAGCAGCGGGATCATCACGATCGGCAGCGCCGACACGATGATCGCCGCGGTGAGCGCCCCCGCGAGTCCCTTCGGACGCTCAGCACCGGGAGCCGGCTGACCGGGCTCGCCCGGCACGGGCGGCTGCGCGGCGGGCGGTTGCACCGGCGGCTGGGGTACCGGGGGCACCGGCGCGGACGGGTCGAACGTCACGAGTCCTCCAACGGATTCCGTGCCGGACAGGGCACTGGGATCAGATGCTACTGTCCACCGCCCACTTGCACGATGGGGACCCCTGCCCTTCTCGAACCTCGTCGGTTGAGCAGCGCCGCCGCAGGCGACGCGTATCGAGACCCCCGGTGCGATCAGGGCTTGGTTTCGATACGCGTCGTCGCTCCGCGCCGGCGCTGCTCAACCGGCGGAGGTGATGCGCTTCGCCTTCGCGAGGTTGGCGGCGAGCTCGTCGCGGGTCTGCGCGCCGGACTCGTAGGCGGGCTGGTCGCGCTCGACCCGCCAGCTCTCGTCGAGCGGCCCGACGTTCACGGTGTCGAAGCCGAACTCGTCGTAGAGCGAGGTGACGAAGGCCGCGGCATCCTCGTGGTCGCTCGCCGTCGCGAGCGCGCGGCGGGCCGGGTCGCCGGCCGGGCGACCGTCGGTCGTGATGTCGGCGGCCGTGATGTGGTTGAAGCCCTTCGCGACGTGGCTCGTCGCGAGGTGCTTCTGCAGCATGCCGGTGACGGTGTCGCGGCCCTCGTCGAGGGCGGGCACGTGGCCGTCGCGCTCCCAGTAGTAGTTGTCGGTGTCGATGACGATCTTGCCCGCGAGCGGCTCGACCGGAATCGACCCGTACGCCTTGAACGGCACCGTGACGACGGCGATGTCGGCGGCGGTCGCGGCTTCGGCTGCGGTGGCGGCGCGGGCGTGCGGGCCGAGCTCGGCGATGAGCCCCTCGAGCGTCTCGGGTCCGCGGGAGTTCGCGATCACCACCTCGTATCCGCTCTTGACGGCCGCGCGGGCGACCTGGCTGCCGATGTGTCCTGCACCGATGATTCCGAGGGTGGTCATGGTGAGTGCAACGCCCACGCGCGCGGGTTGTTCCCGTGGCTTCGATACCGGGCGTCGCTCCGTATCGCCCCTACTCAACCGACGGCTGCGGTCGTAGGCTGACCGCATGGCTGCCGCTCTGGGGGATCCGGTTCGTCACGCACTCGAGTCGGTGCTCGACGCCGTGCGAGATCGCGCCGACGGGGCGGTTGCGTCGTACATTCCCGAGCTCGCGAAGGTCGAGCCCGACCAGCTCGGTGCGGCGCTCGCGAGCACGCACGGGGTGGTGCACGAGGCGGGCGACGTCGAGGCGGAGTTCACGATCCAGTCGGTGTCGAAGCCGTTCGTGTTCGCGCTCGCGGTCGACGCGCGGGGGCTCGACGAGGTGCGCACGCACGTCGACCTCGAACCGAGCGGCGAACCGTTCAACGCGATCAGCCTCGACGAGGCATCCGGCCGCCCTCGCAACCCGATGATCAACGCGGGCGCCATCGTCATGACCTCGCTCATGGCGGGCGACACCGCCGACGAGAAGTTCGCCGCCGTGCTCGCGGGCATCGAGCGGTTCGCGGGCCGCGACCTGCGGGTCGATGAGGACGTGTACTCGTCGGAGGCCACGACCGGCGACCGCAATCGCGCGCTCGCCTACCTGACCCGCTCGGCAGGCACCCTCGGGTCGGCGGTCGACGTGGCGACGCTCGCGTACTTCCGCCAGTGCTCGATCTCGGTCAACGCCCGCGACCTCGCGATCATGGCGGCGACGCTCGCGACCGGCGGCGTGAACCCCGTGACGGGCGAGCGCGTCATCAGCGAGGATGCCGCGCGCTGGACCACCGCGGTCATGACGAGCTGCGGCATGTACGACGAGTCGGGCGACTGGATGGTGCGGGTCGGCCTGCCCGCGAAGAGCGGCGTCGGCGGCGGCATCGCGGCCGTGCAGCCCGGGCAGTTCGGCATCGGCACGTTCAGCCCGCGCCTCGACGCGCGCGGCAACAGCGTGCGCGGCGTCGCGACGCTCGAGCTGCTGTCGCAGCGGCACGGCCTGCACATGCTGCAGCACCACGGGGCGCCGCTGTCGCCGATCGCGTCGCTCTCGCGCGACGGATCGGACGGCTCGGGCGACACGGTCGCGATGCTGCGCGGCGAGATCCTCTTCTCGGAGGCCGAGGAGATCGTGAGCCGCCTCGCTCCCCTGGTGGGCGATCATGGATGCCTCGTGCTCGACTTCACCGCGGTGACGAGGGTGGCCGCGGGCTCGCGCAAGATCTTCAGCGCCCTGCCCGAGACGATGGGCCGACTCGACGACGGCCGCCCGCGCGTCGAGGTGCGCGACCCCGACGGGGTGCTCGCCGGCCCCGCCGCCGGTTGACGAGCGCCCGACGAAGTCGGACGGCTCCGCTGGTTGAGTAGCGCCCGACGGAGTCGGACGCGTGTCGAAACCACGCCCCGCGCACACGTCTGTGGAGCAGCGCGGTCGGCCCGCAGGGGATCCCGTTCGCGAAGGCATGTGGACTTGTGGACTTGTGGCTCACCGACGTGTGGATTTGTGGACTTGTGGCCGCCCTCCCTGTGGTCATGTGGTCGAGTGGCCGGCCCTCCCTGTTGGTCATGTGGTCGAGTGGTCGCCTTCCCGAACCGCATCCCGCCCGCTGTTGCTCGGGAGCTCGGCACGTCTCAGCGGCACGTCAGGTGTCGCAGGCGATGCCATCTCCATCGCGGTCAAGATCGTAGACGTCGCTGCCAACAATCCACACGGGGCCGTCGACATACTCGGGGCCGTTGCCGCTTCCGCCTGAACAATCCACATCTGAGGCGATCGGCACGCACGCACCGTCGTAGTTCGAGTCGCAACCGCCGTCTGCAGGTGCAGGCGCGGGCGGCGGTGCTGGCTGGCGCGAACCGATCGCGATGACCTCGTCGATGGGCGTTACCGCCATGATCTCTCCGATCACCTCGCGAGCGGTCTCCACACCGTCGACGGTCGTAACGCGGATCCGAGTGACCTTCTCCCCGTTCACGCCGGCCGTCACGACAGCAGTGGTTCCGACATCCAGGTTCGGGTCGTCGACATTCGAGGAACCGTACGCGATCGGACTGCGCTCCTCGACGATGGTCTCCTTGACAACGGGCGTTGGCGTAGGGGGCTGCGTCTCAGGCGGGGTCGGTGTCCCCTGGCGTCTGCCGTCTGAGCTTGTCGCCGCAAATGGCACGGCCTTGTTCGTTGTGGGTTGATTCGCGGCCACCGCCGCGCCACCAATTGCTGATGCGAACAATCCGGCAAGTAGAACACCAGTCGCGACGCGGCGAGTGCGGATCTTCAGGCGGTCGGCCGACCCGTTGATCAGGGCATATATCCCGACAGCTGCTACCGATAGACCGGCTGCGACCAGCACCGCTGCCGGGCCGCGGCTCACCAGGATGACACCACCGATGATCACGGCGGTGATGATCACGGGTTTGCGCTTGAGGCGCGACCTCGCGGCAGGCTCCGCAGTCTCCGGACCGACTGCACTTGGCGTCAGAGACGACGTACGGTCGACAACCTCGCCCGACTCGCCGTCGAAGTAGTACGAGGTCCAGCGGGAGCCATCCCACCACCGGAGCTCGCCCGACCCGTCATCGAACCAACCTGCGCTTCCCCCGGCCATTGCGGATGCTCCTCTTCGAGTTGTCCGCGAGAGGCTACCGCCAGACGTCGTTGCCTCGCGCCTCCCAGTACTGGGGGCGTGAGCGGGCCAACGTGGGAGATATGAACGTCCCGATGACCCGATCAGGCACCGCCGGGGGTTCACAGCGCCGCGCGACCTCACGAGAATCGGACCATGGCGATGGGCTGGTTCAAGCGGGGGTGGCTGACGTTCATCCAGCACACGCTCAACCGGCTCACGCTGTGGATGGCGCGGCGCGGCGCGGGTCCGTTCGCGCTCATCCGGACCACGGGGCGCAAGAGCGGCCGTGCCTACGAGACGCCGCTCGTGCTCGCCCGCGTGCCCGAGGGGTTCGTCGCTGAGCTCACCTACGGGCCCGAGGTGAACTGGTACCGCAACGTCGTCGCCGCGAACCGGGCGACGGTCGTGTGGAAGGGGCGCGAATTCGAGGTCGTCGGCATCGAGCCGATCGAGACGTCGGCGGGCCTGCGCGCCTTCGGCCCGGCGAGGTCGTGGTTGCTGAAGCTGCTGCGGCGGCACGAGTTCCGGCTGCTGCGCGAGTCGAGGTCCGAGCCTGGTTCGCGGACTGGTGGCGGCGAGGCATCCGCGTCGTCGTGAAACGCCGCGCCGCGGCATCCGGTTCGTGGTCGTGAACCGGATGCCGCGGTCAGTGCGCCGCGTGCAGGTGCAGGCGGTGGGCGAGGCTGTGCAGGCGCCCGCCGCGCGACCCGCGCTCGGCGCGCTCGACGGCGTGGCGCTCGCCCTCGGTGCGGCGGCGCTCGTTCGCGGCGGCCGCGACCTCGGCGTCGTTGCGGTTGATGGTGGTGGCGATGAAGCCGGCTGCGAGGTCCATGGTTCCGATCCCTTTCGGATGCTTCGCGGCCGTCGTTCCGGCCGCCTGAGACCAGATTCGTCGCTGAGGTACCGGGGTCGTATCGGGCGTGTGCCGTATCTTCACCGAGACGCCGCCCGAGGTCTGCGTCTGAGGTACCTCAGGCCTCGCTGAGGTACCTCAGATCGGGCCGAGAACGGGCGCGACATCCCCTCGCCGCACGCGTGGCAGGTCGGTACCCTGAAAGGTGGAACCGGACCGGAAGGTGGTGAGTTCCATGGATGCGACGAAGCAGTGGAGCGTCACCGTCGACATCGACGAAGAAGAGAACACCACGATGGCCGCGGCCACGGTGCGCACACCCGCGGGGCGGGAGGTGACCGGCACCGGCAAGGCCGATCGCAATCCACTCGATCCGAACGTGCCCGCGATCGGCGACGAGCTCGCGGTCGCCCGCGCGCTGCGCGATCTCGCCGAGCGGCTGCTGCACACGACCGAGAAGGACATCTCGAGCATCACCGGGCAGCCGTCGCACGTGCATCGATAGCGCACGTCGGCAGCGACCACTGGCCGCGCTCCCCCGCACGCGCTAGCCTCACGCGCATGACCTGGATGCACGGCACCACCTCCGCCGGCGTGCCCTACACGGCCCGTTCAGCGACGCACCCCGAGGCGCCGATCGTCGTCGGCTGGCACCTGCTCGACCCGCCGTCGACGCCCGCCGCGCTGGCCGCCGCGCTGCCGCTCGACGGCCTCGACGCGCACGTGATCTATCTCGGCCTGCCGCTCAGCGGCGAGCGCGCGCCGTACGCCGACTTCGAGGAGTTCCTCACGAGCGGCATCGACATGGTGACCGAGTACTTCGGGCCGATGCACGAGCAGGCGCTCGAGGAGTTTCCGGCGGCGCTCGCCGAACTTCGCGGGGTGCTCGGTGCGTCGGATGCCTCGGCGCTGGCCGTGCTCGGCGGGTCAGCCGGCGCGTCGGTGACCGCCGAGGTGTTCGCGACGCATGCGGCTTCGCACGGCATCGCCGCGTGCGTGCTCATGAACCCGCTGCTGCGGCTGCGCCCGATGATCGACGCGATGGCCGAGTTCCTGCCGGAGCCCTACGCGTGGACGCCGGAATCGGATGCCGTCGCCGCTCGCATGGACTTCGTCGCGCGCGCCGGCGAGCTCGCGGCTGCCGGCGGGTCGCTGCTCATCATCGAGGGCGCCGACGACGAGCCGCCGTTCATCGACACGACGCGCGAGTTCGAGCGCCTCGGCATCGGCGAGGTGCGCTACGTCGACGGCGTCGCGCACGCGCTCGCCGCCTGGCCCGAGGATGCCGCTGCCGAACGCACCGACGGGGCGAAGGCGTACGACGTGATCGCAGTCGAGTGGCTCGCCGCGATCCTCGCGGACTAGTGCCACCGCACGGTGTCGAAATCGTGATCTTGGAGCTTCGCAGGATCCCTTAGAGTTGCACGCGATCCGGCGGAGAGAACCGTCCGGATCGCACGCCGTGTCGACGAAGATCCGCGAGGAAGCCAACGATGACCAACAACGCCCCTACCGCTACCCCACCCGGCTGGTACCCGGCGCCTGACGGATCGCCGGTGAACTGGTGGTGGGACGGCGCACGGTGGACACAGCCGCAGCCGCAGCAGGCCCGCCTGCAGCCCGACCAGGGACCGGGTGCGGTGAAGACCATCTCGAAGCTCGCGCTGGTCACCCAGGTGCTCCTGATCGTCTGCGTCGTGCTATCGGTCGCCACCATCGGCGTCGAGGCATTCGGCATCCTCGCGGTCGCCGACTTCCTCAGCGGCGACGACACGACCCTCGACCGGTTCGACCTGTACGACCAGGGCACGTTCGTGGTCAGCATCCTGTCGTCGGTCTTCCTCATCACCACCGGCGTGATCTGGGTGATCTGGCAGTACCGCGTCGCCAAGCAGGTCATCGGCCAGACGCGCCGCGCACCGGGCTGGCACGCCGGAGCCTGGTTCGTGCCCATCATCAGCCTCTGGTTCCCGTACCAGAACATCTCGGACCTCTGGCGAGCCGTCGGGCGAACCCGACCCTCGTGGCAGATCGCCTGGTGGTTGCTCTGGGTCGTCAGCAACTACGTCATCCAGGCTTCGACCCGCCTCTACCTGGCCGCCGAGGATCTCGAAACGTTGCGTGTCGCGATGTGGCTGAGCCTCGCAGGCGAGGTGCTCCTCGTGGCGGCCGCACCGATGGCGTGGCTCGTCGTCCGCGGAATCACCCGTGGCATCGTGCAGCGCGCCGCCGAGCCTGTGCACTCGCTCGCGGCCTGACGACCGCACCGCAACGAATTCGGGAGGCGGGGTGAGCGGCGACGCGCTCACCCCGCCCGCCAGAACTCCAGCTCGCTGATCGACGTGTCGTAGGCGCCTTCGTCGCCGGCACCCGACCACGTGGTCCTGATGGTGAGGGTGACGTGATCGGTCGAGCCCGGCACGACGCCCAAGCGGCGGAACCGCTGGAACGACCCCGCACCGGCATCGCCCAGCACCGACACCCGCGTGCCCTGCGCGGTCGCGACCTCGAGCTGCCGCGCCCGCGAGTTCTCGCGGTACAGGGCAAAGGTCTTCGCATACCCGTTCACGATGCAGATCATGCGCAGGTCGGTGCCCGGCTCGAGCGTGACCTCGATCCACTCCCCTCGACCGGTGCCGTCGGCGCCCTCCGCCCACGCGGTGCCCGCATCGCCGTCGATCGCATCGCCGGCCGGATGCCCGTGCTCAGCGTCGACCGCCATCGGGTCGCTCTGCATGTGGCCCGACGCCTCGACGGCGATCGGCGTCGCGATCACCAGATTGTCCGGATCGTCGCAGCTCGGCTCTGACAGCCACGTCTCGCGCACCACGGGGGTCAGCCACAGCAGCAGACTCGTGACGACCCCGGCGACGACACCCGCGACGACGCCGACGAGCGTCTGCGTGCCGAGCCCTGCCCACCGGTCACGGCGCGCGGCGGGTTCGGCGACCCCCTCGCTGGTGCTGTTGCGCTCGCCCGCCATGCCGACTCCCCCGTCGACTTCAGACATTAGGGATGTCGCGGACCCGCCGAAACCCCCATGTGCGGTGCGTTGGGCGCGAGCCTCAGATCCACCCCTGCTGCCACGCCTTCTCGGCGGCCTCGTGGCGCGATGCGGCGTCGAGCTTCGTCATCGCCGACGAGAGGTAGTTGCGCACGGTGCCCTGCGCGAGGTGCAGGCGGTCGGCGATCTGCTGCACGCTCATCGTCGAGCGGCTGAAGCGCAGCGCGTCGAGCTCGCGGTCGGTGAGCGGGCAGCGTTCGGCGGTGAGGGCGGCGGCGGCGATCTCGGGGTCGATGTAGCGGCGGCCGGCGGCGACGTCGCGGATGACGTGTGCGAGCTCCTCGGCCGGCGTCGACTTCGGCACGAAGCCGGAGACCTTCGTCGCGAGCGCCCGCCGCAGCACCCCCGGGCGGGCGTGCCGGGTCACGATGACGACCCGCGTCGAGACCTGCGCGAGGATGCGCGCGGCCGCCTCGATGCCGTCGGCGCCCGGCATCTCGAGGTCGAGCAGGCACACGTCGGGCCGCGCGGCGATCGCCTGTTCGACAGCTGCGGGACCGTTGTCGGCGGTCGCGACGACCTCGATGTCGGGCTCGAGATTCAAGAGCGCGACGAGGGCGCCGCGAATGAGGTGCTCGTCATCGGCGATCATGAGGCGGATGCCACGTGCCGCATCGTGCTCGACCGCGCCGGCCGGCGCGCCGCTCACGCCGCGACCCCCGCTCGCACGGGCACGGTGGCTCGGAGCTCGAACGTGCCGGCCGAGGCATCCTCGTCGTGCTCGAGCGTGCCGCCGACGGCGGCGAGCCGCTCGCGCAGGCCCGCGAGTCCCGACCCGGGCGCGCGCGACCCGGCGGCGCGAGGGGTGGCCGGCGCCGAGGCATCCTGGTTCGAAATGCCGTCGTTGACGATGCGCAGCTCGCAGCGCCCGCCCTCGGTGGTGAGCGCGATGGTGACCGTCGCGGCCTCGCTGTGACGCAGGATGTTCGTCGTCGCCTCGCGCACGACCGAGGCGAGCGCGCTCTGCGCGGCGGCATCCGCGGGCAGTGGACTGAGGCGCAGCTCGCACGCGGCGCCCGAGGCGGTGAGCACCTCGCGGGCGTTCTCGAGCTCGTCGTCGAAGGCGACCTGGCGGTAGCCGGCGACGAGCGAGCGGGTCTCTTCGAGGGCCTCCTTCGCGATCATGCGCGTCTCGTGCACGAGCTCGCGCGCGGCGACCGGGTCGATCTCGAGCAGGCGCTCGGCAAGCTCGGACTTCAGCGAGATGACCTGCAGGTGGTGCCCTTGGATGTCGTGCAGGTCGCTGGCGAAGCGCAGCCGCTCTTGCGTGACGGCGAGCTCGGCGGCCGTGCGCCGGTTGCGGTCGAGCTGCACGACGACCTCCCACCACCAGAGGCTCGTGAGCAGCATGAACGGGAGGATCACGGCGAACAGGCCGATCATGAAGGTGTTCGAGCCCTGCGGACCTTCGGGTGCCGGCGTGCCGTGCAGCGTCGTGAAGATCGCGACGTGCGCGGCCGTGAGGATGGCGCCGATCAGGAGGGTGAGCCGCCGCTGCGGCTTCGGCAGCAGGGCGGCGATGAGGGATGCCGCGGCCCACAGCGGCACGGCGGCGACGAGTGCGTCGCCCGGGGCGGCGAGGCCGACGAGCCAGACGAGTGCGGCGGGTGCGATGAGCGCCGCCGTCCAGCCGGGGTGTGGCAGCCCGCCCCCGCGTCCGACCCGCAGGAACCAGCAGTACCTGATTTGGGTGGCAGTCGCGATGATCTGCAGCGCGAGCACTGCGATCGCCAGAAGTCGGTCGGTCGAGTAGGCGCGCAGCGCCGTATCGAGACCACCGCCCACATTCACAACCGTCTCGAGCATGCTCAGCCCAACGATCAAATCGAAGAACCCGAAGAAGAACACGATCGACGCGAGCGTGTACAACCACGTCGTGTGCACGCTGCGAGCAGCAGGTTCGGCAGGCATGCGCCCGAGCCTATGCCAGTGACATTTGTCACGCCGGGCGCGTGCACTTTCGCACGGGAACGGGTGACGCGACGGCACTGACGCGGATCGCGCGGTTCTCGGAGGCTTGATGCATCACCGTGGTTCGTTCCCTGCCCGCAATGGGAACGACCGCACACCTACATCTCACCTAGTGAAAGGCAGATCATGCTCGACGCCCTCCAGGACTTCGCCTCCTCGCTCCCCGACTTCCTCCAGTGGTTCGGGGTGATGCTCATCTCGGCCGTTCCGTTCATCGACTCGTACTTCGGCTCGGTCGTCGGCGTGCTGATCGGGCTGCCGCCCGCGGTCGCGATCGGCGTCGCCGTGATCGGCAACGTGCTGTCGATGCTCGGCTTCGTGTTCGCCGCGAGCGGGGTGCGGTCGAAGGTGGTCGCGGGGAAGGCTGCGGCTGCCGGCGCCGGCTCAGCCTCGTCTGCTGATGCTTCGGCGACTGACGGCGTCCCTTCGCCGCGCCGCGAGAAAGTGCGCCGCGCCTTCGACAAGTACGGCGTCGCCGGCGTGAGCCTGCTCGGCCCGTTCGTGCTCCCCAGCCAGTTCACCTCCGCGGCGATGGTCTCGTTCGGCGCGAACCGGAATGCGGTGATCGCCTGGCAGATGGTGTCGATCGTGATCTGGGGTGTCGTGGCCGGGGTGGCGGTGTCTCTGGGGGTGGCCTTGGTGAAATAGCACCCAATGCGCTGACGGGCCGCGATTGCGACCCAAGGGACTCGAAGCAGCGCAGCCTGCTGGCAGAATGCGACGGTGAGATCTCTCAATTCGGCGCACGATGCGGGTGCAAAGATCGGGCGAAGCTATCCCGACGTGTGGGTTCCGGATGAAGTGTTGATGCAGGTGATTCGCGCGCAGATCCGACCGCAAATCAAGCTCCACAGGAGTGATGATGATCGTCACGCCGAAGAGCTCGGCAAGGTCGCTGGCGCCGTGTCTGTACTCGCCGTCATGGCGGTCATGTTCGCGGTCGTCCTGTACCTACCGGTGTCCCTCCCCGCGGTGTTCGAGCCAATCGTTGACGCAAGGGCGTTCATCAGTATCGGAGCCCTCGTGCTCGTGACGATAAGCGTGTTCGCAATCATCGCCCATCGCCGTGCCGAGCGTGTCGCGAAAGCTCGCTACTCGAAGACGGTGAAGGCGCTGCTTGCTTCGGCCTTCCAGGGAGCGCAAGCCGCTCTCGAGAAGCGCCGCCGGAAAGAAGGAATGCCGCTTGATCACGGTGTTCAGAGGGATTCACATCGCCCCGACCCGATGAGGTTGGGTGTGACACCACGCGGTGCGGAGCATCTTGTCGCTCAGTGGATGCGATATCTCGGCGAGAAGGGCGCTGAAGTTACCTCGTTTGGAGGCGACGGCGGTGTCGATGTGATCAGCGCCCGGTACATCGCTCAAGTGAAGCATTTCGGCGCGAATGTCGGCGTTGCCCCGATCCGCGAACTGGCGGGCGTTGCAGCGACGGATGGGCGAATCCCTCTGTTCTTTACGAGCACGGGATATGCGTCGGGGGCGGCGGAATTCGCTGAACGCGCCGGAGTGGCGCTCTTCGTGTACAGCGCCGAACGCGGTGAACTGTTCGGCATGAATGGCCGTGCGAAGACGATCATGACGCATGGACTCGGCTAGCGCGCGCCCTCTGCATTCGACGTCCGGCCGTCGCCACTAGCTACGCGCGTCGGCGACGCCCCACATCCATGGGACGAGTCCAGACGAGCCATCTGGGGCCGCCTGCTCGAGCGGATTTGAGGTCGCGACAGGTCCTCGGTCGCGCTATGGCCGGGGTCCTTCGTACTCGACCACGATGTCGGCTGCGCTCGAGAGGAAATAGTCGTAGAGGTGGGTTTCGATCGGGGACTCGATGTCGAGCGTCATTGTGACCACGTTGAGCAGGGAACCATTGTCACTGGGCATTGTTGTTTGCTTGGGATCTGACGCACGCACACGGCCGAGATAGTAGAAGTCCCGCCCTTCGGCATCGTCCTTCTTTGCGAAGAGGTGCAACGCAACTTGATGTTCGATGATTGAGCGCACCTCGGGACTCGCAAGGGTCCGCCTCGTCCGCGTAAACCAGTGCATCGCCGACTCGTTGAGAAACTCGTCGCCATAGGCGGTACTCGCGGAAACGGTCTCGTGCTTGTGGTACGTAACAAAAATTGGGCAGGTCTCCGACTCGCGGTCGACCTTGTATCCGTTGATGGTTCCTTCCTCGTTCTTGGACCAGTTCAGCAAACGGCAGACATCCTTGCGCGAGTATCGCCCGCCGATCTCTAGTCCGCTCACCCAGCCATGACGATGTCGCGCGAGGAACAGCCCAGTTTCGACAACGTCGCGCACGTGTGATTTGAAGAGCGAATCCGTGAGCAAACTCTGCATGTGGGCCGTCAATGCCAGACCATTCCCGCGTGCCTCAACCAACGGCACCCCATACTGCGCACGTTGGGGATCCGTGAAGAAGCCCAGGGTAAGGATGCGACTAAGCGACTCGAGGGTCGCAGCGTCAGCTGTGCAGTCACTCGCGGACAGCACATCAACTATCTGATGGCTTTCGAGCGAACTGTCCGCATCGAGCAAGGCGGATAGTACGACAAGCTCATGCGGGCGCTTTCCGTTCAACAGCTCTCTCGAGAGGTACTTCAGCGCCTTGTTCTGCTCGTCCGTGGCCAGGCGGTCTTCCTGCCGAACGGTGCTCAGCAGATGCCAGTAATTGTCTTTCGCGTTCGCGATCACCACCGGATCGGCGGTATCGAACCGTGCAAAATCAATCAGACGCGGCGGCTGACCCAAACGGCTCGCTAGCTCAGCAATAGATCGCTTCAGCGCCTGCATGCTGTCGAGCTTCGTGCTCGCAAGCGATGCGAAGATGCGCTCCTTCGAGACCTGGTCGAAATTCACACTTGAGAGTCCCGAGATCGATCCAGACTCCTGCGACTCAATGATGCTTCGGCGGATCGAATCCTTGTTCAGCGAGGTATTCCCGAACAAGGCGATCGGGATCAGATAGTTATTCGTGTAGTTGCCGATGAAGTCGATCACGACAAGGTGGTCCTTGCCCGAAGCCTTCCGGAGCCCTCGACCGAGTTGCTGAGTGAAGATGATGCTCGACTGGGTCTGGCGAAGCATCACCACCTGATTGACTGTCGGGATATCGATGCCTTCGTTGAAAACGTCAACGGTGAGGATGTAATCAAGTTCGCCACGCTCAAGTTGCTCGACGACAGCTTCACGAGCAGCGATCGAGTCGTCTCCCGTCAAGGTTCTTGTACGTAGCGGTCGCCCGTGAACCTGCCGCGCGTTGAGGAGATTCGATAGCTCTTCCG
This sequence comes from Agromyces sp. S2-1-8, assembly GCF_021129215.1. GTDB lineage: Bacteria > Actinomycetota > Actinomycetes > Actinomycetales > Microbacteriaceae > Agromyces > Agromyces chromiiresistens. Next base: position 1,381,033 of record NZ_JAJOLP010000001.1, on the reverse strand, counting down.
CTTCGTCCTTGCGGCTGCAGAACATTAGCCCACACACCGCAGTCCCAGCATGGCCGTACGTCGCGAGCGCGTCCACAATGTGATCGGCTCGCTCTGGCGCGACGAGCAGCCTCAGTTGGCTTGTGTCGTCGATGACCTCCCCTTCGAGCTCGAAGTCAGTGACTCCGAAATAGTGAAACGGCGCCAACATGTCCTCTTCAAGTGCGCGCTGGAGTCGAATCTCGTAGGGAACGTTGAAATCGAACAGTTCGAAGACGTTGAAGCTGTCTGTCCGCTCGGGTGTAGCCGTCACCCCTAAGAGGAACCTGGGCTTGAAGTGATTGATGAGCCGTAGATGTGACTCTGATCCCGCTCGGTGAACTTCATCGACCAGGATGTAATCGAACCATTCAGGGTCAATGCCGCTCAGAGTTTCCGCCCTAGCCAAGGACTGGATCGTTGCAAACACATAGCGGCGATCGAGTTCACGGCGCCCGCCGACGAACTTTCCAAAATCTGAGAGCGGCGCGTTCAGAACACGCTGGAATTCTTCGATTGCGCGATCAAGGATCTGCTCGCGATGAACAACGAAAAGCATCCGCTCTGGATTGCAGGTCTGAACGTCCAGCGCCGCCAAGATCGTCTTGCCCGTGCCCGTTGCTGAAACTACGACCGCTCGCGTCTCTCCCGCCTCGCGCACCTTGCGGATCTCAGCCAACGCTTCTGCCTGCATGGAGTTGGGAGCGATCAGGCCCGACCCCACGATCCGGCCGCTGGCACTCACCGCCTGCGCGCGCGGCGGAGGTACATACGAGCGTTCATAATCGTCGATCCACTCATCTGTGAGTGGTACAGCGCTCGCCATCTGTGCTTCGACCGCACGATCGAGCTGCTCAACGATGTCGCCGTCTGGCAGCGCCGAAAATCTCAGATTCCACTCTTGATTCTTGATCAGCGCAGACGAAGTCAGGTTCGAGCTGCCGATGATCGCGGTGGTGCTCCCCCGTTGCTTGAACAGGTAGCCCTTCGCGTGAAAGCCGCCTTGTGGAGGCTCAAGTACGTAAACGTCGGTGTTCGGCAGGTTGAGCAGTTCACGAAACGAGGCCGGTGAATTAAATCCCAGATAGGTGGAGGTGATGACGCGACCTCGACCGTGGAAGTCGAGCAGCGCCTGTTTCAGGAGTGACAGCGCACTTGACTCCACGAACGCAACTGAAAATGTGAACGAGTCGCTACGTCGAAGTTCCGCAGTAATCGCCTTGACCATCGTGTTGCCGTCGGCGTTTGAGACCAGCAACGGATGAAAGAGCTGCTCCGTCGTCTGAGAACGATCAAGAAATCCGAACGCGTTGTCGAGCCTGATACGCGACGAGAGCGAGTCCACGACCACCTACGCCGCGTGGTCCCGCATGATGCGCTCGACAGCAGGAACATCAGCCGGGGCCCAGGCCACACTGAGTAGCTCGGCGGCTGGGATCCATCGGATGTCGGAGTGCTCGGTGAGTTGTGGTTCACCGCTGACAAGTCTCGCGTAGAAAGTCGTGAGCGTGACAATTCCGAAATCGTATTCATGAGTTGTCGTCTCCACGTGGTCGCCAATCTCAACCACGCACAGCAATTCTTCCCCCATTTCGCGAACCAGTGCCTGCTGAGGAGTCTCGCCGGCCTCGATCTTGCCGCCGGGGAATTCCCACATTCCTGCGAGCGACATTTGGGGACTGCGCTGGGCGGACAGCACGGTACCTTCGCGCATCACAACTGCACCAACCACGTTGATCTGCTTCTTCACACTCGGCTCCCGTTCTTGCCCACCTCTGGTGCAGCCTACCGGCGGCCTCCGACCGATCAGCCCTCAACAAGCACGTGTTCTGCACGCTCACTCTGAAGGCAGCAACCCGCGCACGTAACCCCTGAGCGCCGGATCACACACGTACACATAGGTGCCCTTCATTCCCCGCGTGAGCAGCACCGCGTAGATGTTGACGATGAACTGCAGTACGTCGTCGGCGTCATACGTGAGCCCGAGCTTGGGGTTCGCCTCCTTGCCCTTCTTGTCGAAGTAGGAGTCGAGATCGGCGAAGACTCGGCCGCGAAGCGGGTCAAGGCGCAGGTCGGGGCCGATGATCACGCCGGCGTAGTTCAGGTCGTAGCCCTGCAAGGTGTGGATCGACCCGACCTCTTCGAGTGCGCCCGGCGAGTTGACCCAGTCGGTCTGGGTGCTGTTCCACCGGAGCTCGACGCCATCGGTCGAGATATCGAAGGCCGTGGCATCCTTCTTGCTCTTCCATTCCCAGGCGAAGCCAGCCGCCAGGCGCGCGAGGCCGTGCTCCGCGTCCCGCGCACGGATCGCCGCGTGCATCTCGCCGAGGTCGTCGAACATGCGCAAGTCGTAACCGGTGAACTCGCGTGGTTCGGTGACCTCGGCGCGGAGCATCCGCCGGACGAAATCGATGTAATCGGCGCCACCAGCCACGCGCATCTGCGAGGCGAGCGGGTAGAAGCGGCCCTGTTCCTTCGCCTGCGACACGAGCGGGCCGACGATGCCACTGGGCAGGTCGGCCGGGCGTACGCTCTGCGCCTGATCGAGCAGCAACACCTGATGGCGGCTCTTCGCGCGAATCCAGTCGAGCTGCGTCTTTGTCAGGTCGTCGGCGCCGAACAGCTTCTCATTGATCTCGCGGAACTTCTTGTTGAGCCTACCCGATGGCTGGTTCGCGCGATGGTTAAGCCGATGCGCCTCGTCGACGACGAGAAGATCGAACTGCTCATCGCTCTCACCGACCTGAAACGGCGTCAGCACCATGCCCTTCTCGAGCTGCGGCGTCTTCGCGAAGACCTTCTGCACCGACTTGCGCAGCGACTGCTGCGGGATGACGATGCCGATCTTGAAGTCCTTCAGCTTCTCGACGTAGCCGGCGGTGAAGAAGTCGGAGAAGAGCGAGTCGTTCTCGGTGCGGTCGGCGAGATCGGCGTGCTGGATGTCGCGGAGCAGCTTCATGAGGAAGATGCCCACGATGGTCTTACCCGTGCCAGGGTCGCCCTGCACGACGATCGTGCCCTCGCGCCCCGCTTCAAGGTCGTCGAAGAGCCCTTCAAGAATGCCCTCCATCGCGACCGCCTGCTCCTGATTCAGCGCTTTGAACGGCGACAGCTTGAACAGGTCGTTGTTCTCGATATCGGGGATATCGCGAGTGAACATTCCCGCGGCACGAAGCTTCTCGAAGATCTCGTCAAACGTTGCTCGATAGCGAACCCGGTCGTAGTAGTCGGCATCGGTGATGCCCTCGTTGCGGTTGACGACCGTGTACTTGCCGTCCCCCGCGAAGAGCCGGATCAGGTACGACTCGAGGTCGAGGCACACCGACTTGTTGAAGGTCTCGTCGATGACGATGCGCGCGGCCTCCAGGTGCTGCTTCGCGTCGGAATCGAGGTGCTGGCGAAGCCGACCGATGGCGTTCAGGGTCTCGCCGACGTAGATCTCGCGGTTGCTGCTGAGCGTGTACACGACCGGCCAGTTCGCGTGCCTGCCGTCGGGCTCGGCCCACGATTTGATCGCGGGCCGAGTGAACGGGAAGTGCTCGATCCTAAAGCTGGTCATACTTCGTGCTCCGCCCACGGGACCGTTCGGCCGGGTACTTGCGCCGCGTCTGCTCGAGCTTGTCGAGCACGATCTGGTCGGCATCGACGCCGAGCTTGTCGGCAAGCAACAGGCAGTATGTCAGCACGTCGGCGAGTTCTTCGGTGACACGCTCGCTCGGGGGATCCGGCGCCCATTGGAAGCATTCGAGGAGCTCGGCAGCCTCGATGCTGACGCTCTTGGCGAGGTTCTCGGGCGAGTGAAACTGTGCCCAATCTCGCTCGTCCACGAACGCCCTCAACTCGCGCATCACCCGTTGATCAGCCACGGTCGGAGCGTACACCGAGACCTAGTCACCAGCTCGGACCGCCCGCTGCTGTCTCGGAGCGAGTGCCCACGGCGCCACTTCATATCGAGGGCATGATGTTCTGATTCAGGTGGAACGCGTTCGCCGGATCGTAGCGATCCTTCACGGCTGTCAACCGCGCGAGGTGCTCGGGCGCGTACGCACGTCGCACGCCCGCTGAACCCTCGTCGCTGAGTGCGTTGACATACGCGCCACTCGCGAACGACTCCATCGCAGCGGCGTACTTGCGCGCGCCTGCAACCCGCGCCTCGTCATCCTCCGGGTCAACCCACTTCGACGCGCACACGAACTCGAACGCCGTGTCCCGCCGCGAGAACGCCGTCTCCCCCGGAGCCACATCGGCAATCGCTCCGCCGTACGCCTGCAGGCTCACATTCGGCAGATCGTCGCCATCACGGGCGAGCACCGCGTCGATCACCTCGTCGCTCAGCTCGCTGAAGTAGTGGCCCTTCCAGTACCGGCGCCACTCGTGGGCCTCGACGTCGTCTTCGCGGGTCTGGAGCTCGAGGTAGGTCATCGGCACGATCACCCGCTCGAAGCCGGCGTCGACCCCGGCGAGACTCGTCGCGAGCGCGGCTGCCGCGGCCTCGCCGTCGACCGGGTCGCCGACCCAGACGAATCCGAGCGACAGCGTTCCGTCGGAGATGGTCGCGTTGTAGGTCGCGCGCCGGTCGGCTCGGGTACTCTCGTCGCGCCAGCGGCGCATCGCCGCGGCGCCGGATGCCACGGGGTAGAGGTACTCGACCGAGAGCGCGTCGCCTGGCTCGGGGTGCAGCACCAGCTCGAACTCGGTCACGACGCCGAAGTTGCCGCCGCCACCGCGCAGCGCCCAGAACAGCTCGGGGTGGTGGTCTCGGTCGACGCGCAGGATCTCGCCCTCGGCGGTCACGACCTCGAACGAGACGACGTTGTCGCACGTGAGTCCGTGTTGTCGGGCGAGCCAGCCCATGCCGCCGCCGAGCGCGAGCCCGCCGATGCCGGTGTGCGAGACGTTGCCCGCCGTCGTCGCGAGGCTGTGCGCCTGGGCCGCACGGTCGAGTGCACCGAGCAGCGCGCCACCTTGCACGCGGGCTCGTCGCGCCGCGGCATCCACCTCGACCGACCCCATCGGCCGCAGGTCGATCATCAGCCCGCCGTCGGGCACGGCGTGCCCGACGATGCTGTGCCCGCCGCAGCGCACGCCGATCTCGAGGTCGTTCGCGCGCGCGAAGCGGATCGCCTCGGCGACGTCCTCGGCGCTCGAGCAGGCGACGATGTACCGGGGTCTGCGGTCGATCATCGCGTTCCATACGCGCCGCGCGTCGTCGTAGCCGTCGTCACCTGGTTCGAGCGTCTTCATGCGATCTCCCCCGTTCGCTCCGCGCCCGAGGATGCCGCGGACGGGCGCCGGCGTCAAGAGCGAGCCCCACGACGAAGGGCTGGTCGGGCCGCCGATCGCGGGCTACGGTGGGCCGCAGGGAGGCAACATGTCATTCGATGAGCACGTCGATCAGGCGAGCGAGGATGGCTCGGTGCGGCTGCTCGCTCTCCCCGACAGCGTGGACACCAGGCTGTTCATCGAACTCAACCATTTCGCCGGCGCCGATCTGGCGCCTGCATCGCGGGCAATCGGGCTCGCACTCGAGCATCTCGACGCTGACGATGAGGAGGGGATCGCAGGCTTCCTGGTCGACACCGCAGTGATGTCGTATTGCCGAGCGTTCTTCCCGTCGAACGTTCGTGCGTCCCTCAATTCGTATCTTGACGTTCCCGCTGAGTTCGCTTCCACCCACGAGCGCATCTGCGAGTACCGGAACATGGTGATCGCGCATTCGCAGAGCGCACTCATCACGACGTACCCGCACGTCGTGGAACTCTCCGACGGCACGCGAATCGCGCACGCCACCACGATCTCGCAACCGCTCCCCCCGCCCGTGCTCGCGCAGTTCGCAGCACTCGTCGACGCAATAGTGGATCGAGTCGATGAGTTGATCGCGGAAGTCACCTCCAGGCTCGGCGAACAACTCGCCGATGCGCAACCGTTGGATACGACATTCGTCGCGAACCATGAACTCGTCGATGCGTTCACCGCCCGATCGCGGCGGTCGCCGTACCCGACCTCGCACACTCTGTATTGGAGCCCGGCCAACGCGAACGGCCAGACTTTCAAGCCGAGCGACCCGCCGGCTGATCGACTTCGTCCGCGTACTCGTTCCCGCGACAGCTAGGCGCGACGCTCCGATGCGGAGTCGATCGACGCCTCTGAACGCTCGTCAGCGGCCACAACCGCGTTCAACGCCGGCCGGTGCTTCTTCGTCACGAGATACGACCCGGCGAGCACGAGCACGAACCCCACGACCGTCCACACGGTGACCCGCTCCCCCAGCACGACGACGCCGGCGATGATCGCGACGGCCGGGTTCACGTACGTGATGGTGGTCGCCTTGACCGGGCCGATCTCGGCGATGAGGCCGACCATGAGCAAGAAGGCGAGCGCGCTGCAGATCACGGCGAGCACGATCACCGAGACGATGACGGGCGGCGACGGCCAGGCCGTCGGCACGCCGCCGGTGAGCAGTACGAACGGCACGTACGCGATGGCGGCGCCCGCGAGCGAGACGGCCACGATGCCGATGCCGGGCAGGTCGGGCATCCAGCGCGCGAGGATCGCCGGGCCGAGCGCGTAGCCGACGACGACCACGGCCATCTGAGCGACGGCGAACAGGTCCGACCCCGCGACATCCAGGCCGACCAGCGCGGCGACGCCGAGCATGCCGAGCGCGATGCCGATCCAGTTCGTGCCCGAGAGGCGCGCCGGCCGCCCCATGAGGAAGGCGATGGCGACGCCCGCGAGCGGCACCGCGGCGAGCAGCAGCCCGGCGGTCGAGCTCGGCAGCGTCTGCTCGGCCGAGCTCAAGAAGTACCACGGCAGCACGATCTCGACGAGCGTGTACGCGAGCATCGGCTTCCACCGGCGCAGCACCGGCCCGACCTCATGCCGGAACAGCGCGAGCGGCAGCAGAAGGATCGCCGCGAGCCCCGAGCGGGCGAGCACCACCATGCCCGGGTCGAGCTCCGACACGGCGACCTTGATGAACAGATATGGGATGCCCCACGCGACTCCGAGCGCGATGAAGAGGAGCAGTCCGCGACGAGTCACTTGAACATTCTGCCCGTGACGTCCGACATCGGGGCTGTGCTCGACGGCCGAAGTGGCGCGAGATCGCGCCAACTTGCCCGATCGAATTCACACGTGAACGGGGGTCACGCCACGAAGCCGCCGACCAATAGCGTCGGAGTCCAAGCGGCCGTCAGACCGGTCGGCCGCATCGGGGCGACGACGACGGCAAGGAGGCGGACGCACCGTGACCACGACCCGGCCCGACACATTCACGCTCGCCGCGCGTCAGCCCGCGGCATCCGTGATCGCCGAATGCCTGCGCACGCAGGCGACCGCACCGCCGCGCTCGCCAGTCGCACGGCTGTTCGGGCGCACACCGCTGAGCGCCGAGTCGGAGTCCTGGTACCTCGGTGCGCTCGGCGAACTCGAGGTCGCGCGCCGGCTCGACTCGCTCGGGCCCGACTGGCGGGTGTTCCACTCGGTGCCCGTCGGCCGTGGATCGAGCGACATCGACCACGTCGTCGTCGGCCCGCCCGGCGTCTTCACCATCAACACGAAGCACCACGAGGGCCACGACATCTGGCTCGGCTCGAAGCGCCTGCTCGTCAGTGGGCAGCCCACGGACCACCTGCGCAACGCCAGCTTCGAGGCGAAGCGCGCATCGCAGCTGCTCTCGGCGGCGGCGCACGCCCTCATCGAGGTCACGCCGGTGATCGTGATCGTGGGAGCCCGGCGCATCACCGTGCGCGAACGGCCGGCGACCGTGATCGTGCTGCGCGAACGCAGCCTGATCAAGTGGCTGGGTTCGCGGCCGGCGGCCGTGCCGCCCGACGCCGTCGATCGAGTTGCGGATGCCGCGGCGCAGCCTTCGACCTGGCACGAAGCGCCCTCGCTCGAACCTGCCGATGTCGCGGCGTTCGATCAGCTGCGCCGCAACGTCGACGGTGCGCGAACCCGTCGTCGCGGGTGGGCGATCGCCGGTCTGCTTGCGATCCTCGCTGCGCTGCCGCTCGGGGCGGTCTCAGCGTGGACGTCGGTGATGTCGGCGCTGATGCCCTGAGGCGCAGCGCGCGTGGTCTCGATACGCTCCTTCGTCGCTACTCGACCGACGATCGGGTCAGTCGAAGATCCCGTCGAGCACGCTGCCGATGACGAGGCCGCCGAGGATGCCGCCCATGAGGTCGGAGCCTCCGCCGCGGCGTCCGCCGCCCCAGCCCGGGTCGCCCCACTGGCCGGGGCCGCCCTGCGGGCGCGAGGCGTCGATGTCGCGCTGGGCGAGCTGCAGTGCAGCGGCGGCGAGTTGGGCGACGCGGCGGGCCATGAGCATCGCCTGCTCGCGGTGATCCTCGTCGATGACGGTGACGGCCGCGGCGGGCGCGCCGAGGAAGTGATCGAGGTCGAGGCGGATGCGCTCGGACTCGGCCAGTCGGGTGCGGGCGTCGGCGCCGATCCAGCCGCGGTGGCCGGCGATGACGTCGCGCGCGATCGCGAGCTGCCGGTCGGCGTCGTCGATGGCGTGGTGCACGTGCTCGAGCGGCGGAATCGGGCGCGACGCACGCTCGCGGGCGGCGGCGATCGCGGCGTCCAAGCCGGCGTTGGCCTCGCGCAGGCGACTCAGCTGGGTGAACGGGTCGGTGTTGACGCCGGCCGCGGGCATCGCGGCGAGTGCCGCCTGCAGTGTCGCGATCGCCGACGTGACGCCGGGCGTCGCCGGCTCTTTCAGGGCGACGACGAGGTCGGCGCGCGAGTCTTCGACGATAGCCGCGAGCGTGGCCTCGGCGCGCAGCGCCTCGACCTCGAACGTCTCGACCGCATCGAGCAGCGCCGCCGCGCGGCGCACCGACTCGGTCGACGCCTCGAGCGCGAGGTTCGCCTGTTCGCGCTGCCCTGCTTCGCGCCGGCGCTCGGCGACGCCGGCGCTGTGCTCGGCGAATCCGAGCAACTGTTCGGCCTCGGCCGGATTGACCTCGACCTGGGCGAGTGCCTCGTGCGAGTAGCGCGCGGCGAGCCGCTCGATGGTGTCGCGGGTGTGCGGAATGCGCGAGCGCAGCCGCGAGGCATCCGCTCGCACCCCGGCGATGATCTCGGGAGCCCGACGCGCCCGTGCGATCTTGTCGGCGAGGGCGGCGGTGCGCTCGTCGAGCACGTCTTCGGCCCAGTCGCACAGCTGCACGATGCGGGCGTTGCGCATGCGCAGCTCTTCGACGGTGTCGGGGATCTCGTCGTAGTTCAGCTGATTCAGCCGGAACGCCTCGCCCAGGTGCTCGCGCACCGCGGCGAGCGCCTGGCTCAGCTCGGCGGTCGCCTCGTGCCCGAGCTCGGCCTCGGCGAACGCGAGCTCGTCGGCGGTGACGCGCACGCGCTCGTCGGCTTCGACGAGGGCGCTGCCGGCGCGCTTCGCCAAGTCGGCGTCTTGAGCTTGGAGCTCCTGCTCGTCGCGCTTTCGCTTGCCCCAGAATCCGGCCATGCCCTCGATCCTACGGGCGGTGCTTGAAGGCGACTGTGGGCTTCGCAGACGGATGCCTCGGGGCTCGAGTCGGTCGGATGGCGGGGTTCGCCAGCGCCCGAACCATCACGGCATGAGCTGCTGAGGGGCTTCGGGGTAGCCGAGGTCGTTGGGTTCGACTCCGCCGGAGGTGCGCGCGAGCAGATCGGTGGGGCACCAGCCGGTGATCGCTCCGACCATGAGGAATCCCGCGCACGCGGCAGCTGGGATCGCGCACCACAGGGTGTCGAGACTGCTCACCGCGAACGCCGCGAGTACGAGGGCGATGACGCCCCGCACGACACGCTCACCGCGGTTGACTGTGCAGGCCCGCGACCCGACCCGTCGAGACGGGAGGGTCATGCCACGTCGGACTGCTGCGCGAGCTGACGGCGCACGTCATCCATGTCGAGCGCCTTCGCCCCCTCGACGACCTGCTCGAGTTGCGCCGCGTTCAGCGCGCCGGGCTGGGCGAAGACGATGATGCCCTGCCGGAACACCATGAGCGTGGGGATCGAGGTGATGCGGAACCCGGCTGCCAGCGCCTGTTCGGCCTCGGTGTCGACCTTGCCGAAGACGACGTCGGGATGCTGCTCGGAGGCGCGCTCGAAGATGGGGCCGAACACACGGCAGGGGCCGCACCACTCGGCCCAGAAGTCGAGCAGCACGAGATCGTTGTTGCGCACGGTGGACTCGATGGTGTCGTGGGTGATGTTCACGGAAGCCATGACTCGAGGATACCAGAAAATACCCATGGGGTATTGTTGAGGCCATGCACGGACTGCGAACCGCTCTTCTCGCCGCCACCGGTGCGGCCGCCCTCGCCCTCACGGGATGCGCCACGGCCGATCCCGTCGAGCTGACAGCCGATACGGTCGTCATCGACGTACGCACCGCCGACGAGTACGCCGCCGGACACCTGAAAGGTGCCGTCAATCTCGACCTGACGTCCGGCGAGCTCGCCGATCAGCTCCCCCAGCTCGACGACGACTCCGACTACGTCGTCTACTGCCAGTCGGGCAATCGCTCGAGCCAGGCGGCACAACTCCTCGAAGACACGGGCCTCGTCGTCACCGACGCCGGATCGATGCAGCAGGCCGCCTCCGCCACCGGTCTCCCGGTCGTCCCATGAGCACCGGGCGACCGACCCCCTCGGCGACGAGGCCATCCACCGCCCCCGCAGGGCTGGGTCCGACCCCGCGGGATCACACGTCGGACCGAGACACCGGAGGCACACCATGACCAACGCGTCGCTCGACCCCCAGCGCCGTATCGCGAACCGCCTGAAGCGCGCTCGCGGCCAGCTGAATGCCGTGATCGAAGCCGTGGAATCGGGCGCGGACTGCCGAACGGTCGTGACTCAGCTCTCGGCCGTCTCGTCCGCGCTCGATCGCGCAGGCTTCGCCATCATCTCCAGCGCGATGAAGGACTGCGTCGCCGAGCAGGAATCGACCGAGCCCTCCGGCGACGCGCCCGATCAGCCGCTCACGCTCGACGAGCTGGAGAAGCTGTTCCTCTCCCTCGCCTGACGCCTCCCGGCGCCCCGTCGCCATCGGTCGGATTCAATACCCCGGGTGTATTTTGACAATACCCCTGGGGTATTGTTACGGTGGCGGAATGATCTCCAAGCAGTACGTCATCATCGGCGGCGTCGCCGGCGGAATGTCCGCCGCGACCCGGCTGCGCAGGCTCGATGAGCACGCGCAGATCACCGTCCTCGAGCGCGGCGGCCACGTCTCGTTCGCCAACTGCGGCCTTCCGTACTACCTGGGCGGAGTCATCGAGGAGCGCTCGAGTCTCCTGCTCCAAACGCCCCGTTCGCTCGCCGACCGGTTCGGGCTCGACGTGCGCGTCAGGACCGAAGCGGTCGCGATCGATCGCGCGACGCGAACCGTGACGGCACGCGACCTCACGAGCGGGCAGGAGCAGGTGCTGCGCTATGACGCGCTCGTGCTCTCGCCCGGATCGACGCCGGTTCGGCCGCCGATGGAGGGCGGTGAGCGCATGCTCACCCTGTGGAACATCGACGACGTCGACGCCGCGATGAGCGCGCTCGAGGTGAAGCCCCGCACCGCACTCGTCATCGGTGCCGGTTTCATCGGCCTCGAGATGGTCGAGAACCTCATTCACCACGGACTCGACGTCACGCTCGTCGAACTCGCCGACCAGGTGCTGCCGACGATCGACCCGGAGATGGCGGGTCCCGTCGCCCAGCACCTCATCGACGCGGGCGTCGATGTGCGCCTCGGCACGAAGGTCGTCGAACTCGGCGACGACACCGCCGTGCTCGACGACGGTTCCGTGATCCCGGCCGAGTTCGTGCTCGGCTCGGTCGGGGTGCGGCCGGAGACCTCGCTCGCCGTGGCGGCTGGACTGGAGCTCGGCGCTCGAGGCGGCATCCGCGTCGACGAGCGCCTGCAGACGAGCGACCCGAACATCTGGGCCATCGGCGACGCCGTCGAGAAGACCGACGCGATCACCGGCGAGCCCCGGATCGTCGCCCTCGCCGGCCTCGCGAACCGCCACGGGCGACTCGCGGCCGACGCCATCGCGGGCCGGGAGGTCCGCGTTCGCGACGCGCTCGGCACGGCCGTGGTCGGGGTCATGGGCCTCACCGTGGCCACGACCGGGTGGAACGAGAAGCTCCTGCGGGCGCGCGGGCGGGACCTCCGGGTCATCCACACGCACCCGGCGTCGCACACCGGCTACTACCCCGGCGCCGAGCCGATGTCGCTGAAGCTGATCGTCGACGCGGAGACGGACGCGATCCTCGGCGCCCAGGGCGTCGGCGGCGATGGCGTCGACAAGCGCATCGACGTCATCGCGACCGCCATGGCCGCCGGATTGACCGCCGCCGACCTCGCCGACCTCGAGCTCGCCTACGCGCCCCAGTACTCGTCGGCGAAGGACCCGGTGAACATGCTCGGCTACGTCGCCCTGAACGCGGCCGATGGGCTCACTCCGTCGATCCAGTGGCACGAGGTCGATGCGGCCGTGGCCGCCGGGGCGATCGTGCTCGACGTCCGCACCCCGGGCGAGGTCGCCGACGGCGCCATCCCCGGCTCGGTGCGCATCCCGCTCGACGAGTTGCGCGACCGCCTCGACGAGCTTCCCGGCGGCCGGCTCATCGTGCACTGCAAGGTGGGCCAGCGCGGCCACACCGCCGTGCGCCTGCTCGCCCAGCACGGCCGCGACGCCGTCAACCTCGACGGCGGCTACCTCACCTGGAAGGCCGGCAATGACGCGTCCGGTCTCGTTCTGGAGGCCGCCGCCTGACCGGCGGACCCGATCTCCGTCATTCCACCGATCACCGACAACCACCCCTGAGGAGGACCACCCATGTGCAGCCCTGCGACCTGCGACACCTGCGGCAAGACGACCTGGGCCGGCTGCGGCCAGCACGTCGCCGATGTGAAGGCCCACGTGCCTGTCGAGCGATGGTGCGACGGCGACCACCGTCGCTGAAACCCGTCCGTTCATACGACCCGAGAACCCCGAGGAATTCACCATGTGCCGAACCGTCACCTGCCGCAAGTGCGGAAAGACGACCTGGGCCGGCTGCGGCCAGCACGTCGATCAAGTCATGCGCGGCGTCCCGCGCGCGCAGCGCTGCGCCGGGCACGAGCACGAGCCGTCGCAGGGCTTCTTCGCCCGTCTCTTCGGCCGCTGACGCTCTTCGACGTCGAACCGAGGGTCACGAAGGCCGCTGCCCGGCGTCCTGCAATCGGCCCGCTCGGATGTCGCGCCGCGCCAGGTGCAGGGCTTCGCTCGCGAGGTAGGCGACATGCTGCGCCATCGCGATCACGTGCGCTCGGTGGTCTTCGTCCGTCAGGATGATCGGCGCGGTCGAACTGCCGAGGTAGTGGCCGAGATCGATCCGAACGCGTTCGGACTGGGCCAGCTGCGCCAACGCCTCGGGGCCGACCCAGCCCGGGTGACCGGCGACGGTGTCACGCACCAGGTCGAGCTGCTTGTCGGCGTCGTAGATGACGTGGCGTACGTGCTCGGGCGGGGGGACCGGGTGCGTCGCACGCTCGCGAACGGCCGCAATCGCGGCATCCAATGCCTCGTTCGCCGCGCGCAGCCGGTCGAGGCGGGCGATCGGGTCGGTGTTCACGCCGACCTCCGGAAGGTCGGCGAGGGCGGCCCGGAGCTCGGCGATCGCGTTGGCGACGCCGCGCGACTGCGGCTCCTTCAGCGCGGCGGCGAGGCCACGGCGGGACTCGTCGACGAGCGCTGCCAGCTTGGACTCCGCGTGCAACGCCTCGACCTCGTAGGTCTCGACCGCATCGAGCACGGCCGCGGCCCGGCGCACCGCCTCGGTGGATGCCTCGAGCGCGAGATTCGCCTGCTCCCGCTGCCCGGCCGCACGCCGCCGCTCCGCCACGCGCGCAGTGTGCTCGGCGAAGTCGAGCAGCTGTTCCGCCTCGGCGGGATTGGCCGCCACTTCGGCGAGCGCCTCGCCCGAGTAGCGGGCGGCCAACTGCTCGAGGATGTCGCGGGCCTGCGGGATCCGCGAGCGGATGCGTGCAGCATCGGCTCGGACGCCGGCGATGACCTCGGGTGCCCGCCGCGCCAGCGCGAGCCGACGCGCGAGCGTGGAGGACTGCTCGTCGAGCGCGCTCACTGCTGACGTGCACAGTTCGATGATGCGAGCGTCGCGGGCACGCACCTCGTCGGGGGTGCCGCGCACCACGTCGCGATTGGCCCGGTTCAGTCGGAACGCCTCGCTCAGGAGTCCTCGACCCGAAGCGATCGCCTGGCTCAATCCATCGGTCGAGTCGGATCCCAGTTCGGCCTCCGCGAACGCGAGTTCGTCGATGGCGACCCGGATGCGCTCATCGCAGGCGAACAGGGCCGATCCAGCCCGCTTCGCCAAGTCTGCGTCGTGGACCTCGAGTTCGTGCGCATCGCGTCTGCGCCTGACCCCGAACCAGGCCATGCTCCATCATAAGATCGCGACTCAGGGCCCGCCATCGTGCGTCGCGAGCCGCCTGCGCGGCGGGGCGGCGGCGCCGACCCCGGCAGGATCGTAGCGGTGCACTCCGCTCGGGAGGAGAATGGAACGAGTCGGCCGCGCCCGCGTGTCTCGCCGCCGCCCGCGGCCATGCCCCGATCACGGAGGCCGTGATGTCGACCACACCGCCTGAGCACGACGTACCCGCGCCGCACCTCGAACAGACCGAGCAGTCCGCCCCGCCGCAGGCTGCCCTGCCGCAGCCCGCCCCGCCTCCTGCGCGGCCGAACATCCATGTCTCGGCACTCATCGTGTGGCTCACGATATTTCCGCTCGTCGCCATCGTCGGCATGCTGTCGGAACCGTTCACGAGGGGCTGGCATCCCGTGCTGCGGGCCTTCGTACTCACGCTCATCGTCGTGCCGATCGCGGCCTACTGGGTCATGCCGATGATGTTCAAGGGGTATGCCGCGCTCGAACGGCGGCGCGCGGCGCGGCATGCGGCGAAGCGCGTGCCCTAGGCGCGCGGCGCCGCCCGCGTCGGTGCCGCTTACAGGAGAGGAACCCGCCGCTCGAGCTCGTCGAGCACGTAGACCTGCGTCGCCGTCGCCCGGTAGAGACGGAAGGGTGCCGTGCCGGTGACGTCGTCACGAGTCCAGCTGCGGAGGCCCTGCGCCACCGACCGGGTGTCGAACACGGCGAGCGCGGCATCGAGCTCGTCGTCGGGCAGCTCGCCGGCGAGGCCCTCGACGTAGACGGCGATCGCACTGCCGACGGCGACCGTCGAGTCGAAGATCGCGAGTGCGACCTCGGGACGAGCGGCGATGTTCTGGGAATGTCGCGTCGCGAAGCGGGAGACCCAGACGAACTCGCGCAGCTCGTGCTCGGCGAACCAGACGGGCGTCGCCCACGGGTTGCCCGAAGCATCGGCGGTCGCGAGGGTCATGTACGTGTTGGCGTCGACGACGCGGCGGGCGGCTTCAGCAGGTGATGCGTTCACGTCTGAGGGCATGTTCATGGGTATCAGCTCTTGGGTGATGCCGTAAGAGGGAGTGCGCGGGTCCGTGGTCTCGATACGCTCCTTCGTCGCTACTCGACCGACGAGAGGCCGACGGGGTGGTCTCGATACGGCGCTGCGCGGCTACTCGACCGACGAGCGTCACGCGAACGCCGGCTCCGGCGAGGCATCCACCGTGTCGAGGTCGGCCGGCTCTGCGGCATCCAGGGGGTTCGCGAGCTCGTCGCGGCGCATGCGGGCCGCGACGATCGCGACGACGCCGATCACGAGCGGGGCGATGCCGGCGATGAGGAACACGACGGGCAGTCCGACGAGCTCGCCCGCGGGCCCGGCGATCGCCATCGACACCGGCATGAACGCGAGCGAGACGAAGAAGTCGAGGCTCGAGACGCGTCCGAGCATCTCGGGCGGAACCCGGCGCTGCAGCAGCGTTCCCCAGATGACGACGCCGCCGTTGAACGCGGCGCCGACGGCGAACGCGGCGAGTGCCATCACCCACGGCTGGTCGGTCAGGCCGAACACGAGCAGCGGCAGGCAGCCGAGCCCCCACAAGAGGTTCATGACGGTCAGGTACCGGCGCGGCAGCCGCAGGGATGCCACGACCATCGACCCGACCGCGCCGCCGATGCCGAACGCGGCCAGCACGAGCGCGTGGCCCTCGGGGCCGGCGCCCGCGACATCCTTGATGACGAACGGCACGAGCACCTCGAACGGCCCCATGATGATGAGGATGAGCAGCGACGCGAACGCCAGGGTGCCGAGCAGCCACGGCGTGCGCACCATGTAGGCGAATCCGTCGCGCACGTCGACGAGCAGGGCGACGGCCGGATGCCTCGTTCCGCTCGCTCGCTCGCCACGCAGCGGCTGGTCGGGAACCCGCTTGAGGCACACTGCCGCGACCACGCCCGTGAGCGCGGCGACCGCGAGCGCCGCACCCGGCGACGAGACCGCGATGAGCGCGCTCGCGAGCGCCGGGCCGCCGGCCTGCATGAGCACCGGGCGCGCCATGCCCTCGAAGCCGTTGGCGGCGAGCAGTTCGTCTTCGGGCACGACGCTCGGCAGCAGCGCCGAGTACGCCGGGTAGTAGAGGCCCGCCATCACACCGCCGACGAAGGCGACGGCGACGAGGTGCCAGACGTCGAGGGCTCCGGCGAGCGCGAGCAGGGCGACCGCCCCGACGCTCGCGGCGCGCACGACCTCGACCGTGATGAGGATGCGCCGCTGCGGAATGCGATCGGCGAGCGCGCCGCCGAGGAGCGTGGTCAGCAGCATCCCGACCGCAGATGCACCGGCGACGAACGACAGCTCGGCCGCCCCGCCGCCGATGGCGACGATCTGCCAGACGAGGGCGACCATCCAGATGCCCGCACCGATCATCGATGCGACGAGCGCGGCGGCGAGCCACCGGTAGGCGGGGTTCCGCAGGGGGCGGAGGGCCCGAGGTGCAGTCATGATCGTGCTCCTTGCCGAGAGTTCGGATGCTTCGTGAAGCAGGCGCTTCTACTCATGCGTCGAACGGGCAGGGTCGAGATCGACATCCGTCGGTCGAGGGGGCGCGCAGCGCCGTATCGAGACCACGCCGACCTGCTCAGGGCGGGCCTCGATACGCTCCTTCGTCGCTCCTCGACCGGCGCGGTCGCGCGTTTCCGGACGGCGCTCCGCGCGTCCTCAACTCATCGAGATGACGACCTGCGGCGCCGCGCGATCAGGACGAACAGGAGGCCACCGCCGAGGAGCACGGCTCCGAGGGCGATCGGCACGCCGATCGCGAAGCCCGTGCTGGCGAGCGGGTCGTCGTCGCTCGTGGCCGGCGGCGGGTTCTCGCCCGACGGCGGGTTCCCAGTCGGGGGGTCGCCGGGCCGGGGAGTCGACGTGACCGTGCCGAGGTAGTGCGACCAGTCCTCATCGGTCACGACCGCACCGGCCACCGGGCCGCCGTCGACGTCAGTGGTCTCCGGGCCGGTGCCGACCACGGTGCCGAGGTTCGCGTACTGGCCGATGACGGCGGTGCCGGTGGCGACGCACGTGAACGACGCACCCGGCTCGAGCGGCCCGGCGACGACGTTGCTCCCGGTGCCGTCGCAGTCGATGCCCGAGGCATCCACCCGGTCATCGGTCACCGCCACGTCGGTGAGCGGCACGTTGCCGGTGTTCGTGACGACGTAGGTCCACCGCACCCCGCCCCCGACGGTCACGTTCGGGCCGGTCGGCTCGTCCGCGTCCTCGCCGTTGGTGGCCTTCTCGATGTCGACGGCCGGGGCGACGCCGAAGTAGTGCGACGGGTCCTCGTCGGTCACCTCCTCACCGGCGACGGTCTCACCGTCGACATCGGTCGTCTCCGGGCCGATGCCCGTCACGGTGCCGAGGTTCTCGTACTGCCCCGGGGTCGCCTCACCCGTCGCGACGCACGTGAACGACGCGCCCGGAGCCAACGGCCCGGCAACGACGTTGCCACCCGTGCCGTCGCAGTCGATGTCCGCGGCGTCCACCTGGTCGTCGGTCACGGTGACGTCGGTGAGGTCGCTCGTGCCGGTGTTGGTGACCACGTACGTCCAGCGCACGTCGCCGCCCGCGGCGACGAGCGGGCCGGGTGACTCGTCGGCATCCTGGCCGTTCGTCGCCTTCTCGATGTCGACCGCGGGCTCGACGCCGAAGTAGTGCGACGGGTCGTCGTCGGTCACGGTCTCGCCCGCGACGGGCTCGCCGTCGACATCCGTGGTCGCCGGACCGATCCCGGTCACCGAGCCCAGGTTCGCGTACTGTCCGACGATCGCCGTGCCGGTCGCCGTGCACTCGACGGACTCGCCCGGCTCGAGCTCGGCGACGACGTTGCCGTCGCCGCCCTCGCAGGTGATGTCGTCGGCGTCGACCAGGTCGTCGGTCACCGTCACGTCGGTCAGCACGACGTTGCCCGTGTTGGTGACGACGTAGGTCCAGCGCACCTCGCCGAACCGGTTCACGATGGGACCGGTGGGCTCGTCGGCGTCCTGGCCGTTCGTCGCCTTCTCGATGTCGATGGCGGGCTCGACGCCGAAGTAGTGCGACGGGTCGTCGTCGGTCACGGTCTCGCCCGCGACGGGCTCGCCGTCGACGTCGGTGGTCTCGGGGCCGATACCGGTCACGCTGCCGAGGTTCTCGTACTGCCCCGCGGTCGCCGTGCCGTTCGCGACGCACGTGAACGTGTCACCGGGCGCCACCGGACCGGCGACGACGTTGCTCCCGGTGCCGTCGCAGTCGATGCCCGAGGCATCCACCCGGTCATCGGTCACCGCCACGTCGGTGAGCGGCACGTTGCCGGTATTGGTGACGACGTACGTCCACTCCACATCGCCGCCGACGGTGATGCTCGGGCCGGTCGGCTCGTCCGCGTCCTCGCCGTTGGTGGCCTTCTCGATGTCGACGGCCGGGGCGACGCCGAAGTAGTGCGACGGGTCCTCGTCGGTCACCTCCTCACCGGCGACGGTCTCACCGTCGACATCGGTCGTCTCCGGGCCGATACCCGTCACGGTGCCGAGGTTCTCGTACTGCCCCGGCGTCGCCTCACCCGTCGCGACGCACGTGAACGACGCGCCCGGAGCCAACGGCCCGTCGACGACGTTGCCACCCGTGCCGTCGCAGTCGATGTCGGCGGCGTCCACCTGGTCATCGACGACCGTGACGTCCGTCAGCGGCACGTTGCCGGTGTTGGTGACCACGTACGTCCAGCGCACCTCGCCGCCCGCGGCCACGACCGGGCCGGTGACCTCGTCCGCGTCCTGGCCGTTCGTCGCCTTCTCGATGTCGACCGCGGGCTCGATGCCGAAGTAGTGCGACGGGTCCTCATCGGTGACGGTCGGCCCGGCCACCGCGTTGCCGTCGACATCGGTCGTCTCCGGGCCGGTGCCCGTCACCGTGCCGAGGTTCGCGTACTGCCCGAGGCTCGCCTCACCCGACGCGACACAGGTGAACGTCTCGTCAGGCCCCAGCGGACCGGGCACGACGTTCGAACCGGTGCCGTCGCAGTCGATGTCGGCCGCGTCGACCTGGTCGTCGACGACCGTGACGTCCGTCAACGGCACGTTGCCCGTGTTCGTGACCACGTACGTCCAGCGCACCTCGCCGCCGACCGTCACGAGCGGCCCCGTCGGCTCGTCGGCGTCCTCACCATTGGTCGACTTCTCGATGTCGACCGCCGGCGTCGCACCGAAGTAGTGCGACGGGTCATCGTCGGCGACCGGGGTACTGGTGGGGTCCAAGGCCGTGACGGACCCCAGGTTCTCGTACTGCCCCTCGGTCGCGGTGCCCTCAGCGACGCACGTGAACGACCCACCGGGCGCAAGCGGCCCGACCACGATGTTCGAGCCGGTGCCGCCGCAGTCGATCGCCGCGGCATCCACCCGGTCATCGGTGACGGTCACGTCCGCAAGGTCCACCCCGCCCGTGTTCGTCACCACATAGGTCCACCGCACCACACCGCCCACCGCCACGTTCGGGCCCGTCGGCTGATCGGCATCCTGCCCGTTCGTCGACTTCTCGATATCGACCTCGGGCTCGGGCATCACAGCCAGATCGATCGTGAAGTTGCTGAACTCGTCGGGGATGAGGGGGTTGGTGAGACCCGCGACGTCGTCGCCGAGCGCCCCGTTCGCACCGGTCAGGAACCCGCGGGTGTCACGCACGTACGAGAGCGTGACCGGCGAGCTGCTGAGGCCCGTGGCTGCGGGATCGGCAGCGGCGGTGTTGTTGTTGTCGCCGCGCTCGTTCACGGCGTTGGCGGCGCTCGACCCGGCCGTGCGCACGACGGTGCCGGCGAGTGGGCCGCCCGGAGCGAACATAGAAGCCGGGATGTGCACCGTGTACGTGCCGGCCGGGACGGCCTCGGAGACCCAGCGGCCCGTCGCGTCGGTGACCTCGGTCGAGACGATCTCGCCGTCGGCGTCGAGGACCTGCACCGTCACGCCGGGAATGCCCGGCTCGCCGTCGTCGAAGCGCCCGTCGCCGTTCTCGTCGAGCCACACGAGGTCACCGACCGTGAATCCGGGCATGACGACGTACGGCTCGTTCGACAGCAGCGGCTGGTTCGGGAACGTGCCCGAGTAGATCTCGGCGCGGTTCACGTAGACGTTGTCGAGCTCGTTGCTCGTCGACACCATGGGAATCAACGCGCGTACGCGCGTGCCGGTGCCGAGTGCGGTGCTCGAGACGAAACGCACCGCGGTCACGTCGCCGATGTCGGCGATCTCGGCCGCGGTCTGCCACAGGCCGCCCGGTGCCGCGGGGTCGGCGTTCGCGGGGTTGCGCGGGTCGTGGTTGATGGTCGACGGGTTGGCGGTCGAGTAGTACCAGGTGCCGGGCACGTTGCCCGTGCCGCCGCGGACGTAGGTCGGCGCGGCGAGCGGGTCCGTCAGCTGCGAGAGGCCCTGGTAGTCGGACGCGTACTGGCCGCGCGCCGAGCCGGCGGCCGGATCGGCGTCGCCGTTCCAGGGCAGCACGTCGATGAGATCGGTCGGCAGGAAGGAGATGACCGTCGAGGTGTTCGCCCAGTCCAGCGACCAGGTGTAGGTCTCGCCGTTCGCCACGAGCGCCTTGTCGACGTTCTTCACGAGCCCCAGCTGGCCCGACCCGGTCGCCGTGGTGGTCGCGGTCGCCGTCGGGGAGTTCTCGGAGTTGTCCGCCAGCGCCCGCACCTGGTTCACATAGGTGTCGCCGGGCTGCGCCACCGTCTCGAGCGTGGCGCACAGCTGCAGCGCGGTCGCCCCCGTGCGGATCCAGTAGTTGGCGGCCGTGGCCGTGACATCGCCGAGGATGAACGTGACCTCGCGGGTCGCCGCGTTGTAGCTCACGGTGACCCCCGCCGGAAGCCGGGATCGGGTGCACGTCGAGTTGTACGTGAGCCCCAGCGGAACGGTGTCGACGAGACGGATGTTCTCCATCACCGCGCCGACCTCGGCGTTGTTGAGACCCACGCTGAGGTTCCAGATCGCGTCCTGCCCGGGCAGGTAGGTCGCCTGGCCGACCGACTTCGCGACGATGAGCTGCATGCCCTGGTAGCGGACCTCCTTCTGCATCGTGGCCCACTGGTCACCGCGGGGACCCGCCGACCAGCCGCCGACGTTCGAGAGCCGGACGCCGGTGAGCAGCGGCTTGCCGGCATCGGGCCCGCCGTTGTACACGCCGCGCGCCTTGAGCATGGTGCGCAGCGTGAGGGCGAACGCGGCGTGCTGGACGTAGTCGGTGTCGATGGGGCGCATGCGCACCATGTTCACCTTGTTGCGCCAGTCGGACCCGAACTGCGCCGGGTCGGTCACCCAGGGGCCGTCGTACTCGCGACAGTCCGTCGCGTCAGCCACGAGCGACGTCCGGTCGACCGGGTACAGCCCGCCCGATGCGGGGCCGGCCTGCGTGTCGACCGCGTTCGACCCGACGGCGTACTCGATCACATAGTCGCTCTGGGTGATGCCCGACGAGGTCGACCACCCGAGGCGATCGAGCTGGAACACCGACACGTCGAACGCGTCGCACACCGTGGGATTGTCGACCGGGAATCCGAGGGTGTCGGGCGCACCCGGCGCCTGCACGCCGTTGGGCGGACCGGTCGTGGCGCCGAGGAGGACGCGGTCGGCGCCGAGTTCGACGATCGACTGCACCTTCGTTCCCGCGGCGACCGTCGCGTTGTCGGCCCACTGGTTGCCCGCCTCGGTCGCGTACGACTTGCGACCGCTGAGCGGCAGGTTCGCGGTGAGCTGCCGCGAGACGTCACGCCACGCGAGTGACCCGTTCGCCTCGATCTGCGGCCATGCACCCGTGTTGTTCAGCAGCACCCCCTGCGGGATGTCCTCGCCCGCGTTGGGCCCGCCGTTGTACTGCCAGCGCGACTGCAGCGGCAGGTACAGCCCGAGGGTGAAGGGGCCGACCTCGACGTGGCCGGCGTTCACCGGCCTGGCCCGCACCATGTTGACCTCGTCACGCCAGTCGGCTCCGAAGGTGGCGGCGGGGTCGGTGGTCCAGGGGCCCGGGTAGTCACGACAGGCCCGGGCATCGGTCACGTTCGCCGTGTTGTCGAGCCCGTTGCCGACCCCGGTCTGCGTATCGACGTCATTGGTGCCGACCGCGTACTCGATGACGTAGTCGTTGCGATCGAAGTTCGGGTTGGTCGGGTTCGCCTGCAGGTGCGGGTTCGGGTCGGCGCCGGTGACCGGGGTGAGCGGGTTGCCCGAGACGCGCCACACCGAGACGTCGAACACGTCGCACACCGTCGGGTCGGTCAGCGAGATGCGGTTGGTGCTCGCCGTCGTCCAGACGTGCGAGTTCACGACGTCGCCGAGCGAGAACTGGTTCCAAGCGGTCAACCCGCCGGCGAGCGATTCGTACTGCTTGTCGCCGCGCAGGGTGCCGCAGTCGCTGACGGTGCTGCGCACGTTGAACGTGCGGGTGACGACGTTGTTGCCGGTCGCGGTCGTGCCGTCCCACCCGGGTTCGAGTCCGGTGTTGTTGATGAGCCAGCCGCCGGCGGTCCAGCCGTCGGTGTCGGTCGCCTCGTTGCGCACCGAGATGGTGTCGTTCACGTTCGCACGGCACGGATCGGGGATGGTCGGGGTCGGGACGAAGAAGAACGCCTGCCACGTATTGGTCTTGGTGTTGTTGCCGTTCGCGTTCGGCGTGAAGCTCATGTCCCAGCCGTCTGCGGGCTGCACCCCGGTCTCGCATGTCGGCGTGCCCGTGTTGAAGTTTCCGGAGTGGCCCAGGCAGCCCGTGAGCACGGCACCCGGGTACTGCGGCATCACGTCCTTGAACGCGATGCGGTCGATGTTGCTGCTGAGGATGTTGCCGTTGGACTCGCTGACCGTGAACTGGTACGCCACGTTGAAGCCGGGCACCGCGGGGGTGGCGGGGTTGTTGTCGAGGTCACGTTCCTGGAACGACGGATTCCCCGTGTTGGTCTTCGACAGGTCCCACCGGGGCTCGGTGATGTTGAACTGGCGCGCCACGACGTTGTCGCCGCTCGCGGTCGTGCCGTCCCAGCCGGGCTCGTACCCCGGCCCGACACTGCCCGGAGGATCGTTGAGCTGTCCGCCGATCATGTGCCAGCCGTTGGTGTCCCGGATCTGGTTCTCCCACGAGACCGTTCCCGCCGGCGGCGTGTCGCCCGGCTGCCAGTCGGGGTCGACAGACCGGTATGCGTCGGCGGTGGGTACGAACACGCCGACGAGGATGCGGGTGTTCTCCTGCCGCGAGGTCGACGGCTTCGACGCCGTCATGTTCCATCCGGTCGTCCCGGCCGCCTGGTTGAGCGGGCAGGTGACGCTCCAGTCGGATACCGCGACGTCGTTGCCCGGAATCCTCGGCGAGCAGCTGAAGAGCACGGCGTTCGGGAACTTCGTCATCCGGTCGGTGAACGAGATCGGCCACTGCAGGTCGGATCCACCGATCGCACCCATGACGTTGATGAGATCGATCCAGTAGTAGTGGTCGAACCCGGGGGTGGCGACGCCGTTGACGGTGCGCGTGGCCCGGATCGGCCCGTTCTGCAGGAACTTCTTCGCCTCCCACTGCGCCGTGCCGGTCACCTGGACGACGGGGCCCGAGACGGTGTTCGACGGCGCCGCGTCGTCCTGCCCCGCGTAGGCGGACGCCGTGACCGACGCGAAGCCCGGGATCGGCGTGTCGTCGGCGAAGCGGTACGCGAGCTGCACCGTGCCGACGTTCGACGACATCGACCCCAGGTTGCAGACCACGGTGATCGAGCCGTTCGCGTTCGTCGTCGCCGACGACGGCGGGTTGGCCCCGTTCGCCGCCGCGAGGCATCCCGCAGGCAGCCCGTTGGTGCCGGGGCCGGCCAGCTGGAGCCGGGAGTCGGCGACATCGCTCGGGTCGTCGGGGTTCGAGACCGGGTTGATCGTCATCTCGATGACGACGTTCGGCACGCTGACCCCGGTGGGGAGGCCCGTCAGCGACACCGAGTAGTTCTGCAGCACCGTGTCGCCGACGCGCACGATGCAGTTGCCGGGCCCCGTGTCCAGTCCGGGGCCGTCCGTGGCGTCCCACGGGGGCGTGCCGGTCGTCGCGTACGTCTCGCAGGAGTTCGGAATCTGCAGCCGTTCGGTCTGCAGGGTCGCCAGCGGCTGCAGCCCCGCGTCCAGATTGGTCGCCTGCGTCGCGCCGGCGATCGTGATCGGACCGGTGATGCCGCGCTCGGGACTGCCCACCGCCGGCACGCCCGCACGGGTGAACACGTTCTGCCCCTGCGCGGTGGCGGGAAAGACGAACGGCCCCGGCGCGGTCGCCCGCACGTAGTAGCTCCCGTCGGCGACGTTCGCGAAACTGTACCTGCCGTTCGCGCCGGTGGTCGTCGTGCTGACCACGGGGCCGGTCGGCGACGACAGCAGCTCGACGGCGACCCCCGGTTTCACGGCCTCGTCGGGGGTTCGCACGCCGTCGCGATTCACGTCCGCCCACGCCAGCCCGCCCACGAGGCTGCCCGGGCCCGCGAACGCCGGCTGCGGTGCGACCAGCACCATCGCGAGCAGGCTGACGGACGTGATGAGCACCACCACCGGGCGAGGCCAGGAAGCCACCCACCGCTTCGTGCGCCGCGTGTCGACCGATGACATTCGGAACCCCCTCCGAGATGACGTTCGGATCCCCCTCCGAACTTTCGCACGGGCTTCGCGGGAAGCACCGGGCGCTCGTTCGCCGATCCTGCCGGTGGACGCCGCTCGCGACATCACGCGGTCTAGGTGAAAGACCGGCACGACCCCCGGCGAGGGGCCCTGGACGGGAGCCACTCCCCGCCGTGGGCGAGCCCCACCGCGGCCCGCGCACGTTCCCCCTGTGCGCGGGCCGCGGCCGAGGCATCCGTCGCGGGTATCGAGGCGGCGCGTCGCGCCCCCTCAACCCGCTGAACCCTCAGTCGCCCTTGACGTTCACGATCTGCCGCAGCGTGTGCCGCACCTTCACGAGCGGGGCCGCGTCGGCCATCACCCGGTCGATCGGCTTGTACGCCTGCGGGATCTCGTCGATGAACGCGTCGGTGTCGCGGAACTCGATGCCCACCATCGCCTCACGCAGCTGCTCGTGCGTGAACGTCTTGCGGGCCTTCGACCGCGAGTACTCCCGGCCGGCGCCGTGCGGCGACGAGTTCAGCGACATCGTGTCGCCGAGCCCCTCGACGACGTACGAGGCGGTGCCCATCGAGCCCGGGATGAGCCCCGGCCGACCGACGTCGGCTTGGATGGCGCCCTTCCGCGACACCCACACCCGCTTGCCGAAGTGCTCCTCGCTCTCGGTGAAGTTGTGGTGGCAGTTGATGCGCTGCCGCTCCTCCACCGGGGTGCCCACCCACTCGGAGACCTGCCGGATGACCCGGTCCATCATCTCCTCACGGTTGAGCAGCGCGAAGTGCTGCGCCCACCTGAGCTCGGCGATGTACCGCGTGAACTCGGGCGAGCCCTCGACGAGGTAGGCCAGGTCGGGGTTCGGCAGCTCGATCCACCACTGCTTCGCGAGCCGCTGCGCGACCTTGATGTGGTGCTGCGCGATCTTGTTGCCCACGCCCCGGCTGCCCGAGTGCAGGAACAGCCACACCCGGTCGGCCTCGTCGAGCGACACCTCGATGAAGTGGTTGCCGCTGCCGAGCGTGCCGAGCTGCTCGCGCCAGTTGCCCGCGTACCGGGCCGGGTCGAAGCCCTTCGCCTCGGCGAGGGCCTCGAGCTCGGCGACGCGCGGCTCGGCGGTCGCGACGATCTTGCGGTTGTACTTGCCGGCCGAGAGCGGGATCGCGCGCTCGATCTGCTCCCGCACTTCCCTGCGGCCCTCGGGCAGGTCGGATGCCTCGAACTGCGTCTGCACCGCGATCATGCCGCAGCCGATGTCGACGCCGACGGCCGCGGGGATGATCGCACCGAGCGTCGGGATGACCGAGCCCACCGTGGCCCCGAGGCCGAGGTGCGCGTCGGGCATGAGCGCGAGGTGCGGGTAGATGAACGGCATCGTCGATGAGACGCGGGCCTGCTCGACGGTCAGCTCGTCGAGCAGGCTCGCCCACGAGACGAGCCGATCGGAGATCTTCTCCATGGTCCTTTCCTGTCTGGTTGAATCGCGTCGGCTCCGCGTTGCGGGGCCGACTTCGAGTTCCTCGGGCCCGAGGGTCTCGTCGCGCGCAGACAGAGAAACACCCCGGGCCTCGAGCGGCACGGGGTGACGGATTCGCGAGTGGTCGCGGGCGTCAGGGTGCCTGGTCGAGAAGCTGGTCGAGTTCACGGGTGAACCCGCGCTGGGCGGGCTGGTTCGCGGGCTCGACGAAGGCCGGCTTGTTCGTGCGCTGCAGATGCACGCTCATGGCCGCCTCCATTCCAGATTCCGGGGATGCCGCGCGGTCGGCGCGGCCTTGGCACACTAGCGGGGTTTCGGGGCAGGGGTCAACACCGGGTCGACGCCATGGCATCACCGCGCGACGGCGACGGTGCGCATCGGCAGCGTCGGAACGAGCACCTCGAGGTAGGCGACCGTGTCCTCCCAGCCGTTCACCGCATGACATTCGACCCCCATGGCGAGCACCGGGTAGTCATTGCCCTGCTCGTCGAGCCGGTCGCCGACGAAGAGCATGTCGCCGAGCGGGATTCCGGTCTGCTCGGCGAGCCGGGTCATGCCGTAGGCCTTGTCGATGCCGCGGTCGGTGATGTCGACGGAGGTCGACCCTCCCGAACGCACCTCGAGGTCGGGCAGCAGGGCTGCGGCGGCGCTGCGCAGGGCGTCCTTCTTCTCACCGGTCGGGTCCCACGCCGACTTCGCAGCGACGGGGGCCTGCTGCCCGAGCGCGGAGAACGTGATCTGCGAACCCCGGTCCTCAAGGATGTCGCCCCAGGTGCGTGTCTCCCACAACCCGAGCCGGCGCGCTTCGGCCTCGACGACGGCGAGCGCACGCGACTTCTGGTCGTCGGTGAGGGGATGCAGGTAGACCTCGGCGACCCCCTCGATGCCGACGCGGTAGTACTGGGTGCCGCAGGCGGGCAGGAGGTGGAAGTGCGAGAGCCGCTCAGCCCCGGCGTCGGGGAGCCGGTCGATCACCTGCGACCTGAACTGGCCGAGTTGCCCGCCGGAGATGATCGCGACCTCGACGCGGTCGGCGAGCTCGAGCAGGAGCTCGCCGATCGCGGGCTCGATCGCCGTCTTCGAGGGCGCGAGCGTGTCGTCCAGGTCGAAGGCGACGAGGCGCGGGGTCGGCATCGGGCGTCTCCTCAATCGTCGACGCCGGGCGTCTGGTCGGCGCGGTTCCGCGGCGGAGCCGTGCTCCCGCGGACCACGAACTCCACGGGCGGCAGTTCGACCGGCGCCGGCGCCTCACCCTCGACGATCGCGACCAGCGTCCGAGCGCAGGCACTGCCCCATTGGAACACGTCCTGACGCACCGTCGTCAGCGGTGGGATGACGTACGGCGCGAGCGGGATGTCGTCGAACCCGACGATGGACAGGTCACGGGGCACCCGCACACCGCGATCGATCGCGGCGGAGACGCCGGCGATCGCCATGATGTCGTTGGCGTAGATGATCGCCGTCGGCGACTGCGGATGGTCGAGGAGCTCGTGGGTCGCGCGCGCGCCCGACGCTCCGGTGAAGTCGCCGACGACGACCGGTCCGGGCTCGAGCCCCAGGAGCGTCATCTCGTCGGCCCACGCCTGACGGCGCACGCGCGAATGCACGTAGCGGTCGGACCCCGCGACGTGCGCGATCCGCTGGTGACCCAGGGCGTGGAGGTGACGCACTGCGCGTCGGACCCCGGCGGCGTCGTCGAGTCCGATCAGCGAGGGGTCGTCCTCGGCCGAGCCGAGCTGCACGCACGGCATGCCCAGCGCCTCGAGCGCGGCGGGGCGCCCGTCCTCGATGCGGAGATCGGTGAGGAACACGCCGTCGACGCGCGCCTCGTGGGCGAACCTCGAGTAGGCGTCGCGCTCCGCCTGCTCGCTCTCCACCACTTGCAGCACGAGGGCGTAGCCCACGGTCGAGAGCGTGCTCTCGACGCCGGCGACGAACTGCGGGAAGAACGGGTCGGTGCTCAGCAGCTCGGGTTCGCGCCGGATGACGAGGCCGAGCGCCTGAGCGCGGCTCCTGGAGAGCGCACGCGCCCTGGCGTCCGGCCGCCAGTCCAACTCCCTCGCCGCCTCCAGGATCCGCTCCCTCGCGGTGTCTCCCACCCCCGGGCGCCCGTTGAACACGAAGGAGACCGCACTCTTCGACACGCCCGCCCGCGCGGCCACGTCGCCGATCGTGACCTTGCGATCCCGCTGCCCGTTCCTGATGCCGGAAGCGGCCGAGCCGCTCGGGCTCCCCTCGTCGGTGGGTGTGACGTCCATGCTCCGAAGCATAGCGGGTGTTTAGCGCGTTTTAGCTCACCCTGGATCACAGAATCGCCCAGAATACCGGCGAAGCGCAGAGATCCGAACCGCGCGGCCCGGGAGAGTTGACCGATCTCACCAAAACCGGTTTACTAGGGACTCGTCACCGATGGCCGGACTCCTCGCAGAGGTCGCCGACCATCGGTCGTACCGAAGTGAGGAGCATCGCGATGGGCAGTGCCGCGCCAGCGCATCATCCGGGCAGCGCCCACCCTCGCCGCAGCGGCGGTGCCCTCCGCCGCTGGCTCGGCGAGAATCCCCTCGGCATCCTGCTGAGCGCGCCGTACGCGATCTTCGTGATCGTGGTCTTCCTGATCCCGTTCGGGTTCGGGGTCTGGATGTCGTTCCACGACTTCTACTTCACGGCTCCCGGCGTCGAAGTCCCGCATCCGTTCGTCGGGTTCGACAACTTCGCGACGGTCATCAACGATCCCGCGGTGCAGCAGGCGTTCGGCAACCTGCTGATCTTCCTCGTCATCAACGTGCCGCTCACCGTGGTCCTCGGCCTGCTGCTCGCCTCAGGCCTGGATGCCGCGGTGCACTGGCGCGGGTTCTTCCGCATCTCGTACTACGTCCCGTACATCACGGCATCGGTCGCGACGCTCGCCGTCTGGATCTTCCTGTTCAACAGCAACGGCGTCGTGAACTCGCTGCTCGGCCCGCTCGCTCCCGAACCCTCGTGGCTCGCGAATCCGACGCTGATCATGCCGCTCATCGCGCTGTACGTCACCTGGAAGAACCTCGGCTTCTACATCCTCCTCTACCTCGCCGCGCTCCAGAACGTGCCGAGCGAGCTGCACGAGGCGGCGCAGCTCGACGGCGCCGGACGATGGCAGCGCTTCCGCTCGGTGACGCTGCCTGCGGTTCGCCCCGTGACCTCGCTCGTCGTGCTGCTGTCGATCATCACCACCGCGCAGATCTTCACCGAGCCCTACCTCCTCACGGGCGGCGGTCCCAACGGCGCATCCATGACGCCCGCGCTGCTCATGTACCAGCTGGGCATCCAGCAGGGGAAGCCCGACATCGCCGCCGCGATCGGGATGATCCTCGTCATCGCCGTGCTGATCGTCTCGCTCATCTCACGACGCATCACGGAGGGCAAGGACCGATGACCGCATCGACCCCGAGAGCCGAGCGCCCCGCCCACCGAGGCCGCGTGGTCGGAGTGCTCCGCTTCGCGCTGCTGCTCGTCGGCGCGCTCCTCGCCCTCGTGCCGTTCTACTACATGGTGATCGGCGCGCTGCAGCGCGAGCGCGACACGAGCCCGCTGGGCCTGCTGCCCCTGCCCGGCAACCTCACGCTGAACAACTTCATCGAGATCAACGAGTCGGTCGATCTCGTCGGGTCGCTCATGAACTCGCTCATCTTCACGATCGGGGTCGTCGGCTGCACCCTCGTGTTCGGGCTGCTCGTCGGATACGCCCTCGCGGTGCTCTCGTTCCGCGGTCGAGGGGTCGTGTTCGCGCTCGTGCTCCTCGTGCAGACGATCCCGTTCCAGCTCCTCATGATCCCGCTGTACGTCATGGTCGTGCGGTACTTCGGCCTCGCCGACAGCTTCATCGGCATGATCCTGCCGTTCGCGATCAACTCCGTCGCGGTGCTGATCTTCCGGCAGTACTTCCTGCAGATCCCCCGCGACGTCTTCGACGCGGCGCGGATCGACGGCGCGAGCGAGCTGCGCATCCTGGTCTCCATCGCGGTGCCGCTCGTGCGTCCGGCCGTGCTCACGGCGATGCTCGTGACCTTCATCGGCCCCTGGAACGAGTTCCTCTGGCCGTTCCTGGTGACCAAGGATGCCTCGAAGCAGACCCTCGCCGTCAGCCTGGCGAACTTCTCACAGACCAACGGAGCGTTCCTCGACAACCCCATGGGCGCCGTGCTCGCCGGTGCCTGCGTGCTCGCGGTGCCGGTCGTCGTGCTCTTCCTCCTGTTCCAGCGGAACTTCACCTCTGCGAACCTCGGCTCCGCCATCAAGGGCTGAGCCGACGACTCCGACACCCTCCAAGGCAAGGTAATGACCCGACTCCACGACCAGACACGAACGACCGCAGTCCCCTACGCACTCCGTCGCCTCGGAACGATCATGTCCGCGGACCCGGGCGACCCGCTCGAGGCAGAGGGCGTACTCAACCCGGGCACGGCCTGGGGCGCCGACGGCGAGCTCTACCTCTACCCGCGCGTCGTCGCCGCCGGCAACGTCTCGCGCATCGCCCGAGCCCGGGTCACGATCGTCGACGGGCTCCCCGTCGGCGTCGAGCGGCTCGGCATCGTGCTCTCACCGGATGAGCGGTGGGAGCACGGCCGGCGGAACGCCGGGGTCGAGGACCCGAGGATCACGTTCCTGGAGCCCATCGGCCTGCACGTGATGACGTACATCGCCTATGGTCCGCTCGGGCCGAAGCCCGCGCTGGCGATCTCCAGCGACACGATCGAGTGGCGACGGCTCGGGCCGATCCACTTCGAGTACCAGCCCGAGCTCGAGACGGATCTCAATCTCTTCCCGAACAAGGACATCGTGTTCTTCCCCGAGCTCGTCACGGCGCCCGACGGACGTCAGAGCCTCGCACTGCTGCACCGACCGATGTGGGACCTCGACTGGCTTCGTCCGGGTGAGGGTGCACGCACGCCCGCGGGCATCGACGACGACCGCCCCTCGATCTGGATCGGCTACGTCGACCTCGAAGCCGTGCAGCGCGACCCCGCGGCGCTCACCCGGGTGCTCGGCTCGTCGATGATCGCCGCTCCCGAGATGGCGTACGAGACCGCGAAGATCGGTGCCGGCCCTTCTCCGCTGCGCGTACCCGAGGGCTGGCTGCTGCTGCACCACGGGGTGTCGGGGGCGACGCCAAAGGGCTTCGAGCTCGCCCATGGATCGCGGTACTCGGCCGGCGCCATGCTGCTCGACGCTGCGGACCCACGGTGCGTCATCGCCCGTTCCGCCGAACCGCTGCTCGAACCGGAGACCTCTGAGGAGCTGCACGGCACGCTCGGCAACGTCGTCTTCCCCACCGCGATCGAGCAGATCGGCGACCGCCGCTTCGTCTTCTACGGAATGGCGGACTCGTCGATCGGCGTCGCGGAGCTGACCCGCCTGGAGTGAGCGGCGAAACCCGCAGGATGCAGCGCCCGGGACTCGAGTCCCGGGCGCTGATCGTTCGGCGGGCCCGTCGCTCCCGAGCCCTCGTGCCGCGGTCATACGGGATCCGGCACGACGAGACCCCGATCCAGCACCTGGATCGGGGTCCGTCGTTCACGGGGCGGTCGGGGGCCGCGTCACCGCCTCATCGCCCGTCGAGGCCGCCGACTGCGGCTTCGAGGTCGGCCGTGGCGCGGTCGACCTGCGCCTGCGTCGAGGAGGTCGCGGCGAGGATCGCCTTCGCCGCTTCGAGTGCTCGCACCATCGTCGCCCAGGTCGGCGCGGTGTACTCGCGGCTGTCGAGCGCGTCGGCGGCGTCGACCTGCTCGACGAGGGCCGCCCGGTCGGCCGTGACGGTCACGTCGCACCACGCCAGCTCGTCGCCACCCGAGTGACGAAGCAGTACCCGGGTGGCGCCCGGCTCGTGCGTCTCGATGCCGACCTCGACCCGGCCGTCATCGCCGAGGCGCGGCGTCTCGGAGATCGTCACGACCGAGGCATCCATCGGTTCGGCAGTGAAGGCGTCCTGCTGATCGACCGGCGACACCACACCGGCGAGCACGGCCGTGCCGTCGCGTTCGGCGACGAGCGCCTCGGCGCAGTCGAACGTGTAGCCGCCGTAGAGTTCGAGCTCCCAGATGTTGAGCCCGTACTGCGTGGCCGGCAGCCCGGCCACGCGGACGTAGCGGACATCGGCGGGACCGAAGTCGTGGACGTGCTTCAGCGAGGCCTGCACCGACGTCACCCGCGCGAGCTCGGCCCACTCGACGCCATCGGCCGAACCCTCGACGCGGTAGTCGTTCGAGGTGCCCGCCTCCCAGTTGACGACCGCCCGGGTCACGGACCGGGAGCTGCCGAGATCGACCTGCAGCCAGTGCTCGGCGCGCTGCCGAGCCGACGACCACTTCGTCCCGAGCGATCCGTCGGTCGCCTTGGAGGCGACGATCGTCGGGTTGTCGTTGTAGACGCTGTCGGCGGTGGCGGGTCGGTTCAGGGCGAGGTTCTCAGGGCCGCCCGGCACGCTCGGGGCGTCGACGACGGCTCGATCGGCGAAGATCTCGAACTCCCAGAGCGACGGCCCGTAGTTGAGGGCCCGCTTCACGGTCTGCATCCGGACGTAGCGCGCGGTCTCGCCGTCGAGCGCGATCACGTCGACGCCGCCGTCACTGCCCGCGCCGGGCGTCGTGTACGCGTCGCGCCACGTGGCGCCGTCGTCGGACAGCTGGATCCTGTACGACTTCGCGTAGGCGGCCTCCCACCTGAGCCGGACCGCGCCGACGGCCTGAGAACTGCCGAGGTCGACCTGCGCCCATGCGGTGTCGGAGTTGTTGCCCCTCCAGCGCGTGGTCGGATCGCCGTCGGCCAGCGTGTGCACGAGGTTGTAGCCCGAGTAGCCCGATGCCCGCGTCGCACGGTCGATGGCGAGGTTGACGCCGCGGTCGACCTGCAGGTCACGGATCGCGAACGTTCCGCCCTCGCCGTCGAGCATCAGCACGCGAACGTGCGTCGCCGGCGTCGGTTCGACGGCCACGTCGGTGACGCCGCCCGTGCCGTCGGTGACATGCGTGCGATCGGTCCACGAGACGCCGTCCTGCGACGTCTGGATCAGGAAGTCGCTCGCGAACGCGTCGGCCCAGTCGATCGTGACCCCGGTGACCCAGGAGCCGCGCTCGAGCCGGCTGTCGACCCAGGTCAGGTCCTCCCTGCGCGAGGCCCAGACCGTGCTCGGGTCGTCGTCGCCGAGTGAGGCGACGCGACGGCCGGGTGCGGTGCTGCTGGCCGTGAAATCGGAGGTGGGGCTCAGCCGGCCCTTGTCGAGTGCCGCGGTCACCGTCTTGCCCGTGTTCTCGCCGGAGCCGAGGCCGAAGACACCGCTCCAGTCCTTGCCCTTCCCGGTGATGGTGAGTGCGACCGTGAGTCCGGGGCGGTCGGGGTTGGCGATGCTCACCACGGGCGTCTTGCCGCGTTCGTCGAGCATGACGACGCTCGGCTGGTCGACGGTCAGGGTGCGGCCGTCTCCGAGCTCGACGGAGCCGGCGCGGTAGAAGGCGGCCATCGTCAGGCGCAGCTCGTCGTGCCGCACCGCCTGCACCTCGGTGTCGTTGCGCAGCGTCCGCACGGCGGGCCGCTCGGCGTACGCCTCGACCTCGCCCGGCTCGGCGGCGGGCAGCACCGTGTAGTCGTAGGTCGCGGCGGTCGGCTTGGTGCCGTGGTCGACGAACAGCGTGAACGCGTCGCGACTGACCGGGTCCTCGCCCTCCCAGCTCCCGCTCTGCGTCGTGTTCGACACCTTCACGTCCTGGTCGGCGGCGAAGACGTACCCGACCTCGTCGTTGTACGCCCACTTCGCACCCGAGACGCTCACGGCCTCGGTGCCCGGGTCGACCGCCTTCCCGCCGACCGTGGCGTTCGCCTTGGCGACCGCCTGGTTCAGGGTCGTGTGCACCGGCGCGGCACTCGTCGAACGGATGCCGGCGCCCAGGGCGACCAGCTCGTCGTCGAAGGTGAAGTAGCTCTTCTGCGCGTTCGTTCCGGCGGTGTCGAGCGTGAGCACGCTCGCGCCGAACTCACCGTTCGAGACGCCGCCCGTGAAGCTCGCCCCGTCGCCGTTGCGTCCACGGTTCTCGAAGCCGCGCTCGGTGCGCTTCTCGTCGGGTGCGGTCACTCCCGGGTAGTGCCACCAGTCGAACGTCGGACCGAGGTCGAGGTACTCCCGGTTGTTCACCTGGATCGCGGTCGAGCCCATGGCGTTCCAGTACACGGGGTTCCCGAGTTCATCGCGATAGCCGGTCCGCAGCTCGGCACCGAAGGTGCGCGACGAGTTCAGGCGGGTGAAGATGCCGTAGTCCGCCCTGAGGTGCGAGCTGAACTCCGAACGCCAGAAGTACTTGTCGCCGGTGACACCGTTGGTGCGGGTCTCGCCGGTGATGCCGTCGAGCAGGGCCGCGTACTCGGTCGAGTAGAGGGCATCGGTGCGCGCCATCCGCTGCAGCGGCTCGATGAACTCGGACGCGTGGCTGGTGACGCCTTGGATCGTCTTCGGCGGCCGGTAGTCGAGGTACAGCATCCCGATCTCGCCGCGGATGAGCCAGCGGGTGCCGTTGATGATGTAGAACGCGATCGAGTCCAGCTGGTCACGGGAGAAGGCGAGCGAGGTCCCGCGCGCCACGTCGGCCCAGAGCGCCGCGTAGGTGAAGAGCACCATGCCGTAGCCCTCGCTGTACAGCTGCGCGCCGTGCGCCCAGAAGCTCCCGTCGGGCTGGACCGCCTCCTTCACCGTGCCCGAGTGGTCGACGGCGATCGTCGCCACGATGGTCGAGAAACCTTCTGCGACCTTCTCGAGGTCATGGGTGGCGAGCGCCTCGAAGAGATAGTTCGAGGTGCGCCAGGCGCCGTTTGCCCCGACGGGATCGAGCTTGCCCGTGTTGTGCTCGAGGCTCACGTCGAAGGCCGCGTCGTCGAGCTCGTCGCCGAGGAACATCGAGATCCGGCCCATCGCGATCGACTCGCCGATCTCGGTCTCCCACCAGTTCTGGTTGCCGGGGTCGACGCGATCCCACTGCAGCAGCGCGCGCCCGACGGCGTCGACGAGCCGCCGGTCTCCATGGCCCTCGGCCTGCGGATCGCGGTACGCCTGCGTCATCGCGAGCATGCGGTAGAGCGCGATGTACGGGGACCAGACCGAACCGTTGGCCGAGCTCGTCCGGTCGGCGTAGTCGACATCCGACCACGACCCGTCCTCGTTCTGGGACGCGACGTAGTCCATCGCCTCGGAGGTGCGCGCCAGGTAGATGCCGTTGGCGATGATGATCTCGTCGCCCTGTTCGAGGTAGTACTCCTCGAGGCGCGACACGACCGTCGCGACGTCGTCGTCGGCCGCGGCGGCCGGCGCCGCGACGAGTCCGGTGGCGCCGATCACGGCGGCGACGGTGATGGCGATCGATGTGGTGAAGCGTCGCATGGCGGGGCTCCTTTGCCGTTCTGCCGGATGCTGATGAGCGCGCGGACGCAGCCGGCCGGCGCTCGATCGTGGGGTGGTACGGGTCCCGGGGTGCGGAGCGCGCAGCCGCGCACCCCGGGGAGGGCGTCAGCCCTGCGAGATCAACGTGTCGACTTCGTCGGCCGCGGTCTTGAAGGTCTCCTCGAGGTCGCCGTCGCCCGCCTGCACCGCCTGCCCCCAGGCGTCGCGGAAGGTCTGCCAGATCTCCGTGGCGTTCGCGATGTTCGGCACGTCGACCGTGAGCGGCACGGACTCTGCGAACGTCGAGAGCACCGGGCTCGTCGCGAGGAACTCGCCGGCGATCTCATCGACGTCGCCGCGGATCGGGAACTGCCCGGTGGTCTCGAGCAGTGCCAGGTCGTTGTCGGCATCCATCGAGAACTTCGCGAAGTCCCAAGCGGTCTGCTTGTTCTCGCAGGAGGTGTACAGGCCGACGTTCTTCGAGTCGCCGAAGGTGTAGGTGTCGGCCGCCGGCGTGCCGTCGGCGGTCGGCAGCGGCACGATGCCGTAGTCCACCTTGCCGTCGAACGCTCCGGCACCCCACGGGCCGGCGATGCCGAGAGCTGCGACGCCGTCCGCAAACGGACCGGCCCACGCGTCCCCGCTGTACGGCTCCGCCGAGGAGTAGCCCTCGGCGTAGAGGGTCTTCCAGAACTCGAGCGTCTCGAGCCCCTCCTCGCTCGCGAAGGATGCCTTGCCATCGGTGACCAGCTGGGTGCCGCCCGAGTTGGCGAGGAAGAACGGATAGAAGTCGAACAGCGCGTTCGTGTAGTCGCTGGAGGCCGGCGGATACAGGACGAAGTCGGCCGCGCCGCTCTTCTTGATCGCCTCCGCGGCGGCCAGGACGTCGTCGTAGGTCGCGAGATCGGGGTTCTCGGGGTCGAGTCCGGCCGCCTCGAAGACGTCCTTGTTGTAGTAGAGCATGAACGGGTTCGCCTTCCACGGCACCTGGTAGAGGTCGCCGTCGGGAGAGCGGAATCCGTCGGCAGCCTCGCCCGACCGCTCGGTGATGAAGGACTCGCCGTCCTCGAACGTCTGAGAGATGTTCACCAGGCCGCCCTGCTTCTGGAAGGCGGGCACGGCGGCGGGCGCCGTGTTGTAGACCAGGCAGGGCGTGTTGCCGGCGGTGATCGCGGCTCCGATGGCGTCCTCCGAGGACTTGCCGGAGGGAATGGCCTCGGCCGTCACCTGCTCGTCGGGGTGATCGGCGTTCCATGCGTCGACCACCGCCTCCGCCCACGCGATCTCCTGTTCGTTCGTCGAGTACCAGATGCTGATCGGGCCGGATGTCAGTTCGGTGCTGTCGGGCGCGCCCGACGACGCGCATGCCGCGAGCGGCACGGCGAGGGCCGCCAGGGCAACGGTGGCTGCTAAACGCTTCATTGCGAGGAACTCCTTCGTCTGGAAGGCGCTCGCGCGCTCTTCCTGCTGTGCTGGGGCCCTTCCCCTGCCACTCGCCCACACGTGCGCGAGGTGCTCGCATCCTCCGGGTAAGGGATTGAACACGGATAGTAAACCGGTTTTGGTCGGCAAAGTCAACCGGTCTCATTTCCTGGATCATCTCGCCGCCAAGTCGTGCGAATTCATGGCGGATAACGGTGACTTTGGGCGCTACCACTCCAGCTAAACTCACCTAAACTCTCGTTCTGAGGCCGAACGAGGCGCCTCGCTGCCGCCCATCGTCGAGGCATTCGACCGGTCACGGCCTCCACCGGAAGATCACAACTGGGTCACTTGTCCCACTCGGCTATTGACCCGCTCGTGTCGAGCACCGAGGATGGCTGCACCCGAACCCCCGACACGATGGAGTGCCATGCGCGCGTTGCGCCGTCCGATCGTCGCCGTCGCCGCGACATCCCTGCTGCTGGTCGTTCAGGCCGTGATCGACCCGACCGGCCTGCTCGCCCTCGTCGGCTGGCCCGGCGGCACGCCGCGGTTCGACCTGTGGTGGCCCGTCGCCCGCTACGTCGTGTTCGTGCCGGTCATGCTCGCCGTCGTCTGGTGGGCGGCGGTGCGCGCGGGCGACCGCTTCTGGACGCTGACCGCGGGCGTCGTGCTCGCGGCACTGCTCGCGCAGTTCGCGGCGTGCCTGGCGATGACCGGGGATGTCGCGCTGTCGGCGTGGGCCGGCGGCTTCGTGACCGCGAAGGCGGTGCCCACGGCGCTGATCGTGGCGGGGGTCGTGCGCGTCGTCGAGCGAGTGGTGGCGCGGCGCCGTGGCCTCGATACGGCGCTTCGCGCCCCATCGGCCGACGCGTTGACGGTCTGGCCTGCGGCGATCGCGGCCGGCGCCGTGGCGCCGCTGCTCGCGGGCTCCTGGTGGACGGGGGCGACGTACGCGCCCGGCATCCCGACGCCGAGGCCCGACGACGGCCCGATCGCGATGGTCGTCGCCGTGCTGCTGCTCATCGGTGCGGCGTGGCTCGGCATCCGGTGGATGCGCCGACGCGTGCCCGGGTTCCTCGGCACCTGGCTCGGCGTGCTCGTCGCGGGCGGCGTCTTCGGCCTCGCGCAGTCGATCGTCGGCCTCGTCGTCGACGACGGGTTCCGCGGCGACCTCTGGCCGCTCATGGCGGCCTACATCCACGTCGCCGACGGGCTCGCCTTCGCCGCCTGCACCGGCTGGATCGCGGCCGTCGTCGCACTCGTCGCCGACCGCGTCATGGCGCGGCGAGCGGCACGCAGCGCGGCAGACCCGACGGCGGGCGAACTGAACGAGCGACGAGATGCCTCGCCGGCACGCATCGCCGCGGGCGTCGGCATCGGCGTGGCCGTCGTCGCCGTGACCGCGGTCACCGCCTCGCTGCTCGCCCCGGCGGCGCCCGCGGTCGCGACCGTCGCGAACGAGGCATCCGTGCCCGCCGGGTTCCTGCGCGTCGAAGACGGGCGCTTCACCGACGGCGAAGGCCACCAGGTGCTGTTGCGCGGCGTCAACGTCAACCAGCTCGTCGACTTCTACCAGGCGCGCCCCGAGGTGCCCGCGACCCGCGAGCTCACCGAGCAGGACTTCGCCGACATGGCGACGTACGGGTTCAACGTCGTGCGGCTCGGCCTCTCGTGGTCGGCACTCGAGCCGACGCGCGGCGAGCTCGACCCCGACTACCTCGCGACCGTGAAGCAGGCGGTCGCGTGGGGCGAGAAGCACGGCATCCGCACCGTGCTCGACATGCACCAGGACGGCTGGTCGAACCTGCCGACCGCCGAGGGCACCGTGTGCCGGCCCGGCGCCGACCCGATGTGGGGCTACGACGGCGCACCCGAGTGGGCGACCCACTGGGACGGCGCCCCGCGCTGCTCGTTCACGGGCCGTGACATCTCGCCCGCGGGCGACCGGGCGTTCGAGCACTTCTGGTTCGACACCGACGGGATCCAGACGGCGCTCGCCCGCACGTGGGGCGAGCTCGCCGGCGAGTTCGCCGACGAGAAGGCCGTCGCGGGCTTCGACCTGCTCAACGAGCCCGGCTTCGGCGAGACCGCGCCCGTCACGACCTCGAAGAAGAACGGCGAATACTCGGCGAAGGCGATCGCGGCGATCCGGGAGGCGGGCGCGCCGCAGATCGTCTTCGTCGAGCCCAGCATCCTGTGGTCGGGGCTCGGCTTCGACTCGGGTCCCGCGCGCGGCTTCACCGACGACCTCAACGTCGCGTTCTCGCCGCACCTCTACGCCGAGTCGATCACCATGGATGCCTCGCTCGGACTCCCCACGATCGTCAGCACCGAGCGCCAGTTCGAGCTCGGCCAGCGCGTGGCCGACGAGCTCGGCATGCCGATGTGGTCGGGCGAGTACGGGTACTGGGGCGACGACGAGTCGACCGCGGCGCACCTCTCGCGATACGCCGCCGAAGAGGACGCGCGCATGCTCGGCAGCGCCTACTGGGTGTGGAAGCAGGCGTGCGGCGACCCCCAGAACGGCATCCAGGAGCTCGGCAACGGGCTGCTCTCCGAGGTCTGCGCGACGGGCGAGGAGGCGCCGCGCAAGGAGCACCTGCTGGGCATCCTGTCGCGGGCCTACCCGCAGCAGGCGCCTGGCGTGCTCATGAGCCTTCGCGCCGGAGTCACGGGCACGCCGGATGCCGCGGCGACGATGTCGCTCACCGGCGAGGCCCCCTCGGCGACGTGCGGGCTGCGGGTCTGGATCCCCGGGTCGGCTGAGCCGGCCGTCGAGTCGAGCGGCCTCGGCGACGTCGCCGTCGACGAGGTGCCCGGCGGCTGGCTGCTCACCGGTTGCGCCGAGGGCGCGTACGCGCTCGACGTGAAGCCGGCCGAGTAGCGACGTAGGGTAGTGCGGTGCCCGAGATCGCCCACGTCGACCCGCTGAGCCCCGCGGCCGTCGCGATCCTGCGCCGCTACTACGACGACATCATCACGCGCTATTACGGCCGGGCCGCGACCGCCGCCGAGATCGACGAGCAGCTCGCCGGCGATCCCGACGACGACCTGCGCGGCGACCTCGGTGCGTTCTTCATCGCAACGGGCGACGAGGGATGCCTCGGCTGCGCCGGTGTGCGCTGGGTCGACGCCGACACGGCCGAACTGACCCGGGTGTTCGTCGCCCCCGCGGCGCGCGGCCTGGGGCTGGCCGCGACGCTCGTCGGCGCTGTCGAGACCGAGGCCCGTCGCACCGGGCGGCGCACCGTGCGGCTCGACACGCGTTCCGACCTCGTCGAAGCCCGTGCCCTCTACGCGAAGCTCGGCTACGCCGAGGTCGAGCCCTTCAACGACAGCCCGTACGCCGACCACTGGTTCGCGAAGGACCTCCGGGTCGCGCGATGACTCCGTCGAGCTGACGCCTGCGGCCACCGTCCGCATTCGTCAGAGACATCCGCTGCCGAAGGGTTCTACGCCCCGAGCATCTCCCGCGCGTGGCGGTACTTCTCGGCGAGGCGCTGCTGCGTCTCGAAGTCGAGCTTGCGCACTCGCCAGGCGGCCGAGTTGTCGTCGACGTCGGCGATCTTCACGCTGCGTGCGATCGCGTGACGGCGGATGCGCCCGTAGTACTCGGCCTCGGGCACCTCGGGGGTGCGGGTCAGCAGCACGACGACCTCGACGACCTCGGGCAGCACGCCCGCCTCGAGCAGCTCACGCGCCGTCAGGCCGGTGTCTTCGAGCACGTCGTGCAGCCAGGCGGCCGAGGTCGCGACGGGCTCGGCGATCGGATCGAAACGCTCGGCGACCCGACCGGGGTGGTCGATGTACGCCGCCCCGACCTTGTCGGTCTGACCTCGGTGCGCCACGAACGCGATGCCCTTCGCGAGCGCCACCTGCGCAGCCGCGGCGACGACCGCGTCGGCGTCGGGCAGCGGCTCCACGGCCCAGATGGGCGTTACGGGTGCTCCGGCGCCGGCCGGCTCGAAAGCGTTCGTCGTTCCCGTCACCATTCGGTCGGTCTCCTCGTTCACATCGGTTCGTTCGGTCTGGTCGGTCTGAGCGGGCCACGCGCCGGCAGGCTGCGGCATCGGGTCGGCGGCCGGCGGCGCGACCTCGGCAGGCTGCGGCATCGGGTCGGTGGCCTGCGGCGCGACCTCGGCAGGCTGCGGCATCGGGTCGGCGGCCGGCGGCGCGACGTCGGCGGGTCGCTCGATGGGCGCGGCCGCCGCGGGCGCCGGTGCGAGCCACCAGGGCGTGCCGGCGACCGGAGCCGCGGCGGGCTCCGGGTCGGGTTCGGCGTCGAACGGCCACTCGACCTCGGGCGCGACGCGCAGCGGTTCGGGCTCTGCCGGGGCGGATGCCTCGCGCATCTCATGGTCGTCGAGCTCCGCGTCGACCGGAGCGACGGGCAGGAGGCTCGCGAGCAGCGGCTCGGGTTCGAGGAGCGGTTCAGGGGCAGGTTCGGCGACCGGTTCCTCGATCGTCGGAGCCGGTCGGGCCTCGACCGCCGGCGCGGGATCGAACAGGGAGTCGAAGCCGAACTCGAACTCGGGCTCGAGCTCGAGCTCGGGCTCGGACACCGCGGGCGCCGGTGCAGCGGGCTCCGGTTGCAGCGCGAGCTCCACCTGCGACTCGGAGGCCGCGGGCTGGATCTCCTCGATCACGGCGACCGGCTCGGGGCCGGCGATCGGCGCCGCGCCCGAGGCATCCGGCTCTGCGTTCTCGACGGCGGGCGCCTCGAGCTCGACCTCGGCGAGCGGGTCGCGGCCGCGCACGGTGCGCACGAAGCCGAGTTCGGCCTCGAGCTCGGCCATCTCGCGGGCGTCGAGCTCGAGCAGCGAACGAGCGTCACCGAGGCTGCGATGCACGAAGTAGTCCTCGTCGACCTCCACGAGCCGGGCGCCGTCGCTCGTCGTGAAGTAGCGCCGCCGGGCGCCGTCGGTCACCGCGACGATCACCTCGACGAAATCGCCGCTCGGCACCTCGCAGCAGAGGTAGTAGCGCTGCTGCTCGGGTGAGGCGGCGGTGGCCGCACCCGTCGTGACGATCGGCACGGCGCGCGCCGAGGAGGGGAAGGCCGGCGCCGGGGCAGCCGCGGGCGAGGTCGGCGCCGTCGGGGTCGACTCGGCAGGCTGCGGCGTCGGCGGCGTCTGGCGGGGTTGCGCCGGCGCGGGCGGAGCCCATCCGCTCGCCGCGGGCGTCGGCAGGCGACGGGGGCGCAGCGTTCCACCGAGCTCGGCACTGCGTCGTGCCGCGCGCGAGGTGAGATCGTTCGCCGACGCACCGTCGC
The DNA here is from genome assembly GCF_021129215.1 of Agromyces sp. S2-1-8. GTDB lineage: Bacteria > Actinomycetota > Actinomycetes > Actinomycetales > Microbacteriaceae > Agromyces > Agromyces chromiiresistens. The sequence continues at coordinate 1,338,386 of NZ_JAJOLP010000001.1, read as the reverse complement.
CCGGTGCAGACGGCTCGTCGGCGTGGATCGTCATCGTGGCTCCTGGGGGTGGGCGCCGGGGCGGTGGGGCTGCGGCCGTGGGGAGCGGCACGCCTCTCCGATGGTAGGCGCTTCCCGCCCCGGATTCGAGAAACTTCGCGAGCGGGTCGGTTCTTCGTCGCGCTCGATCGCCACGAGTTCGGGATATGCCGGTTACGCGTCAGTCCTCCGGCTCCTGGAAGATCGTCACCTGCAGGCCCGCGGGCGCGTCGAGCCTCGAGTTGATCGAGCGCCAGGGAGTCTCGCGCGGGGTCGCGAGCAGGCCGGCGCCAGCGTCGACGAGCTCGTCGGTCACGGCGGCCGTGTCGGCGACCTCGAATGCGACCCGCAGGTGCGGACTGCGCACCCCGTCGGTCTCGACCCTGTCGATGTACTCGACCTGCGCGGGATTCGAGAGCTCGAGCGTCGCGCGGCCGGCGTCGAGGATCATCACGCGGGCCCCGCCCTCGGCCTCGTACGCCTCCTCCTCGGGCAGTCCGAGCACGTCGCGGTAGAACGCGACGGCGGCCTCCCAGTCGTCGGCCTCGACCACGAGGCGCAACTGGCGCACACGGCGCGGGGTCTCTTCAGCATCGGTCATGCGGGCAGCCTACGGCGGGGTTCACTGGTCGACGACCACACACGGGGCGGCCGCACGACCACACCGCCGTGCGGAGCATCGCGCGGCGAACGGTCTTCAGCTCCGAACGATCGTCGAACGAGTCGTGTCGACGGTCGCTCCAGCGGCCGCCGACGCTCGACTGACGTTCCCGGGGCCAGGGTCCCCGGAGACCGAGTCCACGAGTCCACAAATCCACACGAAACCAGGCCACAGATCCACAAATCCACACCAACCCAGGCCACAAGTCCACAAATCCACAGGCGTCCGGAATGGACTCAGCTCAGCAGCCCGCCCCACGACGCCGACGTGCAGTCCGCTGGCGTTCGCTCAGCCGCGGCACGAGTGCGACACGTCCGCGAACGATGCGCGATCATCGGGGCGGTGGAGGTCGGGTGGCGCGCGTCCGCGGCGTCGCTATTCGACCCGGGCCGGCTGAGCCGGCGGCGCGACCGACGCCCGTGCGATGTACCGGGTCTCGAGCGTGTGCAGCTCGGTGCGCTCGCGCTCGCCGTCGATCGTCGCGAAGAGCAGCTCGGCGGCACGCGTGCCGAGCGCCAGCATCGGCTGCTCGATCATGGTCAGCGGCGGCTCGATCACGGCCGCCCACGAACTGTCGTCGAAGCCGATCAGCGACACGTCGCGGGCCACGCGCAGTCCTGCTGTGCGCAGCGCGCGCAGCGACCCGGTCATCGCGTCGGTCTCTGTGCAGAACAGGGCGGTCGGCGGCTCGGGCAGCGCGAGCATGCGCCCGACCTCGAGCTCGGCGCGCTGCTCGGTCTTCGGCCCGACCATCACGAGCTCGGCGTCGAACGCCAGGCCCTCGTCGTCGAGCGCGTCGAGGTACCCCTGCAGGCGCTCGCCGTCGGTCCAGAGATCGCGTGCGGCGGCGTCGACGAGGTCGCGCCGCCGACGCGGTCGTTCGTCGACGGGCGGGCCCCAGACGAACCCGATGCGACGGTGCCCCTCGCCGATGAGGCGGGCGACGGCCTCGCGCGTCGCCTCGCGGTTGTCGATGACCACGGCGTCGAGGTCGAGCCCCGGCACAGCGCGGTCGACGAGCACGACGGGGATGCCGTGGCCACGCGCCCGCTCGAGGTGCGCCGCCGACGCCGCATCGAGCGCCGCCGAGGCGACCACGAGACCGTCGACGCGCTTGTCGATCAGCAGGTCGGTCGCGGCGACCTCTTCGTCGAGGGCTTCGTGCGTGCTCACGACGAGGGTGTCGAACCCGCGGGCCCGCGCGGCGTCGGAGATGCCGCGGACGACCCCGCCGAAGAACGGGTTGGCGATGTCGGCAACGATCACGCCGATCGTGTGGCTCACGCCCGTCGACATGCTGCGGGCGAGCGCGTTGGCGCGGTAGCCGATGCGCTCGGCCGCGGCGAGCACGCGCTCGCGCAGCTCGGGGCTCACGTAGCCGTAGCCGCCGAGGGTGCGTGCCGCGGTCGACCTGCCGACACCGGCCTCCGCGGCGACCTCGGAGATCGTCGGCGGCGCGGCGCGCTCTGAAGTCATCGCCCTCGCCCCTCTCCGCGTCACCGGTTCACCACATGCTAGCGGCGGCGCTCGTCGGCCGGCTGCGCCCGAAGGCGCCCTCGACGAAGCATTGGTCGTGGGCCGCGTCGGCGCCCGCCTCCAGTGCCGGCTGCAGGGCGGATGCCTCGAGCTCGCGCCCGCGCCGCCAGCCCGAGCCGTGCAGGGCGACCAGGAAACCGGCGACGAAGGCGTCGCCGCATCCCATCGTGTCGATCATGCGGGCGTCACCGGCGATCGACCGTGCCGGAGCGGTGCACCACGCGCGGCCGTCGGTCGCGATCGCGCCCTCGGTGCCGCGCGTGCCGAGCGCGATGCCGGCGCCGCGGCGCACCGCGTCGTCGAGCAGCGCGAGCGACGAGGCGTCGTCGAGCTCGGAGCACGACAGCAGCACGAGGTCGGCGAACGGCGCGACCCGGTCGAGGTACGCGGGCGTTCGGAACTCGGGCTCGCTCGACAGGTCGAAGCTCACGAGCACGTCGTGCCCGCGCAACCGCGGCAGCTGCGACTCGGTGCCCGAGTACACGCTCGAGTGCACCACGTCGAAGCTCGCGGCGTAGGCCTCGCGGCCGCCGTCGAGGTCGATCGGCTCGCGCACCGTCACCCCGCCGCCGTTCCAGCCGAGGAACACGCGGTCGCCGTCGACGACCCGCAGGGAGGAGACCCCCGACTCCCCCCTGCGGACGACGCTGCGTGCGGTGCCGACCCCCGCGTCCTCGATCGATGCGCGCAGGAACCCGCCCAGCTCATCGTCGCCGAACACGCCGAGGTACTCGGCGTGCGCGCCGAGGCGCTCCGCGTAGACGGCCACGTTGACGGCATTGCCGCCGGGGTAGTCGAGCCCGCGGTCGAGGAAGCGGTCGACGATGTTGTCGCCGAAGCCGAGCACACGCATCAGTTCGTCACCTGCGATCGATCAGGGGGAGCATGGGTCTACCGCCCCGGATCAGTAGTCCATGACCCGGTAGTAGCGGCGCAGGTCGAGCGAGTGCTCACGCACCCGCTCGAGGTGCTTCGACACCCGGCCCATGACGGTGTCGAGCACGATCGGCGCGATGAGCGCACGGTTCTCGGGACTGAAGCCCTCGAGCGCGTAGTCGCGCGTGTCGAACACGGTGACATCGTTCGTGATGCGCTTGGTGAACGCCTCGGCACGGTCGGTGAGCGGGCGCGTCGCGTCCTCCCCCTGGAACAGGATGACCGCCGTGTCCTCCTCGAGCAGCTCGAGCGAGCCGTGGAAGAACTCGGCGCTGTGCACGCGGGTGGTGCGCAGCCACTGCATCTCCTCGAGGATGCACATCGAGTACAGGTAGGTGAACGCCCAGATCGGGCCGCCGCCGATGAGGAAGTAGTAGTCGGTGTCGCGATGCGCCTCGGCGAACGCCGACGCGACCGGCTCGGCCTGCTCGGCGACCGCGACGAGGGCGTCGGGCAGGTTCACGAGCTCGTCGGCGAGCGAGGCGTAGCCGTCAAACTCGCCGCGGCGATCGAGCAGCCGGCCCACGAAGAGCAGCAGCTGCATGTCGAAGGGCCAGGTCTTCGGCTCGCTGATGAGGGCGTGGTCGACTCCCTGCGCGATCGGCGAGTCGGCGTAGCCGGTGAACGCGATCGTCGTCGCCCCGGTGGCGCGCACGACATCGATCGCCGCGACGACGTCTTCCGTGGTGCCCGAGACCGAGGTGAAGACGACGGCCGACGTCTCGCCGAGCAGCGCGTCGCCGGTGAGCACGAGCTCGGCGGCGATCGCGGCGCGCACCGACAGGGTCGAACGCTCACGGGCGAGCAGCTCGTACGGCCACATCTGGGCGTACGTGCCACCCGAGCCGACGAGCAGCACGTTGTCGACGCCCTTCGCGAGGAGCTCGTCGACGAGCGCCTCGATACGCGGGCGGAGGGCGACGGCGCTGGCCGTCTGGCTGCGGAATGCGGATTCGTCGAAGCCGAGCATGTGGGTGGGTCCTTTCGCACGGATCCCGAGGCGGCTGCGCTCGCCTCGAGGCTGGTTGTGGTACCGGTGTCAGATCGCCATCATGCTGACACAGGTCAGCCCATCCGTCAAACATCCGCATGAACTCGGCCATCTCGACAAATTCGAGAAATTCTTGTGCTCAGAACTGGTACCGGTATCAGATTCTCGCTACACTCGCCAGCCAAGGCATTCACCGAAGATCCAACGGCGGATCGGTGGCCGCGATCCCAGCGGCAGTCGCTCCGTCGCCCCGAGAGAGGCAGACCATGCGCAGGACACGCACCCTCACGCTCGCCGCGGCAGCGGCCGGCGCCCTCGTACTCTCCGGCTGCGCCGGCGGCGCCCCCGCCGGGCCGGCGGCCGACGTCACGGCCGAGCCGGCCTATGAGGGCACGCTCAGCATCCTGACGAAGTTCGCGGGCGAACCGCTCGAGCCGTACTTCGAGGACCTCGCCGCCGCGTACGAGGCCGAGCACCCCGACGTCGACGTCGAGCTCATCCAGGAGACCGACCAATCGATCAAGGACAAGACCAAGACGCTCACCGCGTCGCAGGCGCTGCCCGACATCTACTTCACCTGGACCGGCGACTGGGCCGAGAACTTCGTCACGGGCGGCCTCGCCGCCGACCTCAGCGAGGTCATCGCGCCCGGCACCGAGTGGGGCGACACGTTCGGCGAGGCATCCCTCTCGGCCTTCCAGTACGACGGCAAGTACTACGGCATCCCGCTCTACAACAACGGCAAGTTCATGGGCTACAACACCCAGGCGTTCGCCGAGGCCGGCGTCGACGTTCCGCAGACCTTCGAAGAACTCGTCGACGCGTGCGGCCCGCTGCGCGACGCCGGCTACGAGCCCATCGCGTTCGGCAACAAGGACGGTTGGCCCGCATTGCACTACCTGCAGCAGCTCTTCGCCTACAACGTGCCGAGCGACGTGCTGCACGCCGACTTCGACCCCGAGACGGCGAAATGGGACGACCCCGGCTACGTGAGCTCGCTCGAGCAGTTCAAGACCCTCGTCGACGAGTGCACCGACACGGGCAGCGGCACCAACGGCGTGCTCTACACGACCGCGCAGGAGGCGCTCGCGGGCGGCAACGCCGCCATGTACTACCAGGAGGTCCTCGAGTTCGACTCGATCACCGCCGAGGGCTCGTCGCTGTCGCCCGACGACTTCGGCATCTTCCAACTGCCGGCGCCCGACGGGGCCGCCGGCGACCCGGCGGCCATCGAGGGCGCCCCCGAGGGGTACCTCATCAACGCCAAGTCGGCGCAGGCGCCACTCGCCGTCGATTTCATGAAGTTCGTCACCGAGCTCGAGAACGCGAAGACCCTTTCAGCCCCGCCGTACGGCCAGCCGAGCGCGGTCGTCGGCGCCGTGACCGAGGAGACCTCGAGCCGCGCGGTCTACGAGGGCATCACGAAGGTCAACGAGGCCTCGCAGCTCGTCGGCTGGCTCGACACGGTGACCGTCCCCGAAGTGGCCGATGCGTGGCTCGCCGGCGGCGAGGCGATCATCAGCGGCAGCGCGACTCCCAAAGAGGTGCTCGAGAGTGTCCAGGCAGCAAACGCCGACGCGCAGTGATGCGCGGTCGGGGGCCGGTTTCGACCGGCCCCCGACCCTCACGAAGGCGATGTCGAACGCGCCCGGCGGGCCGGTCGACCGCAACGCGCGCGGCTGGTACCCGAAGGTCGCCGGGCTCGTCTGGGTGCTGCCCGCCCTCGTCGTGCTCGCCGTCTTCGTCTACCTGCCGCTCGTGCAGAACCTCGGCTTCTCGACCCAGGAGTGGGACATCTACTCGGGTGCGACCGAGTTCGTCGGCCTCGAGAACTACGAGAAGCTCGTCGGCGACCCCGTCTTCTGGACGGCGCTCGGCAACAACGTGCTCTACGCGGTGCTCTCGATCGTGTTCCAGGTCTTCGCGGCGCTCGTGCTCGCCGCGCTCATCGAGAGCCTCCGCAGCCTGCGCTGGCGCAAGGCGCTGCGCGCGATCTACTTCGTGCCCGCTGCGATCTCGCTGACGGTCGCGGGCCTCCTCTTCTACTTCATCTACGAGCCGAACCTCGGCCTGCTCAACCATCTGCTCGAGGCGATCGGCCTCGGCCAGCTCGCCCAGCCGTGGCTCGGGCAGGAGTCGACCGCCATGCTCGCGATCATCGCGATGAGCCAGTGGCAGGGTTTCGGCTACTCGACACTGCTGTTCGCGGTCGCGATCCAGCGCATCCCGTCGGAGCTGTACGAGGCGGCCGCGCTCGACGGCATCGGCCACGTGCGCCGCTTCTTCCACATCACGCTGCCGCTCGTGCGCGAGATGACGGGCCTGATGATCATCGTCACGATCTCGGGCGCCTTCCAGGTGTTCAACGAGGTCATGGTCATGACGAGCGGCGGCCCGAACAATTCGACCCAGGTGCTCGCCACCTGGCTGTACCGCAGCGGATTCGTCCGCAACGACTTCGGCTATGCGGCGGCGATCGCGACGGTCATCTTCGTGGTGACGCTGCTGATCGCGCTCGCGCAGCTCTGGTACACGCGACGCCGAAGGGTGGAGTTCTGATGAGTCGTCTCGGTTTCCTGGGGGCGATCGGCCGGGTCTTCGTCTGGTCGTTCCTGCTCGCGCTCGTCGTGGTGGTCGTCTACCCGCTGCTGTGGATGGTCATGAACGGCTTCAAGACGAACGCCGAGCTCTTCGGCGACCCGTTCGCCCTGCCGCTGCAGCTCGACTGGGAGAACTACGTCGACGCCTGGAATCGCGGCGTCAGCGACTACCTCACGGCGAGCGTGCTCGTGACCGTCACCTCGACGATCACGACGGTGCTGATCAGCGCATGGGCGGCGTACGGCCTCACCCGGGTGCGCATGCCGTTCGGCAAGGTCGTCTCGGGCGTCATCCTGGGCGGGCTCATGCTCGCGCCGGCGGTCGCACTGGTGCCGCTCGTGCGCATGTTCCAGGCGATGGGGCTGTACAACACGTTCTGGGCCCTGCTCATCCTCTACACGGCCTTCCGCATCCCGTTCACGACCTTCCTCATCAGGGCGTACATGATCGACCTGCCGCGCGAGGTCGACGAGGCGGCCGAGGTCGACGGTGCCAGCCGCTGGACGACGTTCTGGCGCATCACCCTGCCGATGTGCAAGCCGATCCTCATCTCGACGGTGCTGCTGCACATCCTGTTCGCGTGGAACGAATACCTCTTCGCCATGGTGTTCACGAGCGGCACGTCGATCCAGACGCTCCCGGTCGGCCTCACGAGCCTCATGAGCAAGCACGGCACCGACTATCCCGTCGTCTTCGCGGGCATGGTGATCGCAGCGCTGCCGGTGATCGTGCTGTTCTTCGCGACCCAGCGGTACTTCATCAAGGGCCTCTCGGAAGGCATCGGCAAGTGACGGGGGCGGATGCCTCGGGCACGGCGTTGCTCGACCGGGTCACGGGGTCGAACTTCGCCTACCAGCACCTGCCGCTCGCCCGCTGCCTCGACGACCTCGCCGAGCTCGGACGCACCCGGATGGAGCTCTGGGGCATCGCACCGCACGCGCACGCGCCGTGGTTGACCGATGCCGAGGCCCGGGGCATCCGCGATGCCGCCGCCGCTCGCGGCCTCGAGATCGTGTGCTTCACTCCAGAGCAGGTGATGTACCCGGTGAACGTGGCGTCGCCCGACGCCCGCCTGCGTGCGGAGAGCGTCAGGATGTTCCGGCGCGCGGCCGAGCTCGCCGTCGAGTTCGGGGCGGGGTTGCTGTTCCTCACCGCGGGTCGTGGGGGCGAGGACGAGCCGCGGTCGGCCGGCTGGGCGCGCTCGGTGGACGCGCTCGGCGAGATCGCCGACTACGCCCGTTCGCTCGGGCTCGACTGCGTGCTCGAGCCGCTGCAGCGCGTGGAGTCGAATCTCGTGAACTCCGCCGCCGACGCCGCACGCATGCTCGACGACATCGCGGCGCCGAACCTCGGCGTGGCCCTCGACACCGTCGCCGCCGTCGTCGCGGGAGACTCGGTCGACGACTACTTCGCCGTGCTCGGAAATCGGGTGCAGCACGTGCACCTCATCGACGGCACGCCTGCGGGGCATCTCGCCTGGGGCGACGGACGGCTGCCGCTGCGCGAGATCGTCGCCGCGCTCGATCGCAACGGCTACGCCGGCCTCGCCACCGTCGAGCTCTTCGGCGACGGCACCTACGCCCTCGACCCGAAGCCGGCCCTCGCCCGCTCGCTCGCCGCGATCGCCGCGGCAGGCGCACCCCCGGCGGCCGGCCCCACCCCGGCGGTCGACGGTGCTTCCGCAGCCGGCGCCTACCCGGCAGCCGGTACCAACCCCGCAGCCCGAGGTCGACCGGGGCAAAGCGACCCCACGACCACTTGACCACACCCCGGGCCACCACACGACCACATGAGGGTCGCCCGCGCAATGGTCTCAGCTCCGAGGCGAATGGTCCCTGCTCCGAAACGTCGCCGATACAGACGTGGCGAGACCCGCTCCAGGGCCGCCGACCGTCCGGGGATCGGTGTCCGCGCGGGGACCCAAGCCACAAATCCACAAATCCACACGAACCCAGGCCACAAATCCACAAATCCACACGAGTTCAGAATGGACTCCGCTCCGCGGCGCCACCACGCCCGGCTGCTCTTGCGGAACTGCTGTACGAGTACACGCTGCAGTGCGCCGCGACACGTCCGCGAACGAAGCGCGACCGCCGCGGTGGTCGTCGAGTAGCGAGCGGTGGTCGAGTCGGAGAAGCGAGCGTCCGGTGGGGCGAGGAGCGAAGCGTTTCGAGACCCACTCGAGGTCTCGATACGTTCCTTCGTCGCTACTCGTCCAGCGGCCGTCGCGCTCGTCCACCGGGGCCGTCGCGCTCGACCACCGGAATGACGCTCAGCGCTGCGGCACGGGAGCCCAGGCGCCGATGCCCACCTCGCCGAGGTCGGCCCCGTCGGTGAAGCGGTCGAGGCCGAACGCTCGCAGAACGGGCGACGGCGCACCGGTGAGCACCTCCTCGGCGACGAGCTCGCCGAGGATAAGGCCGAGCGTCGCGCCGGAGTGCGTGAACACGACGTGCAGGCGGTCGATGGTCGGCACGGCGCCGACGACCGGGTCGCCGTCGCCGGGAATCGGCTTGAGGCCCGCGCCGACGCGGTGCGCGGTCAGCTTCGGGTTGCCGGCGAGCACCTTCGAGGCCTCGTCGAGGAGTCCCTGCACCGACTCCTCGGGCACGGTGATCGCGCCGTCGTCACCGACGACGACCGACTTCTCGGCCCAGTCGGCATCGAGCACGAGGCGCCCGTCGGGCGTCGGGCGGATCGCGACGCGCGGAGTGTTGAGCACCGTCTTCACCTCGACGTCGACCGGGCCGGTGAAGAGCACGAAGGCCGACGGCGTGGCATCCGGTACCGAGACGCCGAGCGCCCCGAGCTGGGCCGGGACGTCACCGCCCGTCGCGAGCACGACGTGGTCGGCTGGTAGGACGGTTCCGTCGCCGAGCACCACGCCCGTCGCGACGCCGTCGGTCACGTCGACCCGCGCGTGCCCGGCCTTCTCCACGATGCGGGTTCCCGCGGCCACCGCCTCGGCGGCGAGCGCCGCGATGAGGTCGGGCAGGTTCACCCAGCCCTCACCCGGGTTGAAGATCGCCCCCTCGGCGGCGACGGCGTCGGCGTTCACGTCGGGCGCGAGCTCGGCGACCCCCGCCCGGTCGAGCCAGATCGCGTCGTACCCACCCGCGCGCTCGTAATCGAAGGTCTGGCGGAGGCTCTCGTCGGGCGCCGCCCACTTCAGGGCGCCGTCGAACCGCAGGTAGTGGCGGCTCTCGGGGTGGCGCGCGAGCCGGGTGCGGTAGCGGTCGAGGCCGAGCAGGCGCAGGTAGTGGTACGGGGCCGAACGGTCGCCCGACGAGTTCAGCCACGCGATCGAGCGACCGGAGGCGCCGTCGGCGAGCGCGCCGGCGGTGACGAGGGTCACCTGTGCGCCGCCGCGCGCGAGGTGGGCGGCGGTCGACACTCCGAGGATGCCTCCGCCGATGACGGCGACGTGGGTGGCCTGCTGGTTGGTCATGGGATGTTCCTTCGTGTTGCGTCGTTCAGGGAAGTCGGTCGCGCTCGACGGGCTCGGCGAGCGGGAGCCCGGTGCCGCGAGCGCTCAGGCAAGCGGCGTCTCGGCATGGATGCGCTCGATCAGGTCGAGCACGCCGACCGCGTCGACCGGGTCGACGGGCACCGGCCCGCCGGAGCTGATCGCGACGGCGAGGTCGCGGTAGAACGCGCCGTAGTCGCCACGTTCGGTCGGCAGCGGCTCGAGCCCGCCTTCGATGCCGAAGGCGCCCCAGCGATCGGGCGGCGTCGCGCCGAACCCGGGGTCGGCGGGCGACACGCCTGCGGCGAGCGCCGCCTCCTGACCGTCGAGCCCGTGGGTCGTGTAGCCCGCCCGCGAACCGAGCACATGGAACCGCGGCCCGAACTGTGGAGCCATCGAGTTCATCCAGAGATGCGAGATCGTGCCCGACTCGTGCCGCAGCGCGACGAACGCGTCGTCGTCGGCGAGGCCGCCGTGCCTCCGCACTGCGAGCTCGGCGCGCACGTCGTCGACCGGTCCGAACAGGGTGATCGCCTGGTCGATGAGGTGGGTGCCGAGGTCGTAGAGGATGCCGCCGCCGTCGGCGACGGTCGCCTCCGTCTTCCACGACGCGCGGGGCTCCGGCTTCCACCACTCGAAGCGCGACTCGAACCGTCGCACCTCCCCCAGCGCGGCCTGCGCGACGAGGCGCCGCACGGTGAGGAAGTCGCCGTCCCAGCGCCGGTTCTGGAACACGGTCAACCGGCGGCCGAGGCGGGCCGCCTGCGCGATCAGCTCGCGACCCTCGGCCGCCGTCACCGTGAACGGCTTGTCGACCACGACATCGAGTCCCGCGTCGAACGCTCGCGTGGCGAGCGCCGCATGCGTACCGGGCGGCGAGCCGAGCACGACGAGGTCGAGTTCGCCCGCGCGCGCGAACAGCTCGTCGACGCTGGCGAGCACGGATGCCCCGGGGTGCAACGCAGCCGCCTCGGCGGTCCGAGCTGGGTCGCCCGTGACGATCGCGTCGAGCGAGTATGCGGGGTCGGCGGCGAGGAACGGCGCGTGGAACACGCGGCCCGATACCCCGAAGCCGACGACGGCGGCGCGGATCGGCGCGGACGCCGAGGCATCCCCCTCGACGCGCTCGGGGACCGATGCCATCACAGCACCTCCGAGAGGAAGCGCTGGAGCCGGGCACTCTGCGGGCGGTCGAAGAGGTCGGCGGGCTTTCCCGACTCGACGACGCGGCCCTCGTCCATGAACACGACCTGGTCGGCGACCTTGCGGGCGAAGCCCATCTCGTGGGTGACGACGAGCATCGTCATGCCGCGCTGCGCGAGGCTCGCCATCAGGTTCAGCACGCCCTTCACGAGCTCGGGATCGAGCGCGCTCGTCGCCTCGTCGAAGAGCATGACCTCGGGTTCCATCGCGAGCGCGCGGGCGATCGCGACGCGCTGCTGCTGTCCGCCCGAGAGGTCGCGCGGACGGTGGTCGGCACGCTCGGCGAGCCCGACCTCGGTGAGGCGCTCGCGGGCGACGCGTCGCGACTCGGCCTTCGAGAAGCCCTTCACGTTGCGCAGTGCGAGTGCGACGTTCTCGAGCGCGGTGTGGTCGGGGAAGAGGTTGAAGTGCTGGAACACGAGCCCGATGCGCCGACGCACCGAGTCGGGCTTCTGGGTGAGCACGCTCTCGCCGGCGAGCAGCACCTCGCCCGACTTCGGCTCGTGCAACCGGTTCACCCCGCGCAGCAGGGTCGACTTGCCCGAACCCGAGGGGCCGATGATGCAAGTCGTGGTCCCGGGCGGCACGCTGATCGAGACGTCCTTGAGCACCTCGATGTCGCCGTAGGCCATGCTGAGGCCCTGAAGCTCGAGACTCGAGCCTTCGTAGAAGTGGCCGTCGGCGACGGGCACGGGTGACGTGTAGGTCATGAGTTCTCCCCGTAGGTGAGGGTCGGCGTGGGGTTCTGCTCCTCGACCTCGTCGAGGCCCGACTTCGGCGGCGCCGCCTTGCGGCGACCGGTGCGGAACCGGTTGTCGAAGTAGTTCACGAGGTGCGTCAGCGGCACGGTGATGATGAGGTAGAACAACCCCGCCATGACGAGCGGCGAGAGATTGCCGGTGAGCACCGCGGCGTCCTGCCCGACGCGGAACAGCTCGCGCTCGGAGACGAGGAGGCCGAGGAAGTACACGAGGCTCGAGTCCTTCACGATCGCGATGAACTGGTTGACGAGCGCGGGCAGCACCCGTCGCACGCCCTGCGGCACGACCACGAGGCGCATCGCCTTGCCGTAGCTCATGCCGAGCGCGCGGCACGCCTCGAGCTGGCCGCGGTCGACCGATTGGATGCCGGCGCGGAAGATCTCGCCGATGTACGCCGAGGCGATGAGGCTCAGCGCGAGGATGCCGAGCGGGTACGGCGAGGGGCCGAAGACCTGCTGGCTGAAGCGGGCGAAGCCCTGGCCGATCAGGAGGATGGTGAGGATCGCGGGAAGGCCGCGGAAGATGTCGGTGTAGATGCGCGCCGGCACTCGCAGCCAGCGCGACGGCGAGATGCCCATGATCGCGATGACCATGCCGAGCACGACGCCGATGACGGTCGCCCAGATCGAGATCACGAGGGTGTTCACGAGGCCGATGCCCAGCAACTGTGGCATGACCTGCCACATTGCATCGAAGTCGAGGAAGGTCTTGATGAGGTTGTCGAGCCAGTCCATGAGGTGCTCTCTCTGTCGAAGGGGCGTACGGGTCGGATGCCGCGGGGTCGATGCCGACGCGACATCCGACCCGCACGCTGCGGCCTACTCGGCCGGTGCCTCGGTCTGCTCGGCCGACGGCAGGTACTGGTCGGGCATCGGCGAGCCCGGGAACCACTTCTCGTAGAGCTCCTTCCAGGTGCCGTCCTCCATCGCGGCGTGCAGGGCCTCGTTGAGCGCGGCCTGGAACTCGGGCTTGCCCTTCGCGATGGCGAAGCCGGCCGGTGCGTCGAACGACGGGATGTCGATCGCGTTCACGAGGCCGTACTGCTCGGCGTACTCCTTGGCCGCCTCGTAGTCGAGGAAGTGGGCGTCGATCGAGCCGCTGTTCACGGCCGAGATCGCCGCGTTGTTGTCGGGGAAGCGCACGAGCTCGGTGTCGGTGAAGTGCTTCACGGCGTACGCCTCCTGCAGGGTGCCCTGCACGACGCCGAGTCGCTTGCCGGCGAGGCTGTCTTCATCGGTGATGCCCGAATCGGAGTCATCACGGTCAGGTACCCGGCGAGGTACCCGTCGGAGAAGTCGACGGTCTGCTTGCGCTCGTCGGTGATGCCGATCGCGGCGACGCCGACGTCGAACTGGCCGTTCGCGACGGCGGCGAGCAGGCCCGAGAAATCCTGGCCGGTGAACACGACGTCGTCGATGCCGATGCGGTCCGCGACGTCCGTGAAGAGCTCGACGTCGAAGCCGGTGAACTCGCCCGACTCGTCGGTGAAGGTGTACGGCTTCGCGTCGCCGAGGCTCGCGACGCGGATCTGGCCCGGGGTGATGAGGCCGTAGGGGTTGTCGTCGGCGTCTTCGGTCGACGTGCTGCCGCCGCCGGAGGAGCAGGCGGCGAGGGCGACGGCCGCGGTGAGGGCCGCGGCGGTGAGCGCTGCGCGACGGATGGTGGAGCGGATGCTCATGGGGGTGGTTCCTCTCTGAACTGCGGTGGTGCGTGGGGTGATGGGTGCGTGGGATTCGTATGGTGCGTGTGGGCGTCTCACGGGCCGAGGTGTCGGCCGGAACTTGTTGAGACCGGTCTCAGTCTCGTAGAGTGAGACCGGTCTCAATTCGTTTCCTCGGAGAGTACCCGCGCATCTGCCGCACGTCAACCAGTAGTTTCAGGAGACGCCCATTCCAACGGAGGTGACATGAGCGAGCCGGGCAACGGTCGCCGCGAGGTGACGGTCAGCGACGTGGCCGCCGCCGCGAAGGTCTCGAAGGCGACCGCCGCGCGCGCGCTCGGCGACTACGGGGCCGTGAGCGACGCGGTCCGCGATCGCGTGCAACGCGCCGCCGAAGAGCTCGGCTACCGGCCGAACGCCCTCGCCCGCACCATGAGCACGGGTCGGTCGCACACGCTCGGCATCGTCGTCGGCGACATCGAGAACCCGTTCTTCGCGCAGGCCACCCGCGGCGCCGCCGACGTCGCCGTCGCGGCCGGGTTCGACCTCATCCTCTCGAACTCCGACGAGGAGGCCGCCGCCGAGGCGAAGGCCATCGGCGTGCAGCTGGCAAAGCGCGTCGACGGCCTGCTCGTCGCACCGGCATCGTCGATCGATCCGACCAACCTCCGCCCCGTCGTCGAGTCGGGCCGGCCGCTCGTGCTCTTCGACCGCGCCGTGCCGGAACTCGAGGTCGACACGGTGATCGCCGCCAACCGCACCGGCGCCCGCCGGCTGACGCGCCTGCTGCTCGACGCGGGACACCGCCGCATCGCGTTCATCTCCACGATCGCGCACGACGGCGACTATCGGCTGGGCGACACCCTCGCGTCGACCTCGGTCGCCGAACGCGTCGACGGTTTCACGGCGACGCTCGCCGAGGCGGGCGTACCGAACGCCGATCGGTACGTGCACCTCAACGCCCGCCGCGACGGCGTCGAGGTGCTCGTGCAGCGCATCCTCGGCTCGGCAGAACCCGCGACCGCGATCATCGCCTCCGACAGCCTCGTCGCGCTCGCGGCGTTCCGGGCCGCACGACGCCTCGGCGTGTCGATCCCCGACGAGCTCTCGCTCGTGGCGTTCGATGATGCCGACTGGACCGAGCTCACGACCCCGGGCGTGACGGTCATGGCGCAGCCCATCCACGAGATCGGCGCGGAGGCCGCGCGGCTGCTCATCCGCCGCATCGGCGGCGACGGCGCGCCGCCCGTGACGAAGGTGCTCGACCAGCACCTCGTCGAACGCGGCTCGATCGCACCTCCCGGCCGGCCGTAGGCGCACGGAGCGCTTCGCCCGCGTGCCCGCCACCCGCATCGACCGCTCGGTTCCCGCGTCGACACGACTCGGGGTTAGATGGAGACATCGTGCGCACTGCCGCGGGACGATCCTGCGAGTGCACTGCCCATCGACGAAGACGAGGTATGCGGATGACGACACGGCGCCCCTACAGCGCACGCACAGCCCTCCTGGCGGCCTCGCCGCTCCTGCTCGCGGTCGCGCTCACCGCCTGCACGCCGACCGGGCCCGACTCCCCCGAGCCGACCAGCCCGGTCGTGCAGCTCGGTGCGCCCGGCGAATCGAACCGCACGCTCTCCCCCGACGAGGCGGCGAACCTCGGGTCGCCCGAGTTCTCCGAGGTCGACTCGGCGTTCATGCTCGCGATGATCCGCCACCACCAGCAGGCGATCGAGATGACCGATCTCGTCGACGATCGCACCGACGACCGCGACATCCGCCTGCTCGCCGAACGCATGTCGGTGAGTCAGCAGGACGAGAAGACCCAGATCACGACGTGGCTGCAGGAGCGATCGGTGCCCGTCAACGGCGACGGCAGCGGCCACGAGGCGCACGACGCCGAGTCGATGCCCGGCATGCTGAGCGACGACCAGTTCGCCGAGCTCGAGGCGGCGACGGGCGAGGAGTTCGACCTGCTGTTCCTCGAGTACATGATCCAGCACCACGAGGGCGCAGTGCAGATGGTCGACGACCTCTACGCCGACGGCGGCGGCCAGGAGTCGGCGACCGACCAGTTCGCCCGTCACGTCGAATCGGACCAGGGCATCGAGATCGCCCGCATGCAGCAGATGCTCGCCGAGCGCACCGGCTGAGGCACGGGCGGCACCGACGAGACGGGGCCCGGCGGTCGTCGACCGCCGGGCCCCGTCGTGGGTGGGGAGGCGCGGCCTCCCCACACCGACTCATCGGAATGTCGCCGTCAGTGCCGTGAGCGCCTGCACCACGTCGGAGTCGGCCGCGAGGCCGGACTTGCGCGCGGCGTTGACGAGCTGCGCGACGACCGCGCGGTCGGCCGCCGAGCCGTCGGCGAGCTGCTCCGCCTCGGCGAGGTGCTCACGCACCTCGGCGAGCGCCTCGCCGCTCAGGCTGCCGTCGCGCTCGGCCTGATCGACGTACGCGCCGGCGACGGCGAAGCTCGGCGCGTGCACGGCGCCCGTCTGCAGCTGCGCGTTGAACTCGTCGAAGCGCACCTCGCCGGCGGCCTCGATCTCGTTCGCCGACAGGTCGTCGCTCGCGGTGAGCGCCATCGTGTCGAACCCGCGCGCGATCTCGCTGCCGAGCACGTTGCCGTTGTACCAGTACGTCGACCAGTAGCCGCCGAGGTTCAGGCCGGTCGTGCTCGGCGTGTTGATCGGACCGCGGTCGAGGAAGGCGATCTCCTTCGGGTTCGCGGTGTCGGTGAAGTCGATCACCGACAGGCCGCCCTGGTACCACGCCTGCACCATGATGTCGCGCCCCGGCACCGGGATGAGCGAACCGTTGTGCGCGACGCAGTTCTCCTGCGTGGTCTGCGGCACCGGCAGCTTGTAGTAGCTCGCGAACTGCAGCTTGCCGTCGACGATGTCGAAGAGCGCGTCGGCGCCCCACTCGGGCTGGTCGGTCGACCGGCACCGTGCCGCCGTGCCGCCGCCCCACTCATCGGTGAAGATGACCTTCGTGCCGTCGTTGTTGAACGTCGCCGAGTGCCAGTACGAGAAGTTCGGGTCGGCGACCGCATCGATCCGCACCGGGTCGGCCGGGTCGGAGATGTCGAGCAGGATGCCGTTGCCCTGGCACGCGCCGGCCGCGAGCCCGATCTCGGGGTAGGCGGTGATGTCGTGGCACGTGTTCGTGTTGGGGTTCGGCGAGTACCGGGTGCCCGACGGGTGCAGCGGCTGCGTCGGTCCGTTCTGCAGTCCGTTGAACGCGCCCGTCTCGGGGTCGGCGAAGATGCGCGGCTGGTTCACGATCGCCGCCGTCTCAGGCGCGGCGAGCGGCACCTTGATGACGTCGATGCGCCACTGCGTCGGGTTGCCCGTCGTGACCGGCTCGGTCGAAGCCGGCGCGTTCTCGCAGCCCGCGAGCTCGAGCGGCGAACGCACGCCCGAGGTGCCCGAGTTGTAGATGTAGACGTTCTCGGCGTCGTTCGGGTCGCTGACGAGCGTGTGCGTGTGCGAACCGCGGCAGGTCTGCACGCCGGGCAGCTGCACCGGGTTGTCGATGTCGCTGATGTCGAAGATGCGCACGCCGCGGAACCGCTCGGGGTTCACCGAGCCCGGCGCCCCCTGGGTGCCGCAGTCGATGCGGCCGCGCGTCTCCTCGACCGACATGAACAGCAGGTCGCCGTACACCGAGACGTCGCCCTGGCCGCCCGGGCAGACGAACGACGAGCGCAGCGTCGGCTCGGCCGGGTCGGACACGTCGTAGACCTGGAAGCCGTTGAAGTTGCCCACGATGGCGTTGTCGCCCGAGAAGGCGAGGTCGGAGTTGACGAACCCGAAGTCGCCGGGCGGGGCGTTGAACGGGTCGACCCGTGGCGTGCTCGACAAAAGGTCGATGTTGCTCGTCGCGACCTCGGCGTCGAGGTAGCCGGCGGGCAGGTCGACCCTGGGGTCGTCTTCGGCGACCGCCGCGGTGGCGGTCATCAGTGAGGCGCCGAGCAGCAGGGCGCCGGCGGCGGCGAGTGCGCGGCGCCGCGCATTCGGGGGTCGTTGTTCGGATCTCATCGTCGTGCCCTCTTCTCTCGTTACGACAGAACCTGCGTTTCGACACAGCGATCGAGCCCTCCGATGGGCGGTCGCCCACAACCCCGTGGGCGCCCGCGGCCCCGGAAGGCCGACCATGCCCCCCAAACTAGCGACAAGCGCAGGGTCGGCGCAGCCGGTATTTCGGGGGACACGGGCGACTCCGTCGGTGGGTCGCCGTACCGTCGGCCCATGGGCCAGGTGCAACCGTTCGAGATCCACGTCGACGATGAAGTGCTCGGCGACCTGCGGGCACGCCTCGCCCGCACCCGGCTCCGGGGCGACTCGCCGCGACGGCCGCCGGCGGGCATGAACCACGACTACCTGCGGCAGCTCATCGACACCTGGGCGGCATGGGACTGGCGAGCGCGCGAGGCGTGGCTCAACCGGCATCCGCAGTTCGTCGCCCGGGTCGGCGACGCCGACGTGCACTTCGTGCACCGGCGATCCGAGCGCACCGACGCACCCGTGCTGCTCGTGATGCACGGCTGGCCGCACACCTTCGCGCTGCAGCTCGACTTCGCCGACCTGCTGCCCGACTTCCACGTCGTCGTGCCGAGCCTGCCGGGGTTCGCCTTCTCATCGCCGTACGCCGACGGCCCGATGACCGAGCGGCGCCTCGCCGAGACGATGCACTCGCTCATGACCGACGTGCTCGGCTACGAGCGCTACGTCACCTACGGCGAGGACGTCACGGCCAACGTGAGCGACCTCATCGCCGCGAGCCATCCCGAGCACGTCGTCGCGATCGTCGCGACGCACGCGCACTTCCCGACCGGTGACGAACGGGAGGCGCTCACCGAACCGGCCGAGCGCGCGTTCTTCGCGGCGCTCGCCGAGCGCCACGGCACCGACGGCGCCTACGGGCACGTGCAGGCGACGCGTCCCGACACCCTCGCGGTCGCCCTCGACGACTCCCCCGCCGGCCTGCTCGCCTGGATCGCCGAGAAGCTCGTCGAGTGGAGCGACACCCCGCCCGGCGACCCCAGCGCCGTCGAGCGCCGCATCTCGCGCGACCGCATCCTCACCGAGGCGATGATCTACTGGGTCACCCGCTCGATCGCGTCGTCGTTCCGTCCGTACTACGAGGGCGCCGATCAGCCCGACCCGATTCCGCCGACCGGGGTGCCGGCGGCCGTCTTCATCCAGCGGCACGAGGCCGACTACCCCGAGACGCTCGCGCGACGGCACTACCTCGACCTGCGCGTCTTCGACCGGCTGCCAGAGGGCGGGCACTTCACCGTCGCCGAGGTGCCCGAGGCGATGGCGGCGCGGGTGCGGGAGTTCGTGGGGTCGCTGGGCTGAGGCGCGGCCCGCGCTTCCGGCGCATGGCGGCCCCGAACGTGAACGGAGCCCGATCAGAATGCGAGCCCCAGGTCGTCACGCGGAGTACCGCAGGTCGGGCGACGGGCTCCCCGGAACTGCGATGCCGACTCGCACTCGACCGCTGCGCTAGGCTCGCTCGCAGTGACACGGGGTGCCGCCCCGCCCGCGCCGAGGCGCGAGCACGAGCGGCTGAGATCACACCCGTCGAACCTGATCTAGTTCGGACTAGCGAAGGGATGTCGCCGATGAGCGCACGCCTGAACGACCCTGCCCAGCACGACGCGGATGCCTCGGAGGAGGTGGCGCTCGCCGCGGCGGCGCTGCTCGACCGGCTCCGCGAGACCGCCCCGCTCACGCACTGCATCACGAACAGCGTCGTGACGAACTTCACCGCCAACGCGCTGCTCGCGCTCGGCGCCGCCCCCGCGATGGTCGACATCACGGGCGAGGCCGGCATGTTCGCGAGCATCGCAGGCGGCCTGCTCGTGAACCTCGGCACTCCGACGCCCGAGCAGCGCGATGCCGCCCGCGAGGCCGTCGCCGCCGCCCGCGACGCGGGCACGCCGTGGGTGCTCGACCCGGTCGCGATCGGCGCCCTGCCCGTGCGCACGGCGCTCGCGCACGAGCTCACGGAGTTCCGGCCGACGGCGATCCGCGGCAACGCGAGCGAGATCCTCGCCCTTGCGGGTGACGGCGCGGGCGGGCGCGGCGTCGACGCCGCCGATACGACGGATGCCGCGACCGACGCCGCCGCGCGACTCGCAGGCCGGTTCGGCTCGGTCGTCGCGGTGTCGGGCCCGGTCGACCTGATCACCGACGACCGGCGCACCGTGCGACTCGCGAACGGCGACGCCCTGCTCACGCGCATCACGGGCGGCGGCTGCGCCCTCGGCGCGGTGACCGCCGCCTTCCTCGCCGTCGGCGACGACGCCTTCGAGGCCACCGTCGCAGCGAACCTCGTCTACACGGTGGCGGCCGAGCTCGCCGCTGACGGCGCCGCCGGGCCGGGGTCGTTCGGACCCCGCTTCCTCGACGCGCTCGCGGCGGTCGATGCGGCCGAGCTGGGGGCGCGGGCGCGGGTCGTTCTCGATGCGGGGCGGGGCGCCGGCCTCGACGTCGACGTCGACGTCGACGAATCGCTCGCCGAGATCGCCGAGGTCGGGGCGTGAGCGCCCGCACGGCACTCGACCTCTCGCTCTACCTCGTCACCGATCCGGCGCTCTGCGGCGCGCGCGGCATCGTCGAGGTGGTCTCCGAGGCCGTGGCCGGCGGCGTGCGGGTCGTGCAACTGCGAGACAAGGGCGCCGAGGCGTCCTCGCTGCTCGCCCAGCTCGAGGCGCTCGCCGCCGCGATCGACGGGCGCGCCGCCCTGCTCGTCAACGACCGGCTCGACGTCGCACTGGCCGCACGCGCGAGCGGCCTGCCGGTCGACGGCGTGCATCTCGGGCAGGGCGACGCGACGGTCGTGGTCGCCCGCGAACGGCTCGGCGCCGAGGCGATCGTGGGGCTCACCGCGAACGGCGCCGCCCACCTCGACGCGGTCGACCGGCTGCCGCGCGGCACCGTCGACTACCTCGGGGTCGGGGTGATCCGGCCGACGTCGACGAAGCCCGACCATCCGCCGGCGCTCGGCGTCGACGGCTTCGCCCGGGTCGCCGCGGCGACCGAACTGCCGTGCGTGGCGATCGGCGGCGTCGGCCTCGCCGACGTCGTGCCGCTTCGCGAGGCGGGCGCGGCCGGTGTCGCCGTCGTCTCGGCGCTGTGCGCGGCCGACGACCCGCGGGCCGCGGCGCGCGAATTCGTGCTCGGATGGGCGTCGGCGCGATGACCGCACGCGTGCTCAGCATCGCCGGAAGCGATCCCTCGGGCGGTGCCGGCATCCAGGCCGATCTCAAGTCGATCGCCGCCGTCGGCGGCTACGGCATGGCCGCGATCACCGCCCTCACCGCGCAGAACACGCGCGGCGTCCGCGGGGTGCACGTGCCGCCCGCGAGCTTCCTCGCCGCGCAGCTCGACGCGATCGCCGACGACATCGTCATCGACGCGGTGAAGCTCGGCATGCTCGCGAACGCCGAGGTCATCCGCACGGTCGTCGCCTGGCTCGGGCGCACCCGCCCGCCGGTCGTCGTGCTCGACCCGGTGATGGTCGCGACGAGCGGCGACCGGCTGCTCGACGCCGACGCCGAGGCCGCGATGCGCGAGCTGCTGCCCCTCGCCGACCTCGTCACCCCGAACCTCGACGAGCTCGCCGTGCTCGCCCGGCGCGAAGTCGCGACGACCTGGGCCGCGGCGATCGCCCAGGCAGAGGGCGTCTCGGCCGAGTACGGGATCCGCGTGCTCGCGAAGGGCGGACACCTCGCGGGCGACCTCGCCCCCGACGCGCTCGTCGACGCCGCCTCCGCGACGATCGTCGAGTTCGGCGGCGAGCGCATCGCCACGAGTTCGACGCACGGCACCGGATGCTCGCTCTCGTCGGCGATCGCCGCACTCGCCGCCGAGCTCGGCGATTGGCCCTCCGCGATCGCCGAGGCCCGGCGCTGGCTGCGCGAGTCGCTGCGGCACGGCGACGCACTCGAGGTCGGCGACGGCCACGGGCCGATCAGCCACTTCGCGGGGCTCTGGTCGCGCGGCGGCACGCGCACCGCACCGACGCCGACCGAGGTCGAGGCCGAATGGTGGGAGGGCATCTCCGACGTGCGTCGTGCGATCGACGAGCTGCCGTTCATCCGCGGGCTCGCCGACGGCACGCTGCCGGTCGAGCCGTTCCGCGAGTACCTCGCGCAGGACGCGCTCTACCTGCGCGACTACGCACGCGCACTCGCGACGGCGGCGGCCCTCGCCCCGGATGCCGCTGCGCAAGCCTTCTGGGCGACGTCGTCGCACGGCTCGATCGTCGGGGAGCTCGAACTGCACGAGCGCTGGCTGGGCACCGGCGCCGCGACCGACGCGACCCGCCCCGGGCCCGCCACGACCGCGTACCTCGACCACCTGCTCGCGACGGCGGCGCGCGGCGACTACGCCGTGCTCGTCGCGGCCCTGCTTCCCTGCTTCTGGCTCTACACCGACCTCGGCGCCCGGCTCGCGGCCGGCGAGTTCGGGGAGCAGGCGCTCGCCCCGGAGCATCCGTATGCCTCATGGCTCGCGACGTACGGCGACCCCGCGTTCGCCGAGGCGACCCGCGAGGCGGTCGCGATCGTGACCGCCTCGGCGTCGCGCGAGACACCCGGGGTGCGCGAGCGCATGCTGCGGGCGTTCCGGGCTTCGGCCGTGCACGAGCTCGCGTTCTTCGCGGCGCCGCTCGGGGCGGAGGTCGCTCCGCTGGCGGGCTGAGGTGCGGCGGGCGCAGCTCGGGTCCTCGGCCGTCCGGGGTTCGAGGCGGGTCCTCTTCGTCGGCGCTCCTCGACCGACTCAGGCCGTTCGACCCACGATGCCGTCGGCCTCGCGAGCGACCCACCCCACGAGGGGCAGCATGTGCTCCATGAGGTCGTCGCCGAGCGGCGTCAGCGAGTACTCGACGCGAGGCGGCACCTCGGGATACGAGGTGCGGGCGACGAGCCCGTCGGCCTCGAGGGTGCGCAGCGTCGAGGCGAGCATCTTCTCGCTGATGCCTTCGACCTCGCGACGCAGCTCGCCCCAGCGATGCGTGCCGTCGGTCAGCGCGAGCAGCACGAGCACTCCCCACTTGCTCATGATGTGGTCGAGCACGACCCGTGTCGGGCAGCCGTCGGTGAAGACTTCGCCGGACTGCTCCCGGATCTCCGCAAGACTTACCGTCATGTGGGTACCTTACTTCAAAGTGGGTACAGATTCGGGGGAAGGTTCAGCCGAGGCATCCGGTTGCAGCCGGTGACGCTTCTCGAAAGGAACCGACCCTCATGACCATCCTCGTCACCGCCGCCTCGGGCCAGCTCGGCCGCCTCGTCGTCGACGCGCTGCTCGACCGCGGCGTCGCCCCCGCCGACATCGTCGCGACCGCCCGCGACACGGCGAAGCTCGCCGACCTCGCCGAGCGCGGCGTGCACACCGCTCGCCTCGACTACTCGGAGCCCGCCTCGATCGCGGCGGCGCTCGACGGCGTCGACCGGGTGCTGCTCGTCTCCGGTTCGGAGTTCGGCGAGCGCGCCGCCCAGCACCAGAACGTGATCGACGCGGCCAAGGCCGCGGGCGTCGCGAAGCTCGTCTACACGAGCGCACCGCAGGCCGCGACCGCCGACTTCGTGCTCGCGCCCGAGCACCGCGCCACCGAGGAGGCGATCGCCGCCTCGGGCATCCCCGCGGTCATCGCCCGCGACAACTGGTACACCGAGAACTACGCGGCGGATGTCTCGCGCGCGGCCGACACGAGTGTCATCGCCGCTTCCGTGGCCGACGGGAAGGTCGCGAGCGCGACCCGCGCCGACCTCGCCGAGGGCCTCGCCGTGCTGCTGACGAGCGACGACCACGTCGGCCAGGTGCTCGAGCTCGCCGGCGAGACGGCGTGGAGCTACGACGAGCTCGCCGCCGCGGCGTCCGAGGTGCTCGGTCGCGAGGTGCGGTACCAGCAGCTCACGACCGAGGAGCACGTGGCCGCGCTCGAGTCGGCCGGACTCGACGCGGGCACCGCGGGGTTCGTCGCGGGCATCGACGACGGAATCCGCCGCGGCGTGCTCGACGTGCCGAACGACGCGCTCGCCCGCCTCATCGGCCGGCCGACGACCTCGCTCGTCGACGGGCTGCGCGCGGCGCTTGCCGCGTAGCGATCAGCGCACGACGTCGTAGACGGCCTTGACGATGCCGTTCGAGTAGGCCGCGTGCTCGGTGAGCTCGAGCTTCGTCGTGAGGCCCGGGTCGTCGCCGAACAGGCGCTTGCCGCTGCCGAGCAGCACCGGGAACACCAGCAGGTGGTACCGGTCGACCAGCCCGGCGGCGGCGAGCCCCTGCGCGAGGGTCGCCGAGCCGTGCACGATGATCGGCGCGCCATCGCCCTCCTTCAGGCGGGCGACGTCGTCGAGCGAGCGCAGCAGGTTCGTCTCGTGCCACTCGGGTACGAGGTCGGCCTCGTCGAGCGTCGTCGACACGACGTACTTCGGCATCGCGTTGTACTCGGCGAAGTCGTCCTCCATCGACGGCCACACGGGCGCGAACTCCTGGTAGCTCACCCGGCCGAGCAGCAGGGCTCCGGCTTCGAGTTGCTCGGTGCCCTTGAGCTCGTACGCCTCCTCGACGAACGGCACCTCCTTGAAGGTCCAGCCGGCGCGAGGGTGGTCGCCGCCGCCGGGCGAGTCGACGACGCCGTCGAGGCTGATGAACTC
This sequence comes from Agromyces sp. S2-1-8, assembly GCF_021129215.1. Lineage (GTDB taxonomy): Bacteria > Actinomycetota > Actinomycetes > Actinomycetales > Microbacteriaceae > Agromyces > Agromyces chromiiresistens. The sequence continues at coordinate 1,313,878 of NZ_JAJOLP010000001.1, read as the reverse complement.
GGTCACGATGATGGGGCGCATTGGCCTGTCCTTCCGATTCAGGTGGCGGCGAAGCATCCGCCTTCATTCTGGACGTCGAACGGGCCGCGCCGATATCGACAGATCACGGAAGAAGCCCACCGCAGGTCACGCGGCGTCACAGCACGACTGCGCCGAATACGCTCGAAGGATGACTCGACTTCGGCCCGTGCTCGCGGCCCTGCCCCTGCTCGTGCTCGCCCTGGCCGCCTGTTCCTCGCCGTCCGGCTCCACCGGCGAGGGCGCCGAGCCCACCGCTGCCGCCACGGCGGAAGCCACCGCCGACGCCGCGACCGTGCTCGAGGAGTGCACGGGCGTCGCCGTCATCGTCGACTCGGCCGACCTCGAGCTGAGCGAACCGATCGACGTCGCCGCGTGCGTCGACACCGACGAGCCGATTCTCGCCGCCGACGCGCTCGACGAGGCCGGCGTCGCGACCGAGGGCACCGTCGAATGGGGCGACCAGGTCGTCTGCCGCGTGAACGGCGAGCCCGCGGAGGACACGCTCATCACGGCCGCCGACGGCACCGAGTATCACGAGACCTGCGCCTCGATGCCCGCGGCGTTCGCGTACTGGTCGCTCTGGCAGCGCAGCGGCGGCGGCGAATGGGGTTACGCGCAGGAGGGCCTGCCGACGCTCGAGCTGGCGCCGGGCGACGCGGTCGAGCTGCTCTTCACGCTCAACGACCAGCCGGCCTCGCCCGCCGAGTAGGCGGCCCGTGCCTCCGCTGGCCGGGCGGCGCCGACGCGTATCGAGACCACGATGCCAGCCAGCCCTTGACCGCGCACCAGCGACCTGATGCACTGACCCCGATGTTCCGGTTCCGACCAGCTCCGCTCCGCCTTGCGCTCGTGCTCGCGGCGGTGTTCGCCGCGACCCGGGTCGTGTACCGCGTGCTGTTCGCGGGCGCCGGCGGGCCCGGCGTCGTGCTGGTCGACCTGCCGGTCGTGCGGCTCGCTCCCCCGTTCGAGCATGTCGCGATGTTCGGACCGATCACGACGGGCGGGCTGTGGGCCGCGTTCGTGAGTGCCCTGCCGATCGCGCTCGTGATTCTCGCGTTCGGCGTCGTCAACGGGTGCGTCGACGTCTCGCGGGTGTTCGCGCGGGCAGCTCGCGGAGGTCCCCTCGCCGGATCGGCTCGCGCGCTCGTCATCGCGTGGTCGACGTTCCCCGCGCTCGCCGACGCCGTGCGCCGGGTTCGGCTCGCCCGACGGCTCCGCGGCGAACGCGGCGCCGGCGCGCTCATCGTGCCCGTTCTCGAGCACACGATCGAACGCTCGATCGCGATCGCCGCCGCGATGGAGGTGCGCGGCTTCGCCGCGACCCATCGCGTCGAGGGCGACTGCGCCCGCCCCGTCGAGGTGACCGGCGCCGTGCTCGGCCACGGCGAGGGCGACGACCGCGAGCGCGCGGACCACTGGTCGCTCGCCGTGCCCGAACTGCGGCTCGAGCCCGGCACCCTCGCCGTGCTCGCCGGCCCGACCGGTTCGGGCAAGTCGACCCTGCTCGACACCCTGAGCGGCGTGCACACGCACGTCGACGGCGGTCGGGCGTCGGGCGTGCTCCGCGTCGGCGGCGTCGACCGCCTCGCCGTGCCGGCCCGCGACACGGCCGGGTTCGTCGGGGTGGTCGCACAGGACCCGCGGCTCGGATTCACGAGCGAGACCGTCGACGACGAGGTCGGCTTCGCGCTGACCGTGCGCGGCGTCGCACCCGTCATCGTCGCGTCCCGCGTCGCCGAGGTATTGACGCGCATCGGCGCCGAGCATCTCGCGGGACGCGAGCTGCGCAGCCTCTCGGCGGGCGAGGCGACGCTCGTCGCGATCGGCGCCGCGATCGTCGAGCAACCCCTGCTGCTGCTCGTCGACGAACCGCTCGCCGACCTCGACCCCGAGGCCCGCGCCCGCATCACCGGACTGCTCGGACGCATCGCGCACGAGGCGGGCGTCTGCGTGCTCGTCGCCGAGCATCGGGCGGCCGAGTTCGAGGCGGTCGCCGATCGGTGGTTCGAGATCTCGGAGGGCGCGGTCGTCGAGGCATCGAGCGCTCCCGACGCGACCGAGGGCCAGCGGGCCGCCTCGTCTGGAGACGCCCGTGCGTCGCTTCCCGGCCGACGGGCCGGCGTTGGACTGCGCGTCGCCGGCATCACCGTGCGACACGGCGATCAGGTCGCGGTCGACGACGTCTCATTCGACGCGGCGCCCGGCGAGATCGTGGCGCTCGGCGGACCGAACGGGGCCGGCAAGTCGAGCCTCTTCACCGCGATCGCGCTCGGCACCGAACCGGGCACGGTGCGCACGGGCGACGAGGATGCCTCGGGCCAGGATGCCGCGGGCCACCGCCCCTCCCGGTCGTCACGGCGTCGCATCGCCCTCGTGCCCGACCGCTCCGACGACCTGCTCTTCACCGACACCGTCGAGGCCGAGTGCCGCCGCGCCGACCGCACCGGACGCCGACCGCGCGGCACGACGTGGGCACTGTTCACCGAGCTGCTCGGGCACCCGACCCATCGGGATGAGCTCGCGGCGCGGCATCCGCGCGACCTCTCGGCCGGCCAACGGCGGCTGCTCGTGATCGCCGTGCAGGCGGCGGGCGAGGCATCCGCGCTGCTCGTCGACGAGCCGACCCGCGGACTCGACCCGTCGGCGCAGACCGCGCTCGCGCGGGCCCTTCGGCTCGTCGCCGATCGGGGGCGAACCGTCGTCATCGCGACCCATGACCGCGGCTTCGCCGCGCGCGTCGCCGACCGCGCGCTCACGATGCGCGAGGGGCGCCTCGAGGAGCGGCGAACTCCTGCCGCGCCCGCACCCGCGGGAGGTGCGGCATGAGTACGCTCGCCGCTCCCCCGGCGCCGGTCGTCGCACGGCGGCGACGGCTTCCGTCGTGGTCGTCGATGCTCCTCGTCGGCGGCAGCGTCGTCGCAGCGGCCGCGTTCGCCTGGCCCCTCATCGCCCCCGCGCTGCCGACCGACGCCCAGTCGGCGGCGCCCTGGGCGGCGCTCGCACTCGCGCCACTCGTCGCGATCGTCGCGGTGCTCGCGATCGACGGCGGATTCCGCTCGGCGAAGACGCTCGCGCTGCTCGGCACGCTCACCGCGGTCGCCGCCGCCGTGCGCGTCGCCGGCACGGGGGTCGGCGGAGTCGAGGCGGTGTTCGTGCTGCTGATCCTCGCCGGGCGGGTGTTCGGGGCGCGGTTCGGGTTCCTCCTCGGGGTGCTCGCGATCGCCCTGTCGTCGACGATGACGGGCGGATTCGGGCCGTGGACCCCCTTCCAGATGTTCGCGTGCGCGTGGGTCGGGGCGGGAGCAGGGCTGCTGCCGCGGGCGCGCGGGCGGCTCGGCGAGATCGTGCTGCTGTCGGTGTACGGGGTGCTCGCCTCGTACGCGTTCGGGCTCGTCATGAACCTGTGGTTCTGGCCGTTCGCGATCGGCGGCGGCACCGGCATCTCGTACGAATCGGGCGCCCCGCTCGCACAGAACCTCGCGTCGTTCTGGCTGTACTCGCTGACGACCTCGACGCTCACGTGGGACACGCTGCGCGCCGTCACGACCGTCGTCGGGCTCGCCGTGTTCGGCCCGGCCGCGCTCGCGGCGCTGCGTCGGGTGCGGCTGTCGCGCTGAGCGGAGTGATCGGTCGCCTCCGGGGCGCGCGGCCTGCAGCGCAGGGAGCGAGCATCACCGGAGGGGATGGTGTGGATTTGTGGACTTGTCGACAACCCACATGTGGATCTGTGGACTTGTCGACACCCCACGTGTGGAATTGTGGACTTGTCGACAACCCCGCCGGAAGGACCCACTCCCCGAGGTATCCGCCACCCCGAGCCGGCGCACCACACCCCCGACGGGTGGCCGGAATTCGAGACGGTCGCTGCGCCTCCTCCTCGACCCGCTCGACGCGTCAGACGGAGAAGTACTTCGCCTCGGGGTGGTGGAACACGAAGGCGTCGGTCGACTGCTCGGGGTGCAGCTGCAGCTCCTCGCTGAGCTCCACGCCCATCCGCTCGGGGCGCAGCAGCTCGACGAGCTTGCGGCGGTCCTCCATATCGGGGCAGGCGGGGTAGCCGAGCGAGAACCGCGCGCCGCGGTACTCGAGCTTGAAGAGCCCGGCCGTGTCGGTCGGGTCCTCACCCGCGAAGCCGAGCTCCGACCTGATTCGCGCGTGCCAGAACTCGGCGAGCGCCTCGGTGAGCTGCATGACGAGGCCGTTCACCTCGTAGTAGTCGCGGTACTTGTTCTCGGCGAACAGCTTCGCGGTGAACTCGTCGATCTTCGCGCCCGCGGTCACGAGCTGCACGGGCAGCACGTCGACCTGCCCCGACTCGCGCGAGCGCACGAAGTCGGCGAGGCACAGGTGCCGGTCGCGACGCTGCCGCGGGAAGTGGAAACGGAGGCGGTCGGTGCCGAGCGCCTCATCTGAACCGCCGTCGGGGGCGAGCAGCCCGGGCACGCCGAGCACGCCCGTGGGGTCGTCGGCGTGGTGCAGCACGACGACGTCGTCGCCCTCCGACACCACCGGGAAGAAGCCGTACGCCACCGAGGCATCCAGGAGCCCCTCGGAGAGGATGCGGTCGAGCCAGTACCGCAGGCGCGGCCGGCCCTCGCGCTCGACGAGTTCCTCGTAGGACGCGCCGTCGGCACCCCGACCCGGCTTCAGCCCCCACTGGCCCATGAACGTCGCCCGCTCGTCGAGGAACGCCGCGTAGTCGGCGAGCGCGATGCCGCGCACGATGCGGGTTCCCCAGAACGGCGGGGCCGGAACGGGGTTGTCGGTCGCGACATCCGACCGCGCCGGCATCTCGTCGGGTTCGGTGAGCGTCAGGCGAGACCCCGACGCGTGGATGCGCTTCTTGAGGGGCGGCAGGCCCACTTCGTCGGGCGAGGCCCCGCGGGCGATCCTCACGAGCGGCTCCATGAGCGCGAGCCCCTCGAACGCGTCGCGCGCGTAGCGCACCTGCCCGTCGAAGATCCCGGCGAGGTCGTCCTCGACGTAGGTGCGCGTGAGCGCGGCGCCGCCGAGGATGACGGGCCAGCGCTTCGCGAGGCCGCGGTGGTTCAGCTCCTCGAGGTTCTCCTTCATGACGACCGTCGACTTCACGAGCAGGCCCGACATGCCGATGACGTCGGCGTCGTGCTCTTCTGCGGCCCTGATGATGTCGGCGATCGGCTGCTTGATGCCGAGGTTGATCACGTCGTAGCCGTTGTTCGTCAGGATGATGTCGACGAGGTTCTTGCCGATGTCGTGCACGTCGCCGCGCACCGTCGCGAGCACGATGCGGCCCTTGCCGGAGGCATCCGACTTCTCCATGTGCGGTTCGAGCAGGGCGACCGCGTTCTTCATGACCTCGGCCGACTGCAGCACGAACGGCAGCTGCATCTCGCCCGCACCGAACCGCTCGCCGACGATCTTCATGCCCTCGAGCAGGTGGTCGTTGATGATGCCGAGCGCGGTCATGCCCGAGTCGAGCGCGAGCGACAGGTCGGCGTCGAGTCCCTTGCCCTCGCCGTCGATGATGCGCCGCTCGAGGCGCTCGCCGACGGGCAGCGCCGCGAGCTCGGCGGCGCGCTGGTCGCGCAGCGCCGCGGTGTCGACCCCGGCGAACAGGTCGAGCATACGGGCGAGCGGGTCGTAGGTGGCGTTGCCGTCGGCGTCGAACTCCCGGCGGTCCCAGACGAGGTCGAGGGCGACCTCGCGCTGCTCGTCGGAGAGCGATGCGAGCGGCACGATCTTGGCCGCGTCGATGATGCCCGAGCTGAGCCCCGCCTCGACGGCCTCGTGCAGGAACACCGAGTTGAGCACGCTGCGTGCCGCCGGGTTGAGCCCGAACGACACGTTCGAGACGCCGAGCGTCGTGTTGATGCCGGGGTACTTCGCGTTGATGCGACGGATCGCCTCGATCGTCTCGATCGCGTCGCGCCGGGTCTCCTCCTGGCCGGTCGCGATCGGGAACGTGAGCGCGTCGACGATGATGTCCTCGACGCGCATGCCCCACGTGCCGGTGAGCTCGTCGACGAGGCGCGAGGCGATCGCGACCTTGCCGTCGGCGGTGCGGGCCTGGCCCTCCTCGTCGATCGTGAGCGCGACGACCGCCGTGCCGTGCTCCTTCACGAGCGGCATGATGCGGCCGAAGCGACTCGTCGCGGCATCCCCGTCTTCGTAGTTGACCGAGTTGACGACGGGGCGCCCGCCGATGAGCTCGAGACCGGCGCGGATCACCTCGGGCTCGGTCGAGTCGACGACGAGCGGCAGCGTCGACGCGCTCGCGAAGCGCGAGACCACCTCGCGGATGTCGGCGACGCCGTCGCGCCCCACGTAGTCGACGCACACGTCGAGCAGGTGGGCGCCGACGCGGGTCTGCGACTTGGCGATCTCGACGCAGTCGTCCCAGCGACCCTCGAGCATCGCCTCGCGGAACGCCTTCGACCCGTTCGCGTTCGTGCGCTCGCCGATCGCGAGGTACGACGCGTCCTGCTGGAACGGCACGTGCTGGTAGAGGGAGGCCACGCCGGGCTCCGCCTGGACGGCCGGTCGAGTGGCGCCCGATGCTGGCGCACGCGTATCGAGACCCGACGCCGCCCCGACGGGCCGCAGCCGCTCGACGACCGCCGCGAGGTGGTCGGGCGTCGTGCCGCAGCAGCCGCCGACGAGGGCGAGCCCGAACTCCTCGACGAACTGCGCGTGCGCGGTCGCGAGCTCGGCGGGCGTGAGCGGGTAGTGCGCGCCGTTCGCGCCAAGCACGGGCAGGCCCGCGTTCGGCATGCACGCGACCGGCACCCGCGACTGCTTCGACAGATGCCGCAGGTGCTCGCTCATCTCGTCGGGTCCGGTGGCGCAGTTGAGGCCGATCGCGTCGACGCCGAGCGGCTCGAGCGCCGTGAGGGCGGCGCCGATCTCGGAGCCCATGAGCATGGTCCCCGTGGTCTCGACGGTCACCTCGACGAAGATCGGCAACCGGATGCCGCGGCGGACGATCGCCAGCTTGCAGGCGTTGACCGCGGCTTTCGTCTGCAGCAGGTCCTGGCTCGTCTCGATGAGGAACGCGTCGGCCCCGCCCGCGATGAGCCCCTCGGCCTGCAGCGCGAACGTCTGCTTGAGGTGGTCGTAGGTCGTGTGGCCGAGGCTCGGCAGCTTCGTGCCGGGCCCCATTGAGCCCAGCACCCAGCGCATGCGGCCGTCGTCTGCCTCGGACGCCTCGACCCGCGCCCGCGCGATGCGGGCACCGGCCTCGGCGAGCTCGAAGATGCGCTCGTCGATGCCGTAGTCCGAGAGGTTCGACCAGTTCGCCCCGAAGGTGTTCGTCTCGACCGCGTCGATGCCGACCGCGAGGTACGCGTCGTGGATGCCGCCGATCACGTCGGGGCGGGTGACGTTGAGCACCTCGTTGCAGCCCTCGTGCCCCTCGAAGTCGACCTCGATCGACAGGTCGTGCTGCTGCAGCATCGTGCCCATCGCGCCGTCGGCGATGACGACGCGGGTCGCGAGCGCCTCGAGCAGGGCCTCGGCGCGGGCGGTCCTCGGCACCGGGTCGATGTCGAGGTCGAATCTGGGCGCGCCGGAGGTGCTGGGGGTCACATCGCGAGTGTAGTCACGCGGGTCCCGTGCCGCCCGGCCCGTTACGCGGGAGGACGCGCGGAGCTGCCCGCGCCCGTCGGCGCCGGGCGGCGCGGCGGGGCGGGGCGGCGCGGGGTGGCGCGGCGGGGCGGGGTGGCGCGCGGCTCGGCTGGAGCCGCCGAGCGTTCCCGTTCGCGCCGGGCGTTCCCGTCCGAACGGCAACGATCGACGGGAACGGCAACGCTCGTCGCGCCGACCACAGCGGGTGCGGGTCCCGAATGACCCGCGCCCGCCGTGCGTGGGCGACCGCGTCAGCGCGAGAGCGTCAGCTCGACCGTCGCGCCCGGCTTCGCCGTGATGCGCAGGGTCTGCTTCTTGCGGTCGTAGTGCGCCGTGCCGCCGCTGATCTCGACGTCGGGACGCTGCGCGTATGCGGCGCTCGGCACCCACACCTCGCTCGGACCGGCGCCCGCCGTGTAGCTCAGCGAGTAGTCGCCGGTCGCGGCGTCGAAGTGCTCGGCGCCGGGAACGCCGGCGATCGCCCGGGCGTACGGTCCGAACGCGGGCTCGTTGCCGGGCGCGGCCCCGCCCGCGGCATCCATCGCGCAGTACCCGCCGTGGTCGCTCCGGCAGAAGTACCACATCGACCATCCGGTCGCGAACCGTTCCATCGACGCCACCTGCGCGGCCACGAGGGCGGCGTTGCCGGGCGTGCGCGAGTTCGGCACGCCCCACTCGCCCACGATCAGCGGCATGCCGTTGGCGGCCGGGTAGGCCGAGATCGCCGCCTCGTAGTTCACCACGAAGTCGTCGCCGACCCAGTCGCCGCCCTCTTCGACCCCGGTGTTGTAGAAGTGCGGGGCGTAGCCGATGCGCGGGGCACCGTCGCGCGGGTCGTCGAACGAGCGCAGCTGGGTGGGCACGCCGTAACCGACCAGCACGGTCGGCTCGACGAAGATCCACGAGTCGTCGTCGACACTGCGGATCGCGGGGATCAGCCGGTCGTACATGTCGCTGATCTTCGTCGACTCGATGCGGGCCGATGCGGTGACCCAGTCTTCGTCTTCGTAGAACTCGCCGAACGGCTCGTTGAAGAGGTCGTATCCGAGCAGGCTCTCGTGGTCGCCGAAACGGCCGGCCACCTCGACCCACAACTGCTGCTGAGCCGCTCGCAGATCGGCGTCGTCGTAGAGATGCGTGAAGGCGCGCATGACCGCGGGCTGGAAGTAGTTGTTGAACCAGTTGTCGGGGTCGTCCACGAACGGCAGCCCGTCGGTGCGGGTCGTCCACTCGGGAGCACCCGAGGCCCCGAACGTGGGCCCGTAGACGTCCTGGTGCATGTCGATCATGACGTGCACGCCCTCGCGGTCGGCCGCGTCGAGCACCGCGTCGACGTAGTCGAAGTACGAGTCGTCGTACTGGCCCTGTTCGGGTTCGAAGTACTGCCACTGCACGACGAGCCGCAGGAAGTCGAAGCCCTGGTCGGCCATCGCGGCGACATCCTCGGCAGTCACGCGGTCGCTCGGGTACTTTCCGGCGTTGAAGCCGCGCAGCTGCAGGGCTCGGCCCTGCTCGTCGGCGATGAACGTACGGCCGTCGGGGGTCGTGATCGTGCCGCGATCACGGTCGGCGGTCGCGGCGACCGCGAGGGCGGATCGCGAGGTCGCGCTCATCGGCTGGGCGTTCGCCGATTCGGATGTCGCGGCCGAGGCGGCCGTCGGAACGGCGAGGCTCGCGGTGAGCGCCAGCGCGAGTGCGGCGCCGGCTCGATGCAGGGTCGAAGTCACTTCGGGGGTACTCCTTGCGCGTCGTTGCGGGTCGGGATGCGAGGAGCCTACGGCGAAGTGGGTCAATTGTCCAAGTACTGCGGTCCCGAGCGTGCGGACGGGCCCTGCGAACCGGATCGCGGGGTACGTCGAGCAGGACGTTCGGCGTCATCGGGGGACACCGTCGGCACCGGGCGGTAACAACATCGAAACGACCGTTCCACCCGTCCGGAGTGCGTGTTAGCGTGCTCGCACCGTGCCCGGCGATCCCGGGCATTCCCACGAAGGAGTGCAAGTGAAACGACGCACCATGCTCGCCGTCACCGCGGCGAGCGCGACGATGATGACGGGGCTCGCGTTCGGCCCCGCCGCAATGGCCGCCCCACCGGCCGCCGACCCGGGCACGTCGCCGTCGGCCGCCCAGCGACTCGACAACCGCCCGGGCCCCCTCACGAAGTCCCAGAGCGAGCAGCGCAAGCTCGCGCAGCAGCTCGTGCGCCAGGGCAAGGCCACGCCGAACGACGACGGCGTCGTCGCGCTCGGCGCCGACAAGTTCGCCGAGACCGCCGTGACCGGCACCGGCCGGGTCTTCACGATCCTGTCCGAGTTCGGCGACCAGGGCAGTGGCAAGCTCGGCACGGTGCCGGGTCCGCTGCACAACGAGATCCCCCAGCCCGACCGCAGCGTGAACAACAGCACGCACTGGATGGCGGACTTCAACAAGGCCAGCTACGAAGACCTGTTCTTCGGCGAGGGCGAGTCGTTCGCCGACTTCTACTCGAAGCAGTCGAACGGCAACTACACCGTCGACGGCGAGGTGAGCGACTGGGTGCAGGTGCCCGGCAACGCCTCGACCTACGGCGACAACTCGGTCGAGGACTACGGCGGCGCCTGGCAGTTCATCGAGGACACGGGCAACGCCTGGTACGACGAGCAGGTCGCCGCGGGCAAGACCGAGGCCGAGATCAAGGCCGAGCTCGCCTCGTTCGACGTGTGGGACCGCTACGACGCCGACGGCGACGGCAACTTCGACGAGCCCGACGGCTACCTCGACCACTTCCAGGCCGTGCACGCCGGCGAGGGCGAAGACGCCGGCGGCGGCGCGCAGGGCGAAGACGCCATCTGGTCGCACCGCTGGTACGTGAACTCGACCGACTACGGCACGACCGGCCCCGAGGGCGCCAAGTTCGGCGGCTCGCAGATCGGCGACACCGGCTTCTGGATCGGCGACTACACCGTCGAGGCCGAGAACGGCGGCCTGGGCGTGTTCGCGCACGAATACGCGCACGACCTCGGCCTTCCCGACTTCTACGACACCAACGGCGGCGAGAACTCGACCGCCTTCTGGACCCTCATGTCGAGCGGCTCGTGGCTCAACCACGGCGGCGAGGACATCGGCACCACGCCGAACTACATGGGCCCGTGGGAGAAGATGCAGCTCGGCTGGCTCGACTACGCGGTCGTGAACAAGGGCGAGTTGGGCTCGTACACGCTGAGCCCCGCCGCGCTCCAGACCGACGGCCAGGAGCAGGCGCTCGTCATCGACCTGCCCGACGAGGAGATCGAGCAGACGTACACGACGCCGTACTCCGGCGCGAACGCCTGGTGGACCTCGAGTGCCGACGACCTCAACACGACCCTCACCCGCACGCTCGACCTGAGCAAGGTGAAGTCGGCGACGGTCACGGCGAAGGCCTGGTACGACATCGAGGCCGGCTACGACTACTTCTACGCCGAGTACTCGACCGACGGCGGCGCGAGCTGGCTGCCGGCCGGCAAGTCGCTCAGCGACACCTCGAACGGCAAGTGGACGACGCTGCGGTACTCGGTGCCCGGCGGCTCGGCCGACACGCAGTTCCGGTTCCGCTACCAGTCCGACGGCGGCGTGCACCTCGCCGGCGCGTTCCTCGACGACATCGTCGTGAAGTCGGGCGGCACGACGCTGCTGACCGACGACGTCGAGGGCGGCGCGAACGGCTGGACGGCCGCGGGCGGCTTCACGATCAGCGACGGCACCGCGACCTCGACGGGCGACCGGTACTACCTGGCCGAGAACCGCACCTACGTCGGCTACGACGCGACGCTCCAGAACGGTCCGTACCAGTTCTCGGAGGGCATCACGCGGCCCGACTGGGTCGAGCACTTCGCCTTCCAGGAGGGGCTGCTGATCTGGGCGGTCAACGAGGCCTACACCGACAACAACACGATCGACCACCCGGGCGACGGCCTCGCGCTGCCCGTCGACGCGCGTTCGGCGAAGTTCACCTACCCCGACGGCACCGCGCCGAGCAACCGGCGCCAGCCGTTCGACGCGACCTTCGGCCTGAAGGACTTCACCGACGTGGTGCTCCACAAGCAGGTCGTGGTCGGCAAGGGCAAGAACCAGACGGTCGAGTCCGTCGGGGCCGCGGCCCCGGGCGAGGCCCAGGACGCGACGTTCGACGACTCGGACGTGAACGCGTTCAACGACCCGTCGAACCCGCTCGGCGGCGTCAAGGTCGCCGGCGAGGGCGTCACGGTCACCGTCACCTCGCAGGTCACGGGCGGCACCATGGGGGTCACCGTGAACTACCCCGCGAACTAGCCTCGGCTGCTCGCACGAACGGGCCCGTCTCCGCGAGGAGGCGGGCCCGTTCCCGTTCGCGCACGTTGCGACGCGGATGTCGCCGCCCACGCCGATCGCGTCGGTCCCGCGGATCGCCGCGTCGCGGATCTACGCTCTCCCTGAGCCGACGCGAAGGGAGCCGCCGATGGCCGAGCCCGTGTACCCGCCGCCGCCGTCGGAGTCGATCAACACGATCGAGCAGATGCGCGATGCGGTGTTCTTCGACGAGCCGGGTCGGGTGCGCCGTATCCAGCGCTTCTGGATCCTGCTCGTGCTGTCGTCGGCGATCGCCGCGAGCGGAGTGATCGGCGACTCGACCGCAACCGTCATCGGCGCCATGATCGTCGCGCCGATGATGCTGCCCATCCAGGGCACGATGCTCGCGACCGTGCTCGGCGAGCGGGCGAACTTCGTGCGATCGCTCGTCACGATGATCGCGGGCGCCCTCGCGGCGATCGCGATCGGCTACCTGTGCGGCCTGCTCGTCGTCGTGCCCCAGACCGCGGCGACGAACGCGCAGATCGCCGAGCGGGCGACGCCCGACCTCATGAGCCTGTTCGGCGCGCTCGCGACGGGCGCGGTCGCCTCGATCGCCCTCGTGCGCAAGGACATCTCCGACACGCTGCCCGGCGTGGCCATCGCGATCTCGCTCGTGCCGCCGCTCGTCGTGGTCGGCGTCGCCGCCGAGTCGGGCGACTACGCCGCGTCGATCGGGTCGCTGCTGCTGTTCGTCGCGAATGTCGCGGCCATCCTCGGCACCGGCGTCGTGGTGATGGCGCTCTACCACGTGCAGCGCTGGGGTGCGATGGCGGTCGCCGCCGGGGCCCCGCGCATCGCGACCGGGTCGATGGCGCTCACGCCCCTGAGTCGCCGGCGCTCGCACATCGCGATCGCGGTCATGCTCGTGCTCGTCGCGATTCCGCTCACGCTCTCGACCTATCGCACCGTGACGACGACCACGCAGGCGTCGAACGTCGACGCGGCGGCGAACTCATGGGCCGACGACGAGGACCTCGAGGTCGTCGAGATCGCGACCGAGTCGCCCGGCTACGTGGTACGCGTGACCGGCGGCGACGCGATGCCCGATGTCGCACCGCTGCAGAAGTCGCTCGATGCTGCCGGCGTCGACCCCTCGACCGTCGCGGTCGAATGGGTGCCGACCACGCGGGTCGACCTCGGTGGTTGATGGCCTCGGACGACCGCAGATGACCGGGGCGGGCCGGCGAGCGCGCGCCCGAGTGCGGTCGGGACCGTTCAGCGTTGCCGCAGCCAGTCGCCGAGGAGAGCGCGGAACGCCTCGGGCTGCTCGACCCACGGGTAGTGGCCGCACGCATCGAGGAATCGCAGGTCGGCGCCGATCGCGTCGGCGTAGGCCTCGACGGTGCGCACGCCGACGAGGATGTCCTCGTCGCCCGCGATCACGAGCGCGGGGCGGGACGGTGCGGCGCGAACGAGCTCGGCGGCGTCGGCGGGGATGTCGGCGAAGTACGCGTCGAGCGAGGCGAGCGACCATTCGCCGACGGCGGCATGCCGCTGCTCGCGCTCGGTCCAGCGGGCGTAGCCGGCGGGCCCCTCGAGTTCGCGAGCCCGCTCGAACTCGGCCTGGTCGCGCGGCTCGGGCCCGGTCAGCGAGTCGAGCGCCCGATCGACGAGCGGATCGTGCCGCCGGCGTGCGAGCTCGACGCTGTCGCGCGGCGCATCGGTGAACCACGCCGCGGCCGGGGTGACGAGGGCGAGGCTCCGCACCCGCTCCGGCGTTCGCGCCCAGGCGGCGAGCGCCAGTCGGGTGCCCGCCGAGTGGGCCACGACGTCGACGGCCTCGAGGCCGAGGTGGTCGGCGAGGTCGACGAGATCGTCGGCGTCGGTCCACCAGCCGCGCGACAGCCCGCCGGTCGTCGGGGTTCCGCGCGGGTGCAGCACGGCGAGCGGTCGCCCCGCGAGATCGGCGGCGCCGGCCAGGTCCTCGAGGTAGTCGACCCCGCGGCACGGTCCGCCGGGAACGACGATGGCCGCGGCATCCCCGTTCGTCTGACCGATGACGTGAAAGGCGATGCCGGTGCCGTCGCGCGCGGTGAAGGTCTGCACCCGCCCGACGATACCGGTCCCGCACGAGGTGCGGGCTCGGGGCATCACATGCCGGCACCGCCGATCGGGGGCCCCGGGTCCTCGGCCTCGCGCTCGAGCCTGCGCTCGCGGTTCAGCCGATCGAGCTCGGACCGCTCGACGGACCCGGCGTCAGCGGGCGGGGCACGCCGTACGCGAGCCGCACGCACCACCATGACGATCATCAGGAGCACGGAGACCCCGACGGCCGCCCAGATCAACGCGTCCACGACGAACCTCCGCTCGAGCGGTCGGGTCGAGCCGAACGTACGCCGCGGCGCGTCCCCGCCGCAAGCGCGGCAGGACGACCGGAACGCGAACGGGCCCGCCTCCGGAGAGGCGGGCCCGTTTCTGCGGCGCGGGGCAGGGGTGCGCCGCAGTTCCGCGCACCGTGCGGCGGCGGGGTCTGCGGTGATCTAGCCGGCGAGCAGCGTGAGCGAGTCGATCACGCGGTTCGAGAAGCCCCACTCGTTGTCGTACCAGGCGACGACCTTGATGTGGCGGCCGTCGACGCGGGTGAGCTCGGCGTCGAAGATCGACGAGTGCGGGTTGCCGACGATGTCGCTCGACACGAGCGCCTCGTCGGAGTACTCGAGCACGCCCTTGAGCGGGCCCTCCGAGGCGGCGGCCTTGTAGGCGGCGAGCACCTCGTCGAGGGTGACGTCCTTCGAGACGGTCGTGTTGAGCTCGACGATCGATCCGACCGGCACGGGCACGCGCATCGAGTCGCCGTTGAGCTTGCCGTCGAGCTTCGGCAGCACGAGGCCGATCGCCTTCGCGGCACCGGTCGAGCTCGGCACGATGTTGACGGCGGCGGCGCGAGCGCGGCGGGGGTCGGAGTGCGGGGCGTCCTGCAGGTTCTGGTCCTGCGTGTACGCGTGGATCGTCGTCATGAAGCCGTGCTCGATGCCGGCGAGGTCGTCGAGCACCTTCGCGAGCGGGGCGAGCGCGTTGGTGGTGCACGACGCGTTCGAGACGATGGTGTGCAGTTCGGCGTCGTACGCCTCGGTGTTCACGCCGTAGGCGAGGGTGACGTCGGCGCCCTTCGACGGGGCCGACACGAGCACCTTCTTCGCGCCGGCGTCGAGGTGGGCGCGGGCGGCGGTCGCGTCGGTGAAGCGCCCGGTCGACTCGAGCACGACGTCGACGCCGAGCTCGCCCCACGGCAGCTTCGCGGGGTCGCGCTCTGCGAGCACCTTGACGCGACGGCCGTCGATCACGAGCACATCGCCGTCGACCTCGACGGGGTAGCCGAAGCGGCCCGCCGTGCTGTCGTACTTCAGCAGGCGCGCGAGGGCCGCGGGGTCGGTGAGGTCGTTGACGGCGACGAGCTCGAGGTCGGCGCCGCGCTCGACGAGGGCGCGCACGACGTTGCGGCCGATGCGTCCGAAACCGTTGATGGCGATGCGGGTGGTCATGCGGGGATGGGTCCTTTCAGTCCGCGATACCCCCACTCTGCGGTGCGGATGCCTCGGGCGGGAGTGGCACGCAAGACAGTGCTCGTAAGGATCTCGCCAACCCGGCCGTGCTCTCCCCGATAGCCTGAACCCCATGCCCTACGCCCCGCTCGCCGATGCCCGCGACACCGACCGTCTCAGCCTGCGCCTGTGGGACGAGTGGGACGCCGACGGCTACCGCCTGCTCGTGTGCGAGCGCGAGGAGGCGCGCGCCGAGCGAGAGGGCGACCGGGTCGACGAGGGTCGTCTGCTGAGCCTCGACGAGGCACGCGCCGAGGTCACCGGCGCCCGCGAGAACGCGCCCCGTCGCGGCATCCATTGCCTGACACTGCGGTTGCGCGGCAGCGACGAGTTCCTCGGCTACTGCGGACTGGTCGTCGGCCGCTCGACGATCGACGAGCCCGAGCTCGCCTACGAGCTGCTCCGCAGTGCGCACGGGCACGGCTACGCGACCGAAGCGGCGGCCGCCGTCGTCGACGCGGCCCGCGAGACCGGCCGCGACCGGCTCTGGTCGACGGTGCGCGCGTGGAACACGCCGTCGTTCCGGGTGCTCGACAAGCTCGGGTTCCGGCGCGACCACTCGACGGCCGACGAGCTCGGCGAGATCGTGTGGAGCGTGCTCGACCTGTAGCCGCCCCGGCTACTCGCCGCGTGCGAAGGTCTGCCGGTAGTCGCTCGGCGAGGTACCGAGGATGCGCTTGAAGTGCAGGCGCAGGTTCGCCCCGGTGCCGAGACCGGCACGCGCCGCGATCTGCTCGACGCCGAGGTCGCTGCGCTCGAGCAGTTCGCGCGCCATGTCGACCCGGGCGCGCAGCACCCACTGCATGGGCGTGTAGCCGGTGTCCTCGACGAATCGGCGCGAGAAGGTGCGCGGCGACACGTTCGCATGCCGGGCGAGGTCGCCGAGCGCGAGCGGTTCGTCGAGCCGGCGCAGCGCCCACTCGCGCGTCGCCGCGAACACCGGGCCGAGCTCGGGCGGCAGGCTGCGCGGCACGTACTGCGCCTGGCCGCCCGACCGGTAGGGGGCGGCGACGAGCCGCCGGGCGGCGTGGTTCGCGACGCCGACGCCGTGGTCTCGCCGCACGAGGTGCAGGCACAGGTCGAGTCCGCTCGCGGCACCGGCTGAGGTGAGCACCTGTCCCTCGTCGACGAACAGCACGTTCGCATCGACGTTCACGAGCGGATGCCTCGTGGCGAGCGCCCGCGTGTAGTGCCAGTGCGTCGTCGCGCGGCGGCCGTCGAGCAGCCCGGTCGCGGCGAGCGCGAACGCGCCCGTCGAGATCGCGGCGAGCCGGGCGCCGCGCCCATGGGCGGCGCGCAGCGCATCGACGACCGCGGCCGGCGGGTCGTCGCGATCGGGGTGCCGGTAGCCGGGGATGAAGACGGTCTCGGCCCACTCGAGGGCCTCGAGGCCGTCGGCCACATGGTACGAGAGTCCGTCGCCGCCGGTCACGAGCCCCGGCGCGGCTCCGCACACCCGCACCTCGTACGGCATGCTCGCGCGGGTCGAGAACACCTGGGCGGGGATGCCGACGTCGAGCGGCTTCGCACCCTCGAGCACGAGCACGGCGACGCGGTGAGGACGACGGGTCATGCGGCAAGAATGCCATGCAGCGCAAGCCTCATGCCAACCCGCGACGGGCTGCGCCCGGTCGTCCGCGCCGCGACGATCGGGCCATAGGGTGAACGGACCCTGCACTGCTCCAGCCGATCCGAACGATCACCGAGGTGCCGATGAGCGAGTCACGAACGATCCAGCCCGAGTCCGACGACCTCGAGACGGGTGCCCGGCGGATGCGGCCCTGGCAACTGCTCCTCGTCGGCATGGGAGCGGCCCTGCTCGGACTGCTGCCGTGGCTGCTCACCGGCATGCGACTGCCGCTGCAGAATCTCTGGGCGACCGACACCCTGCCGGATGACATGCCGCTCGTGCTGCTGCCCTTCAGCCAGTACTCCCTGTCGACGATCGCCTCGCTCCTCGTCGTCGGGGCGGCGGCCGGCGGACTCGCCGGGCGCATCCTCCGCGCTCGCACACCCGCACGCGGGTTCGCACTGCTGTTCTTCGGCGTGCTGCTGGTCGACGTCGTCGCGGTCGCGCAGAGCGCCGCGACGGTCGGCCCTGGCCTTCGCGAGGACACCTGGTCGGCCGTCTACCTCGCCGGCGTGCTGACGGTCGCGGTGCTCGCCGTCGGCATCGGCGCATCGGTGCTCTGGCTCATCGGCCGGGCTCCGCAGGCCGGCGCGGTGGTCGGCATCGCGATCGCCGCGGTCCTGCTGCCGGGATGGCTGCACCTGCTCATGGCGCCGCGCGGCCCGGCCTTCGCCGGCGAACCCGAGTGGCTCTGGACGGCGGTGCAGTGGGTGCCGTCCGTGCTCATCGGCCTCGCGATCGCGTGGGCGGGCGTCCGCACCGCCGGGCGGATCATCGCGGCGATCGCCGCCCTCGCCCTGCTGTGGCTCGCGCCGGCCCTGATCACCGCGGCGTCGGCGGCACTCGGCAGCCGGGTGCTCGCGCGCGTACCCGGCGAGATGCTCGACTACGGTGCGGGTGTGTTCCGCCTGGCCGCGACCGACCCGGACCTCGTCGTGAAGCCGATCGTCGTGGCCGTCGTGGTCGCCGCGGTCGGACTCGTCGTCCGCGCACTGCTCGCCCGCCGCACCGCCGCCCGCGCGGGCACCGGCGGCGAGGCGTCCGGGGCCTGATGCCGCATCCCGACCCGCGCGACGGTCAGAGCAGTCCGCGCCGGGCGAGGCCGCGATAGAGCTCGTCGATGCCGAAGGTCCACGGCGCGACCGTCTCGCTGTGGCGCACCCTGTTGATGAGGGCGCCGAGCCTGGGCTCGCGGATCGTCACGACGTCATCGAGCCGGTGCGTGAACCCGTGCCCGGCCTCGTCGCGATCCTGGATCGGCGCGAACAGGGTGCCGAGGTAGAGCACGAACCCGTCGGGGTACCGATGATGGGCGCCGACCGTCTGTGCGACGAGATCGGCGGGATCGCGACTGATGCGCTCGAGCGGGCTCGTCGCCTCGAGCCGGAACCCGTCGGCACCGTCGACCTCGAGGGTCACGACCGCGCGCCGCACGTCGTCGAGGCCGTAGCCGTCGTCGAAGAGCCGGATGAACGGGCCGACCGCGGCCGAGGCGTTGTTGTCCTTCGCCTTGCCGAGGAGCAGCGCCGAGCGGCCCTCGACGTCGCGCAGGTTCACATCGTTGCCGAGCGTCGCCCCGACGATGCGCCCATCGGAGGCGACGACGAGCACGAGCTCGGGCTCGGGGTTGCTCCACGCCGACGTCGACAGCACGCCCACGTCGGCACCCGACCCGACGGTCGAGAGCACCGGTGCCTTCGTGAAGACCTCGGCGTCGGGGCCGATGCCGACCTCCAGGTACTGGCTCCAGAGGCCCTGCTCGATGAGCAGCTCCTTGAGGGCGGCCGCCTCGGGCGAACCGGGCACGAGGTCGTCGAGCGTACCGCCGATGACGGCGAGCACCTCGTCGCGCACGTCGGCCGCCGACTCGGCTGCGCCCAGGGCGCGCTCCTCGATGATGCGCTCGATCATCGACACCGGGAAGGTGACGCCGGCCGCCTTCACGACGTGCAGGTCGATCGGCGAGAGCAGCCACGGCCGGCCGGGGGCGCGCACGTCGTCGGGCGTGTTCGCCACGATCTCGGCGAGCGTGCCGAGCACGGGTCCGTCGGCAGCGGCGAGTGCGGCGGCCGGGTCGGGCAGCTCGGTGAGCGCGCGCATGGTCGCGAAGTGCATGCTGACGTCGACGACGCCCGCCTCGCGGATCGCCACGACGCTCGGCCCGCCGACGGCGGGATCGAAGACGCGGCCGGCGAGCGTGCCGGCCGTGCCGTCGACCGGCAGCATCGCGGCGGCGTCGGCGGTGGGGTTCGGCTCCTGGCTCACGGACTCGAGCATCGCAGGATCGGCGGCCGCGCGCATCAACACCGGCGGCGGCGCGCCCCTACGATCGGAGCATGACCGACCCGAACGGCCCCTGGTGGACCGGCGACGACGATCTCGGCGGCATCGGCCTCGCCCGCTTCTTCGCTTGGACGGGCCTCCTCCTCGGCGCCGGTGCGCTCGTCATCGCGCTGTTCGCCCCGCTCGAGGGCGATGCGCTGCGCACGGTGTGGATCGTGGGGTTCGGGTGCGCCGCGATCTGGGTCGCCGCGATGGCGATGCCGCGCTACCGGCGCGCAGGGGTGCGCACCTCCTGGACGGTGCGCGCGGCCTTCGCGCTCGGCGCACTCGCCGTCGTCGTCGCCTGCTACGCGTTCGTCGTGATCTGGCTCGCCTCGACGGGCATCGAGCTGCCCGCTCCGCCGTACTGGTTCGCGCCCGAGCGGGCGCCGGTCGGGGTGATCGAGGCCTCGTCGGTCGCGTAGGGAGCGGAGCGACCGGTTTCGAGGCCGCACCGTCGGCCAGGGCCGCGGCCGCGTTCTCGATGCGCGCTTGGCGCTACTCGACCGACCCGACGGAGTCGAGCGCCGCGAGCACGCGCGGCACCGAGCCGCCGAGGTTCCACTCGTCGGCGAGGCGCTCGAGCGCTGCACGACGGTCGCCCGCGACCGGCCGCAGGTGCGCGTCGACCTCGGGCAGGTCGAGGTCGCGCACGACCTCGACGACCTTCGGCGCGACGGCGAGGTAGTCGGCGGCCGCGACGAGCTTCGTGCGCACGCCGGCCGACATCTTCGCCGAGGCGTCCCCGGCGGCCTCGATGATGCCGTCGAGGTCGACGAACTGCTGGATGAGCCCCGCCGCGGTCTTCTCGCCCACGCCGGCGACGCCCGGCAGGCCGTCGGAGTTGTCGCCCCGCAGCGTCGCGAAGTCGGCATACTGCTCGGGCAGCACGCCGTACTTGCCGACGACGACCGCGTCGGTGACGATTTCGAGCTTCGACATGCCGCGCGCCGTGTTGATCACGCGAACGGATGCCTCGTCGTCGACGAGCTGGAACAGGTCGCGGTCGCCCGTCACGATGTCGACGGGCCGCCCGGCGCCGGTGGCGAGCGTGCCGATCACGTCGTCGGCCTCGTGCTCGGCTGCGCCGACGATCGGCACGCCGATGAGCCCGAGCACCTCGCGGATGAGCGGGATCTGCTTGACGAGCCCGGGCGGGGTCTCCTCCACGTCGACGCCGCCCGGCACCGCGCGCTCGACCCGGTGCGCCTTGTAGGTCGGGATGAGCGCGACGCGCCAGCCCGGCCGCCAGTCGTCGTCCCAGCAGGCGATGAGCTCGGTCGCCTCGAAGTCGACGGTGAGCCGGGCGATCATGTCGAGGAGCCCCCGCACCGCGTTCACCGGGGTGCCGTCGGCGCGCTTGATCGAGTCGGGCACTCCGTAGAAGGCGCGGAAGTAGAGGGAGGCGGTGTCGAGGAGCATCAGTCGGTCGGCCACACCGCCGATCATGGCACGGACCTCCCCCGCGGGCGACCACGCGGGTCGAGGAGGCGCTCAATGGGGAGAATGGAGCGCATGGGCATCACCGCCACGCTGCGCGCCTCGAAGCGCCCGCCCCTGCTGCAGGTCGCGAAGGCGTCGGTCGCGACGATCGCGGCCTGGCTCGTCGCCGGCTGGCTCATCCCCGGGCAGCTCCCCGTGTTCGCCGCGATCGCGGCGCTGCTCGTCGTGCAGCCGAGCGTGAACCAGTCGTTCGGCAAGGCCGTCGAGCGTTCGGTCGGCGTCATCCTCGGCGTGCTCATCGCGACGGCGATCTCGTTGACCGTCGGGCAGAACAGCTGGATCATCCTCGTCGCGATCGTCGTCGCGATGCTCGTCGCGTGGGCGCTCAAGATGACGCCGGGCACCTCCAACCAGGTCGCGATCAGCGCGATGCTCGTGCTCGCGCTCGGCTCGTCGTCGCCCGAGTACGCGCTCGACCGGGTGATCGAGACGCTCATCGGCGCGGCGATCGGCATCGTCGTGAACGCGGCCGTCGTGCCGCCGGTCGCGGTCGCCCCCGCCCGCCGCGACCTCGCACTGCTCGGGGGCGAGCTCGCGGCATCCCTCGAGCGCCTCGCGCACGCCCTCGAGACGCCGCAGTCCGCACCCCAGCTGCAGCAGCTGATGCTCGAGGCCCGTCTCATGCGACCGATGCGGGATGCCGCGGACGCATCGATCTCGGCGGGCGAGGAATCGCTGACCTTCAACCCGCGGCGCTCGGCGCACCGCACCGACCTCGCCGAGATGCGGGCGCTCATCGAGCGGTTGAGTCCGATCGTCACGCAGGTCATCGGCATGACACGGGCGACGTTCGACCACTACGACCCGTCGCTCGCCGATGAGCCGACGGTGCAGGCGATCGCCGAGCAGCTGCGCCGCGCCGCGCACGACGTACGGCTCGCCGTGCACCTCGCCGACGTCGACCCCGAGCCGATGACGTCGGCGATCCCCGCGCTCACGGCGCCGCTCGTGGTCTCGCCGCCGCGCTCGGGCCACTGGATCCTGATCGGGTCGCTCATGGAGGACCTGCGGCGCATCCGCGGCGAGCTGCTCGAGGAGTAGCTCAGCCGTGCGCGGCCGACTGCCCGGCGAAGACGTTGAGCACGATGACGCCCGCGATGATGAGCCCGATGCCGAGGAGCTTCGGCACGGTGAGGCTCTCGCCGAGGAAGAGCACGCCGATCGCCACGATCGCGGCCGTGCCGACGCCCGACCAGATCGCGAAGACGACGCCGATCTCGAGCTCGCGCACCGCCTGCGCGAGCATGGCGAACGAGACGCCGTAGCCGGCGAGCACGGCGACCGTCCACCAGAGCTTCGTGAACCCCTCGGTCTTGCCGATGAAGCTCGTCGCCGCGACCTCGAAGCCGATCGCGAGCGCCAGGTAGACCCATGCCATGCAGCCATGCTCGCATGCGGCCGGGGCGCGCCCCTATCGCCCGCCCCGGCCGAGGAGCATGATGAACCCGTGGACGGATGGCCGATCGTCGGTCGGGATCACGAGCTCTCGCGGGTGGCGCGCCGGCTCGTCGAATCGCCCGCGTCGGAGCGGCGTCGCGGGGCGCTGCTCGTGGGTGCGCCCGGCATCGGCAAGACCCGGATCGCGCGCGAGCTGTACCGGCTCGTGCGCCGGCACCGGCTCGGGGCGGTCTGGGCGACCGCGAGCCGCACGGCGCAGCACCAGCCGCTCGGAGCGTTCGCCGCGTACACGCGCGAAGGCGACGACACCCTCGCACTGCTCGCCCAGCTCGCCGCCGAGATCAGCCCCGGCGACCGGCCGACCGCCGTCTTCGTCGACGACGTGCACGCGCTCGATCCGATGTCGGCGCTGCTCGTGCAGACCCTCGCCCGTCGCCCGCAGACGAGTCTCGTGCTCACCGCCCGCACGCCCGCGCCGCTGCCCGACGTGATCGTCGACCTCTGGAAGGACGACCTCGTCGAACGGATCGAGGTGCACCCGCTCGACGAGGCCGCGACGGGCCGGCTCGCGTCGGCCATCCTCGAACGGCCGCTCGAGGCCGTCGCCGCGCACCGGCTGTGGGAGCGCAGCCAGGGCAACCCGTTGTACATCACCCACATCACGCAGGACTGGCGCGACGCCCTCGCCGCCGGCGGCGACGACGAGGCTGCCGGCGGGCTCGCCGACGACGCCGACGAACCGGCGACATCACTCCCCTTCGTGCCCGACCCCGCGAGCCCGCTGCCCGCGGAACTCGGCGCGCTCATCGAGCAGACGCTCATCGGGCTCGACGACACCCGGCTCGAGGTGCTCGACGCCGTCTCGCTGCTCGAGCCGTTCCCCCTCGCGGCGATCATCGAGGCCGTGCCGAGCGCCGACGTGCGCCTGCTCGACGAGCTCGAGGCGCGCGGCGTGATCGTCGCGGCGATCGACGACCCGGGGCACCTCATCACGCTGCGCGCCGCGCACCCGCTCTTCGCCGAGGCCCGCCGAGCCGCGATGGGCCCCCTCCGGGCGCGCCGGCTCCGCGGCCGCATCCTCGACGCAGTCGAGCACACGGGCGTCGACCTCGACATCGTCTCCCGCTCGCTGCTGAGTCTCCAGGCCGACGGTTCGAACGGCGGCGACGCCGCGCTCCACCTCGAAGCGGCGGCGACCGCGTTCGCGCGCCTCGACCTCGACCTCACCGCGCGGCTCGCCACGGCGTCGGCCGAGCACGGCGGACCACCCGCGGCGACGACGCTCGCCGCCTACGCCCTGTCGCTGCGCAGCCACGGCGAGGCGGCCGCCGCGATGCTCGCGCCGCTCCTCGATGCCGAGCGGCCGCCCGTCGACGCGCTCATCGTCGATTCCGGCAACCGGTTCTTCGTCCTCGGCGACCCCGAGGGCGCGATCGCGCGCACGGAGGCGGCCCGAGCGGCGGCGACCGACGACGGGGACCGCGCCGAGCTCGCGGCGATGCTCGCATGGGAGCACGCCTTCCAGGCCCATCCGGCGCTCGCGCTCGACCTCGCCGACGCGGCGCTCGCGCATCCCGGGCACAGCGGCCGGGCCATCGCGTTCGCGACGATCGCCCGGGTCACGGCGCTCGCCTGCGCGGGCCGCAGCGACGAGGTCGCGGCGGTCGCCGAGCCGGGATATGCGGCGGCCCGCGGCGGCTACGACGCCGCGGTGCTGCGCACCGTGCTGCTCGACGCGCACCTGCTCGCCCTGCACCTCGCCGGGCGCATGGGCGAGGCCGCCGACCTCGCCGAGCGGGTGCTCGCCGACGATCACGAGGCACCCCCGCCCTTCGACAGCCGGCTGCTCAACCTCACCGGACGCGCCCTCGTGCGCAGCGGCCGCATCGCCGAGGGGCTCGTCGCCCTCACGTCGGCGCAGGCTGCGATCGGCGGCCACGACCACACCGGCTGGTCGCCGCTCAACCTCGTCGACCTCGCCGAGGGCGAGGCCCTCGGCGGCGACCTCCGCCGGGCGCGACGGGCGCTCGAGCGGGCGCGGGCCGAGTGGTCGCCCGCGTTCCGCTACCGGCTGCCGCAGCTCGAGCGCGTCGCGGCGCTGATCGACGCCGCCGCCGGCCGGGCCGCCGAGGCCGCGGCCGGCGCGGTGGCGGCGGCCGACCTCGCGATCGAGCAGGATGCCCCGGCGCTGGCCCTCCGCGCCCTGCACGACGCGGTGCGGTACGGGGCGCGCGGGCTCCGCGACCGGGTCAGCGACCTCGCCGACGGGCTCGACGGACCCCGCGCGCGGCTCGCGCCCCGGCACGCCGACGCGTGGGATCGCGGCGACGCGGCCGAGCTCGACGAGCTCTCGCGGGCGTTCGAGGCCGACGGCGACCTCATCACCGCGACCGACGCGGCCGCCCAGGCCGCCGTGCACTGGGCCGCGGCCGGTCGCGGCGGGCGGGCCGCCGCCTCGCGGCTCCGGGTGCGGGGCATCGAGTCGACGACGGGCCGGCTGCACACGATCGCCGTCGCCCGGGCGAGCCTCGGACCCGATCTCAGCGAACGCGAGGGCGAGATCGCGGCCCTGATCGCCGGCGGGCATTCGGACCGCGAGATCGCCGTGCGCCTCGGGCTCTCGACGCGCACGGTCGAGGCGCACGCGCATCGCATCTACGCGAAGCTCGGCGTCGAGGGGCGCGCCCAACTGCGCGACCTCGCCGACGGCGGCTGACGACGCCGCGAGCGCATCGCCCCGATTTACGTACCCGACTACGTAGGGCGCCGGCACGAGGCATCCGTAATCTTGTCGGCGAGCACCTCGACGAGCCGGCTCCCCGTACGACCGTTGCCCGACGGTCGCGCCTCGCCGAGGGTTGCCGCACCCCGAAGGAGTGCCCCAATGCGGCAGCTACTCGCCCCCGACACCACCAATGCGGAGTTCGACTGGATCGACGCCCGCGTACCCGACCTCGCCTCACTCACCGCCGGCGAGCTGACCGTGCTGCGCGCGCTCGCGTGCGGTGCCTCGAACGCCGCGATCGCGGCCGGCCTCTTCCTCTCGGAGCGCACGGTCGAGTCGCACGTGCGCTCGATCTTCTCGAAGCTCGGACTACTGCGCTGCCCCGACGAGAATCGGCGCGTCATCGCCGCCGTCGTGTGGGCGCGGGCGGCGGTGTGAACGAGGTCTGCGCGTCAACCGCGGCGGGCGTCTAGGGTCGTAAGCGGATGCCACGGGGCCGGTTCGTGCGCCCCGCATCCGCCGCACGACGAGCACGCCGCGAGCGCCGCGCAGGAGAGGGCCGACGATGACCGCTGAACCGACCGGATTCGACTTCTTCTCGGTCGGCGAGCTGCCTGCGCCGGCGCTGCCGGTCGACGAGGTGCGCGGCATCGTCGCCGCCGAGTGGGGGCTCGACGTCGAACTCGAATCCCTCGGCAGCCAGCAGGACCAGAACTTCCTGGCTCGGGATGCCGCGGCCGACGCCGCCGCCGACGGCGGCGCCCCCCTCGGCGTCGTGAAGATCACGAACCCCGCCTTCACGGCGGCCGAGCTCGCCGCGCAGGATGCCGCGGCCGAGCGCATCGCCGACGGGTCGGGCGGTCGAATGGCGGGCGTCCGCGTCGCGACGACCACGAAGGACGCCGACGGGCGGCCGCGCTCCGTCGTCGCCGACACGAGCGCGGGACCACTCGCGGTGCGACTGCTCGAGTTCCTGGGCGGCGGCACGCTCACGGGCGACGCCTATCTCGCCCCCGCAGTCGTCGCCCGCATGGGCGAACTCGCCGCGACGGCGAGCCTCGCGCTCGCCGACCTCGACCACGCCGGGCTCGACCGGGCGCTGCAGTGGGATCCGCGCTTCGCCGACCGCGTCGTCGAACTGCTCGCGCCGCATCACCCCGACCACTACCGGCGCGAGCTCGTGCAGCGCGCCGCCCGCGAGGCCTGGCGCACCGTCGCCGCCCTCGCCGACGAACTGCCGCAGCAGGCGGTGCACCTCGACCTCACCGACGACAACGTGGTCTGCCGCGTCGAGGGCGGCCGGCGGATGCCCGACGGCATGATCGACTTCGGCGACGTCACCCGCAGCTGGGCCGTCGGCGAGCTCGCGATCACGATCTCGTCGGTGCTGCACCATGCCGGCGCCGAACCCGTCTCGGTACTGCCCGCGGTGCGCGCGTTCCACGCGCTGCGCCCGCTCGCACCCGCCGAGGTCGCCGCGCTCTGGCCGCTCGTCGTGCTGCGTGGCGCCGTGCTCGTCGTGAGCGGCGAGCACCAGGTGCAGCTCGACGGCGAGTCGAACGACTACGCGCGGTCGGCTCTCGACCGCGAATGGCGCATCTTCGAGCAGGCGACCTCGGTGCCGGCCGACGTGATGACGGCGGTCATCGCCGATGCGCTCGGGGTTCACGATTCGCCGCAGGTCGATCTCGGCGCACGAACGCACGACGGGCCCGCACGCGAGCACCGGCTCCCGCCGAGATCTTCGAAGGGGACTGCGACCGCCTCGCCGGCGCGGCTCGACGTGTCGGTGTTCGCCGAGGCCGCCGACGGCGGTGCGTGGCTCGACGGCGAGGCGCTCGAGGCGCGACTCGCGCTCGAGGCCCTCGACGCCGGTGCGTCGGCGGCCTGGCTCGACCGCGGCACGCCCCGACTGACCGCGAGCCGCACCCTCTCGCAGGCCTCGCCCGCGACGGTGCCGGTCGGCATCGACGTCTGGTACGCCGAACCGCAACGGCTCGAGGCATCCGAGCACCTCGTCGTCGAGGGTGCGACGCAGGACGCCGACGGCGACTGGATCGTGCCCGCGCGCACGCGCGTCCGGGTGCGGCTCGGCCGCGCCGGCACGCCGCACCTCGTGCGGCCCGAGTACGCCGCGGGATGGCTCGCGGTGACGCTCGATCCGGCGCCGATGCTGGGTCTCGATAGCGAGCCGCGCGCCGACTCGACCGACCGCGAGTCGCTCATCGGGCGGCGCAACGCGGCCTTCGCCGAGGTGCAGGAGCACTACTACGAGGCCCCGCCGCAGATCGAGCGCGGTTGGCGCGAGCACCTCGCCGACACAGACGCGCGCGTCTACCTCGACATGGTCAACAACGTGACGCCGCTCGGTCACGGCCACGTCGGCCTCGCCGACGCGGTGCACCGGCAGCTGCGCCGGCTCAACACGAACTCGCGGTTCAACTACGAGGCGGTCGTCGAGTTCTCCGAGCGGCTCGCCGGACTCCTGCCCGATCCGCTCGACACCGTGTTCCTCGTGAACTCGGGGTCGGAGGCCGCCGACCTCGCGATCCGCGTCGCGCTCGCCGCGACCGGCCGGCGCGACGTCGTGAGCGTGCTCGAGGCCTACCACGGCTGGACCTACGGCTCCGACGCCGTCTCGACCTCGACGGCCGACAACCCGAACGCGCTCGAGACGCGCCCCGACTGGGTGCACGCCGTCGAGGCGCCGAACTCGTTCCGCGGCCGGTACCGCGGGGCGGATGCCGCGCGCTACGCGCCCGAGGCCGCGGCGCGGATCCGCGAGCTCGCGGACTCGGGCCGGCCCCCGGCCGCGTTCATCGCGGAGACGTTCTACGGCAACGCCGGAGGCATCCCCCTGCCCGACGGCTATCTCGCCGAGGTGTACGCCGCCGTGCGGGAGGCGGGCGGGCTCGCGATCGCCGACGAGGTGCAGGCCGGCTACGGGCGCCTCGGCGAGTGGTTCTGGGGCTTCGAGCAGCAGGGCGTGGTGCCCGACGTCGTCGCCGTCGCGAAGGCGATGGGCAACGGGTATCCGCTCGGCGCGGTGATCACGACGCGCGAGATCGCGGCGCGGTTCCGCACGCAGGGGTACTTCTTCTCGTCGACTGGCGGCAGCCCGGCCTCGTCGATCGCCGGGCTCACGGTGCTCGACGCGTACGAGCAGATGGGGCTGCAGCAGAACGCGGCGTCGACCGGCGCCTACCTCAAGCGGATGCTCGAGGAGCTCGCCGAACGGCACCCGCTCATCGGCGCCGTGCACGGGCTCGGCCTGTACCTCGGCGTCGAGTTCGTGCGCGACCGCGAGACGCTCGAACCGGCGACCGACGAGACGCGCGCGATCTGCGATCGGCTGCTCGAGCTCGGGGTCGTCATGCAGCCCACGGGCGACCACCAGAACGTGCTGAAGACGAAGCCGCCGCTGTGCGTCGAACCCGAGTCGGCCGAGTTCTTCGTCGAGATGCTCGACCGGGTGCTCGGCGAAGGCTGGTAGGGGTCGCCGGTCGATCGAGTGGTCTCGATACGCGTGCTCCTTCGTCGCGCGCTACTCGACCGACGGTTGCGGCTCAGGCGAGCAGGTCGCGCACGGCGAGGCCCCACTCGAACCCGCAGTCGCGGCAGTCGAAGATCGGAGCGTCGTCGGTGAGGAACGGGTCGACGGTCTCGGCCTCGACCGCGAGGTCGAGCGGGCCGTAGACGATCGCACGCACGGCGGCCGAACCGCACCGGGGGCACGGCTCGTCGAGCGCCTCGCGCGGGGCTTCGGTCTGCAGCTGGTTCGTCATGGCAGTCAAGCTACGCCGCCCCGCCGACATCCCCGGCAGCCGGCCCGCGCGTCGCCTTCCGACCGCTCGGCCGGGAACTCGATGATCCCTAGACTGGGCGCGTGCTCACCGCCGTCATCCTGCTCGCGATCGTGCCCGCGTGCCTCATCCTGGTGCTCGGGCTCGTCGCACGCGCGTTCGCCGCGCAGCCCGTGACGGCCCGCGTCGTGCAGTACGCGCCCGAGCGCGGCACGACGCTGCTCCGCGATGCGGTGCTCGCCGACGCCGACAAGCGGGCCGCCGCGGCGGCGCTCATCGACCTCGCGGTCAAGCGCAAGGTGCGGCTCATCGCCGGCACGGCGGGCGCGTCGGCTGCGGGCACGGCGGGCGGCGCGTCCGGTTCCCGCTCCCGGGAGCCGATCGGCGTGGAGCTCACCGACGGCGCACGGCTCACCACCGCCGACACCGCCTTGCTCGAGGTGCTGTTCGGCCCCGAGCACACGGGCGCACGCCTGCGCCGCTTCTCGGCCGACCGCAGGGCGCTGGCCGGGCGGCTGAAGACGCTCATGACGTTCACCGAGCTCGCGCTCGCGCGCGAGGGACTCGTCGGCGACCGGCGCGTCACCTGGCCCGGCACGACCCTGACCGTGCTCGCCTACCTCGGCATGCTCGTCGAAGCGCTGCTGCTCGTGTTCACGCTCATCGCGGGCGACTGGACCGCGTTCTTCGCCACGCTCGCGGCCGTGGCCGTGACGATCGCGACGATCTTCGTCACCCCGGCCTCGTGGCGACGGTACCTGCCGCCGTCGCTCCCGCATCGCGAGCACCTCGCCGGACTTCGCCGCTACCTCGAGGTCGCCGAGGCCGACCGGCTCCGCGTGCTGCAGTCGCCGAGCGGAGCGGAGCTCCGCGCCGACGCCCCGGCCGGGTCGATCGGCGGCGGGCCGTCGATCGGCGCCGACCCCGAGGCATCCGCGCAGCTCGAGCGCTTCCACCTGCATGAGCGCCTGCTGCCGTACGCCGTGCTGTTCGGCCTCGAACGGGAGTGGCTCGCGAAGCTCCGCCTCGAGGCCGACACGCTCGCGCACACGAACGTCGACACGCTCGGAGACCTCGTCGACGTCACCGCGGAGGTGGCCGCCGCGATCGACGCCGCGGGCGGCGTGCTCGAGCTGACCGCCGTGGTCGGCGACCTCGTCGACGGCACCGGTTCGGTGATCGAGGGCATCGGCGGCATCTTCGAAGGGCTGGGCTCATGAGCCTCACCGACCTCGAGCAGGCGATCTCGATCGACCTCGACGGCACCGCGGTCTCGGGCGTCTACGCGCGCCCGGCCGGCGGCGATGCCTCGGCCACGATCGTCGTCGCGCACGGCGCGGGCGCAGGCATGGATCATCCGTTCATGTCGGGCTTCACGCGGGCGCTGAACGCCGACGGATTCTCGACCCTGCGCTTCAACTTCGCGTATCGCGAGGCCGGACGCCGCTTCCCCGACCGGCCGCCCGCCGCGATCGCGGCGTGGCGAACGGTCATGGGGGTCGCCGGCGAGCTGGCCGTGCAGGCCGGGCGTGCGGGCGAGCCGGTCTGGGCAGCGGGCAAGTCGTTCGGCGGGCGCATGGCCTCGATGGCCGTCGCCTCGGGCATGGATGCCTCGGGGCTCGTGTTCCTCGGGTACCCGCTGCACGCACCGGGCAAGGCCGACAAGCCGCGCGACGAGCACCTGCCGGGCATCACGATGCCGATGCTGTTCCTGCAGGGGCGCAACGACCCGTTCGCGATTCCGAACGAGCAGCTCGACGCGGTCGCGGAGCGGGTGGGGCCGAACGCCGTCGTCGAGTGGATCGACGGGGCCAACCACTCGTTCGAGGTGAAGGGCGCGAAGCGCCCCGCGGCCGAGATCGGTGCGTCGCTCGCGGAGCGCGCGGCCTCGTTCGTGCGCGCGCACGTCCCGTCGGCCGAGTAGGCGCGCAGCGCGGTATCGAGACCGCAGCTCCGTCCGTCGACTCGGCGCGCAGCACCGTTTCGCGACCACGGCGAAGACTCGGCGCGCACCCTGCCCCGCCGCGTACGCTGGCCTCATGGGCGACGCACGGTCGACCGGATGGCTCCTCCCCGCGGCCGCGGGTGCCGCGGCGGCGGTCTTCGGCGCGGGCCTCGGCGAACTCGTCGCCGCGGTGATCGCACCCGAGTCGGGGCCGGTGGTCGTCATCGGGTCCGCGCTGATCGATCTCGCGCCACCGTGGGCGAAGGACGCCGCGATCGCCCTGTTCGGCACCGCCGACAAGCTCGCCCTCGTCACCGGCATCGTGCTCGTGCTGCTCGTCGCGGCGTGCGGTGCGGGCGTCCTCGAGTCACGCCGGCCGCCGTGGGGAAGCGCGGTCTTCGCGGTGTTCGGCGTCGCCGGGGCGGTCGCCGCCGCGACGCGTGCGAACGCGCCGATGCTCGCGGTCGTGCCGTCGCTCGTCGCGGGCGCGGCCGCCGTGGTGGCGCTGCGGGTGCTCGTGCGACGGCTCGCCGCGGTCGCCGGCGTCGAGACGTCGCGGCGCCCCGCCTCGACCGCCCCAGGGGAGACGCCCGCTTCCGCCACTCCAGCAGCCACAGGCGAGACGCCCGCTTCCGCCACTCCAGCAGCCGCACGCGAGACGCCCGCCCCCACGGCCCCAACCACCGCGCACGAGGCACTCGCCCCCGCCACCCCAGCCACCACTCGCGAGACATCCGTCCCCGCCTCGGGGACCCGCACGACGCGACGGGCGTTCCTCGGCTGGGCGGGTGGCGCCGCGGTGATCGGCGCGCTCGCCGCCATCGGCGGTGCTGCGATCCAGGCCGGCGGGCGGGCGGTGACGGCGGTGCGCGAGGCGATCAGGCTGCCGACGCCGACCTCGAGGGCGTCCGTGCCGCCGGGCGCCGACCTCGGCATCGACGGGCTCGCCCCGGTCATCACCCCGAACGCCGACTTCTACCGCATCGACACGGCCCTCGCGGTGCCCGTGCTCGACCCGGCCGAGTGGAAGCTGCGCGTGCACGGTATGGTCGAGCAGGAGTTCGAACTCACCTGGGACGAGCTGCTCGCCCTCCCCCTCGCCGAGAGCGTCGCGACGCTCGCGTGCGTCTCGAACGAGGTCGGCGGCGATCTCATCGGCAACGCGGTCTGGCTCGGCTACCCGATCCGCGAGTTGCTCGCCCGTGCGCGCCCGCTCCCGGACGCCGACATGGTGCTCTCGCGCAGCTCAGACGGCTTCACGGCCTCGACGCCGATCGAGGTGCTGCAGGACGACCGCGACGCGATCCTGGCCGTCGGCATGAACGGCGAGCCGCTGCCGATCGAGCATGGCTTCCCGGTGCGCATGGTCGTGCCGGGCCTCTACGGCTACGTCTCGGCCACGAAGTGGGTCGTCGACCTCGAGGTCACGCGATTCGACCGGGCGCGCGCGTACTGGACCGACCGCGGCTGGAGCGACCACGGCCCCATCAAGCTCTCGTCGCGCATCGACGTGCCGCGGCGCGGACAGTCGGTCGAGGCGGGCGACGTGGTCGTCGCCGGCGTCGCCTGGCACCAGCACACGGGCATCGAAGGCGTCGAGGTGCAGGTCGACGAGGGCGCGTGGCGCCCGGCCGAACTCGCCACCGCGATCTCGGACGACACCTGGGTGCAGTGGCGCTTCGCATGGCCGGATGCCTCGTCCGGAAGCCACACGCTGCGGGTACGCGCGACCGGCGCCGACGGCGAGCTGCAGACCGCGGAAGAACGCCCGGTCGTGCCCGACGGCGCCACCGGCCTGCACGAGATCACCGTCGACGTGCGCTGACGCGCGGGGTTCGAGACGTCGCTGCGCTCCGGCGCCACTCGCGCCGGCCCTCCGTCGCACCCATCGCCATTCCTCCCCGCCCGCACTCGTCCTCCCCAGCCCCGGACCGGAGCGTCCGGTCGACGATGAGCCGTCGCGTGCGATGCGGCACCCCGCGCGGTGGGAGCATCCTTCCCGAGAGCCTGTTCACAAGTCCACAAATCCACACGCAGGTCGTCCACAAGTCCACACGCAGGTCGTCCACAAGTCCACAAATCCACACGCAGGTCGTCCACAAGTCCACAAATCCACACGCAGGTCGTCCACAAGTCCACAAATCCACACGGTCGGCGAAGCGTTGGTCGCCAGTCGACGCGACGACCGCCACCACCACCTCCACCACCACCACCACCACCGAGGAACTTCAGATGGCGACGCGAACGATCCGGGTCGACGACGGGACCCACCGAGCGATCGGCGATCTCGCCTACCTGCTCGACAGCACGCGAACCTACGTCGTCGCGGATGCGATCGCCGAGTACGCGGCGCGTCGGGGATCGATCGTCAGGATCGACGGGCGGGTCACGTTCGACGAACTGCCGGTCGCCGATCGGCTCGCGCTCCGGCGAGATGAGCTGATCCGCGTGTTCGCGAAGCGCGAGGCGACCGACATCCGGTTGATCCACTTGGGCGACACCGCCGAGCACGGGCCGGCCGAAGCCGAGGGCGCCGAGGACGAGGACGACGACGCTCCGTGGGTGCCGCCACGTCCGCTCGAGCTGCTCGTCACGACCGCGCTGCATCGAGGCAGCGGCGAGGCGTACGCGCTCGAGCGCATCGCGTCGAAGCTGCTCCGCACGCGCGTGCACGTCGAGTCGGCGACGCGACTCGAACTCTTCGACAAGCCGGCGCTCGAGCGCGCCCGAGCAGCATCGACGCCCCTCACCGAGTGGGCGAGGGGCGTCGAGCCCGAGGCATCCTCGACCTAGCCCAGGCGGGGCGTGCGCGGCGGCGCGGTGCGGCGCGATCCGGTCGCCTCGAAGGCGGCGGCGAGCGTGAGCAGCTCCGTGTCGTCGTAGGCACGTCCCGCGAAGGTGAGGCCCACCGGCATGCGGATGTCGGCCATCGTGCCCATCGGCACCGTCACGGTCGGGATGCCGAGGTGGCGCGGCACGAGGTTGCCGTTCGCGACCCAGACGCCGTTGCGCCAGCCGAGGTCGGCCGAGGCCTCGTTCACGTCCATGTCGGCAGGGCCGACATCGGCGACCGCGGGGAACGCGACGGCATCGAGGCCGAGCCCGTCCATCCACTGCTCGAGGTCGATGCGGCGGGTCTCCTCGAGGCCGCGCACGCCCGCCTCGAGCTCGGGGATCTCGGTGAACGACGCATACGGGTGCTCGCGCACCTGCGCCGGATACTCGGCGATGTCGTCGTCGAAGCCCGTGTAGCGGTCGGGCAGCGCGCCCGGCGGCTGCGGGAAGATCGTCGCGCCCTCGACGCCCGTGAGCGTCGAGAGGGCCGGGTCGCCGTTGGCCTGCAGGAAGTCCTCCCACGCCCACGCCGACAGGTCGACGATCTCGTACTTCAGGAACTCCTCGCTGACGAGCCCGCGGGTCTTGACCGTCGGCGCTCCGGGGCGGTCGCCCTCGTAGTTCGTCACGACCGGGAAGTCGACGTCGACGACCTCGGCGCCGGCCGCCTCGAGGTCGCGGCGCGCGGCCTCCCACAGCTCGATGACCGACTCGCGCGTCTCGACCCGCTCGCCGGTCGCACCGCCGATGCCGCCGTCGGGGTTCGTGCCGGCCTCGGGGTCGGCGTTGATGTACATCTTGGGCACGCCGATGCGCTTGCCGGCGAGCGCGGCACGAGCCGCCGACGCGTCGACCGGGGCGAGCGCGGGATACGACGCCGGTCGCACCGCGGACGACGCGGGGATCCGCACCCACGGCTGTGCGCGCCAGAAGTCGCCGCGCGTCTCGGGGTCGTCGGCGACGATGACGTCGAGCAGCTCGAACAGGTCGGCCATCGTGCGGGTGTGCGGCACGACGACGTCCATGGTCGGCACGAGCGGCCAGTTGCCGCGCACCGAGATCACGCCGCGCGACGGCGTGTACGCGCACAGCGCGTTGTTCGACGCCGGCGCGCGCCCGCTCGACCAGGTCTCCTCGCCCAGGCCGAATGCGCCGAACGACGCCGCCGTCGCGGTGCCCGACCCGTTCGACGAGCCCGAGCCGAACGCGCTCGTCAGCCACTCGGCGTTGTACGGGCTCTCGGCCCGGCCGTAGACGCCGCGCTGCATGCCGCCGTTCGCCATCGGCGGCATGTTCGTGAGCCCGATGAGCACGGCGCCGCCGGCGCGCAGCCGCTCGATCGTGAACGCGTCGCGCTGCGCGACGAGGTGCTCGAACGCGGGCGATCCGGCGGCCGCGGTGAGCCCCTTCGCGAGGTAGCTGTCCTTCGCGGTGTACGGGATGCCGTCGAGCGGCCCGAGCACCTCGCCGCGCGAGCGACGCTCGTCGGAAGCACGGGCCTCGGCCGCGGCATCCGGATTCATGACGACCAGCGCGTTGAGCGCGGTCTCTGTGCCCGACGCATCGTAGGCGGCGATGCGCGCGAGATACGCGTCGAGCAGCTCGACAGCGGTGGTCTCGCCCGCCTCGAGCGCGGCGCGCAGGCGCTCGATCGGCGCCTCGACGACGTCGAACCCGCTCATCGGGCCACAACCGGCTGCTGCTGGGTGATGCAGTGGATGCCGCCGCCACGGGCGAAGATGTCGCGCGAGTCGACCGTCACGGCGCGCCGACCGGGATAGGCGGCCTCGAGGATCTCGCGAGCCGCGGCATCCGCCCGCTCCTCACCGAAGCCGCACGCGATGATGCCGTCGTTCACGACCAGGTGGTTGACGTAGCTGTAGTCGACGAAGCCCTCCTCGTCGCGCAGCGTCTCGGGCGCGGGGATGTCGACGATCTCGAAGCGCCGCCCCGCGGCATCCGTCGCCTGCTCGAGCACCGCGCGCAGCTCGCGCGTGACCTCGTAGTCGGGGTGGTCGGGGTTCTGCTGCGCGTGCAGCAGCAGCTTGCCGGGCGAGGTGATGGTCGCCACGATGTCGACGTGGCCGTTGGTGCCGAACTCGTCGTAGTCGCGGGTCAGGCCGCGCGGAAGCCACACGACCTTGGTCGCGCCGATCGTGCGGGCGAGCTCGGCCTCGACGCGGGCCTTGTCGGCGTAGGGGTTGCGGCGCGGGTCGAGCTGCACGGTCTCGGTGACGAGCACGGTGCCCTCGCCGTCGACGTGGATGCCCCCGCCCTCGTTGACGAGCACGCTCGACACCAGTTCGGCGCCGACGAGCGGGGCGACGAAGCGGGCGATCTCGGCCGACTTGCGCCACTCGGCCCACTCGGGGGCGCCCCAGCCGTTGAACGTCCAGTCGACGGCGCCGAGCACGCCCGGGCGCTCGTCGTCGACGACGAAGGTGGGGCCGAAGTCGCGCATCCAGAACTCGTCGAGCGGGGCCTCGACGATCTCGATCTCCGAGCTCAGCATGCGGCGGGCGCGGTCGAGCTCGGTCGGGTCGACGACCATCGTGACGGGCTCGAACTCGGCGACGGCGTGGGCGACGGCCGTCCACGCCGCGTAGCCCTGCTCGCGCTCGGCGAGTTCCTCGCCGAGGGTGAACCCCTCACGGGGGAACGCCATCCAGGTGCGCTCGTGCAGTGCGGTCTCACTCGGCATGCGCCAGGCCATGCGTGGTCTCCCCTTCGAGATGGTGCGGTTCGTTCGTGGTGCGGTCTTCGCGTTCGTTGCGGATGCCGCCTTTATTGACCAAATGATCAATATTGCTGCGAGATTACCTACAATGGGTGATCATGTCAACGCCGACCCGACCCCGCGCCGCCCGCAAGTCGCCCGACGAGCGCACCCGCGACATCGCCCGGGCCGCGCACCGCCTGGCGCTCGAAGAGGGACTCGCGGCCGTCACCCTGCGCGCCGTCGCCGCGCGGGCCGGCGTCGCCCCCGCCCTCGTCGCCCACTACGTGCCGAGCATGGAGTCGCTCATCGCGAGCACCTTCTCGACCGTCGTCGGCGCCGAGATCGCCGAGGTCGAGGGTCTCGTCGCAACGCTCGACGGGCCGCGCGCGCAGCTCAGCGGCATCATCCGCACCGTGCTCGACGGCACCCGCGACGACGTCACGGTGGTCTGGGTCGAGGCCTGGGCCCTCGGCCGGCGCAACGAGAGCCTGGCCCGGGCGGTGCGCGAGCAGATGGACGCCTGGCAGTCGGTGCTGCAAGGCGTCATCGAGGCGGGCGTGCGCTCGGGCGACTTCGAGACGACGGATGCCTCGGGCGTCGCGTGGCAGCTCCTCGGCATGGTCGACGGGCTCAACGCCCAGGCGCTCGTGCGCTGGGGCGACTCGGCGCACCGCGGCGAGCTGACCACGCACGCGGTCGAGGGCATGCTCGGGCTCGCGCGCGGTGCGCTCGGGTCCCACGTTCCGGTCGTCGAGTAGGCGCGACTCGCCGGTCGAGCAGGCGCGCAGCGCCGTATCGAGACCACGGCCCCGCCTGTGCCGGTCCGCTTCGCTACTCGACCGACCGCCCGTCGAGCCGTGCCCGCGCGAGCTTCGGCGGTGCCATCACGAGCCACGCCTCCTCGACGAGTTCGGCGAGCCGCTCGTCGCCGATGCGGTCGAGCCGCGCGAGGATCGCGGGCCACCCGTCGAAGTGGGGAATGGTGAAGAACAGATCGGGATCCTCGTCGATGAGCCCGAGCTTCTCGTGTTCATCCTCGACGCGGGCCCCCATGATCGGGCCGGGCTGCTCGTCGAGGCCGAGGTGCGCGAGGTCGGTCTTGCGCAGCGGCCGCTCCCACACGAACCCCTTGCCGTGCACGCGCCAGTGCGCCGAGCCCCAGCTCACCGCCTCGCTCGTGTCGGGCAGCGCGAGCGCGAGGCGCCGCAGCAGCTCCCAGTCGGCCATGGGCGTCACCCTACGCCGCGGGGTCGGCCGCGGCATCCCCCGGGCCCACTCGAGCCGCCTCGCTCGCCCGACCGATGTCGCACGCTGACGCTACCTTGGGAGCACGCCCGGCGAGAGGAGCACGATGTACCTGCTGAACGGCATCGTCGTGACGAGTGCGAGCGACCTCAAGAAGGCGAGCGACTGCGAGTTCGCCTTCCTGCGCGAGCTCGACGTGAAGCTCGGTCGCGACACGCTGTTCGCCCCGCTCGACGACCCGATGCTGCGCCGTGCCGGCGAGCTCGGCGACGCGCACGAACTGCGGGTGCTCGAGCGGTACCGCGCCGAGTTCGGGCCGGGCGTCGTCGAGATCGATCGACCCGACGTGCGCGACGCCGAGGCGGTGGCCGCGGCGACGAACGCCACGATCGCGGCGTTCGAGGCGGGTGCGCCGGTCGTGTTCCAGGCGACCTTCTCCGACGAGCCCGTGCCGGGGCAGGGGTTCATCGGCTTCGCCGACTTCATCGTGCGCCAGCCCGACGGCCGGTACCGGGTGCAGGACTCGAAGCTCGCCCGGCACGCGCGCGTCACCGCCCTGCTGCAGCTCGCCGCCTACGCCGAGCAGCTCACGCGGCTCGGCGTGCCGCTCGACGACACGGTCGAGCTGCTGCTCGGCGACGGTTCGGTGAGCGCGCACCGGCTCGACGACATCCTGCCCGTCTACCGCGAACGCATCGGGCGCCTGCAGCGCATCGTCGCCGACCGCGTGGCCGACGCCGGCCCGGTCGCCTGGGGCGACCCGCTCTACACGCAAGACGGCCGGTGCCCCACCTGCGAGCTCGAAGTGCAGGCGAACCGCGACGTGCTCATGGTCGGCGGGCTGCGCGTCACCCAGCGCGAGCCCCTCGCCGCGGCCGGCATCACGACGATCGACGCCCTCGCAGCCTCCCACGATCCCGTGCCGCACGTGATGGAGGCGACGCTCGACAACCTCCGCGCCCAGGCCCGCCTGCAACTGCGGGCCGAGGTCGAGGCGACCGAGGCCGTCGCGTCGGGCGCGTGGCGCGAGGGCGACCCGCCGCTGCCGCCGCCCGTCGGCGTGCGCGATGCCCGCGCGATCGCGGCGATCCCCGAGCCGAGCCCGGGCGACCTCTTCTTCGACTTCGAGGGCGACCCGCTCTACACCGAGGGCGACGGCACGAAGTGGAACCTCGACTACCTCTGGGGCATGGTCGACAACTCCGAGACCTATACGGCGTTCTGGGCGCACTCGTTCGCCGAAGAGCGCGTCGCGCTCGAGCGCTTCCTCGAGTTCGTGAAGCTGCGTCGGCAGGTGCATCCCGACCTGCACATCTTCCACTACGCGAGCTACGAGCGCACCCACCTGACGTCGATCGCCGCCCGGCACGGCGTCGGCGAGGCCGAGGTCGACCAGCTGCTGGCCGACGGCGTGCTCGTCGACCTCTACCCGATCGTGAAGCGCGCGGTGCGCGTGGGCAGCCGCTCGTACTCGATCAAGAAGCTCGAGCCGTTGTACATGGGCTCCGAGCTCCGCGAGGCCGACGTGAAGTCCGGCGCCGACTCGATCACCGAGTACGTGCGCGCGGGCGAGCTGCAGGCGCTCGCACTGGCGATCGGCCCGGCGTCACCCGTCGAGGCTGCGGATGCCGCGGCCGAGGCAGCGCGCATCCTCGACGACCTCGCCGACTACAACCGGTACGACTGCGTGTCGACGCTGCGCCTGCGCGACTGGCTGCTCGCGGTCGGTGCGCGCGAGGGCGTCCGGCCGGTCGCGGCGTCGCTCCTGGCCGACCGCGCCGAGGGCAAGATCTACGAGGCCTCGCCGCTGGCGCTGCAGCTCAAGTCGCTCGTACGCGATCGCGAAGAGCGGGCCGAGCGGTCCGCGGCGAGGGCCGGCGGTGTCGCGACCGCGATCGGCACCGCGCGTCGCGACGCCGACACCGAGGCCCTCGCGCTCGCCTCGGCGGCGATCGACTACCACGCCCGCGAGGCGAAGAGCTTCTGGTGGTCGCACTACCTGCGCTGCGACCAGCCCATCGAGAGCTGGGAGGAGCACCGCGACGTGCTCGTCGTCGACCCGGCGCGCTCGCGCGCGATCGGCAACTGGTACGAGGAGCCCCGGTGGAACAGCGCGCGTCGCGAGCTGCTGCTCGACGGGCGGATCGCACCGGGTTCGCGGTTCAGCGTGGGCGGCGACGTCTTCCTGCTCTACGACTGGCCGGCACCGTTCCCGTCGCAGTCGACCCGGCCGGGCCAGCGCGCGTGGTCCAACGCGACCGTGGTCGAGGTGACCGATGCGGGCGTGCGCGTCGAGGAGCGCGGCCATCCCGGCATCACGTGGCGCGACCTGCCCCTCGCGATCGCCCCCGGGGCCCCGCCCCGCGCCGACGCGCTGCGCGACGCGATCGCCGAGTGGGCCGCCCCGATTCCCGGGCGCGCGCCCGAGCTGCCGCTCGACCCCGCGATGGACATCCTGCGGCGGCGTCCGCCGCGCGCGATCGGCGGCCTCGCGCCGCTCGACGCCGCGCACGACTACCAGTCCGCCGTCGTCGAGTCGGTGCGGCGCCTCGAACGCTCGTACCTCGCCGTGCAGGGCCCGCCCGGCACCGGCAAGACCTACCTCGCCGCCCATGTGATCGCCGCGCTCGTGCGCGACCACGGTTGGCGCATCGGCGTCGTCGCGCAGTCCCACTCGGTCGTCGAGAACGTGCTCGACTCGGTCGTGAACACCGCGGGGCTCGACGGCGACCTCGTCGCGAAGCACCTGAAAGACGCCGGCGAGGCCGACCGGCACGGGTTCACGGCACTCGCCCGCAAAGACGACGTGGCGGCCTTCGCCGCCGAGCGCCCAGGCGGGTACGTCATCGGCGGCACGGCATGGGACTTCTGCAACGTCCGACGCATCCCGCGAGCCTCGCTCGACCTCCTCGTCATCGACGAGGCGGGGCAGTTCTCACTCGCCTCGACGATCGCCGTCTCGGTGTCGGCGAAGCGGCTGCTGCTGCTCGGCGATCCGCAGCAGCTGCCGCAGGTGAGCCAGGCGCTGCATCCCGAGCCGGTCAACGCCTCGGCGCTCGGCTGGGTCGCCGACGGCCACGACGTGCTGCCGCCCGAGTACGGCTACTTCCTCGCCGAGAGCCGGCGCATGCACCCCGCCGTCGCGGCGCCGGTGTCACGGCTGTCGTACGAGGGCGAACTGCGCTCCCACCCGGTGGCGGCCGGTCGTGCGCTCGAAGGCGTCGCGCCCGGGGTCACGCCGATCCCCGTCGAGCACGAGGGCAACTCGACCTTCTCACCCGAAGAGGCCGACGCGGTCGTGCACCTCGTGCGCTCGCTCATCGGCCGCGACTGGACCGACGCGACCGACTCGCCGACCGGGCCCGCGATGTCGCCGCCGAGACCGCTCGACCAGCGCGACCTCATCGTCGTGACGCCCTACAACGCCCAGCTCGGCACGGTGCGCGAGGCGCTCGACGCGGCCGGGTTCGCCGACGTCCCCGTCGGCACGGTCGACAAGTTCCAAGGCCAGGAGGCGGTGGTCGCGATCGTCTCGCTCGCGGCATCCTCGGCGGCGAGCGCGCCCCGCGGACTCGAGTTCCTGCTGCTGAAGAACCGGCTGAACGTCGCGATCTCGCGAGCCAAGTGGGCGGCGTATCTCGTGTACTCCCCCGGGCTGCTCGACGGGCTGCCGCACCGGGCCGAGGGCGTCGCGCAGCTCAGCGCCTTCATGCGGCTCGTCGACGCACGCGGTTCCCGCGCGGCGCCCCTCGAGCCGCGGGTGGCCGAGCCGAGCGTCGTGAGCTGAGCAGCGCTCCGCGCGGAACGGTCTCTGCGCCGCTCAGTTCCCGAAGTCGAGGCGGGTGCCGCCCAGGCGCTCGGCTCGCAGCCGGATGACGACCCGGCCCTCCGCGACCGCCTCGTCGAAGAAGTCGCTGGGGTCCGCGGGGCGAGCGGCCTCCGGCACGAGCGCGAGCAGCTCCCGCCCGACCGCGTCACCGGGCTCGACGGTCGGCGCCGACACTTCGGCGAGTCCCTCGACCGCGGCGTACGACCAATGGTCGTCGGCCGAGACGTGCAGCGTCGCCCTCGGGTTGCGCCTGAGATGCGTCGCCTTGAGCCGGGTGCTCGTCGTCGAGAAGCGCGCGACGCCGGCCGAGGCATCCCAGCCGTAGAGCATCGTCGTCAGGTGCGGCTGCCCGTCGCGCTTCAGCGTGGCGAGCACGCCGAAGTTCTGGGCGGCGAGCAGGTCGGAGGCTTCGGCCTCGGTGAGCGGCACGGGTCCGGCGTTCTTCGTCATGTCAGGGCGAACCCGGTTCGACGTCGCGGCATTCCGTCGATGACGGCCGAAGACGCGGAACATCCGTCGAGCGGGCCGCACGCCGCGCTCGGGAATATCGCAGAGGGTTCCTGCGTAGGGTATGCACGTGACTTCCTCTGCAACGCACCCCGACCGCATCACCATGTACGGCGCCGCCTGGTGCGGCGACTGCCGCCGTTCGAAGCGACTGCTCGACGCCCGCGGCGTCGACTACGAGTACGTCGACCTCGAGGTGAACGTCGAGGCCGCCGACATCGCGAAGTCGATCTCGGGCCGCACGAACATCCCCGTGGTCGTCTTCCCCGACGGCACGCACTTCACCGAGCCCACCGACGCCGAGCTCGGCGCGAAGCTCGACGAGGAACTCGCCGCGTAACCCGCTGCGGGGCGACACCCGAGCCGGGATCGCCGTGAGCAACGCGTGAGTTCCCGCGTGCACGCCGTTCGGGTCGCGTAACAATCGCGCACGTCCGGCCGACCCGGCGTACAACGGAGACATGCCTTCGACCTCGCGGTGCCACGCATGACGCTCACGCGCCTGCTGCCGACGCTGCGGCGCTCGATCCCCGATCCGATCGCGCCCGAGCACTGGCCCGCGGGCACCCGCGTCACGACGACCGATGTCATCGTCGGCGGGTTCTCGATGCTCCGCCTCGCCGAACGCGACGGCACCCCGTTCGCGCACCTGGATCCCGCCCCGGCGCGCACCGGAGGCGTCGGCCGCACGCGGCACCTCGGCGTCGTGCTCGCCGCCGTGCGCGCGATCTCGACCGTCGGCGGCCGCCGTGAGGCCGAGCTCGACGCCGGATTCGGACCCCATCGCCCCGACTGGGCGGAGGCCCGCCTCCTCGGTCGCGCGTCGACCGCGCGCGTGGCGCCCGTCTCGGTCCGCTTCGCGGCGGGTGGATGCCTCGCGCTCGCGCCGCTCGAACTGCCCGGCGACCTCGCGGTCGGCGACCTCATCGCCGTGCCGATCGAGGCGCACGGCATCACGATCAGCGTCGCGGGCGCCGACGTCCGGACACGACCGCTGAAGCCCGCACTCAACGCCTGACCGCGGCGCCGCCCGCAGAATTCAGGACGAGCGCGATCTCACGCTCGCGTACGCACCCGTGACCCGGCTCGTCCTGAACTACGCGGGGCCCGCTCAGCGCAGCGCCGGCACGACCTCAGCGGCGAACAGCTCGAGCCCCGAGCGGTCGTACGCCGCCTCGGGCGCGTAGAGGATCGCGTAGTCGAGCCCCACCGCACGGCGCTGCTCGAGCTTCGCGATGATCTCGTCGGGCGTGCCGACGAGCGCGCCGGGCGCGGTGACGTAGTAGCTCTCGACGGCCTTCGCGGCACCGTCGGCGCCCAGGTGCGGAACGAGCCGCTCCTCGATGCGGGCGAGGCGGGCCGCGACATCCGCCGTCGACGAGCCGACCACGGTGTTGAAGTTCATCGAGCGGGTGATCGCCGAGGCATCCCGCCCGATCGCCTCGCAATGGCCGCGCAGCACGTCGTCCTTGTGCGCGAACTCCTCGAGCGAACCCGTGAAGTTCGTGTAGTCGGCGTACGTCGCCGCGATCTTGAGCGTCACCTGCTCGCCGCCGCCGGCCACCCAGATCGGGATGCCGCCGGCCTGCAGCGGCCTCGGCTGCACGATCGCACCGTCGACCTGGTAGTACCGGCCGTCGAGGGTCGCCTGCCCGGTCGTCCACGCCTGGCGCATGATCTCGACGCCCTCGCGCAGGCGCCCGAGCCGCTCGGGCACGGGTGGGAAGCCGTAACCGTATGCGCGCCACTCGTGCTCGTACCAGCCGCCGCCGATGCCCATCTCGACGCGGCCGCCCGAGATCAGGTCGGTCGTCGCCGCGACCTTCGCGAGGTAGGCGGGGTTGCGGTAGCTCATGCACGTGCACATCTGGCCCAGGCGCACGCGGGAGGTCGACGCGGCGAACGCGGCCATGAGGCTCCACGCCTCGTGCGTGGCCTCGGTCGGCGACGGCTCGGGCGTCGTGTGGAAGTGGTCGTAGACCCAGATCGACTCGAACGGCGAGTCGGCGCCGTCGGCGAAGGACGCCACGTCGCTCATCACCGCCCAGTGCTCGGCGGGGTCGATGCCCACGAGGTCGAAGCGCCATCCCTGAGGTACGAACATTCCGAATCGCATTCCGTCAGCCTATGAGCATCCGGGGGCGAGCCCGTTCCGGGATTCAGCGTCAGCACTGAGGCCGCGGTCCGGGTCGAGGCGTACCGTCGGCCCAATGAACGGTCAGCTCCACTGCGATTACTCCGCCTCCGACT
Source organism: Agromyces sp. S2-1-8 (assembly GCF_021129215.1). Taxonomy (GTDB): domain Bacteria; phylum Actinomycetota; class Actinomycetes; order Actinomycetales; family Microbacteriaceae; genus Agromyces; species Agromyces chromiiresistens. The sequence goes on along the minus strand of NZ_JAJOLP010000001.1, from coordinate 1,269,649 downwards.
TCGATGCCACGGTCGTCGAGACCTGCGACGCGCGCCTCATCCGCGTGACCGGCCACGGGCTCGCCCCGAGCCACGGCTGGCACCTCGAACTCGTCGCCGCCAACCCGGGCGTCGTCGCCCACCCCGAGAGCCTGTGGCTCGAACTCCGCGAGACCGCACCGGGCGAACCGCGCCCGCGAGTGCTCACCGAGGTGCCCGTCGAGGCCATCATCGAGGACCTCCACGCCCAGGAGATCATCATCCGGTTCCGCTGGCGCGAGGGCTTCCGGCTCGCGCTGCGCGAACGCGTTCCCGCGTTCCGCTGAGCCGGCGCCCCTGCGGCGCGCGACCACGACACGACGGATGCCTCGGGGCCGGCCCCGAGGCATCCGTCGTGTCGTGCGTCAGGCGAGCGCGTACCGCAGCTCGGCGACCGCGGGGCCCGACCACACGGTGCCGTCGAGGTCGTCGCTGCGGACCGTGACGACCTTGCCGCCCTTGGCGATGACGAGGAGGGCGAGCTGCGGCAGCAGGTCGCCCGCGTGCGTGCCGTCGGCGAGGGCCTCCCCCGCCCCGTTGCCGCTCGCGAACTCGATCGCACCCGAGTCGCGGTCGAGCGTGCCGTTGACGGAGGTCGTGAAGTCGAACCAGAGCGTCTCGACGGCGCCGTCGGCCGCCTCCCGTCCGATCGCGGCGAGGTCGCGCTCGATGCGGCCCGCCGTGCCCTCGGAGAGCTGGCGCAGCGACTGCTCGGCCTCGCGCACGTTGAGCGCACCGAGCTGCTGTCGAACCGCCTCGTCGACCTCGGCGGCGCCGAGGCGGTCGGGCGATCCGGGCACGGCGATGACACGCCGCGAGTTGCGGGTGTTCGCGAGGAACAGGCTGAGGAGCGGTTCGGCGGCGAACACGAACACGGGCACCCGCTCTTCGGGATCGAGCGCGAGCAGCTCGCGGCGGGCGATCTCGATGACGCGCTTCGAGTACTGGTCGAGCAGCTTCTTGCGGCCCTCGTCGCCGAGCAGCCGGCTCGCGCCGCCGAACTGGCTGGCGGTGCCGTGGCTCGAGCCGCGCGGCCGGTCTTCGTCGGGCTCGCGGTTCGTGGCCTCGTCGAGGTTCGCGGCGCCCGTCTGGTCGACGTCGAGCTTCGACGCGCGGTCGGTCGGCGTGGCGTGCCAGACGGCCCATTCGTGCGCCGACAGGGTGAGGGCGAACGCCTCCTGGTCTTGGCTGGGGGCGCGCAGCAGCTGCCCCAGCGTGAAGTGCGAGCCGACGTGCCAGGCGTCGTCGAGACGGTTCGGCAGCACGAAGACCTCGCTGAAACCCGGGGCGACGAAGATGGCCATCGAGCGGGCGAGGCCGCCCCAGAGGCGCTGGTCGCGCAGGATCGCGTCGCGCTCCTCGCGCAGCGCCGTGAGTTCGGCGGCCGATGCCCCACCCTGCTTGATCCGGTCGATCGCCTCGTCGAAGGCGCTCTTCACGGCGACCTCGGCGCGCTCCCGCTCGCTCACGACGGGCGAGGTCGCCGCGTAGATGGTGACGGCGGGATGATGCGCCCCCGCAAGGGCTGCGAAATCGGCAGTGGTGGGTAGTTCGTAGTGGACGGTCATTCGTTCCTCCCCCGAGTTCGCGCGACGACGATGTCGCTCGCCCCCAGCCTATGAAGGCCGGGGCGCGAGCGACACCCCCATCTGCGGGTCGGAGCCGACGTTCAGCGCGCCGCGAACATTCACCCCACCGGGTGGTTCGAGCGGATCAGGCGCGTCGGGTCGACGGCCCGCTTGATCGCGCGCAGGCGGGCGAGCCGGCCGTCGCGACCGCCGAAGAGGCGCTCGGCGTCGCGGCGGTGCTCGGCGAAGTTGAGGTACTCCTGCGGCGCCCGCCACGGCTCCATCGACGAGAGCAGCCGGCCGAGCGATCGGGCGATCGCCTCGTCGGCGCCGGGCACCGCGATCGCGGCGCTGTAGAGCAGGTAGCCGGCGTCGAAACCCGCGGTCGCACCCGGCGTCGGCAGCCCCAGGTCGGTGGCCCGCAGCACGGCGGCGTCGGGTTCGACCATTCCCCCGAGGTGGCGGATCTCGGTCGTCATGAGGGCCGTGCCCGAGCCGGCGCCGACGGCGCCGACGAACGCGCGCACCGCGGCGGGCGTCAGCTCGCGCAGCGTCATGCCGTCGCCGCGGCCGGGCACGGGGCCGGGCGGGTCCATGTGCAGGGCGAGCAGCTCGGCGGGCGGCTGCGCGTGCACGGTGTCGATCTCGGGTGCGAGCGCGCGCAGCGGTTCGAGCAGGGCGTCCGTGCGTGCCCGGTCCTCGAGCACCACCGCTTCGACCACGACGATCGATCGGCCGGCGAGGAACGGCGGCAGCTCGGGCAGCGGCGGCAGGTGCAGGATGCGCACGACGCTCTGCACCGAGTCGGGCACCCGCTTCGTCCATTCGGCCCACACGGCCGCGACCTCGTCGGCCCGCTCGACGGGCCACAGCAGCATGCCCGCCATGACCTCGGCGATCGGGAAGAGGCGGAACTCCATCGCCGTCACGACGCCGAAGTCGCCGCCGCCGCCGCGCACGGCCCAGAACAGGTCGGCGTCGTGCTCCTCGTCGACCCGGCGGTGCCGGCCGTCGGCGGTGACGAGCTCGACCGCGAGCACCTGGTTCGCGGCGAGGCCGTGCGAGCGGGCGAGCCAACTCACGCCGCCGCCGAGCGTGTAGCCGACCACGCCGACGTCGTGCGACGACCCGGCGAGCGCGGCGAGGCCGTGCGGCGCGGCGGCCGCGACGACGTCGCCCCAGAGGGCGCCGGCCTCGACACGGGCGACGCGGCGCCGGGCGTCGACGTGCACGTCGCGGAGCTCGTGGGTGCGCAGCAGGATCGCGTCGGCGAGGCCGTGGTCGGCGGCGAGCGGGCCGGCGTTGTGGCCGGTGCCCTGCGGGGCGACGGCGAGGCCGTAGCGGCCCGCGAGCTCGACGGTGCGCACGATGTCGGCGGCCGAGCGGGCGATCACGACCGCGGCGGGGCGCTGGTCGACGTCGAGGTTCCACGCGGCGCGGGCGGCGTCCCAGTCGGGATCGCCCGACAGCACGAGACGGCCGTCGAGGCTGGAGTCGAGACGGGCGAAGGCCTCGCGCAGCGGAAGGGCGAGGTCGTCGACGGCGTCCTCGATGAGGAGCTCGCCGGTCGGGGGCACAGGGGTGTTCACGGATGGTTCCTTTCGGTGTACGTTCGCGGGCCGGTTGCCTCGGTTCTCGAACCGGCCCGGCGGCCGCATCGATGGATGCAGCACTCGCGACGAGATCCCATCCAATTCGTCGCGGACGTCCGGGTCACCCGGGGTGTCCCTCCGATCGGGTCAGGGGTTTCCCTGTCCCCCGCGGCAGCCTCGAGACGGCGCTTCGCCTCCACTCACGGACGCGGGCCGGAATACGGGATGCCTCGCGGCGGTTGCCGCTGGGGATGGACATCTCGCCGCGCCTCTCGGTTCTCGACCTCGTTCCCGTACGCACCGACCAGACGAGCGGAGGCGCCGTCTCGGCATCCGTACGCCTGGCGCAACTGGCCGACCGGCTCGGCTTCACCCGCTACTGGTTCGCCGAGCACCACAACATGCCGGCCGTCGCCTCGACGACGCCGCCCGTGCTGATCGCGTCGATCGCGGCGCGCACCGAGCGCATCAGGGTGGGCTCGGGCGGCGTCATGCTGCCGAACCACGCGCCGCTCGTCGTGGCCGAGCAGTTCGCCGCGCTCGAGGCCCTCGCGCCGGGGCGGATCGACCTCGGCATCGGCCGGGCGCCGGGCAGCGACCCGGTGATCACGCAGCTGCTGCGAGTCTCGGGCCCGACCGCCGACGTCGACCGGTTCCCCGACCACGTCGCCGACATCCTCTCGCTGCTCTCCCCCGACGGTGCGACCCTGCGCCTCACGAGCGGGCGCGAGTACCCGATCCAGGCGACCCCCGCGGCGAGCGCCGTGCCGACGTTGTGGCTGCTGGGCTCGAGCGACTACTCGGCGAAGCTCGCCGCCGAGCTGGGCCTGCCGTACGTGTTCGCCAACCACTTCTCGGGCGACGGGCTCGAGCGCGCGCTCGAGCTCTACCGCACGGAGTACCGGCCGAGCGAGTCGCACCGCGAGCCCGAGACGTTCCTCACGGTCAACGCCTCGGTCGCGCCAACGGTCGAAGAGGCCCGCGAGCGCGCGCTGCCGCAGCTGCGCTCGATGGCGCGGCTGCGGCTCAACCGCCCGATGCGACCGCTCGAGACGGTCGACGAGGCGCTCGCGGCGCCCGCCGACTCCGACGCCGAGGGCCTCATCGCGGCGATGGAACGACGCTGGGTGATCGCGGATGCCTCGGGCGCGGCGTCCGAGCTCAGGGCCCTCGCCGATCGCCACGGCATCGACGAGGTCATGGTCGCGCCGATCTCCGGCTCGTACGCGGCCGAGCCTGCCGACGCGACGCCGGGGCGCGAGCAGACGCTCGAGCTGCTCGCGGAGGCGCTCTCAGCCGCCTGACTCGACCGGCGCGTGCGGGTCGCTCAGGCTGCGAGGCCGAGCCGGCGCAGGTCCTTGGTCGAGGCGCGGTACTCGTCGCCGTCGGCGACGACGGTCTCGCGCGGCACCCGGGCGGCGTTGTGCACCTTCGCGCCGGCGCCGAGGGTGACGTACGGCCCGAGCACGGCGCTGCGGCCGACGACCGCGTGACGGCCCACCCGGGCGTTCACGCCGACGACGGCGCGCTCGGCGACGATCGCCTCGCTCTCGATCCAGGCCCGGGGGCCGATCTGGGCTCCCCGCTGCACCTCGGCTCCGGGGTCGACGTAGGCCGTCGGGTCGACGAACGCGGTCGGGTCGACCTTGGCGGTCGTGGCGACGAGGCCCCGGCCGTTCACGTGCTTGCGATAGCGACGCAGGATCCCGGCTTCGTCCTCGAACTCGACATAGCTGATGCCCACGTTCTCCTCCTCCCGGCGTGGAGGCTCCACATGCCGGACATCAGTACAACATCGGGCCTGACCGGGGTATTCCCGCGGTCGAGCCCGGGCGAGCCGCTGCCCGGCAGCGCCGCAAGTTAGGCTGTCCTAAGCATGCCCGGATCCCCTGTTCTCGAGCTCGACCGCGTGAGCATCCGCCACGAGGGCGCCGAGCGGCCGACCCCCGCCGAGGTCTCGTTCGACGTCGCCCCGGGCGAGGTCGTGCTCGTGCTCGGGCCGAGCGGCTGCGGCAAGTCGACCCTCGCGCTCGCGCTCGACGGGCTCGTGCCGCACGCTGTGCCCGCCGAGCTCGCAGGCACCGTGCGCATCGCCGGCCTCGACAGCCGCGACCACCCCGTCGGCGTGCTGAGCGAGCACGTCGCGATGGTCTTCCAGGACCCCGACGCGCAGGTCGTCACCGGCACCGTGCTCGACGAGGTCTGCTTCGCGCCCGAGAACCAGCTCGTCGAGGCATCCGAGGTGCTCGCCCGGGCCGAACGCGCGCTCAAGCTCGTCGGCCTCTGGGACCGTCGCACCGAGAACCCCGACGCACTCTCCGGCGGCGGGCGGCAGCGGCTCGCGATCGCCTGCGCGCTCGCGATGGCGGCGCCCGTGCTCGTGCTCGACGAGCCGACGGCGAACCTCGACCCCGCCGGCATCGACGAGGTCTACGCCGTGCTGCGCGAACTCGCCGACGACGACGAGCACGCGATCGTGCTCGTCGAGCACAACCTCGACGCGGCCGTCGACCTCGTCGACCGGGTGCTCGTGCTCGATGCCGACGGGCGCCTCGTCGTCGACGGACCCGCCCGCGAGACGCTGCGCGAACGGGCCGATGAGCTGGCCGAGCTCGGCGTGTGGCTGCCGGTCTCGACGCTCGCCGCGATGCGACTGCGCGACGCCGGGCTGCCGATCGGCCCGCTGCCCCTCACCCCCGCCGAACTCGGCGCCGCACTCGATGCGATGCCGACTCTGCCGCCGCCCCTCGGCGACTCGTCTCCGGTGCGCTCGACGGCGCTCGCACCGGCGCTGTCGCTCGCACCGTCCGGCAGCGCACCCGCGCAGGCTGCGCCGGCGATCCGTGCGCGCGGCCTGTCGGTGCGGCGAGGAGGCCGGCGGGGGCCGGTCGTCGTCGACGACGTCGACCTCGAGGTCGCGCCGGGCGAGTTCCTCGCGATCGTCGGCACCAACGGCGCCGGCAAGACCTCGTTGCTGCAGGCGCTCGCGGGCGTGATCCCCGCTCCGCGCGGCACGGTCGAGGTGCTCGGCATCGACCCGGCGCGCGCCGATGCGCGCGAGCGGGTGCGCCGCGTCGGCTTCGTCTTCCAGAACCCCGAGCACCAGTTCGTCGCCCCGACGGTGCGCGAGGAGCTCGAGCAGGGCCTGCGGCTGCAAGGTCTCGCCGACGAGGCGGTCACCGAGGCGCGCGACCGGATGCTTCGCCGATTCGGCCTCGAAGCACACGCAGAGCAGCATCCGTTCCTGCTGTCCGGCGGGCAGAAGCGCCGGCTGTCGGTCGGCACGGCGCTCGTGGCCGGCGCCCCGGTGCTCGCCCTCGACGAGCCCACCTTCGGACAGGACCGCGCCCGCGCCGCCGAGCTCCTCGACATGCTGCGCATCCTCAACGACGAGGGCACGACCGTGCTCGTCGTCACCCACGACCTGCAACTCGTCGCGGACTACGCGGGCCGGCTCGCCGTGATGGCCGACGGGCGCCTCATCGGCGTCGGCCCCACCGCCGAGGTGCTCGCGGGGCCGCTCATCGAGCAGTCGGGGCTCCGGCACCCGCCGCTCGCCCGCGCGACCCGCGGCCTCGAGCGGCACCCCGGGTGGCACGGCGTGACCCGCATGTCGCAGCTGCCGATCGCGGCGGGCGCCTCGTGAGTCGGCCCGCGCGGGCGTCCGTCGACGATGAGTCCGCGACCGACCCCGCCACCACCGGCCCCGCGGCGAGCAGGCCCACCCGCCGAGGCCCGCTCGCCGCCCTCAACCCGCTCGCCAAGCTCGCGGCGCCGCTGCCCGCGATGATCGTCGTCGTGTTCAGCCGCGACCTCGTGCTGCCGCTCGCGTTCATCGCGTTCGCACTCGTCGTGCTGCTGGCCGGCGCACGTCTCTCGGCCGGCCTCGTCACCGCGCTCGTCGTCGGCACGCCGGTCGCCGCGCTCGTGCTCGGCGTGAGCTTCGGCATCTGGGTCGACCCGTCGAGCGTGGCCGGCCCCGAGGCATCCGTCGTGCTCTTCGGGGTCGGCGACTGGAGCTTCACGCTCGCCGCCTATCTCGTCGGCCTCGCGACCGCGCTGCGCGTGCTCGCGGTGCTGATGCTCTCGCTCATCGCGGGGCTCACGTCGACCGGCACCGAGTTCGTGCGGGCGGCGGTGCAGAACCTGCGGGTGCCGTACCGCGTCGGCTACACGGCGCTCGCCGCGCTGCGGTTCGTGCCGCGGTTCGGGCACGAGCTCGAGATCATCCGGGCGGCGCATCGGGTGCGCGGCACCGTCGCCGGTCGCGGGCCGATCGCGGCGGTGCGCCGGGCGTTCGGCACGGCGGTGCCGCTGCTGGCGTCGGCGATCCGGCACGCCGAGCGGGTCGCGCTCGCGATGGATGCCCGCGCGTTCGGCGCCCATCGCACCCGCACCGAACGGCACCTGATGCCGTGGCGGGCGCGCGACACGGTCTTCGTGGCTGCGTTCGTCGCGGCGAGCGCGCTCATCGTCTGGGTGACGCGGGCGTTCTAGCGTCGATCCCGCTGCTCCCCGCGCGGCTCGAAGCAGGTTCGCCCGCTGGAAGCAGGTTCGAACGCGGTTCCAGCGGGCGAACCTGGTTCCAGCGCCCGAACGTGGTTCCAGCGCGCCGTCGGCGCCGGGACGACGGAGGGGCCGGGCGATGCCGCCCGACCCCTCCGCTCGCGTCGACCGGCTACTGGCCGGCGGGCGCGGTGTCCTGGATCTCGATGAGGAACACGAGCGTCTGCCCGCCGAGCGGGTTCTGGTCGCTCTCCTCGGCACCGTAGGCGTACTCCGGCGGGATCGTGACGATGAGCTTCGTGCCGACCTTCTGGCCGACGAGCGCCGCGCTGAAGCCCTGGATCACGCCGTCGGTCGTGAACGTCGCCGGCTCGCCGCGGGTGTAGCTCTGGTCGAAGATCTCGCCGGTGTCCCAGCTGATGCCCTGGTAGTGCACCGTGACGCTGTCGCCGTCGCCCACGGTGGCGCCGTCGCCCTCCTCGAGCACCTTGAGCTGGAGGTCGGCCGGCGGGTCGGTCTTCGGCAGGGTCACCGTGGGCGCCTCGCCCTCGGCGCCCCACTTCACCTCGGGCACGTTCTCGGCCCACTCGGCGGGCTTGAGCGGCTGCTGCACCTCGACGACGTCGACGACGATCACGATGGTCTCGCCCGGCTCGATGCCGATCGACTCGTTTCCGGTGTCGCCGTACAGCGACGATGCGGGCGCGACGGTCACGGTGCGCGAGCCGATCGGCACGCAGTCGATGCCGGCGAGGAACGCCTCGTAGAGCGTGTCGTCACCGGCGACGATGGTCGCGGGCTGCGAGAAGAGCTCGTCGCCCGACGTGCCCGAGAAGGTCGTGACCACCGCGTTGATCTTCTGGCCCGACTCGGTGACGTCGCCGTCGCCCTCGATGGCGACGGTGCGCTGCAGCTCGTCGGCCTCGAGCGGCGTCGTGAAGGTGGCGGTCGGCTTCTCGGAGAACTCGCCATCGACCTTCACGCCGTCGCTGAGGTCGCCCGAGGGCACGTCCATGCAGGCGGCGGCGTCGGCGGTGGGGGTTTCGGATGCCTCGGGGCCGGCGCTGCCCGCGCAACCGGCGAGCAGCAGGGCGGCCGAGGTGGCGAGCGCGATGGGCGCGCCGCGGCGCAGGGCACGATTCATGGGAGAGGACTCGTTTCGGTCGGAGAACGTGGTGCTGTGGGCATCCCAGTCTGCCCTGTTCGGCTTTCTCTTTCCTGAATTCCCGGAGATCTGCCCGATCAAGGCCAGAATGGGCGCATGGGGGAGTTGACGGACGAGCCTGACCATGTCGGTGCGTTCGCGGCGGGGGCCGCGAAGTTCGCCGAACTGGACGAGGCGGTGTGGGACCCGATCTCGACCGCGACACTGGTGCGCACCCGGCCGAAGTTCGACGAGCTCGTGCTCGACGCGTGCTCGGGCGACGGTGCGTCGGCGCTGCCCGCGGCCGAGCTCGTCGGCCCTGGCGGGCTCGTCGACGCCGTCGATCTCGCGGAGGAGCTCATCGGGCTCGCGCGCGCCCGCGCGGGCGATCGCCTGCCGCAGCTGCGCCTGCATGTCGCCGACGTCACCTCGTGGGAGCCGACCGGCTACGACCTCGTGCAGTGCGTACTCGGCGTGTTCTTCTTCGCCGACATGGACGCCGGCACCCGGCACCTCATCGAGCGCGCGAAGCCGGGTGGCCGCGTCGGCGTGACGGTGTGGGCGCGCGGCGCACTCGGATCGTTCCTCGAGGCGCTCACGTCGGCACTGCCGGGCGAGCACGACGACGAACACCACTCGCCCGCATTCGAGGGCATCGACACTCCCGGCGGCCTCGCGCGATGGCTCACGGGGCTCGGGCTCCAGCGCGTGCGCGCCGACGAGGCTCGCAGGCACGTCGAGGTCTCCCCCGACCTCGCCTGGTCGCTCGTGGAGGGCACGGCGATCCGCAACGCGATCGCGGGACTCGACGACGAGGAGGTCGCCGGGGTACGCGAACGCTTCACCGCCCGGCTCGAGGAGTCGCCCGAGGCGCGCATGCTCGACCTCACGACCCTCATCGCGGTCGGGTACCGTCCCGACGCCGGTTGAGGGGACGGGTGCGGTTCACCGGCCCCGCCGCACCTCAATCAGCGGAAGGCTCGTCGCCCGTCGCCGCGAGGCGCGTCTCGTCGTTCGACCACTGGCTCCACGAGCCCGGGTAGAGCGCCGCGTCGACACCGGCGATCGCGAGCGCGGCGACGGCGTGGGCGGCCGTGACGCCCGAACCGCAGTAGGCCGCGACGGGCGCGCCGGACTCCGGCACGACGCCGACGGCGGCGAACCGCTCGCGCAGTGCCTCGGCCGCGAGGAACCGGCCCGACGCGTCGAGGCTGCCGCCGCTCGGCGCCGACCTCGCACCCGGGATGTGACCGGCCCGCGGGTCGATCGGCTCGACCTCGCCGCGATACCGCTCGACGGCGCGCGCGTCGAGCAGCACGCCACGCCCCGGCAGGGCGGCGGCCTCGTCGATGCCGATCACGGGCATGCCGCCGAAGTGCGCGGTCGCGTCGCCGGGCTCGGGCGAGGCATCCCCCGTCTCGAGCGGCAGGCCGGCCGCCCGCCAGGCGGCGAGCGCGCCGTCGAGCATGCGCACGTCGGCGACGCCGGCGTGCCGCAGCAGCCACCACGCCCGGGCGGCCGACTGGTTGCCGAGGTCGTCGGTCACCACGACGGTGTCGCCGTCGCGTACGCCCCAGCGCCGCATCGCCCGGGTGAACGCCGCCTCGGTCGGCAGCGGATGCCGCCCCTCGCCGACCGCGTCGTGGTCGGCGAGCTCGCCGTCGAGGTCGACGTAGACGGCGCCGGGGATGTGCCCGGCGCGGTACGCGTCGGTGCCGTCGGGCTGGGCGAGCGACCAGCGCACGTCGAGCACGACCGTGCGGGTGTCGGCGCGGCCCGTGCGTTCGGCGTCGAGGCGGGCGGCGAGCTCGTCGGCGGTGATGAGGATCGGCATGCGTCCATCCTCCCAAGACTCGGCGAACGACGACGACGGATGCCTCGGGCTCGCGCCCGAGGCATCCGTCATGCCGATCGTGAGTCGGGTCAGCCCGCGAACGGGTTCGTGACGACCTCGTAGGGGGCCTCGACCTGGCCGTCGCCGAACTCGCTGTCGACGTAGAGGGTGCGGCCGTGCAGTGACTCGGCGGTCGTGAGGACGCGGCTCGGGTCGGTCGCCACGTCGCTCACGAAGCGCGCGGTCGAGCCGTCGGCCGAGATGCGCAGGGTCGTGATCGCCTTCGAGAAGTTGCGGACGACGGTGAGCCGGTTGCCCTCGCGCACCAGGCCGTCGGCGTTCACGAGGTCGGCACCGGGGGTCGCGATCTCGGTGACGGTGCCGTCGAAGCCGAAGCGGAACAGCTTGCCGACATTGCCCTGGGCGACGACGAACGCGCTCTCGTCAGCGGTCAGCACGATACCGCCGAGGTTGAAGCCGGCCGACCGCGAGACCGTGCCGGTCGCGTCGGCCCACAGTTCGGCGGCCCACTCGCCGTCGGCGTCCTGCGCCACCCGGAAGACCTGCGGGTCGTTCGAGTTCGTGAAGTACGCGGCACCGTCGGCGCCGATCGCGACGTCGTTGAGGAACGCGTCGGCAGTGCCCGGCACACGCAGCGAGGCGAGCAGGTCGCCCTCGGGCGAGTACACCCACAGGTCGGGGCGGCCGGTGCCGATGCCGTTGGGGCCGCCGGCGACGAAGACGTTGCCGGCGCCGTCGACCGTGATGCCGCGGGCCGTGTAGCGGCCGTCGGTGCCGTCGCCCGCGATCCACTGCTCGGTGGTCGACGAGCGCACGTCGCCGCGGTGGATCTCGCCGCCGGTGACCTCGCTCACGTAGAAGGCGCCGCTGCGCCGGTCGGCCCCGATGCCCTCGAAGCGGCTGCCCTCGGCGTCGCCGTTCAGGGTGTACGTGCCCGGGCGGCCGTGGTCGGCCTCCTGGGCGAGGGCCGGCGCGGCCCCGGTCGTGACGATCGTGGTCAGGGTCGCCGCGGCGAGCAGGGCGGCGATGGTGGTCTGGTGCTTCATGGAATCTCCTCCTGGGGACGTCCGGTCCGGTCCTGGTCCGGTGCGAACCGGGTGATTCCACTCCACCGCACGTTCCGCCGCGAGGCGTCGGGCATCCGGCTCGATTCGAATAGCCGATCGGATGACGCCCGCATGGACCGACGGTCCGTAGGCTGTGCGGTCATGGAGCAGGAGATCAACGGCATGCGCGGCATCCTCGCGCCCGTCGCCCGCTTCGACCGCTGGCTGCACGCGGTGCTCCTCGTGCTCCTCGTCGTGTGCGCGGCCCGCTATGTCGAGCGGCACGGTCTCGCACCCGAGACGGCGGCGGTGCTCGCGGGTGCGGCGGCGCTCGCCGTGGTCGCCTCGCTGCGCCCCGTGCTCCCCCGGCGCGGCGCCTGGCCGACGATCTGGGTGGTCGGCGTGGTCGTGCTGTGGATGGCGCTGACCCTCGCCGCCCCGTCGTTCGCGTGGTGCGCGGTGCCGCTCGCGTTCGCGGTGCTGCGAGTGATCCCGTTCGGGCCCGCGGTCGCGGTCGTCGTCGTCATGACGGTCGTCGTGAGCGTCGCGTGGTCGCGCATCGACGACGGCATCGACCCGACCGTCATCGTCGGCCCCGCGGGCATCGCGATCGCGACGGTCATCGCCTACCGCGCCCTCGAACGGGAGTCGGCCGAACGCCAGCGCCTGCTCGACGAGCTGACCGACGCGCAGGACGAGCTGGCCGAGGCGCAGCACCGAGCGGGCGCGCTCGCCGAACGCACCCGGCTCTCGCGCGAGATCCACGACTCGGTCGGCCAGCAGCTCTCGAGCATCAACCTGCTGCTGCAGGCGGCCGAGCAGGACTGGCGGGCCCGCCCCGACTCGGCTCGCGAGCACGTGCGCACGGCGGCCGCGACCGCGCGCGAGGGTCTCGACGAGGTGCGCCGGGTCGTGCGCGACCTCGCACCGGCCGCGCTCGAGGACGGAAGCGCCGACGCGCTGCCCGACGCCATCGATCGCCTGGTGACGGATGCCTCCGCCACGGGCGCCGGGCCCGTGCTCGCGTTCCACCGGCACGGCGCCGCCCGCGCCGTGCCCGCCCCGACCGCCGGCGCACTCCTGCGCAGTGCCAGGGGCGCCGTCGCGAACGCCGTCGAGCACGCGCACGCGAGACGCGTCGTCGTGAGCCTCACCTACCAGCCCGACGAGATCCGCCTCGACGTGCGCGACGACGGCGTCGGGTTCGACGTCGCCTCGAACCGTCGCGGGGCCGCCGACCGGGGGCACGGCCTGCGCGGGCTCCGCGAGCGGGCCGAGGAGCTCGGCGGACGCGCCGAGATCGAGAGCGCGCCGGGCGAGGGCACCACGGTGTCGGTATCGTTCCCCCTGTCGAGCAGCACGGAAGAGCAGGTGACGTCGTGAGCGAGGCATCCCGCGTGTCGCAGGCCGGCGCCGCACCGGTGCGCGTCATCCTCGTCGACGACCACCCGGTGGTGCGCGCGGGGCTCGCCGCCCTCCTCGGCGGAAAGGACGGGCTCGAGGTCGTCGCGGAGGCCGGCGATGCCGACGAGGCCGTCGCGAAGACGCGCGCCTACCGCCCCGACGTCGTGCTCATGGACCTCAACCTCGGCGAGGGCCCCGGAGGAGTCGCGACGACCGCCCGGCTGCGCGCGCTCGACGAACCGCCCGCCGTGCTCGTGCTGACGACGTACGACACCGAGGCCGACATCATCCGCGCGCTCGAGGCCGGTGCAGGCGGCTACCTGTTGAAGGACGCCCCGCCCGACGAGCTGTTCGCCGGCATCCGCGCGGTCGCCCGCGGCGAGACCGTGCTCGCGCCGTCGGTGGCCGCGACCCTCGTGCGCCGCGCCGCCGCGCCGGGCCCGGTGGTCACCGAGCGCGAGGTCGAGGTGCTCGAACTCCTCGCCGACGGTCTCGGCAACAAGGAGCTCGCCCGCGAGCTGCTGGTCTCCGAGGCGACCGTGAAGTCGCACCTCTCCCACATCTACGCGAAGCTCGGCGTCGACACGCGGGCAGGGGCGGTCGCGGCGGCGATCGAGCGCCGCATCATCCGCCGATAGGGCTCCCGCCGTCAACGATCATCGCCGCTCGACCTCGGACCACGTGGAATTCTTCGGATCCGCTCCCGCGAACCGCGGTGGCCGCAGGCGCTCGGGGTCGGCTCGCTGCAGGTGAGCGAACCGACCCCGGAGCTCGGCGACGACGTCAGCGCGTCGCGCTGCGCTCGGCTGCGGTGACGATGACGTCGGCGACCGTCTCGGCCTGGGTGATGAACAGCGCGTGGCTGCCCGGCACGTTGGTGATGTCCGCGCCGATGCGCGTGGCCATGTGCTGCAGCATGGCCTGGTCGAACGCCTTGTCCTCGGTCGCGATGACGGCCCAGCTCGGCTTGTCACGCCAGGCGGCCGCAGTCACCGGGGTTGCGAACACGGCCATGTCGATGGGCACCTGGCTGTCGGCGAGGAAGGCGGCGTCGGCGTCGCTGACGTCGGCGGCGAATCCGGCGTGGAAGGCGTCGCGGTTGAGGTATCCGTAACCGTCGTCGCCGACGTCGATGACGAACTCGGGCGTCGGCGCGAACCCCTCGTACTGCTGAGCGGTGCTCTCCCCCGCGTCGGGCGCCAGCGCCGACACGTACACGAGTCCGGCGACCTTGGGGTGGGCGCCCGCCTCGGTGATGACGGTGCCGCCCCACGAGTGGCCGACGAGGATCGTCGGCCCGTCCTGGAGGTCGAGCACCCGCTTCGTGGCCGCCACGTCGGCCTCGAGCGACGTGAGCGGGTTCTGCACGATCGAGACCCGGTAGCCGCGTGCGGTCAGCTGGTCGTACACGCGGCGCCATCCTGATCCGTCGGCGAACGCCCCGTGCACGAGGACGACGTTGGTGATGCCGTTTTCGATGTTCATGTCTCTTCCTTCCGGAGTGGCCGTTCGGCCGGTGGGTTGCGGTCATGTGATGCAACACCGGCGATACGCAATATATTGCATGTTGCAAGATCCGCACCCGGGCCGAGCATCGACTTGCCTCCCAGGGCTGGAGTATGGGCAATATATTGCATGCCGATTCCCCGCAGCGCCCCCGGTGTCGACCGGTCATTGTTGCGCGACGACGTGTTCCGCCGGCTCCGGGACGCGATCGTCGACGGCACGTTCCTGCCCGGGGAGCAGCTGAAAGACGTGGACCTCGCGGAGTGGCTCGGCGTCAGCCGGACCCCGGTTCGCGAAGCGCTCCTCCGTCTCGGTGCGAGCGGACTCGTGGTCGCGGTGCCCGGACGATCGACGACGGTGAGCGCCATCGACCCGAAGGCCGTGAGGGACGCACGCGACGTGGTCGCCGCGATGCATGTCCTCGTCGCACGGGAGACGGCGGGCAACCTGTCCGATGCCGAGGTGGCGCGGATGCGCGAAGCGAACGGCCGGTTCGCCCGGGCCGTGGGCGCCGGCGACACCGCCGCGGCGCTCGACGCCGATGATGAGCTGCACTCGGTACCGGTGTCCAGCCTCGGGAACCACGCCATCGAGTCGGTACTCGACCAGTTCGGCCCCGTGGTGCGGCGATCGGAACGCGACCGCTTCGCAGCGGACGGGCCGGCGTCGATCGAACGGCATGAACGACTCATCCAGCTCCTGACCGACGGCGACGCCGAGGGGGCAGCGGAGCTCACCTTCGAGATCTGGCACAGCCTGCCGTCGGAGAACGGCACTCCTGCGGGCTGACGATCCGCGGGTCTGCGCCGTCGGATGCGCAGCGCCGGGGCACCCGCGTCGAGCCCCGGTAGGCTGGTGGCCGGACGATTGCGCGGCGTGAGGAGGGTGGATGATCTTCAGCCTCGTCGCCTTCGGCGTGCTCTCGCTGCTCGCCCCGACCCTGACGAGGCTGCTCGGGCGCCGGGTCTTCCTCTTGCTGGCCGTGCTGCCCGCCGCCGTCTTCGGCTGGCTGCTCACCCTCGTCCCCGCGGTGGTCGCCGGCGACGTCCTCGTCGAGTCGGTCGAGTGGATCCCCACGCTCGACATCGCGCTCAGCTTCCGGCTCGACGCCCTCGCACTGCTGCTCGCGCTCATCGTGACGGGCATCGGCGCCCTCGTGCTCGTCTACTGCACCTGGTACTTCAGCGACGACGAACCCGCCCTCGGCCGCTTCGCCGCACTGCTGCTCGCCTTCGCCGGGGTGATGTTCGGCCTCGTCACCGCCGACGACGTGTTCATCCTGTTCACGTTCTGGGAGGCGACGAGCGTGCTCTCGTACCTCCTCATCGGCCACTACACGGGGCGGAAGGAGAGCCGCGGTGCCGCGCTGCAGGCCCTCACCGTGACGACGTTCGGCGGCCTCGCGATGCTCGTCGGCCTCGTGATCCTCTCGGTCGCGGGCGGCACGACGAGCCTCGCCGAGCTCGTCGCGCACCCCGTCACCGACGCGGCCGGCGAGTGGGCCGTCGCACTCGTGCTCGTGGGCGCGATCTCGAAGAGCGCGCTCGTGCCGTTCCACTTCTGGCTGCCCGCCGCGATGGCCGCACCCACCCCGGTGAGCGCCTACCTGCACGCCGCTGCCATGGTGAAGGCCGGCGTCTACCTCGTCGCCCGGCTCGCCCCCGGCTACGCGGACCTCGAGGTGTGGCATCCCATCGTCATCGGGCTCGGCGCGCTCACCATGCTCGTGGGCGGCTGGCGCGCCCTGCGGCAGTACGACCTCAAGCTGCTGCTCGCGTACGGCACGGTCAGCCAGCTCGGATTCCTCGTGATGGTCACGGGGTTCGGCACCCGCGACGCGGCGCTGGCCGGCATGGCCCTGCTGCTCGCGCACGCCCTGTTCAAGGCGACGCTCTTCCTCGTGGTCGGCATCGTCGACCACGCCGCCGGCACCCGCGACTGGCGGAAGCTCTCGGGCCTCGGCCGGCGCATGCCCGTGATCGCGACGATCGCGTTCGTCGCCGCGGGCTCGATGGCGGGCCTGCCGCCGCTGCTCGGCTTCGTCGCGAAGGAGGCGGTCTTCACCGCCGAGCTCGACTCGGCGCTCGCGGGCGACACGTGGGGCTGGATCGCACTCACCGCCGCCTTCGCCGGCTCGGTGCTCACCGTCGCCTACACCGTGCGGTTCGTCTGGGGCGCGTTCTTCACGAAGGCGGATGTCGCGCCCACACCCCTGCACCATGAGAGCCCGGCCATCGGCATCGCCCCGGCGCTGCTCGCGGCGGCATCGTTCGTCTCGGCGTTCACGGTGGCGGCCATCGAGCCGCTGTTCGCGGCCTACGCCGACACCCTGCCGGGCGCCCACGACTACCACCTCGCACTGTGGCACGGGTTCGAGCCGGCCCTCTGGCTGTCGGCGGCCGTCTTCGCGATCGCCGCGCTGCTCGTGTGGGGCCGCCGACGGGTCGCGCGCATGCAGGCGTCGCTGCCGCCGGCGATCGACTCGGCCCGCGGCTACCTCCGCATCGTCTCGGCCGTCGATCGCACGGCCGCGTGGGTGACGACCGCGTTCCAGGTGCGCGGCCTCGCGGGGTACCTCGCGATCATCATGGTCGTGTTCATCGCGGGCCTCGGCACCGCCGCCATGCTCAACAGCACCTGGCCCGACGGCGTTCGGCTCTGGGACTACCCGGCGCAACCGTTCATCGCGCTCATCATGGCCTTCGCCGCGATCGCCGCCGCGATCATCCGCCAGCGCGTGACGTCGGTACTGCTCGTGAGCGTGACCGGGTACGGACTCGTGCTGCTGTTCGGCATGTCGGGCGCGCCCGACCTCGCGCTCACGCAGGCGCTCGTCGAGACCATCACGATCGTCGTGTTCGTGCTCGTGCTGCGTCGCCTGCCGAAGCAGAGCGCCGTGCACCCGACGGCGCTCGGTCGCGTCACGCGCACCGTCATCGGGGTGCTCGCCGGTCTCGTCATGGCCGTGATCGGCCTCGTCGCCCTCGGCGCCCGCATCGAGCCGACGATCGCCGGCGGGCTGCCCGCGCTTAGCCTCGAGGCGCACGGCAAGAACATCGTCAACGTCATGCTCGTCGACATCCGCGCGTGGGACACCCTCGGCGAGATCTCCGTGCTCGTCGCCGTCGCGACGGGCGTCGCGAGCCTCATCTTCGTCTCGGGCCGCACGGGCGGCGCACCCCGGCTCGACGAGCCCGATCGCCGCAACCGCCTGCAGCCGGTGCTCGAGCCGGCGTCGAGCATCCGCGCGGCGAAGCCGCGGCTCGCCGACGTCGACGACGAGACCGACGCGCGAGCCGAGGCCCACGAGAACCGGCAGACGTGGCTGCTCGCCGGCCGCACGCTGTCGCCGCGCAACCGGTCGATCCTCATCGAGGTGCTCGTGCGGCTGCTGTTCCACCCCGCGATCATCGTGTCGGTGTACCTGCTCTTCGTCGGGCACAACGCGCCCGGCGGCGGCTTCGCCGGCGGCCTGCTCGCGGGGCTCGCGCTCGTCGCCCGCTACCTCGCGGGCGGCCGCTACGAACTCGGCGAAGCGGCGCCCGTCGACGCCGGGCGGCTGCTCGGCACCGGCCTGCTGCTCGCGGCCGGCACCGCGACGTCCTCGTTGCTGTTCGGGCTCACCGTGTTCGAGTCGACGTGGTTCGAGGCCGACGTGCCCCTGCTCGGCCACCTCTCGATCGGCACGTCGACGCTCTTCGACATCGGCGTGTACCTCGTGGTGGTCGGGCTCGTGCTCGACATCCTGCGTTCGCTCGGGGCCGAGGTCGACCGGCACCAGGAGGAGTCGGAGGCCGACCCCGAGGCATCCGACCCGACCGCCGCCGACCGCGAGGGGGCCCCCGCGTGACCGCCTCCCTGACCCTCGTCCTCCTCATGGCGGTGCTCTTCGGCGCCGGCATCGCCGTCATGCTCGAGCGCAGCCTGACGCGCGTGCTCATCGGGTTCCTGCTCGTCGGCAACGCCGTGAACATCCTCATGTACCTCATGAGCGGCGCCCCCGGCCTCGCGCCGATCCTCGGCGAGGGCGTCGACGAGGGCGAGATCTCCGACCCGCTGCCGCAGGCGTTCGTGCTCACCGCGATCGTGATCAACCTCGGCATCACCGCCTTCATGCTCGCCCTCATCTACCGCTCGTGGTGGCTGGCGCAGCTCGGCGCGAAGGGCGACCTCGTCGACGACGAGGCCGAGCTGGCCGAAGACGCCGAGGAGGCGGCCGACCTCATCCGCTCCTCCGCGGCCGACGACGAGGCGATCCAGTCGCTCATCGACGCGAGCGACGAGGAGTTCGACGAGCTCGTCGCCGCCATCGACGACGAAGAGCTCGAGCGCGAGGCATCCGCCCGCGACCGAGACGACGAACGGGGCCGCCCGTGACCGCGACCCTCGTTCCCCTCGTCGTCCTGCTGCCGATGCTCGGCGCTGCGGTCACGCTCATGCTCGGCCGTCGGCGCCGCGCGCAGATGGCCGTCGGCGTCGCCGTGCTCGCCGCGGTCACGGTGATCGCCGCGGTGCTGCTCGTCGCGGTCGACACGACCGGCCCGGCCGTCGTCTACATCGGCGCGTGGGACGCCCCATGGGGCATCACCCTCGTCGTCGACCGGCTGTCGGCCATCATGCTCGTGATCTCGGCGATCATGCTGCTCGTCGTGCTCGTCTACTCGGTCGGGCAGGGCATCGCCGACCAGCACCGGGAGACGCCGGTGTCGATCTTCCACCCGACGTACCTGATCCTCGCGGCGGGCGTGTTCAACGCGTTCATCGCGGGAGACCTGTTCAACCTCTACGTCGGGTTCGAGATCCTGCTTGCCGCGAGCTACGTGCTGCTGACCCTCGGCGGCACGGGCGAGCGCATCCGCTCGGGCGTCACGTACATCATCACGAGCCTCGTGTCCTCGCTCTTCTTCCTCAGCGCGATCGCGCTCATCTACGGGGCGACGGGCACGGCGAACATCGCCCAGCTCTCGGTGCGCATCGCCGAGCTGCCGCAGGACGTGCAGCTCATCCTGCACCTGCTGCTGCTCGTCGCGTTCGGCATCAAGGCGGCCGTGTTCCCGCTGTCGTTCTGGCTGCCCGACTCGTACCCGACGGCGCCCGCACCCGTGACGGCGGTCTTCGCCGGCTTGCTGACCAAGGTCGGCGTGTACGCGATCATCCGCACCGAGACCGTGCTGTTCACCGAGAACGACCTGTCGACGCTGCTCATCGTGATCGGCGGGCTGACCATGCTCATCGGCATCCTCGGCGCGCTCACGCAGGCCGACATCAAGCGACTGCTCTCGTTCACCCTCGTGAGCCACATCGGCTACATGATCTTCGGCATCGGGCTGTCGAGCGTGCTCGGCCTGACCGCGACGATCTACTACGTCGTGCACCACATCACGGTGCAGACGGCGCTGTTCCTCACGACGGGGCTCATCGAGCGATTCGGCGGTGCGACCTCCATCAACCGGCTCGCGGGGCTGCTCAAGGCCTCGCCGCTGCTCGCGATCCTGTTCTTCATCCCGGCGCTGAACCTCGGCGGCATCCCGCCGTTCTCGGGGTTCCTCGGCAAGGTCGGCCTGTTCGTCGCGGGCGCGCAGGGCGCAGCACCCGACGCCTCGACCGCGCCCGACTGGCTCATCTGGGTCGTGATCGCGGCCGGCGCGGCGACCTCGCTCATCACGCTCTACGCGCTGACCCGGTTCTGGAACATGGCGTTCTGGCGCCGGCGCGACGAGCTCGAGGGCTACGAGTCGGTGCTGCTCGGCTCGGTGCTCGAGGCCCCCGAGGGCGCGACGGTCACCGCGACCCGGACGACGCCGGTGCTCATGGTCGTCGCGACGGCGGCGCTCGTCGCGGTCACCGTCTGCCTCACGGTGTTCGCGGGCCCGCTGTTCGAGTTCGCGGGGCGCGCGGCCGAAGGGCTCAGCGACCCGTCGGTGTACGTCTCGATCGTGTTCCCCGGAGGCACCCGATGACGCACACGAACGAACCCGTGTCGCGCTGGCGGTCGGTGTGGCGGCAGCTGCCGCTGCTCGTCGGGCTGCTCGTGCTGTGGCTGCTGCTGTGGGACCACATCGACGTGCTGAGCATCGTCACGGGCGTGGTGCTCGCGATCGCCGTGACCCGCCTGCTCTACCTGCCCCCCGTGCTGCTGAGCGGCCGGTTCAACCCGTGGCGGGGGCTGCTGCTCGGCCTCCGCATGATGTTCGACGTCGTGCACGCGTCGCTGCAGGTCGCCGTGCTCGCGATCTGGCCGTGGTGGAAGCCGATGAACTCGATCATCGTCGTGCAGCTGCACACCCGCTCCGACCTCGTGACGACCCTCACCGCCGAAGCGATCTCGGTCGTTCCCGGCACGGTCGTCGTCGACATCGACCGCGAGCGCGGGCTGCTCTACCTGCACGCGCTCGGCACCCGCACGCAGGCCGACATCGACCGCACCCGGCGACAGGTGCTCGGCACCGAGGAGCGCATCGTGCTCGCGATCGGCACCCGGGAGCAGGCCGAGGTCGTGCGCGCCGAGCGGCGGGCCCGCCGGGCGGGCGCCGGCCACGAGGCATCCGGCACGCGTGGATCGAACGGAGGCACTGCATGACCTTCCTCACCGTCGTCTCGATCGCCGCCGGCGTGATGTTCGGCATCGGCGCGATCGCCGCCGTGGTGCGCATCATCAAGGGGCCGTCGATCCTCGACCGGGCGCTCGCGACCGACGTGCTGCTCGCGATCGCGATGTGCGCGCTCGGCGCCGAGATGGCGATCAACCGGCACACCGACACGCTCGTGGTGCTGCTCATCCTCGCGATGTTCGCGGTCGTCGGGTCGATCTCGATCGCCCGGTTCATGGCGAAGCAGGATGCCTCGTGAGCGGCGTCGACGTCGCGCGAGATGCGCTGCGCGCTGAGCCGGGAGGTGGGCGATGACCGGCGCGGACGTCGCGGTCGGGCTGCTCATCCTGGTGAGCGCCTTCCTCTCGATGGCGGCCGGGCTCGGCATCCTGCGGTTCCCCGACGTGCTCACCCGGCTGCACGCCGCGACGAAGCCGCAGGTGCTCGGGCTCGCCGCCGTGCTGCTCGCGATCGCGCTGCGCGCGCCGACGTGGGGCGTGATCTCGACGGTCATCGTGATCATGACGTTCCAGCTGCTGACCCAGCCGATGACCGCGCACATGCTCGGTCGCTCGGCCTACCGCACCGACCACGTGCGCCGCGACCTGCTCATCGAGGACGACCTCGGCCGCGACATCGCCGAGCACGACGAGCACCCGGCGGGTCGCTGAGCTCGGGCGCAGGTCGATGAGCGGTCGAGCGCCCGTCTCGAGATCCGCCGATACGATCGGCGGATGAGCGAGAAGGCCGCCGACCGCGCCCCGTCAGACTTCGCCCCGCTGTCGGGCCCGGTCGACCGCGGGGCGGTGCGCGCATACGAGTCCGACAACGGCTTCGCGCCGACCGACGGCCGCTCGGGGGGCTTCGGCGTCGTCGTCGGGGTCGTGCTCGGCGGGGTCGCGGCCTTCGTCATCGCCCTGCCGCTCGCGCTCGTGGTGATGCTCGCCTCCCCCGTGCTCGAGCAGCTCGGCGTCGACATGTCGTCCGACCGCGTGTTCCAGATCGCGTTCCTCGGGGCCGCGACCCTCATCGCGTGCCTCGCCTGGTTCATCGTGAAGGACCGCCGCCGCGCCGGCGAGGAACGCTACCGGGTGAGCCGATTCGCCGCCGCCAACGGGCTCGAGTTCGTGCCGCGCATCGCCGACCCCGAGTCCCCCGGCATGATCTTCGGCATCGGCGGCGACCGCGTCGCGAGCGAGGTCGTTCGCCTCACTCGCCCCCGCCCCGTCGAGATCGCGAACTACCGCTACGTGCAGAAGACCGCGAAGACGCACGAGACGTTCTCGTGGTCGTACGTCGAGATCACGCTCGAACGCCGGCTGCCGCACATCGTGCTCGACTCGAGGCGCAACAACTCGCCGGCACTCGGCTCGAACCTGCCGGTACCGCTCGCGACCGCTCAGCGGCTGTCGCTCGAGGGCGACTTCGATCGCTACTTCGACCTGTACTGTCCCGAGGGCTACGAGGCCGACGCCCTGTACCTGTTCACTCCCGACGTCATGGCGCGGTTCGTCGACACCGTCGCGGAGTTCGACATCGAGATCGTCGACGACCGGCTCTACCTCTACTCGCACGGCTCGCGCCCGCTCTCCGGCACCGACCCCGCGACGTGGGAGTGGGTCTTCGCGACGATCG
The DNA here is from genome assembly GCF_021129215.1 of Agromyces sp. S2-1-8. GTDB lineage: Bacteria > Actinomycetota > Actinomycetes > Actinomycetales > Microbacteriaceae > Agromyces > Agromyces chromiiresistens. The sequence goes on along the minus strand of NZ_JAJOLP010000001.1, from coordinate 1,246,785 downwards.
ACGTGCTCGACGCGAAGCTCGAGCGCTGGGAGCGCTGGCGCGACGACCGGCTCGCCGAGCCGGACGACGGCGTGTCTGCCTCGACGGCGAACCCGACGCCCGGCATCCCCAGGGGCGTGGCGCCGCAGGGTCGACGGCTGAAGCACCGCATCCCCGTGCTCGCCGTGCTGCCGCTCGTCGTCATGGTCGGCATCTGGTTCGTCATCCCGCTGCTCGAATCGCTCACGGGCGGCGACTGAGCTGACGAGCCGCGCCGCGGCGCGCCCGACCTCCGCCGAGTGTTGCCGTTCGCACTGAGCGTGTCGGTTCTCCGGGCAACGTTCGGTGCAAACGGAAACCGTCGACGAGCGACTCAGCCGCGACCGGTGAACTGCGGCTTGCGCTTCTCCTGGAAGGCGGCGAAGCCCTCACGGTAGTCGGCCGTGTCGCAGAGGGCGGCCTGCGCGCGGTTCTCCTCGGACATCGAGGCCCAGAGCCCCAGCCGGTCGTCGCGCAGCGACGCCACGAGCATCTTCGAGGCGACGAACGCCTGGGTCGCTCCCGTCGCGGCCGCCCGGGCCGCCGCGCGGGTGGCATCCAGCACCTCGGTGGCTTCGAAGACGCGGCTGAACAGGCCCGAGGCGACCGCCTCGTCGCCCGTCATGAGCCGGCCCGTGACGATGAGGTCCATCGTCTTGTGGGCTCCGAGCCGCTCGACGAAGAGCGCGTGGCCGCCCGAGTCGAGCGTGGCGCCGAGGTTCGCGAACGGCGAGCCGATCTTCGCGGTGTCGGCGACGTACACGATGTCGCTCGCGATGAGCAGGCCCAGCCCGACGCCGAGGCACGCACCGTGCGCGACGGCGAAGGTCGGCACCGGCAGGCCGGCCATCGTGTGCAGCAGCGGCTCGACCCGGCCGCCGAGGTAGCCGAGCACGTCGTCCTCACGCGGGTCGACGCCCGAGATGTCGCGGCCGGCGCAGAACGCACGCCCCTCGCCGCGCAGCACGAGGGCGCGCAGGTCGCCGGACTGCGCGAGCCGGCCCGCCTCGGCGTACGCCGCCGCGAGCTCGCCGAGCGCGTGCTCGTCGAGCGCGTTGAGCTTGTCGGGCGCGTTCAGCACGACCTCGCCGACCCGGGTCGTCCCGTCGACCGTGAACTCGATCATCGCTGCTCCACTCCTTCGTGCTGGTGTCGCCGAGCGTTGCCGTTTGCGCCGAACCGGGCTGTTCGCTCGGCCACATTCTGCGCGAACGGCAACACTCGGCGGGCGTCGACGCCGGTGCGGGCGAGCCCGACCGCACCGCTACACGTCATAGTCGACCACGACGCGCTCGGACTTCGGGTGCGACTGGCAGGTGAGCACGTATCCGCGCTCGAGCTCGTCGGGCTCGAGCGCGTAGTTCTCGGTCATGTTCACGCTGCCCTCGACGACCCGTGCGCGGCACGTGCCGCAGACGCCGCCCGCGCACGCGAACGGCACGTCGGGGCGCACGCGCAGCGCCGCGTTGAGGATCGACTCGTTCGCCGACACGGGGCTCTCGACCGTCGACGACTGCCCGTCGAGGGTGAACTCGATCGACACCGTCTGCTCGCCCTGCTGCACGACGACGGGGCGACCGTGCCGCGGCTCGACCTGGTCGGCGTCGGTCGTGAAGAGCTCGTAGCGGACGTGGCCGACCGGCACCCCGCGCTCGGCGAGGGTGTCGCGAGCGAGCTGCACGAGCTCGAACGGCCCGCACAGGAACCACTCGTCGACGGTCTCGGGGCGAATCAGCACGTCGAGCATCGTGCCGAGCTTCTCGGCGTCGATGCGGCCCGAGAGCAGCGGCGCGGTGCGCTGCTCGCGCGAGAGCACGTGGTGCAGGGCGAGCCTCGACGGGTAGCGGTCCTTGAGTTCGGCCAGCTCTTCGAGGAACATCACGTCGAGCGTCGACCGGTTCGTGTAGACGAGCTCGAACTCGGATGTCTCGGAGCGGGCGAGCACGGCCTGCGCGAGTGCCATCAGCGGGGTGATGCCGGAGCCGGCCGCGATGCCGACGACGTGCTTGCCGTCGAGCGCGTCGAGGGTCGAGGTGAAGGTGCCCTGCGGGCTCATCACGTCGAGCGTGTCGCCGGCCCGGAGCTCGGAGTTCGCCCACGTCGAGAAGACCCCGCCGAGGTCGCGCTTGATCGCGACCGACAGGCTGCCCCGCTCGGGGGGACGGCAGATCGAATAGCTGCGGCGGCGCTCGTAGCCGTCGAGCTCCTTGCGCAGCGCGACGTACTGGCCCGGCAGGTACGAGTACTCGTCGGCGAGCTCGTCGGGCACGGCGAAGGTGACCTCGACCGAGTCGCTCGTGAGCGGACGCACCTCGGCCACCTCGAGCGAGTGGAAGCGAGCGCGGCGCCGCTTGGGCACGTGCTCGCCGCCCACCGTCGACGCGAGGAACGCCTCGGCGACCTGCTCGGGGCGGGTGGAGCCGAGGTTCTTCGCCGCCATCAGAGCACCTTGAAGTAGTCGAAGGGCTCGAGGCAGTCGCGGCACTCGTAGAGCGCCTTGCACGACGTCGAGCCGAAGCGGGCGAGCTCGCGGGTGTTGAGCGAGTCGCAGCGGGGGCACTTCACGCCGAGCTGCACGCGCACGGGCCCCGCATCGCGGGCCGCTGCGCGGCCGGTCGGCGCCTGGATGCCGTATCGGCGGAGCTTCTGCTTGCCGGCTTCGCTCATCCAGTCGGTGGTCCAGGCGGGGGCGAGCACGAGCTCGACGCGCACGTCGTCGTAGCCGGCGTGCGTGAGCGCGAGCAGCACGTCGTCGCGGATGGCGTCCATCGCGGGGCATCCGCTGTAGGTGGGGGTGATCTGCACGCGCACCGCACCGTCGTCGCCCACCTCGACCGAGCGCAGCACGCCGAGGTCCTCGATCGTGAGCACGGGGATCTCGGGGTCGGTCACCGTCGCGGCGACCGACCAGGCGTGGTTCTCGGTCGAGCGAGTGGCGCCCGACGTAGGAGGACGCGTATCGAGACCATCGGTGACAGCCGCAGTCACCACGACGCACCCCGATGCTGCCGGGCGAGCACCTGCATCTCGGCGAGCAGCGGCCCGAGTCGTTCGGTGTGCGATCCGCCGCGCCCGCCGCCCGACGCGGTGTACGCCGTACGCCCGCTCGGCCGTTCGAGCTCTGCCTCGGCGAACACGGCGTCGATCGCCGCCTCGAACGCGGGTCGCAGCGACGAGGGCAGCACGGCGACGCCGTCGGCGGCGAGGCGCTCGACGAGGTCGTCGTCGGCGAAGAGCTCGTCGACGTACGGCCACGTGACCGTGACGCCCTCGATCATGCGGCGGCGCGACTCGTCGGTGCCGCCCGCGAGGCGCAGGGTCCACTGCACGGCGTGGTCGCGGTGGTAGTCGACCTCCTTCACGGCCTTCGCGGCGATCGCGGCGAGGGTCGGGTCGGTCGACTCGGTGAGCGCGCCGTACAGTTCGAACCAGTACAGGGATGCCACGAGCTGCCGCGCGATCGTGCAGGCGAAGTCGCCGTTCGGCTGTTCGAAGAGCCAGGCGTTGCGCCACTCGGGCTCGTCGCGCCAGTAGGCGAGGTCGTCCTCGCTGCGGTCCGACGCGGTGCCCGCGTAGTGCAGCAGCGAGCGGGCGTGCCCGAGCAGGTCGAGCCCGATGTTCCCGAGTGCGACATCTTCTTCGAGCTCGGGCGCACGGGTGATCCACATGCCGAGCTGCTGGGCGTTGACGAGTGCGTCGTCGCCGAGGCGCAGGGCGTACTCGGCGACCTCGGGCGAGGCGACGCGGGCGATGCCGTCGGCCGCCGATCCGGCGAGCTCGTCGGCGAGCGCGAGCCGATCGACGGTGACGTCGCCATGGGCGGTGTCGCTCACAGGTGCTTCACCCCCTCGCTCTTCGTGTAGTAGACCGCGTGGCGGTAGTTCTTGCCAGCGGGGCTCTCGAAGAAGGCGCCCTTCGCATCGGGGTCGCTCGTCGTGATCGCCACGGCCGGAACCACCCAGATCGACACGCCCTCGTTGCGGCGCGTGTAGAGGTCGCGCGCGTTGCGCACGGCCATGTCGGCGTCGGGCGCGTGCAGCGAGCCGACGTGCACGTGGCTCAGGCCGCGGTTGGCGCGCACGAAGACCTCCCACAGGGGCCAGGCCTCGGTTCCGGTCTCACCGGGAGTCGACATCACGCCACCGCCTTCTGCTTCAGCGCCTGCTTGCGGGCGTACTCGGCGGCGGCCTCGCGCACCCAGGCGCCCTCCTCGTGGGCCTCGCGGCGCCGGCGCAGCCGCTCGGCGTTCGCGGGACCGCGACCGCCGAGCACCTCGTTGAACTCGGTCCAGTCGATCTCGCTCATGTCGTAGGCCTGCTTCTCCTCGTTCCAGGCGAGGTTCGGGTCGGGGAGGGTGACCCCGAGCACCTCGGCCTGCGGCACGAGCATGCCGACGAAGCGCTGGCGCAGCTCGTCGTTCGAGAACCGCTTGATGTTCCACGCCATCGACTGCGCCGAGTTCGGCGACTGGTCGTCGGGCGGGCCGAACATCTGCAGGCTCGGCCAGTACCAGCGGTTCACGGACTCCTGCGCCATCTCGCGCTGCGCCTCGGTGCCCTGCATGAGCTCGAGCAGGATCTCGAACCCCTGCCGCTGGTGGAACGACTCCTCTTTGCAGATGCGCACCATCGCCCGCCCGTACGGGCCGTACGAAGCGCGGCACAGCGGCACCTGGTTGCAGATCGCGGCACCGTCGACGAGCCAGCCGATGGCCCCCATGTCGGCCCACGTCGGCGTCGTGTAGTTGAAGATCGACGAGTAGCGAGCGCGCCCCTCGATGAGCTGCTGCATCATCTCCTCACGCGAGATGCCGAGCGTCTGCGCCGCCGAGTAGAGGTACAGGCCGTGGCCCGCCTCGTCCTGCACCTTCGCCATGAGGATCGCCTTGCGCTTGAGGCTCGGCGCCCGCGTGATCCAGTTCGACTCGGGCTGCATGCCGATGATCTCGGAGTGCGCGTGCTGCGAGATCTGGCGGATGAGCGTCTTGCGGTAGGCCTCCGGCATCCAGTCGCGGGGTTCGATGCGCGAGTCGGCGGCGATGATCGCGTCGAACGCGGCCTGGCCGTCGGCATCGGATGCCTCCCCGGTCACCGGGCGGAGGTCTGCTGGTGCGGTCATCATCGACTCCTGGGTTCTGCGGCGGTCGGCGCCGATCGGGCCGCGGCGCGTGCCGGGGCATCCCGATATTACCAACCGATCGTTCAGTTAGTATATATTCGATCTCGGCGCCGCAGCAACGGCGCCGCCGACTCGATGAGGAGTGCGAGATGACCGATGCCGACGCCGACACCCTCAACCGCGCGATGATGCAGCGCGACCGCGCCTCGGCCTGGCTCGGCCTCGTCGTCGAGCGCGACGACCCCGGCCACGCCGTCGTGAGCATGGTCGTGCGCGAGGAGATGACGAACGGCTTCGGCATCACCCACGGCGGCCTGGTGTTCGCCCTCGCCGACACCGCCTTCGCGATCTCGTGCAACGAGGACGACCGGGTCACCGTCGCCGCCGGCGCCGACATCACGTTCCTCAAGTCGACGCATGCCGGCCAAACTCTCACCGCCACCGCCGTGCGACGAACCCGTTCGGGCCGCACCGGCCTCTACGACGTGTCGGTCGTCGACGAAGACGGCGACGCGGTCGCCGAGTTCCGCGGCCGCTCGATCTCCACCAACCGCACCTTCTGATCCCCCGCACAGGAGCCACCGTGTCGACGACGACCAACGCCCCCACCACCAGCGTCTCCGTCTCGGGCCTGCAGCCGCCGGCGCTCGACGAGCTCGACCCCGAGGAGCGGCTGAGCCGCGCCGAGATCGAGACGCTGCAGCTCGAACGGCTGCAGCAGACCGTGGCGCACGCGTACGAGCACGTGCCCCTCTACACCCGCAAGTTCGACGAGGCGGGAGTGCACCCGCGAGACATCCGGTCGCTCGCCGACGTCGCGAGGCTGCCGTTCACGACCAAGGCCGACCTGCGCGAGACCTACCCGTTCGGCATGTTCGCCGTGCCGATGTCCGAGGTGGCGCGCATCCACGCCTCGAGCGGCACGACCGGCCGGCCGACGGTGGTCGGCTACACGAAGGGCGACCTGGAGCGCTGGGCGTCGCTCGTCGCCCGGTCGCTCCGGGCGAGCGGCATCCGCGCCGGCATGAAGGTGCACAACGCCTACGGCTACGGCCTGTTCACCGGCGGGCTCGGCGCCCACGCCGGCATCGAGGCCCTCGGCGCGACCGTCATCCCGATGTCGGGCGGGCAGACCGCTCGGCAGGTGCAGCTGATCATGGACTTCGAGCCCGACGCGATCCTCTGCACGCCGAGCTACCTGCTGACGATCGCCGACGCGATGGCCGAGCAGGGCATCGACCCGCGCTCGACGTCGCTCAAGGTCGCCGTGCTCGGCGCCGAGCCGTGGACGAACGAGATGCGCCACGAGCTCGAGCAGCGCCTCGGGCTCGACGCGCTCGACATCTACGGGCTCAGCGAGGTCATGGGCCCGGGCGTCGGCAACGAGTGCCTCGAGACGAAGGACGGCCCGCACCTCTGGGAGGACCACTTCCTGCCCGAGATCATCGACGGCGACACGGGCGCGGTGCTCGCCGACGGCGAGATGGGCGAGCTCGTGTTCACCTCGCTCACCAAGGAGGCGTTCCCGGTCATCCGGTACCGCACCCGCGATCTCACGCGCCTGCTGCCCGGCACCGCGCGCCCCGGCATGCGCCGCATGGAGAAGATCACCGGGCGCAACGACGACATGATCATCCTGCGCGGGGTCAACCTCTTCCCGACGCAGATCGAGGAGCTCGTGCTCGGCATCGAGCAGCTCACGCCGCACTTCGTCCTCGAGCTGACGAAGGAGGGGCGCATGGACGCGCTCACGGTGCGCATCGAGCGCCATCCCGACCTCTCGGTCGAGACGTGCGAGGCCGCAGCGGTCGTGCTCGCCCAGCGCATCAAGGTGCACGTCGGCTCGACGGTGGTCGTGCAGCTCGAAGAGCCGGGGGCACTGCCGCGCAGCGAGGGCAAGTACAAGCGGGTCTACGACCTGCGCAACGGGTGACGTCGGCGGGTCGGGGAGCGCGCGGCGAAGGAGCACGCGTCTCGGAACCCGAGGTGCGAGGATGGGGGCGATGAGCGAGAACGGAAGCCTGCGACGGGGCCGCCCCGGCTACGACCGGCAGGGCATCCTCGACGTCGCCGTGGCGGCGTTCAACGAGTTCGGGTACGACGCGACCTCGATGGGCGTGCTCGCCGAACGGCTCGGACTGTCGAAGTCGGCGATCTACCACCACTTCGCCTCGAAGGACGAGATCCTCGACCAGGCGCTCGAGGCCGCGCTCGGCGGGCTCGAGGGCGTCGTCGACGAGAACGACGCGGCGGGCGGCCGCGCGGCCGACCGGCTCGACCGGGTGCTGCGCGGTGCCGTGCACGTGCTCGTCGACGAATTGCCGTCGGTCACGCTGCTCCTGCGCGTGCGCGGCAACACCGACGTCGAGCGCCGAGCCCTCGCCCGACGGCGCGACTTCGACAAGCGCGTGACCGCGATCGTCGCCGAGGCCCAGGCCGAGGGCACCCTGCGCAGCGACATCGACGCGAGCGTCGTCTCGCGCCTCGCGTTCGGCATGATCAACTCGATCGTCGAGTGGTACCGCCCGGGCGGCCGCGAGAACGCCGACCGCCTGGCCGACGACGTCATCGCGATCGCGCTCGACGGCCTGCGCATGCCGACCGAGAACCGGGTCGAAGAGCTGCTGGGCTGACCCGAGGCATCCATCGGCGGTGATCGCCGCCGACCGGCTCACGCCGTCGCGGCGAGCGGCGAGTGCGCGGGCACGGCCGAACGCTGGAACCACGCCCGCCGGGTGCCCCGCCCGAGGCGGCGGGAGTGCTCGCCCGTTTCGGCGAGGCGCTCGGCGATCACGCGACGCCGCTCGAGCTCGCGAGCGAGGCGCGCGTCGGCTTCGGCGGCGAGGTGCGGGAATGCGGTCTCCGAGATGTACATGGTGTCGACTCCTTCGATCGACACCCAGCCTCCGCCCTGAGGTGGGGGCGCGACATCAGGACATCGCCCTAACTTCGGCGAGGGCGGGCACTGAGGTGCCCGCCCTCGCCCGCCGTCAGCCCGTGACGGGGGCGGATGCCTCGGTCTCGGCCTTCTTCGCGGCCGTGATGCCCTTGCGCAGCGCCATCATCAGCAGGATGAGTCCCGCGGTGACGATGATGTGCCCGAGGCCCGCGACGCCGGCGATCGCGGCGTTCGACTCCTCGCCGAGCACGGTGAGCGAACCGTGCCAGACCATCATCGCGCTCGTCAGCAGCACGCCCGCGTTGTAGACCCAGAAGAACCAGCCGAACAGCGGGCTCGCGCTGAGGGTGAACGACTTCTCGAGCGCGAGCACGATGAGCATCACGAGCAGCCCGAGGGCGAGCAGGTGCGTGTGCACGACGGAGAGCTGCGTCGGGGCGCCCTCGAGGAAGTCGTTCGCCTTCGTGAACTCGCGGTAGTACAGGCCCGATCCGAGCCCGAGCACGACGTAGACGACGGCGGCGGTGAAGAGACGGTTCATGGATGTCGCTCCTTCGGTCGCGCCCGGTCGGCGCGTTCGCGCCCAGTCTGGCGCAGGCGCGCCGTCCGCCGCATCGTTCGAAGGTTCGAACCGGTCGCGCGACCTACGCGGGCTGCGGCTCCGTCCGCTCCTTCGCGACGAGCGTCAGCACGTCGTAGGTCGCGACGAGCTCGTCGTTCTGGTTCTTCAGCACCGCGTCCCAGCGCACCTCGCCGTACTCGTCGGTCTCGCGCGGCGAGATCTGCTTGGCCGTGAGTTCGACACGGATCTCGTCGCCTGGCGACACGGGCGTGATGAAGCGCAGGTTCTCGAGGCCGTAGTTCGCGAGCACCGGGCCCGGCTCGGGGTCGACGAAGAGGCCGGCGGCCCACGACACGAGCAGGTACCCGTGGGCGACCCGGCCGGGGAAGAACGGGTTCGCGGCCGCCGCCTCCTCGTTCATGTGGGCGTAGAACGTGTCGCCCGTGAAGTTCGCGAACGTCTCGATGTCGTCGAGGGTCACGACGCGCGGCGCCGACGCGACCTGGTCGCCGATGCGCAGCTCGGCGAGCGACTTGCGGAACGGGTGCGGCTCACCGCTCGCCTCGTACGGCCGGGCCGCGGCGCCCGCGTGCCACACGCCGGTGAGCGCGGTCAGCATCTCGGGCGAACCCTGCACCGCGGTGCGCTGCATGTGGTGCAGCACGGCGCGGATGCCGCCGAGCTCCTCGCCGCCACCGGCCCGCCCGGGCCCGCCGTGCACGAGGTTCGGCAGCGGCGACCCGTGACCGGTCGAGCTGCGCGCGTCGTCGCGGTCGAGGAAGAGCACGCGCCCGTTGTAGGCGGCGATGCCCGACGCGAGCGCGACGGCGACGTCGGGGTCGTGCGTCGCGACGCTCGTCACGAGGGATCCGCCGCCCCGCGCCACGAGCGCGACCGCCTCGTCGAGCGAGTCGTAGCCGACGATCGACGACACCGGGCCGAAGGCCTCGACCTCGTGCAGCGCCGGGCTCGAGGCATCCGCGAACCGCAGCAGCACCGGCGAGACGAAGGCGCCGTCGGATGCCTCGCCGCGCGTGCCGTCGGCGAGGGTGACGGTGGGTGTGCCCGTCGACCCGACGACGACCTCGCCGCCGGCCTGCTCGAGGCGGCCCACCTGGCGCAGCACCTCGTCGCGCTGGGCGAGCGACGCGAGCGGGCCCATGGTGACGCCCTCGGTGCGCGGGTCGCCGACGACGACGCGCTCCGCGATGCGCGCGCGCACCGCGTCGATGACGGCGTCGATGGATGCCTCGGGCACGATCGCCCGGCGGATGGCCGTGCACTTCTGCCCGGCCTTCGTCGTCATCTCGACGACGAGCTGCTTGACGTACGCGTCGAACTCGGGGGTTCCGGCGACGGCGTCGGTGCCGAGCACCGAGGCGTTGATCGAGTCGGTCTCGCTCGTGAAGCGCACCCCGCCGGTCTGCACGGAATCGTGCGCCCTCAGCCGCTCGGCGGTCGACGCCGAACCGGTGAAGCCGACGAGGTCGCCGAGGCGCAGCTCGTCGAACAGGGTGGGCACGCTGCCCGACACCAGCTGCAGCGAGCCGTCGGGCAGGAGGCCCGACTCGACGAGGATGCGCACCATGTGCTCGGCGAGGTAGCCGGTGGGCGTCGCGGGCTTCACGACCGTCGGCATGCCGGCGAGGAACGCCGGGGCGAACTTCTCGAGCGACCCCCAGACCGGGAAGTTGAAGGCGTTGATCTGCACGGCGACACCCGGCAGGCGGGTGTAGATGTGCCGGCCGAGGAATGAGCCGTCCTTCGAGAGCGGCTCGACCGCGCCGTCGACGTAGACCTTCGCGTTCGGCATCTCGCGGCGGCCCTTGCCCGAGTAGGTGAAGAGCACGCCGATGCCGCCGTCGATGTCGACCCACGAGTCCTGCTTCGTGGCGCCGGTGCGGCTCGAGATCTCGTAGAGCTCGGCCTTGCGCTCGGTGAGCGCGAGCGCCATCTGCTTGAGCAGCACCGCCCGCTGGTGGAAGGTCAGCTCGCCGAGGCTCGCCTGCCCCACCGTGCGCGCGTAGTCGAGCGCGCCGCCGAGGTCGAGGCCCTCGGTCGAGACCCGGGCGACGACCTCGCCCGTCGAGGCGTCGCGCACCTCGGTCGCGCCGGCCGCGGCATCGGCGTCGGGCGTCCACCACTCGCCGCGGACGTAGCTCGGCAGGATCTCGGTCATCAGTGAATCCTCTCGGGGGTCGGGGAGCGACGATGGAGCGTGTCGAGACCGCTCACGAGGCATCCCATCGGTAGAAGCCCTCGCCGGCCTTGCGGCCGAGCTTGCCCTCGGCGACCAGGCGGCGCAGCAGGGCGGGCGGTTCGAATCGGTCGCCGAGCGTCTCGGCGAGGTACTCGGCGATGCCGAGCCGCACGTCGAGTCCGACGAGGTCGGTGAGCCGCAACGGCCCGACCGGGTGCTTGTAGCCGAGCGTCATCGCGGCGTCGATGTCCTCGGCGCTCGCGACCCCCGCCTCGAGCATGCGGATCGCCTCGAGCCCGAGCGCGACGCCCAGGCGCGACGAGGCGAACCCCGGGGCGTCGGCGACGACGATCGGCGTCTTTCCGATGGCACGCACCCAGTCGCGCGCGTCGTCGACGAGCGAGGGGTCGGATGCCTCGCCGCGCACGATCTCGACGAGGGTCGAGGCCGGCACGGGGTTGAAGAAGTGCAGGCCGACGAACCGGTGCGGGCGCTCGAGCAGAGCGGCGAGCTGGTCGATCGAGATCGACGACGTGTTCGACGCGAGGGCGGCGCCCGGTGCGAGCACCGCCTCGACCCGGGTGAGGGCGTCGATCTTGAGCTCGAGGTCCTCCGGCACCGCCTCGACGACGAGATCGCAACCGGCGAAGGCGTCGACGGCGGTGCTCGTCGCGAAACGGGCGGCGTACGCTGCGACATCCTCGTCGGCGGTGCCGCGCGCGATCGAGGCGTCGACCGACTCGAGCACACGGGTCGCGGCGGCCGTCGCGGCATCGGCGTCGCGCTCGACGACGGTGACCCGCGAGCCCGCGAGCAGGAAGGCGTGGGCGATGCCGGCGCCCATGCGACCGCCGCCGAGCACGCCGACACGGCCGGGGGCACCAGAGGCGGTGCTCGACGAGGGAGTCGTCTCGGGACCGCGGGACTCGTCGTTCACTGCTTCCTCTCCAGGAACTCGGTCATGCGCCGCATCTTCTCGGGGCTCTCGAAGAGCACGGCCTGCTCGTCGAGGTCGACCGCGGGGTGCGCCGAGCGCGGAGCGCGGAAGACGCGCTTCGTCGCCATCGTCGCGGCCCGGTCGTTGCGGGCGATGCGGTCGGCGACCTCGTGCGCGGCCGCGAGCAGGTCGCCGGCCGGGTGCACCGACGAGACGAGCCCGATCGAGAGCGCCTCGGCCGCGTCGATCGTGCGCCCCGTCAGCAGCAGCTCGGCGGCGCGGGCGTCGCCGACGATCTCCTTGAGGCGCCAGCTGGCGCCGGCCGCGGCGATGATGCCGAGCCCGGTCTCGGGATTGCCGATCTTGAGCGACGGGGTCGCGATGCGGATGTCGGCGGCGTACGCGAGCTCGGCGCCGCCGCCGAGGGCGTACCCGTCGAGGGCGGCGATGACCGGCATCGGCAGGTCGGCGATGCGGATGAAGGCGTTCGCGTTGATGCCGCGGCGGGCGTCGTGCGCGCGACGATCGCGGAGCTGGGCGATGTCGGCGCCCGAGGCGAAGACGCCGCCGGCACCGGTGATGACGAGGATGCGCGGCTCGGCCTCGAGCTCGGCGCACAGCGCGTGCAGGGCGTCGATCGTGGCCTGGTCGATCGCGTTGCGCTTCTCGGGCCGGTCGAGCGTGGCGACGACGCGATCGGCCGACCGCTCGACGCGGAGCGGCCCCTCGGCGACGCCGTTCGTCGAGTCGCCCATCACACGCGCTCCACGATGAGGGCCGAGCCCTGGCCGACGCCGACGCACATGGTCGCGAGGCCGTAGCGAGCGCCCTCGCGCTCCATGCGGCCGAGCAGGGTCACCACGAGACGCGACCCGCTCGACCCGAGCGGGTGCCCGAGCGCGATGGCGCCCCCGTCGGCATTGACGAGCTCGTCATCGAGCCCGAGCCGGCGGATGCAGGCGATCGACTGCGTCGCGAACGCCTCGTTGAGCTCGATCGAGCCGATCTCGTCGAGGTCGATGCCGGCCCGCTCGAGCGCCTTCTCGGTGGCCGGCACCGGTCCGAGCCCCATGATCTCGGGGGCGATGCCCGCGCTCGCGCCGACCACGATGCGGGCCCGCGGGGTGAGCCCGTAGCGCTCGACCGCGGCGGCGCTCGCGACGACGATCGCCGAGGCGCCGTCGTTGAGCGAGCTCGAGTTGCCGGCCGTCACGACCTCGCCGCCCGGCACGACCGGGCGCAACCGCGCCAGAGCCTCGAGCGTGGAGTCGGGCCGCGGTCCCTCGTCGACGAGCACGTCGCCGCGATGCGTGGGCACGCCGACGATCTCGGCCTCGAACCGGCCGGCGGCGATCGCCGCGGCGGCCCGATGCTGCGAGCGCAGCGCGAAGGCGTCGGCCTCTGCACGGGTGATGCCGTCGACGCGCGCGACCTCTTCGGCCGTCTCGGGCATCGAGTAGGTCGCCTTGTCGCGGGCGACGAGTTCGGGGTTCGGGAACCGCCAGCCGATCGACGTGTCGTACGCCGCGCCGGGCTTCGCCCACGCCGAGCTCGGCTTCTGCTGCACCCAGGGCGCGCGGGTCATCGACTCGACGCCGCCGGCCACGATGAGGTCGGCGTCGCCGGCACGGATCGCCTGCGCGGCCATCGTGATGGCCGACATGCCCGAGGCGCAGAGCCGGTTGACGGTGACGCCCGGCACCTCGTCGGGCAGGCCGGCGAGGAGCACGGCCATGCGAGCGACGTTGCGGTTGTCCTCGCCGGCCTGGTTGGCGGCGCCGAGGATCACCTCGTCGATCTCGGCCGCCTCACCGGGTGCGAGGCCCGAACGGCGCACCGCCTCGCCGACGACGAGTGCGGCGAGGTCGTCGGGACGTACCGTCGCGAGGGCGCCGCCGTAGCGACCGACGGGCGTGCGCGCCCCTCCGACGAGATAGGCCTCGGCCATGCGGCTCTCCTGACTACGTTGTCCGACGGGGCACCGTGAGCACGGTATCGCCCGGTCGAATTCCTGACCGAGCGTTCGGGAAGTAATTATGTCACGTCGCGGCATCCGCCGCGACCTCGCGACCGCTCCGGCGAGCCTCGAAGACGACGGATGCCTCGGGGCGGCGATCACCCCGAGGCATCCGCGCTCATCGACGGTTCAGTCGAGCAGGTCGACGTCCTTCGTCTCCTTCACGAGCGAGACGCCCACGAGCGAGATGACGGCGGCGATCGCGATGTAGACGCCGATCGTCCACGAGGCGTGGAACTGGTTCATGAGCGCCTCGGCGATCATCGGGGCGAACGCGCCGCCGAGGATCGCGCCGAGCGCGTACCCGATCGAGACGCCCGAGTACCGCACGTTCGCCGGGAACATCTCGGCGTAGAGCGCCGCCTGCGGCCCGTACGAGAGGCCCAGCCCGAACGTCATCACGAACAGCGCGACGAAGTACCAGAGGATCTCGCCCGTGTCGATGAGGAACCACATCGGCACGGCCCAGAGCGCGAGGAAGACGTAGCCGATCTGGAACGTGCGCACGCGACCCAGCCGGTCGGAGACCCGGCCGCCCCAGAGCGTGAAGATCAGCCAGCCGAACGAGGCGAGGGTCGTCGCGAGCAGCACCGTCGGGCGGTCCATGCCGAGCGCCGTGACCGCGTAGGTCGCGAAGTACGCGATCAGCAGGTAGCCGGCCGCATTGTTCGCGATGAAGATGACCGCCGTGAGCACGACCTGCTTCGTGTTCTTGCGGAACAGCTGGCCGAGCGGGGCCGAGGCCTCCTTGCGGCGGCGCAGCAGCTCCTCGAACACCGGGCTCTCCTCGACGGCCTTGCGGATGACGTAGCCGACGATGATCAGCACGATCGAGAGCAGGAACGGGATGCGCCATCCCCACGCCATGAACGCCTCGGGCGACATCGAGCTCGTGAGCACCCACAGCGTGAAGGTCGCGAGGATCATGCCGATCGGCACGCCGATCTGCGGGAAGGCGCCGAAGAACCCGCGCTTGCCGTTCGGCGCGTGCTCGACGGCCATGAGTGCGGCGCCGCCCCACTCGCCGCCCGCCGAGAAGCCCTGCAGGATGCGCAGCAGGATGAGCAGGACGGGCGCCGCGATGCCGATCGCGGCGTAGGTCGGCAGCACGCCGATGAGCGCGGTCGACAGGCCCATCATGACGAGCGTGAAGACGAGCATCTTCTTGCGGCCGAGCTTGTCGCCGAGGCGACCGGCGACGACGGCGCCGAGCGGCCGGAACAGGAACGAGATGCCGATCGTCGCGAACGAGAGCACCTGGGCGAGGCCCGGGTTCGACTCGGCGACGGGGGCGAGGAAGAGCGGCGCGAGCACGAGGCCGGCGGCCTGCGCGTAGATGAAGAAGTCGTACCACTCGATCGAGGTGCCGACGAGGGTGCCGGCGAGGACCTTGCGTTCTTCGGCCGTGGTGCTTCCGGCCCGGGGGCGGTCGGTGACAGCGGTCATGCGAACTCCGTTGTTCAGGGGGCGGGCGGGGACAGGCCGGCCGGCGCGACCGGGACGCGTCGCGCCGGAGACCTATTTCCTGACCGATTGTTCGGTAGGGAATCCAGAGCGTATCGCATCCGGCCGCCCGTGCGGAAGGCTGTCAGCGGCATCGGGCAGGCTTGAGGGCATGAGCGACCTGCGTCCGTCCGCCCTCGAAGCCCTGCGCGAGCTCGTCGGCCGCGACGACGCCGTCTTCCACGACGGCCAGTTCGAGGCGATCCAGGCGCTCGTCGAGGGGCGGCGTCGCGCCCTCGTGGTGCAGCGCACCGGCTGGGGCAAGTCGGCGGTCTACTTCGTCGCGACGCTCCTGCAGCGGCGCGCCGGCGCCGGCCCCACCCTGCTCGTCTCCCCGCTCATCGCGCTCATGCGCGACCAGATCGCCGCCGCCGAGCGAGCAGGCGTGCGCGCAGTGGCCATCAACTCGACGAACGCGCACGAGTGGCGCGACGTCGAGCAGCAGCTCGCGGCCGACGAGGTCGACGTGCTGCTCGTCTCCCCCGAGCGCCTCAACAACCCGGCGTTCCGCGAGACGCAGCTGCCGGCGCTCGTCGAGCGCATCGGCCTGCTCGTCGTCGACGAAGCGCACTGCATCAGCGACTGGGGGCACGACTTCCGTCCCGACTACCGCCGGCTCCGCGAGCTCATCGCCCGGATGCCGGCCGACGTGCCCGTGCTCGCGACCACGGCGACCGCGAACAGCCGCGTCGTCGCCGACGTGGCCGAACAGCTGGGGGCGACGACGGGCGGTCCGGCGCCCGCCTCCGGCCCTGATGCGGATGCCGCGGCCGGCGTGCTCACCATCCGCGGTCCGCTCGCCCGCGCCTCACTGCGGCTCGGCGTGCTGCGGCTGCCCGATTCGCCGAGCCGGCTGGCGTGGCTGCTGAACCACCTCGACGACCTGCCGGGCTCCGGCATCATCTACACCCTCACGGTCGCCGCGGCGAACGACACCGCACGCCTGCTGCGCGAGCACGGCCACGCCGTGCGCGCCTACACGGGCCAGACCGACCCCGACGAACGCGCCGAGTCCGAGACGATGCTGAAGCGCAACGAGGTCAAGGCGCTCATCGCGACGAGCGCGCTCGGCATGGGCTTCGACAAGCCCGACCTCGGTTTCGTGCTGCACCTCGGCGCTCCATCGTCACCCGTCGCCTACTACCAGCAGGTCGGCCGCGCGGGGCGGGCGACCGAGTCGGCCGACGTGCTGCTCATGCCCGGCACCGAAGATCCCGACATCTGGCACTACTTCGCCACCGCGTCGATGCCCGATGAAGAGCGCGCGAGCCGCGTGATCTCGGCCCTCTCCTCCGACGCCCCGACCTCGACGCCGTCGCTCGAGGCCATGGTCGACATCCGGCGGACCCCGCTCGAGCTCCTGCTCAAGGTGCTCGACGTCGACGGGGCGGTGCGCCGGGTGCAGGGCGGCTGGGTCGCGACCGGTGCGCCATGGGTCTACGACGCCGACCGATACCGCCGCATCGCCGCAGAGCGCCTCGCCGAGCAGCAGCACATGCTCGAGTACGAGACGACCGACGGCTGCCGCATGGAGTTCCTGCAGCGCTCGCTCGACGACGACACGGCGACCCCGTGCGGCCGGTGCGACAACTGCGCGGGCGCCTGGTACCCGACGAGCGTCGGCGGCGAGGCATCCGCCGCCGCCCGGGGAGCGCTCGACCGGGTGGGCGTTCCGATCGAGCCGCGTGCGCAGTGGCCCACCGGCGCCGACCGCCTGGGCGTACCGGTGAAGGGCCGCATCGCGCCCGAGGCGCGAGCCGCCGAGGGGCGGGCGCTGGCCCGGCTCACCGACCTCGGCTGGGGCGGCACGCTGCGCGAGCTGTTCGCGGCCGGCGCCCCCGATGCACCGGTGCCGCCCCGCGTGCTCGACGGCTGCGTGCGGGTGCTCGCCGAGTGGGGTTGGGCCGAGCGCCCGGTGGCCGTGGTCGCGATGCCGTCGCGCTCGAAGCCGCAGCTGGTCGATTCACTCGCGCGCGGCCTCGCCGAGGTGGGGCGGCTGCCCTACCTCGGTGCGCTCGAACTCGTCGACGGCGGTCCGACCGGCCAGCCGGGCGGCAACAGCGCGTTCCGGCTCGCGGGCGTGTGGCAGCGCTTCAGCGCCGGCGGGCTCGGTGTGCCGGCTGGGCCGGTGCTGCTCGTCGACGACCAGGTCGACAGCCGATGGACCCTGACGGTCGCCGCACGCGAACTCCGCGCAGCCGGGGCGACCGAGGTGCTGCCTTTCGCGCTGGCTGTGCGAGGGTAGCGGGCGCGCTGCGTCAGTACGTCTGGTGCACGATCGCCTGCGCGACGGCGGACGCGCCGTCGCCCTGGATCCGGTAGAGGCTGTCACCCACGACGAGGTAGGCGGGCGACGACGGTCCGTCGTCGTATCCACGGACGACCGCCTCCGCCGTCGACCCCGCGGGTACGTCGGCGAGCTCGATCGGCTCGAACGCCACGTCGCCGTCGGGCTCGCGCAGGCGCTCGAAGAGCGGCCCGAATCCGCGGGCGGTCGTGATCGAGACGAGCGGCACGGCTCCGCCATCCACGACGACGTCGCAGTCGAAGGCACGGGCCGCCGCCTCGACGGCGCCCGTGAAGCCCTCGACCGGCGCGGTCGTCGCGTCGACCGCCGTGTATTCGACGGCGCTGCCGTCGGGAAGCTGCTCGGCCGCGACGATGCCCTGCTCGTCGAGCCCTCCGGTGCAGGCGGCCTCGCCCTCGCGCGACGGCATCGCCGGCCAGGCGAGCTGCTCGGGCGACGCGCCCGCGATGCTCGTGAAGACCGGCTCTGCTGCGGCGGCGAGGCGGTCGAGCATGTCGCCACCGGGCACGCCGAGGAAGCGCGATCCCGCACCGGTCAGTCCGGCGGCGCTGATGCTCAGCCGCACCCACGCGTCGCCCACCGGAGCCGACAGCCGCCACCCGCTGTCACCGGCGGCGATCGATGCGGTGATCCCGGCCACGTCACGGGTATCGGTCGACGGGGCGTCACCGGCCCACTCGGGTTGCCACTCGCCGGCCGCCTCGGGGAGCACGTCGACGCGCAGGTACGCCCAGTCGGAGCCGTTGCCGTAGTCCGGCATCCCGCTGCCGACCCGCCACGAACAGGGCAGGCCGCCGACGCCCTCGAGCAGGACGCCGGTGAAGACGTCGTGCTCGTACGCCGCGGCGACGGGCTCGACCGGGTTGCCGTCGCCGCCCTCGAGGGTCGCCGCGACGAGCTCGGGCGCGACGAGGTCGTCGCACTCGAGCGGCGTCGCGACGGGCTCGGGAGATGCGGCGGCCGTCGGGTCGGGAGAAGCCGCGGGTGCCGGCTCGGGGGTGCATCCGGCGAGGCCGGCGACGAGGACGGCGGTCGCGACGACTCCGGCGAACAGTTCGAGACCCGATGAGCGCATGGGTCCGAACATAGCGCGCCGGTGGGGTCGGCGGATTAGTGTGTGCACGGTGACGGGCGCGGCATCCTGCCCTCACCGCCCGTCTTCCCGCCGTCCGCGACGGCTCACTCCCCGGTGGAGTCCTCAGGGGCGGCGGGCGTCTCCGTCGGAGCGGGCTCCTCGGTCGGGACGGGCGCCTCGGTCGGAGTCGGCGTGCTCGGCGGCCCGAAGAGCCGCCACGATCCGGCGGCGCATTCGTAGAACTGCACGGTCGAGGTGTCGATGTAGACGTCGCCGTTCGTCGTGCACGTGTCGGCCGCCGGAGCGCCGACGCCGAGCAGGACCTGGGTCCCCGGAGTGCCGGCTTCGCCTTGCGCTCCCTGCTCGCCCTGCTCGCCCTGTTCGCCCTGTTCGCCCTGCGCGCCGGTCGCACCCGTCTTTCCGGTGGCGCCCGTCAGGTTCTCGGCGGCCGACTCGCGGATGTTGCCGACGAGCGTCCACTCGCCGTCCTCGAAGAGGTACACGTCGGAGGTGGTGATGTCGATGTAGACGTCGCCCTCGTAGCCCTTGCCGGCCTCGGGCGCCCCGCTGCCGGCGCGAACGGCCGATCCCGCGGGCAGGATCTCCTCGAGCGCCTCTTCGTAGGCGGCCTCGTCGACCGTCGCCGTCGGCGTCGGGCTGGGAGCCGCGGCCGTCGAGTCACCGGATCGAGCGAGCCACGAGCCGAGGAACGCCGCGACGAACGACAGCACGACGATGACGACGCCGAACCAGATGAGCATCGAACGCGTCGCGGCCGCGGGTGGAGCTGCAGTCGCGGCACCGGCGGGCGCGCCGGCCGGTGGCGCACCACCCTCGGACGGAGCAGGGGTCGAGGTCGGTTCGTCGGTCATGCGGTTGCGCCTCCCCAGCGCGCTCCCGCCCGAGCCCGGGCGGCCGCGCCGGGGAGTCGCGTCGCGCTCATGCTAGCGCCGCGACTCCCGCGGGCTCAGGAGGCGGGCTCGACGTCAGTCGTGTCGGCCACTGACGCGGTCACGTCGGACGACTCGACCTCGACGACCTCGACCGTCTCGACCTCGACCGCGGCGGCACCGCGCTCGAGCTCGCCGTGCAGGTCGTCGCCGAGGCGCACGTCGACGAAGTCGACGTCGATCTCGGCGCGACCGAGCAACTCGCTCATGCGACGCTGACGGTTGCGCGGGATGAGGGTGACGACGCGACCCTCCTTGCCGGCGCGGCCGGTACGGCCCGCACGGTGCAGGTAGGTCTTGTACTCGTCGGGCGCGTCGGCCTGGATCACGAGGTCGATGTCGTCGACGTGGATGCCTCGCGCCGCGACATCCGTCGCGACGAGCACGTCGACGCGACCGCTCGTGAGCTGGTGCAGGTTGCGCGTGCGCTTGGCCTGGTTGAGGTCGCCGTGGAGGGCGACCGCGCGGATTCCGTAGTCCTCGAGGTGGTCGGTCAGGTCCTCCGCGAAGGCGCGGGTGCGGCTGAACACGAGGGTCTTGCCCTCGCGCTGCGCGAGCTGGGCGACGATGTCGCGCTTGTCGCGGTTGTCGATGACGAACACGCGGTGGTCGATCGTCGACGAGGCCTGGTCTTCACCGGCGACCTCGTGCACGGCCGGCTCGACGAGGAATTCGTCGACGAGGGCGGCGACGCCCTTGTCGAGGGTCGCCGAGAACAGCAGCTTCTGGCCGCCGGGGGCGGTACGACGGATGATGCGCTGCACCGGCTCGAGGAACCCGAGGTCGCACATGTGGTCGGCCTCGTCGAGCACCGTGATGACGACCTCCGAGAGGTCGAGGCGGCCCTGCTCGATCAGGTCCTCGATGCGACCGGGGGTGCCGATCACGATGTCGACGCCGCGCTGCAGCGCACCGACCTGGCGCCCCTGCGGCACGCCGCCGTAGATCTGGGTCGTGAAGAGGCCGACACTCTGCGCGATCGGCTGCACGGTGCGGTCGATCTGCAGCGCGAGCTCGCGGGTCGGGGCGAGGATGAGGGCGCGGGGCTTGCGGCCCATCTGGCGGCGTCCGCCGGCCTTGCCCGACTCGGTCCAGAGCTGCATGAGCCGCTCGACCGCGGGGGCGCCGAACGCGATCGTCTTGCCCGAGCCGGTCTTGCCCCGGCCGAGCACGTCGCGGCCCTCGAGCACGACGGGGATCGTCGCGGCCTGGATCGGGAAGGGCGACTCCGCCCCGAGCTCGCGGAGCGCGCGGACGACGTTGCCGCCGAGGCCGAGATCGGCGAAGTCCACACCCTCGACGGCGTCGGCCTGGATGGCCTCGGCCTCGAGGCGCTCGAGCACGACGTCGTCGTTCGACGAGAAGCGCGGCGCCGCGTCGCGAGCGGGGAAGAAGTTCGAGGGCCGGCGACCGGAGTCGCGGAAGCCGGGCCGGTCGAACTCGCGACGCTGGCCGCGATCGTCGCGGCCATGGACGCGCGCGGGGCGGTCGTCGCGGTCGAAGCGGCGCGGTGCACGATCGTCGCGATCGTGCGAGCGGGCCGGGCGGTCGTTGCGGTCGTACGAACGCGGGGCGCGGTCGTTGCGGTCATGCGAGCGCGGCGCACGGTCGTCGCGATCGAAGCGGCGCGGAGCCCGATCGTCCCGATCGTAGGAGCGGGCCGGACGGTCGTTGCGGTCGTTGCGGTCGAACGAACGCGGGGCGCGGTCGTCACGATCGTAGGAGCGGGCCGGACGGTCGTTGCGGTCGTTCCGGTCGAACGAACGCGGAGCGCGGTCGTCGCGATCGTACGAACGAGCCGGACGGTCGTTCCGGTCGTTCCGGTCGTTCCGGTCGAACGAACGCGGAGCGCGATCGTCACGATCGTACGAACGGGCCGGACGGTCCTCGCGGTAGTGGGGGCGCGCGGGGCGGTCGCCGTATCGACGGTCGTCGCGCGAGCGCGGGTCCCGGGACGCACCGCTGCGCTCGGCTCCCCAACCGGCCGAGGAATCGGCGCGGCCCTCGCGGTCGGCACGGTGCGGTGAGCGGCCCGAGGCGACGCGCTCGTCGCGCGACCAGCGCTCCTTGCGGGGCGCCTCCTCCTCGGGACGGTAGCCACGGTGGCCGGGGCTGCGCGATCCGGCCTTCTGCGTTCCGCGACCCTTGCCGCCCTTCGCGTACGACGGGTCGAAGTTGGCGGCGGGACGGCCGCCCTTGGGCTTCTTGTTCTTGGGCATGGTGATGACTTCCTGGGTTGTACGAGAGGTACATGGCGGCGCAGCTGCGAGCGCAGCACGCCGAGAACCCGGAACATCGTCGACCGGGGCCGTTCACATACGGTGACTATCCGAGACCAGTCGCCCCGGAACCGGCCCTTTTGACTCACAAACCCATCCGCGCGAACGCGGTGTCAAGAACCGACCCGTCGAGAATACCGGAATCCGGCTGGGAAACCTCCGTGCAGCGCGCGAAACCGGGATCGACCACCGGTTCCGCCTTCGCCAGTGGGCCGAAAGGAGGACTATCCCCCGAACGGGGGCGCTGGCAGACTCGGCCACGGGCCGCCCCCCGTGGCCTGTTCTGGAGGGAACTGTCCAATGAAGCACACCGAACTCCGTCTGACACGCGCGACCGCGCTGTTCGCGAGCGCCCTGCTGATCCCCGCCGTCGCGGTGGTCCCAGCGGCGGCCGCAGCGGCCTCGCCGCAGACCTCCGCCTTCGCCGCGGCATCCGCGACGGCCGACTGCTCGGCCGACCCGAACGCCCGGCTCGATTCCGTCCCGTCGCCGGAGGACGCGCTCGGCACGCCGCTCGGCCTCGGCCAGGCCGAGCCGGTCACGGTCGACCAGATCCAGGCGTACGTCGCCGCGATCGACGCCGCCAGCGACCGGGTCGTCTCGGGCACCGTCGCGACGAGCAACGGGGGCGAGGAGATGCCCTACGCGATCGTGTCGAAGTCGGCGAACGTCACGAAGCCGGCGCTCGACAAGATCGCCAGGCAGATCCGCGAACTGCGCGATCCGCGTGCGCTGAACGACGCGAAGGCGGCCGAGTACGCCGACGAGCTGCCCGCGATCGCGTGGATCGCCGGCAACGTGCACGGCGGCGAGAAGTCGGGCGCCGATGCTGCGCTCAAGACGCTCTACGAGCTGTCGTCGGGCCTGTCGTGCGACGTCGAGAACCGGCTCGACAACCTGATCACGGTCATCATGCCGACGCAGAACCCCGACGGTCGCAACGCGAACCGCCGCCAGAACGACTTCGGCTTCGACCTCAACCGCGACTGGTTCGCGCGCACCCAGGTCGAGACCGACGCCAAGCTCGAGCTGCTGCGGGCCTTCCCACCGCAGGTCTTCATCGACGCCCACGAGATGGGCGGCCGCCAGTACTTCTTCCCGCCGAACGCCGACCCGATCCACCACGAGATCGCCGACCAGCCGGTCGACTGGATCAACCGCATCGGCGCCGAGAACGCCGAGACGTTCACGGAGAACTACAACGGCATCTGCACCGACACGGTCACGACCGAGTGCTACTTCAACTACCGCTCGTACGACATGTTCTACATGGGGTACGGCGACACGGTGCCCGCGACCGGGTTCGGTGCGGCCGGCATGACCTATGAGAAGGGGTCGGCGTCGGCCACCGAGGACCGGGTGCAGCAGCAGTTCCTCACGCAGTGGGCGACGACCGGTTGGGCTGCCGACAACCGGCACGAGATCCTGTCGAGCTGGTACCAGATCTGGAAGACCGCGCTCGCCGAGGGCGAGGCCGGCACGCTCGAGCCCAACGAGGTCGTGCAGCCGACGAACACCGTGCAGTTCCCGGTGCCCGACCTGACGGTGCGCAGCTATTTCCTGCTGCCCGACCGGCAGCTCGGCGACGTGCGCGAGCTCGTCGACCGGCTGCGCCGCATGGACGTCGAGGTCTACGAGGTCCAGAAGCCCCTGACCCTCGACTCCGCGCGCCTGTTCGGCGGCCGCGACGCCTCCGAGGTGACGGTGCCGGCCGGCTCCTACTGGATCCCCATGGCCCAGCCGCAGAAGCACTGGATCCAGGCGACGCTGGGTGAGGACCCGTACGTGCCGTTCCCGTACTTCTACGACGTCTCGTCGTGGAGCAACCCGCTGCTGGCGGGCATGAACGCCCTCTCGACGGGCGACGAGGTCACGCCCAAGGCGAAGCGCGTGACCGACACCTCGGGCGGCATCGCGAACACGGCGAAGAAGGGCGAGGCGTACGCCTACCCGCTCGACTCCTCGAAGGCGGCCGACCTGACGTTCGCCCTGCTGGGCGAGGGCGCCGAGCTGCAGCGCACGGCCGACGGGCTCGTCGTCGTGCCGCCGTCGGCGATGCGCTCGGTCGACCTCGACCGTCTGGCGCGATCGTTCGGCATCAGCCTCACGAACACGACGGCGCCGACGGATGCCTCGCCGCTCGGCCTGCCCGACGTCGGCCTGTTCGGCGGCACCGGCATCTCGCTCACGGCGGGATCGCACGGCGAGACGCGGTTCGTGCTCGGCGAGCGCTGGGGGCTCGACCTCGCGCCGGTGACGACGGCCGACATCAACGACAACACGGCGGCGTTCACCGACCGCGACGTGCTCGTCGTGCCCGACGGCTCGAACGCGACGGGCGGGCTCACCGCGACCGGTCAGGCGAACCTCAAGGCCTGGGTCGAGAACGGCGGCGTCTACCTGGGCTTCCGCAACGAGGGCACCCGCGTGGCGCGTTCGGCGGGGCTCACGAGCACGACCGAGCGGGCGAAGCCGGCGGGTTACCAGGTCGTCGGCTCGCACTTCCGGGTCGACACGGATGCCTCGAGCACGATCGGCCTCGGACGCCCCGACGAGGACTTCGCGTTCAACAACGGCGACCCGATCCTCGAGCCGTCGACGACGGGCACGAACGTGGTGACCTACCCGACGGGCGACACGTTCTGGACGAACGGCTACTCGGTCGGCGCCGACGCGCTCCGCGGTTCGGCCGCCGTCGTCGACGAGCCGGTCGGGTCGGGGCACGCGGTGCTCTACGCCTTCAACCCGCTGTTCCGCGCGTACAACGACTCGGGCATGCAGCTCGTCGCGAACGCGCTGCTCATGCCGGCGGGCGAGACCGCGGCGTCGTCGAACCGGGCGACCGCCGCCCGTGAGGCCGCGCAGGCGGCACCGGTCGCAGCCGACCTCGGCGGCGAGTGGCGCCCGATCTCGATCACGGTGGCGCCGAACGACGCGAAGAAGGTCGCCGCGCTCGTCGCGGAGTACGCCGACGACGCGACCAGGGCGACCGCCGGGGGCAGCACGGTGTTCACGATCGCGAACCCCGACGGGCTGAGCGCCGACGAGCACCCCTTCCTGCGCGAGCTCGTGCAGCGCATCCACGACGCGGGCGTCACCCCCCAGGCGATCGTCGGCTGAGGCCGCAGCCGCCTGTTCGGACGGCGTCGGCTCCGCGATCCGGTATCGCGGAGCCGACGCCGTGCAGCCGGGCGTCCGCCGTGAAACGTGCGCGAAACGCGCGGTCCGTACGCTCGTCGCATGCCGGCCGAACGACCCAGCACCGAAGCATCCGTCGCGATCTCGATCGAGCCGCCCCGACAGCCCGAGGTGGAGCGCCTGCTCGAGGGCAGCACCGAGTATTCGCGCAGCCTGTACCCGCCTGAAGCGTGCTTCCTGCTCGACGTCGCCCAGCTCGAGCGACCCGAGGTGCGGCTGTACGTCGCGCGCGACGCGCTCGGCGCCGCAGTCGGCATCGCGGCACTCGTCGACGAGACGCCGGGCGATGCCGCGGGAAGGCGCGGCGAGCTGAAGCGCATGTTCGTCGATCCGGCCGGACGCGGACTCGGCGTCGCGGGCGCCCTGCTCACGCGAATCGAGGCCGACGCGGCCTCCCGCGGCCTCGGCGAGATCGTGCTCGAGACGGGGCCGCGGCACCTGCCCGCGCTCGCCCTCTACGAGAAGCACGGGTACCGGCGGATCGAGCAGTTCGGCCAGTACATCGGCGAGGAGTTCAGCGTGTGCATGGCGAAGGAGCTCACCCCGGCCTGAGCATCGCGCCGCGGGCGAATGAGCAATCGCTACCCATCCGCGCTCGAGGCGCGCCGGGCCATCGTGGGAGCCGAACCCGCGAAAGGACCCGCACCATGCTCCGCCTCCTCTCCGCCATCGGACTCGGCGCCGCCGCCGGCGGCCTGATCGGCTGGATCGCGACCGGCGACCCGCGCTACTCGATGTTCTGGGGCATCGCCCTCACGATCGGGCTGCTCGCCGGCACCGCGTCGGTCTTCACGACGAGCCGCCGTGCGGTCGCCGCCGCGACCGACCCGACGGGCGAGCTCGCCCTCGCCCGGGTCGAACGCATCCGCCGGACCGGCATGACGATCAACGACCAGCCGCAGTGCGTGCTCGTGCTCACCGTGGCGCCTCGTCACCGCGCGGCCTATACGACCGTGCACCGCGAGATCGTCGACCTCGTCGCGCTGCCGCGCCTGCAGCCGGGCTGCGTGGTCGTGGTGCGCCGGCCGGTCGAGTCGAAGGCGAACGTCGTGCTCGTGATGGACCCGCCCGACGACTGGGAGCGGCTGCGGGAGGCCGAGCGGCTGCGCGCCGGCGCCGATCGCACCATCCCGCTCGCCGCCACCGCGCAGGCCTGGCCGAGCGAGCCCGAGACCCTGCTCGGCGTTCCGAAGGCGACGTCGAATCCGTTGCACGCCGTCGTGTTCGCGCTCGTGCTCGTCATCGCCGCCGCGGCGACGCTCGTGCCCGCGTACGGCACGATCGGCCGATCGATCACGGCGATCGCGGCAGGCGACCCGGCCGCCGCCGGAGTCGTCGAGGGCGACCGGCACGACGAGATCGTCGACGCGCTCGTGCGCGAGGTCGGCGGACCGCAGTTCACGAGCGTCGGCTTCTACGACGGCTACGCCCTCGCGACCGCGCCGTCGACACCCGGTGCGCTCACGATCGACGACTACCAGTACCGGTACGACCGCACCGAGCACCAGGGGCCCGAGCTCATCCAGCCCGATGATCCGGCCGCCGAGCTGTTCGACGTCACCGCCGTCGACTTCACGCAGGTCCGGGAGCTCATCGCGGCGGCGCAGCACGAGAGCGGCATCGCCGACCCCGAGTCGGTGATCGTGCGGTTCCAGCGGGCCGGGGTCGCCGACGAGTCGGGCAGCCGGCCGGTGCAGGCGATGGTCCTCCTCGACTCCGCGTACGAGGACGCGTCCGTGACGTTCGACGCGACGACGGGAGCGGTGGTCTCACGGTCGTGAGCAAGCGTTTCCAGATCGGCCGATCGTGGGTTAGCATCGCTCCACCCCTGAATCCCGGAGCCCGGTGTGACCTCGACCCGACGCACAGGCGGCTCCGGCGTCCGCCGCAAGCGGGTCGCGGTGGCCGCAGCGGCCGTGACGGCCGCGATCGTGGGCATCGTCGCGCTCTCCGGCTTCCACCAGCAGCTGCGCGAGATCGACCCGCCCGGCCCCGATGCCGCGAGCGAGGTCGTCGGTGACGAGATCATCGGCATCCGCACGTTCACGCCGCCCGAGGGGCTGCAGGTCGACGCCGATCTCGAGTACGGCGTCCGCGAGGACGGCACGCTGCTGACGCTCGACGTGTGCCGGCCGGCCGCCCCGGTCGAAGGACCCGAGCAGGCGGCCGCCACGACGGCGACGTCGCTGCTCCCGGCCGTCGTCTCGATCCACGGCGGCAGCTGGACCCGCGGCGACAAGGCGAACACCGACTGGCGCAACGTCTGCATGTGGCTCGCCAGCGAGGGCTTCGTCGCCGTCTCGGTGAACTACCGGCTGGTGCCCGACACCGTCTTCCCCGGGGCGATCGACGATGTCGCCCTCGCCGTCGAGTGGCTGCGCGCACCCGAACAGGTCGAGCGGTTCGGCATCGACCCGGCTCGCATCGGCGCGTTCGGCGGTTCGGCGGGCGGCAACCTCGCCGCGCTCCTCGGCACGACCGGCGACGGCGCGCTCGACGCGGGGTCCCGCGTCGCCGCGGTCGCCGAGCTCTCGGGCCCGGTCGGACTCGGCTCGGCCGCGCTCGACGCCGACGGGGCATCCGCCTGGTTGCGGGGCATCGTCGCCGACTACCTGGGGTGCGAACCTCGCGCCGCCGACGCGCACTGCCCGCAGGCGATGGATGCCTCGCCGGCGATGCACGTCGACCCGAGCGACCCGCCCGTGTTCATCGGGCACTCCGAGCACGAGATCGTGCCGCTCGGGCAGTCGACGCGGTTCGCCGCCGTGCTCGAGGCCGCCGGCGTGCCCGTCGAGCTCGCGGTCGTGCCGGGCGGCGAGCACTCGATCGGCATCCTCGACGAGGCGCTGCGGGTGCGGGTCGCGGCGTTCCTGCACGCGCACCTGGGCTGAGCCGAGCGCCGCGCGCAACCCCCTCCCTCCGCGACCGACCGCGCCGTAGGCTCGGATCCGATCGGAGGCCGCATGCCCGACTCCCCCGTGCAGCTCTCGCGCGACGACTGGCGCGTCATCCTCACGCGCACCGCGCATGAGTACCGCATCAACCAGGTGCAGGATATCGCCGCCGCGCTCACCTTCTACGCAGTGCTCGCAGCGCTGCCGGCCCTGCTCGCCGCACTCGCCGCGATCGGGGTGTTCGGCAGTGCGGAGGCGGTCGTCGCGCTCGCACTCCGCGTCGTCGAGGAGCTCGGGGGCGCCGAGACGGTCGACGCCGTGCGCACCCCGCTCGAGCAGCTCCTGGATGCCTCGCACGCGGGCCTCGCGCTCGTGACGGGCCTGCTCGGTGCGCTGTGGGCGACGTCGGGCTACGTCGGCTCGCTCGGGCGAGGGCTGAACCGCATCTACGGGGTCGAGGAGGGCCGCCCGTTCTGGGCGATGCGCCCGGCGATGCTCGCCGTCTCGGCGGCCCTCCTGCTGCTCGCGGCCCTCGCCGTGGTCGGCCTCGTCATCACCGGCCCGATCGCGACCGCGACGGCACGGGCGCTGGGGTTCGACGAGGGCGTCGCCTTCTGGTGGGACCTCGGCAAGCTGCCGCTGCTCGCCGCGATCGGCATCGTCGCGATCGCCCTGCTCTGCTGGGCGGCGCCGAACGTGCGACGACGCCACCTGCGCTGGTTCAGCGTCGGCGCAGTCGGGGCGCTCCTCGTCTGGGTCGCGGTGAGCGCATTGTTCGCCATGTACGTCTTCGGCGTCGGCTCGTACTCGCGCACCTACGGTGCGCTGGGCGGTGCGATCGCCTTCCTGCTCTGGGTGTGGCTGTCGAATCTCGCCCTGCTCTTCGGCGGGGTGCTCGACACCGAGGTCGAGCGCGCCCGGCAGCTGCGAGCCGGCGTCGTCGCCGAGGAGCAGGTGCAGCTGCCGCTGCGCGACGACCGCCTCATCGCGAAGAACCGCGAGGAGCGGCTGAACGACATGCGGGCGTCGCGGCACCTGCGGCTCGATTGAGCGGGCGCCCGACGAGGCCGGTGCTCGGGCACCCGTCGACGGCGCGGCCATGCCAGCGGAAGTCACCGCCCCCTACCGGAGTATCGCCCTGAGACCCCTCCGCCGAGGGATGTGCACCCCGACCGGCCGTGACAGGCTGGCTGGCACCATGAACCTCTCGCTGTCCACCACCCGGTCCGGCGGCGCGCCCGCGCCGACCGACGCCGATCGGCGCCTCCGCGCTTGGGCGTGGCTCGCGACATCCGCGCTCGCCCTCGTGCTGTTCGCGGTCTCGGTGCCGCTCGCCGCGACCATCTACGGGGTGCACCTGCTCGGCGCCTTCGCGACCTGCCTCGCGCTCGCGGGGGCGCTGCCCCTCGCGATGCGGTTCCCGAGGACCGCCGCGGTCGTCGCGACCTGGGGCATCCTGATGTTCGCCCTGCTCTCGGCCGGGTCGGAGGGTGCTCCATGGCCGTGGCCGGTGACGACGATCATCGGCCAGACCGCCCTGCTGCTCGTGCTCGGCATGAACGGCATGAGCTGGTTCGGCATGTTCGTGGTCTGGCTCGCCGGCGTGGTCGTGACGGTGCCGTTCGCGTTCGTCGACGCCGGCGCGACCGCGAACGAGATCGCCGCGGCGAGCCTCACGGCGGTCGCGCTGCCGATCGCGCTCCTCATCGCGCAGCGACGGGTGATCGCGGGGGAGCTGTTCCGCGAGCGCGCCGTGTCGGCCGCCGAGCAGGAGCGGCGGGTGCTCGTCGAGGAGCGCAACCGCATCGCCCGGGAGCTCCACGATGTCGTGGCGCACGGGCTCTCGATCATCCACGTGCAGGCGACGAGCGCGCCGTACCGCGTCGACGGGCTGAGCGACGCGGCCCGCGCCGAGTTCGCCGAGATCGCCGAGTCGGCTCGCGTCGCCATGACCGAGATGCGGCAGCTGCTCGGCGTGCTGCGCAGCTCGGACTCGACCGCCGAGACGGCACCGCAACCGGGTCTCGACGACCTGCCCGCCCTCGTCGCCTCGGTCGAACGCGGCGGGGTGCCCGTGACCCTCGAGCTCGGCGACCGACTGCCCGAAGGCGGGCTCGCCGCGACGGCCGCCTTCCGCATCGTGCAGGAGGCGCTGAGCAACGTCGTCCGCCACGCGCCGGGGGCGTCGACCCATGTCTCCATCGAGGTGCTCGCCGACGAACTCGTCGTCGGCGTCGAGAACGAGGCGCCGCCCGCCGCGTCGCCGACCGCGGGCCCCGGATCCGACGCCGGCTCCGAAGCCGATTCCGCGGGCGCGGGCGCTCACGGCGGGCACGGCCTCGTCGGCATCGACGAGCGCGCCGCCCTGCTCGGCGGGCGTGCCGAGCACGGACCGCGCCCGGGCGGCGGCTACCGTGTACTCGCGACCCTTCCGCTCGGGTCGGACGGAGGCCCGTGGTGACGATCTCGGTGCTCATCGCCGACGACCAGGCGATGGTACGCGCCGGATTCGCCGCGGTGCTCGGCGCCCAGCACGGAATCGAGGTCGTCGGCCAGGCCGCCGACGGCCGTGAGGCGGTGGCGCTCGCGCACGAGCTGCGACCCGACGTCGTCGTCATGGACGTGCGGATGCCGCAGCAGAACGGCATCGAGGCCACGCGCGCGCTGCAGTCGCCGCCGCGGAGCTCCGACTACGTTCCGAAGGTGCTCATGCTCACGACGTTCGACATCGACGAGTACGTCTACGACGCGCTGCGGGCGGGCGCGAGCGGATTCCTGCTGAAGGACGCGACGCCCGAAGAGCTCGTCGCCGCCGTGCGCGTCGTCGCCGGCGGCGATGCACTGCTCGCACCGAGCGTCACCCGTCGGCTGATCGAGGACTTCGCCCGCTCGGGCCCGCCGCCGAAGCCCGCCGGCAACCGGCTCGCCGCGCTGACCGAGCGCGAGCTCGAGGTGCTCACGCTCGTGGGGCGGGGCATGTCGAACACCGAGATCGCGGCGGCGCTCTTCATCGCCGAGCAGACCGTGAAGACGCACGTCTCGAAGATCCTGCAGAAGCTCGGCCTGCGCGACCGCGTGCACGCCGTCGTGCTCGCCTACGACACCGGCCTGGTCACCCCCTCGGCAGGCTGAGCCCCGCCGTACCCCGGTAGGGCCCGCGAACCGCTCCGCGGGGTGATGCCCCGGCGCCGACCGCGTTCGTAGCCTGCGGCACATGACCGACACGCTCGAACGCCAGCACGCGAGATCGACCCGCCCCGAGGCATCCACGAGGCCGCGCACCGGGGTGCGGCGCGATGCGAGCGTCGACGCGATCCGGGTGGTGCTGCTCGGCATGGTGTTCGTGCTGCACGCGATGATGGTCGGCGTCGGCGTCGGCCCCGACGGACCGGTGCTCGAGAACGCCCTCGAGCACCAGGCGTGGTTCGGCCCGGTCAGCTGGGTGGTGCAGATCATGCCGCTCTTCTTCATCGTCGGCGGATTCTCGAGCCTCACCCATTGGCGGTCGATGCGCGCCCGCGGCGCGACGCCCGCCGAGTACGTGGTCGCCCGGATCGAACGGCTGGTGCGCCCGGCCGTCGCGCTCGTGGCGGTCGTCTCGGGCTCGCTCGTCGCGCTCTCGCTCGCGGGCATGCCCGCCGAGCTCGTCGGCATCGCGGGGTTCCGCATCGGCCAGCCGCTGTGGTTCCTCGGCGTGTACCTCGCGGTGTCGGCGCTCGTGCCGGCCATGGTGCGGGCGCATGAGCGCGCCCCCGTGCTGGCGCCCCTCGCCCTGCTCGCCGGCGTCGTCGCGGTCGACGTCGTGCGGCTCTCGACCGGTGTCGACGCGATCGGCTTCGTCAACCTGCTGCTCGTGTGGCTGCTCGTGCAGCAGCTCGGATTCCACCTCGCCGACGGCGCCCTCGACCGGCTGGCCCGGCCGACGCTCGCGGGCATCGCGGGCGCCTCGCTCGCGCTGCTCGCGGTGCTCACCGTGGCCGGCCCCTACCCGGTCGACATGCTCGTGAACCTCAACCCGCCGACCGTCTGCCTCGTCGTGCTCGGCGTCGCGCAGCTCGCCCTCTTCCAGCTCGCACGCCCGCGCATCCGCGCGTGGGTCGAACGGCGGGATGCCGCGCGGCCGATCTCGTTCGTCGGGGAGCGGGCCATGACCGTGTACCTCTGGCACATGCCGGTGCTCGTCGGGCTCGCGGGCCTCGCCCTCATCGCGAACGCCGCGGTCGGGCTGCCGCTGCCCGAGCCGCTGAGCTTCGGCTGGTGGGCGAGCCGGCCCCTCTGGCTCGTCGTCGCCGCGGCGGTCGTCGCGATCGTCGTGCTCGTGTTCTCCCGCTTCGAGCGGACGAGCCGGCCGCGGGCCGGCGGGCGGAGCACTCGTGGCGCTGCGCCCGGCAACGGGGCGACCGCGATCGCGGCGGTCAGCGCCGTCGCGGGGGTCGCGGTGCTGCTCGTCGCCGGATTCGGCCCGCTGCCGGCGTTCC
This sequence comes from Agromyces sp. S2-1-8, assembly GCF_021129215.1. Lineage (GTDB taxonomy): Bacteria > Actinomycetota > Actinomycetes > Actinomycetales > Microbacteriaceae > Agromyces > Agromyces chromiiresistens. The sequence goes on along the minus strand of NZ_JAJOLP010000001.1, from coordinate 1,214,349 downwards.
TCTCACTCGTGCTGCTGTGGTTCGCGAGACGGGCTCCGTCGCGGCCCGTGCGCCGCCCGGCGGTCCGCGTGTCACGGGCGATTCCGTAGGCGCCGAGCCTCTCGTGCGGGCGGCGGTCCCGCTGCCGACGATGTGGTCGAGTGGTCATGTGGTCGCGGCCGCCGACCGAGGACCGAAGACCGAAGACCGAAGACTCAGCCGACGAGCAGAACGCCACCGAGCGCGATGGCCGAGACGACGAGGGTCGACGCTCCGGCGAGTACGAAGGGCTTCACGCCGACCCGGCGGAACATGCTGAACCGCACGCCCGTGCCGAGCGCGAACATGGCCGCGGCGAGCAGCACGGTCTGCGCGACGCCGGCGCCCGCGACCACCTGGGGCGGCACGACGCCGAGGGACCGGATCGCCACCATGGCCACGAAGCCGACGACGAACAGGGGGACGAGCGGCGGCAGCTTGCCGCCGCGTGCGCCCGAGGCATCCTCGCCCGCCTTCGCGAGCGCACGGCGGCGCTGCAGGCCGATGACCGCCATGACCGGGGCGAGCATGAGCACGCGTGCGAGCTTCACGACGACCGCGACGCCGAGCGCGGTGCCGCCGAGGGCCCCGCCGATCGCGACCACCTGCGCGACCTCGTGCACCGACCCGCCGGCCCACATCCCCGCCTCGTCGGCGTCGAGGCCGATGAGCCCCGCGACGAACGGCACGATCGGGATCATGAGGGTGCCGAAGATCACGACGAGCGCGACGGCGGTGACGACCTCCTCCTCCTCGGCCTCGACGACGCCGTCGACCGCGGCGACCGCCGCCGCACCGCAGATCGAGAAGCCGCACGCGACGAGCAGTCGCTGCGTCGAGCCGATGCCGAGCCACCGGCCGATGAGGATCGTCGCGGCGATGCCGCCGACGACGATCGCGATGACGACGACGACCATGCCGGGGCCCAGGGCGAGGATGTCTCCGACGACGAGCTGCAGGCCGAGCAGCACGATCCCGAGGCGCAGCAGCGGCTTCGCCGCGAACGCGATGCCGGGCTCGAGGCGCCTGGGCAGGCGCATCGTGTTCCGCACGACGACGCCCACGACGATGGCGACGAGCAGGGCGCTGATCGTTGGCACCACGAGGGTGACGGCGAGCGCGAGGCCGGCGACGACGGCGCAGAGCGCGAGGCCGGGCGCGAGCGTCGCGACCCGGGCGCCGAAGCGGCCGGCGAGGCGGCGACGGGGCACGGGGGCTGACCGGGGAGCGGGGGTGGGGCGGTACATCTCCTCCACGGTCGCAGGCGGACCGGCGGCGCGGTAGCCGTGATTCCGGCATCGAGGCATATCATTCCGATATGCCGACTCGCTGGCCCGACCTCGCGGTGCTCGAACTGCTCTCGGCGATCGGCGAGCACGGCAGTCTCGGTGCGGCGGCACGCGCGGTCGGGATGGCGCAGCCCAACGCGAGCCGCGCGATCGCGACCCTCGAGCGAAACCTCGGGCTCTCGCTCGTCGAGCGCCACCCGCGCGGCTCGCGACTGACCGCCGACGGCGTCGTGGTGGCCGAGCTGGCCGCCCGCCTCGTCGACGGGGCCGGCGAGTTGCTCGCCACGAGCCGCGCGCTTCGCGAGCGCCACGAGGCCCGGCTCGACCTGGCGGCGAGCCTCACCGTCGCCGAGTACCTGCTGCCCGCCTGGATCGCCGGCCTCCGGCACGCGCACCCCGAGCTCGACGTGCGGGTGCGGGTCGAGAACTCGACGCAGGTCTTCGACCTGCTCGCAGACCGGGCGATCGACCTCGGCTTCGTCGAGTCGCCCTCGGTGCCGCGCGGCCTGCACAGCCGCACCGTCGCGCGCGACCGGCTCGTCGTCGTCGTGGCGCCGTCGCATCCGTGGACGCGGCGCACCCACGTCACCGCGCACGAGCTCGCGACCACCCCGCTCGTCAGCCGCGAGCCGGGCTCGGGCACACGCTCGACCCTCGCCGAGGCGCTCGGCGCGGGCGGCGTCGACGGCGCGGGCGTCCCGGAGCTCTCGCGGCCCGCGATGGTCGTCTCGAGCAATGCCGCCGTGCTCATCTCGGCGGCCTCGGGCGCCGGGCCAGCCGTGCTGAGCGAGCTCGCGGTGCGCCCGTGGGTCGCCCGCGGCGAACTCGTCGAAGTCCCCGTCGAGGGGCTCGACCTCCGACGGCGGCTGCGAGCGGTGTGGCGGGGCGGCGAGCCGCTCGCCGCCCCCGCGGCCGCGCTGCTCGGCGAGCTGCAGGGGTAGGGCCCGCGTCGCGACGACGCGGGCCCGGTGCCGGGATCACCTCACATCGCGACGGAGCGGCACCGCCACCGCGACGACGGCGGCGATCGCCGCGTATCCGAGCAGCACGAGCGCACCGCCGATCGGCGAGATCGCGACGGGCATCGAGATCGGGAGCTGCGCGCCGATCGCGTCGCTCAGGAAGGTGAAGTCGGTCAGCGCGGCCGTCGCACCGCCCGGGAGGAAGGGGTGGATGACGTTCACCCCGGGAATGAGGAGCAGCACGTGCTCGAGGAAGTAGAAGTACCCGAGCACGATGCCGACGGCGACGAGTTGCTGCCGCGCCAGCGCCCCGATCGCGACACCGAGCACCGCGTAGACCGCGGCCGCGAGGGCGAGCTGGGCGAGCATCGCGACGAGCGCACCGGCGGGCACGCCGAGCGCGACGCCGCGGAGCGCGGCGCTCCCGACGAGCGCGACCGCGGTTCCGACGGCGGCGACGGCGCCGTACGCGAAGCCCAGCCCGCCGAACACGACGAGCTTGGCGACGAGCGCGCGGCCTCGGCGCGGGACGGTCAGGAACGTCGTGCCGATCGAACGGTGCCGGTACTCGCCCGTGACGGCGATGGTGCCGATCAGCGCGGGCACGAACAGCAGCAGGCCGCCCATGCCGACGACGAGGCTCACGCCCTCCGGCGTCTCGATTCCGGGCAGGGGCGGGGTCGAGTTGCCCGGCCCGGCGAGCGCGAGCAGTGCGGTGAACCCGAGACCGCAGCCGAGCGCCGTGAGCAGGGTCGCGACCGGCAGGCGGGTCGCGAGCAGTTTGGCGAGTTCGCCTCGAACGAGTGCGATCACGGGTGCACCTCCATGGTGTGGGCGAGGAAGGCCGACTCGAGGCTCGAGGCGGCACCGGTGAATTCGTCGAGCGGACCCGACCAGGCGACGCGTCCCCGGTCGATGAGGACGAGGTCGTCGATGCTGTGCTGCAGCTCGGTGAGGACGTGGCTCGAGAGCAGCACGGTGCCGCCGCGGCCGGCGAAGGCGCGGAGGAACTCGCGCAGCCACACGATGCCGGCCGGATCGAGGCCGTTCGACGGTTCGTCGAGCACGAGCACCGAGGGCTCGCCGAGCAGGGCCGTCGCGAGCGCGAGCCGCCGGCGCATGCCGGTCGAGTAGCCGCGGATGCGTCGATCGAGGTATTCGGTGATGCCGGTGGTGAGGGCGACGTCGTCGACCCGACGGCGCGCATGCCCGCCGAGCTCGGCGTAGGCCCGCAGGTGGCCGCGGCCGGTCATCGAGGGGTGCGCGCCGGTCGAATCGAGGACCGCGCCGACCGTCCCGGTCGGGTCGTCGAGATCGCGATAGGCGGCTCCGCCGATGCGGGCCGTTCCCGCGTCGGGCCGGCTGAGACCGAGCACCATCGCGAGCGTCGTCGACTTGCCGGCGCCGTTCGGGCCGAGGAAGCCGGTGACCCGGCCCGGCTCGGCCCTGAAGCTCGCGGCTCGGACCGCCTCGACCTCGCCGAACCGCTTCGACAGCCCCGTGACCTCGATCGCATGGGAGTTCATGTGGACATCCTTCGGTGGGATACTTCGTTGGGAGTTTGAGAATGTTCTACTAGTGCGAATGTTCGCACGCTGAGAATAATGGAAGGAGTCAGCGATGCGCAAGACCTCGCCGATCGCCGACGTCGTCATGCACCCGGTTCGGCTGCGGATCGTCCAGCAGCTCGGCGAGGGCCGACGGGTCACGACCTCCGACCTCCGGGACGCACTGCCCGACGTCGCGCAGGCGACGCTCTACCGCCACATCGCCGCGCTCGTCGACGCCGGGATCGTCGCCGTCGTCGACGAACGCCGGGTCCGCGGTGCCGTCGAGCGCACCTTCGCGCTCGGCGATCGCATGGCCCACGTCGACCACGACGAGCTTCGCGAGATGGGCGAACGCGAGCTGCAGCAGTCGTTCCTCACCTTCCTCGCCCACCTCGGCGAGGACTTCGACCGCGCGTCAGCCGGTGCCGACTTCCGCGAGTTCCTCGGATTCGGACAGGTTCGGCTGCACGTCGGAACCGACGACCTGTCGCGCATCCAGGCCGGCCTCGGCGAGCTGCTCGCCCCCTACCTGGCTCCGCAGGTCGATGACGAGCAGGGCGGGGCGAGCGGCCGGCGCACGGTGATGCTCTCGACGGTGCTCATGCCCGATCCGGCCGATCAGCCCGCGCCGTTCTCCGCCTCGTAGCTCGCCGACCCCGGCGCCCCGCCGCGCATCGAGACGACCTCGCCCTCGAGGGAGAACGTGATCCAGGCGTCGTAGTACTCGCCGTAGACCGGCACGTCGAGGACGACGGGCGGCGGCCCGCTGTCCGATGACCCCGAGCGCGAGACGTACACCCACTGGTCGGTGCGCGTCGGGTCGGGCTCAGACAGGCCGCTGAGCTCCTTCGCCTGCGCGATGAGATCGGGCATCAGCGAGGTGTCGACCGACCTCGCGTCGAAGAGCTGCAGCTCGAGCGCGGCGGGGTCGGGCTGGCTGCCCGCCGGACCGCTGTTCGTCACCTCGCCGGCGACGACGTCCCAGCTGTCGAGCGTCGCCGCACCGGGGCCGCTCGGCGCGATCGCCGAGAGGTGCTCGCCCCAGAACGAGAGCTGCACGACCTGCCCGGCGCCGATCGCGTCGACGAGCGCGTCGACGGCTCTCGCCGCGTTGTCGCCGACGAACATGCTCGCCGCCGCCGCGGCCTCGGCTTCGGCGGCCTCGGCGTCGGCCCGCGCCTGCTCGTCGGCGGCCATCCGCCCCTCCCACGAGTTCGCGTAGCGGACCTCGCCGAGCGTCGTCTCGCCCGACGCGATCGCAGCGATCGTCGGATACGCCGGGATGAGCGCGAGCGCCGCGCCGACGAGCACCGCGACGACGTAGAAGGCCGGATGGATGCGACGCAGCCCGCCCGCGGCCTTCCCCGCCGCAGCGGGCGCCGGCGTGAAGGGCGCGGCGGTCCGCGTCGAGCGCACCCGCTCGTCGCGTTGCGCGAGCTGCACCCACTCGTCGGGCGGGTCCAAGACGATCGAGACCGGCGACGGCGCGGCCTCCTGCATCACGACGACCACGACGCACTCGGGCTGCAGGCGCGGGATCTCGACGAGATCGACCAGCCGGCGGGTGCGCACCTCGAACGGAGCGCCGAACCGCGGCACGACGACGAGGTCGAGGTCGCAGATCGGCTGGTCGTTGATCATCGTGCCCGTGCGCCGGATCGACCGGACGCGCGCGAGGGCGAGCCGCCCCTCCGAGTCGGCGCGCTGCAGCTCTTCGGCGCTCAGGGGGCCGGCGAGCGCGCCCCCGAGTCCCGCGCACGCGAGGCTGCGCACGACGAGCACGATCGGGCCGAGGACGCTGAGCGCGACGACGCACGGCACGAACATGCCGACCCATGCTTCGTCGGCCGAGAGGGCCCATGCGGCGGCGCTGGCGATCACGGCGCCGAGCAGTGCGAAGCAGAGGAGTCGGATCACGCGACCACGCTATCGGCGGGTGGACCGCCCGCGCGGCGCACGACACGATCTCGAAACATCCTCGAACTACACTCGACTACCGGCGCGACCGCACCCCGTCGTCGCCGACCGACCCATCCCACCCCGGCCAGAAGCCCGCGAGGAACCAGCAGCATGTCCGAACCCATCACCGTGTCGATCCGGCGCGAGGTCGACCCGTCGCGCATCTCGGAGGCGACCGCCTGGGTGCAGACCGGCGTGAACCTCGCGAACAAGTACCCGGGCTTCCTCGGTTCCGGATGGGTGCGCGCCGGCGAGTCGTCGCAGGTCTGGCACATGCTCTACCGCTTCGCGAGCGAGGAGACCCTCGAGTCGTGGGAGCGCTCGGACGAACGCGCGTGGTGGCTCTCGATGGGCGAGGGCTTCGTGCGCAGCGAGCGGTCGAAGCGCCGCACGGGCATCGAGGGCTGGTTCGACGATCCGGCCACCGGCTCGATTCCCGCGACGGATGCCTCGGGCGGCATCGACCTCGAGGCCGCCGTGCCGTTCGCACCGCCGCGCTGGAAGCAGGCCGTCGCCATCTGGGTCGGCTTCTTCCCGGTGAACCTCGTCTTCTCGTACCTCGTCGCACCCCTGCCGGGCTTCGACGGGTTGCCGATCTGGCTCCGATCGCTCGTGTCGACGCTCATCCTGACGCCGATCATGACGTACTGGGTGCTGCCGTGGGTCACCCGCATGCTGCACCGCTGGCTGCACCGGCAGCGCCCGTCGACCGAGTAGCCCGAAGCGCGCATCGAGACCATCGGCACGTCCGTGGTCCCGATGCGCTCCGCCACTCGACCGACGGCCGGGTCAGTCGCCCCAGGGCATCGGCTTCTCGGGCAGCCGCGCCGAGTCGTCGGGCAGGTGCGGCAGTTCGGAGCCACCGGCGCGGATGCACAGCCAGCGCAGCTGCTCGGTGCCGTCGGGCGCGCAGCGCCACGTGCGGGCGACGTCCTGGCCGACGCGCACGACCGTGCCGGGGCCGACCTCGACGACCTCGTCGTCGAGACCCATCTGCCCGCGCCCCGAGAGGAAGACGTAGAGCTCCTCGATGCGCGCGTGCGTGTGCCAGTAGCCGGCCTCCTCGCCGGGCTCGAGGGCGTTCGCCGTGAGCCCGATGTACTGCATCTCGAGGTCGTGGTCGACGACCCGGCGCCCGTCGCGCGAGCTGTCGGGGCGGAATCCGCCGTAATGCGAGCGCCATTCGTCGAGCGCGCCGATCTCCAGTACCTCGTATGCCGTCATACCGCCACGCTACCGAGGTTCAGCCACGCCGCTTCACGACCTCCGAGGTGAGGGCGGTCAGGTTGTCGACGGTGTCGATCTCGTCGGCGACGGGCACCGCCGTGACGTCCGTCGTGACCGAGCCCGGTCTCGTGATGACCCGCACGTCGAGCTCGAGCGTCGCGACCGCGCCGGCCGCGACGTCGCCCTGGCGGGTGCAGGTCACGACCTGGCGCGCGCTCGTGCAGCTCCAGCCGCTGCTCGCGAGGCCGACGAACCGGAGCCCGCGGTCGAGGGTCGTCCTGACCACGACGGGCGCCTTCGCCACAGCGTTGCCCGCATTCTCGACGGCGACGGCGTACCGCGCCGTCTGCCCCGTGACGAGGCGGCCGACCGAGAGGCCGACCTCGAGGTCGGGCCGCGGCTTCGGCGCGAGGACGAGCTCGAGCGCGATCGAGTCGGTGCCCCCGAGCGCGTCGGTGACGTGCAGCACGACCTCGGTCGCGCCCTCCGCCGTCGTCGATCCGGTGATCGCGCCGGTCGAGGCGTCGAGCACAAGGCCGTCGGGCAGTCCATCGGCCGACCAGGCGAACGGGGCGAGCCCCCCGCCGGCCTCGGCGAGCGCCTCGTACGGCAGCGTCGCGGTGCCGCCCGGCAGGGCGGTCGTGGTGATCGCCACGGCCGGGTGCACGGTGAGCGACAGCGTCGCGTTCGCGGAGCCGAGCGCGTTCGTCGCCGTCATCGGCGACTCGGTCGTTCCCGCCCCGGTCGGCGTGCCGGTCACCTCGCCCGTCGAGGCGTCGAACGACAGCCCGTCGGGCAGGGTGCCGACCGAGATGGTCGGGGCGGGCACGCCCTCGGCGCTCAGCGCGCGAGTGAAGGGCACCCCGACCTCGGCCGCGGCATCCGCGTCATCGACCATCGGGATGCTGCCGTAGAGCACCGTCGCCGAGCCCAGCCCGGTGGCGGACCCGGAGTCGACCGTGTACGTGACCTCCCCGATCTCGTCGGACGTGACCGAGACGCTCGCGACGCCGTGTGCGTCGGTCGTCACGGTGTGCCCGCCGGGCGACACCGTGACGGGGGCACCGGCGAACGGATCGCCGAGCTCATCGAGGAGGGTGACCGACAGGTCGACCTGCGACCCGGCGAGGACCGTGCTCGAGGCCGGGTCGACGGTCGCGCTCGTCGCGACGGGGAAGCGGATCGGCGTCACGCCGCTCACGGCCTCAGCGAAGTTCTGGTCGCCGAGGTACCGCACGGCGAGCGAGTTGACGAACTTCAGCTCGACGTCGGTCAGGGTCGCGTTGCCGGCCGAGTCGACCGTCACGGGCGGCGCAAGCGGGGCGAGCGAGTTCCCCTCGAGGAACTGCACCGTGCCGGTCGGCACGCCCCGGGAGCCGTCGGCCGCCTGCACCTTCGCGGTCAGCGTCACGGGCGTGTCGGGGCTCGGGTACGTCGATCCCGAGGTCAGCGTCACGACCGGCGTCGCCTTCACGATCGCGAGATCGAGCGTCTGGCTCGTCGCGCCGACGAATTTCTCGTCGCCGTAATAGACGGCGGTCACCTCGTGGGTGCTTCCCGTCGCCATGCCGGTCGTCGGGAGCGCGATGGCCGGGGCGTAGGCGACGTTGTCGCCCCACGTCCACGGGCACCCGCCGCCGGTGAAGCACGGTTCGAGGTAGTTCTGCGTGACCTGCACCGGGTCGCCGAGGGGACGCCCGTCGACGTAGAACTGCACCGCACCGGCGGGACTGGTGCACCCGAGCTCACCGGTCTGCTGGTTCCACGTGCACTGCGTGCCCTGCGCCTTGAGCGGACTGATCGCGGCCCACACCTGCCGGGTGCCGCCGTAGGGAACGTCGCCGGCCGGCCACGTCTTCACGGTCACGGTCGTCTTCTGCGCCGCGAGCACGGGATAGGTCTGTGCGGTCGTGTTGCCCTGCGCGTCGGCCACCTCGAGGTAGACTGCCACATTGCCCGCGTACTGCGAAGAGACCGACACCGCGGGTCCGAGGCGCTGACTGCCGGCGACGACCCATCTGTAGGTGAAGGGCGGCGTGCCGAACGTGGCCTCGGCGGTGGCCGACAGGGCGAACAGCTCACCGGCGATCACCCGGGCGGGCACGACCGCGCTCACCTTCGGCCCGGCCGCACCGGCGGCGACGATGCGCGCCGAGACCTTGGCGCCGTCGGGCTGCACGTACCGGAGCGTGTCGGTCAGGCAGAGGGGCGTCCCTCCGTCGGCCGGTGCGGTCGTGCACCCGCCGACGTCCGCGCTGTCGAGCGAGGAGATCGCGAACATGGGGGCGCCGTCCACCACGACCCGCTCGGCGACCTTGCCTGCGCCGTCCCAGTCGCGGTAGTAGAGCCGCAGGGTCTGCAGCGTCGCTCCGGGAGTCGTCGGCGCGTCGACGTTCTCGGGCAGGCTGCCGTCGTACTTCGTCACCACGAACCAGCCCTCCCCCGACGCCCTCGACCGCTCGTTGAGCGTGAACGAGTCCTGCGAGTCGAGGGGGTTCACCGTGTAGATCATGTCGGCGAAGCGGCCCGAGGTCACCCCGTCGGCCTCGGTCGAGACCCAGAAGGCGGCATCGTCCTCTGCGGGCGGCGCCGGATCCGGGGCGTTCGCACACGGGAAGGCCGAGTAGGGGTTCCAGTCGTTCTCGAGCTGGCAGTCGAAGTCGACGTCGATCTGCGTGGTCGAGAGGAACGTCGTCATCAGCGCGCCGACGCCGGACTCCTTCGAGGCCACGGCGGCGAGGTCGGGCGGGGTCGCCTTCGCATCGGCGAGCGACTTCTTGAGCGTGATCGGGATCTGCTGGTGCTCGTAGATCGTGTACGACTCGAGTGCGATCGTGATGAGGGCGGTGATGATCGTGCCGACGACGAACGCCACCCCGCCGGCGCGGATCACTCCCGCTGAGGTGCGAGCCGCCGTCGTCGCGAACTTGGGCACCTGCTTGAGCCCTTCCGTGGTCGCCTTGAGACCCGCTCGCCCGGCGTATGGGAACACCTTGGCGAACAAATTGGTGGAGCTCTCGGTCGCCGCCATGTAGGCGCGTGCGGCGGCCGTCGTCGCTCCGGTCGCCACCATCCCCGCGGCGAGACCGACGCCGACCGACGACTCCAGCGCGAGGTTCGGGAACACCGGGTCCTCCCACAGGTCCTCCTGCGAGAGGTAGCGACCCCATTGCTCGAACTGCTCGACCGTCGGCCACGGCACGGGGCATCCGGTGGGCCCGAGCTGGCAGGCGACCGTGGTGCCGCTCGAGTCCTGGCACTGCGGCAGCAGGCTCGGGTCATAGACGCCGCCGAACTCGCCGGTGCCCTCCTCGAGCGCTTTCGGCGGGTGGAAGTCGCAGTACCCGCCGCCGTCGGGCAGGAGCGGCACGGGGTCGAGCGAGATCGTCTCGAGCGTCAGGCCCGACCACTCGAGGTACTGGTCGAGCGCGGCCTGGGCCTGCGCGACGAGCTGCTGCTGGTAGACGCCCTGGAACCATTCGTGGACGAGCGCCTCGCCCGCCGTCCGCTCGGCGGCCGGCTTCGCGATGATGCCCAGCAGGTTCATGAACTCCTGCGCGCGCACGGCGTCGCGACCCCACGCGCGCACGGCGTTCGCATCGCCGTCGGGCAGCGAATGGGTCTCCAGCACGTCGGCGATCGCCTGGTTCTCGAAGTCCTCGACGGCCTGGTAGTACTTCGTCGGCAGGTCCCGCAGGATGCCGCTCTCGGTGTTGGCGATGATCGGCGGCACCAGGTCACTGGCCTGCGGCGGCATCGCCGACGCGATCGAGGCGGGCGCGAGGCCGACGCCGGCGAGGAGGGCGACCGCCGCGACGATCGCGAGAAGACGATGCTTGGGGCTCATGCCCCAACGCAACTGCTCCGGTACCTGTCCGGCAATCGGGCGTTTGCCCTATCTTTGGGTCAGGGGTGCTGAGGATGCCTCGACTGACCGGCGACGCCGCAGCGGCGCTCTTCGTCACGACTGCGACCGCGAGCGGTCGCGCGTTCGATGCCGATGCGGACGCCGCCGACATCGCCACGCTGTGCGAGCTGCTCGAGTACTGGCCCCCCGCGATCGAGCTCGCCGCCCACCGCACGGCCGCACTGTCGCTGCCCGACCTCATCGGCGCCCTGCGCGACCGCCCGGTGGCAGAGGTGCTCGACGCGCCCGGGCGCGATCCAGACCGGGCGACCGTCCGCGCAGACGTCGTCCACAGCCTCGACGGCCTGAGCGCGACCGAGCTCGGCCTCGCCGAGCGCTTGGCCGGGTTCGTGGACTGGTGCACGCTCGCCGAGCTCTCCGACGCGGTCCCTGCCAGAGTCGTCGGCGGCCTCCCGGGTCTCGTCGATCGCGACCTCGTCGATGCCGACCGGGCTGCCCCCGAGACGCTCTTCCGCCTGCGCCGACCGCATCGCGAACTGCTCGAGGAACGCGGCGCAGGCCCGGGCGCCGACCATCTCGCCGCGCTGCGCGCCTGCGCGCGCGATGCGTCCGCCGCGCTCCTGATCGGCCTCGCCGACGACGCGTCTGCCGAGCACTGGCACGCGGTCCTCGCCCGCCGCGAGCGCGATCTCCGCGCGGCCGCATGGCGACTCGCCGGTGACGGCGCCGAGGCGACGACCGCTGCCGACCCGGCGACGGGAGCCGGTGAGCTGGTGCTCGCCCTGTCGATGCACGGTGCCGAGTACGGAGGCCTGAACGCCGACGGCGGGCTGCTCGATCTGGTCGTCGAGGGAATGGACTGGGACGCGCTCGGCGCCACGGGCGCTCCCGCGCGACTGCTGCTGCTCCTCGAGGCGTATCGGCTCCGCCGTCGCTTCGAGTCGGTCGATCCCGGAACCGACGCCGACGCGATCGCCGCCGACCTGCGGGCGCTCGTCGACGCCGCCGCCGAGCTCGGCGATGTCGACGTCAGTCTCGAATGCCTGTCGCAGTCGATCGGTTCGGCGAGGACGATCGGTCATCTCGACCAGGCCCGGGCACACGCCGACCAGGCGATCGCGCTCGCGACACGGCACGGCCGCCCGATCGCGCTCGCCCATTTCGAGCTCCTCGCGGCGATGATCGCGCACGTCGAGGGCCGTTTCGACGAGGCTGGGCGGCTCGCCGCGCGCGCGTACAGCGTGGCCCGTCGCCACGACCTGCTCCTGCCGGCCGTACAGTCGGCGCTCATGTTCCATCAATTGCCCGCCGGCACGGCGAACGTGCCGGCGATCCGGCCCTCGGCGCAGGATCTCGCGCTCCTCGTCGACCGGTTGCCGCGCCGTCGATCGCTGCTCGGCCCCGCCTACGGCGTCGCGGCGCAATGCCTCCTCGAGCACGACCCGGCGACGGCGGCGCGGACCACGGCCGCGGGCCTGCGCGCCGCAGCGGCGATCGGGCTGCCCGCAGGCCTCGGCATCGGCGTGATGACCACCGTCGTGATCGCGGCGGTCGGCGGTGAACCGCAGCTCGCCGCCCGGCTGCACGGGGCGATCGCGGATCACGCCGAGCTGGTGCGGCGGGCGATCATCGGCGCCAATCGCGCGCTCTACGACGCCACGATCGAACAGGTGCGCGCCGTACTCGGCGACGAAGCGTTCGCCCGCGCCTGCGGCGAGGGGGCGGCGTGGAGCTGGGCGCGCATCACGAAGGAGTCCCTGGACTTCGCCGACGCGACGGCGAACCCGCAGCCGCCCGAGCAGACCCTGCTCACGCCGCGACAGTTCGAGATCCTCGTACTGCTCGCCGCCGGCATGAGCAACAAAGAGATCTCCGAGCGGCTCGTCGTCGCGCCGAAGACGACGATGCACCACACCTCGAACATCTACCGGCGCCTCGGGGTGCGCGGGCGTGGCGAGGCCGTCGCGTGGGGACGCCGGGCCGGGCTCATCTGACGGCCCGCCCCGTCACTCGCCAGCCCCAGTTGCCAGAAGATGCGCTTCGCGCCGCGGTTTCCGACACTTTCCGGCGACTCGCGGAGGTCGGCGGTCGAACGGCCGGCTCAGCGGGCCGCGCCGATGCGGCGCGACAGCTCCCCCGCGGCCGCACGGACGGCGCCGGTGATCTCCTCGGCTCGCGCCGCGGCATCCGAGTCGGCCCGGTAGGTGACCGCGATCGCCGCGGCCGGCCAGCCGACGTGGTCGAGCACGGCCACGCCCACCGAGGCGAGGCCCTCGGTGACCTCGCCGTCCTCGCCGGCGAACCCCGCCTCGCGCACGCCGTGCAGCACCTGCTTGAGCAGCGAGTACCGCCACGTGCCGGATGCCTCGGGGTCGCCGCGCCACGCGAACGCCGCCCGGTCGGGGTAGAGCGCGCGCAACTGCGCCGGCGGCAGCGCCGCGAGCATCGCGCGGCCGGTCGCGGTGAGGTGCGCCGGGAGGCGCACGCCCACGTCGGTGACGAGCGAGGGGCGACGGGGCGCCCGCTCCTCGACCAGGTAGAGCACGTCGCGCCCGTGCAGCACGGCGAGGTGCCCGCTCTCGCCGATGCGGTCGACGAGCGACGCGACGAGCGGGCCGCCGAGCCGGGCGAGCGGCTGCTGCCGGCTGAAGCCGCTCGACAGCTCGAACGCGGCGATGCCGAGGCCGTAGCGCCGCTCCTCGGGCAGGTGCACGACGAAGCCGCGCTCCTGCATGACGGCGAGCAGGTGGTAGACGGTCGAGCGCGGCAGTTCGAGCGCCTGGGCGATGGTCGCGGCGGGCACCGGGCCGCGTTGCGACGCCAGATGGGCGAGGATCGCGAGCGTCTGGTCGGCGGCCGGCACCTTCGAAGTCGCCATGCGCCCAGCGTATCGTCCGGGATGCCAGACAGCCACCCTCGATCGGGCCTCCCGCGCGCGTCGTCCCCGTTGTGGAATATGAGCATGAGCAGCAACGCGTCCTCGACCCCCACCGCCGTCACCGTCGGCATCGCCGGCCTGAGCATCGACGACGTCGTCGCGGTCGCCCGCCACGGTGCCCCCGTCGTGCTCGACCCGGCCGCCCTCGCCGAGGTGGCCGCGAGCCGCGAGATCATCGACGGCCTCGCCGCCGACCCGAACCCGCACTACGGCATCTCGACGGGCTTCGGTGCGCTCGCCACGACCTTCATCGCCGCCGACCGCCGCGCCCAGCTGCAGGCGAGCCTCGTGCGCTCGCACGCCGCGGGCTCGGGCGCCGAGGTCGAGCGCGAGGTCGTGCGCGCCCTCATGCTGCTCCGCCTCTCGACCCTCATGACCGGCCGCACGGGCGTGCGCCGCGAGACCGCGGAGACGTACGCGGCGATCCTCAACGCGGGCATCACCCCCGTCGTGCGGGAGTACGGCTCGCTCGGCTGCTCGGGCGACCTCGCCCCGCTCGCCCACTGCGCGCTCGTCGCGATGGGCGAGGGCGACGTGCGCGACGCGTCGGGCGAGCTCGTGGATGCCTCGGCAGCGCTCTCGGCGGCGGGCATCGCCCCCCTCCACCTCGGCGAGAAGGAGGGCCTCGCCCTCATCAACGGCACCGACGGCATGCTCGGCATGCTCGCCCTCGCCATCACCGACCTCAAGATGCTCCTCACCACGGCCGACATCTCAGCTTCGATGAGCGTCGAGGGCCTCATGGGCACCGACGCCGTGTTCGCGGCCGACCTGCAGGCCCTCCGCCCGCAGCGCGGCCAGGCGATCTCGGCGTCGAACTTCCGCAAGCTCCTCGCCGACTCGCCGATCGTGCACTCGCACAAGGGTCCCGAAGACGGCCGCGTGCAGGACGCCTACTCGCTGCGCTGCGCCCCGATCGTGCACGGCGCCGCACGCGACACCGTCGCGCACGCGGTCGGCGTCGCCGAGGCCGAGCTCGCGAGCGCCGTCGACAACCCCGTGCTCACGAAGGACGGCCGGGTCGAGTCGAACGGCAACTTCCACGGCGCCCCCGTCGCCTACGTGCTCGACTTCCTCGCGATCGCCGCGGCGGATGTCGCGTCGATGTCGGAGCGCCGCACCGACCGCTTCCTCGACCGGGCGCGCAACCAGGGGCTGCCGCCCTTCCTCGCGCACGAGGTCGGCGTCGACTCGGGCCTCATGATCGCGCAGTACACCGCGGCGGGCATCGTCTCGGAGATGAAGCGCCTCGCGGTGCCGAGCTCGGTCGACTCGATCCCCTCGTCGGCCATGCAGGAGGACCATGTGTCGATGGGCTGGGCAGCGGCTCGCAAGCTGCGCCGCGCCGTCGACGGCCTCGCCCGCGTGCTCGCGATCGAGGTCATGACGGCCGCCCGCGGCCTCGCCCTGCGCGCTCCGCTCGAGCCGGGCGCCCCGACCGGCGCGGTCATCGCGCTCACCGAGTCGCTCGGTGCGGGCCCGGGCCCCGACCGCTTCCTCTCGCCCGAGATCGAAGCCATCGCCGCCGCGGTGGCGAGCGGCCGCGTCGCGGCCGAGGCGGCGTCGGTCGCCGGTCACCTCGACTGACCGGAGTCCCCGCCGACGCCGGAGGGCCGGCGCGGTCGCATCAGTTCCGGATGCAGCCGCGTCGGCCCGTTCTGCGTTCGCCCGCATGCCCGGCCCTTCAGGCGGCCCTCGTCGGTTCAGGACCGGTGCGGCGACGCGCCGTCACCGCTGCAAGGAGGGGATGAAAACGTCGCCCGCGCCCGCGCTCCGCCCTGAGAAGGGTGCGAAGTCTCCCCCGAAGAGGGCACGAAGCTTGTGAACTGACCGGTTGTGCCCCACCCGGACGGATGCGAGACTGGGGTTCGTCGGCCCCGAAACCGACGACCGGACGGAACCCTGATGCCCCACCGCTTCGCCTTGATCCAGCACGACCCGCTTCGCGCGCGACGTACGCGCCCCAGCGGTACTGCGATCGCGGCCGCCGCGGTGGCGGTGCTGATCGGGGTCGGGGGCATGACCCCGGCGATCGCCGAAGAGGCGGCTCCGGTCGAGGCGACCAGCACGACCACCGACGCGACGGGCACCGACGCCACGGGCACCGACGCGACCGGTACCGCCGACGCGACGAGCACGGTCGAGGCGACGACCGACACGACCGCGGCGGAGGGCGACCCGGCGAGCGATCCCGCGCCGGCCGATGGCGGCACGACCGAGACCGGCGACGGCACGAGCGGGGGCGACACCGGGGCGACCGACGGCGAGGGAACGCCGACGGACGACCCGACCACCACGCCCACTCCCACGCCGACGCCGACCCCCGAGCCGACGCCCACCCCGACGCCGACTCCCACGCCCACCCCGACGCCGACTCCCACTCCGACGCCGACTCCCACTCCCACTCCCACTCCGACGCCGACGCCCACTCCGACCGACACGCCGACGCCGACCGGCACGCCGACGCCGACGACTCCCACGACCGGCGCCCCGACGACGTCGCCGCGCGCGCCCGTCGTGCTCATCGGCGACGGACCGTTCGCCCGCATCTCGAGCGGGGTCGACTCGAGCGTCGGTCCGATGCTGCAGGCACGGGCGAAGCTCGACCGGGCGGTCGCCGCGCTCCGCGACGCAGAGGCCGACCTCGCCGCGGTCCGCTCCACGCGCGAGGTCGCGCGCGGCATCGCCGAGCACATGCAGTCGCTCGCCGAGCAGGCGCGCGAGAAGGCCGACGCCGCGGCGGCCGTATACGTCGCGGCGTCGAAGGGCGGCAACGCCTCGCTGAACTCCATGGAGGCCGCGTTCGGCTCGGGGCACGACCTGCTCGCCGGGCTCGGCGGCGTCGCCCGCGTCAGCGAGATCGCCGGCGACACCGAACAGCTGCTCGAGATCACCGCGAAGCGCGACGCCGAAGCCGATGCCGCGCAGGAACGCGCCGACGAGGCCTGGGCCGACGTCGAGGCGATCGACGTCGAGGCGGCCGAGCGCAAGGTCGAGCGGGCGCAAGACGCCGTCACCGCTGCGCGAGCCGCGCTCTCCGGCCTGAAGACGCGCGTCGCGTCGTCGAGCGTCGCGTTCATCGAGACGCTGCCGACGGACTCGGGCCAGCTGAGCGACCAGGGCTGGTCGCTGCCGGTCACGGGCAACCTCACCGACGGGTTCGGCCCCCGCCCCGACAAGCCGTTGGCGGGCGTCAACGACTTCCACCGCGGCACCGACCTCGCGACGGGCTGCCGCAACCCCGTCTACGCGGCGACGAGCGGCACGGTCGTCGAGGCCCGCGCGAACGGCACGTACGGCAACTGGGTGCTCATCGACCACGGGTCGGGCATCTCGACCGGGTACGCGCACCTCATCGACGGCGGCATCCTCGTGACCCCCGGCCAGAAGGTCGAAGCAGGCGAGCTCATCGGTGCCGTCGGCTCGACCGGCGCATCGACCGGTTGCCACCTGCACTTCGAGGTGCGCATCGACGGCAGCGCGGTCGACGCGATCCCGTTCATGGCCGCACGCGGCATCGAACTCGGCTGATCCTCGGGCTTCGGTCGTCGAGGCCGGCCACGCAGGCTCGCCGACGGCGTCGACCGGCGACAGCGCCGCGCGTCCGAGAGCCGCACGACCGGGCCCGCGGCATCCCGCACCACCGAACAGCCCCCGGGCCGACCAGGCCCGGGGGCTGTTCCCATCCCGCACGCCGGCCCCCGCCGACGGCGAGGCCTTCACGCCGTCGCGAGCGCCTCCGTCGGCGAGAGCCGGGACGCCCGGATGGCCGGGTAGAGCCCCGCGACCACGCCGACGACGACGGTCGCGAGCAACCCGCCGACCGAGGCCCAGATCGGCACGAGCGTCGGCCAGCCCTGCAGCAGCGAGTACACGGTCGTCGCGACTACGCCGACGATCACCCCGGCCGCCCCGCCGACGAGCGCGAGCAGCAGCGACTCGGTGAGGAACTGCGCGCGGATGTGCCCGCGCGTCGCACCGAGCGATCGGCGCAGGCCGATCTCACCACGGCGTTCGAGCACCGAGATCACCATCGTGTTCGCGACGCCGACGCCGCCGACGAGCAGGGCCACCGCCCCGAGCCCGACGAGCAGCCCCGTGAACGCCTGGTCGGCCGCCGCCCGCGCCACGAGCGCATCGGAGGGGCGCGAGACCTGCACCTCGTTGGGACTCGTCGGGTTCGCGGTCGCGGCGAGCACGTCGCGCACGGCGTCGACGGCGTCCTCGTCGGTGCGCACCGTGACGGCCGTCGGGTGCCCGTCGAAGTCGAGCAGCGCCTCGGCGACCGGCCAGCCGATGAGCGCCGCGGTGTCGAGCTCGGTCGCGAGCGGCACGGGCGCGAGGATTCCCGCGACCGTGAACCACTCGCCGCCGATGAGCACCCGCACGTCGGCGCCGGCCCGGTCGATGCCGAGCAGCTCGGCGGCGGCCGACCCGAGCACGACGACCGGATGGCGCTCGGTCGCGGCGTTGAGCCAGTCGCCGTCGGCCAGTTCGGCGCCGACGGTCTCGGGCATGTCGAGGTCGACGGCGTAGGTGGCGATGCCGCCCGACTCGTTCGGGTCGATGAACTCGTTGCGGTACACCTTCGCCTCGACGGTTCCGAGCGCCGAGACGTCGGTCACCGGTCCGATGCGCTCGATCATCGCGGGCGCCTCGTCGGGCAGCGTGGCGGCCTCGCCGAAGAGGTCGTTGCCCGGCGCCACGGCCAGGAGGTTGGTGCCGAGCCGGTCGAGCTGCCGCTCGAGCTCGGCGCGGCTCGAGCTCGAGATGCCGACGACCGCGATCATCGCGGCGATGCCGATCGCGATGCCGAGGGCCGACAGCACGACCCGCAGGGGCCGTGCCCGCAGCCCCGCGCCGCCGACGCGGAGCACGTCGCCCGCGCGCAGGCGCGCGGGTGCGGGCAGCTCCGCGGGTGACCGCGGTTCCGCGGGTGCGGGCGGCACCTTCCGGCCGGATGCCTCGGGCGCACGCCGGCTCACGGCTGCACCTCCCCGTCGCGCAGGGCGATGCGTCGCCGCGCCCGGGCCGCGATGTCGTGGTCGTGCGTGATCACGACGACGGTCGTGCCCTCGCGGTTGAGTCCCTCGAGCAGGCCCATCACCTCGCCGCCGGAGGCCGAGTCGAGATTGCCCGTCGGCTCGTCGGCGAGCACGATGCCAGGGCGCCCCGCGATCGCACGGGCGACCGCCACGCGCTGGCGCTCACCGCCCGACAGCTCGTGCGGACGATGGCGCAGCCGGTGCCCGAGGCCGACGCGTTCGAGCGCCTCCCCCGCCAGCTCACGCCGCTTCGCGGTGCCGACGCCCTGGTAGAGCAGGCCCTCGGCGACGTTGTCGATCGCGGGCACGCCGGCCGCCAGGTGGAACTGCTGGAAGACGAACCCGATGCGGTGCGCCCGCAGGCCCGACAGCTGCCGGTCGGTGAGTTGCGCGGTGTCGTGGCCGTCGACCCGCACGACGCCCTCGGTCGGGCGGTCGAGCGTGCCGATGAGTTGCAGCAGGGTCGACTTGCCCGACCCCGAGGGCCCGACGATCGCCGTGAACTCGCCCGCGTCGATCGAGAGGCTCGCGCCACGGAGCGCGGTGACGCCGTCGTACGACTTGCCGACGGCCTGAAGCTCGACGATCGCGCTCACGACGCCACCACCACCGTGTCGCCCTCGGCGATGCCGGCGCCGGCGACCTCGACCCGCCCGTCGGCGAACAGCCCCGTCTCGACGCCGACGAGCTCGGTGCCGTCGCCGCGCACGACCTCGACGGCGTAGCCGCCCTCGGCGAGCGCGAGCAGCGCCGTCACGGGCACGCTGAGCACGCCCTCGCGGGTCTCGGCGGTGAAGGCCACCTCGGCGGTAGACCCGCCGGCCGCACCGACGGCGGCCGGGTCGTCGGGGGTCGCGGTGACCCGGAGCGCGGTCGTGTCGCCGTTGCCCATGGGCGGGTCCTCACCGGGGATCACGACGGTCTCGACCGAGGTGACCGTGGCGGGGAACGTCGTTCCGTCGGGCAGCGCGACCTCGACGACCGCGCCGACGACTGCGTATGCGGCATCCGTCTCGTCGAGGTCGACCTGCACGACGCGGTCGGTGCTCGCGGTCGTGAGCACCTCGCCTGCGGCCGCGTCGCCGACGGCGGCCGCGACCGAGGTCACCTGCACCGATCCGCCCGCGTAGTGGATGCGCGACGGCTCGACCGTGCCGGTCTCGTCGACGCCGAGCGCCTCCTGCCAGTCCTCGACCGCGTCGGCGGTGGCCCACGTGTAGTCGTCGTCGACGTCGAAGCCCGTGTAGCCGAGCGCGGCGAGGTTCTCCTCGAACTGGCGCACGTCGGCGCCCGAGGTTCCCGGCGCGAGCACCCGGTAGGCGGGCATCGCCCCGACGAGCAGCACGACGGGTGCGTCGTCGACCCGGTAGAGCTGACCGCCGCGCTCGACGACGGCGCCGGCCGCGGGCAGCCACGTGAGGGTGCCGCCGTCGGCGCGCAGCACGGTCTCGCCCGCGTTCGCGAGCTCGCCCGATTCCGTCGTCGTCGCGATGAGGTCGCCCCGCGTGACCTCGCCCGTCTCGGGGGCGGCCGGCGCGGGCGTCGCGGCGGCCGGGGCGAACCCGAACCCGCTCGCGGCCGCCGCGGTCACTCCCACGCCCGCCACGGCGAGCAGGCCGAGCCCGATCCAGCCGAGTCGTGCCCGCGTGCTCACGACTCGCCGCCTTCGCTCGTCGCCGGCCCGCCGTCTTCGCCCTTGGGCTTCGGCATCGACTCGCCGCACTTCTCCTGGGCTTCGCGGAACTCGTCGCTCTCGGGGTCGAAACCCATGTCCGAGTCGATCCGGAGGCCGCCGTCGGCGCTCGGGTCGGGGAATCCCTCGATGCCCTCGTCGCGCATGCACTCGGAGAACTCGCGCATCTGGGCGAGCTGCTCGGCGTTCGGCTTCGGCATCTCGCCGCCGTTCGGCATGAACTCCTTGCAGGCCTCCATCGCCGCGTCGACCTCGTCGGGATCGGATCCCTCGGGGATCGCGATCGCGAACCCGCCGTCCTCGGTGTCGGGGTCGGGCATGTCGATGCCGTGCTCGCGCATGCACTCGGCGAACGCCACCTGGTCGCCGTCGCCCCCGCCGCCGCCGTCACCGTCGTCGCCGCCCGGTGGCGACGACTGCTGCGCCTGCGGGTCGCCGTCGAGCGAGGCGACCCCCGACGCCGCGGGTGTGCAGCCGGCCAGTGCCAGCGCGGCCGCGAGGGCGATGACGACCGAGAGGGATGCCTCCCGCCGATGTGTGCGGAACATGTCGAGTCCTTTCGTGTGGGCGTGTCAGCGGTCGCTGTGCACGCAGGCCGCCTGGGCGGCGAGGTAGTCGGGGGCGGTCGGATCGATCGGGCTCCCGGGCGGGATGTCGATGACGCCGTCGGGACGCGGATCTGGGTAGTCGTCGACCCCGTGCTCGCGCATGCACTCGGCGAGCTCCCGCAGCCGTGCGAGCTGCTCGGGGTCGTGCTCGGGCGGGGCGCCGGCGCCCGGCATGAAGCGGGCGCAGGCGGCGAGCGCCTCGTCGACCTCCTCGATGGGCACGCCCTCGGGGTACCGGTACGTGAACGAATGTCCGTCCTGCGTCGGCATCGGGATCGGCACCCCCTGCTCGGCCATGCACTCGCTGAGGCCGCGGGGGTCGCCGTCGAGATCGAGCGCCGGTTCGGTCGTCGACGCGAGGCCGGCGATGCCCGGGGCATCCGGGTCGTCGAGCGACGCGACCGACGGCGGCGCGTCGGCCGTGCACCCGGCGAGCAGGAGTGCCGCGGTGACGACGAGCACGCCGAGCATCGGGGTCGCGAGCCGGCTGGGGCGAGGCATCCGAGGTCCTTCCGTCGAGCGGGGCCGCCGCGGCCCCGGGTCTGCCCAGCACACCCCAGCCGCCGTTTCCCGGTCGTGACCGTGCGCGCTAACGCCCCGGTAACGCGCCGACCGGCGACAATGGGCAGATGCGCATCCTGGTCGCGGAGGACGAGCCGCTGCTCGCCGGTGCCGTCGCCGAGTGGCTGCGGAACGCGGCGCACGCGGTCGACGTGGTCGGCGACGGCGGCAGCGCGCTCGAACGGGTCGACGTCAACGACTACGACCTCGTCGTGCTCGACCGCGACCTGCCCGTCGTGCACGGCGACGACGTGTGCCGCCACATCGCCGCCGCCGAGATGCCGACGCGCGTGCTCATGCTCACCGCGGCCGGCACGGTCGACGACCGGGTGGCGGGCCTCGCGATGGGCGCCGACGACTACCTGCCGAAGCCGTTCGCGTTCGCCGAGCTCGGCGCGCGCGTCGAGGCGCTCGGCCGGCGTTCTCGGCCCGCCGCGCCGCCCGTGCTCGAGCGCGCCGGCGTGCGGGTCGACACCCACCACCGCGAGGTCGTGTGCCACGGCCGGTACGTGCCGCTGTCGAAGAAGGAGTTCGCGGTGCTCGTCGAGCTGCTGCGCGCCGACGGCGCATACGTGTCCGCCGAGCAGCTGCTCGAGAAGGCGTGGGACGAGAACATCGACCCGTTCACGGGCGTCGTGCGCATCACCATCCTGAAGCTGCGCCGCAAGCTCGGCGATGCCTCGATCATCGAGACCGAGGCCGGCGTGGGGTATCGCATCCGATGAGACGGTTCCGGCTCACCCTGCGCGCCCGGCTGACGGTCGTCTACGGCCTGCTGTTCCTCGTCGCGGGCCTCGTGATGCTCGTGCTCACCTGGGCGCTCGTGCAGCAACGGCTCATCGGCGACGCGTCGATCGTGAGCAGTTCCTACTGCTGCACCGCACCGGGCGAGGAGGCGCCCTCGTTCGACCCGGCCGCGCCGACGCCGCCCGCCGGCGCCGAGCAGAACTACCTGTACACGGTGAAGATCGTGGGCGCGGCGCGCGACGAGGCGCTCGGCGCCCTCATCACCCAGGGCGCGATCGCGGTCGTCGTGGTCGGCGCGATCGCGGCATGGATGGGCTGGCTCGTCGCCGGGCGCATGCTGCGCCCGCTCTCGACGATCACCGAGACCGCGCGCCGCATCGCCGACGCGCCCGACGCCGACCGCCGCATGCACGAGCGCATCAACCTCACGGGTCCGCGCGACGAGGTCACCGAGCTCGCCGAGACGTTCGACGGCATGCTCGCGCGCCTCGACACCGCGTTCGACGCGCAGCGGCGGTTCATCGCGAACGCCTCGCACGAGCTGCGCACGCCGCTGACCCTCAATCGGGCCCTCATCGAGGTCGCCGCCGAGCGGCCCGACGCCTCGCCCGACCTGAAGCTCCTCGGCGAGACCCTGCTCGAGGTGAACGCGCGGCACGAACGGCTCATCGACGGGCTGCTGCTGCTCGCCCGCTCCGAGCGCGAGCTCGGCGAACGGCGGTTCGTCGATCTCGCCGACGTCGCCGAGCACGTGGTCGACGAGGTGCGGGCTCGCACGACGGGCGACCCCGCTGCCCCGCCGATCGAGCTCATCGCCGACGAGGCCCCGACGGCGGGCGACCCGGTGCTGCTCGAGCAGCTCGTGCGCAACCTCGTCGACAACGCGGTGCGGCACAACCTCGCCGCCGACGGGTGGGTGCGGGTGACGACGCGCACGGATGCCTCGGGCAGGGCCCTGCTCGAGGTGACGAACACCGGCCGGCCGATCGCCCCGTACGAGCTCGACCGCCTGGTCGAGCCCTTCCGCCGGCTCGACGGCGAGCGCACGGGCAACGGCTCGGGCGCCGGGCTCGGCCTCTCGATCGTGCGGGCGATCGTCGAGGCCCACGACGGCGAACTCGCCCTCGTGACCCGGCCGGGCGGCGGGCTCGTCGTGACCGTGCGCCTTCCCGGCGAGTCGTACGCCACCACGGGCTAGTTCTGGGATCCCAGACGCCCGCCCCGCGGCATCCGTTGTCGCAGTGCCGCACGTGCGCGACCATCGAATCATGACCGACGCAACGACCACCACGCGCACCGTCCGCGCGCCTCGCGGCACCGAGCTCTCCGCGAAGAGCTGGCAGACCGAGGCGCCGCTGCGCATGCTCATGAACAACCTCGACCCCGAGGTCGCCGAACACCCCGAGGACCTCGTCGTCTACGGCGGCACGGGCAAGGCCGCCCGCAACTGGGAGGCGTTCGACGCCATCACGAAGACGCTCGAGCGCCTCGAGGCCGACGAGACCCTGCTCGTGCAGTCGGGCAAGCCCGTCGGCGTCTTCCGCACCAACGTGTGGGCCCCCCGCGTGCTCATCGCGAACTCGAACCTCGTCGGCGACTGGGCGACGTGGCCCGAGTTCCGCCGCCTCGAGGCCGAGGGCCTCACGATGTACGGCCAGATGACCGCCGGCTCGTGGATCTACATCGGCTCGCAGGGCATCCTGCAGGGCACCTACGAGACCTTCGCGGCCGTGGGCGAGAAGCTCAAGCGCGAGGGGCGCGGCAGCGCGCTCGGCGGTGCGGCGGCTCGCGACGGCGAGGGTCCCCTCGCCGGCACGCTGACCCTCACCGGCGGCTGCGGCGGCATGGGCGGTGCCCAGCCCCTCGCCGTCACCCTCAACGACGGCGCCTGCCTCATCGTCGACGTCGACGAGACGCGCCTGCGCCGACGCGCCGGCAAGCGCTACCTCGACGAGGTCGAGACCGACCTCGACACCGCGATCGCCAAGGTGCTGAAGGCCAAGGAGGAGCGCCGCGGCTGGTCGGTCGGCTACGTCGGCAACGCCGCCGAGGTCTTCCCCGAGATCCTGCGCCGCCACCGCGCGGGCGAGCTGACCGTCGACGTCGTCACCGACCAGACGAGCGCGCACGACCCGCTCGCCTACCTGCCCGAGGGCATCTCGGTCGCCGACTGGAAGCAGGCCGCGCAGGACGACCCCGAGGGCTTCACCCGCAAGGCGCAGACGTCGATGGCGCACCACGTGCAGGCCATGGTCGAGTTCCAGGACGCCGGCGCCGAGGTCTTCGACTACGGCAACTCGATCCGCGACGAGGCGCGCAAGGGCGGCTACGACCGCGCGTTCGAGTTCCCGGGCTTCGTGCCGGCGTACATCCGTCCCCTGTTCTGCGAGGGCCTCGGGCCGTTCCGCTGGGTCGCGCTCTCGGGCGACCCCGAGGACATCCGCGTCACCGACGAGGCGATCAAGGAGCTGTTCCCCGAGAACGCGCACCTGCACAAGTGGCTCGACGCCGCCGCCGAGCGCGTGGAGTTCGAGGGCCTGCCCGCCCGCATCTGCTGGCTCGGCTACGGCGAGCGCCACAAGGCCGGCCTGCTCTTCAACCGGCTCGTCGCCGAAGGCAAGGTGAAGGCGCCGATCGTGATCGGCCGCGACCACCTCGACTCGGGCTCGGTCGCCTCGCCGTACCGCGAGACCGAGGCCATGAAGGACGGCTCCGACGCGATCGCCGACTGGCCCCTCCTCAACGCCCTCACCGCCGCGTCGTCGGGCGCGACCTGGGTGTCGATCCACCACGGCGGCGGCGTCGGCATCGGCCGCTCGATCCACGCGGGCCAGGTCTCCGTCGCCGACGGCACCGAGCTCGCCGCGGCGAAGCTCACGGCGCTGCTCACGAACGACCCCGGCATGGGCGTGATCCGTCACGTCGACGCCGGCTACGAGCGGGCGATCGAGGTCGCGCGCGAGCGCGGCGTCGACGTGCCGATGCTCGAGGGCTGAGCGGCTCCTCCTCCGCTCCCCTCCTCCGTCGAGTGGGCGATCCCAGCGCATCGCACCGCGATCGCGCCGCCGAGATCGCCCGCTCGATTGAGAGACTCGAACTCAGCACGACGATCGAAAGGCGACCAGGATGCCTCGGGCCACGCTCATCACGAACATCGGCGAGCTCGTCACCAATGACGAGCAGCCCGGCCGCGAGGGCGGCCCCCTCGGCATCGTGCGCGACGCCGCAGTGCTCGTCGAGCACGGCGAAGTGACCTGGGTCGGCGCCGCCGCCGATGCATCCGCCCACACGCCCGAGTCGGGCGTCGAGCTCGTCGACGCGGGCGGGCGCGCCGTCATCCCAGGCTTCGTCGACAGCCACACGCACCTCGTGTTCGGCGGCGACCGCGCCGAGGAGTTCGCCGCCCGCATGGCCGGGCGCCGTTACGAGGCGGGCGGCATCAGGTCGACCGTCGCCGCCACCCGCGCCGCGACCGACGACGAGCTGCGCGCCCGGCTCACGGGCTTCGTCGCCGAGCTGCACGCGCAGGGCACGACGACGTTCGAGGTGAAGTCGGGCTACGGGCTCAGCGTCGCCGACGAGGAGCGCCTCGTACGCCTCGCCCGCGAGGTCACCTCAGAGGTCACCTTCCTCGGTGCGCACGTCGTGCCGTTCGAGTTCCGCGAGGACCCGCGCTTCGACGGCGACCCCGTCGCGGCGGGCGATGCCTACGTCGACGTCGTCATCGGCGAGATGCTCGACGCGTGCGCGCCGCACTCGCGCTGGATCGACGCCTTCTGCGAGCGGGGCGCGTTCTCGCCCGAACAGTCGCGCCGGGTGCTCGAGGCCGGACGCGACGCCGGGCTCGGCATCCGCGTGCACGGCAACCAGCTCGGCGAGGGCGGCGGCGTCCGCCTCGCGGTCGAGCTCGGCGCCGCCTCGGTCGACCACTGCACCTTCCTGAGCGACGAGGATGTCGCGGCGCTTGCCTCGTCCGACACCGTCGCGACGCTCCTGCCGGGCGTCGAGTTCTCGACCCGGCAGCCGTACCCCGATGCGCGCAGGCTCATCGAGGCCGGGGTGACGGTGGCGCTCGCGAGCGACTGCAACCCGGGGTCGTGCTTCACGAGCTCGATGCCGTTCTGCATCGCGGTCGCAGTGCGTGACATGAACATGACCCCTGCCGAGGCGCTCTGGGCCTCGACGGCCGCCGGTGCGAAGGCGTTGCGCCGTTCCGACGTCGGCGCGCTCCGCCCAGGCATGCGCGCCGACCTCGTCGAGCTCGACGCCCCCAGCTACCTGCACCTCGCATACCGCCCCGGCGTGCCCATCGTGCGCCGTGTCTGGGCCGCCGGCGCACCGATCGCCTGAGCCGCGCCGGCGGGCCCGGCGCGTCGGCGCGAGTCATCCCGGCCGTCGACCGCTCGCCGGATCGCGCGGGCACCCCGATGTCAGCGGAGCTGGCCCTTGGGCGTGTCGACCGCTGCCAGGTCGCCCGTGCCCTCGATGAGCTCGGCCCATGAGTCGACGTCGACCAGGCACTCGACGACCGCGCACGTCGGCAGCTCGACCCACTCGCCGGTGAGCTCGCCGACGGCGTCGCTCATGCCCGGATTGTGTCCGACGAGCATCGCCGTGCCGATGGCGTCGTCGAGCCCCGAGGCGATGTTCAGGATGCGGGACGCCGTCGCCCCGTAGAGCCGGTCGTCCTCGACGACGTGGTCGTCGCCGATGCCGAGGGTCCGTGCGAGGAGCCGAGCGGTGCTGCGAGCGCGCACGGCGGTGCTCGTCACGATGCGGTCGGGGTTCACGCCCCGCTCGGCGAGGCGGTGCCCCATCGCCGGGGCGTCGCGCAGGCCGCGTTCGTTGAGCGGACGGTCGTGGTCCTCGAGCAACGGGTCTCCCCAGTCCGACTTGGCATGTCGCACGAGGTAGAGCGTCTTCATGCGTCGTCCCTTCCTGCCGTGGTGATCTCGATCGCGCCGGTGCCGGTGAAGTTGACGAAGCGGCGGCCGTCGCCCTCGACGAGGCTGAGCAGCACGGCGCCGCAGCCTCGGCAGCGGGCGACGCTGCCCGCGCCGCTGCGGTAGACGAGGGCGGTCGCGAGCTCGGCGACGGCCCCGCAGCCGTTGCAGCGCGCCCGCGCCGTCGTCGGGTCGAACGCGAACACCTCGGCGAGCGGGCCCGCGAGCAGATTGCCGTCGAAGTGCTGCATCAGGTTCCTCCGTAACGCTCGGTGCGGATGGCCGCCTGGTCGTGGCCGAGCTCGATCAACCACGCGGCGACGCGCTCGACGAACCCGGTCGACCCGCACACGTAGACGATCGGCGCGGCATCGGCCCCGATCACCGCGGCCGCCAGGCGCTCGCGCGTGATCCGGCCGACGGGGCCGCCCGAGCCGTCGGGGGCGCTCCGCGTGTAGACGAACTCGACCTCGAGCGGCGCCGGCCCGCGCCGCGCCGCCTCGAGCTCGGCGGCGAAGAAGACGTCGTCGGGCGTGCGCACCGAGTAGAGCAGGCGGAACGGCGTGGCATCGCCCGCGTCGGCATGCGCGCGGGCGATGGCGACGAGCGGGACGACGCCCGAACCGCCCGCGATGAGCTGCACGGGTCGCCCGACCGCGCCGGAGGCCGGGGGCCGCCAGACGAAGAACGCACCGAGCGGGCCGTGCACCTCGAGCCGGTCGCCGGCGCGCAGTTCGTCGACGAGGAACGGAGAGACCTCGCCGTCGGGCAGCCGATCCACCGCGAGCACCACCCGCTCGCCGTCGCCCGACGAGGCGATCGAGTACGAGCGGGTCGCGGTGTACCCGTCGGGGGCGGTGAGGCGCACGTCGAGGTGCTGGCCGGCGAGGTTGCCCGGCCAGCCCACGACGTCGAGCGAGATGCGCGCGGCCGTGGGCGTCTCGCGCCGCGTCTCGGTGACCTCGGCGACGTGCCACGCGGTGCGGGGCGCCGCCTGGAGCTGCTGCACCTCGCTCACCAGTAGCGCTCCTCCTTCCACGGGTCGCCGTGGAGGTGGTAGCCGTTCTGCTCCCAGAATCCGGGGTCGTCGGTGGGCATGAGCTCGAGCCCGCGCACCCATTTCGCGCTCTTCCAGAAGTACAGGTGCGGCACGAGCAGCCGGGCCGGGCCGCCGTGCTCGGGGTCCAACGGCTCGCCGTCGAACTCGAAGGCCACCCAGGCCCTGCCGCCGAGCAGCTCCTCGAGGGGCACGTTCGTCGTGTAGCCGCCGTAGCTGTGCGCCATCACGTAGTCGTACTCGGTCTCGACCTCGGCGAACAGGGTGTCGAGCGAGACACCGCGCCAGTTCGTGCCGAGCTTCGACCAGTGCGTGACGCAATGGATGTCGGTCGTGACATCCTCGATCTCGAGCTGCATGAACTCGTCCCAGCTCCACCGCCGGCCGCCGTGTTCGGTGCGGATCGTGAACTCCCAGTCGGCGGTGTCGACCTCGGGGGTCGGCCCGGCCGACAGCACCGGGAAGTCGTGCACGAGCGTCTGCCCCGGCGGCAGCCGATCGTCGCGCTCTCGGCTGCGGCCGGTGAAGCCCCGGGTGATGAACGACATCGCGACTCCCTTCGAGGGAACCGCCGCCCGCGCGGCGGTCGAGTACAGGCTCAGCCTGTCACTCCTCGGCGCGACGCGCTACGGCCGGATGTCGGGCGACGCCGGCCCGCTCAGCGCGAGGCCACGCCGGCGAGGAACTCGAGCACGCAGAGCGCCGTGAGCCGCACCGTGCGGCCGTCGGGTGCGTCGGCGCTCGCGTCGACCTCGGCGAGGTCGGCGCTGACGACGCGGGCATCGCCGCCCGCGGCGCGCACGAGGGCGCGCAGCTCCCACGCGGCGAGTCCGCCGGGCATCGACGCGGGGCATCCGGGCACGACCGAGCGGTCGCAGGCGTCGACGTCGATGTCGAGGTGCACCGGGCCGCCCGCGGCGCCGGCGATCTCGAGCGCCTCGGCCATGACATCGGCGGGCCGGCGGCCGTGCAGTTCGTCGCGGTGGACGACGGTGATGCCGAGCTCGGCGGCGCGGCGTGCGTACACGGCGGAGTTCGCGAAGTCGGCGATGCCGATCTGCACGATGCGTCGCGGATCGAGGCCCGCCTCGACGAGGCGGCGCACGGGCGACCCGTTCGAGACGCCGTCGCGCAGGTCGTAGTGCGCATCGATCGTGATGAGGCCGGCGGTGTCGAGCCGGTCGCCGTAGGCGCCGAGCGCGGTCGCGACCGTCACCGAGTTGTCGCCGCCGAGCGCCATGACGGTCTCGGCGCGCTCGAGCAGTTCGGCGACCCGGGCGCGCGTGCGCGTCTCCCCCTCGGGGCCGTCGGGCTCGACGATGTCGCCGGCGTCGACGACGGCCTGCTCACCGAGGTCGACGGCGTCGCGGCCCTCCTGCCGGCTCGGCACGAGCGCCGGGCTGTATCGGCGCAGCGCCTGGCGAACGGCGGCGGGGGTCGTGTGCGCGTCGGTCGGCGAGAGCGAGGTGCGCCACGCCGGCACGCCGAGCAGGGCGAGGCGAGCGGATGCCTCGGGCGCGAGCGACTCGGGCGCGGGCCAGTCTCCCGCGCGGGGCCAGAGGGGATCGTTCGAGAGTGCGACGTCGGCCATGCCCCCACGCTACGAGTCGGCCGCGTCCGCGCCCAGCCCTCGCGCGGTCACGCCGTCTGTCATCCCAGACGGCCCGGCCGCAGGGCGGGAGGCCCGACCCGTCGGGAAGACGCGCACGCCGGCGGGGCGATGCGCCCCTCGAGCCCCGTCGTCGAGCGCCCGTCGCTCCCAGCCTCGAGACGGGACGAGCGGCGCGGCGCACCCGTACTCGAGTGCGCCCCGCCGGTTCACTCCTCGACGAGCCGATCCGCTCGCTCGGCACGCAGCACCGCGACGAGCTCGCGCTCGCGTGCGGCGCTGAGTCCGGCACCGCGCGACCGATCCAGTCCCTGTTCGCGCTCCCATGCGAGCAGGTCGGCGAGCGTCTCCTCGACCGGGCGCAGCTCGAGGCCCTCGGCACGGGCCGCGGCGTTCGAACGATCCTGGAACGACGCCCACGTCGGAGCGATGATCCAGAGCGGCAGCGACTCCTCGCCCGACCACTCGGCGACGCCCTGCCGCTCGAGCCACGCGCTGGGTGCGGACAGCACCTCGCCGCGGTGACCGCCGACCGACCGCGACGCGTCGAGGAACGCACCGAACGTCGAGCGATCGCCGACCGCGTTGAACGCACCGGTCAGCCCGCGCTCGACGGAGTCGATCGTCCAGCCGACGAGGTCGCGCACGTCGATGAACTGCGCCGAGGCATCCATGATGTCGGGCACGAGCATCGGCTCGTCGTCGCGCGCCGAGCGCGCGACCCAGTAACCGGTGCGGCCCGAGGCGTCGCCCGGGCCGCCGATGAGGCCGGGCCGGATGACGAGCAGCCGGTCGCCGAGCGCCTCACGGTAGGCCGATTCGATCGCCGACTTCGCCTCGCCGTAGGTCTCGGGCGTCGACTCGTCGGGTTCGAGGGGCGGCATGAGCTCAGCCGTCTCGTCGGCACCCGGTTCGTCGTGGTGCGCGTACACGTTGCCCGATGAGATGAACGTCCAGTGCCGTGCCCGCTGGGCGAGCGCCGCGGCGGCGCGACGCGCGAATCCCGGCTGTCGCGTGACGTCGATCACGGCGTCCCACTCGGCGTCGCCGAGCGCGTCGTAGGCGTCGGCCCGCGACCGGTCGCCGACGACGAGCCGTGCTCCGGGTGCGACCTCGCCCGCCTCGCCGCGCGCGAGGCAGGTCACCTCGTGTCCGCGCCGGAGCGCATCGCGGGCGAGCTCACGACCGAGCCATTGGGTTCCACCGAGGATCAGGATCTGCATCTCGCCATCACAGCAGACCTTCCCGGAACGGCGCCATCGTGTTCGCCGAGCGCTGATGCACTCCGATGCGGAATAGTGGGAATCGGGTTGCGGTTCCCTCTTGCAGATACCCCCTAGGGGTATTAATCTGAGGGAACGACCACAGGAGGACGCGATGGGCGCCGGCCAGAACGAGACGCACACCGAGCACGACGCGCACGAGGGCCACGCAGGCCATCACCACGCGCAGCATGCGGGCCACGCCGAGGGCGCCGCGGCCGTGACCCACGATCCGCACGCCGGGCACGAGGGCCACGCCGGGCACGACCCGCACTCAGGCCACTCAGGCCACGAGGGCCACGCAGGGCACGACCCGCACTCAGGCCACGACATGCACGCCGGCCACGGCACGAGCACCGCGACCGAGGCCCCCCACGCCGCGCACGCCGGTCACTGCGACGCCCACGCGGGCCACGACATGCACGCCGGCCACGCCGGGCACGACATGTCCGGCCACGGCGGCCACGGCGATCACGTCGGCCAGTTCCGCCGCCTGTTCTGGATCATGCTCGTCATCGCGATCCCCACGATCGCGTTCAGCCCGATGTTCGCCTCGATCCTCGGCTACTCGCTGCCCGACAACGCGATCGTCCCGTGGATCTCCCCGGTGCTCGGCACCGTCATGTACTTCTGGGGCGGCAAGCCGTTCCTCACCGGCGCCTGGTCGGAGCTCAAGGCCCGCAAGCCCGGCATGATGCTGCTCATCGGCCTCGCGATCACGGTCGCCTACTTCGCGAGCCTCGCGGCGAGCCTCATGCTCGTCAGCCATCACCTCGACTTCTGGTGGGAGCTCGCGCTCCTCATCGTGATCATGCTGCTCGGCCACTGGATCGAGATGCGCTCGATCATGCAGGCCTCGAGCGCACTCGACGCCCTCGCCGCACTCCTGCCCGATGAGGCCGAGCGGGTGGTCGAGCCTTCGACGGGCTCGGCGGGCACGGAGACCGAGACGGTCGCCCCGAGCGAGCTGGGCGTCGGCGACCTCGTGATCGTGCGCCCCGGCGGGCGCGTGCCGGCCGACGGCGAGGTGGTCGACGGCACCGCGGCGATCGACGAGTCGATGATCACGGGCGAGTCGGCCACGGTGAGTCGCGGCCCCGGCGACCACGTCGTCGCAGGCACCGTCGCGACCGACACCGCGATCCGCGTGCGGGTCGGCGCGGTCGGCGACGACACCGCGCTCGCTGGGATCCAGCGCCTCGTCGCGCAGGCGCAGGCCTCGAGCTCGCACGCGCAGCGCCTCGCCGACCGCGCCGCGGGCTGGCTGTTCTGGTTCGCGCTGGGCGCCGCCGTCATCACGGCGATCGCCTGGACGCTGCTCGGCGACCCCGACGACGCCGTCGTCCGCACCATCACGGTGCTCGTGATCGCGTGCCCCCACGCCCTCGGCCTCGCCATCCCGCTCGTCGTGCAGATCGCGACCGAGCGCGCGGCCCGCGGCGGCGTGCTCGTGACCGACCGCCTCGCCCTCGAGACGATGCGCACGGTCGGCGCGGTGCTCTTCGACAAGACGGGCACCCTCACGAAGGGCGAGCCGGCCGTCACGGATGCCGCGGCGGCCCCCGGCTTCGACCTCGACGCCGTGCTCGCCGATGCCGCCTCCGCCGAGATGGACTCCGAGCACCCGCTCGCGAAGGCGATCGTCGCCGACGCGTTCCACCGCGGCCTGGCCGTGTACGGCGCGACCGAGTTCGAGGCATCGGCCGCCATCGGAGTGCGCGCGAAGGTCGGCGACCGCGTCGTGCAGGTGGGCGGCCCCGGGCTGCTCCGGCGCGAGGGCCTCGACGTGCTCGAGGCATCCGTGCCCTGGGCCGAGGCCGGCGCGACCGTGCTGCACGTCGTGATCGACGGCGTCGTCGCGGGTGCGATCGCCCTCGCCGACGAGATCCGTCCCGAGTCGCGCGAGGCGGTCGACGCGCTGCACGCGCTCGGCGTGCAGGTCGTCATGATCACGGGCGACGCCGAGCCGGTCGCCCGCACGGTCGCCGCCGAGCTCGGCATCGACCGGGTCTACGCGGGGGTCCGTCCCGAAGACAAGTCCGCCAAGGTGCAGGAGCTGCAGCGCGAGGGCCTCTCGGTCGCGATGGTCGGCGACGGCGTGAACGACGCGCCCGCGCTCGCCCAGGCCGACGTCGGCATCGCGATCGGCGCCGGCACCGACGTCGCGATCGCCTCCGCCGGGGTCATCCTCGCGTCGAGCGACCCGCGCTCGGTGCTCTCGGTGATCGAGCTGTCGCGGGCGAGCTATCGCAAGATGAGCCAGAACCTCTGGTGGGCCGCCGGCTACAACCTCGTCTCGGTGCCGCTCGCTGCGGGCGTGCTCGCCCCGATCGGGTTCGTGATGCCGATGTCGGTCGGCGCGATCCTGATGAGCCTCTCGACCGTCATCGTCGCGGCGAACGCGCAGCTGCTGCGCCGCCTCGACCTGCGCCCCGAGGCCTCGACGCGAGCGGTCCTCGAGCGCACGCGCTGACCCTCCCGTCGCCCGTCCGGCCCGCCGTCCGCATCAGCGGTCGACGGGCCGGACGGTCGCGTTCGGCCGGCCCTCGCAGGCGCCGGGCGTCCCTCCGGGAGAACGGCTCGGTCGGAACTTCCGCGCCTGGCCCCGCGTGTCGCCCGCTCGCCGCGGCGTGCCGGGCGGTTCTTCCTCCCGAACCGCGTGCACCCGGGCGGTCGCCCCGCCGACGGGGCGCGCCGTCACCACGGCAGGCGAAGGGCGAGGGCGGATGCCTCGGCGGCGACCCCCTCGGCCGGCACGACGGCGATCGCGTCGGCGTCGGCGAGGCCGCGCAGCATTCCCGTGCCGAGGTGCGCGGCGGGCGCTGCCCGGCCGTCGCGGACGATGACCGGGACGAGACGCGTCGCGCCGGGGGCGCCGTCGAGGGCCTCCGAGACGACGACCTCGGTGAGCGCCTCCCCCACTCCGGTCCAGCGCTCGAGCAATGGGCCGCCGACCGCGACGAGTCCGAGCACGGCCGCGAGGGGGTTGCCCGGGAGCCCGAGCACGAGCCGGCCCCCGGCTCGTGCGAGGAAGGTCGGCCCGCCGGGGCGGATCGCGACGGACGGCACGAGCCACTCGGCGCCGAGCCCGTCGACGGCGGCGCGCACGACATCGACGCCCGACCCGCCGGTGCCGCCCGTCGTCATGACGAGGTCGGCGGCGTCGGCGGTGACGGCGGTCTCGGTCGCGGCGAGGTCGTCGCCCGCGCGGTGCACCGCCACGACCTCGGCACCGAGGGCGTCGAGCATCGCGGGCAGCATCGTTCGGAAGCTGTCTCGTACGCGCCCGGGCGCCGGCACCCCCGACTCGATGACCTCGTCCCCGGTCAGCACGAGTGCGACCCTCGGCCGTCGTCGTACGACCAGGCGGTCGACACCGGTCGCGGCCGCGAGTGCGATGCGCGGCGGGGTCAGCGGCATTCCGTCGGGCAGCACGACCTCCCCCGCCCTCGCCTCGGCGCCGGCCGCCCTGAGGTGGCGTCGGCCCGCGACATCGCGCCGGCCGAGGTCGCCGACCGCTTCGAGTCGCCCGTCGACGACGCGACCGGCCTCGCGCCGCAGGACCGCCTCGGCGCCTGCGGGCACGAGCCCACCCGTCACGATGACGACGGCGCCGCCGGGAGCGAGCTCCGTCTCGGAGGACGGCGCGGCGGCCGCGGTGTCGGCCTCGACGACCCGCCACGGGCCGGGACCCCGCACCGCCCAGCCGTCCATCGCCGACGAGGTGTAGTGCGGCAGCGGGATCGGCGTGACGAGGTCGCCCGCGAGCACCCGGCCGATCGCGGCATCCAGCGGCACCTCCTCGACGACGAGGTCGGGCGCCGCGGCAGCGGCTCGCGCCCGCGCGGTCACGAGGTCGAGCCCGGCCCGGTGCACCGTCACGACGACGCGAGCCGTCGCACCCGGTCGAGCGCGTCGCGAGCGGCCGCCTCGGGGTCCGCGCCGCGCGCGGCGGCGACGCCGGCGGCGTAGCCGGCGAGGTACGTGGTGATCGGCGCGGCCGGCCGCACGACCGCGTGCGCCGCGACACCGGCGACGCCGAGCACGGCGTTCACGTCGAGCGGCACGTCGGGCAGGTCGAGCTCGGCGCGCACCCGGTCGGCCCACTCCTGCAGGGTGCGGTCGAGGTCGTCGTCGTTCGCGGTCATGGGGTCTCCCCTCGGGTCGCACCGGTCGCGCCGACGGATTCCGCGTCGGCCCAGGTGTCCACATCCATGGTGGCAGTCCCCGGCACCCCGAGATCGACGAATCGCAGCGGCGCGAGGAGGGACCGCATCGAACTGCCCTCGAGCGGCCCGCGCGCCTCGAGCTCGGCGATCGCCCGTTCGAGCGGGTGCCGCCGCACGACGCACAGCAGGTGCTGCGCCCGGCCCTCGGCATCGACCGCCCGCACCCCGTCGGCCGCGTCGCGCGCTCCGCGCTCGGCCCCCTCGATTCCGGGGCCCTCGCCACCTGCGTCGCCCGCCCCGCGCATGCGGCCCGCGACCACGCCGAACTCCGCGAGCAGCCCCGGCACCGCGTCGGCCGCGAACGGCAGGTCGCCGGCGAGCAGCAGCACGGCCGAGGCATCCGATCCCAGCGCGCGCACCCCCGCGGCGACGGCCGCGGCGGGGCCGCCGAACGGCGGGTCCTCGCGCACGACCAGGACCGCGGCGGGCAACCGCGATCGTCCGGCCTCGCCGACCACGACGATCTCCCCCGCGGGCGCCGCCGCGTCGACGGCGCGTTCGAGCAGGGTCCGTCCGTCGATGCCGAGGTCGCCCTTGACGATGCCGCCGAGCCGTGAGGCACGGCCGCCCATGAGCACCACGGCACCGAGCTCGATCATGCGTTCATGCTAGGCAGTCGGGCGGGGGCGCGCTGCGGCATCCCGGCGAAGCGGGCATCTCGATCGGTGATGCCGGGCATCTGAATCGGTGGACGTCCGGCGCTTTGCGCGGGCCACCGATGCTGATACCAAGGAGGGATGGGCAGGATCACCGCGAGGAAGCGGATCACACGCGTCACGGTCGGCGGGTCGGTGAGTCGGCGCGACGACCTGCTCGCCGTCGAGGAGCCCCTCGAGATACGGGTCGGCGGGTCGCAGCTCGCGGTCACGATGCGCACGCCTGGCCACGACGTCGACCTGGCGATCGGCTATCTCGTCTCCGAGGGCGTCGTGGTGCACGGCACCGACGTCGCGGGTGCGATCCACTGCGCAGGCGCCGACGGCGTCAACACCTACAACGTGCTCGACGTGACGCTCGCCCCCGGGGTCGCCCCACCGCACGCCTCGCTGCACCGCGACCGGCTCACGACGAGCGCTTGCGGTGTCTGCGGCAAGGCCAGCATCGACGCGGTGCGCACGCGCTCGGCCTTCGCCGTCGACGACGACCCCGTGCGCATCGACCCCGAGCTCGTCATCGCGCTGCCCGGCCGGCTGCGCGCCGCCCAGGACGTGTTCGACCAGACCGGCGGCCTGCACGCCGCGGCCCTCTTCGACGGCCGAACGGGCGAGCTGCTCGTGGTGCGCGAAGACGTGGGCCGCCACAACGCCGTCGACAAGGTCGTCGGGTGGGCCGCCCGCGAAGGCCTGCTGCCCCTGCGCGGCATGGTGCTGCAGGTCTCGGGGCGCGCGAGCTTCGAGCTCGTGCAGAAGGCGGGCATGGCCGGCATCCCGGTGCTCTCGGCCGTGTCGGCGCCGTCGTCGCTCGCCGTCGACTTCGCGAACGAGGTCGGCCTGACCCTCCTCGGCTTCGTGCGCGACCCGTCGCTGGTGGCGTACTCGCGACCCGACCGGCTGGTCGAGCCGGCCGCGACGGCTCGCCCGGATGCCTCGGCCGCGGCATCCCGCAGCGCCCGACCCGACCGCGGCGGCAGGCACGGCCGCGCGACCGCACCCGACCGCCCGGGCGAGCCCGCCCGCGTGCCCGCACCCACACAGCCGAGGTGACCGTGAACGAACAGCGCGCGACCGACCCCTACCCCGACCTCCACGTCGGGCACCTGGAGGACGCCGCGGTCGGCGTGCCCGCCATCGTGCACGCGATGGTTCCCGCGCTCGACGACATGGGCCTCGGCCGAACGGCGAAGCTGTCGCTCACGATCAACCAGGACGGCGGCTTCGACTGCATGAGCTGCGCCTGGGCCGACCCGCCCGAGCACCGGCACACGCTCGAGTTCTGCGAGAACGGCATGAAGGCCGTCACGTGGGAGGCGACGCCCGTCACCGTGCCGACCTCGTTCTGGGCCGAGCACTCGTTGACCTCGCTGCTCGACAGGAGCGAGTACTGGCTCGGCCAGCAGGGCCGGCTCGTCGAGCCCGTCCACAAGCCGGCCGGCTCCGACCACTACGAGCCGATCTCGTGGGAGGCCGCGTTCGCGCTCATCGGCGAGCGCCTGGGTGCACTCGAGAGCCCAGACCGGGCCGCGTTCTACACGAGCGGCCGGGTGTCGAACGAGGCCGCGTTCCTCTACCAGCTGTTCGTGCGCGCCTACGGCACGAACAACCTGCCCGACTGCTCGAACATGTGCCACGAGTCATCCGGCACCGCGCTCACCGAGTCGATCGGCGTCGGCAAGGCGACCGTCGTCTACGACGACTTCGAGCAGGCCGACCTCATCATCGTGATGGGGCAGAACCCGGGCACGAACCATCCGCGCATGCTCTCGGCGCTCGAGGACCAGAAGCGGCGCGGCGGGCGCATCGTCGCGGTCAACGTGCTACCCGAGGCCGGGCTCATGCGCTACAAGAACCCGCAGCGACCGCGCGGCGTCATCGGACGCGGCACGAAGCTCGCCGACCAGTTCATCCAGATCCGCTCCGGCGGCGACATGGCGCTGCTGCAGGCGGTCTCGAAGCGGGTGCTCGACGCCGAGGACGCCTCGCCCGGCACCGTGCTCGACCACGAGTTCCTCGCCGCCTGCACCGATGGGCTCGCCGACTTCCGCACGCACCTGGCCGGCCTCGACGAGGCGGAGGTGCTCGCGGCGACCGGCATCAGCTCGGCCGAGATCGACGAGCTCGCCGACGCGTACCTCGCGGCCGACCGGGTGATCGTCACGTGGGCGATGGGCCTCACCCAGCAGAAGAAGTCGGTCGACACCATCAAGGAGATCGTCAACCTCCTGCTCCTGCGCGGCAACATGGGCAAGCCGGGCGCCGGCGCGGCCCCGATCCGCGGGCACAGCAACGTGCAGGGCGACCGCACGATGGGCATCTGGGAGCAGATGCCCGAGCGCTTCCTCGCCGCCCTCGAGGCCGAGTTCGGATTCCCCGTGCCGCGCGAGCACGGCCGCGACGCGGTGAAGACCGTGCAGGGGCTGCGCGACGGCGAGATCGACGTGTTCGTCGCGATGGCCGGCAACTTCGTCGCCGCCATCTCCGACACGGAGGTCGCGGAGCAGGCCATGCGGCGGGCGAAGCTCACCGTGCAGGTGTCGACCAAGCTCAACCGCTCGCACGTCGTCACGGGCGAGGAGGCGCTCATCCTGCCCGTGCTCGGCCGCACCGAGGTCGACCTGCAGGGCGGCGTTCCGCAGTTCGTCTCGGTCGAGGACACGGTGTGCTCGGTGCACGGCAGCCACGGCGCGATCCCGCCGGTGGCGCCGGGCCTGCTCTCGGAGGTCGCGGTCGTGTGCCGCATGGCGCAGGCGACGCTCGGCGGCACCGGTGCCTCCGCTGGAGCGGAGCGTCTCGAGGCGCCCGACATCCCCTGGTCCGAATTCGAGCGCGACTACGACCTCATCCGCGACCGGATCTCGCGCGTCGTGCCGGGATTCGAGCGCTACAACGACGACGTCCGCAGGAAGAACGGCTTCGAACTGCCCATCTCACCGCGGGTGCGCCGGTTCGACACCCCGACGGGCAGGGCGCAGATCACGGTCAACGAGCTCGAGCACCTCGAACGGCCGGCCGGCCGGCTCATCCTGCAGACGCTTCGCTCGCACGACCAGTTCAACACGACGATCTACAGCCTGAACGACCGCTACCGCGGCATCAGGAAGGGCCGCGACGTCGTGTTCGTGCACCCCGACGATCTCGCCGAGCTCGGACTCGCCGACGGGCAGCGCGTCGACGTCGTGAGCGAGTGGCCCGGCCAGGCCGACCGGGTGCTGCCCGCCCAGCGCCTCGTCGCGTACCCGACCGCGCGCGGCTGCGCCGCCGCCTACTATCCCGAGGCGAACGTGCTCGTGCCCCTCGAGAGCGCCGCCGACGGCAGCAACACCCCCGTCTCGAAGGCCGTCATCGTGCGCCTCGAGCCGGTCGCAGGCTGACGCCCTCCCGCGCTCAGCGCGGGACGACCTCGTAGCCGGCCTCCTCGACGGCGGCGGCGACCGCGGCGTCGGCGAGCGGCGAGCTGCTGCGCACCGTGACGGTCGAGACGCCGCCGGCGACGAGCTCGACCTCGACCGCCTCCACGCCCTCGATGGCGGCGAGCTCGGCGCTGACGTGGCGCACGCAGTTGCCGCAGGTCATGCCGGCGACGGCGTAGTGGGCGCTCACGAGTCCGTCGAGTTCGGCGGGCGCGGTCGACGTCGCCGCGGCGTCGGGGATCGCGCAGCACGCGCACGAGGCATCCGCAGCGGCGGCCTGGTCGACCAGCTGGAGTTCGGTGGCGCCCTCGGGCACGGTGGTGGCGGCGTGGCTGTGGGTCATGTCGGTCATCCTTCCCTCGATATTCAGAACTATACCCCGGTGGGGTATCAATCACCAAGCCGATCGGCGTCTGAGAACATGGCCGAAACAGTTCCGAACTTTTTCCGCCCGGATGTCGATCCGGCCCCCGCCCCGTTCGACGCATGAGTGAGGCGGGCACTTCGGCCCCGCATCGACATCGATCCGAACAAGGAGAACACCGTGAAGTACATGCTGATCATGCGATCGAACGACGCCGCCGTCGAGGCCTACGAGCAGCTCGATTTCAACGAGGTCATCGCCGCGATGGGCGCCTACAACGAGTCGCTCATCAAGGCCGGCGTGCTGCTCGCGGGCGAGGGACTGACCGACGCGAAGGAGGGTTTCGTCGTCGACTTCGACCAGACCCCGCCCGTGGTGACGGACGGCCCCTACGGCGAGACGAAGGAGCTCTTCAACGGCTTCTGGATCATCCAGGCGCAGAGCCCCGAGGAGGCCGCGGAGTGGGCCAAGCGCTGCCCGCTCGGCCCCGGCTCGAAGCTCGAGGTGCGTCGCGTCACCGAGCTCGAGGACTTCCCGCAGGACAACGAGTGGATCCAGAAGGAGGCCGGCTGGCGCGAGGAGGCCGAGGGTCGCCTGGGCACGGCGGGGGCGTGACCGCACCATGAGCGAGACGGATGCCTCGGGCTCGGCCGGTTCGGCGCACGCCGACGCCGACCGGGCCCGGCATTCCGGCGGCGGCACCTCCGGCCCGGCCGACGCCGACCGCGCCCGGCGCGAGATCGCCGCGGTCTGGCGCATCGAGTCGGCTCGCATCGTCGCGACGCTCGCCCGCTTCACCGGCGACGTCGGCCAGGCCGAGGACCTCGCGCAGGAGGCGCTCGTCGAGGCCCTCGGGCAGTGGCCCGACGAGGGCGTGCCGCGCAACCCCGGCGCATGGCTGACGGCGGTCGCGAAGCGCCGGGCCATCGACGGCTGGCGCCGGCGCGAACGGCTCGACGAGCGGTACGCCGCGATGGCGCGCGATCTCGAGCAGCAGGGCGGCGAGGCATCCGACACCTTCTGGGACCCCGACACGATCGACGACGACGTGCTGCGGCTCGTCTTCGTCTCATGCCACCCCGTGCTGTCGCGCGAGGCCCAGATCGCGCTGACGCTGCGCATCGTCGGCGGCCTCTCGAGCGAGGAGATCGCCCGCGCGTTCCTCGTGCCGACCGCGACGATCCAGCAGCGGATCGTGCGCGCGAAGAAGACCCTCGCCGCCGCGAACGTGCCCTTCGCCGTGCCCGAGCCGAACGAGTACCCCGAGCGCCTCGCCTCGGTGCTGCACGTGCTCTACCTGATCTTCAACGAGGGCTACCTGCCCGCGTCGGGCGAGGAATGGCTGCGGCCGGACGTCTCGGCCGAGGCCCTGCGGCTCGCCCGGATCGTGGCGGGCCTCATGCCCCGCGAGCCCGAGGCGCAGTCGCTCGTCGCGCTCATGGAGTTCACCGCCGCCCGCTTCCCGGCGCGCACGGCGCGCGACGGCAGTGCGATCCCCCTCGACAAGCAGGACCGCTCGCGCTGGGACCGCGCGCAGATCGCCCGCGGGCGGGCGGCGCTCGACCGGGCCGACCGCATCGGGCGCGGGCGCGCCGCGTACGGCCTGCAGGCCGCGATCGCCGGCTGCCATGCGGTCGCCCCCTCGGCCGACGAGACCGACTGGGCCCAGGTCGTCGTGCTCTACGAGGCGCTCGGTCGCATCGCCCCGTCGCCCGTCGTGGAGCTCAACCGCGCCGCGGCGATCGCGATGGCGACGGGGCCGGCGTCGGCGCTCCGGGTCGTCGACGAGCTCGTCGCCGGCGGGAGGCTCGCCGGGTATCCCCCGCTGCCGGCCGTGCGCGGCGAGCTGCTCGCTCGCCTCGGGCGCACCGGCGAGGCGCGCGGCGAGCTCGAGACGGCCGCCCGGCTCACGGGCAACGCACGGGAGCGCGAGGCGCTGCTCGCGCGGATCGCAGAGCTCGGCGGGCCCCCGGCGGTCGAGTAGCGCCGACGGAGCAGGACGTGCATCGATCCCCGCAGCGGGGGCTCCGCGCCTACTCGACCGGCGCGGCGACCTCGGGGGCCGCCGGCGTCGCTCCCGCACCCGCCGCCTTGGCCGCCTTCCTCGCCCGCCGGCGCTCGCGACCGCCCTCGACGAGGTCGTAGAGCACGGGCAGCACGACGAGCGTGAGCAGCGTCGACGACAGGAGGCCGCCGATCACGACGATCGCGAGCGGCTGCGAGATGAACCCGCCGTGACCGGTGATGCCGAGCGCCATGGGCAGCAGCGCGAAGATCGTCGCGAGCGCCGTCATCAGGATCGGGCGCAGACGACGCGACGCACCGTGCATGAGCGCGTCGCGCACGTTCATGCCGCGGTCGCGGTACTGGTTCACGAGGTCGACCAGCACGATCGCGTTCGTGACGACGATGCCGACGAGCATGAGCACGCCGACGAGCGAGGCGACGCCGAGCGGGATGCCCGTGACGACCTGCAGTGCGATCGCGCCCGTGGCCGCGAACGGCACCGAGACGAGCAGCAGCAGCGGCTGCAGCAGCGAGCGGAACGTCGCGACCATGACGATGTAGACGATGAGGATCGCCGCGAGCAGCGCGAGGCCGAGCTGCGAGAACGACTCCTGCTGGTCGGCGGTGACGCCGCCGATCGACGCCGTCGTTCCCTCGGGCAGGTCGACCGTGTTCACGGCCGCCTGCACCTGACCCGACGCCGTGCCGAGGTCGTCGCCGGCGGGAGTGGCCGACACGGTCGAGCTGCGCAGCCCCTGCACGGTCGTGACCGAGGCGGGACCCTCGACCTGCTCGACCGTCGCGAGGGTGTCGAGGCGCACGACGCCGGCCGGGGTCGGCACCTCGAGCGCCGAGAGCTCCTCGACGGTGACCGGCGGGTTCTCGCTCGCGAGGTAGATCGTCAGCGTCTTCTCGTCGATCACGACCGATCCGGCGCTCTGCGGCTGCATCGCCGCCGACACGAGCCCGCCGAGCGCGACCTCGGAGTAGCCGGCCGCCGCGGCATCCGCCCGGTTCACCTCGACCGCCACGTACGGGCGCGACTCGGAGAGGTTCGACGTGACCTGCGACACCGAGTCGACGCCGTCGAGCTCGTCGACGACCGCGTCGGTCGCGTCCTGCAGGTCCTCCGCGTTCGAGGCGGTGATGTCGACCTCGATGTCGTTCGAGGCGCCGAAGCCGCTCGATGCGGCGAGCGAGACCTCGCCCACCTCGTCGGCGTCGAGCCCGTCGAGCTCGTCGCGCACCTCGGCCTGCAGGGCGTCCTGGTCGGCGTCGTCGTCGGTCGTGACCGAGTAGGTCACGTTCGCGCCGCCGCCGCCGAACGCCGCGGCGAGCGGGTTGGAACCGGTGCCGATCGAGGTCTGCACGGTCTCGACGCCATCGGTGTCGCGCAGCACCTGCTCGACCGGCTTCGACGCCGCGTCGAGCGCGTCGAGGCTCGTGCCGACGGGCAGCTCCTGCGACACGCGGAACGTGTTCTGCCCGCTCGACCCGAGGAAGTTGGTCTTCATGAGCGGCGTCATCGCGACCGTGCCGGCGAGCACGAGCACCGCGATGATGATCGTGACGACGCCGTGCTTGAGCGTCCAGGCGATGATCGGCAGGTAACCGCGCTGCAGCCGCGACGGGTGCTCGAGCTCGTCGACCACCGGGTGGGCGACCGAGGGGGATGCCTCGGCGGCGGCCCGCTCGGCCGTCGCGACGCCCGACGGGCGCGAGACGGGCAGCCCGGTCGCGCCGCTCTCGTCTCGCAGCTCGGGTGCGAGCCACACGTCGTCGACGAATGCGGCGGCGGCCTCCTCGGCCTCGAGCTCCGCCTCGTCGGCGGTGTCTTCGGAGCCCTCGACCTTGCGCAGCTTCGCGGGCTTCAGGAACCAGTACGCGAGCACGGGCACGATGGTGAGCGAGACGAGCAGCGACGCGAGCAGGGCGATCGTGACCGTGAGCGAGAACGGCCGGAACAGCTCGCCCGTCACGCCCTCGACGAGCGCGATCGGCAGGAAGACGGCGACGGTCGTGATCGTCGACGCGGTGATCGCGCCGGCGACCTCGCGCACGGCGCGCACGATGGTCGACGCCTTGTCGACGCCCTCGACGAGGTGCCGCTTGATGTTC
Organism: Agromyces sp. S2-1-8; assembly: GCF_021129215.1. GTDB lineage: Bacteria > Actinomycetota > Actinomycetes > Actinomycetales > Microbacteriaceae > Agromyces > Agromyces chromiiresistens. The sequence continues at coordinate 1,170,229 of NZ_JAJOLP010000001.1, read as the reverse complement.
TCGATGACGACGATCGAGTCGTCGACCACGCGCCCGATCGCGATCGTGAGCGCGCCGAGCGTGAGGATGTTGAGCGTGTAGTCGGCGACCTGCAGGCCGATGAAGGTGATGAGCACCGACGTGGGGATCGAGATCGCGGTGACGAGGGTCGCCCGCACCGACATCAGGAAGATCAGGATGACGAGGACCGCGAAGGCGAGGCCGAGCAGTCCCTCGGTCGCGAGCGACTCGATCGACTGCTCGATGTAGGGCGCCTGGTCGAAGACGACGGTGAACGTCGCCCCCGGGTTGGTCGTGTCGAGCGACGCCTCGAGGTCGGGCAGCAGCGCCGTCACCGCGTTCGACACCTCGACCGTGTTCGCGGCCGGGAGCTTCGTGACCGAGATGGTGAGGGCCGGCTCGCCGTTCACGCGCGAGATGCTCGTCACGGGGTTGTCGGTCAGGGCGACGGTCGAGACATCCGCGATGGTCGCCGCGACGGGCACGCGCACGACGTCGGTGCCGTCGGCGAGACCGTCTCCACCGTCGGTCGGCGGCGTCGTGACGTCGTCGGGCACGAACTCCGAGTCGTCCGGCACCTGCACCTCGGTCGCGCCGAGCACCGGCAGCGCCGCGATCTCGTCGACGCTGCCGATGCGGGTGCCCGTCTGCACCGCGAAGGTCGAGTCGCCCTCGGTGATCGTGCCGGCCGGCACGAGCAGGCCGTTCTGGGCGAGCGCGTCGCGGATCGTCTGCTGCGTCAGGCCGTGGGCGGCGAGCTTCTCGGGGTCGGGCGTGATCGTCACGCGCTGGCCGATCTCGCCCACGAGGGTCGCGTCGCGGACGCCGTCGACGTCGGTGATCTCGCCGAGCGTCGTGCGCTCGATCTCGTCGGAGAGGGCGCTGACGTCGTCGGCGCCGGTGACCGCGATCTGCAGCACGGGGAAGTCGTCGAGCGAGAGCGCGATGACCTGCGGGTCGACGTCGTCGGGCAACTGATTCTGGATGCGGTTGACCGCCGACAGCAGCTTCTGCTCGGCGAACGCGAGGTCGGTGCCGTACGTGAAGCTCGCCGTGACCCGGCTGAGTCCGGTCGAGCTCGTCGTCGAGGTCGACTCGAGGCCCGTGATGCCCTGGATCGCGGTCTCGATGGGCGTCGACACGTCGTTGTTGACGACATCGGGTGAAGCGCCCGGATAGCTGGAGACGATCGACAACTGCGGGAACTCGATCGAGGGCGCGAGCTCCTGCTTGAGGCTCGTGAGCGAGATGCCGCCGAAGATCGCGACCACGATCGTGACGAGCGCGATGAGGGCGCGGTTCTTCATGCTGAGCGCAGCGAGCAGGTGCATTGCTCGATTCTCGCAGCAGGGTCGACGACGGATGTCACCGAGTGTCGAATTCGAGGTGAAGAAGATCCGATTGACCCCCGAACGGGGGTCGTCGCGCGGCGAGCACCCTCGGTAAGGTGGCGCTCGACGTGAGGTGGTGGGCCATGGCCACAGCGGTTGCCGAGCGGCAGGTGCCGTGGCTCCGCGCTGCGCTTCTTCGATATGGCCTCCTGGCCCTCGTGTGCTCGGCGATCTGGCTCGCGTTCTCGCTCTTCTCGAGCGCATCGAGCGCATCGGCCGAGGAGTCGAAGCCGGGCGGACTGCTCGGCGGCGTGACCTCGCTCGTGGGCGGCGTGACCGATGCGACCGGTGCGGTCGGCGACACGCTCGGCGGGGTCGTCGACGCGGTCACCGAGCCGGTGAACCAGCTCGTCGAGCCCGTCGTCGACGTCGCCCCGGCACCTGTCGGCGACGTCGTCGAAGCGGTCGTTCCGAACGTCGTCGACACCGTCACCGACACCACGAATGACGTGGTCAGCACCGGAAACGGCACCGTCGGAACGGTCGTCAACGAGGTCACGGGCACGGTCTCCGACATCGCCGGCGGCGACACCGTCGGCTCGATCACGACCCCTGTCACCGGTGCTGTCGACGGACTCGTCGGATCGCTCCCGATCGTCGGCGGCCTGCTCGGCGACGACACCGTCGGAGGCGTCCTCGACCCCGTCGTCGGCGCGGTCGACGACACCCTCGGCACGGTCGTCGGCACGCCCGGCGAGCTGCCGACCGACGGCACCGGCGTCATCCCCGAGATCCCCTCGATCCCCGTGCTTCCGGGCGACGGCGGTTCGGCCGGCCCGGGCATCCCGGGGGTCGACCCGGGTGTTCCCGGCGAGCAGCCCGGCACACCGGGCGTTCAGGCGCCGAACGCGCCGCTGGCGCCCGTGCTTCCCGGCGCATCGGCTGCGGTGCCCTCGTCGGGCATCGCACTCGGACCCGAGGGGTCCGGACGGGTCGCCGAGACGGTGGGCGGCCTCGGTTCCGGCGCCGCACTGCCGGGTGGCGGCGGAGCCCCGCCCGGCGACCATTCACCCGTGGCGACACCGCCTGCCGGCGGCTCCGGCGGAGCCGGTTCCGGCTCGGGCGCTTCCGGCGCGGGCTCGGGCGGCGCGTCGAGCGCCGCCGACACGGCCCACGCCGCTCTCGAACTCGACGCACTCACGTCGCTCGTGCTCCACTCCGTCGACGACGAGCTGCCGTCGTCGCCGGTGTACGACACCGATTCCACCCCTGACTGACCGGGGACCGGTCCGCTCGCACGCGCCTGCGTGCCCCCGCGGACACGGTCATCGCTCCCTGCCCGGGAGCGAAATCACCCATCAGTCAGGAGGACTGGATCATGAAGAGAATGGCATTGAGGGCGCTGTACGCGACCCTCTTCGCCGGGGGGCTCACGCTCCTCGGGGCCGGCGTCGCCCACGCGGACACGGGTGGCGACGACGGCATCGCATCGGGAACCCAGGCGGGGATCTCGATCGACCTTCCCGTGACGATCGGCGGCAACGCGATCTCGCTCATCGGCGACTCGTCGTCGTCGGATGCCGCGACGGAGGTCTCGACCGCTGACGCCGAACCGGTCGCCGTCACCTCCGGCGACGACGGCATCGGGTCGGGCAGCCAGGCGCTCATCGACGTGGACATCCCGGTGACCGTGGGCGGCAACGCGATCTCGGTGATCGGCGACTCGTCGTCGTCGGATGCGACCACCGAGGTCGCGACCGACGACGGTGCGAGCGAAGCGGGCAGCGCCGAGACCAGTGGCGACGACTCGCTGCTGGGCGGCACCCAGGGGCTCGTCGACGTCGACGTGCCGGTCACCGTGAGCGGCAACGCGATCTCGGTCGTCGGCGACTCGTCGTCGAGCGACGCGACGACCGCGGTGGCGACCGAGGCCGGCGGCTCGGACGAGGGCGCCGGCGAGGCGGTGACGTCGGGCGAGGACAGCCTGCTCGGCGGCACCCAGATCCTCGGCGACCTGGATCTGCCGATCACGGTCGGCGGCAACGCGATCTCGGGCATCGGCGACTCGTCGTCGAGCGACGCCGTGACCGAAGTGGGCACGGGCGGGTCGGGCTCCGGCACGGGCGAGGCGGTGACGTCGGGTGAGGACAGCCTGCTCGGCGGCACGCAGGTGCTGCCCTCGCTCGATGCACCGATCACCGTCGGCGGCAACGCGATCTCGGTGATCGGCGACTCGACCTCGTCGGATGCGACCACCGCGGTGCTCACCGGGGGCGGCTCGGGCGAGGCGACGACGTCCGGCGAGGACTCGATCCTCGGCGGCACGCAGGTGCTGCCGGCGCTCGATCTGCCGATCACGATCGGCGGCAATGCGATCTCGGGCATCGGCGACTCCACGTCGACGAATGCAGAGACGGTCGTTCTGCCGGGAACCGGGGGCGGTTCGGCGACGACGGACGGTGACGGCGGGCTGCTCGGGGGAACACAGCTGCTGCCTGACCTGTCCCTGCCCATCACGATCGGCGGCAACGCGATCTCGGTGATCGGCGACAGCGAGACGGACGGCTCGACGACCATCGTCGACCCGACGGACCCGACCGACCCGACGGACCCGACGGACCCGACGGACCCGACGGACCCGACCGACCCCACGGACCCCACGGACCCGACGAACCCCACCGACCCCGGTGACGGTTCGAACGGCGGCTCCGACGACGGTTCTGACGGCTCTTCGGTCGCCTCCGACGGTGACATGGTGATCGCGGCCGGCGACGGCGCGCTCGCCTCGACGGGCGCCGACGTCTCGGCGCTCGGCCTCGCAGCGCTCGCGCTGACGGCCGGCCTCGTGCTCGTCGGACTGCGTCGGTTCACGGTGCGGCGGTCCACGCTGCGCCGATAGCGGGTCATCCCGGCGCCGCCCTGCCGGCGCCGGGCCCCGACCGGCTCAGCGGGTCGTGCCGGTCGAACGACTCCGTGCCTCAGACCCGTGCGGCACGGCCGGCCGCGCTCGTCCATGGCGTGGCCGGGTCGGGGCGGCGTGCGTTTCGCAGTCGCACGTCGCCCCGCACCCTCATGGATGCGAAGGGGAAATCAGGGGGAAGCAACACGAACGACGGCGGCCCGAGCCGCGAGGCCCGGGCCGCCGTCACCTGCCCGAAGACGGGCTCAGAACAGGTCGCCGGCTGCGCCGAGGCGGAGGAAGACCGTCTCGCCCGTGGCATCCTTGAGCCCGTCGTTGTCGGTCACGGCGTAGACGTCGCCGTCGGCCCCGATCGTGAGCCCCTCGAGCTTCTCCTGCGTCCAGCCGTTGCCGGCCCGGAGCGCCGGCAGCACGTCGACCGCGAGCGACTTCTCGAGCACCGGCAGTTCGCCGGGCGCTCCGACGCCGGCCACCCCGGCGACGCCGCCGACCTCGACGGTGGAGACGCGCTTGACCGCCGCCGCCGGACCGTTGAGCTTGTCGCGCTCGATGACGGCGAGCGTGTCGGCGTCGACCGCCACGATCTCCGAGAGGCCGAGCCAGTCCCCGGCGACCGAGGTCTGCTCGAGCCGGTAGCCGAACCAGGTCCACGTCTTCGATGCGGTGTCGTAGCGCCCGACGCGGGTCACGCCCTCGCCGTCGATCGGGCCCGCCGCCGCCGCCGGGTCGGCCCACAACGGACGTTGCAGGGCGACGAAGACGACCTCGGCGCCCGCGGCATCGGTCGTGGCGGTGACGCCCTCGAAGCCCCACTTGCCGACGTGCGCCGCGATATCGGCGGGCAGCGCGACGGTCTCGACGACGGCGCCTGCGCCGTCGGTGCGCACGAGCGAGTTCGCGGCTCCCGTCGCGCCCTCGTTCGCGAGCCAGAACCCGCCCTGGGGGCGGGCGTACACGCCCTCGACGTCGAGCGCCTGCGGGGCGCCGCCCTTCGTGACGACGAGCCGGTCGGTGACGCGTGCGGGCTCGGCCGCGACATCCACCGTGAAGATCGTCGACGGGCTGAGCGCGTTGTCGCTCGCGGCGTAGATCGCCGACGCTTCACCGGGCTTGGCCGACAGCGCGCCCAGCGCGAGCCAGCCGATCGCCCGGCCCTTCGCGTCGTCGCCGCTCACGACGGACGGCCGCGCCGCCTCGTCGCCGAACCGGTACACGTTGACGCTCGCACGCACCGAGACCGAGGCGGCGTCGGTCTCGCTCGAGACGACGAGGAGGTCGCGCGAGGGCACCGGAAGGATGCCCTCTGGGCCGTTCGTCGAGAAGAACGTCTGCACGAAGCGCGGCGATGCGGGCTCGGTGAGGTCGTAGACGGCGACGAAGTTCGAGCGCTCGCTCGCGACGAACCCGTAGCGGATGCCTCGGATCGTCGCGACCGCGAGGCCCTCGGGCTCCGGGCCCTTCTTGCCGGCCCGGTCGTCGTTGTAGAGCCCGCGCGAGATCGCGAGCTGCTCGAACGAGTCGCCCGCGTCCCAGACCACGTCGCCCGTGCGCACGTCGAACACCGACCAGCCGCGGGTGCCGCCGCGCAGGTCGCCCTCGTTGGCGGTCGCGACGTGCCGGTCGTCGACCCAGGCGATCGCATCGGGCTCGCGCGGCACGTCGGTGATCGACCCGGTCGCGTCGACCTTCTTGTCCTTCTTGACGTCGAAGCCCGATCCGGTCACGGTGCCGGCCGAGAAGGCGCCCGTGACCCGGCGGCTCTGCACGTCGACGAGCGCGACGGCGTTGTTCTCCTGGAGGGTGACGGCGAGCTGTCCCGACGGCGAGAACGCGACGTACTCGGGCTCGGGGTCGCCCGCGGCGTACACGCCGGCCGCGGCGAAGGCCGCCTTCGCCCAGCGGTCGTCGAACGCGACCGGCCGGGCCTTCCAGCTCGACGGTTTCGCCGGGGTGAGCTTCACGGTCTGCACGAAGCCGCCGGGCGCCTGCGGCAGGCCGCCCTCGACGCCGTCGACCTCGAGCTCCTCGTCGCGCTGGTTCTCGATCGCGATCGCGGCGGTCCTGCGGTCGGGAGAGACGGCGATGGAGTCGGGCTGGCCGCCGAGGTCGATCGAGGCGAGCCGCTCGCGGGTCGTGAGGTCGAGCACGTCGAGACGGCCGCGCGGGTTCGGGAAGTCGCCGCCCGTCTCGTCGATCACGACGAGCACGCGGTCGCCGACGATCGCGACCGAGGTGGGCTGGTCGTCGGCGTGGCCGAGCTCGGCGAGCTCGACGGTGCCGGTGCCGACCGGGTGCTCGGGGTCGCCGAGGTCGACGAAGCCGATGCGCTTGCCGAGGGCGTCGGTGTAGACGACCGTGCGGCCGTCGTCCGAGACGGCCGAGATCTCGGCGACGGCGGCCTCGGCCGGATCGACGCCCGCGGCCGCGTTCTGGAAGACGGGGTAGGTCGCGGTCCGCGAGAAGCCGGGGCCCGCGGTCTCCTCGCGGTCGGCGGCGATCGCGGCGGTCGCGGTGTCGTTCGAGCGGGGCGCGGCGACGGCTGGGGCGGCGAGCGCGCACCCGGCGACGACGGATGCCACCGCGAATGCGGTGAGGGACAGCGGGCGTGCGGGCATGAGGGGGCTCCTGGGGTCGACGGGCGAGTCGGGCCCAGAGTCCCGCCGACGGCTGTCGCCGGGGTTCCGCGCCGGTGACGCGATCGTGACCGGTACGTGAACGGCCGGTGCGCGCCCCGAGCTAGACGACGGCGGGCAGCAGCCCGGCGTCGGCCGCGGCGACTCCGGGCATCGACTCCCAGGCACGGCGCAGTGCGTGCACGGCGGCCTCGGTCTCGGCCACCGGCTGGCAGATCGGCAGACGCAGGAACCGTTCGAACGCCCCGTCGATGCCGAATCGCGGACCCGCGGCGATGAGCAGCCCCTGCGCCCGGGCCGCGAGCGCGAGCTGCGAGCTGATCGGTGCACCGAGGCCGATCCAGACGGCGATGCCCCCGTCGACGTGCGGCACGCGCCAGTCGGGGAACAGCTCGGCGATGAGCGTCTCGACCCGATCGCGACCCGCACGGAGCTCGGACCGGCGCAGCTCGAGGATCTCGTCCATCCGCCCGATGAGCCGGGTCGCGATGAGCTGCTCGAGGATCGGCGTGCCGAGGTCGCCCGGCAGTCGGGCCGCGAGCAGTCGGCGGATGAGCGGGGGCTCCGCACGGATCCAGCCGATGCGCACCCCGCCCCACACCGTCTTGCCGAGGGAGCCGATGAGCACCGCGGTGCCGGGCGGCCCGTAGGCCGCGAGCGGCAGCGGCGCGCGGTCGCGGTCGATGTCGAGCTCGGCGGTGGTCTCGTCGGCGATGACGACCGTGCCCTGGCGTGCGGCGACGTCGAGCAGCCGGCGTCGCGCCTCGGCGTCGAGGCTGCGGCCGGTGGGGTTCTGGAAGTCGGGCATGAGGTACGCCGTCGACGGGTTGGTACGGGCGAGCGCGCGCTCGAGCGCCTCGACCTCGTCGCCGTGCGGCGGGACGCCGCTGTCGAACCGCGGGTCGTGGGGCGCGACCGGCACGGGCACGAGCCGTGCGCCCGCGAGCTGCAGCGCCTCGTACGCGTGCGGGTAGGTCGGCGCCTCGATGACGGCGCGATCGCCCCGGCCGACGAGCACCCGCGCGAGCAGCCCGATGGCGTGCTGCGCCCCGATCGTCACCATGATCTGCTCCGACCGGGTCGGCAGTCCGCGCACGCCGTAGCGGTCGGCGATCGCCTGGCGGAGGGCGGGCATGCCGATCGGGTCGAACCCCGAGTCGCCGAGATGCGCAGGCAGTTCGTCGGCCGCGTCGCGGGCCACCTCGGCGAGCCACGGCAGTGCGGGCGGTGCCGCCTTCGACAGGTCGAGGTGCGTGGCGGCCGGTGGGACCGGCAGCACCACGGGCGCTCCAGGGATGCGGGCGACGCTCCCCGACCCGCGCAGGCTCCGCAGGTAGCCCTGCTCGCGCAGGTGCCGGTAGGCGGCGGTGACGGTCGTGCGGCTGACGCCGAGCCGTTCGGCGAGCTCTCGCTCGGCCGGCAGCCGGGTGTCGACGCTGACCCTCCCGTCGAGCACGAGCAGCCGAACCCGGTCGGCGAGCGCGAGGTACGCGGCGCCGGGAAGGCCGCCCCGCCAGTCTCCGAGGAGGTTCTGCAGGGCACGGGCACTCAGCGAGGCATCCGACATAATGCCACTTCAGACGAATTGGCTATAGATGTCAAGGCCAATCATCGAATTGGATGGATGTTATGGCCCGCCGGATTCCCCAACTGCTCATCGGACTCGTGCTCTACGGCATCGCCGACGCGATGATGATCCGCGCGGCGCTCGGGGTCGACCCGTGGACGGTGTTCGCCCAGGGGCTCTCGCACCTCACGGGCATCGGCATCGGCTGGCTCACGAACATCATCGGCGCGCTCGTGCTGCTGCTCTGGATCCCGCTGCGCCAGCGCCCCGGCGCCGGGACGGTGCTCAACATCCTGCTCATCGGCCCGAGCATCGAGCTCGGCCTGTGGTTCATCCAGACGCCGCCCGAGCTGTGGCAGCGCATCCTGCTCTTCGCGGGCGGCCTGCTGCTGCTCGCCGTCGCGAGCGGCCTCTACATCGGCAGCCGCTTCGGCCCGGGACCGCGCGACGGCCTCATGACCGGCATCCACGCCCGCACGGGCTGGCCGATCTGGGTCGGCCGCACCCTCGTCGAGGTGACCGTGCTGCTCGTCGGCTGGCTGCTCGGCGGCGACGTCGGCTTCGGAACCGTGGCGTTCGCGCTGCTCATCGGGCCGCTCTGCGGCGTCACGCTGCCGCTCTTCCGGGTGCCCGAGAAGGCGCGGACGCCCCGAACCGATGCCGTCGGCACCGGGACCGCCGCGACCCCCGTGGCCGCCGCGGCGGACTAGACGGCTGCGGCCTCCGAGGCCGGGACACCTCGGAGGCCGCAGCGACCATCGTCGGTCGAGGGGCGAAGCGCATCGAGACGACGCGGGTGGTGTCGATGCGGCGCCGCGCGCCTCCTCGACCGCCCAGCCCCTAGAGCTCGCGGTCGGCGTACGCCCGCAACGCATCGCGCACGAACTCGGCGCCGTGCGGACCGCCGTAGTTCACGCCGAAGCGCGGGTCGGCCACGTACATCTCGCCGAGGCCGATCACGTACGCCTTGACGTCGCCGCCGGGCGCCGCCGCGGGCGTGCCGGGAATGCCGGTCAGCCACTCGACGTGGCGCTTCGCGAGCGCCTGCCCCTCGGGGCCGCCGGGCTGCACGCCCGACTCCGCCGCCGCGATCCAGTCGCGACCGAGCGCCTCGGCGCGAGCCTTCCACTCGCGCCGGCCGGCCTCGCCGAGGCCGCGCCACCAGCGGTCACCGCTCGCGTACGCCTCCTTGCCCCAGCGCTCTTCGACCTCCTCCTTGTACCGGGTGTGGTCGAAGCCGTCGAACATCTCGTCTGCCATGAGTCGTTCACCTCCTTCCAATGCCTCGATGGTCTTCTCGACCGACGCGATCTGACGCGCCAGCCGGCCCTGCTCCTGCCGGAGCCAGTCGAGGTGCGCGCCGAGCGCATGCGCCTCGTCGGCGTCGCCCTCGAGCACCTCGCCGATGGCCGGCAGTCCGAGCCCGAGCTCGCGCAGCAGCAGGATGCGCTGCAGGCGCACGAGTGCGCGCTCGTCGTAATGGCGGTAGCCGTTGCCGGCCACGCGGCTCGGTTCGAGCAGGCCGATGTCGTCGTAGTGCCGCAGGGTGCGGCTCGTCGTGCCGGCGAGCTTCGCGATCTCCTGGATCGACCAGTCCACGGCGCCGCCTCCTCTCGCGTTCGGTTCGTGTCGTGCTGCACCGTTGCCGGTACGGGTTCCACCGTAGAACTTGACGTAACGTCAAGGTCAAACGAAACAGGTTGAGATTCTCAGGAACGCGATATATCGTGTTGCACATCAAGACGCGATATATCGCGAAACCCCGGATTTCAGGGCCGGATGCCTCGCGGCACTCCGCCCGCACAGAAGGAGCACGACATGACGATCGAGAAGTGGGTCATCACCCCGGGCGAATCGCGGGTCATCGACCTCGAACTCGTCCGCAAGCTCAAGGTCAGCCTCATCGGCGGCAAGGTCGACCTCATCGCCCACGACGAGCCAGGCGCCCGCATCGAGGTCTCGAGCGTGACCGGCAAGGACCTGCTCGTGACGATCGACGGCGACGCCCTCGAGATCGACCACCCGCAGCTGCGCTGGGACAACTTCATCGATGCCTTCAAGGGCTGGGCGAACAACGCCAAGGCCGACGTGTCGATCCTCGCGCCGCGCACGGCGCTGGTGAAGCTCGGCGTCGTGTCGGGCGACGCGCTCGTCTCCGGCTTCGACGGCGACGCCAAGCTCAGCACCGTCTCGGGCGAGCTCGTGGTCGACGACCACGACGGCGACCTCGAGCTCTCGACCGTGTCGGGCGAGCTCTCGGTCGGCAACCACACCGGCCGGGTCACGGCGCACTCCGTGTCGGGCGACATCATCGCCACCGGCGCGATCACGGTCTTCAATGCCGACACCGTCGCGGGCAACATGATCGTCGACGCGCACGGCACCCCGAGCCGCATCGACACGAACACCGTCTCGGGCGACCTCACCGTGCGCTTCGACGCCGGGGCCGGGGCCCGGTATCGCGTCAACACCGTCGGCGGCACCGTGCTCATCGACGACGTGACGATGAAGGGCGTGCTCGGCAAGGGCTTCGAGCGGGTGACCGGCGAGCTCGCCGGGCGCTGGCTCGACTTCGGCGCGAACAGCGTCTCGGGGTCGATCTCGGTCATGCGACGCGAGCCCGTCCCCGGGGATGCCTCCGGCGCGGCCGGCGACGCAGCGACCGGCTCCGGCTCCGGCTCCGGTTCCGGTGCGGGCGCCGACGACGAGTCGTCCCGCACCGAGGTCGGGGGCGCCGCGTGACCCCGCCCGTGTTCGCCCATGGCAGCCTGCGGCTCTACCTGCTGGCGCTCCTCGACGAGCAGCCGCGGCACGGCTACGAGCTGATCCAGGCCCTCTCCGACCGATTCGGCGGCACCTACTCGCCGAGCGCCGGCACGATCTACCCGCGCCTGTCGAAGCTCGAGGAGGAGGGGCTCGTCACGAAGACGAGCGACGGCCGCAAGTCGGTCTACGAGATCACCGACGCCGGGCGCACCGAGCTCGAGGCCCGCCGCCCCGAACTCGACGCGATCGAGGACGAGGTGACCGACTCGATCCGTCGCCTCGCCGACGGCGTGCGCGCCGAGGTCAACGACGCGATGCGCTCGCTGCGCGCCGAGCTCGCGAGCGCCGCCCGCGACGCGAAGCGCTCGGCGAAGGACGCGGCGAAGGCGACCGCCGAGAGTGCCCGGTCGGCGACGGTCGACGCCCAGGTGGAGTCGCGGCGCGCGCTGCAGGAGGCCGAGCTCGTGCTCAACGAGTTCCGTCGTCAGGTGCGCACCGACCTTCGCACCCGCACGCAGGCCGACCACGTGCCCCATGAGGCGGTCACCCTGCTGAAGGCGCGGCTCGCGCAGGTGCGTGCCGACGTGCTCGCGGCACTCGACCGCTGAGCCCGGTGCCGGCCGTCGTCGCTGTCGGCGGCCGGTGGTTCGATGGTCGCATGGACGACGTCGAGGTGCATCCGTGGTCCGAGGGCGACCTCGGGCTGCTCCGTCGGGCGAACACCCCCGAGCTGATGGACTGGGTCGGCGGCGTCGAGACCGACGAGCAGGTCGTCTCGCGGCACGCCCGCTACCTCGCGCTCGCGCGCGACGGCACGGGGCAGCAGTTCCGCATCACGATCCCCGGGCATCCCGAGGGCGTCGGCATGGTCGGCTACTGGCAGCACGAGTGGCACGGCGAGCCGGCGCTCGAGAGCGGCTGGTCGGTCGAGGCCCGGTACCGCGGGCGCGGCATCGCCCCGGCCGCCGTCATCGCCATGCTCGAGTTCGCCCGCGCCGCCGGCGAGACGCTGCCCGTACACGCCTACCCGAGCGTCGACAACCCCGCGTCGAACGCCGTGTGCCGCAAGGCGGGGTTCACCCTGCTCGGTGAAGCGGACTTCGAGACGGGCGGCGGCGTGCTCCGCACCAACGACTGGGTCGCGACGCTCGTCCCGCCCGGCGCGGCGTAGCCTTCAGGGGTGCGCGCGTATCTCGCGGTCGCCGTCGGCGGCCTCATCGGAACCGGCCTCCGCCTCGCCTTCGACCTCGCGTTCGCACCGCCCGCGGGTGCATTCCCCCTCGAGACGCTCGTCATCAACCTCGCCGGCACGTTCGCGCTCGGCTGGCTCGTCGGGGGCCTCTGGACGAGGCCGGCGACGCCCATGTGGCTCAAGGCGGGCCTCGGATCGGGGGTGCTCGGCTCGTTCACCACGCTGTCGGCCGTGATGGCGGCCGTCGTCGTACTGACGAGCGACGGCGCGTTCTGGGTCGGCGCGGGCTACCTCCTGGCCTCGGTCGTCGGCGGGATCGGCCTCGCCGCACTCGGGCTCGAGCTCGGCTCGCACCTCGCGCACCGTCCGATGCCGCACGAGGTCAGCGACGACGGGGCGACGCTGTGACCGGCTCGCTCAGCCCGATCGTCGTCACGGCCGTGCTCGTGGCGGGCGCGGTCGGGGCCGTCGCGCGCTACGCGCTCTCGCGCGCGCTGCCGGTGCGGCCCGGGCACCTCCCCGGCGGCATCCTGATCGTCAACGTCGTCGGCTCGGGCGTCGCCGGCGCGCTCATCGGCCTCGCGGAGCGCGCCGCGCTCGACGGCGACCTGCGGCTCATCCTCGTGACGGGATTCTGCGGCGGCCTCACGACGTTCAGCACCTGGAGCGTCGAGACGATCGAACTGGTCTCGGGCGGCCGGTGGCGGGCGGCCGTGCTCAACGTCGTCGTCACCCTCGCCGTCGGCCTCGCGGCCGCGGCCGGCATGTACCTCGCGTTCCGGTGACGGGCGGCGGATGCCGCGACCCGGGCCGCGACATCCACCGTGCTCGTCGTCAGACGAGCGAGTCCCCCACGTACCCGTCGGGGCCGCAGCCCGGCGGGATCGCGAACACCGCCGAGCCCACGGGCGTCGTCCACTCGTTGAGCAGGTCGAGCTCGTCGAGGCGGCGCTGGATCGGCACGAACTGGCGATCGACGTCGGCCTGGTACGAGGCGAACAGCAGCCCCGCGTCCGAGACGGCGCCGCCGGCGGGTGCCTCGTCGTAGTTGTACCCACGACGGAAGATCCGCTCCCCCGGGACGTCGCTGCGCGAGCGCCGCAGGTGCGAGTAGTCCGCGATGACGGGGAAGCCGACCGGGGTCAACGCTGCGAAATCGGGCTCGTCGTGCTCGCGTGCACCGGTGAGCGGCGCCCCGTCGCGGAGGCGTCGACCGACCGCGGCCTCCCGGCCCGGGCGGTCGACCCGATCCCAGCCGTCCAGGTCCATCGCGATGCGCCGCAGCACGAGGGACGTGCCGCCCGCCATCCAGCCGGGACCGCCATTCGACCAGACGAGCTCGTCGAAGTCGGCGCTCCCGGGCACCGGGTTGACGGTGCCGTCGAGCTGTCCGAACAGGTTGCGCATCGTCGATCCGGAGGCCTCGGCCCCGGCCGCCCTGCGGAAGCCCTGCTGCGACCAGCGCACGTTCGCGAACGAGCGCGCATCCTTCAGCAGCATCCGGGCGGCGTGGGCCACGGTGACCGGATCGTCGGCACCGAGGTGGATCAGCAGGTCGCCGTCGCTCCACTCCGGGCGCAGACGGTCGACGCCGAAGGGCGGCAGGGGGCGGAGCCAGTCGGGTGCGATGCCGCCGGCGCGGGCCACGAGCCCTGGGCCGAACCCGAACGTCACCGTCAGCCGCGCCGGTGCGAGCGCGAGTTCCGGTTCGGAGTCGGCCAGCGGCGCTCGGCCCTGCGTGACCCGTGCTGCGTCGTCGCTGAGCACGCGCAGCATCCGCCGCAGGGCCGCAGCGTCGACGTCGGAGCGGAGATCGAGCGCGATGAAGCGGGCATGCGTTTGCGGCGGGGTCTCGACGCCGGCCTGGTGCGCACCGTGGAAGGGGACGAGGGCGTCGCCGACCGCCGTCGCACCCACCCCTCGCGCCGACGCCGCCGTGCCGTCCTCCGTGGGGGCGAGCGCGCCGGCCAACGCCTGGGCGCCGAGCACCGCAGCGGCGCCGGCTCCGGCCGCGGCGGCGCCCCCGAAGAGGAGGTGCCGCCGCGAGAACCCGGAACCGCCGGGTTCGCCGGCCATCAGTCCGACCCGTGTCCGTCGTCGTACTGCTCGTTCGCGCCCGCGTAGTCCTTGACGGGCGCCGTGACCTCGAGCGTCGAACCGTCATCGAACTCGAGGGTCACCGTGACCTCGTCGCCCGCGAGCAGCGGTCCGCCGAGGCCCATGAGCATCACGTGGTCGGCGCCCGGCTCGAGCGTCAGGGTCTCGCCGGCGGGGATCGGGAAGCCGCCGTCCTTCTCGCGCATCAGCATGGCGCCGTCGGATCCGACCGTCTCGTGCAGTTCGGCCGACTCGGCGGCGTCGGTCACGGCGCCGACGAGCACCAGGTCGCCGTCGCCGCCGTTGACGACGTCGCCGAAGAGTGCGGTCATGCCGTCGTCGGCGGCTTTGATCCAGGCCTCCTCGACGACCACCGACGACGCGCCGGGAGCGGCCGCCGCGACCCGGGCGTCGGGATCGGCGGAGCCGCCGGTGACCGTGCTGCAGCCGGACAGGAGGAGCAGCGCGGCCAACGCCGCTCCGAGGGCAGGGGTGATCGCGGTGGAACGCATCTCGATCGCTCCCGCCCGGTCAGGCGTCGGTGCCGGTGCCGGAGGCCGGGCCGTCGCCGGCACCCGGGCCTGCGCTCTTGCGGCGCGCGCTCACGATGATCGCGACGATGAGCGCGATGATGCCGAGCCCGCCGACGATGAAGCCCGCGACGGCCCATCCGTCGGGACCGTTCGCCGCGGCGTCGTCGGCGTCGTCGGCGTGGTCGCCCTCGTCGCCGTGGTCGTCCTCGTCGGCCGCGGGAGCGTCGTGCGGCGCCTCCTCGGTCCAGGTGCCCGTCGCGTCGGCGCCCACGCCGAAGTCGATCGTGCCCTCGATCGGGTGGCCGTCGCTCGACACTGCGCGCCAGCGCACCTGGTACTCGCCTTCGAGGTCGGCCGGCAGCGTCGCGGTGACGTTCGGCCCGTCGATCACGGGCTCGCCGACCTCGACCTCCTCGCCGTGGTGGTCGACGACCTCGACGGCGGTGCCGACCTCGATGATGTCGTCCGAGAACTGCAGCGAGACCTCGGCGGGCGGCGTCTCGAGCACCTGTCCGTTCTCGGGGGTCGAGCCGACGAGCTCGTCGTGGGCGAGGGCGGCGGTGCCGCCCGAGAGCGCGATCGCGCCCGCGAAGGTGAGCGCGGTCGCCGCGACGACGACGGTGCGCAGGGGGTTCGTGGTGCGACGGAGCGCGATGGAAGTGGTGTGCATTCGGGAGTCCTTCTCCTCATGCTCCGGACGGCATGCATCGATGCGTGCGCCGATCGTCGGCGCGAGGCATCCGGAGTCTTCGATGGTTCCGCCCCGAGGGCGGAGGGTTCACGCGAAGGCGGGGAGGAGCGGCGGGCCGCGATAGCGGAGTGCCGCGAAGCGCAGGCGCGAGCGCAGTGCGGGCGGAACGAGGGTCGCGAGGCGCGGCGTCGGCGGGGCGATGATCGCGACCGGCTCGCCGGCACGACCGGCGAACACGAGCGCGAAGCGGCGGGTCGCCGTCGCGAGCGCCGACCAGGCCGTGCGCTCGAGCACGAGCAGGTAGACGATGGTGGCGACCGCGGCGAGCGCGTGCCCGATGAGCATGGCGGCGCCGTGCCCGTCGTGCGCCGCGGTCGAGGCGGCGCCGGCCGACTCGACGAAGGCCATCGTGGCGTGGTGGCCGCCGCCCGTGGTGACGAATTCGCCCGATGCGGGGCCCGAGCCGACGCCGAAGAGGAGGTGGAAGGCCGCCTGGCTCGCGATCACGGCGAGCGCCGTGCGCACGGGCGTCGTTCGCCGGCCGACGAAGGCGACCGAGGCGCCGAGCGCGACGATCGCCGCGAGCGCGAGCCCGACCGAACCGGGCGCCTCACCGCCGGCGACCCCGTGCGAGAAGGCCGCGAGGAAGAGGGCCACCGAGGCGGTCGCAGCACCGCGCGCGAGCTGCGTCGCACGATTCACGTCGGGGCTCCCCGGGCTCGATGGAAGAAATGCGCCTCGAGTCTAGCAAGCCGACTTGACATGCACGCGCGCAGGTGTAGTGTCATCCGCCGTGACGAACGACGCGGGCGAGCCGCCTGCCGAACTGAAGTCGCCGAAGCACTGGATCATCGGCGACCCCCTGCCCACCGAGAAGCTCGAGGGGCAGCTCCTCCCCAAGCGCATCGCCCTGCCGGTGTTCGCGAGCGACGCCCTGTCGTCGGTCGCGTACGCGCCGCAGGAGCTCCTCATGGTGCTCACGGTCGGCGGCCTCGCGTTCCTGGCCTTCGCGCCGTGGGTCGCCGCGGTGGTCGTGCTGCTCATGGCCACGGTCGCACTGAGCTACCGCCAGCTGATCCGCGCGTACCCCTCGGGCGGCGGCGACTACGAGGTCGCGCACAAGAACCTCGGCGAGAAGGCCGGGCTCGTTGTGGCCTCGGCCCTGCTCGTCGACTACGTCATGACCGTCGTCGTGTCGGTCGCATCTGGCGTCGACAACATCATCTCCGCCTTCCCGGCGCTCAACCCGTGGCGGGTCGAGCTCGCGGTCGTGTTCGTCATCATCCTCGCCGCGATGAACCTCCGCGGCGTGAGCGAGTCGGGCAAGGCCTTCGCGGTGCCCACCTACTTCTTCGCGGCGAGCGTGCTGCTGCTCGTCGGCACCGGGCTCGTGCAGATCGCGATGGGCAACCCGCCCGTGGCCGAGTCGTCGCAGTACTCGGTCGAGGGCGAGGACCTCACGCAGGCCGCGATCATCCTGCTGCTGCTCCGCTCGTTCGCGAGCGGCTGTTCCGCGCTGACCGGCGTCGAGGCCGTCGCCAACGGCGTGCCCGCGTTCCGCGCACCCAAGGTGCGCAACGCGCAGAAGACGCTCTCGCTCATGGTCGGGCTCGCGATCGTGATGTTCGTCGGCCTCACGGCCCTCGCGCTCGTCTCCGGCGTGCACTACGCCGAGGACCCGTGCGACCTCATCGGCTGGAACGACTGCCTGACCGCGCCGCAGCCGAGCCTCATCGCGCAGATCGCCGCCGCGGTGTTCGGCAACGACTCGATCCTCTTCTTCGTCGTGCAGGCCGCCGCCGCCCTCGTGCTGCTGCTCGCGGCGAACACCGCGTTCAACGGATTCCCGCTGCTCGGCTCCGTGCTCGCCCGCGACGGCTACGCGCCGAAGTCGCTCTCGACGCGCGGCGACCGCCTCATCTACTCGAACGGCGTCATCATCCTCGGCCTCGCCGCGATGGTCATCCTCGTCGCGTTCCAGGCCAACCTGACACTGCTCATCCAGCTCTACATCATCGGCGTGTTCGTGTCGTTCACGCTCGGCCAGAGCGGCATGGTGCGGCACTGGATCGGCCTCCTGCGCGCGGGCCGCGCACGGACCGGCGCGAGCGCGGCCGGCGCCGCGAAGCAGAAGGCGGCCAAGCCGGGTCGCCCCGGCCCCGCCGACGACGACCACCGCCCGATGACCCGCGGCGCGATCATCCGCTCGCTGTGCATCAACACGTTCGGCGCCACGCTCACCGCGGTCGTCCTCGTCGTCGTCACGATCACGAAGTTCACGCACGGCGCGTGGATGGTGTTCCTCATGATGCCGATCCTGTTCATCCTCATGATGGGCGTGCACCGGTACTACCGCGACGTCGAGAAGGAGGTCGAGGTCGACCCGACCACGACGTTCGGCGCCTCGGGCGACCACGCGATCGTGCTCGTCGGCCGCATGCAGAAGCCGACCCTCAAGGCGCTCGACTACGCCATCGCCGCCCGGCACGACTCGATCGAGGCGGTGCACGTCTCGCTCGACGACGCGCAGACGAAGCAGCTGAAGAAGGACTGGGTGAAGATGAACATCCACGTCAAGCTGCGCATCCTGTCGTCGCCCTACCGCGATCTCAGCCACCCGCTGATCCAGCACATCAAGCAGCATCGCGAGGAGCACGGCTCCGAGGTCGTGACCGTGTACATGCCGCAGTACATCGTCGGCCACTGGTGGGAGAACATCCTCCACAACCACAAGGCTCGGCGCATCCGGCAGAAGCTCATGCTCGTGCACGGCGTCACGATCGCCCTCGTGCCGTGGCTGCTGGACTCGTCCGACCTCATCTACGGCCGCCGTTCGCGCCCCCTGCCCGGCCAGGACCGCCGCGGCGAGCCGGTGCGGGCGGTGCCGCGCCGGCCGATCGCCGAGACGACGGGCAAGCGCGGGCGGTAGGCTCACGGCATGGCGACCGGTCGCACGGATGTCCCGGTGGAGGTGTTCCTCGACTCGGTGACGCATCGCGTGCGCCGGCGCGACGCCGACACCCTGCTCGCCCTCATGCAGCGCGTGACCGGCGAAGAGGCGTACATGTGGGGCCCGTCGATCGTGGGCTTCGGCGAGTACCGCTACCGGTACGACAGCGGTCGCGAGGGCGTCACGCCCGCGGCCGCCTTCTCACCGCGCAAGGCTGCGTCGACGGTGTACCTGCTGCCGGGGTTCGCGGAGGACTCCGAACTGCTCGAGCGCCTCGGGCCGCACACCACCGGGGTGGGATGCCTCTACCTCAAGGATCTCGCGGTCGTCGATCTCGACATGCTGACCGACCTGGTGCGCGAATCGTACGACTTCGCCGTCCGTTCCGCCGGTTGAGCAGCGAGGGCTCGCTCCTCGCTACAGCATCGCCATGATCTGGCGGGCGATCATGCGCCCGGCCCGGCTGGCACCGATCGTCGAGGCCTGCGGTCCGTAGCCGGCGAGGAACACCCGCGGGTCGCTCCACGCCGCACCCTGCCCGACCGTCACTCCGCCGGCCTTCTCGCGCAGCTTGAGCGGCGCGAGGTGCCGCAGCTCGGGTCGGAACCCCGTGGCCCAGATGATCGCGTCGGCGCGCGCCGACCCCTGCTGCTCGCCGTCCCAGACGACGCGGTCGCCCTCGATGCGGTCGAACATCGGGCGCGCGACGAGGAGTCCGCGCTCGATCCCCGCGGCGATGCGGCGGCTCTTCGGCACGCCCGTTCCGCTCACGATCGAGGGCAGCGCCCGCCCGGAGCGGGCAGCCTCGTCCTGCATGGCGACGGCGGCCGATGCGCCCTCGAGGTCGAGCTCCTGCCGGTCGATCCAGTCGATCGGGCGCCGGGAGACCCAGGTGAGCCCGGCCGCGACATCCTCGAGCTCGAGCATGAAGCCGATCGCGCTCGTGCCGCCGCCGACGACGACGACGTGCTGGTCGCGGAAGTCCTCGGCGTCGGTGAAGTCGGAGGTGTGCACGTGGCGTCCCTCGAACTCGCCCATGCCCGGGTAGAACGGCACGAACGGCGAGCCCCACGTGCCGGTCGCGTTCACGAGGAACTGCGTCGCGAGCGCGTGCTGCGGCATGGTGGGCGTGGCGGGCGCCGAGAACGTCTTGCGGCGTCGGCCGAAGAGGCCGCGCGTCGTGAGCTCCTCGACGGGCTGGGGGCTGAGGTCCTCGTAGCGCACGAGCAGGTCGGCGCCCTCGTTCGACACCGAGCGCACGTTCATCGGGCGTCGCACCTGCAGGTCGAAGTGCTGCTCGAACCGGCCGTAGTAGTCGGCGACCACGTCCTTCGCGGGCAGTGCCCGGTCGGCCGTGTCGAAGCTGAGGCCGAGTTCGGCCATGCCCGGCAGGTCGTTCACGCGATGCGCGGTGCCGAGCCTGAGCGACGACCAGCGGTGCTGCCATGCGCCGCCGGGGCCGGGCGCGCGGTCGAGCATCACGAAGTCCTGCCCGGCGACGAGCTCGAATCGACGCAGGTAGTACGCGACCGAGAGCCCGGCCTGGCCGGCACCGATCACGACCACCTTCACGCGTTCGGGGCTCGTCGTCACCTGACAATCTCAGCATGTCTTGCTGTGTGCTCGCAGCACGTCGCCCGAGCGCGATCGGCAGGCTGTGGCGACCGGCGATCGGCGTCTTCGGCGGTGCTAAACTGGCGGCTGGACGAATTTCTCAAGGGAGCGCCGGGTGAAGACCATCCCACCCGGCCAGATGTCGTAAGGGGGTCACGCATGGGGCGCGGCCGTCAGAAAGCCAAGCACACCAAGGTCGCTCGGGAGCTGAAGTACTTCAGCCCCAACACCGACTACAACGCGCTTGAGCGCGAGCTCACCGGCTCGCAGCATGACGAGTACAGCGATGAGGCGTCGAAGTGGGCAGAGTATGCCGACGATGACGACGACACGTACGCTGACGACGACACCTACGCCGACGACGAGCAGCGCGAACAGCGCGCCTGATCGTCGCTCCGTCGAAGACACGCTCCCCGCGAACCTCCGCCGCTCCTGCTGAGCGCGCGCTCCCGTTCGTCGGTGCGCCTGCGGCAGGAACCGACGACGGCGCTTGCGCACCGATACCCTCGACGCATGGCCGCCGCCCACCGCAGCACCGATCGCGTGGTCGCGGGCCTGCGCGCGCAGCTCGAGCGTTCGAAGCGGTTCGAGGACACACTCGACCTCGCCGCCGCCTACGCGGCGTACGCACGGGTCGTGCGCCTGCTCGCGCCCAGCTCGCCGACCTCCGCCGTGCCGCCGGCCTGCCGGCGACGCCGCCGAGGTGGGCGCGCTGGCGTGCGCGTCGCGCCGCCCGCGCGTACGGGGGGATCGCCATGCCGACCGACCGGGTGTACACCTACTGGAACGCACCGGTCGAGACCGCCCCGCCGCTCGTGCGGGCGTGCATCGCCCAGTTGCGGCGGGTGCACCCCTCACTGCGCGTGCTCGACGGCGACTCCGCTCGTGACCTCGTCGAGATTCCCGACCGCGTCGCCGCACTCCTCGAGCACGACCGGCCCGCCCATTTCTCGGACTACGTGCGCACCGCCGTGCTCGCCGAGCACGGCGGGGTCTGGGTCGACGCGACGGCCTGGGTCGATCGTCCGCTCGACGACGAGCTGCGGCGGTGCCTGCGCGCCGGCACGGTGTTCCCGCGGTGGACGCGGCGGCAGATCGGCAACTGGTTCATCGCCTCGCATCCGGCGACCCCGATCATCGCACTGCAGCGCCTCGCCCTCGACGCGTGGTGGGCGGCGAACGACGACCTGCCCGACTACTTCCTCTACCACCGCGTCTTCGAGGTGCTGCAGGTACTCGTGCCCGAGGCTCGTGGGCAGTGGGACGCCGTGCCCACGCTCTCGTCGACGGCGGCGCACCTGCTGCAGCTCGAGATGATGCAGCCCTGGCGACCCGGAGTCGTGCGCCAGATCCTCGACGTGTCTCCGCTGCAGAAACTGAGCTACAAGTACGACGCGGTGCCGCCCGGCTCCGTGCTCGAGCGGCTGCTCGAGCACGGCCTCGCCGACTGAGCCGCCCGCACGGGCGATCGCTCGGCGCGACTCACGCCGAGCGCACCCACGCGGCGGTCGTCTCGACGAAGCGCTCGAGCTCGTCGAGCGCGTTCGACGGCGTGATCGCGCGCAGCACGAGCTCGTCGGGCGCGCCCTCGTACGCGGCGAGCGCGTCGGGGTCGCCGATCGTCGCGTCGATCGCGCGGAAGCCGAGCCGGGCGAAGTTCGCCGCATAGGCCGGAAAGCCCTCGTACGCGGCGGCCTCGCGCTCGAGCGCGGGGCGTGCGGCATCGTCGACCGTCGTGCGCGTGTAGAGGATGCCGCGCACCGAGCGGGCTCCGCCGGCGTCGTGCAGCTCGGCGGTCGTCGTGGCCGCGGCGTCGGGGGTGAGCCAGTTGAAGAGCGCCCCGTCTCCGCGCTCGGCGGCCAGCCGCCGCATGCGCGGGCCGAGCGCCCCGACGACGATCGCCGCCTCGGTCGCGTCGCGCAGCGCCGCGATCCCCTGCTCGACGAGCGCGAGGGGTCGCTCGGCGCGCCCGGACCCGACGCCGAGCACGAGCCGGTCTGCGGGGATGCCGCCGAGCACGAGCGTGCCGGCCGGCCGGCGGTCGAGCGGGATCACGCCGGTCGCGAGGCCGATGCGCTCGGTGACCGACGCCGCCGCCCGGAGACCGTCGAGCGAGTCACCGCCCGGCAGGTCGTTGATCCACAGCGCGTGGAAGCCGAGCCGCTCGACGCGCGGCGCGAGCGCGCGCACCGTCTCGAGCGGGGTGAGGCTCGTGATGCCGATCGAGACGGGCGTGCGCATGTCGCCGCGGTCGCCGTCGCTCAGCTCGCGTAGCTGCCGACGAGGCGCACCGCGCCGCCGTCGACGCCCTTCGCGCCCTGCTCCCAGCGGTCGGCGCCCGCGACCTGCGGCGGCTCGCCGAGGCCCACGGTGCCGACCTGCCAGGCCGGCAGGCCGAGGCGGTCGAGTTCGGCGATCACGGATGCCGCGGCGCCGGGCTCGACGACGGCGAAGAAGCCGATGCCGAGGTTCCAGGTGCCCTCGGTCGATTCGAGGCTCGTGCCGGCGAGCTCGTTGAGCACGCGGAACACGGGCGCCGGCGACCAGGTCGAGCGGTCGACCTCGGCGAACGAGCCGCGGGGCAGCACGCGCGCGAGGTTCGCGGCGATGCCGCCGCCCGTGACGTGCGAGAGCGAGTGCACGGCGTCGCCGTGCGGGCCTGCGAGCAGCTCGACGAGCTGGCCCGAGTAGAGGCGGGTCGGCTCGAGGAGCGCCTCGCCCCACGTCATGCCGAGCTCGGCCGAGGCGTGCCCGTAGGCGACGCCCTGGCCGGCGAGGATGTGGCGCACGAGCGAGAAGCCGTTGGAGTGCAGGCCGCTCGACGCGATCGCGATGACCGCGTCGCCCGACTGCACCTTCTCGGCGCCGAGCGCCTTGTCGGCCTCGACGACGCCGACCGCCGCGCCCGCGACGTCGTAGTCGTCGGCGCCCATGAGGCCCGGGTGCTCGGCGGTCTCGCCGCCGACGAGGGCGGTGCCGGTCTCGGCGCAGGCACGGGCGATGCCCGTCACGATCGAGGCGATGCGCTCGGGCACGACCTTGCCGCACGCGATGTAGTCGGTCATGAAGAGCGGCTTCGCACCGACCACGACGATGTCGTCGACGACCATGCCCACGAGGTCCTGGCCGATCGTGTCGTGCTTGTCGAGCGCCTGCGCGATCGCGATCTTCGTGCCGACGCCGTCGGTCGAGGTCGCGAGGAGCGGCCGCTCGAAGTCCTTCGCGAAGGAGAGGTCGTAGAGGCCGGCGAAGCCGCCCACCCCGCCGAGCACGTTGGGCCCGTGGGTCTTGGCGACCGCCTCCTTCATGAGTTCGACGGCGAGGTCGCCGGCTGCGGTGTCGACTCCGGCAGCGGCGTAGGACGAGTTCGCGCTCACCCGTCAAGGGTACCGGGCCGCGTCGCTGCCGCCGACTGGGGTGCGCGAGCGTAGAATTCGGGGTATGCAGCCAGGGGCGGCACCGTCGTGGGTGATCCGTGAGAATGCGAGTCGCCCGGTTCTGCTCGCGCTCTATCTGCGCGAGGTGCTCGCGATCTCCTCCCCCGTCGAACTGCCGCGACTGCGCGACGTCGGCCCCGTCGGCGAACGGCTCGAGATCGACGAGCACGACCTGCTCGAGCGCCAGTGGCGCGCGTGGTGGGCGATGACCGTCGAGCCCGAGGCGCATCCGTCGCCCGTGCCGCTCGAACTCGTCGAGGCGTTCGACACCGACGTCGCCCTGCCGGTGAAGGGCGCCGAGATCCTCGCGCGAGAGATCGTCCCGCACGCCGAGGCCGCCCGCGCATGGACGGAGTGGGCGCACGACGCGTATCGCAACGCCTCCGCGGCCCGCCGCGGCGACTCGTACCGCGCGTACGCCGGCACCATCGCCGAGCACGAGCGCGAGGTCGGGCGCCGCGCCCACTCGTTCGAGCTCAACGTCGAGGTGCTGCCGCTGTCGGGCACCGGCGTCTGGTGGATCGGCGCGATGACCGTCGGCGTCACCGATTCGCTGCGGTCGGACGCCTCGGCCTTCGACGACGCGATCCACCCGATCATCGCCGAACTCGCGTAGGCGGGCGTGACAGACTCTCTCGCATGAGCATCTGGTTCGGCGAGCCCTCCCTCGAGTGGGCGAACTCCCGCCGCGACGGCACCGCGATCCACGCACTCGGCATCGAGATGACCGAGGTCACCGACGAGTCCCTGAAGGGCCGCATGCCCGTCGACGGCCGCACGCGCCAGCCCGGGGGCGTGCTGCACGGCGGCGCCTCCGTCGCCCTCGCCGAGACCCTCGCGAGCTGGGGCGCGACCTTCACGGTCGACCCGGCGCAGTTCTACTGCGTCGGCATGGAGATCAACGCGAACCACCTGCGCCCGATCGCCGAGGGATGGGTCTACGGCGAGGCGCGCCCGATCACCCGCGGCCGCACGACGCAGGTGTGGGACATCCGCATCACGCAGGAGGACGGCAAGCTCGTGTGCATCTCGCGGTGCACGATGGCGGTGCTTCCGAAGCCCTCGGAGTACTGAGCCCGGTCATCGGTCGAGCACGCGCGGATGCCTCGGCGCCGGCGCACCGCCCGGATCAGCCGGTCGGTGCCATCGGTCGCGCCCGCTCGACCGACGCGATGACCGCGGCGATCGCCCGCTCGAACCGGTGCTCGGGCGGGGCGCCGTACCCGACCACCATCGTCGGCGGACGCGACGCGACGGTCGCGGCATCCGCGGCGTACGAGGCGAGCCCGCCGTAGCGCAGGCCGATCGCCGAGGCCGCGCGCTCCACCTCCGCCTCGGCGGTACCGCCCGGCAGTTCGAGCAGGCAGTGCAGGCCGGCCTCGAGCCCGGCCACCCGGGCACCGGGCAGTCCGTCGGCGATGAGCCGCTCGAGCCGCTCGCGGCGGGCCCGGTAGCGCAGGCGCGCACCGCGCACGGCCCGGTCGTAGTCGCCCGCCGAGATGAGCGCGGCGAGCGCGAGCTGCGACAGCGCATCGGTCGCAGCCCCGCTCAGCCGTCGTTGCTCGAGCACCGCGTCGCGCAGCGTCGGCGGCACGACGCCCCAGCCGATGCCGAGCGCGGGCGCGAGCGCCTTGCTCGCGGTTCCGCCGTAGACGGTCTGCGCGGGGGCGAGCGCCTGGAACGCGCCGATCGCCCGCCCGTCGAAGCGGAACTCGCCGTCGTAGTCGTCCTCGATCACGATCGCGCCGGCGTCGCGCGCCCAGTCGGCGAGCGTCGTGCGTCGTGACGCGGAGAGCGGAACCCCGGTGGGGAACTGGTGCGCGGGCGTGACGAGCACGGCGTCGACGCCCGTGGCGGCCAGCCGGTCGACGACCATGCCGTCGGCGTCGAGCGGGACCGGCACGGGCTCGAGGCCCGCCGCGGCGAGCACGTCCCGGTGCGAGGAGTGCCCGTACGCCTCGACCGCGATGCGCCGTCCGCCGCGGGCGGCGATCGCCCGGGCCACGAGCGAGAGCAGTTCGCCGAAGCCGTGGGTGACGACGAGGCCGTCGGCGCCGGCGACGACGCCGCGGGTGCGCGCCAGGTACCCGGCGAGCGCCGTGCGCAGCCCGGCCGCGCCTTCTGGCGCGCCGTAGGCGAAGGCGGCTGCGGGCGCGTCGGCCAGCGCCCGTGCGACGGCGCGACCCCACGCCGACCGGCCGAAGCCCGAGGCGTCCGGCAGCCCGCCGCGAAGGTCGAGGTCGAACCGGGTGGATCGGTCGACGCGCGCTCCCGGTGCGGGCTCGGGCACCCCGCGCACCCAGGTGCCCGAGCCGACCCGCGCCTCGAGCCGCCCCTCGCCGACGAGCCGGGCGTAGACCTCGGCCACGCTGTTGCGCGCGAGGCCGAGGTCGGCCGCGAGGGCACGGCTGGGCGGCAGCCGGATGCCCGGCGCGAGCCGGCCGTCGACCACGGCAGCGCGCAACGCCTCCTCGAGCGACGCGGCCTTGCGCCGCGGGTCGACCTCGAGATGCAGATCCAATCCGGAATTGGCCCAATCCTGTGCCACGGCATTGGACGTTACCAGCGCGGCGGTCGATCCGTAGCGTGACTCCCATGACCACGACGACCATCGACACCGCCCCGCCCACCGCTCCCGTCGCCCCGACCCGGCGACTCGACCTCGACGGGGTCGCGCCCGCGTTCGTCCGGGCGGTGAGCGCGCTCGACGACGCCGCCGAGGCCGAGGCCGACCGCGCCGGCATCGAGAAGGGGCTGCGCGAACTCGTGCGCCTCCGCGCCTCGCAGCTCAACGGCTGCTCGTACTGCGTCGACCTGCACTCGCGCGACGCGGCCACGGCCGGCGAGCACGTGCAGCGCCTCTACGCGGTCGCCGTCTGGCGCGAGTCGAACTTCTTCACGGCGCGCGAGCGCGCGGCGTTCGAGCTCGTCGACGCCGTCACCCGGCTCTCGGAGACCCACGTGCCCGACGACGTCTGGCACGAGGCATCCACCGCGTTCACCGACGACGAGCTCGCGGCGCTGCTCGCCCTCGTCGTCTCGGTGAACGCGTGGAACGAACTCGCCGTCTCGACGCGCGGATGGCGCCCCAAGCTGCGCATCTGAGCAACCCCCCGCACTCGGCGGGCTCACCCGCGCGGTGTGGGAGAATCGACGAGGCCGGTTCCGGTCGTTCACCACACCCCCACGAGGAGCCATCGCTCGCATGTGCGGCATCGTCGGCATCGTCTCCACCGAGCCCGTCAACCAGCAGATCTACGACAGCCTGCTGCTCCTGCAGCACCGCGGCCAGGATTCGACGGGCATCGCGACCGCCGACGGCCCCGTCTTCCACATGGCGAAGGCGCGCGGGCAGGTGCGCGAGGCGTTCCGCACCCGCGACATGCGCTCGCTCATCGGCAACATGGGGCTCGGGCACGTGCGGTACACGACGAAGGGCGCCGCCGAGCGCGAAGAGGAGGCGCAGCCGTTCTACGTGAACGCGCCGTACGGCATCATCCTCGTGCACAACGGCAACCTCACGAACACGCGCGAGCTCTCGAGCGACCTGTTCTCGATCGACCGCCGCCACGTGAACTCGACGAGCGACACCGAGATGCTGCTCAACGTGCTCGCGACCGAGCTGCAGGGCCAGATCAAGGGCCTCGAGCTCGACCCCGACCAGGTGTTCGAGGCGGTCTCGCAGGTGCACGAGCGCGTCGAGGGGTCGTACGCGGTGATCTCGATGATCGCCGGTTACGGCCTGCTCGCGTTCCGCGACCCGTTCGGCATCCGCCCGCTCATCCTCGGCAAGCGCGTCACCGAGTCCGGCCGCGACGAGTGGATCGTGGCGAGCGAGTCGCTCGTGCTCGAGAACGGCGACTACGAGATCGTGCGCGACGTCGAGCCCGGCGAGGCGATCTTCATCACCCTCGACGGCGAGATGATCTCGCGCCAGTGCGCGAAGAACCCGGTGCTCGTGCCGTGCTCGTTCGAGTACGTCTACCTCGCCCGACCCGACTCGGTCATGAACGGCATCTCGGTCTACGAGTCGCGCCTGCGCATGGGCGACCGCCTCGCCGACACCGTGGCGACGCACATGCCGCTCGGCGACGTCGACGTCGTCATGCCCATCCCCGACTCGTCGCGCCCGTCGGCGATGCAGGTCGCCCAGAAGCTCGGCATCGAGTACCGCGAGGGCTTCTACAAGAACCGCTACGTCGGCCGCACCTTCATCATGCCCGGCCAGTCCGAGCGCAAGCGATCGGTGCGCCAGAAGCTCAACGCCATGGGTACCGAGTTCCGCGGCAAGAACATCCTCATCGTCGACGACTCGATCGTGCGGGGCACCACGTCGCAGCAGATCGTGCAGATGGCCCGCGACGCCGGCGCCAACAAGGTGACGTTCGCCTCGGCCGCCCCGCCCGTGCGCTACCCGCACGTGTACGGCATCAACATGCCGAGCCGGCAGGAGCTCATCGCCCACGGGCGCAAGATCCCCGAGATCGCGGCCGAGCTCGGCGCCGACCACATGATCTACCAGGAGGTCGCCGACCTGCAGGCGGCGATCACCGAGGGCACCTCGATCGACCGGCTCGACCTCTCGTGCTTCACGGGCGAGTACGTCACCGGCACGGTCACCGAGGAGTACCTCGGCTGGGTGGAGCGCACGCAGCTCAGCTGAGCGGCGCGACGAGCCGACGCCTCCGCTCCGACTCCTCCGACACTGAATCGCGAGCCGACTCGGTGTCGGAGTCGCCACGCGCGTGCGCCGGCGGGTCGGCCGAACGACGACTGGATGCCGCGCGGCGACGTCGATGCCATGCCGCAGGGACCCGAGCCGACGGGGAACCCGATCGACGGGTGTCGGGAGGCGTCTCAGCCGTCGACGCGGTGCGTCTCGTCGTGCTCGGCGACGGCGTGCGTGACGCGGCGCGACATGGCGCGATCGACGACGAGGGCGACGAGGGCGCCGAGGGCGACGCCGACGGCGACGCCGCCGAGCAGCAGGAAGCCGAACACCTGGCCCTGGTCGTACGTGAAGTCCTCTTGCACGCGCTCGGCGATCTGCGCCTCCGTCGGCGCGAAGGCGAACGAGAGCACGAACGCGACGATCGCACCGACGACCGCGCCTGCGAGCATCCACACCCCGTAGCGCGGAGACCGCCGGACCACGACCTCGTCGCGGGTCGCCTCGGTCTCGTACTGCGGTTCGGGCCGTTCGTGGGTGTCGCTCACCCTTCCATTGTCGCGCACCGGCGGCCGGGGAGCGCCGCTCGCGCTCAGACGACCGGCAGCAGCCCCTCGAGGTCGGCGCGCTGTCCGGAGGCGTGCACCGTGCCCGACGTTCGGGCGTCGGCCCACGACCGCGCGCCCGTCGCGAGGGCGAGCCAGGTCGCGGCGTCGGTCTCGATCACGTTGGGCGGCGTGCCGCGGGTGTGCTTCGGCCCCTCGACGCACTGCACGGCCGCGAACGGCGGCACCCGCACCTCGAGCGTGCCGCCCGGCGCCTGCTCGGCGAGCAGCTGCAGCGAGTACCGCACCGCGAGGGCGAGCGTCGCACGGTCGACCGAGGACGTCGCGGCCGCGACATCCCCCTCGTGCCGTGCCGCGATCGCGACGATCGTCGCGACCGCCGCCCGCCCGATCTCGTCGCCGATCCTCGCTCGTGCCATGTGGGCGATTCTGCCACCGACGGGCGACGTGCCTGCGCGCGTCAGGCGTCGCGCGTGCGCCCGCCCTTGGGCGAGACGCCCATGAGCGTGAGGACGAGGATCATCACCGCGCCGGCGAAGATCGCGATGTCGGCGACGTTGCCGATGAACCAGTCGCCGTACCCGATGAAGTCGACGACGTGGCCCCGGCCGAATCCGGGCTCCCGGAACAGTCGATCGCCGAGGTGCGTCACGGCGCCGCCGAGCAGCAGCCCGAGCGCGATCGTCCAGCCGACCGAGCGCACCCGCCACGCGTACCACGCGACGGCGACGGCGCCGACGCCCGCGAGGATCGCGAAGATCCACGTGTGCTCGGTGCCGATCGAGAACGCGGCGCCCGGGTTGTACACGAGCACGAAGCGGATGAGATCGCCGATCACGGGAACGGCGGTGCCGTCGCCGAGTTCGGCGACGGCCCACCACTTGCTGGCCTGATCGACGACCACGACGACGACGGCGATGGCGATCACCCACCAGAACAGGCGCCGGCCGGATGCTGCGGGCTCGCGCGCGGCCGCGGGGCCGGCGTCGGTCGGTGCGTCGCCGGGAGCGGCCGGGTCTGAGCTCATCCGGACATTCTCGCACCGGCGCGCGTTCGCGGCCGCCGCCGTCGAAGCGGAGGGCGACGGCCCGAAGCGGTAGCCTGATCCGGTGAGAATCCTCGTCCTCGGCTCGGGCGCGCGCGAGCACGCCATCATCCTCGCGCTCCTCGATGAGGAGGCCGGCCACGAGATCATCGCCGCTCCCGGCAACGCCGGCATCGCGGCATCGCCGACCTCGTCGGCCCGCGGCAGCGTGACGACCGTCGGCATCGACGCGACCGACGCCGATCTCGTCACCGGGTACGCCGCCGACAACGGCATCGACCTCGTCGTCGTCGGCCCCGAGGCGCCCCTCGTCGCCGGCGTCGCCGACGCGCTCCGCGCCCGCGGCATCCCGGTGTTCGGGCCGGGCAGGCAGGCGGCAGCACTCGAGGGCTCGAAGACCTTCGCGAAGCGCATCATGGACGCCGCTGGCGTCCCGACCGGCCGCGCGACGCTCGCCACCACCATCGACGAGGTCGCCGCGACGCTCGACGAGTTCGGTGCGCCGCACGTCGTGAAGGCCGACGGCCTCGCCGCCGGCAAGGGCGTGCTCGTCACCGAAGACCGCGACGCCGCGCTCGCGCACGCCGCCCACTACCTGCAGCAGGGCCCCGTGCTCGTCGAGGAGTTCCTCGACGGCCAGGAGGTCTCGCTCTTCCTCCTCTCCGACGGCGAGCACGTGCTGCCGCTCTCACCCGCCCAGGACTACAAGCGCCTGCGCGACGGCGACCAGGGCCCGAACACGGGCGGCATGGGCGCCTACTCCCCGCTGCCCTGGCTCGCCGACGCGGTCGACGGTCGAGGCGGTCGGTTCGGCAGCGAGCAGGCATTCGTCGACGAGGTCATCGAGACCATCGCGCTGCCGACGGTGCGCCGGCTCGCGTCGGAGGAGACGCCGTTCATCGGCCTGCTCTACGCGGGACTCATCCTCACCTCCCGCGGGATCCGCGTGATCGAGTTCAACGCCCGCTTCGGCGACCCCGAGACCCAGGTCGTGCTGCCCCGCCTCGAGACCCCGCTGTCGGGCCTGCTGCTCGCGGCCGCCACGGGTGGGCTGGGCGGGCTCGACCGGCCGGTGTTCAGCGACCGGGCCGCCGTCACGGTCGTGCTCGCGAGCGAGGGCTACCCCGAGTCACCCGAGACGGGCCGGGTCATCGAGGGGCTCGACGCCGCGGCATCCGTGCCCGGCGTGCACCTCGCCCACGCCGCGACCGCGGTGGGCGCCCTGCCCGACGACGCGCAGCCGGGCGACGACGCGCCGCTCATCGCGACCGGCGGCCGCGTGCTCAACGTGGTCGCCCTCGGCGACGGCTTCGCCGACGCCCGCCGACGCGCCTACGAGGCCCTCGGCCAGGTGCGGCTCGACGGCGGCCAGTACCGCACCGACATCGCGGCGCGCGTCGCGGAGTGAGCGGCGAAGCGGCCCGAAGCGAGGAGATCAGCATGACCGACACCGGTGAACTGCCCGGCTGGACCCACGTCTACTCGGGCAAGGTGCGCGACCTGTACGTGCCGACGAAGCTGATGACCGACGACGACAGCTGGACGGGCGACCCGCTCGCGACCTCGCCCGTCGTGCTCGTCGTCGCGAGCGACCGCGTGAGCGCGTTCGACCACCTGCTCGAGCCGGCGATCCCGGGCAAGGGCGCCATGCTCACGGCGCTCACGCACTGGTGGTTCGACGAGCTTCCACAGGTGCCGAACCACCTCGCGCACCCGCTCGACGACCGGCTCGAGGTGCTCGAGCTCCCCGAGGTGCCGGCCGAGGTCGCCGACCGGGCGACGCTGTGCCGCACGCTCGACATGTTCCCGATCGAGTGCGTCGTGCGCGGGTACCTCACGGGCAGCGGCTACAAGGAGTACGTCGCGACCGGTGCGATCGGCGGCATCGAGCTGCCCGAGGGCCTCGCCGACGGCGACCGCCTGCCCGAGCCGATCTACACGCCCGCATGGAAGGCGCCGCTCGGCGCGCACGACGAGAACATCTCGTACGAGCGCACGATCGAGCTCGTCGGCGAGGTCGTCGCCGCGCAGCTGCGCGAGCTCTCGCTCGAGGTGTTCGCACGCGCCTCGACCATCGCCGAAGAGCGCGGGCTCATCCTCGCCGACACGAAGTTCGAGTTCGGCGCCGACCGCGCGACGGGCATCGTGACGCTCGCCGACGAGGTGCTCACGAGCGATTCGAGCCGGTACTGGGATGCCGCGGCCTACGCCGCCGGCACGACCCCGGCCGAGCGCATGGCGAGCTTCGACAAGCAGATCGTGCGCGACTGGCTCGCCGCGAACTGGGACCAGCAGGGCCGCCCGCCGGTGCTGCCCGACGAGGTCGTCGCACAGACCGCCGCGCGATATCGCGAGCTGCTCGACCGGCTGCGGCTGCCGATCGAGGGTTGACGAGCGGGCGCTCGGAACCCGGTGGTCGAGGAACGAAGCGAATCGAGACCCGCGCGATGGACACGAGGAGGTGACCCCCACCCGATGAACCTCGACGACCTGCGCCGCCTGCGCCGCGCCCGCGACACGATGGACCGCGACTACGAGCAGCCGCTCGACGTGGAGGCCCTCGCGAGGGTCGCCCTCATGTCGGCGGGGCACTTCTCGCGCAGCTTCCGCGAGGCGTACGGCGAGACCCCGTACAGCTACCTCATGACGCGGCGCATCGAGCGGGCCAAGGCGCTGCTGCGCCGCGGCGACCTCAGCGTGACCGAGGTGTGCTTCGCGGTCGGCTGTACCTCGCTCGGTTCGTTCAGCTCGCGGTTCACCGAGCTCGTCGGCGAGAGCCCGAGCGCCTACCGGGCCCGGTCGCACGACGTCGCGGCGCCGATTCCGGCGTGCATCGTGAAGATCCAGACCCGCCCCGTCAGGAATGGAGAAGCGGGCAAGACCTCGCCTCGGTAGCGTCGAGGTCATGGACATCTCACTCTCCCAGTGCTTCATCGCGGTCGACGACCACGACACCGCGATCCCCTTCTACCGCGACGTGCTCGGCCTCGAGGTGCGCAACGACATCGCCTACGAGGGCATGCGATGGGTCACGGTCGGCTCGCCGTCGCAGCCCGACGTCAACATCGTGCTCGAACCGCCGATCGCCGACCCGAACGCGACCCAGTCCGACAAGGATGCCGCGGCGCAACTGCTCGCCAAGGGCCTGCTGCGCGGCGTGAACTTCACGACGCCCGACGTCGACGCGACGTTCGAGTCGATCCGCGCCGCGGGCGCCGAGGTGCTGCAGGAGCCGATGGACCAGTTCTACGGCGTGCGCGACTGCGCCTTCCGCGACCCTGCGGGCAACATGCTGCGCTTCAGCCAGCCGAGCGC
The DNA here is from genome assembly GCF_021129215.1 of Agromyces sp. S2-1-8. Classification (GTDB taxonomy): domain Bacteria; phylum Actinomycetota; class Actinomycetes; order Actinomycetales; family Microbacteriaceae; genus Agromyces; species Agromyces chromiiresistens. Next base: position 1,136,903 of record NZ_JAJOLP010000001.1, on the reverse strand, counting down.
TGGATGACGAGCGCCGCCGCGCAGCGGCCGACTCGAGCCCCCAGCGCGGGCCGCTGACTCGACGGTGGGAACTTCTGACCCGCCGACGGCGTGTCGCGACTCGACGCGCGGACGTGGTCTCAGAAGTTCCTACAGTTCTGTGAGGTCGCCGGCGACCGGGGCGGCGAGCCCCAGCTCCGCGACGACCTCGGCGACCCGCGCCCGCTGCCCCTCGTCGAGGCCGAGGATCGGCCGCGGCAGGCACCGGGCGGGCGCGAGCCCGAGCTGTTCGGCGATCGCGGCGACGACGCGCAGGCTTCCGCCGAGCTCGGCGAACAGCTTCCACAGCGGATCGAGCCGGGCCGATTCCGCGTACGCGTCGGAGACCCGCCCGGCCTGCGCCGCGCGCGTGATGCGAAGCGCCAGCTCGGGCAGCGTGCCGCCGATGACCGAGTACCAGACGTCGCAACCGGCGTTCAGCCCGGTCGCCGCGAACGCATCGCCCGAGATGCCGATCGTCACGTGCTCGGGCACGACCGCGCGGATCGCGGCGACCCGCTCGCGCATCGCCGCCTCATCGAGCGGCATGCCCGGGATCTTGATCGATGCGACGCCCGGCAGCTCGGCGAGCCGCGCGTAGAGCTCGCTCGTGAAGGCGAAGTGCGTCGTGGCGGGGTTGTCGTAGACGATGACCGGCAGCTCGGTGCTCGACACGACCTCACGGAACAGCTCGACGACGTCGTCGTGCGTGAGCGGCTGGTACGTCATCGGGGCGAGCAGCACTCCCCTGGCCCCCGCCGCCTCGGCATTGCGCACGTTCGCGAGCACGTCGCGGGTGCGCAACGCGCCCACGCCGACGACGACCGGCGTCTCGCCCGCGTGCTCGACCGCGAGCCGTGCCACCCGGGCGCGCTCGTCGGTCGAGAGATACGCGTACGACCCGGTCGAGCCGAGCGCGGTGATCGTGTCGACACCCGCGGAAGCGAGCCGCCCGACGAGCCCGGCGAACGCGCGCTCGTCGACGGCGTCGTCGGAGAACGGCGTGAGCGGAAACGCGCTGAGTCCGGTGAATATGCCTGCGCCGGCCATGCGACTACGCCTCCGCCGGCACGTGCGCGAGGCCGAGCGCCGGGTTGCCGTAGACCGTCTGCACCTCGGAGATCACGACGCGGTACTCGCCGAGCCACTCGCCGTTGCGCCCCTTGGCGATGCGGTGGGCGTCCATGCCGACGAGCTCGCGCAGCGCCTCCATGCTCGACCAGTAGTACACCTCGGCGTGCAGCCCGGTCGCCTCGTTGTGCCACTCCTCCTCGCCGAGGAAGCCCGGAATGCGCCGGGCCCGCTCGGCGATCTCGTCGTTGAGGCGATGGAACGCGTCATCCAGTTCGCCGATCTCGAAGATGAACGTCGAACTGCAGGCGGGTGTCGTGCTCATACTCGTTCCTCCAGGGGTGCGGGATCGGGGTCGCCGGTCGGTCGGTTGCGGATGCCTCCGCGCTGCGCTCCCGCCCCGGCGAGCACGACGAGCACGATGCCCGCGACCTGCGCCAACGACGGGATCTGGTGCAGCACGACGAGTCCGAGCACGACGCCGAAGGCGGGCTCGAGCGCCATGAGCGTGCCGAACGCGGTGTGCGTCATGCGGCGCAGGGCCAGCATCTCGAGCCCGAACGGGATGACGGGCGAGAGCAGCGCGAGGCCGGCGGCGACGAGCAGCACCCACCACTCGAAGTGGCCGGCCACCTGCGGTACGCCGACGAAGGCCGTCACCACCGCGGCGATCGGGATCGTGATCGAGAGGCCGCTCACGCCCGAGAAGCGGTCGCCGACCTTCTGCGTGAGCAGGATGTAGACGCCCCAGCCGGTGCCTGCGAGGGCGGCGAAGCCGACCCCGACGAGGTCGACCTGCCGGTGCCAGGGCTCGGTGAGCAGGATGACGCCGGCGAGCGCGAGCACGGGCCAGACGAGCATGCGGCGGCTGTGGCTGCGGATCGCCGCGACGGTGAGCGGCCCGAGGAACTCGATGGCCACGGCCGTGCCGAGCGGAATGCGGTCGACCGCCGACAGGAACGCGACCATCATGACGCCGGTCGCGACGCCGAGGCCGACGAGGGGCAGCACGTCGACGCGGCGGACGCGGCGCAGCGGCGGCCGCGCGATGACGATGAAGAAGAGCGCGCCGAACGCGAGCCGCAGCCACGCGGTGCCGGCTGCGCCGAGCTGCTCGATGAGCGGCACCGAGAGCGCGTTCGTCGCCTGGATCATGAGCATCGCGGCGACCGCCATCGTCCACGGCGGCACCCGCTCGCTCGCGCGGCTCACGATCCCGCCTCGCGATGGGTCGTGCCGACGCCGGGTTCGAACACCGCGAGCGAGAATCGCGCGGGCCGGTCGGCGGTGTTGGCGTAGGCGTGGTCGACGTCGCCGGGGAAGGTCAGCGCGTCGCCGACGGCGAGCGCGTGGGTCGCGTCGCCCACCTCGATGACGAGTTCGCCGTCGAGCACCTGCAGGAGTTCGCGCGTGCCGGTCGAGTGCGCTTCGCTCGCGTGCCGTTCGCCGGGTTCGAGCGTCCAGTCCCAGAGCTCGACGACGTCGGGGGTCTCGGTGCCCGCGACGAGCACGCCACGGCCGCCACGTTCACCGCTCCAGAGCGCGGCGCCCGCGCCGTGGCGGGTCACCTTGACGAGGTCGGATGCCACGGCCCGCGGCTCGACGAGGGCGGGCAGTCCGATGCCCAGGGCGTCGCTGAGTCGCAGCAGCGTGCCGACGCTCGGGTTCACGGCACCCTGCTCGACGTTGACGATCATGCGCCGGCTGACGCCGGCCTCGGCTGCGAGTCGGTCGAGGGTCCAATCGCGCGCCTGTCGCTCGTCGCGCACCCTGCGCCCGATCGCGAGCGCGAGCGTCTCCGTCTCGGCATCCATGAGTGCATGATAGTGCACTGATGGCAGCGTGGCGCCCCCTCGACCGACGACCCGAACGCCGGTGCAGTTCAGTCGAACGGCGCCGCGCGCGCCTCGAGCCAGGCGATCGCCTCGTCGCGCCCGACCGCGCCGGCCGCCACCGCGCGCACGAAACGGTCGATCGCCCGGGGCTCCGGCTCGACGAGGTCGAACCCGTTGAGTTCGTAGAAGACGGCAGTCACGAGCCACGAGAGACGCTTGTTGCCGTCGAACAGCGGATGGTTGCGACTCAGCCCGATGAGCAGCACCGCGGCCTTCTCATGCAGGCCGGGATGCACCTCTTCGCCGAAGACCGGCATCGGTGCGGCGAGCGCCGACAGCAGCAACCCGCGATCGCGCACGTGGAAGCCGCGCGATGCGAGCCACTCCTCGACGTCGGCCGGCTCGACGTACTCGGTCACTGCGACAGCAGGTCGAGCGCGTCGGCGTCGCGTGCCTCGATGCGGGCGAATGCGGCGCGGGTGCGCTCGGCCTTCGCCGCGCGCTCGGCGCGATCGCGGATCGCGGCGAGCACGACGTCGTTCTTCGAGCGGTGCTCGCGTGCGGCAAGCTCGGTGAGCAGTCGGTCGTCCTCTTCGGAGAGGCGCAGCGTGAGGGCCATGAGATCACCTCCGGTGATACCACGATGATACCAGTCGGGGGATGCCGCGATTCTGCCGATCCGGAATGGATTCGCCGCGACATCCGTTAGTATTAGTTGTGCTTACAACCAATGGGGCGCCCGAAGGCGCCGGACTCCTCGCGGCCGACACCGGCATGGGTGCGGTGACGCTGCGCGTCGCCGACCTCGACGACATGATCCGCTACTACCGCGACGGCGTCACCCTCGAGCTGCTCAGCCACGACGGCCCCGTCGCCGTGCTCGGCCGCGGCGCGACGCCGATCGTGATCCTGCAGCACGCGCCCGAGCTGAAGCACGCGTCGCCGCGCGACGCCGGGCTCTTCCACACCGCGATCCTCTTCGACGCGCGTGAAGCGCTCGCGACGGCGATCGCCTCGGTCGCGACTCGCTACCCCGGCACCTTCACCGGCAGCGCCGACCACCTCGTGAGCGAGGCCTTCTACTTCACCGACCCCGAGGGCAACGGCGTCGAGCTGTACTTCGACCGCGACCGCTCGACCTGGAGCTGGGTGCACGGCACCGTCGAGATGGCGACCATCTACCTCGACCCGAACGGCTACCTGCGCGACCACCTCGGCGAGACCGGCACGGCCGCCGTCGCCTCGGGCGACCGGCTGGGCGACGCCGTCGTCGGCCACGTGCACCTCTCGGTCGGCGACGTCGCGAGCGCACGCGAGTTCTACGTCGACCGGCTGGGCTTCGAGACGACCGCCGAGATGGGCGACCAGGCGCTCTTCGTGTCGGCCGGCGGGTACCACCACCACATGGCGATGAACACGTGGAACAGTCGCGGCGCCGGCCGCCGCGGGCTCGCCCTCGGCCTCGGCAAGGTCGAGATCGTCGTGCCCACCGCCGACGACCTCGGCGAACTCGGCGAGCGCATGGCCCACTACCGGGTCGGCACGCGCGACGACGGCCGGACGCTCGCGTTCGACGACCCGTGGGCCAACCTCGTCGAGGTGCGCGCGGCGGGATGATCGGGTCCCGCGGATAGGCTGACCCGATGACCTACCCGCTCCGATCGATCCGCCGATACCCCGTCAAGGCGATGGGCGGCGAGGCCCTCACCCAGGTGGCGCTCGACGCGCGCGGACTCGTCGGCGATCGCGGTTTCGCCGTCGTCGACGTCGACGGCAAGTTCGCGTCGGGCAAGAACACGCGACGCTTCCGCCGGCGCGACGCGGTCTTCGAGTACGCGGCTTCGACGACGGCGGACGGCTCGGTGCAGGTGCAGCGGGGCGACCACGGCCTGTGGCTCGTCGGCGAGGAGGAGCTCGACGCCGACCTGTCCGAGCGCATGGGCGCGAGCGTCCGAGCGCTGCCCGAGCGCGACATCCCCATGCAGGACGGCGGGCAGATCTCGATCGTCGGCACCGCCTCGCTCGCGTGGTGCGCCGAGCGCTTCGGCATCGACTCCGACCCGCGACGGCTGCGCGTCAACCTCGTCGTGGAGACCGACGAGCCGTTCGTCGAGGAGGGCTGGCTCGGGCGGGAGATCACCGTCGGCGACGCCCGGCTGCGGGTCGTCGAACGCATCGAGCGGTGCCGAACCGTGGATGTCGCGCAGGACGGCACGACGGCGGAGGGGCGACTGCTGAAGCCGCTCACGAAGGAGCGCGAGATGTCGCTCGCGGTGTACGCCGACGTGGTGGCGCCCGCGGTGATCCGCGTGGGTGACGGGGTCGGGCTCGCGGGCTGAGGCCGACGAGGCCGAGGTCGCTCGGGGTCGGGTTCAGGCCGCTCGGGGCGTGGTCTCGATACGCGCCCTCCTTCGGGCGCTCCTCGACCGACGGTGGGCCGGCCGGGCGCTACTCGACCGACGGACGCGGCTTCGGGCCCTTCGCGTGGGACATGTCGTGGAAGGCGTCGAACGCCTGGCCCGGCACGGGCATCGGGGTCGTGCCCGGTCGCGCCCGCAGCCCGTCGAGGATGATCGTGAGCTGACGCCGCCAGAACGGCAGGTACTCGCCGCCGTACTGGCCGAGCGAGCCGAGCATGTCGACGAGGATGCTGAGGTCGACGGCCGTGACGTCGGCGCGCAGGGCGCCCTCGGCCTGGGCGCGCTCGATCATGCCGTTGACGAGCGGCTCGAACTCGATGCCCGGGCGATGCGACGGGTCGAGCTCGGCGACCCGTCGCATGACGGCGGGCAGGAACGGCGAGTCCGCGACCCAGGCGCCGAGGCGCTCGACATAGAGCTCGACCGATCGCCAGCCGGTCTCGGCACCGAGGATCTCGGGGGCGAGGTCGTGCAGCTCTGCGACGGCGTTGTCGTAGAGCTCGCGGACGAGTGCGTCGCGATTGGGGAAGTGTCGGTAGACGGTGCCCGCCCCGACTCCCGCGCGCGTCGCGAGCTCGTCGAGCGGCGCGTCGATGCCCCGCTCGGCGAAGAGCCGCCGTGCTTCGGCGAGCAGACGTTCGTGATTGCGCCGTGCGTCCCGGCGCGACGAAGCCGAGGAGGTCATCGCTTCACTGTACGCGGTTCTTCACGTATGATTCGGAGAGCCGTCTCCGTTTACCCGAAGAACGAGACGACCGACCTTCACGGGGGAGTGGAGGACGACCGCGCGGCGGGCGAGCCGGGAGATTACGGCGAGCGCCCGTCGCGTCGGTTCGGGGTCGGAGCGGTGGTCTCGATACGCTCCTTCGTCGCTCCTCGACCGACCTGGTGGCGGCTCAGCGCTACTCGACCGACCGTCGCGCTTAGGCTTGACGGGTGAGTACTGAGTCAGCCAGCGCGGGCGAAGGCGTGAGCGACGGCGTCGCGGCGAACACCCGAACCATCGAGGCGACGGTCGTCACCGACTTCAGCGACCGCATGAGCTACGGCGGCTACCTCGACCTGCCGACGCTGCTCAGCGCGCAGCGCCCGATCTCGCGTCCCGAGCACCACGACGAGCTGCTGTTCATCATCCAGCACCAGACCACCGAGCTGTGGCTGAAGCTCGTGCTGCACGAGCTCGAGACCGCGCGCGACCTGCTGCGCGCCGACGAGCTCGGCCGGGCGCTCAAGTGCATCGCCCGCGTCAAGCACATCCAGAAGACCCTCACCGAGCAGTGGTCGGTGCTCGCGACGCTCACCCCGACCGAGTACGCGCAGTTCCGCGGCGTGCTCGGCAACGCGAGCGGGTTCCAGTCGTACCAGTACCGCGCGGTCGAGTTCGTGCTCGGCAACAAGAACGCGAAGATGCTGCAGATCTTCGAGTCGGATGCCTCGGCCACCGCCCTGCTGCGCCATGCGCTCGAGTCGCCGAGCCTGTACGACGAGTTCCTCCGCCTGCTCGCCCGGGCCGGCTACCCGATCCCGACCGAGGTGCTCGAGCGCGACGTGACCCTCGCCTGGACCTTCACCCCCGAGCTCGTCCCCGTGTTCGCGCAGATCTACGGCGACACCGACGAGCACTGGTCGGCCTACGAGACCTGCGAGGAGCTCGTCGACCTTGAGGACAACTTCCAGCTCTGGCGGTTCCGTCACCTCAAGACCGTCGAGCGCATCATCGGCTCGAAGACCGGCACGGGCGGTTCGAGCGGCGCCCCGTTCCTCAAGCGCGCGCTCGAGCTCACGTTCTTCCCCGAGCTCTACGCGGTGCGAACCGAGATCCCGGGTTGATCATGGGCGACGTGCACGAACCGCTCGGGCGGGCCGCCCGGCGCTCGCTCAACGGGGCGCACGCGGGAGAGGTCGGCGTCGTGCTGCCGCCGTTCATCGACCACCACGTGCACGTCGAGCTCGTCGACCCCGACCCGATCGTCGCCCTCGGCATCGCGGCTGTCGTGGACCTCGGCGCGAGTCCCTCGGTCGTCGCAGCGCGCGCCGCGCGCGACGGGCTGCCGGCCGTGGCGTTCGCCGGCGCCTTCCTGACCGCCGTCGGCGGGTACCCCTCCGATCGGCCGTGGCGGCCCGAGGGCAGCGTGCGAGAGCTCGCCGCGGTCGAGGGCGGCGACGGCGACCGCCGCGACCACACGGCACTGCCCGACTCGATCGAGGCCGCCGTCGACGAGCAGCGCGCGTTCGGGGCATCCGTGGTCAAGGTCGTGCTCAACGCCGATGCGGGCCCGGTGTTCGACCGAGCCACGCTCGAAGCGGTCGTGACCGCCGCGCACGCGCGGAGCCTGCCGGTCGCCGTGCACGCCGAGGGCGCCGGAACTGCGAGCCTCGCGATCGAGGCGGGCGTCGACGCCCTCGTGCACACGCCGTGGACCGAGCGGCTCGACGACGAGCTCATCGCGCGCGCCGCCGCCCGGCAGGCGTGGATCTCGACGCTCGCCATCCACGCGCGCGACTTCGGCGACTCCCCCGAACTCGACTGCGCGATCGACAACCTGGCCCGCTTCCATGCGGCCGGAGGCCGAGTGCTCTACGGCACCGATCTCGGCAACGGCGAGCTGCCCGTGGGGGTGAACGCCGTCGAGCTCGCACTGCTCGAGCGGGCCGGGCTCGAGGCAACCGATCTCGTGCAGGCGCTCGCCGACCCCTGGCCGCGCGCCGAACGCGGCGACTGGGGCCTCGGCGGCATCGCGACGTTCGTCGCGGGCGCCGATCCGGCCGTGCCCGGCACCTCCCCCACCCCCCTGCCCGACCGGCTCGCGACCGCGCGCGTCGTGCCCGCCGACGACCTGGAGTTGTTGTGACCCTCGACCCGAACCTCGCCTTCGCCCGCCGCATGGACCGCGCCGACGGGCTCGCCCACTACCGCAAGCGATTCGTCGGAGCCGACACGGACCTCGTCTACTTCGACGGCAACTCGCTCGGCCGTCCGCCCGTGTCGGCGGTCGAGCGGGTCGAGCGGTTCCTCCGCGAGGACTGGGGCGGACGCCTCATCCGCGGATGGGACGAGGCGTGGCTGCAGCTGCCGACCGAGATCGGCGACCGCGTCGGCCGCGCCGTCATCGAAGCGAAGGCCGGCCAGACCGTCATCGGCGACTCGACGACGGTGCTGCTCTACAAGCTCGCGCGCGCCGCCGTCGACGCGCAGCTCGCTCGCGACCCCCACCGGCGCGAGATCGTGATCGACACCGACAACTTCCCGACCGACCGCTACATCGTCGACGGCATCGCCCGCGAGCGTGGCATGCGACTGCGCTGGATCGACGTCGACACGTCGTCGGGCGTCACCCCCGAGCAGCTCGCCGAGGCCGTCGGGCCTGAGACGGCGCTCGTCGTCGTGTCGCACGTCGCGTACCGCTCGGCCTATCTCGCCGACGCCCCCGAACTCACCCGCATCGCGCACGACGCGGGTGCGCTCATCCTCTGGGACCTCTGCCACTCGGCCGGATCGGTCCCCGTGAAGGCCGATGCGTGGGGCTTCGACCTCGCCGTCGGGTGCACGTACAAGTACCTCAACGGGGGGCCCGGGTCGCCAGCGTTCGCCTACGTGCGCGACGACCTGCAGGGCGTGCTCGAGCAGCCGATCCAGGGCTGGTGGGGCAACACCGACATGTTCATGATGGGGCCGTCGTACGAGCCCGTGCCCGACATCCGACGCTTCACGAGCGGCACCGCGCCGATCGTGGGAATGCTCGCCATGGAGGAGACCCTCGCGATGATCGAAGAGGCGGGGATGCCTGCGCTGCGCGCGAAGTCGATCGCGCTCACCGAGTTCGCGATCGCCCTCGCCGACGAGTGGCTCGCGCCGCTCGGCGTGACGCTCGCCTCCCCCGCCGACGCCGAGGAGCGCGGCGGCCACGTCACGCTGCACCACGATGCGATGCGCGAGGTCACGGCGCGGCTGTGGCAGCGCGACGTCATTCCCGACTACCGCGACCCGGGTGGCCTGCGCATCGGCCTCTCGCCGCTGTCGACGAGCTTCGAGGAGGTGCACCGCGGGCTCGACCTCACGCGCGAGGTGCTCCGCGAGGTGCTCACCGAGCGGGCGGGGCTGGCGTAGCGCGCCGGTCGGCTGCCTCGGCCGCGTACGGAGCGAGGCCGGCCTGCCGCCGAGCGGCGGCGATCTCGTCGAGCCCCGCATCGAGCAGCCACCGGTCGTCGGCACGCCTGCGCGCCGTCTCGAGCACCATGTAGAGCACCGCTCCGGTCACGAGCACCGTGGCCGCGGCGAACGGCCATCCGCTCAGCGCGGACGCCGTGAGCCCGATCGTCATGCACGAGCCGAGGATTTCGAGGACGGCAGCCCAGCTGACGGCTTCGCGCGGCACCAGCTGCTGCCGCGAGCGAAGAAGCCAGGTGAGCATCGTCGCCGCGACCGCGACGGTGATCGCGCACGCGGTCGCCGAAACCGCCAGGGCGAAGTCGGTCGGCACGGCGAACATCCCGGCACCCCGCTTGCCGGCGGCGAAGACCGTGAAAGTGTCGGGAAGCCGGGTCCGCGAGACCGCGAAGGCGATCAGGCAGGCAACGGAGATGATCTGCAGCGCCACCAGTGCGCGATGCTGCGCGAGTGCTGCGCGGCGCAGCGTCCAGCGCCACGATCGCGATGCACGGTCGGCGCCCCCTTCACGACGACGACGCCGTCCGGATCCCACCGCCACCTCCACCGCTTCGCCGAGAGCGCGCATCCACGCCGCGGCACAACGCTACTGCGTGACCGCGCGCGCCGTGCCTGCTCTCCTTCACGATGAGCGAACGCTCACTCGGTGCGAGCGGCCTCCGGCGAGGCATCCGCGTCGACGGGCCCGGCGGTCGCCCCGGCCGGGGCGCTGCCGCTCGCCCCCCACGCGACCGTGACCTTCGGCTTCGCGAAGAAGAGCACGACGATCGCGCCGGCTGCGAAGCCGAGGATCGGCAGGAGCATCGACTGCGACATCGCCGCGGTGAAGCCGTCGAGGACCTGCGGCGGCATGCCGCCCGCCCCACCGCCGGCCTGCTCGGCCGCGTTCGTGTCGAACCCGGGCAGCTCGGCCGTCAGTCGCGCGTTCATGAGGGCCGCGATCGCGGCCGAGCCGAGCACCGAGCCGACCTGACGGGTCATGTTGTAGACGCCCGATCCGGCGCCGGCCTGCGACTGCGGCAGGTTGCGCGTCGCCGACGAGGCGAGCGGTGCCCAGACGCCCGAGAGCCCGAGGCCGAGCAGCCCCGAGGGGATGAGCAGCACCCAGAGCTCGGTGTCGGGCTCGAGCAGCGTCGCCGTCCACGCGAGCGCGGCCGCGGTGATCGCGAAGCCGGCGACGGCGATCCACTTGGGGTCGACACGGTCGACGAGCCTGCCGACGACCGGCGCCATCGCACCCGTGACGACCGCCATCGGGATGAGCATGAGCGCCGCCTGCGTCGGGGTCAGCCCGCGCGCCACCTGGTAGTAGAACGCGAGGGGCAGCGGCATCGACACGATCGCGAGGCCCACGAAGGTGATCGCGACGTTCGAGAGCGAGAAGTTGCGGTCGCGGAAGAGCCCGAGCGGCAGCAGCGGCTCGGCCCGGTTGAACGCCTGCCAGACGACGAACCCGGCGAGCACCACGACGCCCGTGATGATGACGCCCCACACCGTGATCGGCCCGGTGATCGTGCCCCAGTCGTACGTCTCGCCCTCCTGGATGCCGAAGACGACGAGGAACATGCCGACGGCGCTCAGCACGACGCCGAGCCAGTCGAAGCGGTGCGAATGCGTCTCGAGGTTCGACACGAGCCGCCAGGCCGCGATGAACGCGACGATGCCGACGGGCACGTTGACGAAGAAGATCCACTCCCAGCCGAGGGAGTCGACGAGCACGCCGCCGAGGATCGGCCCGACGAGCGTCGCGACGCCCGCGACGGCACCCCAGAGGCCCATGGCCTTGCCGCGCTGGTCGGGCGGGAAGATGCGGGTGATCACGGCCATCGTCTGCGGGGTCATGAGTGCCGCGCCGAGGCCCTGCACCGCGCGGGCGACGATGAGCGTCGTGATGTCGCCCGACAGTCCGCACCACAGCGAGGCGAACGTGAACACGACGAGGCCGATCATGTAGACGCGCTTCGGCCCGAAGCGGTCGCCGAGGCGCCCGGTGATGAGCAGCGGCACCGCGTACGCGAGCAGGTAGGCGCTCGTCACCCAGATCACCGAGGTCAGGTCGGTGTCGAGGTCCTCGAGGATCGCCGGGTTCGCGATCGACACGATCGTCGAGTCGACGAGGATCATGAAGAACCCGATGACGAGCGCCCACAGCGCTGGCCAGGGCTTGAGGGTGCGTTCCATGCGTGGAACCTTCCGGTCGGTGGGGCGGTCGCCCCCGGTCAATGGACGGATGATCTCGAGACGCGCTTCGCGCCACTCGATCCGGCGGCCTCGGGCCAGGCGAGCTCGCCCGACTCGAGATCGCCGATGGTCTGTTCGAGCCACGTCGCCTCGGCGACGAGGAGCGTTCGGGTGTAGTGCACGTTGAGGATGTACGCGGTCGGCAGCCCGCGGGCTTCGATCCTCGCGAGCGAGGCGTCGATGAAGCCGAGCAGCTCGCGGATCGACGCGAGCCTGACGCCGAGCAGCTCGGCGACCTCGGCCGCGGGCAGGTGGTGCGCCTCGCCGATCGCGACGGGGAACTCGGGGTACTCGTTGACGTGGCGGCCGAGCATCTCGGCGATCGTGGCACGCAGCCGCTCGCGCCCCTCGTCGGTGATCGCGTAGACCGTGCGCTCGGGGCGGTTGCCCTGGCGCTCGACCGCAACCTCGGCGATCAGGCCGTCGGCGGCGAAGCGCTCGACGGCCCGGTAGAGCGATCCGGGCGAGACCTTGACGACCTTGTCCTCGGATCGTTCGAGCATGAGCTGGTACATCTCGTAGGCGTGCATGTCGCGTTCGGCGAGCAGCGCCAGCACCGTGACGCCGAGCGGCGAGAGCGTGGTCATTCCGGTCCCCTCCGAGGCATCCGCTCACAACTATTCCGCACGGAATAATACGTCCGGAACAATCGATGCGCAACCGACCGGCGGCCCTCCCGCCTCCGCGTTACCAAGGTGCGGCCACCACGGCAACCCCCTCGCCCGAATCGGGCCGCTCGGGGTTCGCGAGCGTACGATTGCCGATCATCTCGTGAAGGGAGCCCCCCCATGTCCGGCACCGAGAGAGACCTCGACGAGACCGTCGCCGCCGCCCGTCACGCGGCCGAACGCGCCGCCGACCGCGCAGGCGACGTGACCGAAGACCTGGTCGACGAAGCGGGCGACCGGCTCGACGACCTGGGCGACCGCGTCGAGAACGTCGCCGACGCCGTCGGCGACGTGATGAGCGACGTGCGCCGCAGCGCGACCGAAGCGGTCGAGACGATCGGCACCCAGGCGAGCGTCGTCGCCGGGGAGGCGCGGGAGGTGCTCGACGACGGCGTCGCGTACGTCAAGGCACGGTACCGCGAGCACCCCGCAGCGGTCATCGCGGTCGGAGCGGCCGTGGTCGTCGGCGTCTGCCTGGTCGTCAAGGCGCTCACGCGGCGCTGAGCACCGAACGACGGATGCCTCGTCCGGCTGCCTCCGGCCGAGGCATCCCCGATCGACTCGGTGGGGGAGCGCGAGGCGCGCCCCGCCGTCACATCGCGGCGGCGGGCGCGGGCGCTCGGCGTCGGTCGCCGATCACGATCGCGAGGACGACCGCGAGCGCGAGCCCGAACTCGAACACGGCCGAGAGCCACAGCTCGGGGGCCGAGATCACGAGCGAGACGCCGAGCACGACGTGCATCGCGCAGATCGTCAGGATGATCGCGCGGCCCGCCACCTCGTTCGCCCGGTGCACGAGCACGAGCGCCGCGACGATCGCCGCGCCCATGAGCATGTTGTAGACGCCCACGTTGCGGGTCCACAGCGCCACGGCGTCGTACTCGTCGGGGTCGATGAGGAAGATCGGGTACAGCTCTGGGCTGCGAAAGAAGAACGACTCGAGCACGCCGACGGTGACGAGCGTCAGCGCCTCGAGGGCGGCGAGCACCTGCGCGACGGGATTCATGCGATGGATTCTCGTCGCCCGCCGCAGCCGCCGCATCGGGGCCTGCCCCGCCCTGCGGGGTGCGGACAGCCCGACCACGGGAGGCGGTCGACCGCAGGTTAGAATCGAGGCATCCACACCCTCGACACCGGACGGAGAACCGCGGTGCCCACCATCGTCGTCGACGTGATGCCCAAGGCCGAACTGCTCGATCCTCAGGGGAAGGCCGTCGCCGGCGCCCTCGCCCGCACCGGTCACACCGGGTTCAGCGGCGTGCGCATCGGCAAGCGCTTCGAACTCACCGTCGACGGTCCGGTCGACGACGCGCTGCGCGCGAACGTGCAGCAGATCGCGGAGGAGATCCTCTCCAACCAGGTCATCGAGGACGTCGTGGGCATCCACTACGAGGTCACCAACGCCGAGCTCGCCGAAGAGGCGGCCGAGGCCGGTGCGGTCGCGGGCGACGGCTTCGGCGCCCCCGCGGGCGAGACCCACTGAGCGGCGGGGTTCGCATGCGTATCGGCGTCATCACCTTCCCCGGCTCGCTCGACGACCGCGACGCGCAGCGCGCGGTGCGACTCGCGGGCGGCGAGCCCGTCGCGCTCTGGCACGGCTCGCACGACCTCGAGGGCGTCGACGCGCTCATCCTGCCCGGCGGATTCAGCTACGGCGACTACCTGCGCTGCGGTGCGATCGCCTCGCTCTCGCCGATCATGACCGAGGTCGTCGCCGCGGCGAACGCGGGCATGCCCGTGCTCGGCATCTGCAACGGCTTCCAGATGCTGACCGAGGCGGGCCTGCTCGAGGGCGGGCTCATCCGCAACGACCACGGCTCGTTCATCTGCCGCGACCAGGTGCTCACCGTCGAGAACGCGTCGACCGCGTGGACCGCCGAGTTCGACGCCGGCCAGCAGATCACCATCCCGCTGAAGAACGGCGAGGGCGGCTTCATCGCGTCCGACGAGACGCTCGACCGGCTCGAGGGCGAGGGCCGCGTGGTCTTCCGCTACGTCGACGTGAACCCGAACGGGTCGCTGCGCGACATCGCGGGCATCACGAACGCGCGCGGCAACGTCGTCGGCCTGATGCCGCACCCCGAGCACGCCGTCGAGCCGGGCTTCGGCCCCGACACCGCTGCGGCGATGCGCTCGGGCGTCGACGGGCTCGGCTTCTTCACGAGCGTCGTCAAGCGGGCGCTCGTCGAGGCGTAGGCCCCGCGCCGCCTCGCCTCGCCTCGCCTCCCGTCCGCGCGGCGTGCCTCGTCTCCCCCCTCGCCGAGTCGCCAAAAAGTGCTGCTCAGCGTGCATCGAACCGCACTTTTCGGCGAGTCGTCCGGCCTCAGGGCGCACGAGCGCGCGCCGCTCCGGGTTCCCGCTCGCCCGGTGCGACGAGTCGCCGGAAGATGCGGCTGAGCGAGTCGCGAAGGGCACTTCTCGGCGACTCGACCCCTGAGACCGGAGGCGGTGACTCGCCCTGTGGATGACGGGCGACGTCCGTGGTCCAGGTGCGTCAGAGTGTCGGAATGCCTCGCGTGCCGCTCCCCGACGAGCTGGGTCGTCGCGCGTTCACGACGGCGGAAGGCGTTCGCTCGGGGCTCGGCACCGGACGCCTTCGCGGGCCCGACCTGCTGCGGCCCTTCCACGGAGTCCGGACGGTCGCCGAGGCATCCGATACGGTGGCTCGCTGCCGCACCTACCTGCCCCGGCTGAGGCCAGGGCAGTTCTTCAGCCACGACACGGCCGCCCGGCTCTGGGGCGTCCCGCTGCCGACGCGGTTCGACCCGACCGCGCCGCTGCACGTCTCCACGTTCGCTCCGCGGCGACCCCCGCGTACGCGCGGCGTGATCGGCCACGAGCTCGGGCCCGACCGCGCGACGATCGTCGTCCGCGGTGGCCTTCCCGTGACCGACGCGGCCTCGACCTGGCTGCAGCTCGCCGGGGTCCTCGCACTCGACGACCTCGTCGCCGCCGGCGATCACCTCGTGCTCGACCCGGCCGTCCTCGATCCACTCGATCTGCGCCCGTTCCTGTCGCTCGACGAACTGGTCGAAGCCGCGCAAGAGTTCCGCGGGCGCGGGAGCCGCCTCGCGACCGAAGCCGCACCGCTCGTGAGAGTCGGCGCCGAGTCGCGGCCCGAGACACTGGTGCGACTCCTGCTCGCACGTCCTGGACTGCCCGAACCGGTCGTGAACCATGTCGTCACGGCCGTCGACGGTCGCTTCATCGCCCGTGTGGACCTCGCGTACCCCGAACTGCGCATCGCCATCGAGTACGACGGCGACCAGCATCGCACCAGCACCCAGCAGTACGAGCACGACATCGCTCGGTTCGACCGACTGCACGAGGCGGGATGGCTCGTGGTGCGCGTCCGATCGCACGGGCTGTTCCGCGACCCGGCCGATACGGTCGCGCGGGTCGCGCGTGCACTCGCCGCACGCTCGCGCTGAACTCGACCGATCCGACGCCACGCCCAGACACGCGAGTCGCCAGGAAGTGCGCCCGAACGCGCTGCAAGCAGCATCTTCCGGCGACTCGCCTCCCCAAAGCGGGCCGGGCGCACCCACCCGCGCTCGAGTCGCCTGAGCGCGCGCGAGCGAAGGGTGCGGCACACTGGGCGGATGCCGCAGCCGACGCCGCCCGAACTCCACGCCCGCCTCGCCGAGATCTTCGCGGCGCGCGACCGGGCCCACATGCAGCCCACGATCGACGCGTTCCTCGCCGTCCTCGTGGAGCATCCCGATGAACCCGAGGTGCTCTACGAGGTGGGCGGCGCCTACGACACGGCCGGCGAAGAGCAGACCGCGGCCGGCTACTACGAGCAGGCGATGGCCGCCGGGCTCGACGGCGACGCGCTGCGCCGCTGCCTGCTGCAGTACGGCAGCACGCTGCGAAACCTCGGCCGGCTCGACGAGTCACTCGCAGTGCTCGAGCGGGCACGCGACGCGTTCCCCGAGTCCGACTCGCTGAAGGTGTGGCACGCGACGAGCCTGCACGCGGCCGGCCGGCACGACGCCGCCTTCGCGATCATGCTCGAGCTCGTCGCCGACCGCGTGCGCACCGATGAGCTCCTGCGCTACGAGGCCTCCCTCCGCGGCAACGCGGCCTACCTCGCCGAGCGCGACGAGCGGCACTGAGCGGGCCGACGGGCCGCCCGACGCCGGGACGGCTGACGACGGCGGCGGCGGCCGGCCCCGGGTTCGGGACCGGCCGCCGCCGGATCGTACGTCGAGCACGCAGTACCTCAGAACGACGCGGGGATGACTCCGGTGTCGGTCTGGTACGCGGTCACCGGCGCGTGCGGGATCTCGTCCCATCGGGCCGGGTCCTCCTGGGGCACCTCGCCGGTCGCCATGCCCGTCAGCAGCTCCCGCAGCGCGAGCACGTTCTGCTGGATCGACTTGCCGCGCGCCTTCTGGCCGAGGCTGCCGTCGGAGGTGTTGCCGCTCGTCTCGAAGAAGATCGCGGGGTTGCTGTGCCCCTCGGGGTTCAGCCCGTCGTGGTTCAGCCCGAGCATCATCGCCGAGACCACGCCGCCCTTGATGTCGATCTCGACACCGCGTCCGACGTCGTAGCGGTCGATGTTGATGTACCCGTACTTCGAGAGCTCGTCGAAGACGTGCACCTGCATCTGACGGGTGAGCACGTCGTAGGCGCCGCCCTGGATGCCGGGCAGCGTGGGCCCGCCGGGTGCGAGCGAGACGCCGAGCGACAGGGTGACCTCGTCGCCGTCGCCGCGCTCGGTCTTGAGTCCCTGGTGGTGGACGTCGACGGCGAAGGCCGGGTCGACCATCGTCCAGTACTCGTAATAGGCCTCCGACTCGGCGGCCTCGAACTTGCCGACACCCCAGTCGCGGTTGAGGTCGATCCGCTTGTTCGTGCCGTCCTGCAGCACCGTGTGGCGGATGTTCAGCTCCGATCCGTCGGGGTTGTACATCGGGATGACGTGGAACGTGTACGCGTCGCGCAGCAGTTCCCACTGGGGCGAGCCGTTGGTGCCGAGCTCCTTGAGCACCGCGAGCAGCGACTCGGTGCCGTAGGGCTCGTTGCCGTGGATGCGGCCCTGCAGCCACACGTTCTCGGGGCCGTCGCCGACGGTCGCGACGTAGAGGGCGCGCCCCGTCTCGGAGGTGTTCACCGCGGTGCCGGCCTCGGCCAGGGTGAAGGCGTCGAGCCCGAAGCGCGAGGTGGCCTCGAGCTTCTCGAGCTCGGCGACGAGGTCGGCGTAGTCGACGATGCTCGAGATGTTGGTGTTGCCCTCGGGCGACGGGAAGTTCGCGTCGGCGAGGGCGGGTGCGCCGGCCGTGAGCGGGGCGGCGAGTGCGAGGGCGGCTGCTGCGGCGAGCGCGACCCCCCTCGGGCGACGGTGCTGAGTCTTCGGGTCGTTGGTCATGTGCTTCTCCTCGTCGAGATGGCATGGCGCGAATGCGACACGAATCCGAGGATGGATCCGTCACGACCGTCCCCCCAGACGTATGGGCAGCCTACGGAGGGGACGTGGCACGGCTCAAGAGCCGGGCGTCCAGATTGTTCAACGATTCCGGCCCGTTCGTCCCCCGCGCTCAGCGGTACTCGGGGTTCTCGTCGTACGGGTCGACCTCGAACCCGTAGTGGTCGCCCCCGTCCCACTCCGAGCGCAGGTTGCCGCCGACCGGGAACCCGCCGGCGTCCTTCAGCAGCCGCGCGAGGTGCAGCAGGTTGTAGGTCATGAACGTGGTGTTGCGGTTCGTGAAGTCGTTCTCGGGGCCGCCCGACCCGGGGTCGAGGTAGCTCGGGCCGGGCCCGGCCTCGCCGATCCAGCCCGCGTCGGCGCCCGGCGGGATCGCGTAGCCCACGTGCTGCAGGCTGTAGAGGATGTCCATCGCGCAGTGCTTGATGCCGTCTTCGTTGCCGGTGATGACCGCCCCGCCGACCTTGCCGTAGTACACGTACTGGCCGCGATCGTTGAAGAGCCCGCTCATCGAGTAGATGCGCTCGATGAACTTCTTCGTGATCGACGAGTTGTCGCCGAGCCAGATCGGCCCGCCCACCACGAGGATGTCGGCGGCGTCGACGAGCGGCCAGACCTCGTCGGGCCACGCGTCGGTCGCCCAGCCGTGCTCGCGCATGTCGGGGTAGACCCCGGTCGCGACATCCAGGTCGACGAATCGCAGGGCGTCGACGCGCACGCCGTGCTCGCGCATGAGCGCGATGCTCGCGTCCATGAGCCCCTGGGTGTTGCTCACCTCGGGACTTCGCTTGAGCGTGCAGTTCACGAAGAGGGCTCGCAGGTCGCTGAAATCCGGCAGCTCGGCCATGCGCGAGATGGTACTCGGGCGCGGCGGGTGCCGACAGGGGGCGGATGCCTCGTGGCGACGCCGCCCGCCTCGACGGCGCCGCCCGAACGGTTCAGTGCCGCGCGAGCAGCTCCTCCTGCGTCGGCCGCTCGTCGGCGCCGCTGCGCCGCGGCCAGAGCGAGACGGCCCGCTCGGCCATGGCGGTGATCGTGAGGGAGGGGTTCACGCCCGGGTTCGCGGGCACCGCGGCGCCGTCGACGACGTGCAGCCCCGGGTAGCCCCAGACCCGGTGGTACCGGTCGACGACCCCCTGGTCTGGCGAGCCCGACACGACGGCTCCGCCCAGGAAGTGCGCCGTCAGCGGGATGCCGAACACCTCGGGCCAGGAGCCGCGCGCCTCGGCGTGCACACCGCTCGCCGACGCGACCCGCGCCGCGATGGCCTGTGCGGCGAGATGCGCGCCGGGCAGGTGGCTCGGGTTGGGGTCGCCCTCGCCCTGGGCGCTCGTGAGCACCCGTCGCCCGAAGCGTCGCCGCAGCGACAGGGTGAGCGAGTTGTCGGCGGTCTGCATGACGAGGGCGATGATGCCGCGTTCGCTCCACCGGCGCAGCGAGCCGAGCCGCAGCGCGGTGACGGGATGCCGGAGCATCCCGCCGACGAGCGAGCCGAGTCGGGCGAGGAGCGATCGGTCACCCGGAACGAGCCCGGTCGCGAGCATGCCCATGAGATTCGAGCCGGGTCCGTAGCGCACGTTCTCGACATGGGTGCGCTCGTCGACGTGGAACGACGTCGTGATGGCGACGCCGCGGGCGAGCTCGAGTTCCTCCGGCACCGCGATCGCGACGGCGCCGTCGAGCGCCTCGGAGTTCGTGCGCGTGAGCCGGCCCAGCGCATCGGGGAGTGCGGGCAGGGCGCCCGAGTCCTTCATCCGGTGCAGCAGCTGCTGCGTGCCCCAGGTGCCGGCCGCGAACACGACCTGCTCGGCGCTGACCGTGCGACGGTCGCGGGCGAGCCACGCTCCGCTGCGCACGGTCGTCACCTCGTAGCCGCCGCCCGCGCGCGGCCGCACCTCGACGACCGTGCGGAGCGGCTCGATCGTCGCCCCGAGCCGCTCGGCGAGCGCGAGGTAGTTCTTCGCGAGGGTGTTCTTCGCGCCGACCCGGCAGCCGACCATGCAGTTGCCGCACAGCGTGCAGCCCGTGCGGTCGGGGCCGTCGCCGCCGAAGAACGGATCGGGCACCGTCTCGCCGGGCGCGCCGAAGAACACCCCGACGGGTGCCCGGCGGAAGGTGTCGCCGACGCCGAGGTCGTTCGCCGCCCCCTCCATGATCCGCTCGACGGGGCCCGAGTGCGGGTACTGCTCGACGACGCCGAGCATGCGCTTCGCGGTGGCGTAGTGGGGGGCGAGCTCGTCGTGCCAGTCGCCGAGGGCCGCCCACTGCGGATCGGCGAAGAACGCCGGGCCGGGCTCGTAGAGCGTGTTCGCGTAGTTGAGCGATCCGCCGCCGACGCCCGCACCGGCGAGGATCATGACGTGGGGCAGCCGGTGGATGCGCTGCACCCCGAAGCATCCGATCGCGGGCGCCCAGAGGTAGCGGCGAACGTTCCACGAGGTCTTCGCGAAGTCGGTGTCGGCGAAGCGGCGTCCTGCTTCGTAGACGTGCACGCGATAGCCCTTCGCCGAGAGGCGCAGCGCCGCGACCGAGCCGCCGAAGCCCGATCCGATGACGACGACGTCGTGGTCGAAGGCGGTCATGCGGAGGCCTCGGGCGCATCGTCCGACGGTACGAGCACCGTGAGCGCGCCGGGCACCACCCGGATGCGCGCGCGGCCGGTTCCGACCCGCTCGC
Organism: Agromyces sp. S2-1-8; assembly: GCF_021129215.1. GTDB lineage: Bacteria > Actinomycetota > Actinomycetes > Actinomycetales > Microbacteriaceae > Agromyces > Agromyces chromiiresistens. The sequence continues at coordinate 1,116,375 of NZ_JAJOLP010000001.1, read as the reverse complement.
CGTCGGCGTAGACGACGAGCCCGGGGGCGTCGACGTCGACGGTCGCGACGCGCGAGGTCGTCACCTCGGGCCGGTCGACGTGCACGCCGCGCAGCAGCAGCGGGAACAGGCGCACGAGCTTCGCCCGGCCGAGCGGTCCGACGTGGGTGACGTCGAGCAGGCCGTCGGCCGGGTCGGCGTCGGGGCACACGGGCATGCCCCCGCCGTAGCTGCGCGTGCTGCCGACGGCGATGAGCGTGCCGGGCGCCGGTCGTGGCGCGGCGCCGTCGAGGCCGAGCTCGAAGGCGGTCGGCCGCAGGCGGGCGAGCTCGATGAGCAGGGCGAGGTAGTACCTCGCGCGACCGCGCGGCCAGCGCAACCGATTGGTGCGTTCGGCGACGTGCGCGTCGAAGCCGATCGCCGCGACCGTGAGGAACCGGCGGATGCCCGCCGTCGACTCGATCTCGCCGACGTCGATCGTGCGCGGACGGCCGTGCACGGCGAGTTCGGCGGCGTCGGCCGCCGCGTCGGATGCCTCGAAGGGCAGCCCGAGCGCGCGGGCGAGATCGTTGCCGGTGCCGGCCGGCACGAGCGCGATCGGCACGCCCGAGCCCACGACCGCGTCGAGCACCGACGAGAGCGTGCCGTCGCCGCCGACGATGACGAGCGCCCGGGGGCGGCTCGCCACCGCCTCGTGCGCGAGCCGGCGGGTGTCGTCGACCGAGCGGCCTCGGTGCACTCGGACCTCCGTGGCGAGCTGTTCGAGGCGCTCGACGGCCCGAGCGGCGGCATCGGCCCCTCGGCCCCGGCCGGAGGTCGGGTTCACGAGCACCGAGATGTGGTCGGCCACGTCAGGCGATCCCGGTCGACGGGCGGGCGGCGGATGCGGCATCCGTCGACGCACGCTCGACGAGCGCCCCGGGGTTCATGATGCCGGCGGGGTCGAGCTCCGCCTTCACCGCCCGCAGGATGCGCATTCCGACTGCGCCGACCTCGCGTTCGAGCCACGGCGCGTGATCGCGACCCACGCCGTGATGATGGCTGATCGTGCCGCCGCCGGCCATGATCGCATCGTTGACCGCGGCCTTCACGGGCTGCCAGGCCGCGAGCTGGTCGCCCTTCAGGCCCGCGATGATCGTGAAGTAGAGCGCGGCGCCCGTCGGGTAGACGTGCGAGACGTGGCAGAGCACGAGCGACTTCGCGCCGGCGGCGGTGAAGCCGTCGGTGATGGCGGCGGTGACCTCGCGCTTCAGCCGCGCGAGGTTCGACCAGGTCGTCGCCGTCTCGAGGGTCTCGCAGAAGACGCCGTGGTCGAGCAGCGCGTCGCGCAGGTACGGGGCGTTGAAGCGCCCGTGCACCCATTCCTCCGCCGCATCCGGGCCGGTCGACGTACCGCCGGCCTCGCGCAGCACCGTCGCCGTGCGCGCCCGTCGTTCGGCGGCGAGCTCGGCATCGCCCTCGAAGACGGTGACCGCGCTCGCGCCCTTCGCGAGCGCCTTGCCGATGCGTCCCACCTGGGCGAGCGCGATCCCCGTCTCGGCCTCGTCGGAGAGCCGGATGACGGTGGGGCCGGTGCCGAGCTGCGCGACCCGGCGCAGGGCGTCGACGCCGGTCGCGAAGTCGGGGAAGGTCCACGCCTCGGCGAGTCGCACCGCGGGCACCGGGTGCACGCGCAGCCGCACCTCGGTGATGACGCCGAACGCGCCCTCGGAGCCCAGGAAGAGTCGCAGCAGGTCGGGTCCGGCGGCCGATCCGGGCGCGCGGCCGAGCTCGAGCTCGCCGGTCGGGGTCGCGACGCGGAGCCCCGTCACCATCGTGTCGAAGCGGCCGTTGCCGGCGGAGTTCTGGCCCGACGATCGGGCGGCGGCGAAGCCGCCGAGCGTCGCGTACCTGAAGCTCTGCGGGAAGTGGCCCAGCTCGAAGCCCCTCGCGCCCAGCAACGCCTCGGCCTCGGGACCGGTCGTGCCGGCGAGGAGCACCGCTTCGCCGCTCGTCTCGTCGAGGGAGACGAGCCCGGTCAGGCGCCGCAGGTCGAGGGCGACGACCGCACGGTGCGCGCCGCGTTCTGGGTCGAGGCCCCCGACGACGCTCGTGCCGCCGCCGAAGGGCACGACGGCGATGCCGCGCTCGCCCGCGACGTTCAGCACGGCGGCGACCTGCGCGTGATCGGCGGGGGCGACGACCGCGTCGGGCGTGTCCTGGTGTCGTGCGCGGCGGCGCAGCAGGTCTGGCGTCGAGCGTCCGCCCGAGTGCCGGATGCGCGCCTCGTCGTCGATCGAGACGTGCCGGTCGCCGACCACGGCCGCGAGCACGGCCCGGTCGTCGTCGCCGAGCCGCGTCGGGGCGATCTCGACGTCTGCCAGCGCCGTCGCCGGTTCGGGCTTCCGCACCCGCCCGAGCACCATCGGCAGGAGGGCCCGCACCGCGAGCGGCAGCTCCTTCGCCTTGGCAGGATCGCCCCACCCGTTCCACCGCATCGGGGCGGATGCCGCGTCGGGGGCTGCGGCGAGGGTGCTGTCGTCGTCATCGACCATGCGTTACAGTGTGACACATCATGGAAGATCGTCAAGCACTCGAGCTCGACCGTCCCGTGTGGGACGAGGCCGAGTCGCGCATGCTCGACGCCGCCGCCGAACTGATCTCCGCACGCGGCGTCGGCGGGGTCACCGTCGCCGAGGTCGCGCGCAACGCCGGCGTCAGCCGGCCGACGGTCTACCGGCGCTGGGCGAGCGCCGACGAGATCGTCCGCGCGACCCTGCTCCGCGCGACCGTGACGCTCATCGAGCGGTTCCCCGAGCCCGCGACGTCCCGTGACGAGATCGTGCGCGACGTGCTCCGCTTCGCCGAGCTGTTCCGCGCCGACCCGCTGTACGGCCGCCTCCTCGAGCGCGAGCCCGAGGTGTTCACCCGGTACACGCTGCAGCGCCTCGGCCAGAGCCAGCGCGTGATCCTGCGGTGGATCGCCGAGTCGATCGCCCTCGCCCAGCAGGCCGGCACCGTGCGCCCGGGGGCCCCCGGCGACATCGCGGTCATGCTGCTGCTCATCGCCCAGTCGGCGATCCTCTCGCACGACACCGTCTCCGCCCTCATCGACGAGCCGCATTGGAGCAACGAACTTTGGCACGCACTCGACGGACATCTGCGTCCCTGACCTCCTCCCCCGACGCGGCGCCGACGCACTCCTCAGCACTCGATGCCGCACGACGCGCCCGCGACCTCTCGGCGCTCGCCGACCGCGCCGCACCGGTCGACGTGCTCGTCATCGGCGGCGGGGTCACCGGTGCGGGCGTCGCACTCGACGCCGCCAGCCGCGGCCTCTCCGTCGTGCTCGCAGAGGCGCACGACCTCGCGTTCGGCACGAGCCGGTGGAGCTCGAAGCTCGTCCACGGCGGACTGCGCTACCTCGCGACGGGCGACGTCGCCGTCGCTCGTGAGAGCGCCGTCGAACGCCACCTGCTGATGACGCGCGTCGCCCCGCACCTCGTGCGGAGCCTCCCCCAGCTGCTGCCGTTCACCCCGTCGGTCTCGTCGAGGCAGCGGATGACGGGACGCGTCGGGCTCGGCCTCGGCGACGGCCTGCGCATGCTCGCGCACACGCCCGCGAGCGTGCTGGCGCACCCGCGTCGCATCGATCGCGACGAGGCGCTGCGACTCGCGCCGGCGTTGCGACGCGAGGGTCTGCGGGGCGGCATGCTCTCGCACGACGGACAGCTCGTCGACGACGCCCGGCTCGTCGTCGCACTCGCGCGCACCTCGGCCGCGTACGGCGCGACGGTGCTGACGCGGGTGCGGGTCTCGGATGCCGCGGCCGACGGGGCGAGGCTCGTCGACGCGGTGACGGGCGAGTCGGTGCGGGTGCGTGCCCGGGCCGTCGTCAACGCCGCGGGCGTCTGGGCGGGAGAGCTCGACCCCGGCATCCGCATGCGGCCGAGCCGCGGCACGCACCTCGTGCTCGATGCGGCCGCGCTCGGCGACCCCACGGCGGCGCTCACCGTGCCGCACCCCGGGTCGGTCAGCCGATTCGTGTTCGCGCTGCCGCAGCAGCTGGGTCGGGTCGTCGTCGGCCTCACCGATGAGGAGGCGCCGGGACCGATCCCCGACGTGCCGCAGCCGCATGACGACGAGATCGACTTCCTGCTGCGCACGCTCTCGTCCGCGCTCGAGCGCCCGCTCGGCCGGGACGACGTGCTCGGCGCCTTCGCGGGGCTGCGCCCGCTCATCGACACCGGAGCCGACGGCGGCACCGCCGACATCTCGCGCCGTCACCACGTGGCCGTGTCGGGCACGGGACTCGTGAACGTGCTCGGCGGCAAGCTCACGACCTACCGGGCGATGGCGCGCGACGCGGTCGACCTCGCCTGCCGGCACGCCGGCCTCGTCGACCCCGGTTGCCGCACCGCGGGGCTCGCGCTCGTCGGTGCGCGCGGATCGGCGGCGCCGTTCGCGAGCCCGGCCGACGGCGGGGGCTCATCGGCGAGCGGTCACGAACTCCCGGCATCGCTCACGGCCCGCTTCGGCGCCGAGGCCTTCACCGTGCTCGCCATGGCCCGTTGCGACCGACCCGCCGACCGCATCGCACCGGGCCTCGACGTCACCCGCGCGGAGATCGAGTTCGCCGTGCGCGCCGAGGGCGCTCTCGACGTCGACGACGTGCTCGACCGCCGCACCCGCATCGGCCTCGTCGCCGCCGACCGCGACCGCGCGCACGACGCGGTCGCGGAGCTCGTCGCCGAGGCCGCTGCACGGCTCGCCTGAGACGCCGACGGGCCGGATGCCTCACCACGAGGCATCCGGCCCGTCGCCCTGTTCGGCGCCCCTCGCGTCAGCCGAGGTCGAACGCCTGCACCTCCGCGAGCTGCAGCCGGTAGTACCCGAGGCGTCCCTCGTCGGTCGTCGGCCGGCCGAGCTCGGTCACGGCGATCCGCACGTGGCGCGCCTGCACGGTGTCGAACCGGTAGGTCTGGGGCCGCGGGCCGGGGTCGGCCTGGCCGGTGACCTCCTTCACCGTGGTCCAGGCCTGGCCGTCGTCGCTCACCTGCAGCGCGAACGCCTTCGGGAAGTGCGCCCCGTCGGTGCCGTCGGCCGCGGGGTCGTCGGCCGTGGCGGTGCGCGGGTAGACGACCACGGTGTTCAGGGCCGTCGCCTCGCCGAGGTCGAACGCGACCCACTGGTCGACGCCCGTCGGCGACCGGTCGGGGCCGTTCGAGGTGTAGCCCTTCGCGCCGCCCGCGAGGCTCTCGCGCTTGCCGTCGACGAGGTTCGCCGTGCTCCACGCGGGTGCCGACTGCAGGCTCGTGCGCGCCGTCGCGGCGGCGCCCGCGAGCACGTTCTCGGCGGCGTCGAGGCCGGGCGTCGCGGGCATCACCCAGACGTCGGCGATCGACGGGTCGTAGCCGCCGTCGACGTCCTGGAAGCGGAGCCGCACCGTGCCGTCGGCGGTCGCGTCGGAGGGCTCGACCAGGAACTGGAAGGTCATCGTGCCGGCCCCGCCCGCGGTGCGGGCGTAGCGCTGCTCGAAGACGGTCGCCCCGTCGGCGGACACGTCGTACGTCTTCTGGCGCGCGCCGTCGAACGTCTCGACCGCCCGCACGACGAACGGCTCGCCGGCCGGCACGGCGACGTCGAACTCGAACCATCCGCCCGGGTACGAGGTGTGCGTGTAGCGACGGGTGAGGCCCGCCTCGCTCGAGGTGCCCGAGTGCTCCGAGGCGGTGAGGCCGTGCGAGCGCTCCGACTGGGCGAGGCCGAGGTCGACGTGATCGACGACGACCGCGGGGGCGTTCGAGAGCCCGACGGCGAGCGTCGCCGCGCGACGCTCCTCCGCGGTCTGCCCGACCGACGCGGTGAGCGCGACGTCGCCCGCGGTGACCGTGTACGGCACGGTCACCTCGACGTTCGACGCGGCGGATGCCTCGGCGGGCAGGTCGAACGCCGCGGTCGCGTCGCTCCACCCGTCGGGGCCTTCGATCCGGACCGTGCCCGTGCGGTCGTCGTCGCTCAGGTTGGCGAGGTCGACCGTCACCGCGACGACGTCACCGGGGTGCGCCGTTGCGGGCTCGATCGTGACGTCCTGCACGAGGACCGGCGCAGCGACCACGAGCTCGGCGTCGACGGGGATCTCGACGTCGGTGCCCTCGTACCGGTAGTTCAGCGATCCCGTGAGGCCGTAGCGGCCGGGAGCGGTGTCGGCGGGCACCGCCACGACGAAGTCGAACGTGGCGTCGGCACCGGGCGAGAGCTGCGGGAGGGTCCGTCCGCCGTCGGCGGTGACGGTGAAGCCGTCGTCGGAGACGAGTTCTGCCGCGACCCGGCCGAGCTTCTTGCCGCCCGCGACCTCGACGGCGATGCTCGCCGTCGCCTCGTCGCCGGGGAACACGCCGTCGGCGGGCACCGTCAGCGAGACCTCGGCGCCGGCGAGCGCGGCGCACGCCTGCGTCAGCTTCGCCGCGGCGGGATCGAGGACGGCCCGAAGCGCGTCGGCGGTCTCCGCCGGCAGCGCCCCGTGGTCGACCTCGCGGTCGAGGTACGCCGAGATCGTCTGGATCGTGCTCAGCGTCTTGTGCGCCGCGGCCGCGGTGCGGAGGTCGCGGTCGCGGCCCCGCTCGTCGCCGACGTACGAGTCCCACGCCTTGCCGGCGCGCTCGGCGAAGGTCGCCGCGAACTCGCCGAGCGCCTCGGCCTGCTCGGCCGAGAGCGAGCCGGCCTCGTCGAGGGCAGAGACCTGGTCGCCGAACGCCGTCGCCGCGTCGCGCGTGTCGCCGAGGCGGCCGAGCGTCGCGTCCTGCGCGAACTCGTACTCGCCCGATCCGACGGTGAACACGGCGACCCCGTCGGCGTACCGCGAGAACTCGACGCCCCGCGCCGACGCCGCGGGGACGCCGCCCTCCGTGACCGCCCAGCGGCTCGTCGTCGGGATGCGGATCTCGGCCGTCGTGTTCGCCGGCACCGTGACGTCGAGGCGCATCGTGCCCGAGGCATCCGTTCGCCAGTCGGAGACGACCGTGCCGTACGGCGTCTCGAGCGAGTAGTCGACCCGGTCGATGCCCTCGCCCGGCTGCGGCGCGACGAGCACCTTGCGATACCCGGGCTCGAGTGCCGAGACACCGGCCATGGTGCGGTACATCCACTCGCCGACCGCGCCGTAGGCGTAGTGGTTGAACGAGTTCATCTCCACCGGGCCGAACGAGCCGTCGGGCATGATCGAGTTCCAGCGCTCCCAGATGGTGGTCGCGCCCTTGCCGATCTCGTAGCCCCACGACGGGTAGTCGGTGTTCTGCAGCAGGGTGTAGGCGATGTCGGTGCGGCCGATCTTCGTGAGCGCCGGCAGCAGCCCGTCGACGCCGAGGAAGCCCGTCGAGAGGTGGTTGCCGCGACGCGCGAGCGTCTCCTCGAACTGGGTCGCGACGGCCTCGTCGAGCCCGTCGGGGATCAGGTCGTTCATGATCGTCAGGATGTACGCGGTCTGCGAGTCGCCGCGCACCGTGCCGTCGGCCGACACGAACGCCGTGCCGTAGGCCGCCTTGATCGCCTCGTAGCGGTCGAAGTACGCCTGCGCGACGTCGTCGTGCCCGAGCGCCTGCGCCATCTCGGCGAACTCGCGAGTGCCCTTGGCGAGGAAGGCGGTGTCGATCACCGTGGCCGGGGTGTCGTCGTCGAGGTTCAGCCAGTCGTTGTACCCGCCCACGTTGCGGATGTGACCGACCGCGCTCGCGTCGAGGTAGTCGACGTAGCGCTTCATCGAGTCGTAGCTGTCGGCGAGCACCTGGGTGTCGCCGTAGGCCTTCCAGATCGAGTACGGCACGTGCACGCCCGCGTCGGCCCAGCCGGCCCGTCCGTACCCGCCGTCGAAGCGGCCGGGGATGATCGGGGCGACGCCGGGGAAGGAGCCCTCGGCGTTCTGGGTGTCGCGCAGGTCCTGCAGCCACTTCGTCAGGAACAGCTGCGAGTCCATGTTGTAGTTCGCGGTGTTCGCGAACACGTTGATGTCACCGGTCCAGCCCATGCGCTCGTCGCGTGCGGGCGTGTCGGTCGGGATCGAGAGGAAGTTGCCGCGCTGGCCCCACAGGATGTTGCTCTGCAGCTGGTTCACGAGCGGCGACGACGTCTCGAGCGAGGCGGTCGGAGCGTTGTCGCTGCCGACGACCACGCCCGTGATGCCGTCGGCGGGCGGCGCCTCGTCGACGCCGGTGATCTCGACGTAGCGGAAGCCGTGGAAGGTGAACTTCGGCTCCCACGTCGCCGTGCCGTCCTCGGCGAAGGTGTAGTAGTCGGTCGCCTTCGCGCTGCGGAAGTTCGCGGTGTAGAGCGAGCCGTCGGGGTTCAGCACCTCGGCGACGCGGATGCGCACCGTCTGTCCGGCCTCGCCCGTGAGCTTCACCCGCACGTGGCCGACCATGTTCTGCTCGAGGTCGTAGACGTGCACGCCGTCGGCGGGGCTCGGCAGGGCCTTCGCGTCGAGCTCGTCGACGACCCGCACCGGCGGCGCCGTCTGGGGCTCGAGCTTCGCCGTGGCCGACGGGCGCACGACCGCGTCGGACCAGTCGCCGTCGTCGTAGCCCGCCTCGGCCCAGTCGCCGACCTCGGCCGCGCGACGCGCGTCGTAGGCCTCGCCGTCGAGGAGGTCGGCCGAGGTCGTCGGGCCGTTCGTGGTGCGCCAGTCGTCGCCGGTCGCGATCACCTCCTCCGAGCCGTCGGTGTAGCGGACGCGGAGCTGGGCGATGAGCGACGTGTCGCTGCCGTAGATCGAGTCGCCGAACATCGCGACCCGGCCGGCGTACCAGCCGTTCGCGACCTCGGCCCCGAAGGCGTTGTCGCCCTCGGCCACGAGATCGGTGACGTCGTAGCTCTGGTACTGGATGCGCGTGTTGTAGTCGGTCCAGCCGGGCGCGAGCTCCTGGTCGCCCACGGGCTCGCCGTTGAGCTGGAGCTCGTAGAGGCCGCGGGCGGCGGCGTAGACGCGGGCCGAGGCGACCTCCTTGTCGACGTCGAACTCGGTGCGCAGCAGCGGAACGTCGGCCCCGTACGCGTACCAGGCGTCGGTGTCGCCCGAGACGACGAGGTCGCCGCCCTTGAGCGTGCCGCCCGTGAAGGTGCGGTCGTTCGCCGGGAAGTCGGTCTCGAGCAGCACGTCGCCCGTCTTCGAGGTGACCTTCACGGCCGAGACGGTGCCGGTCTCGGCGCCGCTCGTGCGGAAGCCGACGAGCCCGGCGGCGGTGTGGGTCGGGACGGTGCGGGTGTCGAGCACCGCGCCGTCGACCTTCGTCGTGATCGTCGTGCCGTCGACGGTGATCGCGTAGTCGTGCTTCGCCGCGAAGTCGAAGCCCGCGGGGAACGGCGTCGCCGAGAGCACCGTGTAGCCGCCGTTCGACTTCACGTGCGGGCGGAGCGACTTCGAGCTCTCGCTGAGCTGCCACATGTACGCGTTCGAGCCGTCGCGGCCGCGGAAGTAGACGCCGAGCGCGCCCGAGACCTTCGAGGCGGTGAACGTCATCGTCGAGTCGGTCCACCCGGCGGGGATCGAGGTGTCGGCCCCGATCCAGTCGGCGCCCTGCCACTCGTCGAGCGAGGCGAGCGCGGTCTCGAAGCGGGCGGGCTCGCTCCAGTCGGTGGCGCGTCCCGCGCCGTCCCACACCCGGACCTGCCAGGCGTAGCGGGTGGCGCCCTCGAGGTCGGGGCCGCCGTAGGGCACCTCGACCGAGGCGCCCGATTCGACGCGGCCGCTGTCCCACACGTCGGGCGAGTCGAGCGCGGCCTTGCTGGTGGCGACGCGCACCTGGTACGCCGACTGGGTGACGCCGCGGCCGGCCGAGGCGAGCTGCCAGCTCAGCTTCGGGGCCGCGAGCGGGATGCCCAGTGGGGATTTCGCCGAGTTGGTCTCGAGCCCGCCGACGGTCACGGACGGCGCCTGCGACGCCGCCGCGAAGGCGGCCGTCGGTGCGGCCGAGATGACTGACGCGAACACGGTGCCGGCGACGAGTACGCCCGTCGCTGCATTGCGGAGTTTGGATCGCACGCGTTTCTCCTCATTGATGAAACGTTTCAATCGATTGCTGACAGTCGGAGCCTATCCACCGCGCCGACGAGCGGTCAACCCCTCGGCCGATGAGCGGTCAACCCTCGGTCGTCGAGCGGTCAACCCCTCGGTCGTCGAGCGCCGCCGCGAAGGGGGGCGCGACACCGGTCCGGGCCGCGGCACGCCACGGACGCCCCGGGGCCGGAAGCGAGCGGGCGCGGCGACGGGCCGGACCCCTCCGCGGGAGGCATCCGGCCCGTCGACCTCGCTACGCCGCCGCGCCTTCCTCGGCCGCGACCGCGTAGGCCGCGCGCAGCACCTGGCCGAGGCCCGCGTCGACGCTCGTCCAGTACTGGAAGAAGCGCTCGCGGATCTCGTCGACCGTGATCGCCTGCGCCTGGCCGAGCAGGGTCACGTGCAGGCGCTCCTTCGCCTCGGCCGAGTACACGTCGCGGTAGAGCGTGCCGGCCTGGCCGAAGTCGCCGTCGTCGGCGCGCAGCGTGTACGCGGTGCGCACGAGCTCGCCGTCGCCCTCCCACGAACCCTCGCCCGCGGCCGACGCGTCGGCGGTCGGCCCGCCGAACGAGTTCGGCGCGTACACCGGCACGTTCGGCGCGTTGTAGTGGTGACGCTGCGCGCCGTCCTGCGAGTAGTTCGCGACGGGCGCGGCATGCGGCGCGTTCACCGGCAGCTGGTTGTAGTTCGTGCCGACCCGGTAGCGCTGCGCGTCGGGGTAGCTGAACACGCGCGCCATCAGCATCTTGTCGGGGCTGATGCCGATGCCCGGCACCGTGTTGGCCGGCGAGAACGCCGCCTGCTCGATCTCGGCGAAGAAGTTCTGCGGGTTGCGATCGAGCGTGAGCGTGCCGACCTCGATGAGCGGGTAGTCGGCGTGCGGCCAGACCTTCGTGAGGTCGAACGGGTTGAACCGGTACGTCTTCGCGTCCTCGTAGGGCATGACCTGCACGTGCAGGTCCCACTTCGGGTGGTTGCCGGCCTCGATCGCCTCGTGCAGGTCGCGGCGGTAGTAGTCGGCGTCGGCACCGGCGATGGCCTCGGCCTGTGCGGCATCGAGGTGCAGGTCGCCCTGCCGCGAACGGAAGTGGTACTTCACCCAGAACCGCTCGCCCTCGGCGTTGATCCACTGGTACGTGTGCGATCCGAAGCCGTGCATCTCGCGCCACGACTTCGGCAGCCCGCGGTCGCCCATGAGGTATGTGACCTGGTGGGCCGACTCGGGCGAGAGGGTCCAGAAGTCCCACTGCATGTCGGAGTTGCGCAGCCCCGAGCCGGGCAGCCGCTTCTGCGAGTGGATGAAGTCGGGGAACTTGATCGCGTCGCGGATGAAGAACACGGGCGTGTTGTTGCCCACGATGTCGTAGTTGCCCTCGGGCGTGTAGAACTTCACCGAGAAGCCGCGCACGTCGCGCCAGGTGTCGGGCGAGCCCTGCTCCCCCGCGACCGACGAGAAGCGCAGCAGCGTCTCGACGCTCGCCCCGGGCTGGAACAGCGCCGCACGGGTGTACCGCGAGACATCCGCCGTCACCTCGAACCGGCCGAACGCGCCGCCGCCCTTCGCGTGCACGATGCGCTCGGGGATGCGCTCGCGGTTGAACTGCGCGAGCTTCTCGACGAGGTAGCGGTCGTGCAGCACCGTCGCGCCGTCGGCGCCGACGGTGAGCGAGTGCGCGTCGCTCGCGACCGGGGTGCCGGTCTGGGTGGTGGTGTGGTTCGTCATGCGTTCGTCCTTCACTTCGTTCGGTTTCGTTCGGTGACGAGCCGCGCCGGGGCACGGCGACGAGCGCCCCGCGGGGGCGCGCTCGTCCTCCGCCGGGCAGGGCCGGCGGAAGCAGGGGTCGGATGCCGCGGGCTAGGCCGCCGGCTCCGATCGGCAGTCGGCGCAGAGGCCCCAGAAGGTGACCTCGGCGGTGTGGATCGCGAAGCCGCGCGCGTCGCCCGGCTCGAGGCAGGGCGGTTCGCCGACGACGCAGTCGACGTCGGCGACGGTGTGGCACTTCGTGCACACGAGGTGGTGGTGGTTGTCGCCCGTGCGCCCCTCGTAGAGCGCGGGCGAGCCGGCTGGCTCGATGCGGCGCACGAGCCCGGCGCCGGCGAGCGCGGCGAGCACGCCGTAGACGGCCTGCAGCGAGGTCGTCGGCAGCGTCTGCCGCACCCGCTCGTAGACGGACTCGGCGTCGAGGTGCCCGGGGCTCGAGAGCGTCTCGAGCACCGCGGTGCGCGGCGCCGTCACCTTGAGGCCCGCGGCGCGGAGTCGCTCGGGTGCCGCCGCCGTGTCCATGCCATCAGGCTAGCAGTTGTCTTGAATGAATCAAGACAACTCGCGGCACTTCCCTCGGGACGCGCAGTGAAGCAGGATGAATGCCACGCGCGGTCGACGGCGACCGGCGCGCAGGATCGAAGGAGATCGCATGACCCGGAGCGCCCACCCCGACGTCGACATCCCCGATGTCTCCGTGTTCGACTTCCTGTTCGGCGATCTCGACGAGGCGCGGCTCGACGCGGTGGCCCTCATCGACGGCACGAGCGGGCAGACCACGAGCTACCGGCAGCTCGTGCGCCAGATCGAGCTGTTCGCCGGCGCCCTCGCGGAGCGCGGCATCGGGGTCGGCGACACCGTCGGCGTGCTCTGCCCGAACGTGCCCGCGTTCGCGACCGTGTTCCACGGCATCCTGCGGGCGGGCGCCACGGCGACCACGATCAACTCCCTCTACACGCCCGCCGAGATCGAGAACCAGCTGCGCGACGCCGGCGCCCGCTGGATCGTGACCGTCGGCCCGCTGCTGCCGGGGGTGCTCGCCGCCGCAGAGCGGCTCGTCATCCCCGACGAGCAGGTCATCGTGCTCGAGGGCGCACCGGGGCATCCCTCGCTCGCCGAGCTCCTGGGCGAGGGGCGCCCCGCGCCCGACGTGAGCTTCGACCCCGCCACGCACCTCGCCGTGCTGCCGTACTCGTCGGGCACGACCGGTCGCCCGAAGGGCGTCATGCTGACGCATCGCAACCTCGTCGCGAACGTCGCGCAGTGCAGCGCCACGATCGCACTCACCGACGGCGACCGGGTGCTCGCGGTGCTGCCGTTCTTCCACATCTACGGCATGACCGTGCTGCTCAACTTCGCGCTCCGGCAGCGGGCGAGCCTCGTCACGATGCCGAAGTTCGACCTCGCCGAGTTCCTGCGCGTGGTGAGCGAGCACCGCACCACCTGGGTCTTCATCGCCCCGCCGATCGCTGTGGCCCTCGCGAAGCATCCCCTCGTCGACCAGTACGACCTCTCGAGCGTGAAGGTCGTGTTCTCCGGAGCCGCGCCGCTCGACGGCGCCCTCGCCGAGCTCGTCGCCCAGCGCCTCGACTGCATCGTGTGCCAGGGCTACGGCATGACCGAGACGAGCCCCGTGACGCACGTCATCCCCGTCGACCGCCCCGACCTCGACCGCTCGACGATCGGCGTGCTGCTCGCGAACACCGAGGCCCGCATCGTCGACGTCGAGACCGGCGAGGATGTCGCGGTGCCGGCGTCCCCCGACGAGGCGAGCGAGCCGGGCGAGATCTGGATCAGGGGTCCGCAGGTGATGGCGGGCTACCTCGGAAAGCCCGACGCGACCGCCGAGATGCTCGACGCCGACGGCTGGCTGCACACCGGCGACATCGCGACCGTCACCGTCGACGGCGTCTACCGCATCGTCGACCGGCTCAAGGAGCTCATCAAGTACAAGGGCTACCAGGTCGCCCCGGCCGTGCTCGAGGCCGTGCTGCTCGAGCACCCGGCCATCGCCGACGCCGCCGTCATCGGCGTGCTCGACGACGACGGGCAGGAGGTGCCGAAGGCGTTCGTCGTGCTGCAGCAGGGCGCCTCGCTCGACGCCTCGGGAGTGATGGAGCACGTCGCCGCGCACGTCGCCCCGCACGAGAAGGTGCGCGTCGTCGAGTTCATCGAGCAGGTCCCGAAGTCGGCGTCGGGCAAGATCCTCCGCAAGGACCTGCGGGCCCGCGAGGCGGCCGCGGCAGCAGGGTGACGGCGCTCAGTACTGCAGCAGGCTGAACACCTCGAGGCCGGACGGAAGCGCCGCGCGGCCGCCCAGGTCGGCGAGCTCGATCGCGACGGAGACGCCGGCCACGCGCCATCCCGCCCGTTCGACGAGGCGCGCCGCCGCGCCCACCGTGCCGCCCGTCGCGAGCACGTCGTCGACGACGAGCACCCGGGTGCCGGGCGGCAGCTCGCCGACGTGCACCTCGAGCGCGGCGGTGCCGTACTCGAGCGCGTACTCCTCGGTGAGCACCGCGCGCGGCAGCTTGCCGGCCTTGCGCACCGGCAGCACGCCGACGCCCGCGGCCACCGACGCGGCCGCCGCGAGCAGGAACCCGCGCGCCTCGACCCCGGCGAGCACGTCGAACGTGCCGGCGAACGGCGCCGTCAGCGCCTCGGCGAGCGCATGGAACGCCTCGCCGTCGGCGAAGACGGGGGTGAGGTCGCGGAACAGCACGCCCGGCTCGGGGAAGTCGGGGATCACGGCGAGACGCGACTCGACGAGGGCACGGGTTTCGGGCTCGTTCACCGTGGCAGCCTACTCCGGCCGGGCTGCGCGCCCGCCCGACGTCAAACCTTCGACGGATGCCGCGGGGCCCGCGCGCTTGCGAACATGGAAGCATCCCGACCTCTGGAGCCACGACCGCATGACCACCTCCCCCGCCACGAGCGCGACCGCCGCCGTCACCGCACCGACGAGCCGGCTCACGCCGAAGCGCCTGTACCGCCTGCTCGCCTTCGCCGAGGTCGTCACCTGGACGATCCTGATCGTCGCGATGATCCTGAAGTACGCGGCGGGCCTCGAGTGGGCGGTGCTCGTCGGCGGGTCGATCCACGGCTTCGTGTTCCTCGCCTACGCGTTCCAGTCGGTGCTCGTCGGCGTCAACCAGCGGTGGAACGTCGGTCGCATCGCCTTCGCCGTGCTGACCGCGATCGTGCCCTACGCGACCGTGCCGTTCGACCTGTGGCTCGTGCGCAAGGGCTACCTCGAGGGCGACTGGCGGTTCGAGGCGACCGATCACCCCGCCGACGGCAACTGGGTGAACGGGCTGCTGCGCTGGTTCCTCGCCCGGCCGCTGCTGCTCACGGTCGTCGCGGTCGTCGGCATCGCCGCGCTCTTCGCCGCGCTGCTCATGATCGGTCCGCCCAAGGTCGGCTGACTCCGTACCGCTCTGGTCGGTCGGCTCGCGAGTCGCCAGGAAGTGCGCTTCGTCGAGCGACGAGGAGCACTTTTCGGCGACTCGCGTCGTGTCGACCGGAGGATGATGGACGCATGCCCATCCTCAACAAGGACATGCAGGTCTGCATCTCGCTCGCCGGCCGCCCGTCGAACCTCGGCACGCGCTTCCACAACTTCCTCTACGACGAGCTCGGCCTGAACTTCATCTACAAGGCGTTCACGACCGACGACATCGAGGGCGCGGTGCGGGGCATCCGGGCGCTCGGACTCCGCGGCGCGAGCATCTCGATGCCGTTCAAGGAGGCCGTCATCCCGCTCATCGACGTCGTCGAGCCGTCGGCGGCGGCGATCGAGTCGGTGAACACGATCGTCAACGACGGCGGGGTGCTCACGGGGTCGAACACCGACTTCGAGGCGATCGCCCAGCTGATCGCCGACCACGGGCTCGACCCTTCGCTGCGCGTGCTCGTGCGCGGATCGGGCGGCATGGCCAAGGCGGTCGTCGCGGCGTTCCGCGAGGCCGGGTTCGAGCAGCTCACGGTACTCGCCCGCAACGCGGAGCTCGGCCCGGTGCTCGCCGCGCAGTACGGCTACGAGTGGGTCGCGACCGACCCGGGGCCGGGCGCGTTCGACGTCATCGTGAACGTCACGCCACTGGGCATGCAGGGGGCGGATGCCTCGACGCTCGCGTTCTCGGAGGCCCATATCGCCGCGGCATCCGTCGTGTTCGACGTCGTGGCGTTCCCGGCCGAGACGCCGCTCATCGTCGCCGCCCGCGCGGCTGGCAGGACCGTCATCTCGGGCGCCGAGGTGCACGCACTGCAGGCGGCGCGCCAGTTCGAGCGCTACACGGGCGTGCCGATCACCCGCGAGCAGATCGCCCGCGCCGCGGCGTTCTCGCGCGCGGAGTAGTCGCCGACCTCGGGGCCGGCACCCCGCCACCGCTCCTCGACGACCGGAAGCTGCTCAGCGGTGGACGCGATTGACGAGCGCCGTCCAGATGAGCGCGATCGTCGAGCACGAGAGCAGGGCGACGAAGACCCACGGCAGCGCCGCGAGGCCGATCACGCCGAACAGGGCGGCGCCGAGCAGCGCACCGCCGCCGATGCCGGTGTTGAACGCCGTCGTGTAGAACGAGGCCGCGGCGTCGCGGATCTTGGCCGACGCCGAGTGCAGCAGTCGCGTGTTCAGCATCGTCGGCAGGGCGCCGAACGCCGTGCCCCACAGCAGGAAGCTCGCGATGCCGACCCCGGGCACGTCGGGGAACGCCGCGAGCCCCGCCGCACCGAGCCCCGTCGCGACCATGGCGACCACGAGACCGAGCGTCGGGCGACGCCCGAGCACCGCGCCCGCGAGCACGAGGCCGACCGCGCCCGCGATGCCGTACGCCAGGAGCATGGGGCTGATCGCGCTCGACGGCAGCCCCATGACGTCGGTCATGTAGGGCGCGATGTACGTGTAGAACGTGTACATGCCGACCATCGCGACCGCCGTGATGAGGCACACCACGATGACGGGCACGAACGTCGGGTCCTTGCGGATGCGCACGGGCGCGGCATCCGCCTCGCCAGCATGATGCCGCACCGGCGGCAGGAACCGCTGCACGAGCAGGGCGCCGACGAGGGTGAGCACACCGACGCACGCGAACGCGAGCCGCCAGCCGAAGGCCTGGCCGAGTGCGGTGCCGAGCGGCACGCCGAGCACGAACGCCGCCGAACCGCCGGCGACGCTGATCGACACCGCGCGGGCCAGTTGCTCCTTGGGCACGAGATGGCCGGCGTAGGCGCCGACGACCGACCAGAACAGGCCGTGCGCGGCACCGCCGAGCACGCGGGTCGCGACGACCGTCGGGTAGTTCGGCGCGACCGCGGTGAGCAGGCAGCTGAGCGCCAGCACGCCGAGCGTGAGCACGATGAGCGTGCGGCGGGGCACGCGCCTCGTGAGCGCGGCGAGCGGCACGGTGAGCACGACGACGGTCGCGGCGAACACCGTGACCAGTACGCCGATGAGCGGCTCGCCGACCTGCAGGCCGCTGCTCATGTCGGGCAGGAGACCGGTCGGGAGCATCTCGATCGTGACCGAGAGGAACACGGCCGCGGCGAGCACGATGAGCCCGAGCCACGGGAACGGCGGCGCGGGGGTACGGCTGACGGGGGTTGACGACGTCATTGGAGGAGTCCTGAAGCGGATGGCGTCCCGAGGGCGGCGGGCGGGGCTCCGCGAATGCCGGCGGCGGGTCGACTGCGCGCTGATGGGCGCGCCCAGGGCCGTCGGGAACCGACGACCGAGACCATCTTACGTGGCGGGTGCGCGGCAGCGTTCGAGCGGCCGTCGGGAACCGACGACCGAGACCACCTTGCGTGGCGGGTGCGCGGCAGCGTTCGAGCGGCCGTCGGGAACCGACGACCAGGACCATCTTACGTGGCGGGTGCGCGGCAGCGTTCGAGCGGCCGTCGGGAACCGACGACCGAGACCACCTTGCGTGGCGGCGCTCGCCGCCTGACGTGGCGGCGCTCGTCGCGCGGGTCAGTTGCGGAGGGCCGGGGAACCGACGTGGCGCGCCGCACCCGACGCGCGCAGTGCCGAGACGGCAGCGGCGCGGTCGACGCGGGCGATGCCCTCACCGAGCTCGTCGAGCAGTTGTGCGAGCCGTTCCCCCGCATGGACGGCGCCGTCGGTCGTCCGATCGCCGCGCCGCACGAGACCCGTGAGCGCTCGCACCTCGATCGCCGAAGCGCCCTGGGCGCGAGCGACCGCGACCGCCTCCTCGAGCAGTTCGTCGATCTCGGCCACGACGCCCCGCTCCGGGTGGCCCCGAGCGGACGCGACCAGGATCTCGGCGCGGGCGCGCAGCAGTTCCGCGTGGTACCAGCGATCCCCGGTCGAGGCGACCGCGCTGAGCGCCTCGTCGATCGTGGCGTCGGCGCGCTCGTGGTCGCCCGCGAGCGCCGCGGTCTCGGCCGCGACCGCGAGATGGTACGGCCGCCCGAATCCCATGCCGCCGGCCATCAGGTGTTCGGCGGGATGCGCCGTCTCGCGCGCGCCCGACCGCGCGCCCGGGCCCGGAGGGCGCGCCCACCCGTCGAAGAGCGCGGCGACCGAGCGCCATCGCGAATGCTCGTCGAGCTCGGCCACCGCGGCGAGCTGGGCCGCGTACTGGCGCACCCGGGCTCGCTCGCCGCGCAACTGGTGCACCGCGATGACGGGCCAGAGGCTCCGGCAAACGATTCCTGGTGCGCCCGACTCCCGGGCGACGCGCAACCCGTCGAGGGCCAGCGCCCTGGCGTCGTCGGCTCGGCCGACCAGCCAGCTCGCGAGCGCGGCCGTGGACCGATCGACGACGACCGCCTCCGGGCGGTCGGAGCCACCGGGGAACCCTGCGCCCGCCGCTTCGGGCCGCGAGACGACGGCGAGCGCGAGCGCCGGCGACCCTTCGGCGAGCAACGTGAGTGCCCGCGCATCGGCGAGCTGCGTCGCGAGCACCGCGTCGTCGACGTCGGCGACGGCGACCTCGAAGTCGACGAACAGGGCGCCGGCCGCCACCAGGTCGCCGCGCATGAACGCGAGGCTCCACAACACGTGCCGGGCGCGGGCGACGAGCATCGGATCGTCGGCCGACCCGCAGAGCACCTCGACCTCGGCGAGCGAATCCCCCAGGTCCTCGGCCGACGGCCCGTGCTCGCCGAGCAGCGCGGCGATGAGCTGCAGGTGCAGCCGTAGCCTGACGGCGGCCGGTACGCCGGCACCGGCACCCGCGGCGAGTCGGATGCCTCGGCCGGCGTACTCGCGGGCGCGGCGCGTGTCGAGTGCACGATGCGCCGCTTCGGCGGCGCGCGCGTACTGCTCGGCGGCCCGGTCGGGCTGGCGGCCGAGCTCGTAGTGCTCGGCCGCGGTGCCGGCCAGCGATCCCGGCGTCGCGCGCGCCGTCAGCCGCTCCGCGATCGCCCGGTGCACCGCGATGCGCGCCGCCGCGCCCAGCCGGGCGTCGAGTACGTCACGGGCGAGGCGATGGGCGAACCGGTAGCACGCGTCGACCGATCCGTCGGGCCAGACGATCGGCTCGGTCTCGACGATGACCCCGGTGTTCGCGGCGGTCCGTGCCAGCGCGCGGCCGACGTCGGTTTCGCCGGCCACGCCGGCCGCGTCGCCCCCGTCGTCATCCGCGCCCTCGCCGTCGGCGAGCACGGCGAGCGCGGCCGCGGCCTCGGTGACCGAGCACTCCACGCCCACGGCCGCGGCCGCCAGCAGCACGCGGCGATCCCCGGCGGGCAGGCGATCGAGGCGATCGGCGATGAGGCGTTCGACCGCGACCGGCACCTCGGCCGTGGCGAGCTGGGCCGTCGTCATCGGCGAGCCTCCGCTCGCATCGACGCCGTCGGTCTCGACGAGCCGGGCGACGAGTGCCGACACGAACATCGCATTCCCCTCGGAGCGGTCGAGCACCGCCGCGACGACCTCGGGCCCGGGCGGACGCCGGCGCTCCGACCGGGCCAGCAGGCTCGCCACGGCCGAGGCGTCGAGCGGTCCGAGCTCGAGGTGCTCGGCACGCCTGAGTGCCACGAGGCGGCCGACGACGTCGGCCAGTTCGCCGCCTCCCGGCACCTCCTCACCCCGATAGGTGGCGATCAGGAGCAGTCGCGCACGGGACGCCCGGTCGGCGAGGTGGGCGACGAGCTCGACGGTCGCGTCGTCGCCGGCGTGCAGGTCTTCGATGACGATGACGACGGGGGCGACGGCCGACATCGCGTCGAACGCCGCCGCCGCCTCGCGCATCATGCGGCCGATCGACCGGTCCACGGCGCGACGGCGCAGGCGTTCGACGGCGGCCGGCTCGATGAGCTCCGGCAGCTGCAGCAGCCAGGTCGGGGCGGTCCGCCACAGGATCTCGCGGAAGCTCGCGCCGCCCGGTCCGCGGCAGATCGCCGAGATGGCGTCGAGGAACGGCTGGAACGGCAGCGCCGGCCCGGACGCCTCCGACGACGGCGTCGCGCAGCGCCCCTCGCCGAGCACCTGTCGCTCCGGGAGGAGCCTCGCGACGAACTCGCGGACGAGCGTCGTCTTGCCCGCACCCGCCTCGCCCGCCACGAAGCCGACGACCCGGTCGCCCGCGGTCGCGGCCGACCGCCACGCGGCGAGCTCGCCCAGTTCCGGCTCCCGTCCGACCGGCCCCGGCCCGCCGCGCCCCTCGCGCCGCGGCGCGGTCGTCACCGGCGCCCCGAACCGGTACCCGCGCCGGTGCACGGTCGCCACGTAGTGCGGGTCGTCGGCGCGCTCCCCGAGCAGTCTCCGGAGCTCGGCGACGCAGACGGCGATCGACTCGTCGCCCGTGGCGCCGTCCCACACCTCGTCGATGAGCTCCGCCTTCGTGACGAGTCCGCCGGCGCGCTCGAGCAGGGCGGTGAGCACCGCCGCCGTCTTCGGACGGAGGTGCAGCTCCCCGCCCGCGAGGCGGGCGGTGCGCGCCCTGCCGCCGTCGAGCACGAGCGTCCCGGTGGCGGGCTCGAAGCGATGACCGTCGAAGAAGTACGCGTCGGGCGCGACGAAGGCGGCCGAACCACCCGATCGCCCGGTCATGCGACACCCTTGTTCATCCACTCGGAATCCCATCGGCGTCGCCGCACGCGTCGACGACGCCGTCCCCCCGGTTGAAGGCTACTTGAAGGCTTTCTTCATGACACGGCACCAGTTCTGGGGTCGACTGGGCTTCGACCCGCGCACTCCGCGCGCGGGACGGGATCGGCCGACGGAGGACGACGATGTCTGCAAAGCGCACGGCGGTGAAGACGGCGGCGGTCGTCGCAGTACTCGGATTGCTGGCGACCGGGGCATTCGCGGCGACGGGCGGGTTCGGCGGCGCCGCCGACCCCGGCGAGACCCTCGCACGCGAGTCGCTGCTCACGCCCGACGACCTCGGCGACGGGTCGTTCGACGGCCTGCAGTACGCCGATCCGGCGGAGGGCCTCGCGCTCATCGATGCGCCCGAGGCATCCAGCGACGGCAGCGCCCAGCTGTCGTACCCGCTCATCGTCCCGCAGGGACGCGGCATGACGCCCGAGCTCTCGCTCGACTACGCCTCCGCCACGGAGTCGAGCTGGGCCGGCATCGGCTGGGACCTCGGCGTCGGGACGGTCGAGGTCGACACGAGCTACGGCGTGCCGTACTTCGACGCCGACAAGGAGTCGGAGTCGTACTCGCTCGACGGTGCGATGCTCGTGCCGAACGCCCTCGGCGACGCGTGGGAGGACCGCATCGCCGACCGGCAGGACTTCACGCGCCAGGTCGAGACCGAGTACGAGCAGATCATCCGCCACGGCGACAGCCCGAAGAACTACTGGTGGGAGGTCCGCGACAAGATGGGCGGCATCCGCTGGTACGGCGCCAAGCCCGACGCCGGCGGGCCGATGGGCGGACCGCTCGGCGTGACCCGCGGGTTCGTCGAGCCCGGCCCGAACACGGGGGCGCTCGACCCCGACTCCATCGTGAAGGACGACGACGGCAACATCGTCAAGTGGCTGCTCTCGGCGCAGCGCGACGTCGGCGTCAACATGTTCCGGTACGCGTACGACACGCTGCGGTACCGCTACGACGCCTCGGTCGACGGCGGCTGGGTCGCGGATGCCTCGTGCGACGACGACGCCGACACGTTGTGCGCTCGCCACACGTTCCTGCGCAGCATCTTCTACACCGAGGCCGCCGAGGCCTCCGACGAGAACCATCCGGTCGAGGGCTACCACGAGCAGCCGCCGTACGAGATCCGCTTCATCCGGCAGACCGAACTCGTCGACCCCGCGTCGGAGACGAACGCGAAGTACCCGCTGCGCCCCGACTCGACGCTCGACGGCACCGGCCGCTACCTCGACCTGCTCGCCGAGCGGCTCGCGAGCGTCGAGGTCTGGTACGGCGACCTCCAGGTCGACGGCGGTCGGGACTACGACCAGCTCGCCACGCGCTACGACCTCGGCTACAAGACCGGGCCGTTCGGCAAGACCCTGCTGTCGACGGTGACGCAGGGCGCGGGCACCCCCGCCGCCGTCACGCACACCTTCCAGTACTTCAACGACGTCGGGTACTCGCAGGCCGGCTACGCCGGGTTCGCGGCCGATCCGACGTGGAACACGGGCGAGACGGGCGCGAACGACGACCTCGGCGACCGCCTGTTCCTCGACGAGAACGTCACGGCCGGCGCGCTCGGGGGCTCCGAGTCGAACTCGGCCGAGGGCCACGCCTACATCGGGTTCAACCCGGCCATCCCGCAGAAGGTCGGCTCCTTCGGGGCATCGATCCAGGTCGGCGGCGGCCAGACCGACGGCCTCGAGGAGTTCATCGACCTCAACGGCGACGGACTTCCCGACAAGGTGTTCAAGAACGCCGGCAAGACGGACGCGAACGGCGACAAGCACGAGGTCTGGTACCGGCTGAACCTCGGCGGACCCGACGGCGAACCCGAGTTCAGCGCGCCGGTGCCGCTCACGACGCTCACCGGCAAGGGGCTCTCGCGCGACCACGAGTTCCAGCTGCAGGTCGCGGTCGAGGCGCACATCGTCGTCACCGCCTCGTTCGGCGTCGGTGGCGCGGTCGCCTGGGGCGACGTGTACTTCACCGACGTCAACGCCGACGGGCTGCCCGACCTGGTGCACGAGGGATCGGTCTACTTCAACCGGCTGAAGAACGGGGTCCCGTCCTTCGAGGCCGGCAGCACGGGCACGCCGGTGCCGCTCGCGACCGGCGGGCAGACGCCGCAGGTCGACAGCACCGAGCTCGACGCGCTGCAGCAGCGACTGCAGTCCGCCTCGCCGCCGATCGACACGGTCCGGCGCTGGGTCGCCCCCTTCGACGGCACCGTCTCGATCACCGGCGCAGCGGACCTCGACTCCCCCGAGGCGGCCGCGAGCGACGACGGCGTTCGCGTCGCGATCCAGCTGAACGAGGCGAGCGAGGTCGTCGAGACGCTCGTCGCCGACGATCCCGCCACCCCCGGAGACGAATCGGTCGCGTTCGACGCGGCCACCCCGCTCGAGGTGCAGGCGGGCGACCGCGTCTACTTCCGGGTCGGCTCGATCGACGACGGCGCTCATGACGAGGTCGCGTGGGCACCGACGGTGACCTACACGGCGATCGGCGGCGACGCGGTCGTCGACGAGGGCTCGGTCGACCCGGTGCCCGACGACACCGTCGAGGTGCCGCTCGACGTCAACGGACTGTCGCAGACCGTCTACTCGATCGCCGACGACTTCACGCTCGCCGGGCGCCCGAACACGCGCGTCGTCATGCCGTACGACGGCACCGTGCGCTTCACGGCGACCGTCGTGAAGTCGAAGGCGACGAGCGACGACGTGCGGCTCGTGGTCGACCGCACGGACGCCGATCCCACGACGGTGCTGCCGGTCGCCATCCCCGACGCGGTCGGCACGCCCGACGACGGCTCGGCAGACGTCACGATCACCGACGGCATGATCCCCGGCGACTTCGTGGGCACGATCGCGTTCACGGCGGACACGCCGGTGTCGGGTCCGGTGGCCGCCGACCCCGCCGACGCCGCCTCCGAGCCCGAGACCGACACGGTGCACGCGCACCTCGGGGTCGACTCGTCGATCGACCTCACCGCCATCTCGTGGAACCCGTCGATCCACTACACCGCGGCGACCGACGAGAACGGCGACCCGATCGAGGTGCAGCAGGAGATCGACGGCGTGCTCACCGACACGAAGCGCGTCGACCTCGCGCCCGAGATCGAGCAGTACCCGAACCGGTCGACCGCCGAGGTGCTCGCGCCGTGGACGGCCGACGACACCGAGGACTACGGCGAGCTGAAGATCGAGCACGCCGTGCTCTCGCCGATCGCCGACGAGCTGCCGAACCGCGACGTCGTGCTCAGCATCAAGAGCCGCGACGGCCTCGTCTGGAAGAAGCAGGTCACGCTCGGCGCCTCGGTCGACCAGACCTCGGTGGATCTCACGGACCCGACGGCGACGCCGCCCGACCAGTCGTTCGGGCTCGTCGACGGCGAGGAGTACTGGTTCGAGGTCAGCGTGCGCGAGCCCGCGCTCGCCGACGCGCTGTCGGCCGACGGGTTCGCGGTGACGCTGCGCACCGACGAGGCCGTCCCCGAGGAGGTGACACCGCCCGTCGTGATGACGTGGACCGGCCGGCAGGGCATCTTCCCCCTCGCCTACCGCGGGTGGGGCGTCGCCGGCTACACGGCGAGCGCCGGCAAGGCGACCCAACCCGTCGACGAGGACGCGTTCGTGATCGACGAGGCCGCCGCGCAGTCCGCGGAGCCCGCCGACGGCTTCGACGACCTGTGCACGGGCCCGGTGACCGAGTGCGAGGCGGAGCCCGACATCGACCCCGCCTACGCGTACCTGCCGCTGCTCGATCCCGACTCGCTCGGTGAGGGGGCATCGCCGCTCGACGCCCCGCAGTGGCGCGGCACCCGCGACAACCTCGCCGCGTCGGCCGAGCGCATGCGCTCCTCGCGCCTGTCGAGCGACACGGTCTCGCTGGGCGTCGACGACGGGGCCTCGAAGAGCGGTGTGACGCGCATCTCGGTCACCGGTCCGAGCCTCTCGCTCGGCTTCGGCTTCGGCCCGCTCGGCGGGTCGGTCGGCATCGGCCCGAGCTGGAGCCTCGTCGACTACGAGGACCTCAACGGCGACGGCTACCCCGACGTCATCACGCCCGGCAACGTGCAGTACACGAGCCAGCGCGGCATCTTCCAGAAGACCGTCGCGGATCCCACCCCGAGGAAGGGGCTCGTCAACCAGGACTTCACGGTGAACGCATCGGGCGGCCTCGACGCGGGCCTCGTCGACATCTCGGCCAACAACAAGGGCAAGACGAACACGACGCAGGGCAATGCGGCGTCGAAGGGCAGCAAGGCCTCCGACAGCGATCCGGGCCTCGGCGCAGGCTTCGGCGTGAGCGTCGGCGGCGGGTTCGACGTGTCGTTCACGAACCCGAACGAGTCGGGCCCCTCCGGCGGCCCGCTCTCGGCCGACTACGGCCCGCCCGATGCGCTCTCCGACATCCCGACCGGCGGCGGCGACACGGCGCAGATGTCGCAGGAGCTCGCCGACGTCAACGGCGACGGCCTGCCCGACGTCGTCTACACGAACCCGAGCGGCGTGTTCGTGCGCTACAACCTCGGCTACTCGTTCGCCGACGCGGTGCTGCCGCTCGCGACCGGGGGCTTCAACACCCAGGAGTCGATCGGCGCCCACGCGTCCGCCGGTTTCGCGACGCCGTGGGGCGAGTTCTCGGGCGGCGTCTCGTTCAACTGGAACTACGACATGGCCCGCTTCGCGTGGCTCGACGTGAACGGCGACGGCATCCCCGACCGCCTGCACAAGCCGTCCGCCGGTGAGCAGCCGACGGTCGAGTTCGGCACGGGGTCGGGCCTCGCGCCCGCGGTCGACTTCGGCGACTTCGCCCGCGCCGCCGGTGTCGGCGTCGCCGACCTCGGCGCGTCGCCGCAGGTGTCGTACGACCGTTCGCAGGGCATGGGCGGCGGCGTCGACTTCACCGTGTACGCCGGCCCGCTGTGCCTCGTCGCGTGCTACCTCGTCATCAACCCCGGCGCCTCGTACCAGAACTCGGTGAGCTTCTCCGAGGTCACGCTCGAGGACATCGACGGCGACGGCTTCGTCGACTCGCTCGCGTCGACCGACGACCACCAGGTGGCCGTGCAGCGCAACACGACCGGGCGCACCAACCTGCTCTCGTCGTACACGAACCCGCTCGGCGGCACGGTCAGCCTCGACTACGAGCGGTACGGCAACACGGTCGCGCACCCCGGCTCGACGTGGGCGCTCAGCCGCGTCGCGGTCGACGACGGCCGGCCCGGCGACGGTGCGGATGTCTCGGTGTCGACGTTCGCGTACGACGACCTGCGCTTCGACCGGCTGTTCCGCCAGCCGCTCGGATTCGGCAAGGTCACCGAGCAGGAGCTCGACGAGCAGGGCGTCGCCAAGCGCACCACCGAGACGGAGTACCTCAACGACGACGTGTTCGTCACCGGGCTGCAGACCTCGATGGTCGTGAGCGACGCGCAGAGCGGCAAGAAGCTGCGCGCCGCGACGCTCGACTGGGGCATCCGCGACGTGCAGGGCGTCGCCGACGGCTTCGACCCGCTCGCCGAGGCCGACCTCGTCGACATCGACACGGCCATCCCGACCCTGACCGGAACCGAGTCGCTCACGTGGTCGTACGCGCCGCTCGTCGTCGACAGCGAGGAGCGCTACTTCGCCGCCGACGGCACGACGGTCGGCAACGAGACGAGCGTGAGCTTCACCTACGACGGCCTCGGCAACGTGCTCGAGCAGTTCGACGAGGGCGAGCTCGAGACCGATGCCGACGACGTGCTGACCGTCACCGACTACGCCGACTGCCGCATCTCGTCCTCCGAGGTCGAACTCGACGACGGGGGCGACTACTCGGCCGGCCTCGGCTGCTTCGGCGACACCCCGTACTACCCGATGCCGAGCGACGAGCAGGCCTCGCCGATCTTCTCGCCCGACGTGTGCCCCACGTGGGTGAGCGTGCCGGCGGTCATCACCGTCTTCGACTCGGACGGCAACGTGATGCGGCAGCGCGACGGGCGCGACGCGGTCTGCGACAACCAGTCGGTGACCCACCTCGAGGAGCGCATCAGCGACACCGAGACCGCCGTCACCGAGCTGCAGTACGACTCGTGGGGCAGCTACAACCGCATCGTCTATCCCGAGGGCGAGGGCGGCGTGCGCTACGCGGTCGAGTACGTCTACGACACGAACGTGGGCCACGCGAACATCGCGGAGGTGACGGAGTACGACTTCGACAGCCAGGACGAGGTCGACGTCTTCCTCGACTACGAGGCCGACACCGATCCGGTGCCGCTGCGCACCGGCATGACCTCGACCGCGACCTTCGACTGGGCGTCGGGGGCGGTCGCGAGTCGCACCGACGCGAACGGCAACACGACGTCGTACACCTACGACGGCCTCGGTCGGCCCGCCTCGATCAGCAACCCGCTGCAGGCCGACGCCGTGACGTTCGAGTACCACCCGAACGCACCCGCATACGGCTACGCGATCGCGCGGCACGCCGACCGGTTCAACGACGACCCGATCGAGACGGTCCAGTTCGCCGACGGCACCGGCCGCATCACGCAGCAGAAGCGCGATGCGCGGGTCGTCGACGCACAGGGCGTCCCGGCCGACGGGCGCGTCGTCAGCGGCGCCGTCGTCTACGACGTCTTCGGCCACGAGGTCGAGACCTACCGGCCGACGTTCGACACGGTCGCGCAGACGACCTACGAGACGGCGACCTCGGATGTCGCGACGAAGACGGTCCGCGAGGTCAACCTGCTCGATCAGGAGACGCTGCAGACCGAGCCGGGGGCGCGGACCACGACGACGACGTACGGCTTCGGCGACGCCGAGGTCGCCGGTCACGAGGCATCCGTGATGCGAGCCGTCAGCACCGACCCGCGCGGCCGGGTGACGACGACGTTCACCGACATCCGCGGCAACGAGCTGCAGATGGACGACCAGCCGCTGAACCCGGCGACCCCCGACCCGACCGACCTGCTGGCCCCGAAGACCGCGCGCTACGGGTACGACCCCCTCGGCCAGCTGCTGCGGGTCGTCGACGTCGCCGGCAACGAGACCACCCACACCTACGACGGGGTCGGCAACAAGACCAGCACCGACACCCCCGACGGCGGCCTCGTGGAGACGTGGTACGACGCCGAGGGCAAGGTCATCAAGGAGGTCTCGGGAACGCTCCGCGAGGAGGACGTCGAGACGACCTACCACTACGAGCTGCAGAACCTCGTGAAGATCGACTATCCCGAGGACACCCCCGACGTGACGTACACGTACGGCGAGGCGGGCGCGCCCGACAACGGCGCCGGCCGGATCGTGCAGATCGACGACGCCGCTCGCGTGGTCACGCTGGGCTACGACCCGCTCGGCAACACGACGAGCCAGCTCAGCGAGATCAAGCTGCACAACTGGGTGCCCGGCGACCCGCGGTTCCAGTGGACCACCGAGTGGGAGTACGACGGGCTCAGCCGCGTCGAGACGATGACCTATCCCGACGGGGAGGTGCTGACCTACGACTACGACGCGGGCGGGCTCACCAGGTCGGTCGTGGGCGACGAACCCGGGCTCGTGAAGGTGCCCGTGCTCGACGCCGACGGCAACCCCGTGCTCGACGCCGACGGCAACCCGACGTACACCGACGAGCCGACCACGTGGCACTACGACTACGTGAACGACCGGCGCTACGACGAGTTCCTCGTGCCCGCCGCGATCGACTACGGCAACGGCGCGACGACGACCTGGAGCTACGACGAGCTGACGAGGTGGATGGACAACGTGCGCACCGTCTCGGCGGACCGGCCGCTCAAGGGCAACCCGGCGCACTACGCCGAGGTGCAGGACCAGACGTACCAGTACGACAAGGTGGGCAACCCGACGAAGTACTCGAACGACGTGCCGTCGACCGTGACGAACCTGTTCGGCAGCCCCGTGTCGATGACGTACGGCTACGACCCGTACGACCGGCTCGTCGACGCCTCGGGTTCGGCGAAGGTGTGGAAGAACACCCGCAGCTACACGTTCGACCTCGACTTCGACGACGCCGGCAACGTCGTGAAGAAGGCGCAGGTCGACAAGCTCGGCAGCAAGGTGCAGTCCGGCACCTCGTACTCGTTCAACCGCACGTTCGCGGCCGACGGCCCGCACCAGGTGAGCACGCAGGGGCAGGACACGTTCCACTACGACGCCGACGGCGAGCTCACGCAGATCGTCAACGGCACCGGCAAGAAGGCGAAGATCGCACGGGAGATCAGCTGGGACTGGGCCGGCCACATGGTGCTCGTCGACGAGTACGGCGAGACGACCGAGTACGCCTACGACGACGAGGGCCGCAGGGTCATCGAGCGCGGTCCGAACGGCGAGACGGCGTTCATCAACCCGTGGGTCACGGTGCGCAACGGCAACGAGCTCACGAAGCAGGTCTGGGTCGACGACGAGCTGATCGCGCAGCAGCGCGACCCGGGCGACGATCCGTACGCCGCCGAGGGTCAGCGCTACTTCCTGCACAAGGACCTGCAGGGCAGCACCAACGTCGTCACCGACGCGACGGGCCAGACGTTCCAGCACCAGGAGTACTTCCCGACCGGCGAGGTGTGGATCGACGAGCACTCGACGGTGTACCGCACGCCGTACCAGTACGCGGGCGCGTACACCGACGAGCGGCGCAGCCTGATGGACTTCGGCGAGCGCTGGTACGACGCGCGGCGCGAGCTGTTCCTGACCGTCGATCCGGCGCTCAGCGACCCGTTCAGCCTCATCGGCTCTCCTGAGCTGCAGGCCTCGTACGCGTACGCGGGCTCGAACGCCATCAGGTACAACGACCCGAGCGGCGCGCTCTTCACGATCGCGAAGGCCAACGACGTCGTCAGGGCGGCGTGGGACAAGAGCGACGCCGCGGGCAAGATGTCGGGCTTCGCAGCGCTCGGGGCGGTCGGTCAGGCGATGGACGCCGGCAAGGCGAACCATCTGCCGAAGGCGTTCGTGCGGCTCGGCGTGGGCATGGACCGGGATGCCGCGAAGAAGTGGCAGGACACGGCCGAGATCGCCGAGCCGAACCCGCTGATCGACATCGACCTCGACGAGGGCACCGTGAAGCTCGGCGCCCCGTACGGCAAGCGGGCGAAGTTCGGCGGCGACAAGACCGCGGCGACGGCGAACGCGCCGGGCGGCGGAGCCGGCAACGCGACGGCGGGCGGCACGCCGTCGGTGAACAGCAGCCAGCCGTCGACGTCGACGGCGACCGCCGGCGGCGCCGGCGGCGGCGCCCAGGCGACGGTCGCGCCGACGACGAAGCCGCTGCCTGCGACGCCGACGAAGGCGAAGTCGAGCGGTCAGGCGAAGAAGCCGCTGCCGACACCGCCGAAGACGACGGGCAGCTGAGCACGGGCCGCGGCGAGGCGTCGGCCGGGTGGGATGCCTCCGGCCGGCGCCGCGCGGATCGTCACTCCGCCGAGGGAGGGAAGTACCAGCGCTTCGGGCGCTCGTCGCGCGTGCCTCGGCCGAGCCGTCGGTCGAGGTGGCGCATGACGAGTGCGGCCGCGATGAGCGAGGCGCCGAGCGGGGGGATCGTCGCCTGGAGGACCGAGACGATCGTGACGATGAGCTCGTAGACCGCCGCGAACGACTCGGTGTTCGGCGTCACGAGCACGTTCACGATCGTGGGGGCGAGCACGATGAGCGCTCCTCCGCCGAACAGCAGGGCGATGCCCCACCACATCGTCGCCCGAGGCATCCGATCGTCGCCGTCGCCCATTGCGCCTCCTCTGCCGCGTTTCGTGCCCTCACTCTGGCAGGTCGGTCTCGACCCTGCCACCCCGGCGCAGCACCCCGCACCCGGCCGTCTCATCGAGTGGGTCGCGGCTGATCGCCCAGGCGACCGGCGGCCGATACGCCGATGCCACACGCCTCGTCGCGGTCGGCCGGGCGACCGGTGAGCGTGCGTCGTTCACGGGTGAGGCACTGCCGCCTCGGCACCCGCACGTGGCCGCCGCGCTCCACGCCGGCGTGCTCGCGGTGGCCGCGGCCGAGGTGATCCGCCGGTTCCTCGACGGGGTCGGTCCGCGCGCCGACCGGGCCGAGCTCGACGACGCCGAGCGATTCCTCGTCGATCGGGCCCCCGCGGTCGGCGTCGACGGCCTCGCGCGGCTGGTCAAGCAGCTCGAGGCGCACCTCGACCCCGACGGCGTGAAGCCCCGAGAAGACGAGTTGCGAGCCCGTCGAGGCCTCTCCGTCTGGGAGGACGCCGCGGGCATGATCAACCTCAAGGGTGCGTTCGACCCCGCCACCGGCGCCCCGATCAAGCTCGCGATCGAGACCCTCGTGAAGGCCGAACTGCGGCGAGCGCGCGACGCGAAGCGTCCGTTCGGCGCCGCCGCAGACGAGTGCGGCGGCGGCGAGGGCGTCGACCCGATCACGGCCGAAGAGCGCACGATCCAGCAGCTGAACGCCGACGCCCTCGCCGACATCGCGCGGCTCTCGCTCACCGCGACGTCGGCACCGCCCGCGCTGCGAGCGGTCACGATCGTCGCCCGGGTGAACGCGACCGACCTCGCCGCCGGCCACGGGTTCGCGACGATCGACGGCATCGACCAGCCGGTGTCGATCGCGACGCTGCACGAACTCGCCGCATCGGCCGGCATCGCCCCGATGCTCATCGGCGACGGCCACCAGGTGCTCGAGTTCGGCCGATCCGCCCGCCTGTTCTCGGCCGCGCAGAAGATCGCCCTCGTCGAGCGCGACGGCGGCTGCGCCTGGCCCGGCTGCACCCGCCCGCCATCGCACGCCGACGCCCACCACATCGCCTGGTGGAAGCGCGACGCCGGCCCGACCGACCTCGACAACGGCGTCATGCTGTGCGCGTTCCACCACCACCGCGTGCACGACGACGGATGGCTCGTCGTCATCCGCGATCACCGCACCTGGTTCGTGCCGCCCGTGCACCTCGACCCCGAGCAGCGACCGCGACCCGGCGATGTCGGCCCGGGGCATCCCGCGAACCGGCCACCCGACCCGGGGCGGGGTCGCATCGGGCCCGAACCGCTCGCCGACGCCGCCTGAAACGCTCCCCCGGTCCAGCCGGGCGCAGCGCGTAGCGCCACCCGGGCGCGCCACGTCGCACGGTCCGAACCCCCGCCCGCGAGCGGCCTGCTCACCTGAGCACGGCCGGTAGACTGCTGGGGTCAGGCATCCGCCCCGCGGCATCCGCCACGCCGCCGTTCTCTGGAGCTCGCCACTCGTGACCACCGAAACCCCCACCACCATCGCTGCACCCTCGACGCCGGTGCTCGACACCGTCGAGGTCGCGACCGCGACGCCCGAGAAGGAGCAGCCGTACGCCGCCCTGGGCCTGAAGCCCGACGAGTACGAGCGCATCCGCAACATCCTCGGCCGCCGCCCGACGAGCGCCGAGCTCGCGATGTACTCGGTCATGTGGAGCGAGCACTGCTCGTACAAGTCGTCGAAGATCTACCTGCGCCAGTTCGGCAAGAAGGTCACGCCCGAGATGAAGCAGCACCTGATGGTGGGCATGGGCGAGAACGCCGGCGTGCTCGACATCGGCGAGGGCTGGGCCGTCACCTTCAAGATCGAGTCGCACAACCACCCGAGCTACATCGAGCCGTTCCAGGGCGCCGCGACCGGCGTCGGCGGCATCGTGCGCGACATCATCTCGATGGGCGCCCGCCCGGTGGCCGTCATGGACGCGCTGCGCTTCGGCGACATCTCGCACCCCGACACCGCGCGCGTGGTGCACGGCGTGGTGAGCGGCATCAGCTTCTACGGCAACTGCCTCGGCCTGCCGAACATCGGCGGCGAGACCTGGTTCGACTCGACCTACCAGGCGAACCCGCTCGTCAACGCACTCGCGGTCGGCGTGCTGCGCCACGAAGACCTGCACCTCGCCAACGCGAAGGGCGCGGGCAACAAGGTCGTGCTCTTCGGCGCCCGCACCGGCGGCGACGGCATCGGCGGCGCGTCGATCCTCGCCTCCGACACCTTCGCCGAGGGCGGCCCCACCAAGCGTCCGGCCGTGCAGGTCGGCGACCCGTTCGCCGAGAAGGTGCTCATCGAGTGCTGCCTCGAGTTGTTCCAGAACGACCTCGTCGAGGGTATTCAAGACCTGGGCGCGGCCGGCATCTCGTGCGCGACGAGCGAGCTCGCCTCCAACGGCGACGGCGGCATGGCGATCGTGCTCGACGACGTGCTGCTGCGCGACCCCACGCTCACGCCTGAAGAGATCCTCATGAGCGAGAGCCAGGAGCGCATGATGGCGATCGTGAAGCCCGAGAAGCTCGAGGGCTTCCTGAAGGTCGTCGAGAAGTGGGACGTCGAGACGAGCGTGCTCGGCGAGGTCACCGACACCGGGCGCCTCAGCATCATGTGGCACGGCCAGGAGATCGTGAACGTCGACCCGCGCACCGTCGCCGTCGACGGCCCCGTCTACGAGCGCCCCGTCGCCTACCCGTCGTGGATCGACGCCCTGCAGGCCGACACCGCCGCGAAGCTCGACCGCCCGGCCACTCCCGACGAGATCCGCGAGCAGTTCCTGAAGCTCGTCGGCTCGGCCAACCAGGCGGATGCCGCGTGGGTGACCAACCAGTACGACAAGTACGTGCTCGGCAACACCGCGCTCAGCCACCCCGACGACGCCGGCATGGTGCGCGTCGACGAGGAGTCGGGCCTCGGCGTCTCGGTCGCGACCGACGCGAACGGCCGCTACTCGCAGCTCGACCCGCGCCAGGGCGCGAAGCTCGCCCTGGCCGAGGCCTACCGCAACGTCGCCGTGACCGGCGCGAAGCCGATGGGCGTGAGCGACTGCCTGAACTTCGGCTCGCCCGAGAACCCCGAGGTCATGTGGCAGTTCTCCGAGACCGTCGAGGGCCTGAGCGACGCCTGCCTCGAGCTCGGCATCCCCGTCACCGGCGGCAACGTGAGCTTCTACAACCAGACCGGCGACGTGCCGATCCACCCGACGCCCGTGATCGCCGTGCTCGGCGTGATCGATGACGTCGCCCGGCGCATCCCGTCGGGCTGGCAGGACGACGGCCACAACATCTACCTCCTCGGCGACACGACGGCCGAGCTCGACGGTTCGGCCTGGGCCGACGTCGTGCACGGCCACCTCGGCGGCCGCCCGCCGGCGGTCGACCTCGCCGGTGAGAAGGCGCTCGCCGAGCTGCTCTCGGCGGCCACGATCGAGGGCCTCATCGACTCGGCGCACGACCTCTCCGACGGCGGCCTCGCGATCGCCCTCGCCGAGGCGGTCTCGCGCTTCGGCGTCGGCGCCCGCGTGTTCCTCGGCGAGGTCACGGGCGACGCCGGCATCGATCTCGCGACCGCGCTGTTCAGCGAGTCGGCGGGCCGTGTCATCGTGACCGTCCCCCGGGAGGACGACGTGAAGTTCCGCGGGCTCTGCGAGGGTCGCGGCTATCCGGTGCGCCGCATCGGCGTGACCGACGCCGCATCGCAGTCGCTCGAGGTGCAGGACGCGTTCACCGTGTCGATCGACGAGCTGCGCGGCGTCAACCGCGCCCCGCTCGCCGACGCGTTCGGGCCGGTCGTCGGCTACTGAGCCGGTCGTCGAGCGGCGATGCGAATCGAGACCCCATGACCGAGACCGAGCACTACACCGACGCGTACGCGTCGACCCACGGCAGGTTCACGGTCGTGCCCGCCGCGTACGTGCTGCTCCGCCGCGGCGACGAGGTGCTGCTGCAGCTGCGCCGCGGCACGGGCTACTACGACGAGCACTGGGCGTTCGGCGCGGCCGGCCACGTCGAGGCGGGCGAGTCGCTGCCCGCGGGCGCCGCCCGCGAGGCGCTCGAGGAGCTCGGCGTCGAGGTCGCGCCCGACGCGCTCGAACTGCTGACGCTCATGCACCGCACCGACGGCTCCGGGCGACCGATCGAGCAGCGCTTCGACGTGTTCTTCCAGGTGCGCGAGTGGTCGGGCGAGGCCCGCATCATCGAGGCGCAGAAGGCCGCCGCCCTCGAGTGGTTCGCGCTCGACGCGCTGCCCGAGCCCGTCGTGCCGCACGAGCGCCAGGTGCTCGAGGCGCTGCGCGACGGACGGCTCGCGCCGGTCAGCCTCTTCGGCTTCACGGAGGCCTCGAATGCAGGGCAGTGACCTCGCCTTCATGGGCATCGTGGCAGGCGGCGCGATCGCGCTCTTCGCGGTCATCATCCTCGTCGGCGTGATCATGCGCGCCGTGAAGGCGCCGCGCGGGCAGCGGATGCGCGAGGCCTTCGGCCCGTTCGCAGGCGCCGGCGAGAAGTACCAGGAGCTGCACACCGGCCAGGAGGGCCTGCGCGACTCGATGATGCGCACGATCCAGGAGCAGAGCCAGCAGGGCGGCGAGCGCGGCGACTCGGGCGACCCCGGCACCGGCACCGGCACCGGCAGCAGCCCCACGGCGAACGATGAGGATGCCTCCGGCGCGGCCGGGGATCCCGATCGTCCATCCGACGCCCCCAGGGCCTAGCACCCCGACCTCGGCGGCTCATCGTCCACCACGTGGCCCCGCCCACATGCCGACCCACTCTTCCGGCCCCAGATCCCTCGGCCGTCGGCGTCCGAGCGCGCGGGTCCGGCCGCCGAAGACGTCGGCGACCCACGCCTGGTAGTCACGCCGGCGGGCGACCGGCACGAGCGGCCGCCGGCGCCGGCGGATCGTGAACAGGCCGCCGTCGACCGAGGGCGCCGGCCGGAACGCCGCGCGCGGCACTCGCCCGTCGAGGTCGAACTCGTACCACGGCGCCCACTGCACGGTCAGCTGGCTCGTACCGCCGACGCCGCACCGGCGACGGGCTGCCTCCCACTGCGTCAGCAGCACGGCCTCGGTCCAGCGATGCCGGGCGAGCAGCATCCGCAGCATCGCCGTCGTGACGTGGAATGGGATGTTGCCGACGACGACGTGCGGCTCGGCGGGGTAGCGCCAGTCGAGGGCGTCGGCGGTGACGATGCGGGCGCGGCGGCCGAGGCGCACCCGCAGCGCCTCGGCCCGCGCGGGATCGATCTCGATCGCCGTCAGCGGGCGATCGAGCGCTGCGAGCCGGTGCGTGAGCGCACCGCCGCCGGCGCCGAGTTCGACGATGGGTCCGTGAGTCGCCGCGACGAGCGCGACGATCCGGCCGACGACCTGCCGGTCGACGAGGAAGTTCTGGCCGAGTTCGTGCCGGCCGCCGACCGGCGCGGTGTCGCCGGATGGACGGCGCGACGGACGAGACGGTGTCCCGCCCGACGAACGACGTGATGAATGAGACGACGATCGAGGGGTGTGCACTGCAGCTCCGCTGGCGAGAGATCCGAGCGGCCGGGCACGACGAAGGTGCGCCGGCCAGGGTCACTTGGCTGGCTGAGGCGAAGGGTCTCGGAAATCGGTCGACGCTCCGCCTCAGGCGGTGCGGGGCCGAATCACCATCGTGGAGAACATGCAGGACACGGTCGAGCAGCCTAGCAGCGGCTCGCGCCCCACGGCCAATGCCCGAGCGCGCCGACGACGCGGGGCTGGCGGGGAGCGGGCGGCGCGGACTACCGTGAACCCGACGACCTCGTCACGGTGCGTCGCAGAGGAGCGCCCAATGGGCAAGGTGGTCATGTACGGCTCGGTCTCGGTCGACGGCTTCATCGCGGACGACGACGACCAGCCGGGTCCCCTGTTCGACTGGTTGACCAACGGCGACGTCCCGTTGGACGAGAGCGGCGTGCTGAAGGTGTCGCAGATCTCCTTCGACTACACCCGGCCGTACTGGGACCAGGTCGGCACGACGGTCGCCGGCCGCCGCGTCTTCGACCTGACCGACGGCTGGGGCGGGCAGCCCCCGAGTGGAATCGAACACGTGGTCGTCGTGACCCACCGGCCGGCGCCCGAGGGCTGGGACGCCGAGGCGCCGTTCCACTTCGTCGACGGCGTCGAGGCCGCCGTCGCCGAGGCCCAGCGGCTCGCGGGTGACCGCATCGTCGAGGTCGCCGCCGGCGACGTCGGCGGCCAGGCGCTCGCCGCAGGCCTGGTCGACGAGGTGCGAATGGACGTCGCACCCGTCGTGTTCGGATCAGGCAAGCGGTACTTCGGGTCGGTCGACGCGCAGCAGCTGTTGGAGGATCCGGATGCGGTGATCCAGGGCGACCGGGTGCTGCACCTGCGCTTTCCGGTGCGACGTCGTTCGATCTGAGCGCACCCCTTCGGTCTCGCTCCGGCGTGATTTCTTCCGCCGATCGCTCAGGTACCCGTCGGCGGCGACGCCAGCAGCTCCACACGATCGGCGAGGTAGCTCGCGGCGTCGGCGAGCGCGTCGGGCTGCGTCGGGTTCCAGCGCACGAAGGCGGTGTCGCCCCGCAGCACCAGCGGCCCGGCCGCCCCCTCGCGCGCGAGCGCGTCGAGGTCGACGGCTGCGGCATCGAAGTCGACGGTCTCCCCCGGGGTGATGCCGCCCTTGACCGCCGCGGCCTGCCATCCACGGTGCTCGGCGACACTGTCGGCGAGGACGCTGCGCCGCGCGGGCAGCTCGGCCCGCACGACGTGCCCAGTGGCGTACGCCGATCCGTCGGGCGCGACGAGCAGCACTCCGAGCCGCCACACGCGGCCGAGCTGCGCCATCCGCGGTGCCCGCGCGACCCCGAGCACCCGCCGCGGCTCGACGAGCTCCGCGAGCACCTCGGTCCGCGCCCCCGCCTCGGCGAGCCGGGCCGACGCGGCCTCGAGGTCGCGGCGCAGTCGTGCGACCGCGGCGCCGGCGAGCTCCCGCTCCGTGGCATCCGTCATGGCTCAATGCTGCCGCGCCCGCGCCGCGAACGGTAGTCGGCCGCGCCCGCCGCTCAGGCGCGCTCGGCGGGGTGGGGCACGACGCGACGTCCGGGTGCGACGCCGACCCGCACGTACTCCCCCGTCGACGCCTCGGCGAGCGCCACGTCGAGCTCCTCGAGCCCGTGGGTGATGCCCACGAGCTCGTCGAGCGGCAGCGACATCCACGACCGCTCGAGAAAGGCCACGGCCCGCTCGAGCTGCGCGCCCGTGTAGTTGTGCACCCCCGTGATCGTGACGAGCCCGCGCACCAGCCGCTCCGGGTCGAGCCGCAGCTCGGTACCGGGCGACACGCTGCCGACGAGCACCACGACACCGCCGACGCCCACGGCGCCGATGGCGCCCAGCACGGCGGGCGGCGCCCCGGAGGCTTCGATCGCGACGAGCAACTCGGGGATGCCTCGGGCGGCGAGCCGCTCGAGCACGGAATCGAGGTGCTCCTCCGCGCCGCGGGCGGCTCCCGGGTCGACCGCGATCGCCCCGAGCCGTCGCGCGAGCGCCCGCCGCGAGGCATCCGGTTCGGAGACGACGACCTCGGCGCCCGCCTCGCGTGCGATCGCCGCGACGCTGAGCCCGATCATGCCGCCGCCCGTGACGAGCACGGCCGCTCCCGCGAGCGGCACGCGCTCGGCGGCCGCGTCGAGCGCCGCGACCGCGGTCGCGGTCGCGCACGAGGCCGGTGCGGCGACGAGTGCCGGCACCTGCTCGCCCACCCGCACGACGGCGGTGCCCGCCCTGAGCTGCACGTGGGTCGCGAAGCCGCCCGAGAGCTCCCATCCGCGATGCACCTTCTCATGCCCGTACTTGGCGAGCGATCGGCACTTCTGCTCGAGTCCGCGCCGGCAGCGGTCGCAGTCGCCGCAGCTCACCGCGACCGACCAGACGACCCGGTCGCCGAGCTCGAGCGCCGAGCCGTCGGCGCGCACGGCGCCGTCGCCGACCGCGACGACCCGGCCGACCTGCTCGTGTCCGAGCACGAGCGGCGCGGGTGCGGGCCGGTCGCCGCGCACCGTGTGCACGTCGGAGCCGCAGACGGTCGCGAGTTCGACCTCGACGAGCGCCTCGCCCTGCGAGAGCCGTACGCCGGGGGCCGCGAGCGCCTCGTGCGGTCGGCCCGGTTCGTACCAGACCATCGCGACCGGAGCGGGTCGTAGCAGCAGGTCGGGCCCCGCGGCCCGCACGACGGTGTGCACCCGTCCGCCCTACTCGCCGTGCAGGCCGAGCAGCGCCGGCAGTTCGGCGACGCTGGCGATGACCGCGTCGGCGCCGGCTGCTTCGAGCGAGTTCCGGTCGTGCGCCCCGCTCAGCACCCCGACGACGAGCCCGGCCCCTGCGGCGACACCCGACTCGATGTCGCTCACGGTGTCACCGACGACGACCATCGCGTCGACCGCGCTCGTCGCGGTGCGCAGCAGCGCGGTGAGCGGCAGGTCGGGGTGCGGGCGCCCGCGGCCCGCGTCGACGGGCGAGAGCGCGAGGTCGGCGAGCCCGTTCCAGTCGAGTGCGTCGAGGAGGGCGTCGCGGGTCGCCGGCGAGAACCCGGTGGTGAGCACGACGGAGGCGCCCGCGTCCCGCAACCGCTCGATCACGCGCGCGGCGCCGGGGATCTCGGCGACGCCCTCGCTCGCGACGAGTTCGGCGTAGGCGCCCTCGAACTCGGCGTTCGCATGCTGGGCGGCGTCCTCGTCGCCGCCCGAGAGCACGCGGAAGACCTCGATCTTCGACTGGCCCATCGTGTCGCGCACGTACTGCAGCGCCTCGTCGAGATCGTCGCCCGCGGCGATGATGCCGCTGCGCTCGGCGGCGAGCACGAACGCCCGCTCGACGATGCCGTCGTCGACGACGGTCGTGCCGGCCATGTCGAGCACGATGAGCTCGATCTCGCCGTCCTCGTCGTCGAGGTCGTCGGGATCGGCGAGCTCCGCCGCCTCGTCGAGCTCGGCGAGCCCGTCGTCGGTCTCGTCGCGGAGATCGCGGACGTCGTCGGTCTCGATACGGGTCTCGATGGTCATGGTCGGCCTTCCTGGGAGGTGGTCTGGGTCGCGGGATGCCTCGGCGCCGGCGCGCTCGGCAGGGTCGCCGCGGCGGCGAGCGGTGCACCGGCATCGTCCGGCTCGCCGTCGAGCGCACGGCTGACGACGTGCTCGGCGAGACCGAGCCCGCACGTCATGCCGATGCCGGTCGTCGCGGCGACGAGGTGCACGCCCGGCTCGACGCGCTCGACGAGGAACTCGTCCGGTGCCGATGCGTAGACACCCTGCCAGCGCTCGATGACGCGCGGCCGACCCGTGCCGAAGAGCTCGGCCGTCACCTCGAGCAGCGCCTCGAACGCCGCCTCGCCCTGGAACGGCTCGATCGACTCGCCGCGGTAGTGCGTGTCGCCGACGATGAGCGACCCGTCGGGCAGTTGCGTGTACATCTGGTTGAGGTCGAGAGCGGCGAGATCGGGTCGCTCGGCATGCAGGCGCGCACGGAGGCGGGT
The DNA here is from genome assembly GCF_021129215.1 of Agromyces sp. S2-1-8. GTDB lineage: Bacteria > Actinomycetota > Actinomycetes > Actinomycetales > Microbacteriaceae > Agromyces > Agromyces chromiiresistens. The sequence goes on along the minus strand of NZ_JAJOLP010000001.1, from coordinate 1,076,303 downwards.
CGCGGCATCCGTCGCCGCGAAGGCGCCGTACCGCACGAGCGACCAGCCCGTGAGCAGCGGTGCCGCGAGGGGTGCACGAAGGCCGGCGGACACCCGAAGCATGTCGAGCCCGCACCGCACGATGCCGCGCGCCTCGGCGAGCTCGGGGTAGAGCAGGTCGACGTCGTGGTTGACCGCCACGACGACCTCGCCCGCGTCGATCGGCCCCCGGCCGGTCTCGACTCGGGCGGCACCGCCCAAGGAGTCCGCGCCCCGCACGCGGGCGACGTTGGTGCGTCGACGGAACTCGACCCCCGCCGCCTCGAGGTGCGCCGCGATCGCTCGCAGAGCCTGCCGCGGGTTCGCCTGCAGGTCGTGCGGCAGGAACGCCCCGCCGGCGAGCACGCCGGGCGCGACCGGCATGCGGCGCCCCGCCTCTGCGGCGTCGAGCAGCTCGACCTCGTCACCGCGGAGTGCCGCGAGCTCGGCCAGCACGGCCGTCTCGTCGTCGCTCCGGGCGGCGACGAGGGTGCCCGAATCGCGCACCCAGACACCCGCGTCGCGCGCGAGCCCGAGCCAGAGCTCGCGCGAGGCGAGCGCGAACTCGCGCGCGCGGCCGTGCTGCGGCGTGAAGCAGAGATGGCCGAAGTTGCGGATCGACGCGCCCGTCGGCTCGCTGCCCCGCTCGATCACGACCACGCGCCGCCCGCGCCGGTGCGCGGCGAGTGCGGCCCCGAGGCCGACGACCCCCGACCCGACGACGGCGACGTCGAACGCGCGGCCGCGCCCGGCGCCGTCGCGCTGAACGCCCTGCGCCGCCCCGCCGGTCACCGTCCCGCGCGTCATCGGAACACCCGCCGCATCCACATCGCGACGCCCTCGACGACGAGCACGGTCACGAGCAGCATGAGCACGATGGCGGTGACCGCCTGGTAGTTCGAGCCCTGGCCCGCATTGAGCAGGTAGTAGCCGATGCCGCCGCCGCCGACGATGCCGAGGATCGTCGCCGCGCGCACGTTCGTGTCGAGCAGGTAGAACCCGTGGCCGAGGAGCGCCGGCGTGCCCTGGGGCAGGGTGGCCGAGGCGTACACCTGCGTGCGGGAGGCGCCGGTGGCCGCGAGCGCCCGCTCGGGCCCCGCCTTCACCTCCTCGAACGAGTCGGCGATGAGCTTGCCGGCGAGGCCGATGCCGCCGAAGGCGAGCGCGAGCGTGCCGGCCTGCGCCCCGAGTCCGGTGATCACGATCAGCACGATCGCGAGGATCACCTCGGGCACGCCCCGGATCACGACGAGCAGGAACCGCATCGACGTGCGGACGGTGCCGTTCGGGGCGACGTTGCGGGCGGCGAGCGAGCCGACGACGACCGAGACGACGAGGGCGAGCAGGGTCGCGGCGAGCGCGATGCCGATCGTCTGGCCCATCGCACCGAACATGGTGGCGGCGTCGTAGTTGCCGAAGCTGGGCGGCCAGAACTGCACGGCGACCGCGGGCATCTTCGCCCACACCGTGACGAGGTCGCCCCACTGGATGTCGCAGATGAGGATGCTGCCGACGACGACGGCCGCGGCGATCCACCCCCACGCGGTGCTGCGCACCCGCGACGCGGTCCAGGGGCGTCGGAGCGCGGCATCCGGGGTGGTCGCCCGAAGCGGCCCGCCCGAGGCGCGGCCGCCCGTGAGCATCGCCTTGCGCACCGCGCTCGAGACGACCTCCATCGCGACGCACAGCGCGAACATGACGATCGCGATGCCGATGCCGAGCGAGTAGTTCAGCGACTTGAACGCGAACGACATCTCGAGGCCGAGGCCGGCGACGCCGACGTAGCCGAGCACGACCGAGCCGCGCAGGTTGATGTCGTTGCGGTGCAGCACGGTGGCGACCCACGACGGCAGCACCTGCGGCAGGATGCCGCTCGTGAACTCCTGCCACCTCGAGCCGCCCGCCGCACGGATGGCGAGCCTCGGCCCCTCGTCGATCTGCTCGATGGCGTCGGCGAAGAGCTTCGAGATCATGCCGATCGAGTGGATGCCGATCGCGAGGATGCCGGGAAGCGTGCCGAGCGAGAACATCAGCACGAACACCATCGCGAGCACGACGTCGGGCACGGCACGGGTGAAGACGCCGACGAAGCGCCCGAACGCCCGCCAGCCGGGCCCGGGCGTCGTGTTCGCCGCCGAGAGGTAGGCGACGGGCACCGAGATCACGGCGGCGAGCAGGGTGCCGCAGAGCACGAGCCCGACGGTGAGCGCGGTGAGGTATGCGAGCTCGGCCGGCTCGGGGAAGGTGATCGGGCCGACGCGGGCGAAGAACCGCTCGGCGTTGTCCCAGCTCTCCACCATGCCGGTGATCGAGATGCCCGACTGGGCGACGGCGACGACGGCCATGCCGACGAGCGCGACGAGCGTCAGGGCGGCCGCGACGCGCTCGGGCGACACGATGCGGCGCGGTGCGCGCTCGGCGATCGAACCCGGCGGGGATGCCTCGGCCGGACGTTGCCCGGAGGCGAGGAGCGCGGTCATCAGCGGGCCGGCTCCGGCTCGGCCGCGACATCCGCGAGCTCGCGTTCGATCGCCTCGAGCTCGGCGGTCGCGGTCGCGACCCGGCCGTAGATCTCCATGACCTCGGCCTTGGCGAGCCCCGATGCCGGGGTGTCGAGCACGACCTCGCCGTGGCGGAGCCCGACGATGCGGTCGCCCCACGAGAGCGCGAGGTCGACCTGGTGCAGGCTGCAGACGACGGTGAGCCCGGCGTCCATCGCGATCTCGCGGATGAGGGCCATGACCTGCTCGCTCGACTCGGGGTCGAGCGAGGCGACCGGCTCGTCGGCGAGCAGGATCTCCGGATCCTGCATGAGCGCCCTCGCGATCGCGACGCGCTGCTGCTGCCCGCCCGACAGGGTGTCGGCGCGCTGGTAGGCGCGGTCGAGCAGGCCCACCCGGTCGAGGTGGGCGAGGGCGGCGAGCTTCAGCCGCCTCGGGTAGCTCCAGAGGCCGAGACGCGGCCCGCGGAGCTCGGCGAGCGCGCCCGTGAGCACGTTCTCGAGCACGGTCAGCGAGGGCACGAGCTCGAACTGCTGGAAGACGAAGCCGATGCGGCTGCGCAGGGCCCGGAGGCGCCGGCCGGACAGGCGCGGCACCTCCCGGCCGAGCACGCGCACGGATCCGGACGTCGGGATCTCGAGGCCGTCGAGGTGCCTGAGCAGCGTCGACTTGCCCGAGCCCGACAGTCCGAGCAGCACGACGATCTCGCCGCGGGCGACCTCCAGCGAGGCATCCCGCAGTGCGACCGTGGTGCCGAACCGCTTGGTGAGGCCATCGACCTCGATGAGGGCGCTGCCCTCGGTGACGGCGGTCTCGCTCATGTCCTCGTCCGTTCCGTGTCCGTGCGCATCGGTGACGGGCGTCAGCCCTGGCACTGCTCCGCTTCGGTCTTCTCGCAGATGTCGCGGATCGTGTCGTAGTACTCGTCGTCGACGGGCACCGTCGCGTAGAACACGCTGCGGAAGGCGTCGCTGTCGGCCGACTCGACGCCCGAGGCGATGATGTCGTCGATCGTGACCTCGCCGAGGATGTCGGTGAGCTGCGACTTCAGCTCCTCCGGGAGCGTGTCCGAGACGACGATCGGGGCGCCCGGCACCATGGTCTCGGCGATGACCTCGACCTTGTCGCTCTTGGCGACCTCGCTGTCCTCGGCGAAGCCCGCCTCGCACTCGACGCCCTCGCCGGTCTTCGTGACCGAGACGTCGTGCTTGCCCGCGAACACCGGGGTGACGTCGGTCTCGGGGTCGATGCCCTCCTCGAGCAGGTTGTAGCTCGGGAAGAGGTAGCCCGACGTCGACGACGGGTCGACGAAGCAGACCTTCTTGCCCGCGAACCCGGCGAGGTCGGTGATGTCCGAGCCCTTGGGCACGATCGCCTGCGAGTAGTAGCCGGGCTCCTGGCCCTCCGCGGTGACGATCGACGAGATCGGGGTGATCGCGGCGCCGTTGTTGGTCGCGGTGACGTAGGTGAAGCCCGAGAAGCTCGCGACGTCGATCTTGCCGGCGACGGCGGCCTCGATGAGTGCCGCGTAGTCGGTCGACTCGTGGTACTCGACGGTCTTGCCGGTCTCGGCGGCGATGTAGTCCATGAGCGGCTGGTAGTTCGTCTCGGTGTCGACCGAGTCGGGCACGACGCCGAAGACGAGCGTGTTCTCGTCGACCGCGAACGTCGCGTCGCCCGAGCCCGACGCCGCGTCGCCCGACCCCTCGGAGGCGTTCGCCGAGGTGCAGGCCGCGAGGCCGACGGTGAGGAGGGCCGCTGCTGCGACGGCCGTCCAGCTCTTGGTGGTGAGTTGCATCGGAGACCTTTCGTGAACCCCGGCCCGGATCTCGGGCGCAGGCGGTGCGTGTTCCGATGCCTCACGGTAGGCAGCGGGCGCCAACGGCACGGGGCGCCGCGGTTACCGGCCGGTGAACCCGGTGGGGCGGGTCGGCGACGGGAGGTCGTGGGCGGCGGATGCCCCGGCTCAGCGCCGCAGGCGCGAAGGGCCCGACGCGGCGCCCAGGCCGACGACGACGATGCCCGCGAAGAGCCAGCCGTACCGCCCCGAGACGACCCCGATGACGCCGAGCACGAGCCCGACGGCGACGAGCACCCGCGAGACGACGAGGCGCACCCGCGGCCTCGCGAAGAACCGCGGGCGGGCGCCGCCGTCGCCGTTCATGCGCCGAGGGCGAACGTCGTGCCCGTCGCCCCTTCGGCGAACGTCCAGAACCGTGCCGCGATCGCGGCGTCGGTCGAGGTGCGCGTCGGCGTCTGCAGGGTCGGCGGGCCCTTCACCGCGTAGCGCGGCCCCCAGAACTGCCCGCCCTGCGCCTCGGGTGCGGTGAGCGCGTGCAGTGTGATCTCCGCGCCGCGATGCTTGCCCTGCGCCCACGCCGCCTGCAGGGCGTCGGCGAAGCGTGCGCCCGCGGTCGGCTCGTTGACCCCGGGCACGCGTGGCGTGCGCCCGCTGATGGAGTAGCCGGGGTGCGCGACGAGGCTCGAGATCGGCAGCCCGGCCGCGCGCAACCGCCGGTCGAGCTCGAAGGCGAACACCTGCGTCGCGATCTTCGACTGCGCGTAGGCGCGCCAGAAGTCGTAGCCGCGTTCGAGCTGCAGGTCGTCGACGCGGAAGGTCGACAGCCGGCTCGACAGCGAGCCCAGCGAGACGATGCGGGCGCCGTCGGCCAGGTGCGGCACGAGGTCGGCGAGCAGTGCGAAATGCCCGAGCACGTTCGTCGCGAGCACGAGCTCGTTGCCGTCGGGCGAGGTCAGTCGTTCGCCCGGGGTGTGCACCATGCCCGCGTTCGCGACGACGCCGTCGAGCGGCGGGCGGTGCGCGAGCCGTCGCGCGGCGACGCGCACCGAGGCGAGCGAGGCGACGTCGACGACGAGCGGTTCGACGGATGCCTCGGGTCGCGCCGTCCGGATCGCGGCCATGGCCGCCTCGAGGCGCTCGGGGCTGCGCCCGGCGAGGAGCACGTGCGCACCGGCGCCGGCCAGGCGTGCGGCGGTGAAGAAGCCGAGGCCCGCGTTCGCGCCCGTGACGAGGTACCGCCTGCCGGCCTGCGGCGGCAGTGCGGTCGGGTACCAGTTCACCGGTCGCCCGCGATCACAGGTCGCGCTCGCCGCCGCCGTTCGCGAGCTCCTCGTGGTGCTGGATCACTTCGGCGACGACGAAGTTGAACCATTTCTCGGCGAAGGCCGGGTCGAGGTGCGCGTCGATCGCGAGCGCCCGCAGGCGGGCGATCTGGCGCTGCTCGCGGGCGGGGTCGCTCGGCGGCAGGCCGTGGGTCGCCTTCAGCCGGCCGACCTGCTGCGTGAACTTGAAGCGCTCGGCCAGCAGGTGGATGAGCGCCGCGTCGATGTTGTCGATGCTCGAGCGGATGCCGAGCAGCTCGCTCATCGCGGCGTCCCGGTCGTCGAATGCGGCATCGTCAGTCATGCTTCGAGCGTACTTCGCGTCGGTCGGGTCGCGCGAAGTCGCGGGACGCACGATGTCGTTGGAACCGGACATGGCGCAGCCGGGTGCCGCAGGCGTAGCGTCGGGCGTGGAGGTGGTCGTGATGGGTGATCGGAGCGGCAGCGGTGCGGTGGTCGGCGGGGGCGCGATCTACGGCCTCGGCATCTTCGGGGCGTGGTTCTACTTCTTCGGCCAGGCCGACGAGTTCTGGGAGTTCGTCTGGGCGTTCTTCCAAGGGCTGTTGTGGCCGGCGTTCATGGTCTTCGACCTGTTCACGGCCCTGAACTCCTGACCGCCCGGGCCACCGGCCCGAGCGATCAGGACCAGGTCAGGATGCCGCGGCCGAGGTGCGCGCGAGCATCGGCCGCGTCGCGGCGAGGCCGAGCCAGACCACGCCGATGCCCGCCGCGAGCACGGCGGCGATCACGACGAGCGCGAGCGGCTGCACGATCAGTGCGGCGCCCGTGAGCGGCAGCATGACGAAGGCGGCGATCAGCGCCGACCCGATCGCGGTGATGCGCAGCGGCGACATGACGGCTCGCCGCCGGGCGGCGTCCATCGTCGCCTCCGGCATGCCGAGCATGTCGAGCGAGCGATACAGGTCGCGCCGGTCGAGGATGCCGGCCGCCTGGTTGACGCCCACCGAGCAGGCGACCATGAGGAACGACCCGACCACGGTGATGAGGATGCCGGTGCGGATGTCGGTGAACAGCTCGAGCGACTCGCGGTCGACGCCGGCGCCCGCGAGGTCGACGATCGCGAGGCCGACCCCGGCGAAGACCGCCATGAAGCTCGTCATCGCGACGCCCGACACCTGGCGCCAGGCCGCCTTCGGCGACTCGAGCACGGTGCGTGCCGCGAGCAGTTGCGCGGGGCGCTTGGCGCGCCTGGCCTGGCCCTTCGCCACGAGCCGGATGACCCACGGCCCCACGAGGTTCAGCACCGCGAGCGTTCCGCCGAAGCCCGCGGCGAGGATGGCGATGAGCACGATGGCCGAGCCCGCGACCTGCAGCGCACCCATGAGCGCGAACGAGACGAGCACGACGACCGCGCCGATCGCGAAGCGCAGCCACGAGAGCTTCGGCGCGTCCTGCCTGGTGCGCACGCCGAGCGGCGAGATGACCACCCTGCGGAGGCCGAGCACGGCGCTCACCGCGGCGAGGGCGACGATGCCGGCCGTCACGCCGGCGAGCACGGGCCACCCGAGCAGCACGCCGTCGATGCCGAGCGGCTCGCCGCGGAACGGCACGAGGGCGAGCAGCGGCACGATCAGGAAGTAGAGCACCACTCCGCCGACCGCGCCGGCGAGCGCGAGCACCGCCGACTCGACGACGGCGAGGGCCGACACGGTCGCGGGGGTCGCGCCGAGCAGGCGCAGCGTCGAGAGGCGGTCGTCGCGCCGGCGCGCCGACAACCGTGCGGCCGCCCCGCCGAGCGAGGCGAGCGGCACGACGAGCAGCACGAGCGCGACGACCGCGAGCAGCTGGTAGGTGAAGGCGATGTCGTCGGTCCACGTCCAGAACGTCTGCGCGCCGCCGAGCACGGTGAGCAGCAGGCCCGTCACGATCGCGAACGCCGTGACGGGCAGCGCGAGCGTCGCGACGCCCGCCGAGCCGGGGCGGGCGAACAGCCAGGCGACTCGCGCGATCACGCCCGCACCTCCGATGCGGCGCCGGTCGAGGCATCCGCCCCGGTCGCAGCCGCCGCCTGCGGAACCGAGCCCGCGGCGCCGGCGGGCACCCGCTCGCCGACGATCCGCCCGTCGCGCATGTCGACGATGCGCGAGCATCGCCCCGCGACATCCGCATCGTGGGTGACGACCACGAGGGTGCGCCCCTGGCCGGTCGTCGAGTCGAGGAGCGCCTGCATCACCTCGGCGGAGGTCGCCGAGTCGAGCGCTCCGGTCGGCTCGTCGGCGAAGACGACGGTCGCGCCGGTCACCTGCGCCCGCGCGATCGCCACGCGCTGGGCCTGTCCGCCCGACAGCTGCCCGATGCGGCGCTCTTCGAGACCGCCGAGTCCGAGGGCGGCGAGCCAGCCCCGGCCGTACTCCTCGGCGCGGGCCCGAGGCATCCCGTTCAGCATGAGGGCCAGCGCGACGTTCTCGACCGCCGTGAGCTCGGGGATCAGCAGGCCCTGCTGGAACACGAAGCCGAACGCCTCGCGACGCAGCCGCGAGCGTTCGCGCTCGCCGAGCGCGGTGACCTCGACGCGTCCCGCGCCCGAGAGGAACGACACCGAGCCGGTGTCGGCCGGCACGATGCCCGCGAGGCAGTGCAGCAGGGTCGTCTTGCCCGATCCCGAGGCGCCCATGATGGCGAGCGACTCGCCCGTGCGAACGCGCAGGTCGACGCCCCCGAGGGCGCGGGTCTGGCCGTAGGTCTTGACGAGGCCGGATGCCTCGAGCACGAAGGAACTCATACCCTCGAGCCTGCCCGGCACGGCCGCGGGGGCGCGTCGGGCGCGAGTCGCATCTCGCGCCCGACCCGTCATCCCTCCGGATGATCTGCGACGGTCCGCAGCACGCCGAGGACCAGGCGGCGCATTCGCGCCTGAGCGACATCTTCCGAGATTCGGCCGCCGTCTCGCAGCAGGCTCCAGGTGCGCACGTCGAGCGCCGTCGCGAGGAGCTCGGCGGTGTCCTCGCGATCCGACTCCGCGGCCGCGGCGAGTTGAGCCGCGAAGGCGCGACAGACCCACTCCCGGTGGTATCGGCCACCGCCTTCGAGACCTTCGGCGATGAGCGGATTCCGATCGGCGATGGCGATTCCGCGCATCACCGCGGCCCCGGCCACCTCGTATTCGGCGAACACCGCGGCCACGGCGGCGTCGATGTCGCCGTGCGGCGGGACTCCGCGGAGTCCTGCCACCCAGGGCAGGAACCGCTCCCGAGCGACGGCGGCGAACAAGCCGCTCTTCGAGCCGAAGTGGTTCACGACGGTCTGGGTGGAGACGCCGGCCTGCTCGGCCGCGGCCGCAAGCGTGACCGCGTCGAAGCTCTTCTCGTTGAGCGCCATGACGGCGTCCAGGATGGCCTCGCGAGTGCGGGCGAGCCCATCCTCTCGAACCCGAGACCGGTACGACCGCTTCGGAGCAACAGATTCTCTTGCACGAGCCACAAATCAATTGTACGCTATTCAAACGACCCGAACATCGACGCTCCTCCGGGAGGCCTCATGTTCTCGATACTGCTCGCGGCGCATGCCCTCGACGGCCACACCGGACCGATGCTTCCGCTCGCGCAACACCTCGCCGATGCCGGACATCGCGTGCGGTTCCTCTCCGGCGAGCGGTTCGCGGAGCGCATTCGGCGCGCAGGGGCGGAATTCGTGCCCTGGCCGCGCGACGCGTGCGCCGACCACGAAGGACACCTGCGCACCATCGAAGCCGAGGGCCGTCGCAACAGGGGCGTGCGACAGCTCGCGCGCGACGTGGAGGTCGAGTTCCTCGCGCCCGGTCCAGGGCAGTACCGGGCCATCCGCTCCGCCATCGCCGCCGAGCCCGTGGACGCCGTGATCGCGGAGAACATGGTCGTCGGAGCGACCCTCCTCGCCAGAGACCCGAAGCCGCATCCACCCGTCATCATGTGCGGCATCTCGGTGCTCGGCTTCACCAGCCCCGATGCTCCGCCGGTCTTCCTCGGCCTGCAACCGCGCGACGACTGGTTGGGCCGGGCGCGCAACCGACTGCTGTACACGCTGATCCAGAAGGTGCTCCTGCGCCACCCGCAACGGGTCGCGGAACGCATCCGCCACGACGTCATCGGGCTCGACACCGGCGTGTTCTTCATGGACTCGGCGCGCTTCGCGGATCGATACGCGCAGTTCACCGTTCCCGGGTTCGAATACCCTCGCCACGACCTTCCGCCGAACGTGGTCTTCACCGGCCCGATGCTCGGTCTTCCTGCCCGGGCAGGCGAGCTGCCGCCCTGGTGGGGCGACCTGGACGGTCGAACCGTCGTCCACGTGAGTCAGGGCACGCTGGCGAACACGAATCCCGAAGAACTGCTCGGCCCGACCCTGCGGGCGCTCGCGGACCGCGATCTGCTCGTGGTCGCGACGACGGGCGGGCTCCCGGTCGAGTCGCTCGGTACGCTGCCCCGGAACGCCCGTGCCGCCGAGTTCATCCCGCACGACGCACTGATGCCGAGAACGTCGGTGTTCGTGACCAACGGCGGGTATGGCGGCGTCCATGCGGCGCTCGCACGCGGCGTGCCCCTCGTCGTCGCCGGCGACACCGAGGACAAGAAGGACGTCGCTGCGAGAATCGCGTGGTCCGGTGTCGGCATCAACCTGCGCACCGGCCTGCCCGGGGAGTCGTCGATCGCGGATGCGGTGGAGACCGTGCTGCAGACCCCGTCGTACCGGGAGCGGGCGGAGGCCATCGCGGCCGAGATCGCGGCGTCGCCCGGCGCGGCCGGAGTCGAACGCATGATCGCCGAGACGGCCGCCGCCGGGCGCGGGCCTGAGGATGCGATCACCTCGCTCGACGAGCCGTGATGTCAGCGCGGCGTCGCCCGGCGCACCACGAAGTACCCGGCGATGCCGACCACGACGGCCAGCACGAGCACGATCCCGAAGAGTCCGCCGAGGCCGATGGCGGCGAACCATGAGGCGACCGCGGGGCCCGACCCGGTCAGCGTGATCGCCGCGACGGCCGCGAGCACGAGCGCGAGCACGCTGAAGAGCAGGGTCATCATGCCCTTCATCCGCCACCGCATGTACACCGTGGTGACGGCGGCGCCGATGAACAGCACGAACAGCTGCAGCGAGAAGGTCGTGTAGAAGTCGAACAGCCAGCCCGACTGGCCGTACCAGAGGGCATCGAACATGCCCGCGCCGATCCACCAGCCGTCGGTCGCCTGCTCGATCTGCACGAGGGTCGCGATCGCGACCGCCATCTCGGTCGAGACGAACAGGAACATGATGCTCATGCCAAGCCAGTAGTCGCGTCGAGTCGACCCGAAGCCGAGCGCGAACGAGAGGGTGTAGGCGACGGCCTGCACGCCGACGACGACGAGGTACCACTGCGGTGAGAGCACCGCCCAGCTGTAGCGCATCCCCTCCTGCATCTCGTCGACGGGTGCCCCTGCCGCGTGGGCGATGAGGGCGATCAGCATCGTGACGACCCAGGCGCCGCCGAGGATCATCCACGGAACGCCGAAGAAGACGGTGGGATTGACGGCGAGCAGGCGCACGATGCGCCAGATCTCGCCTGGCCGCACCCGGTCGGCCACGAGGGCTCCTCGCTCGGCGGCGGCGGTGGCGACGGCGGTCATGCTGCGGCCTCCTGTTCGGTCGTACCGGCGAGATCGGTGCCGGTGAGGTGGACGATGAGCTGCTGGAGCGAGACCGGCGCGAGCTCGAGCCCGAGTTCGGCGGCACGCACGCGTTCGGCCTGGTCGAGCCGTTCGTCGATGGTGACCGATGCGAGCCCGCCGAGGCGCTCACGCCCGATCACGAGGCGGTCGGCGACGAACTGCTCGACGACGGCGCTCGCGCCGGCGATCGTGGTCGCCGATCCGCGCACCTCCTCGGCGTCGCGGTCGAGCAGGATGCGGCCCTGGTCGATGAGGATGATGTGCTCGAGGAGGTTCGCGACCTCGTCGATCAGGTGCGTCGAGAGCACGATCGTGCGCGGGTGCTCGGCGTAGTCCTCGAGCAGCCGGTCGTAGAAGATGTGCCGGGCCACCGCGTCGAGGCCGAGGTACGGCTCGTCGAAGAAGGTGAGCGGTGCGCGCGAGGCGAGGCCGACGATGACACCCACGGCGCTCAGCTGGCCGCGGCTCAGCTTCTTGATGCGGCGCTTCACCGGCAGCCGGAAGTCGGCGATGAGCCGCTCGGCGAAGTCCTGGTCCCAGTTCTCGAAGAACCACGGGGCGGCCCTGAAGACGTGCTTCGGCGCGAAGTCCTCGGGGTAGCGCTGCGCCTCGGCGATGAAGCAGAGTCGGCGCAGCACGTCGGCGTGCTCGGCGGGCGTTCGGCCGAACACCTCGATCTCGCCCCCGTTCGGGAAGAGCTGCCCGGTGAGCAACTGCATGATCGTCGTCTTGCCGGCGCCGTTGCGACCGAGCAAGCCGTAGATGCGATGCTCATGCAGCTCGAAGTCGACGCCGTCGATGGCGGTGAAGTCGCCGTAGCGCTTGGTGAGGCCGGTGGCGCGGGCCACGGTGGCGGTCATGATGCGGTCCTCTCGGATCGGAGTGCGGCGAGCATGCCCGCCAGGTCGTCGACGTCGATGCCGAGCTTCTCGGCCTCGACGAGGAGGGGTTTCAGGTACTGGGCGCTGAACTCGGCCCGCCGTCGCACGACGAGGCGCTCGCGGGCACCGGCGGTCACGAACATGCCGATCCCCCGTCGCTTCTCCACGAATCCGTCGTCGACAAGACGACCCACCCCCTTCAGTGCAGTGGCCGGATTCACCCGCAGGAAGCTCGCGAACTCGTTGATCGACGGGATCTGCGACCCTTCGGGCAGCGCCCCGTCGATGATGTCGTTCTCGAGCTGTTCGGCGATCTGGATGAAGATCGGACGCGAGTCGTCCATTCCGGCCCATCTGGTGCGTCTGCGAACATCGATTCGCATGTTGGTTAGTTACTACAGTAACTAACCAATCATCCTCACCGGGATCTGTCAACCCCCGGTCGGCCGAGGAGGCGTGCAGCGCCATCCATATCGAGACCACACGACGCACCCCGTCGGTCGAGGAAGCGCGCAGCGCCATATCGAGACCACACCCTGCGACCGCGATCGCACGGGGCGGTGTTCCCCTGCAAGACGTGTGCACAAGTGGACTTGTCGACAACCAAGGTGTGCACAAGTGGACTTGTCGACAACCAAGGTGTGCACAAGTGGACTTGTCGACAACCGCCCAGGAGAGTTCCCTCCCGGTCGAGTACCGCGCACCGCCGCCGCCCCTTCGCCCGCGCAGCGCGCAGCGCGCAGCGCCGTATCGAGACCACGCCCCTGCCGGAGGTCTCGATACGCGCTCTGCGCTACTCGACCGACCGGCGCCGTCCCAGGCGCAGCCGCCCCGGCGCGAGCAGGATGCCGACGAGCACGAGCAGCGCCCCGAGCGGCTCGTGCCAGCTGAACCGCTCGCCGAGGAGCAGCACCCCGAGTGCCACCCCGACGACCGGGGTCACGTACGTCACCGTCGAGGTGCCGGTCGGCCCCCAGGCGCGCAGCACGTTGATGTTCCAGATGTAGGCGAGGCCCGTGCCGAGCACGCCGAGGGCGACGAGCGAGAGGCCGACCGCCCAGTCGAGCTCGATCGGGCCGATCGCGAGCCATGGGGTGAGCGCGAGCATCACGACCGCCGAGACCCCGATCGACAGGAAGGCGAACGTCGCCGGCGCGATCGGCCGATGGCTCAGGAACTTGCGCTGGTACCCGAACGTGAAGCCGTAGCAGGCGGTCGCGACGAGGCAGGCGAGCTGCCCCGCGAGGCTGCCGGTGAGCGCGTGGTACTGCCACGGCCCGATCACGACGACGACGCCGAGGATGCCGACGCCCACGCCGACCCACCGGCTGAGCCCGAGCCGCTCGACGCGGAAGACGAGCGTCGCCATGAGCGCCGTCATGATCGGCGTGGTCGCGTTGTAGATCGACGCGAGGCTCGACGACACGTACTGCTCGGCCCACGCGAAGCAGAGGTACGGGATCACGCACGTCGTGAACGACACGACGAGGAAGTGCACCCACACGATCGGTTCGCGCGGCAGCACCGGACCGGCCGCGCCGTCGACGCCGGGCACCCGCGGCCTCGTCACGGCCACGATGACGCCGAGTGCGAGCGCGCCGAGCACCACGCGCGACCACGCGACCTGCCCGAACGAGACCCCGCCGAGCGCGACCTTCATGAACAGGAAGCTGGCACCCCACACGAGCCCCATCGCGAGGAACTGCAGCCATGTCGACAGCCGGTTCGGCTTCGACGGCGCGGATGCCTCGGCGGCGGCTTCGACGGACGCGGTGGTGCTCACCCGACGAGGCTACGGCGGCCGGAAGGCCGCCGGAACCGCTGCGGAACGCGCTGTCCGGAATCCGCCGAAGAACGGCAGCCCCGAGGCATCCGGCACCCCTCGTCACCGAGCGCGCGCGGGCATAGGCTGGCGCCCATGAGCGAATACGACGTCGTCCTCCTCGGCGCGGGCCCCGGCGGCTACGTGGCCGCGATCCGTGCCGCACAGCTCGGCCTGAGCGTGGCCGTCATCGAAGAGCGGTATTGGGGCGGCGTGTGCCTCAACGTGGGCTGCATCCCCTCGAAGGCGCTGCTGCGCAACGCCGAGCTCGCGCACATCTTCCACGACCAGGCCGCGACCTTCGGCATCTCGGGCGACGTGCAGTTCGACTTCGGCGCCGCGTTCGACCGCAGCCGCCAGGTGTCGGAGAAGCACGTCAAGGGCGTGCACTTCCTGATGAAGAAGAACGGCATCACCGAGATCGACGGCCGCGGCGTCTTCCGCGACGCGAACACGATCGACGTGACGAAGGCCGACGGCTCGGTCGAGACGGTCTCGTTCCGCGACGCGATCATCGCGACCGGCTCGCAGGTGCGGCTCCTGCCCGGCGTTCAGCTCTCGCAGAACGTCGTCACCTACGAGACGCAGATCCTCACGCGCGAACTCCCCCGCTCGATCGCGATCGTCGGCGCGGGCGCGATCGGCATGGAGTTCGCCTACGTGCTGCGCAACTACGGCGTGCAGGTCACCGTCATCGAGTTCCTCGACCGCGCCCTCCCGAACGAGGACGCCGAGGTCTCGAAGGAGATCACGCGGCAGTACCGCAACCTCGGCATCCCGATCCTCGCGTCGACCAAGGTCGAGAGCGTCGTCGACAACGGGTCGTCGGTCACCGTCGCGTACACCGGCTCCGACGGACAGCCGGGATCGATCGAGGCCGACAAGGCCCTCATCTCGGTCGGCTTCGCACCGAACGTCGACGGGATCGGGCTCGAGAACGCCGGCGTGCAGCTCACCGAGCGCGGCGCGATCGCCATCGACGAGCGCATGCGCACGAACGTGCCGCACATCTACGCGATCGGCGACGTCACGGCGAAGCTCATGCTCGCCCACGTCGCGGAGGCGCAGGGCGTCGTCGCCGCCGAGACGATCGGCGACGCCGAGACGATGGAGCTCGGCGACTACCGGATGATGCCGAGAGCGACCTTCTGCTCGCCGCAGGTCGCGAGCTTCGGGCTCACCGAGCAGCAAGCCCGCGACGAGGGCTACGACGTGGTCGTCGCGAAGTTCCCGTTCTCGGCGAACGGCAAGGCGAACGGCCTCGGCGACCCGGTCGGCTTCGTGAAGCTCGTCGCCGACAGGCAGCACCTCGAACTGCTCGGCGGACACCTGATCGGCCCCGACGTCTCGGAGCTGCTGCCCGAGCTCACGCTCGCCCAGAAGTGGGACCTCGGCGCGCTCGAGCTCGCCCGCAACGTGCACACCCACCCGACCCTGTCGGAGGCGCTGCAGGAGGCGTTCCACGGCCTCGCCGGCCACATGATCAACATGTAGCGCGGTCGGTCGGGCAGGCGCGAAGCACCGTATCGACACCACCGCACCTCACCAGAACGAGAGGCATCTCCATGAACTGGGTACTCATCATCGTCGGCGCGCTGCTCACCCTCACCGGCGGTGTCTGGCTGTTCCAGGGGATCGGCCTGCTGCCGGGTTCCGTCATGACCGGGGCGACGCTCTGGGTGATCCTCGGCGCGCTCGTCGCGGCCGTGGGCCTCGGCCTCATGGGGTGGGCCATCGCCCGCCAGCGCCGCCCCTGATCGAAACGAGCGGGGCGGATGTCTCGGCACTCGGCCGAGGCATCCGCCCCTGTTCCATCGACGCGACCGGGCAGGCGGGCGGGGTCGCGCCGAGCTGTTCCGGCGGCGGGCCCCCACCCGCCGCCGGGGTCTCTAGTGCTGCGTCGCCTTCTCGGCGCCGACGCCCGTGAGCGAGCGCACCTCCATCTCGCTCTGCTTGAGCGGGTCCTCGGTGCCCTTGTCGAGCACGGTGCCGAGCCAGCCGAGGAAGAACGCGAGCGGGATCGAGACGATGCCGGGGTTCGACAGCGGGAAGATCGCGAAGTCGATCGCCTCGGTCTTCAGCATCGAGGTCTCGGAGCCCGAGACGACCGGCGAGAAGATGATGAGGATGATCGCCGACGCGAGGCCGCCGTACATGCTCCACAGGGCGCCCTTCGTGGTGAAGCGCTTCCAGTAGAGCGAGTAGACGATCGTCGGCAGGTTCGCCGACGCCGCGACCGCGAACGCGAGCGCCACGAGGAACGCGACGTTCTGCCCGTTCGCCCCGATGCCGCCGATGATCGCGACGATGCCGATGATGACGACCGTGCGGCGCGCCACCTTCACCTCGGCACCCGGCTCGGGCTTGCCCTTCTTCACGACCGACGCGTAGATGTCGTGCGCGAACGAGGCGGCCGCCGTGATCGTGAGGCCCGCGACGACCGCGAGGATCGTCGCGAACGCGATCGCCGAGATGAGGCCGAGCAGCAGCGGTCCGCCGAGCTCGAACGCGAGCAGCGGGGCCGCCGAGTTCGGGCCGCCGGGGGCACCGGCGATGACGGCCGGGCCGACGAGGGCGGCGGCGCCGTAGCCGAGCACGAGCGTGAACACGTAGAAGATGCCGATGAGCCAGATCGCCCAGACGACCGACTTGCGGGCCTCCTTCGCGGTGGGCACCGTGTAGAAGCGCATGAGCACGTGCGGCAGGGCCGCGGTGCCGAGCACGAGGGCGAGACCGAGCGAGAGGAAGTCGATCTTCGAGACATCCGAGACGCCGTACTTGAGGCCCGGGTCGAGGATCGCCGGGTTCTCGGCCACCTCGACCGCGTTCTCGAGCAGCGCCGAGAAGTCGAAGCCGTTGAGCGCGAGCACCCACACGGTCATGACGCCGGCGCCCGCGATGAGCAGCACCGCCTTGATGATCTGCACCCAGGTGGTGCCCTTCATGCCGCCGATGAGCACGTAGAGGATCATGAGCGCGCCCACGACGGTGATGACGACGGCCTGGCCCAGCTGGTCGCCGACGCCGAGCAGCAGCGAGACGAGCCCGCCGGCGCCGGCCATCTGCGCGAGCAGGTAGAAGAAGCAGACCACGAGGGTCGTCGTCGCCGCGGCGATGCGCACGGGCTTCTGCCTGAGCCGGAACGAGAGCACGTCGGCCATCGTGAACTTGCCGGTGTTGCGCAGCAGCTCGGCGACGAGCAGCAGCGCGACGAGCCACGCCACGAGGAAGCCGATCGAGTAGAGGAACCCGTCGTACCCGGTCATCGCGATCGCGCCGACGATGCCGAGGAACGACGCCGCCGACAGGTAGTCGCCCGCGATCGCCGAGCCGTTCTGCCCGCCCGTGAACGAGCGGCCGGCGGCGTAGTAGTCGGCGGCGGTCTTGTTGTTCCGGCTCGCGCGGAACACGATGATCATCGTGATCGCGACGAAGGCGCCGAAGATCGCGATGTTGAGCCAGGGCTCGCCCGGCGAGGCGGCGGGTGCGGCCTCGGCGGCGACGCCGGTCGAGGCGGATGCCGCGGCGGATGCGGTCAGTGCGGTGAAGCTCATCGTGCCGTCTCCTCGGTGGCCGGGGCGAAGTCCGCGTGCTCGATCTCGTCGCGCAGCTTCTCGGCGCGCGGGTCGAGCTTGCGGTTGGCGTAGCTGACGTACCAGGTCGTGACCGCGAAGGTCGTGACGACCTGCGCGAGGCCGAGCAGCATCGCGACGTTCACGTGCCCGAACACGGGCGTCGACATGAAGTCGTGCGCGTAGCTCGCGAGCAGCACGTAGCCGAAGTACCAGACGAGGCAGGCGCCGAGCACCGGGAAGACGAACTTCCGGTGCGTGGAGCGCAGCTCTTGGAACTCGGGGGATCGTTGGACTGCGGGGTAGTCGACGGGAGGGGCCGTCTCCTGCTCCGCGCTCAGGGCGTCGTTGCCCATGGCGTCTCCTTCATCGGGGTGGTGTTCTCAGGTGTTGCCGTGGCCGAGTCTCGCGCGACGTCGGTGCCGCGTGGGGCGCCCGCCGTTCGTCGTCGACGAACGGCGCCGACGGTGCGACGAACGGCGCCGGCCGCGACGACGAGCGCACGACGAGGCGATTACGCTGGCCGCATGCCCGAGTCGATGCTGCTCGCCGCCGCCGTCGGCGTCGCCGCGGGCGCGCTCGCGGTCGGGCTCGTGATCTTCCTGCGGCGCATCGTGCTCGCCTCGAAGGAGCTCGGCACCGACGCCGAGCAGGCCACCTACCAGACCCTGCATCTCGCCTCGCGGGCGGCCGAGCACCTGCGCGGCGGGCTCGAGGGGCCCGACGCCCAGCGCGCGGGGAGGCACCTGCGCGCCCTCCTCGGCTGCGACAGCCTCGCCCTCGCCGACCGCACCGGCGCGATCGCGATCGACGGCGACGACGCCGTGCGCCCCGCCGCCGAGCGGCTCGTCGCCGAGGCGCTCGCGAGCGGCCGCCCGGCAGTGCAGCGGCGCATCCCGGTGGGCGCCTGGGAGACCGACGCGGTCGCGGCGCCCGTGGTCGGCGGCGCCGGCACGGTCGGCGCGATCGTCGCATTCGCCTCGCCCGTGCGGGCGGGGCTCGTGCGCGCCACCGGCGAGGTCGCAGACTGGGTCGCCGCACAGGTCGAGCTGGGCGAGCTGGATGCCTCGCGCGCGGCCCTCGCGGAGGCCGAGGTGAAGGCGCTCCGAGCCCAGATCAGCCCGCACTTCATCTACAACTCGCTCAACGCCATCGCCTCGTTCATCAACACCGACCCGCAGAAGGCGCGCGACCTCGTGCTCGAGTTCGCCGACTTCACCCGGTACTCGTTCCGCCGCCACGGCGACTTCACGACCGTCGCCGAGGAGCTGCGCTCGATCGACGGCTACCTCAAGCTCGAACGCGCGCGGTTCGGCGATCGGCTCAAGGTCACGCTGCAGATCGCACCCGAGGTGCTCTCGACGGTGGTGCCGTTCCTCTCGATCCAGCCGCTCGTCGAGAACGCCGTGCGGCACGGGCTCGAATCGAAGGAGGGCGGCGGGCGCATCACGATCGAGGCCTCCGACTCGGGCGCCTACGCCGAGATCACCGTCGAGGACGACGGCGTCGGCATCGACCCCGCGCAGCTCGCGGCGGTGCTCGCGGGCGGACCGGCCGACGGCGAGCACGTGGGTCTGCGCAACGTCGACGCCCGGTTGCGGCAGGTCTACGGCGACGAGCACGGGCTCGTCGTCGAGACGAACCTCGGCGCCGGAACCCTCGTGC
Source organism: Agromyces sp. S2-1-8 (assembly GCF_021129215.1). Lineage (GTDB taxonomy): Bacteria > Actinomycetota > Actinomycetes > Actinomycetales > Microbacteriaceae > Agromyces > Agromyces chromiiresistens. Next base: position 1,057,079 of record NZ_JAJOLP010000001.1, on the reverse strand, counting down.
GCATGCGGGTGCCGAAGGCCGGCCCGCGCCGTGATGGGAGGATCGCACCATGATCTCCGTGCTCATCGCCGACGACGAGCAGCCCGCGATCGACGAGCTCGCCTTCCTGCTGCGCCAGGACCCGCGGATCGGCACGATCCACCAGGCCTCCTCGGGGTCCGAGGCGATCCGGCTGCTCGCGCGCGAGCCGGTCGACGCCGCGTTCCTCGACATCCACATGCCCGGGCTCACGGGGTTCGACCTGGCCCGGGCGCTCGCCCGGTTCGAGCAGCGCCCGGTGCTCGTCTTCGTCACGGCCGACGAGGAGGGCGCGCTCGAGGCGTTCGACCTCGAGGCCGTCGACTACCTGCTGAAGCCCGTGCGCACCGAGCGGCTGCACCGGTCGGTCGGGCGCGTGGTCGAGGCCATCACCGCCGCCGGCGCCCGCACCGCGGGCCGGCCCGCGCCCGAGGCATCCGCCCCGCCCGAGATGATCGCCGTCACGCTCGGCGGCACGACGCGCATGATCCGCCGCGACGACGTGCGCTACGTGCAGGCGCAGGGCGACTACGCCCGGCTGCACACCGAGGAGGCGAGCTACCTCGTGCGGGTGCCGATGGCCGATCTCGAACGGCAGTGGGCCGACGCGGGCTTCGTGCGGGTGCACCGCTCGTATCTCGTCGCACTCGCGCACGTGAGCCGGGTGCGGCTCGGCGCCGACCATCCGAGCGTCGTGGTCGGCCAGGCCGAACTGCCGGTGAGCCGCCGGCTGCTGCCCGGCCTGCGCGACCGGCTCGAGCAGGCGACCCTGCGAGCGCGGCCGTGAGCGACGGGGGGTCGGAGACGGCCGCACCGCTCCCTCCCCGACCTGCGGGGCGCGCGCGGGTGCGCGTCACCGCGCCGCACACCGGGGGTCCCGCGGCGCAGCCGGCCGGCCGCGGCGCGCGCCCGGGCACGAGCGACGTGCAGGGCGTGTACGTGCGGTCGCTCATCCGCTCGCAGCTGCGCCTCGCGCTCGTCGTCGCAGCGGGCTTCGTCATCGCGACCGGGCTGTTCGTCGTCGCGATCGCCCTCGTGCCCGACCTCGACCGCACGTTCGTCGTCGGCGTGCCCGTCTCATGGCTGCTGCTCGGATTCGGCCTCTACCCGCTCGTGATCACCGTCGGGGTGCTCTACGTGCGGGCGGCCGCACGCAACGAGGCACGGTACCGGGCACTCGCGGAGGACGACTCGTGAACCCCGCGATCGGCTACGTCTCGATCGCCGCGGTCGCGCTCGTCTCGGCGCTCATCGGCTTCTACGGGCTCCGGGTGTCGCGCACGACGAGCGACTTCTACGTCGCGAGCCGCACGGTGCGGCCGTGGTGGAACGCGTCGGCCATCGGCGGCGAGTACCTGTCGGCGGCCTCGTTCCTCGGCATCGCGGGGCTCATCCTGCTCACGGGGGCGTCGGCGCTGTGGTTCCCGATCGGCTACACCGCGGGGTACCTCATGCTGCTGCTCTTCGTCGCGGCGCCGCTTCGGCGCAGCGGCGCCTACACGATCCCCGACTTCACCGAGGCGCGGCTCGAGTCGCGCTGGGCGCGCCGGGTGACGAGCCTGCTCGTGATCGTCGTCGGCTGGTTCTACATCGTGCCGCAGCTGCAGGGCGCCGCCCTGACCGTGCGCATCACGACCGGCCTGCCCGCCTGGGCGGGCTCGGTCGCCGTCGCGGTGATCGTCGCCGTCGTGGTCGCGGCGGGCGGCATGCGCGCCATCACCTTCGTGCAGGCGTTCCAGTTCTGGCTCAAGCTCACGGCGCTCGCGCTGCCGGTCGTCGTGCTGCTGCTCGCGGTCGGCGGCGGAACCGCCGCCGCGCCCGCGCTCGATGCGGCGCTCGCACCGGCTGTGGCGTTCCCGACCGCGGCCGGGCCAGCCGACCTCGACGTCTACCGCACCGTGTCGCTCATGGTCGCGCTGCTGTTCGGCACCCTCGGCCTGCCGCACGTGCTCGTGCGGTTCTACACGAACCCCGACGGCGTCGCCGCCCGTCGCACGACCGTCATCGTGCTCGTGCTGCTCAGCGTGTTCTACCTCTTCCCGACGGCGTTCGGGCTGCTCGGGCGGGTGTTCGCGCCCGACCTCGCCGCACCGGGCAGCGCCGACGCGCTCATCCTGCTGCTGCCCGACCGGCTCGTGCCCGGGCCGCTCGGCGACCTGCTCACCGCGCTCGTCATCGCGGGGGCGTTCGGCGCGTTCCTCTCGACGTCGTCGGGACTCGTGGTCTCGCTCGCGGGCGTCATCAGCCAGGACCTGCTCGGCGGCCGGGTGCGCGGCTTCCGCATCGCCGCGATCGTCTCGACGGCGGTGCCGCTCGCGGTCGCTCTCGTGACCGAGTCGACGGGGCTCGCGGGCAGCGTCGGGCTCGTGTTCGCGTTCACCGCGTCGACGCTCTGCCCGATGCTCATCCTCGGCATCTGGTGGCGCGGGCTCACCGCGCGCGGCGCCATCGCGGGCATGCTCACGGGCGCCGTGCTGTCTGCTGCGGCCATCCTCGCCGGGGCGCCGCTCGGCGCCGCCGTGCCCGCGCTGCGCCCGTTCCTCGAACAGCCCGCCGCATGGACGGTGCCCCTCGCGGTCGTCGTGACGGTGTTCGTCTCCCGCGCCGATCGCCGAGGCATCCCCCGCGGGGTCGACGGGTACCTGACCCGGCTGCACGTGCCCGAGCGCCGCTGACGCCCGCCTAGACTTGCCCGGTGCTCCTGCCCGTCGCCCTCTCCGTGCTCGTCGGCGCGGCGTCGCAGCGCATCACCGGCATGGGGTTCGCGCTCATCGCCGCGCCCGCGCTCGTCGTGCTGCTCGGGCCGTTCGACGGCGTCGTCGTCGTGAACCTCTGCGCGGTGCTGTCGTCGCTGCTCATCCTTCCCCGGGTGTGGCGCCTGGTCGAAGGGCGGCGCCTGGCATGGCTGCTGCCGCCCGCGATCCTCGGCACGGTCGCCGGCGCGATCGTCGCCGCGAACGTGCCCGGCCCCGTGCTGCAGGTCGGCGTCGGGCTGCTCGTCGTCGTCGCGCTCACCGTCACGCTCGTCGTGACCCGCACGGCGGCCGCGCCGTCCGACGATGCGGCCACCGGCCCCGCGCCAGCGATCATCGCGGGCGCCGCCTCGGGCTTCATGAACGCCTCGGCCGGCGTGGGCGGCCCCGCGCTCAGCGTGTACGCCGTCGCGACGCGCTGGCCGCAGGCGGGGTTCGCCGCGACCGCGCAGGCGTACTTCATCGTGATCGGCTCGGCGGCGCTCCTCGGCAAGTTCGTCGCGACCGGGTGGAGCTGGCCGTCGCTCGACCCTGCGGCGTGGCCCTTCGTGATCGGCGCGCTCCTCGTCGGGCTGCTCATCGGCGAATGGCTCGCGCCCAGGGTCAGCCACCGGGCGGCACGGCTCGCGGTCGTCGTGATCGCCTACGTCGGGGGCGCCGCGGCGCTCGTCGACGGCGTGCTCGAGCTGCTGGGGTGACGCGCCAGGTGCCCGCCCGGACGGGCGGTCACCCGAAGGTCGCGAGCCGGGCCTCGAGCCCGGCGCGCACCTCGGGCCATTCGTCGATGACGACCGAGTAGACGGCGCTCGAGCGCCACGTGCCGTCGGCCCGGCGCTTGTCGCGGCGCATGACGCCGTCGAGCTTGGCGCCGAGCTTCTCGATGGCCGCGCGCGAGCGCCCGTTCGCCGAGTCGGCCTGGATCTTCACCCGCCCGAATCCGTGCGAGAACGCGTGGTCGAGCAGCAGCAGCTTCGCCTCGGGGTTCACCGCGCTGCCCCACACCCGCGGGTGGTACGCCGTCCAGCCGATGTGCGTCGACTCGTTCACGACGTCGAAGTCGGCGAGCTTCGTGGCGCCGACGACCGTGCCGTCGTCGATGCCGCCTTGGATGCGCACCACGAACGGCCGTGCGTCGCCCCCGCCGTCACCGCCGCCGAGGTAGTAGCGGCGCGCCCAGTCGACGAACGCGTCGCGGCCGTCGGGCAGACCCGCCGGTCCGCCGCCGTAGCCGCCGGCGAAGACCTCGGGCCGCGCGAGCGGCTCGACGAGGTCGGGCAGGTCGGTCTCGGTCAGCGGGGTGAGGCGCACGAAGCGCCCTCGCAGTTCGGTCGGGGCGGGCACGGTCGCGGCGGGCGGGGCGGCGGTCACCCGATCGAGTCTGCCACGCCGAGTCGACCGGCGTGCCGCCCGGCGAGGCGGCTGCGACGGGGTCTTCCCAGCGGACCCGAGGGCGTGCGACGATGACCGGGTCCGATCACCGAACGAAAGGCGCACCCATGGGGGCCATCGACGACGCGGCCAAGCAGGCCGGCGAGTTCTACGAGAAGAACAAGGACAAGATCGACGACGCGCTGAAGAGCGAGCAGGCCGAGGGCATCAGCGACTCGGTGCTCGACGGCGTGGCCGACTTCGCGAAGAAGGTCACGGGCGGCAAGTTCGACGAGCACATCGAGGGTGCCCGCGACGCCGCCGACGGCGCCGTCGGCAACGAGTAACCGGCTCAGCCGGAACGGCGCGCCCCGCACGGCGCGGTGACCACGAGGGGGCGGATGCCTCGCCGCACGCCGGAGGGCGCGGGGAGGCATCCGCCCCCTTCCGCGCCCGACGCGGGACGAATGGCGCTGCGCGGTCGCGAGGCCCGACCGACCGGCGGATGCTGGAGGAAGCCACACTCGGGAACGCGGGAATCGAGGCAACCGATGGGCGCGCTCGGCAAGGCGCTTGCACTCGCCGTCGTCGCGGCGAGCGCGCTGCTCATGTCCGGCTGCGTCGCTCCGCCGATCGCCCTGCCGCCGTCGATGCCCCTGCATCACCACCGGTCGCTGCCCGTCGGCGACGAACCGGTCGACCTCGATCCTGACGAGTTCACGACCGACATCGACAACCCCTACTGGCCGATGAAGCCCGGCACGCAGTGGGTGTACCGGGAGAGCGACCCCGACGGCGACCTCACCGTCCGGGTGACCGTGACCTCCGAGACGAAGGTCGTCGCGAACGGCGTCGAGGCGCGGGTCGTGCGCGACACCGTGAGTCGGGGCGGCGAGCTCGTCGAGGACACCTTCGACTGGTACGCGCAGGACAGGGCGGGGAACATCTGGTACCTCGGCGAGCAGACCGCCGAGTTCGAGCACGGCGAGATGGTCTCGACCGAGGGCAGCTTCGAGGCGGGCGTCGACGGGGCGCAGCCGGGCATCGCACTCCCCGCCCGGCCGCGGCCCGGCATGGCCTACCGGCAGGAGTACCTCGAGGGCGAGGCGGAGGACGCTGGCGCGGTGCTCGGCGTCGACGAGCTCGTCGAGGTGCCGTACGGCGCCTACGACGGCGCGCTGCTCACGCGCGACACGACGCCGCTCGAGCCCGATGTCGAGGAGCTGAAGTTCTACGCCCGCGGGGTCGGGCCCGTGCTGACGGTCGCGGTCTCGGGCGGCAGCGGCCGGGAGGAACTGCTCGACGTGCGCACGGTGCCCGACGGCACGGGCACCGGGCCGCTCGGTTCACCCGAGTAAGGGTCGGCCGGCCCGTCACGCCCGGCGCCTGCGACGACGGATCACGACGAAGGCGATCGCCGCCAGCCCGCCCCCGACGAGCAGCAGCGCGAGCGTCAGCCGCGCCTCGATCCCGTCGACACCGGTCGACGGGATCGGTGCGTCGAACCGGTTGTCGACCGTGATCGTCAGCGCCTCGTCGGAGCCGACGACGACGGGGTTCGCCTCGGTGGCGCTCACCGTCACCTCGACGGCCCCTCCCGCGTCGGTCTCCTCGGCCCAGCAGTCGGCACCGACCGGCAGGTCGTCGAAGGTCTTCGTCTCGCCGGCCGTGATCGACACCGCCTCGTCGAGCGCGACGTAGTCGGGGTCGCCGTCGCCGCGGTCGAACACGCACATGACGGCGATCTCGAACGTCTTGCCGTCGGCCTGCCCGGTCGTGCCCGACACCGTCTTCTCAAGCGCGAGCGTGCCGGTCTCGAAGGTGTTGGTCGCCGTGATCGTGAGGCGCTGGGCGGTGCCCTGCTCGACGACGATCGCCGCGTTGTCGTACGAGTCGAAGTCGACGCTCGACGCGGTCGCGCCGCCCGAATCGGTCTCGACACCGAAGCAGTGCGTGTCGAGCGGCAGTTGCACCGGGGCGCCCTCGGCGTCGACGATCTCGACCGTCTCACCGGCGGTGAGCTCGACCGGCGCGTCGTAGAGCGTCACGAGCTGGCCGGCCACCTCGACCTGGCAGGTCACCTGCACGGTGAAGACCGTGTCGGCCACCCACTCGGCCTCGGCGGCCTCGCCGTCGACCTCCTTCGCAAGTTCGACCGTTCCCTGCGAGAACTCGTTCACGAACCCGGCGGTGACGACGGTCTCGACGCCCTCCTCCGCCTGGTCGGCGATCGTGACGGTCACGGGCGCGGCCGGTTCGTCGGCGGCTCCTGCGTCGGTCTCGGTCACCACGCACTCGGCGCCGACGGGGATGCCGGCGATCGTGTCGCTCGTGAACGGGCCCTCGCCGCCGTCGCTCTCGACGACGAGCTCCTGGTCGACGACCGTCTGCTCCTCGTAGGTGCAGACCACCTGGAACCTGTACTCGCCCTCTGAGAACGCCGGGGCGCCTGGGCCCGCGACGTGCTTGAGCACGTTCAGCGCGCCCGTTCGGAAGTCGTTCACGATGTCGACCTCGATCGGCCCCTGCTCGTCCGCGTCGTCGCCGACGATGAAGGTGTCGGGGGTCACCGTCGACTCGGTCGCGCCGCCGTCGTCGACCTCGGCGACGGAGCACTCGGCGCCCGTCACGAGGTTCTCGACGAGCCAGACGTCGCCCGGGGCGTCCTTCGTGAGGGTGTGCGTGGCGTCGTAGACGACGTCGGGCACCGCTTGCGGGTGGGTGCAGATCATGCGCACGTCGAAGTCGCCGAAGGTACCACCCCATGCGTCGGCCCCGGAGCCGGTCACCGTCTTCACGACCTCGACCGAGCCGACCGGGTAGCGGTTCGTCACGGCGACGACCGTCACGAGTTCGTCGTCGACGTCGGGCTGCAGCGTGAAGTCGGCGCTCGTCACCGCCCCGAGGTCGTCATCGACGCCGTTCTGGGTCACCACGATCGTCGTGTCGGCGCCGCGCGACGCGGTCTCCTCGACGGTGCACTCGGAGCCGGCGGGCAGGCCGCTGAAGGTCTTCTCCTCGCCCGTGCGCAGCAGGAACTCCTCGTCGAGCACGGTGTCGCCGTCGAAGGTGCAGACGGCGGAGAAGCGGAACAGCAGGTCGGTCGTGATCGGGTCGCCGTTCTGGTCGACGGCGGCGGTCTCGACGGTCTTCGTGACCGTGAATCCGGCGTCGGGGAAGACGTTCGTCACCGTGATCGTGATGGGCGTCTCACCGCCGTCGACGACGACGGGGTCGTCGGCGGTCGCGCTGATCTCGATGGCCCAGGCGCCCTGCCCGTCGGGCTCTTCGGCGAAGCAGTCCGACCCGATCGGGATGTCGCCGAGCGTCGCCTGCTCACCGCCCTGCAGCTCGACCGGCTCCTGATCGTAGGTCACGATCGGGTCGTTCGCGGGCCCCCGGTCGAGCGTGCAGGTCACGAGGATCTCGAACGTCTTGCCCTCGGCGTACGAGGCCGCGTCGCCGTCGAGCTCCTTCTCGATCACGAGGTCGGCGAGGTCGAAGGTGTTCGTCGCGGTGATCGCGAGCTCCTGCACCTCGTCGCCCTCCTCGGCGACGACGATGACCGCGTCGTCGAACGAGTCGAAGTCGACGCTCGAGTCGGTCGCTCCGCCGTCGTCGGTCTCCTCGCCCCAGCAGTGCGTGCCGACCGGCAGCAGCAGCGGGTCGCCCGTCGCCGCGTCGGTGACCGTGACGGTCTCGCCGCTTCCCGTCACCTCGACGTCGCCGTCGAAGAGCGGGTCGCCGCCGTCGGTGAGCGCGCAGGTGACATGCACCGTGTAGGTCGCGTCGACGAAGTCGGGGTCGTCGGATGCCTCGCCGGCGAGCTCCTTCGTCACCGAGACCGTGCCCGCCGAGAAGTGGTTGTCGAGTTCAGCGGTCGCGACCTGCGCCACCCCGTCGGCCTCGTCGGGGATCGTCACCGCCACCGGTTCGGGCAGCGCGTCGGCGCCGCCGCCGTCGGTCTCGGTGACGACGCACTCGGTGCCGACGGGCAGTCCGGTGACGGGGTCGCTCGTGAGGGGCCCGGCCGTTCCGTCGCCCGTGACCGCGAGCGTGCCCTCGCCGACCGTCTCTCCGTCGTACGTGCACACGTAGCCGAACGCGAAGTCGACGCCCTCGCTGAAGCCAGCACCCGGGCCCGACACCGTCTTCTCGACGTCGAAGCCGCCCACGCGGTAGTCGTTCGCGACCGTGACCTCGACGGGGTCGCCCTCGTCGCCGGCGACACCGATCACGACCGGTTGGGACGGAGTGATCGTCACCTCGGTCGCGCCGCCGGCGTCGGGCTCGGTCACGGTGCACTCGGCGCCCGTCGGCAGGTTTCCGACCGTCCAGGTCTCGCCGTCGGCGATCGTGCGGGTGTCGTCGTAGACCGGGTTCGCGGTCGCCTCGTCCCAGGTGCAGACGAGCCGCACCTCGAACACGTCGGCGGCCCAGGCCTCGGCGCCCGCGCCGGTGACGTCCTTCGTGATCGCGATCGAGCCCACCGTGTAGGTGTTCGTCACTGCGACGAGCGTCGCGTGCATGTTGTCGCCGTCGGGCTGGATCGCGAAGTCGACCAGGTACCCGTCGACGCTCTGCGTCTCCTCGCCGTACTCGGTCACGACGATCGTCGTGCCGGTCGAGCCGCCCGCGTCGGTCTCGACGACGGTGCAGTCGGCACCGACCGGGAGGGCGGCGAACTCCTTCGCCTCCCCCTCGTGCAGCGTGAACGTGCGGTCGGCCTCGGGCACGACCTCCTCGCCGAGGAAGGTGCAGCTCGCGGTGAATGCGAACTCGGGGTCGTACGCGATCGGGTTGCCGTCCTGGTCGACGGCACCGCCGTCGACCACCGCCTTCTCGACCGAGAACCCGCCCAGCTGGTAGGTGTTCGTGACCGTCACCTGCGCGAGGTCGCCGTCGGCGGGGGCCCCGTGGTGCACGTTCTCGAGCCCGCTGAGGTCCCGCTTCGCCTCGACGGCGCCCGACCGCGTCGGGTCGCCCGCATCGGCGGGGTCGTACGTCACGGTCGAACCCTGCGAAGGCACCTCCTGCACGCTGCACTCGGAGTAGAGGGGCAGGTTCGTGCCCGTGCCGTAGTCGACGACGGTGCCGTCGGCCGGCACGGTCGCCGGGGGCACCGGCTGCCCGTCGGCGCCGACGAGGTTCACCGTCTCGCCGCCCGAGGTGCACTGCACCGTGAAGTCGTACGAGTCGGGCAGCGGAGCGGTGTCCGGCCAGTCCGCCGGCACGTCGACCGCCTTCTCGAGCGCGATCTCGCCCGTCGGCACCGCGATGCCCGAACGCACCGGCTCGACCGGACCCTGGTAGATCTCCGCCCCGTTGAAGTCGGCGCGCGAGCCCGCCGCGACCGCGTTCCAGGCGATCGGCAGGCCGCTGTCGACCGCGGCCGGGGTGGAGTACGGCGTCCGGGTGTCGAAGGCGAGCTGGCCGGTGGCGCCCGGGGCGAGCCCTTCGCCTTCGGGCCAGGTCACGACCGCCTTCATCGCCTTCGCCTGGGCCAGCTCGGCCGCCGGCGTCGCGCTGTCGAACGCGATCCAGTCGCGGGTGCTGACATCGGGGTAGCACGGGTCGCTCGTCGGCATGGCGCCGGCGCGAGCGCTCCACTCGATGTCCTTGGCATTGCAGGCGCGGTTCGGCACCGTCGTCAGGTAGTACGTGGTCAGCACCGCGCCTGCCGTGGGACCGGCCGGCGGGATCTGCACGTTGCCGAGGAAGATCGGCGACCACTGCGACCCGCGGGCCGTTCCGACCGTGACGCCCGTGTCGCCCGGCGCCGGCAGCACATCGATGCCCGCGACCGACTCGGCGGCGATGTTGCCGAGGTTGCGGAAGGTGAGCAACCACGTCGCGACACCGCCGGGGCGGGTGATCGGCACGCAGTTGTTGCGGTAGTAGCCGGCCACCGTGGAGTTGGGCTCGGCGCAGCCCTCGGCCGGGCCGGTGTTGTTGAGCACCCCGAGGTCGTCGTAGTTCGCATCGCCGGAAGCGGCCCCCGGCACGCCCGCGGCGGTGCCCTTCACCGACTTGAGGAGCGTGATCGGCGCGGCCGCGGTCGGGTTCACGGTGGTGTTCGACGCGCAGCTCTCGACCTCGGTCGCCTGCGGATTCGTGATCGTGCCGAGGCTCGTCGAGTCGCACGTGTCGAAGATGCGGTCGCTCGTCGCGGTGACGGTGTTCCCGACGGGCGTGCCCGGGGGGAGACCAGGGCGGAACTGCAGCGCAGCGGAGATCAGGAGCCGGTCGCCCGGGTTGAAGACGAACCCGTCGGGCACCGTGATCGTGACGAGTCCGGTCGTGGTGTCGAGGTCGCCGGCGAACCCGGATGCGTCGAGAACCGTGCCGTCGGCGGCGGTCAGCGTGAACCCGAACGTCGGGGTGACGGTCGGGCTCGGCACGAGCAGCGAGCCGCCAGCGTCGGTCGCGACCTGGTCGGTGAGCTCGAGCCCCGTGATCGGCCACTGCCCGGTGTTCGTGACCGTCATCTTGTACGGGATCGTGCCCGATGGCGGGAACTGCTGCGAGGCGGAACCGTCGCTTCCGTTGCCCGGCGTCTTGACGACACTGATGCCGTTCGCGAGGTGCTTCAGCACGGTCTCGTCGGTCGCGTCGGCGTCGGCCGACCACTGCGTGCCGCCGTCGGTCGTCCACGATCCTTCGCCGTGCACATCGACCGTGTCGGTCGTGGTGCCTGGCGCGGTCTCGCCCGGGGCGACCGGCACGTCGATACCCGGTTGGGTCGTCGGGACGGGCACATCGGTCTCGCCGCCGGGCCCGTACCGCAGATCGACGAGCTGGTTCGCCGTGAACGCGATCGGCACGATCGGGTTGATCGGGTTCTCCCAGTTCGAGGCCGCGTCGTCGACGCGGAACTCGAAGCGCAGGCCGAGCACCTCGCCCTCGGCGACCCCGCTGGGCAGCACGGGCAGGACGCTGCCGCCCGAGTCGGCCGTCTGCCACTCGCCGACGGTCCAGCAGGCTGTCAGGTCGGTCGAACCCTCGCAGGCCTGGCTCAGCACGTTCGTGCCCGTGTCGAAGGCGTAGTCGACGCCGGTGAGCGCGGAGACCCGGACCTGGCGGACCGGACTCGGAAGGGTCGCCTGCGGGAACGACGCGAACTCGAACTGGTTCCAGAACGTCGGGTCGTCGTCGGTGATCGTGAGCACGGTCGTGCGCACGTTGCCGGTCGGCTGGCCCGTGAGCGTGATCGTGTAGCCCTCGCGCGGCTCGTTCTCGGCCCGGTCGTTCGGGTCGGCCGAGGTCGACGGCGTCACGATGTCCTTCGTCGCCACCACGCCGTAGCTCGCGGCGGCGAACGGCAGCGTGTCGGTGGCCGTGCCGGCAGCGGTGTCGATGTCGGCGTCGTCGCCCGGCCGCTGCACCTCGGCGCCCGCGACGTTCGTCGCGATGTCGGCCGTCGTCACCGGGTTCGCCGGATTGCTGCGCTCCGTCTTGCGCAGCTGGAAGGTGAGCACGACCGACGCGGTCGCCTTGGACTCGATCGCGACGTCGTCGGCGTCGGTGTGCACGACCGAGAAGCCGATCACGTCGGCGAGGTCGGCCGGCGCGAGGGCGAGGGCGTCGGCGATCGTGTAGTCGGTGGTGGCTCCCCCTTCCCGGGTGAGGGTCACCGTCGATTCGGTCGCAGCCTCGGGCACCGAGATCGTGTCGATCGCGAAGAGGTTCAGGAACTCGTACGCGTTCGTCGCGCCCCCGGGGGCCGGGTCGGTGATGGTGAGGGTCTGCACCTCGGCTTCGGTCTCGTTCCGCGCGGTGATCGTCGCGTTCACGAGCGGGTAGGTGTCGGCGGGCGTCGTGACCGGCGGGATGGGCAGGTTGTCCTGGTCGAACTGCTTCGTGACCGACACGTTCACCGTGGAGTCGAGGATCGTGATGAGGTCGGAGTCCGTCTGGGTGATCGGCTGCGGCCCCTCCCCTTCGATCTCGGCCGTGTTGTCGACCACTCCGGGCTGACCGGAGTTGAAGTCCTCGGCGTGGAGGGTGCCCGTCACCGGGCCGCCGTCGCTGCGCTTGAAGTCGCGCAGCTCGAAGACGAGGTCGAGGTCGCGATCGTGGTCGTAGGAGGTTGCGACGCCCGAGCCCGAGGTGGGCTGCCCGGCGCCGCCGCGGGCCGAGCCCTCGGCGTAGGTGAGGCGCACGGCCCTCGTCGAGGCGACCTCACCGTCGTCGAGCGTGTAGCCGGGGAACGCACCGTCGCAGTCGGCCGCCGTCGCGCACGCCTTGCTCGTGATGTCGACCCACTCGCCGGTGCCGGCGGCGTCGTCGAACTCGAACAGCTCGACCTTCGACACCCGGTCGTACTGCATCGAGGGGTCGAGGCTCGCGTCGATCGGTGCGATCTCGACCAGGTTCCATGCATCGAAGGCCGAGCTCGCGATCGCCGCATCGTCGTAGCCGGGCCCGGCGGTCGGGTCGTCGGTGATCGCGACGGTGTCGAACGGCAGGCCCTCGGTCGACCACGAGATGCGGGCGGTGCGCCGGTCGCCGCTGAACGCGAAGAGCGGATCGGCCGGGTCGACGATCCAGTGCTTCTCGAAGAGATCGGGGCCTTCGCCGCCGTCGATCGGGTTGAGGTCGATCGCGTCGCCGTCGGTCGCGGTGTTGTCGTCGGGCGTGACGTCGTTGTCGTTGTGCACCTCGGAGCCGGCCAGGTTCGGCACCGTCAGCGGGTCGGCCTCCGCCGCGGCATCCGCGACCGAGCCGGAACCGTCGCGGAACTGGTCGCGCGTCTCCACCGTGATCGAGGGCGCCACCTCGAAGCCGGGCGGCAGCAGCTCGCCCTCTTTCGGCGTGTAGACGAACTGGATGCCCTGGATCTGGTCCTGCGTGACCGGGGCGGTTCCGCCCGGCACCGCGAGCACGAGCGTCCCCTCGCCGTCGAGCTGGCCGCCGGGCAGCGGCAGCCATTCGCTGCCGTTCCAGTAGTTCACCTGGAGGTCCGCGTTCGCCGGCACCCCGGCCACGATCTGGGTGAGGTCGAACGTGTTCCAGAACGGATCGACGACGCCCGCCTGCGGGTCGGCCGGGTCGCTCACCACGAGCACGTCGGAGCCGACCGTCGATGCGTTCGCGCCCTGGTCGTTCACGTGCGCGATGAAGCTGACGTCGGTCGTCGAGCCCGGCACGGCCCACTGCGAGTCGCGGGCGATGTTCTTGTCGATCGTCGTCGAGACCCGCCCCGGCTGCCGGGTGACGTCATCGCTCGCCGAGTCGTCGCCGCTCTTGCCCGTCTGGTCGGTGACGATCGAGGTCGTCTCGTTGGTGGTCGTGACGTCCTCGCCGTCGACGGGCTGCGCGACGACGTCGAACGGCACGGTCGCCGTGCCGTTCTGGATGATCGGTCCCGTGAAGGTGACGGTGAAGCCGACCACCTCGCTCGCGCCTTCGAGCTCGGGGTCGGGCAGCGTGTTCGCGGTGTCGGCCGTGAGCGTCTCGGTCTGCCCGTCGGCGTACACGTACGTCACCGTCGCACCGGTCGCGTTCGGCGGCCACACGACACCGCTCGTGAAGCCGGCGAACGTGAGCCCCTGGTCGGCGAGATCGGGCTGCCCCGGCGTGGGCTCCTGGATGACCATCTCGGTCACCGGCCGGAAGCCGTTGGTCGCCTCGATCGTCGCGGTGGTCTGCTGCCCGGCGAGCAGGTTCGGATTGGCGAAGTTCTTCGTGACCTCGACGAACGGGCCGGTGTTCGAGATGACGACATCGCCGGGCGCCGTCTTCGGCGGGCTCGCGGTGTCGTGCACCACGACGTTCGACGACGCCGTGTTCGGCACGTCGACCGACTGGTCGATCGGGATGTCGAGCACGGCGTCGTTCGTCACGGCGCCGATGCCGATCTCGGCGGGCTCGTCGCCCGACGGCGGCAGTTGGTCGCCCGTCGACGAGCTGAACGTGAAGCGGAGTCCCTTCACGTCTTCCTGCGGCACCCCCACCGGGATGCCGGAGGGATCGGCCGGGATCGGCCCCGGCCCGTACGCCGACGTCCAGTTGCCGTCGGCGTCGAGCCATTCGATCTCGACCTGGTCGGCGCCGGCGGGCGGGGTGATCGAGGCGATGCCGGTGAAGTCGAAGTAGCCGTCGAACGGGCTCGCGACGCCGTCGGCCGGGTCCTGCACGACGATCTCGTCGACCGACCGGTTCGAGGCGTTGCCGCCGCCGATCGTGTAGTCGACCGGCTGGCCGGGCAGCGCGGGCACGCCGGGGGTGCCGTCGGGCTGGTGATCGTCGACCGATTTCGTGACGGTCGAATCGAGCACCTCGGGCACCTCGATGGTGATGGCCTCGCCGTCCTCGACGGTGAGCGCGTTGTCGGCGGTCGCCGTCGCGGTGTTGACGATCTCGGCGTCGTTGTAGTCGGCGCTGATGTCGGCGGGGATCTGCACGAAGACCGTGACCGTCGCCTTCGACCCGGCGGGCTGGCCGGTACCCGCCGATCCGTCGGTCGTGAAGTCGACGGTGAAGTCGGAGCCGTCGACGGCGACCGTCGAGCTGCCGCCGCCGAAGACCTCGACGGGCGGCTCGATCGACGGGTCGAAGACGAGCGGGGCGGGCAGCGTGTCGTTCAGTTCGGCGTTGACGCACGTGTCGACGAGGTTGCTGTTGCAGGTCAGCTCGATCGTGTAGCTGAACTGGTCACCCGGCGCGTAGGGCGAGTTGTTCGGGTTGATCGACTTCGTGACGATGAACTCGGCATCGTCGGGTGCCGCGAACGCCGGCGCGGCCGCCGGTGCCGCGAGCCCAACCGCCATGAGTATCGCGGCGACCCCCGCGAGCGTACGACGGACGATCGACATCTACTCCCCCTGCCCGCGGCCGTCGGGACCGCTTCGGGCGCACGGTAGAGCGCGTGCACCCGAATCCGACCCTATCGGCGGGAGAAGTCCCGGGGAACCCCGGGGCGATCAGCCGAGCAGGTCGTGCAGCTGCACGATCTCGTCGCGCCCCGGGCCGACGCCGATGGCCGAGATGCGCGACCCGCTCATCGCCTCGAGCTCGCGCACGTAGGCCTGCGCGTTCGCGGGGAGGTCGGCGAACTCGCGCGCGCCCGAGATGTCCTCGCTCCAGCCGGGGAACTCCTCGTAGACCGGCTTCGCGTGGTGGAAGTCGCTCTGCGAAACGGGCACCTCGTCGAACCGCTCGCCGTCGACGTCGTAGGCGACGCAGACGGGGATCTTCTCGACGCCGGTGAGCACGTCGAGCTTCGTGAGCACGAAGTCGGTGACGCCGTTGATGCGCGAGGCGTAGCGCGCGATCGGCGCGTCGTACCAGCCGGTGCGGCGCTTGCGGCCCGTGGTCGTGCCGAACTCGTGCCCCTGCTCGGTGAGGAAGTCGCCCCACTCGTCGAAGAGCTCGGTCGGGAAGGGACCCGCGCCGACGCGCGTCGTGTAGGCCTTCACGACCGCGATGACGCGGTCGATGCGGTTCGGGGCGATGCCCGACCCGGTCACGGCCCCACCGCTCGTCGCGTTCGACGAGGTGACGAACGGGTAGGTGCCGTGGTCGACGTCGAGCATCGTCGCCTGGCCGCCCTCGAAGAGCACGGTCTCGCCCGCCTCGAGCGCACGGTGCAGCAGCAGAGACGTGTCGGTGACCATGGGACGGAGCCGGTCGACGTAGGAGAGCAGTTCGTCGACGATCTCGTCGACGCCGATCGCCCGCCGGTTGTAGACCTTCACGAGCAGGTGGTTCTTCTGGTCGAGCGCGCCCTCGACCTTCTGCCGCAGGATGTTCTCGTCGAACAGGTCTTGCATGCGGATGCCGACGCGGTTGATCTTGTCGGCGTACGACGGCCCGATGCCGCGCCCGGTCGTGCCGATCTGGCGCTTGCCGAGGAAGCGCTCGGTGACCTTGTCGAGGGTGCGGTGGTACTGGGTGATGAGGTGCGCGTTGGCCGAGACCCGCAGCTTCGAGACATCCACCCCGCGGGCCTCGAGGCCCTCGAGCTCTTCGAACAGCACCTCGACGTCGACCACGACGCCGTTGCCGATGACCGGCGTCACGCCGGGCGTCAGGATGCCGGACGGCAGCAGGTGCAGCGCGTACTTCTCTTCGCCGACGACCACGGTGTGACCCGCGTTGTTGCCGCCGTTGAACTTGACGACGTAGTCGAGGCGCGAGCCGAGCAGGTCGGTCGCCTTGCCCTTGCCCTCGTCGCCCCACTGTGCACCGATGAGTACGGCTGCGGGCATGTCAGCGCTCCCCTTCTGCCGGCTGCTCGGCCGGAACGATCGTGATGAGCTGGGTCGGCGTGAACTCGCTCGCGATGCGAGCGGGCGCCTCGGCGTCGGCGCTGCGCAGCTCGTCGGCGAGCCGGGCGGCCTGGTCGGCGAGACCGAGCGCCTCGGCGGCGCGGCGCTGCGTGTCGAGGGCGCGCAGGTACGCGCGGTTCGGCTCGTCGGCCCACGGCACGGCGGTGCCGGGCTGCCAGCCGGCGGTCGCGAGCTGCGCGCGGGCGAGCTCGGCGGATGCCGCGGCGAAGGCGTAGGCCTCGAGCGGGCGACCCTCGGAGTCGGCGAGATCGGCGAGCTCGGCCCAGGCGAGGGGCGATGCGGGATGCTCCGAGACGACGCCGGCCACGGCGGCGCGATCGGCCTCCGCCAGCGCTTGGCGGACCTCGGGCTCATCGGCGAGCGCCGCGGCAGGCCCGGGTGCTGTTTTCTTGGGAGTCACACTCCACCTTATCGCGGGGCCCATTTCGACCATTCGAAGCCGGTCGAGTAGGCGCGAAGCGCCGTATCGAGACCCTCAGCCGGTGGTCGAGTAGCGAAGCGTATCGAGACCCCGTCGCGAGGCTTCGACACGAGCCACGCAATACCTACTTCACTGCAATGCGGAAGCCGCCCTCGCCATACGTGGCGGCGAGTTCACCCTCGCGGGGCAGTTCAAGTTCAGAGCAGCCGGACACGCCGCCACCGATCCGCTGCATCCAATAACAGACGGCATACTCGCCCGGTGGCGCGGTGATCCGGAAGTCGCCGTCTTCTTCAATGGGGGACACCGTGCCACCGAGTTCTGAAACGTCCGACTCGCTCAGCGTCCCCACGACGGAGACCCATTGCTGGGAGTCCGAGATCGGTTCCTCGCCCGTGAGTTCCCAAAATGACCCATCCATCACCTCGATGGGGAGGACCGCCAGCCCGCCACCACCGACGGCGTACTTACCCCCGACTCCCACATCGTCGAGACCATACATCCGGCCGACCAGACCACCCGTGCCGGCTGGCGTGGGTCCGCACGCCGTGAGCAGCCCGATGGCAAGCGCCAGCATCACGATCGAGAAGGCTGCGCGGCCTCCGGCGGACGTCATCGGAGGATCACGTTGAACTCGTATATTGAGAAGTCGTCGAGGACGACTCGGAATGTCTTGGTGGTGCCGGCCCAAGATTTCGGTGTTGCCGCGTTGACGTGCCAGGTTCCCCCGGAGCGCACCATGTCATACGTCGCGCCGGAAACAGTGAACGCGCCGGAAAGGACCGTCGAGCCGCTCACGTCAGCGCCGGTAATCGTCCACTTGATCGGAATCGTGCGCCCGGCATTGACGCTCCCTCCGGGGGCGACCGGCGGCTCGAACCCAGCGAACACGTAGTCGGATCCGGGGGGCTCCGGCGCCGCGACCCGTTGGATCGTGATCGTTACGCTCGCGGTCGCGGTAGCACCGGTGGTGTCGGTCGCGGTCGCGGTGATCTGGTGGGTACCTTCGCTGAGCAGGTCAGCACGTTGCACCAGGTCAGAGCCAGTTCCGAGTTGCCCATCGAGATCCGAATTCCACATGATGGTGCCGTCCAGCGGACCGTCTTCGGCATCGGTCGCAGTCGCGGTGAGCGGAATGCTCTGTGCGCCGGTGGCGACGAACCCGTTCGTCGGACTGTCGATATTCAGTATCGGCACGAGGTTCGGGAGGGTGAACGTCGAGGATGTTGCAACGGCGCTTCGCAGGCCGTCGCTGGCGATCACGCGGATCCGAGCGGTGCTGCTTCCCGGCAGCGACCATCGTGCGACCGACATCGAGGCTCCCGGAAGGTCAATGCCGATCGGGTTCCACGTTGCGCCGTCATCCGTGCTGTAGAGGACGGTGTGACGGAGTGCGTCGCTGTCGGCGTCCGATGATGTCCAAGTGAACGTGACGCGATCTGACGTTCCACCGGTTGGCGGCGAAACCATTACCTGTGGCGAGTTGGATGAGACGGTGCCGCTGGCCAAGGTCGCGTTCGCGGAAACGACCTCAACGAGCGTCGCACTCATCAGGCCCTGCGGAACCACGACATTGAAGGTCGACGGCGCAGCCGCGACGTCACCACCAATCCCCGAATCACCATGGTTGCTAATCGGCGTGAACCTGGTCCGCCACAACTCTGCCCCGGAGTCGTCGCGGAGCACCACCGCGTGTGTGCCCGTCGGATCGTCCGCGGTGGGGGCGAAGTCAACGCTGAGCGCGGGCGCGAGTTCGGCGCTCAGCCCATCAGCAGCGATCACCCCACGAATGGTTTCCCCGGCACCCGCGTCGAGATCACCGATGATCGGTGCACGGTCGTCGGTGAGCAACTGCAGGTAGTCGCGCTTCCCGATCCATCGCGCCTGCTCACCCTGGTCATCCGACCTGCAATACGACATCAGAGAAGTGTTCGTTTGGGGGGCGGAGAGGAACAGATCATCGTCCGAGTCGAGGTAGCGCGGGTCGATACCCCAGACCTCACTCCGCGGATCGCCGATCGGGCCAAGCGCCGCGACGGTGTCACCATTGGTCTTCGTGGTCCAATGGGGGTAGTCATCGGCACTGGCGTCGGCAACCTCCGTGCACCAGCCCTTCTTCATTTCGTTGAAGACCCAGAGGATCTTCGTCCAGCCGTTCTCCGCGGCGTTGACACTATGGTGCAGGCCATACGAATGACCGAGTTCGTGGACGACTCGGTTGCGCGCATGGCCGCTGTCGAACTCGCCCTCGAGGAATTCATTGGACAACCGATACCGCCACCGAATTGTCGAGCGGCACGTTCACCCGATCCTGCAGTGCGGCCGCATACCCGTCCAGCTGCAGGTCCCAGTCGGTTGCGCTGATCGAACCGGAGCCGTCGAGCAGCAGGACCAGGTCAGTCTGCTCGACGATTGGCAGCTCCTCGTCAGGCTCCACATGCATGTCGGCCACAGCGACCTGGCCGGCCGCTGTGAGGAGCAGGGCTGTGACGCCGAGAACTGCGACTACACGGGCTGCAAAGTGTCGAATCACTGTGACTTTCCTTTCGGGCAATTCGGAAAGGTTCGATACAGTCGCGTGAGCACAATAACGCCGCCTGGCAAATACACCGGTCTTGTCGCCAATGCCGACCGTAGTGGCAACTTCTCGGCCGAAGGCACCCCCTGTTCGGGGGTCCTCTCCCGCCGGCACGAAAACGCGACGAGCCCAGACCCCATCGCAGAAGTGGTAGGGGGAGCGAGAGGTTCAACGGCTCCGCCGTCGCTACTCGACCGCCGGAAGGCCACCGGCCGCGGCATCCGCCCCGATGTCACGCACCCGGACGCCCAAGTAGGCTGGAGGGCATGTCGAAGGTCCTCACCTCCCTGCCCGTCGGCGAGCGCGTCGGCATCGCCTTCTCCGGAGGTCTCGACACCTCCGTCGCCGTCGCGTGGATGCGCGAGAAGGGCGCCGTGCCGTGCACGTACACGGCCGACCTCGGCCAGCCCGACGAGCCCGACGTCGAGGCCGTTCCCGGCCGCGCGCTCGAGTACGGCGCCGAGCTCTCGCGACTCGTCGACTGCCGCGCCGCACTCGTCGAAGAGGGCCTCGTCGCCCTCGCCTGCGGCGCGTTCCACATCCGCTCGGGCGGCAAGACGTACTTCAACACGACCCCGCTCGGTCGCGCGGTCACCGGCACGCTGCTCGTGCGCGCCATGATGGAGGACGGCGTCGACATCTGGGGCGACGGCTCGACCTACAAGGGCAACGACATCGAGCGGTTCTACCGCTACGGCCTCATGGCCAACCCGCGCCTGCGCATCTACAAGCCGTGGCTCGACTCGGCGTTCGTCACCGAGCTCGGCGGCCGCCAGGAGATGAGCGAGTGGCTGCAGGAGCGCGACCTGCCGTACCGCGCGAGCGCCGAGAAGGCCTACTCGACCGACGCGAACATCTGGGGCGCGACGCACGAGGCGAAGGTGCTCGAAGAGCTCAGCGCCGGCATCACGACCGTCGAGCCGATCATGGGCGTCAAGTTCTGGGACGAGTCGGTCGAGATCCCCGCCGAAGACGTCACCGTGCGCTTCGAGGAGGGCCGCCCGGTCGCGATCAACGGCGTGCGTTTCGACGACGCCGTCGAGCTCGTGCTCGAGGCGAACCGCATCGGCGGCCGCCACGGGCTCGGCATGAGCGACCAGATCGAGAACCGCATCATCGAGGCGAAGTCGCGCGGCATCTACGAGGCGCCGGGCATGGCGCTGCTGCACCTCGTGTACGAGCGCCTGCTCAACGCGATCCACAACGAGGACACGATCGCGAACTACCACAACGAGGGCCGCCGCCTCGGCCGCCTCATGTACGAGGGGCGCTGGCTCGACCCCCAGTCGCTCATGCTGCGCGAGTCGATCGTGCGCTGGGTCGCCTCGGCCGTCACGGGCGAGGTCACGGTGCGCCTGCGCCGCGGCGACGACTACACGATCCTGAACACCGAGGGCCCGGCGTTCAGCTACCAGCCCGAGAAGCTCTCGATGGAGCGTGTGGGCGATGCGGCCTTCGGCCCCGAAGATCGCATCGGCCAGCTCACGATGCGCAACCTCGACATCGCCGACTCGCGCTCGCGCCTCGAGCAGTACGCGCACCTCGGCATCGTCGGCGGCACGACGGCCGCCCTCGTCGGCGACCTGGCCGAGGGCAGCGCCGCCGAGATCGCCGCCCCGGCCGACGACGCCGCGGATGCCGCGACCGACGCCGCGAACGAGGCGGCCGCGTTCGACCTCGGCACCGACTGACGCCCGGCCGTTCGAGCCGGTCGCTCCGACGAGGCCCGATTCGCGAGACGCGCACCGCCGAGTGCGTTCCGCGAGTCGGGCCTCGTCTGTGAAGCCCCTGAACTAACTTGCACACTCGTGTGCAAGTTCAGTAGGCTCGAAGCATGCCGTCCGTCACCGACGCGGAGCGCCGCGCGCCCCGCAGGGACGCGGCCGAGAACCGCGAAGCCCTCCTCACCGCCGCATCCGCCGCGCTCGCGGCCGACCCCGAGGCATCCCTCGCGGCGATCGCCGCAGCCGCCGGCCTCACCCGCCGCTCCGTCTACGGCCACTTCGCCGGCCGCGACGAACTCGTGCTCGCCCTCGTCGAACGCGGCACCGCACGACTCAACGCCGTCGCCGCGACGGTCGAGCACGACCGGGCCCCCGTCGCGATCGCCCTGCTCGGGTCGCGTCTCTGGGGCGTGGTCGAACACGTGCGACTGCTCGCCGGCATGGCGCTCACCGCCCCGTACGTCGAACGGGTCGCTCGAGCCCTCGCCCCCGTGCGCGAACGCCTCGCCGCCCTCGTCGCCCGCGGCGTCGCCGACGGGAGCGTGCGCGACGACCTGCGCCCCGCGCTGCTCGCCCGCCTGATCGAGGAGGCGGCGCTCGCCGTGCTGCTCGAGGCCGGTCGCACCCGCCTGCCCGACGCCGAGGGACGACGCGCCGTGATGCTCGCCGTGCTCGGCATCGCCGGACTCTCGTGGCGCGAGGCGGGCACCCTCATCGACACCACCCCCGAGCTCGCCATGGAGGAGCCGGCATGAGAATCGAACTCAGAGACGTCTCGAAGGGCCGCGCCGGCCAGGCGCTCGGCCCCACGTCGGTCGGCTTCGAATCGGGCCGGGCGACGCTCGCCCGCGCCGAGACCGAGCAGCGACCCACCGTGCTCGGCCTCATCGCCTCCGGTCGCATGCGGCCCGACGCCGGCGCCGTCACGATCGACGGCCGGGCGGATGCCTCGGCGATCCGCCGTCGCATCGCCCTCGTCGACGCACCCGAGGTGAGCGACCCTGCGCCGAACGTCACCGTCGCGGGCGTCGCCGCCGAAGAGCTCATGTTCGCGGGGGTCCCGTCGAACCCCGTGTCGGTCGCCCGCTGGCTCACCCAGCTCGGCCTCGACGACGTCGCCCGCACGCCGATCGCGAACGTCGACCCGCACGCGCGACTGCGCCTCCTGACCGAGCTCGCGCTGCTGCGCGACGGCGTCGAGGGTCTCGTCATCGTGTCGCCCGACCGCCACGGCGGCGACCCGATCGAGTGGTGGGGCCTCGCGAAGCAGCTCGCCGACCGCGGCTTCGCCGTGCTCGTCATCGCCGGCCACGCCTCGGCCGCCGCGATCGGGGCCGCCGCGATGATCGCCCGCATGCACGGGCCCGACTCGCCCGACGAGTTCGACGACTCCGACACCCTGCCGCTCGCCGAGGGAGGCATCGCGTGAAGATCCCCCAGATGATCGCCGCCGAGTTCCGCAGGCTCACCTCCACCAAGATGTCGGTGCTCGCGCTCCTCGCCCTCATCGCCGTGCCCGTGCTCTACGGGGGCCTCTACCTCTGGGCGAACCAGGACCCGTACGCGAAGTTCGCCGAGGTGCCCGTCGCCCTCGTCGTCGAGGACGAGGGCGTGGCCGCATCGACGAGCGCCACCGGCGAGGCCACCGAGGCGCGCAACGTCGGCGAGGAGATCGCCGACGAGCTCATCGCCGACGGTGCGTTCGACTGGCAGCGGGTCTCGGCCGAGGAGGCCGCGACCGGGCTCGACGAGTCGCGCTACGACTTCGCGATCACCTTCCCCGCCGACTTCTCCGACGCGCTCGCCTCGGTGCAGACCGACGCGCCCCGGCAGGCCGAGATCGTGCTGTCGACGAACGACGCGAACAGCTACCTCGCCGGCACGATCGGCAAGCAGGCGGTCGAGAAGATCCGCACGACCATCGCCGAGAAGGTCGGCGACGAGGCGGCCTCGACGCTGCTCGACTCCATCTCGACCATCCGCGGCAAGCTCGTCGACGCCGCCGACGGCGCGTCGCAGCTCACCGACGGCGCGGGGCGCGCGGTCGACGGGGCGGCGCAGCTCGCGACCGGCGCGACGCAGCTCGCCGACGGCAACGCGCAGCTCGCGACCGGTTCGGCCCAGCTCGAGACGGGAACGCAGCAACTGGCCGACGGCACCGCCCGGCTCGCCGACGGTTCGGCGACGCTCGCCGACGGCGCCGCCCAGGTGGCCGACGGCAACGCGCAGCTCGCGGCCTCGGCCGATCGGGTCGGCACCGCGGTCGCCGATGCCGCGGCGGCCGTGCCGCAGGCCCGCGCCGACATCGAGGCCGCGCTCGAGGCCCAGGGCCTCGACCAGGCGACGATCGACACCGTGCTCGCGAAGCTCGACGTGGTCGGCGATCGCATCACGACGGGCAACGAGAAGGTGCAGTCCGTCGTCGGCGACATCGACCGGCTCGCCGACGGCAGCGCGCAGGTCGCCGCGGGCTCCGCCGACCTCGCGGCGGGTGCGAGCACCGCCGCCGACGGCGCAGCCAGGGCGGCGAGCGGCGCATCGCAGCTCGCCGACGGCGCGGCTCGGGCCGCCACCGGATCGGCGCAGCTGCGCGACGGCGTCGGCACGCTGCAGTCGGGCCTCGGCGAGCTCGCCGACGGCGCGGGGCAGCTGCGCGACGGGCTCGACGCCGGGGTCGACCAGATCCCCGACTCGAGCCAGTCGACCCGCGACGCGCAGGCCGCGACGATCGCCGACCCGATCACGCTCGAGACGAGCTCGATGGCCCAGGCGGGCAACTACGGCGCCGGGCTCGCCCCGTTCTTCGCGGCGCTCGCCGGCTGGATCGGCATCTACGCGCTCTTCCTCATCGTGAAGCCGATCTCGCGCCGGGCCGTCACCGCGCTCCACTCGCCGATCCGCATCACGCTCGCCGGCTGGCTCACGCCGGGCCTGCTCGGCGCGGTGCAGATGGCGGCGCTCTACCTCGTGCTCGCGTTCACCCTCGGGTTCCAGATGCACCATCCGCTCGGCGTCGTCGGCACGATGGTCTTCGCATCGGTGACGTACGCGGCGATCATCCTCGCGCTCAACGTCTGGCTCGGCTCGGTCGGCCAGTTCCTCGGCCTCGTGCTCATGGTGCTGCAGCTCGTGACGGCGGGCGGCACGTTCCCGTGGCAGACGCTGCCCGCACCCCTCGCGGCCCTGCACCACGTACTGCCCATGGGCTACGTCGTCGACGCGATGCGCCAGTTCATGTACGGCGGCGACCTGTCGCGAGCGGCGGGCGACTTCGGGGTGCTCGCGATCTGGCTCGTCGGCGCGCTCGTCGTCTCGGCGATCGGCGTCACCCGCATGACGCACTTCCGCACGCTGCGCGACCTGCAGCCGAGCCTCATCGGCTGAGTCCGGTCGAGCACGGATGCCTCGGGGCCGGCGTCGGCCCCGAGGCATCCACGTCTCACAACCAGTGCCGGGACTTGAAGATCAGGTACAGCACGTAGCCCGACACGAACATGAGCAGCAGGGCGAACGGGTAGCCGAAGACCCAGTGCAGCTCGGGAATGTGGTCGAAGTTCATGCCGTAGATGCCGGCGACGAGCGAGGGTGCGAAGAAGATGGCCGCCCAGCTCGAGATCTTCTTCGTCTGCTCGCTCTGCGCGATGCTCGCCTCGTTCTGCCGCTGCGCGACGAGCGTGGCGTGCACGCTCAACGCGTTGCGCAGCGTCTCGCGGTACTCGTCGACGCGCTCGGTGATGCGGATGACGTGGTCGAGCACGTCGCGGAACGCACGCCGAAGCTCGAGCTCGTCGCCCTCGGGATCGGCCGCCGCGTCGTCGCTCAGCTCCTCGCGGATCGCCTCGATCATCTCCCGCAGCGGCTTCACCGCGCGCTGGAACTCCATGACCTCGCCCGACAGGTCGTAGATGCGCTTCGCAACCGCAGCATCGCCGCTGAAGAGCTGCTCCTCGATCTCGTCGATGTCGTTCTCGAGGCCCGCGACGACGGGGGCGTACTCGTCGACGATCTGGTCGACGATCGCGTAGAGCACGCCGAGCGGGCCGCGGGCGAGCAGTTCGGGCGCGGCCTCGAGGCGTGCGCGCACGCGCCCCAGGTCGGGCTTCTCGGCGTGGCGGATCGCGACGACGAAGTCCCCGCCGACGAAGACGTGCACCTCGCCGAACTCGACCCGCTCATCGGCGTCGAGGTAGCGCGCGGGCCGCAGCACGACGAACCGGGTGTCGCCGTAGCGCTCGAGCTTCGCGCGCTGGTGGCCGGCGAGCGCGTCTTCGACCGCGAGCTCGTGCAGGCCGAATTCCTCGGCGACGACGCCGAGCTCGGCGGCATCGGGCCGGTAGAGGCCGATCCACGCGAAGCCGCCCGGGTGCCGCTCGAGCTCGTCGAACGTGTCGGCGAGCACCGCCGGCGAGACGGCGCGCCGACCGTCGACATAGACCGCGTTGTCGATGACCGTCACGGGTCAACCGTAGGTCACCCGTAGATGCGATCGGCGTAACTCGGGCCGTAGTACTCGTCGAGCGTCTCGAGCGATTCGTCGGGTCGTTCGAGCGCCTGCGCGATGACCGCCCGCCGCGGCGCGGCCTCGGGCCGCCACGCGTCGGGCTGCCAGGCCTTCGAACGCAGGAACGCCTTGGAGCAGTGGAAGAAGACCTGCTCGATGTCGACCACGGTCGCGAGCACCGGTCG
Source organism: Agromyces sp. S2-1-8 (assembly GCF_021129215.1). Lineage (GTDB taxonomy): Bacteria > Actinomycetota > Actinomycetes > Actinomycetales > Microbacteriaceae > Agromyces > Agromyces chromiiresistens. Next base: position 1,031,238 of record NZ_JAJOLP010000001.1, on the reverse strand, counting down.
GTTGCCGCGCACGATCATGTCGTCGAGGAACGGCGCGTCGCGCACGATCGTCGCCCGCCCGTTGATGCGCAGCGTGTCGCCGCGACCGGGGATCGCGAAGAGCAGCCCGACGCGCGGGTTCCGCAGCAGGTTGTGGAACCCGTCTGCGCGGCGGTTGCCGGGACGCTCGGGGATCGCGATCGTGCGGTCGTCGAGCACGAGCGCGAACCCCGCCGGGTCGCCCTTCGGCGAGACGTCGAGCCGCCCCTCGTCGTCGCTCGTCGCGACGAACGCGAGCGGGGCGGCCGCGAGCCACGCGCGGTCGATCGCGTGCAGGTGCGTGCGCTCCTTGCGCACGACCGCCGGCAGCGGCGCGCCGACGATCTCCTCGAGCTCGTCGGCGGTGGTCACGGGTATGCCGCGGGAACGATCGGTCATGCCCGCCACGCTACTCCGAGGGCGCGGCCGGCCCGAACGCGTGCGTCAGCACCCACGAGTGCATCGCGATCGCGGCGGCGGCGCTCGCGTTGAGCGAGCGGGTCGACCCGAACTGGGTGATCTCGACGATCGCGTCGGCGGCGGCGGTCGCCTCCGGCGAGAGCCCCGGGCCCTCCTGACCGAAGAGCAGCACGCACCGCTCGGGCCACGCGAACGCCTCGATCGGCACGGCGCCCTCGACGTTGTCGACCGCGATGACGGGCAGCGATTCGCCGCGCGCCCAGTCGGCGAATGCCGCGACATCCGGGTGGTAGTCGACGTGCTGGTAGCGGTCGGTGACCATGGCGCCGCGCTTGTTCCAGCGTCGGCGGCCGATGATGTGCACGGTGTCGGCGGCGAAGGCGTTGGCGCTGCGCACGATCGAGCCGATGTTCATGTCGTGCTGCCAGTTCTCGATCGCGACGTGGAACGGGTGCCGGTGCTCGTCGAGGTCGGCGACGATCGCGTCCATGCGCCAGTAGCGGTAACGGTCGATGACGTTGCGGGTGTCGCCCGCCGCGAGCAGTTCGCGGTCGTAGCGCGGGTCGTCGGGCCACTCGGCCTCACCGCCGGGCCACGGGCCGACGCCGTGCTGCGGCATCGTCGCCTCGGGTTCGGATGCCTCGTGCCGGTCGTCGTCCACACGCCAACGCTACCCGCGCCGGGTGCGCGCGGCGCGCGCACCCGGCGCGCACGGCTCGTGATCGCGGGGTTTTCGGTACGCCGAAATATTGCTATGTTTTAGGCATGCCGAAAATGCTCGACGACGAGACCGAGCCCACGACCACCGTCCGCCCCGAGCGCCCCCATCGGGGCGGGCGGCGCCGGGCCGAGGCATCCCTGCCGCGCGTCGCCTGGCTCATCGGTCCCGCTCTCGTCGCGGGCGTCGCCTACCTCGACCCCGGCAACGTCGCGAGCAACATGACCGCCGGCGCCCAGTACGGCTACCTGCTCGTCTGGGTCGTCGTGCTCGGCAACGTGATGGCCTGGCTCATCCAGTACCTGTCGGCGAAGCTCGGCATCGTCACCGGACGCAGCCTGCCCGAGGTGCTCGGCGGACGCATCCGCAACCGGTGGGGGCGGCGCGCGTACTGGCTGCAGGCCGAGCTCGTCGCCATGGCGACCGACCTGGCCGAGGTGATCGGCGGCGCCGTCGCCCTCAACCTGCTGTTCGGGGTGCCGCTCGTCTGGGGCGGACTCATCACGGGGGCCGTCTCGATCGTGCTGCTGGTGCTGCAGTCCAAGCGAGGGCCGCGCACCTTCGAGTTCGTGATCATGGGGCTGCTCGCGATCATCACGATCGGGTTCACGGTGGGCGTCTTCATCGCCCCGCCCGACCCCGCCGGCCTCCTCGCCGGGCTCGTGCCGCGCTTCGCCGACGCGAACTCGGTGCTGCTCGCCGCCTCGATCCTGGGCGCGACGATCATGCCGCACGCGATCTACGCGCACTCGGCGCTCTCGCGCGATCGCTTCGCGACGCGCGGCGAGCAGGCGGGCGGTCGGCGGACGACCTCCGACTCCCCCGCGCTCCTCCCCGGCACCGCGACCGACGTCCCGACCGACGTCCTCGTGCGCGCCACCCGGTGGGATGTCTCGATCGCGATGGCCATCGCCGGCACCGTGAACCTCTGCATCCTGCTGCTCGCCGCCGTGAACCTCGCGGGCGTCGAGGGCACCGACAGCCTCGAGGGCGCCTACGCCGCACTCGGCGCGGCGCTCGGCCCCGTCATCGCGACGCTCTTCGCCGTCGGCCTGCTCGCCTCGGGCCTCGCGTCGACGTCGGTCGGCGCGTACGCGGGCGCCGAGATCATGCACGGACTGCTGCACGTGCGGGTACCGCTGCTCGCGCGCCGGCTCGTGACCCTCATCCCGGCGCTCGTGATCCTCTGGCTGGGGTTCGACCCGACGCTCTCGCTCGTGCTGAGCCAGGTCGTGCTGTCGTTCGGCATCCCCTTCGCGCTCATCCCGCTCGTCTCGCTGACCGCGAAGTCCGGCGTCCTCGGCCGGTGGCGCAACCACTGGGCCACGACCGCGGCGGGCATCGCCGCCTCGGTCTTCCTCATCACGCTCAACGGGGTGCTGCTCTGGCTCGTGTTCACGGGCGCATGACGGAGCGGGGCGATGCTCCGGGCGCGCGCGGGCGGGCCGCCCGGCGCACCTCGCAGAACTGATGCAGAACTTTCCGTGACGGCAACACTCGAAAGTCTTTCGTCCGCGCGCGACGTCATACGGCCCGCCGGCACCCGGGCGGTCGCCTACGCTGCTGGGACCCACGGATGGAGGACATCATGCCCGGCTGGCGTCTGCGCGAGTTCCACAACGACGATCTCGACGGCATCCTGCACCTCTGGGAGGCGCAGCGGCAGTCGTCGCACGAGCCGGTCTACGACCTCAGCGAGGTGATCGCCTCGTGCCAGATGGACCACGCGATCGTCGCGGTGCACGCCGACCAGGTGATCGGCGCCGCCGTCGGCCGTGCCGCGCACGACCAGGGCTGGGTCGTGTTCTTCGCGATCGCCGACGACTGGCGGCACCAGGGCATCGGCTCGGCGATGCTCGCGGCCCTCGAGAAGCGCATGGCGCCGCACGGCCTCACGAAACTCTCGGCGCTCATCCCCGAGAACGAGAGCCGGGTCGACGCCTTCGCCAACCAGGGCTTCGAGCTCAAGCACCAGCTGCGCTACTTCGAGCGCCGCATCCCCGTGCAGCGGCAGGAGCTGAGCTCGCTCGCCGAGCTCGGCGGCCGACTGCTGCCACGCACGCTCTGGGAGTCGGTGGCGGGCATGCGCCGTGAGAAGGAGATCCTCGAGCAGCGCCTCGTGCTGCCGCTCGCCGAGCCCGACCTCGCCGACCGCTACGGCGTGGTGCCGCCGCGCGCGGTCGTGCTGTTCGGCCCGCCAGGCACTGGCAAGACGACGTTCGCGAAGGCGATCGCCTCACGGCTCGAGTGGTCGTTCGTCGAGGTGTTCCCGTCGCGGCTCGCCGCCGAGCCCGGCGGCCTCGCCGGGGCGCTGCGCGACACGTTCACGAAGATCGCCGAGCTCGAGCACGCGGTCGTGTTCATCGACGAGGTCGAGGAGATCGCCGCACAGCGATCGGGCGAGCCGCCGTCGCCGCTGCAGGGCGTCACGAACGAGCTGCTCAAGATCATCCCGGCGTTCCGCGAGCAGCCCGGGCGGCTCCTCGTGTGCGCGACGAACTTCATCCGCGCGCTCGACAGCGCGTTCCTCCGGCACGGACGATTCGACTACGTGATCCCGATCGGCCTGCCCGACGAGGCGGCGAGGCAGGCGATCTGGCAGCGGTACGTGCCCGAGCAGGTGGCCGCCGCCGTCGACGTCGCCCTGCTCGTCGAACGCTCCGCCGGGTTCTCGCCCGCCGACATCGAGTTCGCCGCCCGCAGCGCGTCGCAGCGGGCGTTCGAGGCCGCGGTGCGCAACGGCGCGACGGGTGACGACCGGGATGCCTCGGCGCACGGCGCCGCACCGCGCCCCGCCGGTCCGAGCACCGCCGACTACCTCGACGCGATCGCCGGCACCCGCACCACGGTGTCGGCCGAGACCGCCGGCGCGTTCCTCGAGGACATCGAACGGCTCGCGCGGGTCTGACGGGCCTCGCGGCTAGGCTGGGCGCGATGCCCGCCAGCAAGAACCCCGCGATCGAGGACTACCTCAAGACGGTGTACGCCCACACCGAGTGGCAGCCCGACCCCATCACGCCCTCGCAGCTCGCGGCGAAGCTCGGCGTCGCCCCGTCGAGCGTCACCGAGATGGTGAAGAAGATGGCGGCGCAGGGCCTCGTCGCCCACGTGCCGTACGGGCCGCTGCGGCTCACCGACGCGGGCCGCGAGCGCGCCCTCTCGGTGGTGCGGCGGCACCGGCTCATTGAGACCTGGCTCGTGCGCGAGATGGGCTACGCGTGGGACGAGGTGCACGACGAGGCCGAGGTGCTCGAGCACGCGCTGAGCGACCGGCTGCTCGAGCAGATCGACCTGCGGCTCGGCCGCCCATCGCGCGACCCGCACGGCGATGCGATCCCCGCCGCCGACGGTGCGATCGCGACCGAGCCCTTCCTGCGGCTCGACGGAGCGCCCGCCGGCCACACCGGTCGCGTGCTGCGCATCAGCGACCGCGACCCCGAGGTGCTGCGCGCCCTCGCCGCCGCGGGCATCGCCCCCGGGGTGGCCATCGAGGTCGGGAACGCCGATGCCTCCGGCGAGCGCGTGCTCGTCGAGCTCGTGGCGGTCGACGCCGATGACGACGGTGCGGCGGCCGCGGCATCCCCCGTCGAACTGACGGCCGGCGCGGCCGCTGAGATCTGGGTCACCGGCTGAGCCGGCCCCGACCGACGGCCCCTCCCGTCCGTGGGCTTCCCACAAACGCGTATGGGAATGACCGCCCGGCTGTTAGCATCCGGCGGTGCGCATTCTCCGCCGGACACTGGTCGTCCTCCTCGTCATCGTGCTCGTACTCGTGGCGGGGGCCGTCGCCGTCTACTGGTGGCAGCGCCCGATGCTGCGCACCGGCACCGGCTACGCCGCGCACAACGCCTGCGCCGTGACCGAGGTGGCCGGGCGCGACGACCCGGCGAGCGACCTGCCGCCGAACCCGCTCGTGCCGTACCTCTCGGTCGACGTCGACCGTGACGAGGCCGTCACGACGGGCTCGCTCCTCGGCCTGCTCGCCGCCCAGAAGGCGTGGTTCGCGCCCGGCTTCGGCTGCACCCTCGCGGGCGACGCCCCCGACTTCGGCGAGGCGACCGCCGTGACGAGCGACGGCAACCCCTTCGCGGATGCCTCGGCGCCGTCGCCGTCGCCGGAGCTCGACGCCGCCCTCGCCGCGGCGTTCGGCGACGACCTGCCCGCCGCAGACGCCGAGGCGCTCGGCACCCGCGCGGTCGTCGTCGCCAAGGGCGGCGAACTCGTCGCCGAGCGCTACGCCGACGGGTTCGACGCTGAGACCCCGCAGCTCGGCTGGTCGATGTCGAAGAGCGCGACCGACCTCATGACCGGCATGCTCGTGCAGCAGGGCGAGGTCGCGCTCGACGACGACGGCCTGCGCCCCGAATGGACCGACGGGCGCGCCGACATCACGATCGAGCAGCTGCTGCGCATGACGAGCGGCCTCGAGTGGGACGAGACGTACGACCTCGGCACCCCGATCACGCAGATGCTCTACAACGAGGAGGACATGGGCGGCTACGTCGCGAGCCTCCCCCTCGAGCACGAGCCCGGCACGTTCCAGGAGTACTCGAGCGGCTCGACGACGCTGCTCTGCTCGGTGCTCGCCGAGCGCACCGGCCTCGGCGCCGACCTGCCCCGACAGACCCTGCTCGGCGCGCTCGGCCTCGAGTCGGCGACCTTCGAACCCGACGCAGCCGGCACGCCGGTCTGCTCGTCGTACCTCTGGGCGACCCCGCGCGACTGGGCCGCGATCGGCCAGTTCGCCCTGCAGAACGGCGAGTGGAACGGCGAGCAGCTGCTGCCCACCGACTGGATGGCACGCTCGCTCGAGGTGACGCCGGTCGACGAGACCGACGACCCCGGCTACGGCATGGGGTGGCGCGTGAACACCCTCGCCGACGGCAGCCTGCGCTGGCCCGGCCTGCCGGCCGACACGTACTACGCGTCGGGCCACGACGGGCAGAAGGTCATCGTGGTGCCCTCGGAGGACCTCGTCGTCGTGCGCATGGGCTTCACGCCGGCGGCCGACGACGAGCCGAGCGAGGTGCAGCTCGTCGAAGACGTGGTCGCGGCGCTCGCCTCGCCCGGGGGCGAGTAGCGACGGCCACGAGGCATCCCGCCCGTCACACGCTCGTCATCGGCCCGTGACCCGCGCGGCCTAGGCTTGGGCGCATGGGACGACGCGACGAAGTCGAGTGCTGGCTGACCGACATGGACGGCGTGCTCGTGCACGAGAACCACGCCCTGCCGGGCGCCGCCGAGCTGCTGCAGCAGTGGGAGGACGCCGGCACCCCGTACCTCGTGCTCACGAACAATTCGATCTTCACGGCCCGCGACCTGTCGGCGCGGCTGCGGGCGTCGGGCCTCAACGTGCCCGAGCAGCGCATCTGGACCTCGGCGCTCGCGACCGCCGACTTCCTCAAGCAGCAGTTGCCCGGCGGCTCGGCGTTCGTCATCGGCGAGGCGGGCATCCTCACGGCGCTGCACGAAGCCGGCTACATCATGACCGAGACGGCCCCCGACTTCGTCGTCGTCGGCGAGACCCGCAACTACTCGTTCGAGGCGATCACGAAGGCGATCCGGCTCATCAACGACGGCGCCCGGTTCATCGTCACCAACCCCGACGCGACCGGCCCGAGCGCCGACGGCCCGCTGCCCGCGACCGGCGCGATCGCCGCGCTCATCACGAAGGCGACCGGCAAGGAGCCCTACGTCGTCGGCAAGCCGAACCCGATGATGTTCCGCTCGGCGCTCAACAAGATCGGCGCCCACTCCGAGAACACGGCGATGATCGGCGACCGCATGGACACCGACATCGTCGCGGGCATCGAGGCCGGCCTGCACACGGTGCTCGTGCTCACGGGCATCAGCGACCGGGCCGAGATCGAGAAGTACCCGTTCCGCCCCGACGAGGTGCTGAAGGGCGTCTTCGAGCTCGTCGGCGACCCGGCCGAGACCGAACTCTGATCCCGCAGGCGCCGCACGCGAGCCGCATCTCTGAAAGGGTTGGCACCATGATCGAACTCACCGACATCGACCTCGACGAGGACGGCGAGCTCAGCGCCGTCGTCTCGCTGCCGGGTGACCGGCAGGTCGCCGTGCTCTTCGCACTCGACGACGACGAGCAGCTCGAGGCCCCTGAGATGCTCGCCATCGCCCAGCGCGCGCTCGCCCCGCTCACGGCTGAGGAGCTCGACCGCCTCGACGACGAGATCGTGCACGAACTCGTCGACTCCGACTTCGAGGGCGCTGAACGCTCGCACGAGGCGGCCGACTACGCCGCGCTCGACGAGGAGCTCGACCTGCAGGGTGCCATCGTGTCGAGCGACGCCACGCTCGTGCTCGTCTACGAGGCGCCGACGCAGTACGCGGGCCTCGTCATCTACGCCGAGCTCGACGAGTCGCTCCTCATCGAGGTGCTGAGCGTGGCCGAGCCCGACCTCGACGATGAAGACGACGAGCCCGACGCCGACGCTGACGACACCGACGAAGAGGTCGAGCAGGGCGACTGACGCCGACCCGGCGCACCCGAGGCCGCCCAGTGTGGCCGTTCCCACCCGTCGTTGCCCGGTCTGCGGCAACACTCGGTGCGAACGGCCGCACTCGGCGATCGAGTGAGCCCCGCCGCACGGCTCACGCCGCGAGCGGCGCCTCCTCGGGGTCGGCGTCGAGCCGCGCGCGCACCTCGGGGTCGAGGTCGAGCTCGGCGGCGCCGAGCACCTCCTCGAGCTGGGCGACGCTCGACGGCCCCGCGACGGGGATGACCGGCACCTCGCGACCGAGCAGCCACGCGAGCGCGACCTGGTTCGGCGTCGCACCGACCTCGCGCGCGACCTCGTGCAGCAACTCGATGCGCGCGTACGTCGTCGGGTGGTTCACACCGCCCCAGAGCGGCTTGTCGCGACGCGTGTACGCGCCCTGGTGCAGCGGCGAGTAGGCGGTGACGGCGAGCGGCGCGCGGCCGTCGACCCCGGTGGATGCCGCATACGAGAGCAGCTCGGGCGTCACGAAGTTCTGCCGGCCGAGCTTCGGGACGGGGTAGATGTAGCTGTACTGCTGCTGCACGAGGCCGTACGGCGAGACGCCCTGGCGGATCGCCTCCTCGCGCGCCTCGACGATGCGCCACAGCGCCACGTTCGAGATGCCCGAGACGCCCACGAGCCCCTCGTCCTGCAGTGCGCCGAAGGCGCCGACGGTCTCGGCGAGCGGCGTCTCGAGGTCGTCGACGTGGCCGTAGACGGCGTCGATGCGGTCGACGCCGAGGTGCTTGGCGCTCTCGCGAACCTCCCAGTCGACGATGTCGGCGCCGAGCCCCTGGAAGTTCGTCGGCGGCACGTTCGAGAGCGGCAGCGCCGGGTCCTTCTTCGCCGCGCCGACCTTCGTCGCGATGCGCACCCGGTCGCGCACGCCGCGGCTCTCGAGCCAGCGGCCGATCAGGTCTTCGCTGTCGCGGCCGTACCCGCCGTCCCAGAAGCTGTAGTTGTTCGCCGTGTCGATGAACGTGCCGCCGGCCTCGACGAAGCGGTCGAGGATCGCGAACGAGGTGGCCTCGTCGATCTTCGTGCCCATCTGCATGGTGCCGAGGCAGATCGTCGAGACGTCGAAGCTCGTGCGGCCGTTGCCGATCGTGCGGTATCGCATGGGGTTCTCCTCCATCGGTGGGGTTGACGGTTTCGAGCGTACGAACCGATCGGCTCGGGCATACACTCCAATCAGTACTCGTTCGACCAGACCAATCGAGAGACCGGATGCCTCGCCCCACTGCCGCCCGCACACCGGCCCTCGCGTGGGAGACCATGCTCGACCTCGGCCCGGGCCCCGCTCCCCTGCGCGACCGGCTCGAACGCGCGATCCGCGAGGCGGTCGCGAGCGGGCGGGCCCCCGCGGGCGCCGCGCTGCCGCCGAGCCGCGCCCTCGCCGAGACGCTCGGCGTCTCGCGCTGGGTGGTGACCGAGGCCTACGGGCAGCTCGTCGCCGAGGGGTTCCTCGAGGCGACGGTCGGCTCGGGCACGCGCGTCCCGGCGCGCGCCGCGACATCCCCACTGGTCGAACCCGCTGCGGCCATCCGTGCTCGGGTCGTGGCGAGCGACGAAGGAGCACGCGTCTCGAGACCTGATGACGAGGCCTCGACACCGGCCTTCGTCACGACTCGACCACCGGCCGCAGCCGGGGCGACGAGACGACCGTCGGGGTTGCGCGGCGAGTACCGGCGCCCGCGGTTCGACCTGGGGCCCGGCGTGCCCGACCTCAGGCACGTGCCGCGCACGCGGTGGGCGGCTGCCGTGCGGCGCGCGCTCGAGGTGCTGCCCGACGCCGAGCTCACGGTCGTCGACCGGCTCGGCCATCCCTCGGCACGCACCGCCGTCGCCGCGTACCTCGAACGGTCGCGCCACGCGGTCGCCGCGCCCGACGACGTCGTCATCACGCACAGCGCGACCGACGGCATGACGGCGGTCGTCGCGAGCCTCAAGGCCGCCGGGCACTCGGCGATCGTCGTCGAGGACCCGAGCTGGTCGAAGCTGCGCGAGGTCGCCGCGGCCGCCGGCCTCACCCCGGTGCCCGTGCCGGTCGACGGCGACGGCATCGACGTCGAGGCGCTCGAGCGGGCGGCCCGGCGCACGGGCGCCCGTGCCGCGCTCATCACGCCCGCGCACCAGTTCCCGATGGGTGCCGCCCTCTCGCCCTCACGGCGCGACGCGATCGTGCGCTGGGCGCGGAGCGTCGACGGCGTGCTCATCGAGGACGACTACGACGCCGAGTTCCGCTACGACCGCCGACCGATCGCCGCGCTCCAGGGGCTCGCCCCCGACCGGGTCGTGCTCGTCGGATCGCTCTCGAAGTCGATGGCGCAGGTGTTCGGGCTCGGCTGGGCGCTCATGCCGCCCGCGCTCCGCGAGCGGGTGCGGCTGGCCGAGCGCCCCCGCCCGTCGACGCTCGAACAGGCGGCGCTCGCCCAGTTCATCGAAGGGGGCGACCTCGAGCGGCACCTGCGCGCCGCGCGCGGGCGGTTCCGGCGGCGGCGCGCCGCCCTGCTCACCGCCCTCGGGCGCGAGCTCCCCGAACTCGCGGTGTCGGGCATCGCCGCGGGCATGCACGCCGTGCTCGCACTGCCGGCGGGCGTTCGTGCGAGCGACGTCTCGGCGGCGGCGGCACGCGCCGAGCTCGCGGTCGCCGACCTCACCCGCTACCGTGCGTCGAGCGCGCACTCGATGCCGGAGGCGCTCGTCGTCGGCTACGGCAACCTCTCCGACGCGGTCGTCGACGAGGCGGTCGCGCGCCTCGCGCGAGTCATCCGGTCGTTCGCCTGAGCCGCCGCACGCTCGCCGACGCGTCTCGTCGCGTCGCGTCGCGTCGCGTCGCGTCGCCGAGCGTGACCGTTGCCACCCGTCGTTGCCCGTTCAGCGGCAACATCCGGTGCGAACGGTCACGCTCGGCGATCGAGTGGGCCCGGCCGCACGGCCTACGCCGCGAGCGGCGACCCCACGACCGATGGTCGCCGCACGGCATCAGGGCTCGAGGTCGAGCTCGTGCCCCTCGTCCCACGGCTCGGCCCAGCCGAGCCGGTCGAGCATCTTGTCGAGCACGAGCGCGGTGAATCCCCAGACGAGGTGCTGCCGCCCGGCGACCGTCGGCAGGAAGGCGGGCCCGCGCCACTCCTGCCCGTCGCGGCGCAGCACCGTGGTGTAGCGGTTCGCCGGGTCGACGAGGTCGGCGACCGGGGTTCGGAAGACCGCCGACGACTCGGCGACGTCGACGACGCCGACCGGCGACGGCGACCGCCACCAGCCGAGCACCGGGGTCACCATGTGGCCCGAGTAGGGAACCGACAACGGCGTCAGCGTGCCGAGCACGTCGACGCCCGCGGTGTCGAGCCCCGTCTCTTCCCGAGCCTCGCGCAGCGCCGCGTCGACCACGTCGCGGTCGCCCGGATCGACGCGCCCGCCGGGGAACGCGACCTGGCCGGCGTGCGAGCGCAGGGTCTCGGCCCGGGCGAGCAGCAGGACGTCGAGGTCGCGCGAGACCGCGCGATCGTGCGCGGTATGCTCGCTCGGCAGTTCGTCGAGCACGCCGAACAGGATGAGCACGGCGGCGTCGCGGTACTCGATCTCGCCGAACTCGGCGCCGTCGCGCCAGTCGTCGAGGAACGTCGCGTCGCCGACGAGCGCGGCCAGCTCGTCGCGAGCGGCTCCAGTTGCGGTCACCCTCCCGAGGCTACCCCGCCCCGCCGACGCCGCGCCCGTCAGCCGAGACGAGCGAGGGATGCCTCGACGAGACCCCAGAATCGGTCGACGTCGAGCTCGACCGCGACGAACGCGTTCGGCTCGCGGCGGAGCATCCCGTCGAAGTCGACGCTCGTCGCGCCGAGCGTCTCCGTGCCCTGCAGCTCGACGTCGAGGCGGGTGCGCCGCAGGGCGACGCAATCGGGGTCGGCGAGCACCGCGACGGCGACCGGGTCGTGCAGCGGCCCGTCGGGCATGCCGAACACCTCGTCGTTCGTGCGGCAGAAGAAGTCGAGCAGTTCCCCCGCGAACGACGCGGTGCGGTTGCCCGCGCCGGCCAGCCGCTCGCGCACGGCGGGGGTGACGAGCGCGCGATGCGTCACGTTGAGCCCGACCATCGTGAACCGCACGCCGCTGCGCACCACGAGGTCGAGCGCCTCGGGATCGACGAGCGCATTGAACTCCGCGTACGGGGTCGCGTTGCCGCGCTCGGTGGAGCCGCCCATCCAGACGACCTCGCGGATGCGGTCGGCGACCTCGGGCCGGTCGCGCAGCAGCACGGCGACGTTCGTGATCGGACCCGTCGCGACGATCGCGACGGGCTCGTCTGCGGCGAGCAGGGTGTCGGCCATGAGCTCGGTCGCGGTGCGCTCGTCGAGCGGCACGGTCGGCTCGGGCAGCACCGGGCCGCCGAGCCCGTTCTCGCCGTGGATCCACTCGGCGGTCTGCAGCACCCGGGCGATCGGCCCCGCAGCGCCGGCGGCGACCGGCACGCCGTCGATACCCGCGACCGTGAGCGCGACGCGCGCGTTCCGGCTCGTGTGCTCGAGGGGCACGTTGCCGCCGACGGTCGTCACGGCGCGCAGGTCGAGGGCCGGATGCCCCGCCGCGAGCCAGAGCGCGAAGACGTCGTCGTGCCCGGGGTCGCAGTCGACGATGACGGGCAGGCTCATGCGGCACCGCCCGGGTCGCCGAGGCCCGCGGCGGCGAGCACCTCGGCGCGCGGGGCGTACGAGTCGACCGTGCCACGCCGCTGCACCGCGAGCGCGCCCGCCGCCACGGCGATGCGCACGGCCTCGGGCATCGGACGTCCCTCCGCGAGGAAGGCGCTCAGCGTGCCGGTGAAGCAGTCGCCGGCACCGGTCGTGTCGACGGCCTCGACGGCGGGCGCGGCCAGGGCCCAGCTGCCGGCGCGCGTCGCGGCGACGGCGCCGGCGGCACCGAGCGTGATGACGACCGACCGGGCGACCCGGCCGACCGCCGCGGCCGCGAGGTCGCGCCAGTCGTCGAGGGACGGCGGCTCCGGGACATCCGGCCGGATGCCCACGGCACGCGCCTCGTGCTCGTTCACGACGAGCGGATCGCACACGGCGAGCGTCGCTGCCGTGGTCGGCACGGGCGGCGCGAGGTTGAGCACGAAGCGCACGCCGAGCTCGTCGCAGACCGCCGCGAGGTGCTCGATCGTCGCGACCGGCAGCTCGCCCTGCGTGAGCACGAGGCCCGCGCCCGCGATGCGCTCACGTGCGGAGTCGACGACGTCGGGGCCCAGCTCGTGGTTCGCGCCGGCGGCGACGATCACGGTGTTCTCGCCCGAGTCGGCAACGGTGATCTGGGCGATGCCGGTCGGCAACCCGGCGGTGCGCTCGACGCCGCGCGTCGGCAGGCCGAAGCCGTCGAGCACGGTCAGGGCGAGTCCGCCGTTCGCGTCGTCGCCGATGCGGGCGACGAGCTCGACGTCGGCGCCGGCGAGGTGCGCAGCGACGGCCTGGTTCGATCCCTTGCCGCCGAGCGCCGTCTGGAACGCGTGTGCGGCGATCGTCTCGCCGGGCTCGGGGAATCGTTCGACGTACGTCGTCGCGTCGACGTTGAGCGAGCCCACGACGAGCACGCGCGAACCTCCCTCGGCCATGTCGACCTCGCCCCGGCTCAGACGGCCGGGCCGGGGCCGGCGATGCTGGCGGTCAGCTTCTCGCCGCTCGAGCGGCTCGCGAAGCAGTAGTAGTACCGTGCACCCGCGTCCCACTGCGCGGCGTCGGCCGGGTACGCGCCCTGAACCTGCAGGTCGGTCATGCCCGACACGGCCGCGACGTCGATGACGCCGTCTGCGGTGCACAACAGGTTCATCTGCGACGCGAGCTCGGTCTCACCGGGATACGCGGCGGCCGCGTCGCCCGGCAGCGTGCCGCGGTAGACGAGCTGCGCCGCGTGCGGCGTCGCGCAGTCGACCACGGTGAACTCCTGCTGCCAGGCGTCGGTGTACGGCTCGAGGCACTCGCCGCCGAAGAGCGTGTCCCACGCGTGCACCCCCGCGGGCTGCGCCGCGGTCGGCTCGGGCGTGGGCGTCTCGCTCGTCTCGGCGGTCGGCGTGCCGGATGCCGCAGCCCCGCCGCCCTTCGACATCTGCGTGCCGAGCCAGAAGAGGCCGGCGATCACGAGGAGGGCGACGAGGGCGCCGGCGATCCAGACCAGGGGGCGGATGCCTCGCTTTCCGTCTCCACCGGTGGGGTCGGAGGAGCCCGATCCGCCGCGGCCCCCACCCCCGCCCGAGGGGGAGCCCGCACCGCCCGTGCCGGAGCCGCCCGCACCGGGGCCGGAGGCGCCGCGGATCGGTCCGCCGCCGCCCGTCGCACCGCCCGCACCGGCGCTGCCGCCGGCGAACGCGAACAGGCCGGCGCCCGCAGTCGAGCCGGCGGACGGCGCAGACGCGGCGCCGACCGGAACAGTCGGCATGAGCGCCGTCGCCGCAGGCTGGGTGGCGGCCGGCGCGAACGCACCCACCATCGGCTGCGGCGCGGTCGCGGGCGAGAATCCGAAGAGCACCTGGATTCCGTCGGTCACGGGCTTGACGGCGCCGTGCGGCGCCTCCGCGGACGACGGGTCGACGGGCGTCGCGGCGAAGGGATCATCGTCGAAGGCGACGGCGCCGAAGTGCGACGCGGCGTCGGCTGCGGTCGAGGTCGGGTCGAACTCGTCGGGTTCGGGCTCGCCGCGACCGGCAGGGTCGCCCCAGCCGGCGGGTTCGTCCCACGCGGGCACGTCGGCCGGCTCGAGGTCGCCCGGCTCGAGGTCGCCCGGCTCGTCGAGGGCGGCGAAGGCCACGGGAGCCGCGAGGCCGGCGAGGCTCGCGGAGGAGGGGTCGAAGCCGACCGACGACTCCACGTCGCCCGCGCCACGGTCGTCCCAGCCGGGCGATGGGGCGTCGAACGGCGATGCCGCAGGAACGCCCGCCGCCGCGCCGGCGACCGCCGGCGTCGAGACCTGGGCTCCCGTCGCCGCGGCGTCGTTCGCGGCTGCGAGGATCGCCGAGACCGATCCCGTCGCCTCGGCACGCGGGTCCTCCGCCGACGGATCGGGCGTGAGGTTCCAGAAGTATCCGGTCTCGGCGAGCTCGCGTGCGATCGGCGAGTCGACCTCGTCCTCGTCATCCGCCTCATCGGTACGGCGCCGGCCGAAGAGACGCAGGCGGCCACGGGGCTCGTCGCCATCCGTGTCGTCGTCTGCGAGGTCGGCACCGTCGGCGTCGTCGCCGAACGACAATCCGAGCTCGCCGAGCCCACCCGACGGACCGGGCGAAGCCGGCGCGGCCGGTGCGGGCGCGCCGAACGGCGTCGCGACCGCGGCCGAGCTCGCCGCAGCCTCGGCTGCGGCCGCCGCGGCCGCGGCGAAGGCCGCGGTGCCGACGATCGGGATGGCGCCGGCGGGCGGGTCGACCTCGGTCCGGGGCGTCGAGGCTCCGCCGAGCGCGGCGAGCAGGTCGTCGACGGGCTCGGCCGCAGGCGTCGGTGCCGGCCGCCGCGGCTCGGCGGCGAACGCCGGGAAGGGCTGTCGCGTGGGCGGCACCGGCGCGAAGGGGGCATCGAGGATCGAGGCGGCGACGGTCGGGGTGTCTGCGGTCGACGCGTCGTCGGCCGGCGGTTCGGGCCGCACGCCCGGTGCGGCCGGCGCGATCGCCGGGAACATCGCGGTCCGCGTGTCGGCCGAGGCGTCGCGGACGTACGGCTGCTCGAGCTGCTCGGCGAACGCGTCGAAGCGGCTCCTCGCCGGAGGGGCCGCCTGTTCCGCCGCGGTCGCGTCGGGCATCGGTGCGGACGTCTCGGGTGCAGGCGCAGGCGCAGGCGCGAACAGGTCGGGTGCGGGAGCCGGCGCAGGCGTCTCGGCCACGGGGACGAACGACGCGGGTGCGGATGCGGACGCGGATGCGGATGCGGATGCGGCCGGTTGATTCCCGTCGGGATCGTTGAGCGCCGCCCAGAGTTCGGCGTCGTAGCTCGCGGCGGCCCGCGGCGCGGGTTGCTCGCCCCACCCTGCGGGCGCCTCGGGCGGTGCCGTCGGGTGCTGCACCGGGATGCCGCCGACCGGGGTGAACGAGCTGCGGGCGACCGGGGGCGCGGAGTAGCCGGCGAACGGGTCGTCCGCCTCGGCGGTCGGCACCGGCCCCGGCTCGGGGAGCTCGGTCGGCTGCGCTGGAGCGCCGGCCTCGGGGGCGGAAGTCTCGCCGGGCCGGGATGCCGCGACGGTCGCGGACTCCTGGGACAGGCGCTGGAACGCCTCACGGAGCTCCGCCTCGGAACGCGCCTCCTGCTCACCCCAGGTCAGGGCGAACGGTGCGGTCGGGGTGACCGGACCGGGCGGCACCGGCGGGCGCTGCGGTTCGACCGGTGCTGACGCCGGACCGGGCGCGACCGGCGCAGCGACACCCCACGCGGTCTCGGCCACCGGCGCGTCCCAGGCGGGCGCAGCGGGCAGGGCCGGCTGCGCTGGGGGGGTGTTCCACGCGGTGGGTGCGACGGAACCGGTGGTGGGCACCGTCGGGTCGACTGCAGCAGCCGGCACGGCAGGCACATCCCAGGCGGGCGCGGTCGGCGCGGCAGGCGCATCCCATGCGGGCGCGGTCGGCGCGGCAGGCGCATCCCATGCGGGCGCGGTCGGCGCGGCAGGCGCGTCCCACGCGGGCGCGGCAGGCGCATCCCACGCGGGCGCAGCCGGCGCGGCTGAGGCGGCGGGGTCCACCGGGAGCGCAGGCGCGTCCCACGCCGGCGCGACCGGCGCGACAGGCGGGGTCGCCGGAGCGCTCCCGACCGGCGGTTCGACCTCGGTCAGATGGACGGTGGGCGTCGGCGGGGCGACCGAGAACGGCGGCGTCCACGTCGGCGGCGCCGAAGCGGCGGCAGGCGAGGGGGCGAGGCCCTGGGGTGCGGCCTCGGCGGGCGACCCGACGACGGGCAGCGCTCGGGTCGCGGTGTCGGACGCCGGCGGCTCGGCGAGCGAGAACCAGTCGAGCACCTCGTCGTGTCGCGAGGGCACGGTCGGCGTCGGCGGTGCGACCTGTGCGGCGGGGGTGGTGGGCGGCGTCGGAGCTGCCGACGCGTGCGGCACCCGACCGACGGGCGAAGGCGGCGGTGCGAACGCCGAACGCGCGCCCGACGTCACCTGCGGCGCGCCGTGCACCGGCGGTGCGGCCTGCGGCATGGGCGCCGTCGGCGTCGCGGGCGCATCGGCTGCCCCGCCCGCGAGCTGCGCGAGCAGCCAGTCGGCGCCGTCGTCGAAACCCTGCCGCTCGTTCATCAGGCCAGGCCCAGGTCTTCCAGGCCGATCGCGTACAGGTAGGGCACGCCCTCGGCCTCGATGACCTCGCGGGCGCCCGTGGCACGGTCGACGACGACGGCGACGGCGACGACCTCGGCGCCGACCTTGCGCAGCGCCTCGATGGCCTTGAGCGGCGAGCCGCCGGTGGTCGACGTGTCCTCGAGCACGATCACGCGCTTGCCGGCGAGCTCGGGGCCCTCGACCTGCTTGCCGCGGCCGTGGTCCTTCGGCTCCTTGCGCACGACGAACGCGTCGTACGCGAGTCCGCGCGCGGCACCCTGGTGCAGGATCGCCGACGCGATCGGGTCGGCGCCCATCGTCATGCCGCCCACGGCGGCCACGTCGGGGATGTCGGCGATCAGGTCGAGCATGACCTGCCCGATGAGCGGGGCGACGCGGTGGTCGAGGCTCACCTTGCGCAGGTCGACGTAGTACGTCGCCTTCTTGCCGCTCGTGAGCGTGAAGTCGCCGTGGAACACGGCATCGGCCGAGATGTGCTCGATGAGCTTGCGGCGGGTGTCGGAGTCGTGCGTGGTCACCCGCAATACTTTACGGCCCGCCTGCCTGAGAGGAAGGGGTGGAATCGGACGACCCCTCCGAACGCTCCCGGCCCGAGGCATCCGCTGACGGCCCCTCGCCATGGCGGCGCGAACGCCGCCCGCCCCACAGCGAGCGCGGCGTGCCCGGCACGAGTCGCGCCCAGAACGGCGGTTCCCGCTCCTCGGCGAGCGCAGCGGGCACGTCGATGTGGAACTCGGCGAGCTCCTCCGCGCCGTGATGCACGACCCGGTACAGGGCGGTGCCGATGAGCACGCCGAGCGCGATCGACATGATCGCGGTGAGCGCATCGGCGAAGTCCTCGAGGCCGTGCGCGGTGCCGACCGCCTCGGTGAGGCCGACGAGTCCGGCCGCTCCGGGCACGAGCAGCCAGAACGCTGGCAGGAACGTCAGCTGCGACGGCGCGCCGTTGCGCAGTGACGCGATCCAGAGCACGACGGGCGTCATCGCCACCGCCCCGATGAAGCCGCTGACGGTCGAACCGATCAACGCGGTGCCGACCGCCTGCCCCGCGTAGGCGACCACGAGCACGAGCAGCACCCAGCCGAAGGTGCGGCGCGGCGCCGAGAAGTGCAGGTAGTTGCCCACCGCGAACAGCAGGACGCCCAGGATCGCGGTCCACCACGGGAACGGCGCGGATGCCTCGAGCGGCGAGTAGCTCGTGCTGGCCACGCCGACCACGGTGCCGGCGGCCAGGATGCCGAACGCGAGCAGCGCGAGCTGCACCATGCCGAAGACGAGACGCGAGGCTCCCGAGAGCATCTGCCCGACCGCGAGCTCCGCGACCGCCGTCGTCAGCACGCCGCCCGGCAGGAACGTCGCGAGCGGCGCGATGAGCAGCCGGATCGGATCGCCGATCTCGACGTACGGCGCGATCAGGAACACGACCAGCGCGCACGCGAAAGCGGCGAAGACCGGGAACACGAGCTGCAGGGTCGGCGAGCGCACGAGCTTCGCCAGACCGACGAACGCCCCGAGGCCGAACGCGATGATCGCGCCCTGCCAGGTCGGCGCCAGCAGCAGCGCCAGGCCGGTCACGAGGACGGCATGCCCGAACGTGCGCACGAGCCAGCCGTGCGCCGGCTTCATGGCACCGATCTCGTTGAGGCGGTGGATGCCGTCGAGCGGATCGATCTCGGCCCGCTCCGCCTCGCCCACGAGCCGGTACAGCTCGGCGATCTGGTCGAACCGGAACGAGGCGTTGACGGCCGAGCGGAGCGCGACGTGGCCCTCCTCGCCGTGACCCGTCTGCACGATGATCACCGTCGGCATGACGACGACGTCGGTGTCGTCGCGACCGTACGCGCGAGCGACGCGCACGAGCGCCTCGTGGATGTGGTCGACCGAATCGGCGGCCGCGTTCATCCCCTCCGCGAGTCCGAGCAGGAAGGTGCGGAGGATGGTGCGGTCTGCGGCCTCGACCATCGGATGCCTCCCCGGCGCCTCAGACCACGACGAACGAGAGCAGCACGCCGATGATCATCGCCGATACGACGTAGACGAGGTTCGGCAGCTGGAACGAGTGGTCGAACACGAACTTGCCGAGCTTCGTTGTGCCCGTCTGGTCGAAGGCCGCCGTTGCGACCTGCGACCCGTTCGCGGGCAGCGTGTACATGCCCATCGCGGAGGGCCAGAGGCCGACGATGAGCGAGGCCGGCAGCCCGATCGCGAGGCCGATCGGCACGATCGCGTTCGTCGCGCTCGACTGGCTCGTCGTGAGCATCGCGACGAGGAACAGCGCGAGCGCGAACAGGAGCGCTCCGACGAACGCCGTCGACCCTGCGACGAGCGAGCCGAGCCCCTCGACGATGAGGTCGTTGTTGTACGCGACGAAGGTGTTCGCGAGCCACGCGATGCCGAAGAGCGCGAACGCGCCGACCATTCCCGCCGGGAAGGTCGACTGCTTCGGCACATCGGCCGACTTGACCTTGCAGAAGACGAAGATGAGCGCGGCGATGACGCCCATCGTGACCTCGATGATGACCGTCACCGAGACGCGCACCGGGTCGCCGCTGTCGTCGGTGCCGATGATCGGGCGGAGCCCCTCGAAGAGGCCCATGAGCACGATGAACCCGACGCCGGCGAGGAAGATCGACGCCGAGAGCACGGCGGTCATCGGCAGCTTGCGCTCGGTGGTGTCCTCGGCCGGGGGCTTGATGAGGTGTTCGGCGAGGCGCCGCTGGTACTCGGGGTCGTCCTCGAGGTTCTTGCCGTGCCGCACCATGACGAGCGACGCGAGGAAGAGCCCGACGATCGACGCGGGCCACATGATCAGCAGCACCTGGCCCAGGTCGACGCCGCTCGGCGCGAGGAGCACGACGAGCGACGCGGTCGCCGCCGAGACGGGGCTGCAGAGGATGCCGACCTGCGAGGCCACGGCCGAGACCGACAGCGCCCGCTCGGGGCGGATCTTCTGGTCGTAGGAGACGTCGTAGATGACCGGCAGCAGCGGGTAGAAGATGTTGCCCGTGCCCGCCCCGACGGTGAAGAGGAACGACATCGCGGGCGCGAGGAAGACGACGCTCTTCGGCCTCGACTTGATCGCCTTCGCCGCGACCGACACCATCCAGTCGATGCCGCCCGCGGCCTGCATGACCGAGGCCGCGGTGATGACCGTGAGCACGATGAACACCGCGTCGACCGGCGCGTTGCCCGGTGGCGTCTGGAACCCGAAGACGAGCACCGCGACGCCGACGAGACCCCAGACGCCGAGTCCGATCCCGCTCGTGCGGGTGCCCATGAAGATCGCGAGGACGACGACGAGCAGCTGGGCGACGAGGATCCAGACGTTGTCGTTCACGCGCTCGGCCCCTTCGTGATCGGCCCGGTGGGCGCCAGCACCCGCACCGGGAGCGGAGTCTCGACGATCTCGCCGTCGACCGCCTCGACCCTGAGGGCGAGCGGCGGGTCGACGGGGCTGATCGCGGTCACGAACTCCTGGTTCTCGAAATGCAGCGACTGCAGGTTGCCGACCGCGTAGCCGGTGGCGAGCTCACCGCTCTTGAGCGCCGCATGGAAGAGCGGCTGCCGCTGGTCCTCCGCGTCGTAGTGCGGGCAGAAGCTGCCGTGCAGGAACCCGAGCCCCTCGGGCAGCACCTGCAGGGTCGGACCGTAGCTGTCGGTCGTGCCGCCCTCGAACCAGCAGATGCCGCCGGCCGAGCCACCCGTGAAGACGACGTTCGAGGCCGGATCCTGCCACATCTCGCGCATGATGTCGTCGAGGCCCTGGCGCTTCCACACGTCGAGCATGTTCGCCGTGTTGCCACCGCCCACGTGGATGACGTCGAAGCCCTTCACGAATTCCGCGAGGTCGTCGAGATCGCGGTGGAAGAGCGTCAGGTGGTGCGGGGCGCACCGGTCGGAGTCGTAGGTCTTGTAGAAGCTCAGCGTGTACGCCTGCTCGTCACCCGTCGCGGTGCCGACGAACAGCACCCGCGGGCGCTCCTTGCCGGTGAGCCCCAGGATGTAGTCGTGCGTCGGATCGTTGCGCCGCTCCATCATGGCCTTGCCGGCCCCGGTCGCCACCACATGCGCCATCGCGTCCCCCCTCGTGCGCCAGCCCTGCGGTCACGCTATCGGGCGGCGGCGAGCGGTGTCGAGAGGCGCGGCGGGAGCGTCCGTCGAAGCAGAAGGGCCGCCCCGCGGGGTGTCCCTCCCCCGCGCGGCGGCCCTGCTGTCGGGCCGCACTCGCTTCACAGGGGGTGTCCCTCCCCCGCGCGGCGGCCCTGCTGTCGGGCCGCACTCGCTTCACAGGGGGTGTCCCTCCCCCGCGCGGCGGCCCTGCTGTCGGGCCGCACTCGCTTCACAGGGGGTGTCCCTCCCCCGCGCGGCGGCCCTGCTGTCGGGCCGCACTCGCTTCACAGGGGGTGTCCCTCCCCCGCGCGGCGGCCCTGCTGTCGGGCCGCACTCGCTTCACAGGGGGTGTCCCTCCCCCGCGCGGCGGCCCTGCTGTCGGGCCGCACTCGCTTCACAGGGGGTGTCCCTCCCCCGCGCGGCGGCCCTGCATGCCCCGGAGAACGGACCTCCGGGATTCGCGGCACTCAGACGGTGCGCGCGAACGTCTCTCGCGGCTGGCGGCGGTAGCCGTCGCGCGCGGTGACGACGATCGAGCCGGCGATGGCGGCGACCGAGACGACGCTGAGCAGAACGATGACGCTGATCACGATGGATCCCTTCGGGTGGAACGATGCGGTTGAGTCGAGCGACCGTGCACCGTTGCATCCGTTCGACGTCACAATTCTCTCGCCTCGAACTATTCAGCACAAGCTCACAGTGCTACATCAACGTTGTAGTATTGCTTCATGGATGTGCGACGCCTCGACCTGCTCCGCGAACTCGCCGAACGCGGCAGCGTCACGGCCGTGGCCGAGGCGACCGGCCGCACCCCCTCGGCGGTCTCGCAGCAGCTCAAGGTGCTCGAACGCGAAGCCGGCATGCCGCTCACCGCACGCAGCGGCCGCGGCGTCGTGCTCACGAGCGCCGGGCACGCACTCGCGCGCAGCGCGGCCGATGTCGCGATCGCGATCGAGCACGCGACCGCCCTGTGGGACGAGTTCCGCAACGACCCCTCGGGCGAGGTCACGCTGATGACGTTCCCGACGATCGGTGCGACCCTGCTGCCCTCGGTGCTCATCGAGCTCTCCGAGGTGGCGGGGCTCGTCGTCCACGCCACCGACCTCGATCCCGAGCTCGCCGAGTTCGGCGACCTCACGGCCGACCACGACATCGTGCTCGCGCACACGATGCCGGGCATGCTGCCATGGGGCGGCCGCGGCCTCACCGTCGTGCCGCTCCTCACCGAGCCGCTCGACATCGGCCTGCCCGCGGATCACCGGCTCGCCGGCCGCGCCCAGGTCACCCCGGCCGACCTCGTCGACGAGAACTGGCTCGGCGTGCCGCCGGGGTTCCCGTTCGAACGCATCCTGCACGCGATCGAGCAGCAGGCCGGCCGTCGTGCCGTCGTGAGCCAGCGGTTCAGCGACATGCGCATCATGGAGGCGTTCATCGAGGCCGGCCTCGGCATCGCCTTCGTTCCGAGGTACACCTCGGGTGCCGTGCCCGACTCGATCGTGCTGAAGCCGCTTCGCGGTGTCGCGAGCGCCCGGCAGATCGTCGCGCTCGTGCGACCCGACGTCGCCGAGCGGCTCGCGGTGCGCACCGTGCTCGACGTGCTCGTCTCCCAGTCGGCACGGCTCGAGCGACAGCACCTCGAGAACGACCGGTAGCCGCGGGCGCCCGTCGCGGTCGCGACGCGCCACGAGGCATCCGCTCGCCGTTCAGGGCTCGTCGTCGTGCTCGACGTCGTATTCGAGCACGAGGCTTCCCATGGGGGTGGTGTCGCAGCCGGTCAGCGCGAGCGCGCGCGGGCTCTCGAGGTCGCCGAAGAGTCGCTTGCCCGACCCGAGGATCAGCGGGTGCACGAACAGTCGCAGCCCGTCGATCAGCCCGGCCTCGAGCAGCGCGCGCACGAGCACGCCGCTGCCGAGGATCGCGATGGCACCGTCGCCGGCTCGCTTCAGCGCTTCGACGCCGTCGACGAGGTCGCCGCTCAGTGCCCTCGTGTTGTGCCAGCCGAACTCGGTAATGGTGCCCGTCGCGACGTGCTTCTCGGTGGCGTTCATGTGGGCGGCGATCGGGTTGCCGTCGGGGACCGACGGCCAGAAGGCCGCCATCTTCTCGTAGGTCCTCCGCCCGAAGAGGTAGGCGGTCGTGCCCCCGAGCCCGCCTGAGGCGCTGGAGGCATGGATCGCTTCGGCGTAGGGTGCTCCCCATCCGCCGTGCTCGAAGCCGCCCTCGCGGTCTTCGTCGGGCGACCCGAGTCCTTGCATGACTCCATCGACCGAGAGGAATTCGATCGCGATCAGTCTGCGCATCATGTTCTCCTTCCATGACCCATGCTGCGCGGCAGCGGCCGCCGACGGCTTGAAGAAAATCGACCGACGATGACGAACGACGGGGTGATCGAGACGACCGCACCGGGCCCGGTCCTGGTGCGACATCGCGTGCGCCCCGAGTTCGCCGGACTCGTGGCCGGCATCGTGGGCCATCACGAACGCGTCGACCGTCCCGTCGTACGCCGCCAGGTGGCGGGAACCCTGATACCGCTGGTGCTGTCGTTCGGACGGCCCCTCGACGTGGTCGACCTCTCGGCCGGCGAGGGCACGGGTCGCCACATGTCGTTCGTCGCCGGCATCATGCCCGGCCACGCGACGACGAAGTTCGACGCGGAGCAGCACTGCCTGCAGGTCTACCTGACCCCGCTCGGCGTCACCCGACTGCTCGGCCTGCCGGGCCGCGAGCTCGCGGCCCGCGTGGTGGAACTCGCCGATGCGGTCCCGGTCTTCGACGACCGGCTGGTCGAGCAGCTGTGGGCCGCTCGGACCTGGCCGCGCCGATTCGCGCTCATCGACCGCGTGTTGCTCGACGTGCTCGACCTCGGCCGGCCGGTCGAGCCCTTCGTCGGCTGGATGTGGCGGCAGATCGACCGTTCCGGCGGGCGGGTCAGGGTCGGCGACCTGGTCGAGCAGACGGGGTGGAGCCAGCGCCACGTGACCTCGCGCTTCACCGAGCAGGTCGGCATCGGGCCGAAGGCCGCCGCGAGTCTCGTGCGATTCGAGCGCGCTGCGGTCGCCCTCCGGTCGCTGCCCGCCGCCGACGTGGCGGCCCGTCTCGGATTCTCCGACCAGAGCCACTTGGTGCGCGAAGTCCGGAGGTACGCGGGGTGGACCCCGACCGCGCTCGTCGGCAGCGCCCTGACGACCGCGCAGGCCGCCATCGGGTGGCCCGGTTATCAGGGCACGCCCTGATATCGGTGCGCCCCCGCCGACCGCTAGGCTCCAGCCATGTCGCGCCCAGCCGCACGCGTAGCCGTGCTCGCCGCCACCGCACTCCTCGCCGTCGTCGCGCTCAGTGCGTGCGCGCCGGCGTCGTCGCCCGACTCGCCGAGCGGCCCGTCGACCGGGAGCGCGAGCGCACCGCCCACCGAGAGCACGGCTCCCGCTGCGGCATCCATCGATATCTCAGCCGAGGCGATCACCGTTCGCGACGCAGGCGGCGCGATCATCGAGAGTTACGACTACTTCCAGCCGACCGACGAGGTCGTCGCGGGCCTCACCGCCGTGCTCGGGGCGCCGGTCGACACACCGCACCCCGGCGGGCTCGAGTCCCCGCCGGGGGTCGAGCACGTCTGGGACGGCCTGCGGCTCTACGACTCCGACACGCCCGGCACCGTGCCCGACATCCCGAACCACTGGGTCTTCGTCGACGCCGCGACCGCGGGCGGCCTGCCGATCGGCTCGGCACCCGGCATCGGCTCGGCCGACGGCGTGCAGGTCGGCGACCTGCTGTCGACGGTGACGATCGGCGTCACCTCCGGGTCCCCGTACGTCGATCCGTCGTCCGGGCTCAACACCGTCGTCTCGCAGATCGGCACGGTGTCGATCCCGCCGAACCCGGCCGCGAGCGGCGAGCGGCATTACTCGGTCAACGTGCTGAGCGACGGTGACACGGGCGAGATCGCCCGCCTCAACGCACCGGCTCCGGACTTCGGCGTCTGACACCGGTCGGCCGCCCCCGGGTTGGCGATCCGCCACTGCCCGTGCGGCCCGGTCGGGGTGCTCGCGTCAGGAGGTCGCCAACGCCCGCGCGCGCAGCCGACGAGACGAGTAGGCTCCGGCGTCATGGCCGATGACGCGATCCTCCTCGACGTGACCGACGGGCTCGCCCGCGTCACCCTCAACCGCCCCGCCAGGCTCAACGCCGTCGACCCCGGCGCGATCGCGCGCTGGCAGGAGATCGCGCACGAGATCGCGGAGCGCGACGACGTCGGCGCGGTGCTGCTGGATGCCTCGGGCCGGGCGTTCTGCGCGGGCGGCGACGTCGTCGCGATGTCGGAGCTCGCCGCCGCGGGCGGCGACGCCGCGAGCGTGATCACGGGCCTCGCCGACCGCATCCACGACGGCCACCTGACGCTGCGCGAGAGCGCGAAGCCGATCGTCGCGGCCGTGCAGGGGCCGGTCGCCGGCGGCGGGCTCGGCTTCATGCTCGTCGCCGACTTCATCGTCGCGAGCGAGCAGGCGACGTTCGCGAGCCGGTACAGCGACGTCGGGCTGACGCCCGACTGCGGGGTGAGCACGCTGCTGCCCGAGGCGATCGGCACGCGTCGCGCGCTCGAGCTCACCCTCACCCCGCGCACGATCACCGCCGCCGAGGCGCTCGACTGGGGTCTCGTCACCGAGGTCGTCGCGCCCGATGAGGTCGCGCCGCGTGCGCTCGACGTCGCGCGGTCCTGGCTCGACGGGGCGACCGCCGCGTTCGGGCAGGCGAAACGGCTCGTGCGATCGGGGCTCGTCCGCCCGTTCGGCGACGCGCTCGACGACGAGGCGCGCACGATCGGCGCCGCGTTCGCGACGCCCGAGGCGCAGGCACGCATCGCGGCGTTCACCGCACGAAGGGGCTGACATGAAGGATCCGGCCGAGAAGTTCATGCGCATCGCCGAGGAGGTCGCCGACCGCGCACAGGCGGCGGGTCTCACCGTGGCCGCCGCCGAATCGCTCACGAGCGGCGCGCTCTCGAACGCGCTGGGCGCGGGGCACGAGGCATCCGACTGGTTCCGCGGCGGGATCATCGCCTACGCCGAGGGCGTCAAGCGCGAGGTGCTCGGCGTCACCGCCGAATCGGTCGCATCGGCGCAGTGCGCACGTGAACTCGCGACGGGTGCCGCCCGGCTCCTCGACGCCGACGCCGCGATCGCGGTGACGGGAGTGGGCGGCCCCGACCCGGCCGACGGCGAACCGGCGGGGAGCGTCTTCGCGGCGGTCGCCGTGCGCGGCGAGATCCACGACGTGCACTTCCAGTTCGAAGGCGACCCGTCCGAGGTCGTGCACCAGACGGTGGGCGCCGCGCTGCGCCTGCTTCGCGACGCCCTGCCCCCGGCGTCCTGACTCGACCGGACGCTGAACTCGTCAGGACCACTAGAGTCGACGCCATGTTGCGACGGAAGATCATGGTGCCGGTCATCGCCCTCGCCGTCCTTGCACTCACCACCGCGTGCAGTTCGCCGACCCCGTCGCCCACCGAGCAGCCGACTCCGGCCTCGACGCCGGCCCCCAACCCCACCCCCACCCCGGAGACACCGGTCGCCGAAGGCATCACCATCACCACCGAGCGCATCGTCGTCGTCGACGCCGCGGGAGACGAGCTCGCGAGCTTCGACTACTTCCAACCGACCGACACGGTCGTCGCCGGCCTCTCGGCGTACCTCGGCGCACCCGTCGACACTCCGTTCGAGGGTCGCAACGACGCCCCGGCAGCGACGTATCACGACTGGGGCGACCTCCGGCTCGTCGACACCGTGCCCGACGGCGAGCCCCCGTACACGCCCGAGCATTGGGTGCGCGCCACCGGTATCGATGCGAACGGCTTGGCGATTCGCGCGGTCGACGGCACCCTGGTGGGCGACCCGATCGACGCGATCTCGGGCGAGTACTCCGATTTCACGAACCCATCCTCAGGACTCACCACGCGCTACATCCGGATGGACCTCGTCGACCTGCCGCCGATGAACGGCAGCGACGAGCTGAACTTCGCGACCGCGGTCTACGGCAGCGTCGACGACAACCGCGTCGACGCGATCATCGCGCCGTCGGCCAACTTCGGCGCCTGACGTCGCACGCGCTCCGATCGCCTGAGGCGCGCCCGCGGCTACTCGTGCTGCGGGAAGCCCAGGTTGATCCCGCCGTGGCTCGGGTCGAGCCAGCGGGAGGTGATCGCCTTCTCCTGCGTGAAGAAGTCGAAGCCGCGAGCGCCGTAGGCCTTCGCGTCGCCGAAGAACGAGTCCTTCCAGCCGCCGAACGAGTGGTACGCCACCGGCACGGGGATCGGCACGTTGATGCCGACCATGCCGACCGTCACCTCGCGCTGGAACCGGCGGGCGGCCCCGCCGTCGTTCGTGAAGATCGCGGTGCCGTTGCCGTAGGGCGACGCGTTGATGATCCCGAGCCCCTCCTCGTAGCCCGAGACCCGCACGACCGAGAGCACGGGGCCGAAGATCTCGTCGCGGTACACCGCCGACGATGTCGGCACCCGGTCGACGAGGGTCGGGCCCATCCAGAAGCCGTTCGGGTCGCCGTCGACCTGCGGGTCGCGCCCGTCGACGACGACGCTCGCGCCGTCGGTCGCCGCCACGTCGAGGTAGCCGGCGACCTTGTCGCGGTGCTCGCGGGTGATCAGCGGGCCCATGTCGCAGCCGCGCCGACCGTCGCCGGTCGTGAGCCGCGACATCCGCTCGGCGACCTTCGCCACGAACTCGTCGGCGACCTGCTCGACCGCGAGCACCGCGGAGATCGCCATGCACCGCTCGCCCGCGGAGCCGAAGCCGGCGTTCACCGCGGCGTCGGCCGCGAGGTCGAGGTCGGCGTCGGGCAGCACGAGCATGTGGTTCTTCGCGCCGCCGAGGGCCTGCACCCGCTTGCCGTTCGCGGTGGCCGTCGCGTAGATGTACCGTGCGATCGGCGTCGAGCCGACGAACGAGATCGAGCGCACGGTCGGGTGCTCGAGCAAGGCGTCGACGGCGACCTTGTCGCCGTGCACGACGTTGAGCACGCCGTCGGGCAGCCCCGCCTCCTGCATGAGCCGGGCGAGCCAGACCGCAGCCGACGGGTCCTTCTCGGAGGGCTTCAGCACGACCGTGTTGCCGGTCGCGATCGCGAGCGGGAAGAACCACAGCGGCACCATCGCCGGGAAGTTGAACGGCGAGATGATGCCGACCACGCCGACGGGCTGGCGCAGCGTGTACACGTCGACGCCGGTCGACACGTTCTCGGAGTACTCGCCCTTCGTCGCGAACGGCATCGCGCAGGCGAGCTCGACGACCTCGAGGCCGCGCGAGATCTCGCCCTGCGCGTCGCCGAGCACCTTGCCGTGCTCGCTCGTGAGGATCTCGGCGAGCTCGCCCGACCGCTCGTTCAGCAGTTCGCGGAACCGGAACATCACCTGCTGGCGCTTCGCGATCGAGGTGTCGCGCCAGGCGGGGAAGGCGCCGGCCGCGGCTTCCACCGCGGCATCGACGTCGGATGCCTCGGCGAACGCCACCCGCTTCTGCTCGACGCCGAGCGCGGGGTTGTAGACGGGTCCGGTGCGGGCGGCGTCGCCGCCCGCAGGCGCCCCGCCGATCCAGTGCTGGATGGTGTCGGTCATGATCGTCCTCCTCTCGCCGGTCGAGTGGTGACGAAGGAGCGCATCGAGACCAGCATGCCGGTGTGACCTCGATACGGCGCTGCGCGCCTCCTCGACCGACCTCCTTCTCCGCTAGTCGGCGACCAGTGCGGTCGCCAGCACGTCGTCGTAGATCGCGGCCGCCTCGGCGACCTCGTCGGCCGTGACGACGCAGGGCGGCACGACGTGGATGCGGTTGTCCTGGATGAATGGCAGCAGCCCGCGCCCGATGAGCGCGGACTTGATGCGGCCCATGGCCGCGGCCGGCAGCGGCTCGCGGGTCTTGCGGTCGGCGACCAGCTCGACGGCCCAGAACACGCCCTCGCCGCGCACCTCGCCGATGACGTCGTGCCGGTCGGCGAGGTCTCCGAGGGCCGGGGCGATCGCCTCGGCGCCGATCTCGCGGGCGTGCTCCACGATGCGCTCCGACGACATGGCGTCGAGGGTTGCGACGATCGACGCCATCGCGAGCGGATGGCCCGAGTAGGTGAGCCCGCCCGGGAACACCCGGTCGT
Source organism: Agromyces sp. S2-1-8 (assembly GCF_021129215.1). Taxonomy (GTDB): domain Bacteria; phylum Actinomycetota; class Actinomycetes; order Actinomycetales; family Microbacteriaceae; genus Agromyces; species Agromyces chromiiresistens. The sequence continues at coordinate 1,002,006 of NZ_JAJOLP010000001.1, read as the reverse complement.
CGAAGGTCGCCGCGATCGGGTCGGAGATCACGACGCCGCCGGCGGGCACGTAGCCCGAGTTCACGCCCTTCGCGAAGGTGATGAGGTCGGGGCGCACGTCGTAGCCGTCGAACGCGAACCAGCGGCCGGTGCGACCGAACCCCGCCATCACTTCGTCGAGGATGAGCAGGATGCCGTGCGCGTCGCACAGCGCACGCACCCCGGCGAGGTAGCCGGGCGGCGGCACGAGGACGCCTGCGGTGCCGGGGATCGTCTCGAGGAGCACCGCCGCGATCGTCTGCGGCCCCTCCGACTCGATCACCCGGGAGAGGTGACGCAGGGCGCGCTCCGACTCCTCTTCGGGCGTCGACGCCCAGAACTCCGAGCGGTACAGGTAGGGACCGAAGAAGTGCACGTGGCCGCGGGCGAACTCGTTCGGCATGCGCCGCCAGTCGCCCGTCGCGACGATCGCCGCACCGGTGTTGCCGTGGTAGGAGCGGTACGTCGAGAGCACCTTGTCGCGGCCGGTGTGCAGGCGTGCCATACGCACCGCGTTCTCGTTCGCGTCGGCGCCGCCGTTCGTGAAGAACACCTTCGAGAAGCCGTCGGGCGCTCGGTCGACGATACGCTTGGCCGCCTCGCCGCGGGCGAGGTTGACGGTCGACGGTGCGATCGTCGTGAGCAGCTCGGCCTGCTCGCGGATGGCGGCGACGACGGCCGGGTGCTCGTGCCCGATGTTGACGTTCACGAGCTGGCTCGAGAAGTCGAGGTACTCGCGTCCGGCGTGGTCCCACACCCGCGAGCCGCGACCGCTCGCGACGACGAGTCCCGGCGGCGCCGCCTGCGCCGACCAGGAGTGGAACACGTGCGCCTGGTCGAGCTCTCGCGCGAGTTCGTCGAGCCCGTCGGTGAGGCTGTCGGTCATGGGGTGCCCTTCGTCGAACGGATCAGCGCTTCGCGGTGACGTGGTCGGCGAGCGCCGGGATGACGGTCTCGCCGTAGACGCGAAGCGTCTCCTCCTTGTTGTCGTGCTGCAGGTAGCCGGCGAACTGGTCGACGCCGAGCGCCTTCAGCTGCTCGAGCTTCTCGATGTGCTCGTCGGCGTTGCCGAGCAGGCAGAAGCGGTCGATGATCTCGTCGGGCACGAAGTCGGTGTGCGTGTTGCCGGCGCGGCCGTGCTCGTTGTAGTCGTAGCCCTTGCGACCGGCGATGTACGACGACAGCGCCTCGGGGACGGCCCCGCCCGCGGCCTCCGACTTCGAGCCGTACTTCTCCACGATGTCGGCGATGTGGTTGCCGACCATCCCGCCGAACCAGCGGCACTGGTCGCGCATGTGCGCGCGGTCGTCGCCGATGTAGAAGGGGGCGGCCACGCAGATCTTCACCGACATGGGGTCGCGGCCCGCGGCCTCGGCGGCCTCGCGCACGTGCCGGATCATCCACGCCGCGATGTCGACGTCGGCCAGCTGCAGGATGAAGCCGTCGCCGACCTCGCCGGCGGCCTTGAGCGCGAGCGGACCGTACGCGGCGACCCACACCTCGAGCTTCGACCCCTCGCTCCACGGGAACTGCAGGGTCGAGCCGTGGTACTCGACCGGCCGCGAGTTCGCGAGTTCGCGGATGACGTGGATCGACTCCCGCAGCTCGGCGATCGTGGTCGGCTTGCCGTTCGTCACCCGCACCGCCGAGTCGCCGCGACCGATCCCGCAGATCGTGCGGTTGCCGTACATCTCGTTGAGCGTGGCGAACACGCTCGCGGTGACCGTCCAGTCGCGGGTGGCGGGGTTCGTCACGAACGGGCCGACCGTGATCTTGCGCGTCTCGGCGAGGATCTGGGAGTGGATCACGTACGGCTCCTGCCAGAGCAGGTGCGAGTCGAACGTCCACACATGGCTGAAGCCGTGGTCCTCCGCGAGCTTGGCGAGCTGGATCGCCCGCGCCGACGGCGGGTTGGTCTGCAGCACTGCGCCGAAGTCCATTTCGTCTCCTTCCATGCCGTGGTCTCGATACGCGCTTCGCGCTCCTCGACCGACGACGTCAGCTCAAGTACTGGCTCAGGCCGCGCTTCAGGAACCGGCCGTCGCCCTTGGCGCCGAGGTACTCGCCGCCGTCGACGACGACCTTGCCCCGCGAGAGCACCGTGTCGACGTGCCCGTCGATCTCGAAGCCCTCCCACGCGGAGTGGTCCATGTTCATGTGGTGCGTGCGTCCCTCGCCGTAGCCGATCGAGGTGCGCCCGTTCGGGTCGTAGACCACGACGTCGGCATCGGCGCCGGGCTGGATGACGCCCTTGCGGCCGTACAGCCCGAACATGCGCGCCGGCGTCGTCGACGTGAGCTCGACCCAGCGTTCGAGGGTGATCTCGCCGGTCACGACGCCCTGGTACATGAGGTCCATGCGGTGCTCGACGCCGCCGATGCCGTTCGGGATCTTGCGGAAGTCGCCGAGCCCGAGCTCTTTCTGGTCTTTCATGCAGAAGGGGCAGTGGTCGGTCGAGACCATCTGCAGGTCGTTCGTGCGCAGCGCCTGCCACATCGCCTGCTGGTGCCCCTCTTCTCGCGAGCGCAGCGGGGTCGAGCACACCCACTTGGCGCCTTCGAAGGCACCCCATTGGTCGCTGGATGCGGCGAGCTGGTCTTCGAGCGAGAGGTAGAGGTACTGGGGACAGGTCTCGCCGAACACGTTCTGCCCCTTGTCGCGCGCCCACGCGAGCTGCTCGACCGCCTGCTTCGCCGACACGTGCACCACGTAGAGCGGGGCGCCCGTGAGCTTCGCGAGCATGATCGCGCGGTGCGTCGCCTCCTCCTCCATCTCCCAGGCTCGGGCGATGCCGTGGAAGTACGGGTCGGTCTTGCCCGCTGCGACGAGCTGCTCGGCGAGCACGTCGATCGCCGGCCCGTTCTCGGCGTGCATCATCGTGAGCATGCCGGTGTCGCGCGAGACCTGCATCGCCTTCAGCACCTGGGCGTCGTCGGAGTAGAAGACGCCCGGATAGGCCATGAAGAGCTTGAAGCTCGAGATGCCCTCGTCGGGCAGCGCGCGCATCGCGGCGAGGGCGTCGTCGTCGACGCCGCCGACGATCTGGTGGAAGCCGTAGTCGATCGCGCAGTTGCCCGCGGCCTTCTCGTGCCAGGCGGCGAGGCCGTCTTGCACGCGCTCGCCGTAGCGCTGCACGGCGAAGTCGATGATCGACGTCGTGCCGCCGTGCGCGGCGGCACGCGTTCCCGTCTCGAACGTGTCGCTCGCCTCGGTGCCGCCGAACGGCAGCTGCATGTGCGTGTGCGCGTCGATGCCGCCGGGGATCACGTACTTGCCGGTGGCGTCGATGACGCGATCGGCGCTCGCCGCGACATCCGTGCCGAGCAGTTCGGAACCCGGTTCGAGGAGGGCGACGATGCGCTCGCCGCCGATGAGCACGTCGGCCGCGGCGCGACCGGTCGCGCTGACGACCGTGCCGCCGGTGATGAGGGTCGTGGTCATTGATGCTCCAATCTCCGCCGGTCGAGTAGGCCGGTGGCCGTATCGAGAACCTGCGTGATCTCGATCCGCTTCGCTACTCGATCGACGACTTCACGGCTTCGCGATCTTCGTGTAGGAGTCGGGCCGGCGGTCGCGGTAGAACTGCCAGTCGTCGCGCATCTGCCGCACCATGTCGAGGTCGAGGTCGCGCACGAGCAGCTCCTCGTGCTCGCTCGAGCCGCGCTCGCCGACGAAGTTGCCGCGCGGGTCGATGACCTGGCTCGTGCCGTAGAAGTCGACGGCGAGCTCGCCGTACTCGTTGTCCTCGCGGCCGACGCGGTTCGGCTGCAGCACGAAGTAGCCGTTGGCGACCGCGGCGCACGGGCCCTCGACCTCCCACAGGCGGTTCGAGAGGCCGGGCTTCGTCGCGTTCGGGTTGAACACCATGTGCGCATCGTTCAGGCCGAGCTCGCGCCACCCTTCGGGGAAGTGCCGGTCGTAGCAGATGTACATGCCGACCCGGCCGACCGCGGTGTCGAAGACGGGGTAGCCGAGGTTGCCGGGGCGGAAGTAGAACTTCTCCCAGAACCGGTCGAGGTGCGGCAGGTGGTGCTTGCGGTACTTGCCGAGGATCTCGCCGTCGGCGTCGACCAGCACCGAGGTGTTGTAGTAGACCCCGGTCTCGGCCTCTTCGTAGATCGGCAGCACCATGACGGTGCCGAGTTCCTTCGCGACCGCGGCGAAGCGCTGCACGATCGGCCCGTCGGCCGCCTCGGCGAAGCGGTAGTACCTCTGATCCTGCGTGATGCCGAAGTACGGGCCGTAGAACAGCTCTTGGAAGCAGACGACCTGCGCGCCCTGCGCTGCGGCGTCTCGGGCGAACTGCTCGTGCTTGTCGAGCATCGATGCCTTGTCGCCGGTCCAGGTCGTCTGGGTGATGGCCGCTCGGACGGTGGTCATGCTGCCTCCTGCCGCACTTCGAGGTGCTCTCGTGGCTCATGGTGCCTGTCGACCCATACTCTCGCCGGGGCGCGGATGGGGCAATGGGCTGCTCGGATGAGCACGCGAGGGAGGGTCGGGTCAGGCCACCTCTCGCTGCGGCTGCGACTGCTGCAGCGGCTCGAGGTGCTCGGGCACGAGCTGGATGCCGCCGGTGCTGTTCGCCGAACGCATGAGCTGCTCGAGCCACTCGCGGTTGAGCTCGGGCGCCTCCGGCTCGTCGAAGACGAAGCGCAGCGGGATCGCGGGGTGCAGCCAGAGAGTGCTCCGACCCTCGGGGTGGTCCTCGGGATGCGCCCACGACAGCGTGAAGCTCTCGTTGCGGCGCAGCTTCGCGATGATCGCGACCTTGAGGTGCGCGAGCGCGCGGTCCTCGATGCGGGTGCTCAAGCCGCTGCCGTAGTAGATGGTGCCCATGCGATCGAGCGTAGGAGCGCGGTCGCCCCCGGGGCGCTGCGGAAGCAGCCGGTATGCGAACGACTCGCTGCAGATGACGAACGACGTCAGGAACGCGCGCGGCGGAGCTGCTCGCTCGGCGTGCAGCCGTACTGCTCGCGGTAGTAGCGCGCGAAGCGCGACGAGTGCCCGAACCCCCAGCGCCGGGCGACGACCGCGACCGCCTCGACGCCGAGGACGAGCTCGTCGTGGGCGCCGGCGAGGCGCACGCGTCGCAGGTACTGCATCGGCGACTCGCCCGTCGACCGCAGGAACGCGTACTGCAGCCCGCGCGTCGAGATGTGCACGGCTTCGGCGACCTCGTCGACCGTGATCGGCTCGCGCGCATGCTGGTCGATGTAGGCCATCGCACGGCGCACGGTGGCGTCGGCCGGGCCGCGCTGCGGCGACCGCTCGATCGTGTCGAGGTAGGTCGTCGGGATCGCGGCGAGCGTGATCCGCAGCGCGTGGGCGGCGAGCTCGGCCGCGATGAGCGGCTCGTCGTGCCCGCCGTCGTCGACGAGCGAACGACGAACGTGGTCGAACGCGCTGAGCCAGGCGCGTCCGGCGGCCGCCGATCTCGGCTGCGGGTCGAGCACCCGCAGCCGCAGCGCGTCGTCGCCGCTCATGCGCCGCGCCAGGCGCTCGGCGCCGGCGAGGTCGAAGATGAACGCCCGCACCTGCGCCTCGCCCCGCCAGCTCGCCTCCACCGGCCTGCGGCTGCAGGCCCACGGCATCGCCGCGTCGAACGCGGTGCGTGCGGTGCCCACGCCGCCGCCGGGGGTCGTCAACTGGCAGACGAAGAGCTGGTCGGCGGCGTCGACCACGGAGTCCACGTCGGCGTCGAGCCGGTACTCGACGACCGAGAAGCCGTCGAGCGAGGCCGAATCCCACTCGAACCGGAATCGTGCGGGCTCGACCCGCTTGATGCGCGCGCTCGGGGCGAACTGCTGCCAGATCGGCTCGACCACGCCGACGTCTCCGGATCGGAGCCTCATCACCTCGCCCATCGGACCATCCTGCCTCGTTTTCGAGGGGCCGCGGCCGATGGGACGATGTCAGGGTGAAGATCACCGTGCTGGCCGGCGGCGTCGGCGGTTCCCGTTTCGTGCTCGGGCTGCGAGAGGCCGTGCGGCGTCGTGCCGACGCGCAGGCGGGGGCGGCGGTCGGCGAGCGGCCCGGCGGCGCCTCCCCCGACGAGATCACCGTCGTCGTGAACACCGGCGACGACGTGTGGCTCGCGGGCGTGCGGCTCATGCCCGACTTCGACTCGCTGCTCTACGCCCTCGCCGGCGTCAACGACACCGAGCGCGGCTGGGGTCGCGCCGGCGAGACCGAACGCGTCGCCGCGGAGCTGCGCGAGTGGGGCGTCGGCTGGCCGTGGTTCACCCTCGGCGACCTCGACCTCGGCACGCACCTCGCCCGCACCGCGTGGCTGCGCGAGGGCCTCACCCCGTCGCAGGTCGGCGACCGCCTGCAGCGGCGCTGGCCGCTCGGGGCGCGACTCGTCCCCGCGACCGACACCGAGGTCGACACCTGGGTCACGGTGGATGCCGCCGCACTGGGCGATTCGGTCGCCGGGGCGCCGGCCGACGCACCGCCGCCTGACGGCGCGCCGACGAGGGCGGCGATGCACTTCCAGGAGTGGTGGACCAGGCACCGCGCCGCCGTCCCCGCGCTCGCCTTCACGCAGCGGAACCTCGCCTCGGCCCGGCCGGCCCCCGGCGTCGTCGAGGCGATCGAGGGCGCCGACGTGGTGCTCGTCGCCCCGTCGAACCCCGTCGTGTCGATCGGCACGATCGTCGCGGTGCCCGGCATCCGCGAGGCACTCGCCGCGACATCCGCACCGGTCGTCGGCGTCTCGCCGATCATCGGCGGCCGCGTCGTGCGCGGCATGGCCGATGCGTGCCTGCCGGTCATCGGCGTCGAGACGAGCGCGGAGGCGGTCGGCCGGCACTACGGCGCGCGATCCGGTGGCGGCATCATCGACGGTTGGCTCGTCGACGAGACGGATGCCTCGGCGCTGGGCCCGCTCGCCGAGGCCGGGCTGGTCGCGGCCGCGGTGCCGCTGTGGATGCGCGACGTCGACACCTCGGCGGCGCTCGCCGAGGCCGCGCTCGAGCTCGCGGGCGCCCTGCCGACCGTCGAGTAGCGCGTGGGCGAGCGATCGGTCGACCCGGTCGACCCGGTCGACCGACCGGATGTGCTCGACGGCAGGCAGTCGTGCGATGGCAGGGTGTCGGTCGGCCGCGGGAGGATTGGGCGATGATCGCAGTCGTGGCGCTCGCGCTCGGTGCGGCGCTCGCCTACGGCGTCGCCGACTTCCTCGGCGGCGTCGCGGCGCGGCGCGCGACCGTGTTCGCGTCGACGACGGTCAACTACGCGGTCGCCGCGCTCGTGCTCGTCGTCGTGGTGTCGGCGACCGGTGGGGTCTGGTCGCTGCCGGCGGTGACGAGCGGGCTCATCGCCGGGGTGCTCGCGCTCATCGGCTTCCTCGCGTTCTTCGCGGCACTGGCCGCCGGGCCGATCTCGCTCGTGACGCCCGTCATCGCCCTGCTGAGCTCGGCGGCGCCGGTCGCGGCGGCACTCGTCATCGGCGATCCGCTCGGCCCGCTGGTCTGGGTGGCCGTCGTCGCCGCGGTCGTCGGCTCGGTGCTGATCGGCATGGAGCATCGGCTGAGCGTCAGCGGCCTCAGCACCCGCACGGTCGTGTTCACGCTCGCGGCCGGCCTCGGCTTCGGCTTCGCGACGGTCGCCCTCGACCGGGTGCCCGACGACTCGGGGCTCATCCCGGTGCTGCTCGACTCGGTCACGGGCGCGGTCGTGCTGCTCGCCGTCGCACTGCTCGCGCCGATGAGCGCACCGATCCGCCGCCTGCTCGCGCTGCTCGACCCGCCCGCCGCGTCGCTCGAGTCCGCAGCTCCTGCTCGAGAATCCGACCGCTCCCCCGCCCGCACCGAGGATGGCGACGAATCTCCTGCAGAGGCCGGGACGCACGGTCTGGCCTCGACCGCGATGCTGTCCGCGGCAGCGGCCGGCCTGCTCACGGGCATCGCGAACGTGCTGCTCATGCTCGGGCTGCACGCGGGCAACGTCGCCGTCGTCGCCGTGCTCACGAACCTCTACCCGCTCGCGACGATGGCGCTCGCCTGGATCGTGCTGCGCGAGCACCTCTCACGCGTGCAGCTCGTCGGCGCGCTGCTCGCACTCGCGGCCTCGGTGCTGCTCGGCGTCGCCTGAGCCCTGTCAAGCCCGTTGCCCGACGGACCGCCTGCTGCGAGCGTGGTCGCGTACCCGGACGAGCGACCCTGGAGGGCGACATGACCTCGATGAACGATCCCGAGACCACCGCCGACACCGAGGCCCGGCGCGCGGGCGACCAGCGGGCGGAGCGCCTGGCCCGCGACGTCGAGGACCGCGAGCGCGCCTCCGACGAGCGAGGAACGACCGACGACGCCGAGCCGATGACCGACTCGACCGACGGCGGGCTCGACGGCGGCGACCCCGGCGTGGAGGAGTGAACCGACCGCCCTACGGAATGTAGTCGACGACCCCCTGCGGCGCCACGCCGGCACGATACCGCTCGACGAGCTCGCGCCATCCCTGCTCGGGAGTGAACTCGTGAGCATGCACCGCCTCGGTGAAGTGCCACAGCAGGTAGGGGTGGGCGCCGAGCGCGTAGAGCGCCGCGTAGTCCCGGGCGGCGAAGGCCGCGCGCTCCGCCTCGGTCAGCACGCGGTCGTCGGTCGCGCCCTCCGCGCCGGCGCCGGCGCCGAGCCATCCCTCGACGTAGGCCGCCGGATCGGCGACGTAGGCCGCCACGCGCGCGTCGCTCAGCTCGACGTACCGCATGAACTTGTCGACCATGTACTTCGTCATCAGCGGCTCCCCCACAGGAAGAACGGGCTCGACGCGAAGCGCGACTCGGCGACGTCGACGAAGTCGGCGGGGCGGCCCATCGCCGCGAGCGCGGTGATCGCGTTGAGGTACTGGTAGGTCATGCATCCGGCCTCGGTGATGCGCTCGAAGTCGCTGCACACCCGGATCGCCCCGTCGAGGTCGCCGTCGCGCATCCACGCGGCGGCCGCCTCGTCGAAGGCGGGGTCGGGCGAGCCCGCGAACGTGCGCGGACCGCCGACGTCGTTCGCCATGTGCCCCGAGGTGAGGATCGCGACGCGCGCGTCCGACTCCCACGACGAGATCGCCCGGCTCAGGTGCTCGCCGAGCGCGATGAAGCGTCGCACGCTCGGCACCGGCGGCATCGAGGCGTTCGTGTGGATCGGCACGACCGGCAGGTCGAGCTCGGGCCTGACGTACTGCAGCGGGATGACGAAGCTGTGGTCGAGCCGCCACTCGAGGCTCACTGCGAAGTCGATCGCCTCGGGCAGCACGGTGCGTCCCGAGATCTCGTCGGCGAGCTCCCGGTGGCCTGAGACCTCCACGGCGTCCATGCCGAACGTGCGCACCTCGTTCTCCCACGTGCCGTGGTACGAGTCGGCCTTGCCGACGACGAACGCCGGCGACGTGTCGTAGAAGAACTGCCGCAGGTGGTCGGTGCCGATGACGACGACGACGTCGACGTCGTGCTCGGCGAACGCGCGCCGGAAGCGCGCGAAGTTCGCCGCGACCCCCGCGAGGTCGTCGGGCATCGGGTCGCGCATCGCGCGCCAGAGCAGCGGGTTGTGCGGCGTCGCCGCCGCGAGCACGAGTTCGGCCATGTCTCGCCTCTCAGATTCCGAACAGCTTGCGGGCGTTGTCGAGCAGGATCTTCCGCCGCGACTCGGGCTTGAACGGCAGGTCGTCGAACTCGGTCAGCCACCGGTCGACGGTCATCACCGGCCAGTCCGAGCCGAACAGCACCCGGTCGGTGATGAGCGAGTCGGCGTAGCGCACGACCTCGGGCGGCAGGTACTTCGGCGCCCAGCCCGAGAGGTCGAGGTAGACGTTCGACTTGTGCCACACCATCGCGAGGTTCTCGAGGTGCCACGGCCAGGCCGGGTGGGCGCTGATGACCTTGAGCTCGGGGAACTCCGCCGCGACGTCGTCGAGGTACGGGATCGGGCGCGCGTTCTCGAGCCGGTACCCGCCCCCGCCGGGTGTGCCGGCGCCCGCCCCGGGGAAGCCCGAGTGGAACATCACCACGAGCCCGAGCTCGGCGCACGCCTCCCAGATCGGGAAGAAGCGGCGGTCGTTCGGCAGGAACTTCTGCCGCGAGGCGTTGAGCTCGCCCACGCCCTTGATGCCGTACTCGCCATGCATGCGACGGATCTCGGCGATCGCGGCCTCGCCCTTCCACGGGTCGATGCCCGCGAACGCGATGAACGCGTCGGGGTGGTCGACCTGCGCCCTGCCGAGCAGGTCGTTCGGCGCGCCCGGGATGCCCGAGGTCGTCTCCGAGTCGGAGTTCACGATCACCGCCATCATCCTGCGGTCGCGGTACTGGTCGGCCTGCTCGGCGAACGAGACGACCGGCCGCTCGCGCCCGAAGTGCTTCGCCATCTGCTGGTGGCGCTTGCCCATGGCGGCGAGGAACTCCTCGGTCTGCGGGTGGGTGTGCACGTCGATCGCGACGAGCTCGTCGGTGCGGGTCATGCGCGGGTCCCTTCTGCGACGGCGACGTCGTCGATGATCGTGGATGCCTCGCCGAGCAGTCGCCCGTCGTGCTCGCCGAGCCTCGGGGCGGCGCGCAGCGCCGGGCGACCGCTGCGGTGGAACCGGGTGCTCGGCACCGGCACCCGCAGCGGCCCCTCGTGCCCGGCGATCTCCTCGACGAGGCCCATCGACGCGACCTGCGGGTCGTCGAAGAGATCGGCGACGGTGTTGAGCGGCCCATGGGGGATGTCGTGCTCGACCAGGCGATCGAGCCAGTACTGCCGAGGCATCCGCGCCGTGATCTTCTTGAGCTCGACGTCGAGATCGTCGTAGTTGCGCACGCGAGCCTCGCGCGTCGCGAAACGCGGGTCCTCGGCGAGCTCGGGGTGCTCGAGCACGTCGACGAGGCCGGTCCAGAACTTCTCGGGCACCGACATGTGGATCACGAACGCCCGGCCGTCGGAGCCGCGGCACGCGTAGGCCTGCGCCCGCCGCGGGCGAGAGTCGGGCCCCGCGACCTGGCCGGTCTCGAGGTAGGTCGACGCCGCCTCGGTGAGGAAGTCGATGAGCGAGCCGACCATCGACACCTCGATGTGCTCGCCCTCACCGCTCGCGTTGCGGGCGTGCAGCGCCGCGAGCACCGCCTGGGCGGCCTGCATGCCCGAGAGCAGGTCGGAGAACGCCGGCCCCATCGGCCGCAGGATGTGCTCGGGCACCACCTGGCTGTACATGCCCCCGACCGCCGAGATCACGGTGTCGTAGGCGGGGCGCTTCGCGTACGGGCCCTCGGCCCCGAAGCCCGTGATCGAGCAGCTGACGAGGCGCGGGTTGCGCGCGCGCAGGACGTCGGGCCCGAAGCCGAGCCGCTCGGCGACCCCGGGGCGGAAGTTCTCGATGAGCACGTCGGCGTCACCCGCGAGCCGCAGCAGCTCGGCGAGTCCGCGCTCGCCCTTGAGGTCGAGCACTACCGCGCGCTTGCCGCGGTTGTAGGCGGCGAACTGCGGGCTCATGGCGCCGTGGCCCTCCCAGCGGCGCATCGGGTCGCCGTCGGGCGACTCGACCTTGATCACGTCGGCGCCGAGGTCGGCGAGCAGCTTCGCCGCGTACGGGCCCGAGATGTACTGGCCGAGCTCGACCACGCGGATGCCGGCGAGCGGGCCCGCCGCTCGAGGAGGCGACGAGGGAGCCGACTCGAAACCCTCACGTTCAGCTGACATCGATGATCACCTTTCCTGGCGGCGAGTCGGAGAAGTCGCGGTAGGCCCCGCGCACGTCGCCGAGGTCGTAGCGTGCGCCGATCGCGGGAGTCACCGCACCCGCGGCCACGAGGTCGAGCGCACGGCGCACCTGGGCGTAGTCGGCGCTCGCGACGCCGATGAGTCGCTTGCGCCTGAGGTAGAAGTCGCGGGAGTCGAGCTCGACGCCCGGGTCGACCGAGGCGGCGCAGAACACCGCTCGCCCCGCCCACGAGAGCGCCGCGACGCCCGCACCGAGCGTCGGCCCGTGGCCGCTGACGTCGATGACGACGTCGAAGCCGCCGGGCTGTTCTGCGGCGAGCGCGGCGCGCAGTCGGGCGGTCCCGTCGGCGCGGATCGCGCGCACGCCGGGCGGTGCCTCGTCGAGCGAGCCTCGCGAGGCTGCGACGACGTCGGCGCCGAGGTGCGCGGCGAGCGCGGTCGCCGCCCGGCCGAGCGTGCCGCCCGCGCCCGTGACGAGCACGCGCTCGCCCTCGGCGACCCCCGCCGTCTCGATGGCGTTGAGCACGATCGGCACGCTGTGCACGGCCGCCGTCGCGACAGCGGACGGCAGCGCGCCGCGCGGGAACGCGTTGCGCGCCGGCACGGCGACGAGGTCGGCGGCTCCGCCGTCGCGGTGCACGCCGACGACGACCTGCGCGGGGCAGTCGGCCTCGCGCCCCCGCGCGCAGGCCGGGCACCCGCCGCAGGCGATGTTGGGTTTCACGACGACGGCCTCGCCGAGGCGGGCCGGGTCGACGCCGTCGCCGACTGCGACGATCTCGCCGGCGGGGTCGATGCCGAGCACGCGGGGCAGCTTCGCCGCGACACCGGGGCCGACGCCCGCGATGACGTTGAGGTCGAGCTGGTTGACGCCCACGGTCTCGACGCGCACGAGCACCTCGCCGGCCGCGAGGCCCGGCGCCCCGCGCTCGGCGACGGCGAGACCGTCGAGGCCGTGGGCCGAGAGCACCGCTGCGCGCACCGTCGCCTCCTCGTCGAGCGCTCGAGGGCCGTTCGGCCCATTTCTGGATACGGTATCCAAACTGGCCACCGCCGTCCAGCGATGGACAGGATCGGCATCGATCCATGCTCGCCGAAGCAGGCTCCGAAGTCACGGATGACTCGGAGCTCGTCGGCGGGGGTCGAGGGCGCGCGCCGGCGCGCCGCCCTGACCCCGCCGTTACCTCACTTCTTCCGCGAGGTCACGTCGCTGATGTCGCTTCCGGCACGGCTGGCGGCCTTCGACTTCTTGTCGGCCCGCTTCTCCTTGAGCGTGCGGGTGGCTGCGGTCTTCGATGACGAATTCTTGGGGGACTTGCCGGACATGGTGACGACCTTTGATCGGGAGCTCGAACGGCCCCGTGCGCGCAACCCTACGCGGTCGACCTGTGCGCCCCTCGCTCGGACCGGACGAACGGTGGTCTCGCGATGACCATGGACAGTTCCCTCATTTTTGGATACCGTATCCACAACTTCGCGAGCGGCCTCCGTTTCTCGCCGGGCCGGCCGCGAGGCATCCCACTGAGAAATGGAGAGTCATGCGCACATCCATCCCCCGATCCGGCCGCGCCGCGATCGCCGCCCTGGCAGCACTGGCGCTGCTCGCGGGCTGCGCCGCCGCCGGCCCCGGCGCGTCATCCGACCCGGTCGAACTCGCCGACGGCGAGCCCGGTGCCGCCGAGGACACCGAGATCACGGTGGCCATCCCCTTCCCCGACATCACGATGTACTCGATGTACGTGCTCGCGAACGACCTCGGCTACTACGAGGAGGAGGGCCTCGACGTCGAGGTCATCACCGCCGACAACGTCACCGCGGCCGTCGCGTCGGGCAGCGCCGACATCGGCGTCGAGTCGACCGGCACCGTCATCGAGGCGATCCGCGGCGGGGTCGGCGTCGACCTCGTCGGAGGCCACTACTGCCGGCAGAACTTCGACTTCGCCGCCCAGCAGGGCGTGACGAAGGTCGACGACCTCGACGGTACGTCGATCGTGCTCGCGGGCACCCCCGGCGACCCCGCCGAGTTCCAGCGCAAGCGCGTGCTGAAGGAGGAGGGCTGGGACCTCGACACGGTGCAGACCGAGGTGGTCTACCCCGGCCCCGGCTCCGAGTCGTGGACCGAGTTCTTCGTGAACGACAAGATCTCGATGCAGCCGTTCTACGCCGACGACCGTCCCGCGCTCGAGGAGCACGGCGCGAACATCATCGTCGAGTCGCTGCGCAACTGGGCCAACGACGTGCAGGTCGCGGGCACCGGCTGGGCCGCCGAGAACCCGAACTCGCTCGTGCGGTTCCTGCGGGCGACGATCAAGGCGACCGACTACATGACCGCGCCGGCGCCCGGCGAGTTCCCCGAGAACGTCGACTCCGTGCTCGACATCTACGAGGCCAACGACTTCGACGTCGCCGACCTGCGCGACTCGGAGAGCCCCTGGGTGCTCGACGGCCACCTCGCGTGCCCGAACCTCTCCTTCGACACCGAGGCGTGGGACACGACGATCGAGACGCAGAACCTGCAGCCGCTCGAGTTCGACGAGTCGCAGCTCGTGTACCTGCTGAAGGCGCAGGAGCTGCTCGGCCTCACCAACGAGGGGCCGGCCGACCTCGTCTACCCGGGCGACGTGTCGAAGTGAGCTGATCGCTCAGCGACTCGCGCCACCTCGCGACTCGCACCTTCCACCGAGAGCCCCCGCCGCAGCGCATGACGGCGGGGGCTCTCGCGCGCGGGTGGGCCGTCGACGTCGACCGGGGGCGCGGACCGCGATGCGACACTCGTCGGATGACCGCAGTCCTGCCTCGCCCCGTCTCACTCGAGGGACCGGTCGTCTCCCTCGCGCCGATGACGCACGCCGACATCCCCGAGCTGTTCCATGCCATCGGGCGCAAGGAGGTCTTCACGAACGGATATGGCGGCGGGATCGCCGCGCTGCCGCGGGATCTGCCGTCGTTCGAGCGATTCATCGAGTCGTACTACCTCGAGGATCAGCCGTCGGTCGCGTGGACCGTGCGAGGGGCCGGACACCCAGCCGGTCGGGTCGTCGGCGCAACGTGGCTGGGAGAGTTCGACCTCCGCAATGAGTCGACGCACGTCGGCGCCACCGCGTTCGACCCCGAGGTCTGGGGCACCGCGGTCAACGCTGCGACGAAGCTGCTCGTGCTGGGGTTCGCGTTCGACCAAGGCTTCGGCCGAGTGAGGATTCAGGCCGACAGCGCGAACGCCCGCTCCAGGGGCGCGATCGAACGGTTGGGCGCTCGATTCGAGGGCGCACTCCGTCGGGATCAGAGGCGGGCCGACGGCACGTGGAGGGACACCGCTGTGTACTCGGTACTCGCCGACGAGTGGCCGGCTGTGAAGGCCGGCTTGGTGCAGCGGATCGCGAGCACGGGGTCGCAGGGCTGAGATCGGCGCCGGTCGCCCACACTATCGACCGGTGCCGATGAGCCCGCCGGCGTGCGCCAGAGCGATGAGCTCGCTCCGCGATGACGCGTCCATCTTGCCGAGGATGCTGCTCACATGACTCTTCACGGTGGTCTCGGCGATGAAGGCGCGCCGTGCGATCTCCGCATTGGTCATGCCGGCCGCGACGAGGACGAAGATCTCCCGCTCGCGAGGCGAGAGCAGATCGAGGCCTTCCGGCGGGGCGATCGACGGCGCTGCTGGAGCCGTCTTCACGAGCGGCGATGCCGACGTCGAATCTTCCCGCCGCGCACGTGCGCTGCGCGATCCGAGCGCCCACATCCCGAGCGCGGCGGCGACGCAGACGACCGTCCAGGTGGCGATATCGGGCCAGAGCGGCGGTGCATCCCACGGCTTTCCGTTGATCGTTCCCCACACCCCCGACATCGAGAGGCTCGGGAGTGTGAGGAGCGCCGCCACCGCGAGCGCTCCGGCGATCACCGACGCCAGGAGCCAGCGCCGATGACGGACCGGCGATGACTCGGCGAGCAGGTAGGGCACGGGAAGCAGGATCAGATACGCGACCCATCCCGTCTGACTGAACCGTGCCGGCCAGAACAGCAACTGGCAGACGAGGATGACGCCGAGCACGGCAACGGCGACCCAGGGCCGCGATCGGGCCGACGCGAACACCAGCCCCAGACCGATCACGGTGATCGTCGCGTACGGCGATCCGGTGAACGTGTCGGAGCGGAGCGGCACGGACGTGCTGAGACTGTGCCACTCGACCTGCAACCACCATGCGACGAGGACTCCCCCGACCGCGATCTCCAGAAGGAACCTGCCCCGACCCATTGCACGCATGCCGCAAAGCTACGCTGCTCGCTGGACGTTCAGGCGCCGGTTGACTGCCCTTCCTCCCGAAGGAGGAGGACGATTGCCCACAGGAGCAATGTCAGTTCCGCCTCAGCGTGAGGCGGAACTGGCAGAGGTCGATCGGGAGCCTGGCGGGTGGCCGGGTCGGCACCATGGTGCTCGGCCAGGCGACCCTGTCCGGCGCCCAGAAGCCGGCCACATCGTCGCGCACATGCGGCGGGGCTTCGCACGGATGGTGTTGCGCCTTCCCCTGGGGCAGCTCGTACGGTGGGAGCCATGTTCACGACCGGCCAGATCGCACGGCTCACTTCGGTATCGCAGAAGGCGATCCGCTTGTACGCGGACCGCGGCCTGCTGGTCTCACGGCGCGACGATGCCGACCGGCGGATCTTCGCCGAGGATCAGGTCGAGCGAGCGCGGCGGGTGGTGCTGCTTCGCAGCCTCGACGTGTCGCTCGCCGAGGTCGCGACCGTCCTCGATGCCGACGATTCCGCCGCCGCCTTCGACACGATGCGCGACCGGCATCGGCGACACGCGGTCGGTTCGGACGAGGCGCTCGACTACGTGCGGACTCTGCTGCGGGGAGAGGTCGCGCTCCCGGCCGGCCTCGAGGTGCGACGGCGCACGATCCCCGAACGGGCCGTGCTCGGCGTGCGGGGCGAGGCCTCGCTGGCCGACACGGGTGCGGTGCTCCGCGATCTGACGGGCCGCGTGTTCGCTGCGCTCACCGCGGCCGACGCACCGCTCGGCGGCCCGGTGTACGTCGAGTTCCGGTCTCGCGCCACCGAGACGTACCCCGCGGACCTCCGAGTGTGCGCGCCGTTCGAGGGAGCCATCCGACCGCCGGAGGGGATGGAGATCACGCTCGACCCCGCGCACGACGAGGTGTTCGTGAGCCTCGACCAGGTGCACGCGGACGATCAGGCGCTCCTGGTCGGCGTGCACGACTTCCTGACCGCTCATTGCGGGCCGCAGCGCGAGGGCCCGAACCGCGAGGTCTACCTGCCGTCCTTCGCCACCGGCGCGACGGGCGAGGTGATGAGCATCGCCGTCCCCGTCTCGCTCGCCGAACCGCCGGCCGGCGGCGCGGGCGAGCGAACCGCCGGCCGCGCGGCCTAGGCGGTGCGGCGTGCGAGGAGCCTCCGACGGAGCCTGTGGAGGGTGGGCATGACCGCGTAGATCACGATCGGAACGGCGATCGTGACGACGACGATCGTTCGCGGCACGACCGGCAGCACCGCGAGCACTGGGCCCAGCGCGAGATTGATGACGAGCAAGGTGGGGGTCACCGCGAGCCAGATCATGAGCGCGAGTTCGTGCTGGCTGGGCGGCTTCGGGGTGGACGCAGGAGTCTCGATGCTCAAGGGTGCCTCTCGGAGCGAGTGGAACGTGGGGACGAGAATCCACAGTGTCGAGTTCCCCTCCGCCGGCGCAACGAAGCTTGCCGAAACCGCAAACTCGGCGTTCGCGGCAGGTGCTGCGCCCACCGCAGGAAGTCCTGCTGCGCCGGCGGCGTGTCATGCGGCGGCACGCCGCGCACACCCCCGAAGCTCTGCACTCCGCATCTGCACCGCCCGCCACCGCGGCCGACGCGCGAGAGCCGGCCCCCGTCGTCGCGCATGAGGCGGGGGCCGGCGGCCTGCGGGTGGAGCGGTCTCGATGCGCTCCCCTTCGCTGCTCGATCGGCGGAAGACGCCTACTCGACCGGCGGCGACAGCGTCACGACGCCCCCGCGATCTTGCGGTCGTCGTACCAGGGCGCGAGCCGGCGGCGCAGCGTCGAGATGAGCAGCAGCGTCAGGTTCGCGATGATCACCATCACGATGACGAGCGCGATCGCCTCGGCCATCTCGAACTGGTACGCCGCGAACTCGAGCATGTGGCCGAGTCCGCCGGTACCGCCGAGGAACTCGCCCAGCACCTCGCCAGTGAAGGCGAGCGCCGCGCCGCGCTGGATGCCCGACAGGCTGTACGGCAGGGTCGCCGGGAAGATGACCTTCCAGCCGAGCGCGAGGCCGTTGACCCCGTACACGCGGCCGGCGTTCACGAGCGAGCCGCCGACCGTGACGGCGCCCTCCATCGTGTTGAGGATGATCGGGAACACCGCCAGCAGGAACACGAGCGCGATCTTCGACGCGCTGCCGAGCCCGAGCGCGAGGATGAACAGCGGCGCGAGCGCCACCTTCGGCGTCGAGTACAGCAGCCACAGGAACGGCGCGACCGTGAACCGCAGCGCCGCCGACCAGCCGACCGCGAGGCCGACCACCACGCCGACCACGATCGCCAGCACGAGCCCGATCACGACGTTCGTCAGGCTGTAGGCGAACGCCTGCCAGAACGCGGGGTCGACCATCAGCTGCGCGAAGGATGCCGCGACCGCCGTGGGCGGCGGCAGGAAGGCCTCGGGCACCAGGTGCAGCCAGCTGACCGCCGCCTCCCAGACGAGCAGGATCGCCGCGACCACGCCGATGAGGAGCCACGTCCACTTCGCCTCGTCTCGGCGCACGACCCGGCGGGGCCGCACGATGCGCATGGTTCCGGTCGCGCTGGTGACGCTCATCGCCGGCCCTTCCTCGTCCACGGGGCGACCCATCGCTCGACGAGGGTCACGAGCTGCGCCATCCCGACGCTCCACAGCATGACGATGGCGATCGCCGCGTACGCCTGGCCGGTCTGGTAGGTGTTGACCGACTTGATGATGAGGGCTCCCATGCCGATCGCCGAGCCCGACAGCTCGGCGACGACCATGCCGATCGTCGCGAGCACGACCGCCTGCCGGAGGCCGGCGAAGAGGAACGGCACGGTCGACGGCAGGTACACCGACCGGTAGAGCTGCATCCGGGTCGCGCCGTAGACGCGCCCCGCCCTGATGATCGAGGCGTTCGTCGTGCGCATGCCCGCCGCCACGTTCAGCAGGATCGGGAACAAGGCGCTGATCGCCACGAGGAAGACGACCGGCCCGATACCGAACCCGAACCACGCCTTCGCGAGCGGCTGGTAGGCGATCGACGGGGTCGCGTAGATCGTCCACGCGATCGGGCCGACGACCCGGTCGACCGGCAGCGAGGTGCCCATGAGCAGGCCGAGCGGAATCGCGATCACGGCGGCGATGACGAAGCCGATGAGCCACGCCTGCAACGAGATGAGCAGGTTCGGCCACAGCACGCCCGACGCGACGAGCTGCACGAAGCCCTGCCAGATCGCGGTCGGCGGCGGCAGGAAGACCGGGTTGATCCACCCGAGCACGCCGACGACGACCTGCCAGACGAGCAGCATGACGACCACCTCGGCCGCGAGCACGCCCGCCTTGCCGGCCGGGCTCAGCCCCGCCAGCCAGGCCGCGACGCCGCCACCGCGGCCGAGGTTCGGCCCGCTCGCGAGGAAGGCGCTCATTTCGAGACCGCCGCCGCCGTCGCCTCGCCCTGCAGGGCGTCCCAGAGATGGTCGCGCAGTTCGAGGAAGCGCGGGTCGTGCTGCACGCTGCGCTCCGAGCGCGGCCGCTCGAGCCCGGTCTCGATGACCTCCTTGATCGCACCCGGATGGCTCTTGAACACCACGATGCGATCGCCGAGCAGGATCGCCTCCTCGATCGAGTGCGTGATGAAGAGCACGGTCTTGCCGGTCTTCTGGATGAGCTTGTCGATCTCGTCGCGCATCACCTCGCGGGTGAGGGCGTCGACGGCGCCGAGCGGCTCGTCCATGAGCAGGATGCGGGGCTCGGCGACGAACGCGCGGGCGAGCCCGACGCGCTGCTGCATGCCGCCCGACAGCTCGCGCGGGTACGACGACTCGAAGCCGGCGAGGCCGACCAGCTCGATCGCCTCCTGCACCCGGTCGCGCCAGCCGTCGCCGCGCAGCTCCTTCTGCATCTCGAGCCCGAACTTCACATTGTCGAAGACGGTGCGCCAGGGCAGCAGCGCG
The DNA here is from genome assembly GCF_021129215.1 of Agromyces sp. S2-1-8. Classification (GTDB taxonomy): domain Bacteria; phylum Actinomycetota; class Actinomycetes; order Actinomycetales; family Microbacteriaceae; genus Agromyces; species Agromyces chromiiresistens. Next base: position 982,111 of record NZ_JAJOLP010000001.1, on the reverse strand, counting down.
TAGTCCTGGAACACGACGGCGCGATCGGGCCCGGGCCCGGTGACGGGCGAGCCGTCGACGAGCACGGTGCCCGTCGACGGCTTCACGAGCCCGGCGACGACGTTCATGAACGTCGTCTTGCCGCAGCCCGACGGCCCGAGCACCGTCACGAACTCGCCCTCGTGCACGTCGAGGTCGACGCCCTCGATCGCGATGAGGCGCTTTCCGGTGCGGGCCACGTCGTACGCGACCGAGAGGTCCCGCACTGAGATCAACGGTGCAGACGGGGATGCCTCCGGCACGCGTGGTTCGGTCGTCGTCGTCATTCGCTCCTCCTCGTTGAGGTTTCGTGTCGATGGCTTCATCGCCGGTCGAGGAGCGAAGCGTATCGAGACCCGTGTGATGGTCTCGATACGCTCGCTTCGCTCGCTACTCGACCGGCAGAGGCAGGGTCACGCCGCAGCCTGCCCCTGGCGGAACTTCGGCAGCACCTCCGTGCCGAGCAGCTCGATCTGCTCGAAGAAGCGGTCGAACTTGAACCGGAAGTCGAACACGAGGTGCTCGACGCCGAGCGCCTCGAACTTCCGGATCTCCTCGACGGCCTGGTCGGGGTCGCCCACGATGAGCTGGCCCTCGAGGTCCTCGACGGTCTGGAAGCTGCCCGACTCCGGCTTCACCGTGAACCGCGCCTTGTTCGCCCACGCGAGCAGGCCCGGGATGTTCACGTGCTTGAGCGCCTCCTCGCGGGTGTCCTCGATCGACGTCGGCGGGATCACGGCGACGGTCGGCATCGGCCGCCCCGAGGCATCCGTCATGCTCTTCATGACCTCGATGCGCTTCTCCATCGTGCGCAGCGAGATGCGTCCCGGCATCCAGCCGTCGGCGTACTCGGCCGCAAGTCGGGCCGACGCGGGCGTCGCGCCGCAGTACCAGAACGGCACCGGCCCGCCGACGGGCTTCGGCTCGATCGTCACGTTCTCGAACGAGAAGATGCCGTCGTCGTAGGTGACGTCGTTCTCGGTGAACACCCGCTTCAGGATCTCGGCGTTCGAGCGCACCATCTCGACGCGGTTGAGGTCGCCCCAGCCGACGGCCTCGAACTCGTGGTCGAAGGTGCCGGCGCCGAACCCGAGGATGAGCCGCGGCCCGACGAGCTGGGTGATCGTGCCGGCCATGAGCGCCGTCACGAGCGGGTGGCGGAACGGGATGAGCGAGCCCGTGCCGAGCTCGAGCTTCTCGGTCACGGCGCCGATCGCGGTGAGCGTCGTGAGCGCGTCGTAGAAGGTGCGGTTCGGCTTCTCCATCTCGCCGTGCGGCTCGAACACGAGGTGGTCGCGCACCCAGACCGAGTCGAAGCCCTTCTCCTCGGCGAGCTTCGAGCCCTCGAGCAACTTCTCGCGGCTCGCCTCCTCGCCGAAGTGCGGCAGCAGCAGTCCGAATTTCATGTCAGTTCCCTTCTGCGGCCGAGCCGGCCGCCACGGCGGCGTGCGCCGCTGGTCCTTCGGCCCGTGCGGCCGCGAGCTTCCCGTCGCCGGGCTTGCCGACGACGACGCCGTCGGCGTAGACCTCCCGGCCGCGCACGAGGGTGCGCTCGATCCGGGCGGAGATGGTGCGGCCGTCGTACGGGGTCCAGCCGATCTTCGACAGCACGTCGTCGTTCGTGATGGTCCACTCGTGGGCCGGGTCGGCGATCACGACGTCGGCGTCGGCGCCGACCTCGAGCGAGCCCTTGACGCCGGCGAGGCCGAACTTCTCGGCGGGGATGCGGGCGACCATGTCGACTGCGCGCTCGAGGGTGAGCTCGCCCCGGTTGACGGCGTCGAGCATGAGCTCGTAGTAGTACTGGATGCCCGGCGTGCCGGTGTGGGCGCTCCACATCTCGGTCCAGCCGATCTCCTTCTCCTCGCGCGTGTGCGGCGCGTGGTCGGAGCTCGCGATGTCGATCGTGCCGTCGCGCATGCCCTCCCACACGGCGGCGCGGTTGTCGTCGGGCACCCAGTAGCTCAGCGCGTACGGCCCGAGGGTCTCGACGTCGTGCCAGGTGGAGAGGAACGGCGCCCAGTGGTTCACCTCGCACGTCACGTCGACGCCGGCGGCCTTCGCGCGGCGCACCGCGTCGATCGAGCGGCGCGTCTGGATGTGCGCGATGTGCACGGGGCAGCCGGATGCCTCGGCGAGTCGCAGCACGACGTCGATCGCCGTGTCCCAGATGACGCCCTCGCGGGCGGCGTACGCCGAGGCGTAGCCCTGCGGCGTGTTCTCGCCGCGGGCGAGCACCTCGCCCTCGATGTAGTCCATGAGCGCCTGGTCGTGCGGGTGCACGATGAAGCGCTTGCCGGTCGTGGCGATGCGGTCCATGATCTGCAGCAGGTGGCCGTGGTCGTGGATGCCGGTGCCGGCCGGGTGCGGGTAGGTGCGGCCCGTGTCGACGACCATGTAGATCTTGTAGGCGCAGATGCCCATCTCGGCCATCGGCACGATGTCGTCGAACTTCGTCGGCGCCGGGTTGTGGTTCCAGTCGACGATCGAGCTCGCGGTGTAGCGGTCGAACACGTCGCGCAGCGTCGTCACGTCGACGGTCGGCGGGTTGAGGTTCGGCATGCCGAACATCGTCGTGACACCGCCCGCGGCGGCCTGCTGCGAGGTCGTGAGGATGTCGTCCTTGTGCTCGTAGCCGGGCTCGCGGGTGTGCACGTGCACGTCGACCATGCCGGGCAGCACGAGCCGGCCGGTCGCGTCGATCGTGCGGTCGGCCGGGGCCGCGACGTCGGCGCCGACGATGCCGGCCACGCGGCCGTCGTCGACGAGCAGGTCGGCGGCGACGGGCCCCGACGGGGTGACGACGATGCCGCCGGAGATCCTCAGGTCGATGCTCATCGCACGACCTCCGAACGCGTTGCCTCCACGGGCGCCTCCAGTCGTTCTGCGGTCTCGCCCTGGCCGGGCGAGCGGGTGGTGCGGACCTCGACGTCGCTCGGCCGCACGTAGCGGTCGAGCCAGTCGACGATCAGCGGGGTGGTCTCGGTCCAGTAGCGGTCGTACGCCGCGTAGTGGGTGGTGTGCCGCTGCATGATGAGCTGCTTCGGCCCCTTCGCCGCGGCGTAGAGGCGCTCGGCGTGATCGGTCGGGGTGGTCGCGTCGCCCTCGACGCCGATCACGAGGAGCGGGGTCTCGAGGCGGGATGCCGCGTCGATGGGCCGGTAGGCGAGGATCTCGTCGGCGCACGAGAGCGGGATCGCGCTCGGGATCCTGTCGTCGACGTCGGCCTTGATGGTCGTGGCGCGGCGCTCGGGGGTCGGCACCATGATCTCCTCGCGGGGGTGCACGAGGCGTCCGGCGCCGGTCGCGACGCGCAGCCGACGGTCCTCCTCGAGGCCGGCGAGGAAGGCCAGCCATTCGTGCTCCTGCCGCATGCGGTGCAGCCAGTCGGTGCCGTCGGCGACGGGGACCTGGCTGACGGCCGCCTTCACGCGCGGGTCGGCGTCGGCGAGCAGCACGGCGTTGCCGCCGCCCGTGCCGCCGGTGCCGAACGCACCGATCGCGTCGGCGTCCACATCGTCGCGCGTGGTCAGGTAGGTGACGGCGTTCACGAGGTCCTGCAGCTGGCGGGCGGGCGAGAGGATGCCGCGGTCGCCGGCCGAGTCGCCGAAGCCGCGGTAGTCGAAGACGAGCACGCCGAAGCCGGCGGCGGTGAGCGCCTCGTGGTAGCGCACGTAGAGCTTCGCGTCTTTCAGGCCGAGCCAGCCGGGGCCCTGCACGATCGCACGCAGCGGGCCGTCGACCTCGTCGGGCGTCCGCCAGATCGCGGCGATGCGATCGCCTTCGCTGTAGAACTCGACCTCGGTGCTCTTCATGCGGGTCCTCCCGGATCTCGACGCGGCATTGCGCGGGACCCGGACACGGCGGGCGAACCGTCGCCCCGGCCCTGATCGAATGCTCGATCGAGGCCCGCGAGGACATCATGACCCATTTTGGATCCAGAATCCAGTATTGATTCCGAAGTCCTCACGGCGTTAGGCTTCGAAGCGACCACCGGGCTGACTTGCCCGGTCGTGGTGGCCCGGGATTGGGCCGCGAGTCGCCGACCGTCGTCGGACACGCCTGCACGCCATCCCGGAGGAACTCTGCCCATGCACCGCCACGCCCGCCTGCCCCTCGCCCTCACCGCCGTCGCCGCCGTCGCCCTGCTCGCCGGTTGCGCGAGCCCCGCCGGCGCCTCGCAGAGCACCGCCGACGCCGCGAACGGCGCCGGCGGCGAGGCATCCGCCTACCCGCTCACGCTCGACAACTGCGGCACCGAGGTCACGTTCGACGCCGCCCCCGAGCGGGTCGTCACCATCAAGTCGTCGACGCTCGAGCTCATGCTCGCGCTCGGCCTCGAAGACAAGATCGTCGGCACCGCCTTCAGCGACGGGCCCGTGCCCGAGGCATCCGCGTCGCAGGCCGACGGCCTCGAGGTGCTGAGCGACAAGGTGCCCTCGCAGGAGGCGACCCTCGCCGTCGAGCCCGACCTCGTCTACGCCGGCTGGGAGTCGAACCTCTCGGCCGAGGGCGCCGGCGAGCGCGACGCCCTCGGCGCGCTCGGCGTCGCGACGTACGTCGCCCCAGCCGCCTGCAAGGGCGAGGGTTACATGCCCGACCCGCTCACCTTCGACGAGGTGTTCCGCGAGTTCGAGGAGGCCGGGGCGATCTTCGGCGTGCCCGACCGCGCGGCCGACCTCGTCGCGTCGCAGCGCGAGGCGCTCGAGGCGATCACCCCCTCGCAGGACGGGCTGAGCGCGCTCTGGTACTCGTCGGGCGACGACCAGCCGTTCGTGGGCGCCGGCATCGGCGCACCGCAGATGATCATGGATGCCTCGGGGCTCGAGAACGTCGCGGCCGACGTGCACGACACGTGGACGGCCATGTCGTGGGAGGCCGTGGTCGAGGCGAACCCCGACGTGATCGTGCTCGTCGACGCGCCGTGGAACACCGCCGACGCGAAGATCGCCGCGCTCGAGCAGAACCCGGCGACCGCGTCGCTTCCTGCGGTGCAGGGCGAGCGGTACGTCGTCGTCGACTTCCCCGCGACCGAGGCGGGCGTGCGCAACGTCGACGCCGTCGCCTCGATCGTCGACCAGCTGGACGCTTTGGAGGGCTGATGTCCGCGCCTGCCACCCGCGGCACCGATCGTCGAGTCGCCGAAAGCCGTCCTTCCCCCGCTCGGGAAGCGCAGAACTCGGCAACTCGATGGGGCGGCGCGTCTCGCACCCTCCTCTGGGGCGCCGGGCTCGCGGCGCTGCTGGTGGTGTCGATCGTGGTCGCGGTCACGATCGGCCCGGCGGCGCTGTCGCCGGCTGACGTGCTCGCGAGCGTCGGCGCCCACCTCGGGTTCGGCGAGTCGACGCTGTCACCGCTGCGCGACGGCATCGTCTGGCAGCTGCGCATGCCTCGCGTGCTCACCGCCGCCGCGGTGGGCGCGGGCCTCGCCCTCTGCGGCGCCGTCATGCAGGCGCTCACCCGCAACCCGCTCGCCGACCCGTACCTGCTCGGCCTCTCGTCGGGCGCCTCGGTGGGCGCGGTCGTCGTGCTCGTGCTCGGCTGGTCGCTCATGCTGCCGCTCGCCGCCTTCGCCGGCGCGATCGTCGCACTGCTCGCGACCCTCGGACTCGCGCTCGGGGCCGGCCGGGCCGGCCGCGCCGGCGGCTCGGCGGGCGCCCGGCTCTCGCCGACGGCGACCGTGCTCGCCGGCGTCGCGGTGACGAGCGTGTTCGGCGCGATCACGAGCCTCGTCATCTTCTGGAGCGCGACGAACGACAGCTACCGCGAGATCCTGAACTGGCTGCTCGGCTCGCTCGCGGGCACCGACTGGACGTCGGTCGCGATCTCGGGCGTCGCCCTCGTCGTCGTCGGCGTGCCGCTCGTCGCGAGCGCGCGCACGCTCGACGCCTTCGCGGTCGGCGAGACGGGCGCGGCCGCGCTCGGCGTGAACGTCGCACGCAGCCGGGTGCTGCTGCTCGGCGGCACCGCCATGCTCACGGGTGCGCTCGTCGCGGTGAGCGGCTCGATCGGCTTCGTCGGGCTCGTGCTGCCGCACGCCGTGCGCCTCGTCGTCGGCCCTGGCCACCGGGCGCTGCTGCCGCTGTCGATGCTGGCCGGCGCGATCTTCCTCGTGTGGGCCGACACGGCGGCCCGCACCATGTTCGACCCGCGGGAGCTGCCGGTCGGCATCCTCACCGCCCTGATCGGCGGCCCGGTGTTCGCCTGGCTGCTGCTGCGCAGAAGGAGCACGACATGAGCCTCGACCTGTCCCGCGTGCACTTCGACCGCGCCGGGCGCACCATCATCGACAGCATCGACGCGACGCTCCCGGGCGGCGCGCTCACGGCGCTCGTCGGGCCGAACGGCGCGGGCAAGTCGACGCTCCTGCACCTCGTCGCCGCGGTCGAACGCGCGACGGCGGGCGACCTCGCCCTCGACGGCCGTTCGCTGCCCGGCATGCGCCGCCGCGAGCGGGCGCGGCTCGTCGCCCTCGCCGAGCAGCAGGGCGAGGTCGACGCGCAGCTCGACGTCGAGGCATCCGTGCTGCTCGGACGAACGCCGCACCTCGGTGCGTTCGCCGCCGTCGGCGCCGGCGACCGGGAGATCGCGGCGCGGGCCCTCGACGCGGTCGGCGCGACCGCGTTCGCGGGGCGCTCCGTCGCCGAGCTCTCGGGCGGCGAGCGTCAGCGGGTCGTGCTCGCGCGCGCGCTCGCGCAGCAGCCCGAGCTGCTGCTCGTCGACGAGCCGACGAACCACCTCGACCTCTCGGCGCAGCTCACCGCCCTCGAGCTGCTCGCCGGACTCGCCCGTGAGGGACTCACGGTCGTCACGGCGCTGCACGACCTCTCGCACGCCGCCGCGTACGCCGACCACGTGATCGTGCTCGCCGACGGTCGCGTCGTCGCGGCGGGCGCGCCGGGCGAGGTGCTCACCGCCGAGCTCGTCGAGCGGGTGTACGGGGTGCGCGCGCAGGTCGTCGAGCACCCGATCACGGGCCGCCCGCTCATCGCCGTCGCGGCGCCGGGGTCGCATGCTGCGGCGCCGGGGTCGTCGCATGCTGCGACGCCTGTCGCTGCCGGCTCGGGCGCGCACGCCGGTCTCGGCTGAACCCACGAGCTCGCGCTGCACACGCGTTCGGACCACGCTCCCGGAGCCCAGGTCACGGAGCACGAAGCACGGAGCACGGGGCACAGAGCACAGATCACGAAGCACAGAGCGTCGAGCACGGGGCACGGAGCGTCGAGCACGGAGCCTCAAGCCTCGAGCCCAGAACCCGGACCTGCCGAGGGCGGGGCCTCACCTCCCGCAGTGCATGTCGACAAGTCCACAAATCCACACCGCGCACGTCCACAAGTCCACAAATCCACACCGCGCACGTCCACACATCCACAAATCCACACCGCGCACGTCCACACATCCACAAATCCACACCGCGCATGGAGCGACCACGCCTCAGCACGCCGAGGCGGAGACCGCTGCATCGCCGCTACCGGATCTCCGACCGCACGAATTCGGCGACCATCAGCCCGGGTCGAGCGAGGCCCCGCTGCACGTGCAGGAGCACGGCACGGCACAGCAATGCGGCGAACGACCGGCGTAGCCTTGGCGCATGAGCCCGATGCAGGTCGGCCCGCTGCCGACGATCGAGTGGATCGCCGACGAGTTCCTGCACAACGCCCGCCGCGGGCGCCGCCTCATCGCGGTCGACGGCGCCGACCCCGAGGCATCCGCTCGCCTGGCGGATGAGCTGGCGGCGGCGGTCGCCGCCCGCCTCGCCCTCGCACCCGGCCCGACCGACGCGAGCACGGCGGGCCACCGGCACGGCACGACCGTCGTGCGCAGCAGTGTCGGCACGGTCGACGAGGCGACCCTGCGGGCCGAACTCGTCGACCCCTTCCGTGCCCGCACGCTGGTAGGCGCCGAGGGCGACGACGTGGTGCTCGTCGTCGACGGCCGACACCTGCTCGACGACACGGTGCGCGGCGTCTGGCACTTCTCGGTGTGGACGCTCGCGGGCGACGAGCTGCCGCACTCCGGTGCGTCCGTCATCGTCGACGTGAGCGATCCGGCCGTGCCGACCCGGTACTACTACGACTACTGCGCGATCCCGCCGAGCGTGAACCGGCCCGGCCTGCACTGACCCCGCGAAGGCACAAAGGGGCTTGCCGCCCCCGCGCCCCGGGTCTAGCGTGAGGGCGAACGCGCAGATGTCACCACTTCGGGGGGTCCCCATGGTCAACGTCGATCGCGGCCGCTTCGCGGCCGGCCGCAGCATCATCGCCATCGCCGCGGCGCTCTCGCTCGCGGCGTTCGCCGCACCGACCGCTGCGACGGCCGACACCGCCGCAGCGGGGACCGCCGTAACCGGGCGGCCGGCACCACCGGCCCCGGCGACCTCGACCGGGTTCGGCGGTGCGGTCTCGTCGGTGGATGCCTCGGCGAGCGCCGTCGGCCTCGAGGTGCTGCGCGACGGAGGCAACGCGGTCGACGCGGCAGTGGCCACCGCTGCCGCGCTCGGGGTGACCGAGCCGTACAGCGCCGGCATCGGCGGCGGCGGGTACCTCGTCTACTTCGACGCCGAGACCGGCGAGGTGTCGACGATCGACGGTCGCGAGACCGCACCCGCCGCGATGCCGAGCGACGCCTTCATCGACCCGGTGACGGGCGCGCCCTACGCGTTCGCCGACGCGGTCTCTTCGGGGCTCTCCGTCGGGACGCCGGGCACCCTCGCGACCTGGGAGGCCGCGCTCGACGAGTTCGGCACGACTTCGCTGCGCGACGCACTCCAGCCGGCCATCCTGCTCGCGACGAAGGGGTTCGTCGTCGACCAGACGTTCCGCGACCAGACGCTCGCCAACCAGGCGAGGTTCGCGGCCTTCCCCGCCACGGCCGAGCTCTTCCTGCCGGGTGGCGACGCACCGAAGGTCGGCAGCGTCTTCAAGAACCTCGACCTCGCACGCACCATGCGCCAGATCGCGCTCGGCGGTACCGACGTGTTCTACGAGGGTGCACTCGCCGACGAGATGGCCGCCGTCGCGCAGGCGCCGACCACCACCCCCGATGCGACCCTGCCGGTCTACCCGGGATATCTGACCGCCGATGACCTCGCCGAGTACGAGGTGCTCGAGCAGGCGCCGACGCACGTCGAGTACCGGGGTCTCGACGTCTACGGCATGGCCCCCTCGTCGTCGGGCGGCACGACCGTCGGCGAGTCGCTGAACATCCTCGAGAACTTCGATCTCGCGGGCGCCGACCCCGTGCAGGCGCTGCACCTGTACCTCGAGGCCACGGCGCACGCCTTCGCCGACCGCAACGCCTACGTCGGCGACACCGCCTTCGTCGACGTGCCGACCGAGACGCTGCTGAACCAGTCGTTCGCCGACGCGCGGGCCTGCGTGATCGACCCGGATGCCGCGTCGGTGAAGCCCGTTCCCCCTGCACCGCTCGATGCGGCCGGTTGCGCGACGGCCGCGCTCGACGAGCCGCTCGACACCGAGAACATCTCGACCACGCACCTCTCGGTCGTCGACCAGTGGGGCAACGCGGTGGCGTACACGCTCACGATCGAGCAGACCGGTGGCTCGGGCATGACGGTGCCCGGGCGCGGGTTCCTGCTCAACAACGAGCTCACCGACTTCAGCTTCGTGCCGAGTCCGGCCGACCCGAACATCGTCGAACCGGGCAAGCGCCCGCGTTCGTCGATGTCGCCGACGATCGTGCTCGACGGCGGGGAGGTGCGCTACGTCGTCGGTTCGCCCGGCGGGTCGACGATCATCACGACCGTCGCGCAGGTGCTCGTGAACCGCATCGACCTCGGCATGACCCTGCCCGAGGCGGTCGCAGCCCCGCGCGCCTCGCAGCGCAACACCGCGGCGGTCGCGGCGGAGCCGGCGTTCCGGGCGGCCTACGAGGCGGCGCTCGCCGAGTACGGGCACACGTTCTCGACCTCGGCCGAGATCGGCGCCGTCGCGGCGATCGAGGTCGACGCCGACGGGCTCATGACGGCGGCAGCCGAACCCGTGCGCCGCGGCGGCGGCACGGGGCTGGTGGTCGAGCCGGCGGGGTGAGCGCGGGGGCTCGTCAGCGGACTCATCGCTGCGGTTCGTGCTGATTCAGCGCCGCTCGGACTCGTCGACCCCAGATCGCCCTCGTGAGGCGCTAAGGCACGTGACCCGACGAACCACGATCGCCACGGCGATGAAGACGAGCTCGAGCCCGATCCCGGCGGCCATCAGACCCCATCCGAACGGGTGCGCCGTCAGGGCGTTCACGAGTCCGCCGACGACGAGCACTCCGCACATGGCAATGTTGAACAGCGAACCGATCCGGCCGAATGGGCCGAGCCGGAGATCCCGTCGAACTTGTGTCGTCAGGGCCGGGATCACCGGGCGAGCGAGCTTGAACTCGGTTTCCGACCACTCCGACCCACCCCACCAACGCAGCATGTCGCCCGCGATGGGGTCCGCCTACCAACCCGGCTGAACGGAGTAGGGCGGCGGTGGGTGGCTGCTCATGCGAGGGATTCCTGCACGTCGTTCAGCCGAAGGCACGCTATCGTTGCTCCACCGCACTGCAGGGAGCACCGTTGCGCCGAATCCTCGATCTCAGGATCACCCACTGGGGCTGGAAGCTCGTGTATGTCGTCGCCGCGTACCTGCTGCCGATTCCGGCACCGGCCGCGACAGCGATCGGAATGAGCGATGCCTGGTTCATGACGGTCAGTACCGTCTGGACGATCGTCGCCGTGCTCTACGGCGCCCGCATCTTCCGTGGCCGCGGCGAGCCCATCGCGCCCCCTCGACCGTGGTGGCAAATGACCGCGCGACGGACACTCTCGCGAAACCTCGGCGTGTTGTTCGCCGTGGTCACCGTCTCCTCCCTGCTGGGTCTCGTGTTCGAACTCTCAGGCCCGACCGCCCCCAGGACCGCCCTGGTCGTCAGCGTCTTCAGCCTGGTCGAGTTCGGCGTGCTCGCGTTCCTCTATCTCAACTCCGCCGCCAGGCTGCCCCGGCGCGGCGCCCAGCCGACTGAGCCCACCTTCACGCCGAAGCGTCTGCCGATCAGCTGAGCTCGCCCCGGCCGAAATGTCGGAGAATCTGCCGCGAGCCGCTCAACTCAGCGCTGAACGAGCGAATCCTCCGACGTGTCGACCGGCGGGCGGGCCCGCGCAGCCCGCCTCAGCCGCGCGCCCGCAGCCGCGGCGCCAGGTCGCGCTCGAACAGCTCGAGGAAGCGGCGCTGGTCGTGCCCGGGCGCGTGGAACACGAGGTGGTTGAAGCCCCAGTCGATGTACTGCCCGATCTGCTCGGTCACCCGGTCGGGGTCGGTGCCCACGATCCAGCGCTTGGCGATCACGTCGATCGGCAGCGCATCGGCGGCGCGCTCCATCTCGACCGGGTCGGTGATGTCGTGCTTCTGCTCCTTCGAGAGCGACAGCGGCGACCAGAACCGGGTGTTGTCGAGCGCGGTGTCGAGGTCCTCCTCGTACGAGAGCTTGATCTCGATCATGCGGTCGTACTCGTCGAAGGTGCGACCGTCGTCGCGCGCCGCGAGGCCCTCGCGAACCGCCGGCATGAGCTGGTCGACGTAGAGCTCGGCGCCCTTGCCCGACGTGCAGATGAAGCCGTCGCCGGCACGCCCGGCGTACTTCGCGACCTGCGGTCCGCCTGCCGCGATGTACACCGGCACCGCGACATCCGGCCGGTCGTAGATGGAGGCGTCGTGCGTCGAGTAGTACTCGCCCTCGAAGCTGACCTGCCCCTCGTCCTTCCAGAGCGCGCGCATGAGGCGCACCGACTCGCGGAGCCGGGCGTAGCGCTCGCGGAACTCGGGCCAGTCCTGCTCGCCCGCGCCGCGGAAGCCGGTCGCGATCTCGTTGAGCGCCTCGCCCGAGCCGAAGCCCGCGATGATGCGGTCGGGGTAGAGCACGCCGAGCGACGCGAACGCCTGGGCGAGCACCGCCGGGTTGTAGCGGAACGTCGGCGTCATCACGCTCGTGCCGATCTTCACGGTCGAGGTGCGCTCGCCGACCGCGGCCATCCACGCGAGCGAGAACGGCGCGTGCCCGCCGGTGTGGCGCCACGGCTGGAAGTGGTCGCTCGTGAACACCGACTCCATGCCGTGCCCTTCGGCGGCGACGGCGATCTCGACGAGCTCGCGCGGGTCGAACTGCTCGGCGCTGGCCTTGTATCCGAGGGTGAGGGTCATGTCGTGCTCCTTCTTTCTGCTGGTTGAGCCGGTCGAAACCCGGTGTGCGGCAGCGATCCCTCGGCGAGCGCGGCGACCGCTTCGGCCGTGCGCCCGCCGACGCCGAGCTGCAGGGCGCGCTCGAGCGCCTCGACGGTGTCGACGTCGCGGCGGAGGCTCGCGAAGGGGGCGCTGCCCGCGAGGTCGGCGAAGCCGGCCTCGCGATGCCGTGCCGCCGACTGCTCGCCGAACGCGGGGCGCATGGGCACGCCCTCCGCGGCGGTCGCGAGGGTCGTGCCGGTTCCGTCGGCGTCGGCGACGAAGGCGAGTGGATGCCTGGCGGCGGCCTCGAGCGCGAACTCGAGCTCGCTCGTGCGGAGGGAGGGCAGGTCGCCGAGCAGCACCGCGACCGGTGCGAGCCCGTGGGTGCGGGCGTGGTCGACCCCCGCGTCGATCGCGGCGGTCAGCCCGGTCGGGGCGGGGCGGGCGGGCGAGCCCGCCTGGGCGCCGTCCGGTGGGGCGTGGCCTTCGGCCGGTGCCGATTGCGGTTCGCGCACGAGTTCGACGCCCTCGGGCAGCGGCGACCCGAGGTCGACCTCGCCGGTGACGACGACGATGCGACCGACGTTGCGAGCGGCGCGTGCCGCCGCGATCGTGTCGAGCGCGAACGCCCTGGCGAGGGCGGCACGCGCCTCGGCGGGTACGACGGGCCCGAGCCGGGTCTTCGCCGCGGCGAACGCCTTGACGGGGACGACGACGGTCCAGTCGGCCGATCGCGCCTGCGCGGTCGGCCCGGCCGACGGGAGCGACTCGGCCGAGGCATCCATGCCGGCGCCGCTCATGCGCGCAGCCCCGGAAGCACCTCGCGGCCGAAGACCTCGAGCCATTCGGCCTGGTTGCGCCCGACGTTGTGCAGGTAGATGCGATCGAAGCCGAGGTCGAGGTACCGCTGGATCTCGGCCCGGTGCCGGTCGGGGTCGGCCGACACGACCATACGGCCCTCGAAGTCCTCGGGGCGCACCGTGCGCGCGAGCTGCTCGAACTCGAACGGCGAACGGATGTCGCTGCGCCCGAACCGCATGCCCGCGATCGGCCATTCGGTGAGCGCGTTGCGCATCGCGTCGCCATCGGTCGAGGCCCACGACAGGTGCAGCTGCAGGATCTTCGGCATGCGCCGCACGTCGCGGCCGCCGTCGCGCGCACCGTCGGCGAAGCGCGCGAGCAGCGCCTCGAGCCGGTCCATCGGCCCGGTCGTCGTGATGAGCCCGTCGGCGACGCGGCCGGCACGGCGCGCGGTGACGGGCCCGGCGGTCGCGACGTAGATCTCGGGGGCGACCGGCGGCATCGTCCAGAGCCGGGTCGTCTCGAGCTTGAAGCTCGGGCCGGCGTGGCGCACGTCGCGGCCGGCGATCGAGGCGGTGAACAGCTTCCTGATGAGCTCGACGGCCTCGAACATGCGGTTGATGCGGTCGGGCGCCTCGGGCCAGTACTGGCCGACGACGTGCTCGTTGAGCGCCTCGCCCGAGCCGATGCCGAGCCAGTGCCGGCCGGGGTACATCGAGGCGAGCGTCGCGCTGGCCTGGGCGACGACCGCGGGGTGGGTGCGGAAGGTCGGCGTCGTCACACCCGGACCGAAGTCGCCGCGGGTGCGTTCGCCGAGCGCGCCGAGCACGCTCCAGACGTGCGAGGCCTGCCCCAGGCGAGGCGTCCAGGGCTGGAAGTGGTCGGTCGCCATGACCCCGGTGAACCCGTGCTGCTCGGCGAGCGCGGCGAGCGCGACCGCCTCAGCGGGAGGGAACTGCTCGAGCATGGCGGCGTAGCCGATGTGCACTGACACTCCTCCATCCTCTCGCGGGTCGACCGGGCGGCGTCACGCCGTGGCATTTCCTCGTGTGCGTCGTGAATCATTGTTTCGGATACTGGATCCAAAAAGCAAGAGCACGCGGATGCCTCGCACTCGCGCCGTCCGCGTCAGCGGCGCGCGGGCACCGGGGCCGATTCGCGGTCGAGCAGCTCGAGCACCGCGTCGCGCACGTGCTCGAGGTGGGAGCGCAGCACGCCGACGGCGTGCTCGACGTCGCCGCCCTCGACGGCCGCGATGAGCTCCTCATGCGAGTGCCCGTGCTCCGCGCCGTCGACGAGACGCCAGCCGAGCACGTACCGGCCGACCTTGAGGCGCAGCTGCTCGATCATCTCCCAGTGCACGGGCCGGCGGGCGGCGTCGTAGAGCTCGGCGTAGAACTCGGTGCGCGCGTCGACGAAGTCGGCGCCCTCCTCCTCGGCGTCGGCGGTGCGTCCGAGCGCACGCAGCCGCTCGAGGCGCTCAGGGGTCATCTCGGCCATCGAGCGACGCAGCGCCTCGACCTCGAGGAGTGTACGGATGTCGTACACCTCGCGCGCGACGTCGGCCGAGAGCGACTTCACCACGGCGCCCCGCCGCTCGTGGAACTCGACGAGCCCGTCGGCCTCGAGCTGGATGAGCGCCGAGCGCACCGGCAGTCGCGAGACGCCGATCGACTCGGCCAGCGTCTCCTGCCGCAGCTTCTGCCCCGGCGGCAGCGTGCCGTTGAGGATCGCATCGCGCAGGATGTCGTAGACCATCACGCCGACCGAGCGATAGCCCGTCTGGTGCTTGCCGGCGAGCTGCTGCAGGGCGTCGGCGTCGAGCCCGGAGCCCGGGGTCCGGCCCGTCGGGGCGGTGAGTTCGCTCATGGCAACCGAATGTATCGGAAGAACCGGCAGCGGGCACAGGGTTTGGATCCAAAAGCCGAAGCCAGTGCGCCGGTGGGGCGGCGGCCTACCCGAAGTCCTCCGAGGTGGAGCGGAGCGACCCCTCGGCCTGGGCCTCGTCGAACCCGGCCCGGTACCCCTCGTCGTACGCCTCGTCGGCGCCCTGCCGGAACAGGTCGCGCTCGCTCGGCCGCTGGATCGAGCGCGCACCGGGCAGGTCGAGGTCGCCGACGTAGCGGTCGAGCCCTCGGACGATGGCGACCGGCACCCCCGACGACTTGCCCTTCACGAGCTCGGCGGCGCCGGCGATCTCGTCGGCCACGCACGGCATCGTCACGGAGAGGGGCTTGCCCGAGGCATCCGTGCCGCCCCGCAGGTCGTCGAAGACGTGCACGCCGGCCGCGCCGATCGCGAGGTCGGTCTGCCCCTCGCGCCAGGGCCGGCCGAGCGTGTCGGAGAGGATGACACCCACGCGGTGCCCGGTGAGCGCGCGCAGGCCGGTCGCGAGATCGCGTGCGGAGGCGTCGGGATCGACGGGCAGCAGCAGCACGGTGCCGTCGGGCGCGTTCGAGGCGTCGACCCCGGCGGCGGCACCCACGATGCCCTGCCGGTTCTCGACGATGCGGGTGATGCCGCCGTCGTACTCGCGCGTCGCGACGACGCGCACGGTCTCGGCGGTGATCGCGGCTTCGCGGTCGGATGCCTCGACGACGCGCCCCTCGGCCTTCGAGACGATCTTCGACGTCACGACGAGGATGTCGCCGTCGGCGAGCTCGGTCGCCGACGCGATGAGCGCGGCGAGGTCGTCGCCCTTCGAGATCTCGGGCAGCCCGTCGACGCCCTCGACGCTGAAACCTGCAGCCATGGACGCTCCCCCATCGGACTCCGCTGCCGCCGGGTGGCGGCGCAACCATTCTGGCAGTTCACCGGCCCTGCCATAGCGGGCGGGTCGCGGGCAAGGGCCTGAACCGACCGGATGCCGCGGCGATACGATCGCGTATGGCCACCGACACCTCCGCCGCGCGGAACGAGACGCCGACCGAGCGCCTCGACCGCAACTGGGCGGACATCCTGCAGGAGCTGCGCTCCGTGCTGACGGGCACGCAGCTCATCTCGGGCTTCCTGCTGGCGGCCGCCTTCCAGCCCCGCTTCGCCGACCTCGACGAGTACGAGCTCGTGCTCTACCTGACGCTCGTCGGGCTCGCCGGCCTCGCCACGGTGCTCGGGCTCGCACCCGTGATCCTGCACCGCATGCTCTACGGGCGCCGCCAGAAGGATCGCCTCGTGCGCACGGGAAACCGGATCCTGTTCGTGCTGCTCGGCGTCGTGTCGCTGCTCGCGGTCGGCGTCGCCGGGCTCATCTTCGACGTCGCGGTCAGCCGCGAGGCCGGCTTCATCGCGATCGCCGTCGCGCTCATCGCCGTCGCGGCGGTCTGGATCGTGGTGCCGGTGCTCGCGCGCAGCGGCGACTGACGCGGCTCGTGGTGTCGCCGGCCTGACCTACGCTGGAACCCATGCGCATCGCCACCTGGAACGTCAACTCGATCCGCACCCGCGTCGGCCGTGTCGTCGACTGGATGGTGCGCGAAGACGTCGACGTGCTGGCCATGCAGGAGATCAAGTGCAAGCCCGAGCAGTTCCCGCACGAGGCGTTCGAGCAGGCCGGCTACGAGCTCGCGCTGCACGGGCTCAACCAGTGGAACGGGGTCGCGATCGCGAGTCGCACGCCGATCCGCGACGTCGAGATCGAGTTCCCCGGCATGCCGGGCTTCCTGAAGGGCCACGACGGGCCCGACCTGCCGAAAGAGGCACGGGCGATCGGCGCCACCGTCGACGATGTGCGGCTCTGGAGCCTCTACGTGCCGAACGGCCGCGCGCTCGGCGACCCGCACCTCACCTACAAGCTCGACTGGTACGCCGCGCTCACCGAGTACACCCGCGCCGAGACGACGGCCCACCCCGAGCGTCCGTTCGCGCTCATGGGCGACTTCAACGTGGCGCCGTTCGACGTCGACAACGGCGACCCGACCGTCGTCGTCGGCCAGACCACCCACGTGTCGCCCGAAGAGCGGGCCGCGTTCTTCGCGCTCGAGGGCGCGGGGCTCTCCGACGTGGTGCGGCCGCATGTGCCCGAAGGGCTCTTCACCTACTGGGACTACAAGCAGCTGCGGTTCCCGCGCAACGAGGGCATGCGCATCGACTTCATCCTCGGCTCGAAGGCGTTCGCCGACGCCGTGACCGGCGCGTCGATCCACCGCAACGAGCGCAAGGGCGACGCCCCGAGCGACCACGTCCCGGTGCTCGTCGACCTCGAACTCGGCGACGACGACGGCGACCTGCCGATGATCTTCGGCTGACTCGCGCCGACCGCAACCCCCAGTCATGACGCAGGCGAGCGGGATACGCTCGAAGACGTGACGAGCACGCACCATCCCGGCGCCGACCCGTTCATCGGGGCGGTGCTCGGCGGGCGCTACCGGCTCGAGGCGCTCATCGGCCGAGGCGGCATGGCGAGCGTCTACCGCGCCCACGACGAGTCGCTCGGCCGCGCCGTCGCGGTCAAGCTGTTCGCCGAGGCCGCGGAGGGCATCGACGACGCCGCGAGACGGCGTTCGGAGGTCGCGCTGCTGGCGAGCCTCCAGCACCGAGCGCTCGTCCGCCTGTACGACGCCGCCCGCGACCCCGCGACCGGGCGCGAATACCTCGTGATGGAGCTCGTCGAGGGACGCGACCTCCGCGAGGCGCTTCGGCACGGGCCGCTCGACGCGGCCGACGCGGCCGGGATGCTCGCCGACCTCGGCGAAGCCCTGCACGTCATCCACGACCGCGGCATCGTGCACCGCGACGTGAAGCCCGCGAACGTGCTGCTCGAACCGGCTCACCTGCCCGCGCGCACGTGGAACGCGAAGCTCGCGGACTTCGGCATCGCCCGGCTCATCGACGACGCCCGGCTCACCCGCACCGGGCTGCTCGTCGGGACCCCCGGATACGTCAGCCCCGAGCAGGTCGGGGGCACGCCGGCCGGCCCGGCCTCCGACGTGTACTCGCTCGGGCTGCTCGCGCTCGAGGCGCGCACGGGCCGCACCGCGTTCCCCGGCCCCGCGGCCGAGGCGGCGGGCGCCAGGCTCGTCCGCGACCCCGAGATCCCCGAGGCGCTCGGCGCCGACTGGGTCGCGCTGCTCAGCGCGATGACCGCGCGCGAGCCCGAGGCGCGACCCTCGGCGCTCGAGGTCGCCGTCGCCGCCGGACGCCTCGACACGTCGGACGGCGCCGGCGGCACGGCGACGGGTCCGACGCGGGTGCTGCCGGTCGCGGTCGGCTCGGCGGCGGCCGGCGCGACGGCTGCCGGCATGTCCGGCGCGTACGGAGCCACCGGGGCCACCGTGGCCATGCCGGCCGACGAACGCGATGCCCCCGAGGGCGATCGTCGCTCGCGTCGGCGTCGACCGGCCCTCGTCGTGGCCGCCCTCGCGATCGCCGCCGTCGCGATCGTGCTGATCACGCACGCGGTCATCGGTGCGGTGACCACGGGCGGCGAAGCGGACATCGGTCCGACGCCGACGACGCCGGCCGGCTCGAGCACGCCGAGCGAGACCGCGACGCCGACGCCGACGCCGACGCCGACCGAGGCCGACGACGACAACAGCGGGCCCGGCAACAGCGGCGGCAACCGCAACGACGGCGACAAGGACGACAAGGGCAAGGGGAAGAAGGACGACTGAGCGGGGTCGACGCCGTTGCGCCCCCGGCGCCCGTTCGCCGGGGCGACGCCCTGAGCCCTAGCATCATGGGATGCCCGTTCTCGAACTCCCCGGCGCCGGACTCCGCTACGAGACGGCCGGCGCCGTCTCCGACCCCGCCCTGCTGCTGATCCCGGCCGGCATCGCGACCCTGCGCATGTGGGACGAGCAGGCCGAGGCCCTCGCCGCGCAGCACTTCGTGGTGCGCTACGACCCGCGCGGGTTCGGCGGCACGAGCCACGACTTCTCGGTGCCGTTCGCCAACCACGACGACGCGATCGCGCTGCTCGACCACCTCGGCATCGAGCGGGCGACCGTCGTCGGTGCGAGTCGCGGAGGGGCGCTCGCGATCGACGTCGCGCTCGCGGCTCCCGACCGCGTCGCCGGCCTCGTCACGATCGGCGCGCGCATCGGCGGCCACCCCGACGTGGCGCCGACGCCCGACGAGCAGCATCGCATGGACGCGGTCGATGCGATCGACCCGCTGACCGACCCGGCCGGGTACATCCGGCTCGAGACGGCACTGTTCGCCGTCGGCACCGGGCGAGGCGAGTCGGACCTCGACCCGGCGTTCCTCGCCCGGGCGCACGAGCTCGCCGAGCCGAACATCGCGCACGTGGCCGACGACGGCGAGCAGGTGCCGCTCGACCCGCCCGCTGCCGAGCGCCTCGGCGAGATCGCCGTGCCGACCCTCGCGATCGTGGGCGAGCACGATCTCACGCCCTTCGCCGTGCAGTACGAGGCGATCGTCGAGTCCGTGCCGCACGCGACCGGGATCCGCGTCGCGGGCACCGCGCACCTGCCGAGCGTCGAACGGGCCGACGAGGTCGGCGCAGCCCTCCGCCGCTGGCTCGACGAGCACGGGCTCTAGCCGACTCCGCCCGCGCGGCCCGACCCGCCCGTCGCGTCAGTCGGGCCGCGGCAGCACCGTGAGCACGCGCGTCGTGAACTCGAGGAAGCGCCGCATGAACATCCGCAGGAACTCCTCGGTGCTCTCGACCGTCACCTCGCCGTCGGGGGTGATGAGCCCGGGCGTCACGTGGATGTACGCCTCCGGCGCGTTCATCTGCGGCGCGTTGCAGAAGCTCAGGATGCTGCGCAGGCTCTGCTGGGCGACCGCCGTGCCGAGCGCCCCCGGCGAGGCGCCGATGACGGCCGACGGCCGCCCGGTCAGCGCGTTCTCGCCCCAGGGGCGGCTCGCCCAGTCGATCGCGTTCTTGAGCGGGCCCGGCACCGAGCGGTTGTACTCGGGCGTGACGAACAGCAGCGCATCCGACGCCTGGATCGCGGCCTTGTAGTCGCGCGCGACCTGCGGATAGTCGGGGTCGTAGTCGCGACTGTAGAGCGGGAGGTCGCGGTAGACGATCTCGTCGAACGCGAACTCCTCGGGCGCGATTCGCATGAGCGCCTTCGCGAGCGTGCGGTTGATCGAGTCGCTCGCGAGGCTGCCGATGAAGACCCCGACCCGATAGGGCGGCTCGTGGTGGATGATGTCGACCTGCATGTGAGAACCCCCTCGTCTCGTGGGTTCCAGACTGCACCCGCTCGCGGCGACCCGCCAGAGGCACGACCCGGCGGGGATCCGCGAGGTCAGCGCATCGCGCGGTAGGCCGTCCGCTCGTCGGGCGTCAGGTGCTCGGTCGCGTACGAGAGCATCGTGCGCGGCATCCGGGCCGCGTGCTCGTCGAGGAACCGGGTGAGTTCGTCCCGGTCCACCCGTTTGCCCGCCTCGCGCAGCATCCAGCCGACCGCCTTGTGGATGAGGTCGTGGCGATCGTCGAGCAGCCGCTCGGAGATCGCGAGCGCCGGGCGGGCATCGCCCGCCTTCGTCGCCGCGAACGTCGCGAGCACCGCGACGCGGCGCGGCCACACCGAAGGGGATGCCGCGAGCTCGACGACGAGCGCAGGTTCGACCTGCTCGACGGGGGCGCTCGTGAAGAGCACCTCGCCGACGAGCACCTCGGCCGAGCTGTCGACGAGATCCCAGTTGTCGACGCGACCGCGTCGCACCGCCGCGAGGTAGGCGTCGTGCAGTCGCAGCCGAGCCGCCTCGTCGCGCGTGCGCGTGCGGCTCGCGCGGCCGAACTGCGCGACCATGACGAGCAGTGCCGCGAGGCGGTGCTCGTGGACGGGGCTGTCGAGGAGCTCATCGACCTCGGCGGGGGGCAGCTCGGTGAAGCGGCGCACGACCGCGCGGGTCTCGGGCACCGTCACCCCGATGAAGCGATCGCCTTCGGCGTAGCCTCCGGGGCCGGTCTTGAAGAACCGTGCGAGCTGCGGTAGCCGGTCGGGGTCGGCCGCCTCTGCGAGCGCGGCGCGCACGGCGTCGGCGCCCTGGGCCGCGGGCGAGGCATCCGTCATGCCGGTACGCTACCGCGGCCCTTCCCTCTCGGCGGGGCATCGGCCACGATGGAGCGATGAGCGAAGCGATCACCGAGACCGAGCCAGCAGCAGACGGCGACCAGGTCGTCGAATTCCGCCCGATCACGGGCGACGACCTGCGCATGTGGCTGCCCGAGTCGATGGCCTACTACGAGGCGGCGCGGCTGCGCGCCGGCGACACCCCGTCGGAGGCGAAGGCGGCCGTCGAGGCGTCGACGAATCGCTTCTTCGCCGACGGCGAGATGAAGCCAGGTCATGTGCTGCTCGCGATCTTCGTCGACGGCGAGGATGCCGGCTGGCTCTGGCTCGGCCCGTGGGCCGAGGGCGGCGACGCCTGGTGGGTGTGGGACGTGCACGTGCGCGAGCCCTTCCGCCGGCGCGGCCTGGGGCGTGCCGCCATGCAGCACGCCGAAGAGGTGGCGCGCGAGCACGGCTCGCCGACGCTCGGCCTCAACGTCTTCGCCTACAACCTGCCCGCGATCGAGCTGTACGAGAGCCTCGGCTTCGAGGCGGCGTCGCTGCACATGGCGAAGAGCCTCTGAACGCGAAGGGCCCCGGCACGCGCGGCGTGCGGGGGCCCTTCGACGGAGGGAGCGGTCAGGCTCGCGCGGGCTCGTCTCCGGCGTCGCGCGCCTCGGCCGGTGCGGATGCCCCGGCGGCGACCGGCTCGGCGGCGGCGTCATCGTCGGTGGCGGGCGCGGCGGCGACCGGCTCGGCGGCCGTCGCCTCGTCGAGCACCGGCGCCGCGACCGGCTCGGCGTCGAACTCGTCGTCGTCGATCGACTCGACCTCGTCGGCCGGCGCTTCGGCCGCGGGCTTGGAGAGGGCGCCGAAGCCGATCAGCGCACCGAAGAGGGCGAGCGACACGACGATTCCGACGATTCCGGCGGTGACGAGGCCGCTCGAGGCGACGATCGCCGACTGGCTGCCGTAGACGTCGGCCGCGGTGCCGGTCTGGCTCGTGAGCGCGGCGTTCAGGGTCGCGGTCGCCGAGTTCGTGGAGAGGGCGCCGATCACGGTGACGACCACCGAGCCGGCGAGCGCGATCGTGGGCAGGATCAGCGCAATGGGGGCGGACGGACGGGCAGTGGTCATGCGGGCGACTCGATTCGGATCGTTCACGACGGGTGCTCGGGAGCGAGCCCCGCGGGCCGACGGCATGCGACCCGAGCCTCGACGATACGGGTGAAGGCTATGGGTCGGCTATGCCCCGTCTCCACGAACGCATCGTGCGATCAGCACCGCTGCCTCAGCGCAGCACGAGAGCGGGGTCGGCCGGTCAGGCACGAGCCCCGCTCTCGGTCGCGGCTCATCGATTGCGCGGTGAGATCGGTCGCGGCGACGGGGTGGGCACCGGGGTCGCGTTCTCGTGGGCGGTGAACTGCTCGGCGTACTGCGCGAGGCGCTGCCCCTGCTGGTCGGCGGCGTTCGTGCCGGCCTCGCCGACCGATTCGGCCTGCTTCTGCTGACGCATGAGTTCGGGGATCGAGACCGTGACGCGACGCTCTCCGAGGCGTTCGCGGATCGCCTGCTGCTGCAGGCTCACCGCGTCGAAGGCGCGCGAGTCGAACGACTGCTGCACGGCCTGTTCGCCCTTCTCGGTACGAGCGGCCCGCTGCTGTGCGGATTCCGCACGAGCGGCGTCCTGCTGCGCCTCGAGCGAGGTGGTCGCGCGCTGCTGCACGCCGCCGTGGGCGGCGGTCCGCTGCAGGGCGGCCTCGCGACGGGCGCTGTCCTGCTGGGTCTGCAGCGAGGTGATGCTCGCGGCGCCCGAGCCCTGCTCGACCTGCGAACGCACTCCGGCGCACCCGCTGATCGAGATGATGATCACGGCGGCGCCGATCGCAGCGGCTCCGCCCTTCTTGATGTTCATGGTCCTCTCCTGTTCTGTCGGGGGTTGACGGGGATCTGAACGATCCTCAAATTACGGATCGGCGGGACCCCCGACATCAGGACGCCCACCGGACCTGCGGTCGGTTCCGGCGCGGGTCCGGAGGCGTGCAGGCACCGAGGGCGGTCGGGGCAGGCGCTGAGGTATTCTCATGATTGCTCGGCTGCGGCCGTTGCGCCGACTTGGCGATCTCGATCGCCGGATCGAGCCCGAACGCAGCATTCCCGCGTCGGGACGCAATCAATCGCGAGCGGATGCCTCGTAGCCTTGAGTTGTGCGGCGATTCATGCCGCACGCCATCACCCATCAGCAGTATCTGATCCCTCAACGAGGAACGGAGGTTCACAATGTCGAACATCACGATCGACCCCATCGTCGGCGAACCCGAGGTCCTCGAGGACGTCACGCCCGAGCAGATCGCCCTCGCCGACGGCGTCGAGAACGACCCGTCCTGGCTCCGCCTCAAGGAGTCCGCGACGAAGCTCCAGTCGCTCCAGGTGAAGGACGGCTCCGTCCCCGTCGAGGCCGACAAGGCCGAGGCATCCGCCCTCGTCGACGCCATCGTCGAGTCGGTCGCCGCGCTCGCGCCGCGCTTCCCGCACGAGGCCGCGTACCTCACCGCGCTCCAGGCAGACTTCCGCAAGTGGCAGGCCGCGGGCCTCGAGGTCCCCGACTTCCTCGACTCGCTCGTCGAGTTCCAGCCGCAGCGTCACCGCATCGACGGCATCCGCCACCTCGTCGTCTTCCCGATGTACACGCAGAACGGCTCGCTCGACCGCCACGTCGAGGCGCTCGTCGTCGAGACGATCTGGCCCGAGTTCATCGCGGCCCTCGAGGCCGGCGACTACGGCAACAAGCTCTTCGTGTCGCTGCGCCTCGTCGACTTCACGCCCGGCTACGACACCAACTCGGCGGTGCTCTTCCCCGAGACCGTCGCGATGCGCGAGATCCCGCCGTTCACGTGGGGCGCCATCTTCCAGGACCGCGAGGCCGCCCGCTACCGCAAGGTCGTGCGCGCCGCGAGCGACATCACGAAGCTCGAACTGCCCGCCGACGCGGCCGAGATGCTCACCGACCAGGAGCTCACCGAGCGCACCTTCGTGATGTGGGACATCATCCACGACCGCACCCACATGCGCGGCGACCTGCCGTTCGACCCGTTCATGATCAAGCAGCGCATGCCGTTCTTCCTCTACTCGCTGGAAGAGCTGCGCTGCGACCTGACCGCCTTCCGCGAGTCGGTGAAGATCCAGCGCGGGCTCGACGCCCGCCTGGCCAAGGGCGAGGAGCTCACCGACGTCGAGGAGCAGATGCGCTCGACCGGCAAGCTCGTGCAGTACGCGGTCATCTTCGACCGCATCTTCCGCTTCGCGATCACCGGTTCGCGCGTGCGCAACTACGACGGCCTCGGCGGCCAGCTGCTGTTCGCCTGGCTGCACAAGAAGCACGTGCTCGAATGGCGCGACGTCGAGCTCAGCTTCGACTGGGACAAGGTCGCCGACGCGGTCGTCGAGCTCGGCGACGCGATCGACCTGCTCTACTGGGAGTCGATCGACCGCCCGAAGACGGTGCACTGGCTCAAGGCCTACGAGCTCGTCTCGTCGGTCGTCACGCCGAACCCGGCGTCGGTCTGGGCCGAGGGCCTGCCACGCGAGGTGCTCGCCGGCCCGCCCAAGGGCTACACCGACCTCGTGATGGACGACGAGTTCCCGCTCTCGATGTTCTTCGAGGCGCTCGACAAGAAGATGAAGCCCGTCATCGAGTCGACCGTCGGCATCACGGCCAAGACCGAGGTCTGACCCCACCGTTTCAGGAAGACGTACGCTGCTCAGGACGGAATCTGCGGTTTCGTCCTGAGCAGCTTCCTTTCTCCTGGATCACGCTTCCACTCAGCTCGACGAGGAGCCCCACATGACCGACCACCCCACCGGCGCCGCAGGGCGCACCGTGCTCATCGCGGGTGCCACGAGCGCCTCGGGCCGGGCCGTCGCCCGCGCGCTCCTCGAGGCGGGTGCCCGCGTCGTCGCCGTCGGCAGCGACCGCGGCCGGCTCGACGAGATGGCGGCGGAGCTGCCCGGCATCGTGACCGAGGTCGCCGACCTCACCGACCAGATGCAGGTCTGGCCGCTCGCGATGCGCGTGCACGGTCGCGTGGGCGACGTCGACGGCATCGTCCACCTCGTCGGCGGATGGCGCGGCGGAGGAGGCATTCCGGGGCAGACCGAAGAGGACTACCGCGTGCTCGAGCGCTCCTTCTCGGCGCTGCGCCATGTGAGCCGGGCGCTCTGGGACGACCTCATCGCCTCCCCCGCCGGCCGCATCGCCATCGTCTCTTCGACGACCGTCGAGCGCCCCACCGCGGGCGGTGCGAACTACACGGCCGTCAAGGCCGCGAGCGAGTCGTGGATGCAGTCGCTCGCGCACGGCCTCGCCAAGGAGGCGCCCGCAGGTGCTGCCGTCACCTTCCGGGTGAAGGGGCTCGCCGGCCTCGAGGAACGGCTCGCCGACGAGGTCGTCGCCCTCTGGTCGAAGGATGCCTCGGAGCTGAACGGGCGCGTCGAGACGCTCGCCTGACTGCTGCTCAGCCCTCGGCGCCGGACGATTCGCCGTCGGGCGCGCCGGCGTCGGGCGCGCCGGCGTCGGGGGCATCGCTCGGCGGGGGCGTCGCCGACTCCTCCTGGTCGTGCTCGACGGCGACCACGAGGCATCCCTCGCCGCCCTCGGTGCCGTAGAGCGCCTCTCGCCAGGCGGCCTGTCCGGGCTCGGTGAGGTCGTCGGGCATCGCCGGCGCGAGCGATTCGGGGTCGGGCGACTCGGCCTCCCACCACTTCCAGTGGCGGTACTCGAAGCCGGCACTCGTCATGCAGTCGCGCACGAGCTGCTGGAACGACAGCCATGCCGCCTGTTCTTCGGCCGTGGGCACGGGGTCGGCGGGTGGCGGCGTCTCGTCGCCGGGTTCATCGGGCGAGGTTCCGGGCGAGGGCGCCGGGTCGTTCGGCTCGGGCGTCGTCGAGTGGCGCGGCACCGGCTCGGTCGGGCCTCGACCGCTGCCGGGATCGCCCGGGCCGCCCGGCGCATCGGCGCCGCGCGCACCTGCATCGTCGTCGCCCGCGGTCGCCTCGCCGGCCCCGCTCGTGTCGCCGGCGTCCGCCCCGGGGACGCGCGGACCGGTGCCCGTCTCGGGGTCGAGCTCGTCGACCGCCCCCGGTTGCACGCGGGCGTCGTAGAGCACGGGTGCGCCGGTGCGCGCGACGGCCACGCCGAGCGACACCGAGCCGACGAGCAGCACGGCCATCGCGGCGCACAGCAGGAGGACCTTGCGCACTCGGCACCTCCTCGTCGCGCCGCGGCAACCGGTCGGCGCTCAGGCGTCCGGCCATGCTACGTGACCCCCGAACGGGGTACAACCCCCCTCAGGCGGTTTCATGCGCCTCCGCAGGGCGCCGATACGGGCGCGGCGAGACCGGCGACGTCAGCCGACGACGAGCGGCGAGATCGTCATCGTCGAGACGTCGCCGTCGCACACGGTGATGGCGTACGCGGCGTCGATCCCGGCGTCGGCGCCGTCGGGGCTGAGGCGGGCGCGGACACCAGACGCGTCGACGGGCGTGCAGTCGTACGCGCCGGCCTGCGACGCCCGGACGTGCGCGGTCGCGACGCCGCCGGCCGGCACGACGACGAGTGACGACGTTCCGGCGTCGGCGACTGCGGGCATGCCCACCTCGGCGCCGTCGGCGGCGATCGCGATGAGGCCGGGCCAGCCGTCGAAGCTGCACGCGTCGTCGGACATGTTCGTGAAGACGAGGCTGAACCCGAAGGAGCCGGCGCCCGACTCGTCGGGCAACGGTTCGACCGCGAGCGCGAACTGCCCGTCGAGGCAACGGAGTGCGAACGCGTCGTCCGAGAACGGCTCCTGGTCGCGTTCGGCGACGCCGGGGTCGCCGGCGGA
Source organism: Agromyces sp. S2-1-8 (assembly GCF_021129215.1). Taxonomy (GTDB): domain Bacteria; phylum Actinomycetota; class Actinomycetes; order Actinomycetales; family Microbacteriaceae; genus Agromyces; species Agromyces chromiiresistens. Next base: position 955,234 of record NZ_JAJOLP010000001.1, on the reverse strand, counting down.
ACCGGTGGCGTCGGCGCCGGTGCCGGGAGCCGTCGTCGCCGAGTCGGATGCGGCCGGCGCGCTCGAGGCGGTCGGCTCGCCCCTCGAGTCGCCCGAGAACGTCGCACCCGCGCAACCGCTCAGGGCGATCGCACCCGCCAGCAGCACGCCGAGGGCGACGACGATGCGTGTGACCCTGACCGACATGTCCCACTCCTCACCGCGGCGACGTCGCCGACGCCACAGGCTAACCCCCGAGGCATCCACCGGGAAGAGGGATGGCCCTGATGCGCCCCAACCGTTACGCGTCCCGGTCAGTCGGCCTGCGGCCCGCCCTTGGGCTCGGCCGCATCGGCGGCCGTCGCCTCGTCGGGGACGCCCGTCGCGACGTCGGCCGGCGACTGCTGGCGGCGGCTGAGCCAGATGAACGGCACGGCGAGCACCTGGAACGCACTGCTCACGAGCAGCGACCCCGGGTACCCCCACAGGTCGGCGGACCGGCCGAGCACGGGCTGGATGACCGCACCGCCGGCGCTGCCGAGCAGCGAGTCGAACGAGAGCACGGTCGCGCGCTGGGCCGACGGGATCATGTCGTTGAGGTACGCCCGCCGCACCGGGCCCGCGGCCGCGTCGACGAGGCCCCAGAGCACGAGCAGCAGGAGCGCGAGCCAGAAGCTCCGGTTGAGGCCGAGTGCCACGAGCACGCCCGTGCTCACGACGAGGCTCAGCAGGACGGTCGTCGTGCGCCGGCGGAAACGACGCCGCACCCACGGTGCGAGGTAGCCGCCGATCACCTGGGCTCCCGACAGGATGGCCGCCGCGAGCCCGGCGATCGAGTACGCCTCCTCGTCGCCCCACAGCTCGACGAGATACGGCTGCAACGCGTAGAAGACGTAGAAGCCGACGCCGGTCGTGAAGAACGACGCGAGCATGAGGTATCGCACCGGCGGGCGGCCGAGCCCGTAGGTCAGCGACGCCTTGAAGACCGTCTTCGTCGCCTGCAGCGGGTGCGCACGGCCCGCGGGTGTGAACCCGAGGTCGTGCATGAGCAGGGCGGCGACGACGAACATGATGACGAGCACGCCCGCGCGCATGATGAACGGCACGCCCAGGTCGGTCGCCTGCGCAACCGCGCCGCCCGTGATCGAGCCGATGAACATCGCCGCGCCCGACAGCGCCGTGCCGCGGCCGAACACCCGTTCGAGGCTGCCCGTGTACCCGGTCGCCGTGAGGGCGTCGACGAGCCACGCCTCGGTCGCACCCGAGAAGAACGTGAAGCCGAGGCCGAGCAGTACCGAGACCACGGCCCACGCCCAGAACGGCGCCTCGATCACCCAGAGCCAGTAGTACATGGCCGTCGTGGCGGCGAGGGTGATGGTGCCGAGCAGGTACGACATGCGTCGCCCGAGGGTGTCGGCGACGACCCCCGTCGGCACCTCGAAGATGACCATGCCGACCGAGAAGAACGCGTTCGCCGCGAAGGCCTCGAGATTCGAGAGGCCCGCGTCGAGCAGGAACAGCGTGTTCACGCCCCAGATGAACGACGCCGCGAGCGTGTTGCCGATGAGCAGGGTGAAGTAGACGGACTGCACCCGTCGCGCCGTCTGGGTCACCGCCGTCGGCTCGCTCACCCGCCCATCATCCTCCCGACCGGCCCCGCACGGAAGCGGTACGCTCACGCCATGGTGCGCTTCCTCATCCGGCTCGGCGTCTCGCTCCTGCTCGCCGCCCTCGCCCTCTTCATCGCATCGCTGCTCGTTCCGGGCATGCACCTGCACTGGTCGGGGTTCCTCGTCGCGATCATCGTGTTCGCCGCCGTGCAGGCGCTCCTCGAGTGGCTCGTCGAGACCCTCTTCCACCGCGGCGCCCCCGCGGTGGCGGGTGTCGCCGGACTCATCTCGACCGCGGTCGCCCTCTTCGTCGCCTCCCTCGGCGACGGCATCACGTTCGACGGCGTCGCGCCGTGGGTGCTCGCCGCCGTCATCGTCTGGATCATCACCGCGCTCGCCGCCTGGCTCTCGGGCAAGTACCTGCTGCCGCGCATCGCGCCCGAGAAGAAGCGGGCCTGAACCGCTGAGCAGGCGGATGCCTCGGGTCCGGCGTCGACCCCGAGGCATCCGTCTCGTCGTGCATCAGTGCATGGCGTCGCGGCCGTTGACGTGCACGGCGTAGCCGTAGCAGCCCGCGTCCTCCCAGCGGTAGGCGGAGCCGGTTCCGGCGTCGCCGCCCTCCGCGAGCGCCCATTCCGCCTCCTGTTCGGGGGTGAGGTCGTCGGGCATCGCGTCCTGGGGATCGACATCCATCGGGTCGGGCGTGAGGTAGGCGGGATTCCACCACTCGAAGTAGAGGTACTCGAAGCCCTTGTCGGCCATGCACCGACGGACGTCGTCTTGGAAACCGAGCCACTTCTCGCGCGGTGTCGGCAGGTCGGGGTCGTCGGGCGGCACCGGTGCCGACAGCGGCGTGCCGGCGGCCCGGGCGGCCTCGGCCGCCGCCTCGGCCTCGGTGCCACACCCGCCTTCGAGACTGTACGGGTGGTCGGGCCCCAGCAGCGCCTGACCCCACAGCACGGATGTCTCGAAATCGAGTCCGACCGGCTGGGAGTCCTCTTCGAGCCACCACCGGGCGATGCGGTACTCGTACCCGCGCTCCGCCATGCACTGTCGGATGAGCTCTTGCACGCCCAGGTACTCCGACCGCTCCTCCATCGTCACGTAGTCGGGGTCGCTCGGCTCGAGGTACGGGTTGTAGCTCGCCGCCATGGTGCCGGTGCCGGGCTTCGGCGGGGCCTTCGGCTCCTGCGGGGGCGGCGTCGGCACGCCCGGCTCGACCTTGGGCAGCGACGCGAGGTACGACTCGGTCGCGTCCAACGGTTCGCCGTCGTCGCCCACGGCGACCGGTCCGGCGCCCGGCTCGGCGACCCGCTCGGGCTGCGGCTGGTTCGCCGCGTAGGCGGCCGCACCCAGGGCGACGATCGACGCCCCGCCGATCACGGCCCCCGAGATCGCGACGACCGCGGCGATGCGCTGCAGGTTCATGCCCGCGCCTCCTCTCCGGTGGGCGCGACGTCGACGGTAGGGTCGCTTCGCCGACGGCGCGCCCACATGCCTCCGGCACTCGGCAGCCACCACGCCGCCATGGCGACGAAGAAGAGCACCCCGGCCGCCGACATGGCGCGGTTCACGAGCATCGCCTGTTCGATCGCGGCCGCATAGAACGCGCCGAGCGTCGTGCTCGACGCGATGAGGGCGTACATGCCGAACCTGATGAGCACGTAGCTCGCCGCGGCGAGCCAGAGCGCGCCGAGCCACCGGAACCGCGGCGCGGCCGTCAGCACCGCCCCGAGCACTGCCATCGCCAGGCCGAAGACACCGGCCGCGACGAGATCCCACGCGCCGGCCCAGTCGCCCGAGGCCATGCTCGCGACCGTCCGCCAGACGACGAGCACGCCCCACGCGAGGAGCAGCGCCGTCGCGAGGTGGGCCAGCGCGGGCATCGCGAGCGGGAAGGTGCCGCGCGGCGCGGTCAGCGCGAGCCGTCGCAGTTGCGCCTGCCGCCAGCTGAGGTCGGCGGGGATGCCGCGGATCAGACGCCCCACGATCGACCGCGACACCCCCCGTTCTCCGGTCTCGGCGGCGACGGCGCGCTCTTCGTACAGGTCTGAGGCGAGCTCGGCGCGACGGGCGGTCGCGACCGGCTCCGCGAGGTCGCGCGTGTACCAGCGGCACCAGCCGAGCACGACGGCGTCGACGCGATCGGCCCCCGTGCGCGGCTCGACCGTGCGTTCGACGAACGCGTCGCCCAGGTCGAGCCCGTCGCCGCTCATGCGAACGCCGCCTTCGGTCGAGCGGCCGGTGCGGGCTCGCGCGCGGCGAGCTCGGCGCGGTGGGCGAGCTCACCGGCGCCGGTGACGCGGTAGAGGCGGCGGCGCGGGCGACCCTCGGCCTCGGCGAGCACGGCCTCCTCCCAGGTCGACTCGAGCAGCCCCGCCTCGGTCATGCGGGCGAGGGCCTTGTAGAGCGTGCCGTGCGCCGTGAGCGCGGCCGCCTCGTTGCGTTCGGCGATGCGCTTCGCCAGGGCGAAGCCGTAGAAGTCGCCGTCGTCGTGCTGCAGGTCGATGCCTGCGGCGAGGATGTCGACCTCGAGGTCGAACAGTCGCCCTTCACGTCTGCGTGCCATGCGGAAAGAATAGGAAGATATCTTCCTATAGTCAAGGGTTCCGTCGCGCCGACGGCCACCGCCCGCTCCTCGGGCGGCGAGGTCGACCCACTCCTCGCCGTCCTCGGGCACCTCGCCGCGGCATCCCCGTCAGAACCTTCTCGTGAACGGCAGCGGCTTGCGCATGCGCACCAGCAGCACGATCGGCACGAGCACGTACGGCAGGTTGAACGCCAGGAACTTGACCGGGTTCGTCGTCTGCCACTCGGGCTCGCCGAAGAACTCGACGCCGAACACGATGATGCCCGTGATCGTCGAGATCATGGTCGCGTAGATGACGCTCGGCAGCTGGATCCAGTTCCAGCCCTTGATGAGCGAGGTCACGAGCAGGATGTAGAACGGCATGTACACGAACGCCGAGAGCCCCGTGACGATGCGCATCCACGTCGGCGGCTCGGCGAACAGCGGATCGGTGTCGTGCGCGTACCAGTAGTTCGAGTTGACGAAGAAGTTCGACGACGGCTGCGAGATGTCGACGCCGAGGGTCGGCAGCATGTCGCTGATGAGGCTCGTGATCGTGAAGATCGAGAAGATCACGATGAAGAACCAGTCGAAGGGGCGCTCGCGCAGGCGCAGGTTCGGGGCGGACGTCGGGGCAGCCGTCATGGGTCGAGAGCGTACAACGAGGATGCCTCGTGGCGCACGCGTGTCGTCACGGGGCCCGGTCGCGGGCGAAGTGCGGCGACGGCAGCGAGCACCTGTGGAGGACTCGCGGCAGCACTTGCCTGTGCAGGGCGACGACGACGGCGGCAGCGGCAGCGGCAGCGGCGCTGTCGGCGGCGGTCGGAGTCGATACCTCGGCATCGGCGCCGCGGCGAGCGCTCGACCGCCGCGTGTAGCCTCCCCACGTGACCACCGTGATCCGCGCCTCCGCCGTACTGCTCGACATGGACGGCACGCTCGTCGACTCGACCGCCGTGGTCGAGCGGGTGTGGACCGACTGGGCGGTCGAGCACGGACTCGATCCGGCCGACGTCCTGCCGGTGATCCACGGCAGGCAGGCGCACGCGAGCATGGCGATCCTGCTGCCGGCGCGAGCCGTCGACGAGAACCTCGCCGACAACCGCGCGATGCTCGAGCGCGAGACCACCGAGACCGAGGGCGTCGTCGCCGTCGCCGGCGCCGCCGGCCTCCTGCGTGCACTCGCCGGGGTGCCGCATGCGCTCGTCACGTCGGCCACGCTCGCACTCGCGACCGCTCGCATGGCGGCCGCCGCGCTCCCGATGCCCGCGATCGCGGTCACCGCCGAGAACGTGACCGAGAGCAAGCCCGATCCCGAGGGATTCCTCGCGGCGGCCGCCGCGCTCGGCGTCGCACCGCACGACTGCGTGGTGTTCGAAGACTCCGGAGCCGGGATCACCGCCGCCCACCGGGCCGGCATGCGCGTCGTCGGCGTCGGCCAGCTCGCCGAACGGCATGGGGCCGATCATCTCGTCGCCGACCTCTCGACCGTGCGGGTCACCGTCGACGGGCCGACGTTCACCATCACGCTGACGCAGCGCTGAGACACCGCGACGAGCCGCGCTGCGGATGACCGCGACGGGGCGCACCCCGCGCCCACTGTCGCAGCACCGCAGCGCCGCACCACCGCAGCACCGCAGCACCGGACCGCCCCATCTCCGCCGCACGACGGATCTCGCCGCGACCACGGCTCGCTAGCGTGGAGGGATGCCCGAATCCCTGATCAACGCGCAACCGGTCGCGCCGGGCGCGGAATGGGTGCGGCCGCGCCCCGACCGACGCGGGTACCGCAACGACCTCGTCCTGGCGCTCGTGCTCGCCGCCGGCACCGCCGCCAGCGTCGTGCTCTACCGGGCCACCGGCTGGGGCGAGGGAACGCCGTGGTGGGCCTCGGCGCTCTGGGTGGTCGGCATGAACCTCCCCCTGGCCGCGCGGCGCCGGTGGCCCGAGGCGGTCGCTCTCGTGGCATCCGCGGTCTTCATCGCGGGCGGGCAGACCGGCGTCGGCGAGGCGCTCTTCTCGAACATCGCACTCTTCGTCGCGATCTACTCGGTCGGCGCCTGGAGCCGCAGCCGCCGCATCGCGACGATCGTGCGCGCGGTCATCGTCGTCGTGATGTTCGGCTGGCTGTTCTGGGGGCTCATCTTCTACTCGGCCATGCAGGACCACCTGCCCGAACTCTCCCGCGAGGGCGGCCTGCTCTCGCCGTACGTCGCGTACGGCCTCATCAACGTGCTGACCAACCTGCTCTTCTTCGGTGGCGCCTGGTACTTCGGCGACAACGCCTACCGGTCGGCGCGCGCCCGGGCCGAGCTCGAGCAGCGCACGGGCGAGCTCGCCGCCGAACGCGAACGCACCCGCACGCAGGCCGTCGCGCTCGAACGCCTGCGCATCGCACGCGAACTGCACGACGTCGTCGCGCACCACGTCTCGGTCATCGGCGTGCAGGCAGGCGCCGCCCGCCGGGTCCTCGCGAAGGACCCGGCCGCGGCCGCCGCGTCGCTCTCGACGATCGAATCGAGCGCGCGCGAGGCCGTCGACGAGTTGCACGCGCTGCTCGGCACGCTCCGCAGCGACGGCGACACGGGTCCGGTCGACCTCGGCGACACCGGTGGGGTCGACGACCGCGGCGGCGTCGGCGAGGCGGCCGCCACGAGCACCTCCACCCGCGGACTCGCCCGCCTCGACGAGCTCGTCGCCGAGTCGTCCGACGGCGGGCTGTCGGTGACGCTGTCGATCGTCGGCGAGCCGCGACCGATCTCGCAGATGGTCGACCTCAGCGCCTACCGCATCGCGCAGGAGGCCCTCACGAACGTGCGCAAGCACGCGGGCGCCGCCGCGACCGCCGAGGTCCGGGTGCGCTGGACGGACGCGGCGCTCGAGGTCGAGGTCACGAACACGGGCACGGCGACCACGCTCGCCGGCAATGCACGACGCGGGGATGCCTCGACCGGGGCCGGCCTCGGCCAGCTGGGCATGCGCGAGCGGGTCGCCGCCGTCGGCGGCACGCTCGAGCTCGGACCGCGCGCCCGCGGCGGCTATCTCGTGCGCGCGAGTCTCCCGCTCCGGCGGGTCGAGGAGGTGGGCGCGTGAGCATCCGCGTGCTCGTCGTCGACGACCAGAGCCTCGTGCGGGCGGGGTTCCGCACGATCCTCGACTCGGAGGACGGCATCGAGGTGGTCGGCGAGGCCGCCGACGGCCGGGCCGCACTCGACCGGGTCGCGGAACTCGCCCCCGACGTCGTCTGCATGGACGTGCAGATGCCCGGCATGGACGGCCTCGAGGCGACGCGGCGCATCACGGCCGACGCGGCGACGACCGCGGCCGTGCTCGTGCTCACGACGTTCAACCGCGAGGACTACCTGTTCGCCGCACTCGATGCGGGCGCGAGCGGGTTCCTGCTGAAGAACTCGAGCCCCGAGCAGCTCATCGAGGCCGTGCAGGTCGTCGCCCGGGGCGACGCGCTGCTCTCGCCCGACGTCACACGGCGGGTGATCGAGGCGGCACGACCCGGCCGGCCGAGGAGCGGCGACCCTTCGACCGCTCGACCGGCTCAGGGGGAACCGGGCTTCGGAATCGAGACGTTCGCAGACCCCGTCGCCGACCGCGACGCCTCCGGCGACGGCGTCGCGGGGCAGCCGGCGGCGCGCTCCGGCACCTCGACCGCGACATCCCCCGCCCTGCTCACGCTCACCGACCGCGAACGCGAGGTGCTCGAACTGCTCGCCGAGGGCATCTCGAACGCCGAGATCGCCGAACGGCTGTGGGTCGGCGAGGCGACCGTGAAGACGCATGTGTCGAAGGTGCTCATGAAGCTCGGCATCCGCGACCGGGTGCACGCCGTCGTCTACGCGTACGAGCACGGCGTTGTGCGCCCGCGCGGCTGAATCCGGATCGGGGTTGACGCACGCCCACGACCGACCTACGGTTAAGCAATTCATTAATTAAGGAGTTGCTTACATTGGTCGAGGCGAACGACGAGCTGAGCGCGGTGTTCCAGGCGCTCGCCGACCCGACCCGCCGCGCGATGCTCTCGCGCCTGCGCGTCGGCCCGGCGACCGTCGGCGAGCTCGCCGAGCCCTTCACGATGAGCCGCCCCGCGATCTCGCAGCACCTCAAGGTGCTCGAACGCGCCGGCCTCATCGAGCGCACCGCGACGGCCCAGTGGCGCACGTGCACCCTCCGCACCGAGCCCCTCGACGAGGCGTCCGCGTGGGTCGAACGACACCGCGGCGAGTGGAACGACCGCTTCGACCTGCTCGCCGAGCACCTCCGCACCATGAAGGAGAATTCGGAATGACCGAGTACCAGACCACGACGACGGATGCCTCCGGCTCCGCCGAACGCCCGCAGTTCACGATCACCCGCGTGTTCGACGCACCCCGCGAACTCGTCTGGCGAGCATGGACCGAGCGCGCCGACGCCGCCGAGTGGTGGCACCCGCGCGACGTCACGATCAAGCCGGGCAGCATCGACCTCGACGCACGTGTCGGCGGCCGCTACCGGTACACGATGGTCGCGCCCGACGGAACCGAGTACCCCACCGCCGGTGTCTACCGCGAGCTCGACGCCCCGAAGCGCCTCGTCATGACCTGGGGCTCGCCCGGCGATCCCGACGACGGCGCGCCGGTCATCACGGTGACCCTCCGCGAACTCCCCGGCGAGCGCACCGAGATGCTGTTCCACCTCATGGGGATCGCCGGCGCTGCGGGCGACGACAACGTCTACGACGGGTGGGACTCGGCGTTCGACGTGCTCACCGAACACCTCGACGGGCCCGGCCCGTCGTCGGGAAGCGAGGCGAGCTGATGGGCCGCCTCATCGTCGAACAGGTCGTGACGGCCGACGGGTACGCCGCCGACCCCGACGGCGGCATCGGGTTCTTCGAGGCGCTGATCCCGACCGGGGACGACGGCGAGCCCCAGCTCAACGACGCCGAGCAGCTCGCCTACGTCTCGCAGGCCGACGCGATCCTGTTCGGCGCGACGACGTACCGCATGTTCGCCGACTACTGGCCGAAGGCCGACCCCGCCGTCGAGCACGTCGCCGGGCTCATCGATCGGCTGCCGAAGCTCGTCGTCTCGAACACGCTGGCCGAGGCGCCGTGGGGCGACGGCCGGATCGAGATCCTCTCGGGCGACGGCGCCGAGCGCACCGCCGAGGTGAAGCAGCGATTCGACACGACCATCGTGTGGGGCAGTCTCGTCCTCACCGACGCCCTCTTCGCGGCCGGTCTCGTCGACGAGCTCCACCTGCGCATCGTGCCGGTGCTGCTCGGCGACGGTCGATCGTTCACGCCGACCGCGATGACCGACCGGGGCCTGACGCTCGACCGCGTCGCCGAACGCCCCGGTGGGGTCGTGAGCCTGCGCTATCGCGTGCGCTGAGCGCCGTCGCGCCACGGAGGCCGGGAAGCCATGGGCCTCCCGGCCTCCGGGCACTCAGGGGCGGAACGTGCTCAGGGCTGGAAGCCGTGCGGCTTGGGCAGCACCGTCACGGGTTCGGACGACGCCGTCCCGGCGGGCAGGCCGGGCGCGCGTGCCGTGACCGTGAGCACGAGCTCCTTGCCCGAGATCGACGGGTTCACCTTGAGGGCGGCGCCGTCGGCCCACGGGATGGTCCGGCCGTCGGCGGTCCACCGGTAGCTGAACCGGGCGCCGTCGACGTCCCATACGCCGGGATCGGCCGTGAGCGTCGCCCCCGGGATGGGAGTCCCGGTGAACGACGGCGCCTCGACGGCGACCGGCGCACCGGGGCGCACCGTCACCGTCGCCGACCCCGACGCGGCTCCGAGCGTCGCGGTCAGCACGTGCTCGCCCGCATAGGCCGGCAGCTCGACCGAGGCTCCGTCGACCACGTCGGTCGCCACCGAGCTCGTCACGGCGACGAGGTCGGAGACGTCGCCGATCGGCGCACCGTCGGCATCGAGCGCCTCGACGGCCAGCTCGACCGAGTCGCCCTTGTCGACCGAGGTCTCACTCGGGGTCACCTCGAGCGAGACGGCGACGGATGCCACGTCCGCCCATTTCGCATACGCCACGGCGTCGTCCACGAGCACCGCGTCGAAGTCGAACGGCGTCGTGAGCGCGGCATCCGCGAACCAGCCCTGGAACACCCACCCGTGCTCGCTCGGCGCAGCCGGCTCGACGGGCGCCGAGCCGTACGCGACCGCCTGCGGCGGCATCGCCTCGCCGTGGCCGCCGAGGTCGAACGCGAGCGACACCGGGTCGACGACGCCGAAGGCGCCCGACGCGGCCGCTGCGGCGGGCCCGCCGACGACCGGCAGCACGATGCGGCTCACGGCCGTGTCGACCGTCACGCTCGCGTTGGCCGTCCCCCCGATGCTGTAGCCCGACAAGTTCGTCGTGACGACCACGCCGATGCGGTGACCGGCGGCGAACGTCGTGTCGTACGGTTCGAGCGGGAAGTCGAACGCCGTCGCCTCGCCGGGCGTCACGGGCACGGCCTCGCCGTCGGCCAGCGAGAAGCGGTTCGACGAGTCGAGCGCCCCGCGTGCGGCGCGCCACACGTCGGTCGTCTGCGAACGACGGTCGACCTCGAGGTAGCACGCGTCGTCACTCGCGCTCTCGGCGCCCCAGCAGGTGCGCTCGGTCGTGTTCACGACGCCCTCGCCGCTCCGGGAGGTGCGGGTCGAGGTGCCGTAGTCGACGAGGAGCGCGCTGAGGTTCGCCTGCGACTGGCCGAGCGAAGCAGTCAGTTCGACCCGCGCCGTGCCCGAGATCCGCAGGTCGCTCGTGAGCGGCTCGGACAGGAAGACGAGACGGTTCGCCTGCGACCCCTCCGGCGCGTTGATCGCGTTGCCCTCCGAGATGGATCCGGACGGCCCCGTGAAGGTCGCAGTCGCGGCGCCGTCACCGGGCTGCAGTCGGAGGTCGCCGGCCGCCCCGGGGGTCGTCCCGCCGAGCAGCACCTCGACCCCGGTCGTCCCGGGAACCGGCCAGCTCGCGTCATCCTCGTAGACCTCGGGGTCGGTTTCGACCGTGGCCACCGGCTCGTCCATGATGCCGTTGTCGATGCCCTGCAGCCAGTAGTCGTACCACCGGTGGATCGTCGACACCCACTCGACGCGGTTGTAGTCGAACGGGTCGGTGTGGCCGACCTTCGCGAGCCAGATCTTGCGCGGCACGTCGTGCTCGCCGAGCGCCTCCCAGTACTCGCCCACCTGGCTCATGCGCACGTTGTCGTCGTTGAGGCCGTGCGCGAGGAACACCGACGCCCGGACATCGTCGATGTCGAGCCGGTAGTCGCGCTCCGCCCAGAACGGGTTGACGTCGCCGGTCTCATCGCCGTCGATCGCGCTGAGGTTCGCGCGCACCGGGGCGCACAGCGGGCGGCGATCGGGGTTCGTGACCGTGTTCGACAGGCTCGCCGGGTAGTTGCTGTTGTGCGCGATGCCGCCCGTGCGCGAGTAGCCGTACCAGTACGAGATCGCCGAGATCGGCACGATGGTCGTGAGGCCCTCGACGCCGGTCGCCGCGACGCCGTTGGCGAGGGTGCCGTCGTACGACTTGCCCATCATCGCGGCCTTGCCGTTGTCCCAGTCGGCGACGGCGGCGGTGCCGTCGGCGTAGTGGCCGGCGACGCGGCCGTTCAGCCAGTCGATGACGACCTTCATGCTCTCGATGTCGCCCGGCCCGCCGTGCATCGGGCACCCGGTGGAGTTCGCGGTGCCGTCCATCTCGGCGAGGATCATCGCGTACCCGCGGGGCACGAAGTAGTTGTCGTAGAAGAGCGGCCACTGGTCGTTGAGGCCGTCGCCGTCGACGTCGGCGATGAGCTGGGACTCGTTGCCGCGGCCGAGCGTCGTGTAGTACGGGCTCGTGTCGATGATGGCGGGCACCTTGAGGCCGGCGTCGCTCTCGGCGGGACGGATGATCTCGATCGCGGTGACGTCGTCGACGCCGTCGAGGTCCTGGTCGACGCCGGCGACCGGGATGAGCACGCGCTCCCTGATCGCCTGCGTGTAGTCGAAGACCGGCGCGGTGACGCCGTCGACGATGCTCAATTCGGGCACGTCGTCGGCGACGGCCGTGGTGGGGAACATGAGGGTGCCGACGAGTGCGACGGCGAGTCCGGCGACGATGCCGGCGGCCCGGCGTCGACGACGCGCGGGCGGCAGTTGAACCGTAGTGAGCGGTGACATGCCCTCTGTCTACCGTCGCGGTGGACGCCGGCGCTAGGAATTCGGCCGAGAATGTTCAACAAACTTGCAGCAGGCCGGGCGCGGCACGCGTGCCCGGCCTCTCCGATGGGCACGTCGGCACCGCCCGCGGCGCGGGTCGCCTCGGCGAGCGCCTCCGCGGGTGACGCGTCGCGGAAGCGGAGGGTGGTGCCGCCCGCCATCTCGATCGACGGACGCGGTGCGCGCGTGAGCACGAACACCGGCACGTGGAACGGCGGCTCGTCACCCCGGTGGGGTCGTCAGCCTGCGCGATCGGCTGGACCGAACGCTCTGGTCCGCGTCGACGACCTCGCCGTTGCGCGGCAACCAGCCGCCGAACGTGATCGGCACTGCGCGGGCATGCACGACGTCGAGCCGGTCGACGACCTGCAGGTGCACATGCGGCTCGGTGCTGTTGCCGGAGTTGCCGCACCGGCCCACCTGCTCACCGGGCCGCACGGCCTGCCCGATTCGTACGCTCACGCTCGCTCGCTGCAGGTGGCACAGCACCACGATGCCGCCCTCGGCCCGGATCATGACGTGATTGCCGGCCAGGGCGAGCCACCCGAGGCTCGCACGACGGCGTTGCCCCAGTGCATAGCCGATCGACGGCACCCCGCGATACGCGTCGTGATCGGGTTCGGCGTCGTGGGTGGCGACGACCACGCCTGCGACGGGCGAGAGGATCGGACGTGCGAAGCCCGGGAAGCGTTCGGCCGGTTCGGGCCGCACGAGCGAGGCGAGCGTGATCGCCCCCGATCGCCCGTCGGCACCGACGGGCACGAAGTCGATCGCGTACGACGTGGCGAACTCGGCGGTGCCATGGCTCGGCACCCGGTCGGCGGGGCTGTGCTGCGTGAGCCAGCGCCCTTCGAACGGATATCGCAGGTCGACGGGCGGCACCGCGTCACCGCCGCTCGGGCGGCACGGTCGCCGCGTCGGGCAGGCCGGTCTGGTACTCGGCCGAGAGCATGCGGTACGAGCGGGTCGTGAACGCCACGAGCGCGAGTGCGACCATGACGAGCCCCGCGAAGAAGAACACGAGCGCGATGCCGCGGGCTTCGCCGTCGCCGAGCAGCCAGCCCCAGGTCGCCTGCCCGTCGGGCGAGTCCATGTACGGGATGATCCAGAACTGGGCGATCGGCGCGATGAGGAACGCCGTGATCGGCGCGGCCGCGGCCTCGAAGGCCTGCGCGAAGCCGAACACCCGCCCCTGCCGGCGGAAGGGCACGACCTTCTGGATCACCGTCTGCTCGGCCGCCTCGACCACCGGGATGAGGCACATGTACGCCCAGATGCCGAGCCCGTAGAGCACCCACCACTCTCGGATCGTGAACAGGGCACCGAGCAGGCCCATGCCGATCACGACGAGCAGCATCGTGCGGATGGGGTTCTGCCCGAGTCCCCACTTGGCGATCACGAGCCCGCCGATGATGAATCCCGTCGCAGTGACGCCGAGCACGACGCCCCACGCCTCGACCGGGAAGAGCGTCAGGCCGTACGGGTCCATCAGCGCCATGTACACGCCGCCGATGAGGTTGTTGAACGTCGAGAAGATGATCAGTGCGAAGAGTCCGGGCGCCGCCCGGATCGCGGTGATGCTGCCGCGCAGGTCGACCGCGGGGGCCCGGCCGTCCTCGGCGACCGGACGTTCTTCGGGGATGCGGACGAACATCAGGTGCACGAGCGCGACGAGCGTCATCGCGATCGCGATCGCGAGGGTCCACCCCATGCCGAGCAGGCCGATCGCGAGCCCGCTGAACACGCTCGTGACGATGAACGAGAGCCCCTGCACGGTGCCGACCATGCCGTTCGCGTTGGCGTGGCGCTCGACGGGCACGAGGAGGGTCACCGTCGTCGAGAGGGCGATGTTGCGCATGTTCTCGACCACCGACCCGAACAGGATGATGCCGGAGAACGCCCAGAACCACGGGCCGCCGAGGTCGACGAGCGCCGACTCGGGCTGCAGCAGGTACAGCACGCCGGCGATGCCGAACGAGCCGAGCGTGACGAGGCTGGAGAACACCATGACCCGGTGCTTGCGGTGCCGGTCGACGATCGTGCCGAAGAACATCGCGAAGACGGCGATGAGCAGCATGTACGCGCCGCCGATGATGCCGGTGGCGAGCACCGACTTCGTCTCGAGGTAGACCCAGAACGTGAGCGCGAACCAGAGGAAGCTCGTCGTCACGTTCGCGATCATCGTGTTGGCGAGCACGTGCAGGAAGGTGCGCATGCCGTTCGCCGGCGGCTCGGGCTGCGACGCGGACGTCGGCGCCTCGGCCTGCGGCGGAACCCCCGCAGGCGTGATCTCGCCGGCCGGCGACGCCGCCGTCGCCTGCCGGTCCGTCTCGGTTCCGTCGAGCCGTTCGCCCACCCTGCGAGGGTAACCGCGGCCGCCGACATCCATAACCCCCTCGCGGCACGACCTCCCCCACGCGACGGAGCCGGGAAACCCGTCGGCCGGCGGATGCCGCCGGCCCGGGGACATCCGTACCGTGAGGGCATGCTCGAACTCCACGACGTGACCAAGCGCTACGGCGAGCGCCTCGCGCTCGACGCCGTCTCGTTCTCCGTCGGCGACGGCCGCCTCACGGGCTTCGTCGGCGGCAACGGCGCCGGCAAGACGACGACCATGCGCATCGTCCTCGGCGTGCTCGCCTCCGACGGGGGCACGGTGACGCTCGACGGCGAGCCCGTCACCGCGACCGACCGCCGCCGATTCGGGTACATGCCCGAAGAGCGCGGCCTGTACCCGAAGATGCGCGTGCTCGAGCAGACCGTCTACCTCGCCCGCCTGCACGGCTGGAGCACCGAGGCGGCGACCCGCAACGCGGTCGAGCTGCTCGAGCGCCTCGGCCTCGGCGAACGGCAGGGCGACACGATCGAGTCGCTCTCGCTCGGCAACCAGCAGCGTGCGCAGATCGCCGCCGCGCTCGTGCACCGCCCCGAGGTGCTCGTGCTCGACGAGCCGTTCTCGGGGCTCGACCCGATGGCCGTCGAGACCGTGCAGGCCGTGCTGGCCGACGTCGCGGCGACCGGCGTGCCCGTGCTCTTCTCCTCGCACCAGCTCGACATCGTCGAGCGGCTCTGCGACGACCTCGTGATCATCGCGAACGGACGCATCGCCGCGTCGGGCACGCGCGACGAGCTCCGCACCGCGCACGGATCGGAGCGCTGGGAGCTGCTGACGAGCGGCGACCTCGGCTGGCTGCGCGAACGGCCGGGCATCGAGGTCGCCGACTTCGACGGCGGCTGGGCCGTGTTCGAGGCCGATTCGGATGCCTCGCGCCAGTCCGTGCTCGCCGAGGCCGTCTCCCGCGGCGAGGTCGTGAGCTTCAGCCGCGAGCACACCACGCTCGCCCAGATCTTCAAGGAGGTCGTGCGATGAGCGGCGCGAACCGGCCGACGGCGCCGAGCTTCGTCGACAGCGTCTCGCTCATCGCGGGTCGCGAGATCACGATGCGCCTGCGCAGCAAGGCCTTCCTCATCTCGACGGGCGTGCTCATGCTCGCCGTACTCGCCTCGGTCGTGCTCGGCAGCCTCTTCGGCGGGCAGTCCGAGCCGACGAAGGTCGCCGTGGTGGGCACCGCCGCCGATGCCGTGGCCGACAGCGACGCGCTCGAGGCCGTGCCCGTCGACGACGAGGCCGCCGGCGAGCAGCTGCTGCGCGACGGCGAGGTCGACGCGATCGTCGTGCCCGAGCCAGGCGCTCATCAGGGTCAGACGGTCGACCCCCTCGGCATCACCGTCATCGGGCTCGACCAGACGCCGACGGGCGTGGTCCAGGCGCTCTCGGTGCACCCGAGCGTCGAGCTGCTCGACCCGGCCGCCGTCGACCCCGGCCTCGCCTATCTCGTCGCCTTCGGCTTCGGCATCGTGTTCTTCATGTCGGCGCTCACGTTCGGCACGACGATCGCGCAGTCGGTCGTCGAGGAGAAGCAGACCCGTGTCGTCGAGATCCTGCTGTCGACCGTGTCGGCGCGTGCCCTGCTCACCGGCAAGGTGATCGGCAACAGCGTGCTCGCGTTCGGGCAGATCCTCGCGATCGCGGTGCTCGCGATCCTCGGGCTCATGCTCACGGGCCAGAAGGTGCTGCTCGGCGGGCTCGGCGGTTCGGTGACCTGGTTCGTCGTGTTCTTCGCGATCGGCTTCGTGATGCTCGCCGCCCTCTTCGCCGCGACGGCGGCGATGGTGTCGCGCTCGGAGGACATCGGGTCGGTGACGACCCCCGTCACGATGCTCGTGATGATCCCCTACTTCCTCGTCGTGTTCTTCTTCGACGACCCGACGGTGCTCGGCATCATGAGCTACGTGCCGTTCTCGGCGCCCGTCGGCATGCCGGTGCGCATCTTCCTCGGCCATGCGGAGTGGTGGGAGCCCATCGTGTCGCTCGTGATCCTCGTCGCGACGACGGCGCTCGCGGTCGCGATCGGCGAGCGCATCTACCGCAACTCCCTCCTCAAGACGGGCGCCCGCGTGCCGCTCGCCGAGGCCCTGCGCGGGTAGCCGGCCCGCTCGCGCAGCACAGGCCGCGGGCGGATGCCTCGGAGTCGGGGGACACGAGGCATCCGCCCGCTTCACGTCGTGCGCCGGCGCGAGGCATCCGTGCGTCGTCGGCGCGAATGCGCCGATTCCGTGCGCCCGGCGTCACGATGCCTGCCCGCCCGCGGATGCGAGGATGGTTCGGTGAACTCTCCGCTCCACGACACGACCTTCCGCGGCTTCGCCTCCGACAACTACTCGGGCGTGCACCCCGAGGTGCTCGCCGCCATCCAGACGGCCAACGACGGCCACCAGGTGGCCTACGGCGAGGACGTCTACACCGAGCGCCTGCAGCAGGTGTTCGCGCACCACTTCGGCGAGGGCGTCGAGGCGTTCCCGGTGTTCAACGGCACCGGTGCGAACGTGACCGGCCTGCAGTCGATGCTCCCCCGCTGGGGCGCGGTCGTCTCGGCGAAGACGGCGCACATCAACTCCGACGAGGGCGGAGCGCCCGAGCGCGTCGGCGGCATCAAGCTGCTCACGGTCGCCGCGCCCGACGGCAAGCTCACGCCCGAGCTCATCGACGAGGAGGCGTGGGGCTGGGGCGACGAGCACCGGGCGCAGCCGCTCGTCGTGTCGATCACGCAGACCAGCGAGCTCGGCACCGCGTACACCGTCGACGAGGTGCGCGCGATCACCGAGCACGCCCACTCGCTCGGCATGAAGGTGCACATGGACGGCGCGCGCCTGTCGAACGCGGGCGCGACGCTCGGCGTTCCGCTGCGCGCGTTCACCCGCGACGCGGGCGTCGACGTGCTGAGCGTGGGCGGCACCAAGAACGGATGCCTCGGCGCCGAGGCGATCGTGGTGCTGAACCCCGAGGCATCCGAGGGCCTGAAGTACCTGCGCAAGCTCAACATGCAGCTCGCGTCGAAGATGCGCTTCGTCTCGGCGCAGCTCATCGCGCTCTACGAGGGCGACCTGTGGCTGCGCAACGCGACGCACGCGAACGCGATGGCCTCGCGCCTGCGCGACGCGCTCGACGCGGGCATCGCGGCGGGCGAGCTGCCGGGCCTCGGCTTCAGCCAGGCGACGCAGTCGAACGGCGTGTTCGCGACGCTGCCGCAGGGTGTCGCCGACAAGCTGCGCGACCGCGGGTTCCGCTTCTACGACTGGGACGCCGCACGCGGCGAGGTGCGCTGGATGTGCGGGTTCGACACGAGCGAGGCCGACATCGACGCGTTCGTCGCCGGCATCCGCGAGGAGCTCGCGGCTGCGTAGGCCCGTCGACGCCACGAGGGCGACCGGTTCAGCGGCCGTCGGCGAGGCGCTCGATCGGGATCGTCGTGCCGAGGATGCGCTCGGCCGCGCGGTGGCCCGAGAGCAGCGCCCCGTTGACCGTCGCCGGGCAGTCGCCCCACGTCGCCTCGCCGGCGAGGTGCAGCACGTCGCCGACGGGCGTGGCGATCACGTCGTGGTCGTCGTACGAGGCGCCGCGGGCGACGTAGGAGTACGAGCCGAGTGCGTACGGGTCGGAGCCCCATCGGGTGATCCAGTGGCCGGTCGGCTCGGGCACCGCGTCGCCGTAGTTGCGCCGGAGGCCCTCGAGCACCGAGGCGACGATCTCGTCGTCGGCCATCTGCTCGATGCGGCGGGCCCACTCGCCGCCCGCGAAGGTGAGCAGCATCGGTGTGCCGCTGACGACCGACACGTCGTACCACGAGTGCCAGGGCGCGCTCTCGGCGCCGAGCTGGCGGATCGCGTACGCGCCGTCCTGCCAGAAGCGCTCGGGGAACTGCAGGAAGACCTTGTCGAACGTGCCCATGCCGACCCGGTCGATCGCGCCGGACACCGCCTCGGGCAGGGCGGGCTCGAAGTCGATCGTCCGGGCCTTGAGCACGCCGAGCGGCACCGTCACGACGACCCGACCGGCCTCGAACGACTCGGACGCGGTGGTGACGCGCACGCCCGCCGCCGACCACTCCACCGCCGTGACCGGCTGCCCGAGTCGGATGTCGAGGCCATCCGCGAGCGCCGTCGCGAGCGCGTCGTAGCCGCCGGGGAACACGACCTCGTCGCCGTCGATCGCGTCTTCGTCGAGCCCGTGGGCGTCGACCTCGGCGCCGTCGGCGCCGCACTGCTCCTCGGTGCGATGGCGGTGGAACGCGCGCACCCGCTCGGTGCGCTCCGGATCCCAGCCGAGTCCGGCGAGCGCCCGCTCGACGACGTCGGCGTAGCTCTCGCCGTGCTCCGAGGCTTCGACCGCGGCGGCGAGGCGCTCGTCGGCCGCCGCGACGTCGTCGAGCCACGCGTCGGTCGCCGCGGCGTCGAGCTCGCGGTGCTCCTCGTCGTAGTTCGCGATCGGGCGCCCGCCGGCCTGGAAGCTGCCGACCGTGAACTCGGCGGTCTCCATGCCGAACGCTGCGACGAGCTCCGTGAGGGGGTTGCCGTCGAGCCCGTGGATCCAGGAGGCGCCCCGGTCGACGGAGAAGCCCGGCGAGCGGTCGGTCCAGGTGCGTCCGCCGATGCGGTCGCGCGCTTCGAGAACGACGACCTGGCGACCTGCGGCGTGCAGGAGCCGGGCGGCGGTCAGTCCGGCGACGCCGGCTCCGACGATGACGGTGTCGAACATGGGCTACTGGTCCATTCGAGAGGGAGGCGGGTGAGCGGAAGGCGGCGAGCGGATGACAGGCGGCGAGCGGATGACGGGCGGCGCGTGCACCCGGCGTGCGAGCGGCGCGGCGCCGAGGCATCCGCCGCATCGGTCACTCGGGGGCGAGCACCTCGGTGTCGCGGTTGAGCGAGCGCTTCTGGAAGTAGTCGCGGGAGCCGGGGAACATCGCCCAGACGAACATCAGCACGACGCCGAGCAGGAGCGACCCGATGCCCACGATGAAGGCGCCGCCGACACCGGCGACCTGCGAGTAGCCGTAGTCGGGGTTCAGCATGTCGATCGCCGACTGCACGAACGCCCACGCCATGAAGACCCCGCCGAGCAACGGGAAGACGAGGCGGTAGAAGAAGTTGCGACGGCTGGCGAAGAGCGTGCGGCGGAAGTACCAGACGCACGCGAAGCTCGCGATGGCGTAGAAGAAGGCGATCGCGAGGCCCATCGAGAGCAGCGAGTCGGCGAGCACGTCGGTCGAGACGAGGTTCATGCCGGCGTAGTAGACGATCGCGATCACGCCGACGAGCATCGTCGAGAACGTCGGCGTCTTCGACGCCTCGTGCACCTTCGCGAAGCGAGCCGGGAGGGCCTTGTAGACGCCCATGGCGAAGGTCCCGCGCGCGGTCGGCAGGATGGTGGTCTGCGAGGAGGACAGCGCCGAGATCGCGACGGCGACCACGAGGAACCAACCCAACGGGCCCATCGCCATGCCCGCGAGCACGGAGAACACGTCGTCGGCGTTGGTCTCGTTCGCGAGGCCCGTGCCGGTGTCGCCGAGGCCGGCGTACATCATCGCGACGACGGTGATGCCGACGTAGGTGATCAGCAGGATGACCGTCGTGAGCGTCGCGGCGCGGCCCGGCGTGCGACGCGGGTCCTTCGTCTCCTCGGTGAGGGCGAGGCACGTGTCCCAGCCCCAGTAGATGAAGAGCGCGAGCAGGATCGCCTGCACCATGCCGGTGCCGTCGGCCAGGAACGGGTTGAACCAGTCCAGCGAGACCGGGGTGGGGTCGGGTGCGGTACCGGTGAAGTAGCCGATGAGGCAGCCGACGACGAACGCGGCCATCGCGAGGTACTGGATCGCGAGCAGCACCTGCTGCATGCGCTCGCCGATCTCGACGCCCCGCAGCGACACCCAGGTCATGACGGCGATGATGACGCAGCCGAAGGCGGTGACGATGAAGCGGTTCTCGACGAGCGAGCCGTCGCCGATGAGGCTCAGCAGGTAGGCCGAGGCGATCTCGGCGAGGTTCGCCATGACGAGCACGCCGGCGACGGCGATGCTCCAGCCGGCCATCCAGCCGGTGCGCGGGCCGAACGCCTTCGCCGCCCAGGTGAACACGGTGCCGCAGTCGGGCACGTCGTTGTTGAGCTCGCGGTACGCGTAGGCGGTGAAGAGCATCGGCACGAACGCGAGCACGAAGGCGATCGGCGCCTGCGCGCCGACCGCGATGACGACGTAGCCGAGGGTCGCGGCGAGCGAGAAGAGCGGCGCGGTCGAGGCGATGCCGATGACCGTCGAGCCCCAGAGCCCGAGCTTGCCGATGGCGAGGCCCTTCGTGGGGGTGCCGGGTGCCGGAGCGCCGGGGGCGGGAATGGCGGATGCGCCGGGCGCGGAGGCGGCCGGGGCTGCGGTCTGCTTCGTCAACGTGGTACCTGCTCGTCGTCGAGGGGTGGGTGGGGCTCGAACAGTGTACCTGACCGACCGACTAGTCGGTCTGTGCGCGGGTCACGGCGTTCGCCGCCGCGCGACCGCGGCCGCGCTCCCGCGCTGCCGGCCCGCCGGGCGGCCGGGTCGCCGGGCGGCCTCAGCCGCCGGCGCGGAGGCTCTCGAGCGCGGCGATGATCGCCTCGACCCGCTCGCGCGTGACGACGTCCTCGCCGGCGTCGAGGTTCATGAGCGCGTTGTGGTTGATGCCGTCGCCGGCGAAGAGCACCAGGCGGGCGAGCGTCGCCTCGCCGGTCGCGGTCTCGAGCGCGTCGAGCCAGTCGGCCCGGCACTCGCGCAGGACCTCGAGCGCCGCCTCGTCGCCGGTCTGCGCGATGCGGTAGGCCGCCTCGATCAGTCGCTCGAGCTCGCTGTCGCGATCGAGCGACGAGACGAGGTAGAACCGCACGGCCCCCTCCGGCGAGGTGCGCATCTGCTCGGTGTCGCGCCGCGCCTGGGCGCGCAGCTCGACGAACAGCGCCGCACGCAGCGCGCTCACCGACGAGAAGTGGTGCAACGCTCCCGACTTCGAGAGCCCGGCCCGGCCCGCCACCGCCTCGAGCGTGGCCCCCCGCAGGCCCCGCTCGACGACGAGGTCGGTGTACGCGGTGAGGACTCGGGCGGCCTGGCCATCGACGGTGATCACCACGCCATCGTACGAGCACGGACGCACACGACGGGCGCACGAAGGCGCGGCACCCGTTCGCGATGAACGGATGCCGCGCCCGAGGTGTTGCGTGCCGGTCAGTGCCCGACGGCCCGCAGCGCGTTCACGATGCCGTCGCCGAAGAAGCCGTTGGTCTTCTTGGCGCTCTCGCAGGTGTGCGTCGCGGTGAGCGTCGCACCCGCCGGGGTGTGACGGGTGTAGGTGAAGTCCGCCGGCACCGGGCAGGCCTCGTCGACCGCCGACTTCAGCAGCTTCTTCTCGACCGCGTTGGCGTTCATCCGGATGCCGCCGCGCAGCGGGTCGGCCGCGCCGTACTGGCTCACGACGAGCGCGGCGACTCCGGCCGCGTGCGGCGACGCCATCGACGTGCCCTGCAGGTACTGGTAGTACGCGCAGGTGCCCTCGTCGTCGCAGCTCTCGACCGCCCAGTCGACGACCACGTCGCCGTTCTCGTCGATCGCGCCCTCGGCCTCGGCGAGCGAGGCAGGGTAGGCGGCGAGGATGCCCTTCGTGATGTCCCGGGTGTTCGCAGGGGTGTCGTACACGTCGCCGCCGGGCGCCGCCACGTCGATGTAGCCGTTGCCGTAGCTCGAGTAGTACGCCTTGCGCTCCGAGATGCCGGTGCTCGAGACCGAGATCACGCCGTCGCCCTCGGCCGGCATCGAGATGCACGACTCGGGGTCGAGCAGGTCGCGCACGTAGGCGGCCTCGCCGGGCACGCTCGCGAAGTCGGGGCTGCCCCCGTCGGTGACCGCCTTGGTGTAGTCGATCGCCTCGTTGCCGGCGGCCGCGACGAGCGTCACGCCGTGGCCGCGCGCGTAGTCGAGCGCGCGCTGCATCGCCTCGACGATGGTGCGCTGCTCGGCCTGGTCCTCCGCAGAGTCGGCCGGGTGGCTCGAGCAGTTGAAGAGCCACGGGTCGACGTAGTAGCTCATGTTGACCACGTCGATGCCGTGGTCACCGGCGTAGGTGAGCGCGTCGACCGAGGGCTGCAGGAAGAAGTAGCCCGAGTCCTGGCCGGCGCGGAGGTTCACGAGCGACACGTTCGGCGCGACGCCCGCGATGCCGAGGCCGTTGATCGGCGAGCCGATCGTCGAGGCGACGTGGGTGCCGTGGCCGTTCTCGTCGACGTCGGCGGCATCCTCGCAGGAGCCGTCGGGCTCGTCGGCGCAGTCGCCGTCGATCACGTCGCCGTTCGCGTCGACGGGAACGTCGACCGTGAAGTTGCGGCTGAGGTCGGCGTCGAAGTTCGGTGCGATGTCGGGGTGGCTGCCGTCGACGCCGGTGTCGATGATGCCGACCCGAACGCCCTTCGAGCCCTGCTGCCAGGCGTACGAGCCGTCGACCGTCGCGTCGATCTGCTGCATGTCCCACTGCAGGTCGGCGAGCGGCTCGGCGTCGGCCGAGCTCGGCGCGTGCGACTTCGCCTTGCCTGGGGCGGCGTGCCCCTCGTCCTCGACGCCGTCGCTCTTCTTCGCGTCGGCGTGGCCGGAGCCCGGCACATCGCCGATGATGCGGTTCTGGGCGGTGCCCTCGATGACCGACTGGTCGGCCGCGGCGTCGGCGAAGCCGGCGCCCGCACGGACGGTGGCGACACCGATGGCGTCGTTCTGCGAGACGACGGTGCCGCCCGCGGCCTCGACCGCGGCGAGCGCGTCGGCGCTCGACACCCCCTGGGCGAAGACCACGACGTACTCGTGATCGGCTCCCGCATCGGCTCCGACGGCTCCGGCAGGTGTTGCGGCGAGCGCGGTCAGGCCGATGGCGATGGCAGAAGCTGCTGCGATGGATCGCATCTTCAGCATGAAGCATCCTTCCTCATTGACGGGATCTTGCCCGGCCATGCTCGCACACGGTCGAGCCAGGCCGATAGGGGGTCCACGAAGTGTTCGACGACGCTCCCGGAATACCTCGGCGGTTCCATGCGTTCGAATCGATCGGGACGACGGCGACCCGCACCACCGCTCAACGCAACGAACCAGGAAGCAGCACCATGACGCTCGTCACCGATCTCACGTCCCGCAGGGCCGACACGGCCGCACCCCTCATCGACCCGCTCGTCGAGCGCTGGAGCCCCCGCGCCTTCGACCCCGAGGCCGTCGTCGAGACCGAGACCCTGCGGACCATCCTCGAGGCCGCCCGCTGGGCGCCGTCGGCGAACAACTCGCAGCCGTGGCGTTTCATCGTCGCCCGGCGCGGCACCGCCGCCTTCACGACCCTGCACGACCGGATGGCGGGCTTCAACCAGGAGTGGGCCGACTCGGCCGCCGTGCTCATCGTGAACATCGCCGAGACCGTCGACGCCGAGGGCCGCCAGCGCCCGTGGGCGCGTTACGACCTCGGCCAGGCCGTCGCCCACCTCACCGTGCAGGCTCAGCACGAGGGCCTGCACACCCACCAGATGGGCGGCTTCGACGCGGCCGCGATCCACGAGGCCTTCGGCCTGCCCGAGAACCAGGAGGTCGTCTCGATCACCACGATCGGCGCCCTCGGCGACGTCGACCAGCTGGGCGAGGTGCTCCGGGAGCGCGAGGTCGCGCCGCGCCGCCGCATGCAGCTGGCGGAGTTCGTCACGGTCGGCGAGTAACCGCCGCAGCGACACGGATGCCTCGGGGTCGATCGACCCCGAGGCATCCGTCGTCTGCGCCCCTCATGGCGTACGGCCGCACCCCGACGCGTCAGGCCCCGACGAGGTCAACCGGGGTGGTCGGCGACGGGTCGCGCCGTGCCGCGGGCTCGCGCTTGCGGTCGAGCGCCTTCTTGATGCGCCACGCCGCGAACACCGCGACGACGCTCACGACCACGTGCATGCCGAGGAAGACGTCGGTGAGCCCGGCGCCGAGCAGCACGCCCGCGACGAGCGGCCCGGCCGCCGAGAACGCGGTCTGCATCGCGCCGATGGTGCCGAGCGTCTGGCCGACCATGCCCTTGGGCGCGAGCTGCGCCGTCAGCGGGTTGAGCACGGGGCTGTAGATCGTCTCGCCGACGGCGAAGATGCCGTAGGTCATGACGAACAGCGCCGAGGCGATGCCGGGTGCGAACTGCGCCGCAGAGAGGATGAGCCACGACACGACCCAGATCGAGCCCACGGCCATGAGCAGCACCGGCGCGCTGCGCTTCGCCGTGAGCTTCACGACGATCACCTGCAGCGCGACGATGACGAGGCAGTTGACCGCCGCCGCCATGCCGATCGCGGCGGGGTCGACGTCGAGCACGGTGATGCCGTAGGCGGGCAGCCCCGACTCGAACTGGGCGTAGAAGCCGAGTGCGAGGGCGACCGTGACGACGGCCGTCCAACGCATGGCGGGCTCGGCGAAGATCCTGCGCAGCGCCCCGCGGGAGCGCGCCGCGCCGTCGGGGTGCCCGTCGCCGTCGAGGTCGACCGCGGCGATCGCCCCGGTCGCCGCGTCGAGCGCCGAGAACGCGCCCGTGTGCGCGGCCACGCGACCGGTCGCGGTGCCGACGCCGGCACCGACGAGCCCCGCCTGCCGCACCCGCCCGGCGAGCGCGATGATCGCCGACGACAGCACGAACCCGCCGGCCGCCATGGCGAAGCCGACGTCGAGCCCGTCGGCCCGGTCGAGGTCGACGACGAGCCCCGCGAGGAATGCGCCTGCGGCCATGCCGAGCGATTCGCCGGTGAACTTGTAGGCGAACACCTTGCGCCGGTCGTCGCCCGAGGACCACTGCAGGGCGAGCACCTGCTTGGCGGGCACGGCGGCCGAGAGTCCGAGGCCGAACACGAGCATGCCGGCGAGGAAGAGCGCGGGCACGTCGACCCAGATGAGCGAGGCGACGCCCGCGGCGCCGATCAGCTGCGCGATGACGGCGACCTTCACGGGGTCGAAGCGGTCGGCGAGCCGCCCGGCGAGCGGGGCCGCCACGAGCGCGCCGATCGAGAACAGCGACGAGGCGCCGGCGGCGACGAGGGCACCCCAGCCGCGGGTGTCGGCCGCATAGGCGTACTGGTAGGGCAGCACCGCTCCCCAACCGAGCGATCCGATGGCGCTGGCCAGAATGAGCAGTCGCGCGCGCATGGTGGTGTCCTCCTCCCGAGGTCTCGACGAGCAGAGGGATGCCTCGCGCCGACGCCGGCGGCGAAGCATCCCTCACCCTTCGAATGCGAAGTATTCGATATCGAAATATTAGCAACCGAAATATGCGTGAGAGAATTCCCGTATGCCCCGACGAACCCCGAGCGCCCCCGAACTGCACCGTCGCGCGGTCGCGACGTACGTCGCCGCGGGCGGAGAGGAGTCGGTGCAGCGCGTCATCACCGCCGTGCAGAGCCTCACCAAGAAGCTCGACCAGTGGTACGTGCGCCAGCTCGCCGACCTCGACATCGCCGCCGGCGAGTGGGCGGTCGTCACCTCGCTCGCGAAGGCCGGCGAGGCGCTCACGCCGAGCCAGCTCGCCGACCTCACGAACGTCGCGCCCTCGTCGATGACGCACCGGCTCGACAAGCTCGCCGAGCGCGGACTCGTCGAGCGCACGCCCGACCCCGAGAACCGCACCCGCACCTACATCAGCCTCACCGACGAGGGGTGGGAGCTGTTCAGCCTCGCGATCCGCGGCTCGTCGGTCGTCGAGACCGACGTGCTGCAAGACCTGAGCGACGACGAGCGCATCGAGCTCGCCCGCCTGCTCGAGGTCGTGATCGCCCGCCTCGACGACGTCGAGGCGTAGCCCGACCGGCGGTCGGGCGGCGAGCCGTCCCGAGACCCGCTACCAGGAGCGCACGCGCTCGACCGTCACCCGCACGGGCACCGAGTACTCGGCGATGTAGCGCTCGGGCGTGTACTCGATCCGCTCGATCGCCTCGGCGTACTTCTCGGCGTACCGCGGCCACTCGGGCCGATCGCCGATCTCGCCGATCTCGGCCGACCCCGTGAACACCGCGACGTCGTCGCCGACCTCATCGGTGTTGAAGTGCAGGGCGGTGCGCGGGTTGCGGGCGAGGTTCGCGAGCTTGGGCGTGTCGGGCTTCGAGAGCAGCATCAGCTCACCCTCGTTCCACACGAACCACACGGGCGTCGGCACGGGGGTTCCATGCTGGTTCACGGTCGTGAGCCAGATGGTCTCCTCCGTCTCGAGGCGCTCGATGACGCGGTCGCTCAGCTTCAGTTCATTCGACATGGATGCCTCTCCTCGGGCTCGTTCGCGGCCGGTCTCGATCTGCTCGCCGCGCCCTACGGGCGCAGCAGCACCTTGATCGCGCGCCGCTCGTCCATCGCGGCGTACGCCTCTGCGGCCGCGGCGAGGGGGAGCTCGACGTCGAACACGAGGCCCGGCTCGATGGCGCCCGACAGGACGTCGGGCAGCAGCTCCTCGATGTAGCCGCGCACGGGTGCGACGCCGCCGTTCACGCCGACGTTCGTGTTGAAGAGCTGGCGCACCGGCAGCTCGGGGCCTCCGTTCGGCACCCCGACGTAGCCGACCATGCCGCCGGGCCGGGCCGAGCGGAGCGCCTGGTCCATCGACTCCTCGGTGCCCACGCACTCGAGCACGCGGTCGGCGCCGATGCCGCCCGTGAGCTCGCGCACCGCGGCGATGCCCTCGGCGCCGCGCTCGGCGACGATGTGGGTCGCGCCGAACCGGCGGGCGAGCGCCTGCCGCTCGGGGTGGCGGCTCATGGCGATGATCGTGCCGGCACCGAGCCGCTTCGCTGCGATGATCGCGCAGAGGCCCACCGCCCCGTCGCCGACGACGGCGACCGAGTCGCCCGGCCCGACGCCCGCCGAGACGGCCGCGTGGTGTCCGGTGCCCATGACGTCCGAGAGGGTGAGGAGGCCGGGCACCTGCTCGTCGCGCACCGGCCCCGGCACGACGACGAGGGTGCCGTCGGCGAGCGGCACGCGCACGCGCTCGCCCTGGCCGGCGTCGGCGAAGGCGCCCTTGCGGTCGTCGCCGCCCCACCAGCCGCCGCCCAGGCACGAGGTCGACACCCCGTTGCGGCAGTTCACGCAGGTGTTGTCGCACACGTAGAACGGCGCGATCACGAAGTCGCCGACCTGCACGCCCACGACGTCGTCGCCGACGGCCTCGACGACGCCGATGAACTCGTGGCCGATGCGGCGCGGCTCCTTCGTCGGCGTGATGCCGCGGTACGGCCAGAGGTCCGAGCCGCAGACGCACGCGGCGACGACCTTCACGATCGCGTCGTCGCCGGTCGTGATGACGGGGTCGGGCACGGTCTCGACGCGGATGTCCCGGGGAGCGTGGATGACGGTGGCGAGCATGCCCTCGAGCCTATTCCCGGTTCGAGCCCGGGCACCCCTGGCCGGCCGCCCCGTCGGCACGAAGCGCCGCCCGGCGATCCGCCGGGGGGCGCCCGACCGAGACAGCGGCACGTCTTGACGCCCCGCCGACCCCGGGCTACTCTGAGCGAACCCACTCTGACAGCGTTGTCATATCGAGATCTCTCACGATGCGACTCCTGTCGAATCCGCATGTGGCACCCCGAAGGCCCGCTGAATCCAGGAGACACCCATGGCCCCCTCCGGCCCCGCACCCGCTCTTCGCGCGAAGACGCTCCGATGGCGCCGCACCGTCGCCCTCGCCGTCGCGGCGACCCTCGCCGCACCGCTCGCCGCCCTCGCGCCCGCCGCCCTCGCGCCCGCAGCCCGGGCATCCGCCGCCCCCGTCGCGAACGCCGCCGCCTTCGGCGCCCCCGATGAGATCGCGGCCGACTACTACGCCGCACTGCTGCGCCACACGCGCTGGGTGAACTCGGTGTGGGATCCGGCGATCAACGCGTACCAGTCCAAGGACTTCAACTTCGCGGTCGTGCTCGGCAACGCCGTGATCGTCACGCACGGAGACTACGACGCCGAGATCGCCGGCATCTCGAAGGACCAGCTCACCCAGCGCACGATCGACACGATCCGCTACTACGCCGCCAAGAACCGCTTCGTCGACCCGAACGGCACCTGGGGCAAGCGGATGTTCTGGGACTCCACGTTCCAGTCGTACTTCCTCGACGCGGGCCGCGTGCTGTGGGATCGGCTCGACGCCACGACGCAGAAGAACCTCGAGACGATCGCCGTCGGGCAGTCGGCCTACACCGCCGACCTCGACTACGGCGACGACCCGCTGTCGGGCTCGTGGACGGCCGACTGGCCCACCGGCAAGCACGCGGGCGACACCGCGCAGGAGGAGGCGGGCGTGTACACCCAGGCGCTCGCGCCGGGTCTCGCCTGGGCACCCGACCATGCGGACGCCTCGCGCTGGAACGAGCAGCTCGGCGACTGGGCGCGCAACGCCGCCGGCCAGCCCACCGCCGACCTCAACAACCCGGCCGTCGTCGCCGGGAAGCCGGTGTCGACGAACACGATGCAGACGATCTACGACACGTACCTCGTCGAGAACCACGGGTCGTTCGGCCCGCACTACCAGTCCGACATCTGGCGCTCGGGCGGGCGCAACGCGATCCAGTTCATCCTGAACGACCAGCCCATCCCCGAGTACCTGAAGCACCAGCCGAACTCGGCCGAGCTCTGGCGGTCGATCAAGATGGTGATGTCGAATCAGGGTGAGCCGTTCATGCCGATGGTCAACGACCGCGAGTACCTCTACGGCCGCGACGTGATCCCGATGGCGTTCCTCGGTCAGGTGCTGCGCGACCCCGACGCCGTGCGCGCCGAGGCGAACATGGCCGCGTCGCTCGAGGCCTACCAGGCGTACCCGCCGGTCGACCGGCTGGCCAAGTTCTCGGGAGAGCCCAAGTACGAACCCGAGGCGCGCGCCGAGATCGCGATCTCGTACCTGCTGCACGTCGAGGCCGCCGAATCGGCGGAGGGCGTCGTCCAGCCCGCGCCGCAGGACGAGTTCTTCGCCCGACTCGCCGGGGTGCGCGACTTCGGCGCCGGCCCCGGTCTCTCGGTGCAGCAGTCCGCGAACGCGTGGGCGGCGGCATCCAGCAAGAAGGGCTTCCTCAAGTTCCCCTGGGTTCCGGGCCACGACTCGTGGCTGTTCGCGCTGTCGGGCTCGACGCCGTACCTGTACCCGAACTCGGCGGCGACCGTCGACGAGCGGCGGACGAGCACCTACACCGCGCCGCGCGACGGCTTCGAGGGCACGGCATCCGTCTTCCGGATCGGCGGCGGCTACGCGGGCCAGGTGACGCTGCCGAACGGGGCGGCACTGTACGCCTCGACCGGCGCCGGCTGGCAGGACGGCACCGTCTCGGTGCGCAACCTCGACCTCGGCGGCTACAACGGCCTCGACGGGTCGCGCACCTACTACACCGCCGAGGGGTCGGCCACCGACACCCTGCCCGTCGTGACGCCGCCGAACCCGGCCGACGCGAACGCCGCCCGGATCGACGACCTGTCGTTCGATCCCGTGTCGGCGCGTTTCGTGCGCATCCAGGGCCAGCAGGGCAACGCCCGTTACGGCTACTCGCTGTACTCGCTGCACGCCTACGGGACGGGCGCGGAGGCCGCGACCGACCTGGCCGCCGGACGCCCCGCGACCGCCTCGAGCGAGGACCCCGCCCGTCGGGCCTCGACGGTCACCGATGCCGACCCCGCCACCCGCTGGGCCGTCGCCGTCGCCGAGCGCACGCGTGCGGACTCCTGGATCCAGGTCGACCTGGGTGCGGAGAAGAGCGTCGGTTCGGTGCGACTGGCCTGGGAGATGAGCGCCGGTGAGCGCTATCTCGTGCAGACCTCGTCGGACGGCCGGACCTGGACCACGCAGACCGCCTACACCGGCAGTGCCGACGCCAACGTCGCACGCCTCGACACCGTCGACCTGACGCCGGCGGGCGCGACCGCCCCGGCTCCGGTCGAGGCGAGGTTCGTGCGCATGCAGGGGGTGCAGGGCGACCCCGCCTACGGCTACTCCCTCTTCACGATGCGCGCACTGACGGCGACCGGCGTCGACGCGGCGGCGGGCAAGCCGGCGACGGCATCGAGCTCGGACACGGGTCGTGCCCCGTCGAGCGTGACCGACAGCGACCCGGCCTCGCGCTGGGCCGTGTCGCGTGCCGACCGCACCCGGGCCGACTCGTGGATCCAGGTCGATCTCGGCGCTCCCACCGCGATCGCGCAGGTGCAGCTGGGCTGGGAGGCATCGGCCGGTCGCGAGTACCGCATCCAGGTGTCGGCGGACGGCGAGACGTGGCAGGATGCCGCGAGCTTCCGCTACACGGGCGACCAGGTCGCCACGACCGAGGGGTCGTGGATCAACGTCGAAGGCGCGGCCGGCTACGTCGTGCGCGGCGGGCAGGCGCCGATCACCGTGTCGAGCGAGAAGGAGGGGATCAACACCCTTCGGCTCGGCGGCGGCGACCGTCCGATGCTCGTCGAGATGGTGCCGGGCGACGCCGCCGCGACGGCCGCGCAGGATGCCGCGCCGCAGCCGAGCGCCGACGGACTGCTCGTGAGCTCGCTCGGCGGCTACCTCACCGCCTTCAACCTCACCGGGGCCGACGTCACGACCGACGTCGCGGTCCCCTACGTCGGCGACACCGTGGCGCTGTTCGCCGGCGACCAGGTGCTCGGGCCGGATGCCTCGACCCTCACCGTCACGGTGCCCGCGGGCGACGCGGTCGTGCTCGCTCCGCGAGCCGCGGTGAAGACCGCGGCCGCGGTCCGGGCGGCCGGTGTCGCGGTGTCGGTGCTCGACGGCCGCACGGTGCGCGTCGCGCGGCCCGACGGCGGAGATGCCGGAGCGGGAGCCGTGAAGACGATCGACGTCACGAACGTCGAGACCGGCGAGACGCGGACGCTGCCGATCGGCAAGCCGAAGGTCGCGGCGCCGGCGTCGTTCCCGGGCGCGACCGCGTTCCCGGTGCCCGACCTGGCGCTCGCGGCGCTCACGTTCCCGGCGTCCGTGCTGCCCGAGGGCATGACCTCGCCGCAGGGCGCGGTCGACGGCGACGCCGGCACCGCGTGGACCCCGGGGGCGGACGGCCGCATGGTCGCCGACCTCGGCTCGGCGCACCAGATCGGCACCGTCACCACGCTGTGGGACGGCGACGGGGCCCCGGCGGCGATCGTCTCGGTGAGCGACGACGGCATCACGTTCCGCGAGGTCGGTTCGCTCGAGGCCGGCGCGACGCGCGGGTCGGTGGCGGTCGATGCGACCGCGCGGTACGTCGCGCTGACCACCGAATGGGCCGAGGGCGACCCCGGTCTGATCGCACTGCGCGCACTCGTTCCGGGGGCGGTCGACCACCCTCGGGGCGTGCAGCTGAGTCGGTGACCGTCGGCGGCCCGGGCTGCGTCGACGTGCGCCGCCCGGGCCGTCACCGCTCGCGCGCCTCGCCGAGCATCGCGCGGAGCTGCGCGACGACGAGCTCGTGGTCGTCGAGCTGCGGCAGCCCCGAGACGCCGACGGCGCCGATCACCGCGCCCGAGACGAGCCGCAGCGGCAGCACCCCGCCGTGGGCGGCGAACAGCTGCGGGTCGAGGCGGGCGTGGGTGTCGAAGTCCTCGCCCTTCGCGCGGAACTCCTCGCCGACCAGCAGCGAGGACTTGCCGTAGCGCTCCACGACGCGGTGCTTGCGGTCGAGCCAGCCGTCGTTGTCGGCGCTCGCACCGGGCAGCGCGGCGTGGAAGACGCGCTGCGGCCCGAACCAGATCGCGATCGCGATCGGCAGGCCGCGCTCGGCCGCGATCGTGCGCAGCCGGGAGCCGAGCCGCCAGGCGTCGTCGAGGGTGAACGCGGCGAACCGCAACTCGTCGTGCTCCGCCTCGAGGCGGTCGAGCAGGGCAGTCATGCTCGAAGCGTACCTCCGACCGATCGGTGCCGGAGCCGCACGCGGGACGCGACCATCCGCCCAGCCGCAGTCCGGGTTCGCGGGATGTCGGCGGCATCCGCCAAGATGTCCGAGTGACCGGCATGAGATCGTTCTGGGCCGCCCTGCCGACCGAGGGGCGTTGGCTACTGTCGACCGTCGCCATCCAGACCCTCGGCCGCGGCCTGACGTTGCCGTTCACGATCATCTACCTGCACGAGGTGCGCGGGTTCGACCTCGGCGTCTCGGGCACGCTCATGGGCCTCATCGCCATCACCGGGCTCGTCGTCACGGGGCCCGGCGGCACGCTCATCGACCGGTTCGGCGCCAAGATCGTGCTCATTGTGGGTCTCGTCGCGATGATCGCGGGCTGCACGCTGCTCGCCTTCGCGACGACGCCCGCGGTCGCCGCGGTCGCGCTCGTGCTCATCGGCATCAACTTCGGCGTCTCGTGGCCAGGCTTCAACGCCCTCATCGCGACCGTGGTCGAGGGCGACCTGCGCCAGCAGTACTTCGGCGTCAACTTCGCGCTCGTCAACCTCGGCATCGGCGTGGGCGGCATCATCGGCGGCTTCTTCGTCGACGTCGACAACCCCGACACGTTCACCGCGATCTTCCTCGTCGACGCGGCGACGAGCCTCATCCCCATGGCGCTGCTGCTCGGGCCGCTGCGGCACGTGCGCACGCACGCCGAGCCCGACGAGCACGCGGCTCCGGTCGGCGGCTACCGCGAGATCCTCAAGCGCCCGGCCGTGCTCTGGCTGACGCTCGTCACCTTCATCTCGGTGTTCATCGGCTACGGCCAGATGGAGGCGGGGTTCCCCGCGTACGCGCGCCAGGTCTCCGAGGTGTCGACGCAGGTCGTCGGCTTCTCGTTCGCCGTCAACACCGCCGTCATCGTGCTGCTGCAGTTCACCGTCCTGAAGCTCATCGCGGGCCACCGCCGCACCCGGGTGATGCAGGTGATGGCCGCGGTCTGGGCCCTCTCGTGGCTCGTGCTCGGTGCGACCGGGCTGCTGCCCGACTCGCTCGCCGCCGCGATCGGCGTGCTCGCGTTCATGGGCATCTTCGCCTTCGGCGAGACGATGCTGCAGCCGACCGTGCCGGCGATCTACAACGACCTCGCCGACGACCGAAACCGCGGCCGCTACAACGCGATCAACGCCGCGGCGTTCCAGGGCGGCGCGATCACGGGGCCGGTCGTCGCCGGCGTGCTGCTCGGCGTCGGGCAGGGCGCGTGGTTCATCGCCGCCATGGTCGCCGGCTGCGTGCTGATCATGGTGCTCGCGCTCGCGCTCGAGCGCCGGGTACCCGCGTCGGCGAACGGCGTCGCCGAGCCGTCGCCAGAGCCGGCGACCGACCCGAGCGCGTCGCCGGCCGGCCCGGCGGCGGGCTGAACCCGGCGGGGTCCGCGAACCCGCGCACGCGGCCCGTCATCGCGCGGTCCGCCGAACCCGCTACCGCTTCGGCAGCGGTCCGCCGAACCCGCTACCGCTTCGGCAGGGGCGGCACGAGCACCCGCAGCGACCAGCCGAACAGCAGGAACAGCACGCCTACGCCGCCCGCGAACAGCGCGATGCCGAAGGCGATGACCGAGGTGAACAGCGACGCGCGCAGGAACGAGGCGTTCATCACGGTGGTGCGCAGCGGGTCGTCCTGATCGAGCTCCGAGTAGGTCTTGCCGTCGGCCATGTCGCGGGCGTGCATGTCGATGACCCCCGCCTGCACGTACGCGTCGATCGGTCCGTCGACCACCTTGCCAGCGAAGATCGGCGCGTCATCGGGGATGACGATGTTCTCGGCGCGCAACTGCGACGAGACACCCACCCACGCGACGACGGCCACGACGATCAGCAGGATCCCCCCGATGATCCCCGCGAGGCCGGTCAGTCGCACCACGTTCACCTGCGTACGGCTGAGCACCGCTCCGCCCGTCTCGAACTCCTCGGTCACGTCGCCCCCTTCGAACCGCGTTCGGTGCCAAGGCTAGCGACTCCCCGGCCGCGTGGACAGAGGCGGCGAGGCATCCGCTCCGCTGTGCGGATGCCTCGCAGCCGACGATCCGACGAGTCAGCCGCTCGTCGTCGCGAGCGATGCGAGCACGCCCTTCGCCTGCCGGATCTCCTGCGGCGTCGACGAGACGCTCGTGCGGATCGTCTCGACCTCGAGCATCGCCTCACCCCACGTCGTCGCCACGCCGTGCACCGTGACCGGTGTGGCGAGGTCGACCGACCCGTTCGCGAAGTTGAGCCACGCCGCGAGCAGGAACTGATCGAACTGGCCGGCCGCGTCGTTCTTCGGCGGCGAGTGGAAGATCGCCACGGCGTCGTCGCGGTCGAGCGGGGTGTCGAGCACGGTGCTGAAGAACACGGCGATGTCGAGGTAGCACTCGAGCTCGGCGGTCGTGAAGTCGTTGCCGTTCTTCACGCGCACCTGGCCCAGCCACCACCCGTGCTGCTTGGACTTCTCGCCGTCGCCGACCACGACGATCGCGGCGTCGTCGGCGTCCGAGCCGCCGTCGTCGTCGGTCACCTCGGTGACGAGGTCGTAGAGGCAGGCCTCGGCGTAGACGTGATCGGCCGACAGGTCGACATCGCGCGGCTGCACGGTGGGCGACTTCGGCGGATCGAGCACCGGCGGGTTCACGAGCGACGTCGCTTCGCTCGTGGTGCCGTCGTCCCAGTCCCACACGACGGTGAGGTCGTCGCTGCCCGGGTCGGTCGTCGTGACGGGTACGGTCGCGCTGCCCCCGGCATCGAGCACGAACGCCTGCACGCCGTCGTAGGTCTGCATGCCCGAGGTGTCGATCACGATCGACGGGTCGACGTTGGCGACCTCCACGACGACCGACCCGCACGTCGTCGTGTCGTCGTCGGAGCCGCAGACCTCCACCTCGAACGACCCGTTGTCGCCGTAGTCGTGGCTCGTCTCGAACGCGAGCGACGCGTCGGGCCGGGCGTGCTCCTCGGCGCCCGTCAGCGGATGCGGGCCGGCGCCGTCGTCGAAGTCGATCGTCGCCGACAGGTCGTCGAGCCATCCCGGGTCGGTGATGACGCCCGTGATGGTCGCGGTGCGCGTCGCCTCGTCGAGCGGCGCGACCGGGTCGATCGACACCGTCGGCGCGACGTTCGCCACCTCGACGTCGGCCGTGTCGGTCGCGGTGTTGCCGTAGAGGTCGGTGACCCGCAGCCCGATGGTGAACGTGCCGTCCTGGCCGACCCGGTCGAACGAGGGGCTGACCCCGAAGGCGTCGTCGTACTGGCCGTCGCCGTCGAAGTCCCACTCCCAGGCCGAGATCGCGCCCGCGCTCGGGTCGCTGCCCGCACTCGAGCCGGCACCCGTCACCGCGACATCCGTGCCCTCGTCGGTCGCATACGGTCCGCCCGCGTCGGCGGTCGGCGCGCACGCGGCGGGCAGGGTCTCGTCGTTCACCTGCGCGGCGTGCCCGTTCGCCCCGGCCGCGACGGCACCCTCGCCGAGCCCGCGCTGCGCGAACGCCGACCAGATGGCGCAGACGTGGTCGCCGCCGTTCGTCGCGATGTCGGCTGCGAGCAGGCCGTTGCGGGCGTCGACGAATGTCGGCTTCGCGCCGCCCGCCGTGTTCTTCATGCCGTCGATCACGAGCTGCTCGGTGACGGGCACGCCGAGCAACGCGCGCACGGCGTACACCATCGTCGCCCAGATCGTGCCGTTGCCGTGCGGCGACGTGTTCGGCCCCGGCACGTACGGGTTGTAGTCCGAGTAGACGAGGGGCGACGTGTCGTAGGCGACGTTGCGCACCCCCGTCGTCGCGTCGCCGGTGACGTACTCGCCGACGACGGCGTCGTTCCACTTCAGGAACGAGATCACGTCGCTCCAGCCCTCGCCGAGGGCGCCCGTCTGGTCGTCGCCGTAGTCGAAGCTGCCGCCGCCGACGAGGCGCGTCGAGACGCCGTGGCCGAACTCGTGGGCGATCACGTCGCCGTCGAGCGAGCCGTCCCGGAACGGCAGCGACCACATGTACATCTGCATGCGCGGGCTCGACCCGTCGCCGGGCGTACCGAAGTTCGCGTTGTTCATGCAGCGGATGTCGTTGGGCGGCATCGCGTTGTCCTGGCAGCCGAAGTCCCAGCCGTCCTGCGCCTCGGCGAGCACGGGGTCGCCGTCGCTGCCCCCGTTGCCGAAGTTGTCGACCTGGAAGTTGCGCCATGCCTCGGTGAACCCGAGCTCGTACGTGTAGTCGTGCATCACGTTCGTGTAGTAGAAGAGCTGCGTGATGATGGCGTCGAGGTCGGCGTCGAGGCTCGCCTGGCTGCCGTCCGAGTTCGTCGCCCACGCGTCGGTGAACGCGGCGTCGAAGACCTGGTAGCCGGGGTCGCCCGATGCGGGCGTGTTCGGCTGGTACTCGTCGTTCGCGTCGTTGTCGTCGAGGTCGCGGTACGCGTCGACGTTGTTGCCGCTCGTCGTGGTGTCGTCGACCCAGGTGCCGTTGATGCCCGAGAACGGGTGCAGCTCGCGCGACGCGCCGGCCGCCTCGGGATGCTCCTCGTCGAAGACGTCGCCCTCCGGTCCGACCTCGGCGTAGCGGCTCGTCTCGGCGAGCACCTCGCCCGTCGCCGCATCGACGACGGACTCGACCCACACTTCGCCCGACACCTCGACGTCGGTGACCCACGCGAGTCGCAGGCTGCGACCCTCGTCGTCCATGAACCAGCGCTGCTCCGCCTTCAGCGGGGTCGGCTCGACGAGCCCGTCGACGGCGATCGAGTTCGGCACCTCCACGACCTCGCGCTCGGTGGTCTGCGCGGCCGCCGGCACGTCGGCGGCGGTGACGTCGGCGCCCGAGGCCACGACCGCCGTCTCGGCGATCGCCTCCGCCGCGGTCACCTCGGGGGCCGCCGGCGTGACGGGCGCGACGTCGGCGGTCGTGCCGCCGACGTGCACGAGCCGCCCGTCGGCGTCGACGCTCGCGGTGACGACGGCGTGGTGCACGGGGATTCCGTCGACGGACTGTCGCAGCTGCACGTAGGCGACCCCGTTCGGGTCGGTGATCACGTCGTCGACGACGAGCGACTCGAGCCCTGCACCGTCGAGCCCGAACGCGTCGCGGTGCTCGGCGAGGTAGCCGAGCACGAGCTCGGCCGGGTCCGCGTCCGACGGCCCGGTGAGCGCGCCGGTCGGGTTGAGCACCGAGCGGACATCGCCCGCGCCGTCGCGCGTGACGAGCGCGGCGCCGAACTCCTCGCCGAGATCGGGCGGCGCCTCTGCGCCGGGTGCCGCGAAGGCGGCGACGGGTTGGCTGATGACGAGCGCGGTCGCGGCGATGACGGCAGCCACGGCGGTCGGACGGTACACGATGACCTCCGGAGGGACGCCCGGGGATCCGCGGAGCGATCCCCCCGGTCGCCCCGCGGCGTGGCCCTCGGTCGAGCCGGCCGTCACGTTACTCGTGGGGGACACGCGCCGCCCGGCAATGGGGGACAGATGGCACGCGACTCCCCCGGACTGGGGGTGGGTTTCGTCGGCCATCGCGCACGGCTCCGCGACCGTGCGAGGAAGGTTCCGCATGGCGTCGGCGTACGGCACGAGGCATCCGCCCGGGTGAACGGATGCCTCGTGGCCGGCGCTAGTCGTCGAGCAGTTCGGCTTCGACGACCTCGTCGTCGGCGTCGCCGGCGACGGGTGCGCTCTCGCCCCTCGTCACCGTGAGCGACTCGCCGTCGCTCGCGAGCGCGACCACGACCGCGTCGCCGTCGCGCACGCTGCCGTCGAGCAGGGCGCGGGCGAGCCGGTCGTCGATCTCGCGCTGCATGAGCCGGCGCAGCGGACGCGCCCCGTAGAGCGGGTCGTAGCCGCGCTCGGCGAGCCAGGCCCTCGCGTCGGGGGTGACCCCGAGCTCGAGCCGGCGCTCGTGCAGGCGGGCGCCGAGCCGGTCGATGTAGAGGTTGACGATCTCTGCGAGGTCCTGCTCGCTGAGCGCCGAGAAGACGACGAGGTCGTCGAGGCGGTTCACGAACTCGGGCTTGAACGCCTGCCGCACCGTCTGCATCACGGCCTGCTCCTTCTCGCTCCAGCTCAGCGCCGGGTCGATGAGGTACTGCGAGCCGAGGTTCGAGGTGAGGATGAGGATCGTGTTGCGGAAGTCGACCGTGCGGCCCTGGCCGTCGGTCAGGCGACCGTCGTCGAGCACCTGCAGCAGCACGTCGAACACCTCGGGGTGCGCCTTCTCGACCTCGTCGAAGAGGATCACCGAGTAGGGACGACGGCGCACGGCCTCGGTGAGCTGCCCGCCTTGGTCGTAGCCGACGTACCCGGGAGGGGCGCCGACGAGGCGCGACACCGAGAACTTCTCGCCGTACTCCGACATGTCGATGCGCACCATGGCGCGCTCGTCGTCGAAGAGGAACTCGGCGAGCGCCTTCGCGAGCTCGGTCTTGCCGACGCCGGTCGGGCCGAGGAACAGGAACGAGCCGGTCGGCCGGTACGGGTCGTTGATGCCGGCGCGCGAGCGGCGCACCGCGTCGGCGACGGCCGCGACGGCACGCTTCTGGCCGATGAGGCGCTTGCCGAGCTCCTGCTCGAGGTGCAGCAGCTTCTCGGTCTCGCCCTGCATGAGCCGGCCGACGGGGATGCCCGTCCACGCCGAGATCACGGCGGCGATGTCCTCGTCGGTGACCTGCTCGTTGACCATGCGCGGTTCGCCGCCGGCGTTGCCGGAAGCATCCGCCTGCTCGGCCGCCTCGAGGTCGCGCTGCAGGTTCTTGATCGTCTCGTACTCGAGCCGCGAGGCCTTCTGGTAGTCGCCGCCGCGCAGTGCGAGGTCGCGCTGGGTGATCGCCTCGTCGAGCTGCTTCTTGAGGTCGCCGACCCGGTTGAGGCCCTGGCGCTCGCGCGCCCACCGTGCCTCGAGCTCGGCGAGCTCGCGCTCGAGCGACACGAGCTGCTCGCGCAGCTTCGCGAGCCGCTCCTTCGAGGCGTCGTCCTTCTCCTTCTTGAGGGCGAGCTCCTCGAGCTTCATGCGATCGACCTGGCGCTTGAGCTGGTCGATCTCGACGGGCGACGAGTCGATCTCCATCTTGAGTCGCGACATGGCCTCGTCGATGAGGTCGATGGCCTTGTCGGGCAGCTGGCGCGCCGTGATGTACCGGTTCGACAGGGATGCCGCGGCGACGAGCGCGGCGTCGGAGATCGTGACCCCGTGGTGGGCCTCGTAGCGGCCCTTGAGCCCGCGCAGGATCGCGATCGTGTCCTCCACGCTCGGCTCGCCGACGTACACCTGCTGGAATCGGCGCTCGAGCGCGGCGTCCTTCTCGATGTACTCGCGGTACTCGTCGAGCGTGGTCGCGCCGATGAGGTGCAGCTCGCCGCGGGCGAGCATGGGCTTCAGCATGTTGGAGGCCGCGACGGACCCCTCGCCGCCGCCCGCGCCCATGAGCAGGTGCAGCTCGTCGACGAAGGTGATGATGCCGCCCTCGGCCTCGTTGATCTCCTTGAGCACGGCCTTCAGCCGCTCCTCGAACTGGCCGCGGTACATCGCGCCCGCGACGAGCGCGGAGATGTCGAGCGAGACGAGCTGCTTGTCCTTCAGCGACTCGGCGACGTCGCCCGCGACGATGCGCTGGGCGAGACCCTCGACGACGGCCGTCTTGCCGACGCCGGGCTCGCCGATGAGCACGGGGTTGTTCTTGGTACGACGGGTCAGCACCTGGCTCACGCGCCGGATCTCGGCGTCACGGCCGATCACCGGGTCGAGCTTGCCGGCCTTCGCGAGGTCGGTGAGGTTGACGCCGAACTGTTCGAGCGCCGACTTCTGCTCCTCCTGCGAGTTCGGCGCGCCCTGCATGTTTGCCACTCGATGGTCCCTTCGTTCAAAACTTGAGTCTACTGAACTCAACTTTGCGAAGGGGGTCGGTATTCCGGAATCGCGCGGAATCTCCCCCGCGCTTCACGCTAGACCGGATGCCTCGGGGTGGCTAGCCCGAGGGGCGGCCGTCGCGCGGCGCACCGCCGTGCGGGCGCTCAGTCGGCGCTCGCCCGCGGCTCCGGCTTGCGGCCGTCGCGATCGGTCCTGAGGTGCGGCAGGTCGGCGGCGCGCATCGGCTTCGACGCCGCGAGCTCCTCGACCCGACGCGAGCGGCGAGCGAGCGGCGACTCCGACGCCGTCTCGAGGATCAACCGCTCGGACGCCCGGTAGATCGAGACCGAGAGCTCTGCGTCGCGGTCGGCGACGGCCTCGAGGGGCACGAGCACCGCGGCCTCCCACGTCTCCTCCTCGACGACGCGGTGCCCGCGGAACGCGTCGTCGGGATCGGTGCGGTCCGGGATCCCGATGCTCAGCCCGGGGTCGACGACGGCCTGCAGGGCGACGACGGCCTTGCCCGCCCTCACCTCGATGAACGCGGTGCCGCGCACCGTGCCCTGCTCGGGCGGCGCGACATCGACGACGGTGCTGTCGAGCACGCGGATCTCGCCCCGCTCCACCTCCAGTCGCAGTCGAACGCTCCTCGCCTCCGGGCTCGGTTCGATTCGCGCTGCCACCTGCGGCCCCCAATCCCTGCGCCGCGTCTTCTCACCGTACAGCGCGAGGGATGCCTCGACGCCGGGCTTCGGGCGTCCGGTCCGCTCCTTGAGGGCGGCCGACAGCAGCCGGCCGTCCTTGAGCCGCCCTCGGCGGGCGGCGTTGCGCCGCGCACCGCCGGGTTCCTCATCGAGCCGCTTGCGCGGTCGCTCGCTGGTCTCGTCCATGAACTCGCCCCTCCTCGTGCCCGGCTCACCAGTTGCGGCCGAAGCGGTAGTCGTGCACCCACCGGTGGTAGATGCAGTCCATGGCCAGCGGCGCCGTGCCGCTGAAGGTCGACGTCCAGTCGGCGTTGTGGGCCAGGATGCGGTCCGGCCCCTTCCTCGTGAACGGTCCGATCACGATCGATTTCGAGAGCGCCGTCGTCACCCGGATCCGGTGGCGCTCGGGTACCCGATCGAACCGGTCGACGGAACCGAGTCGCCACTCGCCGACGCGGTCCTCACGGAAGTCCGCCGACAGGTTCGACCCGCTGGAGATCATGCGGCCCGCGTATTCGTGCGACCAGTCGTCCATGTTCCAGGCGAACAGGTCGACCTTGCCGTCGCCCGTGAGGTCGGCGGGGAGGAAGCGGTCGTGACTGCGCATGCCGCCCCAGCCGGGGACGTCGCCGTCGAACATCCGCACGAACGCGAAGTCGCTGCCCGTCGAACGGAACATGCCGAGGTAGGGGTTCGCCCAGTCCGAGCCGTTGAAGACGTAGAGGTCGTCCTTGCCGTCGCCGTTGAAGTCGCCGACGAAGAACCGGTCGTGCTCGGCGAAACCGCCCCACCCGGGCAGGTCGTCCTCCCACATCCGGATGCACCGGAACAGGCCGCGCTGCATGCGGAACAGGCCGAGGTACTCGCTCGACCAGTCGCGCGAGTTCCAGATCAGCAGGTCGTCCCGGCTCGTGCCGCCGACGTTCGCCACCATGATCTCGTCGTGGTCGGCGAGGCCGCCCCAACCGGGGATGTCCCCGTCGTACCGGTGCGACTGCGAGAACCCCGAGCCCGTCGAGATGAGCGTGGCCACGTACGGCATCGACCAGTCGTCGAAGTTGGAGACGAGCAGGTCATCGCGTCCGTCGCCGTCGAAGTCGCCGACGAGGAACGCGTCATGCCGCGCGAACCCGCCCCACCCGGGGATGTCGCCGTCGTAGCGCGCGAGCACGCGCATGCGCCCGTCGGCGTCGACCTTGATCAGCGCGAGGTAGGGGAACACCCAGTCGGTCGAGTTGTAGACGACGAGCTCGTCCCGCCCGTCGCCGTCGAAGTCGCCGGCCAAGTAGCGGTCGCCCGGCCTGATCTCCCAAGAGCCGGGCACGATCGCGGCGGTCGTGCGCTTGTGCGCCCAGCGGGTGCCGTTGGCGCGGTACACGGTCAGGGCCCGGTCCTCCACGCCGATGAACTCCGAACCGAGGCTCGACGTGAACCGCCCCGGCACCGCTCGCGTGAAGCTGTGCTTCGCCGGGCCGTGGTAGGTGTCCTTCAGCTCGGTGTAGCAGACCGGGCAGAAGTCGGGCGTGTTGCTGTTCATCCGGCAGTCGATCACGGGGCGGAAGATGGCGGTCTCGAACGTCGCGCCGCCCTCGAAGAGCCCGGCGTCCGACGCGTCGTCCCACCCGGCGGGCTTCGTGCCCGCGGTCCAGCCCGCTGCCGCGCCCGTGCCGGTCGGCACCGGCGTCGTGCCCGCCACGA
Organism: Agromyces sp. S2-1-8; assembly: GCF_021129215.1. Lineage (GTDB taxonomy): Bacteria > Actinomycetota > Actinomycetes > Actinomycetales > Microbacteriaceae > Agromyces > Agromyces chromiiresistens. The sequence goes on along the minus strand of NZ_JAJOLP010000001.1, from coordinate 912,386 downwards.
ACTGCTTCCACTTCAGGCGGGAGCGCCTCGTCTCGATCGTGACGTTGACTCGAGCGGGCTCGCCCGATCCGTACGCCCCCTTGCCGGTCGCACTGTACTCGTCCTCGAGGTCGCCGAAGCCGTGTCCCATCTCATGCGCGATCGTGTCCCAGCCCTCCTGCGTCGTGACCTTGAGCACTGAGCCGGTGCGCAGGCCGCCCGGCAGCGTCGAGTTGACGATGATGAGGGTGAAGGCGGCGCCAGGAGCCCACTTCGCGACGGCGTCGTCGATGCGCTTCTTCGTGTTCGCGCCGTTCTCGAACCAGTTGTGCCACCACTCGCCGTTCGAGATGATGCCGAGCGCGGTGTCGAAGATGCTCTCGGTGGAGGTGTCGTCGGCCAGGTTCGACGGGGTGCCGTTGAGGTTCCAGGTGCGCGTGCTCGCGCCCGAGTGCACCGATTCGAGGTTGACCCGCCGGATGTTCCAGGCCGCGGCATCCTCGTTGTAGTAGCCGCTGCCGAACACCTGCTTCATCACCACGTCGCGCACGTACGTGTTGTAGACGGTCTGATCGTTGCCCGCGGCGAACCCGTCGCCGAGGATCGCGAGCGTCTTCCCACCCGATCCGACGTCCTGCAGGACCGTGACGCTGTCGGCCATGATCATCCGCCCTTCGCGTTGAGCCGCGGACTCCGCCGCCGTGCTCCCTGAGTTGACGAGATGATCATGAGGGATATTCAGGACCGCGCCATCGGGGATGGCCCTGAGCCGAGGCATCCATGCATCGGAATGCACCCGCCCCGAACCGCGTTGGCTCTGACATGCGACGCTTCGGAACCCTCTCGTTCGGACACTACGGCCCGCTCGGCGGCGGCCGCGAGCTGTCGGCGGCCGACTCGATGCTGCAGGCCATCGACCTCGCGCAGGGCATGGACGAGCTCGGGGTCGACGGCGCCTACTTCCGCGTGCACCACTTCGCCCGCCAGCAGGCGTCGCCGATGCCGCTGCTCGCGGCCATCGCCGCGCGCACCTCGCGCATCGAGGTCGGCACGGGCGTCATCGACATGCGCTACGAGAACCCGCTGCACCTCGCCGAGGACGCCGCAGCGGTCGACCTCATCTCCGGCGGCCGCCTCGCGCTCGGCGTGAGCCGCGGATCACCCGAGACGGTCGTCCGCGGTTACGAGACGTTCGGGTACACGGGTTCGGAGGACCCGCGCGGCGCGGACATCGCACGCGACCACTTCGCCCGGTTCCTGCAGGCGATCGAGGGCGAGGGGCTCGCGGAGCCCGACCGCTCCTCGCCGTTCGCCGGTCCCGTCACGGGCACCGGCGGCCTGCAGCGGGTCGAGCCGTACTCGCCCGGACTGCGCTCGCGCATCTGGTGGGGCGCCGGCAACCGCGACTCCGCGGAGTGGGCGGGCCGTGTCGGGGTCAACCTCATGTCGTCGACGCTGCTCACCGAAGACCGCGGCATCCCGTTCGACGAGCTGCAGGCGCAGCAGCTCGAGGCGTTCCGCGCCGCCTGGCGCGAAGCGGGCCACCCGGGCGAGCCGCGGACATCGGTGAGCCGTTCGATCTTCCCGATCACGACCGCTGAGGACGAGCTGTACCTCGGCGGCCGCGAGGAAGGCGACGGCGTCGGCTACATCGACGGCCTGCGCTCGACGTTCGGCAAGACGTACGCCGGCACGCCCGACAAGCTCGTCGAGCAGTTGCAGCGCGACGCCGCGATCCAGTCGGCCGACACGCTCATGCTCACGATCCCGAGCCAGCTCGGCGTCGAGTTCAACCTGCGCCTCGTCGCCGCGTTCGCGGAGCACGTTGCCCCGAGCCTCGGCTGGCGGCCCACGACCGACGGCTGAGCTCAGCGCTCGACCTCGACCGACACGACCGTCGTGCGCACGACGCCGGAGGGCGTCGGCACCTCGTAGCGGACGGGCATGCCGGGATAGCCCGGCGCGAACCAGAAGACCGACACCGACGATCCCGCGTCGCCGTGCCGCGTGGCGTAGCGAAGGCACTCGAGCGTGCCGAGCGGGGACTCGATCACCTCGGTCGTGCGCTCGGTGTGGTCGGCCGGGAACGCCGCATGCTCCTGCAGCTCGAGCCACGTCACGCGTTCGTTCGTCACCGCCCCGTCGACGTCGCCTGCGGCGTCGAGGCGCCACTGCTCGAGCGTGGCGCCCTCCGGGTCGCATCCGCTGAACCGGTTGACGCGCTCGAACCGCTCACCGCCGGGAAGCTCGACGAGCAGTCGGATCAGCTTCCCGACACCGCTCGCCGCCCTGATCTCGTCGGCCGTGAACGGCGTCGGCAGGAGGCCCGGCCCGAGCACGTGCGGGTCGGAGGCGGTCGGGTCGTCGCTCGCGAGCCCCGCAACGGCAGCGTCATCGCTCATGGCGCAAGTCTGCGACATCCGCCGTCATCTGGGAACCTTCTCGGACCATTCCATGCGTTCTCATACGTTCATGCGCGAGGCTCGAAGTCCGCACGCACGACATCACGGCAGGAGCCGCATGCAGAAGCGCACGAAGATCATCATCGCCTCGATCGTCGCCGGGGCACTCGCCCTCGGCGCGACCGCCGCGATCGCCGGCCCGATCGTCTACCGCGACCTGATCGTCGGCGAGGCCGACGCAGCACCCAGCGTCACCGCGGCGCCCACCGCTTCGAGCGACGCGGATGCCTCGGCTTCGACGACCGATCTCAGCGGCGAGTGGACCGTGGCCGACGGCTCCTATGCGGGCTATCGCGTCGACGAGGTGCTGAACGGCACCGATGTGACCGTGACCGGCCGCACCGCAGAGGTCGACGGCACGCTCACGGTCGACGGGCTCAGCCTGACCGGGGCCGAGTTCACGGTCGACGTCGCCTCGATCACGACCGACTCGGCCAACCGCGACGACTACTTCCGCTCGACGGCGCTGCGCACCGACGAGTTCCCGACGGCGACCTTCGTGCTCACCGAGCCGATCTCGGTCGCCGAGGCGCCGGCCGTCGGCGAGGTGCAGCAGGTCGCCGCCACGGGTGAACTCACCCTCGCCGGCGAGACGCGGCAGGTGACCGTCGAGCTCGAGGCCGTGCTCGACGGCGCGACCGGGCAGGTCGCCGGCAGCATCCCGATCACCTTCGCCGACTACGGGGTCGAGGCGCCGAACCTCGGATTCGTCTCGGTCGAACCCGACGGCTTCGTCGAGTTCTCGCTCGAGCTCGAGCGCGCCTGAGTCCTCGAACCATCTGAGCCGAGCGCCGGCGCCGGAGCACGTGCTCAGGCCGACGTCGTGGCGGCGAGGCTCCGGGCCAGGATCCGCGCCGCCTCCGGGAACCGCTCCGGCTCCGCGCCCGAGTAGTTCAACCGCACGAAGGGCCCCGACGGCTCGGCGGGAAACCACTCGCGCCCCGGGGCGATCGCGAGGCCCCGGGCTTCGGCGTCGCGGACGAGACCGTCGACGTCGGTGCCGTCGGGCAGGCGTGCCCACAGGTTGAGCCCGCCGGCGGGCACCGCCTCGACGTGGACCTCGGGCGCGTGCTCGCGGAGGCTCTGCACCAGCAGGTCGCGACGCGCCCGGAGCTGCCCGCCGAGGCTGCGGAGGTGGGCGGCCCACCCCGGCTGGGTGACGACGTCGAGCGCCGCGGCCTGCACGACGCCGCTGACGTACATCGCCTCCGCCGCGCGGTCCGCGACGATCCGATCGCGCGCGGGCCCGCGCGCGATCACGACCGCGACCCGCAGCGCCGGCGACACGTTCTTCGTGAGGGAGCGCAGGTAGATGACGTGCCCGTCGTCGTCGAGGGCGGCGAGGGGCCGGACTCCGGCGTCGATACCGAGATCGTGCGCCCAGTCGTCCTCCACGAGGAAGGCGCCGTGACGTCGGACGGTCTCGAGCACAGCGCGTCCGGTCTCGACCGGCCAGCTCGCCCCGGTGGGGTTCGCGAAGTTCGGCTGCGCGTAGAAGGCCCGCGCTCCGGTCTCCGCGAACGCCCGCTCGACCGCTGCGGGGTCCGGCCCGGCCGGCCCGGTCGGCACCGGCACGAGCACCACGCCGGCCTGTTCGGCTGCGAGCATCGCTCCCCAGTAGCTCGGCGACTCGATCAGCATCGGGCGTCCCGCACCCACGAGCGCTCGGAAGATCGAGCTGAGACCTCCCTGGCTACCGGCAGTGATCAGCGCATCGCGCGGTGCCGCGTGCGCGACCCCGGCCGGAGCCGCGGCGGCGAGCTCGTTCGCGAACCACGCCCTGAGTTCCGGCACGCCGGCAGCCGGCGACCGGGTCATGGCGGCGTCGGTCCTCGCCGCACGGGCGAGCGCCTGGCGGACGGCTCGTTCGGGCAGCAGCTCGCGGGCCGGGTAGCCCGAGTGCAGCGCGATCGCGTCGGGTGCGACCTGACGGTGCGTCGCCGACAGCGCGGCCGTGCGCGACGGCGGCGCGCCGAGTGCCGCCGTCTGCCATCCGTAGTCGGCGGGCCGAACCGCGCGCGTCGCACGCACGAACGTGCCGATGCCCGGCCGGCTCTCGACGAGGCCCAGCGCGATGAGCTGCCGCATCGCCTTCTGCACCGTCACCGGGCCCGCTCCGAACTCGTGCATGAGCGCCCGATTCGACGGCACCCGCGCCCCGGGCGGCGCCGCAGCGATCCATGCCCGCAGGTCGGCGACGATGCGCTCGGTGCTACTCTGACTCATGACAGGCCAGAGTAGCGTTATCCATCGTTCGACGACAGTGCTTTCAGGGCGCGCCGGACTCTGGTGGGGGCTCCTGGGTGTCACCGCCTTCTCGTTCACGCTGCCGTTCACGCGCGTCGCGGTCGGCGGGCTCTCGCCGCTCTTCATCGGATCGGCGCGCGCGGTCGTCGCCGCCGCCCTGGCAGCGACCGCCCTCGCGCTCACGCGTCAGCACTGGCCGACCGCCGTGCAATGGGCTCGCCTCGCCATCGTCGCGGGCGGCGTCGTCGTCGGATTCCCGCTGCTGAGCTCGTTCGCGCTCACGACGGCCCCTGCGAGTCATGCCGCGGTCGTCGTCGGCCTCCTGCCGGCGGCGACCGCGGTGACAGCCGTGATCCGGGCGAAGGAGCGGCCGGCGCGGTCGTTCTGGCTCTTCGCCGGCCTCGGGGCGATCGCGGCGATCGCGTTCGCCTCACTCCAGCACGGCGGGCTCGGCGGGCTGCAGTGGTCCGACCTGCTGCTGTTCGGCGCCGTCATCGCCGCGGCGATCGGCTACGCCGAGGGCGGCCTGCTCGCGCGGGAGCTCGGCTCGTGGCAGACGGTCTCGTGGGCGCTCGTGGTCTCCGCTCCGCTCATGCTCGCCTTCACCGGCGTCTCGGTCGCGCAGCAGCCGCCGGCGGCGACACCGGCCGAGTGGCTGGCCTTCGCCTATCTCGCCGTCGTCAGCATGTTCCTGGGCTTCTTCGCCTGGTACCGCGGCCTTGCGATCGGCCCGATGGCCCAGGTCAGCCAGGTGCAGCTCGTACAGCCGGTCATGAACATCGGGTGGGCCGCACTCCTCCTGAACGAGCCGATCGGCTGGCCGACCCTCTTCGGCGGGCTCGCGGTCGTCGCGTGCGCAGCGCTGGCGGTGCGCACCAGACTGCTTCCGCGGTAGCGCTACGCACTCCGAACTGAATCGAGCACTGGGCTCGGGGCAGACGGGGCGTTAAACAAGAAGAGCCGCCAGCATCTCTGCTGGCGGCTCTTCTCGAAAGAATGTCCGGCGGTGTCCTACTCTCCCACAGGGTCCCCCCTGCAGTACCATCGGCGCTGCGAGTCTTAGCTTCCGGGTTCGGAATGTGTCCGGGCGTTTCCCTCGCGCTATGGCCGCCGAAACTCTAGGACCAAACCGTGTTCACCCTTGGTGGGTGGGTTTGGTGGTCTCGGTGTACACACCCCTTGGTGTGGGGTGTGTTTGTTCTGTGTTGAGTTTGTGTTTCCGTCTGTTGGGAACCACAGAGTGGACGCGAGTCATCAGGGCCACGCACACGGCCTTTACTTGAATGAGTTCAAATCGTGTGGGTGTAGTGATAATCAAGTTATCGGCTTATTAGTACCGGTCAGCTCCGACAGTCGTTAGTCCTGTCTTCCACATCCGGCCTATCAACCCAGTCGTCTGGCTGGGAGCCTCTCCCCCCGAAGGGGATGGAAATCTCATCTTGAGGCCGGCTTCCCGCTTAGATGCTTTCAGCGGTTATCCATTCCGAACGTAGCTAACCAGCGGTGCTCCTGGCGGAACAACTGGCACACCAGAGGTTCGTCCAACCCGGTCCTCTCGTACTAGGGTCAGATCCTCTCAAATTTCCTGCGCGCGCAGAGGATAGGGACCGAACTGTCTCACGACGTTCTAAACCCAGCTCGCGTACCGCTTTAATGGGCGAACAGCCCAACCCTTGGGACCTACTCCAGCCCCAGGATGCGACGAGCCGACATCGAGGTGCCAAACCATGCCGTCGATATGGACTCTTGGGCAAGATCAGCCTGTTATCCCCGAGGTACCTTTTATCCGTTGAGCGACAGCGCTTCCACAAGCCACTGCCGGATCACTAGTCCCGACTTTCGTCCCTGCTCGACCTGTCAGTCTCACAGTCAAGCTCCCTTGTGCACTTACACTCGCCACCTGATTGCCAACCAGGTTGAGGGAACCTTTGGGCGCCTCCGTTACTTTTTGGGAGGCAACCGCCCCAGTTAAACTACCCACCAGGCACTGTCCCTGAACCGGATCACGGTTCGAAGTTAGATATCCAGAGTGACCAGAGTGGTATTTCAACAACGACTCCACCGACACTAGCGTGCCAGCTTCACAGTCTCCCACCTATCCTACACAAGCCACACCGAACACCAATACCAAGCTGTAGTAAAGGTCACGGGGTCTTTCCGTCCTTCTGCGCGTAACGAGCATCTTTACTCGTACTGCAATTTCGCCGAGTTCGCGGTTGAGACAGCTGGGAAGTCGTTACGCCATTCGTGCAGGTCGGAACTTACCCGACAAGGAATTTCGCTACCTTAGGATGGTTATAGTTACCACCGCCGTTTACTGGGGCTTAAATTCTCAGCTTCGCCTTGCGGCTAACCGGTCCTCTTAACCTTCCAGCACCGGGCAGGCGTCAGTCCGTATACATCGTCTTGCGACTTGGCACGGACCTGTGTTTTTAGTAAACAGTCGCTTCCCACTGGTCTCTGCGGCCACTCCCCGCTTCCTGGAGCAAGTCCATTCACGGTTCGGGCCCCCCTTCTCCCGAAGTTACGGGGGCATTTTGCCGAGTTCCTTAACCACGATTCTCTCGATCTCCTCGGTATTCTCTACCTGACCACCTGAGTCGGTTTGGGGTACGGGCGGCTAGAACCTCGCGTCGATGCTTTTCTCGGCAGCATAGGATCACCCACTTTTCATCCGCATCACGTCTCAGCCTTGATGAACCGCGGATTTGCCTACGGTTCGGCCTACACGCTTGCCCCGGGTCAACCATCGCCCGGGCTGGGCTACCTTCCTGCGTCACACCTGTTAATACGCTCACTCCACCAGATGGGGTCGCATGCCGCCTCGCGATCGTCCCCGAAGGGATCCACGCGGATTGGGATGCTTAGCACTCCTGATTTCATGTGGGCGGTTCTTCGCCGGTACGGGAATATCAACCCGTTGTCCATCGACTACGCCTGTCGGCCTCGCCTTAGGTCCCGACTTACCCAGGGCAGATTAGCTTGACCCTGGAACCCTTGGTCTTCCGGAGGACGGGTTTCTCACCCGTCTTTCGCTACTCATGCCTGCATTCTCACTCGTGTACCGTCCACGGCTGGTTTCCACCGCCGCTTCACCCGGCACACGACGCTCTCCTACCCATCAACACGGCTGGACCACGAAGGCCTACCACAAATGTCAATGCCACAACTTCGGTGGCGTGCTTGAGCCCCGTTACATTGTCGGCGCGGAATCACTTGACCAGTGAGCTATTACGCACTCTTTCAAGGGTGGCTGCTTCTAAGCCAACCTCCTGGTTGTCTGTGCAACTCCACATCCTTTCCCACTTAGCACGCGCTTAGGGACCTTAGTTGGTGGTCTGGGTTGTTTCCCTCTCGACGATGAAGCTTATCCCCCACCGTCTCACTGCTGCGCTCTCACTTACCGGCATTCGGAGTTTGGCTGACGTCAGTAACCTGTTGAGGCCCATCGGCCATCCAGTAGCTCTACCTCCGGCAAGAAACACGCAACGCTGCACCTAAATGCATTTCGGAGAGAACCAGCTATCACGAAGTTTGATTGGCCTTTCACCCCTATCCACAGCTCATCCCCTCCATTTTCAACTGAAGTGGGTTCGGTCCTCCACGACGTCTTACCGTCGCTTCAACCTGGCCATGGATAGATCACTTCGCTTCGGGTCTAGGACCTGCGACTGAATCGCCCTATTCAGACTCGCTTTCGCTACGGCTGCCCCACACGGGTTAACCTCGCCACAGATCACTAACTCGCAGGCTCATTCTTCAAAAGGCACGCTGTCACCCCAACAAGGAGGCTCCAACGGTTTGTAAGCAAACGGTTTCAGGTACTATTTCACTCCCCTCCCGGGGTACTTTTCACCTTTCCCTCACGGTACTTGTCCGCTATCGGTCATCTGGGAGTATTTAGGCTTATCAGGTGGTCCTGACAGATTCACACGGGATTTCTCGGGCCCCGTGCTACTTGGGATACCTCTCCGGGCCGTGCACGATTTCGACTACGGGACTCACACCCACTCCGGTCCGGCTTTCAATCCGGTTCGTCTATCGCACACGCGTCACCGTGACTGCACGGCAGTACAGTCCGAAAGGTCCCACAACCCCGACCATGCAACCCCTGCCGGGTATCACACATGACCGGTTTAGCCTCTTCCGCTTTCGCTCGCCACTACTCACGGAATCACGGTTGTTTTCTCTTCCTGTGGGTACTGAGATGTTTCACTTCCCCACGTTCCCTCTACCCGCCCTATATATTCAGGCGGGAGTCACCAGGTCACCCAAAGGGCCTGGCGGGGTTTCCCCATTCGGAAATCCTCGGATCACAGCTCGTTTATCAGCTCCCCGAGGCTTATCGCAGATTACGACGTCCTTCTTCGGCTCCAGATGCCAAGGCATCCACCGTTTGCTCTTAGAAACTTGAAATCACATGAGTTATAAGAAGCCACCAGCCCGAAAGCCGGCGGCGACCAATGATTAGTCACACACACCCCCGAAAGGGCATGTGATCGAAATCTTGTGATCGACCCCGAAGGGTCAATCTAAGATGCTCGCGTCCACTATGTAGTTCTCAACAGACGGCCAGAACCCCCACACCCACCAGCAACCGCCGGCATCGATGAAGGCCTGAAGGGAAACCATCCCCAACCACACCCCGAAAGGTGATGGCCATGTCCGGTCCCTCAGGACCCAACAGCGTGCACGTACCCAACCCGCAAACTCCAGTCGTTCCAACCCCACCGAAGCGAGGCGTACTGAACCAGAACCATTGGCCTGGATACCTATGTCAATGTTCCACCCATGAGCAACCAGCAAGACACACTCGGCCTTGATCTGGTATGCACTGCAGAAACCCGAAAGCTTCTGAGTTGCTCCTTAGAAAGGAGGTGATCCAGCCGCACCTTCCGGTACGGCTACCTTGTTACGACTTAGTCCTAATCACCGATCCCACCTTCGACGGCTCCCTCCACAAGGGTTAGGCCACCGGCTTCGGGTGTTACCGACTTTCATGACTTGACGGGCGGTGTGTACAAGGCCCGGGAACGTATTCACCGCAGCGTTGCTGATCTGCGATTACTAGCGACTCCGACTTCATGAGGTCGAGTTGCAGACCTCAATCCGAACTGAGACCGGCTTTTTGGGATTCGCTCCGCCTTACGACATCGCAGCCCTTTGTACCGGCCATTGTAGCATGCGTGAAGCCCAAGACATAAGGGGCATGATGATTTGACGTCATCCCCACCTTCCTCCGAGTTGACCCCGGCAGTCTCACATGAGTTCCCACCATAACGTGCTGGCAACATGCGACGAGGGTTGCGCTCGTTGCGGGACTTAACCCAACATCTCACGACACGAGCTGACGACAACCATGCACCACCTGTATACGAGTGTCCAAAGAGTTCACCATTTCTGGCGCGTTCTCGTATATGTCAAGCCTTGGTAAGGTTCTTCGCGTTGCATCGAATTAATCCGCATGCTCCGCCGCTTGTGCGGGCCCCCGTCAATTCCTTTGAGTTTTAGCCTTGCGGCCGTACTCCCCAGGCGGGGCGCTTAATGCGTTAGCTACGACACGGAAACCGTGGAAAGGTCCCCACATCTAGCGCCCAACGTTTACGGCGTGGACTACCAGGGTATCTAATCCTGTTCGCTCCCCACGCTTTCGCTCCTCAGCGTCAGTAAGTGCCCAGAGACCTGCCTTCGCCATCGGTGTTCCTCCTGATATCTGCGCATTCCACCGCTACACCAGGAATTCCAGTCTCCCCTACACCACTCAAGTCTGCCCGTACCCACTGCAGGCCCGAGGTTGAGCCTCGGGATTTCACAGCAGACGCGACAAACCGCCTACGAGCTCTTTACGCCCAATAATTCCGGACAACGCTCGGACCCTACGTATTACCGCGGCTGCTGGCACGTAGTTAGCCGGTCCTTTTTCTGCAAGTACCGTCAAGACCCAAAGGGCCCCTTCTTCCTTACTAAAAGCGGTTTACAACCCGAAGGCCGTCATCCCGCACGCGGCGTTGCTGCATCAGGCTTGCGCCCATTGTGCAATATTCCCCACTGCTGCCTCCCGTAGGAGTCTGGGCCGTGTCTCAGTCCCAGTGTGGCCGGTCACCCTCTCAGGCCGGCTACCCGTCGACGCCTTGGTGAGCCATTACCTCACCAACAAGCTGATAGGCCGCGAGTCCATCCCAAACCGAAAAACTTTCCACCCCACACCATGCGGTGCAAGGTCCTATCCGGTATTAGACGTCGTTTCCAACGCTTATCCCAGAGTCCAGGGCAGGTTACTCACGTGTTACTCACCCGTTCGCCACTAATCCCCAAGTGCAAGCACCTGGTTCATCGTTCGACTTGCATGTGTTAAGCACGCCGCCAGCGTTCGTCCTGAGCCAGGATCAAACTCTCCAAAAAAAATGGTTCCCAACACCCAAAGGCATCGAGGAGTTCAAATCACTGACAGAGAAACAACTGACTTCAAAAAATCAAATTGTCCATCAATCAAAGGAATCCCACCGATCCAAAGACCGGCTGGGGTTCAATAAATTGGCATTGAACATAGTGCACGCTGTTGAGTTCTCAAGGAACGGACGCACCCGAGTTTCAGTCTCTCGACCTGCCCTCAGGGCAACCTGTCAACCATACCACCTCTTCGCCGGCCTCCGATACACGATCGGATCACACGCGTTCGAGTCACCAACCCGGAGGCCGTGACATCAATTGAGGTGAGGTTTCATCTTAGGCTTGAAATCACCGAGTCGCAATACTGCGCCTTCGAGGTTATTTGGCTAAGATCATCGTCTTCGCGGCCGGTCTGCTTCTCGCTTTCCGCTCCGCCGTGGCGACAAGAAAGAATCTACGCGGCAGGGTCCCGATGCGACAAATCGGCCGTGCATCCCGGGCGTGTCGCGCCCGTCCGGCATGGCCGGGCCGGCGGCATCCGGGCGCGACATCCACCCGTCATCGCGCCTCCGGCGACGCACGGCTCCGCCGCGGTCGCCGCGCCCGCAGCCGGCTGCGTGCCGGAGACACGTCGACGGCGCCCCTCCTGGTCGGAGGGGCGCCGTCGGGTGGTCGCAGCGGTGTCTAGCCGACGCCCTCGAGCGCGTCCGTCTCGGTGTTGCCGATGTTGGCGATGACCTCGGGCCGACGCTTGGCGAGGTGCAGGTACCAGGCGATCGCTGCGATCATCGTGATGAGGAACAGGTACGGGATCACGTTGAGCGGCCACGCCGGCACGGGCCACACGTTCGCGAAGAACACGTACGCCATCGCACCGACCGAGACGACGGCGCAGAACCACACGAGGCCGTTGCGCATCTTCTCGCGGCGCGTGTACGCGACGCAGGCGATCGCGACGAGCGCGTACGCCACCATGTACCCGTAGGTGCCGTAGGTGTCGACCCAGACGACGATGTCCATCGGGTTCACGCCGATCGCGAGCAGCACGAGATCGAGCGCGATCGCCGCGGGGCCCGCGATGAGCAGCACGCGGTGCGGGGTCAGGTGCGTGTCGTGGGTGCGGCCGAATCGCTCGGCGACGACCCCCTCCTTGCCCATGACGTAGATGATGCGCCCGACGACGTTCAGCGGGGCCACGACGACGGCGAAGAACGACGCGCCGACGCCGAAGGTGAGGATCGGGGCGAACCACGTCGGCATGCCGATCTGCGTCGCGATGGCCTCGAGCGGGCTCGCCACCGTGGCGAGGTCCTCGCCGAGGATCGCGATCTGCGTGTACGCGGAGAACACGTAGAGGATGCCGACCGTGACCGCGCTCCACATGATCGCCCGGGGGATGGCGGTGTACGGGTTCTTCGCCTCGCGGCCGAGCGCATCGGCCGACGAGAACCCGACGAAGCCGAGGATGCCGAGCACCATGCCCGCGGCGACGCCCTGGAAGGGCACCCCGTCGAGCGAGAACTGCGCCGGGTCCCACGCCGCCGGCCCGGCCCAGGCGAGCGCGAGGATGAGCAGGATCAGGATGATCGTGACGGAGACGAGCTCGAGCACGAGCGAGACCCGCGCGGACAGCCGGATGCCGCGGATCGTGAAGAGCGTGGCGAGTCCGCCGAGCACGACGGCGAGCGCCATCGACCAGCCGAGGCCCTCTGCGGGAATGCCGATGAGCACGAGGAACTGGTTCATGTACGAGACCGCGCCGCCGAGCGAACCCGCGGCGATGCCCCAGCAACCGACGAGCAGCGCGATACCGGCGAGGTAGGCGCCGAACGGGCCGAGGCCCTTCGCGACGTAGGTGTACAGCGACCCGGCCGAGGCGTGGCGCTTCGCGAAGACGGCGACGCAGTAGCCGACCGCGAGGATCACCAGGGTGGCGAGCACGAACGAGAGCATCGTGCCGTTGCCGGCGCCGATGTAGATGCCGGCAGCGGTGAACGCGATGACCGCGCTCGGTGCGATGTTGGCGATGGCCTGGGCGGCGAGCTCGGGCCCGCTCATGACGCCGCGGCGGAGGCCGGCGTCGACGGGGGCCGACGCGGGGGCGCCGGTCTGGGTGGGGGCTGACATGGGCAACTCTCCAATGAGTCGGGGCGGTGGGTGGGGGTGCGTCGAAACGGGTGGGACGTCGGGTGCTACGGGATGAGCAGCGTGCGCAGCGCCTCGCCGGATTCGAGCTCGTCGAACGCCTCGGCGGCCTCGGCGAGCGGGCGGCGCGCCGAGATGAGCGGGTCGAGCTTCAGCTGGCCGTCCATGTATCGGTCGACGAGCGCGGGGATGTCGATCGAGGGGCGCACCGAACCGTAGTTCGAGCCGAGGATGCGCTGGTCGGCCTCGGCGAGCACGAGCGGTTCGAACGAGGCCTTCGCACCGGTCGGCGGGAGGCCCACGATGACCGCCGCTCCGCCGAGACCGAGCATGCGGATGGCCTGCTCGGTGGTCACGGTCCGGCCGATGGCGTCGAAGGCGTAGTCGACCCCGTCGGGGACGAGCTCGAAGAGCTGCTCGACCGCGTCGGCCTGCGAGGCATCGATGCGGTCGGTGGCGCCGAACTGCAGGGCGAGTTGCGTCTTCTCGGGCAGCACGTCGATCGCGATGATGCGCTCGGCGCCCGCGAGCTTCGCGCCCTGCACGACATTGAGGCCGACGCCGCCGCAGCCGATGACGGCGACGGTCGCCCCGGGCTCGACGGCGGCGGTGTTGAGCACGGCACCGACGCCGGTGGCGACGGCGCAGCCGACGACGGCGATGACGTCGAGCGGGGCGTCGTCGCGCACCTTCACGGCACCGGATGCCGGCACGACGACCTCCTCGGCGAACGACGAGACCCCGAGGTAGTGGTGCACCGGCTGGCCGGCCTGCTCGAGGCGCGACGTGCCGTCGAAGAGCACGCCCTTGGGTGCGACGACCGTCGCCACCTTCTGGCAGCGGGCCTCGTGGCCCGAACGGCAGTACCGGCACTCGCCGCAGGGCGGCACCCAGCTGAGCACGACGTGGTCGCCGACGGCGAGCGAGGTGACGCCCTCGCCCAGCTCGACGACCACGCCCGAGCCCTCGTGCCCCATGACGAGCGGTGCCGGGGCGTCCCACTCCCCTCGCTTCACGTGCAGGTCGGAGTGGCAGACCCCGGCCGCGGCGATCTTCACGCGGACCTCGCCGGCCTTCGGGGCGGCGAGGTCGACCTCGGCGACCTCGATCGGCGTCTCCGGCTGACGGAAGACGATGGCTTTCATGATGCTCCTTCGGATCGCTCGTCCGGGCGGGATCTCGTGCCCGGGCATGGCGATGGTAGGCAGGCCGCCCCACTCACGTCATTGCGAAGAAGTGTGAGTCGAGCGTGAGCTGATCGACATTTCGTACAATCGAGTCGTGGCGCGCCGACTCGACTCCATCGCAGCGCACGTCGGTGCCGAACTCGTGGCCGGGCGTCTCGACGGGTCGGTGCCCGTCGACTCCGCGGTGCCGCTCGCCGACTTCGCCGTCGTGGGCCATCCGGCCTTCGCCACCCTCGTCGTCGGCCGGCCGGGCGAGCTCGCCGCCGCAATCGGTGCGGGCGACGACCGGGCCGCCGAGCTCGCGGCCGCCGTGCTCGTGACGACCGGCGACACCGCAGAGCTGCGCGCAGCCGTCGCGAACGCCGATGCGACGGCGATCGTCGGCGCGACGACGCCGCCCGACGCCCTGCTCCCGACGCTCGTCGCGCTGCTGGCCACCGACCAGGCAGCCGAGGACCGGCTCGTGACGACCGGCACGAAGGTGCTCACGCAGGTCGCCCGCCGGGGCGGAGCGAAGGCCGTGATCGCCGAGCTCGCGCATCGCATCGACGGCTGGGCGGTGCTCGTCGACGTGCACGGCCAAGTGATCACCACCGCGGGCGCCGGCGGGCTGCACGTGCAGGATGCGATCGCGGTCGCGTTCAATCGGCCGGTGCGGGTGCGCCATCCAGGACTGCAGGTGCACCCGGTCGGGCCCGGCGAGGACCTCACCGCCCACCTCGTCATCGCCTCGCGCGAAGGCTCGACGAGCCGGAGCCGCGACCTCGCGTCGCAGGTCGCCGCCCTGCTCGACCTCGTGCTGCGCACCCACGACCACACGGGCACCGAACGCCTCGGCCGTGCGGTCATGGTCGACACCCTGCTCGCGGGCGGTGCGGAGGCATCCGCGCTGCTCGGGCGGTGGGGGGTGCGCGAACGCAGCTTGACGGCGTTCGCCCTCTCGAGCCGCTCGAAGGCCGTCGACCTCGAACGGCTCGTGACGCGGTGGCTCGACGAACTCGGCGCCGTGCACGTCGTGACCGAGGCGCACGAGCGCGTGCTGGGATTCCTGCGCGACGACCACGTCGACGCGTTCGCCCGCCGCGTCGACGAGTTCGCACTCGACGGCCGCGCCGTGCTGCGCCTCGGCCTGGGCTCGTCGGCTCCCGGCGACGGCCTCGCCCGCAGCGCGGGCGAGGCACGGCAGGCGCACGAGGCCGCCGTCGCCGATGCCCGCACGGTCGTTCGGTACCGGTCCCTGCCCACCGTGGCGTACGTCCTCGAACGACTCGACGGCGACGGGACGGCGCGCATCGGCGAACTGCTCGACGGCCTGCGCGACGACGACGGCGCACACGGCGAGCTGCTGCAGACCCTGCGCGTCTACCTCGCCGAGCACGGCGCCCTCGGCACGACGGCCGCCACCCTCGGCGTGCACCGGCAGACGCTCGCCTCCAGGCTGGCCCGCATCGAGGAACGGTCGGGGCTGTCGCTGTCGAGCCCCGACGATCGCGCCGCCGCGTGGCTCGCCCTGCGGGCGCTCGAGCGCTGAGCCAGCGCGCCCGGCGATGCCCGCCATCGGAATTCCGATGCCGGCGGGGGATGCCTCGGAGGGAGACTCGTCGGCGTCGAAAGGAACCCCATGACCAGCATCCTCATGATCGTCACCGCCGCCGACGCGATCGAGCTCGCCGACGGCAGCACCCACCCGACCGGATTCTGGGCGGAGGAACTCGTCGTCGCCCACCGCGCGCTCACCGCGGCGGGAGCCGAGGTCACGCTCGCGACGCCCGGCGGCGCCCCGGCGCCCGTCGACCCCGGTTCGCTGTCGCCGGAGATCGTGGGCGACGCCGCCAAGATCGAGGAGTTCCGGGGCTACCTCGAGTCGATCGCCGCGGAGCTCGCCGCACCGGCGGCGATCGGCGAGCTCGACGCCGCCGCCTACGACGCGCTCGTGCTGCCGGGCGGCCACGGTCCGATGGTCGACCTCGCGCACGACCCCGCCGTCGGCGCCGCCCTCGTCGCGGCCGACCGCGCCGGCGTGCTCATCGCGCCGTTCTGCCACGGTCCGGCGGCCCTGCTCAGCGCGACGCTCGCCGACGGCGGGTTCGCCTTCGCCGGCCGGGCCCTCACCGTGTTCACCGACGAGGAGGAACGCACCGGCGGGCTCGGTGCGGGTACCCCGTGGTTCGTCGCATCGGCGCTGGCCGAGCGCGGCGCGCACGTCGAAGGCGGTGCCGCCTGGTCGAGTCACGTCGTGCGCGACGGCAACCTGATCACGGGGCAGAACCCCCAGTCGAGCGAGGCGGTCGCCGGCGCCCTGCTCGAGGCCCTCGGCGAGCGCGCGGCCTGAACCCCTCGGCGCCGGTGCCCACCGGCGTCCCGAAGCCCGAAGCCCGAACGCATCGGAGGTTCAGCCGGCCGAGATCTCGCGGAGCGCGGCCGCGATCGACCGCAGCGGCTCGCGCCGCTCGAGCTCTCCCGCGCGCGTCACGACGTAGAGCGTGTTGAGCGGGGCGAACTCGGGCTCGTGCAGCACCACGAGCTCGCCCTCGGCGAGCTCGTGGGCGACGAGGTAGGTCGGGAGCACCGACATCCCGGCGCCGGCGACGAGGGCGGCTCGGATCGCCCGGAGGTCGGGCAGCACGGCGCGCACGCGGAGCTCGTCGGGCCGGTGACCGAACACCGACCGCCAGTACCGTCGCACGATCGGCAACTCCTCGCCGTACGCGAGCACCGGGATCTCGGCGAGCGCCGCCTCGGCGAGCAGTCCGGCCGGGCGGAACGCCGGCGCCGCGACGAGCACGAACTCCTCGTCGACGAGCGGGGCCGCGCTGAGGCCGCGCTGCGCCGGGCGCACCGAGCTCACGACGAGGTCGAGGCGACCCGCGCGCAGTTCGTCGAGCAGCGGTTCCGCGAGTCCGAACCGCATCCGGACGCGCACGGACGAGGCGTCGGCGAGCCGGTCGATGTTCGGCGCGACGACTTCGCCGAGGAACTCGGCCGCGCCGCCGAGGTCGATCGTCACCGCATCGCCGGCGACGGCGGGCGCCAGCACGTCGTCGAGCGCATCGAGGTGTCCGGCGATGCGGCGGCCGAGCGCCACCGCCCGCGGCGTCGGCACGACCCCGCCGTGCGTCCGCTCGAACAGGGCGGTGCCGAGTCGTTGCTCGAGCGCCTGCACGTGCGCGCTCGCGGTGGCTTGGGAGAGGCCGAGCAGGCGGGCGCCCTCGCTCACCGACCCCGCCCGCAGCACGGTGAGGAAGGTGCGCAGATGCTCGAGATCGTGAGCCGCCATCGCGGCGATTCTGCCACAGGGAAGAACTCGGGCCCCGGCTCGGTTGTCGAGAGGAGATCGAACACGAAGGAGACCTCCATGCCGCTCGAGGGCGAGTACGCACCCAGCACCTCCGATTGGGCCCGCAAGCAGGCCGAGAAGTTCGAGGCGTCGGACGGCGCCGCAGCGAACACGCTGCGCGGTCGGCCGATCATCGTGCTCACGACCCGCGGCGCGAAGAGCGGCAAGCTCCGCAAGACCGCGCTCATGCGCGTCGAGCACGCCGGGGAGTACGCGGTCGTCGCCTCGAAGGGCGGCTCGCCCGAGCAGCCCCAGTGGTACTGGAACCTCAAGGCGCACCCCGAGGTCGAACTGCAGGACGGCGATCGGAAGCACGACTACGTCGCGCGCGAGGTCGAGGGCGCCGAGCGCGACGAGTGGTGGGCGCGCGCGAACGAGACCTGGCCCGACTACGCGAACTACCAGACGAAGACCGACCGGCTGATCCCGGTCTTCGTGCTCACCCGAGTCGTGCTCTGACGCCGGCGCGCGGTCACAGCCCGCGCATCGTGAACACCTGCGCGAGCAGTCCCCGCATCGGCGGCACCCCCAGCAGCCGCACCGCGCTGTTGCGCAGGACGAGCCGGATGCCTCGTGCCGGAGCTCCCATGGCCATGTTGAAGCGCGCGCGGCGGCACGCCCGCCGGGCCGCGCGGCGACGACGACGACCGTAACCGGCGAACGGGTGCTCGATCGGGGCGCCCCGCCGTTCGGCGGCGGCCGCCTCGCCGATGGCGTCGCCGAGCGCGAGCGCGTCGAGGAACCCGAGCGTCATGCCCTGCCCGCCGATCGGGCTCACCTCGTGCGCGGCGTCGCCCGCGAGTGCGACCCGGCCGCGGTCGAACCGGCCGGCGAGGTGCTGCCTCGCCTCGAAGGTGCTCGGCTCGACGGCCCGGTCGTCGAGTCGCACGCCCACGCGCTCGTGCACGATCGCCGCGAAGCGCGACGGGGCGACCGGGTCGCCGCGATCGGTCGCGCGTCCGAGGTGGGCGACCCACCGGCGGCCGCCGGGCAGCGGCAACGCCTCGACCACGCCTCCCGGCTCAAGGAACAGCCGCGCCACCTCATCGCCCGGCCCGGCCACGTCGGCCATCGCGTACACGGCCCGGCCGGGTCGGCGCCGCCAGGCGATGCCGAGGCCCGCTCTCGTGGAGCTGCGCACGCCGTCGGCGACCACCGCCCATCGCGCCGCGATCTCCGCGCCGTCGGCGAGCTGCGCGACCACGCCGTCTGCGCCCGGCACGAGTCGCACGACCTCGTAGCCGCGGCGCATCGCCCCGGGCGCGAGCTCGCCGAGGCGCCGTTCCAGCGCCGCCTCGACGACGTGCTGGGGCACCGAGAGCACCGCAGAGGCTCCGGCGAAGCGCATGCGGCCGAGCCGTCGCCCGAGGCATCCGACCTCCCCCGCGGTGATGCGCGCACCCTGCCGCTCGAGTCCGGCGGCCACGCCGACCTCTGCGAGCGCCAGGACACCCGGCGCGTGGACGCCGATCGCCTTCGGCCGCGTCGAGCGTTCGAGGCGCCGTTCGACCACGACCACGTCGAGCCCGCGCGACGCCGCGAGGCAGGCGGTCATGAGGCCGACCGCGCCGCCGCCGACCACCACGACGTCGACCTCGCCCATCCGTTCGCCTCCGGCTCGATCAGTGACGCGGGCGGCCCGCCGCATCCGCCTGCCAGATCACCTCGAGCCGGGACGGCGCGGCGCGGCGCACCCGCCAGCCCGGCGGCAGCGCCGCGGCGAGCTCGGCCGCGGTGTGGCTGCGACGGATGGACGCCAGCCCGTCGACGCGGATGTACGAGTCGCGCAGCAGGTTCGCGGCGAACGGCAGCGTGCCGGCGGCGAAGGCCGCGTACGCGAACCGGCTGCGCTCGATGTCGCCGTGCACGACGGTTCCGCCGAGCTCGGCGAGACGCTCGGAGTCGGCGAGCAGCGAGCCGAACTCCAGCCCGTCGAGGTGGTGCAGCATGTGGTTCGACACGACGAGGTCGAAGTGACGGTCGGCCTCGGCGAGCTCGCCCGTCGTGACGCCCAGCAGTTCGAGCCCCGGCGCGGGGTCGGCGTCGGCGGCCGCCCTGGCCGCGGCGAGCGCGCGGGGGTCGGGGTCGATCGCGGTGATCTCGAGCCGCATGCCCTCGGCCGACGCCTGCCGGAGCCACCGGCGCGGGAGGTCGGCGGCGCCCGTGCCGACGTCGAGGAGCCGGGTCGTCCAGACCGGTGAGAGACGGGGCCGGATCCAGTTGCGGTAGACCGAGCCGCCGCCGGAGACCACCCGGTTCACGAGCCGGAACTGCTCGAAGGTGCGGGCGAGCATCTCGGGGTCGCACCCGGGGTCGTCCATCAGCTCGCGGGCCGACTCGTCTCGCGAGCCGAGCGACCGCCAGAGCCCGCCGTCCTTCCGCACGGTCAGCACCGCTCCCTCATGCCTGCAGCACCGTCATGAGCGCCGACTCGACCGTGAGTCCCGGACCGAACGCCATCGCCGCGACCCGGTCGCCGCCGGCGGCGTCGCCGTCGAGGATGCGGCGCAGCACGAACAACACGGTCGCGCTCGACATGTTGCCGAAGTCGCGCAGCGTGTCGCGCGCCGGCACGAGCTGCGCCTCGCTCAGCACGAGCCTCGCCTCGACCTTGTCGAGGATGCTGCGACCGCCCGGGTGGATGGCCCAGTGCTCGACCGCCTGCCCCGAGGCATCCGTCTCGAGCGCCTCGGCGAGCGCCGCGTCGTGGGCGAAGAGCGGTTCGAGCGCCCCCGTGATGTGCTCGTCGATGATCCCGGGAATCGCGTTCGAGAGCACCATCTCGAAGCCGTGGTCGCCGATCTTCCAGGCCATGTCGCCCTCACCCGTCGGGGTGATGCGGGTCGCGAAGCGGTCGAGCGCGAATGCCCGCTCGCCGGGCTCGGGTTCGCGGGCGGTGACGATGGCGGCCCCCGCGCCGTCGGCGAAGAGCGAGGACGCCACGATCGTGTCGGGGTCGTTCGACGATCGCAGGTGCAGCGTGCAGAGCTCGACCGAGACGACGAGCACGACGGCCGAGGCATCCGCCTCGCAGAGTTGGGCGGCGAGCCGGAGGGCCGGGATCGCGGCGTAGCACCCCATGAACCCGAGGTGGTAGCGCTCGACGCCCGGGTCGAGGCCGAGCTCGCGCGCGATCATGAAATCGGGCCCGGGCGCGTAGAAGCCCGTGCAGCTCACCGTGATGACGTGGGTCACGTCGGCGGCCTCCACGCCGGGCGTCGCGTCGATCGCGGCGCGACCCGCGGCGACGTAGAGGCCGGTCGCGTACTCGGCGTAGAGCTCGTTGCGCGCCTTCGTGCCGGGGAAGAGCAGCTCGCCCGACGCGATGTCGAAGAACACGGGTTCGTCGGGGTGCGCGTCGCGACTGAGTTCGCTCAGCACCGTGTGCCGTGTCTCGATGCCCGAGACGTCGAAGCTCGTCGTGATGATGCGCTGCGCGAGCCGGTTCAGCCCGGGCTGCGCGGCGAACACGTCGCGCACCTCGGGCTGCACGAGCACGGTCGGCGGGACGGCGGTGGAGAGTCCTCGCAGTGCGACGGTCATGCCCCATCGTAGGGTCGTCGAGGGAGCGGACGGCAAGGGGTGGTCCCGATCCCGCGCCGCCGCCCCGTCCGCCGCGCGTCGTCGTCCCGTCCCCGCAATACGGGTCTATCCGCGCGCCGGCCGGCCGCCGTATCATGCAGTCACGATCGCAGCGGTCGGTTCGACGGCGCACGGAGCGGGGATGCGATGGACACGGAACCGGCGGCGAAGCAGGCCTCGCGCGCGGTGATCCCGCTCGCGATCGCACAGTTCATCATGGTGCTCGACAGCTCGGTGATGAGCGTCTCGATCAGCCAGCTCGTCGAGGAGTTCGACACGACCGTGTCGACGATCCAGCTCGCGATCACGCTCTACGCCCTCGTGATGGCCGCGCTCATGCTCACGGGCGGCAAGATCGGCGACCTCTTCGGCCGGCTCAGGATCTTCCGCATCGGGCTCGTGATCTACGCGGTCGGCTCGCTCATGACCGCGATCGCTCCGACCGTCGAGGTGCTCATCGTCGGCTGGTCGTTCATCGAGGGCGCCGGCGCGGCCCTCGTGCTGCCCGCCCTGGCCGCACTCGTCGCCGGCAGCTACGAAGGGCCGGCCCGGGCGCGCGCATACGGCATCATCGGCGGGGTCGCGGGCGCGGGCGTCGCGATCGGCCCGCTCCTCGGCGGCTGGCTCACCACCGAGTACTCCTGGCGCTGGGTCTTCGCCGGCGAGGTCGTCTTCGTCGTGTTCGTGCTCGCGGTGAGCCGGTGGATCACCGACGACCACGTTCGCGAGCGATTCCGCCTCGACCTCGTCGGCGCGCTCCTCTCGGCGCTCGGGCTCGCGCTCGTGGTCATCGGCGTCCTCCAGAGCGGCACCTGGGGCTGGCTCCAGCCGCTCCAGTCGCCGATCACCCCGTTCGGCTTCGCACTCACCCCGTTCGTGATCGGCACCGGGCTCCTGGTGCTCTGGGGCTTCTTCGCGTGGGAGCGCAGGGTCGCCGCTCGCGGACGCGTGCCCCTGCTCGACGTGCGCAACCTCCGCATCCCCGCACTGCGCTCGGGGCTGGCGAGCCTGCTCGCGCAGAACCTCGTGCTGCTCGGCATCTTCTTCGCGGTGCCGCTCTACCTCCAGGTCACCCAGGGCATGGACGCGTTCCAGACGGGCATCCGGCTGCTGCCGACGTCGATCGCGATGCTCGCCGCCGCCGCGATCGGCGCACGCCTGGGCGCGGCGCTCGGCGCCCGCGCGCTCGTCCGGACGGGACTCGTCACGATCGTGCTCGCCTGCCTCGTGATCATCGCGACGATCGAGCCGGTGCTCGCGACGACGCCCTTCGCCATCGGCATGGCGCTCGTCGGTCTCGGCGCAGGCCTGCTCGCGTCGCAGCTCGGCAACGTCGTGCAGTCGTCGGTGCCGTCGGAGGCCCGCAGCGAGGCCGGCGGCCTGCAGTACACCGCGCAGAACCTCGGCTCATCGCTCGGCACCGCGCTCATCGGGTCGTTGATGGTCGGGGCGCTCGCGTCGTCGGTGCTCGGGCTCATCGCCGCCGATCCCGACCTCGAGTCGGCCGTGCGCGACCAGGCGACCGTCCAGGTGTCGCAGGGCCTCGAGTACGTCACCCCGGCGGAGGCGGAGGCGGCGCTCCTCGAGGCGGGCTACCCGGCCGAACAGGTCGACGACCTCGTCGAGCACTACGCGGCGTCGCAGCTCTGGGGCGTGAAGGTCGGCATGCTCGCGTGCGCGGTGGCGGCGCTCGCCGCCCTCCCCGCGACCCGCCGGCTGCCCGGCCGCCGCGACACGGCGGCGCTGACCTCCGCCTGAATCGGCGGCGAACGCGACGGATGCCGCGGGCCACAGGGGCCCGCGGCATCCGCGTCGTTCGCGCTCGAGGCGCTCAGGCGAGCAGCTTCGCCTTCGCGGCGGCGAACTCGTCGGCCGAGAGGATGCCCTGCTGCTGCAGGGCGGCGAGCTTCTGCAGCTCGGCGACGACGTCGACGCCGCCGGCCGGGGCCGCGGGTGCCGCAGCCGCCTGCTGGGCGGCGGCCTGTTGCGCGGCCTGCTCGGCGTAGGCCTGCTGCTGCGCGGCCGCCTGCTGCTGCTCGTAGGCCTGCGCCTCGTACTTCTGCTCGGCGCGCTCGTTCTGACGACGCGCCACGTTGCCGGAGACCGCGGTCGCGGTGCCCGCGACGACCGCCGTGCGCGCGGCCATGCCGATGAGGCCGGGACGACCCATTCGACGCAGAGGCATGATCAGTTCTCCTCACCGCTCGCCTGAGCGAGCAACTCGTTGACGACCGGCGCGGGAATGCGCTCGGTCGACAGCACCACGCCGCCGCCCTGGGCGAAGCGCGATGCGAGCTTCTTGGCCCAGACGAGCTCGAAGGCGGCCAGCGCCGCCGAGGTGCCCGGAGGGATGAGCTCGGCGAAGTCGTCGACGTCCTCCGCACCGACGAGGCCCGACTGCTCGAGCTCGAGCACGCCGAAGCCGTACGACTCGCCTTCGTCTTCGATTTCGACGATGCGCACCGAACCGTCGGGCTCGCGCGAGACGATCACGAGGTCGAGCAGGCGGATCTCGCCGCCCTCGACCAGCTCCTCGAGGGCCTCCACCGTGCCGGCGTCCAGCCGGTCCCCCTCGAATCCAACCAGGTACAGCTCCACCGGGCCGTACTCGAACTCCGCCATGATTCCCCTTGGGTTCGAAGATGCGCCGCCGGCGGTCACCGGCGACATCCGAAGACTAACCCCGACGCCCACGAGCCGCCACAACGCGCGCTGCGCTCAAGGCGAACGGGGCGGCCCCCGTTCGGGCCACACGGAACGCGATGGTCCTTCCCTGCCGTGCGCGCGCCGAGTAGCGTCGACCGAAGGGCGGACCGCCCGTGCAGTCGACGAGGGGATGCACTCCACATGTCCAAGGAATTCAAGGGGACGATCAAGCTCGACGTCCGCGACTCGGTGGCCGACTGGTCGCCGTACGAGCTGCCGAAGGCGCCCGAGGGGTCGCCCAACATCCTGGTCATCCTGTACGACGACACGGGCATGGCCTCGTGGTCGCCATACGGCGGCCGCATCAACATGCCGACGCTCGACCGGCTCGCGAAGAACGGGCTCACCTACACGCAGTGGCACACGACCGCGCTCTGCTCGCCGACGCGGTCGACCTTCCTCACCGGGCGCAACCACCACGCCAACGGCATGGGCGTGATCATGGAGGGCACGAACGGCTTCCCGGGCCTGTCCGGTCGCATCCCCGAGGAGTGCGCGACCATCGGCCAGGTGCTGCAGCAGAACGGCTACTCGACGTTCTGGGTCGGCAAGAACCACAACGTCCCCGAAGAGGACATCTCGGCCGGCGGCAGCAAGGCGCAGTGGCCGCTCGCGATGGGCTTCGACCGCTTCTACGGGTTCCTCGGCGGCGAGACGAACAACTGGTACCCCGACCTCGTCGAGGACAACCGGTTCGTCGAGCAGCCCTACTCGCCCGAAGACGGCTACCACCTCTCGAAGGACCTGGCCGACCAGACGATCCGCATGATCCGGGACCAGAACGCCTCGAACCCCTCGAAGCCCTGGTTCACCTGGTTCTGCCCGGGTGCCAACCATGCGCCGCACCACGCGCCGCAGGAGTACATCGACAAGTACAAGGGACTGTTCGACGACGGCTACGACGCCTATCGCACATGGGTGCTCGAGCGCATGATCGAGCGCGGCATCCTGCCGGAGGGCACCGAGCTCACACCCTTCAACCCCCTGCCCGAGGACCAGGCGAACCCCGCCGACTACGTCAAGCCGTGGGAGTCGCTCTCCGCCGACGAGCAGCGCCTGTTCAGCCGCATGGCCGAGGTGTTCGCGGGCTTCAGCGAGTACACCGACGTGCAGACCGGCCGCATCATCGACTACCTCGAGGCATCCGGCCAACTCGAGAACACGCTCATCTTCTACTGCGCCGACAACGGCGCGTCGGGCGAGGGTTCGCCCGACGGTTCGGTCAACGAGAACAAGTTCTTCAACGGGTTCCCCGACGACCTCGCCGAGAACCTCTCGAAGATCGACGTGCTCGGCGGGCCCGAGACGTACAACCACTACCCGACCGGGTGGGCCGCGGCGTTCTCGGCGCCCTTCCAGATGTTCAAGCGCTACGCCCAGTTCTCGGGCGGCACGTGCGACCCGATGGTGATCCACTGGCCGGCCGGCATCAAGGCCAAGGGCGAGATCCGCCACCAGTACCACCACTCGACCGACATCGTCGCGACCATCCTCGACGTCATCGGCATCGAGTTCCCCGAGGTGTTCCGCGGGGTCGAGCAGCGACCGCTCGACGGGGTCTCGATGAAGTACAGCTTCGACGCCGAACCCGACGGGCCGACCGAGAAGCACGTGCAGTACTACACGATGATCGGCACGCGCGGCATCTGGAAGGACGGTTGGAAGGCGGCGAGCATCCACGCGCCGCTCACCGGGCACGGGCGCTTCGACGAGGACCGCTGGGAGCTCTACCACGTCGACGAGGACCGCTCGGAGTCGAAGGACCTCGCCGCCGAGCACCCCGAGAAGCTGAAGGAGCTCGTCGACCTCTGGTTCGAGGAGGCCGAGCGCAACCACGTGCTGCCGCTCGACGACCGGTCGGCGCGCGAGCAGCTCACGATCGAGCGGCCCCAGTCCGAGCCGCCGCGCTCGCGCTACGTCTACTACCCCGACACCGGCGCCGTGCCTGAGTCGGTCGCGGTCAACGTGCGCGGCCGTTCGTTCAAGATCATCGCCGACGTCGAGGTCGACACGGGAACGCAGGGCGTGCTCTTCGCGCACGGTTCGCGCTTCGGCGGCCACTCGCTGTTCATCAAGGACGGCAAGCTCAACTACGTGTACAACTTCCTCGGCATCCCGCCCGAGCAGGCGTTCACGTCGGAGGCGCTGACCCCCGGCAAGCACGCCCTCGGCATGGAGTTCGTCCGCGAGAGCGCCGGCGAGCACGGCGAGTCGATCGGCACCTGCAAGCTCTACGTCGACGACCAGGTCGTCGCCGAGGGGCCGATGCGGGCGCAGGTCGGCAAGTTCACGCTGTGCGGCGACGGCCTCTGCATCGGCTACGACAGCGGCGACGCGGTGAGCAGCCAGTACACCGACTCCTTCCCGTTCACGGGCGGCACGCTGCTCGGGGTCGCCATCGACGTCAGCGAGGAGCAGTACCTCGACCTCGAGCTCGAGGCCCTCGCGGCGTTCGCGCGCGAGTAGCCGACCTCATCACCGAACACGGATGCCTCGGCGAGCAGCTGCTCGCCGAGGCATCCGTTCGTTCGGGGCCCGTCAGCGGGACGTGCCCGCGCTTCCGCCGTCGTCGTCGGGCGAGGGATCGCCCTCGGATCGAGCGGCCGCGTGCTCGTGCCGCTTCTCCTCGCGACGCTGCATGCGGGCGACCTTCGCCTCCGCGTCG
Organism: Agromyces sp. S2-1-8; assembly: GCF_021129215.1. Classification (GTDB taxonomy): domain Bacteria; phylum Actinomycetota; class Actinomycetes; order Actinomycetales; family Microbacteriaceae; genus Agromyces; species Agromyces chromiiresistens. The sequence continues at coordinate 885,686 of NZ_JAJOLP010000001.1, read as the reverse complement.
ATCTCGTCCATCTCGCGCTTCACGTCGTCGACCTCGCCGAGCGCCGGCAGCACCCAGCCGACCGACGGGTTCGAGTCGACGAGCAGCATACGGACCAGGAGCGTGAGCGGAACGGCGAGGATCGCGCCCATCGGGCCGAGCACGACGGCCCACACGAGCACCGAGACGAACGTGAGCGACTGGCTGAGCGAGACCGCGTTGCCGACGACCTTCGGCTGGATGATCGACTGGATCACCGCGTTGATGAGGCCGTAGACGACGATCACCGCGACGACGGTCGGCCAGCCGCCGACGAGTGCGCCGAACACGAGCGGCGGCACGATCGCGATGAAGTAGCCGATGTTCGGGATGAAGCTGCACAGGAAGGAGAGCATGCCCCAGAGGGCCGCGCCCGGGATGCCCATGATCGCGAGCGCGAGCCAGTTCACGAGGCCCTGCGCGACGCCGAGCCCCGTCGTCGCGACCATGTACCGGCGGACGCCGCTGGCGAATCGCACGAGCCCCGTCGCGAGCTCGGGCCGCTTGCGGCCGATGCCAGCGACGACCGTCGGCACGTACGACGAGTCGAACGTGATGAGGATGAGCATCGTCAGCAGGATCACCGCGAACGAGATGAACCCCAGCGCCCCGCCGAGCAGGCTGCTGACGAGCCCGCTCAGCGCGCCGACGATCTTGCCCGGATCGAACGAGCTCATGAGGGCGTTGATCTGCTCCTGGCCGACGCCGAGGCTCGAGAGCCACTTCGACGCCGCCGTCGCCCACGACTCGAACTCGGGGGCGTACTCGGGCAGCAGGGTCGCGAACTGCGCGAACGAGATGACGAGCGCGAAGACGAAGCCGCCGAGCAGGAGGACGACGGTGAGCAGCACCAGGAGCGTCGCGATGCCCCGCGGAACGCCGCGCCGCTCGAGCCCGCGCCGCACGGGGTGCACGCAGATCACGAGCACGAGCGCGAGGAACACCGCCGAGAACACCGACCCGATCGCGGCGATGCCGAACAGGGTGATCACGAGGCCCGCGAACCCGAGCAGCATGAACGCGTTGCGGTGCGGCACCGGTGTCCCGGCGGTCATCGCGCCCTCGGCGTGCGCCGGATCGGTCTCCGCTGACTCATGCTTCTTGTTCCACCACATCGGATTCCTCCTGGCCTCGGGTACTACTCTCGGGCTCCGCCGCCCGCAGGTCATCATGCACGTCGCGTGAACCCGACGTCCGCAGCGAGTCCTCGCCCTCGCCGGTGAGGCGGCGCAGCGCGACGGCGCCGCGATCGGGCTCGAGCAGCAGGGCGCGCACGAGCAGCGACAGCGGCACCGACAGGATCGCGCCGATCGGCCCGATGACGAACGCCCAGAACACGACCGAGAAGAAGGTCAGCGTGAGGCTCAGGCCGACCGCGTCGCTCACGAACTTCGGCTGCACGAGCACCTGCAGCACGACGTTGATGACGCAGTAGATCGCGATGACGGCGAGCATGAGCGGCCAGCCGCCGACGACGAGCGCGAGGATGGCGGGCGGGATGAGCCCGATGACGAACCCGATGTTCGGGATGAAGTTCGTGACGAACGCGAGGATCGCCCACACGGCCGGGATCGGCACGCCGACGGCCCACAGCAGCAGGCCGTCGAGCACGGCGACGATCGCACCGAACGTCGCGTTCACGACGTAGTAGCGCCGAACCCCCGTGAAGTAGCGGGTCGCGATGCGATCGGCGGTCGCGTTGCCGAACATCCACGCGGATGCCGCAGCCGACGCCGCACGGAAGCGCGCACCGTCGACGGCCATGAAGATCACGTATGCGAGCACGAAGAAGAACGCCGTCGCGAAGCCGAGCACCTGGTCGGCGACCCCGAGGGCGGCCTTGCCGATCGCGCCCGGGTCGAGCCATCCGAGTGCCGTCTGCGCCGACGGCGCGGAGAAGCCGAGGCCCTGCAGCCAGTCGGCCACGCCGCCGGCCGTGGCCTGCAGGTCGTCCGCGAGCTCGGGCAGCATCGCGACGAACTGGCCGACCGCGTAGACGAGCAGCACCGCGAGCACCGCGAGGATGAGGTACGCGACGACGATCACGGCCGTCGAGGCGAGCCAGACCGGCCACCCCGCACGTTCGAGCGGGCGCCGAACCGGGTACGCGATGATCACGACGACCGCGGCGAGCGCGGCGGGAGCGAGCAGGTCGCGGGCGAACCAGACGCCGACGAAGAGGACGACGGCCGCGGCGAGCGCGATGAGCACGCGGGAGCCGCGCCCGAACGCCCGCCCCGAGCCGTCCGTCGATGAGGTCGCGCCGTGCCCCGTCACTCAGAAGCTCCCGATTCCCTTGCCGATCATGACGACGCCGATCACGAGCAGCAGCACCGCCATGACGGCCGCGTTGTTGTGCACCAGCCACTTCCGCAGCGACTCGAGGGGGCCCGCCATCTGCTTCGACGCGAGCAGGTAGCCGATCACCGGGATCGCGACCGAGCACGCCGCGATGAGCACGAAGACGACGATCGCGATCGCCTGCTCGCCACCCGAGAGCCCGGCCGAACCGATCGCGACGCCCGCGCCGACGCCCATGATGAGGTTCTTCGGGTTGACCGCGGAGAGCAGGAAGCCGAGGCCGAGGCCCTTGCCGAACGTCATCTGGTCGATGGCCGACATCCACTTCGGCATCGCGGGCTCCTCGCCCGGCTTCGGCCGCGAGCGCCACTGCTTGACGGCGAGCAGCAGCAGGAGCGCACCGAGCAGCAGCTTGATGACGCCGGAGATCGGCTTCGAGTCGTCCGCGTCGGATTCGGGGATCACCGACGCGAGCAGCGTGAACGCGACGACCGCGACGACGATGCCGAGCACCCAGCCGATGAGGAAGCCGACGCTCGTGCCCTTCGCCTTCGGCGACAGGAGCATGAGGATCGCCGCGATGATCGGGATCGGGCTGATCGCGATTCCGACGGCGAGGGGGAGGATGTCTCCGATGACGCTGCCCATGGTGGTTGCTCCTGTCGTTCGTTGATCGATCAGACGGCGACGATCTCGGGAACCCGCCAGTTCGCGAGGTCGTCGAGTCGGGGACGGTAGAGCCGCACGAGGAGGTTCCAGCCCTCGGGCAGCGGGATGCGGTTCGGAGTCTCGTCGCCCCAGTCGCCGAGGTGGATCGTGGTCGTGCCGTCGTCGTTCTTCACCGCGAAGACGGAGTTGACGTTGGTGAGCCCGCTCGGCCCCGGCTCGAAGTAGCCGGCGCCGTTGTAGACGCTGAGCGACCAGAATGCGTCGGCGGGCACGTCGGCACCGAAGGTCATCGTGTACCGGCCGCGGGGCAGGCCCGGCTCGATGTTGAGGTACTGCGCCTCGTCGTCGGGCAGGCCGCCCCAGCCGAGGGCGGTTCCGACGAGATGGCGCACGGGGTCGACCTCGGAGGCCTTGCCGAAGCAGTGTGAGAGCCCGCCGATCGTCCGACCGAGGACCAGCAGGGCGTCGCGCACCTCGGTGTGCGACGCCGTGTCGTAGTCGGGCGAGTCGAAGACGCGCTGCCCGGCCGCCTCGATCGTCAGCCCGTCCTGCAGGCGATGCACCTCGGCGAGGTCGGCCTCGCTCGCCGGGTCGAAGAGGATCCGGGCGGCGATCACGACGAGGTCGGTGCCGAACTCGGCGCGCGCGAGCTCGTAGCGCCCGGCCTCGTGGAAGACCCGGTTGATGTAGTGGTCCTGGTTGATCACCATCACCGAGAGGTAGCGGCCGGCGGTCTCGGGAATCGTCAGTGTCGCACCGTCCGCGATGTCGACGATCGCGACCGAGTAGAGCGTGTCGCGGTTCTGCCGGATCACGGGCTGCTGGTCGAGCGGCGAGAGCTCGCGGTCGTGATGGAACACGCCCAGCCCGCCGATGATCGGCAGCATGTTGCGGATCATGGTGTCGGTCTCGGCGCGCGTGAAGTTGTCGACGGTGACGGGTATGGGCATGTTCACTCCTGGTCGGTCGTGACGAGCGCGGCGATCGCGTCGCGGTTGGTCGGGTAGACGGCACGGTCGCCGAGCAGGCCGAAGTCGGCCAGGCGCACCCTGGTGCCGGGGCGCATTCGGCTGAACGTCAGATCGACGTGGTGCTCGTCGAGCCAGGCGAGCAGCGCCTCGAAGCTCTCGGCGCCGGTCACGTCGATGTCGGTCACGGCCTCCATGTCGATCACGACGTGGCGCACCGGTCCGTTGCCGGCCGCCGTCGCGCGGCGGACGGCCTTCTTGACGGCGTCGCTGAACACCGACCCGTTCGCGAAGAAGAGCGGCGCGGCGAGGCGCACGACGATGACGCCCGGCGCCGTGACGTGACCCTTCGGCGCCTCGTCGAGCAGCGAGTCACCGGGCTCGCCGCCCGCCTCGAGCACGTCGATCGCGGGGTTCGCGGCACGCTGGGCGAGATTGATGAGGGCGAGCACGAAGGCGACGAGGATGCCGGGGATCGCGCCGACGAAGAGGGTCGTGAGGAAACACGCCGCCCCGACGCCGAACTCGAACCGGTCGACCTTCCACAGGTCGACGAACTCGCGCACGCCGAGCAGCGGCAGGATCGCGACGCCGACGATCGCACCGATCGCCGGGGAGGGGATGTCGGCGAGCAACGCCGTGCCGAACAGGAGCAGCAACAGGGTGCCGACCGCGAGCACGAGCGAGGGCAGCTGCGTGCGCGAGCCCGCCTGGTCCATGGCCGCGGTGCGGGACGTCGACGAGCCGACGGCGAAGCTGCCCGAGGCTCCTGCGGCGATGTTCCCGAGGCCGAAGGCGAGGAGGTCGCGGTTGGGGTTCGTCGAGTACCCGTGCTTCTCGCCGTACGAACGGGAGACGAGCAGGCCCTCGGCCGTCGTCACGAGCGTCAGCGCCATCGCCGAGGGGATGAGCGCGAACCACATCGTCCAGTCGATGACCGGCCAGGTGAGCGTCGGCGGGCCGGCCGGCACCGCGCCGAGCACGTCGACGCCGGCGTCGTCGAGGTCGAGCACGTAGACGAGGATCGTGCTCACGATGAGCACGACGAGCGCCCACGGCACGGCCCGGAGGAACCGCTTGCCGAGGAGCAGCACCGCGACCGAGCCGACCGAGATCGCGACGGCGACGAGGTTCATCGTCGGCAGGCCCTCGATGAGCGCCGTGGTCTTCTCGATGAACTCTCCGCCCGACGGGATCTTGATGCCGAGCATCTTCGCGATCTGGCTGATGAGGATGTCGAGGGCGAGGCCGCCGACGAAGCCGACGAGGATCGGCTTCGAGAGGAAGTTCGCGAGGAACCCGAGCTTGAAGACGGCGAGCGCGATGAACATGACACCGCAGAGGATCGCCTGCGCGAGCGCGAGGGTCGCGTAGTTCTCGGCGTCGCCTGCGATGGCGAGCCCTCCGATCGAACTCGCGACGAGCGCCGCGGCCGCCGCGTCGGGCGAGGCGACGACCTGCCGACTCGACACGACGAGCGCATAGACGACGGTCGGCACGACGAGCGCGTAGAGACCGGCGGTCGGCGGCAGGCCCGCGATCTGCGCGTAGCCGATGTTGAGGGGGATCGCGATCGCGATGAGCGTGACGCCCGCGACGATCTCGCGGAGGACGTTGTGCCGGTCGAGGCCGACGAGCGGGCGGGCCACGGTCATGAGGCGACCTCCTTCGACGGCTCGGGGGCTTCGTGGGCGATGAACTCGGGCGCCTTCGTCACGACGAGCCACACCGGCAGCACGATCACGCAGAGCAGCGGCAGCACCGTCGTGTCGCCGACGATCGCGGCCCCGAGGAAGATGCCGATCCAGCCGTCGCGAGTGGCGACGAGCGTGATGCCGAGCACCGCGCAGGCGACCGAGAGCGAGATCGGGATGTCGGGCACGAGGTGGTACGCGAGCAGGCCGAGCGCCGTGCCGATGAACACGATGGGGAAGACGCGGCCGCCGCGGAATCCGGCGGCGGCGGCGATCACGAGGGCCACGAGCTTGACGGCGGCGAACAGGGCGAGCTGGCCGATCGAGAAGTCGTCGGGATTCGTGAGCAGTTCACCGGTCTCGTCGAGGCCCTTGAAGAGCGTGACCGGTCCGCCGATGATGCCGAGCACGCCGAGCAGCGCGCCGCCGAGCGTCGTGTAGATGAGGGGGTTCCGCATCGAGTGGAAGAAGCGGTGCAGGATCGGCAGCAGGTAGACGCCGATCAGGCCGACCACCGCAGCGACCACGGCGATGACGGTGCCGCTCAGGAGGTCGATCGCCTCGACGCCGTCCATCGGCTCGAGCGCGAATGCGAGCGACGAGCCGCCGAGCACGTGCATCGTGATGGCGCCCGCGCCGGCCGCGGCGAGCGGCAGGAAGAGCTTGTCCCACAGCGAGCCGCCGCCCCTGACGGCGGCGACCGCTCCGGTGAGCACGAGCGCGGCCGCGACCGGCGTGCCGAACAGCGCGCCGATCGTGGCGGCCATCGCGAGTGTCGCGGCGAGTCGGGTCGGGATCTTGGCGGCGACCTTCGCGAGCAGGGCGATCGTGAGCGCCGTGTTGATGCCGATGATCGGGTTCTCGGGGCCGAGGCTGACCCCGCCGGCGAGGCCGAGCACGACGACGAGCGCGAGCGAGGGCAGGGCCATGAGCTTCGGCGGCGGCGCATCGAGCTCGCCCAGCGCAGAGTCGGGCCCGCCGTGCCCCGGCAGCAGCCAGACGGCGGCCCCGACCGCGGCTCCGGTGAGCGTGAGCACCGTGAAGATCCAGATCGGGGCGTCGGGGCCGATGCCGATCGCGTCGGGCACGCTCTCCCAGATCACGCCGTGCAGCGACTCGGCCGCGAGGTCGAGCAGCCACAGCATGACCGCCGAGCCGATGCCGACCACGATCGTCGGGATCGCCAGGATCGCGAGGTCGCGCACCCTCGGTGCCTGTGGTGTCGCCGACACTCGCTCCCCCTCCTCGTGGACCGCGCGGGCCCTCGCCAGCAATCATGCCGTACGCGTGCCCCGCGGACTCGGCCGGTTCAGCCGTGTCAGAACTCCGTCGGCGCGACGAGCGGCGGGGGCGGCGGTTCGCTCGTCACGACGGCGCCGATCCCCCGTTCGGCGAGCGCGGTTGCGACGGAGTCGACGACGGCAGCCGTCACCGCGACGCCGTTGGCCGGATGATGCCAGAAGCGCACGCGGTACACCTCGCGGTCGGGCCCGATGGTGATCGGGCGCAACTGGATCGTCTCGCGGCGATGCACCCCGTGCGTGCCGCTCACCGCCTCGACGATGAGCTCGCGCGGCGTCCCGCTCGCGGCGGCGCGCACCTCGATCTCGCTGCGCCGGGCCCCGTGGGCCGAGTTGTTCGAGAACGCCTCGGTGAGCAGCTGCGAGTTCGGGAGGTGCACGGTGCGGCCGTCGTAGCTGCGCACGATCACCGACCGGCCGTTCAGCTCGGTGACGACGCCGACGACGTCGCCCACCTCGAGCTCGTCTCCCACCCCGACCGGATGCCTCGTCTGCAGCACCACGCTCGCCGCGAAGTTGTCGGCGATGCCCCGCAGCACGAAGACCAGCACGACCGCGACGACGAGGGCGATCGCGAGGATGGGCTGGACCGAGCCGCCGAGGAAGCTCAGCGCGATGCCGATGCCGATGAGCCACACCGTGTACCCGACGACGCGCTCGGCGAGCAGTCGCACCCCGTCGTCGAGGCTCGGCACACGCGCCATCGCCGCCCGCGCCCCCCTGCGGGAGAGCCGGGCCAGGATCCAGGTGGCCAGCAGGGTCACCACGATGCCGGCGATGCTCCAGCCGTTGATGTCGAGCGTCGACCACCACTCCGCCATGCTCATCCTCCCCCGGCGACGCTACCCGGCGAGCACGCCGAAGTCACTCACCGTCCGTCAGGATTCTTGCGCCCGAGCGCGTCGCGACGCGGAAATCCGCACGATTCCGGGCACGGTCGCGCTATTGTCATCGACAGGATGGTCTTCGGTCAGGGGGAGGCACCGCCTGCACAGGCGATGCCGTTACTGAGACGGGGCTTCCCGGCGTCGCATCCGGCGATGCCTCACCTCGTAATCGAAAGGCACGCAGCACATGAATTTCTGGAACAACTTCTGGGACCTGATCTGGTGGTTCTTCTGGGCGTTCGCGTTCATCGCCTACCTGTTCGCGCTCTTCGCGATCATCGGTGACCTGTTCCGCGACTCGAAGCTGAACGGCTGGGCGAAGGCGTTCTGGATCATCTTCCTGATCTTCGTCCCGTTCCTCACCGCGCTGATCTACCTGATCGCCCGCGGCAAGGGCATGGCCGAGCGCTCGGCGCGCGACGCCGAGGCAGCCCAGCAGGCCGCCGACGCCTACATCCGCCAGACCGCCGGCACCTCGGCGAGCGCGTCCGACGAGATCGCCAAGGCCAAGGCGCTGCTCGACGCCGGCACCATCACCCAGGCCGAGTACGACGCCCTCAAGGCGAAGGCGCTCGCGTAAGCGACAGCGCCCGACGTTCCGTCGAACGGGCCGGATGCCTCGTGGCATCCGGCCCGTTCGCGTCCCGTGTCCGGTCCGTCCGGTCAGGCCCCTGCCGTCGCGGACGCGCCGGCCGCGACATCCGCGTCGTCATCACCGGCGCCCGCCGCGCGCCCGGCGTCGCGCTGACGGATCGCACCGACGTTGCGGAGGAACACGATGATCCAGCTGAAGATGAGCACGGCCGCGACGAGCTCGACCGCGGTGAGGTTGTAGTAGCCGATCGCGAAGAACACGCCGAGCACGACGATCACCGCGACGTACACGTACCCGAGCACGACGAACGCCTTCGGCATCGGCGGAACGAGCCGGGCGAGCGCGAAGACGAGGACCGCGAAGGCGACGGCCATTCCGGTCGCGACCGAGTTGTGCACGATGAAGAAGTCGTCGACGTGGAAGATGCCGACGCAGGCGAGGAAGATGCCGATCACGACGAGCAGCACCCGCACGGTGCGGCGCCGGCGCTGGTCGACCGCGGTCTCGACCGGCAGCGAGGTCGTGCCGTAGCGGGCGATCGTCGTGACGATGACGCCGGCGATGACGAGCGTGAGGTTGAAGGCGAACGCCGAGACGTCGTCGGTCATGCCGAGCGCCGAGAGGTTCTTCTGCCACCACAGCGGGTCGCTCGCACTCAGCATCGAGGCGATGACGCCGACCACGAGGAACACGGCGAGCACGAGCGACAGGAGGCTCGGCGTGAGGTTCGCGCCGCTCAGGAAGCCGACGTAGGCGCTGAGGGCGAGGGCGACGCCCGCGAGGGCGATCGCGGGCAGCGTGAAGACGACGGCGCCGATGAAGCTGCGCTCGAGGATGTTCGCGAGGCCGAGCCAGACGAGCAGGGCGATGACCGCGTTCGCGACGCCGAGCGCGACGATGTCGAACCAGTGCAGGCGGGCGCCCGGCACTTCGAACGGGTCGGTCCCGCGCGCGAGGTCGCGGCGCACGAGCACCCGGGAGACGACGAACGACGCGCCGGCGACGAGGGCGCCGGCGAGCGCCGCGAACTCGCCGAGCGAGCCGTCGCCCGAGATCGCGAGGTCACGGCCCCAGAAGAGCGGCGTCGCGACGACGATTCCGACGACGAACGCGATCGTGCCGATGACGAGCGCGAAGCTCTCGACCGACTCCGCCGACTCGGTCGGGCGGGCGAACACCCGGCGCCACGACGATGCTTCCCTCACTGCGACTCCCTCGCTCGATCGGCGCCCGGCGGGCGCGTCGCTGCCCATCCTGCCGCAGACCGGCGCGCCGACCGTGATGGCGGGGCGGCGCGCTCGGGTCGGTCAGCGGTCGGTCGGGTCGAGCACCTCGAGCATCGAGCCCTGCACGAAGCCGGCCCATTCGTACGCCGCGCGCAGGTAGTCGTCGCGGGTCTCGGACGCCGCGGCCCCGCTCTCGTCGTCGACCGCGGCGAGGTCGCCGGGCTCGTCGTCGGCGTCGTCGCCGGCCGCGCCGACGCGTTCGGCGAGGATGAGGCGGAGGTCGGTGAGGAACGTCAGCCAGCCCCACGCCTCGGACTGGTCGAGCTCGATCTGCACGATGCCGTCGCCCTGGACCGCGGTGGCGTCGCGCACCCGCTGCGCGGCCTGGCGCTTGCCGTCGACGAGGCTCTCGCGCGTGTAGCGGCTGAACTCGGCCGAGGCCTCGGCGTCGTCGGGGTAGGCGCTCGGCAGCAGGCGGCCGAGCGCCGGGTCGCTCGGCTCGCCGAGCAGCAGCACCGAGTCGACTTGGTCGGCGAGCTCGGAGAGCAGCATCGCCTCCTCCGACTCGAGCACGAGCCGGACGCCCTCTCCCCCGCCGAGGCCCGCGACGATCACGTGTCGCCCCTCGCGACCGTGGCCTGCAGCCCGTAGCCGTGCATCGCGTGAACGTGGTGCTCCATCGCCTCGCGGTTGCCGGAGGCGACCACCGCGCGGCCTTCGGTGTGCACGCGCAGCATGAGCCGCTCGGCCTCGTCGCGCGGGTAGCCGAAGTAGCTGCGGAAGACGTAGCTCACGTAGCTCATGAGGTTGACCGGATCGTCCCACACGATGACGCGCCACGGCACCGCGGCGGCGCCCTGCGCGGCCTGGTCGAGGTCGTGTGCTTCGAGGATGTCGGTCACCCCTCCAGCCTGACACGATTTCCGTCGGTCGAGTAGCGGGGTGTCGCCCGGCGCGCGGCGCGCTACTCGCCGGGGCGCGCAGCGTCCTCGTACTCGACCGCGGGCGGACCGTCGCCCACGACCGGGACCGCAGCCGTCTCGTCGACGAGCTCGACGCGCCGGCGACCGGCGCCGCGCACGAGGACGAGATAGCAGACGGCGAGCACGGCGAGCCACACGACGCCCACGACGAGCGCCGGCCGCGACTCGGGCATGACGCCGATGAGCACGATCACGAGGCCGATGACGCCGAGCGCGACCCATGCGGCGACGGGGTAGAACGGCATCGGGAACTCCGAGGGGAGCCAGCGCTCGCGCGCGATCTCGCGCTTCATGCGGAGGTGCGACACGAGGATCATGAGCCAGACGACGACGGTCGCGAAGGTCGCGAGCGCGGCGATGAGGAAGAAGATCTGGTCGTGGAACCAGATGTTCAGCACGACGCCGACGAGGAGCGCGCCGACCATCGCCAGCACCGTCATGAACGGCACGCCGTTGCGGGTGGTGCGCTGGAACGCCTTCGGCGCGTGACCCTGCTCGGCGAGACCGTGCAGCATGCGCCCGGCCCCGAAGATGTCGGCGTTGATGGCCGAGAGCGCCGCCGTGACGACGACCGCGTTGAGCACGTGGGCCGCGCCGGTGAGGCCCAGGCCGTCGAAGATCGAGACGAACGGGCTCGCGCTGCCGTCGATCGTGGTCCACGGCTGCAGCATCATGATGACCGTGAGCGTGAGCACGTAGAACAGCAGGATGCGCACGGGCACCGAGTTGATGGCCTTCGGGAGCACCTTCTTCGGGTCCTGCGCCTCGCCCGCCGTGATGCCGATCACCTCGGTGCCGCCGAAGGCGAACATGACGATCGTGAGCGACGCCAGGATGCCCCACACCCCGTGCGGTGCGAAGCCGTCGACGAAGAGGTTCTGCACCCCCGCCGCGTGCTCCGACTGGTTCGCGAGCCCGAAGACGATGATGGCGATGCCGCCCGCGATCATCGCGACGATGGCCGTGATCTTGATGAGCGAGAACCAGAACTCGAGCTCGCCGAACACCTTCACGCTCGCGAGGTTGACCGCCGCGATGACGAAGACGATCGCGAGGATCCACACCCAGCGCTCGACGTCGGGGAACCAGAAGCCCATGTAGACGCCGAACGCGGTGACGTCGGCGAGCGCGACGACGAACATCTCGAACGTGTAGGTCCACCCGGTGAGGAATCCCGCGAAGGGGCCGACGTAGCGGGAGGCGTACTGTCCGAACGAGCCGGCCACCGGGTGGCGCACCGCCATCTCGCCGAGTGCGCGCATGACGATGAAGATCACCGCGCCGCCGATCGTGTAGGCGAGCAGCACGGCCGGGCCGGCCGCCTGGATCGCCGCGGACGAGCCGTAGAAGAGGCCGGTGCCGATCGCCGAGCCGAGCGCGATGAAGCGGATGTGGCGCGCGCTCAATCCGCGCCGCAGGCTGCCCTGGGTCTCCGTGGTGCTCACGATTCTCCTTCGAACTGGTGTGCGGGAATGGTCGGCTCGATGAGGACGCGGTAGCCGAGCCGGCGGTCGAACCCGTGGATCTCGCGGGTGTCGAGGGCGTCCATGAACGCGAGCGTCTGCTCGGTGATGACCTGCCCCGGCACGAGCACGGGGAAGCCGGGCGGGTACGGGGTGACGAAGCCCGCCGAGATCGCCTCGGCGCCGTCGGCGATCCGGCGGCGCACCTCGGCCGGCGAGAGGTACTCGCACGCGTCATCCGAGTAGCTCATGAAGTACGCGGCGCGCAGGTCGCCGTCGGGAAGGTCGCCGGCGGCGCGGAAGCGATCGGCGAACCGGCTGAAGTCGGGCAGCGGCGGCGTCGCGGGGCCGCGCCGTTCGGATCGGGCGACGCCCCCGCGACCGCCGGACGGGCGGGACTCGTGCTCGAGCTCGGTCGCGATCTTCACGAGCACCTCGACGAGGTACGCGACGGCGCTGCGCGACGTGCCGATGTTCGTCATCAGGAGCACGGTGTTGCGCGAGGTCTTGTTGACCTGGATGCCGTACCGGTCCATGAGGTGCTCGTGCTTGAACGTGTCGCCGTCGATGCCCGTGAGCCCGATGTGGAGCGTCAGCCGGCTCGGGTCGACGACGAACTCGTCGCGCCGCCAGGCCTCGGCCATGTCGGCGAGCCCGTCGCGCAGGGGCATCGGCCGGTCGGTCTCGCGGTGCCGCTGCGGTACGAGGTCGAGGGTGCTCAGGATGCGGAAGCGCTTGCGCAGCAGCGGGTGGCGGGCGACGGCGTGACCGATGTGCACGGCGAGGTCGGCCTGGCGCTGCACGAGGGCGTAGCCCTCGAGCTCGACCTGCCGGCGGCCGACGTCGAGCGACGCGAGGATCTGGTAGTTCGGCGACGTCGAGGTGTGCGTCATGTACGCCTCGTGGAAGTCCTCGGCGTTCGATGCCGCGAAGTCCTCGTCGTGGATGTGGATCATCGACCCCTGCCGCAGCGCGGTGAGCGTCTTGTGCGTCGACTGCGTGGCGTAGACGCGCAGCCGGGCCCGCGACGGGTCGGCGAGCAGCCGGCGCTCGAGCATCGCGCGCTCGGCGTCCGGCTCGGCGGCCAGCTCGCGCTGCTGCGCGTCGTACGCCGCCCGGCGGTCGGGGTCGGCGAACGCGCGGCCGAGCTCTCGCGCCGCGGCCATCGCCGTGCGGCGTCGGTACACCGGGTGGAACGCCGCGAACGCGAACCACGCCTCGTCCCAGAGGAAGACGAGGTCGGGCTTGATCGCGAGGCACTCCTCCATCACCCGGGCGGGGTCGTAGACGATGCCGTCGAACGTGCAGTTCGTGAGCGCGACCATCTTGACCTCGTCGAGCCGGCCCGCCCTGCGGTAGGCGAGCAGCGTCGACTTGATCGTCTCGAGCGGCACCGCGCCGTAGAACGAGAACTCGTCGAGCGGGTACGCGTCGAGGTAGGCGACCCGCGCCCCCGCGAGCATGAGCGCGTAGTGATGCGACTTGTGGCAGTTGCGGTCGACGAGCACGACATCGCCGGGCTTCACGATCGACTGGTGCACGATCTTGTTCGCGGTCGACGTGCCGTTCGTGACGAACACGGTCTTGCGCGATCCGAACGCCCGCGCCGCCGCGGCCTGCGCCCGCCGCAGCGATCCGCTCGGATCGAGCAGCGAGTCGAGCCCGCCCGATGTGGCCGAGGTCTCGGCGAGGAAGAGGTTCATGCCGTAGAAGTCGGCGAAGTCGCCGACCCAGCGCGAGTCGAGCACCGAGGCGCCGCGCGAGACGGGCAACGCGTGGAACGCACCGGTCGGGCGGCGGCTGTACTCCTGCAGGGCGTGGAAGAACGGCGCCTCGTACCGCTCGGCGACCCCGGCGAGCAGGGTCAGGTGCAGCTCCATCGCGTCCTGCGTGCGGAAGATGCGCCGGAACCGGCTCGTGAGCTCGTGCGCCAGTCGCTCGATCGACACCCCCGCGACGAGGTAGAGGTCGAGCTCGGGCCGCAGCGCCGAGAGCTGCTCGGCCAGCATGGTGATGCGGTCGATCGGGCTCGCCGGCCGCGCGCCGCCGAGGTGGCCGTCGATGAACGCGCGCAGGTCGCGGCTCAGCGGCCGGTCGGTGCGCCACCCGAACCCCGGCCGGATGACGCAGGCCTGGAGCTCGGGGTTCACGAGCACGGCGGCGAGCGCATCCTCGACGTTCTGCACGAAGACGAGTTCATAGGCGAGGCGATCTGACGGACGGCGCTGCGAGCCGAGCGACGCCCGCATCGCGGCCTCGGCCTCGTCGCCGTCGTTGCCGACGACGAGCACCTGGAACACGTGCGGCGCGGCGACGGTCTCGGCTGCGCCCGACTCGGGCTCCTCGCCGGCCGGCCGCGGGAACCACGATCGCGGAGCCACGTCGTCGAGGTGCGCCGCGGCGGCGGCCAGGTCGCCTCGCTCGATCAGCTCTCGCAGCGTGCGGACGGCATCGACCCCGGGGATCGCCCAGTACCCCTCGAGGGCCTCGAGCACCGGCAGCAGCCGCGCGAACTCGCCGGCCACGTCGAGTTCACCGGGTTCCGCGAGGGGACCGACCGCGTCCGCCGGCCCCGCGACGGACTGCCTGACGACATGGCCGAGGTATTCCCACACGTCGCTGCGGAGCCGCCAGGCGCTCGACGGGATCCCGGCGGGCGCCGCCACTCCGGATTCCGCCGCTGCCACTCCGAACTCCCTCGTCCTCCGCATGCCGCACGTTCGCGCCGCCCTTCAACGACACCCCATGCGACGCCGCCGCACGACCGTCGCACGACGGCTCGTGTCTGGAGATGCAGACAGATCGTCCGGGATCTCAGACGGAGATCGGTCGGATCAGGCCGACCGGCCAGCCGCCGCGACCGGGGCCGCGGACGGAACGGGCGGACGCGGCGGGTACACCCAGGTCACGAGCACCACGGAGATGATCATGAGCAGGAACCACGAGACGAGCTTCGAGGCCGACACGAGCTGCCAGCCGTCTGCCTGGTCGGGGTAGAGCCAGGCCCCGCTCGCGGTGCCGATGTTCTCCGCGAACCAGATGAAGAGCGCCACGAGCGCGAAGGCGACGAGCAGCGGCATCCGCGGCGTGCGCCGCCACACGCGGAAGTGCATGACCGTCGGCCACCACAGCACGACCACGGCGGCGAGCAGCACCCAGCGGAAGTCGGCGATGTAGTGGTGCCCGAAGAAGTTGAGGTAGATCAGCGCCGCGAGGATCGCCGTGATCCATCGCCGCGGATAGCGCGTGAAGCCGAGGTCGAAGAGCCGGTACACGCGCACCATGTACGACCCCACCGCCGCATACATGAACCCGGAGAAGAGCGGCACTCCCGCGATGCGCAGCACCCCGTCGCCCGCGTACATCCACGAGCCGACGTCGGTCTTGAAGATCTCCATCACGGTTCCGGTGAGGTGGAAGAGCACGATGACCCACAGCTCGCGTCCCGTCTCGAGGCGGGTCGCGACCATGACCACCTGGATCAGCACCGCCGCGATCGTGAGCGCGTCGTTGCGCGCGAGCACCGCGTCGTCGGGGTACCAGAGGCGGGCCGCGACGATGGCCGCGAGCAGCGCCGCCCCGAAGACGCACGCCCAGGCCTGCTTCGCGCCGAAGACGAGGAATTCGACGAGCCATGCGCGGATGCCTCGCTCGGGAGCCCCCGCGAGGAGCCGATGCGCCGCGCGGTCGATGGCACGCTCGACCGTGGTGAGCTGCTGCTCGTGCGCCGAACCCGGGTCGCCGCCGGGCCGTGACCCGGCCGTCACCCGTCGCGCCTCGAGGCCGTGACCGTGAACCTCGGGTTGCGCGCGATCTGCCGGGTCGGCCCCACCGTGCGCTCGAGCATCGGACGGTAGCGGAGGTGCGAGTTCCAGACGCACCAGAGCTCGCCGCCGGGCGCGAGCACCCGCGCCGCGTCGGCGAAGAGGTGGGCGGCGATGCCGGTCGAGAGCGCAGCGTCGCTGTGGAAGGGCGGGTTCAGCACCACGAGCCGCTCGCTCGCCTCGGCGAGCCGCTCGAGCCCGTCGGCCTGCGTCACCTCGACGCGGTCGCCGACGCCGTTCGCCTCGGCGGTCGCACGGGCGGATGCCGCGGCCGCGGCCGACCGGTCGGTGGCGACGACTCGCACACCCGGGCGCTCGCGCGCGAGCCACGCGGCCACGACACCGGTGCCGCAGGCGAGATCGACCGCGGTCGGGGCATCCGGCATCGCCGCACCCAGCTCGCCGAGCAGGAACCGCGTGCCGATGTCGACGCCGGCACCCGCGAACACGCCGCCGTGCGCGACGACCTCGAGGCCGAGATCGCCGTGCCGCTCGTGCCGGGGCCATCCGGGTTCGGCCCCCGTGCGGGCACCCGACGCGACGAGCACGCGCGACTTCTGCCGCGCGTGCGAGACGTCGACGCGCTCGAAGTGCCGGAGCAGCACGTCGTTCATCGCGAGCGACATGTGCTTGATGCGGCCGCCCGCCACGAACACGACCCCGGATGCCGCGTGGCCGGCCACGAGCGCGGCGACCTCGTCGAGCCGGTCGAGCGGGCGGGGCAGCCGTGCGAGCACGAGGCGCGCGCCGGCGACGAGCCCGGGCGCGAGGGGCAGCGAGTCGACCGCGCCGGCGAGCCCGAGTCGTCCGGCGTTCTCGGCGAGCGCGCGTTCGCCCGTGATGAGGTCCTGGTGCGCGCGGACGGGATGCGCGGCGTCGGCGCCGATCGCATCGGCCGCGCCGAGGGCGAGCGCTCCGTACGCGTCGTCGATGACGGCGACCGCGTCGGGCTCGCTCTTCGCGAGACGACCGGCCGCCTCGTCGAGGATGAGCCGATCGGCCGCGTCGACGGCTTCGAGCCCCGGCCCCTCGACATCGGGATGTCGGCGGAGCGCGCCGAAGTCGAGAGGCATGAGCCAAGGCTACGCGGCGAACGTCCCGAGGCGCTCGTGAGCTCGCCCGCCCGCCGGCGAGGTGGAAGCTGGGTGCGGTACCCGGCTCGGTTTGCTACCCTCGGGTCCGCATGCGGCGAGAACGGCACGGGGGCGCGACTCGCGGCGGGCGATTCGTCCGCCGCTTCGCCGGCGTACTCGGAACGGCCGCCGTGTTCGGCCTGCTCGCGACCGTGTCGCTCGCCCCGCAGGTGAACCCCGCGACGATCGAGGCGGCCGCCGCCGCGAGCGACGCCGCCGACTCCTTCCGCGCGGCCGCCCAGTCGGTGCGGGTCGACGGCGAGGCATCCGCCACCGCCGTCTCGACCGAGTCGTACGTCGCGTCGACGGGTCCCGAGACGCTCATCGCGGGCGGCACCAACCTCGACTGGGCGAAGCTCGTGATCGTCGACGGCGGCTGGCCGCTCACCGACGAGAACGTGACGTTCATGATGCGGTGGATGCGCCAGGAGAACGGCGCCGACAACTGGTGGAACCGCAACAACCCGCTCAACAACGGCATGGGCTCGGGCGGCGGCTCCGGACTCGGCAGCTACGCGACGCTCGTCGACGCGGCGTACTACGCGGCCGCGAACATCGGCTCGGGGCGGTACCCCGAGGTCGAGGCCGCGCTCGAGCGCGGAGACTCGGCCGACGCGACGGCGCAGGCGATCTGGGCCTCGCCGTGGGCGTCGAGCCACTACGGCTACGGCACCCACTGGAGCTCCCGCCCGTATGAGGTCGTCGAGGCGCCCGCCTCGGCCTGGGGTCGCTGACCCGCACTCGAACGGGGGGTGGAGGGGCCCGCCCGACCGGAGTACGTTCGGACGCGGATCCGCCCACCCGAGGCTTTCCGTGCGTGCCGGAGCGTGCGCAAAGGGCGGATGCGCAGTTCGATCAAGGTCGGAGTACCCGATGCGCCGTTCAATCCCACTCACCGCTGCCGCCGCCGCCGTCGTCGCGATCGGCGCGACGACCGCCGTCGCCGCGCCGGCGACCGCCGCGCCGAAGGCGCCGAGCTCGGGCCCGCCCACGGTGCTGGCCGAGCACCTCGTCGGCCCGCTGACGTTCGACCTGTCGGCCGACGGCGTCATCACCGTGGGCCAGTCGTTCCTCGGCGAGGTCACCCGCATCGCCGGCGGAAGCAGCGAGACCCTCTCGCAGGGCCCCGACTCGACCGGCGTCTCGGTGCTCGGCCCGACCGTCACCTGGAGCGAACGCGCCGGAGACGAGCAGACGATCGAGGGGTCGTGGCTGAAGTCGAGCGGCCCCGCCGGCGACACGTCGATCGACCTGCTCGCGTGGGAGCAGGCCAACAACCCCGACGGCGACAGCTGGTACGGATTCGAGGAGATCTCCGACGAGTGCGCCGCGACGCTGCCGCCGTTCGTGAACCCGCGCTACCAGGGGCTGGTCGACACCCACGCGTACGGCACGCTGGCGCTGCCCGGCGTGACCTACGTCGCCGACTCGGGCATGAACGCGGTGCTGAAGGTCGTCGGCGACGAGGTCTCGACGGTCGCCGTGCTGCCCCCGCAGCCGCTCGTGGTCACCGAAGAGATGCGCGTGGTCGGCGAGGTCGAGGGGCAGCCGATCGTGCTCGACGAGTGCGTCGTCGGCCTGACCTACGACGCCGAGCCCGTGCCGACCGACGTCGAGATGGGCACCGACGGGATGCTCTACGTGTCGACCCTTCCCGGTGCGCCCGGGCTCGGATTCCCCTACGGCTCGGTCTACCGCGTCGACCCGGTGAGCGGGGACTCCGCGCTGGTCGCCACCGGCTTCGCCGGAGCGACCGGACTCGCGGTGGCGCCGAACGGCACGGTCTACGTCAGCCAGATGTTCGGCGGCAAGGTGTCGGCGATCACGCGCGACGGATCGGTCTCGACGTTCGCCGAGGTCGACAGCCCGGCCGGCGTCGAGTGGCAGAGCGGCAAGGTGGTCGTCTCGGCCGGCGTCTTCGGCGACGGGCAGATCGTCTCGTACCCCGTCCGGGGCCGCTGAGGCCTCATCGGCACGAGCCCGCGTCGTCCGGCATTCGCCCGAATGCCGGACGACGCGCTGACGTTCAGCGTTCGAGCGGGCGCCAGACGACGACGGCGTTCTCACGGCGCGCGCGCGTGCCGGCCTTGAGGGTGATCACCTCTCCGGCCGAGCCGGCCGCGAAGATGCGCCGGCCCGGGCGGTTGAGCATCTCGTCGGCCAGTGCCGCCTCGAGCTCGCGCACGCGGGCCCGCAGCGACTGCACCTCGTCTTCGAGCCCGAGCACCCTGCGGATGCCTTCGAGGCTCACGCCCTCGCTCGACAGCTGCGCGATCTCGCGCAGCTGGGTGACATCGCGCATCGAGTAGCGGCGCGACTTGCCCGCCGTGCGCGTCGGCGAGACGAGGCCCAGCCGGTCGTACTGCCGCAGCGTCTGCGGGTGCATGCCCGCGAGCTCGGCTGCGACCGAGATGACGAAGAGCGGGCTCGTCTCGTTCATGTCAGCCCCGGGCCTTCGCGAGCAGTTCGTCGCGCGGGTTCTCGTCGGGCAGCGCCGCGGCGAGTGCCTCGACGGCCGCCTGCGCGTCCTTCGAGAGGTGCGACGGCACCGCGATCTGCACGACCGCGAGCAGGTCGCCCGTGCCCTTCTTGGTCTCGACGCCGCGCCCCTTCACGCGCAGCACGCGGCCGCTCGGCGTGCCGGGCGCGACCTTGAGCTTCACGGGGTCGCCGCCGAGGGTCGGCACCTGGATGGTCGCGCCGAGCGCGGCCTCGGTGAAGGTCACCGGCACGGTGACCCGCAGGTTGAGCCCGTCGCGCTCGAAGACGGGGTGCTTGCGCACGTTGACGGTGAGGATGAGGTCGCCCGTCTCGCCGCCGTCGGGCGAGGGATGGCCCTTGCCGCGCAGCCGGATCTTCTGGCCGTCCGAGACGCCCGCCGGGATGCGCACCGTGATCGGCTTGCCGTCGGCCGTCTGCAGGGTGACCTGGTCGCCCTTGGTGGCGGTGATGAAGTCGAGCGTCGTCGTCGCCGAGACGTCCCGGCCCTTGGTCGGGCCGCCGAACCCGCGGTATCCGCCGGTCGACTGGCCGAACCGGCCGCCCCCGAACAGCCCGCTGAGCAGGTCGTCGTACTCGGCGCCGCCGCCCTGCTGGAACGTGTAGCGCTGCCCGCCGCCCTGGCCGAACATGCCGCCGAAGACGTCGTCGAAGCCGCCCTGGCCGCCGGCGCCCGGCGCGGTGAACCGCGCGCCCGTGCCCATCGCCCGGATCGCGTCGTACTCCTTGCGCTGCTCGGGGTCGGAGAGCACCGCGTTCGCCTCGCTGATCTCCTTGAACTTCGCCTCGGCCGCAGCGTCGCCCGGGTTCTGGTCGGGGTGGTACTTGCGCGCGAGCTTGCGGTAGACCTTCTTGATCTCCGCGTCGCTCGCGTCCTTGGAGACGCCGAGCACCTGGTAGAAGTCCTTGTCGAACCAGTCCTGACTGGCCATCGGCACCTCCTCTCTCTGAGTCTGTCTGAAATGGGTCCGGTGGTCGAGTAGCGCGTGTCGAGACCTGATGCGCGGGTCTCGAGACGCTTCGCTACTCGACCACCGGGGAGTGGGTGCGGCGGGGCTAGGCCGCCGGCGTCTTGACGACGACCTTCGCGGCGCGCAGCTGCACGCCGCCCAGCGTGTACCCGGTCTCGACGACATCGGCGACCGTGTCGACCTCGACCTCGTCACTGGGCTGCTGGAAGATCGCCTCGTGGCGCTGCGGGTCGAACGGCTCGCCGACCTCGCCGAACGCGGCGAGCCCGAGCTTCTCGACGGCGCCGCGCAGCTTCGCGGCGATCGTCGCGAAGGGCGAGTCCGCCTCGAGGTCGCCGTGCTTCTCGGCGCGGTCGAGGTCGTCGAGCACCGGCAGCAGCACGGCGACGGCCGCACCGACTGCGCGCTCGCGCTCGATCTCGCGGTTCGCCTCGGTGCGCTTGCGGTAGTTCGCGTACTCGGCGGTCACCCGCTTGAGGTCGGCGAGGTGCTCGTCGCTCGGCTCCTGCACCTCGGCGTTCGCCGCGTTCAGGATGTCGTCGACGGTGAGCTCGGTCTCGTCCTCGATGAGGTCGGATGCCTCGGGGGCGCCCTCCTCGGGCGCCCCGTCGGCGGCCGGCTGCCGAACCTCACCGGTTTCGGGGTCGATGCGCCGCTTGTCGCGGATCACCGGCTCCTCGTGGTTCTGGTTCTGCTCGTCGGTCATGACTACTTCTTCTCCTCGTCGTCGTCCACGACCTCGGCGTCGACCACGTCTTCATCGGACGCGGCATCGCCCGCCTGGCCCGTGGCCGAGGCGTCCTCGCCGGAGGCGGAGGCATCCGCCGCCTGCGACTGGGCGTAGATGGCCTCGCCCAGCTTGGTCTGCGACTGCGAGAGCTTCTCGAACGCGGTCTTCACCGCGGCGTCGTCGTCGCCCGCGAGCGCCGACTTCAGCGCGTCGACGTCGCCCTGCACCTCGGACTTGACGTCGGCGGGGAGCTTGTCGTCGTTGTCCTTGATGAGCTTCTCGACCGAGTAGGCGAGCTGCTCGGCGGAGTTGCGGGTCTCGGCCGACTCGCGACGCGCCTTGTCCTCCGCGGCGTGCTCTTCGGCCTCGCGCACCATGCGGTCGATGTCGTCCTTCGGGAGGCTCGAGCCGCCCGAGATGGTCATCGACTGCTCCTTGCCGGTGCCCTTGTCCTTCGCGGACACGTGCACGATGCCGTTGGCGTCGATGTCGAAGGTGACCTCGATCTGCGGGATGCCGCGCGGCGCGGGAGCGATGCCGGTCAGCTCGAACGTGCCGAGCGCCTTGTTGTCGCGCGTGAAGTCTCGCTCGCCCTGGAAGACCTGGATCGCGACCGACGGCTGGTTGTCGTCGGCGGTCGTGAAGGTCTCGCTGCGCTTCGTCGGGATGGCCGTGTTGCGCTCGATGAGCTTGGTCATGATGCCGCCCTTGGTCTCGATGCCGAGGCTGAGGGGGGTGACGTCGATGAGCAGCACGTCCTTGCGCTCGCCCTTGAGGACGCCCGCCTGGAGGGCGGCGCCGACGGCGACGACCTCATCGGGGTTGACGCCCTTGTTGGGCTCCTGGCCGGTCTCCTTCTTGACGAGGTCGGACACGGCGGGCATGCGGGTCGAGC
The DNA here is from genome assembly GCF_021129215.1 of Agromyces sp. S2-1-8. Classification (GTDB taxonomy): domain Bacteria; phylum Actinomycetota; class Actinomycetes; order Actinomycetales; family Microbacteriaceae; genus Agromyces; species Agromyces chromiiresistens. The sequence goes on along the minus strand of NZ_JAJOLP010000001.1, from coordinate 863,529 downwards.
CGCCGACGAGCACCACGTGGGCGACGTCGCTGAGCTTGATGCCGGCCTCGCGGATGACGTCCTCGAAGGGCTTCTTCGTGCGGTCGAGCAGGTCGCTCGTCATGTTCTCGAACTCGGCGCGCGTGAGCTTCTCGTCGAGGTTCGCCGGGCCGTTCTCGGTGAGCGAGAGGTACGGGAGCTGGATGTTCGTCGACATGCTCGACGAGAGCTCCTTCTTGGCCTGCTCGGCGGCCTCCTTGAGGCGCTGCAGGGCGATCTTGTCGTTCGCGACGTCGACGCCCGTCGAGTCCTTGAACTTCTTGATGAGCCAGTCGACGATGCGCTGGTCCCAGTCGTCGCCGCCGAGGCGGTTGTCGCCGGAGGTCGCGCGGACCTGGATGGTCGAGAAGTCGTCGTCCTTGCCCACCTCGAGGAGCGAGACGTCGAACGTGCCGCCACCGAGGTCGAAGACGAGGATGAGCTCGTCCTCCTTGCCCTTGTCGAGACCGTACGCGAGCGCCGCGGCGGTGGGCTCGTTGATGATGCGGAGCACGTTGAGGCCCGCGATCTCACCGGCCTCCTTCGTGGCCTGGCGCTCGGCGTCGTTGAAGTACGCCGGCACGGTGATGACCGCGTCGGTGACGGTGTCGCCGAGGTACTGCTCGGCGTCGCGCTTGAGCTTCTGGAGGATGCGGGCCGAGATCTCCTGCGGCGTGTACTTCTTGCCGTCGATCTCGTCGGTCTTCCAGTCGGTGCCCATGTGGCGCTTGACCGACGCGATGGTGCGGTCGACGTTGGTGACGGCCTGGCGCTTCGCGGTCTCGCCGACGAGCACCTCGCCGTCCTTGGTGAATGCGACCACCGACGGGGTGGTGCGGAAGCCCTCCGCGTTCGCGATGACGACCGGCTCGCCGCCCTCGAGGACGCTCACCACGGAGTTCGTGGTGCCCAGGTCGATTCCAACTGCACGTGACATGTGTGTTTCTCCTTCTCCCGGCGTTCGGTGGTCGAGTAGTGCCGCGCAGCGCGACGCGTGTCGAGACCCCTTCGCCGGATACCGGTTCGGCCTTCCTGGCCCGCAACCGAAGTCAGATGCGTCAAGACTTGAGCCTTGACGACTCAAGCCTTTCAGTGCCACGTGAACGTGTCAAGTCGGCGGGGCGAAACTTGAGTGTACTTGACTCAACTCACGGCGGGCGCTCAGTATTCCGCCCGCGCGGCATTCCGCCCGAGGCAGTAGCCTGCCGATCATGGATGCGCGCGAGGACGACGAACAGCTCGTCGCCGCAGAACTCGCCCGGTACGACCGCGAGCTGCGACGGTACCGTCGCCTGCGCAGTCGCATCGAGGCCGACTTCGCCCGCCGCCTCGACGCGGCCGGCTTCCGCTACTTCCAGGTCACCGCGCGGGTGAAGTCGCGCGAGTCGTTCGAGCGGAAGGTGCGCCGCGCCCCCGACCGCGAGGTGCGCGACATCCTCGGCGTCCGCGTGATCGCGCACTTCGAAGGCGACCTCCCCGCCATGGAGCAGGTCGTCCGTGAGGCGCTCATCGTCGACGACGACTCCTGGGTCGACAAGTCCGAGCTCCTCCCGATCGATGCCTTCGGATATCGATCGGTGCAGTTCGTCGGCCAGATCGCCGGCTCATCCGGCCGGCGGGGCGGCGGTGACGCCGAGGTCGACGCCCCGCTCGTCGAGGTGCAGCTGCGCACCGCCCTGTCCGACACGTGGTCGGAGCTCGAGCACGACTTCCGCTACAAGTCCGCTCGCCAGCTCCCGCGCGAGGTCGACCGCCTCTTCGCCCTGTCGGCGGCGCTCCTCGAGCAGGCCGACGAGAACCTCGACCGCATCCGCCGTCAGGTGGAGGAGGAGCGCACGGCCGGCCCCGCCGCGCGCGGAGACGGCGGCGGCGAGCGCGGCTACATCGGCCGATTCATCCAGTACGACGGCGACTCCCGCTCCCTCGACCAGGTCGTGACCGCCGCCCTCGACGTGCCGTTCGGCGTCGTGACCGGCGCGGGCCGGGAGCTGCGCAGCGTCGTCCGCGCAGCCGGCTGGCTCAGGTACGAGGCGCTCGTCGACGGGTTCGCCGAGTACTCGGAGCTCGGTCGCCGGCTCGCGATCGCCTGCGCGAGCACGAGCAACGACCTCCTCCTGGCCGATGCCGAGCCCCAGCGCCCTGCCCGCGCGTTCCGCGGGATCGGCACGTACTGGACCGCACTGGCTGCGGCGCTCCTCGGAGGCGAGCCGATCCGCGAGAGTCGCGTCCCCGACGGCCGGCTCGCCGAGTACCGGGTGGTCGCCGCGTACCTCTACGCGAACCCCGATGCCTCGGCCCTCGGCGTGCGCAGCCGCTACGGTGCGATCGCGGCACCCGTCGGCACGCTCGACGGCGCGGGGTTCCGGCCGATCGACCTCGGCTGAGCAGAGCCTGCGCCCTCTTCCGGCCGCCCGCCGAAGCGACCAGAATCGAAGCATGGACGAGACAGCAGAGGGCCGCACGCCGACGCGATCGATGCCGCCCGAGGAGTGCTGGGAACGCATCGAGGCCGCCCCGTACGGGCGCATCGCACTGGCGGCCGCGGGCGAGGTCGACATCTTCCCGGTCAACCACCGGCTCGACGCGCGCGGCGATCGACCCGTGATCGTGTTCCGCACCGCGGCAGGCACGAAGCTGCTCGAGCTCACCATCCACCACGGCGTGGCGTTCCAGGTCGACGGGTACTCGGCGACCGAGGCGTTCAGCGTCGTCGTGAAGGGCACCGCAGAGGAGTTCGACCGCGAGAGCGAGATCGCGGCGGCCGAAGAACTCGGCGTCCGGCCCTGGGCGCCCGAGACGAAGGACCGTTGGGTGCGCATCATCCCGACGGAGGTGCACGGGCGCTCGTTCGAGCTCTCGGCCGACTGATCACTGGCGCCGAGCGCCGGCGTGCGCGTCGGGGAGCACCCTGATGCTCCGCGGCTCCACGCAGCCCTAGACTCGCGCTCATGCGCCGTTCCCTGCAACGCCTCGCCCTGACCGCTGCCCTCCCGCTGCTCGTGATCGGGCTGAGCGCCTGCACGGGCGCGCCGTCGACGGAGCCCACGTCGGACGCCACCGTCGCACCGAGCACGGAGCCGACGGAGACCGCCGCCGCCGCGACATGCGACACCGTGCTCACCGACGAGGCGTACGCGAAGCTCGACGCCGACGGACTCACCCCTCGCGACACGATCACGCACACCGAGTTCATCGGCGAGATGCTCGACGCGGGCGCACTCGGCTGCCGCTGGGGGAAGGAGGCCACCGACATCACACTCGATGTCGCGCAACTGGCCGTCGATGACGCGGCCTGGCCCGAGTGGGAGGCAGCGCTCGCGACGGCCGGGTACACCCTGACCAACGACCCGGTGCCCGGCGCCTACACCGGTCCCGTCGAACCGGGCTCGGGCATCAGCCCCGTGGTCGTCCGGACCGACGGCGCGATCACCTTCCTGAGCGCTCCCACCTTCGCCGCCTGGGTCGCGCCGACCGGCGCGTAGCCCCGACGCAGGCGCTCGCGCGGCGTCACGGTGTGCGGCACGAGGCATCCGAACTGATTGAATCGACGGATGCGCCGAACCGCCGTGACCGCCCGATGAACCCGGTCGAATTCCTCGTGCTCACCGGCGGCGGCGTCGTCGCCGGCATGATCAACTCGGTCGTCGGGTCTGGCTCGCTCGTGACGTTCCCGATGCTGCTCGCCTTCGGCTACCCGCCCGTGCTCGCGAACGTCACGAACAATGTCGGCGTGCTGCCGGCCTCGCTGACGGCGACGATCGTCGGGCGCTCGGCCTTCGCCGGCGAGTGGCGCCGGCTCACGCTCTACCTCTGCTTCTCCGCGGCGGGCGGCGTGACCGGTGCGCTCCTGCTGCTGCAGCTGCCGACCGAGGCGTTCGACATGATCGTGCCGGTGCTCATCGTCGTCGCCCTGCTGCTCGTCGTGTTCGGGCCGGTGATCCGCCGGTGGACCGCCCGGCTGCACGGCCAGGCCGAGCACCGCGACCACCCCGCGGCGACCATGGCCGTCGCCGGGCTCACCGCGGTGTACGGCGGGTACTTCGGCGCCGCGCAGGGCGTGCTGCTCATCGCGCTGCTCTCGATCACGATGGCGGGCTCGCTCGTGCGCGCGAACGCGTACAAGAACGCGATGGCCTCGACCGCGAACCTCGCGGCGGCGATCGTGTTCGTGCTCGTCACCGAGGTGGCGTGGCCGGCGGCGATCGCGATCGCGATCGGCGCGTTCGTCGGCGGGTGGCTGGGCGGCCGCTACGGGCGGCACATCCCGCAGACGGCGTATCGCGTCGTGATCGTCGTGATCGGCGTCGCCGCGCTGGTGTGGTTCCTGGTGCGCTGATGCCGTGCACCCTGCTTCAATCGACTGAGGAGGGTTCATGGACTGGTCTGAAGTCGGGCGCGACCGTTCGCTCTCGGTGCCCGATCGACTGTCGATCAGGCTCGAGCGGCTGATCCTCGACGGCACCCTGCAGCCGGGCGAGAAGCTGCCGCCCGAACTCGAGCTCACCCAGCGGCTCGGGGTGTCGCGGGTGTCGTTGCGGCAGGCGCTGCACGAACTCGAGCGCCGCGGGCTGATCGACCGCAAGCCGGGTCGCGGCACCGTCGTGCTCTCACCGTCCGACGCGCGCGACGCGTCGAGCGCGGCACTCGCCGATGTCCTCGGTTCGACGCACTCCGAGATCCCGCACATCCTCGAACTGCGTTCGATCATCGAGCCCCCGATCGCCGCGCTCGCCGCACGGCGGGCGACCGAGCGCGATCTCGCCCAGCTCGAGCAGCTCGTCGAGGCGATGGCCGCCCCCGAGTCGCACGGGCACTACGCCGAACTCGATCGCGCGTTCCACCAGGCGATCGCGCAGTACACGCACAACCCGCTGCTCGCGATGCTCAACGAGCAGATCGCGAACCTCATCGCACCCAGCCGCTCGACGGTGCTGCAGACCGACGAGCGGCGCGAGACGTCGACCGCCGCGCACCGGCGCATCCTCTCGGCGATCGCGGGCGGCGACCCCGAGGCCGCCGCGCGCGAGGCCGCGGCGCACCTCGTCGAGGTGCAGCAGCAGATCGAGATCGCCGCGGCGTCCGCGAAGGCGCGGTCGGCGGGCGCCTAGCGGTCGAGGAGCGCCTGGCGGTCGAGGACGCCGCGCTCGACGACCGCGGCCAGGAACTCCAGGATCACGTGCGCCGCGAGGCTTCCGGTCTGCCCGACGATGTCGTGGGGCGGCGAGACGGTGTTGACGTCGAAGACGACGACCTCGAGCGAGGCGACGCCGCGCAGCAGCTCGAGCCCCTCCGCGGTGCTGAGCCCGCCCCACGCCGGCGTGACGACGCCGGGCGCCACCGACGGGTCGAAGACGTCCATGTCCCAGCAGAGGTAGACCGGCCGCGAGCCGATGGCCTCGCTGATCTCCGCGAGCACGTCCGCGACGCCCCGCTCGCGCACGGCGCGCATGGATCGCACGCGATAGCCGAGCGCTTCGGCGTAGCCGACGACCCCCGGCCGCCCGGCGAGCTCCGTGTCGCGGATGCCGACGTGGAACGAGCGGGCGACGTCGACGATGCCCTCGCGTGCCGCGTGCACGAACGAGTTCGCGTTGTTGAACTCGAACGGCTCGAACAGGTCGTACGCGTCGGTGTGCGCGTCGAAGTGCACGACGACCAGGTCGGGGTGCCTCCTATGGGCCTCCCGGAGCTGCGGAAGGGTCACCGCGCCGTCGCCTCCGATCGTGATCGGGATCACCCCCGAGTCGAGCAGCGCGCCGACCTCGGCGGCGATCCGCCGGAAGGCGTCGTCGACCTGACCGGGGGTGACCTCGACGTCGCCGAGGTCGACGAGCCCCAGGTGATCGACGGGGTTGATCCCGAGGTCCTCCGCGGTCTCGGCCACGAGGAGCGAGGATGACCGGACGTGAGCCGGGCCTCCCCGCCCTCCGATGCGCGACGGATGCGATCCCATGTCGAACGGGATCCCGAGCACGGCGGCCCGGGCTCCCTCCGCCGAGGCGGCGTGCGGTACGCCGAAGAGGGTGCCGGGCGCGCGTCGCCGATCGTTGACGGTCATCGAGCCATCCCTCCCGTCAGAGCACCTTCGAGAGGAACTGCCGCGTCCGCTCGTGCTGGGGCGCGGTGAAGACCTGCGCCGGCGGGCCCGACTCGATGATGCGGCCCCCGTCCATCACGATCACCCGGTCGGCGACCTCGCGGGTGAAGCCCATCTCGTGGCTGACGATGATCATGGTCATGCCGGCCTTGGCGAGGTCGCGCATGACCGCGAGGACCTCGCCCACCATCTCGGGATCGAGCGCACTCGTCGGTTCGTCGAACAGCATGAGCGCCGGCCGCATCGCGAGCGCACGGGCGATCGCCACGCGCTGCTGCTGTCCGCCCGAGAGCGACCTGGGTCGCGCGTCGGCCTTGTCGGCCAGGCCGACCCGGGCGAGCAACTCGCGTGCGTAGCCGACGGCCTCGGACTTCTTCTCGCCCTTCACCCGTACGGGCGAGTGCCAGATGTTCTCGAGCACCGTCATGTGGGGGAACAGGTTGAAGTGCTGGAACACGAAGCCGATGTCCGCCCGCTGCCGGGCGAGGTCCCGCGCCGACCGCTCGACGAGCCTGCCCTTGCCGTTCGCGTGCTGCCCGATCTGCTCGCCGTTGACGTCGATCTCGCCGCCGTCGATCGGCTCGAGGCGGTTCAGCGTGCGCAGGAAGGTGGTCTTGCCGGCGCCCGAGGCGCCGACGAGCACGACGACCTCTCCGCGCTCGACCTCGACGTCGATGCCGCTCAGGATCTCGCGGTCGCCGAAGGACTTGCGCACCCCGACGGCGCGAACGATCGGCCCCCGGGTCTCGATCGGGGTGGCCACGGTGTAGTCGTTCATCGTCCGCTCCTCAGTAGGCGTCATCGGTCTGCAGCACGCGGGATGTCTCGGCCGTCGCCTGCGCGGGCGACGCCTTGCGGCTCCGGAGACCGAAGAGCCGCTTCCACGCCGACTCGGCCCTCGGCAGCCCGGCGCGTGCGTTGAGGCTGTTCTCGATCGCGGTCTGGGCGACGGTCCACACCGTCGTGAGCACCAGGTAGTAGATGGCGATCACGAGGTAGATCTCGAAGACCTTGAACGTCGACGACGCCATCGTGCTGCCGACCTGGAACATCTCGGCGACGCCGATGATCGAGAGCACCGAGGTGGTCTTCATGAGGCCGTTGAACGAGTTGCCGAGCGGCGGCACCATGATGCGGATCGCCTGCGGGACGACGATGTACCTCATCGCCCCGAGCGGGGTATGACCGAGTGAGAGCGCCGCTTCGTTCTGGCCGCGCTCGACCGACTCGAGGCCCGAGCGGACGATCTCCGAGATGTAGGCGCTCTCGTGGAGCATGAGCCCCACGATCGAGGCCTGGACGGCGCCCTTGATGAGCACCCCCGCGAGGTCGGCGTCCTCGAAGCGGAACAGCCCGACGGCCGCGAACCCCGTGTAGATGATCACCAGCTGCACGAGCAGCGGCGTGCCGCGGATCACCCAGACGTACAGGCTCGCGATGATGCGCAGCGGCAGGAACCGGCTCCGCCCCATGAGCGCGATGACGAGTCCGAGCACGAGCGCGAGCACCATCGAGACCACCGAGATGATGATCGTGAGCGCGAGCCCGTTCAGGAACTGCTCGCTGGGCGTCAGCAGGCTCTGCCAGAAATAGGTCCAGTCGAATGTCATGGGTCTCCTCCGAGGTGACTCGTGTCGCGGGGTGCCCGAGCGGACTACTCGCCGGCGGTGATGTCGGCGCTCTGCACGCCCCACTTCTCGAGCAGCGCGGCGTAGTCGCCGTCGTCGATGATCTGCTGCATCGCACCGTCGAGCGCCTCGTTGAGCGCGGTGTTGTCCTTCAGCGTCGCGGCGCCGATCTTGATCTTGCCGACCGGCTCGCCAGCCATCACGAGCGCGCCGTCGGACTCGCGGTTGTAGAAGTCCATGATCTCGGAGGTGTCGATGAACGCGTCCTGCTGCCCCGTGATGACCTGCTGCACGGCGGCGGTGCCCTCGTCGACGAGGGTGAGGTTGAGGGCCTTCTCGCCGTCGGCCTCGCACTTCGCCGACAGCTCCTCGGCGCCGTTGCCGCCGGTGGCACCGGTGATCGCGACGACCTTGAGCCCGCACAGGCTGTCGTCGACGCCGGTGACGCCCTTGGGGTTCTCCTTCGAGACGCCGACGCCGGTGCCCGAGTAGAGGTAGGGCACGAAGTTCGCGATCTCCTCTCGCTCGGGCTTGATGTAGAGCGAGCCCATGATGACGTCGCACTGGTTCGCCTGCAGCGCGGGGATGAGCCCCGCGAACGCGTACTCGGCGAGCTCGGTCTTCAGGCCGAGGTTGTCGGCGAAGGCGTTCGCCATGTCGATCTCGACGCCCGTGAGCTCGTTGTTCTCGTCGTAGAAGATGTTGGGCGGCGAGTCTCCCGTGCAGACGGTGAGCGCGCCCGGCTTCACGAGCCCGAGGGCGTCGTCGCCGGAGGCGGCGGACCCCCCGGAACCCGAGCTCGAACAGGCGGCGAGCGATGCGGCGACGGCGAGTGCGGCGACGGCGCCGGCGATGCGACGGAGGGGGAAACGGCCGGTCATGGGGGCTCCTTGGTCGAGGGCACAGCGTTGTGGTGGCCCAGTTTGACAGTTGGTAGGACCAACTGTCAAGCTGTCGATATGCCCTCCGCCGACGGCTCGCGAACGGGGCATTCCGCGAGAGGATCGAACATGGAGTGGACGTCGTTGCGCCGCCTCGAGGCGCTCTCGGTGCCGGGCCGGCTGTCGGTCGATCTCGAGCGCCTGATCCTCGACGGCGAGCTGAAGCCCGGCGACCGCCTTCCGCCCGAACGCGAGCTCGGCGAACTGCTCGGCGTCTCGCGCGTCTCGATCCGCGAGGCCCTGCACGAGCTCGAGAGCCGCGGGCTCATCGACCGGCGGCCCGGCCGCGGCACCATCGTCGTCTCCCCCGGCGATCGCGGCGGAGCGATGGGCTCAGCACTCACCTCGATGCTCGAGCGCTCCGACGACGGCAGCCACGAACTGGCGCGCATCATGGAGCTGCGCGCGGCGATCGAGCCGCCCATCGCCGCACTCGCCGCGATCCGAGTGACCGATCGCGACGTCGCGCAGCTGCGCCGCCTCGTCGAGAGCATGGAGGCCGAGACCGACCTCGAGCGCTACGCCAAGCTCGACCGGGCCTTCCACCAGGCGATCTCGCAGTACACCCACAACCCGCTGCTCGCCCAGCTGACCGACCTCATCGCGACGCAGATCAAGCCGAGCCGCCGCCGCGGCCTGCAGTCGCCCGAGCGTCGCAGCGCGTCGAGCGCCGCCCACCGGCGCATCTTCGAGGCGATCGCCGCGCACGACTCGGGCGCCGCCGAACGCGAGGCCCGCGCCCACGTCGACGAGGTGCTCGCCGCGATCCGTACCAACGTCGGGCCCGCGGCGATGCCCGCGGCCACCGACTCCCTGCCCACTCCGACCAACGAGGCGATCCGCGCATGACCGACACTCCGAACCCCCCGATCTCCGGCGCCGTCGCCACGTCGCACCACCTCGCCACCGAGGCGGGGGCCGCCATGCTCCGCGCCGGCGGCAATGCGATCGACGCGGCCATCGCCGCCGCGGCCGCGCTCTGCGTCGTCTACCCGAACAACGTCGCGCTCGGCGGCGACCTCGTCGCACTCGTCCGCAGCCCCGACGGCGAGATCCGGTTCGTCAACGCGACGGGCCGGGCGCCGGCAGCGCAGACGCTCGACGCGCTCCGCGAGCGCCACGGCGACGCCCTGCCGAAGCGCGGCATCGACACGGTGACCGTGCCCGGCGGCGTGCGCGGCTGGCAGGCGCTCGCCGACCTCGGGGCCCGGCTCGGCTGGGCCGAGCGGCTCGAACCCGCGCGGCACCACGCGCGCGCCGGCGTGCCGACCGCGCTCTCGGTCAGCCGAGCCATCCGCGACGACCGCGACGCGCTCGCGGCCGACCCCGGCTGCCGCGAGGTGTTCCTGCCCGGCGACGCCCCGCTCGACGAGGGCGAGCCGCTCGTGCAGCCGGCGCTCGCCGACACGCTCGACCGCCTCGCGGAGCACGGTCCCGACGAGTTCTACGAGGGCGAGGTCGCCGCGCGCTGGATCGCGGGGCTCGCCGCCCTCGGCAGCCGCATCGCCGCGCAGGATGCCGCGGCCTACCGCCCGATCGTCGAAGACCCGCTCCGCCTCGAGGCGCTCGGCGTCGAGGTGGTCACCGCCCCGCCGAACACGCAGGGGTTCTCGTTGCTCCGCGCCGTGACGGGCGTCGCCGAGCGCGACCTCCGCGACCCCCTCGGCGCCGACGCGGCCGAGCTGGCCGACCTGTTCCACGCGGCGAACCGCGTGCGCGCGGCGTGGCTGTGCGACCCCGATGTCGCGCCGCTCGACGGCGTGCAGCTGATCACGGTCGACGCGCCGGCCGAGTCGCACGACGGCCGCCCAGCGCTCGGCGACACGGTCGGGCTCACGGCCGTCTCGTCCGACGGCTGGGCGGTCTCGCTCGTGCAATCGGTCTACTGGGCGTTCGGCGCGTGCGTGCTCGACCCCTCGACCGGCATCCTGTTCCAGAACCGCGGCACCTCGTTCTCGCTCGATCCGGCGCACCCGGCGGCCTTCGCCCCGGGCCTGCGCCCGCCGCACACGCTCATGCCCGTGCTCGTGATGCGCGACGGCGAGCTGCTCCAGGTGCAGGCGACGATGGGCGGCCAGGCGCAGCCCCAGATCCACGCGCACCTGCTGCTCCGCACGCTCGCCGGCGCGTCGGCGATCGAGGCGACGAGTGCGCCGCGCTGGGTCGTCGGCGTGCAGGACGACGGCGACACCGCGACCACCGTCACGGCCGAGTCGGATGTCGCGGCGCCGGCCCGCGCGGCACTCGACGCCGCCCCGCAGTTCGCGGTCAAGGTCGTGCGGCCGCGCGACGAGGGCCTCGGCCACTCGAACCTGATCCGGGTGACCGACGGCGGCTTCGACGCGGCGAGCGACCCCCGGTCCGACGGCTCCGCGATCGTCGTCGAGGCCCAGCCCGAGGCGGTGGCGCGATGACCGTCGAGCAGACCGCGCGCCGCCCGCTCCTCGCGCTCATCGGCATCGGCGTCGTCGCCGGCTACCTCTCCGGGCTCTTCGGCGTCGGCGGCGGGGTGGTCGTCGTGCCGCTGCTCATGCTGCTCGGCGTCGATCAGCGCCTCGCCGCCGGCACTTCGACGACGGCGATCCTGCCGACGGCGATCGTCGGCGCGATCAGCTACGGCGTCACGGGCCATGTCGACTGGATCGCCGCCGCGCTGATCGCGGTCGGCGTGGTCGTCGGCGCCCAGCTCGGCACCTGGCTGCTCGCGCGCCTCCCCCGCGACATCCTGTTCTGGTCGTTCCTCGCGTTCCTCGTGATCGTCGGCGTGAGCCTCTGGCTCGTCGTGCCCCAGCGCGATGCCGCGATCGAGATCGACGTGCTCACCGGGGCGCTGCTCGTCGTCGTCGGCGTGCTGACCGGCGTGCTGTCGGGCCTCATGGGCGTCGGCGGCGGCATCATCCTGGTGCCGATCCTCATGTTCTTCTTCGGTGCGAGCGACCTCGTGGCGAAGGGCACCTCGCTCGCGATGATGGTGCCCGGCTCGATCTCGGGCACGATCGGCAACCTGCGGCGCGGCAACGTCGACCTGCGCATGGCCGCGGCGATCGGCATCGCCGCGTGCATCGTCTCGCCGCTCGGCACGCTCACCGCGCAGGCGATCACGCCGTTCGCGTCGAACGTCGCGTTCTCGCTGCTGCTCGCGTTCGCCGCCTGGCAGCTCGTCCAGAAGCACGTGAAGGCTCGCCGCGCGGCACGCGGGTGACGGGCGGTCGACGCGGCTGACGGGCGCGCCGCGTTCAGCCGGCGCCCGCGACGGCCTCGGCGATGAGCGCCGCCATCGCCGCCGGGATGCGGCGCGGCTCGAGGGCGGCGACGAGGATCGGCGCGAACCGCGCCTTGCGCCCGGCGTGCGTGCCCATGAACCGGCGCAGCTGCGCTTCGACGGGCCGCTCCCGCTGGAAGGGCTGGTGCTGGAACGTGCGGAACCGCGCGAGCTCGCCGTGCTCGGCGAGGAGCTCCTCGACGCGGGCGGCGCCGAGCGCGCGGATGAGCTCGCCCTCGAGGTCGGGCTCGCACGCGAAGAACCCCGTCGCCTCGAGCGGGTCGCCCGGCCTGCCGAGCCGGGCGTCGTCGACGGCGCGTCGCACGTAGGCGACCTCGCCCGCGTCGAAGAGCCCCAGCACCCGCCGCGGTTCGGCCTCGCGCGCGAGCGCCGCCAGGTGATGCCGCAGGTTCGTCACGCCGCCCATCGGCACGACCGCGGCGTCGGCCGCCGGCAGGTCGGCGTCGAGGCGCGCGGCGAGCGCCTCGAGGGCGAGCCGGTCGCTCTCGCCCTCGACGAGCACCAGGGTGGATGCCTCGACGAGCACCATGTCGCGCATGTGCCGACCCTACTCGCCCCTTCCGCGTCCCCACTCGCGCCGGTAGGCTCCAGAAGACCGGGTTGGGGGACCCGAATCGGGGGACATCCACGAGAGCCCGGGCGTCTGGGGGGACGACTCATGGCATCGACGACACGCGCGACGACCGGCGGGGGCACGGCGACGGGCGGTGCCCGGCCACCGGCGGACGGATCGACCGGGGCCCAGCCGGGCGACCACCGCCGCAAGGTCCTCGCGATCCTGGCGGGAGGGCTCGTCCTCGGCGTCGGGGCTGCGGTGACGCTCGCGGTCTGGAACGACTCGGAGTTCGCGACGGGCACGTTCGGTGCCGGCGCGTTCGGCATCGAGGGCAGCGTGGACGGCACCGCATTCAGCAGCTCGGCGACCGCTCCGGGCAAGACGCTCACGTTCGCGCTCGACGCCGACGAGCTCAGCCCCGGCTCGACGGTGTACGCGCCGTTCGCCGTCCAGATGATCCCGACGTCGGACTACGAGGCCGCCGTCACCGTCGCCTCGACGACCGGCGGCACGATCGGGGCGAACCTCACCTACTCGCTGTACGCCGTCGACGCCTGGAACGAGGACTGCAGTGCGGCGACCCCGCCGCCGGGAACGGCGCTCGTCGCCGACCAGGCGGTGACCGACCCGGCAGCCGCGCCGGCGTTCGACCTGACGGCGGCCGGGGCGCCGAAGTTCCTCTGCTTCGCGGTGACCGCGGGCACCGGGCTCGAGTCTGGCCAATCGGGCACGGTGACGTGGGAGTTCGCCGCCGAGTCCGGCGACGTGCTGCCGTAGGCGTGCTCGTGTCACGGCATCGCGCGCCCCGTGATCGCCGGCGGCGCGCCCGCAACCTGCGAGCGGTGCTCGCCGGCGGCATCGTCTTCGGCGTCGGAGCGACGGCGACCATGGCGGCATGGAACGACTCCGAGGTCGCCACCGGCAGCTTCGCCGCGAGCGTGTTCGACACCGAGTCGCAGAGCGCGGGTTCGCCGACGTACGCGAGTCGCCCGACGGCGCCGGGGGCGACGCTGTCGTTCGCGGCGACCGGCATGTCGCCCGGGGTGTCGCACTACGCCTGGCTCAACGTGCGCACGACGACCGCGACGACGGTCGCGGGCGACGTGTCGCTGACGGGCGTGACGAACAACTCGGGTGGACTCGTCGCGGCGCTCGAATACCGCGCGGTGCGCATGACCGCGCCGAACCCGACGGCGACCTGCGCTGCGGCGGCATTCACGGGCACGCCCGCGTACATCGCGGGCGGGGCCTCGAGCTGGCTTCCCGTCACCTCGGTGCCGGGCACCCCGGTCGCGAGCCCGGTCGCCGCGGCCGGCGGCGCGATCGGGCTGTGCTTCGAGGTTCGCGTCGTGAACGGCGCCGCGAACAGCTACCAGGGGCAGTCGGCCACGGTCACGTGGCAGTTCACCGCCGCATCGTCGAATTGAGAGCCGGATGCCTCGAGCACGTCCCTCCCGCGGCCTCGCCGTCGCCGGCGATGCGCTGCTGACCGTCGCTGCGGCGGCGGGGGCGCTGTGCCTCGTGCTCGTCATCGCGGCGGTGAGCCTGGGCGTGGGAATCGTGCTGTTCCGCACGGGCTCGATGAGTCCGACGATCCCGGCCGGCTCCGCGGCCGTCGTGCGCGAGGTGCCCGCCTCGTCGCTCGCGGTCGGCGACGTCGTCACGGTCGATCGTCCCGGCCGGCTGCCGGTCACGCACCGCGTCGTCGCGATCGACGACGGCGTCCGGCCGTCGACCCGCTCGCTGACCCTTCGGGGCGATGCGAACCCCGTCGACGACCCGGCGCCGTACGACGTCGCGACCGCCCGCATCGTGCTGTTCTCGGTGCCCGGCGCCGCACCGGTGATCGCCGCCCTGGGCGACGCGCGCGTGCTCGGCGGGCTCACCCTGGGGGCGACGGCGCTCGTCGTGTGGGCGTTCTGGCCACGTCGCCCCCGAGGCCCCTCCGCGCCTTCACCCGGGGCATCGCGACCCGACGCCCTGCCCGGGGCAGCACCGCGCCACCGCCGCGGCACGGCGACGGGTGCGAGCGCCCTCGGACTCGGCCTCGTCGCCGTCTCGATCGGCACCGCTGTCTTCGGTTCCGCCGCCCCGGCTCGCGCGGGCGTCGGGGTCACCGCCGACGAGACGGTGGTGCAGGGCGAGGTGATCCGGCTCGTCTCGGTCGGCGACGCCCAGGCGATGGCCAGCATGGCGCCCGGCGAGACGGTGGTCTGGGAGGTCGGCGTGTCGGCGCAGGCTCCGGAGCGCGGCACGATCGCGGTGACCCTGAGCGGTACCGGATCGCCGTCCCTCGGACTCGTGGGCGACGTCGCCTGGTGCGCCGAGCGTTGGACCGCGGCGGGCTGCGGGGCACCGACGACCGTCGCCGACGGCCTCGAGCTGCCCGTCGACGGGCAGCGGCTGCCGCTTCTCACGATGTCAAGCGACGACGAGCGATGGCTGCGCTTCGAGGTGCGCATGGCGCCGTCGGCCGGTCCCCCGGCCGGGCTCGCCACGCTCGTCGTGCGTGCGACCGGCAGTGGCGACGAGGCGAGCATCGGCCCACCGGGCAGCGGGGCGCACGACGGCCTCGCCGGCACCGGCACGGTCGCGGCGCCGGTGATCGCCGTCGTCGCCGCGCTCGCGCTGGGCGGCGCCGCGCTCCTGGCCGGATCGCGCCGCCGTCGCCGATCCGCCGGACACGGGGCGACCCGATGAGGCGCGGACGGCTCCGCATCGTCGTGGCCGCGGCGGCGGTCGCGGCATCCGCCGCCCTGATCGGCACCGCGCAGCCGACCGAGGCCGCGTGGAACGACGGCGAGCGCGCGACGGGGACGTTCGCCTCGGGCAGCGTCGCCGCCGTCACGCAGATGACCTGCACGGCGGGGCTCCTGCAGCCCGTGACGTTCAACTGGACCGCGCCGGCGGGCGGGCTCACCCGCACCGGGTACCGCTGGACGGTCACGGGCGGTCTCGCGGGCTCGGGCACGCTCGCCGCCGGCGCCACCTCGCTCCAGCTCACGAACGGCCTGCTCGGCATCGGCTCGGGCACCTTCTCGCTCTTCGCCGTCGGGCCCGGCGGGTGGGAGTCGGCGGCGAAGACCGGCTCGCTCTCGTTCACGACCGTCGTGGTCAACGTGAACTCGACCTGTTCGGTTCCGTAGGACGGAATGCTGGACGGGCGACCCGATCCGCCCTAGACTGCCGAAGCTGCGTCCATCACCGGGCGCCGGCCCCGGAGCATCCGGGTGAAGGAGAGGAGACGACCATGGCTGTCTTCGTCATGCACCTCGACATCCCTTCATCCTGCGAGGCCGCCCTCAGCCGCTGATCCGCGGCGGTGGCCTCCGCGTCCTTCGGAGAAACCACCTTGCATCTGACGTCGTCACTCGACGAGACCGCTGTCGTGCGTTCCATCGTGAACTCGCGCACGGACCTTCCCGCCTTCACGACCCCGCGCTTCGACGCGGGCGACCTCGCCTTCCAGGACATCGAGCCCGGCGAGGACCAGCGCTGGTCGACCTGGCCCGCGACCACCCCGTCGGAACGCGGCCCCGAGCCGCGACCCGACTGGCTCGTCACCTCCGCCGCCGCGATCGACACCGAGCTCGGCGTCGTCAAGAGCGGCAAGGAGGCCGACCTCTTCCTCATCGAACGCGCCGTGCCGGGTGCCGACGCCGCGGTCGCCGGCAACGCCGTGCTGCTCGCGGCCAAGCGGTATCGCGGCGCGGAGCACAGCGACTTCCACCGGTCGCAGGTCTACACCGAGGGCCGCGGCACCCGCCGCAGCCGCGACGCCCGCGCCGTAGCGAAGGGCACCTCGTTCGGCCGCGAGGTCGCGAAGGTGCAGTGGGCCTACGCCGAGTTCGAGGCGCTCTCGCGGCTCACCGAACTCGGCGCGGCCGTTCCGTACCCCGTGCAGGTCGCGGGCACCGAGGTGCTCATGGAGTTCATCGGCGACGCGCACGGCGTCGCGGCGCCTCGGCTCGCCCAGGTGCGCGCGACGCCCGGCGAGCTCCGCGAGCTGTTCCACCAGATCGTCGACTTCATGCACACGCTCGCCGCCGGCGGGCTCGCGCACGGCGACCTCTCGCCCTACAACCTGCTCGTGCACGACGGCCGGATCGTGGTGATCGACCTGCCGCAGGTCGTCGACCTCGTGTCGAACCCGCAGGGCTTCGACCTGCTGCACCGCGACTGCGTCAACGTGTGCTCGTGGTTCACCCGCCAGCGCCTCGAGTGCGACCCCGAGGAGCTGTTCGGCGAACTCGTCGGCATGGTCGCGATGTGAGCGGGAGCGCGGTTCAGGATGCCTCGGCCGGGGCATCCTGAACGCGAGACGCGCCCGCAGCGTGCATCGGCGCCGCCTCGCGATACAGTGCACTCGATCGACGCGGATCGGCCCCGGCCGGCGCGCGCCGTCACCACCCGTTCACCGGACGCCGGGAGACTGCCCACATGACCGACCCGAACCACGACGCCCCCGCGTCGCCCGACGCCGCGCCGTCCCCGTCGTACGGTGCGCCGGCCGCCCCGCCGGCGACCGCGCAGAGCGGGGCGATCCGCGTGATGGGCCTGCAGATGCAGGAGGGGCGGCGCATCCCGCGCGGCCAGGTGTTCTCGTGGGCGCTGTGGGACTGGGCGACGCAGCCCTTCAACTCGGTCATCCTCACGTTCGTGTTCACCGCGCTCTACCTCACGAGCGACGTCTTCCTCGATCCCGCGGTCGCGGAACTCGGCGAAGGCGACCCGGCGTACGAGCGCGGGCTCGCCGACCTCGCCTCGGGCCTCGGCTGGGCGATCACGGTCGCCGGCGTCCTCATCGCGGTGCTCGCGCCGGTGCTCGGCCAGCGCGCCGATGTCGCGGGCCGTCGAAAGCTCTGGCTCGGCGGCGCGACCGCGCTGCTGGTGGCCTGCATGGTCGGGCTGTTCTTCGTGCAGGGCTCCCCCGCCTATTTCCTGCTCGGCGTCTCGCTCATCGCCGCGGGAACGGTGTTCAGCGAGATCGCGGGCGTCAACTACAACGCGATGCTCGTGCAGGTCTCGACGCCGAAGACGGTCGGCAAGGTCTCCGGGCTCGGCTGGGGTCTCGGCTACATCGGCGGCATCGTCGCGCTCGTACTCGTGGTCGTCGCGACGAGCTTCGACTGGTGGGGCATGCCGACCGACAACGGCCTCGCGTTCCGCGTGATCGCGCTCGGCTGCGCCGTGTGGACGCTGCTCTTCGCGTGGCCCGTGCTCGTCTACGTGCCGGAGGCGCCGCCCGCCCCGCGGGCCGAACGGGTGTCGTTCTGGCGCAGCTACGTGGTACTCGCGAAGGACATCGCAGCGCTGTGGCGCGACTCACGACCGACGTTCTGGTTCCTGCTCGCGAGCGCGGTGTTCCGCGACGGCCTGGCCGGGGTGTTCGCGTTCGGAGCCGTCATCGCCGCAGTGGCGTTCCACTTCTCGTCGAACGACGTCATGATCTTCGGCATCGCCGCGAACCTGCTCGCGGGCGTCTCGACCATCGTCGCGGGCCGATTCGACGACCGGTTCGGTCCCCGCGCGGTCATCCTCACCGCGCTCGGCGGGATCATCGTCGCCGGGTCGATGGTCTTCTTCCTGCACGACGCGGGCAAGCTCGTCTTCTGGATCTTCGGCCTCGCACTCACCCTCTTCGTGGGGCCCGCCCAGGCGGCGTCGCGGTCGTTCCTCGCGCGGGTCACCCCCGCCGGCCGCGAGAGCGAGATCTTCGGTCTCTACGCCACGACGGGGCGCGCGGCGAGCTTCCTCTCGCCGATGCTCTGGTCGGCGTTCATCCTGCTGTTCGGCGCGACGTACTGGGGCGTGCTCGGCATCATCCTCGTGGTCGTCGCCGGCTTCGTGCTCATGCTCTGGGTGAAGGTGCCGACGCAGCGCTGAGCGGTCGGCGCCCGCAGCTACGCGACCCGACCGGCCGGCTCGGCCGTCGCCGCGTACGCCCGGCGGAACCCGTGCACCGCCCTGAAGCGGAGCGCGGAGACGGCGTTCGAGTTCATGCCGAGCGCCGTCGCGATCTCCCGCGGCGGGAGGCCCTCGACGTCTCCGAGCCACAGCACGCGCTGCCAGGTGTCGGGAAGCGACTGGAAGACCCGCACGGCCGACGAGCGGTCGGCCGCGTCGTCGACGCCGGCGAAGAGGTCCTCGGCGACGAGGAGGTCGTCGTAGCCGTCCATCGTGACGACGGGCACGGCGCGACGGGCCCACTCCATCGAGAGGTTCCGCATGACGGCTCGGAGATATGCGCGCGCGGCCGTCTCCGGCCCCCGCCCGTTCCTGATCGCCTGCAACAGCCGGACGAACGCCTCGGACACCAGCTCATCGGCCTCGAACCGGGTCGTCATCGTGCGGGCCCATCGGCAGAGCGGCCCGTGGTGGCGGCGCCACAGCGCCGCGAAGGCCTCGTCGTCACCGCCCCGGGTCCGCTGCAGCAGTTCGCGGTCGGTCGGTTCGGTCGGTGCGGCGCCGGCGGCGCAGGCGGGTGGGAGTTGCGGCGACATTCGGGTTACCTCGGCATCCGTCTCGGGTAAGGCTCGACAGTGCCCTCGAAGCAACCTCCCGCCCCGAGGTACCGAGCAAGCTACCGAGCGGGCTGCGGCGCGCCATCCCACATATCGTGCGAAGCCGGATTCCGCGGGTCCTGCGTAAGGATCGCCGCGACCGCGACTCCTTAACCGATAGAACCGGATGCGTCGGGCATCGGGTTCCAGGTCTGGGTCGGGTAGCCCGGCCGACGGTCAGATCCCTGACCGTGAGGGGGTCGCTGCGATTCGGGTTCGCGGCGGCCCCCGTTCTTCAGCTCATGCCCGAGCCACCCGCTCAGGCCCCCAGCAGGCCGAGCGCCATCGCCCGGTCGACGGCGGCGCCCCGCGTCGTGACCTGCAGCTTGCGGTAGATCGAGGCCGTCTCGGAGCTCACGGTGTTCCGCGACAGGTACAGCCGCTGGCCGATCTCGGCGAGCGTCAGGTGCGTCTGCAGGTACGGGAGCAGCCTGAGCTCCGCGGGCGTGAGGGGCGTCAGCCGGCTGCCCGCCACTGAGGCCATGTCGAGCCGCTCTCGAAGCGAGCGCACCTGATCGCCCAGCCGCCCGAGGCGCGGCCGGTGGACCTCGATGCCGGAGATCTCCTCCACCGACTGCGCCGACCCGTCGCGATCGCCCGACGCGAGCAGCGCCTTCGCGATGTGCAGGCGCACGCGGACGGCGATGAACGGGAGCACGTAGGTGCTGAGCGCTCGCGTCCGCATCGCCTGCGCCAGGCGTTCCCGCGCCTTCGCCTCGTCGCCCTGGTGGAGGGCGACTCGAGCTCCGACGGCCCACGCGAGGGAGGCGATCGCGTAGTCCTCGATGTGTCCCTCCTCGACGGCTCGCAACGCGACGACGACGCGCGAG
This sequence comes from Agromyces sp. S2-1-8, assembly GCF_021129215.1. GTDB lineage: Bacteria > Actinomycetota > Actinomycetes > Actinomycetales > Microbacteriaceae > Agromyces > Agromyces chromiiresistens. The sequence continues at coordinate 843,613 of NZ_JAJOLP010000001.1, read as the reverse complement.
GCGGCATCGTCCCAGCGCCCGTCCTCGATCGCGATGCCGGCGCGCTCCGACTCGACGAGGGCGAGGCGCACGAAGTTCCGACGCCGGGTCGCGATCTCCGAAGCCTCCGCGAATGCTCGATCAGCTTCCTCGGTGCGCCCCTCGAGCAGGCACATCTCGCCGAACAGGCACAACGCGAGATCGCGCCAGGAACTCCACACCGGCACGGTCTGGAGGGCGGTCATCGCGTCCGACATCCCCGTGTCGGGACCGTCGCGGAGCATCGCCACCGCGAGCAGCGCACGGCCGCCGACGAACGGCAGGTCGACGCCGTCGGGATCCTCGCCCGGGTCGAGCCGCCCGAGGAGGTCGGCCCACCGCTCGGCCCCGGCCACGTCCCCGTTGAGCACCGCCGTCCAGGCGGCGAGGACGGCGAGCGGCGGGATGGACTCGATCACCTCGTCGCCCACGAGGTCCATCCAACGGCTGACCGTCGAGAACCGCCCGCTCTGGTACCCGGGAAGTGCCGCCTGCGTCAGGAGCCGCGCCGAGCGGCCACGATCGCCGGCGGCGAGCGCGTGCTCGATCGCGCGCGCCGGGTCACCGCTCGCGCCGAACCAATCCGCGGCGCGGAGGTGGAGCGGGGCCACGAGCGCAGGGTCCCGCCGCCGGAGTTCGGCGAGCAGGAACTCCCGGAAGAGCTCGTGGTAGCGGAACCAGCCGGTGCGACGACGGTCCAGCGGGATCAGGAACGCGCTGCGCTCCTCCAGCGTGCGGAGCATGGCCTGCGAGTCCGACCGGCCGAGCAGCGCGTCGCAGAGGGGGCCCGACATCCTTGTCAGCACCGAGGTCCGGACGAGGAAGTCCTGCACCTCGACCGGGACCTTCTCGAGCAGCTCCCGGTAGAGGTAGTCGTGCACGAACCGGTCCTCGCCGGTGATCGCGAGCACGTCGCCCTCGTAGCGGGCGACGAGCGCGGCGAGGACGAGCCCGCTCGCCCAGCCCTCCGTTCGCGCGACGAGCTCGGCGAGCTCCTCGTCGCTCGCGTCGACCTGCTCGCGCCGGAAGATCACCGCAGCAGCGGCGACGTCGAGGCCGAGCTGCGCGGTCGTGATCTCGTAGAGCCGCCCGTCGACGCGCCGCCGGGCGGCGTACGGCTGTTCGTGCCGGCTCGTGACGACGCACTGGGAACCGGCTGGGACGCCGTCGAGCACCACATCGAGCACGTCGTGACAGGCAGGGGAGGACAGCACGTGCAGGTCGTCGATGACGAGCAGGAACGGGGCGTCCGCGCGGGCGAGCACGGAGGCGAGGAGCGGTGCCGAACGGCTGAGCGCCGAGCCCTCCTGCCAGCGCATCCGCCCGATCGCCTCCGAGCTCGACGGCGAGATCCGCTCGAACGCCGCCGCGATGAGCGCGAGGAGCGCTGCCGGGTCGTCGTCGAGGCTGTCGAGCGAGACCCACGCGACGCGCCGTTCCTCCGAATCGGCCCATTCGGCGACGAGCGTCGACTTCCCGTACCCGGCCGGGGCGGTCACCGCCACGTGCGTGCGGCCGCTCTCGCGCGCGGCGCGGATGAGCTCCCGCCGACTCGCCTGGCCCCGTCGCATCGGCGGTGGCGTCACCTTCGTGTCGTGCAGGTACTCCAGAACGTCTGTCTGCTCCAACGGCTCCCCCGAACGGCGTTCTGCTCCGCCTAGCTCGAATGCTATTGGCCGGGGTCGCCTGGCCGTGCGGATTCAGGTCGTGCGACCGCCATCGGGCGTGTCGCGGGGCCAGGCTGCCACGAAGCGCGACAGCAGCCGGGCGAATTCGGCGGCCTCGGCGGGCGTGAAGCCCGCGAGCGCGGTCTCGACCGCGCCGCGGCGCGTGTCGCGTGCTCCCGCGAGCACGCGACGGCCTGCCGCGGTGAGCACGATCGCGCTGCGCCGCGCGTCCGACGGATCGACCTCGCGACGGGCGTGACCCGCCTCGACCGCGGCCTGCACGAGCCGGCTGGCGCGCGGCTGGTCGACCCCGATCGCGTCGGCGAGCTGGCCGACCGACGGCGGCTGCGGCGCCGCCTCGAGCGCATCGAGCAGCCGGAACCTCGCGGCCTGCGCGAGCCCCGGGCCGCCTCGCCCTCGGCGCGGTGCCTCCGCCGGGGCATCCCCGTGGTGGTGGCCGTGATGCCCGTGCCGGTCGGCCTGCAGGCCGTGACCGTGATGCGGGCCGCCGTGCTCGCCGCGGCGCTGGAGCCGGCCTCGGCCCTGGTCGCGGCGCATCGCCACGAGCGCGGCCTCGACGGCCGCCACGGGGTCGGATGCCTCGGGCCCGCCGTCTCCCGCACCCGGACGGTCGCCGGGCGGGACTTGACGCGCATCATTCATGTATGTCATTGTACATATACATGTCATGCGACATGCAATCGACGACGCACCTGCGTCATGGAAGGAACCACCCTTGAACATCCCGGAGAACACCGAGACCCCCATCCCCGCCGAGCGGCCGATCGGGTACTGGCTGCGCGTCGTCGACCGCAAGCTCGACGACGCGATGCGAGACCTCTTCGCCGACGAGGGCATCACGCGCCGCGACTGGCGACGGCTCAACCTCATCGCCGGCACCGTCGACGATGCACGGCTGCGTCGCAAGATCACCGCCCACCCCGAACGGCTCGCACCGCTCGTCGCCCGCGGCTGGGTCACCGACGAGCCGGGCGCGCCGCGACTCACCGAGGAGGGCGAGGTCTCGTACGCCGCGCTCCGCGAGCGCGTCGCCGAACTGCGCTCGCGCGTCGCCGGCGCCGTCGCGCCCGACGACTACCGCACCACCCTCGCGACGCTCGAGGCGGTCGCCCGCGAGCTCGGCTGGCAGGAGGGCGAGCGGATGCCTCGCCGTCGTCATCACGGCGACGCCCGCCGCGGCCACTCGCACGGGCGCGCCGCGCACGATGACCGTGACCGGAGGCACCACGGGCACGCGCACCACGGGCACGGGCACGAAGGGCACGCGCACGGGCACGAGGGGCGCGCGCACCACGGACACGAGCACGGCCACCACCATGCTCACCACGGGAACGAACACCACGGGCATCGGGATCGCACGCGCGTCCACCAGCACCCCGGCCGGTGAACGAGCGGTACGGCGTCCGAGCCGTGGAGGTCGGGGGCGCGCCGTTGGCCGCGCGGCCGCCGCAGGATAGGATCGCCTGACCCCCTACCCACCCCCAGGACGCAACGATGCCCGACGAAGCCGTCACCTGCGCGCCGGAGCCGGCCCTCCACCGTGCCGCGCGAACCAGCCGAAGCACGCTCGCACCGCGACGAAGCGCGCGAGGTCGCCGCCGATGAGCAGCGACGACCCGACTCGCCGCGACCGCTCCGAGGTGCGGCATCGCCATCGCCTGCAGCGGCAACGGCAGCGCCGCATGTGGGTGATCGCCGGCGCGAGCCTCGTGCTGGTCCTGCTCGGCGGCGGTGTCGCGACCGCCGTCGTGCTCACGGCCCAGGGCGCCGACCCGTCCGGTCCGACGCCGTTCGCGTCGACGACCGCCGAGCCCGGCGTCTTCCCGGCCGACCAGCCCTCCGCCGTCGACGGCAAGAAGCCGTGCATCGCGCTCACGGTGCTCTCGTCGAACGAGAACGCCGAGCTCGTCGCCCGCCTCGTCGACGGCTACAACGCGCAGCCGCGCAGCGTCGACGGGCGCTGCGTCGACGCGACCGTGACGAAGCAGACCTCGAGCACCGCGGCGACCGCTGCGGCCGGCGGCTTCCCCGGCACCGCCGCCGACGACAAGCCGACCGTCTGGGTGCCCGACGCGAGCTCCTGGCTCGCCGTCGCCCAGGACTCGGGCGGCGCGGCGAACGTGCCGACCGAGGGCACGAGCATCGGCTCCTCCGCGATCGTGCTCGCGATGCCGCAGCCGCTCGCCGATGCGATCGGCTGGAGCGAGACGCGCCCGACGTGGAACGACGTCTTCAACGCCGCCCGTGACGACGCCACGTGGAGCTGGCTCAGCCACCCCGAGTGGGGCACCTTCAAGCTCGGCAAGACGAGCCCGCTGATGGCGAGCTCGGGCCAGGCGGCGATGCTCGCGGAGTTCGGCAGCGAGGCGGGCTCGGTCGCCGAGCTCACGACGAGCCAGATCCGCGACCCCGAGGTCATGGACGCCGTCCGGCAGGACGAACTCGCGACGAGCCACTACATGGCCACGCCCGAGCGCTTCCTCGCGCAGGCGCGGCTCTCCGAGAAGGAGGGCTCGATCGCCGACTTCCTCTCGGGTGTCATCGTCGATGAGAAGACCGTCTGGGACTACAACCGCGGCATCACGAGCCCCGACGGCGTGAGTCGCACCGAGTCGACGCCGCCCGGCGAGCGGCTGGTGCCGATCTACCCGAGCGACGGCTACTACGTCGCCGACAACCCCTTCACCGTGCTGGCCGGGCCCTGGGTCGACGCATCCGAGAAGGAGGCGGCCGCCGACCTGCTCCGGTTCGCGGGCACGAAGCAGGGGCAACAGATCGTGCGCGCCTCGGGCTACCACGACCTCAACGGGGAGCTCGACCCCGTCGTCAGCGAGGTCGGGCTTCTCCCCGAGCGGCCGTCGGGCGCGCTCGCGTTCCCCGGCCGGGAGATGCTCGCCGCGATCGACAGCACCTTCCCCGACGTGCGCAAGCGCGCCGAGGTCCTGTTCCTGGTCGACGTGTCGGGCTCGATGGAGGAGAAGATCGCGACCGGCGACACCAAGCTCGCCGCCGCGAAGGCCGCCATCGAGAAGGCCCTCGGCCACTTCACCAAGGGCGACAACATCGGCCTCGCCGCGTTCAGCGCCGTCGACGACGGCCCGATCACGCCCGGCCTCGTGAGCCCCGTCGCCGACGCTCGCACCGAGCGGACGAAGTTCCTCGAGGCGCTCGGCGGGCTCAAGCCCATCGAGTTCACGCCGCTCTACGCCGCGGTCGACAGCTTCGCGAAGGAACGCGCCGAGGCGTGGGACCCCGAGCGCATCAACGCGATCGTGCTGCTCAGCGACGGCAAGAACGAGACGCTCGGTCCCGGCACGACGACGAAGAAGCAGATGCTCGCCGACCTCGAGCGCATGCACGACGACACGCCCGTGCTGGTCTTCACCCTCGCCTACGGCGCGAACGCCGACACGGCGAGCCTGCGCGAGATCTCGACCGCCACGGGCGCGCAGTTCTACGACGCCACCGACCCGACGAAGGTCGCCGACGTGCTCGGCGAGCTGGTCACGAGCTTCTGACCGTCGGGCGGGGCGTCGCCCCTCCTCAGCGCGGATCGAGCGCGGCCCGCACGGCCGGGCCGAGCATCGGCGGCGCGTCGACGTCGACGGCGAGCGCCTGCAGCGCGCTTCCGAAGTACACCCGCGCCGACGCGGCGATCGTGATGTCGACGATCTCGCGATCGCCGAAGCCGGCCTCGCGCAGCGCGAGCGCATCGGCCTCGGTCATCGCCGACGCGTCGCGGCCGACCTGCTCGGCGTACGCCATCATCGCGACCTCGTCGTCGGCGAGCCCCGCGTCGCGATAGTCGCGGGCGATCCGCTCGAGCTGCGCCTCGCCGAAGAGTCCCTTCGAGAGCACCTTCGCGCCGTGCGCGAGCCGGCAGTGTGCCGACCCGGTGCCGCGCGCCGCCGCGAGCGTGACGAGCTCGTACCGTCGAAGGCCGAGCGTCGGCACGACCGAGCGGATCAACTGCTCGAAGGCGTGCAGCGCCTCGGGGTTCATCGCCATCGCCGCAGTGTGCGGCGCGACGTAGCCGAGCTCGTCGACGTCGTCGGCGTAGATCGCGGCGACGGCGCCGGTCGCGTCGGCTTCGGGCACGGTGCGGATGATCGTCATCGATCGCCCCTCTCGGGTCACGAGTCGCCGGTCGCTCCGGCTGGCTCATGCTGACATGCCCGCGGCGCCGCCGCCATCACCGCGGCGGAGCCGGTGGAGCGCATTGGGCCCGGCCGAGGCATCCACCCCCGTTCAGGAGATGGAGCGCTGCTCAGGACGCGTTCCCCCTGGTGGGTCCTGAGCAGCGTCCCATCTCCTGAACCGGTGAAGACGAACGGGGATGCCTCAGCGCCGGCGTTCCTCCGCGCCGGAGAGGCGCTGGGCGATGTAGATCGGGATGATCGACACGACGACGAGCACCACGGCGATGACCGAGACGATCGGCGCCTGAGCCGGCCGGAACATGTTGTTGAGGATGAAGATCGGCAGCGTCGTCACGCCGGACCCCGCCGTGAACGTCGTCACGATGATCTCGTCGAAGCTCAGCGCGAAGGCGAGCAGGCCGCCGGCGAGCAGCGCCGAGCGCAGCTGCGGGAAGGTCACGAGCCGGAACGTCGTCCAGATGCCGGCGCCGAGGTCTGCCGAGGCCTCCTCGAAGCTCGTGCCGAGCCGGCGCAGCCGCGCGATCACGTTGTTGAACACCGTCACGATGCAGAACGTGGCATGGGCGATCACGACCGTCCAGATCGAGAGCGGAACGCCCATGATCGTGCGGAAGAAGTTGTTCAGCGCGATACCGGTGATGATGCCGGGCAGCGCGATCGGCAGGATCACGAGCAGGCTGATCGCCTCGCGCCCGAAGAACTCGAAGCGCTGCAGCGCGAGCGAGATCAGGGTGCCGAGCACCAGCGAGACCGCCGTCGCGACGAGCGCGATGCCGACGCTCGTGCCGACCGCCTCGAGCGCGCCCTCGCTCTGGAACGCCTTGCCCCACCACTCGAGCGTGAAGCCGGGAGGCGGCCAGTTCAGCGACGTCGAGGTCGAGAACGAGTTCACGAGCACGACGAAGAGCGGCACGTAGACGACCACGAGGATCAGCGCGGTGACGACGCCGAGCACCGTCCGAGACAGGCGAGACAGACGCATCCTGAGCCCCTAGAGGTTGTCGAGCGCGCCGGTGCGGCGCACGAGGAAGAGGTAGCCGAAGATGATCACGATCGGGATGAGCGCGATCGCGGCGGCGAGCGGCAGGTTGTTGGCGGCGCCGACGTTCGTGTACACGAGGTTTCCGAGCATCTGGCTGGTGCCGCCGACGATGTTGACCGTGATGTAGTCGCCGAGCGACAGCGAGAAGCTGAAGATCGTGCCGGCGATGATGGCCGGCAGCGCGAGCGGCAGCACGACGAGCCGCAGCGTCGGCCAGGTCCTGCCTCCGAGGTCGCCCGAGGCTTCGAGCAGCGAGTCGGGCACGCGCTCGAGCCCCGCGTAGATGGGCAGGATCACGTACGGCAGCCACAGGTAGCTCAGCGTGATGATCGTCGCGGGCAGGCCGTAGCCCGGCGTGTGACCGCCGAACGGCGAGACGAGCCACTCGAGGATGCCGTCCTGCGAGAGCACCGACCGCCAGGCGTACGCCTTCACGAGGTACGACGCCCAGAGCGGGGTGAGCACCATGATGAGCAGCACCCGCTGCATGCGCGGGGTCGCGACCTTCGCCATGAAGAACGCGATCGGCAGTGCGAGGGCGACGTCGATCACCGTCACCGCGAGCGCGACGCCGATCGTGCGCAGCGTCACGGTCTGATACAGCGAGCCGGTCACGACCTCGACGATGTTGTCGAGCGTGAACTCGGTGGTGATCTCGCCCGTGAAGCTGTCGACCGACCAGAACGCCGTGACGAGCAGCAGCACGAGCGCGACGATGTAGACGACGCCGAGCCAGAACAGCGGGGCGCTGAGCAGCAGCGCGAGCCGCGCCCGGGGGTGCGCGCTGAGGAAGGCGGAGCCCGCCCGCGCCGCACTGCGACGCGGGGCGGGCACCGCACGGGTGGCCGTCATCAGCCCTTGATCTCCTGCCAGGCCGAGGTCCAGGCGGCGTAGTCGGTGCACTTCACATCGGTGCGGCCGTCGACGCAGTCCTCGATCGGGGTGGTCCAGTACCAGATCTGCGACGCGTAGTCGGCGTCACCGGCGTGGTACGCCTCGCAGTCCTCGCGGAACTCGCACGCGGCGTCGCTCGAGGGCGCCTCGCCGAAGTACGACGTGGCCGCGGCGTTCGCCTCGGGGCTGGAGATGTAGTCGAGCCACGCGTACGCGCAGTTCGGGTTCTTCGCCTCCGACGAGATCATCCACGTGTCGGACCAGCCGGTCGCACCCTCTTCTGCGGGCAGCGTGACCGCGGTCTTGCCGCCCTCGCCCTCGAGCACGTTCTGGATGACCTGCCAGCTCGTGCCGACGACGGTGTCGCCGGTCTGGAACGACTGCACCTCCTTCAGGTAGTCGCTCCAGTACTCGCCGATGTTCTCGCGCTGCTGCTTGAGCAGGTCGACGGCGGCCGCGAGCTGCTCCTCGTCGAGGGCGTAGGGGTTCTCGATGCCGAGGTCGGGCTCGTGCGCCATGAGGTACAGGGCGGCGTCGGCGATGTAGATCGGCGAGTCGTAGGCCGTGACCTTGCCGGCGTAGTCGCCCGACTTGTCGAACACGACGTCCCACGAGGTGGGCTCCTCGGTGATCACGTCGGTGTTGTACATCAGCAGGTTCGCGCCGTACCCGTGCGGCACGCCGTAGTTGACACCGTCGACGGTGTTCCACGCCTGGTCCTTCAGGAAGTCGTAGATGCCGTCGTAGTTCTCGAGCAGGTCGGTGTTGACCGGAGCCACGTCGCCGCCGGCGACGAGCCGCAGCGAGGCGTCGCCCGACGCCGAGACGACATCGTACTCGCCGGTCTTCATGAGGTTGAGCGCCTCGTCGGAGGTGCCGAAGGTCTTCGTGGTGACCTCGCAGCCGGTCTGCTCCTCGAACGGCGTGACCCAGTCGACGGCCGGGTCGTTCGACCCGTCCTCGACGTAGCCCGGCCACGCGAGGATCGAGATCTGGCCCTCGGTCTCGCCGAGCTCGGTCGCGGCCTCGTTGTCACCACCGCCGCCACCGCCGCCGCCCGACGTGCCGCAGGCGGTCAGCAGCGCGACCGAGGCGAGCGCGAGCCCGACGGTTGCGCCTCGTCGCGCATTCCGCATCCGCATCATGGTTCTCTCCTGTTTCTCTTGGTGGTTGTGTGTCAGTTGCCGTGCATTCCGTCGGTCGAGGAGCACGAAGCGCCGATCGAGACCACGGATGGCTCATCCGGAGATGCCCGGGAACACCGAGCCGACCGCGGCGGTCGGGGTCGGGTTCTGCGGGCCGACGGCGGCTCCGTCGACTGCGACGACGTCGTCGTCGTGCCACGAGACGACGACCCGGTCGCCGTGCTCGTCGTCGCGCGCGCGACCCCGCACGTTCTGCTCGAGCACGCTCACCCGCGGACCCGCGTCGAGGTCGACGACGAGCCGTACGCCGCTGCCGAGGTAGATGGCCTCGACGACCGTGCCGGCGGCGTTGCGCACGCCCTCGCCCGACTGGCCGGCGGTCGAGACCGTCATCTTCTCGGGACGCACCGAGTGGTGGCCCTCGCGCTCGAGCAGCGCGAGCGAGTGCTCGGGGCCGAACAGGTTCGAGGTGCCGACGAAGTCGGCGACGAACCGCGAGACCGGCCGTTCGTAGAGCTCGGCGGGCGTGCCGAGCTGCTCGATGCGACCCGCGTTGAACACGGCGATGCGATCGGAGAGGGTCAGCGCCTCCTCCTGGTCGTGCGTCACGAAGATGAAGGTGATGCCGAGCTCGCGCTGGATCTGCTTGAGCTCGACCTGCATCTGCTCGCGGAGCTTGAGGTCGAGCGCCCCGAGCGGTTCGTCGAGCAGCAGCACCTTCGGCTCGACGACGGTGGCCCGTGCCAGGGCGACGCGCTGGCGCTGGCCGCCCGAGAGCTGGGACGGCTTGCGATCGGCCATCTGCTCGAGGCGCACGCTCGCGAGTGCGCGACGCGCCCGCTCGTTGCGCTCCTTCTTGCCGAGGCCCCGCACCCGGAGGCCGTAGGCGACGTTGTCGAGCACGCTCATGTGCGGGAACAGCGCGTAGTCCTGGAACACGGTGTTCACGTCGCGGTCGAACGGCGCGCGCTTCGTGACCTCCTCGCCGAAGAGCTCGATCGTGCCGTCGGTGGGTTGTTCGAACCCGGCGATGAGCCGCAGCACCGTGGTCTTGCCCGAGCCCGACGGGCCCAGCATCGAGAAGAACTCGCCCGCGGCGATCTCGAGGTCGACATGGTCGACCGCGGTGACGGCACCGAACTCCTTCGTGAGCCCGGTGAGCCGGATCGCCGGCTGTGCTTCGGTCATGACATCTCCTTCGATGCATTCCTGACGTGTCGCTGCCAAACATCTGGAACCAGATGTTCGTCGGTTTCAAATCATATGACTCCAGATGTAAATGTCCAGCCCCTCGTGTTACGGTCGTGTCACAGATCTGCACGAGGGCGAACGGGAGGGCCGGATGCCTCAGGCCACCGGCCGCGCCGATGCCACGCACGCGGTCGTCTTCTCGCCGCTCGACGGCGCCGGTCGCGCCGAGCTCGTCGAGCAGCGCCTCACCGACGCGATCGTCGCGGGCGTCCTGCGCGACGGAGAACGCCTGCCGAGCGAGTCGGAGCTCGCGAAGCGCCTCGGCGTCGCCGTCGTCACCGCCCGCGAAGCACTCGTCGCCCTCCGCGACAAGGGGCTCGTGCTCACCCGCCGCGGCCGCGACGGCGGCAGTTTCGTCACGCACGACCGCGACGCCGCCGCGCGCATGCTCGACGCCCGGGTGCGCGCGCTCAGCCGCATCGAACTGCGCGATCTCTCGCTGCACTACGCCGCGATCGCCGGCATGGCGGCCGAGGTCGCCGCCGACCGCGCGAGCGACGACGACCTGACGAGCCTCGCCGACATCGATGCGCGCGCCGACCTCACGAGCGCGGGCGGGGCACGCCGCGCGATCGGCCGCTTCCAGCTCGAGATCGCGGCGGTCAGCCAGTCGCCCCGCCTCGTGCACGAGGAGCTGCGACTGCAGGCCGAGGCGGGACCGCTGCTCTGGCTGTGCATGCGCGAACAGGCGTATCGTGACCGCAGCAGGCAGGCGCGCCTCGAGGTGATCGAGGCGATCCGCGCCGTCGACGCCACCGGCGCCCGCCGGGCGACGACCGACCACATCGCCACGGCCGTCGAATGGCTCATCGACGAGAAGGCCCGGCTCGAGGCATCCCCCCTCGCGGTGGCCGAGTAGCGCGAAGCGCGTATCGAGACCCCGCCCCTCACCCACAGAAAGGACCGAGGCCATGACCGTCACCGTCGACGTCGCAGCCCTCCGCATCGCGGAGCGCATCGCCTCGACCATCGACCCCGTCTTCGCCATGATCGACGACTGGCGGACGCGACTCGAGGCGAGCCTCGCCGCGATGCCCGAACCGAGCGCCGCCTCCTTCGACCCCGTCGTCGCCGAGCTCGTGGGCGAGCCGCTCGAACGAGCGGGCAGTCTCATCACCGGCGCGGGCTTCGTCGCCGCGCCCGGCTACCTCGCCGATGCACCCTGGCACCTCGAATGGTGGCTGAGCGGTGCGAACACGTTCGGCACGGGGGCGGGCCTGCGGCGCCTCGACGCGGTGAGCGACCCCGACTCCGAGCAGTTCCGCGACTACACGGGCCTCGAGTGGTGGCGCGTGCCGGCTCGCACGGGCACCCGGCACCTCACCGGCCCGTACGTCGACTACCTGTGCACCGACGACTACACGGTGACGATCACCGTGCCGGTCGCGGTCGGCGGCACCATGGTCGGCCTCGTGGGCACCGACCTCTACGTGGCGAGCCTCGAACGCGAACTCCTGCCCGTGCTGCGCGAGTCGGGGCATCCGTGCACGCTCGTGAACGCCTCGGGCCGCATCGTGACCTCGACCGACCCGCGCCGCGCGACCGGCGCCCTGCTGCGGCTCGACGGCCTCGCCGAGGCGCTCGCGCCGCTCCGCGAACGCGAGGGCGCGGCGTCCGCCGAGAGTGCCGAGCTGCCCGGCGGCGCGATCGTGGTGCCGTGCGGCGACACGTCGCTCGCGCTCGTGTTCGAGGCGTAGGCCACGGTGACTGCGGCTGCGGCTGCGGCTGCGGCTGCGGCTGCGGCTGCGGCTGCGGCTGCGCGAATGTAGGAACTTCTCCCGACCCGCCGGTGGCGCAGCCGCCGGACGCGGCGTGTCGCGCAGAAGTTCCTACAGTTCGTCGTGGCCGAGATCGGCGCTCACGACGACGACGAACGCCTTCCTCGAGTCGAGGGGCGCCGTCGACATCCCCGACCCGCTGGCAGACGAGCCGTCGCGGCCCGCGCCGACTCGCCGAGGCCCGCCTCGCCGACGGCCGTCTCGGAACGGGTCGCCCGGCGCAACACGAAACACGTGCGCAACCCGGGTCTGCGACGATGGCACGATGACGGCGTCCGCTCCCGCCCTCGTGGGCATCTCGCACGGCACCTCGTCGCCCGAAGGGCGGCGGGCGGTGCGCGCGCTGCACGACGCGGTCGCCGAGGCGCTCGGCACGAGGCATCCGGATGCTGCACCGTCGGCCCGCCTCGGACACGTCGACGTCGAGCAGCCCGACGTGCCCGCGACCCTCGCCTCGCTCGCGCCGGGCGAGCCCGCCGTCGTCGTGCCGCTCCTGCTGTCGGCGGGGTATCACGTGCACGTCGACCTGACCGAGGCGGTCGAGGCGGCCGCCGACCGGCGCGTCGCACTCGCGGGAGCCCTCGGGCCCGACGACCGGCTCGCGACCGTGCTCGCCCGCCGCCTCGCCGAGGCCGGCGTTCGCGACGACGACGCGGTCGTGCTCTCGGTCGCGGGCTCGAGCGATTGGCGCGCGGTGCGCGACTGCCACGACATGCGCGAGCGGCTCGCGGCGGCGACGGGGCGCGACATCGGGCTCGGGTTCCTCTCGGCAGCCGAACCGCTGCTGTCGGCGGCCGTCGAGCAGGCGAGGGCGGATGCCTCGGGCGCGCGCGTCGTCGTCGCGAGCTACCTGCTCGCGCCCGGCTACTTCCAGGACCTCGCCGAGACCGCCGGCGCCGACGTCGTCACCGTCCCGCTGCTCGTGCCCGATGCGGCGCCGCCCGCCGAGCTCGTCGAGATCGTGCTCGACCGCTACGACGCCGCACTCGGCGCTCGCTGAGGTGGCTTCGAGAGGACCCGGAGCGCAGCGGGCGTCTCGAGACCCCGCTCAGCCGCCCTGTCCGGGAAGGGCGGAGATCGAGATCGTCGAGCCGGCGGCGTCGCAGGCCTCGGCCAGCTCGGCCATCGCCGTCTGGAACTCTCCGGCCGGGGAGTCGAGCCCGCCGTCCGACACCACGCGCTGCACGTACTTCACCGCCGGGGTGACGTCGGTGTCGCCCGCGACGAGCAAGGTCCAGGCGTCGTGGAGTGCCGCGACGCGCGACTCGTACCCGGCGTCGTCGATGAGGCCCTCTCCGTGCTCCCATTCGGAGCGGTACCGGATGCCCTCGAACGCGCTCGCCTGACCGCAGAGCAGCGCGGCGTCGGGTGCAGCGGAGAGCGGGAGGTCGGCCGCCGGGGTGGTCTCGGGCGCTGCCGCAGCCGGTGGAGTCGTCGACGTCGTGCACGCGGTCGACGAGAGCGCGATGGCCACGAGCAGGGCGGCAGGCGCCGCCGTGCGACGGGCCGCGGCGCGGAGCGATCGGCGGGTCGGGCGGGCGGGTTCGGGCGCTGCGGTGTCGTTCGGGTGCATGTCGTCTCGTCTCGGGCGTCGTCGGCGGGCGGAACGGAAGTGCGGAACAGGGAGAGCGTAGCCGCACGCTGCACCTGCGGTGCTCGTCGGCGCGATCAGATGCCGACCATGCCGAGGCACGGGCCGAGCACGACGATCCACGCGGCCGCCGCGACGATGAGGATGCCGAGCGCGATGCCGCGCGTCTTCTTGAAGAAGAGCATCACGATCGCGGCGAGTGCGACGAGCACGAACGGCCAGGTGATTCCGAGGAACGTCGGGCCGCCCAGCGCGCTGCTGCCGACGAGCATCGTGGCGAGCATGAGCACGCCCGCGAGCACGTGCGCCCCGCAGCCGATGCCGACCCCGATGCCGATGCCGGCGCCCGTGCTGAGACCGGCCGGGGGCGGTGCGACCGACGGGTCGTAGGGCAGCGGCGTCGGTCCGCCTCCGGGCGGCGGGCCGTACGACGGCGGGGCCGTCGAGCCCGATGGCGGCGGGGGCGGCGGTGGCGGCGGCACCGGGCCGGATGCCGCGGGCGCCGTCGGTCCGCCGACCGCGGGTGCTTCGGCCGCAGGCGGTTCGACGGCCGGCTCTTCAGGCGCCGGCCCTTCAGGCGTGGGCTCTTCAGGCGTGGGCTCTTCAGGATCGGGCACCATCGACGGCCATCCTCTCTCGGTTCGCGGCGAGCCGGCCGCGCGACGCCTTCCAGGCGAGGCGGGCCAGCAGCAGCGGGATCGTGACCAACAGGAACATCTGCGGACGGGTCAGCCCCATCCAGGCGACCTCGTTGCCGCGCACGAACTCCACGAAGAATCGGAAGATCGCGTACGCGGCGATGTAGATCGTGAGCGTCTCGCCCGCGGCGATCGGCTTGTGCCGGAGCCAGAACCACAGCGCGACGAATGCGGCGGCCTGGAAGGCGATCTCGTAGACGAAGCTCGGATGCAGCGGCACGCCCGCCGGCCCGCCGACCCGAGCGGCGGCGGCCTCGTCGAGCACGATGCCCCAGCCGGAGCCGGTCGGGGTTCCGGGCAGCTCGGTGAAGAGGCATCCGAACCGGCCGATGGCCATGGCGAGCGCGACCGCGGGGGCGAAGAGGTCGCCGGTGCGCAACGGGTACTTCACGATGCGCTTCGCGACGTGCACGCCGAGCCAGGCGCCGACGAGCGCGCTCAGCACCGAGGCGTTGCCGCGCGTGAGCTGCGTGACGAGGTCGAGGTTCTGCGACGGGTCGAGATGCCGGGCCCACGTGCCGAGCCGCGAGAACAGCGCGGCCCCGGCGAGCGCTCCGAGCACGAGCGCCGCGACCCGCGCGTCGGTCTGCCCGCGGCGGCGGGACTCGATGACGAAGACGAGGCCGGCCGCGAGCATGGCGAGCGCGACGAACACCGAGTGGGTGTCGAGCGGCGGCCCCCAGCCGATCAGATCGGGCAGCGTCGGGAACATGCGCTCAGCTCCAGATCCGGGCCCAGAGCATGACCCAGAACGGCACCGCGGCGAGCGCGAGCACCTCGAGCACGACGAGGTAGGCGAGCACGTTGCGGGTGTCGCCGAGCTTGCACTTCGAGCGCAGGAGGCCCGCCCGGCGGGCCCTGGCGTATCCCGCGATCGCGATGCCCGCGAACACGGCAAGCGAGATCGGGCCGAAGACGCAGGTGATGAGGGCGATCGTCGCGAAGACGCACAGCCGCAACGGGTCGTACGGCGCCGCGGCCGCGGGCGCGCCGACCGTCTCGTCGAAGCGGTTCAGGCCCGAGGGGTCCCAGGTGCCGAACTCGTCGCCCGTGCTGCTCATGCGCTCACTCCCTCGCCCGTCATGCCGTCGGCCGCCGGCTCACGCCACCGTCACCGGCAGTCGGCGGCGACCGCCTGCCGCGCCGGCGCCGCCTGCCGCGCCGTCACGAGCGGCGGACGCCCCGGCCGAGCCCGTCGCGGTCGAGATGCGCGTGCGCCCGAGCGGCGCCCACGCCTGCACCGCGCAGAACGGCGCGCACTGGTGCGCCGAGGTCTCTGCGTTCACCGTCGCGACGTGCACGCAGCACTGGGTGAGGCGCTCCTCGATCATCGTGTTGATGTCCATGAAGGGCTTCACCGTGATGCGCTTGACGCGTTCGCCGAGGAACCGCCGCAGCCGCTTGTGCTGCCCCGGCAGCGCCGAGCTCGCGAGCTGGGTGAGGGTGCCGATGCCGAGGTCGCAGCCCGTGCAGATGTCCTTCCACAGCGTCGCGATCGACGGGTGCGACAGCGACGACTGCTCGCTGAGCAGGTCGAGCAGCGACTGCTTCACACTGTCCTTCAGGGCCTGGTTGATGTTGCTGTCGGCGATGCGGTTCGCGATGAGGTCGGGGTTGAGGTCGAGGAACTCCTTCAACCGGTCGTGGCCGACGAGGGCGGTGAGCGAGTTCCAGGTGCCCGAGTCATCCTTCAGCAGGTAGCCGACCGAGCAGCAGTGCGGATGGCTGCAGGGCAGCGCGGTGAGGTCGCGCCAGGTGACCTCGCCGCCCGTCTGCGCCTCGAGCCGGGCGAGCACGCCCGTGTGCGTGAGCCGGTCGTTCGGGTCGATGCCGGCCGAGCGCCCCGAGCCGAACACGGGCTGGATCGTCACTCCGCCGACGTACGGCGTCGTCATCGCCCGCCGGATCACCGCGCCGATCTCGCCGTCGTTCACGCCGAGCGCGGCGGTCATGGTGAGCGTCGTGAACACGCCCGCCTCCGACAGGCGCTCGAGCGCGCGGTCCTTGAAGCGGCGGATGTCGGCGCCGCGGTGATAGGCCGACGCCTCGGCGCTCTCGCCGTCGAACTGCAGGTACACCTCGACGCGCTCGCGGTGCTTCTTCAGCGTCTCGACGAGGGCGTCGTCCTGCGCGATGCGCAGTCCGTTCGAGTTCAGCAGGATGCGCACGACCGGTCGCGCGACGAGGTGGTCGAGCAGCTGCTCGAGCCATGGGTAGAGGGTCGGCTCGCCCCCCGAGAGCATGAGCACGTCGATGCGGTCGTTCTCGCGAGCGAGCTTCGCGTCGACCGAGGCGAGCACCTCGGCGAGCGGCGCGACCGCGGTCGCCGCCGGCCCCGACTCGGCGAAGCAGGTCGGGCAGCGCAGGTTGCAGTGGTCGGTGAGGTCCTCGAGCAGGATGCACGTGTGCTGCGTCTGCATCTCGGGCAGGCCGTCCTCGTACGCCGACGGCACGGGCTTGAAGTTGCCCGCGAGGTCTGGGGTGTGCACCTTCGTCGGCGCGGTCCACTGCTCGAGGTAGCTCAGGATCTCGGGCGACTCGTCGTACATCGTCGACACGAGCCCGTGCGTGGGGCAGCCGCGCTCGAGCCAGACGCGGTCGTCGCGGATCGCCAGCCAACCCGAGAGCCGGGCGACGTCGGCGAGCGGTCGCTCGGGGTCCTCCTCGTGGCACCGCGGGCAGAACGCGTTGACGTATCGGTGGATGCGGTGGTCCCGCAGGGGCATTCCGGTACCAGCGGCGGTCGGCATGCGCTCACGATAGCGGGCGGGATGTGCCGGGCGGGAGCACCGCGCCCGCCCGCCATGTCAAGACTGTGACGCAATGCGGCGCCGTGCGACGGGCCGTGACGCAACGTGACGGGCGCCGCCGTCACGAAGGTGCCGCCCGAGGATGCCTCGCCTAACGTCGGCTCAGCGGCGAGACATCCATCGTCGCTTCGACCCATCAGGAGGCTCTCGTGACGCTGAGCGAGACGGTGCGACCGGCACGGCCGGAGCGCGCCGCGCGCCCCGAAGGCCGCCCCGCCCGCCCCGGCGCCAACCGCCCCAACGGCCAGTGGAAGGTCGACGGCACCGAGCCCCTCAACGCCAACGAGCAGTGGAAGCAGGAGGACGGCGGCCTCGCCGTGCGCGAGCGCATCGAGACGATCTACGCCAAGGGCGGCTTCTCGTCGATCGACGGCACCGACCTGCACGGCCGCTTCCGCTGGTGGGGCCTGTACACGCAGCGCACGCCCGGCATCGACGGCGGCAAGACCGCGACCCTCGAGCCGCACGAGCTCGAGGACGAGTTCTTCATGCTGCGCGTGCGCATCGACGGCGGCCAGCTCTCGACCGAGCAGCTGCGCGTCATCGGCGGCATCTCGACCGAGTTCGCACGCGACACGGCCGACCTGACCGACCGGCAGAACATCCAGCTGCACTGGATCCGAGTCGAGGACGTGCCCGAGATCTGGCGCCGGCTCGAAGGCGTCGGCCTGTCGACGACCGAGGCGTGCGGCGACGTGCCCCGCGTCATCCTCGGCTCGCCGGTCGCCGGCATCGCGGCCGACGAGCTCATCGACCCGACGCCGCAGATCTTCGAGATCCAGGAGCGCTACATCGGCGACCCCGAGCTCGCGAACCTGCCGCGCAAGTTCAAGTCGGCGATCACGGGCCACCCCAGCCAGGACGTCGTGCACGAGATCAACGACGTGGCGTTCGTCGCGGTCGAGCACCCCGAGCTCGGCATCGGCTACGACCTCTGGGTCGGCGGCGGCCTGTCGACGAACGCCCACCTCGCGGTGCGCCTGAACGCCTTCGTCGCGCCCGAGCGGGTCGCCGAGGTGTGGCTCGGGGTCACCTCGATCTTCCGCGACTACGGCTACCGGCGCCTGCGCAACCGCGCCCGACTCAAGTACCTCGTCGCCGACTGGGGCGCCGAGAAGTTCCGGCAGGTGCTCGAGACCGAGTACCTCGAGAACCCGCTGCCCGACGGCCCCGCCGCACCGAAGCCGCTCGCCCA
Organism: Agromyces sp. S2-1-8; assembly: GCF_021129215.1. Lineage (GTDB taxonomy): Bacteria > Actinomycetota > Actinomycetes > Actinomycetales > Microbacteriaceae > Agromyces > Agromyces chromiiresistens. Next base: position 825,343 of record NZ_JAJOLP010000001.1, on the reverse strand, counting down.
GGGCGACCACGTCGGGGTGCACAAGCAGAAGGACGGCCGCTTCTACATCGGCGCGACGCCCTTCGTCGGCCGCATCTCGGGCACGACGCTCACCCGCCTCGCCGACCTGCTCGACTCGGTCGGTTCGGGCCGGCTGCGCACGACCCCGCACCAGAAGGTCGTGCTGCTCGACATCGACGAGGAGCACGTCGAGCGGGTCGTCGCCGGCCTCGACGAGCTCGGCCTGCAGGCGCGACCGAGCCTCATCCGCCGCGGCACGATCGCCTGCACGGGCATCGAGTTCTGCAAGCTCGCGATCGTCGAGACGAAGCAGACCGCGACCGACGCCGTGATCGCCCTCGAGGAGCGCCTCGCGGGCATCGAGCTGCCGCACCCGATCAGCCTGCACGTCAACGGCTGCCCGAACTCGTGCGCCCGCATCCAGACCGCCGACATCGGCCTCAAGGGGCAGCTGCTGCCCGACGGCGACGGCGGCCAGACCCCCGGCTTCCAGGTGCACCTCGGCGGCGGGCTCGCGTCGACGACGCGCGAGGAGGCCGGCACCGGCCGCACCGTGCGCGGCCTCAAGGTGACCGCCGACGGCCTCGCCGACTACGTCGAGAAGGTCGTGCGCCGGTTCCTCGAGCAGCGCGATACTGCAGCCGACGAGACCTTCGCCGAGTGGGCCCACCGCGCCGAGGAGGAAGAACTGCGATGAGCGTCTCGCTCGCCCCGCGCGCCACCACGAAGCGCGACGCCGCCGCGCTCCGCGCCCTCGCCGAGGCGGGGAACGCCGAGCTCCGGAGCCTCGCCGACGGCGAGGCATCCGCCTACGAAGTGATCGCCTGGGTGGCGCGCAACTTCGACGTGGATGCCGCGGCCGTCGCCTGCTCGATGGCCGACGCCGTGCTGCCGCACGTGGTCGCGCAGTCGCTGCCGGGCGTCGACGTGCTGTTCCTCGAGACCGGCTACCACTTCCAGAAGACGATCGAGACCCGCGACCGCGTCGCCGCGTCGCTCGACGTGCGCATCGTCGACGTGCTTCCCGAGCTCACCGTCGCCGAGCAGGACGCGAAGCACGGCAAGGACCTCTTCGCCCGCGACCCGGGCGCCTGCTGCGCGATGCGCAAGGTCGCCCCGCTGCAGGACGCCCTCGCGGGCTACGAACTCTGGTTCACGGGCGTGCGCCGCGACGAGGCGCCGACCCGCACCGACACGCCGCTCGTCGCATGGGACGAGCGCAGCGGCCTCGTGAAGGTCAACCCGCTCGCCGCCTGGAGCTTCGACGACCTCATCGACCACGCCGCCGCGTTCGGGGTGACCGTGAACCCGCTGCTGACCGAGGGCTACCCCTCGATCGGCTGCGAGCCGTGCACGAAGCCCGTCGCCGCGGGCGAAGACCCCCGGTCGGGCCGCTGGGCCGGCCTCGACAAGACGGAATGCGGGTTGCACCTATGACCGACACGTTCTTGACCGGCACTGCCACCGCCCCGGCGAGGGGCCTCGACGCCCTCGACCTGCTCGAGGCCGAGGCGATCCACATCATCCGCGAGGTCGTCGCCGAGTTCGAGCGGCCCGTGCTGCTGTTCTCGGGCGGCAAGGACTCGGTCGTCGTGCTCCACCTCGCGACGAAGGCGTTCTGGCCGGGCCGCGTGCCGTTCCCCGTGCTGCACGTCGACACGGGGCACAACTTCCCCGAGGTGATCGCGTTCCGCGACCGCACGGTCGAGCGACTCGGCCTGCGACTCGAGGTCGCCGAGGTGCAGCGCTACATCGACGACGGCCGCCTGCACGAGCGCGCCGACGGCACCCGCAACCCCCTGCAGACGCAGCCGCTGCTCGACGCGATCGCCGCGGGCAGGCACGACGCGGTCTTCGGCGGCGCCCGCCGCGACGAGGACAAGGCGCGGGCCAAGGAGCGCATCATCTCGCTGCGCGACGAGTTCGGCCAGTGGGACCCGCGCAACCAGCGCCCTGAGCTCTGGAACCTCTACAACGGCCGGCACACCCCCGGCCAGCACGTGCGCGCCTTCCCGATCTCGAACTGGACCGAGCTCGACGTCTGGGCGTACATCGAGCGCGAGGGCATCGAGCTGCCGCCGCTGTACTTCGCGCACGAGCGCGAGGTGTTCCGCCGCGACGGCATGTGGCGCGGCGTCGGCGAGTTCTCGCAGCCCCGCCCCGACGAGCACGTCGAGCTCCGCACCGTGCGGTACCGCACGGTCGGCGACATGAGCTGCACGGGTGCGGTCGAGTCCGACGCCGTGGATGTCGCGGCCGTCGTTCGCGAGGTCGCCGAGTCGACGCTCACCGAGCGGGGGGCGACCCGCGCCGACGACCGCATCTCGGAGGCGGCGATGGAAGACCGCAAGAAGGACGGGTACTTCTGATGGGCGAGCACACCAGCAGCACCCTGCTGCGCTTCGCGACGGCCGGCTCGGTCGACGACGGCAAGTCGACGCTCGTCGGCCGCCTGCTGCACGACTCGAAGGCGATCCTCGCCGACCAGTTCGAGCAGGTCGCCCGCACGAGCCGCGAGCGCGGCTTCGGCGGCGACGCCGGCGGCTTCGACTTCGCGCTGCTCACCGACGGCCTGCGCGCCGAGCGCGAGCAGGGCATCACGATCGACGTGGCCTATCGCTACTTCTCGACGGGTCGCCGTTCGTTCATCCTCGCCGACTGCCCCGGGCACGTGCAGTACACCCGCAACATGGTCACCGGGGCGACGACGGCCGACGTCGTCGTGCTGCTCATCGACGCGCGAAAGGGCGTGCTCGAGCAGACCCGCCGTCACCTCTCGGTCGTGCAGCTGCTGCGCGTGCCGAACGTGATCGTCGCGGTCAACAAGATCGACCTGCAGGGCTACGACGCCGCAGCCTACGCGGCCGTGGCCGCCGAGGTGCTCGAGGTCACCCGCGAGCTCGGCCTGCCCGGGGTGCACGTCATCCCCGTCTCGGCGCTCGAGGGCGACAACGTCGTCGACCGCTCGCCGAACACGCCCTGGTACGACGGGCCGGCCCTGCTCGAACTGCTCGAGACGCTGCCGACCGTCGACGAGATCGAGAGCTCGCTCGAGGCGTTCCGGCTCGACGTGCAGCTCGTGCTGCGCCCGCAGGGCGCCCTCGCGCCCGCCGTCGCGGCGCAGCCCGGGGCCGAAGACCGGTTCCGCGACTACCGTGCGTTCGCCGGGCAGGTGTCGAGCGGCACCGTGCGGGTCGGCGACGAGGTCGCCGTGTTCCCGGGCGGTGCGACCACGACGGTCGTCGCGATCGACACCGCCGACGGCCCGCTCGACGAGGCACGTGCGCCGCAGTCGGTGTCGCTGCGCCTCGCCGACGAGCTCGACGCCGCGCGCGGCGCCGTGATCGCGGCATCCGGAACCCTGCCCGCCGGCCGCCGCGAGATCGACGCCGAGCTGTTCCAGCTCGACGCCCGCCCGCTCGCACCGGGCGCCCGCGTGCTCGTCAAGTTCGGCACCGCGACCGTGCAGGCGCTCGTCGCCGCGGTCGAGGGCCGCCGCAACCTCGACACCCTCGCGACCGAACCCGCCGACCAGCTCGACGCCAACGACATCGGCCGGGTCACCCTCCGCCTCGCGGCGGAGCTGCCCTTCGAGGACTACGCCGTGCACCGTCGCAGCGGCGCATTCCTCGTCATCCACCCGCAGGACGGAGCGACGCTCGCCGCCGGCACGCACAGCCCGGCGCGAGCTTCGGCCGCCTGACGGGGCGCCCCACGGGGCGCACCCGGCCCCGACCCCGGGCCACCGCACCACCATCTGCACGAACCATACAAAGGAGGCGACACCGTGAAGACCCGCACCACTCTTGCTCTCACCGTTCTTGGATTGGCCGCGGTCATGATGACCGGCTGCGCCTCATCGGCCGCGGGAGCCCCGCCGGCCGAGTCCGACGAGGCCCTCGGCGGCACGCCCGCGGAGGAGCTGCGTCTCGGCTACTTCGCGAACGTCACCCACGCGCCCGCGCTGGTCGGGCTCCAGGAGGGCCTGCTGCAGGATGCGCTCGGCGACACGAAGCTCTCGACCGAGGTCTTCAACGCCGGCCCGGCCGCCGTCGAGGCGCTCTCGGCGGGCGCGATCGACGCCGCCTACATCGGCCCGAACCCGGCGATCAACACCTTCGTCAAGAGCGGCGGCGAGTCGGCCGTCGTCGTGTCGGGGGTCGCCTCGGGCGGCGCCGCACTCGTCGTCGCCGACGGCATCGACGACCCGGCCGACCTCGAGGGCACGACGCTCGCGAGCCCCCAGCTCGGCAACACGCAGGACGTCGCGCTGCGCACCTGGCTCGCCGACGAGGGCTACACGACCGACACGCAGGGCGGCGGCGACGTGCACGTCACGCCGACCGAGAACTCGCAGACGCTCACGCTCTTCCAGCAGGGCGACCTCGACGGTGCGTGGCTGCCCGAGCCGTGGGTGTCGCGACTCATCATCGACGGCGGCGCGCACGTGCTCGTCGACGAGGCCGACCTGTGGGACGACGGCGACTTCCCGACCACGGTGCTGCTCGTCTCGAAGCAGTTCCTCGCCGACCACCCGGCGACGGTCGAGGCGCTCGTCGAGGGCCACGCCGACGCCGTGCAGTTCATCGAGGACGAGCCCGAGCAGGCCGCCGAGGACATCAACGCCCAGCTCGAGGCCGACACCGGCAAGCCGCTGGGCGACGAGGTGCTCGCGCGCTCGCTCGAGCACGTCCGGTTCACGGTCGACCCCGTCGCCGACACCTTCGAGGAGGTGCTCGCGAACGGCGTCGCCGCCGGTACGGCGAAGGACGGCTCGATCGACGGGCTGTTCGACCTCGCGATCCTGAACCGCGTGCTCGAAGCGCGCGGCGAGGAGCCGGTCTCGGCCGCCGGACTCGGCACGGAGTGAGCGCATGAGCAGGCAGACGGTCATCCGCATCGACGGGCTCGGCAAGCGCTTCGGCGAGCGCGCCCCGCTCGTGCTCGACGACGTGACGCTGCACGTCGAAGAGGGGGAGTTCGTCTGCCTGCTCGGCGCATCGGGCTGCGGCAAGTCGACCCTGCTCAACCTCATCGCCGGACTCGACCGCCCGTCGACGGGCACCATCGAGGTGCCCGCCGACGGCGCGGCCGTGATGTTCCAGGAGTCGGCGCTCATGCCGTGGCTGAGCGCCCGTCGCAACGTCGAGCTCGCGCTGAAGCTGCGCGGGGTGCCGCGGGCCGAACGCCGCGCGAAGGCGCTCGAGCTGCTCGACGTCGTCAACCTCGCCGACGCCGCCGAGAAGCGGCCCCACGAGCTCTCGGGCGGCATGCGCCAGCGCGTCGCCCTCGCCCGGGCGCTCGCGCAGGACCGCAAGGTGCTGCTCATGGACGAGCCGTTCGCCGCGCTCGACGCCATCACCCGCGACCTCCTGCACGAGGAGCTCGAGCGGGTCTGGCGCGAGACCGGCCGCACGATCGTGTTCGTCACCCACAACGTGCGCGAGGCGGCCCGCCTCGGCGAACGCGTCGTGCTGCTCTCGAGTCGCCCGGGCCGCGTTGCCGGGGAATGGCGGCTGGATGCCTCGGGCCCGCGCCGCATCGAGAGCCCCGAGGTCTCGGCGGTCTCGATCGAGATCACCGAGCGCCTGCGGAAGGAGATCGCCCGCAATGCCGCATGACATCCAGACCGCCGGTCGAGTAGCGCCGCCGGAGGCGACGCGTCTCGAGACCTCTCGTCCCGCGATCGACTCACCGGGTCTCGATACGCGTCCTCCTTCGTCGGGCGCTACTCGACCGGCGGGCGCGGGGTCAGACCTCCCCGCCGGCTCGATGCCGTTCCCCGAGCTCGTCGAGCGCGAGGCGTCCTCGTCGCCCGACGAAGCCGAACTGCGCGAGCTCGCCGCCGGCCTCGACCGCCTGCAGACCGACGAGACCCGCCGCGAGTCGCGCTGGCGCCGGTTCTGGTCGGGCGTGCTGCCGCCCGTCATCCTCATCGTCGTGCTGCTCGTCGTCTGGCAGGTCTACACGGTCGTCGCGCGCCCGCGCCCCGACCTCTACCCGGGCCCGGTCGAGGTGTTCACGGCGATCGGCGCCGCATGGGAGAGCGGCCGGCTGCAGCTCGCCGTGACGACGAGCCTCGAGCGCGGCGTCATCGGCTTCCTCATCGCGGTCGCGATCGGCACGCCCATCGGCCTGGCGCTCGCCGAGGTCGGCTGGCTGCGTCGCGCGTTCGGCCCCTTCGTGTCGGGGCTGCAGGTGCTGCCGTCGGTCGCGTGGGTGCCCGCCGCGATCATCTGGTTCGGCCTGTCCGACGCGACCGTCTACTTCGTCATCCTCATGGGTGCCGTTCCCTCGATCATCAACGGCCTCATCTCGGGCGTGAACCAGGTGCCGCCGCAGCTGCGTCGCGTCGGCCGGGTGCTCGGCGCGAACCGGTCGCAGCTCGCCACCCTCGTCGTGCTGCCGGCCGCGCTGCCGGGCTACGTCGGCGGGCTCAAGCAGGGCTGGGCGTTCTCGTGGCGCTCGCTCATGGCCGCCGAGATCATCGCGACCGGCGGCTCGATCGGGTTCGGCCTGGGCGCCCTGCTCGACCAGGGCCGGCAACTGGCCGACCTCTCGGCGGTGTTCGTCGCGATCCTCGTGATCCTCTTCGTCGGCATCCTCGTCGAACTGGCGATCTTCGCCCCGATCGAGCGTGCGCTGCTGCGCCGCCGGGGCCTGCTGCAGGAGGGCACGCGATGAGCGCCGGACACGTCACCCTCGTCGGCGCCGGACCGGGCGACGCGGGACTGCTCACCATCCGCGGCCTGCGCGCGCTCGAGCGGGCCGACGTGATCGTGGCCGACCGGCTCGGCGCCCGCGGCGTGCTCGACGGCCTCGCCGCCGAGGGCGTCGAACTTCGGGCAGAGGTCGTCGACGTCGGCAAGCTGCCCGGGCATCACGCCGTGCCGCAGGACGCCATCAACGCCCTGCTCGTCACCCTCGCCCGCGAGGGCAAGCAGGTCGTGCGGCTCAAGGGCGGCGACCCGTTCATCTTCGGCCGCGGCGGCGAGGAGCTCGCGTTCTGCCGCGACGCGGGCATCGACGTCGCGGTCGTGCCGGGCATCACGAGCGCGATCTCGGTGCCGGCGATCGCGGGCATCCCGCTCACCCACCGCGGCCTCGCGACGACGTTCACGGTCGTCACCGGACATGACCAGATCCGGGCGCTCGGCGGCGGCCGCGACCACACCGTCGTGCTCCTCATGGGCATCGGCACCCTCGCGAACTCGGCGATCACGCTCGCCCGCGGCGAGCGCGGCGGCGACTGCCCGGTCGCCATCGTGGAAGATGGGTACGGCCCGAGGCAGCGCGTCACCGTCGGAACGCTCGACTCGATCGCCCTGCAGGCGGCGCGCCGAGGCGTGCGGTCGCCCGCGGTGGTCGTGGTCGGCGACGTCGTGACGCTCAGCCCCTACGCACCCGAAGCGCTCTCCCCCAGCACAACCCGAAAGGCCTCGCAGCAATGACCCTCTCCCTCCGCGTCGCGATCGTGGGCGCCGGCCCCGCCGGCATCTACGCCGGCAACATCCTCCGCCGCCAGGTCGCCGAGCAGGGCGGCGAGGTCGCGATCGACCTGTTCGAGTCGCTGCCGGCACCCTACGGCCTCATCCGCTACGGGGTCGCGCCCGACCACCCGCGCATCAAGGGCATCGTGAACTCGCTGCACGAGATGCTCGATGCGGGCGACATCCGCCTCATCGGCAACGTCGAGGTGGGCCGCGACGTCGAGGTCGGCGAGCTGCAGCAGCGCTACGACGCCGTGATCTTCGCGACCGGCGCCCTGCGCGACGCCCCGCTCGACATCCCCGGCATCGACCTGCCCGGCTCGTACGGCGCCGCCGACTTCGTCGCCTGGTACGACGGACACCCCGATGTGCCGCGCTCGTGGCCGCTCGAGGCGCGCGAGATCGCGGTCATCGGCAACGGCAACGTCGCGCTCGACGTCGCACGCGTGCTCGCGAAGCACCCGAAGGACATCCTCTCGACCGACATCCCGGCCAACGTGCTCGCCGGGCTCGAGGCATCCCCCGTCACCGACGTTCACGTCTTCGGACGCCGCGGACCCGGCCACGTGAAGTTCACGCCGATCGAGCTGCGCGAGCTCGGCGAGGTGCCCGACGTCGACATCGTGGTCTACGACGACGACTTCGAGCGTGCAGCGGGCGACGCGCACGCCGAGGCGCTCCACGCCGCGAACAACCAGGTCAAGGTCATGACCCGCACCCTCAACGGCTGGCGCGCCGCTGCGGGCTCGACGGGCGCCGGCACCGCGTCGCGCCGCCTGCACCTGCACTTCCTGCACTCGCCCGCCGAGATCACGGGCGACGGCAAGGTCGAGGCGATCCGGTTCGAGCGCACCCGACCGGTCGGCGACGGTTCGGTCGAGGGCACGGGCGAGTTCGTCGAATACCCGGTGCAGGCCGTGTACCGGGCCGTCGGCTACGCGAGCTCGCCGATCCGCGACGTGCCGTTCGACGAGCGGGCTGCGGTCATCCCCAACGCGGGCGGGCGGGTCGTGGATGCCTCGGGCGAGTCGATCCCGGGCGTCTACGCGACCGGATGGATCAAGCGCGGCCCGGTCGGACTCATCGGCCACACGAAGGGCGACGCGCTCGAGACGATCACCAACCTCGTCGCGGACGCGCAGGCCGGCGTGCTCGCCGCGCCCGCCATCGACGCGGCCGACGGCACCGAGATCCTCGACCTGCTCGACGCCCGCGGGGTCGAGCACACGAGCTGGCAGGGCTGGCTCGCCCTCGACGCGCAAGAGCGCGGGCTCGGCGAGTCGTTCGAGGCGCCCGAGCGGTACGCCGGCGTCGTTCGCGAACGCGTGAAGGTCGTGCCCCGTGAGGAGCAGGTGGCGATCTCGCGCGACGACGTGCTGGCGCTGTCGTGACCTACGTCATCGCGCTGCCCTGCGTCGACGTCAAGGACAAGGCGTGCATCGACGAGTGCCCCGTCGACTGCATCTACGAGGGCGAACGATCCCTCTACATCCACCCCGACGAGTGCGTCGACTGCGGCGCCTGCGAGCCCGTCTGCCCGGTCGAGGCGATCTACTACGAAGACGACCTGCCCGACGAGTGGTCCGACTACTACAAGGCCAACGTCGAGTTCTTCGAGATCACGCCCGGTGGCGCGTCGGGCGGTGCGCCGCTCGGATCGCCGGGCGGCGCCGCCAAGACCGGCACGCTCGACTTCGATCACCCCATCGTCGCGGCGCTCGCCCCGCAGGGCGAGTAGTACCGCCACCGTCAGCGCATCGCGGCGCCCGGTTGGAGCACGAGATCGGCGACGGCCGGGTCGGCACCGATCGCGACGAGCCGGGCGCGGAACGCGCGCCTGGCACGAACGTACGGCTCGTCGGAGTCGCGGATCACGGCGAGCTGGTTCATCCACTCGAAGACGCCCTGCACCTCGAAGGCGAACTGGTCGGCATCGTCGGCCCCGACGATGCCGTCGAGCTCGCCGGCCTCGGCCGCGTACCGCACCTGCACCGCGAGGTAGCCGAGCCAGTCGTCGAGCTGCGCGGTGATCGCGTCGCGCACGACGCCGGGCTTCGCGTGGAAGTCGGCCGCCGCGGCTGAGAAGAAGCACCCGCCCGGGAACACGCGGTCGTGCGAGTACGCGACGACGCGATCGAGCAGTGCGACGACCCGCGTCAGCCCGCGCGGCTTCTCACGGGCGGGGGCGATGACGGTCGCGAAGTAGCGCTCGCGAGCCGCCTCGACGGCGGCGAGCTGCAGCTTCTCCTTGCTGCCGAAGAGCGTCGCGATGCTCGACTTGCTCACGCTCGCGGCGATCGCGATGCGACCGATCGACAGCTGGTCGAGCCCTTCGATCGAGGCGAGGTCGACGGCGTGGCCGAGCACCACCCGGCGCGAGGCATCCCCCCGCGCCCGGCGGCCGTCGACCGCGACATCCGTTCCGCTCATGCTCTCGATTTTACGCACGATCGTGCGTATAGTGAGCGTACGATCGTTCGTATTCATTGTTGGCGTCTGCTTCGAACGCGGCGGATGCCTCGCCGGAAGCCACTCGGAGGCCACCATGCCTGCAGCACTCACCGCCCATGCCGCCGCCATCCGCGCCGCCGATCGCATCTCGCCCGGGCTCGCCGCGCAGGTCGCGCTGCCGCTCTTCCGCCGGGTGCGGCCGGCGCTGTCCGTACGCGAACACGACCGCGCCGTGCACGAGCGCGCCGAACGCGGTCGTCTTCGTGTTCGCGGCCGCGATGTCGTCGCGTACTCGTGGGGGCACGGCGCCGACACCGTGCTGCTCGTGCACGGCTGGCGCGGACGGGCATCGCAGTTCGCCCCGATCGTGCGCGAGCTGCGCGCCGAGGGCCTTCGACTCGTGGCGTTCGACGCACCCGCGAACGGCGACTCTGCCGGGCGTCACACCGACATCCGCGACTACCTCGCCGCGATCGAGGCGTTGCAGCAGCGCTACGGGCGATTCCACCTGATCGTCGGTCACTCGTTCGGCGCACTCGCCGCGATCACGGCGGTGCGCGAGGGCACGGCCACCGGCGGCGTCGCGGCGATCGCCGGCATGGCCGACGCGCGCTTCCTCGTCGACGCGTTCTCGGGGCGGCTCGGGTTGCGTCCCGCCACGTCCGACGCGCTCGCGCGCGGATTCAGCCGGCGCGTGCTGCCCGAGGTCGACGACCCCTATCGGCGCTTCGACGCGGTCGGCTCACCGCTGCCCGACGGCGTGCCGTTGCTCGTCGCCCACGATCGCGGCGATCGCGAGGTCGCGTCGAGCGAGTCGGTGCGCCTGCACGCCGCGCACGGCGATCGCTCGCGCCTGCTCCTGACCGAGGGGTTCGGGCACGTCCGCGTACTCGGCGCCGACCCCGTGCTCGACGCGGTCGCGGCCTTCGCGACTGGCGGGCTCGCCGCCGTCGACACGGTCACGCACTCGAGCCCGGCCGGCACCCCCGCTGTGCGTCACTGAGCGAGGTACGTGATGACCCGTGGCCCGGGCGGGCCGGCGAGCTGGCGGGCAGCGGGCCGACACGCCGACACGCCGCATGCTCCACCGGGCGGCGCGTTCCTCGACGATTCCGAGGATCATCGGAATCGTCGCGCTCAGGCGGCGACGCTTGCGAGGCGGGCAGCGATGTCGGGGGGTGGTGGTGCGATCGATGGGAGTCGTCGGTTGCCGGGGCGTGGTCGGCGGTCGGGGTCGAGGTGCGCCGACGGCACGAACCAGGTGAATCCGTGCTCGATGAGGATGACCCAGCCGTCGTCGTGGATGCGGTGATGGTGATGTGCGCAGAGCATGATGCCGTTGTCGAGATCGGTGCGGCCCCGGTGGCGCTTCCACCACCGGATGTGGTGCGCTTGGGTGTGCGAGGGCGGTCGAGTGCAGCCCGGCCAAGCGCACCCGCCGTCGCGTTCGATGAGGACGAGTTTCTGCGCCTGGGAGAACAGGCGGCGCGACCGGCCGAGGCGGGTCGTCTCGCAGCCGTCGCCGTAGTAGAGGGGCGAGATGCCGGCCCACATCGCGAGCTCCTCGATCGAGGGGATCGACACGGGCTGGTCGATGCCGTCGATCGTGCCGTGCCCGCGCCCTAACTCGAGCGCGGCGGCGTCGACGCGGGCCACGACCATCGCCTGCCGCAACGCCACGGGCCCGTCGTTCGCGCTGAGCGAGTGACGGGCGATGTCGGCGAGCGCGTCGAGGTTCATCTGGGCGATCGTGCGCTGCTCGGCGACCACGTCGTCACAACCGGCGGGGTTTCGAGACGGTCGCTGCGCTCCAGCCTCGACCTGCTCACCCCGAGCCGGGCGCTTCGCGTCGCGCGCCCGGTGGAGCTCCGCGCCGACGAGGGTCTCGATCGCGAGCTTGATCGGAGCGCCGTTGACGGGGTCGGCAGCACCCTTGAACCGGATCATGCCGTGCTCGTCTTCCCAGATGCGGAACTCGCGCGCCGCCCGCAGTTCGTCTTCACGCGGCTTCACCCCATCGGGGTCGAGGCGCGCCTGCATGAGCTTCACCAGCCGGTGCAGCCCGTCGACCCCCACGACCGGAGCCCGATCGACGAGGAACGCCTCGGCCTCGGACAGCTCGACCCGGTCGGCGCGCGGCGCGATGCCGTCGAGGAACCGGCGGATCACATCTGCCGCGTCGACGCACACGGCACCCGACGACACTGCCCGTGCGAGGTGCGGATGCCTCGGCGGCAGCACCTCACCCGTGAACGCGGCCCGGGGTGCGGTCGCCGCACCGACCGCGACGAGCTTGACCGCCTCTTGGAACCGGCCACCCGTCGCGGACGCGATCAACCGTTCGGCCGAGGAGAACCCATGCCGGCGGGCTACATCATCGTCGGCACCGGTGCGGGAGCGGGCCGCGAGTTCGGCCGCGACCGGCGCCCGCAATGCCTGCACACGCCGAGCGAGTTCACCCAGGGCTTCGGTCACCCGCACCAGGCCGTCGTCGCCATCGACCGCGCATCGCCGACCGGGTCGACCGGCCCGGCGGCACCAGCGGCCAAGGCGCCCGACCACACCGCATCGACCCCGTCGAGCGCAGCTGAAACCCCGATCAGTGCGGGTATTGCATCAGCTGCGGCCATACCCCGAGTCCACCCGGAAGTGGCTCGGATTCGAAGAGATATTCGAAACTGTGGACAATGAATCGGGCGATGACCCCACCGACCTGGCACGCACACGCCCGCTCGCCCCCGACCGACCCGTACTCATGCACGCGCGCCCGCAGGCACGCACCCGCCCGACCCGCACTCACTCACTCGCCCACGCACCCAAACAAAGACACGAAACGGGCTCCCAGCCGGTCGGGAGCCCGTTTCGCGGTCGCGTCGTGACGGGTGCGAGAACGTCAGAGGTTCATCGCTCGGGGGTGGGGGCCCCGTCACGCGCGTCGTCAGCGGTCGACTGGCCGTCACCGCTGCGTTCTTCACCGGCCGAGGCCGCGTCGTCCGCGGTCCCCTGCCCGGTCTGGCTGTGGTCCTCGCCGTTCGCGGCGCCGTCTTCGGCGGCCTGCTGACCGGTCTCGGATGCCTCGTCGCCGGGCACGACCGGTGCGTCACCGTTCTGGCGGTGCTCGGCGGCCTTGTCGAGGCCAGCCCGGCGCTTCTCCTCGGCGTTCTCGTGGGCGGCGTCGCGCCGGTCGGCGCCCTTCTCGCGAGCATCCTCGGCGGTCTGCTGGCCGAACTCGCGGTGTTCGCGGCCCGTGTCGCTGATGTGCTCGCCGCCGGGCTCCTGCTGGCCGGTGACGCCGTCGAAGACCTCTTGCGCCGGTGCCGGCAGCACGCCGGCAGCGCCGGCGGCGCCCACGCCCGTGAGCCCTGCGGCGGTCGCCGCCGCCGCACCGATCGCGATCTTCGCTGCCAGGCCGAGCCCGGCGATTCCCGTGAATGCCACTCTTCTTCTCCGTATCTTCGGCGACGAGCCACTGGGGGTCTGGCTCGTCGCCGCAGTCGTTGCGTTCGGGTCGAACGAGATCGAGCCCGCCGCGACGCGGTCGGCGTCGAGTCGCGCCAGCAACTCGGCCGACGGCTGCGGCGCCGCCTGCCCGGCCGCGAGCCGGAAGCCGGCCACGGCGTCGGCGACGCCCGCGAGGTCGGCACGCCGCGGCGGCACATCGCCGCGCAGCAGGGCTGCGGCCTCGTCGTCGTGAATGCGGTGGTTGCTCATCTCACTCCCTGCTATCGCCGGAGGTCGCCGCAGGGGTACGCCCTGCGGGGAATTTCTTTCGAAGCGCTGTGAGCGCCCGGCGCTGCAGCGCCTTCACCGCACCCGCGCGCTTGCCCAGCACGGCGGCGACCTGCTCGACCGTGAGGTCGCCGATGATGCGCAGCACCATCACGTCGCGCTGGTCGGGCGGAAGCCCGTCGAGCGTGGCCAGCGCCGCGACATCCCCGATGCGACCCAGCGCCTCGTCCTCGGCGCTGGCCGCCCGCCGGGGGTCGAGCTCATCGGCCCACTCCTCGCTCGGCGCCTGCCGCGCGCGGCGGCGCAGCTCGTCGACGAGGCGCCGGTACGCGATCGTGAACACGAAGGCCCGGAACTCCGCCGCGCCGCCCTCGAATCGGTCGAGCCCGTCGAACACGGCCAGGAACACCTCGCTCGTGAGATCGTCGGGCTCGGCCGAGCCCCGCGCCCGCAGGAAGCCCGCGACGGCACCGGCGTGCGCGTTCCAGAGCTCGGCCGACGCCCACGGCGCCCCGGCCTTCGCCGCGAGCAGCACCGTCTCGAACCCGTCGGCCGCCTCAGCGCCGCCGCTCGCGGCCCGCGGCATCGCCCAGCCCCGGGAGGCCGAGTGCGCGAGCACCCCGTCGAAATCGCCCATGGTCGCAAGAGTGTAGGGCAGCCGACTGCGTGCCGCACTCGGCGTGACGCGCGACGAAGGCACGAGGCATCCTCGCCCTGCGACGCACGGTCGGGTTCGGTGCCGTCACTCGCCCTTCGCGCCGGCGTCGGTGACGCCCACGTCGGTGCGGTGGAAGTTCTGGAACGACCGCGACGCGGTCGGCCCGCGCTGGCCGAGGTAGCGGCTCGCGTACTCGGCCGAACCGTAGGGTCGCTCGGCCGGCGACGACAGGCGGAAGAAGCAGAGTTGCCCGATCTTCATGCCCGGCCAGAGCTTGATCGGCAGGGTCGCGACGTTCGACAGCTCGAGCGTGACGTGCCCCGTGAACCCAGGGTCGATGAAGCCCGCGGTCGAGTGGGTGAGCAGGCCGAGCCGGCCGAGCGAGCTCTTGCCCTCGAGCCGCGCGGCGACGTCGTCGGGCAGGGTGACCTGCTCGTAGGTCGATCCCAGCACGAACTCGCCGGGGTGCAGGATGAACGGCTCGTCGGGCTTCACCTCGATCAGGTGGGTGAGCTCTGGCTGGTCTTCCGCCGGGTCGATGTACGGGTACTTGTGGTTGTCGAAGAGCCGGAAGTACCGGTCGAGCCGCACGTCGACCGACGACGGCTGCAGCATCGACGGATCGCTCGGCTCGAGCGCGATGCGGCCGAGTTCGAACTCTGAACGGATGTCGCGGTCGGAGAGCAGCACGCGCCCAGCCTACCGAGGCCCCGGCTCCGCCTCAGTGCGTGGTCGGGAACTGATCGTCGGCGAGCAGGGCCGTGTCAGCGCCGCAGCCGAGCTCGCCGTCCTGCAGCAGGACGTCGGACACGTGCAGGCGCTCGACCACGCCATCGGCCGAGCGCACGAGCAGGCAGTCGTCGGCGTCGCGCATGGCGAGCCCCAGGCGGTCGCCGTCCCGCAGCACCTCCACCGGCGCGAGCGCGCGACCGTCGGTCTCGCCCTCCAGCCGAGCGGTGATGGATGCCTCGAGCTCGTCGGCACTCGCATCGCCCGCGCCGGTCAGCACCTCGATCGCGACGGCCTCGGCCGCCTCGGGCACCACGGGCCGTTCGTCGGCGGGCGGTTCGACCTCGACGAGCGGGTCGGGGCACGACGTCTTCTCGACCCCGCCGTCGATGACGCCCCAGCGGTCGAACCGGAGGCGCACGCAGAAGTCGTGTTCGGGGTCGTCGTTCGCCGAGACCTCCGTGATGCGGCTCGCGAGCACGAGTGCGCCGACCGGCTCTTCCCACGCGGCATCCGATTCGGGCTCGATCGCGACGAGCCGGAACGGCGTCGCCGTATCGGGCACCGGGCCCCAGTCCGACGTATTCCCGCGATCGGGGACGCCCGTGGCCGGCAACTCCTGCGTCGCTCGGCGCGCGTACGCGGCGATGGCGTCCTCGGGCCGATCGAGTCCGATCGACTGCGAGACGAAGCCGACGTCCTGCGCAAGCGCCGCCGCCTGCTCCAGCAGTTCTGGCTCGGCGGCCCCGGCGCCGTCCGTCGCGCCCACGCCGGCCGTACAGCCGGCGAGCGCGACGACGAGCGCCGCCGCGATCCCCCCGATGATGACGTGCTTCGATGCGCGCATATCGCCATCCTGCTGCAGCGTGCATGCCTGGCGTGGCATTCGTGCCCGACCTCACCGAATGGATGCGGCGATTCACGTCGGCGTTGTTAGGATGAGTTCCACGTCGCCGAGCGGCGTGCGCCGATGTAGTTCAATGGTAGAACTTCTGCTTCCCAAGCAGACAGCGCGGGTTCGATTCCCGTCATCGGCTCTGGATCGGCCGGATCACCGGCCGCGTGACCTCAGCGCCCGCTCGCGGCGACTTCTTCGGCGCTGCGCTGCACGCAGAACTCGTTGCCGTCGACGTCGCTCATCGTGACGTAGCCGGAGCCGTTCTCACGGCGCCGGTCGGCGACGACGGTCGCGCCCAGCTCCATGAGTCGCTCGACCTCGGCATCCCGCGTGGTGCCGACCGGTGAGAGGTCGAGGTGCATCCGGGGCGCGAACTCCTTGCCGTCGTCGACGGGTTGGATGTAGACCCGGATGGTCACCGGCTCAGTGAGGTAGACCGTCACGGGGTCGCCGGGGTTGTTCGGATCGTTCGGGTCCTCCTTCAGGTCGAGCAGCGCCTGCCAGAAGGCGCCGAGCGACTCGTGGTCGCGGGCGGTGATGTTGATCGCGTCGATCTGCGAGGCCATTGCTCTCCTTCGTCGGTCGCCCCCGGCGTTCGGCGCGAGGTCACCCCGCCGACGTTACCCGCGGGGTGGGCCCGCTCACCAGCCATGCCGGCGCCGGAATGCACGACACGTGCACGTCGACCTCACCGCGCCGCCGGCCTCGCACGCTCGCCTCGGCGATCGCCCAGCCAGCCGCGGCGCCGGAACAGCACGTAGACGACGATGTCGATGGCGACCATCGCGATGCCCACCACGAGCCAGCCGAACTCCCACTGCACCAGCGGCAGGTTCTTGAAGTTCATCCCGTAGACGCCCGCGATCACCGTCGGGATCGCGAGGAGGGCGGCGAAGGCCGAGATCGTGCGCATGTCCTGGTTCTGCCGGGTGGAGACATTGCTCTCGTGACTCGAGACGACCGCGTCGAGGGCGGCGTGTTCGGCCGTGGCGAGCTTCGCCACCCCCGTCACGTCGTGCTCGAGGTGCGTGAAGAAGGCGCGCAGTGCGGGCTCGGACGCCATCATCGCCTCGAACTCGCCGCGATCGGCCGTGATCGCTTCGGCGAGCCCCGACACGGCCCGGTCGATCCGGCCGATGCGCTGCCGGAGGCGGTAGATGCGCCGATAGTCCTCGCGGATGCTGCTGTCGAACACCTCCTCCTCGACCTCTTCGAGCTCGCGTTCGACCCCGGCACCGAGCTCGACGAAGTCCTGCACGACGGCGTCGAGGATGCGGTAGACGCCCGAGATCGGCGAGGTCACCGGCACGAGGGCGTCGGCGAGCAGCAGCGCCTCGATATCGCGGAGCTCGTCCTCGGGTCCGTTCTGCACGACCAGGCACTCGTGGTCGTTGAAGACCAGCGCGATGTCGGTGTGCGTGGCCGGGTCGTCACCGCTCCGGTCCACGTCCCAGAGGTTGAGGTAGAGGTGGCCCGAGAGCCGCTCGAGCTTCGGAGCCTGACGCCCCTCGACCAGATCGGCGATGATCAGCGGGTGGATGCCGAACCGCTCCCTCAGCCGCTCGAGTTCGCCCGGATCCGGGTTGACGACCCGCACCCAGACGCCCGCGCCCGTGAGCATCTCAGGCATCATCGACCTCGTCTCTGCGTCCCGGTGCGCCGTCTCCGCGCCGGATTCGCCACCCTCACCGTAGGCGCGCGACGGTGTTCCGCACACGGGGTTGCCGTCGGCGCCCGAGCGGGCTAGCGATTTCCCACCGCCCTGTCGGCGGCGAACCGGTCGGTCGTCGCTCAGCTCGACAGCGCGGCACGCAAGGGGAGCGCGAGCGCCGACCTGGTCGAAGCGCTCGAGGCCCTCGCGGACACCTTCCGCTGACGGTCGCGACCGTCAGCGGGCGCGCCCGCGCGGGTCGGCGGGTTCGGTCGCGGCCGTCTCGATCTTCTGCACGAAGCGCCGCGGTGGGATGGCCCGGCCGAGGCACCCACGAGGTGGGCCCCCCAGCTCACACGAGACGGAACACGCGGATGATGACGAAGCCCGGCTCGGCCCGGGCGTACCCGACGAACTGGGACTCGGTGAGCCACTGCAGCTCGGGGTGGTCGGTGCGGAACTGGAACGCGGTGCGGTAGTAGAGGTCCTGCTCGGCCACGTCCTCGCCGGCCTCGATGCGCGCCCAGGTCGCCTCGTCGGTGCGCCAGATGCCCCGGTTCACGACCTCGACGGCGGCCGGGCCCGAATCGAGCGAGGCCTCGATGACGTAGCGGGCGTCGAGCTCGACGACGAGCCCGCGACCGACCCACCAGTCGCCGCCGCTGTTCAGCACGACACCGCCCAGCCGGGGCCCGTCGAACGTGCCGCCCGAGACACGGGCGAAGTGCCGCCCCTCCCCCGGCGTCGACCCGCCGAGCGGCAGCTCCTCGTCGACCTGGCAGCGCAGCTCGAAGCAGTACTCGAAGGCGGGTTCCATCAGCGAGGTCGCCATGGGTGGGGTGGCTCCGTTCATTTCGGGGAGGCTCTGTTCTCTCGCAATCATCGCGCTCGAGCGCGTCACCGTGGCCATCGACTGCGTACCACCCAGCCTGTGCCGTCGAATCGTCCCAACGCTTCCCTGCCGAGCGCTGCGATCAGAGCCGACGCCCCACGACCTCACCCGCAACGGCATCCGATCGCTCTAGAGTTGGCCCGTGGCACCATCCGCACCGTCGGCCCTGAAGCGTCGAGGGCGCCTTCGCTCCCTCCGCCTGCATCCGGCCCAGACCGTCGTGGCCGGCTTCGCGATGGCCGTGCTCGGCGGCACCGCACTGCTGATGCTGCCGATCTCGAAGGCCGGGCCGGGCGGCGCCTCGTTCGTCGAGGCGCTCTTCACCGCGACATCCGCCGTGTGCGTCACCGGGCTGACCGTCGTCGACACCGTGACGTACTGGTCGCCGTTCGGGCAGGTCGTGATCATGCTGCTGATCCAGCTCGGCGGCCTCGGCATCATGATCTTCGCCTCGCTCATCGGCCTCGTGCTCGCACGGAAGATCTCGGTGCGCTCCAGGCTCAACACCGCGGCCGAGGCGAAGGCGACCGGCCTCGCCGACGTGCGGGGGCTCGTGCGGGGCATCGTGAAGATCACGTTCACGATCGAGCTCGCGATCTTCCTGCTGCTCGGCCTGCGCTTCCTCTTCGGCTACGGGTACAGCCTCGGCGAGGCCGCCTGGCACGCCGGCTTCCTCGCGGTCTCCTCCTTCAACAACGCGGGCTTCGCGCTGTACAGCGACAACCTGATGGGCTTCGTCGCCGACCCCTGGATCTGCCTGCCGATCTCGGCGGCGATCATCCTCGGCGGCCTCGGCTTCCCGGTGATCATGCAGTTGCGCAAGGAATTCCGCCGGCCGCTGCACTGGACGATGAACACGAAGCTCGTGCTCTGGGGCACGGTCGTGCTGCTCGTGGCGGGCACCGCCTACCTCACTCTCATCGAGTGGGACAACCCCGAGACGCTCGGCGGCCTCGACCCGGCGGCACGCCTGCTCGCCGGCTTCTTCCAATCGGTGCAGACCCGCACGGCCGGCTTCAACTCGATCGACATCGGCGCGATGCACGACGCGAGCTGGCTCGGCATGGACGTGCTGATGTTCATCGGCGCCGGCCCAGCGGGCACCGCCGGCGGCATCAAGGTCACGACGTTCGCGGTGCTCTTCTTCATCATGATGACCGAGCTCCGGGGCGAGGCATCCGTGAACATCTTCGGCAAGCGGCTCAGCCGCGCCGTGCACCGGCAGGCGATCACCGTGGTGCTCATCGCCGTCGCCGCGGTCGTCACCGGCACCGCGGTGCTGCTGCTGATGACGGGCCTCGACCTCGACCGCGTGCTGTTCGAGGCGGTCTCGGCCTTCGGCACGGTCGGCCTGTCGACCGGCATCACGGCCGACCTGCCGGATGCCGCGAAGGTCGTGCTCGTCCTGCTCATGTTCCTGGGCCGGATCGGCCCGCTCACGCTCGGCAGCGCGATCGCGCTGCGCGATCGACGCCTCCTCTACGAACTCCCCAAGGAAAGGCCGGCCATTGGTTAGGTTCCCCATCTTCGGCGGCGACCCCGCTCGCCGCATCGCCGAGGCCGACTCGGTCGCCGTCATCGGGCTCGGCCGGTTCGGCAGCTCGCTCGCCATCGAGCTCATGGCGGGCGGCACCGAGGTGCTCGGCATCGACCTCGACGAAGAACTCGTCCAGGCCCACAACGGCGAGCTCACGCAGGTCGTGCGCGCCGACTCCACGAAGGAGGAGGCGCTGCGGCAACTCGCGATCGACGAGTTCGACCGCGTCGTCGTCGCGATCGGCGGGGATGTCTCGGCGTCGATCCTGACCTGCTCCGTGCTGCTGAGCATGAAGATCCCGGTGATCTGGGCGAAGGCCGTCGACGATCGGCACGGGCTCATCCTCGAGCAGCTCGGCATCCAGCACGTCATCTACCCGGAGAAGGACATGGGACGCCGCGTCGCCCACCTCGTGCGGGGCGCGGCGCTCGACTACATCGAGGTCGCACCGGGGTACGCCCTCGTCAAGACCGCCGCGCCGTCGGTGCTGCACGGCAAGCGCCTCGGCGACACCGGCATCCGCGCGAGCCACGGCATCACGATCGCGGCGTTCCAGCACGGCGACGAGGCCTGGCGCAACGCCGACAACGCGACCGTGCTGCACGAGGGCGACACCATCCTCGTGGTCGGCCCGACCGCCAATGCCGAGGCGTTCGCGCAGCTGCGCTGAGCCGACGGGCGGACCACCCGGACGACCGCGCCCCGCTGAAGGGGTTGGGGGCGCGGTCGTCCGGGGGCGTCTCAG
The DNA here is from genome assembly GCF_021129215.1 of Agromyces sp. S2-1-8. Lineage (GTDB taxonomy): Bacteria > Actinomycetota > Actinomycetes > Actinomycetales > Microbacteriaceae > Agromyces > Agromyces chromiiresistens. The sequence continues at coordinate 804,563 of NZ_JAJOLP010000001.1, read as the reverse complement.
CGGGCGGGTGTCCCGTTCCGGTCCTTCCGGCGGCGTGTGATGACGAACAGGATGCCTCCGGCGATGACGAGTGCGCCCCCGAACGCCCAGGGCGCACCGGCTTCGAAGCCCGTGGCCGCCAGGCCGGCGGGCGGAGCGGGCGGCACGTCGACGTACTCGGTGACCGCGGGTGCGACCACCGGGTCGTCACCGTCGGGCGGGCTCGCGACGGCGAACGCGGTGTTCGCCACCTCCTGCGCCGCGACGTCGGCCGAGGTCACCGCATAGGTCGCCCTCGCCGTCACCGACTGACCCGGTTCGAGCACGCCCGGCTCGCCCGGCCAGTCGTAGGTCAGCTCCGAGAGCCCCTCCATCTGGTCGACGATCTCGGCGTCGGTCACGGTCACGTTGCCCTCGTTGGTGAGCGTGAACTCGTAGGTGATGACGTCGCCCTCGCCCGACACCTGATCGGGGTCGACCGCCTCCTTCGTCAGGTCGAGTGCGTCGACTGCGCCGAAGTAGTGCGACCAGTCCTCATCCGTGACCGGCGGTCCAGGCGGAACCTCCTCGCCGTCGACGCCCGTCGTCGGCGGGGGTGTGGCCGTCACCGACCCCAGGTTGGCGTACTGGCCGGCCGTCGCCACCCCGGTCGCCGTGCACTCGACGGATTCCCCGGCGGCGAGCGGGCCGGGGACCGCGTTGCTCCCCGTTCCGGCGCAGTCGATCTGGTCGGCGGCGACCTGGTCGTCGGTGACGACGACGTCCGTCAGCGGAGTGTTGCCGGTGTTCGTCACGACGTAGGTCCACGTCACGGCGTCGCCGATCGGGACGTACGGGCCGGTCGGCTCGTCGGCGTCGACGCCGTTCGTCGACTTCTCGATGTCGACCGCCGGCTCGGCGCCGAGGTAGTGCGACCAGTCCTCGTCGGTCACCTCCTTCGGCGGCAGGGGCTCGCCGTCGGGCCCGATCGTCTCCGGCCCGACCGCCGCGACCGTGCCGAGGTTCTCGTACTGGCCCGCCGTCGCCGTGCCGGTCGCCGTGCACTCGAACGTCTCGCCCGGAGCGAGCGGGCCGGCCACCACGTTCGTGCCGTCGCCGCAGTCGATCTCCGACGCCGCCACCTGGTCGTCGGTCACGGTGATGCCGATCAGGTCGACGTTGCCCGTGTTCTCCACGAGGTACACCCAGCGGACCGGGCCGCCGACGGCCACGAGTGGGCCGGTCGGTTCGTCCGCGTCCTCCGTGTTGGTCGACTTCTCGATGTCGACCGCCGGCTCTGCGCCGAAGTAGTGGTCGAGATCCTCGTCGCCGACCTCCTCCGGCGGCAACGGGTCTCCGTCGGGCCCCGTCGTCTCGGGGCCGAGCGCCGCGACCGTGCCGGTGTTCTCGTACTGGCCGGCCGTCGCCGTGCCGGTCGCCGTGCACTCGAACGTCTCGCCCGGCGCCAGCGGCCCCGCGACCACGTTCGTGCCGTCGCCGCAGTCGATATCTCCCGCATCGACCTGGTCATCGGTGACCGTCACGTCGGTCAGGTCGACGTTGCCCGTGTTCTCCACGAGATACGTCCACACCACCGGCCCGCCGACCTCGACCAGCGGGCCGGTCGGCTCGTCGGCCTCCTGGCCGTTCGTGTGCTTCTCGATGTCGACCGCCGGGTCCACACCGAAGTAGTGGTCGAGATCCTCATCGCCGACCTCCTCCGGCGGCAGCGGGTCGCCATCCGGCCCCGTCGTCTCCGGCCCGAGCGCCGCGACGGTGCCGGTGTTCTCGTACTGGCCGGCCGTCGCTGTGCCGGTCGCCGTGCACTCGAACGTCTCGCCCGGGGCGAGCGGACCGGCGATGACATTGCCGCCGGTGCCGTCGCAGTCGATCTGCGCCGCATCATCGTCGAGCATGTCGTCGGTCACGGTGACGTCGGTCAGGTCGACGTTGCCCGTGTTCTCCACGAGGTACGTCCACACGACCTGATCACCCACGGTGATCGCCGGACCGGTCGGCTCGTCGGCCTCCTGGCCGTTCGTGTGCTTCTCGATGTCGACCGCCGGCTCTGCGCCGAAGTAGTGGTCGAGGTCCTCGTCGCCGACCTGCTTCGGTGGCAGCGGGTCTCCGTCGGGTCCCGTCGTCTCGGGGCCGAGCGCCGCGACGGTGCCGGTGTTCTCGTACTGGCCGGCCGTCGCCGTGCCGGTCGCCGTGCACTCGAACGTCTCGCCCGGCGCCAGCGGACCGGCGACCACGTTCGTGCCGTCGCCGCAGTCGATATCTCCCGCATCGACCTGGTCATCGGTGACCGTCACGTCGGTCAGGTCGACGTTGCCCGTGTTCTCCACGAGATACGTCCACACCACCGGCCCGCCGACCTCGACCAGCGGGCCGGTCGGCTCGTCGGCCTCCTGGCCGTTCGTGTGCTTCTCGATGTCGACCGCCGGGTCCACACCGAAGTAGTGGTCGAGATCCTCATCGCCGACCTCCTCCGGCGGCAGCGGGTCGCCATCCGGTCCGGTCGTCTCGGGGCCGAGCGCCGCGACCGTGCCGAGGTTCTCGTACTGGCCGGCCGTCGCGGTGCCCGTGGCCGTGCACTCGAACGTCTCTCCCGGAGCGAGGGGGCCGGCCACGACGTTCGTGCCGTCGCCGCAGTCGATGTCGGCCGCGTCGACCTGGTCGTCGGTCACGGTGACGTTGGTCAGGTCGACGTTGCCCGTGTTCTCCACGAGATACGTCCACACCACCTCATCACCGGCGTTGATCGACGGACCGGTCGGCTCATCGGCCTCCACACCGTTGGTGTGCTTCTCGATGTCGACCGCCGGCTCTGCACCGAAGTAGTGGTCGAGATCCTCATCGCCCACCTCGGGCCCCGGAATCGGCTCGCCGTTCTCGTCGACCGTGTCGGGCCCTCGGCCGATGACGCTGCCGAGGTTCTCGTACTGACCGGCCGTCGCCGTGCCCGATGCCGTGCACTCGAACACCGCACCCGGCGCCAGCGGCCCCGCGACGACGTTGCTGCCGGTGCCGTCGCAGTCGATCTGCGCCGCGTCGTCGTCGAGCATGTCATCGGTGACGGTCACGTCGACGAGGTCGGTCGTGCCGGTGTTCGTCACCGTGTACGTCCAGTTCACCGTGCCGCCGACTGCGACGAACGGACCGGTCGGCTCGTTGTTGTCCGTCGTGTTCGTCCGCTTGACGATATCGACCGCCGGCACGTCGGCGAGCGCGAGGTCGATCGTGAAGTTCGTGAACTCCGGCGCCAGGAGCGGCGGCGCGAGATCCGCGACGTCGTCGTTGATCGGTCCGTTCGCGCCGATCAGACGCGGGTCTGCGCCGGTCGAGTACCGGTATGCGAGCGTGATCGGCGCACTCGTCAGGCCGGTCTCGGCCGGATCGCGGGTGTCGGTGTTGTTGTTCGACACGTTCTCGTTCTCGTCGTTCGAGTCGCTGTTGCGGGTCAGCGCGGGAACGTAGCCCTCGACCGGCCCGCCGGCACGGAACTCCGTCGCCGGGATCCGCGCCGAGTACGTTCCGGCGGGAATCGCGGAGACCGACCAGCGACCGTCGGCGTCGGTCCGCTCGGTCGCGACGACGTCGCCGTTCCCGTCGAGCAGCTCCACCACGACGTCCACGACCGGGTCGTCGACGCCGTCGGTGTAGCGTCCGTCGCCGTCGCGATCGAACCAGACGAGGTCGCCGACCGAGAAGCCCGGCATCTGCACGTACGGCTCGTTCGACAGCAGCGGCTGGTTCGGGAAGGTGGCGGAGTAGATCTGCGCCCGGTTCACGTAGAGGTTGTCGAGGTCGTTGCTCGTCGACACCATCGGAATGAGCGCTCGCACGCGGGTTCCCGTGTCGAGCGCCGTCGACGAGACGAACCGCACCGCCGTCACGTCGTCGAAGTCGGTGATCTCCGCAGCCGTCTTCCACAGGCCGCCGGCAGTGGCCGGGTTCGCGTTCGCCGCGTTGCGCGGGTCGTGGTTGATCGTCGACGGGTCCGCGGTGGCGTAGTACCAGGTGCCCGGCACATCGCCCGTGAGCTTGCGCACGTAGGTCGGCGGGTCGAGCGGGCCCGTCAGCCGCGCCAGTCCCTGGTAGGAGGAGGCGAACTGGTCGCGTGCGGATCCGATGCCGTTGGCCCCGTCGCCGTTCCACGGCAGCACGTCGATGACGTCCGTCGGCAGGAAGGAGATCACCGTCGACGAGTTGCCCCAGTCGAGCGACCACGTGTACTCCTCGCCGCTCGCCACGAACGGCTTGTCGACACCCTTGACCAGCCCCAGCTGACCCGACCCGGTCGCCATGGTGGTGGCGGTCGCCGTGGGCGCGTTCTCAGCGGTGTCCGACATCGCCTGCACCTGGTTGACGTACGTGTCGCCGGGCTGCGCGACCGTCTCGAGCGTCGCGCACAGCTGCAGCGCGGTCGCGCCGGTGCGGATCCAGTAGTTGGCTGCGGTCGTCGTGATGTCCCCGAGCAGGAACGTCACCTCGCGGGTCGCCGCGTTGTAGCTGACGGTCACCCCGGCGGGCAGCCTGCTCTCGGTGCAGGCCTCGTTGTAGGTGAGGCCGGCCGGGACGGTGTCCACGAGCCGGAGGTCCTCCACCACGGCGCCCACGGCGGCGTCGTTGACGCCGACGCTGAGGTTCCAGATGGCGTCCTGACCCGGGAGGTACGTCGCCTGCCCGGCGGACTTCGCGACGATGAGGCGCAGTCCCTGGTATCGGACCTCCTGCTGCATCGTCGCCCAGTCCTCACCGCGAGGGCCGGTCGACCAGCCGCCGACGTTCGAGAGGCGGATGCCCGTCAGCAGCGGCTCCCCGTCGTTCGGGCCGCCGTTGTAGGACCCGCGGGCCCGCAGGAACATCCGCAGGTCGAGCCGGAACGCCGAGTGCTCGACGTGGTCGGGCTCGACGGGACGGATCCGCACCATGTTGACCTGGTCGCGCCAGTCGGCGCCGAACTGCGCGGGGTCGGTGTGCCACGGGCCGGCGTCGTCACGGCATCCGGTGTTGTCGCCAATGAGCGACGTGCGGTCCACCGGGTAGAGCCCTCCGACCTGCGCGCCCGCCTGGGTGTCGACGGCATTGGTGCCGACGCCGTACTCGATGACGTACTCGGATGCGGTGGCGCGGCCCTGCGCCGTGAACGTGGCGGGGGCGTCGAGCTGGAACACCGACACGTCGAACGTGTCGCAGACCATGGGGTTGTCGATCGGGAACCCGATGGCGTCCGGCGCACCGGGCGCCTGGACACCGCGGGCCGTGCCGGTGTTGCGGATGCCGGACCAGTCGACCTCGAGGCCCGCCCACGACTGGACCCGCTGCCCCGAGGCGACCGTCGTGTTGTCGGCCCACGCGTTGCCGGCCTCGTTCGTGAAGTACTTGTAGCCCGTGATCGGGAGGTTCGCCGCGAGCTGCCGCGAGACGTCCTCGTAGACGATGCCGCCGTCCTGGTTGGTCTCGGGCCAGCTTCCGGAGTTGTTCAGCAGCACGCCCTGCGGGATGTCCTCGCCCGCGTTGGGCCCGCCGTTGTACTGCCAGCGCGACTGCAGCGGAACGTACAGCCCGAGGGTGAAGGGGCCGACCTCGACGTGGCCGGCGTTCACCGGCCTGGCCCGCACCATGTTGACCTCGTCGCGCCAGTCGGCTCCGAAGGTCGCCGCGGGGTCCGTGGTCCACGGGCCGTCGTCATCGCGGCACCCCCGCACGTCGGTCACGTTCGCGGTGTTGTCGAGCCCGTTGCCCGTGCCCGTCTGCGTATCGACGGTGTTCGAGCCCACCGCGTACTCGATGACGTAGTCGTTGCGATCGAAGTTCGGGTTGGTCGGGTTCGCCTGCAGGTGCGGGTTCGGGTCAGCGCCGGTGACCGGGGTGAGCGGGTTGCCCGAGACGCGCCACACCGACACGTCGAACACGTCGCACACCACCGGGTCGGTGACCGAGATGCGGCTGGTCGTCGCCGTCGTCCAGACGTGCGAGTTGACGACGTCGCCGAGCGAGAACTGGTTCCAGTCGTTGAGGCCGCCGGCGATGCCCTCGTACTGCTTGTTGCCCTGCATCGTGCCGCAGTCGCTGACCGTGCTGCGCACGTTGAAGGTGCGGGTCGAGACATTGTTGCCGGTCGCGGTCGTGTCGTCCCAGCCGGGCTCGAACCCGGTGTCGTTGATGGGCCAGTCGTCCGCCGTCCAGCCATCGGTCTCACGCGCCTCGTTGCGGAACGAGAGCGTGTCGTTCACGTTGGCCCGGCACGGGTCGGGCACGGTCGGCGTCGGGACGAAGAAGATCGCCTGCCACGTGTTGGTCTTGGTGTTGTTGCCGTTCGCGTTCGGCGTGAAGCTCATGTCCCAGCCGTCCGCGGGCTGCACCCCGGTCTCGCACGTCGGGGTGCCCGTGTTGAAGTTTCCGGAGTGGCCCACGCAGCCCGTGAGCACGGCACCGGGCCAGTCCGGCATCACATCCTTGAACGCGATCTGGTCGATGTTGGCGCTGAGGATGTTGCCGTTCGACTCGTTGACGCTGAACTGGTAGACGACTTGGAATCCGGGCACCGCAGGGGTGGCGGGGTTGTTGTCGAGGTCCCGTTCCTGGAACGAGACGTTCCCGGTGTTGGTCTTCGACAGGTCCCACCGGGGCTCGGTGATGTTGAACTGACGAGGCACCACGTTGTCGCCGCTCGCGGTCGTACCGTCCCAACCGGCCTCGAAGCCGGGGCCGACGCCACCCGGAGGGTTGTTCGGCTGTCCGCCGGTCATGTGCCAGCCGTCGGTGTCCTCGACGTGGTTCTCCCACGACACCGTTCCGGTGGGCGGCGTGTCGCCGTGCTGCCAGGTCGGGTCCACCGAGCGGTACGCGTCCTCGGTGGGCACGAAGACCTCCACCAGGATGCGCGTGCTGTCGTACGGCGAGTTCGACGGCTTGCTGGCCGTCATCGTCCAGCCGTCGGCGCCGGCCGCCTCGTCGATCGGACAGGTGATCGTCCAGCCGCTGCTGAGTCCGATGTTGTCGAGGCGGCGGGGCAGGCAGAAGGTCATGACCGCGTTCGGGAACTTCGTCATCCGGTCGGTGAACGTGATCGGCCACTGCAGGTCGGATCCACCGGCACCGCGGAGGTTGAGGAGGTCGATCCAGTACTGAACCCGGAATCCGGGCGTCACCACGCCGTTGATGGTGCGGGTCGTCGCGCCGGGAGCGGCCTGCAGCGACTTCTTCGCCTCCCACTCCGCGGTGCCGGTGACCTCGATGACCGGGCCCGAGACGGTGTTCGACGGAGCGGCGTCGTCCTGACCCGCGTAGGCGCTGGCCGTGACCGACGCGAAGCCCGGGATCGGCGTGTCGTCGGCGAACCGGTACGCGAGCTGCACGCTGCCGACGTTCGACGACATCGGCCCGAGGTTGCACACGACCGTGATCGACCCGTCGGCGTTCGTCGTCGCCGACGACGGCGGGTTCGCCCCGTTCGCCGCCGCGAGGCATCCCGCAGGCAGCCCGTTGGTGCCGGGGCCGGCCAACTGGAGCCGGGAGTCCGCGACATCGCTCGGGTCGTCGGGGTTCGAGACCGGGTCGATCGTCATCTCGATGACGACGTTCGGCACGCTGACCCCGGTGGGGAGGCCCGTCAGCGACACCGAGTAGTTCTGCAGCACCGTGTCGCCGACGCGCACGATGCAGTTGCCGGGCCCCGTGTCCAGTCCGGGCCCGTCCGTCGCATCCCACGGCGGAGCACCCGTCGTCGCGTACCCCTCGCACGAGTTCGGAATCTGCAGGCGGTCGACCTCGAGCGTTGCGATCGGCTGCAGCCCAGCGTCGCGGTTCGGGGCCTGCGTCGCGCCGGCGATCGTGATCGGACCGGTGATGCCGCGCTCCGGATTGCCGGTGGTGGGCACCTCGGCTCGCGTGAACACGTTCTGCCCTGAGGCGGTGTCGGGGAAGCGGTGCGCACCGGGAGCGATGACGCGCACGTAGACCGCGCCGTCCGCGACGTTCGCGAAGCTGTAGGTGCCGTTCGCGGCGCTCGTGGTGGTGCCCACGATGGGACCCGTCGGCCCCGACAGCAGCTGGACGGTGACGCCGCCCTTGACGGACTCGTCAGCCGTCCGGAGGCCGTCGCGATTCGCATCGGCCCACACGGTGCCGCTGATCAGGCTGCCGGCGGCCGCGCGCGCAGCGTCGCCGGCGAACGGCAGGAAGAGGCTCGCCACCATCGCCAGTACCGCGATGAACACCGCCGCCAAGCGGGTCCCTCGACGAACCACTGAGACCTCGTCGGGGGTCGTGACCGCCGACCCCTTGCCCCCAACATCCATGCTGCAGCCCCCTCGCGCAGAACACCTGTCATAAGTGAGGAGTCGTCGCGACACGTTTCCTTACGCCGGCACGAGAATTCCTCGCGACGAGACGGCGGCTCGGCGAGGCATCCGGGCGGTGTCTCGAGAAGAATCTCGAGAAACTTGCTATTCGGTGTTGCTAAGTACCGGTACTCAGTGTTACTTTCTAGTGGTACTCAGCAACGCTGATTACCAGCGACACTGAATAGCTAGCACCGAGAGAACAGAGAAGGGGGTGGCCTGATGGGCAAGCAGATGACCGAGATGCTCAAGGGCACGCTCGAGGGCATCGTCCTGGCGATCCTCGCCACGGCGCCCGCCTACGGCTACGACATCACCGCACGGCTGCGCGAGCGCGGCTTCACCGACATCGCCGAGGGCACGATCTACGCCCTCCTCGTGCGGGTCGAGCAGCGCGGGCTCGTCGACGTCGAGAAGGTGCCCTCCGAGAAGGGCCCGCCGCGCAAGGTGTTCTCGCTCAACGAGCGCGGGCACAGCGAACTCGAAGAGTTCTGGAGGACGTGGAGCTTCCTGGCAGAACGCATCGAACAGCTCCACACGACCGACGAATTGGAGAAGTGACCATGGCTGCGAAGTGGATCGAGACCATCACCGGCTCGCTCGAGCAGAAGAAGCAGTACAAGCAGGCCAAGGCCCGCATGGAGGCCCTCCCCGAGCCGTACGCGGCCTCGGCGGGCGCCGTTCAGCGCTACCTCATGTACTCGGGCGACATCACCGACGGCGACACGATGGTGCAGATGCTCGTCGACCTCGCCGACCTCTGGGAGCGCGCGTCGATCGACGGCACCCCGGTCGGCGACATCGTCGGCGACGACCCCGTCGAGTTCGCCGAGTCGTTCGCCCAGGCCTACGGCGGCAAGCGCTGGATCGACAAGGAACGCGCTCGCCTGAACAAGGCGATCGACGAGGCCAAGAAGGAGCAGTCATGACCACCATCACCGAACCCGCCATCCGGGTGCAGGGCATCGAGAAGTCGTTCAAGGACCTGCACGTGCTGCGCGGCGTCGACTTCGACGTCGCCCGGGGCTCGATCTTCGCCCTGCTCGGCTCGAACGGAGCCGGCAAGACCACCCTCGTGCGCATCCTCTCCACCCTCCTGAAGGCCGACGCGGGCACCGCGACGGTCGGCGGGCAGGATGTCGCGGCGAATCCCGGCGAGGTGCGCGAGGCGATCAGCCTCACGGGCCAGTTCGCCGCCGTCGACGAGGTGCTCACGGGTCGGGAGAATCTCGTGCTCGTCGCGAAGCTGCGCCACATGAAGCAGCCCGGCAAGATCGCCGACGACCTGCTCGCCAGGTTCTCGCTCACCGAGGCCGGCGGCCGCAGGGCGGGCACCTACTCGGGCGGCATGCGCCGCCGGCTCGACATCGCGATGAGCCTGATCGGCAACCCGTCGATCATCTTCCTCGACGAGCCGACCACCGGGCTCGACCCGCAGGCCCGCATCGAGGTGTGGCAGACCGTCAAGCAGCTCGCCGACGGCGGCACCACGGTGCTGCTGACCACGCAGTACCTCGACGAGGCCGAGCAGCTCGCCGACCGCATCGCGATCCTGCACCGCGGCACCATCATCCAGAACGGCACCCTCGACGAGCTCAAGCGGCTGCTGCCCGCGGCCAAGGTCGAGTACGTCGAGAAGCAGCCCTCGCTCGAGGACGTCTTCCTCGCCCTCGTCGGCGAGACGGGCGAGACCGAGGGCGAAGAGACCGGCGAGCCCGCGACCGCGGGCACCCGCGCCGACAAGAAGAAGAAGGAGGAGGCCGCACGATGACCAGCCACGCCATCAGCGACACCGCCGTACTCACCGGCCGCTCGCTGCGCCACATCCTCCGCAGTCCCGACACGATCATCACGACCGCGGTCACGCCGATCGCCCTCATGCTGCTGTTCGTGTACGTGCTCGGCGGGGCGATCAACACCGGGTCGAACGAGTCGTACATCGACTACATGCTGCCCGGCATCCTGCTCATCACGATCGCGTCGGGCGTCGCGTACACCTCGTACCGGCTCTTCCTCGACCTGCAGGGCGGCATCTTCGACCGCTTCCAGTCGATGCCGATCGCGCGCTCGAGCGTGCTGTGGGGCCACGTGCTCACCTCGCTCGTCTCGAACCTCGTGTCGGTCGCGATCGTCACGGGCGTCGCGCTCATCATGGGCTTCCGCACCGGCGCCTCGTTCGGGGCATGGCTCGCGGTCGTGGGCATCCTCGTGCTGTTCACGCTCGCGCTCACCTGGCTCGCGGTGATCGCGGGACTCTCGGCGAAGACGGTCGACGGCGCGAGCGCCTTCGCCTACCCGCTGATCTTCCTGCCGTTCATCAGCTCGGCGTTCGTGCCGACCGAGTCGATGCCGGCCCCGGTGGCGTGGTTCGCCGAGAACCAGCCGGTCACGTCGATCGTCGACACGACGCGCGCACTGTTCGCCGGCGAGCCGGTCGGCAGCGACATCTGGGTCGCCCTCGCGTGGCTCGTCGGCATCATCGCCATCGGCTACGTCGGCGCCCTCGCGGCGTACCGCCGCAAGGTCAGTTGACGAACGGATGCCGCGGCGAGTCCCGCCGCGGCATCCCGTCGCCCGACCGACCGACCGAACATGATCGAGGAGGACTGAGATGAACTTCTGGGACACCATCACCGGCAACGACCTCCGCAGGGAGCTGAAGGCGTTCGACGCCCGGGCCGAGGCGCTGCCGGCCGACTACCGTGCGGCCTTCGAGGAGATCAAGCTCCAGCTGTGGGGCTACGCCGACTTCACGGGCCGCAACCTGATGCCGATCCTCGACGGGGCCCTCGGGCTGCTGGAGGAGACGGCGGCCGAAGGACAGGGCATCGACGAGGTGCTCGGCGACGACATCCCCGGGTTCTGCCAGGCGCTCGCCGGCGGCGAGGGCGCAAAGGGCTTCCGCGACAAGTGGCGCGAACAGCTCAACCGGAACGTCGCGAAGAAGCTCGCAAGGCTGGGAGGCTGACATGGGAATCCACGACATCATCGAGGGCAAGCGCGAGTGGCGAGCCCACCTGGCACGCGTCCGGGCGCTGCCGAAGGACTACCAGGTCGTCTACGGCGAGATCCAGAAGTACTACTTCAAGATCGGACCGGTCGGCCTCGAGGACGGCACGCTCCTCTCGGGCATCGTCGACTTCTTCGAAGAGGGCGCGACGCAGGGCAAGGGCGCGATCGAGCTCATCGGCGACGACGTCGCAGCCTTCGCCGACGACCTCGTGAAGGACACGCCCACCTACGCCGACCGCTACCAGGCGTCGCTCATCGAGAAGGCCGGCTCGGCCGGCGAGTGACGACGACCACGGAGGGGCCGCACCACCCGGTGCGGCCCCTCCGTCGTGTCGCCTCGAGTTTCGTCGAGACGCCCGATCTCGCGCCTCAGCCCGCGATCGACTGCAGTTTCGTGCGGATCTCCTCGCTCGTGTGCGTCTCCTGGTCGAGGTTCGACTGCAGGAGGGCCGCCGCGTCGGAGGCGCCCATCGCGGTGACGGGCACGAGCAGCGCCTCGTACGCCGAGATCTCGTAGTGCTCGTTGCCGAGCGCGCTCGCGAGCGCCGCCCGGTCGCGCAGCTTCGGCGCGCTCCGCTCCAGCAAGGAGGCGGCCTGTCGGCTGATGCCCTTCGTGCTGGGCGACGGCGCGGTCGACTCGCGCAGCTCGAGCAGGCGGAAGACCTGCTGCAGGTTGGCGATCTGCTCGCGCGTCTCGTCCGCGTGATGGCGGAACAGCTTCTTGATCTCGGCGCTCTTCGCCGCCGAGGCGAGGTCGCCGAGCGCCGCCAGCGAGTCGTTCTCCATCGTCAGCGCGGTGCGCAGCTGGAAGTGCAGCAGGTCGCCCGGGCTCTCGAGGCTCTGCCTCACCACCGGTCGCTCCTCAGTCGCGATCCGTGAAGACGTCCTTGGCGCGTTCGCCGGCGTCCTTCACCTCGTCGCCGGCCTGCTTCATGTCGGCCTTGGCCTCGTCGACGTGGCCTTCGGCCTCCATCTCCTCGTTGCCGGTCACCTTGCCGACGCCCTGCTTGATCTTCGCGCCCGCTTCTTCGGCCTGGTGCTTCGCCTTGTCTCCGATACCCATCGTCCTCATCCTCCGTGTTCGAGTCTTGGATGCCGTGCCCGGCACCACGTGGTGTCGGGTCGGCACCGGTGCCGGGCGCGGCACCTGTGTTCCACGCTCGCACCGGCCCGCTGACCCCTCAAGGGATTGACAGCCTGGGAACGATGTGCCGACGCGTGCGCGCACGCGATCGCGGACTCAGGGCTCCTGCGTCAGGTCGTCGCGTGCCGGACCCTCGAGCCGACGACCGTCGGCGGCGAACCGGCTGCCGTGCAGGGGGCAGTCCCACGTGCACTCCTCGTCGTTCCACGCGAGGATGCCGCCGAGGTGCGTGCAGACCGCCGACACCCGGCGCGTGACGCCGTCGACGGTGCTGATCGCGACCGGCGGCACGCCCCGGCCGACCCGGCCCTCGCCCTCCGCGGGCGGCTCGTCCTGTGAGCCGCCGATCGCGCGAGCCATGCCGCCGAGCAGGTGCCCCACGGCATCGGCGTTCCGTGCGACCGCGGCCGCGACGTCCGATGCCGTGCCGGGCCGGTCGTAGAGTCGCGCGGCCCAGTCGGGGCGACGGCCGCTCGCGATCTCCTGCGCGAGGGCGATGCCCGAGGCGGCACCGGCGGCGAGCCCCCACTTGCCGAAACCGGTCGCGAACCACGGGCCGTCGCGACCGAGGCGACCGGCGTACGGCGCACCGTCGAGCGAGTCGTAGTCCTGCGCCGCCCACTGGTGCGCGAGCACCGCGCTCGGAAAGCGATCGGCGACCCAGCGGTGCAGCTCGCGTGCGCGCTCGGCCGTCGATCTCGCGTGCCCGACCGCATCGTCGTTGCCGGCGACGACGAGGTGCTCCTGCCCGCCCCGGCGAGCGGGCCGCAGCGAACGCGTCTCGCCGTCGACCGAGAGGTGCATGCCCTCGACCAGTCGACGCCCCGTGCGGAACGCGGCGACGTGCGATCGCGACGGCGACGTGCGGGCGAACGTCAGCCCGCGGTCGACGACCGGCGTGCCCGTCGCGAGCACGAGCACGTCCGCGTGGAGCTCGCCCAGCTCGGTCTCGACCTCGTGGCCCGAATCCGACGATCGCACGTCGACCACGCGGCATCCCGCGACGACGGGCACGCCCGCCGCGCGGGCGGTGGCGACGAGGCGGCGTACCAGGACCATCGGGTCGAGCATGAACTGCCCGTCGAGCGCGACCGCCGCGCGGGCGGCGACCGCCGACTCGCGCGGAGCGGCCCATCGCACGTCGAGGCCGAGTTCGCGGGCCACGGCGTGCTCCGCCTCGAGGCGCTCGGCACCGGCCGAGGTCGTCGCGAAGCTGTAGGCGGTCGCCTGCTCGCAGCCCTCGTCGTGCTCGGAGAGCTGGGCCCGCAGCCACGCGGCGCCGCTGCGGCACGCCTCCAGGTAGGCGGCGGCGACGTCGAGCGAGCTGCGGTCGCGCACGGCCGAGAGCCGCGTGCCCTGCAGCAGGGTCACCTTGCCGGTCGAGCCCCCCGTCGTGAGGGCGCCGGGCGCCGCGGCATCGAGCACCACCGTGCGCCGGCCCGCCTGGGCGAGCCGCACCGCGACAGTGAGGCCGACGAGCCCGGCGCCGACCACGAGGACCTCGTGCGAGGCGTCCTCGGGCAGCTCGTCGACGGCGTGCGCGTCGAGTCCGTCGCGCCAGAGCGATCCCATACCCACATCGTCGCGACGACCCGCGACGGGGGCGAGGGCTTGACACCCGGCGCGGGCGATGGCTCGGCCTGCGGATCACGTGAAGGGTTCCGCGGCTGTCGCGCGAAGTCAACCCCCTGCCGCTCGTCCGCTCGTGTCCCTAGTTTGGAAGCGTCGCGGCCCGACGGGTCGCGGCTCGACCGTACGGGGCCCGACCGAGAGGCCCCGGCGTTCCCCGAAGGAGGGACTCTCAGATGAACATCCTCTTGATCGTCATCGTCGTCATCGCCATCATTCTCGCCATCACCGGCGGGCTCGTGCAGTCGCTGAACTTCCTGCTCTGGGTCGGACTCGTACTGCTCGCGATCGCGGTGATCGCATGGCTGATCCGGGCGATCGCCGGCCGCAACAGCAGCGTCTGACGACCCGCGCGGCGGCTCGCGTGCCGTCGCGACACCGGTCGCTTTCCGACAGGGACGAGCCGGTCGGCACCCGCCACGAGCGGGCCAGCCGACCGGCTCATCCCTGTCCGGGCGGATCGACGACGGCGACGACGGCCGGCGTGCCGCCAGAGGCATCCGCCCTATTCGGGCCTATTCGGGCTCCGCGAAGAACGTCTCGTGCCGGTAGTGCCCCGCGTCGAGGATCGCGACCGTCGCCTCGGGTACCTCGACGAACACGCCGGGCATGTCGGTGAGCGGCTCCGACACGATGACTCTCGCCGCACGTCCGAAGCCCTGCAGCCGCTCGGAGTCGGGGTACATCTGCTGCAGCGTCGCCATGTCGACCGAGTGGAACAGCGTGCGGGTGCGTCCGGCGCTCGAGTACCGGAAGGCCCACACGGTCGCCCCATCGGCGACCGCGACGGTGCCCTGCATCGGGAACTCGATGCCGTGCGCGTGGCCGACCTCCTCGACCTTGCGGATCGCCTTCGTCATGCCCGCGATCGGGTCGTCGCGAAGGCCCAGCGTGAGCGCGAGGTAGAACAGCACCTCGCTGTCGGTCGTGCCGCGGATGAGCGGGAAGAACGACTCGTCGATCGCGAGCATGAGGTCGCGCCGTACGCTCGCGAACCCCGCGAGCCCGCCGTTGTGCATGAAGAGCCAGTTCTCGTGCCGGAACGGGTGGCAGTTCGTCTGCTGGATGGGCGGACCGGCCGCGGCGCGCACGTGCGCGAAGAACAGCGGGCTCTCGATCGCCCGGGTCAGCTCGCGCAGGTTCTCGTCGTGCCACGCGGGCTCGATGCTGTGGAACAGCCACGGCTCGGTGCCGACGGTCGCCCCGGCGGGGTACCAGCCGACGCCGAATCCGTCGCCGTTGACCGTCTCGGCGCCGAGCGGCGAGTTCAGCGACTGGGCGACGAGCGAGTTCTCGGTGTCGAGGATCAGCCTTGCGGGCTGGATCGGCTCACCGGAGTAGGCCAGCCAACGGCACATGTCCCACACCTCCCCTGAGGGTTACGGATGCCTCGGGGCTGACGATACGCCGCTTCGCGTCGCCGCGACAGAGCACGTCGCGACCGGATCGGCCCCGATCGACCCGTGGGCCGGGGCCCGGTTCAGGCCAGGAGCCGATACCGCAGGTAGACGACCTCGTCGAATCGGCGCTCCTCGAGGAGCTGGAGGTCGAGGCGAACCCCGTCGGGCAGCAGCCGCGTGCCCCCGCCGACGACGACGGGGAACACGAAGACGAAGAGCTCGTCGACGAGCCCCGCGCGGACGGCCTCGGCGGCGAGGTGGGGGCCCGAGATCGACAGGTCGCGCTCCGCGGCCGCCTTGAGCCTCGCGACCTCGTCGGCATCGAATCGTCGCTCGAGCCGGGTGCGCGCGGTCGTCACCTGCTCGAGCTTCGACGAGTAGACGATCTTGTCGGTGTCGCCCCAGATCGAGGCGTAGTCGCGTTCGACGTCGGAGATCCGCGGGTCGTCGGCGAGTCGCTCCCACGCGGACATGACCTCGTACATGCGGCGACCGTAGAGATAGGTGCCGATCGGGCGCTCGAGGTCGTTCACGAACGCGTGCACCTCGGCACTCGGCATGGCCCAGTCGAATGCGCCGTCCGCGTCGACGATGTAGCCGTCGAGGGAGGCGAGCGCTCCCGTGATGAGCTTGGCCATGGCGATCAGCCCTCCGCCGTCTTCTCCGTCGTGTCGTCGCCCTGCTGCCCACGCGGGCATGCCGCGAGCGAGGTCATCTTCTCGGTCGCCTGATCGTACGACCAGGGCAGCTCGACGAGGGGCTGGTCGTGATCGGCGGTGGCCTTCGCCTTCGAGCCGGCGGACGCGAGCGCGAACGCCGCCTCGCGCACGAAGTCGGCGCCCGAGGTCGAGTTGTTGAGGGCGATCACGACCGTGAGCCCCGTCTCGGGGTCGGTGAACGCGGCGGTCAGCGCACCGGCCGACTCGCCTGCGGTGCCGCGGAGCGGGCCGTACTGGGCGCCGCCGAACCCGTACGAGTACCAGACGGGGGCGTCGCCGCCGATGGGCTGCGTCGTCCACTGCTCGCGGGCCTCGCGCTCGTCGAGCAGCGCGCCGGTGGCGAACGCCTCGCTGAGTCGGCGCGCGTCGGCGAGCGTCGACACGGCACCGGCAGCGCCGGCGCCCATCGAACTCGACTGCGCCGAGTCGTCGTGGAGCGAGTCGCACACCGGCTCGTCACCCGCCCATTCCGACGCGTACGCCCCGAGCAGCCCTGCGTGGGTGGTGTCGTCGGGAGCGGGCAGCTCCGTGTCGTCGAGGCCGAGCGGCGCGAACACGTACTGCTCGGCGAGCTCGCTCCACGTGCGCCCCGTCGCCTCCTCGAGCGCGCGCGACAGCAGCAGCACGCCGGTGCGCGAGTACGACCAGTCGTCGCCGGGGGTGCCGGAGCGCTTCGTGGCGAGCCCGCCCGCCAGCAGTTCGTTCGGCGACCAGATGCGCTCGGGGTTCTGGACGAACTGGTGCTCGAGGTCGGGGTAGTAGTCGCCGAGGCCCGACGTGTGACGGCAGAGCTGTTCGAGGGTGATCCCCTCGAGCCCGGGCACGCGGTCGACGTACTCGGAGACCTGGTCGTCGAGCGAGACGGTTCCGGCCTCGGCGAGCCGCAGCAGCATCGTGCACGTGATCTCGCTCGTCACGGTCGCCAGGTGGAAACCGGTGTCGACGGTCACGGGGCGGGACTTCTCCGCGAAGTCGACGGTGCCGGAGGCGCCGCTCCACGACCCCGCCCACGGCGCCCAGACACCCGCGACCCCGCCGCTCGACCCGCTCAGCGCGACCGCCTGGTCGAGGGTCGACTGCAGCTTCTCGACGAGCGCCTCGTCGTACGAACCCTCGACCGGCTCGAACTGGCTCGATGGGTCGACACTGCCCCCGGTGCAGGCCGAGAGCGCGAGCGCCGCGGCGAGCGCGACGATCGATGCCGCGACGGCTCTCGCCGTTCGCCGCCTGCCCCCGGTACCGTCAGCCACCGTGCCCCCTCAAGCCGTGTGTCCGCAGAAATTGTAACCTGCGTAGGCGGCGGCGCCCGGGTCGACGGGCCCCGTCGGGGTGATGATGAGCGCACCCCTGTGCTACTGATATGTCCGGAGGGGGCCGAAAGGTTCCGGATCGGTCGCGATTCAGCGCGAGACGGCACCGATCTCGCGAGCCGCGCCCGCCATGAACCGCTCGACGTTGCGATCGACGATGATGTCGCTCGGCCGCAGCGGCCGCTGCAGGTAGAGCCCGTCGAGCGCGGTCAGGCGACTGAGCGCGACATACGTCTGGCCGGGGCTGAACGCGCGGGGGCCGAGGTCGACGATCGCGGCGTCGTAGCTCGCCCCCTGCGACTTGTGGATCGTGACGGCCCACGCGAGGCGCAGGGGGAACTGCGTGAACTCGGCGACGATCTCCTTCTCGAGCTTCTTGCGCACCGGGTCCCAGCTGTAGCGGTACTTCTCCCAGGTGACCGGTTCGACCTCGTGGATCTCGCCGCCGATCTCGACGTGCACCTCGCGCTTCAGCGAGGTGATGGTGCCGATCGTGCCGTTCACCCAGCGCTGCCCGTCGGGCCCGACGGCCGTGTCGTTGCGCAGGAACATCACCTGTGCGCCGACCTTGAGCTCGAGCCGTTCGTCGGCGGGGAACGCGCGGCCGCCGAAGTCGCCGTTCACCTCGGCCTCGTTGGCCTTCGACGTGCCGGGCAGCCGGTGCAGCGCCGTGGCGTTGATGCGGTTCACGGTGCTGTTGGTCGTCGCGAGCGTGATCGCACCCTGCTCCGGCACGGGGCGACGGGCACCGACGCCGTTGAGCACGCCGGCCATCTCGGCGGTCACCCGTCCGTGCCGTACGGCGTTGAGCAGCTGCTTGAACTCGTCGTCGTGCTGACGGTGGATCTCGCCGAGCTCGAAGATCTTCAGGTCGGCCTCGCGCCACACCCTCGCGTCGAAGAACCACATCGAGTCGTAGGTGTCGGCGAAGTACGCCCGCTCGTCGCCGTCGCCGGGGACGGGGGCGAGCTGGTACGGGTCGCCGAACAGCACGACCTGGGCACCGCCGAAGGGTTCGAGCGGCCGCTGCCTGGCCTGCCGCAGCGACCGGTCCATCGCATCCATCAGGTCGGCGTTGACCATCGACACCTCGTCGATCACGAGCGTGTCCATCGCGTTGAGGATCTTGCGCACGGTGTCGTTCTGGTCGATTTCGTGGTCGGCGATGACCCCGATCGGCAACCGGAACAGTGAGTGGATCGTCTGACCGCCGACGTTGAGCGCCGCGACGCCGGTCGGCGCGCAGATCACGATCTGCTTCTTCGTGTGCCAGTTCAGGTGGTTCAGCAGGGTCGACTTGCCGGTGCCCGCGCGACCCGTCACGAACACGTGCTCGCGCGTGTCCTCGATCGCCTGGAACACCGCGGACTGCTCACGGGAGAGGGTCACGTTCTGCACGGCAGGTCTTTCGATGGGCGGGGCGGACGGCTCGGGGCGGGCGCCGCACGGGCGCATCGCCCGGCGCTCCCACTGTAACCACACCCAGGGGTTGACGAGGCAGTGCGGCCACCGTCGTATCCGAGGGTCGAAGAGGGGGCGGAGCGACCGTCTCGAGACCCCGCGCCCCGGCATCCCCGCGCGGCCTGTGGAGATCCTCAGGTTGGCGCGACGCGCGACCTTAGACTTGGGCGCGTGGGGAATGCGGGCGGTGAGCGGCGGCGCATCCCCGCGCGCGCGCTGATCGCATGGGGCGGGCTCACCGTCGTGCTCATCGGCGCGTTCCTCGCCGCACTCGGCGGCCTGAACCAGTCGCTGTACGGCGCGTCGAGCTTCGTCGAACGGTATCTCGAGGCGATCGCCGACGACGACATCGGCACGGCGGCCGCGACGCCCGGCGTCGCCCTCGATGCCGAGGAGCTCGAGGCCCTCGGCCTTCCGGCCGACATCTCGACGGCGATGCTGCGCTCGGGGGTCGTCGAATCGGGCCCCGAAGACGTCTCGATCGTGAGCGACGTGGCCAACGCCGACGGCAGCCATTCGGTGACGGCGAGCTACCGGCTCGACACCGAGATCGCCGAGTCGACGTTCGAGGTGCGCCCCATCGACCCGCTGTACGGGCTGCTCAACCGGTGGGAGTTCGCCGACAGCCCCCTCGCCGTCGTCGAGGTGACCGCGGCGCACAACCCGCTGTTCACGGTGGGAACGCTCACGCTCGACGCCCGGGCGACGAAGCCGCCCGAGGAGCTCGCGAGCTTCACGCAGGTCACGCCCTACCTCGCGATCGCACCGGCGGTGTACCAGTTCCACTACGAGTCGACGCTGCTCGCGGCCGCTCCCGTGCTCGTGCCGGTCGACGCGGGCGAGCAGGTCGCCGTGACGGTCGACGCCCAGCCGACGGCCGCGTTCGTCGAGCGGGTGCAGACGAAGGTCGACGAGTACCTCGCGGCGTGCGCCGAGCAGCCCGTGCTGCAGCCGGCCGACTGCCCGTTCGGCATCGAGGTCGACGACCGGGTCACGAGCGAGCCGCAGTGGAGCATCGTGACGACGCCGCAGGTCACGCTCACCGCCGGCGAGACCTCGTTCGACATGCCTCCGACCGAGGGCGTCGCGCACATCTCCGTCGAGGTGCAGGACCTCTTCGACGGGCACTACTACACGCTCGAGGAGGACCGTTCGTTCAACCTCGCGCTCGCGGCGACGATCCGTCCCGACGGGTCGATCGCGATCCAGCTCAAGTAGGCTCCGCCCCGACCGCCGGCCTCAACCTGCGGAGCTCTTGTCGTGCTCGGCGATGGCCGCGAGCCGTGCGTTGTAGGCCTCGAGCTCGGCGTCGCCCGTGCGGTCGGCGTGGCGGTCTCGGCGCTTCGACTCCTTCTCGTCGCTGCGCGACCACTGGAACGCGACCGTGATCGCGAGCGCGACGGTCGGGATCTCGCCGATCGACCACGCGATGCCGCCGCCGAGCTGCTGATCGGTGAGCGCGTCGGTGCCCCAGCCCATCGCGCCGTACCAGTCGGCGAGCATGAGCCCGGTGCCCGACATGATCGCGAGTCCGAAGAACGCGTGGAAGGCCATCGTGCCGAGCAGCAGCAGCAGCCGGAACGGGTACGGCAGGCGGTAGGGCACGGGGTCGATGCCGATGAGCGACTGCACGAACAGGTAGCCGGTGATCAGGAAGTGCGCGACCATCCACTCGTGCCCGATGTGGTCGAGCATCGTCCAGCGGAACAGCGGCGAGTAGTAGAACACCCACAGCGACCCGGCGAAGAGCACGGCCGCGACGATCGGGTTCGCGATGATCGAGGCGAACTTCGAGTGCACCGCGAGCAGGATCCACTCGCGGCCGCCGCGCGAGCCGTCCTTGCGGGGCTTGATCGCCCTGGCCGCGAGCGTGACCGGGGCGCCCGGCACGAGCAGCACGGGCACCGCCATCGTCAGGGCCATGTGCCCGAGCATGTGCGCCGAGAACAGGTACTGCTCGTAGACGTTGACGCCGCCGTTCGTGACGTAGGCGAGCAGCAGCAGGCCCGACACCCAGAGCACCGCGCGGTAGACGGGCCACTTGTCGCCCCGCTTTCGCAGCCGGACGACGCCCGCGAGATAGAAGAAGATGCCGAACCCGCAGGCGAGGAGCCAGATGAGGTCGGGGTTCCACTCGGTGAAGTACCGGAAGGTCTCGGGCCACGGCGGCAACGGCGTGCCCGTGAGGATCTCGGCAGGCGTGCGGGCGAGCTCGCCCGCCTCCTCCGAAACCGGGGTCGCAGTGCGCGCGAGCGCCGCCGCGACACCCGATGCGATGCCCATGAACGCCAGCTCGGCCACCACGAGCCACCAGAAGTTCCCCGTCGATCGAGCGGCATCGCCCCGCGACATCCGCCCGATCAGGAACCGGCGGTACATCGCACCGAAGCACCCGAGGGCGATGAGCACCCCCACCTTCACGAGCACGAGCACGCCGTACTGCGTCATGAGCTGGTCCCACGTGCCGATGCGCAGCGCCGCGCTCGCGTAGCCCGAGATCGCGACGACGATGAAGCAGATGAGCGCGACGGTCGAGTACCGGGCCAGCACGACGGGCAGTCGCTTCGCACCGAGCTCGCGCCTCAGCAGCACGATCGTGAGCAGCCCGCCGAGCCACACCGCGACGAACACGAGGTGCAGGCCGAGGCTCGTGACCGCCGCGGCATGGCCGGCCGCGCCCGCCGCGTGGCCCTGCTGCGCCATCGGCACGAGCGACGCGACCGCGAGCACCGTCACGAAGACGAGGGCGGTGTGGTTGCGCACGGCGAAGCACAGCACGGTGACGGTCGCCGCGACGAGGGTCGTGATGAGCCACGCCTGGCCGAGTCCGATGGTGGTGACGAACTGCCCGAGCTTCTGACCGAACGCGTCGCTGAGGTCGAACGGCACGGCCGTGACGAGCACGAACGTGAACAGACCCGTCGCCGCGCTCGCGACCGTCATGACCGCGGCCGACGCTGCGGCGACGTCGAGCGCGAGGTCGAACTCGCGGCGCTTCGGGCTCAGCGCCCACACGGCGAGCGCGAGCGCGCCGATCATGCCCGCGGCACCGAGGTTCACGAACAGCTTCGCGACGGGCACCCCGTAGCGGGCGATCGGCCCGGGGTCCTGGATCAGCTGCTCGTCGGCGCCACCGCCGTAGGCGAGCGCGAGGAACGTCGCGGCGAGGGCGACGGCGATGAGCACGGCAGGGCCGAGCACGCGGACGGAGCGGGGCACCGAACCAGCCTAGACGGCGGTGACTGGATGCCTCGTGGATGCGCCGTCCGAGGCCTCCACGTGCCCCCGGAACGACGGAGGGGCGCACGGCTCTCGCCGTGCGCCCCTCCGGGAAGGCTCTGGTTACTTGGCAGCAGCCTTGAGCTTCGAACCGGCCGAGACCTTGACCGAGTAGCCGGCCGGGATCTCGATGGTCGCGCCCGTCTGCGGGTTGCGGCCGGTGCGCGCAGCGCGGTGCGTGCGCTCGACGGCGAGCCAGCCCGGGATGGAGACCTTGGTGCCCGAGCCCACGGAGTCGGCGAGCGCGTCGAACAGACCGCCGAGCACGGCGTCGACGGTGGCCTGGCTCTGGCCGGTCGACGCAGCGATCTTCGCGACGAGCTCGGTCTTGTTCAGCGACTTGTCAGCCATTGAATGTCCTCCTCGGACGTTCGCTGTATGCAACAGCATTGAGTTGAAGAACTCGGAGACGATCCTCTGATGCCCCCGTGGCCGATCAGGCCGCCTCGAATGTAACAGAGATCCGCGGAATCCCGCGGACTTCCGGCCCTCTCGGACGAATTCCCACGGCGTGTCGGGAGCTTGGAGGCTGTTCGGTCTACTTCAGGAACTTGAACTTCGCCGTGCGGGTCACCCCGTCGTCGAGCTTCAGCTCGAACGTGCCGCACCTGCCGGCCCAGCTCTTGTCGGTCTTCCAGACATAGACGTACTGCCCGGCGACCGGGTCGTAGGTCAGGCTGCTGCCGCCCGCGGTGACCGTCGACTCGACCGCGTCGACCGGTGCATTCGCGTCGCACGACGTGAACGTCGCCCTCGGGTAGCCGGCCGCGATGATGTCGAGGCCCTGGTCGCCGTCGAGGCTGAACTTCATCGGCACGGCGCTGCCCGCCTTGACCGAGTTGACCACACCGCCCATGTCGACCGGGCGGAAGAACCCGGCGAAGTCGTAGATCACCGAGTACTCGCACGACACCGCGGCCGACGGGTTGCCGGCGTTGTCGCGGGCCGCGCCCTCGGCCGCCGTCGCCGTCTTCGTACCGACGCTCGAGGTGTCGAGCGCGATCGAACCGCTCTCGTAGCCCTCGGCCACGCCCGAACCGCCCGCCTCGTCGGTCGCCGTCCACGTCGCCTCGGCGACCGCGCCGAGCAGCACCGGACCGGTCGGGCAGGCCAACAGGACGACGGGCGGCGTCACGTCGACCACGGTGTACGTGCAGGATGCCTCGGCGGACGGGTTGCCCGCATCGTCGACCGCGGTGCCCGCTGGAGCGTTGAACGTGTGCTCGCCGAGCGTCGCCGTGTCGAGCGCGAACGTCCCGCCCTCGTAGCCCTCGGCCACGCCCGAACCGCCCGCCTCGTCGGTCGCCGTCCACGTCGCCTCGGCGGCCGCACCACGTGGGATCGGATCGGTCGGGCACGTCAGCACCACGACCGGGCCCGTCACGTCGACGGGGTCGACGCCGCCGCAGTTCTCGACCGTCCAGCTCACCGACACGGTGGCGTCCCGGTGCTTCGTGTCCCCGTTGAGCACCTTCCCGGTCGCCCGGTAGCCGACCGATCCGGTGGCCGGGCCGTTCGTGTCGCCGGCCGCCACCGTGATCGTCGAACTGGTCTGCGCGCTGTCGACGGTCGAGTTCTGGTCGAGGGTCGCCCAGTCGCCGGGGAGCGTGATGGTCGTCGGCGAAGGCTGCGACGCTTCGACGTTCGTCTGCGAGGTGCGCGAGAAGGCGATGTCGGCACCGTTCTCGAAGATCGTCGCGGCGCCGGCCCCGCCCCGGTCGAGGTTGAGCTTCACCACGATGTCCTTGCTCGTACCGCAGCCGAGCACGCCGAGGTCCACGACCGGCGTCGACACCACCAGGTCGTCGACGGTGACGATGGGCTCGATGTCGTCGGCGTACGCGATCGCGCCGCCGCCCAGTACGAGCACGGCGGCCGTGGCCGCCCCGGCGATCGATCCGCCCCATCCACTCCAGCGCTTCATCGGGCTGCCCTCTCTCGTCGGTGATCGCATGCGCACGCATGCGTGCGGTCCGTCAACGCTAGGGGCCGGTCGGCTCGCCCCGGCAGGCCCCCGTGGTGGTGGCACCCGCACGGGGAGTCCCCCGTCGCCGGGCACCTCGTGTACCCCTCCCGCGACGGCGGAGACGACAGAAGAGGGGCGCCCCGGAGAATCCGGAGCGCCCCTCTTCGTGAAGCGTGAAGCTACTGCTTACCAGCTCGACTTGGTGATGCCGGGCAGTTCGCCGCGGTGCGCCATGTCACGGAAGCGGACACGCGAGATGCCGAACTTCGAGAGGTTGCCGCGGGGGCGACCGTCGATGGCGTCACGCGAACGCACGCGCACCGGCGAGGCGTTGCGGGGAAGCTTCTGCAGGCCGACGCGGGCGGCCTCGCGGCTCTCGTCGGTGCCGTTCGGGTCGACGAGCGCCTTCTTCAGCTCGAGGCGCTTCGCCGCGTAACGGTCGACGATCACCTTGCGCTGCTCGTTGCGCGCGATCTTGCTCTTCTTCGCCATGTCTTAGCGCTCCTCTCGGAAGTCGACGTGCTTGCGCACCACGGGGTCGTACTTCTTGAGCACGAGGCGGTCGGGGTTGTTGCGACGGTTCTTGCGGGTCACGTAGGTGTACCCGGTGCCGGCCGTCGAACGGAGCTTGATGATGGGACGGATGTCCTGCTGCTTCGCCATCAGATCTTCACCCCACGAGCCTGCATGTCACGAACGACGGCCTCGATGCCACGGGCGTCGATGACCTTGATGCCCTTGGCGGACACGTTGATCGTGATGTTCCGACGAAGCGACGGCACGTAGTACGTCTTCTTCTGCACGTTCGGGTCGAAGCGGCGCTTCGTCCGGCGGTGCGAGTGCGAGATGTTGTGACCGAAGCCGGGAACGGCGCCGGTCACCTGGCACACTGCTGCCATTGGTTTCCTCCAATACCGAGGGGCGATGCCCCTCCCAAGGTCTCTTGTCTGCTGACGCTCACACGCCGAATCGCGCGATTTCTCGCGGTGATCTGCGTGGGATTGTCGCGGTCTGGGTAGTGGAAGTACCCAGCCAACGAGCCAGCTTACCAGACGCCCCGGTCGCGACCGAATTCCGGCCGGCGGAGCCGGATCAGGAGGCGGCGGCCGCCTCGTGCTCCTCGCGGAGCACCGTGCGTCGCGACAGCACGGCCGCGATGAAGAAGCAGAGCGCGCCGATCACCGTGCCGAGGTTCGTCCAGAACAGACTCACGAGATCGCCGGTCGTCGGGACGACGTAGGCGGCGACCGCCGAGACGCCGAAGGCGATCGAGCCGAGCAGGTTGAGGCCCGTGCCGTGCCAGGTGCGCGCGTCGCGGTCCCAGAGCCGCCCGCGGTCCCTCGTCGCGACGACCGCGAGGCCGCTCGAGACGAGGAACGCGATCGAGCCGAGTGCGTCGGGCCGCCAACCGACGCCGACCGCATCGGGATGCTGCACCGCCGCGACGAGCGCCGACCCGGTGCTCACGTTGAAGAAGAGCGTGCCGACGAACTGGATCGCCGCGGCGAACCAGTCGGCCCGGTCGGCGGCGTTCATGCCCCTCCGAGGCGGGCGGCGCCCGCTCAGGCTCAGCTGGATGAATCCCGCGGTCGTGAACAGCAGCGACCCGATGAAGAAGGTGACCGCGACGCCGACGTCGCCCGCCCACGCGGCGTACGCCGGCAGCGGGCCGACGAAGAAGCAGATCGACCCGAGCGCGAAGCCCCACGCCTCGCGGCGCAGGCGACGATCGCCCTGCGGGGTCGGGCGGGCCGGCCGATCCGGTGACGGCGCATCGCGTGCCATGCCCTCATCTTGGCCCATCCGCCCCGCCGGGGCGATCCTCGGGCTACTTCGCATCGCCCGGAGCACCGCCGTCGGCACCGGCCGGCGCCGCCGTCTCGACGACCAGGCCGAGGTCGCGCATCTCGCGCACCGACTTGCCCGCGAGCTTGCGGCCGAGCAGCGGTCGCCCGTTGCTGTGCTGGTAGACGCCCTTCGGCTCCCTCGCGAGCGGCTCCTCCCAGCCGAGGTAGAGCGCGAGCACGCGCAGGGTGAATCCGATGATGAAGGCGATCCCGGTCGCGAGCCACGTGTTCAGGCCGAACGCGTCGCAGACGATCCACACGAGCCCGGTGAGCGCCGCGATGCCGACGAACCACTCGCCGCGGATGAACTGCTTCGGCGGCACCCCGCTCGTAACGTCGATGAAGTAGCGCCCGGCGGTCGGGCCGACCACGGCGAGCGCGAGTGCGCCGAGGATGGGCAGCCCCGCCTCGACCGCCTTCTGCGCCCCGACGATCGCGTACCAGGGCAGCGAGAACGAGGTCATGAACTGGAACAGTCCCTCGCGGAACAGCTGCCCGCCCTTGAAGGCGAGCGCGTACCCGATGAGTCCCGCGACGAGGCAGAGCAGGATGTACGCCGGGTTGGTGAGCGCCGACGGCACGTCGCCGAGCAGCACGTCGCGAGCGACGCCGCCGCCGATGCCGCCGACGAGCGCCATCAGGAGGATGCCGACGATCGTGTAGTTGCGGTAGTGATCGGGACGGCGCGCGAGCAGCGCGCCGTTGAGGGCGTTCGTCGTCGCGGCGATCAGGTCGATCGTCGTGAAGTCACCGGTCCAGACGAAGTCGCCGAACGTGATCGGGGTGGCGCTCATGTCGAAGAGCATGACGGCCTTTCTGTCGCTGCGATGTTGTGATCGGGTGGGGTGCCGAACGGCCCACGGGATGCTCCCGTGGGCCGTTCGACGGGCGCGCTCAGCCGCTCGTCGCGGCGTCGCCCGACGGTGCGGTCGAGGCGGCCGAGGCGGCCGGTGCCCCCTCGTCCTCCTGATGGGTGCCGCGCATGGCCTTCTCCTCGTCGGACCGCAGGTCCCAGGAGGGGCGGCGGAACGCGTAGAAGAGCAGCGGCGGCACTCCCAGCAGCAGGATGACGCCGAGCACCACCAGCGCGTACATGCCGGCCGACATCGAGTCGAAGCCGCTCGGCGGGATGAACGCGAGGCAGAAGGCGGCGAGGCATCCCAGGAACCCGACGCCCGCGATGAACCCCATCGCCGGCACGCGGTAGGCGCGCTTGACGTCGGGCTCCTTGCGGCGCAGCCGGATCGCGGCGGCGAACATGAGCATGTACATGATCAGGTAGAGCGCCGCGGCCATGTCGACGAGCGCGATGAACGCCGAGTTCACGTTGGGGATGAAGATGAACATCGCCGCGAGCAGCGTCACGATCGTGCCCTGCAGCATCAGGATGCCCGACTGCACGCCCTCCTTGTTGCGCTTCTGGAGTCCGCGCGGCAGCAGCCCCGACTCGGCGGCGGCGAGCAGGCCCTTCGACGGACCGGCGATCCAGGTGAGCACCGAGGCGAGCGCACCCGCCGCGATGAGCGCCGAGATGACGGGCGTCGCCCACGACATGCCGAACGTGTCGAAGTACTCCTGGAACGCGAGCATGATGCCGTTCGTGAGCCCCAGGTCCTTGTTCGGCACGGCGATCGCGATCGCGATCGTCGGCAGGATGAAGACCGCGAGGATCAGCACCGATGCGAGCAGGATCGACTTGGGGTAGCCGCGGCCGGGGTCCTTCATCTGGTTCACGTGCACGGCGTTCACCTCCATGCCCGCGTAGGCGAGGATGTTCGAGACGATCAGCACGATCGACGCGATGCCCGTGAACGGCGGGATCATGTTCGCCGCCCCGAGCGGCACCTCGCTCGGCTCGCCCGTGCCCAGCCAGATGAAGCCGAACACGATGAGCAGCGCGGCCGGGAAGAGCGTTCCGAGGATGCCGCCCCACGACCCGAGCTTCGCGAACAGGTTGCCGCCGCGGAGGGCGATGAGCGTCGACCCCCAGTACAGCACCAGGATGATGATCGCCGTGTAGAGGCCCGAGTTCGCGAGCGACGGATCCATGAAGACGAACGCGATCGCCGCCGCGATGAAGGCGATCTGCGTCGGGTACCAGACCACGTTCTGGATCCACTGCAGCCAGACTGCGGTGAAGCCCCATCGATTGCCGAAGGCCTCCCGCACCCAGACGTAGACGCCGCCCTTCCACCCCGTCGCGAGCTCCGCCGCGACGAGCGCGGTGGGGATGAGGAAGAAGATGGCCGGGATGATGTACAGGGTCACGCTGCCGAGCCCGTAGACCGCCATCGCCGGCAGCGAGCGCAGGCTCGCGACCACGACGAGGGTGAGCAGGGCCAGCTGGCCGGCACCGAGGAATGCCGTGTGCGCCGTCTTCGGCGCAAGCGGGTGGTTCTTTCCGAGCCGCGGCGACTCGGTCGCCTGCTTGGTCATCTCAGTCGCCTCCTAGTGGTGGAAAGCCGGACGGTTGCCCTCGACGGGCATCGGCGATTCGAGCTGGTCGAGGTAGGCGGTCTCGGACTGGATGTCGCGGAGCAGATCCGTGGCGAGGTCCATGCTGAGTCCGTTGCGGACGACGATGCGCTGCACCGTGCGGTCGGCCATGTTGTCGGGCAGCGGGTAGGCGGGCACGAGCCATCCCTTCTGCCGCAGGCGGTCCTGCAGGTGGTACAGGTTCCAGTTGTCGGTGTGCCCCGGCTTGAGCCGCCAGGCGAAGACGGGGATGTCGGTGCCGTCGCTGATCAGGTCGAAGGCGCCGATCTCCGCGATGCCCTTGGAGAGGTACACGGCGACGTCCTGCGAGGCCTGTTGCACCGCGGCATAGCCCTTGACGCCGAGCCGCAGGAAGAGGAAGTACTGCAGGAGCACCTGCGCCCCTGGACGCGAGAAGTTGAGCGCGAGCGTCGGCATCGAGCCGCCGAGGTAGCTCACCCGGAAGATGAGGTCGTCGGGCAGCACGTCGGCGGTGCGCCAGACGACCCAGCCGAGGCCGGGGTAGACGAGGCCGTACTTGTGACCCGAGGTGTTGATCGAGTGCACGCGCGGCAGCCGGAAGTCCCACTCGAGGTCGGGCTGGATGAACGGCGCGATCATCGCACCCGACGCGCCGTCGACGTGGATCGGCACGTCGAGCCCGGTCTTCGCCTGCAGCGCGTCGAGCGCCTCCGAGATCTGCTTGACCGGCTCGTACGCGCCCGTGTAGGTGACGCCCATGATCACGACGACGCCGATCGTGTTCTCGTCGACATACTCCTCGAGCTGGGCGCCGTCGAGCATCGGGTACTCGTCGCTCACCGGCACGTAGCGCGGCTCGACGTCGAAGTAGTTGCAGAACTTCTCCCAGCAGACCTGCACGGCGCTCGACATGATCATGTTCGGCTTGGAGGCGTCCTTGCCGGCGGCGCGGCGGGCCTGCTGCCAGCGGCGCTTCATCGCGAGGCCGCCGAGCATCGCCGCCTCCGACGAGCCGATGGTCGACGTGCCGATCGTGCCGTCGGGGTCGGGCGAGTGCCAGAGGTCGGCAAGCATGCGCCAGCACTTCTCCTCGATCGCCGCGGTCTGCGGGTACTCGTCCTTGTCGATCATGTTCTTGTCGAACGCCTCGGTGTACAGCGCCCTGGCCTCGTCGTCCATCCACGTCGTGACGAAGGTCGCGAGGTTCAGCCGGGCGTTGCCGTCGAGCATGACCTCGTCGCGGATGATCTGGTACGCCGTCTGCGGCAGCGACTCGTTCTCGGGGATGCGGTGCCCCGTGGTGACCGTCGCCTCCCCCGGCCGCGCGAACCTCGGGGTGTACTCGTTGTCGGACTGCTCGGTCATCGTCATCCCTCCATGCGTTGCCGTGCGCGATGCCGTCGGGGCATCGCCGAGGTGCGCGAGCGAGAGGAGCCGTTCCCCCGAACGTCGCATCCGATCGCGATGCTAGACCTCGGCGGGCGGCGGCCGTGTCACGCAGATCGCATGAACCGCGCGACGGCGATGACCATCGTTCGGGGGTGATGACGCTCCCGTCCGGATGACGCGCCGACATGACGACGGCGGGTGACGGACGCCGCGAGGCATCCACCACCCGCCGTGTCGTGTCGGCGGAGTCCGCTCCCCTACTCGGTGAGCCCGTCGACGTACTCCTGGTTGTCGGCGATCCACTGCTCGACGACGGGCCCGTAGTCGTCGGTGTCGGCCTCGTTGAACATGGCGTTCTCGAGCGAGAAGAGCAGCTCGCTGTCCATCTCGAAGTCCTCGAGCCAGCCGCTCAGCGTCGGGAAGCTCGCCTCGAAGCTCTTGCCGCCGAACGCGTGGATGCCCTCGGCGTCGCCGAGCGCGCCCTCGGGGTCCTCGAGGTCCTTGAGCGGGAACGCGTCGTACGCCCAGTGCGGACGCCACAGGGTGACGGCGATGTTCTCGCCGGCCTTGGTCGCAGCCGTGAGCTCGGAGAGCATCGCAGGCGTCGAGCTCGTGAGGTACTCGACCTTCTCGAGGCCGTAGGTCGGGATGACCTCGTCCTCCGTCACCCGGTTGAGGCCCGACCCCGGCTCGATGCCGACGAGCCGGTTGCCGAACAGGTCGGCGTTCGCGGCGAGCTCGTCGAGCGAGTCGACCGGCGCGTCCTCGTTCACCGCGATGGTGAGCTTCGCGTCCTCGTTCCAGGCGCCGAGGTCGACGAGGTCGTCGCCGTACTGCTCGATGTAGTCGGCGTGCGTGATCGGCAGCCACGTGTCGAGGGTGA
Source organism: Agromyces sp. S2-1-8 (assembly GCF_021129215.1). Taxonomy (GTDB): domain Bacteria; phylum Actinomycetota; class Actinomycetes; order Actinomycetales; family Microbacteriaceae; genus Agromyces; species Agromyces chromiiresistens. The sequence goes on along the minus strand of NZ_JAJOLP010000001.1, from coordinate 773,758 downwards.
CGTCGTAGTCGTCGGTCGTGAGGCCCGAGTAGACGGGCGCCGGGTCGGCGTACTCGAGGGTGACGTCGTAGCCCTGCTCGGTGAGCACGGCCTTCCACAGCTCGCTCGCGGCGATGCCCTCGTCCCAGCCGTTGAACACGGCGATCGTGACGTCCTTGCGGTCGCCGTTGTCGAGCGTCTCCGCCTCTGCGGAGGTCGCGCAGCCGCTGAGGGCGAGGGCTGCGACGGCGCCGAGGGCGAGCGCCCCCGTGATGGTGCGGTGCTTCATGGTGCTTCCTTTCCTCCGCGAGCAGGGTCGCGGGTCGGGGTGAGGTCGATGGGAGCGCCGTCGGCCGGGCGGCGCTCGACGCAGGAGGACCCGTGTCGAGACGGCGGCCCGCCTCGATGCGACGCTTCGGTCGCGGCTCGAGCGAGGCCGGTCAGTCGGTCGGGGCGGATGCCTCGGCGCGGGCGCCCGCCGCGACGGGCTCGGGCTGCCCGGGGCCGCGGCCCGCGTCGCCCGACGCGTGCCTCGTCGGCGCCGAGGCATCCCCTCGCTGCCGGCGCGGGCGCCGGGTCCGTGGGGCTCCGAGCGCTCCGGTGATGCGATCGAGGATGATCGCGAGGACCACGACGGAGATGCCCGCCTCGAATCCGAGTCCGACGTCGATGCGCGTGAGCGACTGCACGACGTCGCCGCCGAGTCCGCCCGCGCCGACCATGCCGGCGATGACGACCATCGACAGCGACAGCATGATGACCTGGTTGACGCCGGCCATGATGCTCGGCATCGCGAGCGGGAGCTGGATCTGGCGGAGGATGCGCCACGGCGACGAGCCGAAGGCGTGCCCCGCCTCGACCACCTCGCGGTCGACACCGCGGATGCCGAGCTCGGTGAGGCGCACCCCGGGGGCCATGGCGAAGATGATCGTCGCGACGATGCCCGGCACGACGCCGACGCGGAACAGGATGAGCGCCGGGATCAGGTACACCATCGCGGGCATCGTCTGCATGAAGTCGAGGATCGGCCGGATGACGCGCGACGCCCCGTCGGAACGGGCGGCGAGCACGCCGACCGGGATCGCCACGACGACGGCGATCGCGCTCGCGACAAGCACGAGGGCGAGGGTCGCCATCGCGTTGTCCCATTGGTCGACGCCGACGATCACGAGGAGGCCGACGGCGGTGCCGACGGCGAGCTTCCAGCCCTTCGCGAACCACGCGACCGCGGCGAGGGCGATGACGACGGCCCAGAACGGCGGCGTCTGCAGCACGAACTCGACGAGGTCGTAGAAGCCGGCGAAGACATCGCGGACGACGCGGAAGAACCCGCCGAGCACCTCGGTGATGAAATCGATGAACGCGGCGACCCACTCGCCGAGCGGAAGGCGGAACTCGGTCATGCCAGGCTCCCCTCCCCCGCAACCACGACGGGCGATGCGTCGGCCGGCACCGTCTCCGCCGGCACCGTCTCGACCGGCGGCGCGTCGGCGACCGCCGCCTCCGCACCCGCGGTGCGGTGCAGGGTCTCGGTGATGACGTCGACCGAGATCGTGGCCGGCGTGTCGATGATCACCTGCTCGGCGGTGTCCGTGCTGACGTTACCGAGCGCGGCGAGCAGGGTCACCCTGGGCACGGCGCCGAGGAGGCGTCCCTCGCCGTCCACGACCGCGAGCGGGAGCTGGCTCTCGACGGCGCTGCCGAGCAGTTCGGCGAGGTGCTCGTCGACGCCCACGACCGGATGGTCGTCGCTGATCGCGAGGCCGAGGTCCCGCTCGCCTCGCTGCACGAGGCGCAACACGTCGCGGTCGTGCGCGACGCCGAGCAGGCGCCGGCCGTTTCCGACGACGAAGACCATGGAGGTCTGCAGGTCGCGCATCGTGCGCAGTGCGGCACGCGGACCGGCCGAGGCGGTCGCGACCGCGCGCGGCGCCTCCATGACGTTGCCCGCGGTGAGCACGCGCGCCCGGTCGACGTCCTGCACGAAGTGGGCGACGTAGTCGTCGGCCGGATCGGTGAGGATCTCCTCGGCGGTGCCGATCTGCACCACCCGGCCGTCGCGCATCATCGCGATGCGGTCGCCGAGGAACATCGCCTCGTTCAGGTCGTGCGTGATGAACACGATGGTCTTGCCGAGCTCCTGCTGGAGTTCGACGAGCTGCTCCTGCATCTCGCGCCGGATGAGCGGGTCGAGCGCCGAGAACGCCTCGTCCATGAGCAGGATGTCCGTGTCGGCGGCGAGGGCGCGGGCGAGGCCGACGCGCTGCTGCATGCCGCCCGAGAGCGCCGAGGGAAGCGTGTCGCTCCAGCCGCCGAGGCCGACGCGCTCGAGGATGCGTTCGGCGCGGGCCCGGCGCTCGGCCGGCGGCACGCCCTGGATCTCGAGGCCGTAGGCGGCGTTCTCGAGCACCGTGCGATGCGGCAGCAGGGCGAAGTGCTGGAAGACCATCGACACCCGGCGGCGGCGCACGGCGCGCAGTCGCTTCGGGGCCACGCCGGTGATCTGCTCCCCCATCACGGTGACGGTGCCGTCGGTCGGCTCGACCAGCCCGTTGAGCATGCGGATGAGCGTCGACTTGCCCGAGCCCGAGAGGCCCATCACGACGAAGATCTCACCTCGCCGCACGTCGAAGTCGGCGTCGATGACCGCGGCGGTGCCGAGCGGCGCGAGTTCGTCGCGCCCGGCGCCCTGCCGCAGTCGCTGCAGTGCTTCGCGCGGCTTCCGGCCGAAGAACTTGGTGAGGTGGCGCACTTCGAGTGCGGTCGTGTCTGACATGGTCTGGCTCCCCGAGGGCGCGCGCCGATCACCGCGAACGCCGGGCGTTTCGCGGTCGAGTCCGGGCGCGCCGAACTCCTGGGTCACGGCCGGGTTGACGGCGAGTCGGAAGCCCGGCACTCAAGCCGGGCGCATCATGGGGGCGCCGGGCGAAACAGGGCTTCGTCGCAGTCGGCCATCGGGGCCGGATGCCTCGCCGCCGAACCATACGTTCCGATGATTCCCGTTCGGGAATATCGAACCGCGGACTGGGCGGACGGTCTTGCAGGACCGCACCCCACCGTAACGAGGTTCGTGGCGGAACCCAAACCGAGCACGGTTTTAACCGGCTCGATCAGGGCTTTCCGTCGTCGCCGCGGGTCGCGTGCAGTCGGCGCAGAGCCCGAACACGTCGACGACGTGCGCGGCCTCGGTGAACCCGTGCTCGGCGGCGATGCCCTTGGCCCAGGCCTCGACCTCGGTGGCTTCGATCTCGACCGTGAGCCCGCAGTTGCGGCAGATGAGGTGGTGATGGTGGCCCGCGGTCGAGCAGGCGCGGTACAGCGCCTCGCCGTCGGGCGACTGCAGCGAGTCGGCCTCGCCGCTCGAGGCGAGGTCGCCGAGCGCGCGATAGACCGTCGCGAGCCCGATCGGCGAACCGCTCGCGTGCAGCGCCGAATGCAGCGCCTGCGCGCTGATGAACCCCTCGGTCGTGTCGAGGGCCTCGCGCACGGCCTCGCGCTGCCAGGTGTTGCGTTTCATCATGCGATCCGTGCGCCCTCCGCGGTCTCGACGGGGATGTCGGTCCGCTTCAACGGTAGCGCGCGGAGCTTGGAGATCCCCAGCGCGAGCAGGAAGAACGCGGTCGCCGCGAGCGCGATCGCCGGGCCGGCCGCGACCGCGAACATGCGGGAGGCGAGGACGCCGATGACGCCCGACGCCGCGCCGATCACGGGCGCCGCCAGGAGCACGCCGCGGAACGAACCGGCCACGAGCCGCGCGGCCGCCGCGGGTGCCGCGATGAGCGCGATCGCGAGGATCGCGCCGACGGCGGGGAGCGAGCTCACGACCGAGGCCGCGGTGAGGCCGAGCACGACGAGCTCGATCGGCCATTCGCGGTAGCCCATCGCGCGGAACCCCGCCGGATCGAAGGTCGAGAACGCGATCTCCTTGCCGATGAGCGCGACCACCGCTATCGCGACCGCTGCCACACATGCCGCGAGCAGAATGTCTCCGTCGCTCACCGTCAGGATCGAGCCGACGAGCAGGCTCTCGGCGCGCACCGGGAGGCCCGGGAGGAGGGCCTGCAGCAGGGCGCCGGCCGCGAAACCGCCGGTGAGCACGATGCCGGCGGCGACTTGGGCACCCTGCCGGCGGACACGGGCGATGCCGGCCATGACCGCCACGAGCACGATCGAGGCCACGGCCGCACCGGCGGGCACGCTCACCCCGAGGGCCGCCGCGGCGACTGCGCCGGGATAGGTGCCGTGGGTGAGGGCCTGCGCGAAGAAGGTGCGCTTGCGCAGCACGACGAGCGCCCCGACGAATCCTGCGCCCACGCCGATGACGATGGCGGCGAGCAGCGCCCGCTCGAAGTAGCCCATCAGCGCTCCTCCCCGGCTCGCCTCGCACGCGCGGCGTGCTCGAGCGGCGCCGCAGGACGGCGCGCCCCTGTCCGCGCTGGCCGAGGAGCATCCGACGCAGGAGGAAGCGGCTCGAAGCCCGACCGCCCGACCCCGCTCCCCCGCACCCATCCGGCCACTTGCGCGACCGCCAGTACGAGCGCGTACCCGAGCACGAACACGGCGACGATCGTCGCCCCGGCCGGCACGTCGACGCCGGCACCGACCGACACGGCGAATCCGGCCGCCAGCCCGAGCCATGCCGCCACTGCGGCGAAGCCGGCAGCGACCGGGAACAGCCACCACAGTCGCATCGTCACGAGCCGCGCCACCGCCCCCGGCACGATGAGCAGGGCGAGCACGAGCAGCGTGCCGACCGTGCTGGCTGCGGCCACGACCACGAGTGCGATCGCCGCGTTGAGCACGAGGTCGAGCACGAGCGCCGAATCTCCCGCAGCGCGACTCCCCCGGGCGTCGAAGGCCCTGAAGAGCTGCTGCTTGAGCGTGACCACGACCGCGACGAGCGCGACGCCGCTCACCGCGACCAGCGGCAGCACCTGGTCGGGCGGAATCGTGAGCACCCGACCGAACAGCAGCGCCTCGAGCTCACCCGCGTAGTCGCTGCTCTTCGAGACGACGATCACGCCGATGCTGAAGGCGGCCGTCAGCACGATGGCGATCGCGGCGTCCGACGTGACGCCGGCGCGGTCGAGCCAGGTGAGGGCGAGCGCACCGGCGAGGGCGGCGATCGCCGCGCCGGGGATCAGCCCGCTCGCACCGCCGACGGCGAGGCCGATCGCGAGTCCGGGGAAGACGGCGTGAGTCAGTCCGTCGCTGATGAACTCGAGCCCGCGCAGGTTCACGAGCACCCCGACGACGCCCGCGACGACGGCGAGCACGAGCATCACGACGAGGGCGCGCCCCATGAACGGGATCGCGAAGGCCGAGAACAGGGCGTCGACGATGGTCATCGGGCGCCGCTCCCCCGCCGCGACGGCTTATATGCCGATGTCCGCATCAATGTCCTTCGTGCCCGGGCACGACGAGGGTGTGCTCGTCGATCTCGACCTCGACGCCCTCGAAGCACTCCTGCACGTTGCCGAGGGTGAGCACGTCGTCGACCGGGCCGTGCGCGAGCTGGGTGCCGTTGACGAGCACCACCGAGTCGCAGACGAGCCGGGCGAGTTCGAGGTCGTGGGTCGAGACGAGCACGGCGACGCCGTCGGCCTTGAGCTGCCTGAGCGTCTCGACCAGCGCGTCGCGATTGGCCTGGTCGAGCCCGTTGAACGGCTCGTCGAGGAGGAGCAGCGCGGGTTGCGAGGCGAGCGCCCGGGCGAGCAGGCCGCGCTGCCGCTGGCCGCCGGAGAGCTCGCCGAACGGGCGCTTGGCGAGTTGCGCAAGGCCCACCCGGTCGAGCGCCTGTGCGACCGCTGCGCGGTCGGCGCGCCCCGGCCAGCGGAGGAGCCCAAGGCCGCGATACCGCCCCTGCATGACGACCTGCTCGAGGCTGATCGGGAAGTCGGCGTCGAGCTCGGCCGACTGCGGCAGGAACGCGACCATTCCGTTTCGGGAATGCGACGGGCGTTCCGAAGCGCGGGCGCCGCCGAGCTCGAGCGTGCCGGCCGTTCGCGGCACCAGCCCGAGGATGCCCTTGAGCAGCGTCGACTTGCCCGCGCCGTTCGGCCCGATGAGCGCCACGGCCTCGCCGCGGCCGATCTCGAGGTCGAGGCCGGCGACGCCGGCGCCGCCCGGATGGGTGAACGCCGCACCGGTCAGCCGCAGCACGGGGGAGTGGGTCATGCCGTCATCCTTGCAGTGCCGCCGGCAGCGGGGAAGGCTCGACGCCCCACGACTCGAGGATGAGCCGCGCGTTGTGCACCTGGCTGCCGAGGTAGCTCTCGCCGTCGCTGCCGGCCGCGCCGAGCGAATCGCCGTAGAGCGCGTCGGGTCCGGAGTACACCGTCGCCCCCGACTCGGCCCCGATCGTCTCGGCCGCCTTCGGCGAGATCGACGCCTCCGAGAACACCGCCTTCACACCGGTGTCGCGGATCTTCGCGACGAGGTCGTCGATCTCGGCGGCGCTGGGCTCGGCGTTGTCGTCGAAGCTGGGGATGATGCTGCCGACGAAGGTGATGTCGTACGCGTCGACGAAGTAGGTGAACGCATCGTGGTTCGTCACGAGCAGCCGGTCGGCGACCGGAACCTGTTCGACGTTCTCGGCGATCCACTCGTCGAGCGCGTCGAGCTGCTCGAGATAGGCCGTCTCGTTCGCCTCGACCGCGTCGGCGTCGATGCCGGGCACCTCGGCGAGGCCGTGCGCGATGTTCTCGACCATGTGCTCTGCGAGCTCCGGGTCGGTCCAGATGTGCGGGTTGCCATCGCCGTGATCGTGGCCGTCGTGATCGGCCGCCGGGTCCTCGGACTCATGCTCGGACGACGACTCGTCGTCGTGCTCGTGGTCGTGCCCCGAGTCATCCGTCTCGTGCTCGTGGTCGTCGGTGCCGTACAGCTCGATGCCCGTGCTGGCGTCGATGAGCACGCCGTCGAAGCCCGAGGCCTCGACCGCGTCGTCGAGCCAGCTCTCGAGGCCGGCGCCGTTGACGACGAGCGCATCGGCATCGCTCAGCGCGAGCAGCTGCGCGGCCGAGGGGTCGAACCCGTGGGCGCTCTGGCCGGGGGAGAGCAGCTGGGTGACCTCTGCCTCGTCGCCGGCGAGCTCGCGCGCGAAGTCGCCGACCTGGGTCGTGGTGGCCACGACCCGCGGCGCGTCGGCGCTCGCGCCGGCCGCCCCGGGCCCTGCGCAGCCCGCGAGCGCCAGTGCGCCGACGGCACCGAGCCCAACGGCGGTCGTGGCGGTGAGCATGCGGCGAGGTCGGGGGAGCGTCGTCATGCCTTCACTCTAGGTGTTATTGATAATGATTGTCAAAACCATCTGGCGGCGCGAAGAATCGAGGGGGAGCCCGGGTGATCTCGAAGCCCCGCGTCAGCCGCCGCGCTGTGGACAACCCTTGGCGTGTGTCGTCGGGTCGTGCAAGAGTGAAGTACGTGGATACGACGACGACACCCGCGCTCACGTTGCATCCGTTCACCGTCGCCGATGCCGAGCGCGTGCTCGCGGGCGAGGTCGATCCGCACGATGGCTGGGAGGGCGCCTACGCCTTCACCGACGAGCCCGAGCTCCTCGCCGAGTACGTGCAGGCGGTCCGTGAGAGCGGCGACCCCGCGCCGTTCGGACCGTACCTCGTGCATCGCGGCGAAGACGGACCGGCCATCGGGGGAGTGAACCTGTTCGGTCCGCCTGGCCCCGACGGGGCCGTCGACTTCGTGTTCGGGCTCGTCCCGGCGGTGCGCGGCCAGGGCCTGGCGCTGCACACGATCCACGCGGCCGTGGAGCTCGCGCGCTCGGCGGGCGCACGCATCGTGCGCGCCGAGGCCGAGGTCTCCAACCTGCCGGCCCGTCGCACGCTCGAGCGCGCCGGCTTCGCCGAGGCCGGCCGCACGCCCGACGCGATCACGTACGAGATCCGCCTGTAGCCGACCTGTTGCGCCCACGCTCCTCGGCCGGTCCGCGGCGCACGATAGCTGCGGCGACGCCGTGGAGCGGGGCGAGCGGCCCACTACTCGAGCAGCAGCGCCGGCTCCTCGATGATCGAGGCGACGTCGGCCACGAAGCGCGAGACGACGTCGCCGTCGACGACGCGGTGGTCGAACGAGCCGCCGATCGTCGTCACGAAGCGCGGGCGCACCTCGCCGTCGACGACCCACGGCTTCTGCTTGATCGTGCCGAGGGCGACGATGCCGACCTCGCCCGGGTTCAGGATCGGCGTGCCGGTGTCCATGCCGAAGACGCCGATGTTCGTGATCGTGATGGTGCCGCCCTGCATCTCGGCGGGCTGGGTCTTGCCCTCGCGGGCGGTGAGCGTCAGCTGCTCGAGGGCAGCCGCGAGCTCGACCATCGACATGTCCTGCGCGTTCTTGACGTTCGGCACGATGAGGCCGCGCGGCGTCGCCGCCGCGATGCCGAGGTTCACGTAGTGCTTGACGATGATCTCGTCGTCGGTCCACTGCGCGTTCACGGTGGGATTGCGCCGCACCGCCCAGAGCATCGCCTTCGCCATGATGAGCAGCGGTGAGATCTTGATGCCGGCGTAGTCGGGGGAGGCCTTGAGCCGCTTCAGGTACTCCATGGTGCGCGTGGCGTCGACGTCGACGAAGACCGACACGTGGGGCGCCGAGTACGCGCTCTGCACCATCGCGTTCGCGATCGCCTTGCGCACGCCCTTCACGGGGATGCGGGTCTCGCGGTCGGCCGGCGCCTCGGGCGTCTGGATGTTGCGGAAGACGCTCGCCTGGCTCGCCTCGCGGATGACGTCGTCGCGCGTCACGTCGCCGATCGGCCCCGTCGGTGCGACGCGCGAGAGATCGACGCCGAGATCCTTCGCGAGCTTGCGGATCGGCGGCTTCGCGATCACCGGAACGTGCGGCTCGGGCTTCGCCTCGGCACGGGCTGCGGGGGCGGGGTGCGTCGTGGCGGGCGCCGCCGGCGGAGTGGGGGCCGGCACCGCGGGAGCCGCCGGCGGGGCCGGCGCGGGGTGCGGAGCGAGGTTCACGTGGGCGCCGTTCGGCGCCGGGTGGCGGCGACGACGGGTCGCTGCCGGGCCCGACGAACCGTGCCCGACGAGCACGGCGCCGCTGCCCTCCGCCTCGGGCGCGGGCGCAGGTTCGGCGGGAGCCGAGGTCGCACCGGCTTCGGGCGCCCCGGCGGGCGCCGTGCCCGCGGCATCCGTCTGGATCACGAGGATGGGCGTGCCGACGTCGACCGTCGCGCCCTCGTCGACGAGCAGCTCGGAGACGACGCCCTCGAACGCGCTCGGCAGCTCGACGAGCGACTTCGCGGTCTCGATCTCGACGAAGACCTGGTCGAGCGAGATGCGATCGCCCGGCGCGACGCGCCACTGCACGATCTCGGCCTCGGTGAGGCCCTCGCCGACATCGGGAAGGGGGAATCGGATCTCGCTCATCAGTCTTACCCTCGCAGTCGAGTCATGCCGTCAGCGTCATACGAGCCGGGTCAGTACGCCAGGGCGCGATCCACGGCTTCGAGCACCCGGTCGGGGCTCGGGAGGTACTCGGTCTCGAGTGCGGCCGGCGGGAACGGCGTGTCGAAGCCCGACACGCGCAGCACGGGCGCCTCGAGCGAGTAGAACGCCCGCTCGGCGACGGTCGCCGCGATCTCGGAGCCGACCGACACGTTGCCGTAGGCCTCCTGCGCGACGACGAGGCGACCGGTGCGGTGCACCGAGTCGAGCAGCGGGCCGTAGTCGATGGGGGAGAGCGAGCGCAGGTCGACGACCTCGACGCTCGTGCCCTCTTCGGCCGCGATGTCGGCGGCCTGCAGCAGCGTCGAGACCATCGCGCCGTGGCCGACGACGGTGACGTCGGTGCCCTGGCGCATCACTCGGCTCGCGTGCAGCGGCAGTCCCGCGTGATCGAGGTCGACCGGGCCCTTGGGCCAGTACCGGCTCTTCGGCTCGAGGAAGAGCACCGGGTCGTTCGACTCGATCGCCTCGCGCACCATCCAGTAGGCGTCGTGCGGGTTCGACGGGCTCACCACGCGCAGGCCGGGAGTGTGCGCGAAGTACGCCTCGGGGCTCTCCTGGTGGTGCTCGATCGAGCCGATGTGGCCGCCGTACGGCACGCGGATGACGACGGGCATCGTGACGCGGCCCTCGTGTCGCAGCGTCTGCCGCGCGAGTTGCGTCGTGATCTGGTCGAAGGCGGGGAAGATGAAGCCGTCGAACTGGATCTCGCACACCGGGCGGTAGCCGCGCATCGCGAGGCCGATCGCCGTGCCGACGATGCCCGACTCGGCGAGCGGCGTGTCGAGCACCCGCTTCTCGCCGAACTCGGCCGACAGCCCCTCGGTGACGCGGAACACGCCGCCGAGCGGTCCGATGTCCTCGCCCATGAGCAGCACCTTCTCGTCGGCGCGCATCGCGTCGGCGAGGCCGGCGTTGATGGCCTTCGCCATCGACATGGTGTGCACGCCGCGCACGGCGTCGGCCGGCGCGGCCGACTCCGTCGCGACATCCATGACGGATGCCCCGGCCGTCGTGTCGCTCGTCACGCGTACCTCCTCGTCGATGCCGCTCACGCCTCGCCTCCCTCGAACGAGGTCTCGAACGCGTCGAGCCAGGCGAGCTGCTCGGTCATGAGCGGGTGCGGCTCGCTGTAGACGTGGGAGAAGATCGTCTCCCGCGTCGGCGCCTCGAGCTCGAGCGTGCGCCGGCGCACGTCGGCCGAGACGTCGGCGGCCTCCTGGTCGACCTCGTCGAAGAACGCGGCGGAGGCTCCGCGGCCCTCGAGCCACGTGCGGTAGCGGGTGATCGGGTCGCGCTCGGCCCAGTAGGCCACCTCGTCGTCGGTGCGGTACTTCGTCGGGTCGTCGGCCGTCGTGTGCGCACCCATGCGGTAGGTGAGCGCCTCGATGAAGCTCGGGCCCTCGCCGGCGCGCGCCTCCTCGAGCGACTGGCGGGTGACCGCGTAGCTCACGAGGACGTCGTTGCCGTCGATGCGCACGCTCGGCATGCCGAAGCCGGCGCCGCGCAGCGACAGCGGGCTGCGCGACTGCCGCGAGACGGGCACCGAGATCGCCCACTGGTTGTTCTGCACGAAGAACACCTGCGGCGTCTGGTAGCTCGCGGCGAAGACGAGCGCCTCGCTCGCGTCGCCCTGCGAGGTCGAGCCGTCGCCGTAGTAGACGAGCACGGCCGCGTCGGACTCGGGGTCGCCCGTCGCCGTCGCGCCGTCGAACTGCAGGCCCATCGCGTAGCCGGTGGCGTGCAGCGTCTGCGAGGCGAGCACGAGCGTGTAGAGGTGGAAGTTGCCGCTCTCGTCGGGGTTCCACCCGCCCTGGGTCACGCCGCGCAGCAGCGCGAGGATGCCCACCGGGTCGAGCCCGCGGATCATGCCGACGATGTGCTCGCGATACGAGGGGAAGAGGTGGTCCTGCGGGCGCGCGGCATGCGCGGAGCCGACCTGCGCGGCCTCCTGGCCGTGGCTCGGCACCCACAGTGCGAGCTGGCCCTGCCGCTGCAGGTTGGCTCCCGTGAGGTCGAGCCGGCGCGACACCGCCATGTCGCGGTAGAAGCGCTGCAGGGTCGTGTCGTCGAGCGCCTCGACGAGGGGCAGGTACGGCTCGGCCTCGGGGGTCGGTCGCAACTGGCCCTCAGGGGTCAGGAGCTGGACCGTCGGCGCGGTGAAGTCTCTCTCGCGGGCTGCCACCGTTCCACGCTACCCGCTATGCGGGACGCCCTTCTTGTGAGGCCGGTACAAGCTCACTGAGAATCGTGAGGAGGGTTTCGACAGACTCCGGCTCGCCGATCGAGATCCGGATGCCGTCGGGGGCGAACGCCCGCGTCACGAGGCCGGCGTCGAAGAGGCGCTCGGCGACCTCGGTCGTCGCCTCGCCGCTCGGCAGCCAGATGAAGTTGCCCTGCGCCTGCGGAATCGGCCAGCCCTGTGCGATGAGCGCAGCCCGCACCCCGTCGCGGCGCGCGGCGATCACGCCGACCCGGTCGAGCAGCTCGGCCTCGGCCGCAGGCTCGAGCGAGGCGATGGCCGCCGCCGACGAGGCCGCCGTGACGCTCAGGGGGATGACCGTCGCGCGCGCGGCGTCGAGGATCGGCACGGGCCCGATCGCATACCCGACGCGCAGGCCCGCGAGACCGTACGCCTTCGAGAAGGTGCGCAGGATGACGAGGTTCGGGTACCGGCCGAGCAGGGTGCGGCCGTCGACGGCCTCATCGACCGAACCGGGGCCCTCGCGGTCGACGAACTCGATGTACGCCTCGTCGAGCAGCACGAGCAGGTCGGACGGCACCTTCGCCATGAACGCCTCGAACTCGGCGGCCGTGACGACGACACCGGTCGGGTTGTTGGGGGAGCACACGATCGCCACGCGCGTGCGCTCGTTGATCGCGGCGGCCATGGCATCGAGGTCGTGGCCGTGGTCGGGGCGATTCGGCACCTGCACGCTCGTCGCGCCGGACACCGTGACGAGGCCCGGGTACGCCTCGAACGAGCGCCACGAGTAGACGACCTCGTCGCCGGGCGCGGCCGCGGCCTGGATGAAGGCGGCGAGCAGCGCGACCGACCCGGCGCCGACGAGCACCTCGTCGGCGGTCACGCCGAAGCGGGCACCGAGTCGTTCGCGCAGCGCCAGCGCCGTGGCATCGGGATAGCGGTTGACCGTCGCACCGGTCGACGCGACCGCCGAGGCGACCGAGGGCAGCGGATCGAACGGGTTCTCGTTGCTCGACAGCTTGTAGCCGTCGGCCGGGGCAGGGCGGCCCTGCCGGTACGGGGGAAGGGCGGCGATCTCGGGGCGCAGGCGAACGCCTGCGCGCGAAGGCTCCGGTGCGGTCACGCGTTCAACCGTACCGCCTCGCCCCGCGGAACTCCTCGCCCGGCGGGGCTCTTCGCCCGGCGGGCGCGGTCTGACAGAGTGGGGGCATGCGCTTCATCGTCAAGGTCATCGTCATCGCCTTCGCGCTCTGGCTGACGACGCTCATCGTCTCGGGCGTGAACGTGGTGCCGTACGACGACACCGACATGGCACGGGTGCTGACGTACCTGCTCGTCGCGCTCATCTTCGGCCTCGTCAACGCGATCGTCGGCACGTTCATCAGGGTCGTCGCGTTCCCGATCTACGTGATCACGCTCGGCCTCATCTCGTTCATCGTGAACGGGCTGCTCCTGCTCATCGTCGACTGGATCAGCGACCTCATGGGCTTCGGCCTCGTCGTCGACAGCTTCTGGTGGGGCGTGCTCGGCGCGCTCGTGCTCGGACTCATCAGCTGGCTGATCGGGCTCGTCGTGCGACCCTCGAAGGACTGACCGCACGCCTCACTGCCGCCGGGCGACCCACTCGCTCACCGCGCCCTCGCCGCCGCCCGTGAACGCCAGCAGCTCGCGGAACTCCGCGAGCCGCGGGTCGTCGGACTCGTCCATCAGCGCCGCGGTCTGCCGATAGCGCTCGAGCGAGTGCGCCGGCAGGATCTCGCCGTCGTACGACCGGCCGGGTTCGAGCGCGTCGCGTGCGACCACGATGCGCTCGGGCGACGGGTGACCCGCCCCGCCCAGCGCGGGTACGAGGTCTTCGGTGTGCTCGACGGCGACGTTCGGCACGCCCGGCCGCGTCGGCGCCGAGTCGTTCGGCCCGCCGAGGTCGAGCGCCCCGATGACGCCCAGGGACGGGTCGCCCGCGAGCCTCGCCCCGATGATGCCGCCGCCCGAGTGCCCGGCCACGAGCACCGGGTCGTCGGGCGCGATGCCCGCGGCCGACATCGCCTCGCGCACCGCGCGTTCGCCCGCGCCTGATGAGGCACCCGCGCGCCGCAACGCGTCGAGCGGCGAGTCGTCGGCGATGCCGTGCAGGTTGTTCACCATGTCGAAGGGCTGCTCGCCCGCGACGACCCCGAGTTCGACGGTGCCGCTGACGTACACCACCCATCGCGGGTCGCCGGGCTCGCCGTAGCGCTCGATGCGGATCTGCGGCCCCTCACCGCCCGGAATGCGGCCTGCGAGGTCGCCGAAGCCGGCCGGCGCCCGCACCGTGCGTTCGGGGCCCTCGGACGGATGGCCGCCGGGCGCCTGGCCGTCGCCCGCCCGGTCGTCGCGATCCGTGCGGCGAACGCGGACGGGTCCGTCGACGAGCGCCGGCGCACGGAGCGCCGCGGCGAGCGCGAGCAGCACCGACGCGCTCTCGGGCGCCCCGACATGCGGCCCGATCAGGGCGGCGAGCTTCTCACCGCCCGGCACGTGCAGGGCGCCGAGCACGAACTCGTCGACCGAGTCGACGGCAGCGCGGACCGCGCGCACGAACAGCGGGTCGGACAGCACGCCCCGGTTGGCCGCGAGCCACTCGTCGAGCGCGGTCGCGCCCCACACCTGCCGGGCCGACGAGTTCGCCCCCGCGGCGAGCGCGACCCCGCCGGCGAGGGCGGCACCACCGGGTGAGACCAGGAACGAGCCGAGCAGATACCCGGCGACGCCGCCGCCGACCCGCCAGGCGCCGTCGACCAGCTGTTCGGTCAGGCCGTAGCGCTCGGCGCTCGCGATCAGCGCACTGCGCAGTTCGTCGCCCTCGGCCCGGCGGTCGCGCAGCGCGCACTCGAGACGGTGGGTGGCCCCGGCGGGGTGCGGCCCGTTCCAGAGCGTCTGCCGGCCGGCGAAGCCGCCGGCATCGCGGTCGGCGCCGAGCGCGTCGAGTTCGACCGCCAGTCCGGCGGCGTCGCCGGCGGCGGCTTCGAGCGCGGCGACGGCGGCGCCGAGGCGAGCTGCGTCGGCGAACAGGTCGTCGGTCGCGACGGCGGTCGTCCCCCCGCCCGAGATCGTGATGGCGTCGCTCATGCCGCACCCCGGCGCTCGTCGGCGACCCGCAGCATGCGTGCCTGCTCGGCGAGGTCGGCGGCGCGCCGGGCCTCTTCGGCGGCGCGCACGTCTCGCTCGGCCTGTTCGTACGCGGCGATCTCATCGCCCATGCGCCGGATGCGCTCGTCGAGCTCGACGACGGCCTGATCGAGCAGGCCGACGGCGGCGAGCGCACCCGACCTGAGCTCGTGCAGCCGTTCGGCGTAGCGGTCGGCCGCCTGCGAGCGCCACGATCCGCCGTCGGGCGGCAGCATCGCCGCGGCGTGCCCGATCGCGGTGCGCAGCGGCGCGAACCGCCCCCGCAGCATCGTCGCGCGATCGAGCTCGTCGCGGGTCGCGCAACCGCCGCCCGTGAGCGCGAGCAGCCATTCGTCCGAGGCATCCATGCCGGTCAGCCTGCCGGTGCGCCGCGGCCTCCACGATCGTGCGGGCCGCGCCTGTGCACCCGCGCACGCCGACGGCGAGTGTGGAGGACGGGTGGGCGGGCTCAGCCGACGAGCACCTGCGCGAGCGCGAAGCGCCCGAGGCGCCCGATCGGTCCCGATCCGTCGAGTTCGTCGACGACCGCGCTGCCCCAGACGAGCGCCCAGCCGCGGGCGCGCCGCCACGTCGCCGCGTCGACCTGCCGGCGCCGCTCGACCTCGCTCCGGAAGGCGGCCCGACCGGTGGCGCCGAACGTCAGCCAGGCCGTCGCGAGATCGGTGGCCGGGTCGCCCGCGGTCAGGTCGCCGAAGTCGATCACCGCGGCGAGATCACCGGATGCCTCGACCACGAGATTGCCGGGATGCAGGTCGCCGTGCAGCCAGGACGGCGGGCCGTGCCACGCGGGCGCCCCGAGCGCATCGCTCCAGAGGTCGCGCAGGGCCGCCACGTCGAGCCCGTCGAGATCACCGGTCGCCGCGCGCACCGCGAACCGGTCGAGCCGGGCGCGCACCGCCTCGTCGCGCACGCTGAGCGGTACGCCGCGATACGGGTTGCGGGGGGCGCCGTCGGGCGCCGGCACCGCCATGGCATCGACGAATCCGGCGAGCGCGGGCGCGAGGATCGCACGGCGTGCGGCCGACGCCTCGGCCGCCACGGTGCCCGTGAACCACGGCACGATGCTCCACGGCGCGTCGAACCCCAGGTCGGGGGCGGGGCGACCGATGCGAACCGGCGCGGGCACGGCGACCGGCAGCCGTGCGGCGAGCTCGGGCAGCCAGCGCTGCTCGTGCGCGATGAGCGGCACCGCCACCAGCCGCCGCGGCAGCCGCACCGCGAGCACGTCGCCCAGGCGGAGGATCGCGTTGTCCCACCCGTTCGCGACGAGTTCGAGCGGGCCCGCCAGGTCGGGATGCTGCCGCTGCACGAGCCGCGCCGCGAGCTCGGTGTCGACCTCGAAGTCCGGCACCGGGGCATCCATCGTCATCTCCACCCATTCCTGAAAGCCGCATTCTCCTCCACAATGGAACCCATGACGCGCGCGGAACCCGCGGGGGAGGCCGCGCAGCCCTTCCGGGTGTCCTTCGTGTGCACCGGCAACATCTGCCGCTCGCCGATGGCCGAGGTCGTGCTGCGCGCCCTCGCCGAACGTGCCGGACTGGCGTCGCGCATCGCGATCGAGTCGGCCGCCACGGGCGATTGGCACGTCGGCGAGCCGGCCGACCAGCGCACCGTCGACGCGCTCGCGCGCGCCGGCTACGACGGCACGCATCACCGTGCGCGGCAGTTCGACGCCGGCGACTTCCCCGACCTCGACCTCGTGGTCGCGTTCGATCGCGGGCAGGCGCGCATCCTGCGCAACTGGGCCGCCGGCCCCGTCGAGGAGCACAAGGTGCGCCTGCTGCTCGAGTTCGAGCCCTCGCTCAGCACGCTGCAGGACGTGCCCGACCCCTATTACTCCGACGATGCGATGTTCGATCGGGTACTTGAGATGATTGAACGGTCGACCACGGCGCTCTTCCGGCAACTCGCGCCGGCTCTCAGACAAGGAAACCGATGACTTCGCTGCCCCCCCAGCCGCTCAGCCCCCTCGACGGACGCTACCGCTCGGCGGTCGGCGAACTCGGCGAGCACCTCTCGGAGGCCGGCCTCAACCGGGCGCGCGTGCACGTCGAGATCGAGTGGCTCATCGCGCAGACCGACCGCGGCTTCTTCGGATCGTCGCCGCTCGGCGACCACCAGAAGGCGGCGCTGCGCCAGGTCGTCGCCGACTTCGGGCAGCCCGACATCGACGAGCTCGCGTCGCTCGAGGCGACGACGCGCCACGACGTGAAGGCCGTCGAGTACTACGTGCGCCGCCGGCTCTCCGACCTCGGGCTCGACGCGATCGCCGAGCTCACCCACTTCGCCTGCACCTCCGAGGACATCAACAACCTCTCCTACGCGATCACCGTGCGCGACGCGGTGCAGCAGGTCTGGCTGCCGAAGTACCGCGCGGTCATCGCCACCCTGCAGGCGCTGGCCGTCGAGCACCGGGATGCCTCGATGCTGAGCCGCACGCACGGCCAGCCGGCGACCCCCTCGACCATGGGCAAGGAGCTCGCGGTCTTCGTGCACCGCCTCTCGCGCATCGCCGCGCAGGTCGAGGCGACCGAGTACCTCGGCAAGTTCTCGGGTGCGACGGGCACGTTCTCGGCGCACGTCGTCGCCGCACCGGATGTCTCGTGGCCGACCGTCTCGCAGGAGTTCGTCGAGTCGCTCGGGCTCGGCTGGAACCCGCTCACGACGCAGATCGAGTCGCACGACTGGCAGGCCGAGCTCTACGGTCGGGTCTCGCACGCGAACCGCGTGCTGCACAACCTCGCGACCGACATCTGGACGTACATCTCGCTCGGCTACTTCCGGCAGATCCCGGCGGCCGGCGCGACGGGCTCGTCGACGATGCCGCACAAGGTCAACCCGATCCGCTTCGAGAACGCCGAGGCGAACCTCGAGCTCAGCTCGGCGGTGCTCGACTCGCTCGCCGCGACGCTCGTGACCTCGCGCCTGCAGCGCGACCTCACCGACTCGTCGGCCCAGCGCAACATCGGCGTCGGCTTCGGGCACTCGATGCTCGCGCTCGACAACATCCAGCGCGGGCTCGGCGAGATCGACCTCGACCGGGCGCTGCTGCTCGCGGACCTCGACGGCAACTGGGAGGTGCTCGGCGAGGCGATCCAGACGGTGATCCGCGCCGAGGTCGTGGCCGGCCGGTCGACGATCAGCGACCCCTACGCGCTGCTCAAGGAGCTCACGCGCGGCAAGCGGGTCGGCGCCTCGGACCTGGCGACCTTCGTCGAGTCGCTCGAGATCGGCGACGAGGCGAAGCAGCGCCTGCTCGCCCTGACGCCCGCATCGTACGTCGGCATCGCCGACGACCTCGTCGACCGGCTGCCGTAGGCGTTTCGCGACACCTCCCGCTCGGTGGGCGAGCCGATCGGGCTCATCGGACTATGCGACGTGTCCGACGCCGACGGAGCGCGGGAAGGCACCCGCCTCCGTCTCGGCGGCGGCGAACTCGAGCTTCTGCGCGAGTGGTGGACACTCGGCGGGTGGTGGCGTGCTGGCGTGGTCGGCTGGCTCGAAGCCATGGCCGCTACCGAGCCATCGCCCTGGCGCCGTATTGGGTGATGGGAGCACGTCTCGCCGGATTCGACGGAGACGAACTCGTCCTCCTCGACGACGCGGGAGGCGAGCTCGGACGCCTCGTACGGGCCGACCCCTGACCGCTCGGCGTTTGCCTCCGGTACGCTGACCGGGTGGATGCCGCCCGTGAGTCGAGGGACCCCCTCCTCGACGATGTGGACCGCGAGATCATCGACCAGCTCCGGGTCGACGGCCGCCGGTCCTTCTCCGAGATCGGCCGTCGTATCGGCTTCTCGGAGCCGACGGTGCGCCAGCGGTACAACCGCCTCGTGTCGGTCGGGGTCATCTACGTCGCCGGCATGTACGACGAGACGAAGATCGGCGGCATCGCCGCCCACGTCGGCATCCGGGTGTCGGAGGTGCCGGTGGCGCGGGTCGCCGAGCAGCTCGCCGAGCACCCGCAGATCAAGTACGTCGCCTGCACCCTCGGCTACTACGACATCATCCTCGACGTGGTCGCCCCCGACGCGCAGGCCCTCGGCAAGATCGTGCTCCAGGACATCCGCCGCATCCGGGGCATCTCGGACCTCGAGACGCTCACCGTGCTCGAGGTCATGAAGGACACCTACCTCTGGCAGGGGTTCCGCGAACCGACGCCGCTGTCGCGCCTCGAGAACTGATCAGCGATTCGGGTCGCTGATGCTCTGCGCGGTGCCTCGCAGGCCGCCGCCGCTGTAGTCCTTCGCGAGGGAGGTCACGATGATCGGCTGGATCGCGGCCACCCCTGGGTGGCGACGGATCTCATCGAGCAGTGCGATGAGCTGCGGCTGGTCACGACAGGTCGCCTCGAGATAGAGATCGTGCGAGCCGGCGACGAGCGCGACGTGGTTGATCTGGTTGATGCCGACGAGCCCGTCGGCCACTGATCGCGGCGTCAGGTTGCGGACGCTGAGCAGCAGCCGGACCACCTGGTGCCCGAGCAGCAGGGCGTTGCACAGGGCGACGATCATGACGACGTCGTCCTCCTGGAGCTTCGCCACGCGAGCACGCACCGTCGACTGCGAGACGCCGAGCTCCTCGGCGAGCGAGGCGAACGGACGTCGCCCGTCTCGGGCGAGCAGCTCGATGAGCCTGCGATCCAGGTCGTCAATCATTCGGCAGCGGTCTCCTCGGTTCGAGGGTATCGCCTCGCGCCGCGACGACGCCGGGGTCAGCCCCGCTCGAGCGCGCGCACCGCGGCGACGAGCTCGGCATTGCCCGCCGGCAGGCTCCCGTCGGGCAGGTGCACCCCGTCCTCGAATCCGATGCGGGTCTCGCAACGGTCTGCGATGGCAGCCTCGACGACCGGCCAGACCGTCGCGTCGTAGCCGTGGTACAGGATCGGCGCGGCCACGCCGGCCGCCCGGATGACGGCCGCGATCCTCCGGCACTCGGCGACGGCGTCATCGGCGTCCTCCGTCTCGGGCTCGATCAGGATCCGGACGTTGCGGTGCAGTGTCGGCGAGGCGAGGAGGGCCGGCACGTCCTCGATCGACCAGACCGCCGACTCGAGGACCATGCCGCGTTCGAGGACGAGCTCGGCCGCCTCGGCGGCACCCTCCTCGCAGAACGCGACGGAGGCGAAGTCCGGCAGTGCATCGCCGGGCCAGCCGGCGAGGTGCCGCATCCGCTCGGCGTGCGACTCGACGGTCCAGAGGCCGGTCGTCGTCCCGATCACGATCGCCGGGTCCGCCGCTCGCATGGCGCGCACCCACGCTCCGACCGCCTCGGGCTCGATCGTCTGCGCACCGTCCTCGGTGATCACGTGGGCGTGAACGACGTCGGCGCCGGCGGCGATCACGGCGCGACTCGCCTCCACGATCTGCTCGATGGTGCGGGGGACGGCCGGGTGCTCGGAGGTCGGTCGGCCCCCGTTGATCGCGGCTTTGAGGAGCATGGATGTGCCTTTCATGGGTGGATCCGGGCGCGTTCGATCGCAGCCGGACGAGCAGTCCGCCGGCTGTCGGTGATCGAGGCGGGTGCTATTGCGGGGTGGCGCTCTCGAGGAGGGCCGCGACGGTGTCGCTGGCGCCGGTCAGGCTGCCGAGCGGCGCTCCGCCGCGGAGCTCGTCGATGAGCGCCGGCTCCTCCGCGTCGTCTTCGAGCGCGAGGTCGACGAGGGCTTCGAGGCCCTCGAGCGGTACGACGAGGACTCCGTTCGCGTCGGCGAGGACGACGTCGCCGGGGTGCACGACCGCGCCACCGCACGTGACGGGCACGTTGACGCCGCCCGCGTCGATGCCCTGGAGCTTCGTCGTCAGCATGCTGGTGCCACGCGCGTGCACGGTGAGCCCGAGCTCCGCGATCTCGTCGACATCGGTGACGACCCCGTCGACGACGGCGCCGGCCGCGCCCCTCGCGACGAGCTGGGCGGCGACGACCTCGCCGAGGGGTGCGTGGCGCCGGTCCCCGCCGGTGTCGAGCACGAGCACCTGGCCCGGCTCGATGATCCCCGCCGCGTGGTGCAGCGCGGTCGAGTCCGTGGCCGTCGTGCGAACGGTGAACGCCGTGCCGATCACCCGGCCGCCTGCCTCGACCACCCGCCGGATCTCGGGGTCGGCGAAGCCCTCCTCGAGGTAGTGGCCGAGGGTCGGGAAGCTGAGCCGTTCGAGCTTCGCGCGGAGACTCGTCGGCAGTTGGGATGAGGCGTCCCCGGTGCGGAAGAACATGATCCTCTTTCCTGCTAGTTCACGTGGTAGGCGAGTGCGATGCGGCGGTTCTCGAGCGCCGGCAGCATGCGTCGCGCCGTCGCGGTGCGCTCGGGGTCGAGCTCGGCGACGACGATGCCCTCGTCGTGGGCGTTCAGTCCGGCGACGACCACACCGAGGGGGTCGATGATCCGGCTCAGCCCGGCCGAGTCGGGCCCGACGGTCGCCGAGGCGAGGAACCAGCTCACGTTCTCGATCGCGCGCGCCTGCGTGAGCACCGACCAGTGCTCCTCCTTGCCCTTGCCCGAGACCCATGCCGCCGAGAGCGCGATCGCGTCGACGCCGCGGTCGGAGAGGCTTCGGAACAGCTCCGGGAACCGGACGTCGTAGCAGTTCGCGAGGCCGACCCTGAGGCCGTCGACGTCGATGATCGGCGGCAGTCGGTCGCCGCGCGTCACGTAGGCGGACTCCCGGTACGCGAAGGCGTCGTACGTGTGCATCTTGTGGTACCTCGCGAGCTCCTCCCCGTCGGGGCCGAACGCGAGGATCGTGTTGAAGGGGCTGCCGTCGGGGTTCGGCTCGTAGCCGGCCGCGATGACGGTGAGCTCATGCTGGCGAGCCAGCTCGCGGATCAGCGCGACGAAACCCGGCCAGACCGCGGGCAGCAGGTCGGGGAAGTCCGGCTTGATCTCGTCGTCGGCGAGGAGCATCGCCTCCTCGGGGAACACGACCAGACGCGCGCCCTGCTCGGCGGCCTCGGCGGCGAAGCGGCGGATGGTGGCGAAGTTCGCCTCGGGGTCGATGCCCGGTGACGTCTGGACGACGGCTACTCGCATGCGGGGCTCCTGGTTCGGTTCTGGCGGTGGTTCGGTCAGCGGACGACGATCCTGGCGTCCTGCGGGCGCCACGAGAGGCGGAGGGTGTCGCCGGTGGCGAGGCCCGGCAGGTCGCGCTCCTTGACGAGGCTCGACAGGGAGGCCTTGATGAGTCGGCCGCCCACGCTCAGGTGGAGATGCCACTCCTCGCCGAGGAAGGTGAGGGTCTCCACCGTGCCCTCGATGCCATCGCCGTCGCGGTGCACCTCGATCCGCTCGGGGCGGAGCAGCAGGGTTCCCGTGCGCTCGTGGGTGACCGTCTCGCCGAGCACTCCGCGCACCGCGCCGATGCCGTCGAGCGGCACCGTGACCACGTCACCTTCGACCCCCTCGGGAACGGTGACGTCGAGCAGGTTGCAGCTGCCGATGAAGCCGGCGACGAATCTCGTCTCGGGCTTGTTGTAGATGTCCTCGGGCCCGGCGACCTGCTGGACGACGCCCTCCGACATGACCGCGATGCGGTCCGACATGGTGAGGGCCTCCTCCTGGTCGTGCGTCACGTAGATGAACGTGATGCCGACCTCGCGCTGCATGCGCTTGAGCTCGTACTGCATCTCCTTGCGGAGCTGCTGGTCGAGCGCGCCGAGCGGCTCGTCGAGCAGCACGACCTTCGGACCGGAGACGACGGCGCGCGCCAACGCCACCCGCTGGCGCTGGCCGCCCGAGAGCTGGTCGGGCTTCCGGTCGCCGAGGTGTCCGAGCTTCACGAGCTCGAGCGCCTCCCGGGTGCGGCGGTTCGCCTCGCTCTTGGCGACGCGCCGCACCCGGAGCTCGAAGGCCACGTTCTCGAACACGGTCAGGTGGGGGAACAGCGCATAGCTCTGGAAGAGCATGTTGAGATCACGGTTGCGGGTCGGCACACCGGTCACGTCCTCGCCGCCGAGCAGCACACGTCCGGCGGACGGCGTCTCGAAGCCGGTGATCATCCGCATGAGCGTGGTCTTGCCGCACCCGGAGGGACCGAGGATCGAGAAGAACTCGTTCTCCCGGATCTCCAGGTCGAGCGGGTGCACCGCGAGATGGCCGGCGAACTCCTTGGAGAGCCCCTGGATCTCGACCGCGGAGGCGGCGGTCGACGTGGTCTGCGTGTTCATGATCCCAATCGCTGTTCGCTGGTGGCCGGCCTAGGAGGCCTTCACCCGGGTCCAACCGTCCTGGTAGTACTTCATCGCCTCACCCGGGTCGACGATGAAGTCGGCGTTCGCGACCTCCTCATCGGTCGCGTACACGGCGGAGTTGCTCAGCACACCCTGGTCGGTGACGTGCTCCTGGGCGGCCGCGTTCGCACTCGCCAGCCCGCCGTCGTTCGTCGCCATCGCGGCGATCTCGGGGCGGAGCAGGAAGTTGATGAACTCGTACGCGGCATCCTGGTGGGGCGCGCCCTTCGCGATGGAGAGACCGTCGACCCAGAGGCTGCCGCCCTCCTCGGGCAGCACGTAGTGCACGTCGGGGTTCTGCTCGATGATCTTCGCGGTGCTCGTGCCGCCCCACGCCTCGGAGATGCAGACGTCGCCGCTCGCGACCAGGTCGCCGTAGTTCGTCGAGTTGTAGCCCGAGAGGATCGGCTTCTGCTCGATGAGCGACTCGGTCGCCGCGTTGATCTCGTCCTCGTCGGTGCTGTCGGCGTCGTACCCGTTGACCTGCAGGCCGGCGATGTAGGCGGCGAGCATGTTGTCGAGCATGTTCACCTTGCCCTTCCACTTCGGGTCGAAGAGCGACTCCCAGCTCGTGATCTCCTCGCCGCCCGTGCAGGCGGAGTTGTACAGGAGGCCGGTCGTGCCCCACACCCACGGCACGGAGTGTTCGAGCCCGGGGTCGTAGCTCGGGTCGGCGAACTTCGGTGCGAGGTTCTCGATGCCCTCGATCTTCGACTTGTCGAGGGTCTCGATCAGGTCCTGGCCGACGAGCTGCTGCACCGCGTACTGGCTGGGCTCGACGATGTCGTAGCCCGAGTTGCCCGCTGCGAGCTTCGAGATCATCGTCTCGTTGCTGTCGAAGTTGTCGACGTTGACCTTGATGCCGGTCTCCTCGGTGAAGGCGTCGAAGACCGACTGGGGGATCTCGTCGGCCCACGCGTAGACGTTGAGCTCCGTCGACGCGCCGTCGCCGGATCCGCCGGTGCTGCACGAAGTGAGTGCCAGTACGGCGACGATGCCGACGGCTGCTGTGGTCAGCTTCTTCATTGCGGGGTTCCTTTCGGTGGGGGGATGTTGCAGTTCGGGGGCTAGCCGCGCGACTCGACGAGGATGCGTCGCATCTGCGTGACGCCGACGAGGAGCACGATCACGAGCGTGAGCAGGATGAGCAGTGCTCCGAGGGCGTTGATCGTGGGGGTGAGTCCGGTCTTGAGGCTCGAGTAGATCTTGAGCGGGAGCGTCGTCGATCCGACGCCGCTGAGGAACGTGGACATCACGATGTTGCTGAACGACGTCGTGAAGCTCAGCAGCCATGCCGCGACCACGGCGGGGCGCAGCAGCGGGAAGTACACGCGGGTGAACGTCTGCCACGGCGTGCAGCCCAGGTCGGTCGCCGCTTCGGGGAGGCTCGGGTCGAGCATCACCGCCGAGCTCATGAGCACGAGCGTCGCGAGCGGGAGCGACACGATGAGGTGGCCGAGCACGAGCGTGCCGATGCCGAGGGGGATCCTCGTCGTGCTGAACACGCTCAGCAGCGCGACGCCGAGCACGATCTCGGGCACGATCAGGGGGAGCGCGATGAGCGCGAGGAGACTGGCACGCCCGCGCCCGCGGTACCGGGCGATTCCGAGCGCGAACATGATGCCGATGATCGTGGCGACGGTCGCGGTGATGACCGCGACGATCGCGCTCGTCTGCAGGGTCTGCATGAGCGCGGCGTCCTGGAACAGCTCGACGTACCACTGCAGGGTGAGCCCCTCGAAGCGGGTGTTCGTGCCCGCCGCGTTGAACGAGTACACGATCACCGCGACGATCGGGAGGTAGAGGAAGACGAAGACGCCCCGGGCGAAGCCGTTCACGACGCGATCCACGGTCACGCTCCCTTCTTGGCGGACGAGCGCTTCAGCCCGAGGCCGACGAGCACCATCGAGATGAGCATCAGCAGCAGGAGCACCATCGACGCCGCTGCGCCCATCGGCTGGTTGCGGAACTCCGTGTAGAGCGTGACGATGAGGTTGCCGACGAGCGGGTCCTTGCCGCCGCCGAGCAGCACCGGGATGACGAAGACGCCCATGGTCGGGATGAACGTGAGCAGTGCGGCGCCCAGGATGCCCGGGCCCGTGAGCGGCAGGATCACCCGGCGGTGCACCCCCCACCACCCGCAGCCCAGGTCGGTGGCGGCCTCCTTCAGCGACGGGTCGATCGACCGCATCGACGCGTAGATCGGGAAGATCGCCGTCGGGAGGAACGAGTAGAGCAGGCCGAGCACCACGGCGACGTTGCTCGGGATGAGCGAGAAGCCGGCGACGCCGAAGACCCCCAGCACGCCGGCGATCGGGCCGCCCGATCCGAGGATCGTGATCCACGCGAACGTGCGCACCAGGAAGTCGGTCCAGAACGGGATGATGACGAGCAGCAGCAGGAACCCCTGCCGGTTCGGCGGTCGCGACACGATGTAGTACGACGTGATGTACCCGACGACGAGGCAGACGACGGTGTTCAGGACGCCGAGCCCGAGCGAGTAGAAGAGGGTCTTCGAGTAGACCGGGTCGAGCAGCTTCGCATAGTTGTCGAAGGTGAGCCCGTCGGTGATCCCGCCGTAGTTGTCGGCGACGGCGAAGCTGTTCCGCGCGACGATGAACAGGGGCAGGATGCCGAGCAGCACGACCGAGGCGATGCCCGGAACGAGCAGCAGGAGTGACCCGCGCTTCGGCCGCTCCTTGCGACCCAGCTGGATCGCCCGTGTCGTCGATGTCACTTCGCTCCTTCGCAGATCACCGCCCGGATGGGTGGAATCCCCATCCTGTTATGCGGGGCTGATGATCCGCCCGGGTTCGCGTCGCGGAATCCGTGGAAGTCGGCACCAATCCCGACGGAGTCCGCGTCGGCCGGCGATCGGGCGGTCTCACGAGCAGGCGGAATCGGGCGTGCGGCGGCCGTGGAACCGTCGCGCGCTCCACCCGATCGGTGCGCGGAGTGCCGCTGTACTAGTGCGTCGGCCCCGTCGGTCCGCCGTCGGCGGGGTCGTCGCCGCCGAGCTCTGCCTGCTCGTCGGCGTTCGGCTTGATCGCCATCTGCAGCAGCGCGAGCACGACGAGCACGACGATGAACGCGCCGCCCGCTCCGATGAGCGCGATGGTCCAGTCGCGGGTCGTGAGGAGGGCGATGACGCCGACGAAGAGCGCGGCGATCGCGGCGCCGCCGACGTACTCGGCCGGGCGCAGGCGATCGCGCCGACTCGGTTCGAACTGTCCGGGCGTCTGGCTCACGACTGCGGCTCCGTTCCTGCCGCGGGTGCCCCGTCGGCGGTCTGGTTCGCGGCCCACTTCAACGAGAGGCCGCCGATCACGAGGAAGACGCCCACGATCACGAGGTAGCCGCCGAGCAGGCCCACCGCGGTGACGGCGTCGGGCGGAAGGAGCAGGAACACGAGCGCGAGCAGTGCCGTGAACGCTCCGACCGCGATCCAGTCGCGCGCGACCGCCGAGCGACCGCGCGAGCGCAGCCCCGCGTAGAGCTCGACGAAGCCGGTGACGGCCGCCCACACGCTCACGAGATAGAGCAGGAAGGGCAGCCCGCCCGGCACCGCGAGCGCGAGCAGGCCGGCGGCGACGGTGACGACGGCGGTGATGGCGAACAGCGAGCGGATGCCTCGGCCGCCGAGCAGGCGCAGGCTCAGCGCCCCGACGACGAGACCGGAGACGACCGCCCACACCCCGAAGACGACGAGGCCGAGGTCGGCCGAGTGGTCCTGCGAGAAGGTGATGACGGCGGCGGGAACGATCGCGAGAAGTCCGCGCACGACCGGGACGACCCAGTAGTGGGGGCGCTCCGGAACTGCATCGCGGGCGGTGGCCACGGCGACCTCTTTCACATCGGAGGGGAGTACCGATCCATCCTACGTGGGCGCGGCTGAGCGCGTGCCCGGGGCGATCGCAGACACGGCCGCCCCAATAGGCTCGACGCATGAGCCGGGTCCTCTTCATGTGCGGCCCGGCGGGCTCCGGCAAGTCCACGATCGCCCGGCGGTTCGAGTCCGAAGGCATGGTCCGACTCTCGTTCGACGTCGAGGCATGGCGACGAGGCATCCGCAGCATGCCGCTCGCGCCCGACGTGCACGCCGAGATCGAGTCCGAACTGCAGTCCCGACTTCAGCGCGCGATCGAGCAGGGACGTGACGTCGTGCTCGACTTCTCGTTCTGGTCGCGCCAGGACCGCGATCGGTACCGGGCGCTCGTGCGAAGCGAGGGAATCGAGCCGGAGACCGTGTACGTGGCGGCACCTCGCGACGTCGTCGTGCGACGCGTGCTGGCGCGCGGTGCAGAGCACGCCGACGATTTCCCGCTCGACGAGGCGCTGGCCGGCGCGTATTTCGACGCTTTCGAGCCGCCGACCGCCGACGAGGGACCGCTCACGGTCGTCAGCCCGGACGACGACCGGCGGTGAACCCGGCCTGAGATGAAGGATGCCCCGCGCCGACGTGCGGCACGGGGCATCCGTTCGCTCACGCCTACAGCGCCCGCAGGATGTCCTCCACGCGCTGCTTCGCGTCACCGAACAGCATCTGCGCGTTGTCGCGGTAGAACAGCGGGTTGGCGACGCCGGCGTAGCCGGCCGACATCGAGCGCTTGAACACGACGACGTTCTTCGCCTCCCACACCCGCAGCACCGGCATGCCCGCGATCGGGCTGCCCGGGTCTTCGGCGGCGGCAGGGTTGACCGTGTCGTTGGCGCCGATGACGAGCACGACATCGGTCGCCGCGAGGTCGTCGTTGATCTCGTCCATCTCCTCGACGATGTCGTACGGCACCTTCGCCTCGGCGAGCAGCACGTTCATGTGCCCGGGCAGGCGACCGGCGACCGGATGGATCCCGAACCGCACCTCGACGCCACGCTCGCGCAGCCGGCTCGTGAGCTCGGCCACGGGGTACTGCGCCTGGGCGACGGCCATGCCGTAGCCGGGGGTGATGATGACGGTCGAGGCGTCGCTCAGCAGTGCGGCGACGGCCTCGGCGTCGACCTCGTGCGTCTCGCCCTCGACCTCGCCGCTCGACGACGGCGCGGCGATGCCGAAGCCGCCCGCGATGACGGAGATGAACGACCGGTTCATCGCCTTGCACATGATGTACGAGAGGTAGGCACCCGACGAGCCGACGAGCGCACCGGTGACGATGAGCAGGTCGTTGTTGAGCAGGAAGCCCGCAGCGGCCGCCGCCCAGCCCGAGTAGCTGTTCAGCATCGAGATGACGACCGGCATGTCGCCGCCGCCGATCGAGGCGACGAGGTGCCAGCCGAGCGCGAGCGCGAGCAGCGTCACGACGACGAGCAGCCACAGCTCGGGCGTGACGACGTACCAGACGGTGAGCACGACGAAGGCGACGAGTGCGCCGAGGTTGAGCGCGTTCTTGCCGGGCAGCATGAGCGGCGCCGACTTCATGCGGGCCGAGAGCTTGAGGAACGCGACGATCGACCCGGTGAACGTGACGGCGCCGATGAAGACGCCGATGAAGACCTCGGCGTGGTGGATGTCGAGGAGCGCGCCGGTCATGCCGGTTTCATCGAGCGCCCCGTTCCAGCCGACGAGCACGGCTGCGAGGCCGACGAAGCTGTGCAGCAGGGCGATGAGCTCGGGCATGCCCGTCATCGCGACCACGCGGGCTCGCCACAGGCCGATCGCCGCGCCGACGATCACCGCGACGACGAGCAGGATGAGCCCGGTCGTCACCGCGGGTGTTCCCCACGCTCCCGCGAACGTCACCCATACGGTCGCGACGAGCGCGATCGCCATGCCGGCGATGCCGTAGCCGACCCCGGCTCGGGAGGTCTCGTGCCGGCTGAGCCCCGCGAGGCTCATGATGAACAGCAGCGCCGCGACGATGTAGGCGGCTCCGGCGATCGACGCCGGGGTCAGCAGGGTCGTGGTCTCAGGCACGGTCGGCTCCAGTCTCGGCCTTGGCGGCGGCGCGGGCGGCGGCAGGGGCCGTCGGCGCGGCGGCGGGCGCGGCACCCTTCGCGAACATCGCCAGCATGCGTCGGGTCACGGCGAAACCGCCGAAGATGTTGATGCTCGCGAGCAGCACGGCGACCGCCGCGAGGATCTGCACGACGGGCTGGTCGCTCGTGATCTGCACCATCGCGCCGACGACGATGATGCCCGAGATGGCGTTCGTCACGCTCATGAGCGGCGTGTGCAGCGCGTGCGCCACCTTGCCGATGACGTAGAAGCCGACGACGATCGCGAGCACGAGCACCGTGAAGTGCTGCGGCAGCGGCGGGGGAGCGACCGCGTTGACGAGGAACAGCGCGGCGACGCCGACCGCGATGAGCGCGACCTTCCTGCCGGCCGACATGGGCTGCTTCTGCGTCGCGGATGCCTCGGCCGAGGCATCCGGCTTCGGCGATGCCGCGGCGGGCGCGGCCGAGACCTGCACGGGCGGCGGCGGCCAGGTGACCGCGCCGTCCTTCGCGACCGTCACCGAGCGCTGCACGATGTCGTCGAAGTCGAGCGACGGCTCGCCGTCCTTGCCCGGGGTGATGAGCTTCATCAGGTTGACGACGTTGGTGCCGTAGAGCTGCGAGGCCTGCGTGGGCAGGCGCGATGCGAGGTCGGTGTAGCCGAGGATGACGACGCCGTTCGGCGTGACGATGCGCTCGCCCGCCACCGAGCCCTCGACGTTGCCGCCCATGCCGGCCGCCATGTCGACGATGACGCTGCCCGACTTCATGCTCGCGACGTCGGCCGCGGTGATGAGCCGCGGGGCCGCGCGTCCGGGGATGAGCGCCGTCGTGATGACGATGTCGACATCGGCCGCCTGCTCGGAGTAGATCTCCGCGGCGCGGCGGTCGTAGGCCTCGCTCGTCGCCTTGGCGTAGCCGTCGGTCGACTGCTCGACCTCGACCTCGACCTTGAGGTACTCGCCGCCGATCGACCTGACCTGGTCGGCGACCTCGGGGCGCGGGTCGGTCGCGCGCACGATGGCGCCGAGGCTGGAGGCGGCCCCGATCGCCGCGAGCCCCGCGACGCCGGCACCCGCGACGAGCACCTTCGCCGGCGGAACCTTGCCGGCGGCGGTGACCTGGCCCGTGAAGAATCGGCCGAACTCGTGCGCGGCCTCGACGACGGCGCGATAGCCGGCGATGTTCGCCATCGAGCTCAGCACGTCCATCGACTGGGCGCGCGAGATGCGCGGCACCGCGTCCATGGCGAGCGCGGTGACGCCGCGTCCGGCCAGCGCCTCGAGGAGTTCGGGCTTGAACGCCGGGGCCAGCAGGCCGACGACCGTCGCACCGGGCTGCAGGCCGGCGATCTCGGCCTCCGTCGGCGCGTTGACCTTGAGCACGACGCCGGCGGCGAGCGCCTCGGCGGTGCCGACGATCGTCGCACCGGCGTCGACGTAGGCCTCGTCGGGGAACGCGGAGGCGGCGCCCGCACCGGCCTCGACGATCACCTCGTAGCCGAGCGAGATCAACTGCTTCACGGTCGCCGGCGTCGCGGCGACCCTGGTCTCGGGCGGTTGCTCGGTGACGACCCCGATGCGCGTCATGCGGTGCTCCTTCTCGTCTGCCTCGTCGAGACGGTCGCCGGGTGCGACCGCCTCAGCGTGCGTCACCGTCGACGCGGGACGGGAGGACCCCGCTGCGGCGACGGTGCTGCATGCCGAGCACCCACTGTATGGTCACAGAACTTCCTTGATGAGAAAGTTACGTTCCGTTATGCGGAATCGTTGCGTGCCTGTGACCGTCGCAGCGAGGCTCGGCATCAGCGTAGACGCGCGAACGGCGGTGACGAAGGTTTTCCGCCCGATTCGCCTCGAAGGATCTGCACTTCTTTCACCGGGCGGAAGTTCGACCCGCTACTCGACCGCGTCGTCGGCGCGCTCGCGCACGGGACTCGTCGCGGGGAGTGCACCTCGGCCGAACATGGGGAGGTTCTCCCGATGCCCCGCAACGCCCGACGACCGGACCATTGATTCGTCCGGCAGCCGCCGGACGCACTCGAAGGAACGGAACCATGAAGACATTCATCATCGAACGCGAAGTGCCCGGCGCGGCTCGCCTGAGCCACGCCGAACTCGCAGAGATCTCGACGGTCTCGAACGCCGCCGTCGACTCGCTCGGCGTCGAGTACGACTGGGTCACCACCTACGTCGCCGGCGACAAGCTGTACTGCGTGCACCGCACCGACGACGCCGAGACGGTGCGGGAGCACGCCCGACGGGGCGGGTTCCCCGCGAACCTCGTCTCGGAGGTCGTCGCCGAGTTCGGCCCGCACACGGCCGCCGAGATGGCGTGATGGCCATGGACACCGCAACGACCGTGGTGTTCGCGTCGAGCGCCGCGGCGGCCGAGCACGTCGACGCGTTGAGGGGCCGCTTGACGGCGCACCTCGCACATGCGTTCGCCGTCGTCGGCGCGTTCGCCCGGCGACGCCGACCACGCGACCCGCTCAGCCATGAGACGGTTGCGCTCGCCCTCGAGAACCGACGGATCGCCGCCCGGCTTCGCGCGGACTCGCAGCGCGGCGCCGTCGGCGGCCGGCTGCTCTGAGCGAGTCGGCTCCCCGGCCGCCGGCATGCTCGAAACCGCCCACCCGAACCGGCCCCATGACACGTACGCTGCTGTCATGGGGCTGTTCGAGCGCGAGCCCGAGCTCGCGACGCTCCGCGACGGGGCGCGACGCATCGAAGAGGGCGGCCGCGTCGTCACGGTGACCGGTGATGCCGGCGCCGGCAAGACGAGCCTCATCCGCGCCGCGTTCGGCAGTGCACCGGCCTCGGGGCCGCACCTGCTCCGCGGCCTCTGCGATCCGCTGACCACGCCCCGGCCGCTCGGCCCCATCGCCGACGCGCTGGGCGAGCTCGATGCGATTTCGCGGCCCGGCGGCTCGAATGTCGCACCGGGCGGTGGCGCGACATCCCCGCTCGACGGCGAAGGCGCGTTCGTCGCGGCGGTCGCCGACCGCGCGACGGTACTCGTCATCGAGGACGCGCAGTGGATCGACGCCGCCTCGGTCGAGATGCTGCGCTACCTCGTGCGCCGCATCGACGCGCTGCCGGTGCTGCTCATCGTGAGCTACCGCGACACCGTCATCGGTGTCGGGCATCCGCTGCTCCCGCTCCTCGGCGACGTCGCTCGACTCGAGACGGCGTCGTCGATCACGATGCAGCCGCTGTCGGTCGCGTCGGTCGCAGCCGTGCTCGCGGGTACCGGGGTCGACCCGGGCCGCGCGCACGAGCTCACGGGCGGCAATCCCTTCTACGTCGGCGAGATCGCGCGACATCCCGACCAGCGGCTGCCGTCGACGATCCGCGACGCGGTGCTCGCGAGTACCACCGCGCTCGACGGTGACGACCTGGAGACCCTGCAGCTCATCGCCTCGGCACCCGACGCGCTCGACGACCGCCTGTTGCCCGGACTCGGCATCGATCTGCCGCAGTTGCGTCGCCTCGAGGCGACCGGGCTCATCGTGCGAGCCCGGCGCGGCATCGCGTTCCGCCACGAACTCGCCCGGCTCGCAGTGCTCGACTCGGCCGGACCGGGCGGCGCGAGCCTGCTGCACCGACGGCTGCTCACGGCCCTCGAGGCGCTCGGCTCGAACGACTACGCGGTGCTGACGCACCACGCGGAGGCGGCCGGCGACGACGCCCGCACCCGGCGATACGCGGCCCTCGCCGCCGACGTCGCGACGCGCACCGGGTCGCACTCGGAGGCGGTCGCCTTCCTCGAGCTCGCACTCGCACACCTGGGCGACGAGCGCACTCACCGCCGCGAGCGCGCCGAGATGCTCGAGCTCCTCAGCACGGAGCAGTACATGGTGTCCCGATTGCCCGAGTCGATCGCGTCGATCGATGCGGCGCTGCGGCTCCGCGAGCAGCTCGGCGACCGCGAGGGCGCGGCAGCCGCGCACGACCGGCGCGCCGTGGTCGAGTACTACTCGGCGCGGCGTGCCGCCGCCGAGCACCATGCCGAGCTCGCGGTCGCGGCGAGCGACGGCACGCCGAACGGGCCGTCGGCGCGTGCCACGCTCGCCTATCTCGCCTACCGGCGCCACGACCTCGCCGCTGCCCGCGCCATCCTGCTCGAGGCCGAGCACGATGACGACGCGCCGGCCGGCCCGCACGACGACCCCGCCGCGATCCGCTTCGCCATCACCGAGGCGGCCGCCGCTCTCGTCGAGGGCGAGCCGTCCGGCCGTCCCCGGCTGCTGCTGCGTGCCGCGCAGGCACTCGACCGCTCGCTCGACGAGGTCGGCACGACGGCGTTCTCGAATCTGGCTGCGATCGACATCGAGTCGCGCCGCTTCCGCGAGGCCGAGGCCGTGCTCGCCCGCTCGATCCCGCTGACCGTCGAACGCGACATCCCGATCTGCTACCAGTGGCAGACGGGCATGCGGGCACGGCTCCACTTGCTTCGCGGACACTGGGCCGCGTCCGCCGAGGATGCCTCGAACATCCTCGACGAAGGCAGTGCGCCGCTCGCCTCGGTGTGGCCGAACCTCGTGCTCGGGCTCGTCGAGCTGCGAACGAGCGGTGACGACGCGACGGTCTCCGAGCACCTCGACACCGCATGGGAACTGGCGCTCGAGCTGGGGGAGTCGCTCATGATCCTCGGCGCCCTCGCCGCGATCGCCGAACGCCGTTGGATGAGCGGCGGCGCCGATGCGCGGCTCGACGAGGCGCCGGCCCACCTCGGCGCCGCCGCCTCACTGCCGGGCATGCAGTGGGCGATCGGAGAGCTCATGGTCTGGCTCGCCCGCGTCGGCCGGGCCGTCGATGCCGATGCGAGCGGGCTCGCCCGCATCGCCGAGCCGCACCGGCTCGAACTCGCCGGTCGCCACGCGGAGGCGGCCGCGGCCTGGTTCGCACTCGGTTCGCCGTTCGAGGCGTCGCTCGCCGAGCTGCACGGCACCGACCGGGAGGCGGCGATCGGCGCCCTGATCCGGCTCGAGGAGATGGGGCTGGATGCCTCGGCGGCACGCGCCCGCACCCTGCTCGCCGATCGAGGCATCGAGGGGCTGCCCGCGCAGCGCAGGGCGAGCACCCGGTCGAACCCCTCGGGCCTCACGAACCGCCAGCTCGACGTCGCCCGCCTGGTCGCGAAGGGGCTGACGAACGCCGAGCTCGCGACGAGCCTCTACATCTCGCCGAAGACGGCCGACCATCATGTCTCGGCGATCCTCGCGAAGCTCGGACTCTCGAGCCGGCGCGAGATCGCCCGACGGGCCGCCGAGTTCGGCATCGACTGAGCGATCGGCTCGTTCACCGCTCCACGTCGGGTCGGCGGCCCTTCCGGGCCGCCCGCCGGGCCGCGACGCGCCCGAGCGAGAGCGTCTCGGCCTTGCGCATCATCTCGGGCTCGAGCTTGACGTACCCGGCGCTCTGGACGCCGATGGCGACGGCCCCGCTGACGAGGATGACCACGCCCGCGATCCAGCTGATCTGCCAGAACGCCGCCACCGTGCCGACGCACGCGGCCGCCATCGCGACCCCCCGGGCGAAGCCGACGCTGCGCGCGCGGCTCACGCGGTGGCGGTACGCCTCCTGGCTGCCGAGCAGCATGAGCATCGCGAGCAGCGGAATGGCCAACGCGAACGAGATGACCGTCACGAGCCCGAGCGGGGGAAGGTCGTCGCTCCCGATGTACGGCTGGACGATCACGACGCCGAGGCCGATCAACCCGCCGTACATGAGCGTGTTCTGCCGGATCAATTCGTCGGCGAGGCCCGGCTCCTTGAGGAGTTCGCCCGTGATCGCCTCGTCGTCGCCCATGCCGAGCGGGTCGCCGGCCGCCGGCTGCCCGCTCGACGGGGACTCGTCACCGTGTTCGGTCATCGACGTCAGTCTCGCACCCGAGGGGTCGACGGCGCCATCGTCCGATGATCGAGCAGGTCGTTCTAGTATCGGACGCATGGCGGCAGACATGAAGGCGGCGCAGGCGGGGTCGCAGACCCTCAGCCGTGGCATCCGGATCCTCGAGATCCTGGCCGATGCCGACCGCGCGCTCTCGATCGACGAGGTGGCCGCCGAACTGGGCGTGCACCGCTCGGTCGCCTACCGCCTGCTGCGTACGCTCGAGCACCACGGGCTCGCCTCGCGCGACGCCGGGGGGCGC
Source organism: Agromyces sp. S2-1-8 (assembly GCF_021129215.1). GTDB lineage: Bacteria > Actinomycetota > Actinomycetes > Actinomycetales > Microbacteriaceae > Agromyces > Agromyces chromiiresistens. Next base: position 738,613 of record NZ_JAJOLP010000001.1, on the reverse strand, counting down.
ATCGTGCTCGGGGCCGGTCTCGCCGCACTGGCCGCCGGGGTGCAGCGCGACCTGCAGCAGCTCGCCCTGCCCGAGCTCGCGGAGGTCGCCGAAGAACTCGGCATGACGTGCCTGCTCGCCGTGCTGCTCGACGGCGACGAGGCCGTGACGCTCGTGAGCGCGTCGCCGCGCCGGACGGCCGCCGTGTCGTACCGGCCGGGGCACCGGCACCCGATCACGCGCGGAGGCCCCGGCAAGGCGATCCTCATGGGCTTGCCGGAGTCGCGCTGGCCCGACGACGTGCCCGAGACCCTGCGCGCCGAGATCGCCGAGAGCCGTGCCCGGGGGTACACCGTGAGCCACGACGAGGTGGTGCCGTCGCTGCGATCGGTCGCCGTGCCGCTCAACCTGCCCGGGCAGCCGCCGGCGGCGATCGCCGTCATCCACGTGTCCTTCCCCCGGCCCGAGGACGAGCTCGCCGAGCGGCTGCTCGTCGCCTCGGCGAACCTGCGGCGCGCCTCGGGCGCCTGACGACTCGCCCCTCCGCGCCCCGAGAGTGCACTCGCCGCCCGCATCCGGGCCACGAGTGCACCTTCGACGGGCCCGGGTTCAGCGCTCGAGCATCTGCCCCGCGAAGAACTCGCCCAGCTCGGCCGTCGCCGTGAGCGGCAGCACGTGCGCGACGTACCCGTCGGGGCGCACGACGACGACCGCACCGTCGCGCGAGATGCCGCGCTCCTCGAAGATGTCGGTCGGGCACCAGACGCTCGGGCCGGCGGCGAAGACCTTCTCCCAGTCCATCAGCGCGAGCGGACCGGTCTTCGGCCGGAACGCCTCGGGCGCCCGGGTGATGTCGAGCTCGTCGTGCCGCTGCTGGTAGATCGCCTTGACGTCGAACACCGCGTCGACGTCGGCACCCGCCGGCGTGAACCGCGACACCGGTGACTCTGGTGCGGTCGCCATCCACTCGGCCCAGTCGGTCAGGGCGGATGCCTCGCCCGCGGCCGGCGCGTCGGCGAAGGCGTAGACGCGCCAGCGGCCGTCGGCCTTGGCGTGGTGGCCGAGGTGCACGACGTTGCCGTCGCACACGAACGACACCTGCGACGACTTGAACCGCTTGCCGATCGGGAACCCGGTCGCGAGCTCCTGGTGCGCGGCGTCGCCCGTGATCATCGAGGGCCCGTACTGCGTCATGAACCCCGACGGGAACTCTGCCGTGCCGAGGTAGAACGTCGCGAGCTCCTGCGGGTCGGAGATCTCCTCGGGCTTGCGCGCCATGAGCGACGACCACTCGCGGTCGAAGTCGATGAGCTGCTGCGCGACGGGCTGCCGTTCGGCCGAGTAGGTCGAGAGCAGCGACGCCGGCGCGAGCCCCGAGACGACCGAACCGAGCTTCCAGCCCAGGTTGAAGCCGTCCTGCATCGAGACGTTCATGCCCTGGCCGGCCTTCGCGCTGTGGGTGTGGCAGGCGTCTCCGGTGAGGAACACCCGCGGCGAGGCATCCTCGTCGTCGTTCGCCCGGTCGTCGAAGTGGTCGGTCACCCGGTGGCCGACCTCGTAGACGCTGAACCACGCGACCTGGCGCACGTCGAGCGTGTACGGGTGCAGGATGTCGTTGGCCTTCGCGATGATGGCCTCGATCGGCGTCTTGCGCACCTCATGGTCGTCATCCTCGGCCACGGCCCCCAGGTCGATGTACATGCGGCTGAGGTACCCGCCCTCGCGAGGGATGTGCAGGATGTTGCCCGCCTCCGAGTTGATCGCGCACTTCGTGCGCCAGTCCGGGAAGTCGGTGTTCACGACGACGTCCATGACGCCCCACGCGTGCGACGCCATGGCGCCGATGTGCTTGCGGCCGATCGCCTCGCGCACGCCGCTGCGCGCGCCGTCGCAGCCCGCGACGTACTTCGCGCGCACGGTGCGCTCCTCGCCGGCGCGCTCGCCCGCGGTGTAGCGCACGCGCACCTCGACGGGGTAGCCCGACGCCGCGCCTTCGCTGCCTTCCTCGTGCACGGTGAGGCCCGTGAACTCGATGCCGTAGTCGGGCACGATGCGGCCGGGCCCGTGGGCTGCGGCCTCGGCGAAGTAGTCGAGCACGCGCGCCTGGTTCACGATGAGGTGCGGGAACTCGCTGATCTTGTAGCCGTAGTCCTCGGTGCGCGAGGTGCGGATGATGTTCTGCGGGTCGGCGGGGTCGGGGCCCCAGAAGTTCATGTAGCCGATGTTGTACGCCTCGGCGATGATGCGCTCGGCGAAGCCGAACGCCTGGAACGTCTCGACGCTGCGCGGCTGGATGCCGTCGGCCTGGCCCAGCACGAGCCGGCCGTCTCGGCGCTCGATGATGCGCGTGACGACGTCGGGGTACTGCGAGAGCTGCGCCGACAGCAGCATGCCCGCGGGCCCCGAGCCGACGATGAGCACGTCGATCTCGTCGGGCAGCTCCTCGGGGCGGTCGATGCCGACCCCTGCGGCCGGGAGCACCCGGGGGTCGCCGGACACGTAGCCGTGGTGGTGGAACTGCACGGTGGGCTCCTCACGTCGTCGTGACGAGGCACCCGGCGGTTTCGAGAGATGGATGCCTCGCATTGTTCGATATTCGAACGTGCTATTCGTTTATCGCGCGAGGCAATGGTAGATCGCGACGCGACGCAGCACAAGCCGGGTGGCGATCAGCGCCGGGCGACCGATGCGGTCGGGCTCGGCGACGTTCGTCACCTCAGTGGAGGAACCGGGTCGCGGCGGGTGGTCGGGCTTCCGTTCGGGCTTGCGGTCAGCGGGAGCGGGCGAACCGGCTCGCGCCGATGATCATCGCCAGGGCGGCGCCGACCGCCGACACGAGCGGCACCGCGACCACCGCGAGGGCGATCGTGTTGGGGCGGAATCGCAGTCCATCCGGTCCGCCGATGTACGCCCCGATCGGCACGGCGTAGCCACCGCCACCGCCACCGCTGCCCTCACCCCGGCCGGCCGGGGTCTTCTCGGTCTCCGGCATGTCGCCGGAGCCCTCACCCCCGCCGAACCCGAAGGCCACGAGCGCGACCGGAACGAACTCGCGCCCGTCGATCGTCGACTTCTCGCCGTACGCCACCTTCGCGCCCCACCTGGGCACCGAATCCGCCAGGTTCTCGATGAGCTTCGTCATGCGCTCGACGGTACGCGCGTTGCCCGCGCGCGGCTAGACCCACCGCGAGGTCCGGAACGCGATTGCGCTGGTCAGCGGGTCTCGACGTTCGACGCGAGGTCGGGATCCTGATCGTCCTCGGCGGGCCGATGGACCGGCACCGATCCGGTCACGACGGCGTCGACGGTCATCGACCCGTCCACGGGCCCGATGACCGCGACCGGCGTGGTCGGAGTGGCCGCGAGCGGCTCGACCGGCAGCCGACCCAGACGGCGATGCTCGCGGACGTAGGCGGGAATGAGCAGCGCGACCGAGCCCAGCCACGCGAGCGGGTTGCTCAGCACGACGCCGACGAAGCCGAATATCGACCCCAGCACGACCGCGGCCGCGACGCGCATCACGAGCTCGATCACCCCGGTCACCGTCGGCACGATGGTGTAACCGAGCCCCTGCAGCACTCCTCGCAGGATGAACAGCACGCCGAGCAGCGAGTAGGTGAAGCCGTCGATGGAGAGCATGAGCGCGGCGGCGTCCACCACGTCGTTCGACCCCTCGCCGACGAAGAACCGCACGAGTTGCTCGCCGAACATGATCAGCAGTGCCCCGATCGCCACGGCTGCCCCGATCGACATCCAGGTCGCCTGCACGACGCCGCGACGAACGCGGTCGGGGCGCTTGCCGCCGAGGTTCTGCGCGGCGAACATCGAAGCGGCGAGGCCCAACGACGAGAGCAGCGCGACCGCGATCGACTCGACCCGCGATCCCAGCGTGAACGCGGCGACCGCGTCGGCGCCGAGCTCGTTGAGCGCCACCTGCACGGTGAGCGTGCCGATCGCGATGATCGAGGTCTGCACGCCCATGGCCATGCCGATGCGCAGGTGCTCGCGCAGCTCGACGCGCGACACCCTCCAGTCGGAGCGGCGCAGGTGCAGCACGGGCAGGCGGCGGCGCACGTAGAGGAGGCAGAGGGCGACCGAGACGGCCTGCGCGACGACCGTCGCCCACGCCGCTCCCGCCACGCCCCAGCCGAGCGGGCCGACCATGACGACGACGAGGCCCACGTTCAGCACGCACGCGATCGTGAGGAACACGAGCGGCGTGCGCGAGTCGCCGAGCGCCCGGATCACAGCGGAGAGGTAATTGAAGAACATGACCGCGGCAGCCCCGAGGAAGCTGACCTGCGTGAACACGGTCGCCTCGGCGAGCAGCTCCTCGGGGGTCTGCAGCAGGCGCAGCATCGGTTCGGCGAGGAACGGGGCGGCGATCGTGAGGCACGCGCTCATCGCGGCGGTGAGCATCGTGCCCGTCGCCACCGAGCTGCGCACCGCGGCGGAGTCAGCGGCGCCGAAGGCCTGCGCCGTCGGGATGGCGAATCCCGAGGTCAACCCCCAGGCGAATCCGAGCAGCAGGAAGAGCAGCGACCCCGTCGCACCGACCGCGGCCAACGAGTCGATGCCGAGGTAGCGCCCGACGACGATCGCGTCGGCGACCTGGTAGAGCTGCTGCACGACGTTGCCGATGAGCAACGGCGTCGCGAAGACGAGGATGACGCGCCAGGGGGCGCCGGTGGTGAGGGAGGTGGGCATGGGGCTCTCGGCGGGTCTCTGCGGGGGCTTCAGATGTTTGCGTTGCCAAGGAGCCTATCGAACCGATTCGATGCGGGTGGCCCGGGTCGGGAGATCACGACACGCGAGTCGCACGGCCAGGTGCGCGGGTCACAGCCTCCCGGGAACGAGCGGATCGAACTCGGTGCGGTCGACGTCAGGTGCGGGAGACTTCGAGTGGCGTCCCCGAGAACCGCGGCACCCAGCACCGCACCGCCGCGCGGTACCGGCGGAACTCATCGCCGATTCTCGCTTCCATCTCGGCCTCCTCGAGCGGGCGCACGACGAAGTTCCAGAACAGCCCGCCCGCGACCGCGTAGGCGACGACCAGCCACGCGCCGAGCATGAGACCGACCGCGACCCCCTGCGTGATGCCCGCCAACGCCATCGGGTTGCGCACGAAGCGATACGGCCCGGTGATCACGAGCCGGTTCGCGGTCGCCGCGGGCAGCGGAGTGCCGGCGCCGCGGGTCGCCATCGCGACCGCCGACCAGATGCCGAGGCCGCTCGCGAGCGCGAACACGAAGGCACCGAACGGCAGCAGCCAGCCGGGCGTGGGCACGGCCAGCCCCCACCGCACTTCGAGCCAGGCGATCACCGCCGGCACGACTCCGAGCAGCAGCCCCCAGAAGACCACGATCTGCACGGCGGTCGCCGCGAGGTGTGCGACCGTCTTCGCCGACTCGTCCGCCCGGCGGAATCGGAACGGCCCGACGAGCATCCACTCGGTCGGCACGCGTCCCAGCACCATCAGGCAGAGAGCCACCACGGATGCCACGGACGCCGCGCCCATGAGCAGCACACCCCAGCCCGCCTCGGTGCTGAGCGTCGCGTACACCGTGAGACCCGCGGTGACGATCAATGTCCACCCTGTCGCGACGAACGCCGCCGCGCGCACGCCGCACGCAGCGACCGCCGAGGCCCCGACGAACAGCGGGAGGTCGAGCACGGCGACGACCATGGGGTCGAGCCCGCCGAGCGTGGCGCCCCGCACGACGGGCACCGTGAACACCGCGAGCCACCACGCCAGTCCTGCGACCGCCTGCACCCCGAAGTACGCCCGGCCGAGCCGTTCACTCATCGAAGACGTTCCAGCAGATCGCGCTGCGGCGCCGCTGATCGTCGAGCACGAGATCGCGGATGGCCGGCGGCAGCCGGTCGCGCTGCCAGTCGCGCTCGGCGAGCCGCGCCCGCTCCGAGGCATCCCCGTCATCAACGGGTGCCGCGGCCGTGGCCGCACGGATCGCATACGCCGCCGCCCCGAGCTCGTGCTCGGCGACGTGCGCCACCGCGACCGCCTGCCCGACCGACAGCGCAGCGAACTTCACGGGATCGGGTCGGCCTCGGCCCGCGGCGTTCGCGTGGAACGCCGCATGATGCGCCTCGCGCATCGGCACCTCGCCGCGCACCCACCCGCGTGCGACCTCGAGCACCTCGCGCGGCCGCGGGTCGTCGGGCTGCGCGTCCTCGAAGAGGGGCAGCACGTGCTCGGCGCACGCGATCGCCCACTCCGCGAGCAGGTGGTGGTCGTCGTCGCTCAGGGTTCCGCCACGACGGATCGTGATGAGCCGCGGATCACGTTCTTTCGGCAGGATCGGCACCTGCCATTCCTACCATCGCGTCGGCGCGGCCGGCGGCGCACCGTCGCGGGCGCCGCGCCCCGCCGCGCTCAGCTGAGACGGCGGGTGAGGTGGACGGTGACCGAGTCGCCGTCGGTCTTGCCGATGCGCTTGCGGACGGCCGCGGAGACCGGCAGCTTGTGGGTGCCGTCGCCGAGCGCCATGAACGCGCCGCGGAACGGCTCGCCGTCGATCGTGCCCTCGACCTTGACGAGGCCGCGGGTGTCGAAGATCGTCGCCGAGTCGGGCAGCTGGGCACAGGTCCAGGTGTCACCCTCGCGCACCTTGCCGAGGGTCGAGGTGAAGGTGATGTCGAGCGGTCCGCTCGTGTCGGTCATGTCGTTGCTCCGATCAGGTGAAGGCGCCGACGAGGGCGCCGATGATGACGAGCTTGAGCAGCCAGTCGGTGAAGTGGACGAGCGCGACGGGGATCGGCGTGTTCTCGTGCACGACCGACCCCAGCAGGAGGACCGCCGGCAGTGAGGCCAACGCCAGTCCGAGCACCGCGCCGGCCGCCGCTCCGTGCCAACCGCCGGCGAGCATCAGGCCGAGCACGAGCAGGGACATGACGAGGCTGCGGAGGACGACGAGCAGCATCTGGACGACGACCGGGATGCCTGGGCGAGGGGTGCTCCGCGCGCCGATGAGCCGGGAGACCGGCGGAATCGCGTAGAGCACCGCGCTTGCGATGAACGAGACGACCGTGGCGAGGGCGACGCCGAGGAGTGCCATGCGGTCCCCTTTCAGTACTGGTGAGTACTCAGTACGGTACGCGCCTCGTTTTAGTCCTGTCAAGTACTAAACTGGAACCATGTCGGTTCCCACTTCTGCTCGCGGGCGTCCGCCCGGGCTCACCGGCTCGGCACTGCTCGCCGAGGCGCGGGCCGTCTTCCTCGAGCGCGGCTACTCCGCCGCGACGATGGACGAGGTGGCCGCGCGTGCGCGAATCTCGAAGAGCTCGTTGTATCGGGAGCATCCATCGAAGTCGGCGCTCTACCGCGCGGTGGTCTCCGACTGGGCGGCCTCGGGTCGCGGCGCGATGCGGCCGGCGCTCGACCGGCTCGCGCAGGTGCCCGATGTCGAGCACGGGCTCGTCGAGCTCGGTGAAACGCTCCTGCGCGCCATCCTCTCGCCCGACGTCGTCGCCATGCGACGACTGGTCATCAACGAGGCGAAGACGCAGCCCGAGGTCGCGGCCATCTACTTCGAGGAGAGCTGGCAGCGCAACGTCTCCGACCTCGCGGACACCTTCGACGACTTGCGCCGAGCGGGCGCGCTGAAGGCCGACGCCCCCCGGGCGGCTGCCGAGGAGTTCACGTGGCTCGTCGTCGGCGCCCCGCTGAACGCCGCTCTGCTCGGCGTCGAGGCCGAGCCGGCGGCGGATGCCTCGGCGAGAGCCGTCGCGCTCTTCCTGGCGCGCTACGGCGAGCCGGGCCGCCACGTGCCGTGAGCATCGAGCGCCCGGTTGCCGTCGGTGTCGCCGTCGACCGCCGGCCGCGGTGACCGCGTCGGTGCGTGGAGCCCTCATACACGCGGGGCGGGCGGACGGGTCAGTCGGTCGCGGAATCGCGCAGCTGCGCGAGGAGCTTCTCGACGCGGCGCGACCGGGTGTCGGCCCCCTTCGCCTGGCCGATCACCCGCGCCTGCTGACGACGCCGGCTCACGGTGAGAGCGTCGAACGCGGCTCGAGCGGTCGGGTCGGCATCGAGCGCCGCGGTGAGCTCCGGCGGCTCGTCGACGGTGATCGGCTCGTCGTCGAGCGCGAGACCGATGGTGACCTCGTCGCCGACCTCGGCCCCGGTCGCCGCCCGGTTCGCGTTGCTGAAGCCGATGAGGTTGCGTCCGAGCATGATCGCGAGACGGGTTCGCCACGTGTGACCGTTGATCGTGACCACGACACGCGGTCGCTTGCCGCCTCCGAGCGCGTCGACCACCTCTGGCGGCACCTCGAGCCCGCGCATCTTCTCGTGCGGTTCGACGATCGAGGTGAAGTGGAGTGCCATGCGGCCATCCTGCCGCAGGGCCTCGTTCAACGACAGGGATGTCTCCGCGACATCCCTGTCGCCGTCGTAGGCTCGTTGGAGTGAGCGATGAAGTGCGCAACCTCAGGGCGGCCCTCGCCGCCGTGCCCGATCCGTGGCAGCCGCACCGGCTGACGAGCGTCAACGACTACGACGTGAAGGTCGTGAAGCTCCTCGGCGAGTTCGTGTGGCACAGCCACCCCGAGACCGATGAGCTCTTCATGGTGCTGAGCGGTGAGCTCACGATCCAATTGCGCGACCGCGACGTCGTGCTCGGCCCCGACGACGTGTTCGTCGTGCCGAAGGGGGTCGAACACTGCCCGCGCGCCGACGCCGAGGTGCACGCCGTGCTCTTCGAGCCGCGCGGCACGGTCAACACCGGCGATGCCGGCGGAGCGCTGACGTCACCGCTGCGCGAGCTCGACTGAGGCCATCGCCTCGGACCGCGACCGCGACCGCGCGCCGAGGTTCGCTGTGCTCTCGGATCGGGGTCGTCACGCCGTGACTCGCGCGGGCCGGTATCGCATGGCGACCACGCCCGACCGGAACTCGTGGCGATCGACGAGCTCGAGCCGGATGCGTTCGCGCAGGCCGGCGAGCAACGTCGGCCCGTGCCCGGCGAGGACCGGCTGCACGACGAACACGTACTCGTCGATCAAGCCGAGGTCCGCCAGCGCCAGGGGGAGCGTCACGCCACCCACGAACAGGCCCTCGCCCGGCTCCTGCTTGAGCCGCTGAACCGCTCGCCCCACGTCGCCTCGCACGAGTTCAGCGTTCCAGTCGACGCCGCTCAGCGTGCTCGACACGACGTGCTTCTTCGCCCGGTCGATGGTCTCGGCGAACGGGATCTCCCACTCGTCCATCCAGTCGGGCCACGTGCCCGTGGCGGGCCGCCGCCACGCCGCCTCCATCATCTCGTAGGTCACCCGTCCGAAGAGCAGGGCGTCGGCCCGTTCCATCTCCTCGGTCCAGTAGCGCATCGACTCCTCGTCGGGAGGGAGCCCTGCCTCGTGATGGCAGCAGCCGTCGAGAGTCACGTTGATCGAGTATCGAAGGGGTCTCATCTCGTCGCTCTCCCTGATGCGTGCATCGCGCCTTCGCCGGACCGTGCTGAGACCATTGTCGGCGGTATTCCCCATCGGCGCCCGTTCCCCTCCTCCTTCCGTATGTCCGGCGCTGCGTTTCGGGCGCTTCCTGCACGGCTTCGTGCGCTGTCGGGCGATCGGGCCAGCTCGATCAGGATTCGAGAAGCGCCGCGGTGCTCGATTCCGTACCGTGAAGGCAGATCGAATTTGACCGGAAGACATCGAGAAGGAGCAACCCATGGCTACGACAAAGACCGACGGACTCTCCGCCGACGAACGCGCCGCCGTCAAGCAGCGCGCGGCAGAGCTGCGGGCCGAAGCGAAGGCCGGCAAGACGCGGGAGGCGGGCGAGAAGGCGATCCGCGAAGCGATCGCCGCGCTGCCCGATGACGACCGCGCGATCGCCGAGGGCATCGACCGCATCGTGAAGGATGTCGCGCCGCAGCTGTTCCCCAAGACCTGGTACGGGTTCCCGTCCTACGCCGACGCGAACGGCAAGATCGTGGTCTTCTTCAAGCCCGCGTCCAAGTTCGAGTCGCGCTACGCGACGCTCGGTTTCGAGGAGGCCGCCCAGCTCGACGACGGCGACATCTGGGTGACCTCGTTCGCGCTGCTCGCGCTCACCCCCGAGACGGAACGGCGCATCACCGAGCACATCCGCAAGGCCGCCGGCTGAGCCCGCCACTCGGCGAACCGACCGGGCGAGCCCGGCGTCAGCCGTGGGCCGGTGCGACCGTCTTGCGCATGACGGTCTTGCTCTTGCCGATGTGCCGCTCGAACGTGAATCCCGCCTTCTCGAACATGGCCCTCGTGCCGTTGTGGAGGAACGACGACGACGTCCGCTTGCCGGGGGCGAGCTCGTTGGGGAACGAGACCACCTCGCCCCCGCCGGCCTGGGCGATCAGCTCGAGCGCGCCGTCGAGCGCTTCTCGTGCCACTCCCGACCGTCGATGGTCGCGGTCGACGAAGAAGCAGGTGATGCGCCACGGCGCCGGCGTGGTCTCGCCGGCGTCGTACTGCTTGCGGTGGTAGATGTTCGGCAGTTCGACCGGACTGCCGTACTCGCACCAGGCGATCGCGTCGTCGCCGTCGAAGACGAGCGCGGCGTGCGCGACGCCCTCCGCCACGAGTCGCTGCTTGAACGTCGGCCGGTCGTAATCGTCCTTGACGGTGCGCTCCGTGTCGCCGTGGAAATACGAGCAGTAGCACCCGCCCCAGACCCCGTTGTGCTTCTGCGCGAGCGCCAACCACGCCGGGAAGGTCTCGGGAGTGAGCGGCTTGATCACGTGCGACGTCGTCACTCCCGTCTCACCCGCCACACGTCTCGGCCCGTGCGGCGGCCCGCCGATCCGAGACTCGCCATCGCTCGCGGAAGATGGCTGGCGTGCCTCCGCTCGGGACGTCCTGATCGGCCATGGCAGACTCCTCGCGTCGTGGTGCCAGTCTGCCGACGACTGCGATGTTCGACAAGGTCGGCCGGCACGCCGATCTGCGGGCGTGCGAGTCGGATCGGGCTGCCATTGTCGATGCGGCCGGCAACGCCGCGACGACAGGTTGCGCGAGAACCGGCGAAACGGCCCTGTAGGTTCCGCGCCGAAATGGCATCAGGGTCCGAGATTCCACGGCAAATGTCATCGGTTTGAGCGCTCGGATTCCACAGAAGATGGCATTTTCCTACACGCCCCGCGACTCACCGAATGGTGCCGCCTCGCTGCGCCAATTGCCTGCGGATGATCCGAACCGACTCCGGCTCATTGCTGCTTGGGAGGAAGTCGTGGCGAAACTCACTGCGGTGGCGCGCGACCTCGAAGCGTTCGACGCATCCCGCAGCGAAGTCGAAGCAGCCCTGGACGAGGCGGCGCCCGTGCTCGACGAGCTCGACGCCGCGATCCACGCCGCAGCAACAGCCGGCATCAGCGACGTGGGAATCGCGCTCGAATCCCGCATCGAGTTGCGACTGGCTCGCGAGGTTGTCAGCGGCGGAACGAGCCTCGGCTATTTCCGTTCGAAGTACGAGCGCCTGAAGCGCCCTCGCTCGAGGTAATCGCTCATTCGCGGGCGTGGAGGGATCCTTCTGCGGCATCTCGTCTAGCGGTCTGTGGTGGCGCTTAAAGGCGGCGTGCTGGTGATGTCGGATTCGTGCGGGGCCGTTCGTTGATCTAGTGAGAGGCGTCCGATGGGCGGGCGCCGAAGCCAGGGAGAACCAGGTCAATGAAACTTACGACGATCACGCAGCTCACGCTCGACGGAGTGACGCAGGGAAACGGCGGCCCGACCGTGGAAGACCGCGAGTGCGGGTTCGAGCGCGGTGGTTGGGCGCGGGGCGCGGGTGACGACTCGACCCGCGATCATATCGCCGCGACCTTCGAGCGCGCCGATGCGTTTCTTCTCGGCCGCCGAACCTACGACATCCTGCTCGAATTCTGGGGAACCATCGAGGACCTGAAACTGCAACCGATCGGCGTGGCCCTGAACACGAGGCCGAAGTACGTGGCATCCAGAACGCTGAGGGAACCGGCGTGGGCGAACACGGCAGTCCTCGGTGATGACCTCTTCGCCGCCGTCACGGAACTGAAAGCCAGCGGGCGTGGAGAGCTGCAAGTGCACGGCAGTAGTCGCCTCATCCAGTGGCTCCTGGAGAAGGACCTCGTCGACGAAATGGAACTCATCATCGTGCCCGTGGTGCTGGGGCAGGGTGCCCGACTTTTCGCGGATTCAGGTCGGGATATCGCGATGAATCTGGTCGACTCACGTACGGATTCGAAGGGCGTGATGATTCAGACCTATCGCCCCGCTGGCCGCCCCGACTATGCAACGTTCTGATCGACAGGAGTCAGTCGTGAGTCTTTACACTGCTGTTGCTACTTCGACCGGTCGCAACGGCCGCGCCTTCAGTTCTGACGGCAAGTTGGATGTGGACTTGGCGTTGCAGCAGGAGCTGGGCGGTACGGGCGATGGCACCAACCCCGAGCAGCTGTTCGCGGCAGGATATGCCGCCTGTTTTGCAACCTCGTTGCAGCTCGTGGCAGGCCAGCGGAGAATCGACGTTTCAGGGCTATCGGTGACAGCCGAGGTCAGCCTGCTTCCCAACGGTGCAGGTGGCTTCACGCTCGAAGTCACGTTGCGGACAGCACTGCCCGAGGGCCTGCCCCCAGAAGTCGCTCAAGAGCTCATCCGGACCACACACGACGTCTGCCCGTATTCGAATGCGACGCGGGGCAACATTCCTGTCCACCTTCTCGCCGAATAATCTAGGGAAACGGAATCTGGTCATGGCGGTCCTCGACGACGTTCGAGCGCTGGGCGCGGAGCTGGAGCGCTCCTATCATGCATACGTGCGCGGGCGATTGAAGTTCCGGGTCGGTCAGATGGTCTACGTCGCGTTCTCACTCGACGAGGCCGTGATGGGGTTCGCCTTCCCGAAGGAGGAGCGGGCAGCGCTCGTCGCGGGAAACCCACGCAAGTTCCAGATGCCCTCGGAGTCAGAACTGCGCTTCAACTGGGTCCACGCCGATCTCGCTGTGCTGAAGCCTTCCGAGGCCCGCGAACTCGTCGTCGATGCCTGGCGCATGGTCGTGCCCGCGAAGCTCGCTCGCGCGTACGATCTCGCGCATCCCACGGGCCCGCACTGAAGACCCGAGCGGGCGTCGCACCAATGACATGAACCAGAGAGAGGACTTCCGATGCAGTACCTGATTTCCGTGATCGATGACAAGCGCAATCCCGGCAGCTTGGACAGGCGACCCGCGATCAGCCAGTTCAACGAGCGCCTGATCGCCGATGGCTACTGGGTGTTCGCGGGCGGGCTCGCGGACACGGACGCAGCCACGGTCATCGACAATCGGGGCGAGCACCCGATGATCAGCGATGGACCGTTCCTGGAGTCGAAGGAGTACCTCGCCGGTGTCTGGGTATGGGAGGCGCCAGATCTGGATGTTGCGCTCACCCTGGCGGCCGAGGCGTCGAAGGTCTGCGACCGGAAGATCGAGGTGCGGCCGTTCCAGTGAGCGACGTCGAGGGCGCGATCAGCCAGGCGTACCGTGACGAGTGGGCCCGGCTTGTCGCCGGCCTGACCAGGCGCTTCGGCAACCTCGACCTGGCGGAGGAGGCTGCGGCCGAGGCGTTCGCGACCGCCGTCACCCGGTGGCCTGTCGACGGCTTACCACCCAACCCGGGCGCCTGGCTCACCACCACGGCGACCCGCAAGGGCATCGATCGACTGCGGCGCGAAAGCCAACGCGACAGCAAACACGAGGAGGCCCGGATGGTGTTCGGCCACGCACCGACCGAGTCGATCTGTGCCATCGACGACGACCGGCTCCGGTTACTCTTCACCTGCTGTCATCCGGCGTTGGCGATGGAGAATCGAGTGGCGCTGACCTTGCGCATGATCGGCGGTCTGACCGTGCCCGAGATCGCCCACGCGTTCCTGGTCCCCGAGAACACGATGGGACAGCGGATAACCCGCGCGAAGGCCAAGATCAAAGCGGCTCGCATCCCGTATCGAATGCCTTCTAAGGCAGATCTCCCGGACCGCGTCGCCGGGGTCCTCGCGGTGCTCTTCCTGATCTTCAATGAGGGCTATCTGGCGACCAGTCCAGAAAGCAGCCCGGTACGTGCCGACCTCACCGCCGAGGCGATCCGCCTCACACGCCTGATCCGTCAGCTCATACCCGAGAGCGGCGAGGTCGCCGGGCTGCTGGCGTTCATGCTCCTCACGGAGGCCCGCCGCACCGCCCGGATCTCCGAACACGGCGAGCTGGTCCCGCTCGACGAACAGGACCGTGCGGCCTGGGAGCCGGAACTCATCGCCGAGGGCCATCAGCTGGTGCGTGAGCGCCTCATTGCCGCCGCCGCCGGTGAGGCTCCCGGCCGATACCAGATCCTCGCCGCCATCGGGGCCGTGCACACCTCCGCCCGCGACTTCCGCGAGACGGACTGGTCACAGATCCTCGCGCTCTACGACCAGCTCGCCAACGCAGACCCGTCACCGATCATCGCCCTGAACCGGGCCATCGCGGTCGCCGAGATCGACGGCCCGGCAGTTGCCCTTACGACGGTCGATCGGCTCGAAAAGGCGTTGAACGGCTATCACGCCTTCCACGCAACGCGTGCCGATCTGCTGCGGAGGCTCGGCCGTAACCAAGACGCCCGCGCAGCGTACGACACGGCCCTCGACCTGGCGGGCAATACCGCAGAGACCGCTCACCTCGCCCGTCGCCGCGACCGGCTCCGATAGCGCGGATGCTCAGCCAATCAGAACCCGCACGAGCGAGCGACCGGTGAGGTTCAGTATCGTCCCGATGGCGGATCCACTCATGGACCACTCTCACGTGATGCCCTTTTGCCCGATCCGGCACCTGATGAAAAGGGCGTCACGCGGCGAAAGGGCGTCACGTCCGTTGGCCCATCCGCCCGCAAAGCCGGTCCGTCACCGCGCCCACAGAACCGATGGGCTAACCCGGGAGGCGACCAACCATGATGGGGGCGATCTCCTTCGAGTACATCTGAATGTCGCTGTTGGACGGCGCATGGAGAATTGTCTGAACCTCAGGAACGCCATTTGGTGCGAGCCATCGCAGATCGTGAGAGTCCCGGGCGTCTTCGTACAGGAGCCACTCCGTCGCATCGACCCAGCCGCGACCCGCAAGCACGGCATCAGAGTCGGACGTCGCCAGCGCCCATGAGAATGGCCGGAATGTCACTGCGGCGAGAGTATGGATCGCCCGGCCACTTCCGTCCGTTAGACCAGTCAGCATCGGCCCGGTGAGCTGGGCTGCGGTCCCCATGTAGGTCGCAACTCGCAGAGTGATTTCACCGGGGAGCCTAACCGGCCCGCCTTCGTGCACCTGCTCCGCGAGTGTCGGATGTAATACCCGCGTGTGGGGACTGATCCCTAACATTCCGGAAAGCACCGATCGCGAGACTCGGCCGGGAGCGACAGTAACCGCCTGAGCGTTTGGTGTCGCGATGCGACTTCGAGAAGTTAGCCTGAGCCGAGTCTCCACTCGACGAGCGAAGTCGGCGTATGCCGTGTCATAGCGTGAGCCGGCGAAGTTGTTGCAGTCGACGCAAAGCCCACGCACCCACATCCCACCCTTGTTCCAAGTCCCTGGCGTCAGTCCGACCCCCGGTGATGCCATCACATTCGCTCGCTCAACATCACGGGTGTTGCCAGCCGCCTGTGGGGGCACGTGGGTCTTACTCAGCCTTCGGAAGACCCCGCACACACCGCATTGACGTGGGTGGTTGTCAAGGAGCAACCCTGCGGGCTCTGGGCCAGAACGGATCACGCATCCCCCATCTCCGGCGCCAGCTTCGTAAAGATACGACCGTCATCCGGGAGCGGGCGACCCGATCGTCGAATGAGTTCGCCGTGCCCAGCGAGCGAATTGTCCGTCTACCTGACCCGATGGTATTCGCCCGCCCAGATACGTCTACTGCAACACAGATCGAATCCCAAACACATGTCCTTTTGGACACCTCGATGACAAGTCCAGTGGGAATTGGACATTTACCACGGGAACCTACATGTAGGTTCCGCGCGGAGATGTCGCTGTGGCGCAGAATCCGCGGTATTTGTCCGGGTCTGAGCGGACGGGATTCCACGGAAGATGGCAAATTCCTACACACCGACATCTGCCGCCACGCCCCGCAAGGGATCTCTCAAAGGGCGCGAGTGGCGCCGGCTAGGGCAAATTGCTTGGCCGGATCCCACAGACCGCGATCGATCGGGTCATTCGTGTTTGTCGCCCGTACCGGTCTGACCTGTCCTTGGCGTGGTGCCTGCGTCTGTGGGTCCAGTGTGAAGCGCATCGGTGTCGACGCTGACGAGGCCGGGCGCGGCCAACCCGCCGGTGACGGCTTCGCGCACAGGGTGTGCGTCAGCGTCTTCATCGAGTGAGGCGCGCAGCGGAACTTCCTTGATGAAGAGCACGAGCACGAGGCCAACGAGGACCA
This sequence comes from Agromyces sp. S2-1-8, assembly GCF_021129215.1. Taxonomy (GTDB): domain Bacteria; phylum Actinomycetota; class Actinomycetes; order Actinomycetales; family Microbacteriaceae; genus Agromyces; species Agromyces chromiiresistens. The sequence continues at coordinate 722,224 of NZ_JAJOLP010000001.1, read as the reverse complement.
TCGGGATGAGCGTTGCGAACACTGGGGTGAGGGCGTCGTTGTAGGAGCCGACGATGACCTCTCTGATCTGGTCGGGGAGATCGCGTACGGCCGCGGGGGTGAGGGAGTTGAGGTCTCCGGCATCGCCACCGCCGGCGGGCATGTTCTCGGTGAGCAGGTTCGTCAGGTTCGCGGTGAAGAGGGCACCGACGATCGCGCCGCCGAGGGATGCGCCGATTTCGCGGAAGAAGTTGTTCGCGGCGGTGGCGGTTCCGACTTGCCGGTCTGGGAAGGAGTTCTGGACGATTAGGACGAGGATCTGCATGCCCAGGCCGACGCCGAGGCCGAGGATGAACAGGTAGCTCATCAGCACCCAGAGCGGTGTGTCGACGGTGAGGGTGGAGAGGAGCCACAGCCCGATGCCGAGGCCGACCATGCTGCCGATCGGCATCCACTTGTACCGGCCGGTCTTTGCCGCGAGCTGCCCGGTGGTGATCGCCCCGGCCATGAGACCGACGATCATCGGGATCAGCATCAATCCGGACACGGTTGCGTTCACCCCGGTGACCATCTGCAGGTAGGTGGGCAGGTAGGCGATCGCCCCGAACATTGCAATGCCGATGAAGAGACCAGCGATGGTGGCGAGCACGAAGTTGCGGGACTTGAACAGGGAGAGCGGAATGATCGGTTCCTCGGCCTTGTGCTCGGCGAGGACGAACAGTGCCGAGAAGACGGCCGCGATCACGATCAGCCAGATGATGATCGGAGAGTTCCACTCGTACTCGGTGCCGCCCCACGACGCTACGAGGATGATCGAGGTGACCGCGATGGCCATGGTGAGCACCCCCCACACATCGAACCGGACTTTGGTGTCGTGCTTAGGGAGTTTCAGGAAGAATGCGGCGAGAGCGATGGCGGCGATGCCGAGGGGGATGTTGATCCAGAACGCCCATCGCCAGCCGACGGACTCGGTGAACCAGCCGCCCAGGAGCGGGCCGACAACGGCGGACAGTCCGAAGACGGCGCCCATGATGCCCATGTACTTGGAGCGCTCGCGGACGGGAGCGACGTCGGCGATGATCGCCTGCGAGAGGATCATGAGTCCGCCCCCGCCGAGGCCCTGGATCGCGCGGGCGATGATCAGCCAGGTCATGTCCTGGGCAAACCCTCCAACGATCGACCCGACCAGGAAGATCGATAGCGCCCCGATGAATAGGCCCTTACGGCCGATGAGGTCGCCCAGTTTGCCGTAGATCGGCATCATGATCGTCGACGCCACCAAGTAGGCGGTGGTCACCCACAGCATGTGGTTCACTCCACCGAGCTCACCCACGATGGTCGGCAGTGCGGTAGAGAAGATGGTCTGGTCCAGGGAGGCCAGCAGCATCGCGACCAGCAAGCCGGCGAAGATCGGGAGGATGTGGCGGGAACCGCCGGCCTGGTCAACAGTGTTCGCGTCGGGTCGGGAAGAGTGAGTCACCCGTCTATGCTCTGACGGAGCTCTCGGGTGCACGTCCCCCAGGTGCGGCATCTTGACGTACTGCGTTCGCAGTATGCGGGTATCTATCCACCCGGGGTCAGTAGACCGGTCTCGTAACCGATAATCACCAACTGGGCGCGATCATGAGCGTGAAGCTTGGTCATCACTCGGTTCACATGAGTCTTCGCAGTGTGCGGGGAGATGAAGAGCTCCTCTGCGATCTCGAGGTTCGACCGGCCCCGAGCGACCAGGAGCAGCACCTCGCGTTCCCGATCGGTCAGTTCGGCCAGCTCTGGGATGGTTTCAAGGTTGGGCTGCGCTGGAACATTCACGTACCGCGTGATCAGGGAACGGGTAGCGGTCGGCGACAGCAACGCGTCGCCCGCGTGCACGGCGAGAACCGCCCGGACGATGTCGTCGGGCTCTGACCCTTTGCCGATGAACCCGCTCGCGCCGGCGCGCAGCGCCGCGACGAGGTACTCATCTTCCTCGAACGTGGTGAGAATCAGCACCCGGGTGTCGGCTAGGTCGGGGTTCGCGCAGATCTGGGCAGTCGCGGCGATGCCGTCCATGCCGGGCATCCGGATATCCATCACGATCACGTCGGGCCGCAGCCGGGCGGCCTGGTCGACGGCATCGACGCCGTTCACTGCCTGCCCGGTGACGGTGATGCCGTCTTGGCCCGTGAGAATGTCGGTGACGGCCTGCCGGATCAGGGCTTGGTCATCGACGATCAGCACATCGATCACGTCGCGTCCTCCTTCTTCAGCGGCAGAGTAGCGCTGATCTTCCAGCCGCCGAGTATGGGACCGGCCTCAACGGTTCCGCGCACCGACGCGACTCGTTCCCGCAACCCGATCAGCCCTACTCCAGTACCGGTCAAGGGGGCGCTGGGCTGGTCGCCGGCGGGGTTGGTAACCACGATCCGCAGGTTGTCCGGTCCAACCTCCAACAGCAGGTGGGCACGGTGCTCGGTGCCGTGCTTGTGGGCGTTCGTGAGTGCTTCCTGAATCACCCGATACGCCACAAGTCCCACAACACCAGTGACGTGCGTGGTCGCTCCGTCGATGCGAGTGTTCACCTCCAGGCCGGTGCTGCGGAACTGGTCTAGGAGGTCGGGAAGCTGCTCGAGCCCGTATTGAGGAGCCGGGACGCCATCGGCCGGGTCGTCGGCACGGAGCATAGTGAGCAGACTACCGATCTCGCCGAGAACGGTCCGGGCGGCTCCGCGGATCGTGCCGAGCGCCGTTGCCGCCCGGGCGGGGTCATCTCGCAGCGCGGAAGAAGCGACTCCCGCGTTCAGGCTGATGACTGCGATCTGGTGGGCGACCGCGTCATGCAGATCACGGGCCAGGCGCAGCCGCTCCTCGGTGACGCGGCGGCGGGCCTCTGCATCCCGGGTCTGTTCGGCGCGTTCGGCGCGCTCCGTGATCGCCGCAATATATGCCCGACGTGACCGGGCACCGTCTCCAGCGGCGGAGGCGAACGCGACCGCGAACACGAACTGGAACACCCGCGGGTCAAAGACACTCCCGGGGGCGGCCGGAATGCTCAACACGAACACCACCAGCACGGTGAGCCCCCCGATGAGGACCGTGGCTCGTCGGGTGGACCGGTTCGCTACTCCAAACATCGCGATCGCCACGCTCAGCCCAATGCCCGGCGACAGCAGCCCGATCCACGCCGCCGTCCCGTACAAGACGAGGCACACGATGAGCACGGCGAGTGGCCATCTACGCCGGAATGGCAACACAACCGCCGGCAGGATCACCAAGACCGTCGCCGCCCAGTTGTCGGGTTGGAACTCATCACCCGGGAAGGGTGCGAACGCGGCGGCGACGATCAGCGCTGCGGCGATCAGATCCCCCGCCCACGCCGGCATCGCCGGATGCGGTGAAGCCGGCACCTCCGCCACCGTCACGGGGCGATCCGGATCTCTGGTCACCCTCCCAGTGTGGCGCGACCAGACCCCACAGACGTCACCTTCTCAGGGGATCCGGAAATACCGCATCCGCGGTATGAGAGTGTCCGCGTCAGAGCGACGCGCGTATCGGGTGTGCCCGGAAGGCTGGAGATACCCAGACCATCCGACGGCCCCGCGGGGCATCACAGGAGCGATTCATGAGTATCCCGATCATCCTCGCCGACGACGTGCACAAGTCGTACGGGCGCGGCCAAACCCGTTTCGACGCCCTCAAGGGGGTGAGCTTCGCCATCTCCGAAGGTGAATCCATCGCGATCCTCGGCAAATCCGGCTCCGGGAAATCCACCTTGATGCACATCATGGCCCTCCTCGACGCCCCGTCCAGCGGTCGCATCAAGCTCGAGAACGTCGACACCCGTACTTTGAAGGGCCGCCGGCTCAACCGCACCCGCAACAAGACCTTCGGGTTCGTGTTCCAGCAGTTCTTCCTCATCCCCAACGCATCAGTGCTCGACAACGTCACACTGCCGCTGAAGATCGCCGGCGTCGGTGCGGCAGAACGCAAGCGCCGCGGCATGGCAGCGCTCGAGCAATTGGAACTCGCCGACAAGGCCAAGAACAAGGCCATCAACCTATCGGGCGGGCAGAAGCAACGCGTCGTGATCGCCCGCGCCCTGGTGAACAACCCCCGGATCATCTTCGCCGACGAACCCACCGGCAACCTCGACTCCAAGACCGGAGCCGTCGTCGAAGACATCCTCTTCGAGCTGAACCGGGAACACGGCATCACCCTCATCGTCGTCACCCACGACGAAGACCTCGCCGCCCGCTGCGACCGGCAGCTGCGCATCCGCGACGGCCTCCTCATCGACGACACTACGGAGGTAGCGGCATGAAGGCCCTCGACCTGATCGGCTCCGCGGTCTCCAACACGTTCCGATCCAAGACCCGCACCATCCTGACGATTTTGTCGATCTTCATCGGCGCATTCACCCTGGCTATCACCAGCGGCCTTGGCACAGGTATCAACAACTACATCGACGACACCATCTCCGGAGTCGGAGCCTCCGACGCGATGACTGTCACGAAGACCACCGAAAACGCTGGCGACCCCCTCGCCGGAGGCGGCGAACCGGCCGAATACGACCCCGACGCCGTCTCCGCCGGCATCCCTGGGATGACCGTCACCGCCCTCACCCCCGACGACATCGAAACCATCGAGGGCATCGACGGGGTCCTTTCCGTCGACGCGCAGCGGAACATCAACCCTGACTTCATCCAATTCGATGACGGCACTCAGTACGTCGCGAGCGTCGGCGCCCTCGTTGCCGGGCAGACCACCGTCCTCGCGGATGGCTCCGCACCCGATGACGACGCGACGGAGTACGAAGTCGCGTTGCCGCAGGCGTACGTGGAACCGCTCGGATTCGACAGTGACGCTGACGCGATCGGACAGACCGTGACGATCGCGATCACCGACGCGGTGCGCACCCAGCACACCATCGACGCGACCGTCGTCGGTGTCACGGAAGAGGCCCTCGCGTCCCCGACGGGCTCCAGCATCCTCATCAACACCGCGCTCACCGACACCCTGTTCGACGCACAGTCCACCGGCATCCCCGCAGACGAAGCGGACCGGTACTCATCCGCGACCGTCTGGTTCGACCCAGACGCAAGCGCGGACGACATCGAAGCGCTCAAGGAGCGACTCGCCGACGCCGGCTTCACCGGCACGACCATCGATGACCAGCTCGGCACAATCACCACCGTCATCGACGGGATCGTGCTCGTCCTCAACGCGTTCGCGATCATCGCACTGCTAGCCGCGGCGTTCGGGATCGTGAACACCCTCTACATGTCCGTTCAGGAACGGACCCGGGAGATCGGACTCATGAAAGCCATGGGCATGGGCAGCGGCAAGGTCTTCGGCCTGTTCAGCCTCGAAGCTACCTTCATCGGCTTCCTCGGCTCCGCGATCGGCGCGGTCATCGCGATCGCAGCCGGCACCGGGCTCAGCTCCGTACTCTCGCAGACACTACTCGCCGACCTGCCAGGGCTCACGCTGATCGCGTTCGACCCGGCATCGATCGTGGGAATCATCCTGCTGGTCATGGCGATCGCGTTCCTCGCTGGCACTCTGCCCGCCGCACGGGCCGCGAAAGCCGACCCCGTCGACTCACTTCGCTACGAATAGCCGCTATGGGGTGCTCGGCAAACCCCGAGCACCCCACCAGCTCCGCAATCGATCACGTCCCGAGGAGGTGATGTCAGCATCAACTCACTAGAAGAGCACGCGGCGTCGGTCTGAGAATCGAAGGATAATCACGACTTTTCGTTGCAGTCCAGCTCCTCCATGGCACCACCCGAAACCCGAGCGATCCGCACCCGCAGCAACAGATCTGACTCCGATTTCCCTCGACACCGCAGACCGCCCTCACCCACACCGAACAGATCGGACCGGAGATATGAAACACAAGACCGCTACGTTCCTCCTCGCATCCGTGGTCGGCGCAGTCGCAGTGTTCGGGCTTACCCTGCTCATCTACGGAACCTTCTTCCAAGACTTCCTCGAAGGTTTCAGCGAGCTATCCCCCGAAACCACGGAGCTGATCTCCAGAGACAGCATCAACATCGTCGCGATCATCATCGCCAACCTCGCTCACGGCGTATTGCTGGCGACCGTCATCACCTGGGGCAAGTTCTACACACCGCTACGCGGTGCGACCGCAGCCGCCGTCGTCGCATTCCTCACTGAGGTGTACTTCCTGTTCACCCAGTACGCGATCTTCAAAACCATGGACCTTGTCTCCGCGATCGCCGACACCATCATGTGGACCATCGTCAACGCCATCGTCGGCGCCCTCCTCGGCTGGATCCTCGCCACCTCAGCTCGCAAACGAGCCGCGCCCGCAGCCATACAGGAGTAGCCGCCGAGGACAGGATCGCGTGATAGGCAGGGGCACGCGCCACGCGCCGGCGAGGGTGCGCTCGGGCACACTCAACGCGATCACCCCGCAGCCAGCCCGCCACACCGCCGTTCAAGCCCCTGGAGAATGAGGGCCCGTTCACCCTGACTGGTGAAAACGCCCGCACAGATGCGTCTACTGCAAAGGCACGGTCGACTCATCTATGGGACCCACGGAAGGTGGCAGAAATGCCATCTTCGTGTGGAACCCTAGGACGGGCCGGAATCCGCGGTAGTTGTCACTAATGACAGGTAGGTGACAAGTACTCGCGGAAAATGACATCTTCCTGCGGAACCTACACCGGCGAAACGGCCCGGCTACACCTGCACCATGTCGGCGAACCGCGAGAAGTGCCCGTGGAAGGCGACCGTGATCGTGCGCGTCGGACCGTTTCGGTGCTTCGCCACGATCAGGTCGGCCTCGCCGGCACGGGGGCTGTCTCGCTCGTAGGCGGCCTCGCGGTGCAGCAGGATGACCATGTCGGCGTCCTGCTCGATCGAACCCGACTCGCGCAGGTCGCTGATCGCGGGCATCTTGTCGGCGCGCTGCTCGGGGCCACGGTTCAGCTGCGACAGCGCGATGACTGGCACCTGCAGCTCCTTCGCGAGCAGCTTCAGCGCACGCGAGAACTCCGACACCTCTTGCTGGCGGCTCTCGACGCGCTTGCCGCTCGTCATGAGCTGCAGGTAGTCGATGACCACCATCTTGAGTCCGACGCGCTGCTTGAGCCTGCGGCACTTCGCGCGGATCTCGACGAGCGTCATGTTCGGCGAGTCGTCGATGTAGAGCGGGGCATCGTTGATGCGACCGCGGGTCGAGGCGATGGTGGTCCAGTCGCGCGAGTCGACGGTGCCCTTGCGCATGTTCTGCAGCGGCACGGATGCCTCGGCCGACAGCAGGCGCATCGCGATCTCGCTCTTGCCCATCTCGAGGGAGAAGAACACGGCAGGCAGGTCGTTCGTGATCGCCGCAGCCCGAGCGAAGTCGAGCGCGAGCGTCGACTTTCCCATCGCGGGTCGGGCGGCGACGATGATCATCTGCCCGGGGTGGAAGCCGTTGGTCAGGTCGTCGAGATCGGCGAAGCCGGTCGGCACGCCGACCATCTTGCCGTCGGTGTGCTTCGCGGCCTCGATCTCGTCGATCGCGACGCCGATCGCGTCGGAGAGGGGCACGTAGTCTTCGGTCTCGACCGAGCCGGTGACCGAGTAGATCTCGGCCTGCGCGTTGTTGACGAGGTCGACGACCTCGCCCTCGCCCTGGTAGCCCATCTGCACGATGCGCGTGCCCGCCTCGACGAGGCGGCGCAGCAGCGCGCGTTCGGCGACGATCGAGGCGTAGAAGCCGGCGTTCGCCGCGGTCGGCACGAGGCTCGTGAGCGTGTGCAGGTACTCGACGCCGCCGGCGCGCTGCAGGTCGCCCGTCTTCGTGAGCTCGTCGGTCACGGCGATGACGTCGGTCGGCTCGCCGTGCGAATAGAGCGTCAGCAGGGCGTTGAAGATGACCTCGTGCTTGGGCACGTAGAAGTCGACGCCGCGGATCGTCTCGATGACGTCGGCGACCGCGTCTTTCGAGAGCATCATGCCGCCGAGCGCGCTCTGTTCGGCGAGCAGGTCATGCGGCGGAACGCGTTCGCCCCGTCGGGCTCCCTCGTCGTCGACCGGTTCGGCGAGCCCGATGTGCGCGATCGACAACTTGGTGACCTCCGATTCGGCTCGGGCGGGCGAGCGACCCGCGCCCGCTCTTCAGCCTCGCCGTGACCACTGACATGGACTCGGCGACCGCGAGAGAACCATCTGATCGAGGGACGCTGCTTCACGATATGGAAGGCTCGTCCACAGCACAAGCCAGCCTGTGGATAACTCTGGGGAGAATCTGGGCGAAACGCCGACCAACATGTGCACTCAGCCTGTGGACAACTGTGGAATTCTTGTGAATTACACGGGTTGAATTCTGACTTGATCAGGGATTCAAGAATTCCACACCTGTGGGGGAGAACTTCTTTTCGAGATCTTCACACACGGTTCTCCACCTGTGTACAACCATCTCAGGAAACCCGCATGCGGGGTTGCGGCCGACCATCGAACGGGTGTAGAAAACGCGACCCTTCCGAGGGTCTCCGAGCGCCCCGCCACGGGGGACGCCGACGCCGTGCCGCGCCCGCCCGAGGCATCCCCGAAAACGACGAAGCGGCGGCCGGGAGCCGAAGCTCCCGACCGCCGCTCGCGATCGTTGCGAAGGCTACTTCGCGGCGACCACCTGGAGGGTGATCGTCGCGGTGAGCTCGTCGTGCAGACGAACCGTCGCCTCGTGGTCGCCGACCGACTTGATCGGCGACGGGATCTGGATCTTGCGCTTGTCGACCGTGCCGAGGCCGGCGGCCTCGACCGCAGCCGCGACGTCCGACGTCTTGACCGAGCCGAAGAGACGGCCGCCGAGGCCGGCCTTGACGGCCAGCCGGACCTTGCCCTCTTCGAGCTTGGCCTTGAGGGCCTGAGCGTCTTCGAGCGAGTGCAGCTCGCGAGCGGCACGCGCCGCCTTGATCTGCTCGACCTGCTTCTCGCCACCGCGGGTCCACGGCGTGGCGAAGCCCTGGGGAACCAGGTAGTTGCGCGCGTAGCCGTTCTTGACCTCGACGACGTCGCCGGCCGTGCCGAGGCCGGTGACCTCGTGCGTGAGAATAACCTTTGCCATTGTCGTGCTCCTTAGCGGCCGGAGCCCGAGTAGGGCAGGAGGGCCATCTCGCGCGCGTTCTTCACGGCGCGGGCGATGAGGCGCTGTTCCTGCACGGAGACGCCGGTGATGCGACGGGCACGGATCTTGCCGCGCTCCGAGATGAACTTGCGAAGGGTGGCGACATCCTTGTAGTCGATGACGCCGACCTTGATGGACTTCGCGGGGGCGGCGTTCTTCGCGCCCTTGCCGCCGCGAGGCTTGCGGCGGTCGCCGCTGCTCTTTCCAGCCATTTCTGATCCTGTCTAGATGTTGCGGGTGTCGGTGGGCGGCCCGGCCGCCTCACTCACCCGCGTGAGTGTTAGAAGGGCGTCTCGTCGCCGTAGTTGGTGCCGGGGGTGTTCCACACGTCGCCGCCGCCGCCCTGAGGGGCGGAAGCGGGCGCGCTGGGAGCCCACGCGTCGTCGGACTGGCCGCCCCCGAAGGAGCCGCCGCCGCCGACCGCACCGCGGTTCGACTGCGCTCGAGTGACCTGGGCGGTCGCGTACCGGAGCGAGGGGCCGATCTCGTCGACCTCCAGCTCGATGGTGGTGCGCTTCTCGCCTTCCTTCGTCTCGTAGGAACGCTGCTTGAGACGCCCGGAAGCGATGACCCGAGAACCCTTGGTGAGCGATCCGGCGACGTGCTCGGCGAATTCACGCCAGCAGCTCGCGCGCAGGAACAGCGCTTCACCGTCCTTCCACTCGTTCGCCTGACGGTCGAACGTACGAGGAGTGGAGGCGATGGTGAAGTTGGCAACCGCCAGACCGTTCTGCGTGTAGCGCAGCTCGGGATCTGCAGTGAGGTTGCCCACCACGGTGATGATGGTCTCGCCGGCCATGGGGACTAGGCGTCCTTCTTCGCAGCGGCGGCGGCCTTCTTGGCGGCCTTCGCCTCCTGCGCCTTGGCGTACGCGGCGACCTGGGCGATCGCCTCTTCGGCGCGGAGCACCTTCGTGCGCATGACGGCCTCGCTGAGGTTCAGCTGGCGGTCGAGCTCGTTGGTGGTCGCCGACTCGGCGGTGAAGTCGACGACGGCGTAGATGCCCTCGGACTTCTTGTTGATCTCGTAGGCCAGGCGACGACGTCCCCAGACGTCGACCTTGTCGACGGTGCCGCCATCGTTACGGATGACGTTGAGGAACTTGTCAAGGCTGGGAGCAACGGTGCGCTCGTCGATCTCGGGATCGAGGATGACCATCAGCTCGTACTGGTGCATGACTAACCCACCTCCTTCGGACTCAGCGGCTACAGGATCTCTGCAGCAGGAGGGTTGTGCATACGTCGCGTCGTGGAGGCCGCGCAATGCGGCACACGGGCAACCTGTCAATGGTAACGGATGCCTCGCGCTCGCGCCATTCGAGCCCGCACCCGCACCCGCACCCGCACCCGCGAATGTTCCCGTTTCGACCGAGCGTCGCCGCGAGGGGGGTACCTCTCGGCTGGAAAGGCCACACTCGTGCGGTGCGAGCGGAAGAGCAACACCGTCACCGCCGCTCGCGGAGCGGGCGCAGCCCCGCACGGCGGAGTTCGGCGTCGAGCAGTGGGGGCCGTACGGCCGCCGTCCAGTCCCAACGGGCTCCGAACGGGCGATGATGACGCACGCGGTTCTCACGCTCCTTCTCGAGCAGCACCGCCTCGGCCGTCGTGCGCCCCTTCAGGTACTCGGGCCGAACGTACTTGCCGCGTCCGTCGAATTCGCCGAACACCCCGAACTCCGGCCAGTCGAAGTCGACGATGTCGCGACCGCCTCCTGGTCGTGGGAATGCGACCTGCAGCTCGGGTGCCGGGTACCCGAGCAGATGCATGTTCGCGCGACTGACCGATTCACCGGGCGAGCCCGACCTGGGGTCGCCGAACGCCACGGCGATGCGCGCCGAGCGCACCCCGCGCCGCCCGGGAATCGCCTCGATCGCCTCGAGCAGGTGCTCGCGCGAGACACCCGCGAGCGCCGGATGATGCGGATGCATCGTCGCCGCGCCGAGCGCCACGTCGACGACCGCGACCGCCGCGGCGAACGGGAGCGCCCGTACGAGGTCCACGACGGTTCGCCGGAAGCTCGTCACGAGGAACCCGTCGTGCTCGACGGTCTCCTCGTCGGCGACCGGCTCGTAGTGCCACGTGACGCCGTTCTTGCTGCGGACCCCGGAGCGCTCCGGCGCGACGAGATGGACGGCGCCGTGGTGCGGGCCGACGATCGGCAGGCCCCAGACGACGCCGGCCGACACGTTGCAGAGCACCGCATCGACTCGCCGCGTCTCGAGCACGGCGCTCACCCTCATCAGGTATCGCTCGTCGTGTCCCGCCGACCGCCACGTCTCCGAGTTCACGAAGACACCGCGGCGCAGGCGCGTGAGCTCGCCCGAACTCGCTCGCGGGTCGCGTCCTTCGAGCGCGAGCGCCCGCGTCGTGACGAGCTCTGCCCGGCGCCGGTCCGTTGAATCCACGCCGCAACGCTGGCACGAATCGCCACCTCCGCCCGCGACTGAACCCGCTCCGTGCACCGTCTGGCCGAAGCATCCGGTGTGGAGGACCAGTGACGACGACGCGTGCGCGGCGAGCGTTGCCGGGCCCGCCGAAGGTTGCCGGTCTCGCCGCCACGCTCGGTCGAAACGGTCACACTCGCGTGGCCGCCGCGCGGCGCGCGCTGCGCGCCCGGCGCGCGCTACTGCTCGCGCGCGGCCCACCAGGCGAGCAGGCGTTCGCGCGCGGCCTCCTCGCCGATCGGACCCTCGTCGAGCCGCACGTCGAGCAGGTACTTGTACGCCTCGCCGACCACCGGGCCCGGCCGGATGCCGAGCGCGGCCATGATCTGCTGGCCGTCGAGTTCGGGCCGTACCGAGGCGAGCTCCTCCTCCTCGGCGAGCCGGGCGATGCGCTCCTCGAGGTCGTCGTACGCGAATGCGAGCTGGTCGGCCTTGCGGCGATTGCGGGTCGTCACATCGGCCCGCGACAGGATGTGCAGGCGCTCGAGCTGCTCGTCCGACCCCGCGTCGCGCACGTAGCGGCGCACGGCCGAGTCCGACCACGAGGCATCCGCGTAGCCGAAGAATCGCAGGTGCAGCTCGACGAGCCGCCCGACCGCCGCAACGGTGTCGTTGTCGAACCGCAGCGCCCGCAGGCGCTTCTTCGCGAGCTTCGAGCCGACGACGTCGTGGTGGTGGAAGCTCACCGCCCCGCCCGACTCGTACCGGCGGGTGGCGGGCTTGCCGATGTCGTGCAGCAGCGCGGCGAGGCGGACGACGAGGTCGGGCGATTCGAGCACGCCGCGCGAGATCTCGTAGTCGATGGCCTGCTCGAGCACGGTGAGGCTGTGCTCGTAGACGTCCTTGTGGCGGTGGTGCTCGTCGCGTTCGAGGCGCAGCGCCGGCACCTCTGGCAGCACGCGATCGGCGAGCCCGGTGTCGACGAGCAGGCGGATGCCTCGGGCCGGCGACCTCGTCGACAGCAGTTTCGACAGCTCGTCGCGAACGCGCTCGGCCGAGATGCGGTCGATCTCGGGTGCGAGCGCCGACATCGCCGCGAGCGTGCCCTCTTCGACGTCGAAGCCGAGCTGGGCGGCGAACCGTGCGGCGCGCATCATGCGGAGCGGGTCGTCGCCGAACGACTGCTCGGGCGCGGAGGGCGTGCGCAGCACCCCGGCGAGGAGGTCTTCGATGCCGCCCGACGGGTCGACGAGCTCGAGCCGGGGCAGGCGCAGCGCGAGCGAGTTGACGGTGAAGTCGCGGCGGGTGAGGTCGCCCTCGAGCGAGTCGCCGAAGACGACCTCGGGCTTGCGCGACTCGCCGTCGTACGAGTCGGCCCGGTACGTCGTGATCTCGACGGTCTCGCCGGCGATCTTCGCGCCGATCGTGCCGAACTGGCGGCCGATGTCCCAGTGCGCCTCGGCGATCGGCTTGACGATCGCGAGGATCTCGTCGGGCGTCGCATCCGTCGTGAAGTCGAGGTCGTTCGTGGACCGCCCGAGGAAGGCGTCGCGCACGGGCCCGCCGACGAGCGCGAGTTCCCGTCCGGCGCGCTCGAAGGCGGCCGCGAGCGGTGCGACGGTCGGCGAGGCCGCCGACTCGGCCAAACGGTCGAGGGCTGTCGCGACACTCTGCATGCCCCCTATGTTAAGCGGGCGTCGTGCGCCGCCGTTCCGAGCGGATGCCCCGCCCCCGACCCGTAGAATCGCCTGCATGGCAGCCGACTCGACCCCTGCGCGCGCGCGCGGCGATCGGCTCACCCACCGTCGGGGCGTCGTGCTCGGCGTCGCCGCCGCCTCGGTGATCGCGGTGATCGCCGCCCCCCTCGGCGCGCTCGCCCTCTCCGGCGGAGCCTCGTCGGCCGGGATCGGCGACGCCGCCTCAGCGCAGGCACGTGCGCAGGCCGAAGCCGTTGCGTCCGCCGAGGCGGAGGGCGTCAGGCTGCACCTCGCGCCCGCGACGTCGACGACGATCGACCCCCGCAGTCCGCTCACCGTGCAGGTCGAGCTCGACAACGCCACGGCCGAGCAGCTCGCCGCCGGCACGCTGCGGCTGACCCGGGCCGAGGAGCCGATCGACGACGCCGACGAACTCGACGCCTGGTTCGGGGTCGGCGACGGCACGCCGCCGTCCGCCGTCGAGCTCGGCACGGCCGAGTCCCGCGCGACGAGTGCCGGCGGATCGACCACGGTCACGTTCACGGTCCCGTCGAGCGCGCTCGGTGACCCCACGGCGCCCGTCATCGGGCTCGGCGCGGAGCTCGTCGTCGACGGCACGGTCGTCGCGACCGGCGCCGACGCGTTCGCGACGCCCACGGGCACCGCCGGCGCGAAGACCACGGTCGCGTTCGCGTATCCGCTCACCATCCCCGAGCAGACGACGGGCATGATCGACGACGCGACCCTCGAGGAGTGGACGGCGCCGCTCGGCCTCCTCAGCCGGCAGCTCGACGCCGTCGCCGACCGGCCCGTCGCCATCGGCGTCGACCCGCGCATCATCGCGTCGATCCGTGCGCTCGGCAGCGCCGCTCCCGAGTCGGCGACCGCGTGGCTCGCACGGCTGGGCACGGTCACGAACGAGATCTTCCCCCTGGCCTACGCCGACGCGGATGTCGCGCTGCAGGCGCAGCTCGGACTGACCACGATGCTCGCGCCCACGAGTTTCAGCGACGTTCTCGACCCGTCGTCGTTCACGACGCCGATCGAACCCGAGCCCGGCACGGATGAAGGCGAACAGGCGCCGATCGACGAACCGACGCCCACGGCCGACGCGACCGTGCCGGCCACCCTCCCCGCGACGACGACGCCCACCGACGGCCCTGCCGACACCCCGACGCCGACGCCGACCGAGACGCCGGCGGTGCCCGGCGAGGTGCCATCGACCGAGGCGCTGCTCGAGTGGCCGTACACCCGCACCGATCTCGCCTGGCCGGCCGACGACACCGTCGCCACCGGCGACCTCGGCCGACTCGACGCCGCCGGTCTCACGACGACGATCCTCGCTCCCGGCAACGTCGCGCCCACCGACTCGGCCGTCTCCGCGACGGCCTCGATCGACGGCTCGACGGCACTCGTCGCCGACGCGAGGATCACCGCGCCGTTGCGCGAGGCATCCGCTGCCGGAAGTGACACGGCGTGGCGCTCGGCGGCGGGGCAGCTGCTCGCCGAGTTCGCCGTCGCGCCGGCCGCGGGCGGGCCGGCCCTGCTCGCGACCTTCGACCGCGATGCGGGCGAGCACTCCGTGCGGGTGGCCGCGACGCTCGGGCAGCTGACGAACGACGCGTCGGTGCAGCCGACCGGCCTCGCCGGAGCGATCGGGGCTCCGCCGGTGGCGCGCACGCTGGTCGACGAACCGGAGGACCCGCAGCGCACGACGACCGCTCAGCGCATGCTCGACCTCGAGGCCGAGGTGGGCCAGTTCTCGACCGTGCTCGACGATCCGCGCCTCCTCACCGGCCCGGTGCGCCGCGACCTGCTCGCGCTGTTCGACGTCGCCTGGCTCGCCGACCCCGCTGCCTGGGACGCGGCGGCCGCCCAGTGGCTGGCCGACCGCCGAGCGACGCTCGCGGGCGTCTCGGTCGTGCCGTCGTCGAGCGTCAACATCTTCGCCCGCGAGTCGCCGTTGCCGATCACCGTGCTCAACGCGCTGCCGTACCCGGTGACGGTCGTCGTGTCGGCCGACCCGTCGAACGGTCGCCTGGTGGTCGAGGAGAGCGTCACCGAGACGATCCCCGCCGAGTCGCGCAGCACGGTGCAGGTCCCGATCGCCGCCGGCGTCGGCCGCGGCGAGGTCACCATCGCGATCTCGCTGGCCTCCCCGACCGGGGTCGCCATCGGCCGTACCGTCTACATCAGCGGCAACGTCCAGGCCGACTGGGAGGGCCTCGGCGCCGTCATCCTGGCCACCGCCGTCGTGCTCTTCTTCGGGTTCGGCATCTGGCGCAACATCCGCCGCCGGCGCAAGCAGCGCGCGGCCGAGGCGAGCAGTGCGATTGCGGAGAGCGGGGTAGCGAAGTCGGCGGAGGCCGGCGGTGCCGCCGACGCGGCGGAGATCGCGGATGCCGCGGCTGCGGTCGAAGCCGGCGACGATGCCGGAGAACGCGAAACCGCCCGAGCCGGTGTCGACACCGCAGAGCGCGCCGACGAGACCCAGGACGACGAGGACCCGAAGCGTGACTGACGACCATATCGGCAAGGCGAGCCTGTTCCTGGCCTCGGGAACGCTCGTCTCCCGCATCCTCGGGTTCGTCAAGGCGATCGTGCTCGCGGGCACCATCGGTGTCGTCAGCTCGGTCAGCGGTGACGCGTTCGCCGTGGCGAACGGGCTGCCGAACACCGTCTACGTCATCGTCGCGGGCGGCGTCCTGAGCGCCGTGCTCGTTCCGCAGATCGTCCGTGCTTCGGCACACGCCGACGGCGGAAGCGGCTACATCAACAAGCTGCTGACCCTCGCGATGGTGATCCTGCTCGGTGCGACGGTCGTCGCCACGGCACTGGCCCCGCTGCTCACCACGCTCTACGCCGGCACGAACAAGACGATGCTGCCGCTTGCCATCGCCTTCGCGTGGTGGTGCATGCCGCAGATCTTCTTCTACGGCCTCTACACGCTGCTCGGCGAGGTGCTCAACGCCCGCCGCAGCTTCGGCCCGTTCACCTGGGTACCGGTGCTCAACAACGTCGTGGCCATCGCCGGCCTCCTCGTCTTCGGCCTGATCTACGGCTTCGACCCCGACGGCCAGCGCGAGGTCGCGGACTGGACGAGCGGCATGGTCGCGCTGCTCGCCGGCTCTGCGACGCTCGGCATCGCCGTGCAGGCGCTCGTGCTGTTCTGGTTCTGGCGTCGCGTGGGCCTCCGCTTCCGGCCCGACTTCGCCTGGCGGGGCGCTGGCCTGCGCGCGGCCGGCAAGCTCGCCGGCTGGACCTTCGGCATGCTGCTGCTCACGACCTTCGCCGGCATCGTGCAGTCGCGCGTGCTGTCCATCGCGTCCGGCTACGGCGCATCGGTCGCAGCAGTCGACACCGCCTGGCTCGTCTTCATGCTGCCGCACTCGGTCATCACGGTCTCGATCGCGACCGCCTACTTCACGCGCATGAGCGAACACGCCGCCCGCGACGATCTCGGTGAGGTCCGCTCCGATCTCTCCAGTGCGATTCGCGGCGTCCTCGTCATCCTCATGCTCGCGGCAGCAGGACTCATGGTCGTCGCGTACCCGTTCGGCGCGGTGTTCCAGACCGGACTGGCCGCGGCATCCGCGATCGGCAACATCCTCATCGCCTTCGCCCTCGGACTCGTGCCGTTCAGCCTCCTGTTCGTCGTGCAGCGCACGTTCTACGCGCTCAACGACACCCGCACGCCCTTCTTCTTCACGCTCTTCCAAGTGGTCGTGTTCACGATCGCCGCGTTCACCTGCCTCATCCTGCCGCTCCCCTGGATCGGCGTCGGCGTCGCGCTCGCGACCACCGTCGCCGTCATCGCGCAGTTCATCCTCGCGACACTGCTGCTGCGTCGTCGGCTGACCACCCTCGACGGTCGACGGATCGGGGTGGCGATCGTCCGCTCGCTCATCGCTCTCGTCCTCCCGGTCGCCGCGGGCCTCGTGCTGCTCGTCGTGCTCGGCGGAACCAGCCAAGGCGGTTTCGCCGTGTCCGGCAGGTTCGGCGCCATCGTCTCGATGGTCGTCATCGGTGCCGTGATGTCGGCGCTGTACTTCGGCGGCCTCTGGCTGCTGCGCTCGCCCGAGTTCCGCGGCTTCGCCGAACCGGCACTCGCCCGACTCCGTCGGCGCTGACGTCCGGGATCGCGCGTCGGCCGCGGCATCCGTCACACGGGCGTCGCGTTCGGGCCACCGGAATACGCGACGCCTAGACTGTGTTGACCATGGCGTGACATCCGGATGCCTCGGATGCCACTTGCACGAGAGGGAGCACCCGTTGCGCGACATCATCATCATCGGTTCGGGCCCGGCCGGGTTCACCGCCGCGATCTATGCGGCCCGCGCGCAGCTGAAACCCCTGCTCATCGCGAGTTCCGTCGAGATCGGCGGTGAGCTCATGAACACCACCGAGGTCGAGAACTACCCCGGCTTCCCCGAGGGCATCATGGGCCCCGACCTCATGACGGCGTTCCAGCAGCAGGCCGAGCGCTTCGGCACCGAGGTCGTGTACGACGACGTGGTCGAGCTCGAGCTCGAGGGTCCCGTCAAGCGCGTCAAGCTCGGCAACGGCGGAGTCGAAGAGGCGCGCACGATCATCTACGCCACGGGCTCGGCCTATCGCAAGCTCGGCCTGCCCGAGGAAGACGTGCTCTCCGGCCACGGCCTGTCGTGGTGCGCGACCTGCGACGGCTTCTTCTTCCGCCAGAAGACGATCGCGGTCGTCGGCGGCGGCGACTCGGCGATGGAGGAGGCGACGTTCCTCACCCGCTTCGCCGACAAGGTCTACGTGATCCACCGCCGCGACTCGCTCAAGGCGTCGAAGATCATGCAGCAGCGGGCCTTCGACAACGAGAAGATCGAGTTCATCTGGAATGCCGAGGTCGCCCGCCTGCTCGGTGAAACCGCCGTGACCGGTGTCACGCTGCGCGACACCGAGACCGGCGCGGAGCGCGACCTGCCGCTCGACGGCCTGTTCGTCGCGATCGGCAACGACCCCCGCACGCACCTCGTGCACGGCAAGCTCGACCTGACGCCCGAAGGCACGGTCGCGGTCGCCGGCCGCAGCTCCAAGACGAGCATCGAGGGCGTGTTCGCCGCCGGCGACGTCATCGACCCGCACTACCGCCAGGCGATCACCGCCGCCGGTTCGGGCGCGGCCGCCGCGCTCGACGCCGAGCACTACCTCGCCTCGATCGGCAACGAGAACGCGGCCGAGGCCGTGCTCGAGAGCGAGTTCGCCGTCGTCGACTGACACGAGGCATCCCATCGACACCGGATCAGCCGGTATCACGACGTTTCAACCAAGGAGAACGCAATGAGCGCACGCGCTGTGACCGAGGCCACCTTCGAGCAGGAGGTGCTCAAGAACGACAAGCCCGTGATCGTCGACTTCTGGGCCGAGTGGTGCGGGCCGTGCCGCGCGGTCAGCCCGATCCTCGACCAGATCGCGACCGAGCACGCCGACAAGATCGACATCGTCAAGCTCAACGTCGACGAGCACCCGAGCCTCGCCATGAAGTACCAGATCACCGCGATCCCCGCGTTCAAGGTGTTCCAGGGCGGCGAGGTCGTCAAGAGCTTCGTCGGCGCCAAGCCCAAGCCGGCCCTCGAGGCCGACCTCGCCGCCTACATCTCGTAGTCGGCGGTCGCAACGTACGAAGGACCCGTCCGGCACCAGCCGGGCGGGTCCTTCGTCGTAGCGGGATGCCTCGTGCCGCGTGCTCCGCGCTCGGACACGGGCTCCCGTAACCCGTCGATCCGCCGGTTCTCCGGCAACTAGCATGGAACTCCTGAGCAGAACGGATAGCGCAGTGACCTCTGACGGCGTCCCCCAGCGGACCGGCAACAATCTCGACCCCTGGTACGCGAATTACGCCGAGCGAGCCGCCGGGTTCGCCGCCTCAGAAGTCCGGGCCCTCTTCGCCGTCGCCTCGCGCCCCGAGGTCGTCTCGCTCGCCGGCGGCATGCCGTTCGTCTCGGCGCTGCCGCAGGACCTGATCACGTCGTCGATGGACAAGGTCATGCGCGAGCAGGGCCCCGTCGCCCTCCAGTACGGCGGGGGAGCGGGCGTCCCGGTGCTCCGCGAGCAGATCCTCGAGGTGATGGCGATCGAGGGCATCGACGGCACGGTCGACAACGTCGTGACGTCGACCGGGTCGCAGCAGGCGCTCGACTTCGTCGCGAAGCTGTTCCTCGATCCTGGCGACGTCGTGCTCGCCGAGGCGCCGTCGTACGTCGGCGCGATGGGGGTGTTCCGCTCCTACCAGGCGTCGGTGGTGCACGTCGCGATGGACGAGAACGGGCTCATCCCCGAGGCGCTGCGCCAGACCATCGCGCACCTGCGCGGGCAGGGTCGGCGCATCAAGTTCCTGTACACGATCCCGAACTTCCACAACCCGGCCGGGGTGACGCTGTCGGCCGAGCGCCGGCCCGAGATCCTCGAGATCTGCCGGGCGAACGAGATCCTGGTGCTCGAGGACAACCCCTACGGGCTGCTGCACTTCGACGAGCCGGCACCGAACGCGCTCCGTTCGCTCGACCCCGAGGGGGTCATCTACCTGGGTTCGTTCTCGAAGACGCTCGCGCCCGGGTTCCGTGTCGGCTGGGCACTCGCGCCGCACGCGATCCGCGAGAAACTCATCCTCGCGGCCGAGTCGGCCGTGCTGTCACCGTCGTCGTTCAGCCAGCTCGTCGTCTCGGAGTACCTCGCCACCGCCGACTGGCGGGGCCAGATCGACACCTTCCGCGGCGTGTACCGCGAACGCAAGGACGCGATGATCGAGGCACTCGGGGAGTACCTGCCGCAGTTGTCGTGGACGAACCCGAACGGCGGGTTCTACGTGTGGGTCACGATGCCCGATGTCCTCGACTCGAAGCAGATGCTGCCGCGCGCGGTCAAGGAACTCGTCGCGTATACGCCCGGAACGGCATTCTTCGCCGACGGCCGCGGTCGTCACGCCATGCGCCTGTCGTTCTGCTACCCGACGCCCGAGGCCATCCGCCTCGGCGTCCGCCGCCTCGCGACGGTCGTCAACGGCGAACTCGACCTGCTCGACACCTTCGCTGGAACGGGCACGCTGCAGCTGCCGCTGACCCCAGGCGTCGAACCGGCGCCCCCATCCGACCTCAAGTAGCCCGCGAACCAAACCGTCACGTCGATTCGAGCACTGGAGAAACCCCTGATCATGAGCGAATCTGCTGGTCTTCTCGTCGTCGTCCTCGCCGGCGGCATCTCGCATGAGCGCGACGTCTCACTTCGTTCCGGGCGACGCGTCGCCGATGCGCTCACGGCGGCCGGGCACCGCGTGGTCCTGCGCGATCCCGATGCCGGGCTCCTGCCGTACCTCGCGGCCGAGCGTCCCGATGTCGTATTCCCCGCGCTGCATGGATCGAGCGGAGAGGACGGCTCGCTGCTCGACCTGCTCGCCGCGCTCGACCTCGCGACCGTGGGCTCGACCGGTGCCGCCGCCCGGCGCGCCTGGTCGAAGCCGGTCGCGAGCTCACTGGTCGCGGGCGCCGACGTCGCGGTCCCCGAGTCGATCGTGCTCTCGCACGAGGCCTTCCGCGAACTCGGTGCGGCGAGCGTGCTGCGGGTCGTGCGCGAAAGGCTCGACGGCGACCTGGTCGTGAAGCCCGGCTCCGGCGGATCGGCGCAGGGCGTCTCGATCGTCGACCACCCCGACGCGCTCGCTCGCGCGATGGTCGAAGCCTTCACGTACGACGACATCGCCGTCGTCGAGCGCCGCATCGTCGGCACCGAGATCGCGATCACGGTCGTCGACACCGGCGACGGGCCGGCGACGCTGCCCGCGGTCGAGATCGAACCGACGGCCGGGGTGTACGGATTCGACGCGCGGTACAACGCGGGGGAGACCACGTTCTACGCACCGTCGCGACTCGGCGACGACGCACTCGCGAACGCGACGGCGGCCGCGATCACCGCACACTCGACCCTCGGACTCCGCGACCTCTCGCGCGTCGACTTCATCGTGGATGCCGCGGGCACACCCTGGTTCCTCGAGGCGAACGTGCTTCCGGGGCTGACCGAGACCTCCCTCGTCCCACTCGCGATCGAGGCATCGGGATCGACGGCCTCGACGTTGTACAGCGAACTCGTGCGGGCGGCGCACACTCGTCAGGCGGCTCGGCGAGCGTGACGAACGAGGGCCCGTTCCACTGGAACGAGCCCTCGAAATCGACGGTTTTCAGTTCGTCAGGAGCCATTCTCCCGACGAGTCGTGATCACACGCCGTCGAGTTCCTCGCCCAGCTCCGTGAGAATCCGGCGAAGGTCCTGAACGGTCGCGAAATCGATGCTGATCTGGCCTTTTCTGGCGCCCAAAGCGATCTTGACCCGCGTGTTGAGCCGATCGCCGAGTCGGGTCGCCAGATCGTCCAGGAAGTCCTGTCGCTTGCCGGCGGATGGCTTCACTCGCGCGGCCGCCTTCGGCTCCTGCGAGGCGATCGACTCGGCGGCGCGCACCGAGAGCTCCTCGTTCACGATCTTGTCGGCGAAGCGCTGCATCTCGGCGGCGTCACCGACCGAGAGGATCGCGCGAGCGTGCCCGGCGGTGAGCACGCCGGCTGCCACGCGGAGCTGCACGGGCTCGGGGAGCTTCAGCAGGCGAAGCGTGTTCGAGATCTGGGGACGCGAACGCCCGATGCGGTTCGCCAGTTCTTCCTGCGTGATGCCGAAGTCGGCCAGCAGCTGCTGGTAGGCCGACGCCTCTTCGAGCGGGTTGAGCTGCGATCGATGCAAGTTCTCGAGCAGCGCATCGCGCAACATGTCCTCGTTGGCGGTGTCCTTGACGACCGCCGGGATGGTGTCGAGACCGGCGGCCTTCGTCGCACGGAGCCGACGCTCGCCCATGACGAGTTCGTACTTGCCGGGCTGATCGGGGTGCGGGCGCACGACGATCGGCTGCAGCACGCCGAACTCTCGCACGCTGTGCACGAGCTCGGCCAGATCGTCGGGGTCGAAGACACTCCGCGGCTGCACGGCATTCGGCACGATGTCGTTCGGGTCGAGGCGCGCAAGCCGCGCACCGGGAACGGTGACCAGCTCTTCGGCGGACGCCGCTTGCTCCACCGCAGCCACCGCCGTGGCCGGCGTCGAGTCGGCGTCGGGGAAGAACACATCGACCGGGCGATTCGCCCTCGTGCTCTCATCGACTGTCGGAATGAGCGCGCCGATGCCCCGCCCGAGTCCGGTTCGCTTGCTTGCCATCAGTTCGACTCCTCGGTCTTCGCAGCGCCACGTCGGGCGATCTCGGCTGCCGCCTCACGGTACGAGAGCGACCCGCTCGACGCGAAGTCGTAGCTGATCACGCTCTGGCCGTAGCTCGGTGCCTCCGACACACGAACCGATCGGGGAATGATCGTCTCGAGCGTCTGGGTGGGGAAGTGGTCGCGAACCTCCTGCGCCACCTGCTGTGCCAGGTTGGTGCGGGAGTCGTACATCGTGAGCAGGATCGTCGAGAGTCGCAGCTCGGGATTGAGGTGCTTCTCGATGAGCTCGATGTTGCTGAGCAGCTGCGAGAGCCCCTCGAGTGCGTAGTACTCGCACTGGATCGGGATGAGCACCTCACGAGCTGCCACGAACGCGTTGATCGTCAGGAGTCCGAGCGACGGCGGGCAGTCGATGAAGACGTAATGGTACGGCTCGTCCATCGAGGCGAGGTGGGCGTCGAGCGCACGGCGGAGTCGCTGTTCGCGGGCGACGAGCGAGACGAGCTCGATCTCGGCGCCGGCCAGGTGGATGGTCGCCGGCACGCAGTCGAGGTCGTCGTGCTCGGTCGACGGCTGGATGACCTCGGCGAGGGGAAGGTCGGAGACCAGCACCTCGTAGACGCTCTTCTTCTCCGAGCGGTGGTCGACGCCGAGGGCCGTCGACGCGTTGCCCTGCGGGTCGAGGTCGATGACGAGAACTCGGGCGCCCGAACGCGCAAGCGCGGCCGCGAGATTCACGGCGGTGGTCGTCTTGCCGACGCCGCCCTTCTGATTCGAGATGGTGAGCACGCGAGTCTGCGCCGGACGGGGGAGCACAGCCTCCTCGAGCGCGATGCGCCGACGGGTCTCGTCGGCAAGTTCGTAGGCCAGGGGAGTTCCTCCGGGATCGATCGATGTTTCACGTGAAACATCGGTGGTGGCATTGGGCTGCGTTGCGGCAGGCGCTGCTTGCGCCTGAGCGGATGACTCGGTGGGCGCCGCATCCTCGGCGGGAGCGGTCGGCTCGGCGGGAGCGGTGGTCTCAGCGAGCGCCACGTCAGGCACGACCGCCACGGCCGGCACCTCTTCCTCGGGCGCGGTCTCCTCGGGCGCGGGCTCCTCGGGCGCGGTCTCCTCGGGCGCGGTCGCCGCTGCGACCTGCGACATCGGTGCCGCCGTGAGTTCGGCCTCGGCGAGCGGCTGCTCACCGACTCGTGCAGTTCCGTCGCTCGCGGGAGCACGCTCGATGTCGTCGGTGCCCGCCTCGGCGACCGGCGATGGTGCACTTGCAGCGGCCGAACGCTCGTCGGGCGTCTCTTCCCGTACCGCGACAGGCTCGGCGTTGGGATCAGCGTGCAGCGCCGTTGCGGTGTCGACCGCGGCGTCTCCGACGATTTCGCGGATGAGGTCCTCGAGCAAGCGGTCGGGCCCGTGATCGGCATCGAGAGGGTGCCCGCTCGAGCCCTCCGTCCGCTCGCCCTCGTCGGTCAGCGCGGCCGCGGTCGCGGCATCCCAATCGATCGCCGCTGACGGCCGCGGATCCGCTGGGTACGCATCGACACTCGATTCGGGAGCCGCCGGAACGGCCGGGTGCGGACCTGCACTGATTGGCGGCTCGGTCACCGACGCTGCGAGTCGTTCGATGCCGGACGTCTGCTGTTCGGGCGGCTGAGCCGGGGAAGTCAAGCTGTTCGAACCGTTGCCCTCAGGGATCGGGTCGACAGGCGGTTCATTCTGGTGGGAACGTCGACGATGGAACCATCCTCGTCCTCCACCAGGTGTCATGCCGTCGTCTCCCAACCGCCGCCGATCGGCCGCAAGTGGATGTCGCGACCCGAGAGTCAAGCTTAACCGTCCCGACCGACCAGCGCCCGCGAAACCGCGGTTCGAGAGAAGACTGCGCTCACCGGTGCTGCCGTTTCACGTGAAACAGCGCGGCGGGTGCACTGGGTGCTCAATGTTTCACGTGAAACGCCACCAGATCGTCCCTCAGCTGCCGACGCTCGGAGTCCTCGATCCGGGGCAGGTCGCGTGGCCCGCTCGCCCGAGTCACCCGCCGCCGGCGGCTTTGAGCGGAGCGGTGTCGAGGGCGCACCAAGACGAGTGGCAAGTGCGGCGATCGTCATCCCGCCTGGCCGGGCGGCATCGACGTCGGCGTGCCCGTGAGTCGCCGCGTGCCAACACGATGTCGCGAACCGGATCAGGCTCGGCTCTTCGCGTGAGGCGCTCCACCATTGGCTCACGCGGCGCCGGTTCGCCGGGCGGGCAGTCCGCCCCGAGGAGTGCTGTCCTCCCGCGACCTCCGTCCTGGTGAGCGCGGAGGCGAGTTCGCCGATCTCCCGGAACCAGGCCGAGCGAGCTCGCCGTTCAGTGATCGGGGGAATGACCACCACTGCCACGAGCGAGCGTGATGGCTCGGGTCGCCGAGTTGAGCTCTTCGGAGCGGAGACGATGTCCAGACTCGATCATCGTGCAGTCGCCGCGTGGTCAGGTTCGTCGGCAGGAGGTCATGACGGGATCGCGGCCACACCGATCGACCCCGCCGTGCGAAGTCGGAACCACCACGGGGAGTCCGAACCCTCGCCGCAGACTGGACCTCAGGTCGGCGCCCGGCCATCACGCCGCTGCGCATGCCCGTGGGGGAGTGGCACTCGCATGTCTGGCGCCTGATGTTTCACGTGAAACGTCGCGAGTACCTTCCCGAGTCGCCGAAGCTCCCCTGGCTGTCATGGCATCACGCCCGATCGATACCGGAGCACGCGAGCGCTCCACGCTCGCACCCGTCGATGTGGCGATGCCGGCCGAATCCGTGACTGCGTGCACCTCACCGGCTCGGCGCATTCGCCGTTTCACGTGAAACGAACTCCAACTGCCCACCATCAGCCACTCGCAACGGAGACAATACCTGGCGCAGTCGGGAGACTGTTTGCGCTCGGCGACGAACGCATTCGATCCTCGGTCACCGACTCCGCCAACCGACTGACACGAACGGCTCGCTGATCGATCCGAGGGGCGGGGAACGTGAACGGGGTCGCACAAATTGCCGCTGGAATCGAGATGTCGACCGACGAGCCCCGCCTCAATCGGCCCTCAGGCGGCTGCCGAGCACTCCCGCCGGCCAGCCCTTCGCGTCAGCTTCAGCAGTGCGCTCTGCCCTGCAGGGTTGAATGCCACGTGATGGCTCTCGAAGGCTGAGGCCACCCGCCGGCCATGGGGGAGCGGCCGATCAGCTCGGGGTGCGCCAGACCGCAACCGCGGGGCACTCGCCCACGGTGCCCGCCGTCGCTCTCACGAGGCGCTCAGACCGGCCGCACCCGAAGCTGACCCGCCTCACGGCGGCCCGGTCGAGCCACGAACCGTTCCGACCATGGGAGCCATTTCAGCCGCAGAGCCTCCCAACTCGGGCCGCCGCTTTGGGCCGAACGGCCCGAGGGTCCGACATCCAACGTGACGGCGCGGCCGCAACGCGCCCAGCAGAGCGAGCGGCATCCGGCGACCTCCCCACACGAGTTGCGACGTCCACTCTCGGTACGAAGCCCTGACCGGCCGCATCCTGAACGAACGGCAACCACGATCGGCGCACTCGATCTGCCTCACTGTGCAGATCACCGTGCATCCACGACGCGCTCGGCGATCCAATCAGGCACGACCGACGGTGCAGCGAAGGATCGGGGGGCGCATCGAAGGAGTCAACCCAACGACCGTGCCGAGTCGCTCTCTGAACGAGTCGCACCGGGGAAGAGCCACATCGCTCCCATCACGCACCCGGACTCCCCAGCTCTCCCACGCGCCCGTCGCCCGTCCAGAGATGGACTCGATCGCCTTGAAACCCGGAGTCGCGCGACACTCAAGATTCGCCCCACACCCCCCAATTCACCGACCGCTCCAACGAAACGGAGGCCGGCTGGACGAACTCCCGGGGCAGACACGCGTGGCCTTTGGGCCGCCAGTACAGCCAAGCACCGTGCCACGTCCCCCTGACGTCTCGACCTCCCTGATGTGCCTCATCGCGGCTGCACCCACCCGGATGCCATCCGCGCGACCGAGCGATGGTCGCGTCGACGCCACCGTTTCACGTGAAGCACATGTGCGGCCCATCAGGACGACCAACCCGTTCTGCTCCCGCCGGGCGACGCAGCATCCACCGGCCGGCCACTATCAGGTTCATGAAGTACCCGTGCCGTGGCGACTCGTCGCGAACGTTCGCCCCGGGCGCTCGGCGCGACGATTCCGGCGGCATTGGTCCGTGCTGGAGCGCGCATCCAAGCCCCACTGCTGTACTGGTCGACCCAGCACTGCGCCAACAGGGCTGGCGCATCCTCGCGTTCGACCGAGATCGCGCAATACGAGCGCTGCTGCACGGGTTCGTGGCCGCGGCGGTGACCGAGCTGTTCGATCGGGTGAGGGAACGCGTCGACTTCAGGTCACGAAGCCCATCGGCCCGCACACCCCTCCAGAACGCACGCGTGATCGCGCGCGGCGTCCTCGGCGCCTGGCTCACGCTGCCACTCGCAAGGCCCGTGATCATCGACACCTTGAATGGCAGACCGAAGATCGTCTCGCCGCCGGTGGCACAGACGACTCCTCCTGGCCGCGGGGGAGCGCAGTGTGGCGACGGGTGCAAGCACGCTGACGATGGGCGACGGCAGGCACAGTCCCGTCCGGCACGGGTGTGGCACGCGTCACCGCTCAGACACGGGAAGGTGATCGATATGGACCCGCGCACGCGAAGCGGACGCGAACGTACATGCCCGCGACTGCTCACGACACGACACCGAAGGACCGCCGCCTGGGGGACTACACGACACCGCGGGAAGCGGCGAGTCTCCAGCCGAGGCCGCGATAGAACCCTGCGCTCGACCGCTCGCCGGCACCTGCCACGCGTTTCACGTGAAACGACAGGGTCCGCGGAGCACGGCGGTGCAGCCGACCGCTCGATTCACCCGATCAGTCGACTACGGCGCGGAACACGCGGGTGACTTCCGAGTCGGGCACGACGCCCTCACCCAGCAGAAGCACCTCGACGTCGCGCAACCGGTACTTGCGAATGACCTTCTCGGCCTTGCCGATCTCGCCGTCGACGCCTGCGCCCTTCATCAGCACGAGCTCGCCGCCGGGCCGAACCAGGGGAGCGGTCACGGGAATCAGCGTGCGCAGTGCGCTCACGGCTCGCGCGGTCACCTGGTCGAGCGACTCGAACAGCTTCGACTCCTCGGCTCGCGCGCGCACGACCGTCACGTTCGAGAGGTCGAGTTCCCTCGCCTGTCGCTCGAGCCACGCCACCCGACGCTCCATCGGCTCGATCAGCACGAATTCGACGTCGGGGCGTGTGATCGCGAGCACGATGCCGGGCAGCCCGGCACCGGAGCCGACGTCACCGACGCGGCCGGGTCGCAGCAGCGGCGCCACCAGGGCGCTGTTGACGATGTGCCGGGTCCACAACCGGGGGAGTTCGAGCGGGCCGATCAGGCCGAGCTCTTCACCATGGCGCGCAAGGGCGGCGGTGAACGCACGGCCCTTCTCGAGATGCTCGCCGAACAAGCCTGAGGCGGCTGCGGGTTCGGGTTCGAGTCCGTCGGTCATCGTTTCACGTGAAACGTCGGGCGTCGGCGTCAGCCGACTCGGGTGATGACCGTGTGACGCTCGGAGCCCTCGCCGCGCGACTCCGAGTGGAAACCCTGCTCGGCGACGAGGTCGTGCACGAGCTTGCGCTCGTACGACGACATCGGGGGGAGCGAGGCCTCGGCCGCGCCGCCCTCGATCCGCTCGACCGCGCGCGTCACGAGCGTCGCGAGCTCGTCGCGGCGCGCGTCGCGCGAGCCGCCGATGTCGAGGATCAGACGTGAGAACGAGCCGGTCTTCGTCTGCACCGCCAGGCGAGTGAGCTCCTGGAGTGCGCTCACGGTCTCGGGCTTCGAGAGCAGGCGCAGGTTGGCACCGTCACCGGCGTTCACCGAGACGTACGCACGCCCGTTCCGGGCGTCGATGTCGATGTCGCCGTCGAGATCGGTGATGTCGAGCAGTTCCTCGATGTAGTCGGCCGCGATGTCGCCCTCTTCTTCGAGCTGGGCGGTCGAACGCTCTTCGGCCTCGTGCTGCACGTCGGTCATGGTCTATTTCCCCTGCTTCTTGGCGCGCGACTTGCTCATCGGCTGCTGGCGCTGAGTCTTCTTCTCTTCGACGACGATCGTCGTTCCCTCGTCCTTGTCCTCGACGACGAGCTTGCCCTTCTTGGCAAGGCGGGCCTCGCGCGCCTTCGCCGCCTCGCTGCCGGGAGTCGGCATGTTGCGGATGACGACGAACTGCTGACCCATGGTCCAGAAGTTCGAGACGAGCCAGTAGAACATGACGCCGAGCGGGAACGCGACGCCCGAGAAGGCGAACACGAGGGGGAGAAGGTACAGCAGGATGCGCTGCTGACGGAACATGGGGCTCGCCTTGGTCTCGGGCGACATGTTCTTCGACACGATCTGCAGCTGCGTGATGAACTGCGACGCCGTCATGAGCACGATCATCGCGAGGGCGATGAGCATCGTGTTGATGCTGAACGGCTGGCCCGCGACCATGAGGTTCCACTCGCCGATGAAGGTCGAGTTGAGCGGGGCACCGAGGAACTCGGAGTTGGCGAACGAGTTCGCGAGCTCCTGGGTGAGCAGGCCGACGCCGGCCTTGTCGTGCTGCGCGTCGTTGAGCACCGAGAACAGTGCGAAGAAGATCGGCATCTGCAGCAGCAGCGGCAGGCACGACGACAGCGGGTTGGTGCCCGTCTTCTTGTAGAGCTCCATGGTCTCGCGCGACATGGCCTCGCGCGAGAGCTGATCCTTCTTGCCCTTGTACTTGTCCTGGATCTTCTTGAGCTGCGGCGCGACCTCGAGCATGCGGCGCTGGCTCTTGATCTGACGCACGAAGATCGGGATGAGGGCCGCACGCACGACGAGCACGAGGCCGACGATCGACAGCACCCAGGTGACGCCGGCGTTCGGGTCCATCCCGATGAAGTCCCAGAACGAGTGGAAGGCGACGAGGATCAGCTCGACGGCCCACTTGATGGGCCAGAGGATCAGGCCGATGAGTTGGTCCATGGGTGGCGGTCAGTCCTTTCGGGACGGGCTGGGGGAGGAGATCATGGCGGCTGCGGCGGGCTGCACCCGCTGCGCCGAGAATTCGAAGGATGCCTCGTGGCCGGTGTGCGACGCACCGTGCACGTGAGCGGCCGGAGCCGAGGCATCCGCCTTCACGTAGCCCGCGGGGAGCACCCAGCCGAAGCGGGTCACGCGGTACCGGTCATGGCGAGCCGGGCGCACGTCGTCGATGCCGCCGGGCGACCACGGATTGCAGCGGAGGATGCGCCAGCCGGTGAGCAGCGACCCGATGACGAGACCTCGCTGCTGCACCGAACCGAGGCCGTACGCCGAGCACGACGGGTAGTAGCGGCAGACGTCGCCGTACAGGGGCGAGATCAGCTTGCGGTAGCCGCGGATGAGGAGCACCCCGAGGTTGCGGGGGATGAGTACGACGAAAAGGGCGAAGTCACGCATGCGACTCGCCCTGTTGCTGTTGCGCCGGCACCGACGTGCGCACGCGGCGCTTCTCGATCGCGCGGATCACGTCGGCCCGGAGCGAGGCCCAGTCGGCCTCGGCCGCCGACGGGAGTGCCCGCACCACGACGTCGGTGCCCGCGAAGCCGTCGCCGAGCACCTCGTGGCACGCCGCCTTCAAGCGGCGGCGGACGAGATTGCGACGCACGGCGCCGCCCACCTTCTTCGAGACGATGAAGCCGAAGCGCGCGTCGGTGCCCGACTCCCGTGAGCGCATGTAGCTCACGGTGTGGGCACCGGCGACCTTCGCACCCCGGCGCACGATGACTCGGTAGTCGTCGGCGCTCGTGATGCGATTGGCTTTGGCGAGCACCGACGAATTACGCGGACAGTTCGGTGCGGCCCTTGGCGCGGCGCGCCGACAGGATGGCACGGCCCGCGCGGGTGCGCATGCGAAGGCGGAAGCCGTGCTTCTTGGCACGACGACGGTTGTTCGGCTGGAACGTACGCTTGCTCATTCTTCTTCTCCGGCTGTCGAATCTCCTCGCCGGGAAGTGGCTGCGACAGGTGCTGCAGCGCGGCGGCGGGAAAACTGGGTGCCCGAAAGGGCTGGGGTCAACTGATTAAAACTACGGCCTCGACGGCCGCCGGTCAAACCGACGGGAGCGCACGAGCGCGCAATTCGAACCCCACAGTATCGCTCGAACCTCGATGCATCCTGTGGAACAACACGCCCGCGATGTCGGATCCTCCGATCGGCATTTGTCGGGGGCGGCATCCTCGGATAGCGTTTGACACCAGTTATCCCCAGCTTCGTGCGCGGAATCCCGGGCGAGTTCCCGAATCTCCCCACAGGCAGTGGAAAACGCTGTGAACACACGCCTCGCGCCGCTCGCTTCGTCGATGGGGGATCGATGAGCGGCACACGAGAGCACCGAACTTGATTGCGGGGAACGATGACAGAACAGCCCATTTCCGAGACGTGGGCGACGATCCTCGATCGACTGTCTGACGACGACGCGATCACCCCGATGCTCCAGGGTTTCCTGAACCTGGTCGAGCCGAAGGGCATCGCGGCCGGCACGTTCTACCTCGAGGTGCCGAACGACTTCACCGCGAGCATGCTCAACCAGCGGATGCGCGTCTCCCTCCTCTCTGCGATGAGCGCGGTCGAGGCGCCGTCGCCGGTCACCTCCTTCTACGTCGTGGTGAACCCCGAGCTCGAAGAGGTGAGGGCCGCTGCCGAGCAGCAGGCCGGCTACGCGAACGAGCCCGACCCCGTCGAGCTGCCGGCGTCGCCGCAGTCGGTGTTCGAGAACACGAGCCCGGTCTCGCCGCGCGACACCCGCCTCAACCCGAAGTACTCGTTCGACAGCTTCGTCATCGGCCAGTCGAACCGCTTCGCGCATGCCGCGGCCGTCGCCGTCGCGGAGGCGCCGGCGAAGGCCTACAACCCCCTCTTCATCTACGGCGACTCCGGCCTCGGCAAGACGCACCTCCTGCACGCCATCGGCCACTACGCGATGAGCCTGTATCCGGGCATCCGCGTGCGGTACGTCTCCTCCGAGGAGTTCACGAACGACTTCATCAACTCGATCGCGAACAACCGCGGCTCCCTCTTCCAGCAGCGCTACCGCAACATCGACATCCTGCTGATCGACGACATCCAGTTCCTGCAGGGCAAGGCGGAGACGCAGGAGGCGTTCTTCCACACCTTCAACACCCTGCACGACCACAACAAGCAGGTCGTGATCACGAGCGACGTGCCGCCCAAGCACCTCACCGGCTTCGAGGACCGCATGCGCAGCCGCTTCGAGTGGGGCCTCATCACCGACGTGCAGGCGCCCGACCTCGAGACGCGCATCGCGATCCTTCGCAAGAAGGCGCAGTCCGAGCGCCTCCAGGTGCCCGACGACATCCTCGAGTACATGGCGTCGAAGGTCTCGTCGAACATCCGCGAGCTCGAGGGCACGCTCATCCGCGTCACCGCCTTCGCGAGCCTCAACCGCACGCCCGTCGACATGCCGCTCGTGCAGACCGTGCTGAAGGACCTCATCACCGACGACAGCGACAACGTGGTCGCGCCGGTCGACATCATCACGGCGACGGCCGACTACTTCAAGCTCACCGTCGACGACCTGTACGGCTCGAGCCGTTCGCAGGCCGTCGCGACCGCCCGGCAGATCGCGATGTACCTCTGCCGCGAGCTCACGAACCTCTCGCTGCCGAAGATCGGCCAGCTCTTCGGCAATCGCGACCACACCACGGTGATGTACGCGAACAAGAAGATCTCGGAGCTCATGAAGGAGCGCCGCTCGATCTACAACCAGGTGACCGAGCTCACCGCGCGCATCAAGCAGACCGCGCGCTACCGCTGAGTCCGTTTCCACCCTTCTGCAGCGCCCCTGCGGACCATCTCCGAACGGTTCCCACAGTTGTGGAGAACCTGTGGATTGTTAACGAGCAACCGCGTCACGACTGTTGACACTGTTCGGTCGGCTGTGCAGAACACCGTTCGGCGTTCTGCGCGCACTCGAGGCATCCGCGCTCGAATCCACACGGTGTGCACAGATGCGATGGGCTGCGATCGGCACCGTTCCGCGGGTCTCCGAACACCATCCACAGTTTCCACAACGGTTAACACCGTTAAGAGAGAGTGGTTAAAGGGGTGATTCCCACAACCTCGAGGTCGAGGTGCGTCGAACGCCGGGCGACCCGGTCGGTGGTGGATGCCGCGCCGCGCCGTTCGATCGGACGGGTGAGCCGGATTCACCGGCATCACGATCGGCTCTGCGGATAGCATGGGAGCCACCAAGCGACATCCACGACGGGAGAACCGTGAAGTTCCAGGTCAATCGCGACGTCTTCAGTGAGGCCGTTTCCTTCGCCGTCAAGCTGCTGCCGCAGCGCACCACGCTGCCGATCCTCTCGGGCGTGCTGATCCAGGCGAACGCCGACGGCCTCGTGCTCTCCTCCTTCGACTACGAGGTGTCCTCCCAGACCGAGATCCAGGCCGACGTCGAAGAGCCGGGCACCGTCCTGGTGTCCGGCCGGCTCCTCGCCGAGATCGCCGGCCGCCTGCCGAACGCGCCCGTCCGCGTCGCCACCGAAGAGAGCCGCATCTCGGTGAGCTGCGGCTCGGCGAGCTTCACGCTCCTGTCGATGCCGGTCGAGGAGTACCCGTCGATCCCCGAGATCGGCGAGCAGTCGGGTCTCGTCCCGGCCGAGGAGTTCGCGGCCGCCGTCGCGCAGGTCGCCGTCGCCGCGTCGCGCGACGACGTCACCCCGGTCATCACGGGGGTGCAGCTCGAGGTGCGCGAGAACAGTCTCGGACTCGTCGCGACCGACCGCTACCGGGTCGCCGTGCGCGAGATCGACTGGGACGGCGGCAATGTCGGCGGCGGCGACGGAGACACGGTCACCGCGCTCGTCCCCGCGCGCACCCTGCAGGAGGTCGGCAAGACCTTCGGCCACTCCGGCAACATCTCGGTGGCCATCACGAACCGCGACGACCGCGAGCTCATCGCCTTCAGCGCCGACAAGAAGACCGTCACGTCGCTGCTCATCAAGGGCAACTTCCCGCCCGTGCGCCGACTCTTCCCCGACACGGTCGACAACTACGCCGTCATGAACACGGCCGACCTCATCGAGGCCACTCGCCGCGTCGCCCTCGTGCTCGAGCGCGAGGCCGCGCTGCGGTACAGCTTCACGGCCGACGGGCTCACCCTCGAGGCGATCGGTTCGGAGCAGGCCCAGGCCTCCGAGTCGATCGACGCGATCCTCACGGGTGACGACACGGTCGTCTCGCTGAAGCCGCAGTTCCTGCTCGACGGCCTCGGCGCCGTCCACTCCGAGTACGTGCGCATCTCGTTCACGAAGACCGAGAACCCGAACAAGCCGGGCCCCGTGCTCATCACGAGCCAGACCTCGCGCGAGCAGGCCGGCTCCGACAGCTACCGCTACCTGCTGCAGCCGAACCTGCTGCTGCGCTGAGCGCGCGCCACACCTTCAACCGGCCCTTCAACCGGCGCGGATGTCTCGGCGCCGGCGTGTCGGCGGCCGCGGGTAGCGTTGTCGTGGTCGATCGAGAGGAGTGGTGCCCGTGCACGTCGCACGCCTCTCATTGACCGACTACCGCAACTACGCCCGCGCCGAGCTCGAACTCGGCCCCGGTGCGACGGTGCTCGTGGGTCGCAACGGGCAGGGCAAGACCAACCTCGTCGAGGCGATCGGCTATCTCGCGACGCTCGGCTCGCACCGGGTCTCGAGCGACCAGGCCCTGATCCGGGCGGGTGCCGACGCGGCCATCGTGCGAGCTCAGCTCGCGCACGGCGACCGGCGCGTGCTCGTCGAGCTCCAACTCAACCGGCAGGGTGCGAACCGTGCGCAGCTCAACCGCTCGCCGGTGAAGACGCGCGAACTGCCGCGCTACGCGCACAGCGTGCTGTTCGCTCCTGAAGACCTCGCGATCGTGCGCGGTGAGCCGGGGGTCCGTCGTCGCATGCTCGACGAGCTGCTGGTGCAGCGCTCACCTCGCCTCTCCGGGGTCATGGCCGACTACGACCGGGTGCTCAGGCAGCGCAACTCGCTCCTGAAGAGCGCGCGGGCCCGCGGACTGGCGGCCGACAAGCTCACGACCCTCGACATCTGGGACGAACGGCTCGTCGCGCTGGGCACCGAGATCATCGACCAGCGCATCGCACTCGTCGCCGAGTTGGGCGACCCCGTCGCCGCGGCGTACCGGTCGATCGTCGACGCCGACCACCGGCCGGAACTGCGCCCGGTGCTGTCGGTCGACGGGGCCGACGTCGACGTCGACGGGGCGGCCGGTCCCGATCGGGGAGCCGGTGGTGTCGTCGCGGCGGAGCACAGCGACGACGCGTATCGAGACCGGTCGGGCGCCACTCGACCAGCGGGGTCCACCGCTGACCGGTTCGCCGCCGCGCTGCGTGCGCTCCGCGGCAAGGAGCTCGAGCGCGGCGTCACGCTCGTCGGGCCGCACCGCGACGACGTGCTGCTGCTGCTCAACGGACTGCCGGCGAAGGGCTATGCGAGCCATGGCGAATCGTGGTCGTTCGCGCTCGCGATCCGGCTCGCCTCGGCCGAGCTGCTTCGTCGCGACTCGTCGACCGGCGATCCCGTGCTCGTGCTCGACGACGTCTTCGCCGAGCTCGACCGCCTCCGGCGCGAGCGCCTGGCCGAGGCGATCGGCGGATTCGAGCAGGTGCTCGTGACCGCTGCCGTGCTCGAAGACGTGCCGACGCCGCTCACGGCGCGTATCGTGCACATCGAGGCCGGGCGCATCGTCGACGGCGAGGCGACGCTCGGGCAGCAGGGTGAGCGCGGCGGCGAGTCCGACGACGCCTCGGTGTCCGTCGCCGAACACGAGGAGGGGGCCGCCGATGACTGACGTCTCCGAGGCCGCCCGCGTGTACCGGCACTTCCGCGAGATCTTCGGCGGTGAACCGCGTGTGCGACCCGGCCGCGCTCGAGTCCGCACCCGCGACGAGTCCGGCAGCCAGCCGTTCACCCCCGGTCGCGACCCGAAGCCGCTCGCCGCGACTCTCGACGGACTGAGTTCGCAGCTCGGCTGGACGGGCCCGCTCTCGCAGCACGACGTGCTCGCGTCGTGGGCGGAGATCGTCGGCGACGAGACCGCGCGGCATTCCGAGGCGATCGCGATCGAGGGCGGCGTGCTGCAGGTCAAATGCGAGTCGACCGCGTGGGCGACGCAGCTCCGACTGATGCGCACGCAACTCGTCACCGAGATCGTCTCGAGGTTCCCCGGCGCGGGGGTCGAGACCATCCGCTTTCAAGGACCCGACGCCCCCACCTGGAAAAGGGGTCCCAGATCGGTTCCAGGGCGCGGTCCTCGCGATACCTACGGCTGAAGAGGCGAAAACGGTCGCTCGACCTGAGTTATCCCCTGAGAAGGCCCGTCGGCGGCCGGTCGGGACACTTGGTTTGATAGGATCGAACGTCGCCAGAACGACGGTTTGGAGCCCGATTCACCCATGACAGCGGAACCGACGAAGGCCCAGAGCGCGCCCGAATACGGCGCAGACGCGATCCAGGTTCTCGAGGGCCTCGAAGCGGTACGCAAGCGGCCCGGCATGTACATCGGATCGACCGGGCCCCGAGGGCTCCACCACCTCGTCTACGAGATCGTCGACAACTCCGTCGACGAGGCGCTCGCGGGCTATGCGACCGACATCGACGTGACGATCCTGCCCGACGGCGGTGTCCGCGTCGTCGACAACGGGCGAGGCATCCCCGTCGACGTCCACAAGACCGAGGGCAGGTCGACCGTCGAGGTCGTGCACACCGTGCTGCACGCCGGCGGCAAGTTCGGCGGCGGCGGATACGCCGTCTCCGGCGGACTGCACGGCGTCGGCGCATCGGTCGTGAACGCACTGTCCAGCCGGTTCGAGGTCGAGGTGCGCCGGCAGGGCCACGTATGGCGCCAGGCGTACGAGATCGGCGTGCCGATGGCCCCGCTCTCGCAAGACGAGGCGAGCGATGCGACCGGCACGACGACCACCTTCTGGGCGAGTCCCGAGATCTTCGAGACCGTCGAGTACGACTACGAGACGCTGCGCACCCGCTTCCAGCAGATGGCGTTCCTCAACAAGGGCCTGCGCATCACGCTGACCGACCTGCGTGCCGGCCACGTGGTCGTCGACCCCGACGACACCGCAGAGGTCGAGGCGGACGCAGCGTCGTCCGGACCGCGCACCGACACGTTCCTCTATGAACGCGGTCTCAGCGACTACGTCGAGTACCTCAACAAGTCCAAGCGGTCCGAGCTCGTGAACGACGAGATCATCTCGTTCGAGGCCGAGGACACCGAGCGCAACATCGCGCTCGAGGTCGCGATGCAGTGGACGACGGCGTACACCGAGTCGGTGCACACCTACGCGAACACGATCAACACGCACGAGGGCGGCACCCACGAAGAGGGCTTCCGGGCCGCGCTCACGACGCTGATCAACCGCTACGCCCGCGAGAAGAACATCCTCAAGGAGAAGGACGACAACCTCTCCGGCGACGACGTGCGCGAGGGGCTCACCGCGGTGATCTCGGTCAAGCTCGGCGAACCGCAGTTCGAGGGCCAGACGAAGACGAAGCTCGGCAACACCGAGGCCAAGTCGTTCGTGCAGAAGGTGACCGGAGACCAGCTCGGCGACTGGTTCGAGCGCAACCCCACGCAGGCTCGCGACATCATCCGCAAGGCGATCCAGGCGGCGACCGCCCGGCTCGCGGCGCGCAAGGCGCGCGAGGCGACCCGGCGCAAGGGCCTGCTCGAGTCGGGCGGCATGCCCGGCAAGCTGAAGGACTGCTCGTCGAAGGACCCGTCGCTCAGCGAGATCTTCATCGTCGAGGGCGATTCGGCCGGCGGATCGGCTGTGCAGGGGCGCAACCCCGAGACGCAGGCGATCCTGCCGCTGCGCGGCAAGATCCTCAACGTCGAGAAGGCCCGCCTCGACCGAGCGCTCGCGAACAACGAGGTCCAGGCGATGATCACGGCGTTCGGCGCCGGCATCGGCGAGGACTTCAACACCGAGAAGGCCAGGTACCACAAGATCGTGCTCATGGCCGACGCCGATGTCGACGGCCAGCACATCACGACCCTGCTGCTGACGCTGCTCTTCCGCTACATGCGGCCGCTCATCGAGCTCGGCTACGTGTACCTCGCGCAGCCCCCGCTCTACCGGCTGAAGTGGTCGAACGCCGACCACCAGTTCGTCTACTCCGATCGCGAGCGTGACGCCCTGCTCGTCGACGGGCAGGCGAAGGGGTGGCGCATCCCGAAGGACAACGGGATCCAGCGCTACAAGGGTCTCGGCGAGATGAGCTACCAGGAGCTCTGGGAGACCACGATGAACCCCGAGACCCGCACGCTGCTGCAGGTCACCATGGACGACGCGGCCGCCGCCGACGAGATCTTCTCGACCCTGATGGGCGAAGACGTCGAGAGCCGCCGCAACTTCATCCAGAAGAACGCGAAGGACGTGCGTTTCCTTGACATCTGATGTGATCGAACCCGGCGACAACGGCGAGGGCCCCGGCATCCACGGCAGGATCGACCAGGTCGACCTGCAGCTCGAGATGCAGCGCTCGTACCTCGACTACGCGATGAGCGTGATCGTGGGCCGTGCCCTGCCCGACGTGCGCGACGGGCTGAAGCCCGTGCACCGCCGCGTCATCTACGCGATGTACGACGGCGGGTACCGTCCCGACAAGGCGTTCTCGAAGTGCGCCCGCGTCGTGGGCGATGTCATGGGCCAGTTCCACCCCCACGGCGACACCGCGATCTACGACGCGCTCGTGCGCCTCGTGCAGCCGTGGAGCCTGCGCTACCCGCTCGCGCTCGGCCAGGGCAACTTCGGCTCGCCCGGCAACGACGGCGCCGCCGCTCCGCGATACACCGAGACCAAGATGGCTCCGCTCGCGCTCGAGATGGTGCGCGACATCGACAAGGAGACCGTCGACTTCCAGGACAACTACGACGGTCGCACCCAGGAGCCGTCGATCCTGCCGGCGCGGTTCCCGAACCTCCTCGTCAACGGTTCCGTCGGCATCGCGGTCGGCATGGCGACGAACATCCCGCCGCACAACCTCCGCGAGGTCGCGTCGGGCGCCCAGTGGTACCTCGAGAACCCCGAGGCATCCCGCGAGGAGCTGCAGGAGGCGCTCCTGCAGCGCATCAAGGGACCCGACTTCCCGACGGGTGCGCAGATCCTCGGCGTCAAGGGCATCACCGACGCCTACCGCACGGGTCGCGGCTCGATCACGATGCGCGCCGTCGTCGACGTGGAGGAGATCCACGGCCGCACCTGCCTCGTCGTCACCGAGCTGCCGTACCAGGTCAACCCCGACAACCTCGCCATCAAGATCGCCGACCTCGTGAAGGACGGCAAGGTCTCGGGCATCGCCGACATCCGCGACGAGACCTCCGGCCGTACCGGCCAGCGCCTCGTCATCGTGCTCAAGCGCGATGCGGTCGCGAAGGTCGTGCTGAACAACCTGTACAAGCACACCCAGCTGCAGGAGAACTTCGGCGCGAACATGCTCGCGATCGTCGACGGCGTGCCCCGCACGCTCTCGATCGACGGCTTCATCGCGCACTGGGTCGACCACCAGATCGAGGTCATCGTCCGTCGCACGCAGTACCTGCTGCGCGAGGCCGAGGCGCGCATGCACATCCTGCGCGGCTACCTCAAGGCGCTCGACGCGCTCGACGAGGTCATCGCCCTCATTCGCGCCTCGGCCACGGTCGACGTCGCCCGAGACGGCCTGAAAGAGCTGCTCGACATCGACGACCTGCAGGCCGACGCGATCCTCGCGATGCAGCTGCGCCGACTCGCCGCGCTCGAGCGCCAGAAGATCATCGACGAGGCGAACGAGCTCGAGGCGAAGATCGCCGACTACAACGACATCCTCGCGACGCCGGCGCGCCAGCGCACGATCGTCTCCGAGGAGCTCGCCGAGATCGTCGACAAGTACGGCGACGAGCGACGCACGCACATCATGCCCGGGTTCGACGGCGACATGTCGGTCGAAGACCTGATCCCCGAAGAGGAGATGGTCGTCACGGTGACCCGTGGCGGGTACGTCAAGCGCACCCGCAGCGACAACTACCGGTCGCAGCACCGCGGTGGCAAGGGCGTCAAGGGCGCGCAGCTGCGCGCCGACGACGTGGTCGACCACTTCTTCGTGACCACGACCCACCACTGGCTGCTGTTCTTCACGAACATGGGCCGGGTCTACCGGGCGAAGGCGTACGAGATCCAGGAGGCCGGCCGCGACGCGAAGGGCCAGCACGTCGCGAACCTGCTCGAGATGCAGCCCGACGAGGAGATCGCCGAGATCCTCGACATCCGCGACTACGAGGCGGCGAAGTACCTCGTGCTCGCGACCCGCGGCGGGCTCGTCAAGAAGACCGAGCTGACCGCGTACGACACCAACCGCTCGCGCGGCGTCATCGCGATCAACCTGCGCGACGGCGACGAGCTCGTGTCGGCGATGCTCGCCGACGAGCACGACGAGATCCTGCTCGTCTCGAAGAAGGGCATGTCGCTCCGCTTCGAGGCGACCGACGAGGCGCTGCGCCCCATGGGTCGCTCGACCTCGGGCGTGAAGGGCATGGCGTTCCGCGATGGTGACGCCCTGCTCGCGGCCAACGTCGTGCCCGGCTCCGGCCTCGAGTCCGGCACCGTGCCCGATTCCCGTGAAGCCGCCGAGAATACGGTGGATGCCTCGGCCGAGGCCGACGGCGATCAGTACGTGTTCGTCGTCACCGAGGGCGGCTACGCCAAGCGCACCGCGGTCGACCAGTATCGCCTGCAGAACCGCGGCGGACTGGGCATCAAGGTCGCCAAGCTGAACGAAGATCGCGGCGACCTCGCCGGCGCCCTCATCGTCGGAACCGACGACGAGGTGCTGGTGGTCCTTGCCAGCGGCAAGGTGGTACGCTCCGATGTCGCCGAGGTCCCCGCCAAGGGCAGGGATACGATGGGCGTCGTCTTCGCGAAGTTCGCGATGGACGACCGGATCATCGCCATCGCGAAGAATTCCGAACGGAATCTCGTGGAGGAGGCCGCCGAGTCCGAAGCGGCCGAGCCCGCGGGAGAGGAGTAATCGTCTATGAGTAGCGTCGCCGAGAAGCTGGCCCGCAAGTCGAGCAAGCGCCCGCCGGCCAAGCAGGTGCGCCTGCGGCTCGTCTACATCGACTTCTGGTCGGCGGTGAAGCTGTCGTTCCTGGTCGCCGTGTGCCTCGCGGTCGTGTCGATCGTGGCGACCTTCCTCATCTGGACGGTGCTGAACTCGACCGACGTCTTCGACAAGCTCAACGAGCTCGTGAAGGACGTGGCGGGCACGGGCGGCGACCTGTCGTCGGTGCTGTCGCTCGGCAACGTCATGGGCTTCGCGATCGTCGCGTCGCTCCTGAACCTCGTCGTGACGACCGCCCTCGGTGCGATTCTCGCGGTGCTCTACAACCTCAGCGTGAAGATCACGGGCGGAATCCTGGTCGGCTTCACGAACAACTGAGCCGGCTTCGGCTCGATTCGGACTTTCGCCCGGAGTCGGGTAGTCTGTCCTTCGGCCGAAATTCGGGGATATAGCTCAGGCGGTTAGAGCGCTTCGCTGATAACGAAGAGGTCCGAGGTTCAAGTCCTCGTATCCCCACTCCACAACTCCACATCGCAGGTGCCGTACGGCACCTGCCCGGGGGCCTTAGCTCAGTTGGTAGAGCGCCTGCTTTGCAAGCAGGATGTCAGGAGTTCGATTCTCCTAGGCTCCACCCTCGCTCCGCCGAATCGGCGTGATTTCCACCCGCCGTCAAGACGCCGACTCCGGTAGCCTTGAGCCAAACGAGATCGGCGATCCCGGCTCGTCTCGATCACAGCGAAAGGCGACCGCGATGAACATGTGGAGCAACTTCTGGGACATCTTCAGCGGGCTCTTCGGCGTCTTCGTCTTCGTGGCGTACCTCGCGGTGCTGCTGACCATCATCCTCGACCTCTTCCGTGACCCGAAGCTCGCCGGCTGGGCGAAGGCGGTCTGGCTGATCTTCCTCGTCTTCGTGCCCTTCCTCACGGCACTCGTGTACGTCATCGCCCGTGGCCGCGGGCTCGCCCAGCGTGAGCGGGCGAAGCGCGGACTCGAGCAGGAGTACATCGACGACCGGGGCAACGTCTCGCAGGCGAGCGTCACTCCCGAGGTCGCGAAGGCGCAGGGACTGGGCGGCGATCCGACCGTCAGCCGCTCGTCGTTCGACTCCGTGCAGAACGACTCGATGATCCAGAGCTGAGGCCGGGCTCGGCGACACCGGTCGAGCGCGTCGCCGACCGCCCGGGTAGGGTGACCGAATGGACATCCGCATCGCCGCGTACGCCGTGATCATCCGCGACGGCGAGATCCTGCTCTCGCACTGGAACGAGCACGGTCGCTCGGGCTGGGCCCTCCCCGGCGGCGGCATCGAGGGCGACGAGCACCCGGTCGTGGCCGCACGGCGCGAGGTGGCGGAGGAGACCGGCTACGAGGCATCCATCGATCGCCTGCTCGGCATCGACACGATGGTCGTTCCTGCGGCGAAGCGGCACACGGGCGCAGTACCGCTCTACGCGATGCGCGTCGTCTACCGGGGGCGCGTCGTCGGCGGTGAGTTGCGCAACGAGGTCGGCGGATCGAGCGACGAGGCACGCTGGGTGCGACTCGACGAGATTCGACGGCTCAAGCGCGTGAGCCTCGTCGACATCGCGCTGCGCCTGAACGACGCCGAACCCGCCGACGGGGTGCCGCCGACATCGTGATCCGGCATCCGCAGTCCGGGAGGGCTCTGGGGTCAGGCCGTCGGCCGCGCCGGCACGACATCGACGTTCCGGCCGAGGCCGAACCGCCGGTGACGCGCCGGCGCGGTGGTGCCGGACCGCTCGGCTGAGACCTCCCGGCCGGGCGAATGGGGGGACGGCGCCGCCGCGAGGGCGACGGCGCCGTCCGCTGGGGTGATCATCGTGCTGGCCATGGGTATCGGCCGATCACAGGTGGGGGGCGATGAGGGCGACCCGCTGGAGGTCGCCGCCACGGACCCGGTGCGCGAGGCGCGTGTTCTGCTGTCGCAGCATCACGGCGTCGTGCGAGAGGCGCTCGCTCTGACGGCGGCTCCACGCGATGAGCGCGAGGCCGGCCCGCAGGGCGATGCGCTCGTTGAGTCGGCGCGCCTGGGCGCGCATCTCGGTGGCCTGTCGCTGCGACTGGCCGAGTGCGAGAGAACTGGTGTTCACGGTGTGTCCTTCATTCAGGGTGTTGGGAGGGTGCACCGGTCGGTGCGGAGAGCGTCGCCGCGGTCGCGGCGACGTC
This sequence comes from Agromyces sp. S2-1-8, assembly GCF_021129215.1. Lineage (GTDB taxonomy): Bacteria > Actinomycetota > Actinomycetes > Actinomycetales > Microbacteriaceae > Agromyces > Agromyces chromiiresistens. The sequence continues at coordinate 679,440 of NZ_JAJOLP010000001.1, read as the reverse complement.
GTCGAGGGGTGATGCGGCGACGGCGGAAACGCTGTTCCGGTCACCGGGAGGCGGCGAAGGCCGCGGACCGACGAGGTGGCGGCGAGGCATCCGAGCGTCGGTCGCCCGATGCGTCGGGCATGACGGATGCTGCGGACAAGCCGCGGCTCGCACCTCGAAGGTGGCTGGCGAACGCGCTTCAGCGCGTGACGCCGGGGCGGAGAACTAGCAGGCCGGAGCGGTGAGGAGGATCACCGAGCGGCCGGCCGTGAATGCTGGCGTGAAGATGTACTTCATCATCGGGATCAACTCCTCTCTTCGTCTCCGGTGCGATTCGCACCGAGATCAGACACTAGCGGGGAACTCACGCCGACCGCAAGGCGTTTTCTCAGATTTCTCGGAAATCAGTGCAGGCCCTGAGCCCGGGTCGCGTCAGGCGAGGTCGGCGGCGGTGCGCTCGGCCGACTGGATCACGGCCTCGACACCGAGCATGAACAGCTCGCGGTCTTCCAGGTCGAGCAGTCGCGTGTTGATCGAGGTGATGAGCGGGTAGCGTCGCGGGTCGGCGAGCAGCGGCCCTTCGAACCAGGGACTCGGCGCGTCGTCGGCGATGCCGTGCTCGCGCTGCTCGCCGCGGGCCCGCGCGATGCCGGCGGCGCTCGAGAGCATGTGCGACGCGAGCAGCGCGTAGTGGCGAACGAGGTCGTCGCCGGTGAGCCCCGCACGACTGAAGCAGTCGAGCATGAACTCGATCGCGTCGAGCTCGCCGGTGCCGTGCGTCGTGAGCACGGTCGCCTCGACGCCGACCGGAGGATGGCCGGCGATCTGCTCGAGCGTGCTCGCCGCCAACTGCCGGAGCCTGCCGCGCCAGTCGTCGGCGTCGGCGGTCACCGCGAGGAGACTGCGCCGGGTGAGTTCGTCGAGCAGCGCCTGCATGAGTTGGTCTTTGTTGCGGAAGTGGCGGTAGATGGCGGTCGGGTCGGCACCGAGGTGCGCTCCGAGCTCGCGCACCGAGAGCGAGGTCGTCGAGGCGGCGGCGAGTTCGAGACCGGCCGCGATGATCGAATCGCGATCGAGCCTGGTCTTGCCGCTCGAGCCGGAGGCGTCGCGCCGTCGCGTGGTGCTCGTCGGCATCTGGGCTCCCTTCGGCTGCTGTGCCATTCATGCTGCCACGCCCGCGACCCCTGTGTCGCGAAGACCTCGCGAGCGTGGCAGCCCGCCCAGCATAACAATCGGATCAATCGTGCTGTCAACACTGTTGACAGCACGAAGGAGCCCGGGCTAATGTCACCACGTCCGACGCATTCGATGAGGAACGAGGGGCCGAGTTGCCTGTTGCCGACGTGCTGTTCACCGGCGGAGCCGTGTTCACCGGAACGGGGGAGCCCCTGCACGGGCACGCCGTCGCCGTGACGGGCGGCCGCATCGCCGCGATCGTGCCCGAGAACGAGGCATCCGCCCTCGTCGGCGAGGGCACGCGCGTCGTCGAGCTGGGCGGTGCCCTGCTCAGCCCGGGCTTCCAGGACGCGCACATCCACCCGGTCGGCGGCGGCGTCGAGCTGCTGCAGTGCAACCTGACCGAGGCCGAGAGCGCCGGCGAGGCCGTCGCGACGATCGCCGCCTACGCCGCGGCCAACCCCGATGAGCCGTGGATCCTCGGCGGCGGCTGGTCGATGGACCACTTCCCGGGCGGCGCGCCCGTGCGGGGGCTGCTCGACGCGATCGTGCCCGACCGGCCCGTGCTGCTCGTCAGCCGCGACCACCACAGCGCATGGGCGAACACCCTCGCCATGCGACTCGCCGGCATCGACGCCGAGACCGCCGACCCCGTCGACGGGCGGGTCGAGCGCGAGAACGACGGGCACCCTGCCGGCACCTTCCACGAAGGTGCCGCCGACCTGTTCTCCGACGTCCGGCCGGGCACCGACCCCGAGCTCGTCTACCGGGGGCTCCTGCGTGCGCAGGACGAGCTCATCGCGCTCGGCATCACCGGCTGGCAGGACGCCCTCATCGGAACGATGAGCGGCGTGCCCGACGCGCTCGACGCCTACCTGCGGGCGATCGACGAAGGCACGCTCAAGGTGCACGTCGTCGGCGCCCAGTGGTGGGAGCGCTCGCGCGGCATCGAGCAGGTCGACGAGATGATCCGCCTTCGTGAGGAGATCCGCGCCCGCGGCCACGAGGAGCGGTTCTCGCTCGCCACCACGAAGATCATGGTCGACGGCGTGGCCGAGAACCAGACCGCCGCGATGCTCACGCCCTACCGCGACGGCCACGGCCACGACACGCACAACCACGGGCTCTCGTTCGTCGACCCGGAGCTGCTCGCCGAGGCCGTCACCGCGCTCGACGCCGCCGGGCAGCAGGTGCACTTCCACGCCCTCGGCGACCGTGCGGTGCGCGAGGCGCTCGACGCGGTGGCGGCGGCACGCCAAGCGAACGGGCCGAGCGACGGCCGGCACCACCTCGCGCACCTGCAGATCGTGGCCGAGGCAGAGACCGCCCGGTTCGCCGAGCTCGACGCGATCGCGAACATCCAGGCGCTCTGGGCGACCCACGAGGACCAGATCGACGAGCTCACCCTGCCCTTCCTGCAGGAAGGCCAGGAGGCGCGCCAGTACCCGTTCGGCGAGCTCGTCGCGCGCGGGGCACGACTCGCGGGCGGCAGCGACTGGCCCGTGTCGACGGCCGACCCGATGGCCGAGATCCACATCGCCGTCACGCGCGTCGCCCCCGGCATCGACGCCGAACCGCTCGGCGGTGCGCACCAACGGCTCGACCTCGCGACCGCGCTGGCCGCGTACACGTCGGGGACCGCGTACGTGAACCACCGCGACCACGACACCGGGCACATCCGCGAGGGCTACCTCGCGAACCTCGTCGTGCTCGAACCCGATCCCTTCACCGTTCCCGCCGAGGACCTCCACCGCACCACGGTGGCCTCGACGTGGATCGAGGGCGAACCGGTCTACTCCCGACAGGCCGATGCCCTGCCCGGCACCACCCCTTCCACCGAACCGTCCCTCACCGCCTGACCCCGAGGAGGCCCCTCCGATGTCCAACTTCCGAACCCCCGCCGGCCGGCGCAGCGTCGCGCTCGTCGCCGGCGCCGCGGCAGCGCTCCTGGCGCTGACCGGCTGCACCGCCGACTCATCCGACGAGGAGCCCACCGGCGCCGACTGGGAGATCACCGACACGACGCCGGCGCCGTCGGGCGACATCGACTCGTTCAGCTGGGCCAGCTACGCCGAGCCGTACTCGCTCGACTACGCCTACGCGTTCGACTACGCCGACAACCAGGTGCTGTCGAACGTCTGCGAGTCGCTGCTGCGGCTCAACCCCGACTACACGCTCTCGCCGGGCCTCGCCGAGTCGTACGAGCAGACGAGCGACCTCACGTGGGTCTACAAGATCCGCGAGGGCGTCACCTTCCACGACGGCAGCCCGCTGACGGCGGCCGACGTCGTCGCGTCGATGAACCGCATCATCGACCCGGCGGTCGGCTCGTCGTGGTACTCGGTGTACCAGAACGTCGCATCGATCGAGCAGACGGGCGACATGGAGGTCACCGTCACGACGACGATTCCCGACTCGCAGTTCAACCAGGGCCTCGGCGGCTCGGCCGGCGTCATCGAATCGGCGAAGACGCTCGGCGAGAAGGGCGCCGACTACGGCAACTCGACCGGCCTGGTGAACTGCACGGGTCCCTTCGAGATCAGCGAGTGGAAGTCGGGCGAGTCGATCACGCTCAGCCGCTACGACGACTACTGGGACGACTCGCTGAAGGCGAAGGCCGGCGAGGTCGAGATCGTCTTCATGAACGACTCGACCGCGCGCACGAACGCGCTCAAGTCGGGCGACGTCGACGGCGGCTACATGCTGCCGGTCGACGCGATCGACCAGCTGCGCGACTCCGACAACGGCGATGTGTACTTCGGCCTCACCTCGGCGGTGTCGAGCCTCATCGTCTCGAACCTCGAGGGACCGCTCGGCGACCAGCGCGTGCGCCAGGCCCTGCTCATGGCGCTCGACCGCGAGGGCATCCTGGATGCCGCGGCGAAGGGCTATGGCGAGGTGACGAATGCGCTGACCACCGAATCGGTCTGGACCGGTGCGACGGACGCGACTCGCGACGAGGCGTTCAGTGGGCTCGAGGAGTACCCGAACGACCTCGAGGCCGCCAAGAAGCTCGTCGAGGAGGCGGGGGCGACCGGTGAGAAGATCACCTTCGCGACTGCGCCGATCGGCAACGACTTCAATGTGATCTCGCAGGCGACGGTCGCGGCCGCGCAGTCGATCGGCCTCGAGGCCGAGATCGAGACGGTCACGCCGAACGCCTACACCGCGCTCTTCAGCGACCCGAGCGCTCGCGAGGGCATCGACATGTTCTACACGGTCTGGTACCTCTCGAGCCCCGACCCGCTGGAGATGTACGGCGTGCTGCGCACCGGTGAGTTCAGCAACTACGGCAACTGGTCCGACCCCGAGTACGACGAGATCGCCACGCAGGCGGTCGGCACGTTCGACTCGGAGGAGCGTGCGAAGCTCACGAGCGAGCTGCAGCACATCGCGAACGAGCAGCTGCCGTGGCTGCCGCTCTACACCGGACCGATGACGATGTTCATGAGCGACCGCATCACCGGCGCCTCGCCGTCGATCGCGTTCCTGTACTACCCGTGGGCGGCGACCATTGGCGCTCGATAGTTCCACCAAGGCGGTCGCCGCGCAGCGCGCGGCGGCCGCCGGCCCCCACCGCGGCGGCCACGCCGCCGCCACCGTGCGTCGCGTCGCGGGCAAGCTCGGCAGCCTTGCGCTGACGCTCTTCCTCGCGTCGCTGCTCGTGTTCTTCTCGCGGTTCCTCGTGCCGGGCGACCCGGTGAGCTTCCTGCTTCGCGGCCGCAAGCCGAGCCCCGAGGCGATCGCCCAGGTCACGGCGCAGTACGGCCTCGACCTGCCGCCGTGGCAGCAGTACCTGAACTGGCTGTTCGGCGCCCTGCAGGGCGACTGGGGGCGTTCGCTGCAGTACCGCCAGGACGTCTCCACCGTGATCGGGGAGCGCCTGCCCGTGACGCTCATGCTCGTCGTCATGGCGGGCATCCTCATCGCGATCGTGGGCCTCAGCGCCGGCATCGTCGCGTCGCTCAACAAGGGCAGGGTGCTCGACCGGGCGACGCTCATCGGCCTGACCGTGCTCAGCGCGATCCCCTCGTTCGTCGGTTCGATCGTGCTCATCGCGGTGTTCGCCGTGCAGCTCGGATGGTTCCCCACGTTCGGATCGGGCGAGGGGTTCGCCGACACCGTGTACCACCTCGTGCTGCCCTCGATCGCACTCGCGATCGTCTTCGTCGTGCTCGTCGGCAAGGTCACCCGTTCGTCGATGGTCGAGCAGCTCGGCCGCGAGCACGTCGAGGTCGCCACGAGCCGCGGGCTCAAGCGCGGAACCGTCATCCGCCGGCACGTCTTCCGCAACTCGCTCGGACCGATCCTCACCGTGAGCGGCATCCTCGTCGCCGGCCTGATCGTGGCCTCGACGATCGTCGAGGCGGCGTTCGGCATCGCCGGCATCGGTTCCCTGCTCGTGGCCTCGGTCGACCGCCTCGACTTCCCGGTCGTGCAGGCGATCGTGATGCTCGTCGTGACCACCTTCGTCGTCGTGAACGCGATCATCGACATCGCCGAACCCCTCATCGACCCGCGATCCGCGGCAGGAGCCAGTGCCAGATGACCGTCTCGAACAACACCCTCGCCGTCGAGGTGATGCGGGCCCCGAAGCTGAAGCCCGCGAACGCGACCTTCGGCATCGCCATCGGCGTCATCTCGGTGATGACCCTCGCCGCGATCTTCGCGCCGTTCATCGCGCCGTACCCGCCCGACCAGCTCGACTTCGCCGCGGTCAACGCGCCGCCGAGCCCCGAGCACTGGCTCGGCACCGACGGCCTCGGCCGTGACCTCCTGAGCCGGCTCATCTTCGGCGCTCGCACCGCGCTGCTCGGCCCGCTGCTCGTCGTCATCGGGTCGACCGTCGTCGGCATGCTGCTCGGCCTCATCGCCGGATGGCGCGGCGGTTGGATCGACGCGGTGCTCGGCCGCATCTTCGACGTGCTCTTCGCCTTCCCGTCGCTGCTGCTCGCGATCATGGCGGTGGCGCTCTTCGGCAAGGGCCTCGTCGCCCCGGTCATCGCGATGAGCATCGCGTATGCACCGTTCGTCGCCCGGCTCACACGTGCGCTCATCAAGGCCGAGCGCACCCGACCCTACGTCGCGGCCTACCGCGTGCAGGGCTTCAGCGGCCCCTGGATCGCGCTGCGCCGCGTGCTGCCGAACGTGACCCCGATCGTGGGCGCGCAGTCGACCCTGAACTTCGGGTACGTGCTCGCCGAGCTCGCCGGCCTGTCGTTCCTCGGCCTCGGCGTGCAACCGCCGACACCCGACTGGGGCGCCATGATCAACGAGGCCCAGGCGGGCATCGTCGGCGGCCACTTCCTGCCCGCGCTCGAGCCGGCCGTCTGCGTCGTGCTCGTCGTCGTGGCGTTCAACATCATCGGAGAAGAGCTCTCCGACCGCATCGGAGGCGAGATCCCCGCATGAGCCTGCTCGACATCTCCGACCTGACGCTCGACCTGCCGAACGGCACCAGGCTGCTCGACGGGATCTCGCTCGGCGTCGAAGCCGGTGAGACCGTCGGCCTCGTGGGCGAGTCGGGCTCGGGCAAGTCGCTCACGGCGCGCACCGTGCTCGGCCTGACCCCCGACGGGTCGGCCCTCGGCGGGCGCGTGCTCGTCGACGGCCGCGACCTCGTGGCCGCCGGCAGGCGCGACGTGCTCGACGTGCGCCGCCACGCGGCTGCGATGATCTTCCAGGACCCCCGCGCCGGCATCAACCCGATGCGCACCATCGGCGACCACATGACCGAGACGCTTCGCCTGTGCGAGGGCAAGTCCGAGTCGGAGGCGAGGGCGCGCGCGATCGAGCTGCTCACCGCCGTGCGACTGCCTCGCCCCGAGGACCACCTCAAGCAGTACCCGCACGAGTTCTCGGGCGGCATGCTGCAGCGCGTCATGATCGCCGGTGCGCTCACGAGCTCGCCGAAGCTGCTCGTGTGCGACGAGCCGACCACCGCCCTCGACGTGACCACGCAGGCCGAGATCATCCGCGTGCTCGTCGAGCAGCGGGCGAGCCGGGGCATGGGCATGCTCTTCATCACCCACGACCTGAACCTCGCGGCGTCGATCTGCGATCGCGTCGTCGTCATGAACAAGGGTCGCGTCGAGGAGACGGGTGACGCGCGACGGGTGTTCAGCGCACCGCAGGCGGACTACACGAAGCGGCTCGTCGCCGCGACCCCCACGGTCACCGGGTCCGCCGGGCCGGTCATCGAGATCCGGGATGCCTCGGCGCCCGCGACCTCGCCCGTCGACGCCCCCGGGGGTGACGCGGCAGGTCCGGTTCCCGAGCCGGTCGCGGCTCCGACGCCGCTCGAGCGCCCGGACGAGGCATCCGCCATCACCGTGGCCGCGGCGCCAGCGGACGACGAGCCGATACTCGCCGTGGCGGGGGTCTCGAAGACGTACCACCTGCGGGGCAAGCCGCCGGTGCACGCGGTCGCGTCGACCGACCTGCGACTCGCCCGCGGGCGAGCGCTCGCGGTCGTCGGCGAGTCGGGCTCGGGCAAGTCGACGCTCGCGCGCATGATCGTCGGCCTCGAAGAGCCCGACACCGGTGAGATCAGGGTCGCCGGTCGCGACCGCACGATCGTGCCGAAGTCGCGGCAGGAGCGCATCGCGCACGCGCGCAGCGTGCAGATGGTGTTCCAGGACCCGTACCTCTCGTTGGATCCGCGGATCACGGCGGGCCGCGCCATCGAAGACGCGCTGCGGCTGCACACCGAGCTGTCGACGACCGGCGCCCGTGCCCGGGTGGTCGAACTGCTGGAGCAGGTGGGTCTCGGGGCGCAGCACGCGCAGGCGCGTCCGCGCACGCTCTCGGGCGGCCAGCGCCAGCGCGTGGCGATCGCGCGCGCGCTCGCGATCGAGCCCGACGTGCTCGTCATGGACGAGGCGACGAGCGCGCTCGACGTGTCGGTGCAGGCGCAGGTGCTCGACCTCGTCGCACGCATCCGCGAGGAGCGCGGCCTCACGCTGCTGTTCATCAGCCACGACCTCGCCGTCGTACGCCGAGTCTGCGAGGAGACCGTCGTCATGCGCTACGGAGAGATCGTCGAGCGCGGCAGCACCGTCGAACTCCTCGCCGCACCGCAGCACCCCTACACGCAGCTGCTCATCGACTCGGTGCCGAAGCCCGAATGGGCGCCGGAGCCGCGACGCGCCGAGGCATCCGCCTGATCTCTTGCGGTCGGTCACCGTGGTGACCCGCCCCCGTCATGCGAAACGGCCCCGCTCGTGCGGGGCCGTTTCGTCGTGCGGTGCCGGGCTCAGCCCTGGCTCGTGGGACCGCTCGGCTCGTCGTCGGCGACCCAGAGCTCGTCGTCGGCGCGGAAGGTCTGCCAGACGGCATAGGCGACGCCCGCGGCGGCCACCACGCCGGCGCCGATCGCGAGCCAGGTGCCGACGCCAGGGCCCTTCTTCTGCTCGACCACGACGGCCGCCCGCGGCGAGACGCGCTCGAGGGCGCGTCGCACGCGAGCGTCGTTGGCGATGTCGCCGATCGACAGGACCGAGCCCAGGGCGGTGCCGAGCCCGCGCTCGACCGAGTCGCCGGCCGACCTGGCGTAGCGGCCCGCCTGCTGGACTCCGGGTCGGACGTAGCTCTCGTACCCGGTGCGCACCCGCGGAACGACCTCTTCGCGGGTCAGGTGCCCGAGCTGTCGGCTGGCCTCGCGAGCGACGGCATTGGCGTGCTCGAGCACGTGCTGCTGGTTCCCCCAGAGTTCCTCCGCACTGCTGCGCAGCCGCTTGAGTTCCTTCCGGCGCTTGCGTGACAGGCTCATCTCGACCTCCATCGTCAGTACAGCGAACGTTTCCATCTTGCCACCGAACCGGCTGGAAACGGGGTGGGAGTCGCAATACGGCATGCCGCTTGACGAACCTGCGCATGACAGAATATGAGGATGCCGATTCACACCGCCGTCGCGACGATCAACACCAACCACGGCCCCATCAAGGTCGACCTCTACGGAGACCACGCCCCGAAGACCGTCAAGAACTTCGTCGGCCTCGCCACGGGTGAGATCGAGTGGACGCATCCGGCCACCGGCCAGAAGACGACCGACCCGCTCTACGACGGGGTCATCTTCCACCGCATCATCCCCGGCTTCATGATCCAGGGCGGCGACCCGCTCGGTCAGGGCGTCGGCGGCCCCGGCTACCAGTTCGACGACGAGATCAACCCCGAGCTCGACTTCACCGAGCCCTACGTGCTCGCCATGGCGAACGCCGGCCGCGACCGCATCACGGGCGGCGGCACCAACGGCTCGCAGTTCTTCATCACCGTCGGCCCGACCACCTGGCTGCAGGGCAAGCACACCATCTTCGGCAAGGTGACCGACGCGGCCAGCCAGGCCGTCGTCGACAAGCTCGCCTCGGTCGCCACCGACGGCCGCGACAAGCCCCTCGACGACGTCGTCATCGAGAACATCACCGTCGAACAGGTCTGATCCAGCGGTGAGCACCGTGCCTTCGGCCGGCTCCGGGGCGGCCGATCGGTCGAACTTCTGCTATCGGCACCCCGATCGGCAGAGCTACGTGCTGTGCCAGCGCTGCGGTCGCACCATCTGCCCCGAATGCATGACGCAGGGCGCCGTCGGCGTCATCTGCCCCGAGTGCATGCGCGAGCAGCGCGCGAGCGCGCCCCGCACCAAGCCGGCCGTGCTCACGCGCGCTCGTGCTGCGGCGGGCCGCGGAGCGCCCATCGTGACGTATGCCCTCATCGGCATCACGCTCGCCGTCTACGTGCTGCAGCTCATTCCGGGGCTCGCCGTCACTGAACGCCTGCTCTACGCCGGCGTGTACTCGATACCCGGCAACCTCGAGCCCTGGCGCATGCTGACCTCGGTCTTCGTGCACTCGACCGGGCTCATCTTCCACGTGCTGCTGAACATGTACACGTTGTGGATCTTCGGCCAGTTGCTCGAGGGGTTGCTCGGCCGCTGGCGGTTCCTCGCCCTCTACCTGATCGCCGGGCTCGGCGGCTCGGTCGGCGTGCTCTGGCTCTCCGACCCGCGCGTCGGCGTCGTCGGCGCCTCCGGCGCCATCTTCGGGCTCATGGGCGCGTTCCTGGTCATCCAGCGCCGGCTCGGCGGGCAGACGACGCAGCTGTTCATCCTGCTCGGCATCAACCTCGTGATCGGGTTCGTGCCCGGATTCAACGTCGCCTGGCAGGCCCACCTCGGCGGACTCGTGACCGGCGCCCTCGTCGGCCTCATCTACGTGGAGACGCGCAAGCGGTCGCAGCAGACGCTGCAGGTGTGGCTGCTGATCGCGCTCGTCGTCGTGCTGCTCGTGCTCAGCCTGCGTTACGTCTTCTTCCCGGTCTTCTGACTCGACGCCGCGGTCTTCGTGCCGCGCTCGCGTTGAACCCCCTCGCGGTTATCCACAATTCTCTCCACAGCTGTTGAGAGTTACACGTGTGTAATTGTCCGCACTTCAGTGGACGGGCGGACTTCGGAGATCTCCACATCTGTGGATAACCGTGGGAAACCTGTGGACAGTGCTGAGGATGAGCGGTGGACGGCATGTGGGAAACGGCCCACCACGCGGAGTCGCTCCTGACTGGCGCCGCAGCGCCCCGGGGCCGCACCGACATGCGGAAAGGGCGGATGCCGAAGCATCCGCCCTTTCCGGTCGCAGCGAGCCGGCGTCAGCGCCAGCGGGTGGTCATGAGGAAGCCGACGAAGGCGATGCCGAAGCCGATGAGGATGTTCCACGAGCCGAGATCGGCGATGGGGAAGCGGCCCTGGCTGACGTAGAACACGATGATCCAGGCGAGCCCGAGCAGCATGAAGCCGAACATGACGGGCTTGAACCACACCGGGTTCGGTGCCTCCTCGCCGTTCGCCGCGGCCTCGGCGCGCGCCGGCTTCGTTGATTTCGTACGTGCCATGGGCTGATTCTAGCCGAGGCGCATGCATGCTCGCAGCGAGCTCACGTCCTGGCGGAATAGAATCGCCGTTATGTCTGAGTCGCAGCCCGACGGCCGGCGTGCCGCGCGACGCGCGACGCGCGATCGGCACCGCGTCAGCGTGGTCGGCGTGCTCGGCGAGCTGCTGCTCACGGCGGGCGTGCTGATCCTGCTGTTCCTCGGCTGGCAGCTGTGGTGGAACGACGCGATCATGAACACCCAGCAGTCGCAGGCGGCCGGTGAGCAGAGCGCCGAATGGGCCGAAGCGTCGAAGGCCGAGCGCGGAGGAACGCCGCCCCCGGCGACGCCCGACCCCGGCGAGCCCGTCGTCGACACCACGGAGTACGGCAACGGCGAGGCGTTCGCGGTCATGTACGTGCCGCGCTTCGACAGCGAGGGCACGCACGACTCGGTGCGCAACATCGCGGAGGGCTACGGGCTCGACGTGCTCAACAGCTTCGACCTCGGCATCGGCCACTACCCCGGCACCCAGATGCCCGGCGAGGTCGGCAACTTCGCGATCGCGTCGCACCGCAGCGCGTACGGGGGCGGCATGCACGAGATCGAGCAGCTGCAGCTCGGCGACGCGATCTACATCCAGACGAAGGACGGCTGGTACACGTACCGGTTCCGCGACTTCGAGTACGTCACGCCGGCCACCACCGGGGTGCTGGCCGCAGTGCCGCACCATCCCGAGCTTCAGCCGACCGACCGCATCATCACGCTCACGAGCTGCAACCCGCTCTACTCGACGGCCGAGCGCATCATCGCGTACGGCGTGCTCGAGTCGTGGCAGCCGGGCGCCGACAACCCGCCCGCCGAGATCGCCTCGGTCGTCGCCGAATGGGGGAACTGAGCATGTACGGCGCGCTCTGGCGCATCCTTCCCGGACCGGCGTGGCTGCGCGTCATCCTGCTGCTGGTCCTCGCCGCAGCGGTCGTCTACGCGCTCTTCACGTGGGTGTTCCCCTGGGTCGACTCGATCCTCAACCCGATCAACGTCACGGTGGAAGAATGACCCGCATCCTCGTCATCGACAACTACGACAGCTTCGTCTACACGCTCAACGGCTACCTGCGCGAGCTCGGCGCGGAGACCGAGGTCGTGCGAAACGACGACTTCGGCGCCGCCGAGGTGCCCGCTCGCATCGCCGACTACGACGGCGTGCTCGTCTCGCCCGGCCCGGGCAAGCCGTCCGACGCGGGCGTGTCGATCGCGGTCGTCGAAGCTGCGCTCGCGGGCGGTCGGCCGCTGCTGGGCGTCTGCCTCGGCCATCAGGCGATCGCCGAGGCGTTCGGCGGTGTCGTCACCAACGCCGAAGAGCTCATGCACGGCAAGACCTCGCGGATCGAGCACGACGGCAGCCCGTTCTACGAGGGCGTGCCGCAGCCGTTCACGGCGACGCGCTATCACTCGCTCGCCGTGGTCGACGGCACGCTTCCGCCGTCGCTCGTCGTCACGAGTCGCACGCAGGGCGGCGTGATCATGGGGCTCCGCCACGTCGAGGCGCCCATCTTCGGTGTGCAGTTCCACCCCGAGTCGGTGCTCACCGAGGGTGGGTACCGCATGCTCGGCAACTGGCTCGCGGTCGCGGGCCTGCCCGAGGCGCGAGCTCGCGCCGAGCACCTGAGCCCGCTGGTGCGCGCGAGCGCCTGACGGCGAGGCGCGCCCGGGCCGGCACCCACCACGCTCCGGCAGGTGAGTTCGCCGAAGGCTCGCTGCTACCGCTCAGCCGAGGCTCAGCCCGCGCAGTAGGTCAGCTCGACCTCCGAGCCCTGCGGCACCTCGCCCGGCGCGAGCGACTGATGCGTGATGGGGGAGCCGGGCTCGGTGGGGCACGACGTGTCCTGGACCGGGGTGACGTTCAGTTGGCGGTCGTCGGCGGTGAGCAGGCCGACCGCGGCGTCGAGGGAGACGCCGATGACGTCGACCATCTCGACCTTGCCGTTCGACAGCGTGAACTCGACGGTCGAACCCTGCTCGACCGCCTTTCCGGCCTCGGGAATCGTGGAGAGCACGACGTCGGCCGCGACGGTCGCCGAGTTGACGCGCGTCTCCTTGCCGGGCTTCAGCCCGGCCGCTTCGAGCGCCTTCTTCGCCTCGTCGAGCGACATGTTGACGGTGTCGGGCACCTTCACGGCTTCGCGTCCCGTCGAGACGTAGACGGTGATCGCCTGCCCCGCGTTGACGATCTCGCCCTCAGCGGGCTCGGTGCCGATCACCTGGTCGGCCGGGACGGTCTCGTCCGTCTGGTCGACCTCGGTCGCGGGCAGCCCGAGCTTCTGCAGCTCCTCGACCGCCTGCTCGTAGGTCATGCCCGCGACGGCAGGCACCTTGCGCGCGCTCGAGGGTATCTCCTCGGTCGGCTGCAGATTGAACGCCCAGTACATCACCGCGATGACGATGACGATGACGCCGATGATGCCCGACCAGATCCAGATCGCCGGAGGGCGACGCTGGGTGCGCGACATGGTCTCGTCCTCGGTGAGCTGCCGCAGGGCGAGCTCCGAGCTCGAGAGCGACGCGGTCGGCGCGCCGAACAGCATCGTTGCCTGGTCGGGCTCACGATGCACCGGCACCCGACCGGATGCCGCGGTGTCGACGTCCGCGCGGAACTCCACCGCCGTCTGGTAGCGCTGGTCGCGGTTCTTCGCAAGGGCTCGCATGACGACCGCGTCGAGCGCCGGCGAGACCTTCGGGTTGATCACGCTCGGCTTGACCGGCCGCTCGCTCACGTGCTGGTAGGCGACCGCGACGGGCGTGTCACCGCGGAACGGCGGCCGCCCGGTGAGCAGCTCGAAGAGCACGACGCCGGTCGAGTAGAGGTCGGTGCGGGCATCGACCGTCTCGCCCTTCGCCTGCTCGGGTGAGAAGTACGACGCCGTTCCGAGGATCGCCGTCGTCTGGGCGACCGTCGTCGACGAGTCCGAGACCGCCCGGGCGATGCCGAAGTCCATGACCTTGACCTGGCCGGTCGTCGTGATCATGATGTTGCCCGGCTTGATGTCGCGGTGCACGACGCCTGCCCGGTGCGAGTACTCGAGCGCCGTGAGCACGCCGTCGATGACCCTGACGGCCGCGGCCGGCTCGAGCGGGCCGTCGTGGATGATGTCCTTGAGCAGGCGCCCCTCGACGAACTCCATGACGATGAACGGCAGCTGCACCTCGTGGCCGGAGGCATCGACCACCGTCTCTTCGCCGGCGTCGAACACCCGCACGATCGTGGGGTGCGCCATGCGAGCGGCCGACTGCGCCTCCTGGCGGAACCGCATGCGGAACGCCGGGTCGGTCGCGAGCTGGGGCTTCAGCAGCTTGACGGCGACCTGGCGGCCGAGCCGGGTATCGGTGCCGACGTGCACGTCGGACATGCCGCCGCGCCCGATGAGCGCGCCCACGCGGTAACGCCCGGCGAGGACGCGTCCTTCATCGTTCACGGTGTGCGGCTCCCTTCAGGCGGCTCGGCCGTTCGTCTCTACTGGCTACTGGTTGCGGATGCCTCGGCGCGGCGTCAGCCGCCGGTGCCGAGCTCGGTCGTGTCGGGGCCCTGGACGTCGGGAACCGCGACCTGCGTCGAACCTGCCGGCGATGCCGGCGAACTGAGGTCATCGCAGAAGTACACGTACGTGACCTTGATCGTCGACTTGTCGGCTGCATCGGCGTTCGCCGTCATGGTGGTGTCGGTGACGTCAGGGCGGAACTGTAGTTGCGGTGCGGTGACCGGGCCATCGACAGTGAGGGAGTATCCCGACACGGTTCGTCCCGCTGGGCATTGCGCAGCGTCCCACGAGACCGCGAACTCTTCGCCGGGCGCGACCGTTTCGGGCAGCGTCGGAGCCGCAGGGGCCGCCGGCTGCTCGACATCGGTGTAGTAGGTGATCGTCACCGAGGACCCGATCGGTACGGGACCGGTCGGGTTGACGTCGTAAACAAGGCCGACCTGGTCGGCCTTCATCGCAGCGTTGCCCGGCTGCGCGTTCGCGACCATACCGAGGTCGACGAGCTTGGCGCTCGCATCGTCCTTCGAGAGGCCGACGAAGTCGGCCGCGTTGATCTGCGCCGTCGTCGGGGCCTCGCTGGTGGGCGGGGGTGTGTCGGTCGGCGTCTGCGACTGCGTGGTCGCCGGCGTCTTCGTCGACGAGGTCTTCACCGGGTCCTTCTGGCCCGAGTTCAGAGCGAGCGCGATGATCGTGCCGATCAGCACGATCGCGAGCAGCGCGATGAGCACGATGAGCGGCCACGTCCACGGGCTGCGCTTCTTCTTCTCGCCCTCTTCTTCGCCCTCGGGCTCGCCGTCGGGGGCAGCTGTGGGCAGCACCGTCGTCGCGGCGGTCGCACCGGCCTGCGGCAGGAGCATCGTCGCCGCCGTGAGGCCGGCCGCGCCGAGCACGGCGGGCACCGCCGCCGCCGCGCCCTGCACGTCGCCGCGACGCAGGGCGGTCGCCGCCCGCGCGAGGTGCGCGGCCGACTGCGGACGGTCGGCCGGGTTCTTCGCGATGCACGAGTAGACGAGATTGCGCACCGGCTCGGACACCGTGACGGGGAGGTCGGGCGGCGTCTCGTTGATCTGCGCCATCGCGATCGCGACCTGCGACTCACCGGTGAACGGACGGCGACCCGCGAGCGCCTCGTACGCGACGATGCCGAGCGAGTAGATGTCGGTCGTCGGCGACGCCGGGTGACCCGACGCCTGCTCGGGCGAGAGGTACTGCACCGTGCCCATGACCTGGCCGGTCGCGGTGAGCGGCACCTGGTCGGCGATGCGCGCGATGCCGAAGTCGGTGATCTTCACGCGTCCGTCGGGCGTGATGAGCAGGTTGCCGGGCTTGATGTCGCGGTGCACGAGGCCCGCCGCGTGCGCGGCCTGCAGCGCCGCCGCGGTCTGCGCCACGATGTCGAGGACCTTGTCGGTCGAGAGCACGTGCTCGCGCTCGAGGATCGTCGACAGCGCCTCGCCGGGCACGAGCTCCATGACGAGGTAGGCGCTGCCCTCTTCCTCGCCGTAGTCGAAGACGTTCGCGATGCCCTCGTGGTTGACGAGCGCGGCGTGACGGGCCTCGGCGCGGAAGCGCTCGAGGAACCCGGGGTCGCCGAGGTACTCGTCCTTGAGGATCTTGATGGCGACCTGTCGGCCGATCACGAGGTCGGTGGCCTGCCACACCTCGCCCATCCCGCCGATCGCGATGCGGGATTGCAGTTCGTAGCGCCCCCCGAAGGTGAGCCCTGCGCTCGGTCTCATTTGTTCAGCACCGCCTCTAGTACCTGCTTTGCAATAGGTGCGGCAATCAGGTTGCCGTACCCCTCCTGGCCCATTCCTCCGCCGTCTTCCACGAGTACCGTGATCGCGTACTGAGGGTCGTCGGCGGGGGCGAATCCGGTGAACCACAAGGTATACGGGTCATCCTCGCCGTTCTCCGCAGTTCCGGTCTTACCGGCCACGCTGACGCCGTCTATTCTTGCATTACTCGCGGCCCCGTTCTCGACGCCGTTGACCATCATCTGCACCATTGTGCGCGCCGTCTCCTCGCTGATCGCGCGGCCGAACTCCGTCGCCTGGAACTCCTGCAGCGGGCGGAAGTCGGGGGCCGTGATCTGGTCGACGAGATTCGGGTTCATCACGATGCCGCCGTTCGCGATCGCGGCCGACACCATCGCCATCTGCATGGGCGTCGCGCGGACGCTGCCCTGGCCGAACGCGCTGAGCGCCGTCTGCGCGTCGTCGAGACCCTTCGGGTAGACGCTCGGCTCGGTCTCCGTCGGGATCGCGAACTCGTGGTCGAAGCCGAACTTCTCGGCCTGGTCGCGGATCGCGTTGTCGCCGAGCTCCACGCCGAGCTCCGCGAACGGGATGTTGCACGAGAGCCGGAGCGCGTCGGCGAGCGTGACCGTGGCACCCGGACCGCACGTGCCGCCGCCCGAGTTGCGCACGACCGACGACGAGCCGGGCAGGGTGTATTCGCCCGGGTTCGGGAAGGTCGACTCGGGCGTGTACTTGCCCGACTCGAGCGCCGCCGCCGTCACGACGAGCTTGAACACCGAGCCGGGCGGGTTCATGTCGCCGCCGGTGGCGCGGTTGTAGAGCGGATCGCTGGGGTCCTCGACGAGCGCGTTGTACGTCTCGAGCACCTGCTCGCCGTCGTGCACCGCGAGGGCGTTCGGGTCGTAGGTCGGCTTCGTGACCATCGCGAGGATGCGTCCGGTCGAGGGTTCGGTGACGATGACGGCGCCCGTGTAGTCGCCGAGCGCGTCCCACGCGGCCTGCTGCGCGACCGCGTCGATCGCGACCTCGACCGAGGCGCCCATCGGGTCCTGTCCGGAGATGAGGCGGTTGAGCTGGTCGAAGAACTGGCTCGACGACTGGCCGCTGAGGTAGTCGTTGAGCGAGCGCTCGAGGCCGGTCGCCTCGCCGTTGACCGGGATGTACCCCGTCACCGGGGCGTACAGCGGCCCGTTCGAGTAGACCCGCTGGAACCGGTAGAAGTCGTTCGACGGTTCCGAGAAGGCGATCGGGTCGCCCTTCACGAGGATGGGCCCTCGCTCGACCGAATAGCTCTCGTACAGTGTGCGCGAGTTGCGCGGGTCGGCGGCGAGCGAGTCGGCCTGGACGAACTGGATGATCGTCGACGACACCAGCAGCGTCAGGAACATGGCGAGTGCGAGCACCGAGACCCGCTTGAGTTCGCGGTTCATCCGTCGATCACCAGCCTCGGATGGTTGCGGACCGTATCGGACAGGCGCAGCAGCAGGGCCACGATCATCCAGTTGGCGACGAGCGACGAGCCGCCGGCCGCGAGGAACGGCGTCGTGAGGCCGGTCAGCGGGATGACGCGGGTGACGCCGCCCACGACGATGAAGACCTGCAGTGCGACGACGAACGCGAGGCCGACGCCGAGCAGCTTGCCGAAGTCGTCCTGCCCGGCGAACCCGATGCGGAAGCCGCGGGCCACGAAGAGCAGGTAGAGCGAGAGGATCGCGAAGATGCCGGCCAGCCCGAGCTCCTCGCCGAGCGAGGCCATGATGTAGTCGCTCTGCGCGACCGGGGTGATGTCGGGCCTGCCCTGGCCCCAGCCCGTGCCGATGAGTCCGCCGTTCGCGAGCCCGAACAGGCCCTGCACGAGCTGGTAGCTGCCGCCGATCTCGGCGCTGAACCGGTCGTCGGCGAACGGGTCGAGCCAGTTCGCGAAGCGGTTGCCCACGTAGCCGAGCGTCTGGCTCGCGATGATCGCGCCGGCGAAGAAGAGCGAGAGGCCGAGCACGACCCACGAGATGCGGCTCGTCGCGACGTAGAGCATGACGAGGAAGAGCCCGAAGTAGAGCAGGGCGGTGCCGAGGTCGCGCTGGAACACGATGACCGCCATCGAGAGCGCCCAGACGACGAGCAGCGGGCCGAGGTCGCGGGCCCGGGGGAACTTCATGCCGAGGAACTTCGTGCCCACCATCGACAGGGAGTCGCGGTTGCGCACGAGGTAGCCGGCGAAGAACACCGCGAGGGCGATCTTCGCGATCTCACCGGGCTGGAAGGTGGCGATGTCGCCGATGCCGATCCACACCCGTGCGCCGTACACCTCGCGGCCGAGACCCGGGATGAGCGGAAGGAGCAGCAGCACGATGGCCGCGAGCCCGGAGACGTACATGTACTTGAACAGCACCCGGTGGTTGCGGATCACCATGATCACCACGATCGCGGCGATGATCGCGATCGCGCTCCACGCGATCTGGCGCACCGCAGCGCTCTCCCAGCCCGCCTCGTTGTTCGCGATGTCGATGCGGTAGATCATCGCGATGCCGAGGCCGTTGAGCACGGTCGCGATCGGCAGCAGGAACGGGTCGGCGTCGCGTGCGACGAACCGCATCGCGAAGTGCAGGCCGAACACGAGCAGCGAGAGCCCGGCGCCGAGCAGTACGAGCTGGGTGTCGACGCGGCCGAGCGCCCCGAGCTGCACGAGCACGATCGCGGACGCGTTGATGACGCAGGCCACGGCGAGCAGCCAGAACTCGAGGTTGCGCAGCTTCTGCGGCATCCGGATTCTGCGGACCCCGCTGGGCGGGGTCGTCGGCTTGGCGGGCGTGCCGCCGTCGCCGGCGGTCACGACGCCCTGCGTGGGCAAGTCGGAGCGGTCAGTCAAGGGACGCCTCCAATCGCTCCACGATCTGGGATGCCTCGGCGAGCGAGCCCGCGCTGATGGTCTGCTCGACGCGCTGCTGGTCGTACGTGCGCAGCTCGGACACGTCGATCTCGGTCTCGCGGTGCAGCTCGTGCAACGAGATGGGGCCGAGATTCTGCTGGATGCCCTGGTAGATGGCCACCCGGCCGTTCGACTCGCCGACGTAGTAGCGCGTCTGCGTCCACTGGTAGCCGAGCACGACGGCCGCGACGATCGCGGCGACGAAGAGCGTGATCCACACGCCCCACACGATGCGGCGGCGGCGCCGCCGGCGCTCGTCCTCCTCGATCAGCTCGTCGAAGTAGTCGGCCGAGTCGGGCTCGAAGTGCGTCTCCTGCACCGGGTGCGGCCGGAACGGCGTCAGGCGGATGCCCCGGGGCTTCACGGGCTCGGCGGCGGCGCCGAACGCGAGCGGGGCGGCGGCGGAGCCGACGATGAGCGGCGGCGTCGCCGGGGCGGCGGGCTCGCCGATGTCGACCACGACCACCGTGACGTTGTCGGGTGCGCCGCCGTCGAGCGCAGCCTTGACGAGTCGGTCGGCGACCGGCTTGGCGCCCGCCTCGGAGGACATGAGCTCGTGGATGTCGTCGAACGCGACGACGCCCGAGAGTCCGTCGGAGCAGAGCATCCAGCGGTCGCCCTCGCGGGTGTCGAGCACCATCTGGTCGATCTCGGGCGACGCCTCGACATCGCCGAGCACGCGCATGAGCACCGAACGACGGGGGTGCACCATCGCCTCTTCGGCCGTGATGCGGCCGGCGTCGACGAGCCGCTGCACGAAGGTGTGGTCGGTCGAGATCTGGCTGAGCTCGCCCGAACGGAGCAGGTAGATGCGCGAGTCGCCGATGTGCGAGATCACGATGCGGTCGCCCAGGTGCAGCATGGCGCTCACGGTCGTGCCCATGCCGGTGAGCTCGGAGTGCTCGGCGACGGTCTCGGCGAGCCGGCGGTTGGCCGCGATCAGGGCGCCCTCGAGCGCGGCGGCGGCCTCGGGGGCGCTGTCGTAGTCGAGGTCGGCGTCGGCGATGCGCCGCGTCGCGATCGCGCTCGCGACGTCGCCGCCCGCGTGACCGCCCATGCCGTCGGCGACGAGGAACAACCGGCGTCCGGCGTAGCCGGAGTCCTGGTTGTTCGAGCGGATGCGCCCGACATGCGAGACCGCTGCGCTCGCCTTGACCGCCGGCATCGGTTACCGCCGCAGCTCGAACGTCGTCGCGCCGACCTTGACGGTGGCTCCGAGCGGGATGGGCGTGGGCACGGTCACTCGGGAGCCGTTGAGGAAGGTGCCGTTCGTCGAGTCGAGGTCCTGGATCATCCACCGGCCGTTCCACAGCATGAGCCGGGCATGGTGGGTCGAGGTGTAGTCGTCGCGGATGATGATCGCCGAGTCGCTCGACCGGCCGATCGTGATCTCGTCGGTGCCGAGCGGGAACTCGGTGCCCGACTTCGCGCCGTTCGTGATGATCAAGCGCCGCGCGTTGTCGCTCGAGGCGAGCTCGCCGTTGCCGCCGGACGGCGGCGTCGTGACCGCCTCAGTCGGCGCGGCCGCCGCGGCCGGCGCGGATGCGACCGGCGAGCTCGGGAACGAACTCGCCGTCGGTGCGGACGCGGCCGCCGCGTCGGGCTGGAGCTTGCGCACGCGCTGGCCGAACAGGTCGCTGCGCAGCGCGTACACGATCGCGAAGATGAACACCCACAGGAGCAGCAGGAACGCGAGCTGGAGGACGAGGAGGGTCAGTTCGCTCATACGGTCGGCCCCCAGAATCCGCCCATGTCGTGACGACGGGTGGCCGACGGCGGCTCGCCGCCGCCGGCGGCCTGGGCGAGCACGCGGAACACGATGCGCGATCGCCCGATCGTGATGACGGAGTCGGGTGGCAGGATGGCCTCCTTCACGGGGGCGCCGTCGAGCTGGGTGCCGTTGGTCGAGCCGAGGTCGCGCACGCGGGCGCGCGATCCGTCCCACTGGACCTCGGCGTGGCGGCGCGAAGCGCCCGAGTCGTCGAGGGTGACGTCGGCCTCCGAGCCGCGGCCGATGACCGTGCGGCCCTTGATGATCGGGTAGCGCTTGCCGTTGACGTCGAGCACCGGGGTCCAGGCCACCTGGCCCTTCACGTTCTGCGAGTCCACCTGCACCATGCCGACGCTGAGGCCCTCGTCGGACCGGAGCGCGATCGTGATGCCGCCGGCGAACTGGAAGTGCTGGCTCGCCGCGTGCTTCTGCACGAGGTCGACCAGCTCGTCGATGAGTGCGGGACCGAGCCCCGACATGTGCTCGTGGTCGGTCGGCGACATGCGCACGACGAAGTTGTTCGGCACGAGCACGCGGTCGCGCGAGACCACGGCCGCCTTCGTGTCGATCTCGCGCTTGAGCGCCGAGGTGATCTCGACCGGTTGCAGCCCCGAACGGAAGGTCTTCGCGAACGCGCCGTTCACGGCGCGCTCGAGACCTTTCTCGAAGTTGTCCAGTAGGCCCACAGGTCTCCCGATTCCGGTGTCTGACTTCGCGTCATGTTAGCGCGAGCGGCTGGAAACACCCCGGATCAGTCGATCGGGATGACGGTTTCGATGTCGTCGGCGTCGAGCGACAGGGTCGGGATGGACGCCGTGAGCAGGGTACCGTCGGCCCGGCGCGTGCCCGCGACATCCTGCATCGTCGGCGAGCCGTAGAGCCGCGGCCCCTGGCCGTCGAGCGGCACCGACACCGGCGCGTCCGCCGTCACCGTCACCTCGACGCCGCGCACCGAGAGCGTCGCGGCGGTGCCGGCTTCGACCGTGAACGCGATCTGCTCGGGGGTCAGCTCGACGCGGACGCGGGTGCCGAGCACGGTGACCCTGAAGGTGAGCCCCGTCCAGCCGTCGGGCAGGCGCGGGTCGAACGTGAACCGGCCGCCGTGGTCGCGGAATCCGCCGAAGCCCGAGACGAGCGCCGACCACACGCCGCCCGTCGAGGCGACGTGCACGCCGTCGGCCGCGTTGTGGTGCAGGTCGGCGAGGTCGACGAACAGGGCCGATCGGAAGTACCGCATCGCGAGCTCGTGGTAGCCGACCTCGGCCGCGACGATCGACTGCACGACCGCCGACAGCGTCGAGTCGCCCGTCGTCAGCGGGTCGTAGTACTCGAAGTTCGCGCGCTTCGCCTCGGCCGTGAATCGGTCGCCCTGCAGGTAGAGGGCGAGCACCACGTCGGCCTGCTTGAGCACCTGGAAGCGGTAGATGACGAGAGGGTGGTAGTGCAGCAGCAGCGGACGCCGGTCGTCGGGCGTGTTCTCGAGGTCCCACAGCTCCTTCTGCAGGAACGCCGAATCCTGCGGGTGGATGCCGAGCTGCTCGTCGTAGGGGATGTGCATGTGCGCCGCCGCGCGCCGCCAGCTCGCGACCTCGGCCGGCGTGACGCCGAGTCGATCGACGAGCCGGTGGTAGGCCGCCGCATCGTTCACCTGCAGGTTGTCGACCGCGCCCGCCGCGGCCGCGAGGTTCGCGCGCGCCATGACGTTCGTGTAGAGGTTGTCGTTCACGACGGTCGTGTACTCGTCGGGACCGGTGACGCCGTGGATGTGGAACACGTCGTCGGCGTTCGACCGCCAGAAGCCGAGGTCCTCCCACATGCGGGCGGTCTCGACGAGGACGTCGATCGCGCCCCGGCCGAGGAAGTCGTCGTCGCCGGTCGCGGCGACGTACTGGCACAGGGCGAAGGCGATGTCGGCGTCGATGTGGTACTGCGCCGTGCCCGCCGCGTAGTACGCGCTCGACTCGAGGCCGTTGATCGTGCGCCACGGGAAGAGTGCTCCGCGCTGGTTGAGCTCGAGCGCCCGGGCGCGCGCGGCGTCGAGCATGCGCTGCCGGAAGCGCAGCACGTTGCGGGCGACGATCGGCGCCGTGTACGTGAGGAACGGCAGGACGTAGATCTCCGAGTCCCAGAAGTAGTGCCCGCCGTAGCCGGAGCCCGACACGCCCTTGGCCGCGACCCCGCCGCCGTCGGTGCGCGCCGTGGCCTGCGCGAGCTGGAACAGGTTCCAGCGCGTCGCCTGCTGCAGCATCGGCCGGCCCGCGATCTCGACGTCGGAGCGGCCCCAGAAGTCGTCGAGCCACGACCGCTGCTGCGCGAACAGCTCGCCCGTGCCGATCTCGGCGGCCCGGTCGAGCGTGCGATCGCAGCGGTCGGCGAGCTCGCGCGCGGGCACCTTGCGCGCCGTGTGGTAGCTGATCGTCTTCGTGATGCGGATCGGCATGCCCTGCTTCGCCTGCACCCGGTACACGTGCTTCGCGAGGTCGTCGCCGATCGTGCCGCTCTCGGTGAACGGGTTGTCGGTCGTGATCGCGTGCTCGGCGCCCACGGCGAGGGTCATGCTCGAGTTCGTGCACTGGTAGCCGAGCATGTAGCGGCCGCCCTCGGTGCGCTTGACGCGCGGCTGCAGCACCCGGTCGTTGAACTGCTCGGCCTTGCGCGGATCGAAGGCGCCGGGGGTCTGCGCCTCCTGCTGGACGCCAGAGCGGTACTCGTCGCGGCCGTCCTGGCGGTTGAGGATCTGGCTCGAGATCGTCACGGCGGCGTCGGCGTCGAGCAGTTCGACCTCGTAGTCGACGACCGCGAGGTGCCGGTCGGTGAAGCTCGTCATGCGACGGCTCGTGATGAGCACGCGCTTTCCGGCCGGCGTGCGCCACTCGATCGACCGGCTCAGCGCGCCGAGGCGGAAATCGAGTCGCCGCTCGTACGAGAGCAGCTCGGCCTCGGTGAGCACGAGCGGCTCGTCGTCGACGTAGAGCCGGATGATCTTCGCGTCGGGCGCGTTCACGATCGTCTGCCCGACCCGCGCGAAGCCGAACGCCTCCTCCGCGTGGCGGATCGGCCACGTCTCGTGGAAGCCGTTCACGAACGTGCCGTGCATGTGGCCGTCGCGGCCCTCTTCGACGTTGCCGCGGAGGCCCAGGTAGCCGTTGCCCACGGCGAAGAGGGTCTCGGTGCGGCCCATGTCGGACTCGCCGAACTCGGTCTCGACGAGCGCCCACTCGTCGACCGGGAACCTGCTGCGGTTCAGGGGGTCGTCGTCGGCGAACCTCATGTGGTGTCCTTCCGGTTCGGATCGAGATCGGGGATCAGCTCGTCGAGCTCGTCGACCACGACATCGGCGCCGAGACGCTCGAGCACGTCGCGACCGACCCCGCGGTCGACGCCGACGACGAGCCCGAAGTCGCCCGCCGCGCCCGACTTCACGCCCGACTCGGCGTCTTCGACGACGGCGCACGCGGTGGTCGGCAGGCCGAGCAGCTCGGCGGCGCGCTCGTACGTGTCGGGGGCGGGCTTGCCGGGCAGTCCCTCGCGGGCCGCGACGGCACCGTCGACGACGACCTCGAAGCGGTCGGCGATGCCCGCCGCCTCGAGCACGGACGGCGCGTTCTTCGAGCTGGAGACGACGGCCACGAGGCATCCGGCCGCCTGCACCGCGTCGAGGAAGGCGACGCTCGCCGGATACGGCGCGACGCCCTCGTCGGCCAGCGTCTCGTTGAAGGCGGCGTTCTTGCGGTTGCCGAGCCCGCACACGGTGTCGGCCTCGGGGGGATCGGCGGGTGTGCCCTCGGGCACGTGGATGCCTCGGCTCTCGAGCAGGCTCCGCACCCCGTCGTAGCGCGGCTTTCCGTCGATGTACGCGAAGTAGTCGGCGTCGGTGTACGGCGCGGCGCCGTGCGCCTCGAGGTAGGGGGTGAAGAGGCGCGACCACGCGTGCATGTGCACGATCGCGGTCGGGGTGAGCACGCCGTCGAGGTCGAAGAGCCAGCCGCGGATGTCGCGGGGCCGGGTCGCGCGTTCGGATCGCTCGTCGGGGGTGGAGGTGGGGAGATGGGTCACGGGGCGCTCCTTTCGTCGCATCGGTCGGTGGGCGCCGGTACCCGGGGTTCCGATGCTATTCCCGGCCGGCCGACGGGCGCGAGGCCGGTGCGCGACTCGGAGCGGATGCCAAGGGTTCTGCTCCGGGCGGGTCGAAGGGGTGCGGAGGCGTCTCGAATGGAGTTGTCGGCCGCGAGGTGTTAGGCTCTCGTGGCTGGACGCACTACGGTGCGACCGCACATGCGCGAGTGGCGGAATTGGCAGACGCGCTGGCTTCAGGTGCCAGTACTCGCAAGGGTGTGGGGGTTCAAGTCCCCCCTCGCGCACGAACAGAAGAGCCCCCGCGGTCGCGGGGGCTCTTCGTCGTTCGAGGATGGTTCCCTCGGCCGGGTCTACTTCGCGAGGAAGGCGAGCAGCGCCTCGGTGACCTCGTCGCCGTGCGTCCAGAGCAGCCCGTGCGGCGCGCCCTCGATCTCGACGTAGTCGGCAGCGGGGAGTCGCTTCACGAACTCGCGGGCGGTCGAGTCGATCGGGAGGATGCGGTCGGCGGTGCCGTGCAGGATGAGGCTCGGCACCTCGACCTTCGCGATGTCGTCGCGGAAGTCGGTGAGCCAGGACTGCACGACCGCCGACGAGGCGTACCAGGAGGCGCCCGCCGCCGTGTTCCAGCTCGCGCGGACGGCCGCATCGCTGATGCGGCTGCCGAGCGTCTCGTCGAGGTTGTAGAAGTTCTGGAAGAACTCGTCGAACCAGGCGTAGCGGTCGGCCTTCGCCGCCTGCTCGATGCCGGCGAAGACCTCGGCGGGAACGCCGGCCGGGTTGTCGTCGGTCTGCAGCAGGAACGGCTCGAGCGAGGCGAGGAAGGCGGCCTTCGCGATGCGCTCGCCGCCGTACGCACCGAGGTAGCGGCCGAGCTCGCCCGTGCCCATCGAGAAGCCGACGAGCACGACGTCGCGCAGGTCGAGTGTCTCGAGCACCGCCTTCAGGTCGTGGGCGAACGTGTCGTAGTCGTAGCCGGTGGTGGGCTGGCTGGACTTGCCGAAGCCTCGCCGATCGTAGGTGATCACGCGGTAGCCGGCCTCGAGCAGCGCGGCCGACTGCTTCTCCCACGATGCGCCGCTGAGCGGGTAGCCGTGGATCAGCACGACCGGCTGCCCGGACCCGTGGTCCTCGTAGTACAGGTCGATGTTCTGCGAGTTCTCGGTTCCGACGGTGATGTACGACATGGGGTCCTCCTGGGTTCCTTCCGGTATAACTGGATTGCAGTTTCAATCCGGTTAGTTCTGGTGTGGATGCAACGCTATAACCCCATCGCTATTCCGTGCAAGTTAGAATTGGGGAACACCGGATGAACCCCGAGGAGCCGTCATGACCGAGCCCGTCGCCACCGCAGGGCTGCTGCTCGACCTCGTCAACTCGCGACTCGTCTACGACGATCGGGTCGACGACGAACTCGACGACGAGCGGGGGGCGGCTTGGCTGCGTGCCCACGGAGTCCCCGCCGAGGCATCCGACCTCGACGACGCCCGAGCGGTGCGCGACGCGCTCGTCGCGGTGCTGCGCGGCACCCGCTCGCCGGATGCGCTCGAGCCCTGGCTCGTGGCGATGACCCGCCGGCCCGAGCTCGCCGCCGAGGGAGGGCTCGTCTGGCGCGACCGCGACGAGGCGGGCCGCCGCATCGGCGGTGCCGCCATCCGTGAGTGGGCGGCGCTGCAGTCCCCGTCGGGGTCGCGCATCCGGCCGTGCGCCGCGCCCGACTGCCAGCACTTCTTCATCGACACGAGTCGCGGCAACGCGCGGCGGTGGCACTCGATGGAGAGCTGCGGCAACCGTGAGAAGGCACGTCGCCACTACGCGAAGGCCGTCACTGCGGGCTGAGCCGCCCGAGCTCGGCGAACGGGCAGGCCTGCCCATTGCGCCACTGGGCGCAGGCCGCCATTCTTGAGCAGGGCCACCCGAGGCCCCCGACCCGAACCCGCCCGAGAGGACCCAATGCTCGAGTTCTTCGCCGCCGCCCCGATCATCGGCATCGTCATCCTTGCCGTCATCGTCGTGATCGCCCTGTGGATCTGGGCGAAGGTGCTGTACCGCAACGTCTCGCCCGACGAGGCCATCGTCGTCACCGGCAAGCGCTCGCGTCGCCGCGTCGTCGACGGCGTCGACACCGAGGAGTCGGGGCAGCGCGTCGTGCACGGCCAGGGCGTGTGGATCATGCCCTTCTTCCAGAAGGCGCACAAGATCTCGCTGCGCTCGCGCGCGATCGAGATCCGCGCCGAGGCGCAGACGAACAACGGCATCACCGTGCACGTCGACGCCGTCGCGATCGTGAAGGTCGGTGACTCGGCCGCGTCGATCCGTGCCGCCGCGCAGCGGTTCCTCGGGCAGGACAAGAACATCGACATGTTCGCCCAGGAGGTGCTCTCGGGTTCGCTGCGCGCCTCGATCGGTGCGACCGACGTGCTCACGATCATCAACCGCCGCGACGAGCTCTCTGCCGCGGTGCTCGGCGTCGCCCGCGAATCGCTCGTCAACCAGGGCCTCGATGTCGACTCGTTCGAGATCAAGGGCATCTCCGACACCAACGGCTACATCGACGACCTCGGCCGTGCCGAGCAGGCGAAGGTGCGCAAGCAGGCAGAGATCGCCGAGGCCGTCGCACAGCGCGAGGCGCGCGAAGCCGTGATCGCCGCCGAGCAGACCGTCGCCGAGCGCGAGGCCGAGCTCGCCCAGCGCAAGGCGGCGCTGCAGCGCGAGACCGACAAGGCGATGGCCGAGGCCGCCGCCGCCCGCCCGCTGGCCGAGGCGCTCTCGCAGCAGGAGGTCGTCGCCCAGCAGGAGATCACCGCGCAGAAGAAGGCCGCACTGCGCGCCGCGGAGCTCGACTCCGAGGTCAAGGCCGTCGCCGACGCGCAGGCCTACAAGGTGAAGGTCGAGGCCGAGGCCGCAGCCGAGGCCGTGCGCATCGCCGCCGACGCCGATCGCATCGCCCGCACGGCCTCGGCCGAGGCGCTCAAGGCCGAGGGCCTCGCCGAGGCCGACGCGATCCAGGCGAAGGGTGCCGCAGAGGCCGCCGCGACGAAGGCCGCGGCCGAGGCCGTCGCCCAGCAGTCCGAGGCGCTGCTGCAGATGCGCGTCATCGACGCCCTGCCGCTCATCGCCCGCGAGCTCGCCGCACCGATGTCGAACATCGACCAGCTCACCGTCGTCTCGACCGACGGCGCCTCGCAGCTCGCGAAGAACGCCGTCTCGGGCATCACCGAGGTCGACGCGATGCTGAGCTCGACCATGGGCGTGGGGCTCAAGGAGCTGCTCGGCTCGATCATCGGCGGCGCGGCCGCAGGCGGTGCGGCTGCTCGCGCCGCCGACCACGACGGTGCGGCCGTCGGTGCCGCGGTCGCATCGGCCGGCGCCAAGCTCGCTGCGGCCGTCGGCCCGGTCGCCGAGCGCCTCGACGCGCTCGAGCCGCTCGTCGACGACGTGGCCGACGATGCGGGTGCCGGCACGGCACGCTGACGCGACTTCGTCGACTCGGGGCCGGGTGATCCTTGCGGATCCCCGGCCTCGATCGCGTCACGCCGTCGAGTCGCGGCCGTCGCCAGGCCGCCGTCGCACCGCTTCGGCTCAGCCCGGAAGCTCGCACCACATCGTCGCGACGCGGCCTCCGCCGATCGGGGCCGTGAAGGCGCCGACCTCGCGGAAGCCCGCTCGCTCGTAGCGCCGGTTGTTCGCGGGGTTCGTCGACTCGAGGTAGGCCGGCAGCCCCTGCGCGGCGAACGCGCGCAGGTTCTCGGCGAGCATCTGCTGGGCGAGGCCCTCGCCGCGTCGCGACGGGTGCGTCGCGAGCAGGCTGAGGTACATGTGCGGGGGTTCGGCCGGGTGGTGGTGCTCGAACGCCTCCCAGATCTCCGCGAACGCGCGGCGCTGTTCGTCGTCGAGGCGCTCGTCGACGAAGGCCTGCACGTCGGCGAGCTGCTCGCGCGTCATCTCGTCGCCGCCCGACGGCAGCCACACCGCCACGGCGGCACCGTCGTCGACGACCCACACGGTCTCGTACCGGAGCGCGCCGCGCACGAACGGCGCCCAGAACCGCTCGAGCGCGGTCGCGTCGCCGTCGGCGAGTCGCAGGATCGGGCCCCACGCGGGATCGTCCGCGAAGGCGAGGGAGAGGGTCTCGGAGATGGCGGGCACGTCGGCGTCGACGGCGAGTCTGAGCTGCACGAGTCCATGGTGGCACGGATGCCCCGGCTCTGAGGTGTTCGCCGATTCGACGGCATCGTCGCGGGCTGCCCTAATTGGTATACCATCATGGGCGCGCGGAGGATCGCGCGGACGCGACCGGCCGAGGGGATTCGGAGGGCGCTGCGATTCGGAGACGTTCGGTTCCCGGGTTGCAGCAGCGTCGCGTGATCGCGCATTCTCCGCGTGATCGCTACGCTCGCGAGGCAGAGCCCGCGAGGGGCGGGTTGCCAGGCAGAGGAGACGAACGGATGACCCGACGAGACCCCCGACCGCCCACCACGGCCGACGTGGCGCACCTGCGACGCTGCGTCGACCTCGCACGCGAGGCGCTCGACTCCGGCGACGAGCCGTTCGGCTCGCTCATCGTCGACGCTGAGGGCCGCGTGCTGTTCGAGGACCGCAACCGCGTCGCGGGCGGCGACCAGACGAGGCATCCCGAGTTCGAGATCGCGCGCTGGGCCGCCGAGCACCTGACGCCCGCCGAGCGCGCGGCGAGCACCGTCTACACGTCGGGGGAGCACTGCCCCATGTGCTCGGCCGCGCACGCGTGGGTCGGTCTCGGCCGCATCGTCTACGCGGGCAGCACCGAGCAGCTCGTCGCGTGGCGACGGTCGTGGGGGCTGCCCGACGGGCCCGTTGCCGCGCTGCCGATCGGCGAGATCGCACCGGGCATCGACGTCGCCGGCCCCGCGCCCGAGTTCGCCGACGAGCTGCGTGCGCTGCACGCCCGCTGGGCCGGAGTCGACGATCGCGTCTGACGGCGCATCACGCCCCCGTCGTGCCGCGGCACGAGCGGACGCGGATGGAACAATGGTGCGCATGAGTGCGCCCGACGTGTTCGAACCGGAGTCCGTGCGGGTCACCCGGCGGATCCGCGACGAGATCCTCGACGGCGTGCGACTGCCCGGATCGAAGCTCGTCGAGCGCGACCTCGCCGAGGAGCTCGGCGTCAGCCGGGTCCCCGTGCGGGAGGCGCTGAAGACGCTCGTCGCCGAGGGGCTCGTGACCCCGCGCCCGCGCACCTGGGCGGTCGTGCGGGAGTTCACCCCTGCCGATGTCGCCGACCTCAACGAGGTGCGCTCGGCGCTCGAGGTGCTGGCCTTCCGGCTCGCGGCCAACCGGCGCACGCGCGAGGGCCTCGAGCGGCTGCGCGCGGCACTCGAGACCGAGCTCGACGCGGCGCGCGCCGGCGACGCGGCGCGTGCCCGCCGCGCTGCGGCCGACTTCCACGAGACCGTGACGGCGATCGCGGGCAACGACCTGCTGTTCGAGATCGACGGGCTGCTGCGCAGCCGGATCCGGTGGTTGCTCGTGCAGCACGAGGACCTCGACCGGGTCGCGGCAGAGCACCAGGCGCTCTACGACGCGATCGCGCAGCGAGACGTGACCCGCGTGAGCACGCTGATCCTCGCGCACATGGGCAACATCAGGTACCTCGACGACCCGACCTGGCGCGAGGACGATCCGCTGCTCGGGGCGGCGCCGGTCGAGTAGGCACGGGCCCGTGGTCGAGCGGCGACGCAGGAGCGCAGCGAGATCGGATCTGGGTCTCGACAGGCGGGCTCCTTCGTGGCTCGCTGCTCGCCCGGCGAGGTCGCTCAGACCTCGGAGGACAGCGGGTCGATGAGCGTGGGGTCGCCGGGGTCGATCGCGCGGTGGTTGTTCACGCGCGGGTCGACCTCGTACTCGGTGATCGTCGGCGCGACGCGGTCGGACGCCTCGATCAGGAAGTCGACCATCGCCTGCATTCCGCCCGCGTCGAGCTTCGCCGGGTCGAGGTACCGCTCGATCTCGTCGAGCGGCAGGTACACCGGCATGCGGTCGTGGATCTCGCCCGAGGCGTCGCGCGCCTCTCTCGTGATGATCGAGGTCGACACCTGCCACTCGCCGTCGGGCAGCTTGCGCGCGGTCGAGATGCCGGCCGCCGCGAGCACGTCGCCCTCGCCGTGCAGGTAGTGGGCGCGCTTCTTGCCGGGCTCGCCCGTCCACTCGAAGTAGCCGCGCATCGGCACGATGCAGCGGCCCTGGGCGAACGCGCCCTTCCACAACCCGTTGGTGGCGACCGTCTCGATGCGGGTGTTGAACTGCGGGCGCTTCGCATCTTTCATGAACGACGGGTGGAAGTTCCAGACGGCCGGCTCGAGCCGCCGCACGAACTCGCCCGTCTCGCGATCGGCGCGTTCGCGGACGATTGGCACCGTATCGGTCGGCGCGAGGCTGAAGCTCGGCTGCCAGTCGTCGAAGTCGTTCTCGGCGTCGAACACCGCCGTGAGGTCGTCGACCTTCTGCGAGACCACGAATCTGCCGCACATGGATGCCTCCTGGTCGATGCCGCCCGGGTTCACCACCAGCCTGCCACCGAGCACCGACATGCGCGACGGCCTTGCGGAGAAAGAGTTTTGTTGCAAAACTATCTGCACGCTCCCGACGAGACCGCACCCCTGCGACCGCGGCGCGCCCATGACAAGGAGGCCATGTTGAAGATCGTCATCGCCGGGGCCGGCATCGGCGGGCTCGCCGCTGCCCTGAGCCTGCACCGCGCGGGCTTCCGCGACATCACCGTCTACGAGCGCGTGCGCGAGCTCAAGCCGCTCGGCGTCGGCATCAACCTGCTGCCGCACGCGGTGCGCGAGCTCACCGAGCTCGGCCTCGCCGACGAGGTCGCCTCGATCGGCGTGCCGCCGAGCCGCCTCTCGTACTACAACCGCTTCGGGCAGCCCATCTGGTCGGAGCCCCGCGGCCTCGACGCCGGCTACCGCTGGCCGCAGCTCTCGGTGCACCGCGGCGAGTTCCAGCTGCTGCTCGCCCGCGAGGTGGAGCGCCGCCTCGGGCCCGACACGATCCGCCTCGGCTGCCGGCTCGTCGGCGTCGAGCACCTCGAGACCGACTCGCCCGTCGCCCGGGTGGCCGGCCACGCCGAGTTCGCCAAGTTCGTGCGCGAGGGCGGCGACGGCCGGCCCGAGGAGTTCGAGGTCGCCGCCGACGTCGTCATCGGCGCCGACGGCATCCACTCGGCGATGCGCGCCCAGGCCTACCCCGACGAGGGCGGCCCCGTGTGGAACGGCCTCATCCTCTGGCGGGGCACCGCGACCGTGCCGACCTACCTCGACGGCCGCACCATGATCATGGCGGGCGACGGCGAGCAGAAGTTCGTCTCGTACCCCCTCGTCGCCCCCGGCGCCGACGCGGGCGCAACCCGCCTCAACTTCATCGCCGAGCGCCGAGCGCCCGAGGGCGTCGACGAGACCGCCGACTGGAACCACGCCGTCGACGCGGGCCCCATCGAACGGCTCTTCGCCGACTGGAGCTTCGACTGGCTCGACGTGCCCGCGGTCATCGCTGCCGCCGACGAGATCCTCGAGTACCCGATGGTCGACCGGAACGCGCTGCCGCAGTGGACCTTCGGCGGCTCGACGCTCATCGGCGACGCCGCGCATGCGATGTACCCGAACGGGTCGAACGGCGCTTCGCAGGCGATCATCGACGGGCGCACGCTCGCCTTCCACCTCGCGAACGAGGCATCCGGTCCGGAGGTCTCGACCGACGCCGAGGCGCGTGCCGGTGCCGTGCGCCGCGCCCTCGCCGCCTACGAGGCCGACCGCCGTCCCACGACCGCGCGGCTGCTCGAGATGACCCGGCAGCTCGGGCCCGAGAAGGTCATGCAGCTCGCCTACGACCGCGCGCCGGAGGGGTTCGCCGACATCCACGACGTCATCCCCGCCGAGGAGCTGCAGGAGATCGCCGACGGCTACAAGCGCACCGCCGGCTTCCACCCCGCCGCGCTCAACGAGCGAGCGTCGCTCACGCCCGAGTCGGCGCCGCCGATGGCAGACTGAACGGATGACCGAGGGACAGCCGGCACAGGAGCTCGCGCGGCTGGGCTCGATCGTGTCGCCGCTGCGGCGCGGCCTGCTCAAGGCCGCCCGCACGGCCGCGCACCTGCCCGACCTGCCCGACGCCCACATCGAGGTGCTGCGCGCGCTGCCGCGCGGCGTCATGCGATCGCCGGGGGAGCTCGCCACCGAGCTCGGCCTCAGCCGGCCGACCGTGAGCAACCTGCTGAAGGCGATGGAGTCGGCGGGGCTCGTGACCCGCGAAGTGCCCGAGACCGACCGGCGCCGCGTCGAGGTGCGGGCCTCGACGCGGGCGCTCTCGCTCTTCGACCGGTTCGACCGGGCGAGCGAGGCGATCCTCGTCGCATCGCTCGCCCGGCTCGACGACGCCGACCGTGCGGCGCTCGCCGTCGCACTGCCCGCGCTCGAGCGCCTGCGCGACGTCGTGCAGGAGGCGGCGCGAGGCTGAGCGCCTCGCGCGGAAGTGGCCCCGCCGACGACGCTCGGCGGACGCGCTCGGTCGGCGACAGGTTCAGACGGTGCCGAACGGGTTGTCGATCACGTACCGCCAGCCGTGCTGCTCGTCGTACCGGGCGACGTCGGCCGTGATGCCCCAGAGCGACACCTCCGAGCCGTCGGGACCGGCACCCGCGATCGCCCACTCGGCCATCACGAGGCCGGTCCCGCCCGTGACGAACGCGTGCTTGGTGCGCATCGAGATCGGCAGCCGCAACGCGAGGAACTGCTCGAGTGCGGGGCGCACGGCATCGCCCTCGACCGGCTGGCCCGGGGCCGGCACGAACACCGCGCCGGGCTCGTTGAGGTCGAGCAGGCCTTCGAGGTCCTGGGCGTTGAAGCGCTCGGCGAAGGCGAGGGGCAGGGCGCCGAGGTCGGTGACGGGAATAGACATGGAGGCTCCGATCTTCGAGTAGGTGACCCGGAGGACGGGTCATCGAGAAAGACGTCGACGAGCGAGAGATGTGACAGATGCCCTCATCCGCCCCTCAGGAGAGCACGTTGCTCGAACTCATCGCCGATGAGCCCCAGAGGCTCCGTCGTCGCGCGCTCAGTCTCGGAATCCATCCCGACGACGCCGACGACCTCGCGCAGACCGTGCTGCTGCGCGCCTGGAAGGCGATCGACGGCGTGCGCGACCCCGGCGCGGGCACGGTGTGCGCGTGGGTCGACGCGATCGCGCGCAACACCGCCGTCGACCACCTCCGCGGGCGGCGCTTCGACGACCGGCTCGACGCCGAGTCGCACGTCGACGCACCGTCGGTCGACGAGCGCATCGAAGCACGCGTCGACCTTCGCGCGACCCTCAGCGCGATCGGCGACCTGCCCGAGCCGCTACGGACCCCACTCGTGCTCTCGGCGCTCGAGGATCGATCGGGCAACGAGATCGCCGAGTTGCTCGGCATCAGCCCGGCGCTCGTGCGCCAGCGGATCAGACGGGCGCGCCAGCGCTTGGCCGCCGCGCTCTCGTCGCGCGCGGTCGAGCCCGACCCGGGCTGAGCGGGGGGGGTGCGGGGACGCTCGCCGCGCTCGCTCCTCAACCCGCGAGCGGGAGCGCGATCGGCAGCACCTCGGCGCCGGGCAGGCCGGCGAGGTACGCGCCCGACACGAGCAGTTTCGCGTCGCGGTTGCCGCCGCCGACGATGAGGCGTTCGTGCGCGGCGACCGACTCGTCGACGAGGATCGGCCAGCCCTCGGGCAGGCCGAGGGGTGTGATGCCGCCGACCTGCATGCCGGTGAGCTCGACCGCGAGGTCCATGGGCGCGAACGACAGCTTGCGGGCGTCGAGGCGCCGTCGGACCGCGCCGTTCACATCGAGCCGGTCGGCGCCGCGCACGAGGCACGCGGCGTACCAGGTGCGGTCGCCGCGGCGGGCCTGCACGACGACGCAGTTCGCGCCGTCGCCGGGCGAGATCTCGTAGTGCTCGCAGAACGCGGCGGTGTCGGCGAGCGACGGGTCGATCGACGCGACGAGCACGTCGCGATCGGGCGCGGCGGCCAGTGCGGCGGCGGTCGGCGGGGCGAGCAGCTCGGGCGAATCGACGGCGGGCGAGAAGTCGAGGGTTCCGAAGCGCATGGTCGCAGCGTAGCGGCGACCGGTGGAGCGGGACTCGAACTTCCGATCGATGCCGGGCTCCGAGGCATCCGCGTACCCTCGGAGGGGAGGGAACACCATGGATCTCGAGCCGATGCTCTTGAAGCTCGACCGCATCGCCGGCGGCCGCGCCGCGGGCGTGAAGGTCGCGGACGAACTCGTCGGCCACCCGCGCACCCGCCGCGCGTTCACGTGGATCACCTGGCTGCTCGCGCTCGAGGTGCTCATCGGGCTCGCGGCGTTCGTCGTCGCGGCCGTGCTGTTCTTCAACGGCACGGTGCTCGCGTTCCCGGTGTGGATGCGCATCCTCGTCGTGCTCGGCATGACCGTCACGCTCTTCTACTTCGCCTGGCGGGCGCAGAAGGGCTACCGCTGGGCGTACTCGCGGCTGCGGCTGTTCAGCAAGATCTTCCCGGTCGTGACGCTCGTGATGGCCGCGATCCCGGGGCTCTTCCCGTTCTGGATGGTGACCGAGCAGATCGTGTTCAGCCTCATCCTGATCGGCATCGCCGACTTCCTCGACAGCGACCACATGCGGCAGGTGTTCCGGAAGCCGGACGAGCAGACCGGGCACGCGGTCTCGTAACGGCGCTCAGAACCGGCGGGCGAGCAACCGGGATGCCTCGTGCGTGAGCCCCGCGATCACGTCGGCGACCGGGCGTGACGTGCGCAGCAGCCCGACCCCCTGACCGGCGTCGAAGGGCACGAGGTCGTGCTCGCCGGCGGAGTTGGCGCGTGCGAACTCGGCCTTGAACGCGTCGAGACCGTCGCCGTGGCTCTCGCCGCGCAGCTCGGGCAAGCGGTGCTCCCATTCGTCGACGAAGTCGTTGCGGATGACCCGCTCGGGGAAGCGGTCGGGCCACGGCAGCCCGAGTGCGGCATCGGCCGCGCTCGTGTTGACCGTGTCGTCGCCCGTCGCGGCGAAGATCACCGGCTTCGCCGACTCGGGCGTGAGCGCCTCGGGGCTCGCGATGAACGCGGTGCCGATCCAAGCGGCGTCGGCACCGGCCGCGAGCACCGCCGCGAGGCTGCGACCCGAGCCGATCCCGCCGGCGGCGAGCACCGCGGGTGACCCCGAGCGACCGGTCGACTCGTGCGCGCCGGTCGCCCCGGCGGCGGCCCGGCGGTCGTCGAGCGCGTCGAGCACCGCGTCGAGCAGGGCGAGCGTTCCCATGCGCGGGTCGCCGTGCCCGCCGCCCTCCGCGCCGCGGGCCACGATGACGTCGACCCCGGCATCGGCCGCGACGACCGCCTCGGCCGCGGTGTAGACCTGCGTCGCCGCGAGGCATCCGGCCCCGTGCACGCGGTCGACCCAGTCGAAGCGGGTTGCGAAGCCGACCGAGACGAGCGCCGGGCGGGCCTCGAGCGCGACGTCGAACATCGCCGGGTCGCGTTCGAGCCCCCAGTGCACCATGCCGATGCCGAACGGGCGCCGGCCTCCTGCCGCCTCGAACTCGGCGCGCTGCGCCGTGAGCTTCGCCGCCGAGCCCGCGCTGCCCATGCCGATCATGCCGAGCGCGCCCGCACGGGACACCGCGTCGGCGAAGCGTCCGCCGGCGACGCCGCCCATCGGCGCGCTGACGATCGGCGTGGCGAGGCCGAGCGAACGCGACCACGCCGTCGAGAGTACCGGGGTGGCGTCGCTCACGACTGCACCTCCTGTTCGGCCGCCCGGCTCACGAACGCCGGATCGGCCGAGACGATCCGCGACACCTCCTCGCCGCCGTCGCACCGGCACAGGCTCACGATCGCGCCGTCGTCGGTCAGCTCGCGCAGGGCCCACGTTCCGCCGAAGCTCTCCCAGCGCTCGAGCTCCTCGAGCGGGGTACGGGCGACGCGGGATGCCTCGGGCTGCGCCCGCCCCGAGACATCCGGAAGCGAAGCGGCAGTGGGCGACTTGCGCGTCCATCCGACCTGCTCGCCGCGGTCGAAGAAGTGGCGGAAGCTGTAGATGAGCGGGTGCCACGCGTGCGGGTCGACGTGCTGGGTGCCGGGCACGTTGAGCTCGGGCAGGGCGTGCACGCGCACCACCTCGACCTCGACCATGAAGTACCCGGCGTCGACGCCGGAGGTCATGCGGCGCACCCGGCCCTCGAACTGCAGCGGCGCCTCGCGCACGCGCGGTGGTGAGACCAGGTCGGACGGCTGCGCGCTGAACCCCGCGAGCTCGAACTTGCGCGGCTCGAACCGGTACTGGTCGGCCTTCGCGTCGGGCACCGGGTCGCGACCGGTGACGGCCGAGAGCCGCTCGACCTCGCGCCACTGCTTCGCCGCGGGGAAGTTGACCGTCAGCTGCGGACGTTCGAGCAGGTTCTGCGCCGACTGGCCGTCGGCCTCGAGTCCGAGCACGAGCATGCGCCCGAGCGCCCAATGGCTCGACGCGGGCGCGAGGTTCGCCGTGCCGTCGG
Organism: Agromyces sp. S2-1-8; assembly: GCF_021129215.1. Classification (GTDB taxonomy): domain Bacteria; phylum Actinomycetota; class Actinomycetes; order Actinomycetales; family Microbacteriaceae; genus Agromyces; species Agromyces chromiiresistens. The sequence continues at coordinate 641,807 of NZ_JAJOLP010000001.1, read as the reverse complement.
CGTTCTCGGTGACGACGAGGTAGACGGGCGTGCCCACGTAGAGCACGGTCGGCTCGATGACGAGGTGCTCGTCGTTCACGGCGGGGTCGGGCGCATCGGCTCGCGGCATTGTTCGCCTCCCGGCGGTCGGTTCGCGGATGCCTCAACGCTACGCCCGCACGCTGCCCGCGCCGCCGTATGTGACGACGCGGGCACCGCGGATCGGGGGTCAGGCAGCGCCGGACTCCGCCCCGAGATGGCCCCGGCGTTCGGGCCCGAACCCGCCTGGGTGCGGATGAGCCGGAGCACCTCGAGCACCCGCAGCGAGAGGGCCCGTGGCATCCGCCATGAATCAGGTACGACGCGCTGAGGTGGGTTCGAACCGACCTCAGCGCGCCGAACCCACCTCAGCGCGGAACGGCCCCGCGTCGAGCAGCTCGCGCGCGCTCAGCGCATCGAGTCGAGGATCGCGACCAGCTGCTCGAACGTCGTCATCGGGTTGATGATCGCGAACCGGGTGTTCGGCCGCCCGGCGTGCGAGCTCGGCGTGACGAACGCGCGCTGCTCGTCGAGCAGCTTCGCCGACCAGCGCTCGTAGTCGTCCATCGTCCATCCGTCGCGCTCGAACACGACGATCGACAGCTGCGGGTCGCGCACGAGCCGCAGCTCGGGTCGGGTGCGGATCTCGTCGGCGATGCGCTGGGCGAGCTCGAGCGAGTTCGTGATCGCGGCGCGGTACGCGGCGGCGCCGTAGGTCGCGAGCGAGAACCAGAACGGCAGGCCGCGCGGGCGGCGGGTCAGCTGCACCGCGAAGTCCGACGGGCTCCACTCGGGCTTGCCCGTGAGGGTGTCGAGGTACTCGGCGTGCTGCGTGTGGGCGCGGCGGCCGATCTCGGGGTCGCGGTAGATGAGCGCGCACGCGTCGAAGGGGGCGAACAGCCACTTGTGCGGGTCGACGATCACCGAGTCGGCCCGCTCGACGCCGGCGTAACGGGCACGGGCGACCGGCGAGAGCATGCCGGTGAGGCCGTAGGCGCCGTCGATGTGCAGCCAGAAGTCGTACTCGTCCTTGAGCGCGGCGATCGAGGCGACGTCGTCGACGATGCCGAAGTTCGTCGAGCCGGTCGTCGCGATCACCGCGAACACGTCGTCGCCGTGCTCTTCGAGCGCCGCGCGCACGGCGTCGCCGCGAAGCATGCCGTCGTCGCCGGCCGGAACGAGCACGACGTCGACGTCCATGACCTTCGCGGCCGACTTGTTCGACGAGTGCGCCTCGGTCGAGCAGACGAGCTTCCAGCGGGCGGGCATCGGCGCGCCGGTGGCGGCGCGCTTCTCGCGGGCGAGTTCGCGCGCGGCGACGAGCGCCGAGAGGTTGCCGATCGTGCCGCCCTGCACGAACACGCCGCCGGCACCCGTCGGCAGGCCGAACTCGTTCGCGAGCCAGGCGAGCACCTCGTTCTCGGCGTGCACGGCGCCGGAACCCTCCATCCAGCTGCCGCCGTAGAGGCTCGACGCCGAGACGACGAGGTCGAACGCCATCGCGGCCTTCGTCGGTGCCGCGGGGATGAACGAGAGGTACTGCGGGTGGTCGATCGTGATGCACGCGGGCGCGAGCACGTGCTCGAAGATCGAGAGCGCACGGCTCGCGCCGATGCCGCGCTCGTCGATGGTGCGGCCGGCCAGGCGCTGCAGCTCGGCCTCGGTCTCGGGCTTGTCGAGCGGAGTGTCGGTCGAGAGCAGGCGCCGACGCGAGTAGTCGAGCACCAGGTCGACGATCGATTCGGTTTCTCCGGTGACGGCGTGCATGCGGGTCGCGTCGATCGACGAGGAGGCCGCGGCGGCGCCCCGCTCGGAAGCGGCGGTGGTCGCGCGGGCGGGGGATTCTGGTGCGGTGCCCATGTCTGTCCTCTCGAATGGCAGAGCAAGTCTCACCCCTGATGGGGTTTCACGCAACTTCCTCGCACAGATCGCGATCGAAGCGCAACGATCCATTGTCCGATGCGATTCTGTGCAAGCTCCGTGCGTCGGCCTGCACACGGTGCTCCGGCCTCACGGCGGGCGCGTCGGCGGGATGGCGCACACTGGAGAGGTGACCGCAGACGCCGAGCTCGACTGGCGCGCGCCGCACCCGACCGACCTGCACCAGACCGTCGGCGCGCTGCGCCGCGGCCCCCGCGACCCGAGCTTCGCCACCGCGCCCGACCGCTCGGTCTGGCGCACGACGCGGATGCCCTCGGGCATCGCGACGATGCGGCTCTCGCAGCGCGGCACCGACGAGTTCCGCTGCGAGGCCTGGGGGCCGGGCGCGGCGGAGGCCGCGACATCCGCCCCCGAGCTGGTGGGGGCGCGCGACGCGACCGATGCGTTCGAGCCGTTGCTGCCGCGGCTCGCCGACGCGCATCGGCGCAATCCGGGCATGCGGGTCGCGCGCAGCGGTCGCGTCTTCGAGACGCTCGTGCCCGCCGTGCTCGAGCAGAAGGTGATCACGCTGCAGGCCCACGACTCCTGGCGCGCGCTGCTGCAGCGGTTCGGCGAACCGGCGCCGGGGCCCGTGCCGCGCACGATGCGGGTGGCGCCGTCGGCCGACGGCTGGCGACGCATCCCGAGCTGGGAGTGGCACCGGGCCGGCGTCGACCCGAAGCGCTCGCGCACGATCGTCGCGCTCGCCCCGTACGCCGCGCGCATCGACGAGGCCGCGTCGATGACACCCGCCGACGCGTTCGCCCGGCTCACCCACTTCACGGGCGTCGGGGCGTGGACGGCCGCCGAGGTCGCCCAGCGCGCGCTCGGCGACGCCGACGCCGTCTCGGTCGGCGACTACCACCTCGCGAACTTCGTCGGGCACGCGCTCGAGGGCCGTGACATGACCGACGACGAGATGCTCGCCGCGCTCGAGCCGTGGGCGGGCCAGCGCTACCGGGTCATCCGGCTGCTCGGGTACTCGGGTGCTCGCGGCAAGCCGCGCCGCGGCCCGCGCATGGAGTTCGTCGACCATCGCGGCCGCTAGTTCGTCGACGCGGGTCGATCGATAGGCGCGCAGCGCCGGATCGAGACCACTGCCCGTGGTCTCGACACGCTCCTTCGTCGCTCCTCGACGGCCTACCCGCCCAGCACGGCGTCGAGCGCAGGGTGCAGGTGGCGGGTCGTCAGCACGGATGCCGCGTGCCGGGCGCCCGCCGCGAGTGCCTCGGGCAGCTCGGCTCCGTCGAGGGTGGCGTCGAGCACTCCCGACATGAATGCGTCGCCTGCGCCGTTCGTGTCGAGCACGTCGACGGGCGCCGCGTCGACCCGGTGTTCGCGACCGGCGGCGTCGAGCGCGACCGCGCCCTCGGCGCCGAGCGTGCACACCGCGATCGAGGCGCCGCCGTCGATGAGGGTGCGCAGGAACGGCACCGGATCGCCGATGCCGTCGGCGTTCATGAACACGGCGTCGGCGGCCTCGATGAACGGGCGGTGGAACGCCGCCCGTCCGTCGTAGTCGTGGATGTCGGTCCAGATCGGACGGCCGGTCGCGCGAGCGGCGGGAATGAGCCGGCCGGCCTCGGGCGCGAGGTCGAGCACGATGGCCGCGGCATCCGCCATCGCCTGGCTCACGGATGCCTCGGTCGCCTGCCGCGACTCGGCCGACGCCTCGCCCGGGGAGGAGAGGTAGAGCGACACGCGCTCGCCGGCGGGGGTCATGAGGTTGAGGTGCCGCTCGGTCGCGCCGGTCGGCCCGACGATGAGTTCGACCCCGGCCGCCTGCAACGCCGCCGATACGCGAGCGCCGTCGGCGTCGGCCCCGATGAGCGTGTAGAACGCGGGGCGGCGGCCGAGGCCGGCGAGGCCGAGCGCCTTGCCCGCCGAGGTGCCGCCGACGGTCTCGTGTTCGGAGAGTGCGAACTGCATGTGCGGCACCGGCTCGGGCAGCCGGTCGAGCAGGACGATGCGGTTCCAGGACGCCGGGCCGGCGATGAAAACGTTTGCAGTCACGAGCTCCATCCTGTCGGACGCGGTCGCCTCGCGCGATGTCGGTCTCGGCGGGCTCGCATTCGTCGAACGGATGGCTCAGAGGGATTCTGCGCCCGTGACTCGCGTGGCCCGGTCGTCGGCGCGCTGCCATTCGACGAGGGGCTGCAGCAGTTCCATGAGTTGGAGTGCGCGGGTGCTCGGCGTGTAGTGGATCGTGACGGGGGTCGTCGGGCGCACGTGCCGCTCGATCAGCCCGTCGGCCTCGAGCTCTCGCAGTCGTGCGGTGAGCACCCGGTCGGAGATGCCGTGCACGGTGTCGCGGTACTCGCTGAAGCGCCGCGCGCCGCGCACTCCCGCGAGCAGGATCGCGGCGTTCCACTTGCGGCCCGCGAACTCGATCGCGCCGGTGAACCGGCGGCACGCCTCGTCGTCGATGTGCCCGAGCTCGCGCAGGCGCGCCGAGCGGCGCGCGCCGAGCTCGTCGGCCGAACGCCCGGCCGAGCCGCCCTCGGCCTCGCGGGAATACTCCATGTGCGCCGCTCCTTCACTTACTTCGAGTAAGCAGCTTACCTGCTGTGTGCGCGGGTCGCGGCATCCCGGAATGATGGAAACCCGACCCCCGCTGGAACGGAGCACCATGCACTACGGACGCGAACTGCAGTTCGGCACCTTCGTCACGCCCGTCAACGACCCGCCGCAGCAGGCGGTGCGGCTCGCCGAGCTCAGCGAGACGCTCGGCTACGACCTCGTGACCTTCCAGGACCACCCGTACCAGCCGGCGTTCCACGACACGTGGACGCTCATGAGTTGGGTCGCCGCGCGCACGAGCCGCATCCACGTCGCCGGCAACGTGCTCAACGTGCCGCTCCAGCGCGAGCCCGCCGTGCTCGCCCGCGCCTCGGCCAGCCTCGACCTGCTGAGCGGCGGCCGCTTCGAGCTCGCCCTCGGCGCGGGCGGCTTCTGGGACGCGATCGCCGCGATCGGCGGTCGCCGACTCACGCCCGGCCAGGCGGTCGAGGCACTCGACGAGGCGATCCGCATCATCCGCGGCACCTGGGACGCCGGCAACCGCGACCGTTTCACCGTGCCGGGCGAGTACTACCACGTCGACGGCGCGAAGCGCGGGCCGGCGCCGGCGCACGACATCCCCATCTGGATCGGCGCGCTCAAGCCCCGCATGCTGCGCCTCATCGGCCGCGCGGGCGACGGCTGGCTGCCCTCGCTCGCGTACCTGCAGCCCGGTGACTACGCCGACGGCGCCGCACGCATCGACGAGGCCGCACTGAAGGCCGGGCGCAACCCGGCCGAGATCCGCCGGCTCATCAACGTCGCCGGGCGGTTCACGAACGGCGCGGGAGGCGGGGTCGACGTACGGCGCCGCGGCGGCGCGATCGAGGGCGCGCCCGCCGACTGGGTCGAGCAGCTGCTGCCTTTCGTCGTCGACGACGGGGCCGACACGTTCATCCTCGCGGGCGACGACCCGACGAGCATGCAGCGCTTCATCGAGGAGGTCGCGCCCGCCCTGCGCGAGGCGGTCGAGCGGGAGCTCGGGCCGGATGCCTCGGCCGCCGTGATCCGCTCGACCGCGTCGCTCGCGAAGCGCCGCGACGGGATCGACTACGACGCCGTGCCCGCCTCGCTCGCGGCATCCGCGATCGAACCGGGCGACGCGAGGTTCGCGCGCGTGCGCTCGACCTACCTGCGCGGCGGCGACCCCGGACTCGTGCTGCAGCCGACCACGACCGCCGAGGTCGTCGACGCGGTCGCGTTCGCACGCGCGAACCCCGACGTGCCGCTCGGCATCCGCAGTGCCGGGCACGGCATCAGCGGCCGCTCGACGAACGACGGCGGCATCGTCATCGACCTCTCGCGCATGCGCGCGATCGACGTGCTCGACGAGGCATCCCGGCTGGTGCGCATCGAACCGGGCGCCCGCTGGAAGGACGTCGCCGCCGCCCTCGAACCGCACGGCTGGGCGCTGAGCTCGGGCGACTACGGCGGGGTCGGCGTCGGCGGACTCGCGACGGCCGGCGGCATCGGCTGGCTCGTACGCGAGCACGGCCTCACGATCGACCACCTGCGCGCGGTCGAACTCGTGCTCGCCGACGGCAGCGTCGTGCGCGCGAGCGCCGACGAACGGCCCGACCTGTTCTGGGCCGTGCGCGGCGCGGGTGCGAACATCGGCATCGCGACGGCCTTCGAGTTCGAGGTCGACGAGGTCGGCACGGTCGCGTTCGCGCAGCTCACCTTCGACGCGAGCGACACGGAGGCATTCCTCCTCGCGTGGAGCGACTGGGTCGTCGACGCGCCGCGCGACCTGACGAGCTTCCTGCTCGTGCAGCCCGCGGGCGGCGGCAGGCCGCCGATCGCGCACGTGATGACGGTCGTCGACTCCGACGACGCCGACAGCGTGCTCGCCCGGCTGCAGCCGATCGCCGACGCCGCCCCACTCATCGGTCAGGACGTGCGGCTCACGAGCTACCGCGCGATCATCTCGAACGCGGGCGACGGCAGCCACAGCGCCGAGGGCGAGCCGCTCTCGCGTACGGGGCTCATCGGGCGCTTCACGCCCGAGTTCGCCCGCGACGTCGCGCGGTTCCTCGAGACGGGGGCGAGCTACTTCTTCCAGGTGCGGGCCGCCGGCGGTGCGGTGCACGACGTGCCGGCGGATGTCACGGCCTACGCCCACCGCGACGCCGAGTTCTCGGTCGTCGCGATGGGGACCCGCGCTCGCCGGACTTCGGAGACCTGGGACGAGTTGCTCGCCCCGCACATGTCGGGCGCCTACCTGAGCTTCGAGACCGAGGTCGGGCCGGCGCAGCTCGCCGCCGCCTTCCCGCCCGCGACGCTCGAGCGGCTGCGCCGCATCAAGGCCGAGGTCGACCCGGGCAACCTGTTCAGGGACAACGCGAGCGTCGCGACCGAGGTCGGGGTGTAGGCCTACTCGTCCTTGCTGCCGAACCTCGGCGGGTTGTCGACGGCCGGCCGCTCGGCGACGACCGGGAACGCCCCCGTGTGCCCCTCGCGCTCGAGCGCCGCCTCGGCGATGCGCTTTCGGAAGGCGAACCAGCCGATGACCAGCAGCGGGATGAGCGCGAGGCTGCAGATCAGCACCCATCGCCCGGTCGGCGAGAACGCCATCGTGACGAGCACGAACGCGAGGAACGCGAGCGTGAGGTACCCGGTCCAGGGGGCGCCCCACAGCCGGAACGACGGCCGCTCGAGACGCCCCTCCTTCGCCCACTTCGCGAGCTTCATCTGGCAGAGGATGATCGTCGCCCAACCTCCGATGATGCCGACCGCCGCGACCTCGAGCACGATCTCGAACGCCTCCGACGGCACGAGCGCGTTGAGCCCGACGCCGAACAGCGTGATGACCGCGGTGAGCAGGATGCCGCCGTAGGGCACGCCGCTCTTGCTCATGCGCTCCGTGAAACGGGGCGCCGAGCCGTTGACCGCCATCGACCGCAGGATGCGCCCGGTCGAGTACAGGCCGGCGTTGAGCGACGACAGCGCCGCGGTGAGCACGACGAAGTTCATCACCGACGCAGAGACCGCGCCCGCCTCCGGCGATCCGATGTGCGAGAAGAACGTCACGAACGGCGACTCGTCGGCCTGGTACACGGTGTACGGCAGCAGCAGCGAGAGCAGCAGGATCGAGCCGAGGTAGAACACCGCGATGCGGAGCACGACCGTGTTGACCGCCTTCGGCATGATCTTGCGCGGCTCGGCGGTCTCACCGGCGGCGGTGCCGACGAGCTCGATCGCCGCGTAGGCGAACACGACGCCCGAGATCGCGAGGATCGGCGGGATGATGCCCGTCGGGAACCACCCGCCGTTGTCGGCGATCACGCTGAACCCGGTCGGGCCGACGTCGGTCTGCCCGATGAAGACGATGAAGATGACGCCGATGACGAGGAACGCGATGAGCGCGGCGACCTTGATGAGCGCGAACCAGAACTCCATCTCGCCGAACATCTTCACCGAGACGAGGTTGAGCGAGAGCACCACGATGAGCGCGACGAGGGCGATCACCCACTGCGGGATCGCCTCGAGCGCCGGGAAGTACTGGCCCCAGAACTTCACGTAGAGGGCTGCGGCCGTGACATCCACGATCGAGGTGAACGCCCAGTTCAGGAAGTAGAGCCAGCCCGCGGTGTACGCCATCTTCTCGCCGTAGAACTCGCGCGCGTACGAGACGAACGAGCCCGACGAGGGTCGGTGCAGCACGAGCTCGCCGAGCGCGCGCAGGATCAGGAAGGCGAAGAACCCGCAGATCGCATAGACGATCAGGAGCGACGGGCCCGAGCTGTTGAGCCGCCCGCCGGCGCCCATGAAGAGGCCCGTGCCGATCGCGCCGCCGATCGCGATCATCTGGATCTGCCGGGGTTTGAGGCTCTTGTGGTAGCCGTGCTCCTCGTTCGAGAAGTCCTGCACGGCGAGCATCTCGTCGCCGATGCGCTCCCGCGTGTTCTCGAGGTCGTCGACCGGATCGTGATCCGGGATGTGATCGTGCTGGGTCGTCATCGCGGTTCCCCCTCCGCCGAGACGGTCGCGATCGATGCCGGGACGGCATCGTCACGGTCGGCTGGGTCACACGATACGCGCGGCCCGGGCGGGTGCGCGAGCGTGTCGGGGGTGCGGCAGGCGCACGAGGGCGGATGCCTCGCCGCCGCGGTCGGGCGTCAGGCGGCGTGTCGCGCGCGCGGGGCGGACGCTGCGGCGAAGGTGAAGCGCGACCGGTGCTGCCCGTGCCGACGCGCCCGCACGCGCTGGGCGCGCGGCGGTACGGTGGCGGCGGCCGCCGCAGCCACCAGTCGGCCGTCGAACTCGTCGGCGATGCGCGACTCGGAGTTCGGGCGCAGGTGGTTGGCGCCCCGCGGGCAGGAGCAGGCCAGGCGGGTCTCCTCGCCGAGCGGTCCGAACACGAACTCGAGGTGGTGGGCCATGGCGCTTCCCCTTCCTGACGGCAGAACTGATGGCTCTACCCGAAGAGATGCACCGCGACGCCGATCATGACGCGGGTTCGCGCCAACGTTCCCGCAGCCATGCCGGTCACGGCGCTGCGTGTTGACGGCGGTCGCACGCAGCGGTAGACAGGCCGCAGGCTCTGCCGGGCGTCCGCTTCGGCGGGGAGGGAGGGACGGAGATGACCGACGACGACGAGCGCCCGCCGATGCGGGAGATGCGGTCGGCCGAGTGCTGGGAGCGGATCGAGCAGGCGCCGTACGGCCGGGTCGGCACGTACGCCGGCGGCGAGATGGACCTGTTCCCCGTGAACCACGGCGTGGATCGGCACAGCATCGTGTTCCGCACCGCACCCGGCACGAAGCTGCTCGCGATGACCGTGGAGCGGGACGTCCTGTTCGAGGTGGACGGCGTCGACGGCGGCGAGGCGTTCAGCGTGGTCGTGAAGGGGCGCGCTGCACGACTCGAACAGGAACGTGAGATCGACGCCGCCGAGCGCCTCGGCATCACGACGTGGGCGCCAGGCCGGAAGGATCGCTGGGTGCGGATCAGCCCCCGCGACATCCAGGGCCGGGCGTTCGAACTGCCGCCCGGGGCGGCCGCCGATCGCTGAACCGCGCAGGCGGTCGGGGCGAGGGTCAGCCTTCGACGCCCCGGATCTCGAGGCTGATCTGCTCGGCGTCGAGTCCTTCGAGCGCGGCGTTGAGCGCGGCGGCACTGAAGCGACCCTCGTCGCGCGCGTCGAGCAGGGCGTCGCGCTCGGCCTCGATCATGCGCACGCGCAGGCGGCGCACCTGCTCGGGGTCGACCCTGGGGGCCGTCCGGCCGGGCTCGGCGCCGCTCGCGGCCGCGGTCGCGATCATGGCCGTGTCGAGTTCACGCCGGTCGCCGCTCGAGGGCGCGCGAGCCTCGACGGCGTCCGTCGCGTCCGCGCCGTCGGGCTCGTCGGTGCCCGCGTCCATCGACAGCTGCCAGGCCGCGCGCATCTTCTCGGCGACCGCGCGCAGTTCGGGGTCGTCGGAGTCCGCGAGTTCGCTCATCGCCGCTCGGCGCAGCACCCCGCGCAGTTCGCGCCGCTCGGCCGCGTCGGCACTCGTGTCGCGTGGGGGCACGAGCCAGCGCACGAGCCACGGCAGCGTGCCGCCCTGCACGAGCAGCGAACCGACCGCGACGAGGAAGGCGATGAACACGAGCAGCGACCGACTCGGGGTGTCGGACGGCAGCGTCTGCGCGGCGGCCAGCGTGACGACGCCGCGCATGCCCGCCCACACGACGATGGTGCCCTCGCGCCATCCGAGCCGCTCGTCGAGGTAGTAGTCGATGTCGGCGACCCGGCGGCGGAAGATCGCACGGAACCGTTCGGCCTGCGCGGGCGTCGGCTCGGGGTCGCCGCGGCGTGGGCGCTTCGCGCGCCGCGCCTCGTATTCGGCTCGCCGCCGCTCGAGCTCGGGCGTCGTCGACGGGATGCCCCTGGCCCGGTCGTCGAGCACCGACTTGATGGTCGCCGCACGCTTCGCGCGCCTCGCGAGCCCGCCGAACAGCGAGGCGACGTAGGCCGCCCTGATCAGCACCGTCGCCACGAGCGCGATGGCCGCGAGCCCCGCCGCGTGCCAGGCACCGGCATGGGATGCCTCGACGTCGTCGACGATCGCGGTCAGCTCGAGTCCCATGACGAGGAACACCGCTCCCTCGAGCACGAGCTCGACCGTTCGCCAGTTCTGCACGTCGGAGAGGCGGTGCTGCGGGCTCAGGAACTTCGCGGCCCCGCGTCCCGTCACGATGCCGGCGACCACGGCGGCCACGAGTCCCGAGGCGCCCAGGCGCTCGGCCGGCAGCGACGCGATGAACGGCATCGTGAAGGAGATCACCGTGTTCACCGTCGGGTTCGAGACGCGGGCGCGGACGCGCAGGTTGAGCCAGCCGACCGCCCCGCCGATGATGACGGCCACGACGACGGCGTAGACGAACGAGCCGGCGACCGACCACAGCGACACCGAGGCGGCGATGCCCGCGATCGACGCGCGCAGCAGCACGAGCGCCGAGGCGTCGTTGAGCAGGCTCTCGCCCTCGAGCAGGGCGACGACGCGCGGCGAGACGCCGAGGCGTTTCACGATCGAGGTCGCGACCGCGTCGGTCGGGCTCACGATCGCGCCGAGCGCGATGCCGCCGGCGATGCCGAGGTCGGGGATGAGCCACGCGAACAGCAGGCCGAGCAGCACCGAGGTGACGACGACGAGCACGACCGACAGCCCGCCGATCGTCGAGAAGTCGCGGCGGAACTCCATCGTCGGCATCGACACGGCGGCCGAGTAGAGCAGCGGCGGCAGCACGCCTGCGAGGATCCACTCGGGGTCGATCTCGAAGGCGGGCACGACCGGCAGCAGGCCGATGCCGAGGCCGAGGAGCGTGAGCAGCAGCGGGGCCGCCACCCCGAGCTTCGGCCCGAACGCGGTGGCGGCGGCGATGGCGAGCAGGGCGAGCACTCCGGCCAGCAGCAGGTCCATCCGCCCATTCTGGCCCCGCAGAGGGTCGAGGGGCAGCGAACCGACGTCCGGTCCTCGTCGGCGGCGATATCCGTCGCGCGGGGGATCCGTCGGCGCCGAGGCATCCGGCAGCCTTGAGCCGATGGACCTCGATCTCCTGAGCGCCGCCGCCCTCACCGGCCCCGCGCTGCTCGGCGCACTCGCGCTGCTCGCGCTCGTCGACTCGACGAGCTTCGGCACCCTCCTCATCCCGACCTGGCTGCTCCTCGCCCCCGGCCGGCTCCGACCCGGCCGCATCCTCGCGTACCTCGCGACCGTCGCCGGCTTCTACCTGCTGGTCGGGGTCGTGCTGCTCACGGTCGCCGGGGCGGCGCTGCCGCAGCTCGCGGCGATCACGACGACGCCGGCGTTCCTCTGGGGGCAGCTCGTCGTCGGTGCCGGCCTGCTCGTCGGCTCGTTCTTCATCGGCGGCAAGCGCAAGCGCAGCGGCCCCGGCAGGTTCTCGCGCTGGCGCGAGCGGGCCGTGACGGACGTGTCGGGCGACGAGGGCGGCCTGCTGCCGCTCATGGGGCTCGCGATCGCGGCCGCGGCGGTCGAGGTCGCCTCGATGCTGCCCTACCTGATCGGCATCGGCCTGCTCTCGACCTCCGACTTCGACGCGGGCGCGCGCCTGCTCGTGCTCGCCGGGTACTGCCTCGTCATGGTGCTGCCTGCGCTCGTGCTGCTCGTGCTGCGCATCGTGGCGGCGCGAGCGATCGAGCGTCCGCTCGAACGCTTCGGCGCCTGGATGGAACGCAGTGCCGCCGACCTGACCGGGTGGATCGTCGGCATCATCGGCTTCCTGCTCGCCCGCGAGTCCGTCGTGGCGCTCGGCCTGTTCGGCGGCACGGTCGGGTACTGAGCCCCATCGCGCGCCGGCCGCGCGTCGCCGGCACGCTGTCGGACGGTCGTGGTCGACTCGTGGCATGGGTTTCGACGCGACGTTCCTGGGGGTGGCGGCGCCGATGCCGCGGGTGGCCGGGCCGGGCGCCCCCGAGTGTGTCGAACTCGACTACGTGCACTTCGCGGTCGTGCTCGACCCGGCGCGGCGGCTCGCACGGGTCACGGGCGTCAACGTCGACGGTGCGGCGCTCGTCGACCTCGACCGAGGCGGTGACGAGTGGCGACTCGACGACCGGGTGCCCGCCGACTGGCAGGCGGGCCCCGTGGTCTACGCCGACAACGACTTCGATCGCGGTCATCTCGTGCGGCGTCGCGACCCGGTGTGGGGCGAGCGCGCCGTCGCCGCGAGGGCGAACGCCGACACCTTCCACTACACGAACGCGGCGCCGCAGGCGTCGGGCTTCAACCAGTCGAAGGAGCTCTGGCTCGGCCTCGAAGACCACGTGCTCGCCTACGCAGAGGCGACCGCGCAGCGGCTGAGCGTGTTCACGGCGCCCGTGCTCGCCGCCGGCGACCCCGAGTACCGAGGCATCCGGGTGCCGCTCCGGTTCTGGAAGGTCGTCGCCTGGAACGCCCGTGGCGCGCTCGCCGCGACCGCGTTCATCGTCGACCAGGCGCCGCTCGTCGACACGAGCGAGGCCCGGCCGGTCGTCGGCGGGGCGCCGCCGCTCGGCCCGTTCCGCACATTCCAGGTTCCCGTGGCGGATGTCGCGGAGCTGACCGGCCTCGAGATGCCCGAGCTCATTGCCGCCGACGTGCTTCCGCCGACCGCGATCGCCGCCGGCTGGCGGCGCATCGAGTCGTTCGACGAGGTGCTGCTGCACGCATCGTCGGTCGAGTAGGCGCGAAGCGCCGAACCGAGGCCACGGGCGGGGTCTCGATACGCGTGCTCCTTCGTCGTGTGCTACTCGGCCGGCGGGGGGTGGTGCCACGATGGAGGCATGGAAGCGGCGAGCGGCTCCATCACGACCGACGTGCTCATCGTGGGCGCGGGCCCGAGCGGCCTCATGCTCGCGGTCAGCCTCGCGAAGCTCGGCGTGGACGCGCTCATCGTCGATGGCAAGAGCGGCCCCACCCGCGAGTCGCGTGCGCTCGGCGTGCAGGCCCGTTCGATGGAGCTCTACGACCAGCTCGGCCTCGTCGACCGCGTGCTCGCCGAGCGCGCGCCCGCCGCCGCGATCGCGCCGGGGGCGGGCCGTCGGGCGTTCGGCACGGTCGAGTTCCGCGGACTCGGCGACGGCATCACGCCCTACCCCGACATCACCGTCTTCGAGCAGAGCCGCAACGAGCGGCTGCTCGTCGACGCGCTCGCCGAGGCCGGCCGCGAGGTGCTCTGGGGGCATCGCCTCGAGCGCCTCGAGGTCGAGCAGGGCGCGGGCGCCGAGGCATCCACCGTCGTCGCCGAGCTCACCGCGCCGGGCGGTGACCGCCGCACGGTTCGCGCGCGGTACTGCGTGGGTGCCGACGGCGCGCACTCGAGGGTGCGTGAGTCGCTCGGCATCGCGTTCGAGGGCGTCACGAACGAGTACACGTACTACATCGCCGACGCGCTCGGCGTGTCCGGCCTCGTCGGCGACGCGATCAACCTGCGCTTCACGACCGAGCACTTCATTCTGGCGTTCCCGATGGGCGGCACGCGCATGCGGCTGCTCGGCATCGTGCGCGACGCCGACCTCGACGCCGACGGGAACCTGCACGAGGAGCGCGTGCGCGAGCTCGTCGGCCGCGAGTTCGGCGTGGAGTACTCCGAGAGCGCCTGGTTCACGACCTACCGGGTGCACCACCGGCTCGCCGCACGGTTCCGCGAGGGGCCGTGCTTCGTCGTCGGCGACGCGGCGCACATCCACTCGCCGGTCGGCGCTCAGGGCATGAACACGGGCCTGCAGGAGGCGCACAACCTCGCGTGCGCGCTGGCCGACGTCATCGTCGGCGGCATGCCCGACGCCCGGCTCGACCGGTACGAGGCCGAGCGCCGCCCGGTCGGCGAGACCCTCGTCGCGACGACGGACCGGCTCTTCGGCGAGGTCACGTCCGAGTCGCGGTTCGCGCGCTTCGTGCGCGGGCGCGCGCTGCCCGCGCTCGGTCCGATCGGGGTCCGGTTGCTGCCGTTCGTGGCGGGTCGCCGCGTGTTCGGCTATCTCTCGCAGACGCGCATCAGGTACGAGGTGCCGGATGCCTCGGCCGCGGGCCGATCGCGGCGGGAACGTCGTCGCGGGGCGGTGGTCGGAGTGCGGCTGCCGTGGACGGGCGGCAACTACGAGGTGCTGCGATCGATGCAGTGGCAGCTGCACGGCTACGGCGTGCCCGAGCGGGTGGTGCTGCGCATCGCGCGCGAGCTCGGCGTCGAGCCGCACGTGTTCCCGAGCGACCGCGGGGTGCGGGGGCGTCCACGGCTGCGCCACGACCGGGTGTATCTCGTGCGTCGCGACGGGTTCGTCATGGCCGAGGTGCGTGCACCGGGGCTCGGCACCGACCTCGATGCGGCGCGCGCCGCGATGTTCGCCGACGCCCGCTGAGCGCGCCGAGTGTGCGCAAACGCACACCGCGTGTGCGGGATCGGGGCTTGCCGCTCGCATCGATGCACGGTGAGAATCGCCTGCATCGCGACCCCCGATCGCGGGCCACACTACAAGGAGGTAGTCCCTATGGCTGTCGACGCTTCGACGCCCCGCACGTCCCCGAATCCCCCCGGCTCGTCCGTCCCCACCGGACTGCGAAAGGTCGTCGCCGCCTCGATGGCCGGCACCATCGTCGAGTGGTACGAGTTCTTCCTCTACGCCACCGCCGCGACCCTCGTCTTCAACGTCATCTTCTTCCCGCCGAGTGACAACCCGCTCGACAACATCATCAAGGCGTTCCTCACCTACGCCGTCGGCTTCGTCGCCCGCCCGCTCGGCGGCATCGTGTTCGGCCACTTCGGCGACAAGTACGGGCGCAAGAAGCTGCTGCAGCTCGCGATCATCCTGGTCGGCGTCACGACGTTCCTCATGGGCTGCCTGCCGACGTTCGACCAGGTCGGCTATGCGGCGCCCATCATGCTCATCATCCTGCGCTTCTTCCAGGGCTTCGCGGTCGGCGGCGAGTGGGGCGGCGCCGTGCTGCTCGTCGCAGAGCACTCGCCCGACAAGCAGCGCGGCTTCTGGGCGAGCTGGCCGCAGGCCGCGGTGCCCGCGGGCAACCTGCTCGCCACCGTGGTGCTGCTGATCCTCTCGCGCACGCTCACCGAGGCGCAGTTCCTCAGCTGGGGCTGGCGCGTCGGCTTCTGGCTGTCGGTCGTCATCGTCGCCGTCGGCTACTACATCCGCACGAAGGTCACCGATGCGCCGATCTTCATCGAGGCCCAGAAGGAGGTCGAAGCCGCGAAGAAGACGAACTACGGCGTCATCGAGGTGCTCAAGCGCTACCCGCGCGGCGTCTTCACCGCGATGGGCCTGCGCTTCGGCGAGAACATCATGTACTACCTCGTGGTGACCTTCTCGATCACGTACATGTCGGCGCACCTGCAGATGGACACGTCGACGATCCTCACGCTCATCCTGTTCGCGCACGTCGTGCACTTCTGCATCATCCCGGTGGTCGGCCGCTTCAGCGACAAGCTGGGCCGCAAGCCGGTGTACGCGGCCGGCGCGATCCTCGGTGCGGTGTGGGGCTTCGTCGCCTTCCCGCTCTTCGACACGAAGAACGACTGGCTGATCGTCGGCATCCTGATCGTCGGCCTCATCATCCACGCCCTCATGTACGCGAGCCAGCCGGCGATCATGGCGGAGATGTTCCCGACCCGCATGCGCTACTCGGGCGTCTCGCTCGGCTACCAGGTCACGTCGATCATCGCCGGATCGGTCGCCCCGATCATCGCGACGATGCTGCTGTCGAGCTTCGGCTCGTGGGTGCCGGTCGCGATCTACCTCGCGCTCGCCGCCGGTGTCACGCTCATCGCGGTCGTCGCGATGCGCGAGACGAACGGCATCTCGCTGCGATCGATCGACGACGCCGACCGCGCACGGGTCGCGGAGGAGGCGGCGGTGAGGACCACCGCGTAGGACGGCCGGGCCCCGCCCGACGCAGTCGGCGAGTCCTTGGTGCACGACCGCTGTTCCGATCCGAGCTCTGCCGGTTCCACCTCATCGATGAGGCGGAACCGGCAGAGCCGTCGTTCGCGGGCTGCCGCGCGGGGCACGAATGGAGTCGCCCCCGATGAAGTCCGCCCCGGCTGCGCCGGGTGCGCGATCTGCGCCGTGGAGCGGCGGAGCGAGAGCCGCGGCGGGCGCCGCCGCCGGGTCGTGGCCGCTCAGTTCGCGGCGACGGCCCGCCAATCCGGCCGGTGCTCGACGAGCGCGCGGAAGCCCGCCGCCACCGCCGGGTTGCGCAGGCTCTCCTCGCGGGTGACCGCCCAGTACGCGATCGGGTGGTCGTACTCGTCGGCGAGCACCCGCACGAGGCTCGGCTCGCGCGACGCGAGGAAGTCGGGCATGAGCCCGACGCCCGCACCGGCGACGGTCGCCGCGAGGTGCGCGAACACCCCGGTCGAGCGCATGCTCGGCAGCGTCGGCGGCAGTTCGTCGACGGCCAGGTCGAGTTCGTCGATCTGCAGCGCCGACTCGATGTAGTAGTTGAGGCGGTGCCCCGACATCTCGGCGATCGTGCGCGGCTCACCGTGCTCCGCGAGGTACGCCTCGCTCGCGAAGAGCGCGAGCGAGTACTCGAGCACGGGTGTCGCGAGCGCCTTGCGGACGTCGGGCCGGCCCACGGCGACCTCGATGTCGACGCCCGAGCGGTTCTGCCGCACGCGCTGCGTCGCGCTCAGCAGCTCGAACGACAGCCCGGGGTTCGCGGCCTGCAGCGGCGCGAGCGCGGGCACGGCGTAGAGCGCGGTGAAGGCGTCGGGCGCCGCGATGCGCACGAGCCCCGCGAGCCCCGGCTGGTCGACCTCGACGAGCGAGCGCATCTCGAGCTCGATGCGCTCGGCGACCGCCATCGCGCGCTGGCCCAGCGGCGTCGTCGCCCACCCGCCCGCGGCCCGGATGAGCACGTGCCCGCCCATCGCCGACTCGAGCGCGGCGATGCGCCGCGACACCGTCGAGTGGTTGACCCCCAGCACTTGGGCGGCCGCGGTGTACCGGCCGAGCCGGGCGACGGCCAGAAAGGTCATGAGCCACTCGGGGTTGGGGTCGTGCGTCGTCATCGTCACCCACACATCGTGCATGAATGCACAGCGCGAGTGCAATATTCGCGGTTCTCGCCCGTTGAATGTGCATTCATCGCGACCATATGGTGATTCAGCGCGGCGCCTTGGGGGAGGCGCCGCCGCACACGCCGAAGTCGAGGAGGACACGATGGCGACGATCGCATGGATCGGACTGGGCAACATGGGCGGTCCGATGACCGGCCGGCTCATCGAAGCGGGGCACGAGGTCGTCGGCTTCGACCTCGACGAGCGGGCGAGCCGGGCGGCCGCCGAGCGCGGCGCGCGCGTCGCGAGCTCCGTCGCCGAAGCGGTGGCGGACGCCGACGCCGTCTTCACGATGCTGCCGAAGGGCGACCACGTGCGCGCCGTGTACGAGGGCGACGGCGGGGTCTGGGCCAACGCGCCGCGGACCGCCCTGCTGCTCGACAGCTCGACCGTCGACATCGAGACCTCGCGCTGGTGCCACGACGGCTCCGCCGAGCGCGGGTTCCGATTCGTCGACGCACCGGTCTCGGGCGGCATCTCGGGTGCCGCGGCCGGCACCCTCACGTTCATGCTGGGCGGCGGCGAGGCGGATGTCGCGGACGCCGCCGACTTCGTCCGGCCCATGGCCGCCAACGTCTTCGCCGTCGGCGGCCCGACCCAGGGCATCGCCGCGAAGCTCGCGAACAACATGATGCTCTTCATCTCGCTCGTCGCCGCGGCCGAGGGCTCGCAGCTCGCGTCGAGCCTCGGCATCGACCCCCGTACGTTCTGGGACATCGCCCGGGTCTCGTCGGCCGACTCGTGGGCGCTGCGCACCTGGTACCCGGTGCCGGGGATCGTCGACTCGGCCGCCGCGAACCGCAACTTCGACGCGACCTTCGCGACGACCCTCGCCCTCAAGGACGTCTCGCTCGCGCTCGGCGCCGGGGAGGCCGCGGGCCTGAACCTTCCCGCCGCGCGGCTCGCGCGAGAGCAGTTCGAGGAGCTCATCGCCGACGGCCTCGGCGGCAAGGACTGCAGCCTCATCGCCAAGCTCGTGCGCGCCGACGGCGCCGTCGCGGGCTACACCGCCTGAAAGGAACGCCCATGACCGACACCCTCACCGCCGTGCGGACCATCCCGCACGTCATCGCGGGCGGCAATATCGACGACGACGCCCGTCGCAGCCCCGTCTTCAACCCGGCGACCGGCGAGCAGACCGCCGAGGTCGTGCTCGCCGACGACGCCCGCGTCGCCGAGGCGGTGGCCGCGGCATCCCTCGCCCAGAAGACGTGGCGCGCGACCGGACTCGCCAAGCGCTCGCACGTCATGTTCAAGCTGCGCGAGATCATCGAGGCGCGCAGCGGCGAGCTCGCGCGCATCATCACCGCCGAGCACGGCAAGACCGTCGACGACGCCCTCGGCGAGGTCGCGCGCGGGCTCGAGAACGTCGAGTTCTGCGCCGGCCTCATGCACCACCTCAAGGGCGACTACGCCGAGCAGGTCGCGCGCGGCATCGACGTGCACCAGGTGCGCCAGCCGCTCGGCGTCGTGGCCTGCATCACGCCGTTCAACTTCCCGGCGATGGTGCCGCTGTGGATGGTCACCACCGCGATCGCGGCGGGCAACGCCGTCATCCTGAAGCCGAGCGAGCGCGACCCCTCGGCGGCGGTCTGGCTCGCCGAGGCGTTCCGCGAGGCGGGGCTGCCCGACGGCGTTCTCAACGTCGTGCACGGCGACAAGGTCGCGGTCGACGCGCTGCTCGACCACCCCGACGTGAAGGCGATCTCGTTCGTCGGCTCGACCCCGATCGCCAAGTACATCTACACGCGCGCCGCCGAGCAGGGCAAGCGGGTGCAGGCCCTCGGCGGAGCGAAGAACCACATGGTCGTCATGCCCGACGCCGACCTCGACGCGGCCGCCGACGCCGCGATCTCGGCCGCGTACGGCTCGGCGGGCGAGCGGTGCATGGCCGTCTCGGTGCTCGTCGTGGTCGGGCAGGTCGCCGACCCGCTGATCGAGAAGATCACCCAGCGGATGTCCCGGCTCGTCGTCGGCGACGGCACCGATCCCGCCTCGGAGATGGGTCCCCTGATCACGCGCGAGGCGCGCGAGCGCGTCGCCGGCTTCGTCGAGGGCGCCGCGGCCGAGGGCGCGAACGTCGTGGTCGACGGCCGCGACCACCGCTTCGAGGGCGACGGCTTCTTCATCGGCGCCTCGCTCGTCGACCGGGTCGAGCCCGGCATGCGCGTCTACGACGAGGAGATCTTCGGGCCGGTGCTCTCGGTCGTGCGGGTCGACGACTACGACGCGGCGGTCGCGCTCATCAACGCGAGCCGCTTCGCCAACGGCGTCGCCGTGTTCACCCGCGACGGCAAGACCGCGCGCAGCTTCGAGTTCGACATCGAGGTCGGGATGGTGGGCGTCAACGTGCCCATTCCGGTGCCCGTCGGCGCGTTCTCGTTCGGCGGTTGGAAGGACTCGCTCTTCGGCGACACCCACATGTACGGCCCGGAGAGCTTCAACTTCTACACGCGACGCAAGGTCGTGACGACGCGCTGGCCCGAGCCGAGCGAGTCGCAGATCGACCTCGGCTTCCCGACGCACTGACGGGGCCGCGGCGATGTCGATCCGCATCCGCGGGGCCGTGCTCGAGGAGCTCGGGCGTTCCCGGCCCTTCGCCGAGTCGCGGCCGATCACGATCGGCGAGCTCGAGCTCGAACGCCCCGGTCCCGACGAGCTGCTCGTGCGCATCGAGGCGGCGGGCATCTGCCACTCGGATCTCTCGGTCGTCGACGGCAATCGCCCGCGCCCGGTGCCGATGCTGCTCGGCCACGAGGCCGCCGGCATCGTCGAGGAGCTCGGCGCCGAGGCATCCGCGGCCGGCTTCTCGGTGGGTGACCGGGTGGTGATGGCCTTCCTGCCTCGCTGCGGTGAGTGCGAGGGATGCCTCGCCGGCGGCGCCCTGCCGTGCACTCCGGGCACCGCCGCGAACACGGCGGGCACGCTCTTCGACGGCGACGTGCGCCTCCACCGCGACGGCGAGCCCGTGCGCCACCATCTCGGGGTCTCGGGGTTCGCGACGCACGCGGTCGTCGACCGGCGCTCGGCGGTGGTCGTCGGGCACGATGTGCCGCCCGAGGTCGCGGCCGTGCTCGGGTGCGCCGTGCTCACCGGGGGCGGAGCCGTGCTCAACGCGGGTGCCGCGCGCGAGGGCGACGACATCGTCGTGGTCGGGCTCGGCGGCGTCGGCATGGCCGCGCTCATCACGGCGGCGTCGCTCGGCTACGGCCGGGTCATCGGCGTCGACGGCGTCGACGACAAGCTCGAGCGGGCGCTCGAGCTCGGCGCCGACGCGGCGTACACGCCCGACGAGGCGGTGGCCGCAGGGCTGCGGGCTCCGCTCGTCGTGGAGGCGGCGGGCCATCCGCGCGCATTCGAGACGGCGTTCGCGCTGACCGCACCCGGCGGACGAACGGTCACCGTGGGGCTGCCGCCCGCATCGGCCGTCTCGCAGATCGCGCCGCTGACCGTGACGGCCGAGGCGCGCACGATCATCGGGTCGTACCTGGGGTCGGCGATCCCGTCGCGGGACATCCCGCGCTATGCCGAACTCTGGCGGCAGGGCCGGCTGCCCGTCGAGGCGCTCATCTCGTCGACCGTCGAGCTCGACGACGTGAACGCGGCGATGGACACCCTCGCGGAGGGGCGGGCGATCCGGCAGGTCATCCGGTTCTGAGCGTCTCCCCGGTCGCGGGGGCGCGCGGCGGCGTCTCGAGACCGGCGCGATCGACCGACTCGCGACGCTCCTCCGTCGCTCCGCAACGCGCGCGGCCTCGGCGTATCGTGGGGACGGAGAGCGCTTCACGTCGACGAGGTCGGGAGGGCAGGCCCATGGCGAACATCGCCTGGATCGGACTGGGACACATGGGTGGACCCATGTCGGCGAATCTCGTCGCGGCGGGTCACGCCGTGCGCGGCGTCGACCCGATGTCGGAGGCGCGGGAGGCCGCGGCGTCGCGGGGGGTCGCAGTGGTCGACTCGGTCGCCGAGGCGGTCGCGGGCGCCGACGCGGTCTTCACGAGCCTGCCGCGCAGTGAACACGTGCGCGAGGTCTACGCGGGCGACGGCGGGGTGTGGGCGACGGCACCCGCCGGGGTGCTGCTGCTCGACACGTCGACGGTCGACGTCGAGACGTCGCGCTGGTGCCACGAGGAGTCGGCACGGCGCGGGTTCCGTTTCGTCGATTCGCCGGTCTCGGGCGGAATCGCGGGGGCCGCCGCGGGCAGCCTCACGTTCATGCTCGGCGGTGACGCGGATGCCACCGCCGACGCCCGCGAGCTCGTCGAGCCGATGGCGGGCCATGTCTTCGAACTCGGCGGGCCGACGCTCGGCATCGCTGCGAAGCTCGCCAACAACCTGATGCTGTTCGTGTCGTTGCTCGGCGTCGCCGAGGGGGCGGCGCTCGCCGACTCGCTCGGGCTCGACCCGAAGAGGTTCTTCGAGGTCGCGTCGGTCTCGTCGGGGGAGTCGTGGCCGCTACGGCTCTGGTACCCGGCACCCGGCGTGGTCGAGACGAGTCCGGCGAATCGCAACTACGACGCGACGTTCACGACCGCGCTCGCCGAGAAGGACCTGTCGTTCGCGGTCGACGCCGGCACGACGGCCGGCCTGCCGATGCCTGCCTCGCGGGTTGCGCTCGAGCAGTTCGAGCGCCTCATCGCCGAGGGCTTCGGCGGCAAGGACTGCAGCCTCATCGCGAAGTTCGCGACCGCCGACGGCGGCGTGCCGGGGTTCACCCCGCCGGCTGCCTGACGCCTGCGCCGCGTCAGCCTCGCTGCACCGCCGCGATCACCTCGGTGAGCCGGTCGCGCAGCGCGCCGAGCTCGTCGAGGCTCATGCCGAGCCGGTCGACGACCTGGGGCGGGATCGACAGCGCCCGCTCGCGCAGTGCGCGCCCGCTCTCGGTGAGGGCGACGTCGAGGGCGCGCTCGTCGTGCGGGTTGCGTGCTCGGGTGAGGTAGCCCTGCGCCTCGAGGCGCTTCAGCAGGGGCGACAGTGTCGCCGGCTCGAGCTGGAGCGCCTCGCCGAGGTCGCGCACCGTGCGCGGATTGCGCTGCCAGAGCGCGAGCATCACGAGGTACTGCGGGTGGGTGAGCCCGAGCGGCTCGAGGATCGGCCGGTACACGCCGATCACACCGCGCGCGGCGACCGCGAGGGCGAAGCACACCTGGTTCTCGAGGGCGAGCAGGTCGACTGCGCCGTCGCCGTCTGCGGGGGTGGATGTCTCGGCGATCGCCGTTCGTGCGGCTGCGGTCTGCTCGGTCATCAGGCTTCCAGTATGACGTGGGGACAAATAGTTAGTACACTAATGATTGTGACACGAAGAAAGCGACCGGTCGAGCCAGGAGTGCAGCGCGGCTACGCCGGATTCATCGACCGCCTCAACGCGAAGCTGCTGCCGTACATCGGCCCGCCGCCGCTCGGTCCGTACGACGAGGAACCGAAGCCGGCGGCTCCGCCGGCCTGCCCGCTCTGCGGTGCCGCGATGTCGGCGCACGAGATCGACCGCTCGGGCGAGCGCACGCAGCTGCACTGCCCGGTGCCTGCGGCGTAGCCGCGCACCCGCCTCAACCTCGAAGGCCGCGGTCCTCGCGGGAGAGGTTGAGCCAGCGATCCGCGAGGAGGAGCTTCGAGCCTGCGCGATCGGGGTTCAACCACCTGAGATCGTCGACCGTGACGCCGAATCTGGCGGTCACTCCGATCGACGTGTCGCCGGCCGCGATGCGGTAGCGGAGCGGCGTGCCGTCGTCGTCGAGGACCGCCTCTCCGGTCGCGCCCTCTGCAGCCCCGTGGTCGACCACCCGCAGGCCGGGGTTCAAGTCGGGAAGGTTCCAGGTGAGCGGGGCGGTCGCGACGACCTCGTCGAATCCTCGCTCCGCTCCGGCCGCCGGTGCCCAGAGCACCGCCGTGCGCAGGTAGCTCGGGTCGTTCGTCACGAACCCGCCCGTGCCCGGGGTCGGTACGCGGAAGGCCTGGTCGGCCGTCGTCGCGAGCGGGTCGTAGCGGTAGTAGCTGAAGCCCTCCTTCAGCACCTCCCGGGTGGCGGTCGACGGCTCGGAGTTCAACTCCAGCGTCATGCCGGCGGTCGGCGCCGGCGAGATGCCGGTGAGCACGACCTCGAACCCGCTGGGTGTGCCGTTCGCCCGGAGCTCGATCGCGCCGCTCGTACCGCGGTCGTGGAACTCTCCGGTCGCGAGGACGGTGCCCGGCGCCAGGCCAGCGATGCTCGGCGGCGCGGCTTCGGCGTCGGGTTCATGCTCGGCGTCGCCGAACGCCGCGGCCGAATCGGTCGGTGGAGCCGAGGTGACGGGTCGTGCGTCTCCGGCGGCGGGGATGCAGCCGGTCAGCATGAACGCGAGCGCCGCAGCCGTCGCCGCCGAACGCAGCGCTCGGCGCACCGTCACTCGATCCATCGTCGAAGACTAGCGACGTGAGCCCGCCCGTGGGGCCGAATGCGCGGGTTGTGGAGAAGTCGCCGCCGGTCTGCTCAGTCGAGCCGCGGCCGGGCGAGATGCCGACTCACCCAGCGGTCGTACTGCGCCCAGGGGTCGTCGACACCGACGGCGAGCCCGGCGATGTGCTCGAGCAGCACGTCGTGCACGTCGAACCACTCGGTGCCGGCACCGCGGTACCGCGCGAACTGCTCGTGCCGACGCCGTTCGAGTCGCCGGCCGCCGCGTTCGAACGCGAGCACCTCGTCGTGCGGCAGGCTCGCGACGCGCTGCCGCGGGTTCGCCGAGGTGCCGATCTTCACCCGGTCGCGATAGCGCAGGTAGTAGACGACCTCGACGGGGTCGTCGCCGAGCGCTCGATCGGGCAGCTCGCCGTAGCGCCATTCGCAGTCGGCGCAGATCCAACCGGAGGGGTAGTGCACTCCGACCCGGGCCCCGCACGCCGGACACGGCCCCGGCAGCAGGTCGAGCTCGCCGACCTCACGCGCGACCCAGTCGTAGGCGACGAGCAGGTGCCCCGCGCAGAGCGCGATCGGCGTGCCGGCAGCGACGGGCCGCGAGCAGTGCACGCCGTCGGCCTCGACGATCGAGCAGCGCGCGGCCGAGGCATCCCTCTCAACCATGCGGCAACGGTACGACCGGCCGCCGACACGACCGCCCGTCACTCGCCCGCGATAGGCTCGTTCTCCGACGTCGAGTGGCGTCGGACATCGGTGTTCGAGGGGCGTGAAGCATGGCGTTCTGGCGCAGGAGGCGAGCGAAGCGGTTCAAGCCGTTCGACCGCAGCGCCCTGCCCGAGGTGGTTCCTCCCACGTTCGACGAGATGCTCGCCGAGGGCCTGCTCGTCGCCGAGGCCGCAGGTCGGATGGCCCTGCGCAACCGCTTCGTGATGCACGCCCTGCGCGGCGACGAGCCCTTCGACAACGACCGCGCCGCGGCCGCCGCCCGCGAGGTGCTCTACGAGCTCGTGCAGGAGGCCGACGAGGTCGCCGAGCGCACCGCCGACGACCGCAGCGTCGCCGCCAAGCGCGAGGGTCGCGCGTCGAACGAGCACGATTACCGCCGCGCCGACGCCGCGAACCTCCGACGCCGCGAACAGGTCTACGCGGCGATCGCGAAAGAGCTGTGGACGCGACGGGGTGATCCCGAGTACCTCGCGTCCTTCGCCGAACGCGCTCGCAACGAGGCCTGGGACGACGTCGCCGGGGCGATCGACGCGCGGCTCGCCCGGGAGTGGGGCAGCGGCTGGCCCGAGATCGAGGTCGACGAGACCTACGAGGCCGAGCGCGACGACCGCCTCCGCGACCTGCTGGGCGATCTCGAGCGCGACCTGCGCGAGGCCGAGTCCGAGCGCGAGCGCCGCGGCGAGGAGGCCGATCCCTTCCGGGGGTACGTCGGCTGATGGGCGAGGCATCCGCATGAGCGCGACACTGAGCGACGATCGCCGGGCGGTGCTCCATCGGCGCATCCGCTGGATCGTCGCGATCACCATCGGGTACAACCTCGTCGAGGCGGCGGTCTCGATCGCGGCCGGTGCCGCGTCATCCTCGGTGGCCCTGCTCGGATTCGGGCTCGACTCGCTCGTCGAGGTGCTCTCGGCGGCGGCGGTCGCCTGGCAGTTCACGCGCCGCGAACCCGAGAAGTACGAGCAGCCCACCCTGCGGGTGATCGCGTTCGCCTTCTTCGCGCTCGCCGCCTACGTCGGGGTGAACGCGGTGCTCAGCCTCGTCGGGGTGCTGCCCGAGGCCGAGCATTCGGCGCTCGGCATCGCGATCACCGCGCTGAGCGTGGTCGTCATGCCGTTCCTGTCGCTCGCCGAGCGCCGCACCGGGCGCGAACTCGGCTCGGCGACCGCCGTCGCCGACAGCAAGCAGACGCTCATCTGCACCTATCTCTCGGCCGCCACGCTGCTCGGCCTGCTGCTCAACTCGCTGTTCGGCTGGGCGTGGGCCGACTCGGTGGCGGCGCTCGTGATCGTCGTCTTCGCGGTGCGCGAGGGCCTCGAGGCATGGCGTGGCGACACGTGCGCGACGCCGGTCGGCATGCTGCTCGAGGGGGCCGACGAACACGACGCGTGAGGCATAGACTCTTGTCTATGAGTCCAGCCCACCAGCTCTCGGCCACGGTCTCCGACCCGACCCGTGCTGGGATGCTGCAGCTCATCCTCGATCAGCCCGATGGGCGCGAGACCGTGACGCGGATGGCCGAACGGCTCGGCCTGAGACAGCCCACGATCACCCATCACGCGAAGGTGCTGACGGAGGCGGGCGTGCTCGAGCGCCGTCCCGAGGGCCGCCGGGTCTGGTACTCGATCGCGCCGGAGCACCTCGATCGCGTGCTCGAGCTGCTCGGGTCGGAATCCGGCGCCGAGCCCGATGATCCCGTCTTCGCGCGGATCGTCGACGACCTGTCCGTCCGGTTCGCCGGAACGTTCAACCGGGAGACCGTCGAACGCTTCGTCGACGAGAGCCGCCTGCTGCTCGCCCGGGTGGGTGGCGGTGCGCGGTTGGCATCGCGCACGGCCGAGTTCTCGGAGCAGCGGCTGGCCGCGGTCGCGGCGCGAGACCGGGACCCCGGCGGAGCGCCGGCCGTGCTGTTCGTGTGCGTGCAGAACGCGGGGCGTTCGCAGATGGCGGCGGCACTGCTTCGCCGGCTCGCCGGCGACCGCGTGCAGGTGCGAACGGCAGGTTCCGAGCCTGCGGCGACCGTGGCGCCGACGATCGCCGCAGCGTTGGAGGAGATCGGGGTGCCGCTCGGCGGCGAGTTCCCGAAGCCGCTGACCGACGAGGTGGTGCGTGCGGCCGACGTGGTGATCACCATGGGCTGCGGCGACGCCTGCCCCGTCTACCCCGGCACCCGGTATCTCGACTGGGAGCTCGACGATCCGGTTGGGCGACCACTCGCCGAGGTGCGCGCGATTCGCGACGACATCGATCGGCGCGTGCGCGAGCTCATCGCGTCCCTGGGGCGGTCTGCCGCGTGAACAACGGCTGAATTGGCGGGCACGGTGTCCCGTCATCCATAGATGATGGTCTATGGTTGAAGTGCTCGAGCCCGAGGAGAGGATCTGCGATGTCCGAGAAGCCCACCGTCCTGTTCGTCTGCGTGCACAACGCGGGCCGGTCGCAGATGGCCGCCGGGTATCTGCGCGAACTGGGCGGCGACCGCGTCGAGGTGCTTTCCGCGGGATCGGAGCCGAAGGACCGGATCAATCCGGTCGCGGTCGAGGCGATGGCCGAACAGGGCATCGACATCGCGAGCAACGTGCCGAAGGTGCTGACCACCGAGGCGGTCCGCGACTCGGACGTGGTGATCACGATGGGGTGCGGCGACGCCTGCCCGATCTTCCCGGGCAAGCGCTATGAGGACTGGAAGCTCGACGACCCGGCCGGCCAGGGCATCGACGCGGTCCGCCCGATCCGCGACGAGATCCGCGGCCGCGTCGAGGCGCTGCTCGCCGAGCTGCTGCCGCAGCGTGCCGACGCGCGACCGGCGAACTCGGACTGAACCACCCGCACGACGTGCTGCGCGCATCGAAGCGTCAGCCGACGCCGTTCCGGGTCGAGCGGCGCTCGATGAGGACGGTGTCGCGCCAGTGCCCGGCGTGCGGGCCGAGCGTCGAGCGAGCGATGCGCTCACGTCGACCGACGACGCGGAATCCCGCCTGCTCATGTAGCCGGAGGCTCGCGATGTTCTCAGGGAAGATGCTCGACTGAATCGTCCAGAACCCGGACTCGTCGGCCGCGGAGACGAACGCGGCGAGGAGTGCGCGGCCCATGCCTCTGCCGCGCGCATCCTCGTGCACGTAGACCGAGTGCTCGATGACGCCGCGGTAGACCGGGCGGCCCGACACCGGCGACGCGGCCGCCCACCCGAGCACGAGGCCGTCGACTTCGGCGACCAGGCGCGGCGAGGCGATCTTGCCGGCGTCGAACGCCTCCCAGCTCGGCGCCGTCGTTTCGAACGTGGCCTCACCGCCGCGGATGCCCTGGTCGAAGATCTCCCCGACCATGGGCCAGTCCGCGGCGCGCATCGGGCGGATCAGCACGTCGGGCCCGAGCAGCAGCTCGACGAGCCGCCGAGGTCGGTCGAGCACACGCCCGTCGCCGGCAGCACGAGTTCGACGTTGGACGCCGAGGCGAGGTCGCCCGCGAGCCACGCCGTGACCGACCGCACCTGCTCGTAGCCGGTGGCCAGCAGGAAGGTGGGGGCGCGGCCGTACGACTTCATGCCGACGATGAAGAACCCGTGCTCGGGGTGGGTGAGCTCGGCGAAGCCGTGCGGCTCGACCGTGCCGCACGAGTGGACGTTCGGGTCGATGAGCGGCGCGAGGCGCTTGGGGGCCTCGACGATCTCGTCGAGCTCGAGGCGGATCTCGCGCAGCAGGTCGAGGTTCGGCCGGAAGCCGGTCGCGTTCACCACCACGTCGGTCGCGTGCACGGCGAGCTCGCCGCCGTGCTGTCCGACGAGCTCGGCGCCGTCGCCGGCGCGACGGGCGCGGAGGATCTCGAATCCGTCGACGAGCCGGATGTCTCCGCGGCGGACCGCGGCATCGACGCGGCCGCCGAGCTTGGCGCGGTCGGCGAGCTCGTCATCGGCCGACGACGAGACGCGCACGGCCTTGGCGTTGCGGATCAGCCAGCTCACCTCGGTGCCCGGCACCTCGCGTGCGAGCTGGACGAGCGCGAGGAGCGTGTTGGCCGCCGAGTGCCCGGCGCCGACGACGGTGGTGTGCCGCCCCGCGAACGCGTCGCGGTCGCGGCCGAGCACGTCGGGCAGGGCCGGCTGCACGCGATCGGCGATCTCGTCGAAGCCGAGCAGGTCGAGCCCGCTCGAGTTCAACGAGTTCGGCGAACGATACGTGCCCGAGGCGTCGATGACCGCGCGGGCGGTCAGTTCCTCCACCCCGGTGACCGTGCGGAGTCGGACGAGGAACGGCGTGGCCGACCGGTTCGCGGTGCGCGTGCGGTCCATTCCCTCGCGGCTGACCGCGAGCACCTCGGCACCGGTGCGGATGCGCGACGCGATCGGTTCGAGGCGGCTCAGCGGCAGGAGGTACGCGTCGACGAGCTCTCTGCCCGCAGGCGCGCGCTCGAGGGCCGGCAGCGCCCAGCCCTCGGCCTCGAGGAGGCGGCGCGACGCCGGGTCGACCAGGTGCTTCCACGGCGAGAACAGCCGCGTGTGACCCCAGGCGCGCACGCTGTCGGCGATGTCGTCACCCGCCTCGAGCACGACGAAGTCGATACCGCGCTCCACCAGGTTCGCCGCAGCGGCGAGGCCGATCGGGCCGGCACCGATGATCACGACGGGCAGTGTGGACAGCCGGTCGTTCGTCACGGGTCGGGTGGTCAAGTCGAGCAGCGTCACTGCATCCTCCTGATATCGATGAACTTCGATATCAGGATGCCGCGATATATCGATGGTTGTCAATATCGAGTAGTATCGATGCATGGTCACGATGCTCGAGGTCCGCGATGTCAGTACCGAGGCATGCTGCGCGCCGCTCGTGCGCGAGACGATCACCGCCGACGAGGCCGAGCGGTTCGCACGCCGGCTGAAGGCGCTCGCTGACCCGGTGCGGCTGCGGCTCGTCTCGATCGTCGCCGCCTCGGCGGGGCAGGAGGCGTGCGTCTGCGACCTCATCGAACCCGTCGGACTGAGCCAGCCGACGGTCTCGCACCACCTCAAGATCCTCACCGAGGCCGGGTTCCTCTCCCGCTCGAAGCGCGGCACGTGGGCGTACTACCGGCTCGTGCCGGGAGCGCTCGAGGCCGCCGCTGCGCCACTGCTCGACGCCTGATCGCTCGGCCGGGGCGGCCGGGCCCCGGCCGCACGTCGCCCGGGACACGGGGCACGGGTAGCGTGGGCGCATGATCGGGCGAACGGTGACGTGGAGCGAGGGGCACTGGACGAGGGAGCCGGCGTCGACTCGCGTCGAAGACGGCGCGCTCGTCGCGCAGGCGCTCGAAGGCAGCGACTACTGGCGGACGACCCACTACGGGTTCGTGCACGACGACGGTCACGGACTGCTCGCCGAGTGGCCCGCCGACACCGCCGTGGAGGTCGACTTCGACACGTCGTCGCTCACGGGGCTCTACGACCAGGCCGGGCTGCTGCTCTTCGCCAACGAGGCCCAGTGGGTGAAGGCGGGCATCGAAGTGAGCGACGGAGTGCTGCACCTCGGGGCGGTCGTCACGAACGGGGTGTCCGACTGGTCGCTCGCGCCCGTGCCCGAATGGGCGGGACGCCTCGTGACCATCCGCGCGAGCCGTGGCGGCGAAACCGGTGACGCCGTCACGCTTCGGGCGCGAGCCGACGGCGGGCCCTGGCGCACGTTGCGGGTCGCGCCGTTCACCGCCGGCGACGCGCAGGCTGGGCCGATGCTGTGTGCGCCGCTGCGGGCCGGTCTCGAAGTGCGCTTCCCGCGCTGGGCGTTGGCGCCGGCGGATGTCGAGTTGCACGCCGATCCGCCGGGGGAGTGATCGGAGTCGGGCTCGGATGCGGACGATCCACAGACTTTGTCTGTCATGTTGTGAATATGTCAGAACCTAGTACCCTTGACCGCGGAGACAGCGCAGGTGCGTCTCCGCGGTTGAGAGGAACCTCGGTTGATCCGAACAGCGAACGCCCCCGTCAGCTACGGCGTCTTCGAACTGTCCATTCCCGATCTCGTTCCGCTGCCCGACGGTGAGCAACTCGCCGGCTGGGTCGCCGAGGCGGGGTACGACGGCATCGATCTCGGCCCCGTCGGCCTCTTCGGCGACCGCGAGACGCTGCCCGCCCTGCTCGGCCGACACGGCCTGGCCCTCGCAGGCGGATGGGTCGACCTGCCCTTCGCCGCCGATGACGACGAGTTCGAGGCATCCTTCGCGGGGCTCGCGCACGTGCTCGACCTGTTCGCCGCCGCCGCTGCCGCAGCGCCCGCCGGCGCGCTCGCGCCGAAGCCCACGATCGCCGACTCCGGCTCCGCCGAGCGCAAGGCCCGCCCGGGCGGCGCCCCCGAGCTCGAGCTCGACGACGACCGGTGGGCCCGGTTCGCCGCCCGCGTGCAGCGCGCCGCCGATGCGACCCGCGCCGCCGGCCTCGAACCGACGTTCCACCACCACGCGTGCACGTACGTCGAGACTCCGCACGAGATCGAACGGTTGCTCGCCGACACCGACATCGACCTGACCTTCGACACCGGCCACCTGCTCATCGGCGGCGGCGACCCCGTCGCCGACTTCTCGCGCTGGGCGGACCGCATCAACCACGTGCACCTCAAGGACGCCGATCGCTCGGTGCTCGCCTCGGCCGCCGGCTCCGACGACCCGATGCGCGACGTCTGGCAGCGCCGTGTGTTCGTGGCCCTCGGCGACGGCGACCTCGAGGTCGACCGCATCGTCGACCAGATCGTCGACTCGGGCTACGCCGGCTGGCTCGTCGTCGAGCAGGACGTCATCCTGCAGAGCGCGGCCGACGTCGACCGCGCCCGAACGGATCAAGCGGCCAACCGCGAGCGCCTGCGGCGGTGGTTCGCATGACCGGCTTCGACGCCCCCGACCGCACGAGCGAGCAGGCGGATGCCGCGACCCACGAGCGCGTGAACCTCGCCGTCATCGGCCTCGGCGCCATCAGCCAGAGCGTGCACCTCCCGCTCATCCGGCGCAACGCCGACCGCATCGCCCTCACCGCCGTCGTCGATCTCTCAACGTCGCGCGCGCGGGGCATGGCCGAGGCATCCGGCACGGGCGTCGCCGCGTTCGACTCGATCGACGCGCTCATCGACGCCGTCGTCGCGGGCGAGGTCGCCGTCGACGGCGCCGTGCTCGCGACCTCCGGCTCGCACGCGCCCGACGTCGCGAAGCTCGTCGGCGCCGGCATCCGCGTGCTCGCGGAGAAGCCCCTCGCGTTCTCGCTCGCCGAGGTCGAGTCGCTCCGCGCCCTCGCCGCCGAGCGCGGCGTCGACCTCGCCGACTGGGTGCGGGTCGGCTACATGAAGGAGCACGACCCGGCCTCGGCCGAGGTGAAGGCCCTGCTGCAGAGCGTCGAGCTGCGCGCGGTCACGGTCGAGGTGCTGCATCCGGCCGACGGGGCCCAGCTCGCGTTCGCGAACCTGCAGGCTCCGCCCGCCGACGTGCCCGCCGACCTGCTCGCGGCCCTCACAGCCGCGACGGATGCCTCGGTCGGGACCGCGATCGGCGAGGCGGCGGGCGACCTGCCGAAGCTCTACACGAACGTCGTGCTCGGCTCGATCGTGCACGACATCGGCCTGCTGCGGTACCTCGTGGGCGGCATCGGGGCGGTCGACCGGGCCCGTCACACGGGCGGGTTCCCGGGATCGCTGAGCCTGGGCGGCACCCTCGCCGAGCACGCCGACGTGCCCTGGTCGGTCGACTGGCACTTCATCCCGCGCTACCCCGAGTACCGCGAGACGGTCACGTTCCACCACGAGGAGGGCAGCATCTCGCTCGTCTTCGCGGTGCCGTACGTGCTCAACGTGCCCACCGTGCTCACCGTCGTCGAGAACGCCGACCGCCTCGGCGCCCGGCGCTCCGAGACGCGGTGGATGCAGGAGGAGGCGTTCGAGCACGAGCTCCGCGCCTTCGCGGCGCTCGTCGCAGGTCGTCCGGCACCGGGCCCCTCGGTCGACGAGGGCGCCGCCGACATCGTCGTGGGCCAGCGGATGCTCCGCGCCCTCGCCGATTCCGCCGGCACGCCGATCGGCGCCGGCACCGAGGCATCCGCCTCGTAACCCCGAGCCTCGCGCTCGGGACATGCAAGACCCGAACCCGCAGCACCACCCGCGCGCCGGTCACCCTGCCGGCCGCGAACCAGAGAGAGGTCGAAGATGATCCACCACGCAAGGCGCAAGACCGTCGCGGCGATCGCACTCGCCGCAGCCGGCGCACTCGTGTTCACCGGATGCTCCGGTGACTCGAACGGTGACGAGAACGGTCCCGTCACCCTCACGATCACGGCGAACGCCATCACCGGCGGCAAGAACGCTGCCGAGGCCGACTGGGTCACCGACTGGGTGATCCCCCAGTTCGAGGACGCCATGAAGGAGGAGGGCAAGGACGTCACCGTCGAGTTCGAGCCCCAGGGCGTCGACGACGAGAACTACAAGACCAAGATCGCGCTCGACCTGCAGTCGGGCGAGGGCGCCGACATCATCGGCATGGACGGCATCTGGGTCGGCGAGTTCGCCGAGGCCGGCTACATCAAGCCGCTCAGCGACGTCGGCGGCGACGCCGTCGACGGCTGGGAGGGCTGGGACCAGATCCCCGAGGCCGTGCAGAACGCCGTCTCGTTCGACGGCGACCGCTACGGCGTGCCGCAGGGCGCCGACGGCCGCGTGCTCTACTACAACAAGGACCTGTTCGAGCAGGCGGGCCTGCCGGCGGACTGGCAGCCCGAGAGCTGGGACGAGGTGATCGAGGCCGGCAAGGCGCTCAAGAAGCTCGACGGCGTGACCCCGATCCAGCTCAACGCCGGCACGGCGATGGGCGAGGCGACGACCATGCAGGGCATGCTGCCGATGCTCGTCGGCACCGGCGAGCAGGTCTACGAGGAAGACAAGTGGGTCGGCGACACCGACGGCATGCGCGACGTGCTCGACCTCTACAAGACGATCTACGTCGACGAGGGCCTCGGCGACGCCGTGCTGCAGCAGGAGGCGTCCGGACGCGACACCTCGTTCCAGATGTTCGCCGCGAACCAGATCGGCATCCTGCTCGAGGGCGACTACTTCTGGCGCAGCGTCATCAATCCCGAAGAGGGCGTCGGCACCGCGCCGATGGCGAACCGCGACGACGTCGTCGGCTACACCAAGATCCCCGCGATGGAGCCCGGTTCGGGCATCGACGACCAGGACTTCGTGTCGATGTCGGGCGGCACGGGTCGTGTGCTCAACCCCAACAGCGACCACCCCGAGCTCGCGTGGGACCTGCTCGCCTTCATGAACTCGAAGGAGGCCTACGAGGCCCGCAACGAGGGCACTATCTCGATCACGCCGCGCACCGACGTCAATGACGAGATCCTCTCCGAAGACCCGATGCTGACCTACGTGAGCGAAGAGGTGCTGCCGATCACCGCGTACCGGCCGCCGCTCGCGGCGTACCCGCAGGTTTCGACCGCGATGCAGCAGGCAAGCCTCGACGTGGTGTCGGGCACGAGCGTCGACGACGCCCTGGCGACCTACGTCGACTCGCTCAAGGACATCGTCGGCGACGACGCGGTCTCGGGTGACTGATGACGGCGAGCACCACCACCCCGGCGGGGAGCCTCACGGCTCCCCGCCGTCGGCGGGCCGACGACGTCGCGGGCCTCGGCACGGCCCGCGCCGGCATCTTCGTCGCCCCCGCCCTCACCCTCATCGGGCTGTTCCTGCTGTTCCCGGCGGTCTGGACCATCTGGCTCGGCATGACCGACTACCGGCTGACCGGCCTGCAGGCCGCGTCGCCCGAGTTCGTCGGCCTCGACAACTACGTCGAGGCGCTCACCGACCCGTCGTTCTGGAACTCGCTGTGGCTGACCCTCGTCTTCGTGGTCGCCTCGGGCATCGTGGGCCAGACCCTCATCGGCTTCGCGCTCGCATGGTCGGTCCGCAACATCCACGGCTGGGTGAAGGCCCTCATCGAGGGCCTCGTGCTCGCCGCCTGGGTGATCCCGGCCTCCGTCGCCTCGTTCCTCTGGCTCGTGCTCATGGACCGGCGCTCGGGCACCCTCAACGGACTTCTCGGCACCGACGGCTACGCGTGGCTGATCGAGCATCCGATGGAGGCGATCATCCTCTTCAACATCTGGGTGGGCACCGCCTTCTCGATGCAGCTGTTCTCGTCGGCGCTGAGCGCCGTGCCACCGTCGCAGATCGAGAGCGCGAAGATGGTCGGCGCCTCGGGATGGCAGCAGCTGCGCGACGTGATCATCCCGAACATCAAGGGTCACATCCTCACGAACACGCTGCTCATCACGCTGTGGACGTTCAACACCTTCACGCCCTACCTCGTCACGGCGGGCGGCCCGAACGGCAAGACCGAGATCCTCTCGGTGTACATCTACGAGACGGCGATCCCCGGCGGCCAGCTCGGCCTCGGCGCCGCGATCTCGCTCATCATGCTGCTCATCAACCTCGTCATCGCGCTCGCCTACATCCGCGTGTCGAGAGGAAGGAAGAAGGGATGACCGGCAGCACCGAAACCGTGCGCAAGGTCGCGTCGAACACGACCGTGCGGCACTACCTCGCCCGCGTCGCCTTCGGCCTCGTGCTGACGATCGTCGGCCTGCTGTTCGCGCTGCCGCTCGTGTGGCTCGTGCTCGCGCCGTTCGACGCGACCCCGACGCTCTCGCTCGAGTGGCCCGACTGGACGCTCGACAACTTCGCGCGCCTCTTCCAGAACCCGTACGCCATGCGTTCGATCGGCAACTCGCTGCTGCTCGGCGTGGGCACGATGATCATCGTCGTCGTGCTCGGCGCGCTCGCCGCCTACGCGATGAGTCGCATCCGCATCCCGGGGCGCGACGGCATCCTCTACGGGCTGCTGCTGCTCTCGTCGATCGTGACCGGCACGGCCGCGATGGTGCCGACGTTCCAGATCATCACCTCGCTGGGGCTCATCAACACCTACACGGGCGTGCTGCTCGTGCTGGCCGGCGGCATCCTGCCCACCGTCATCTTCATCCTCAAGGACTTCATGGATTCGATCCCGAAGTCGTACGAGGAGTCGGCCCGGCTCTACGGCGCAGGTCCCTTCCGCATCCTCCGCGACGTCGTCGTGCCGATCGCGCGGCCGGGCCTCGCGTTCATCGCGATCTGGACGATCGTGCAGGTGTGGGGCAACTTCCTGGTGCCGTTCATCCTGCTGCGCAGCCCCGACCTGCAGCCGGCCGCCGTGCTCATGTACACCTTCTACACCGAGAGCGGACAGGCCGACCTCCGGCTCATCTCGGCCTTCGCCCTGCTGTTCTCCGCTCCCGTCCTCATCATCTACTTCGTCGTGAACCGTCGCTACGGTTTCCGCTTCCATGGAGGTATCAAGTCCTGATGGCCGGCATCAACGCCACCCGACTCGTCAAGGAGTACCCCGGCGGGGTGCGCGGCGTCGACGAGGTCGACGTCGAGATCAACGACGGCGAGTTCTTCGCCCTGCTCGGCCCCTCGGGCTGCGGCAAGACCACCCTGCTGCGCTCGATCGCGGGCCTCGAGGCGATCTCATCGGGGCAGCTCGTGATCGGCGACCGCGACGTGACCGACGCCGAGCCCGGCGCCCGCGGCGTCGCGATGGTCTTCCAGGACTACGCCCTGTTCCCGCACATGGATGTCGCGGACAACATCGCCTACCCGCTGCGCATCAAGCGCGTGAAGCGCGACGACCGCCGTGCGACGGCGGAGAAGGTCGCCGACGGCCTGAGCCTGCAGGGCCTCATCGAGCGCCGGCCCGGACAACTCTCTGGCGGCCAGCAGCAGCGCGTGGCCCTCGCCCGGGCGGTCGCCACCCGGCCCGACGTGCTGCTGCTCGACGAGCCGCTGTCGAACCTCGATGCGCGGCTGCGGCTCGAGGCGCGCACCTTCCTCAAGGAGCTGCAGCGCGACCTCGGCGTGACCACGGTGTTCGTGACCCACGACCAGGCCGAGGCGCTCGCGCTCGCCGACCGCATCGCGGTGATGAAGGCGGGCAAGCTGCAGCAGATCGGCTCGCCGCGCGAGGTCTTCCAGCGGCCGAACAACACGTTCGTGGCGGGCTTCATCGGATCGAACCCGATGAACCTCGTGCCGGCCACCGTCTCGGCCGGGGCGATCGCGATCGGCGACGCCGTGTCGACGACCCTGCCCCCGGGCACGGAGGACCATGTGCGCGAGGGCCAGTCGGTCGTGTGGGGCGTGCGCCCCGAGTACCTGCGTTGGACCACGGCCGACGAGCCGGGCGCGATCGCGGCCGAGGTGAGCGTCGTCGAGAACCTCGGCGCGAGCGTGCTCATCGCGGTGCACGTCGACGGCCACAAGCTGCAGGTCGTCGTGCCCGAAGACCACGAGCCCGCCCCGGGCGACCGCGGCTACCTCGTGCCGACCGGTTCGAAGACCCTGCTCTTCGACGCCGAGTCGACCGAGCGCATCGGGTGACGCGGTGACGACGATCCGCCGCACCGTCCCCGTCACGGTCGACGTGCAGAACGCCGATCGGTACCTGAACGTGCCGTTCGAGGTGCCCGCGGGCACCGACTCGCTCGAGGTCGTCATCCGCTTCGACCCGAGCGAGTCCGGCATCGACCTCGGCTGCGCCGGTGCCGGCGGCTGGCGCGGCTGGTCGGGCGGCGCGCGCACCGAGTACGTCATCACGGCGACGGATGCCACGCCCGGGTACCTTCCGGGCGAACTCGAGCCGGGGGAGTGGAACGTCGTGCTCGGTCTCCACCGCGTGCCGCTCCAGGGCGTCGAGGTCGAAGTCGAGATCACGATGCCCTCGTCGCGACCGGTGCCACCGGTGCCCGAGGCCGCACCGGTCGCCCGCGAGGTGCGCGGCAGCGATCGCGGGCTCCCGGCCGAGGCGGGACTGACCTGGTTCGCCGGCGACTTCCACGGGCACACGATCCACTCCGACGGCCGACTCCCGATCGGCGGGCTCGCGGCACTCGGCGTGGCATCCGGCCTCGACTTCATGGCGGTGACCGACCACAACACCGTGAGCCACCACGCCCACCTGCCCGGCGAGGGTGCGAAGCACGGCATCACGCTGCTGCCGGGCCAGGAGGTCACGACCCATCGCGGCCACGCGAACGCGTTCGGCGAGATCGGCTGGATCGACTTCCGCGAGCCCGCGCAGCATTGGGTCGACGAGGTCGACCGGCGCGGAGGCATCCTGAGCATCAACCACCCGATCTCGGGCGACTGCTCGTGGCTGCACCGTCTCGAACGCCGCCCCGCGGCGGTCGAGCTGTGGCACGCGACGTGGTTCCTCGAGCTCATCTCGACGGCGCCGTTCGCCTGGTTCCGCACCTGGCCCGCCGGCGCGACCCTGCTCGGCGGCAGCGACGTGCACATGCTCGAGGAGCCGCAACGACCCGGCACCCCCACCACGTGGGTCGCCGCCGAGGATGCCTCGGCCGAGGCCATCCTCGAGGGGGTGCGCGCCGGTCGCACCGCCGTCACGGGCAGCGGTCGCTTCGACGGCACGGTGCTCATGCCCGAGCTCATGCGCGCACCCGCCCTCGTGCGTCTCGGCGACGAGGTCGTCGCGGTCGACGCCGAGGGGCTCGTGCTCGTCGACGGTTTCGGCCGACGGCGATCGGTGCGTGCCGCGCGGGAGTCGTTCGCGGCCGACCCGGCTGACGGGCCCCACTACCTGGTGCTCGCCGACCGCCGCATCATGGCGCTCTGCGCCTGAGCCCAACTCCTTCTCCTTCACCTCCGCCCCTTCCTTCTTCACCCGGAGCCGCCCATGGACACCCCCGACGAACTCGTGATCGTGCCGCACACCCACTGGGACCGCGAGTGGTACGAGCCGCACGACGTCTTCCGGCTGCGCCTCGTGCACATGGTCGACCGGCTGCTCGACACGCTCGAGCAGAACCCCGGCTACCGGTTCACGCTCGACGGGCAGGCCGCGGCCGTCGACGACTACCTCGAGATGCGGCCCGAGCAGCGCGAGCGCATCGCCGCTGCGGTCGAGCGGGGGCAGCTCGCGGTGGGGCCGTTCCTCATCCTGCTCGACGAGTTCCTGTGCGACGGCGAGACGATCGTGCGCAACCTCGAGCTCGGGCTGCGCTCGAGCCGCCGGCTCGGGACCGAGATGCGGCTCGGGTACCTGCCCGACATGTTCGGCCACTCGGCGCAGATGCCGCAGCTCCTGCGCGGTTTCGGCCTGCGCGACGCGATGCTGTGGCGCGGAGTGCCCGCCCGGGTCGACTCGCACGCCTTCGCGTGGACCGCGCCCGACGGCTCGACCGTGCGCACCGAGTACCTGATGGACGGCTACGGCAACGCGCTCGACCTGTTCGCCCTGCCGGGGCAGCTCGACCGACTCGTGCGCGAGTATCGCGACCAGGTCGCGGGCCGCTACGGCTCTGAGCCGATCCTCGGCATGCTCGGCACCGACCACAGCGCGCCGCCGGCCGATCTCATGCAGGTCGTCGAGGCGGCGAACGGCGAGGTC
This sequence comes from Agromyces sp. S2-1-8, assembly GCF_021129215.1. GTDB lineage: Bacteria > Actinomycetota > Actinomycetes > Actinomycetales > Microbacteriaceae > Agromyces > Agromyces chromiiresistens. The sequence goes on along the minus strand of NZ_JAJOLP010000001.1, from coordinate 602,689 downwards.
GAGCTCACCGTCGACACCGCCGAGGGCTACGTGCGCCGGGTCGCACCCGGGTGGGCGGCCGGCGACGACGGCGCGCTCGCGGGCCTGCCCGTCGTCGCGGGCGAGCTGCGCTCGCACGCGCGGGGCAACCTGCTGCCCGGCGTCTTCTCGATCCGCACGAACCTCAAGCAGGCGATGGCCGACGCCGAGCGTCGCCTGGGCGTCGCCGAGCGGCTCGACGCCGCGTTCGGCTCCGACGACCACCGCGCGTTCTTCGACACCGCCTGGTACCGGCTCGTCGAGTCGACCGCGCACGACTCGGTGACCGGTTGCGGCGTCGACGCCACCGCGAGCGAGGTCGAGGGCCGGCTCGCCACCGCCGCGCACGTCGCCCGCGGCGTCGTGCTGCGCACGATGGAGCGCATCGCCGCCTCGGTGACGCCCGACCGGCACGTCGTCGCGAACCCGACCGGCTTCGCGCGGCGGGCGCACGTCGAGATCCGACTGCACGACCCCGAGCGGCTCGAGCTCGGAAGCGGCGTGCAGCTGCTCGACGCGCTGCCCGAAGTGCTCGGCGACGAGACCATGGCGACCCGCGAACTGCGCAAGCTGCTCGCCCGTATCCACGGCCGCGAGCTGTTCGGCCAGCTCATCAACGACTGGACCTTCACCGACCACGGCGTCCGGTTCCAGGTGGCCGAGGCGCCCGTCGGCGACTTCGATCTCGCCGCGTTCACGGAGGAGCTCGAGCGGCGCATCGCCTCCGACCCGACCGGCGAGCGCACCTGGCGGGTCGAGATCATGGCCGACCCCCGCCGCGTCGCACTCGTCGGCGTCGACGTCGGCGGCATCGCGCTCGCCGAGCTCGACCCCGCCACCGCGACGGTGTCCGACGACCCGGTGACGGCCAGCGGCCGCACCCTTGCGAACCGGCGGCTCACCGCCACCGTCGACGAGCGCGGCAACGTCACGATCGAGGCCGCCGACGGCACCGTGCTCCGCGACGCGCTGCGGCTGGTCGACGAGGGCGACCGCGGCGACTCCTACAACTACGGCCCGGTGTCCGCGGCGACGGCCGTGACCGACCCCGACGAGGTCGAGGTCGCGGTGCTCGAAGCGGGCCCGCTGCGCGGGCGGCTGCGCGTGCGGCGCCGGTACGCCGTGCCCGCACGGCTCGACGCCCGCGACCACGACGCCCGCGCCGAGGCATCCGTGCCGCTCGTCGTCGACACCGTGCTCGAACTGCGCGAGGGCGAGCCGATGCTGCGGGTCGAGGTCGACTTCGTGAACCCCGCAGCCGACCACCGCCTGCGCGTGCTCGTACCCACGGCCGAGCGGGCGCTTGCCGGTTCGTCGGCCGCCGGGCAGTACGTCGTCACCGAGCGCGGCCGCGAGGGCGAGGGAGGTTGGGGCGAGTTCCCGCTGCCGACCTACCCGGCCGCCCGGTTCGTGCACGCGGGGCGGGCGAGCCTCATCGTGACGAAGCACTCGGAGTACGAGGTCGTCGCCGACGAGCGCTCGGGCGACGATGCGATCGCGCTCACCCTCGTGCGCGCCGTCGGCATGATGAGCGTCAACGTGCACCCGCTGCGCGACGAGCCGGCCGGCGGCCAGTTCGAGGTTCCGGGTGCGCAGTACCTCGGCACCCGCGTGCGCACCTCGTTCGCCGTGCTGCCCTCGGCCGCGGGCTGGGCCGAGTCGGGCGCGGCCCGCTGGTCGGAGCTCGTGCGCACCGAACCCGAGGTCGTGCGCGGCACTCGCGGCGGCCCCGCGGTCGTGGGCGGCGTCGCGGGCGCGGGCGGAGCCGCCGGCGCGGCCGACGACCTGCCCGCCGGACCGGTGCTCGAGGTCGGCGGCGATGTCGTGCTCGAGTCGCTGCGTACGGTGACGGATGCCTCGGGCGCGCCCGTGCTCGAGGCGCGATTCGTGAACTACCGGGGTGCGGCGCAGCCGCTCGCCGCCCGTGCCGACGGCGTCTGGGACCGCACCGACCTCACCGGCGCCGCGCTCGAGACCGACGTCGACCTCGCGTCGTTCGAGATCGGGGCGGCGCGCATCGAGACGTTCCGGCGGCGATCCGCGTGACCCTCGGTCACGGGTGAACCGCGAGACCCGCCGACCGTCTACTGTCAGAACATCCGAACAACTGGAGAAACGATGGCCCAGCTCCCCGAGCAGCGACTTCCCGTCGAGCTGTTCCTCGACCTCGACCGCTCGGGGCCGGTGCCGCTGTACTACCAGATCTCCAGCCGGCTCGAGCAGGCGATCCGCGACGAGACGCTGCCCGCGGGGTCGCGTCTCGAGAACGAGGTGGCGCTCGCGGCCCGCCTCGGGCTGTCGCGACCGACGATCCGCCGTGCCATTCAGGAGCTCGTCGACCAGGGGCTGCTCGTGCGCCGGCGCGGCATCGGCACGCAGGTCGTGCACGGAAAGGTCACGCGCAACGTCGAGCTGACGAGCCTTTACGAAGACCTCGAGCGATCGGGCCAGAAGCCCGAGACCGCGGTGCTCGCGGTCGAGCAGGGCGCCGCCGACGAGCGGGTCGCCGAGGCGCTCGGCGTCGAGCTCGGAAGCCCCGTGCTGCACATCCGGCGCCTCCGCAGTGCCGACGGGGTGCCGCTCGCGATCCTCGACAACGTGCTGCCCGAGCCGTTCATCGACCTCGACCGCGAGGCGCTGGAGAAGCACGGGCTCTACCAGCTGCTGCGTGCCCGCGGCGTGACCATGCGCGTCGCCAAGCAGCGCATCGGCGCCCGGGCCGCGACCGCCGGCGAGGCCGAACTGCTCGACCTCTCGCGCGGCGCGCCCGTGCTCACGATGTCGCGCACGGCGTTCGACAACTCGGGCGTCGCGGTCGAGTTCGGCCAGCACTGCTACCGACCCGACCGGTACTCGTTCGAGGTGACGCTCGTCGATCGGTGAGCGGCGGGGTGCGGCGGCGCGCTCATCGGTGATCGTGAGGAAGCTTTCGCTGGTCGATGCGGGGCGCGAGGGGTGATCGCGAACTCGGGGGCCATCATCGCGGCGGAGTATCCGCCGGCGATTCCCGAACTGGAAGACCGCGTGCCGGCGCGGGGCGCGACCGTGAAGGCGGGGGACCCGCTGTCGGTCGCTGTGATCGTCGAACGCGGAGAAGCACCGGGTCACGCCGAAGGGATCCGCGTCGTGTACGAGGTCGCGGGCGTCGAGTCCGCCGCGATCGGTGGCATGCAGTACGACCTCGTCGACCGCTGCTCCTGAACCGTCCTCCGAGCCGCGCCGATGCGCTCACTAGGCTGGCCCGCATGACCCCGCGCCGACGGCCGCCGAACGCTGCTCGCGCGATCGCCGGAGCGCGCATCGGTGCGGCGGCGGTGTGCATCGCGGTGCTCGGATACGCCTACGCACTCCGTGTCTCCGTCGGCGACGGCAGCGCCTTCGACTTCTTCGGCTACTTCACGAACCAGACGAGCCTGCTCACGAGCGTCGTGCTGGTGGGCACCGGCGCGATCGCGCTCCGAGGTCGCCGCGTGCCCGACTGGCTCTCGACGGCGCGCGGCATCGCCGTCGCGTGCCTCGTCGTCGTCGCACTCGTCTACAACCTGCTCGTGCCGGGCACGGGGTCGGCGCCCCCCTGGGTGAGCGCCCTGCTCCACCTCGTCTTCCCGGTCGCGGTCGTGCTCGACTGGATGCTCGTCGCCGACCGACCGGCGCTGCCGTGGCGGCGACTCTGGCTCGTCCTGCCGTACCCGATCGCCTGGCTCGTCGTCGTGCTCGCACGCGGCGTCACCGACGGCTGGGTTCCCTACGGATTCCTCTTGCTCGAGCGGGGGCTGCCGTCGCTCGTCGCCCACGTCGTCGGCTTGCTCGCCGCGCTGCTCGCGGCGGGTGCACTCGTGTGGGCGGCCAGTCGACTGCGGGTGTTCACGATCGCCGATGCGGGCCCGCCCACGGCAGTGCCGTCTGCGCCCCCAGCACCATCGTCGGCGCGGATGCCTCGGGGTTGAACACCTCGTCGGAGGTGACGACCGCACCGACGATGTGAGCGGCCGTGCGGTGGCGGTGCCGCGCGCGCACGAGCCAGGGCAACGCGACGAGGCAGAGCACGAACGGCGTGACGAAGATGCTCGCGAGTGCGAGTGCCGGCCAGGTCTCGCCGGTGACGCCCATGGCCGTAGGGTACGCCCGCACGCCGTCGGCGTCGACAGCGCGGGCCGCCATGGGCGGTCAGCCTAATCGGTCGGTTCGTCGGCCGGGTCGGGGAGGTACGCCGTGAAGTCGATCGGCACAGTCGGCGGCTGGGTCGAGTCGGGCGGCCCGAGTGGGAGCATCGTCGGTTCCTTTCTCACGCCGGGCGCGAAGCTGGTGCGGCGGCCGGTGCAGACGGCCGCCGCACTAGAGATATGTCCGGCACCGGCCGAAAGGTTCCACCATCTCCGAAATCAGTGACGTGCCACGGCCTCGACGAACCGTTCGACGGTCATGTCGTCGGGAAGCGCCACCACGAGATGATCGCCGGTCATCGGCTCGACCACCGCCACCTCGATGGCCCCGTGCGCCGTGGTCGCCGCACCCGCAACGCCGACCGAAGCGCATCCGGTCGGAAGCAGCACCGACAGGCCGACTCCGCAGACCGCACCGACCCCGCGGGCCCTATCGACGAAAGCACCCACTGACGGCCTCCCCATCGAGTCCCACCGGTGCGTGGTTGCGCCCGGGGTCCTCACGCCATCGGTGCCCGGGCGGCCCGTACAGGTGTCGGCGCCGGAGAACGCTCGACGGGCTCAGCCGACCAGCGGGCGCTGCGCCTTGCGTGCCTCGTCGTACCCGGCGCGAGCCTCCTGGATGCTCGGCGTCGACGAGACCTCCGACATGGGCACGTCCCACCAGCCGCCGCCGTCGGGCCCGCCGAGCAGCGGGTCGCTCTCGACGTGGATGAGCGTCGTGGTGTCCGAGGCCTTCGCAGTCGCCATCGCCCGGCCGAGCTCGGCGATCACGTCGGGACCGGGCGCGATCTCGATCACGTCGACTCCGTAGCTGCGCGCGTTCGCGGCGAGGTCGACGGGCAGCACCGCACCGGCCTGGAAGTTGCGCGCCACCTCGTCGTACTCCCGGTAGCGGGTGCCGAAGCGCTGCGAGCCGACCGACTCCGAGAGGTTGCCGATCGAGGCGAAGCCCTGGTTCTGCACGAGCACGACGATGAGCTTCTGCCCCTCGGCGACGGCGGTCACGAGCTCGGTGTGCAGCATCAGGTACGAGCCGTCGCCCACCATGACGATGACGTCGCGGTCGGGCGCCGCACGCCGCACGCCCAGGCCGCCCGCGATCTCGTAGCCCATGCACGAGAACGCGTACTCGACGTGGTAGCCGAGCGGGTCGCGCACCCGCCACATGCGGTGCAGGTCGCCCGGCAGCGAGCCCGCGGCCTGCACGACCACGTCGCGCGGGTCGCTCGCCGCCTGCACCGCGCCGATGATCTCGGCCTGACTCGGCCGATCGCGGCCCGACGGCTCGAACGCGGCGTCGACCGAGGCATCCCACTCGGCCTTCTCGCGCGCCATGCGCTCACGCAGGTCGTCGCCCACGCGGTAGCCCTCGAGTGCTCGCGCGAGGGCCTCGAGGCCCTCACGCGCGTCGGCGATGAGCGGCAGCTGCGTGCCGTGCTTGTACGCGTCGAACGACGCGACGTTGAGATTCACGAACTGCACGTCGGGGTGCTGGAACGCCGTGCGGCTCGCCGTCGTGAAGTCGCTGTACCGGGTGCCGACGCCGATCACGAGGTCGGCCTCGGCGGCGAGCCGGTTCGCGGCCGTCGTGCCGGTCGCGCCGACGCCGCCGAGGTAGGCCGGGTGATCCCACGGCAGGGCGCCGCCGCCCGCCTGGGTCGTGCCGACGGGGATGCCGGTCGCCTCGACGAGGCGACGGAGCACGTCCTCGGCGCCCGAGTACAGCACGCCGCCGCCCGCGACGATGAACGGCCGCTTCGCGGCCCGGATCGCCGCGACCGCGCGCTCGAGCGGGCCCGCCTCGGGCACCGGCCGGCGGACGTGCCACTCGCGGTCGGCGAGGAAGGCGAGCGGCACGTCGATCGCCTCGGCCTGCACGTCCTCGGGCAGCGCGATCGTCACGGCGCCCGTCTCGACCGGGTCGGTCAGCACGCGCATCGCGGCGAGGGCGATCGAGAAGAGCTGCTCGGGCCGCTCGACCCGGTCGAAGTACCGCGACAGCGGCCGGAACGCGTCGGTCACCTGCACGCTCGTGTCGTGCGGCAGCTCGAGCTGCTGCAGCACGGGGTCGGCGACCCGGGTCGCGAACGTGTCGCTCGGCAGCAGCAGTGCGGGCAGCCGGTTGCTCGTCGCGAGCGCCGCCCCCGTGAGCATGTTCGCGGCGCCCGGCCCGACCGACGCAGCGCTCGCGAACGTGGCCCGCCGGCGGCGCATGCGCGCGTAGCCGACCGACTGGTGCACCATCGCCTGCTCGTTGCGCGCCTGGTAGTACGGCATGAGCTCGGGGTCGGCGGCGTTCGACTCCATGAGCGCCTGCCCGAAGCCGGCGACGTTGCCGTGCCCGAAGATGCCGATCACGCCCGGGATCGTGCGCTCCCGCACGTCGCCGTCGACGGTCCACTGGTGGGCCAGGAACTCGACGAGGGCCTGGCCGACGGTCATGCGCTTGGTGGTCACTGCGGGGTTCCTTCGTTCGGCGCGGTCGCGGTGGCCGCGGTCGGGTGCGAGGCCGGAGCCGACGCCGGGAACGGCAGCCGCGGGTCGACGGTCTCGTCGTCCCACGTGTCGCGCACCCAGGCGTGGGCGGGCTCGTCGGTGATGCGCCAGACGCGCTCGCCGGGGCCGGCCATCACGTTGAGGTAGTACAGGTCGTAGCCCGGCGCCGCGGCGGCCGGTCCGTGGTAGCCGCCGGGCAGCAGCGCGACGTCGCCGGTCGTGACGCGCTCGTCGATCGCGATCTCGGTCACCGACGAGGATGACGCGGAGAACAGCGCGAACGGCTCGGCGGTGCCGTGCGGCGCCGGCCGCGAGGCATCCCCGCGCGTGACGGCCGCCTCGAAGTAGTAGATCTCCTCGAGCTGCGACTCGACGCCGGGCACCTCCTCGTCGTGCTTGTGCGGCGGGTACGACGACCAGTTGCCTGCGGGCGTGATGACCTCGCACACGATGAGCCGCTCGGCCGCCATGACGGCAGGCGTGCCGAGGTCGTGCACCTGCCTGCTCGCCTGCCCGCGGCCGCGCAGTTCGACGGGCGCCTCGTCGCGACCGATGAGCCGAAGCGCATGCCTCGTGGTCGCGGGCGCCTCGGCCACCGCGAGCCTGCCGGGGCCGGTGACGACGGCGCTCGCCCCGACGGGAAGGTAGAGCGTGTCGGTCGGCCCGTCGAATACGGAGCCGCGGCCGTCGAGGTCGAACGCGTGAGCGGTGCCGTCGGCGTCGACGACCTCGACGTGCACGCCGCCGCCCCCGAGCGGCACGAGCTGGCGCTCGATCTCACCCGCGGGCAGCTCGAGACCCGCATCGCCGCGGTCGCCGAGCTCGGCGACCCGCAGGCCCGTGTGCCGCCAGCCGGGCAGCGAATCGTCGACGACGATGCTCCAGCCGTCGCGGGCGAGCGAGCCGTGCGGGTGGAACCAGGCGGCGTCGGTGCTCATCTCTCGTCTCCCAGGTCTCGCGTCAGGCGTCGTGCACGAGCGCGGCGGCGGTGTCGACGGCGTGCTGCACGTCGTGATCGGGCGGATACAGGAGCGTACGTCCGACGACGAGGCCGCGCACGCCGGGCAGCGCGAGCGCGTCGCGCCAGTTCGCGTAGGCCGCATCGGGGTCGGCGGTGCGCTCGCCGCCGAGCAGCAGCGTCGGCATCGTGGTCGCAGCCATCACCCGCGCCATGTCGTCGACGACGGGCAGCTTCATCCACGTGCAGGCCGAGCTCGACCCGAGACCCGCCGCGATCGCCACCGATGTGATGACCGCCTCGGTGCTGAGCTCGTTCACGACGCGGCCGTCTCTCCGCGTGCTCATGAACGGCTCGAGCATGATGGGCAGGCTCGCCGCCGAGGCATCCGTCACGGCTCGGGCGGTCGCCCCGATCGTCGCGGCCGTGGCGGGATCGTCGAGGTCGATGCGCAGCAGCGTCTTCGCGAAGTCGAGCCGGTCGCGCACGATGCCGTCGATGTCGTAGGCCGTGAACCGGTCGTCGAGCTCGAAGCTCGCGCCGCGGAGGCCGCCGCGGTTCATCGAGCCGACGACGACCTTGTCGTCGAGGAGGCCGAGCAGCGCGAGGTCGTCGACGATGTCGGGGGTTCCCAGCACGCCGTCGACGCCCGGGCGCGAGAGCGCGAGCGCCAGCCGGTCGAGCAGCTCGTAGCGGTCGGCCATCGCCATCGGCTCGTCGCCGACTCCGAGCGCGCCGCGCGCCGGGTGATCGGCGGCGAGGATGAAGAGGCGCCCGTCTTCGCCCAGCAGCGGGCGGCGGGTGCGGCCGGCGTGGGCGTCGGCGATCGCACCGGGCCCGGCCGCGCGCAGTTCGCGCAGCCGGCCGAATCGGGCCTCTTCGAGGTATCGATCACCGTGCGACATCGGACGCTCCTTCCGGCAGACGGCTCACGGGGCCGGTTTCGCCCGCGGCGCGTCCGGGACCGGCACTGCGCCGGGCCTCGACCTCGGCGGTCGTCGGCATCGCCGTCGAGCACTCACGACGCGAGGCGACGATCGCTCCGGCGACGTTGGCGAAGGCGATCGTGCGATCGAGGGGCCAGCCCGAGAGCAGCCCGTGGCACAGCGCGCCGCCGAAGCCGTCGCCCGCACCGAGCCCGTTGACGACGTCGACCGGGAAGCTCGGGGCCTCGACCGTCTCGTCGCGAGTCTTCGCGAGCACGCCGTCGGGACCGCGCTTGACGACCGCGAGCTCGACGCCTCGGGCGAGCAGCGCGTCGGCGGCGCGGTGCGGGTCGCGCTCGCCGACGGCGATCTCGCACTCCTCCTGATTGCCGACGGCGACGGTGACGTGGTCGAGCGCGCGGCTCACCTCACGGCGGGCCTCGTCGGGCGACGACCAGAACATGGGTCGGTAGTCGAGGTCGAGGATCGTGAGCGGCCGCCGCTCGCGGGCGGCCCACGCGGCGTGGTGCGCGGCGCGGCTCGGCTCTGCGCTGAGGCCCGTGACCGTCGCCCAGAACACACCGGCGTCACGGATCGCGTCGAGCGGCAGGCTCTCGGCCGTGATCTCGAGGTCGGGCGCCTTCGGGCTGCGGTAGAACACCAGCGGGAAGTGGTCGGGCGGGAAGATCTCGCAGAACGTGATGGGCGTCTGCAGTGCGTCGACGGTGCCGACGAACGCGGTGTCGACGCCGAAGCCGCCGAGCTCGCGACGGATGTAGCGGCCGAAGGCGTCGTCGCCCGTGCGCGTGATGACGGCGCTCGACCGGCCGTGCCGGGCCGCCGCGATGGCGACGTTCGTCGCACTGCCGCCGACGGACTTCGAGAACGTGTCGACGTCTTCGAGATGCACGCCGTCCTGCAGCGGATAGAGATCGACGCCGACCCGCCCCATCGTGATGATCTCGAACCGGCTCGTTGCGGTGGTGCTGGTCATACTGCGCCGTACAACTTTCTCTCGGGGCCGCGAGCGCTTCCCCGGCGCTCGCGGTGCGATCAGTCTACACAGAATGTCCTAACAAAGTTTGACAGATATGACGGCCGAGGACGGTTCGGGCCGGGCACGACGAAACCCGGGCCGCGGCGGGTGCCGCGACCCGGGTGCGTCACGAGGTCGCTCAGCCCGCCGGTGCGATGTTGTGATTGCGCCGGAACGCGTTGCCCGGGTCGACCTCGGCCTTGATGCGGCGGAGTCGCTCGAGCGTCGCCGGCGGGTACATCGATGCCGTGATCTCGTCGCTGCGGTTCGCCTCGAAGCCGCCGTACGAACCGGTCGTGAACGCGATCGCCGCATCACTGCCCGCCTTCACCGCGGTGACGAGCTCGGGAGCGGCATCGGCCGGCAGCACGCCGTTGACGACGACGAGCGCCTCGGCGTCGCGATGGGCGATCGCCGTGTCATCGGCAGCGACCCTCGAGAACGCGCCGCCGAGCCAGCGCAGCAGCGCCATCGTCGGCACGTCGCGCGCGTACGCCGCGGCGACCGCCTCGAGCAGTTCGTCGGAGACCTCGGGCGCGAAGCCGTTGCCGCCCACGAACTGGAACGGCGGTCGCCCGGGCGGGGCGTCTTCGAGCAGGTCGCCGTACGCGAGCGGTGCGAGGTCGACCTTCGTGACCGACGGCAGCGCGAGCAGCGGTGCGGCGAGCTCGCGCAGTTCGGCCTCGGTTCCGCGGAGGGCGATGCCGACCTGCGGGCCGCCGGGCATCTCGGGACCCATCGGGGGCATGAGCATGATCGACGAGTTCAGGTCGTCGGAGCCTGCGCGCATGACCTCGCGCCAGGCCCGCAGCACGGTCGGCACGTCGGAGCGGTCGAAGTGGATCGAACCGCCGACGAGTCCGTCGACGGAGCTCGCCTGCACGGTGAAGCGCGTGACGACGCCGAAGTTGCCGCCGCCGCCGCGCAGCGCCCAGAACAGGTCGGGGTGCGACTCGGCGTTCACGATGAGCACCTCGCCCGCTGCGGTCACGAGTTCGACCTCGCGGAGCGCGTCGATCGTGAGGCCGTAGGTGCGCACGAGCCAGCCGATGCCGCCGCCGAGCAGAAGCCCGCCGACGCCCACCTGGCGGGTGTCGCCGGAGCTGATGCCGAGACCGCGGGGCGCGAGCGCCGCCGCGACGTCGCCCCAGTGGGCGGCCGGGCCGAGGGTGACGAGGCCGGCGTCGTCGACCTCGATCGTGTCGAACTCGCCCATGTCGACGACGAGCCCGTCGTCGACCGGGAGGAGGCCGTGCCCGCCGCTGCGGACGGCGATGGAACGGCCGGCCGACGATGCCGCGGCCACCGCGGTCGCGATCTCGTCGACCGTGTGCGGCCGCACGACGGCCTCGGGGTCGCCGGCGCCCGCGAAGACGGTGCGGCCGGTGTCGTATTCGGATGCGCCGGGACCGAAGGCCCGGCCTGGGAGTTGCTCGCTCAGATCGGTGAGAAGAGACATTTCGTCAGTCTGGCAGCGGCCGCCGACACGCGGAAGCGTGCTCGCTCACCGCTGAATGGATGCGCGCGCATGGGACCGCGTCGGGGTCGTAGCGGGTGTCGGCGCCACGGCGTATGGTGCTCGGCATGACGTTCGACGACGGCCTGGTCACGGCCAACATCACGGTTTCACTCGACGGCTTCGTCGCCGGCCCGAACCAGTCGCTCGAAGATCCGCTCGGCGAGGGCGGCGAGTCGCTGCACCGCTGGATGTTCGAGCAGCCCGACGAGGCGCAGCCCATCGTCGACCAGATCCTCGCGCCGCGCGCGTACATCATGGGCCGCAACATGTTCGGCCCCGTACGAGGCGAGTGGCCCGATGACTCGTGGAAGGGCTGGTGGGGCGACGACCCGCCGTACCACGGCCCCGTCTTCGTGCTCACCCATCACCCGCGCGAGCCCGTCGAGATGGAGGGCGGCACGACGTTCCACTTCGTGACGACCGGCATCCACGACGCGCTCGACCGGGCGAGGGCCTCCGTGGGCGGCGGCGGCCGCATCTCGATCGCCGGCGGCGCGAGCACCGTGCAGCAGTACCTGAGGGCCGGGCTCATCGACCGCATCATCGTGAGCGTCGCGCCGATCACGCTCGGCTCGGGCGCACGCCTGTTCGAGGGCCTCGACCTCGAGTTCACGCCCGTCGACGTGCTGCAGACCGACCTCGTGACGCACATCACCTACGACGTGCAGCGGTGAACGATCACGTCACTCGCCGCTCGGGTGCGCTCCCGCCGCGTCGATGACCCACGCGTACGCGAAGGCGCGCTCGCGCCAGGCCGCGTAACGGCCCGACACCCCGCCGTGCCCGGCGGCCATCTCGATCTTCAGCAGCGGGTCGGCGCCCGCGTCGCGCAGCTTCGCCACCCACTTCGCCGGCTCGACGTAGAGCACCCGCGTGTCGTTGAGCGAGGTCACCGCGAGGATCGGCGGGTAGTGGTTGACGTGCACGTTCTCGATGGGGGAGTACGACTTGATGTACGAGTAGACCTCCTCGTCGTCGAGGGGGTTGCCCCACTCGTCCCACTCGATGACGGTCAGCGGCAGCGACGGATCGAGGATCGACGTGAGCGGGTCGACGAACGGCACCTCGGCGAGGAATCCCGAGAAGTACTTCGGCGCGAGGTTCGCGACTGCGCCGATGAGGAGGCCGCCGGCGCTGCCGCCCTGGGCGACGAGCCGGTCGGGGGCGGTGATGTCGTTGTCGACGAGGTGCCTGGCGGCCGCGATGAAGTCGGTGAAGGTGTTGCGCTTCTCGAGCTTCTTGCCGTGCTCGTACCAGAGCCGCCCCATCTCGCCGCCGCCGCGCACGTGCGCGACCGCGAAGACCATGCCGCGGTCGAGCAGCGACAGCCGGGGGATGCCGAAGCCGGGGTCGATCGAGTGCTCGTACGACCCGTAACCGTACAAGAGGGTCGGCGCCGGCTCGCCGAGCGTGACGAGGTCGTGCCGGTACACGAGCGAGATCGGAATGCGCGTGCCGTCGGTCGCCGTCGCCCACTCGCGGCGCTGCGCGTAGCGGGTGGCGTCGTAGTCGCCGAGCACGGCCTGCCGCTTGCGCAGCCGACGCTCGCCCGTCGCGACGACGAGGTCGAGCACGGTCGACGGGGTCGTGAAGCTCGTGTAGCCGAGGCGCAGCGTCGGCTGGTCCCACGCGGGGTTGCCGGCGAGCCCGACTGAGAAGAGCTCCTCGTCGAAGGCGAGCTCGTGGAGGGTGTCGTCGGGCGTCGCATCGGTGGGGAGCCCGCCGGCCGGCACCTTCGCGACCGCGACCCGGGGCAGCCCCTCGCGCCGGTACTCGAGGGCGACGAAGTCGCGGAACGCGTCGACGCCCTCGATGCGCACGTCGGCGCTGTGCGGCAGCAGCATGCGGCGCGGACCCTGCGGGTCGTCGGCCGCGACCGAGACGAGCTCGAAGTTCACCGCGCCGTCGTTGTGGGTGATGAGCAGCCGGTCGCGTCCGCCCGCGACGACGTGCTCGACGTCGTACTCGACGCCCTCCTTGCGCGGCCACACGACCGAGAACTCACCCGTCGGATCCGAGGCATCCAGCAGCCGGGTCTCGCTCGTCACGTTCGACCCCGCCTCGATGACGAGGAAGCGGCGGCTGCGGGTCAGCCCGACGCCGAGCCAGAAGCGCTCGTCGGGTTCCGAGAACACGACCACGTCGCCGGATGCCTCGGCGCCGACCTCGTGGCGGTGGATCGTGTCGGGCCGCCAGGACTCGTCGACGGTCGCGTAGAACACGAAGCGTCCGCTCGGGTCGAACACCGCGCCGGCCGCGGTGCCCTCGATCTCGTCGGCGAACTCGCGCGCCGAGTCATCCAGCGCCCGGAGCCGGATCGTGTACCGCTCGTCGCCCTCGACGTCGATGCCGTAGAGCAGCAGGGCGCCGTCGGTGGACACGTCGAAGCTGCCGAGCGCGAAGAACTCGTGGCCCTCGGCCTCGACGTTCTCGTCGAGCAGCACCTGCTCGCCCGGAAGCGCCGCGCCCGAGCCGTCCATGACCGGCGGCTCCCAGTCGTCGGGGCCTGCCGCCGCGACGCGGCAGTGGATCGGGTACTCGAGCCCCTCCACGGTCCGGCTGTAATACCACCAGTCGCCCTCGCGCACCGGGACCGAGAGGTCGGTCTCCTTCGTGCGGGTGCGGATCTCCTCGAAGACCTGCTCCTGCAGGATCGTGAGGTGCTCGGTCTTCGCGTTCGTGTAGGCGTTCTCCTCGTGGAGGTGCGCGATGACCTCGGGGTCGTCCTTGTCGCGCAGCCACTCGTAGTCGTCGACGACGACGTCGCCGTGGTGCACGCGTTCGATCGGTCGCTTCGGAGTCTTGGGCGGAGTCAGCACGAGGTCCACGCTACTCCGGGGGTCGTTGGGGGGTCACGGCCGCCGGCCGCTCGAACTCCATGGGCAAGGAAACTGAAGTTTGCTCCGCTGTCGACTTAGGTTAGCCTTAGCTCAGCCCTTCAACGGCTCAGCCCCCACATCGTTCATCCCTGGAGACGCGCGTGCTCGCCAACTACCTGATCGGCCTTCGCGAAGGCCTCGAGGCCGGTCTCATCGTCGGCATCCTGCTGGCGTACCTCTCGAAGATCGGGCACCGCGAGCTGCGCGGCCGGCTCTGGATCGGCATCGGCATCGCCGTTGCGGTCTCGCTCGGGGTCGGCGCCCTGCTCACCTGGGGCCCGTACGCGATGACGTTCCAGGCGCAGGAGATCCTCGGCGGCGTGCTGTCGCTCGTCGCCGTCGCGATGGTCACCTGGATGATCTTCTGGATGGGCACCCACGGCCGCACGCTCTCGAGCGAACTGCGCGGGCGGGTGGATGCCGCGGTCGAGCGCTCGACGTGGGCGCTCGTGCTGCTCGGCGCCCTGTCGGTCGGGCGCGAGGGCATCGAGACCGCGCTCTTCGTGTGGGCGAACGTCTCCGGAGGCAGCGACCCGGTGCTCGGCACGCTCGGCGCCCTCGCGGGCATCGCCACGGCCGTCGTCATCTCGTGGGGCATCTCGAAGGGCCTCGTGCGATTCAACCTCGGCACGTTCTTCACGTGGACCGGGCTCTTCCTCATCCTCGTCGCCGCCGGCGTGCTCTCGTACGGCATCGGCGACCTGCAGGAGGCCTCGGTCATCCCCGGCTGGGGCACCGCGGCCTACGACCTCACCGCGGTCGTGCCCGCGGGCGGCTGGCTCGACTCGCTGCTCGGCGGCATCTTCAACTTCACCCCGCAGCCGACGTGGGCGCAGGTCATCGGCTGGGTCGTCTACGTCGCCGTGACCGTGACGCTCTATCTCGTGATGCTGGGGCGCCGCCATGCTCCCAAGCCCGCCCCGGCGGCGGCCTCGGCCGTCGTCGCGGCCCACTGATTCCTCCCTCATCACCCTCGAACCAGGAGCCACCTATGACCCGTCGTGCCCTCGCGGCCTCCGTCGCCGTGACCGCACTCACCGCGCTCACCCTCACCGGGTGCGTGGCGAAGGCCGATCTCGCACAGGCGATCGGCGTCGACATCACCGACGACGGCTGCGCCGTCGCCGTCGACACCGCCCCCGCCGGCGCGGTCACCTTCGCGCTCGAGAACAACGGCACCGAGGTCAACGAGTTCGAGATCCTCGCCGACGACAAGCTGCGCATCGTGGGCGAGAAGGAGAACGTCACCCCTGGCCAGCAGGTCGACTTCACGGCGCAGCTCGAACCGGGCACCTACTACACGGCGTGCAAGTTCCAGCAGGTCGGGGCGCCGGTCGGGCTCGCCGAGTTCACGGTCACCGGCGAGGCCTCCACCGTGTCCTCCGGAGAGCAGGAGCTCAGCGACCAGGCCGTCACCGAGTACCTCGCGTACGTTCGCTCGCAGACGAGCGAGCTGCTGCCGCTCGTGCAGGAGTTCGCCGACGCGTACAAGGCGGGCGACGACGAGACGGCGCGCTCGCTGTTCGCGGCGGCGCGCGTGCCCTACGAGCGCATCGAGCCGACCGCCGAGGCGTTCGGCGACCTCGACCCGAAGATCGACTTCCGCGAGGTCGACGCCGTCGCCGACGGCCTCGAGTGGACGGGGTTCCACCGCATCGAGAAGGACCTCTGGGCGCCGCAGCCCGGCGACCTCAACTCCGACGGCCAGGACGCCCTGAAGGGCTGGGCGCCGTCGACGCCCGAGGAGCGCACGGCGTACGCCGAGGGCCTCGTCGCCGACGTCACCGAGCTGCACGAGCTCGTCACCGACGAGTCGTTCTCGGTCGGTCTCGCCGACATCTCGAACGGCGCGATCGCGCTGCTCGACGAGGTGGCCTCGGGCAAGATCACCGGTGAGGAGGACTGGTGGAGCGGCACCGACCTCTCGGACTTCGCGGCGAACGTGCAGGGCGCCGGCGTGGCGTTCGGCGCGGTGCGCCCGCTCGCCGAGTCGAAGGGCGACGAGGGCACCGAGCTCGCGGCCGAGATCGACGAGCAGTTCGCCGCACTCGAGGCCGAGCTCGCGAAGTACGGCTCGCTCGAGGAGGGCTTCGTGAACTACAGCGAGCTCACCGACGCCGACAAGAAGGCGCTGAGCGACCAGGTCAACGCGCTCGCCGAGCCGCTCTCGCAGCTCACGGCCACGGTGCTCGGGGTCTGACATGTCTGACACGGAGCCCACGTCGGCACCCCAGGAGGAGACGCCGAGCGTCTCGCGCCGGGGCCTGCTCGGCCTCTTCGGTGCGGGCGCCGCGGGCGCAGCGGTCGGCTTCGCCGGCGGGGCCGCCGCGGTGGGCGCCGCGATGTCGTCGGCGTCGGCCTCCGTGAGCGGCGCCGGCTCTGCGGCATCCTCGTATGCCTTCTACGGAATGCACCAGGCGGGCATCACGACGCCCGCGCAGGATCGCCTGCACTTCGCCGCGTTCGACGTGGATGCGTCGCTCGATCGCGAGGGCCTCATCGAGCTGCTCACCGACTGGACGAACGCGGCCGCACGGCTGTCGCAGGGCCTCGACGTCGAGGAGGGCGGCGCCGTGGGCGGTTCCGACTACGCGCCGCCCGCCGACACCGGCGAGGCGCAGGGGCTCCCGGCCGCGGGCCTGACCCTCACCTTCGGCTTCGGGCCCGGCATCTTCGAGGACGCCTCGGGCGCCGACCGCTTCGGCCTCGCGAGCCGCCGACCGCCGGAGCTCGCGCCGCTGCCGCGCTTCCAGGGCGACGCCCTCGAACCGGCACGCACGGGTGGCGACCTCTGCATCCAGGCGTGCGCCGACGACCCGCAGGTCGCGGTGCACGCGATCCGCAACCTCAGCCGCATCGCGTTCGGGCGGGCGACGCTGCGCTGGTCGCAGCTCGGCTTCGGCCGCACCTCGTCGACCTCGACCGCACAGGCGACGCCTCGCAACCTGTTCGGCTTCAAGGACGGCACCGCGAACGTCAAGGCCGAGGAGACGGACGTCGTCGACGAGCAGGTCTGGGTCGCGGAGTCCGACGGGCCTGCGTGGATGGCGGGCGGCTCGTACCTCGTCGCGCGGCGGATCCGCATGATCATCGAGAACTGGGACCGCGTGCAGCTCGGCGAGCAGGAGATGCTCGTCGGCCGGTCGAAGGGCGAGGGCGCACCGCTCTCGGGCGGCACGGAGTTCACGGAGCCCGACTTCGAGGCCGAGGGAGCGACCGGGGCACCGCTCATCGACACCAACGCCCACGTTCGCCTCGCGCACTCGTCGAACAACAACGGCGCGCGCATGCTGCGTCGCGGTTACAACTTCGTCGACGGCAACGACGAGCTCGGCCGCCTCGACGCGGGCCTGTTCTTCCTGTCGTTCCAGCGGTCGCCGCAGCAGTTCATCGACATCCAGATGTCGCTCGCGACCGACGGGCTCAACGAGTACCTGAAGCACGTCGGCTCGGCGATCTTCGCCGTGCCCGGCGGCGTCTCCGAAGGCGAGTTCGTGGGGCAGAAGCTGTTCGCCTGAGCCGCTGACGGCCGAGGCGGTCAGAACTCGACGACCTCCCACCGGTCGCCCGAGACGTGGCGCAGCCGGCCCCGCTCGCCGTGCTGTCCGTCGAGCACGCCGACGAAGTCGAGCACGGGCTGCGATCCCGACCGCTCCTCACCGGCCGTGACCTCGGCGTCGGTGTAGCCGAGCTCCGCGAGGGCGACCCGCTGCGCCTCGGCATCCCAGGCCTGCGACATCCCCCAGGTCATGAGCCCCCCGGCGACGAGCCCGCCGATCGCCGCGAACACGCCGAGCTCGATCATCCGCGAGCCCCTGCGCCGGACGCCGATGGCGACCACGACGGTGCCGCCGAACACGATGAGCAGCGGGATCACGAGCGGCCACGGGTTCCATGCCGCGATGGTGACGACCTCGGTCATTCGGGCCTCCTCGCCTCACCTGATGACCCGACGATACCGGGCGCCTGCGCGGGCATCCATCCCTGCTGCCGGCGCCGGCGCCGAGGCATCCCGTTCAGTCGTCTTCTTCGACCTCGGTGACCTGCCACTGGTCGCCGCCCGTGCTCTTGAGGAACCCTCGCACCCGTTCGCCGTCGCGCTCGGCCTGGAACGCGATGACGGCCGGTTCGCCCGGGCCGGTGATCTGCTCGGCCGAGAACGTCGGCGACTCGTAGCCGAGCCCGACGAGCGCGTCGGCGCGCGCACCCTGGTCCCACGAGCCGGGCATGAAGCCGAACATCGCGAGCGCCCCGAGTGCGGCGAGGAAGAAGATCGCGCTGCCGAGCTCGCGCACCGGCTTCGAGTGCCGGCGCGTGCCGATGCTCGACACGACGATGCCGCCGATCGCGATCACGATGGGGATCGCGAGCGGCCAGGGATGCCACGGCGTGACGGTGACGATCTCGTTCACAGCTGGCCTCCGCTCTGTTCGTACTGCGTGGTCTCCTACTGCGTGCACGGGCGGTTCGCGGGCCGATCGCGGCGGTGCGGTCGAGCGTCGAGGCGACAGCGAGGTCGCGGCAGTCCGCGTCGTCGATCACGATACTCGCCGCCGACCTCAGGGCCCACCCCGGCGGGCGGGCCCCGGTCCGATTCGGTGCGCGCGCTGATGACGCGGTCCGGAGACTCCCGAATGCTCTCCTGACGGAATGGAGACCCACTCATGCTCATGCTCATGCTCACCCTCGGAATGCTCGCCGTCTCGGCGATCGTCGCCGCCGTCGTCGAGGTCCGCCTCGACGGGCTCGGCAGGCCTCGGCAGACCCTTCCGGCGCCGGGCTCGCGATCGTCTTAAGCCGGTCTCCGGCGGCTGCGGCGCCGAAATAGGGCGATCGTCCGATGGGTCCGAGGCGCCTTAGCGAGGAGTCTGAGGTCATCCGATCGCAACGGTCGGAGTCCGACACAGGAGGAAACCATGCAGTACTCGGCAGATCTCGTCGCGATCCGCACGCATGAGGCGAACGTGCTCCTGGCGGAGCGCCGGCTCGCGCAGCGGCTCGCCGTCGACGAGCAGGCGGTCGAGGCGGACGCCGCGGGCACGGCCTCGGCCGGTCACGTCCGGCGCCGGCGGCACGTCGGCCGCCGCGCTCCGCAGCTCGCCCTGCGGTGAGCGGTTCGGCCGCGGTCGTGAGCATCTTCCCGGTCGTGCGATCGATCGCGGATGCCTCGGCCGAACGCACCGCGGGTGTCACCGGCGCATGGGACGATGTGTTGGTGACCACCGCCGCGTCCAGCGCCACGATGATCGGGCGCGATGCCGAGCTCGCATGGCTCGGCGGCCTCCTCGACGAGGCTGCCGCCGGGGTGCCCCGCACGATCGTGATCGGCGGCGAGGCCGGCATCGGCAAGAGTCGCCTCATCCGCGAGTTCCGGCAGCGCGCCGAGCGCACCGCGCGAGTCGTGTTCGGCCAGTGCGTCGACCTCGGCGCGGTCGCGGCGCCCTACGCGCCCGTCAAGGCGGCGCTCCGCGCCCTGGTCGCGGAGGTCGGCGGCGAGCGGGCGCTCGAGATCGTCGGCCCGGGCCGCGCCGCATTCGTCGCCCTCCTGCCCGAGCTGGGGGCGATCGGCGAGCCCGTCGACACCGTGGCGATCGCCGGTGGGTCGGGTGCGAGCGGGCAGTTGCACGAGGCGATCGCGGTGCTGCTCGAGACGCTCTCGCACGAGCGGCCCATCGTGCTCATCGTCGAAGACCTCCACTGGATCGACCCCGCGAGCCTCGCACTGCTGCGCTTCCTCACCCGCATGCTCGCGTCGAGCCGGGTGCTCATCGTGCTGAGCTACCGCAGCGAAGACGTCACCCGTGGCCATCTCCTGCGGCCCTTCCTCTCCGAGCTCGAGCGCGACCGCTGGGTCGAGCGGCGCGAGCTCGCGCGCCTCTCGCGCGACGAGGTGCGCGAGCTCGTGGCATCCATCGCCGACGAGTGGCCGACCGACGGTGTGCTCGACGTCCTCTTCCGCCGCAGCGACGGCGTGCCGTTCTTCGTCGAAGAGGTCGTGGGCCTCGACGGCTGCCGCGACGAGTCCGACCTTCCCGACACCCTGCGCGAGCTGCTGCTCGCACGCTACGAGCGCCTCTCCGACGAGGCGCAGCAACTGCTCCGGCTGATCGCGACCGGCGGCGTGCGCGTGAACCACTCGATGCTCACCGCGGTCTTCCGCGGCGGTGACGCCGATCCCTCGACCGGCGCGGGCCAGCGCCTCGATGAGGCAGCGCGCGAGGCGATCCTCGGCGGCGTTCTCGTCGTCGACGGCGACGAGTACGGCTTCCGCCACGCGCTCGTCCGCGAGGCGATCGCGGCCGACATCCTTCCCGGCGAACGGGCGCGGTACCACGCCCGGTACGCCGAGGCCTACGAGTCGCTGGCCGCCGCCGGCACGCGCCGTCTCGCGGCTGAGATCTCGTACCACTGGCTGGGTGCGAACAATGCGGCCAAGGCGTTCCCCGCCACCGTGCAGGCGATGCACGAGGCCCGCCGCTCGACGGCGTTCGCGTCGGCCGCGCAGCTCGGCGAGCGGGCGCTGGGCCTGTGGGACGTGGTCGACGATGCCGAGCAGATCGCCGGCATGAGCCGCATGGAGTTCATGGGCCGCACCGCTTCGCATCTGCGCAACGCGGGCGAGAACGAGCGCAGCCTCACCCTGCTGAAGTCCGCCCTCGCCGAGTGCCCGCCCGACGACCCCGACTTCCCCCGCCTCCTCCGCGACGAGGCGCTCACCCTCGCCGGGGCGGGGCGGCCGGGCTCGATCCCGCTGCTCGAGCAGGCGCTCGAGGTGCTCGGCGATCGGTCATCGCTCATGCGGGCGACGGTGCTCTCGGCGCTCGCCGGCCGGCAGATGATCGAGGGCCGACTGCGGCAGGCGATCGAGACGGCCGAGAGCGCACTCGCACTCGCACTGCGCGAGGGCTCGGCGCGCACGGCCTCGGTGTCGCTCAACGTCGCTGCCGTGTGCCGGGTGAACCTGGGCGAGGTCGAACGCGGCCTCGCCGACCTCGAGCGCAGTCGGGAGCTCGCGGAGGGCGACGGGCCCGCACTGCTGCGGTACTGGGTCAACGCCTCCGACGTGCACTACCTGATCGGCGAGTACGCGCGGGCCGTCGAGCTCGCCGAGGCGGGCCTCGCCCGCGCGCGACAGCTCGGCCTCGAGCGCAGTTCGGGCGTGATCCTCGCCTCGAACGCCGTCGACCCGCACTACGCGCTCGGCCAGTGGGAGCAGGCGCTGCCGCTCATCGAGCGTGCGCTCGCGCTCGACCCGCCGATGCAGTTCAAGGTGTACCTGCTTCGGGCGAAGGTCTGGGCGAGGCTGTGGCAGGGCGACGCGGAGGGCGCCGATCGCGAGTTCCGCGCGATCCGCCCGATCACCGTCAATCCCGTCAACATCGAGATGCAGACCCGGCTCTCGGTGGGCCGGCTCGCGACCGAGCTCGCGCTCGCGCGCGGCGACGTCGCCAGGGCCTGGCGCGAGACGCAGGGGCTCTTCGATCCACGAGAGCGCCCGGCGGTGGCGCTCGGCTTCCCGTACGCCTGGGCGGCGGCCCGCGTCGTGGCCGCGGCGAAGGCCGGAGCGGGCGCCGCCGATGCCGAGGGGGCGGCGATCGTCGCCGAGGCCGCCGCAGCCGAGCCAGCACTGCGCGAGCTCATCGACGAATTCGACGAGTGGCCGCTGCAGCCGCTCTGGTCCGCCCTCATCGACGCGGAGCTCGCCGCGCCGACCGACGACCCTTCGGGCACCGGCGTCACCGGCGCCGCCGGAGCGTCCGCCGTGGGCGCAGACGCGGCCGCCTGGCGGGCCGCGGTCGCCGCGACCTCCGACCCGACGGCCGAGGCGTTCCTCCGGCCGTACGCGCTGCTCAGGCTCGGCCAGGCCGAGCTCGCGGCGGGTGATCGGGCCGCCGCACGCGCGACCCTGCAGGCTGCGCACGACGAGGCCGAGGCGGTCGGCGTGGGCGCGGTGCTCGCGTCGGTCATGCGAGTCGCCGGTGCGGCCGGGCTGGCGCTCGAGGCCGACCAGCGCGTTGGCGCCGAGGTGATCGGCATCACCGACGGCGTCGCCGCCTCGACCGGTGCCGCCGCCGAGCTGACCGCCCGCGAGCGACAGGTGCTCGAGCTCATCGCCGAAGGCCTCAGCAACAAGCAGATCGGGGAGCGCCTCTTCATCAGCGGGAAGACGGCGAGCGTGCACGTGTCGTCGATCCTTCGCAAGCTGGGTGCGGCGACCCGCACCGAGGCGGCGTACCGCGCCGGCGCGCTGCACTGAAGCGCTGCCCCGCGCTGGAGGGCAACGCAGGGGAGCACTCCCCATGCGCTCGGTGCGACCCGGTCCGATAGCGTCGAGCGCATGACGCGTCGAATGACCTGGGCCGGGCTGCCGAACACGTGGGACCTCGGCGGGCTCGACGGTGCACTCGGTACCACTCGGCACGGGCGGATCTACCGGTCGGCGATGCTCGACGGCCTCGGCGAGGCCGGGCGTTCCGAGCTGTACGACAACGGCGTGCGCACGATCATCGACCTGCGCAACGACGACGAGGTCGGCAGGGCGATCGAGGAGCCGTTCACGCGTCACCACCGTCCGGTGGAGGACCAGTCGAACACCGAGTTCATGGCGAGATGGGAGACGCTCGACTCGCCCGGCTACTACGCCGAGGTGCTCGAGCGCTGGCCCGAGCTCATCGTCGCGGTGTTCGACGCGCTCGCCGGCTCAGGCGGTCCGCGCGACTCCCGGCCGGGCGCGCTGCTCCTCCACTGCGCCCACGGTCGCGACCGGACCGGCATGATCACGTCGATGCTGCTGCAGTTGTGCGAGGTCGACCGCACCGAGATCGTCGCCGACTACCTCGGCGCGGTGCACGCGATCGATGCGCACGAACGGCTCGCGGGCGACGCGAGCGCCGGCGGCCGCACGGTGTCGCCGGCCGAGTTCGAGGTGCTCAACGAGCGTCGGGTGCGCGAACTCGATGAGTTCCTCGACGGCCTCGACGTCGCCGGCTACCTCGTCGCGAACGGATTCGAGGCAGACGGCATCGACCGCGTGCGGGCGCGGCTCCTCGCCTGATCGGGCGGTGGCATCGCACGCCGTCGTGCAGCACCTCGTCGCGTCGCGCCGCGATCGATACGCTCGAGTGATGGCGAGCTCCGCGGCATCCCCGGTCATCAGAGACGCCCGGTCGGGCGATGCGCCGTTCATCGCGCGCATGCACTGGGAGAGCCACCAGTCGACCTACATCGCGTCGGGCGCCGTCGCACGGGAACGCATCGAGGCGTGGACGCTCGACCGGCGCAGCGAGGCGTGGGAGCGCATCGTCGACGAATCGGTGCGCGGCGAGCGCACCGTCGTCGTCGCCGTCGACGGCGAACGCATCGTCGGCTTCGCCGACGCGAGACCGGCCGATCGCACGGAGGAGCCCGACGCGCCACGCGACCTCGAACTGAAGGGGCTGTACCTGCTCGATGCGTACCAGGGCTCGGGCCTCGGCCAGGCGCTGCTCGACGCCGCGATCGGTTCCCGGCCGGGGTTCCTCTGGGCGATGGCGGGTGAGACGAGGGCCCGCGCGTTCTACCGGCGCAACGGGTTCGAACCCGACGGGGTCGAGCTGCCGTTCGAGCCCTGGGACATCTCCACGGTGCGACTGGTGCGCTGAAGGCTGCCGCGCGCCCGGTAGCGTTGAGGGTCGACCCCGAGGAGCACCACCGCACATGAGACCCGGCCCCAGGCGCAGCGTCAGCCAGTCCGACATCGTCGACGCCGCGTTCGAGATCCTCGAGGAGAAGGGCGTCGCCGCCGTCTCGGTGCGCGGCGTCGCCGCGGCGCTCGGCCTCACGCCGACCGCGATGTACACGTACTTCGCCTCGAAGAACGCGCTGCTGCAGGCGATGGTCGAACAGCTGCTCTCGGGCGTCGCGAAGCATCCGCAGTCGATCGGAGATGCCTCGGCGCCGGCGTGGCGCGAGCGGGTCGTGGCGATCGCGCTCGCCCTCCGGGCGCGCCTCGCGGAGCATGCCGGCTCGATCGTGCTCGTGACGAGCGGGCCGCTCGACGGACCGAACGCCCTCGCCTTGGCCGAGACGCTCATCGAGGCGTTCGTCGAGTCGGGACTCGACGCCCCCGACGCCGCACGCGCGGGCCACGCCGTGCGCGCGTTCACGCTCGGGCAGGCGGCGCTCGAGGCGGCCCGTCGCGCGGCTCCGGGCGAGGCATCCGGATCTGAAACGCTGTGGTCGGACTCGCGCCACCCGCTCGTGGAACAGACGGCGCATCTCGACCTCGACGGCGAAGGCGACGCCGAGTTCTCCGCCGCGATCGAGCGGCTCATCGCCGGCGTCACCGCGTCGGTGGTCGAGTAGCGAGCAGCGTCGCGTCGCGCGCCACGTCCTGACTCGGCTCGGCCCGCCCGCACGATGGTCGGCTCGCTCCCGTCCGCCTGACGCATGCGGCGAGGCGCCGACCCCCGGAGGGGCCGACGCCTCGTCGGTGTTGCGAAGGTGCGGTGGTCAGTCGACCGTCGGGGGCACGACGCGGATGAGCGCCGCGGTGTTGCCCTTGAAGGCCTTCTTGACCTGGACGACGGTGCCGTAGCCCACGCCGTCGTCGGCCGGGTTGCCCGAGCCGAACGGGCCGAGGCCCACGTCGAGGCCGTCGTAGTCGGGCAGGCGGTTGCCCTCGAGGTCGTACAGCGGGGTGCTGTACTGCGCGTTGCCCACCGACGGCACGACGGTCGACGCGTCGCGGTCGCGGTAGAACAGCGCGCCGTCCGACTCGCGGAGGGCGAAGCCCGGCACCCAGCCGTGGTCGTCGGTGAAGGTGCTCACCGGGTCGAGCGCGGGGATGTCGGTGCAGTACTCGTTGAAGTCGGCGTCGGCGATGCACTCGGTGAACGGGTGCGTCTTCTCGAGGCCGAAGGCCGCGTTGGACGACTGCGCACGCGAGGCCATCACGTTGAGCGTCGACGGGTCGACGTCGGCGGCCTCACCCGTGCGCTGCAGCGGGTTGAAGTGGCTGTCGACGATGAGCAGGCCGCCCTTGGCGCCGTAGCTCGGCAGGGCCGCTTCGTTCGCCGCCGGCATGTTCGAGTTGCCGTACGTCGTGTCGCGGTACCAGACGAGGGCACCCGGGGCGTTGTAGGCGAGCTTCGCGACCTTCCATGCGCCGTCCTGGTAGATGCTGTTGTAGCCGTACTTCAGGCCTTCGTCGAAGCCGTCGAAGTTGCGCCACTCGACCAGGTAGTACTGCGCCTTGACCGACGTGCCGGTGTCCTTGCGCCAGCCGGGGCCGGTGGTCGTCGTGAAGGAGGCGACCTCCTTCGTCCAGCCGTTGTCGTCGGCACCCTCGACGTCGTCGCTCCAGACGGCCGTGTCGCCGCTCGTGACCGAGAAGTCGTCGCTGAACCAGCCGCGGTCCTGGTAGGCCGCGTCGGTCGCGAGGCGCAGGCGAACCTGCACGGTCTGACCCGCGTAGGCGGTGAGGTCGACGTAGTCGTGACGCCAGCCGTCGCTCGAGCCGGTGAGGCCGTAGACCTTCGGTGCGCCCTCTGCCGCGCCGAAGTCCTTCATGCGCCCGTTGGGGTCGGAGTAGCCGTCGTCGGTCGAGACCAGGTTGCCGGCCGCGTCGTAGACCTTCTGCTCGGCCCACGTCGTGCCGCCGTCGGTCGAGACCTCGACGTAGCCGAAGTCCCAGTCCTCTTCGATGACGAAGTTGTTCCACATCCAGAACTTCGGAGCGGTGGCGGGAACCTCGACGGTGCGGCCCAGGCGCAGGTCGGCCCAGTCCTGGTCGGCGCCCGAGTACCACATGTTCTCACCGCTGTGCGGTTCGGCGAGCGTGATCACCTTGTCGGGAAGGTCGATCTTGATGCCGTCTTCGGTGCCCTTCGCGGGGCGCGAGGACTGGCCCACCTTGATGGTGGTCTCGTCGTCACCGGGCGACACGACCTCGGGGTCGGCCCAGCCGAGCACCCACTTGTCCCAGAGGCCCATGTGGGTGGGCATCGACTGGAAGATCGGGCCCGAGTGCGAACCCGAGCTCATGAGGTCCCAGAAGTCGACGTCGCTCGACGCGACGTTCGAGGTGTCGTAGAGGTCGGGCAGGCCGAGGTCGTGGCCGTACTCGTGCGCGAACACGCCGACGCCCGAGTCCTCGGGCTGCACGATGTAGTTCGACAGCTTGAGGTCGGTGCCGGGGATGTCGGCGCCGCCTGCGACGGCGGAGGAGTGGGCCCAGAGGGCGTAGGTGCCCTCGGCGCCGCCGCCGCCCGACTTGTCTTCACCGGCGTGCACGAGCACGACGTGGTCGATCACGCCGTCGGGCTCGAGCACGTTGCCGTCGCCGTCACGGTCCCCCTGGTCTTCGATGTCGTAGTCGGCCCACGGGAAGTCGGGCTGTGCCGCCGCGAGCGCTGCGACCGCGTCGATCGGCAGCTGGCCCGGGCCGAGCGGGTTGTCGGGGTGACCCTGCATGTCCTGCATGGGGCCGGCCTCGTAGACGCCCTCGTCGTTGAGGTGGCAGACCGTGGCGCCGTAGTACGCCTCCGAGTGCGGCACCTTGATCCACGGGGTCGCCTCGCCGTGCACCGTGTAGGCGCCGCGCGACATCTCCTCGTACATGTTCTTCATGGTGAAGCCCGAGATGTCGAAGCCGGGCTGGCCGTCGGGACCCGTCAGGTCGGTGCGGACGCGCTCGGTGATGCCTTCATCGGTGAAGAGCATCTTGTTGAAGTGCTCGCTCGAGAAGTCGGGCACCCACATCGAGTTGTTGTCCTCGAGCTCGTACGTGGCGGGGTCGGGGATGTTGTTGTGCAGCGGGCCGGACTGGACGGCACCGGGCTTGCAGTCGGTCGCTCCGAACGACGTCGGCACCTGCAGGTTGCTGAAGTCCTCGGTTCCGTCGAACTCGACGAGGATCGTGAGGAGCTTCGCCTCTTGCGTGCCCTTGGCCTTCTTGAGCGCCTTCGGGCTCTTGCCCGTCTTCTGCGCCTTGGCCTCGGTCTTCGCCAGCTGATGCGCGGCCTTGGGGTTGCCCTGCGCGTACTTCTGGTCGACGGACTTGGCGAGCTCGAGCGCCGTCTCGGCGCTCGGGGCGCCGGACTTCTTGCCGTTGACGTCGACGACCGCTTCATCGTCGCCCGTCAGTTCGGCTTCGGCGCGAGGCGCGACGTAGTTCATGTAGTACTCGTCGTCGCCGATCACCGGCGCGGAGATGTGCGATGGCGTCGCGTTCGCGGGCACTGCGCCGAAGGTCGCCAGACCGGCGGCCGCGAGCGCAAGCACGGAAGTCGTCGCCACCACGCGCCTGCGCGCGCGAGTGGAGTTTCCAGACATGCTTCTCCCTTCGAGTGCCGCGGCGGGGGTGACCGCCGGCAACACGCATGGCGCCCGTCGGTGGACGGACGTAATCGGAATCCTGCCCTTAACGGGCGGGCCTATGGAAGACCTGAGATTCAAACTGTGGAGAACTCGGCCCATCCGTCATGCAGACGGCGGCGATCGGGTCACGATGTCCGAGAACGCTTCCGCGAGGCGAGGGAGTCGAATAGACTCCGACCTTCCGGTCGGTCGGCGGCACGATCCCGGTGGGAGTGCGAAGGGGCTCGAACGTCGCCTCGCTACCCGACGAGCAGGCCGCGCAGCTGGTCGGTCGAATGCACGATCGCCATGGCGTCGTCGGCCTCGGCGGGCGAGCCGTACCCCCACTCGACGAGGATGGTCGGAACGCCGTTCGCGAGCGCGCCGATCGTGTCGTGGCTGCGGTCGCCCACCATCACCGACTGCGACGTGTCGACGCCCTCCGCCTGCAGGCGGCGGAGCGCCTCGGCGACGACGGCCGTCTTCGTGGCGCGGGTGCCGTCGGTGGTGGCCCCGGTGATCACGGTGAAGTACTCGCTGAGCCCGGCGTTGTCGAGCACCGCGCGTGCGGTGTGCTCGGGCTTCGACGTGGCCAGCGCAACGGGCACGCCCGCGGCGTGCAGCCGCTCGAGGAGGCCCCGCACGCCGGGGAACACCGGCGACGACAGCACGTGGTCGGCGTAGTGCGCGCGATACGTCGCGACGGCCTCCTCGGCCAGCGCGTCCTCGAGGCCGTGGCCGGCGCCGAACACCTCCGTCAGCGGCGGGCCCACGTACGAGCGCAGCGTCGCGTCGTCGGGAACGGGCAGCCCGAGCGTGGAGAACGTGTGCGCGAGCGAGGCGGTGATGTCGGCGGCCGAGTCGATGATGGTGCCGTCGAGGTCGAAGAGCACCGCCGACCAGGTGCGGGTGAGCATGGGTGCGGGGGAGGTCACCGTGACATCCTAGGGTCATCGAATGCGAGCATTGCTCGCATCGCCGCGGGATCACAGAGAACCGGCAGCCCGCGCTCAGGAAACTGGGTCAAGCGTCCCAGTCCAGACGCGGCCGACGCAGTCCGTCGTCAGAACAGCCGAGCATGCCCGTCGTCGACGCCGCGCATGGCGTCGTAGTCGAGCACGAGGCAGCGGATGCCGCGGTCCTCGGCGAGCGTGCGCGCCTGCGGCTTGATCTCCTGCGCGGCGAACACGCCAGACACCGGCGCGAGCAGCGGGTCGCGGTTCATGAGCTCGAGATAGCGGGTGAGCTGCTCGACGCCGTCGATGTCGCCGCGTCGCTTCAGCTCGACCGCGACGCTCGCGCCCGAGGCATCCGTCGCCAGGATGTCGACCGGGCCGATCGCCGTCATGTACTCGCGGCGCACCAGCCGGTGTCCCTCGCCGAGCAGTTCGATCTGCTCGGCGAGCAGCTTCTGCAGGTGCGCCTCGACGCCGTCCTTCTGGAGGCCGGGGTCGATGCCGAGCTCGTGCGAGGTGTCGTGCAGCACCTCGTGGATCGAGACGATGAGGCGGTCGGCGGTCTTCTTGTGCGTGACCGTCCAGAGTTCGGCGATGCCGGCCTCGCGCTGCTCGTCGTCGGGCTCGGCCGTCTCGAGTGTGCACGGCGGGCTCATCCAGTTGAGGGGCTTGTAGCTGCCGCCGTCGGAATGCACCAGCAGGCTGCCGTCGCCCTTCACCATCAGCAGCCGGGTGGCCAGCGGGAGGTGGGCTTGCAGCCGCCCCGCGTAATCGACGGAGCAGCGGGCGATGACGAGACGCACCCGACGAGTTTACCGGCGGGGGCGCGCGGGCGCGCAGGTCACGGTCAGGCCTGCGAGCCGGATGCCGCGGGCCGCGTCTGCTCGCGGGCGGCCGGCGCCGCCAGCGCCGAGAGCACGAGCAGCACGAGGATCACGAGGAGCGCGTTGAGGATGCCGAAGTGCTGCCCGATGAAGCCGAGCAGCGGTGGCCCGGCAAGGAAGGCGCAGTAGCCGATGATCGCGACGGCGCTCACGCGCGCCGCCGAGTCGGTCGGGTGGTCGGCCGCGGCCGACATGCCGACCGGGAACCCGAGCGACGAGCCGAGGCCCCACAGCACGGTGCCCACGACGAGCATCCACGTCTCGGTGCCGAAGATGAAGAGCGAGAGCCCGGCGATGCCGATGATCGCGAGCGTGCGCAGCACGGGCACGCGCCCGAACCGGTCGAGGATCGGACCGCCGACGACCCGGCCGGCCGTGATCGAGACCGTGAAAACGCCGAACATGAGCGCGCCGGTGGTGGCGTCGAAGCCGTGGCCGTCGACGACGGCGAGGGCGAGCCAGTCGTTGGCCGAGCCCTCGGCGAACGACATGCCGAGCATGATGACGCCGATGAGCAGCAGCCGCACGTCGCCCCACACGGCGAGGTTCGCCTTGAGCCGCTCGGTCCACGGCGGCCGGGGTCCGCCGGCGTGCGTGTCGTCGCCGACCTCGGCGCGCAGCGGCACGTAGCGCACGGCCACGAGGATGCTGGCGGCGATGAGCAGTGCCATCACGCCGAGGTGCATCGACACCGGCACGTCGATCGCCGACGCGGCGGCGGCGACCGCGGCACCCGCGACCGTGCCGAACGAGAAGAACGCGTGCATGAGCGGCATCACCGTGCGGCCGATCTCGCGCTCGGCCTCGGCGCCCTCGACGTTCATCATCACGTCGACCGCGCCGTTGCCGAGGCCGAAGAGCACGAGCCCGATGACGACGAGGGGCACGGCGGGCAGCAGGGAGCCGCCGACGCCGACGAACACGAGCCCGACCGAGACGGTCACGAGTGCGGCGATCATGCCGAGGCGGGCGCCCAGGCGCGCGAGCAGCCAGGGGGCCGCGACGAGACCGAGGATCGAGCCGATCGAGCCGCCGAGGATGACGAGCCCGACGCCCTGGGTGCTGAGCCCGGTGTCGTCGCGGATCGCGGGGATGCGCGCGACCCAGCTCGCCATGCTGAGCCCCGAGAGGAAGAAGATCGCGAAGATCGCGTTGCGCCAGGCGACGAGCTCGTGAGCGGGGCGCGTCGTCGGCGCGGCGTTGCCGGAGGTCTCGGTCATGGTCGGTGCTGCTTCTCAGGTCGGCGGTGGGGTTCCGGTGGGCGATCGGACGAGTCGAATCGATTCGACTCGTCGAGAACCCTAGCCGCCCGCGGGATCGCCCGCAAGCCGCGGCCGAGCCGATCGTCCGCAATCGGCGGCTCGCGCTTGCGTCGGCCTCCGGCCTCCCCTACAGTCACGTGTTAATCGTTTAGCTAAACGATTAACACTCGCGGGCTCCGCACCCGCACCCTTCACCAGAGAGACAGATCCAAAGGAGGATCGGATGCTTCGACGTGCAATCACCCGCCGCGGTGCCGCCGCGCTGGCCGTGGCCGCGACCGCGGCGCTCGCGATGAGCGCCTGCAGCGGCTCGGGTTCGAACGGAGGCGACGGCGAGGACGTCACCATCACGTACGGGATCTGGGACGAGAACCAGCAGCCCGCGATGGAGGAGATCGCCGCGGCGTTCACCGAGGAGCACCCGAACGTGACGGTCGACATCCAGCTCACGCCGTACAAGGAGTACTTCACGAAGCTCCAGACCTCGGTGTCGGGCGGATCGGCGCCCGACGTGTTCTGGATGAACGGTCCGAACTTCCAGCTCTACGCGTCGAACGGCGTGCTCGCGCCCCTCGACGACCAGGGGATCGACGCCGCCGACTACCCGCAGGGCCTCATCGACCTGTACACCTACGACGGCGCGCTCTACGGTGCGCCCAAGGACTTCGACACCGTCGCGCTCTGGTACAACAAGGAGCTCTTCGACGCGGCGGGCGTCGCCTACCCCGAGGCCGGCTGGACCTGGGACGACCTGAAGGCCGCCGCCGCGAAGCTGACCGACCCGGCGAAGGGCCAGTACGGCATCGCCGCGAGCCAGTACGGCCAGGAGAACTTCTACAACTCGATCGCCCAGGCGGGCGGCGAGGTCATCGACGCCGACGGTACCGAGTCGGGCTACGGGTCGCCCGAGGCCCTCGCCGGCATCGAGCTCTGGACCGACCTCATCGAGGCCGGCTCCTCACCGACGGCCCAGCAGATGACCGACACGAACCCCGAGGACTTCTTCCTCTCGGGCAAGGTCGCCATGTTCCAGAACGGCTCATGGGCCGCGGTCGCGTACGCCGACAACGCCGACATCGCCGACAAGGTCGACGTCGCGCCGCTCGCCGAGGGCGCCACCGGCAACCAGAGCGTCATCCACGGCATCGGCAACGTCGCCAACGCCAAGAGCGAGCACGTCGACGTCGCGAAGCAGTTCGCCGCCTTCGCGAGCTCGGAGCAGGCCGCCGAGATCCAGGCGGAGACCGGCACGGTCATCCCGGCCTTCAACGGCACCCAGCAGGCGTGGGTCGACGCGCTCCCGCAGTACGACCTGCAGGTCTACATCGACGCGCTCGACACGGCCGTCGCCTACCCCGTCTCGAAGAACACCTCGGCGTGGACGTCGATCGAGAGCGAGGTCCTCGCGCAGGTCTGGGCCGGCACGGTCTCGCCGGAGGAGGGCCTCCAGCAGCTCGCCGAGCAGATGCAGGCCGCGCTGGACGCGGAGTCGGAGTAATCCCATGTCCGACCTGATCGCGCAGCGCACGAGCGCGCCGATCTCCGAACTCGACCGGGAGCGGCCCGAGGCCGCTCCCGGCCGGGGGCGGCGACGCGGCCGGGGTCCCGGGCAGTCGCCGTGGTGGGCGCTGCTCTTCATCGGTCCGACCGCCGCAGGCCTCCTCGCGTTCTACCTGTGGCCGACCGTGCGCACCTTCCTGATGTCGTTCACGGAGTCGGGCCCGTTCGGCGGCTCCCAGTTCGTCGGCCTCGACAACTACGTCCGCCTCTTCCAGGACCCGGAGCTCATCGGGGCGCTCCGCAACACCGCGGTCTACACCGTGATCGCGCTCGTCGGCATCCCGATCGCCATCGCCATCGCCGCGCTGCTCAACACCACCGGGCTCCGCGGGCGCGGCGTGTACCGCACCCTCTACTTCATCCCCGTCGTGACGATGCCCGCGGCGATCGCGCTCGTCTGGCGCATGATCTACAACGGCGACT
This sequence comes from Agromyces sp. S2-1-8, assembly GCF_021129215.1. Taxonomy (GTDB): domain Bacteria; phylum Actinomycetota; class Actinomycetes; order Actinomycetales; family Microbacteriaceae; genus Agromyces; species Agromyces chromiiresistens. The sequence goes on along the minus strand of NZ_JAJOLP010000001.1, from coordinate 570,268 downwards.
ACGGCGTGCTCAACGCGGCGCTCGCGGTGTTCGGCATCGAGGGCAAGAGCTGGCTCACCGACCCGAACACCGCCCTCGTCGCCATCGCGGTCGTCGGCATCTGGGCCGGCCTCGGCACCAACATCGTCATCTTCCTCGCGGGCCTGCAGAGCATCCCCGACACGGTGATGGAGGCCGCAGACCTCGACGGCGCCGGTCCGATGCGCAAGTTCTTCTCGATCACGATCCCGCTGCTGAGCCCCAGCATCTTCTTCGTGAGCGTCATCAGCGTGATCGGCGCGCTGCAGGTCTTCGACCTCATCTACATGATGCTCGGCCGGTCGAACCCCGCGATGCCGAGCACCCGCACGATCGTCTACCTCTTCTACGAGGCGGGCTTCCTCGACAACCAGCAGGGGTACGCGGCCGCGATCGCGTTCCTGCTGCTCATCATCATCCTCATCCTGACGGTCGTGCAGTTCCGTCTGCAGAAGAAGTGGGTGCACTATGAGTGACCTCGCCGTCGACACCCGTGCCATGACGGGCGCCCCGCCCGAGGCATCCGCCCCTCGCCCCGCCCGCACCCGCGGCGGCCGCAACCGCGGCCACTGGGTCGTGCACCTGCTGCTCGCCGGCGGCGCGGTGCTCATGGTCTTCCCGTTCGTGTGGCAGACGCTGACCGCGTTCAAGACGTTCCAGGACTCGGTGCAGGTGCCGCCCGTGGTGTTCCCCGATCCGTGGGTGTGGACGAACTTCGCCGAGGTCTTCGAGTCGATGCCGTTCGGCCAGATGTTCCTCAACTCGGTGCTGCTCACCGTCGGCCGCACCCTCGGCCAGGTGGTGCTGTGCACGATGGCGGGCTACGCCTTCGCGCGCATCCCCTTCAGGGGCCGCAACGTCGTCTTCGTGCTGTTCCTCTCGGTGCTCATGGTGCCCTCGCAGCTCTACCTGCTGCCGCAGTACGAGATCATCCAGAACCTGGGCTGGCTCAACACCCTGCAGGCGCTCATCGTGCCCGGCATCTTCAGCGCCTTCGGCACCTTCCTCATGCGGCAGTTCTTCATGTCGATGCCGGCCGAGCTCGAGGAGGCGGCCCGCATCGACGGTGCGAACCCCTGGCAGACGTTCTGGCGCGTGATGGTGCCGCTCGCCAAGCCCGGCATCGTCGCCCTCACGGTGTTCACGGTGCTGTGGTCGTGGAACGACCTGCTGTGGCCCCTCGTGGTCACGACCGACCCCGAGAAGATGCCGCTCTCGGTGGGCCTGTCGCAGCTCGTCGGCCTGCACGGCACTGACTACCCTGTGCTGATGGCGGGCGCACTGCTGGCGACGCTGCCCATGCTGGTCACCTTCATGATCCTGCAGAAGCAGTTCATCCAGGGCATCGCGTTCTCGGGAACGAAGGGGTGACGTGATGGTGCGGGCGAATGCGGGAGGCTCGACGGCGCACGGAAGCTCCGGCCCGGCAGGGGGCACGAACGTGCGCCGCCGCCCCACGCTGCGGATGGTCGCCGAGCTCGCCGGCGTCTCGACGGCGACGGTGTCGTACGTGTTCTCGGGCCGCTCCGGCGGCGGCTCGGGCGTCGCCGAGGCGACGGCCAAGCGCGTGCTCGAGGCCGCCGAGCAGCTGAACTACCGGCCCAACCGCGCCGCCCGCACGATTCGCACCGGCCGCAGCGACACCGTGCAGCTCTCGCTGCACATGCTGAGCGACCCGTGGTCGCTCGCCGTCGCGGCCGCGGTCAACGACGAGGCGAACCGGCACGGCCTCACGACGCTGATCCTGGCCGACGGCGACTGGTACGCCGCGCTCGAACGGGTCGAGAGCGACGTCGCCTACCTCGACGCCGCGGTCGGCAGCGACGAGGTCAGGCGCCACCTGCAGGCGCTCGCCGAACGCGGCCAGCGGCTCGTCGTCTTCAGCGAGACGCTCGAGCCCGACGGCTACGACGTGATCCGCTCCGACGCGATCCCCGGCTGCTACCTCGCGATGGACCACCTGCTCGAACGGCACACCGCGATCGGATGCCTCGTGGCCGAGGACGCCGTGCGTGCACCCGAGCACTCGCGGTACACCCCGTACCTCGCTCGCATGCGCGAGCGCGGGCTGCCCGTGGTGCCCGAGCACACCGCGACCTACGCGAACACGCAGGCGAGCGCGTTCGCCGCGGCGGTCGCCCTGCTCTCGCGCGACGACCGCCCCACGGCGATCTACGCGACGACCGACTTCGCCGCGATCGCGGCGATCAACGCGGCGCACATGCTGGGCCTCAGGGTGCCGCACGACGTCGCCGTGATCGGCGTCGGCAACACCCCCGACGCGCAGTCGATCGCCCCGACCCTCACCACCGTCGGCCCGACGGACTTCTATCGCAGGCAGGCCGAGATCATCGTCGCGCGAGCCCTCGACTCGGGCGCGACCGAGCCCCGCCTGCACGAATTCCCCTGGTCGCTCGTCCCGGGCGGCTCGACCGATCTGGACGCACCGCCGCGCGCGGTGCGCACGCTGTGACCCCCTGCGACGCGAACTCGCGCAGGAAGACTCGAAGGAGCACCACCCCGTGGATCTGAACATCGGCATCGTCGGCTTCGGCGCGCGCGCGACCCTCGTGCACGAGGCGCACCGGCCCGGACGGGGCTCCCGCGTGACGGGCGTCTGCGACCTGTCCGAGCGCTCGCGCGCGGAGGCGCGTGCGGCGCTGCCCGAGGCGACCGTCACCGACTCGCTCGACGAGCTGCTCGCGAGCGGCGTCGACGCGGTGATGGTGCTGACCCCCGACCACCAGCACGCGTCGGTCGCGATCGCGGCGCTCGAGGCGGGGGTGCCCGTCTTCTGCGAGAAGCCGCTCGCCGTGACCGTCGAGGACGCCGACGCGATCCTCGAGACCGCCCGCCGCACCGGCACCCGGCTCTACGTCGGCCACAACATGCGCCACATGTCGGTCGTGCTCCTCATGCGCCGGCTGATCCTCGAGGGCCGCATCGGCGAGGTCAAGGCGATCTGGTGCCGCCACTTCGTCGGCAACGGCGGCGACTTCTACTTCAAGGACTGGCACGCCGAGCGCGAGAAGACCACGGGCCTGCTGCTGCAGAAGGGCGCGCACGACCTCGACGTCATCCACTGGCTCGCGGGCGCCTACACGACCGAGGTGCAGGCCATGGGCTCGCTCAGCGTCTACGGCGACATCGACGACCGGCGCGACCGCGCGGGCGAGCGGATGCGCGACTGGTTCAGCCTCGACAACTGGCCGCCGACCGCGCAGACCGGGCTGAACCCGGTGATCGACGTCGAGGACATCTCGATGGTCAACATGCGGCTCGGCAACGGCGTGCTCGCGAGCTACCAGCAGTGCCACTTCACGCCCGACTACTGGCGCAACTACACCGTCATCGGCACCGAGGGCCGCATCGAGAACTTCGGCGACGTCTCGGGCTCCGAGGTCGGCCTCTGGAACCGCCGCCACCAGGGCGCGGCGCCTGCCGACGAGACCTTCATCGTGCCCGAGTCGCCCGAGGACGTGGGGCACGACGGCGCCGACGCGCTGCTCGTCGCCGAGTTCCTCCGCTTCGTGCGCGACGGCGGCCTCACCGAGACCTCGCCGGTCGCAGCCCGCGAGGCGGTCGCCGTCGGCATCCGGGCGACGGAGTCGCTGCGCAGCGACGGCGGCACGCTCGAGGTGCCGCCGCTCGACCCCGCACTCGTCGCGTACTTCGAGGCCGGGCAGGTCGAGCCGGCCGCGACGCCGGCCTGAGGCGTCCCGCCGCCGACCCCGACCTCGCGCCGGTACGATGGCTGAGTCATCCGGCGCACCCACCGGACCACTCGCATGAGCCGCCGCACCCAGCGGTTCGTGCGCCGAACAACGGAGTTTTCGAAGCGATGAAGGCCCTCTACAAAGCCGCCCCGGGCGCCGGTTTCGAGTTCGTCGAGCGGCCCGAGCCCGAGCCCGGTCCCGCCGACGTGAAGATCCGGGTGCTGCGCACCGGAATCTGCGGCACCGACCTGCACATCGAGAAGTGGGACGACTGGGCCGCGTCCGAGATCCGCACTCCGCTGATCCCCGGTCACGAGTTCTACGGCGAGGTCGTCGAGGTCGGCGAGCTCGTGCACGACGTCGCCGTCGGCGACCGCGTGTCGGGCGAGGGGCACGTCGTCTGCGGGATGTGCCGCAACTGCCGTGCCGGCCGCCGTCAGATGTGCATCCGCACGCAGGGCGTGGGCCTCCACCGCGACGGCGCGTTCGCCGAGTACGTGGTGATCCCGGGCGAGAACGTGTGGGTGCACCACTCGCCCGTCGACCCCGAGGTCGGCGCGATCTTCGACCCGTTCGGCAATGCCGTGCACACCGCCCTCGCCTTCTCGGTCGTCGGCGAAGACGTGCTCGTCACGGGTTGCGGCCCGATCGGCCTCATGTCGATCGCGGTCGCCCGCCACGTCGGCGCGCGGTTCATCGTCGCCTCGGATGTCTCGCCGTCGCGGCTCTCGCTGGCGATGGAGATGGGCGCCGACGCGGTCGTGGACGTCTCGAAGGAGCGCGTGCGCGAGGTGCAGTCGCGGCTCGGCATGCGCGAGGGCTTCGACGTCGGCTTCGAGATGAGCGGGTCGCCGAAGGCGCTGCCCGAGATGATCGAGAACATGAACCACGGCGGCCGCATCGCGATGCTCGGCCTGCCCTCCGAGCCCTATGCGATCGACTGGGGCAAGGTCGTGACCCACATGCTGACCCTCAAGGGCATCTACGGCCGTGAGATGTTCGAGACCTGGAACTCGATGTCGGCGATGCTGCAGACCTCGAGCGAGCTGCGCTCGCGCGTGGCGTCGATCATCAGCGACCGCTTCGCCGCACGCGACTGGCGGCAGGCGTTCGACGTGGCCGCCTCTGGCGGCGTCGGCAAGGTCATCCTCGACTGGACGGAGGTCTGAGATGTACGGAGACGTGAAGGCGCAGCTGCGCGCGGAACTCGACGAGATCGAGGCCGCGGGCCTCACCAAGCGCGAACGCGGCATCCGGGGCCCGCAGTCCTCCGAGATCGAGGTCGCCGGCCGCGAGGTGCTCAACTTCTGCGCCAACAACTACCTCGGCCTCGCCGACGACCCCCGCATCGTCGCCGCCGCGCACCGCGGCCTCGACGAGTGGGGCTACGGCATGGCGAGCGTGCGGTTCATCTGCGGCACGCAGGAGCAGCACCTCGAGCTCGAGCGGCGGGTGTCCGAGTTCCTCGGCTACGACGACACGATCCTCTTCTCGTCGTGCTTCGACGCGAACGGCGGGGTCTTCGAGACCCTGTTCGGTCCCGACGACGCGATCATCTCCGACGAGCTCAACCACGCGTCGATCATCGACGGCATCCGGCTCTCGAAGGCGCAGCGGTTCCGGTACAAGAACCGCGACCTCGCCGACCTCGAGGCCCGCCTGGTCGAGGCATCCGGTGCCCGCCGCACGGTGATCGTGACCGACGGCGTCTTCTCGATGGACGGCTACATCGCACCGCTGCGGGAGATCTGCGACCTCGCCGACCGGTACGGCGCGCTCGTCTTCGTCGACGACTCGCACGCCGTCGGCTTCGTCGGCGCAGGCGGTCGCGGCACGCCCGAGTACTGCGGCGTCGAGGGCCGGGTCGACATCACGACCGGCACCTTCGGCAAGGCGCTCGGCGGCGCGTCGGGCGGCTACGTCGCGGCCCGCCAGGAGATCGTCGACCTGCTGCGCCAGCGCGCCCGCCCGTACCTGTTCTCGAACACGCTCGCGCCCGCGATCGTCGCCGGCACGCTCGAGGCGCTGTCGCTGCTCGCCTCCTCGGGCGAGCTGCGCACGCGGCTGAACGCGAACGCGGCCCTCTTCCGCGAGCTCATGGATGCCGCGGGGTTCGAGCTGCTGCCGGGCGAGCACCCGATCGTGCCCGTCATGTTCGGCGACGCCGCGCTCACCGCGCGCATCGCCGACGCGCTGCAGGAGCGCGGCGTGTTCGTCACGGCCTTCTCGTACCCGGTCGTGCCGAAGGGCGCGGCGCGCATCCGCGTGCAGCTCTCGGCGGCGCACTCCGACGACGAGATCCGCCGCTGCGTGGCCGCGTTCGCCGAGGCGCGCGACGCCGTCGCGGCGGGCTGAGGCCGGCGCCGCCGGTGTCGCGTATCTGCAAGACCGGCGCGATCGGCCCGGCGTAGCCTGAATCCCGAACCATGAGCGGAGATCGCCGTTCGGCGACGAAGCGAGGGGAGACGATGATGGCTGGGCACTTCGATGCGGTCTCGAGCATCACGATCGACGCGCCGCGCGAGCGCGTCTGGGCGGTGGTGACCGACCCGGCCGCGGCGCGTGAGTTCATGTTCGGCACCGAGCTCGTGACCGATTGGTCGGTGGGCGGCCCGATCCGCTGGCGCGGAGTCTGGGAGGGGAAGCCCTACGAGGACCACGGCGTCGTGCTCGAGTTCGCACCGCCCGAGCGCCTCGTGCACACCCACTTCAGCCCGCTGAGCGGCGAGGCCGATGCGCCCGAGCACCACCACACCCTGACCTGGGCCCTGCGAGATGCCGGCGGGGCGACCGAGCTGACGCTCACCCAGGACAACAATCCGACGGCCGAGGCCGCGCAGCACTCGAAGGCGATGTGGGACACGCTCGTCGCGAAGGTGAAGGAACTCTCGGAGCAGGCCTGACGCCGCCGTCGCGACGCGGTGCGGCGGCGGGCCCGGACGTCTTCGAATCGATTCGGCCTAGAATCGGGCGCATGCAGCCCGAACCCGCAGCCCCGGCCGCCTCCCGGCCGACGCTCGCCGACGTCGCCGCGAAGGCCGGCGTCTCCGCGTCGACGGCCTCGCTCGCATTCAGCGGGTCCGGCCCCGTCTCGGACGCGACGAAGCAGCGCGTGCTCGACGCGGCCGCCGCGCTCGGCTACGGCGGGCCCGACCCGCGCGCCCGCTCGCTGCGGCAGGGGCGGTCGGGCATCGTCGGCGTCGTGCTCGAGGAGCGGGTGCGAGCGGCGTTCCTCGACCCGGTGAAGATCCAGATGCTCGACGGCATCACCGAGGGCATCGCCCCGCTCGGCGCCGGCCTGCTGCTGCTCACCGACACCGGCGAACCCGGCGAGAACGCCGTCAACATCGAGAGCGCCCCCGTCGATGCGGTCGTGCTCATCGGGTGCAGCCCGCGACTGGCGGTGTCGATCGAGGCGCTCCGGCGCCGAGGCATCCCCGCCGTCGCCATCGAGGGCGACACCGGCGAGGGCCTGCCCGAGATCTCGATCGACAACCACCAGGCCACCCGGCGGGGCGCCGACTACCTGCGCAAGCTCGGGCACACGCGCGTCGCACTCGTGACGCTGCCCTTCGACGCGGCGCGAACGCGCGGGCCGCTCACCCCCGAGCTCGAGCAGTCGGGCACCGCGGCGACCGCACGCGACCGGCTCGCGGGGGCCCGCGAGATCTTCCCCGACATCACCGGCCAGGTCGCCGGGGCGAGCTCGATCGAAGAGGGCCTCGAGGCCGCCCGCGCGCTGCTCGCCGACCCCGCGACGCGTCCGACTGCGATCATCGCGCAGAGCGACCTGCTCGCGGCCGGCGTGATCCGCGCCGCCGAGGAGCTCGGCATCGCCGTGCCGGCCGAGCTCAGCGTCATCGGGTTCGACGGCATCCGCGTCGACGGGCTGCAGCACGACCTGACGACGCTCTCGCAGCCGTCGGTCGCGAAGGGGCGGGCCGCCGGCGAGGCGGTCGTGAGCCTGCTCGCGGGCGAGTCGCCCGAGTCGGTCTGCTTCACGAGCACCCTGCACGTCGGCGACACGACCGCCCCGCCGCCCGCCCGCTGAGGGCAGAGCGAGGGCCGGTCGTAGGCTGACCGCATGAGCCTCGACCTCGCAGCGATCTACCGCGACCTGCACGCCAACCCCGAACTCTCGTTCCAGGAGCACCGCACCGCCGCCATCGTCGCGGAGACCCTGACCGGGCTCGGTTTCGACGTCGTGACGGGGCTCGGCACCACCGGCGTCGCGGGCGTGCTCGCGAACGGCGCCGGCCCGACGGTGCTGCTGCGCGCCGACATGGACGCGCTGCCCGTGCTCGAGGACACCGGACTGCCATACGCCAGCACCGCACGCGGGACGGACGCCGACGGCAACGACGTGCCGGTGATGCACGCATGCGGCCACGACGTGCACGTGACGTGCCTGCTCGGTGCGGCCGAACGGATGGCCGCCGAGCGCTCCCGGTGGTCGGGCGCGCTCGTCGTCGTCTTCCAGCCCGCCGAAGAGCTCGGCGGCGGTGCCGAGTCGATGGTCGCCGACGGCCTCTTCGACCGCGTGCCCCGGCCCGACATCGTGCTGGGCCAGCACGTCGCCCCGCTGCCCGCGGGATTCGCGGGCGTGCACGCCGGCGTCGCGATGGCGGCGGCCGACGAGCTGACGGTGCGCGTGCACGGCGTCGGCGGCCACGGCTCGCGCCCCGAGGCGACGATCGACCCGGTGCTGCTCGCCGCGGCGATCACCGTGCGGCTGCAGGGGGTCGTCGCCCGCGAGATCGCCGCGACCGATGCCGCCGTCGTCACCGTCGGGCAGTTGCACGCCGGCACGAAGCACAACATCATCCCGTCCGAGGCGATGCTCGGCATCAACGTGCGCAGCTTCGACGAGTCGGTGCGCACGAAGGTGCTCACCGCGATCGAGCGCATCGCGACGGGCGAAGCGGCCGCCTCGGGCGCCCCTCGTGACCCCCACTTCGACTACGGCGCGCGGTTCCCGGCCACCGTCAACGACGCGGATGCCTCGGAGCGCACCGCCGCGGCGCTGCGCCGTGCGCTCGGCGAGGGGCGGGTGTTCGACCCGGGCGTCGTCTCGGGCAGCGAGGACGTCGGCGTCTTCGCGACCGCCGCGGGCGTGCCGCTCGTCTACTGGTTCCTCGGCGGATTCGACCCGTCGCTGTTCGACCCGGCCGCGCTCGCCGCGGGGCGACTGCCCGAGAACCTGCCCTCGAACCACTCGCCGAAGTTCGCGCCGGTCATCGACCCGACCCTCGAGAGCGGCGTCGCGGCCCTCGTCGCCGCCGCGCGCGAGTGGCTCGGTGCGTCGGTCGGGTAGACCCGCGGTCGTCTCGATGCGCCTGAGGTGAGTCGTCGCGCCTGAAGCGAGTTGCAACCTCGTTCTCGCGCGAGAACCTCCTTCAGCGGGGCAGCGGGCGTGACCGGCCCGGTCGAGGTCAGGCGGGCGCGCCCGTGACCATCCACCGCTCGCCGCGCGCCCGGAGCCCGAGGGTCACCGCGCGCGCCGCCAGGTAGCCGATGGCGAACGCCGCCATGAGCCAGGCGGGCCCCGCGGCACCCGGCGGGGCCACCGACGCGACGCCGAGGGCGAGCGGCACGAACACGGCGAGGTTCACGAGGCCCGTCCAGGCGAGGTAGCGGGCGTCGCCGGCGCCGATGAGCACGCCGTCGAGCACGAAGACGAGGCCGCCGAGCGGTGCCGACAGGCCGAGCACGACGAGCGCCGGCGGCAGCAGGGCGGCCACCTCGGCCGAGCTCGTGAACAGCCCGGGCAGCACCCAGGCGAGCGCGATGAGCAGCGCCCCGATGGCCGCACCCGACCCGATGCCCCACTCGATGCAGCGTCGCAGCACGCGCCGGACGGCCGTGACGTCGCCGGCGCCGAGCCCTCGCCCGACGAGGGCCTGTGCGGCGATCGCGAGCGCGTCGAGCGCGAAACCGAGCGTGAAGTAGATCGTCATCGCGACCTGGAACGCGGCGAGCTCGTTCGACCCGAGCGAGGTCGCCGCCCAGGTGGCGAGCAGCAGCGCGACGCGCAGGCTCGCGGTGCGCACGAACAGCCAGCCGCCCGACTTCGCCCCGCGCAGCACCCCGGCGTGGTGGGGCCACGGGCTCGCCCCCGCCCGGCGCGCGTGCGTCGCGACGACGACGAGGTAGACGACGACCATGCCCCACTGCGCGATCACCGTGCCGACGGCCGAGCCCGCGATGCCCCACCCCGCGACGTAGATGAACACGTAGTTGAGCGCGATGTTGACGGCGAAGCCGATGCCCGCGACCCAGAGCGGGGTCTTCGTGTCCTGCAGGCCGCGCAGGAGTCCGGTCGCCGCGAACACGATCAGCATCGCCGGCAGGCCGCCCATCGAGATCGACAGGTACGTGGATGCCTCGGCCGTGACTTCGCTCGTCGCCCCGAACAGCCCCACGAGCCACGGTGCCGCGAACCACCCGCCGACGGCGAGCACGATGCCGATGCCGAGGGCGAGCCAGAGCCCGTCGATGCCCGACGCGACCGCGCCGCGCAGGTCGCCGGCGCCGAGCCTGCGGGCGACCGCGGGCGTCGTGGCGTAGGCGAGGAACACCATCAGCCCGATGATCGTCTGCAGCACCGCGCTCGCGAGCCCGAGCCCGGCGAGGGGCTCCGCACCGAGGTGGCCGACCATCGCCGTGTCGGCCAGCAGGAACAGCGGTTCGGCGATGAGCGCGCCGAGCGCGGGAATCGCGAGGCGGAGGATGTCGCGGTCGACGGCGCGCCCCGCCGACCGTGCGGCCGCGGAGCTCGCGGCGGGGTCGGTCGGGTCGGTCGACGAGCCCGTGGTGCCGGCGGTGCCCGGTTCGGAGGCGTCGGAGCGATTCATGTGCCCTCGAGCCTACGTCGGGCCGGTGACACGACCGGATGCCGGCCGGGGCGCTCCGGCATCCGGTCGTCTTCGGGAACCGGCGCGGCGCTCGGGCTGCGCGCCGGCCCGGCTCACGCGGCGGTGCGCACGCTCCGCTCCTCGCCCCGCTCGATGCGGTCGACCGCGGCGACGCCGCCGCCGACGAAGGCCGTGACGGCGTCGAGCGTGCGGTCGGCCCCGAGCAGCCTGACGTGACCGGATCCGCTGGACAGCAGCATCCTCGACCGGTCGCCGTGCGCTGCGTGCAGCAGCTCGCTCTGCGCGGCGTCGATCTCGCGGTCTTCACGGTCGTGCAGCAGCAGCAGCTCGACCGACGCCGGCAGCGGTGCGGCGAGCGTGTCGAAACGACGCCACGGGTCGGACGCGTCGGGGAAGACCCGCCGGGTGTAGCGCTCGCGCTGGATCGCGGCGGCCTGCTCGCTGAGACCGACGCCGTGCGCGAAGGCGTCGAACAGGTAGCGGCCCGACGACATCGGCGCGAGCCCGACGACACCGCGCGTCGAGACGCCGTCGCGCACCGCGGTCATCGTCGTGAGCGCGCCGAGCGAGTGGCCGATGATCGCCTCGAAGCGGCCGTACTCGAGGTGCAGCCGGTTGATCGCCTCCACCCACGAACGGATGTCGGTGCGCCGGCCCGCCGCGTCGCCGTGCGCCGGTGCGTCGAATGCGACGAGGTGGAAGCCCGCGGCGCGCAGCTCGCGGATGATCGGCGCGAACTGCGAGGCGCGGCCGCGCCAGCCGTGCACCAGCAGAACGGTGCGGGGGCCCGTGCCCCATTCGTAGAGCACGCCGTCGCCGTGCGGCAGCGGCAGCGGGTGCCGCTCGGCGGCGAGGTGCACGGGCTGCTCGCTCGGATGCACGACGCGCGACGGGCGCGTGCGCTCGAACATGGGGCCGGCGATGCCCGCGGCGAGTGCGGGCGAGACGCGGTCGGCGGTGCGCACCGCGCTGAGCGCGGCGTTCGTCATCTGGACGGAGGTCGACAGAGCCATGGATGATCCTTCCGGGAGTGGCTCGCGTAGGGGCGCGCATCGCACACTCTCCTCGCGCGTCGCCGCCGCCGACATGGACCCATGTCGCCATTCGCCGCGGCGGCGGCACCCAGAACGGGGGTCGGGGCCTCGCGACGCCTCGCTCAGTCGGCCGCGCCGTCGAGGTACCGGATCACCGCGAGCACCCGGCGGTGATCGTCGGCCGTGACGGGCAGCCCGAGCGCGTCGTAGATGCCCGAGGTGTGCTGCACGATCGCCTTCTCGGTGAGCACGAGCCGTTGCCCGATCCAGGCGTTGCTCCGACCTTCCGCCATGTAGGCGAGCACCTCGCGCTGGCGGCGCGTGAGTCGCCGCACGTCGCCGCCGCCGCGCCCGGCGCGCGAGATGAGCACCGCGACCACCTCGGGGTCGAGCGCCGTGCCGCCCTCGGCGACGCGGCGGAGGTCGTCGCGGAACGCGCCGACATCGGCGATCCGCTGCTTCAGCAGGTACCCGATCCTGGATGCCTCGCCCCCGAGCAGCTCGAGCGCGTAGCGCCGCTGCACGTACTGCGAGAGCACGACGATCGCGATGTCGGGGCGCTCGCTCCGGATGCGGAGGGCCGCTCGCAGGCCCTCGTCGCTGTGCGACGGCGGCATCCGGATGTCGGTGATCACGAGATCGGGCCCGTGCGCGTCGACGGCGCCGAGCAGCTCGTCGGCATCGCCCGCCGCGGCGACGACCTCGAACCCGCCCTCCTCGAGCAGCAGTCGCAGCCCCTGCCGCAGCAGGGTCTCGTCTTCGGCGATCACGACCCGCACGGCAGCTCCGCCCTGAGGCTCGTGCCACCGCCGGGGACGTTCCGCAGCGACATCCTGCCCCCGACCGCATCGATGCGGTCGGCGAGCCCCGCGAGCCCGCGGCCGCGATGCACGCCCGTCCCGCCGACGCCGTCGTCGGCGATCTCGACGGCGAGCACGTCGCCCTCGCGGGTCAGGCTGACCGACGCGGATGCCGCGCGCGCATGCTTGACCGTGTTGGCGAGCCCCTCGGCGACGACGAAGTACGCGACGTTCAGGACGGTCGGCGACAGCGGCGCGTCGAGTCCCTCGGCGCGCAACGTCGTCGGAATCGGCATCCGGTCGACGAGGTCCTCCGCGGCGAGCACCAGTCCGCGCTCGACGAGCGCCGACGGCATCACCTCGTGCACGAGCCGGCGCAGCTCGTCGGCCGCCTCCTCGATGCCCTGACGCAGGTGCAGCGCACGATCGCGGACGGCCTCGACCTGCGCGTCGTCGTGGATGCGCCCCGCCTCGAGTGCGAGCAGCACGAGCTGCACCTGGAGCCCGTCGTGCAGGTCCTTCGCGATGCGGGCGCGCTCCCGGTCGGCCGCCTCGACGAGGCGCACGCGCGAGTGCCGCAGCGCCGTCTGGCTCGCTCGCAGCTCGGTCGTGAGCCGTTCGCGCGCGATCGCGATCGCGGCGACCCGGCCGACGGCCTGCACGCGCTGCTGGTCGCCCACGAGCCTGGCGTCGTACACGATCGCGCCGACCGGGGCGCCGTCGGACTCGATGACGGCGAAGCCGCGACCGGGATCGTCGGGCGGGTCGACGCCGATGCCCTGCTCGTCGACGAATCCCTCGCGCACCGGCAGCCAGTAGACGAGCTCGACGCTCGGATCGCCGAGCGCGCGCGCGATGGCGGACCGCAGCGGCTCGCGTCCGGACTCGGTGCCGAGCCACGCCGCGAGCTCCTCGAGCTCGGCCGTGCGCTCGAAGCCGCCGACGAGCACCCCGACCGTGAAGGCGACGGCGACGCCGGCGATGAGCGCGAGCTGGACGGCGACGACGGCGGGCACCGGCAGGGCGACGTCGAGGCTCGCGCTCGCCGGGATGAGCACGACCGACGCCATGCCGTAGCCGTAGAGCGGCACCAGCACGCGCCGGCGGCCGGGCGACGTCGCGCGCAGCCGCATGCCGAGCACGACCGCCGTCGCGACGACGACGACGAGCCCGGCCCACCGCTGCACCTCGCCGCCGATCGTCGCGAGCTCCGAGTTCGCCGGGATCGCGGGGGCGAACAGGCCCATGCCCCACACGTAGACCGGGGTCTGCAGCACGAGCGCGACGAAGTAGCCCGCGAGCGCGATCGCGCGGGAGGTCCGGTCGGGCAGTCGGCCGGACGGGAAGGCGAGCAGCAGGTGCACGATGACGGCGACGATGACGGTCGCGAAGACGCTGCCGACCACGATGCCGAACTGGATGCCGGTGTTGAGCAGGCCTCCGGCGAGCAGCGAGATGCCGCCGACCCAGATGAGCAGACCGGTGCGACTGCTCGGCCGTCGGCGCCACGCGATCGTTCCCGCGACGAACCAGACGAGCGCGACGGCGGGGAACAGGGCGATCACCCAGAACTCGGGCGGGATGGGGAGGAGCAGCGCGAACTCGAGCGCGGCGAACAGCACGCCGAGCACCATCATGAGGGTGAGCGCGGCGCCCAGCGATCGTGCGAGCGGGGGCGCCGACCAGTCCGATGCCATGCCCCTCCGCCCCGCGCCGACCCGGCGCCCAGCCCCATCTTGGCCGAGGCCGTCGGCGAACGGAATGGACCTGGATCGCGTCATCCCCGTCAGGAGGGTCGGGCGAGCGGGGGCGAGCCGACGGCTCAGGCGTCGACGATCTCCTTGCCGAGGGGCGCGAGCGAGACGGGCACGAGCTTGAAGTTCGCGATGCCGAGCGGGATTCCGATGATCGTGATGCAGAGCAGCAGGCCCGTGACGATGTGCTCGAGCGCGAGCCACCAGCCGGCGAGGATGACCCAGATCACGTTGCCGATGAACGACCACGCGCCCGAGGTCGGCTTCTGCACGACCGTGCGGCCGAACGGCCACAGGGCGTACATCGCGATGCGGAACGACGCGATGCCCCACGGGATCGTCACGATCAGGATGCACATCACGACGCCCGCGAGCACGTACGACAGGAACAGCCAGATGCCCGAGAGCACGAGCCAGATGATGTTCAGCAGCGTCTTCATGTCGATCCTCAGCCTATGCGCCGGAAGCCGAGCATAGGCTGTTGCGCATGACCGACGTCGCGCTGCCCTCCGGAATCACGCTTGACGAGCTCGACCCGGGCGTGCGCCCGCAGGACGACCTGTTCCGGCACGTCAACGGCAGGTGGATCGAACGCACCGACATCCCCGCCGACAAGGCGCGCTACGGCTCCTTCTACGTGCTGCACGAGGAGGCCGAGGAGGCCGTGCGCGAGATCATCGAGGAGTCGCAGCAGGCCGAGCCCGGCACCGAGGCCCGCAAGGTGGGCGACCTCTACGCGAGCTTCATGAACGAGGACCGGGCCGAGCTGCTCGGGGTCACGCCGATCGCCGGCCAGCTGCTCGAGGTGTCGCTCGTGAACTCGATCGGCAGTTTCGTCGAGACCCTCGGCCGGCTCGAGCGGCAGGGCGTGTCGGGCTTCGCGCAGCTCTACGTCGACAACGATCCGGGCGACCCCGAGCGCTATCTCGTCTTCGTCGAGCAGGGCGGCATCGGCCTGCCCGACGAGAGCTACTTCCGCGAAGACCGCTTCGAGCCGATCCGCGCGGCCTACCGCGAGCACCTCGAGCGGATGCTGCGGCTCGCGCAGTTCGACGCTGCCGCCGAGCGGGCGGCCCGCGTGTTCGAGCTCGAGACCGAGATCGCGAGGGTGCACTGGAACAACGTCGACTCGCGCGACAGCGAGAAGACCTACAACCTGAAGAGCTGGGCGGATGCCTCGGCGCTGGCGTTCCCCGGCGCCGAGCCCGCGGGTTCGGGGCTGTCGGTCTGGCGCGACGCGATGGGCGTTCCGTCGGGCGCCTTCGACGAGCTCGTCGTGCGGCAGCCGTCGTTCGTGCAGGGCCTCGGCCGGCTGCTGACCGAGGACCGGCTGCCCGCCTGGCGCGACTGGCTGGCCTGGCAGGTCGTGCGCTCGAGCGCGGCCTACCTCTCGAGCGACCTCGTCGAGGCCAACTTCGACTTCTACGGCCGCACGCTCACCGGCACGCCGCAGATGCGCGAGCGGTGGAAGCGCGGGGTCTCGCTCGTCGAGGGCGCCATGGGCGAGGCGGTCGGCCGCATCTACGTCGAACGGCACTTCCCGCCCGCGGCGAAGGAGGCGATGGACGAGCTCGTCGCGAACCTCGTCGCGGCCTACCGCGAGTCGATCGAGGGCCTCGACTGGATGGGGAAGGCCACCAAGAAGAAGGCGCTCGACAAGCTCGCGAAGTTCACGCCGAAGATCGGCTACCCCGTGAAGTGGCGCGACTACTCGACCCTCGAGATCACCGACGACCTCGTCGGGAACGTGCGCGCGACGGCCGAGTTCGAGTTCAAGCGCGAGCTCGGCAAGGTCGGCGGGCCGATCGACCGCGACGAATGGTTCATGACCCCGCAGACGATCAACGCGTACTACAACCCCGGCTTCAACGAGATCGTGTTCCCTGCGGCGATCCTGCAGTTCCCGTTCTTCGACGCCGGCCGCGACGCCGCGGCGAACTACGGCGCGATCGGCGCGGTGATCGGACACGAGATCGGGCACGGCTTCGACGACCAGGGGTCGAAGTACGACGGCGACGGGCGCCTCACCGACTGGTGGACGGCCGACGACCGCGCCGCCTTCGAGGAGCGCACGAAGGCGCTCATCGAGCAGTACGACGCGCTCGTTCCCGCCCAGCTCGCCGACGGCGCGCCCGGGTCCGAGGGTGCCGCGGGCGAGGCATCCACCCAGGGCGGGGCCGAGGCGAACGGGGCGCCGCACGTGAACGGCGCGCTCACGATCGGCGAGAACATCGGCGACCTCGGCGGGCTCGCGATCGCGTGGAAGGCGTACGTGCTCTCGCAGGGCGGCGACGTCGACGGGGCTCCCGAGATCGACGGGTACTCGGCGGTGCAGCGGTTCTTCCTGTCGTGGGCGCAGGCCTGGCAGATGAAGGGCCGCGACGAGGAGGTGGTGCGCCTGCTCGCGATCGATCCCCACTCGCCGAACGAGTTCCGGTGCAACCAGATCGTCCGCAACATCGATGAGTTCTACACTGGCTTCGGAGTGACTGAAGAGGACGCCCTCTGGCTCGACCCTGCCGAGCGGGTGACCATCTGGTAGTCGCAGATCCGAAGTCCGAGTATCCGAACATCTCGAGCGCGCCGCGGCCTGCGGTGGGGGAGCGCCGACCGTCCGAGGAAGAGCGTGCAAGCACCGTGGTGACGTCGTCGCAGGGATCCGAGCGACGCGCACGTCATGCCGATCTGCGCACGGGCAAGCACCGCACCGAGGAGCCGGGCGAGAACTTCGCCCGCGGGTTCGCCGCGCTCGGCGAGCTCGCGCTCGCCGGGGTGCAGGTCTCGGCCCGCGCGACCGACCTCGCGACCGGCAAGGTGCTGTTCTCGGTCGACGACCACGTCGTGATGCCGACCGCCTCGATCGGCAAGGTGCTGCTGCTCGTCGAGATCGCCTCGCGCCTCGTCGGGGCGAGCACCGAGACGTTCACCGTGCTCGACCGCGCTCCCCGCGACGCGGCCGGCGACTCGGGCATCTGGCAGCACCTGCAGTCGCCGTCGCTGCCGATCGCCGACCTCGCCGCACTCGTCGGCGCGACGAGCGACAACCTCGCGACGAACGTGCTCATCCGCCACATCGGCCTCGAGGCGGTGCGCGCGCGCACCGAGACGCTCGGCCTCACGCGAACCGCGCTGCTCGACCTCGTGCGCGACCACCGCGGGCCCGACGACGCCCCGCAGCTCTCGATCGGCTCGGCGAAGGAGCTCACCTGGCTCTTCGCCTCGCTCGCCCGCGGCGAGATCGTCTCGCCCGAGGTGTCGCAGCGCGTCGTCGGCTGGCTCTCGCTCAACGCCGATCTCTCGATGGTCGCCTCGGCGTTCGGGCTCGACCCGCTCTCGCATCGCACGCCCGACCACGGCGTGCTGCTCATGAACAAGACCGGCACCGACGGGGGAGTGCGCAGCGAGGTCGGCGTCCTGCGGGGGCCGCGCGCGAGCGTCGCCTACGCCGTCTCGATGTACTACGCCGACACGATGCTCTCGTCGCGCCTCGCGGTGCTCGACGGCATGCGCCAGGTCGGCATGGACCTGCTCGAGTTCGTGCACTGAGGTGCTCGCCCGAATGCTGATCCGCACGTACCGCGTGGACGACCGCGCGGCCGTCGACCGGCTTCTCGCCGAGGCGTTCTCGGGGCCTCAGCCCGACGGTTCGCCGGCGGCGTCGCCGCCGGCGAGGTCGTGCTCAACACGGCGCTCGTCACCTCGGTGGAGTTCCTGCCGCACCTCGCCCTCGTCGCCGAGATCGACGGGGCGGTCGCCGGCTACTGCATCACGACGAGGGGGTGGGCCGGCGACGGGCCCGCGCTCGGGCTCGGCCCCATCGGGGTCGATCCCTCAGTGCAGCGGCGCGGCATCGGCTCGGCGCTCGTGCGCGAGACGTTGCGGCTCGCCGCGGAGCACGGCGAACGAGTCGTGGCGCTGCTCGGCGACCCGGCGTACTAGGGCCGGCTCGGCTTCGTGCCGAGCGTCGACCTCGGCATCACGCCGCCCGAGCCGGCCTGGGGCGCGTACTTCCAGGCGATCCGGCTCGGCGCGACCGAGGCGGACGCCCCGGTCGGCGCGTTCCGCTACGCGGCCCCGCTCGACGAGCTCTGACCCGCTCCCGGCTGCTCCGCGGGTTGGTCGGCGGCGTCGGCCGTGGCGTCGGCGAGCTGCCGGATGCCGGTGACCACCGCGTCGACCGTCTCGGTCGCGCCGAGCACCCGGAAGTGACCGGCGACCGGCACCTGCACGTTGGTCGCCCCGTCGAGCGCGCTTCCCTTCGGCACGTGCGGGTCGAACGGCCCGAACACCGAGACGATCCGCGAGTTCACCGAGATGCCGTCGGCGAGCTCGACGATGATCGGCGCATCGGGATCGAACTCGCGCAGGGCCCGGTCGAACATGAATCGCGAGTAGATCGAACCGCCGAACGGCGTCGCGATCGCGACCATGCCGAGCAGGCCGAGCGACGGCGCGTCGTCGTCGAGCAGCATGCGCTTCGCGACGAGCCCGCCCTTCGAGTGGGCGACGAGCACCTGGCCGGCCGCCGGGATCGACACCCGGGCGAGCGCGCGCGAGACGCGGGCGGCGGTCTCGGGGATGTCGAGCAGGTTCGCCCCGAGGCCGTGCACGACGCGCACGCGGTGGCCGCGGGCGTTGAGCGCGTCGCCGAGGAGTCGCAGGAACGACCAGTGCTCGTACACGCCAGGCAGCAGCACGATCGTCGGGAGCGCGGTGTCGCCGCGCGACCATTTCGCGGGCGGCTTCCAGGCACCGAGCACGGCGAGCTGGCGCCATCCCGCGTAGAGGTAGTCGAGCGCCCACCAGCGGATGATCTTCGCCAGGGGCGGCCGCCGGCGGGCGGGCACGACGACGGCGCCGTCAGCGGGCCCGACGACCCGGCCGACCGCCTCGCCCCTCGCGTGGGCGGCGATCAGGTTCGCGACCCTCGCTCCCGCCGTGATCATCGTCTCGTGGCCACGGCCCGGCACCTCGGCGTACCGGCCGTCGCCGACGAGCGATGCGACCCGCTCGGCCCACTCGCGCGGCACGAGGCGATCGCGTTCGCCCCGGATCACGAGGGTGCGGGCCGCGACGTTCGGCAGCGTGAGCTCCACGCGGTGCTCGATGACCGGCGGCAGGCTCTCGAGGTACCAGGAGACCCCCGCCTTCGCGTACGAGACGACGCCGAGCCCGAGCACCTTCGGGTGGGTGAGCGAGAGGTCCTGCAGGAGCCGCAGGGCCTGCTTGCCGGCCGAGCGTTCGCGAGGGTTCACCGTCGGCGCGATGAGCACGATGCGCTCGAACAGCTCGGGATGCCACGCCGCCGCCTCGGCGACGGCCTGGGCCCCCGCGCTGTGGCCGACGAGCACCGGGTCGGCGATGCCCTCCGCCCGCACGAGATCGGCGAGGAGGTCGCCGGCCCCGCGCATCGTGAGCGGCTCGTCGGGCTGGGGGGCGTCGCCGAAGCCCGGGAGGTCGAGTGCGTAGACCGTGCCGCTGCGCCCGAGCTCCGCCGCGACATCCGACCAGTACTCGTGGGCCATGCCGATGCCGTGCACGAGCACGTAGCCCGGGCCGTCGTCGCGACCGCTGCGCGTGATGCGCGTGACGCGGCCTCCGCTGCGGAATACGCGAGTCGACGCCATGCCCCGCAGTCTATGGGGACGGGCGGGGTCCGGACACGGCGCCCCGGCGCTCACTCGGCGGCCGGGACCGTGCTCAGTCGATCAGGCCGGTCGCAGCGAGCCGGGCGAGCACCTCGCGCCCGGCGGGCGGGCAGCGGTCGGCGTCGGCCGTGGTCACCCAGTGCAGGCTGCCGACCTCGGCGGAGGGCGCCGGCGAGGCATCCGTGTCGGTCTGGAAGACCCGCATGCGCACGAGCCGGCCGTCGGGCTCGCCGTGCGCCTGGGTGACGACCTCGAACAACTCGTCGAGGGAGGCGGGGTCGAGCTCGAGCGCGACCTCTTCGAACGCCTCGCGCGCGGCCGCTTCGGCGGCCGTCTCGCCCGCATCGATCTTGCCGCCGGGCATGTAGTAGACCTCGCGATCACGGGCGGTGACCATGAGCACCCGACGGTCGCGCACGAGCGCGATCGCGGAGACGAGGAGGTCGGGCAGCTGGGGCATCCGTTCAAGCCTAGAGTGCCGTCGCCCGTAGGATGGTGGCACCGCCGGGCTGTCCGCCCGAGATCTCCACCCCCGACCATTGGAGCCACCGTGGCCGCACCCAGCCGTCTCGAATCCGTCATCGCCCTCGCCCAGCACCGGGGGTTCGTCTTCCAGGCCGGCGAGATCTACGGCGGTTCGCGTTCGGCGTGGGACTACGGCCCCCTCGGCGTCGAGCTGAAGGAGAACATCAAGCGGCAGTGGTGGCGCTACATGGTCACCCGCCGCGACGACGTCGTCGGCCTCGACTCGAGCGTCATCCTGCCGAAGCAGGTCTGGGTGGCCTCGGGCCACGTGGGCGTCTTCACCGACCCGCTCGTCGAGTGCCTGCACTGCCACAAGCGCTTCCGCGAGGACCACTTGCTCGAGGCGTATGAGGAGAAGAAGGGCCGCGCCCCCGAGAACGGCATGGGCGACATCGCCTGCCCGAACTGCGGCACCCGCGGCGAGTGGACCCCGCCCCGCGACTTCAACATGATGCTGCAGACCTACCTCGGCCCGGTGCAAGACGAGTCGGGCCTGCACTACCTGCGCCCCGAGACCGCGCAGGGCATCTTCACGAACTTCGCCAACGTGCTGCAGGCGGCGCGCATGAAGCCGCCGTTCGGCATCGGGCAGATCGGCAAGTCGTTCCGCAACGAGATCACGCCCGGCAACTTCATCTTCCGCACGCGCGAGTTCGAGCAGATGGAGCTCGAGTTCTTCGTCGAGCCCGGCACCGACGACGAGTGGTTCCAGTACTGGCTCGACTACCGCTGGAACTGGTACGTCGACCTCGGCGTCGACCCCGAGAACCTGCGCCTCTTCGAGCACCCGAAGGAGAAGCTCAGCCACTACTCGAAGCGCACCGTCGACATCGAGTACCGCTTCGGCTTCACCGGCGGCGAGTGGGGCGAGCTCGAGGGCGTCGCGAACCGCACCGACTTCGACCTCTCGACGCACTCCGAGCACTCGGGCAAGGAGCTCAGCTACTTCGACCAGTCGAAGAACGAGCGCTGGATCCCCTACGTGATCGAGCCCGCAGCGGGCCTCACCCGCTCGCTCATGGCGTTCCTCGTCGACGCGTACCACGTCGAGGAGGTGCCGAACGCGAAGGGCGGCACCGACACCCGCACCGTGCTGAAGCTCGACCCGCGCCTCGCGCCCGTCAAGGCCGCCGTGCTGCCGCTCAGCCGCAACGAGAAGCTCTCGCCGCTCGCGCGCGAGGTCGCCGCGTCGCTGCGCCAGTACTGGAACGTCGACTTCGACGATGCCGGCGCGATCGGCCGCCGCTACCGCCGCCAGGACGAGATCGGCACCCCGTTCTGCATCACGGTCGACTTCGACTCGCTCGACGACGACGCCGTGACGGTGCGAGACCGCGACACGATGGAGCAGCAGCGCGTGCCGCTCGCCGAGCTCGAGGGCTTCCTCGCGGCGCGGCTCATCGGGGCGTAGGGCGTTCGTGCCCGCCTCGGCCGAGCCCGTCGGCGGCACGACCGCGACCGCGGCGACCGGCGCGGCCGCGGCGACCGGCGCAGCGTTCCCGTTCGACATCGCGTCGATCGAGGGTGCCCCGCTGCGGACCGACCGCATGACGCTGCGCCCGATCTCGCCCGATGACAGCGACGACGTCTGGGAGTACCAGCGCCTGCCCGAGGTGCTGCGCTACATCCCGTGGCCGCCGCGCAGCCGCGAGGACGCGCACGTGCACACGCTGAAGCGCGCCGGCATGCGGGTGCTCGCCGCCGACGGCGACGCGACCCACTTCGCGATGGTGCTGCATGGCGAGCCGTCCGTCGGCGTGCCGGTCGCGGGCGGCGCCGGCGCCGAGGCATCCGCCCCTCGCGACCGCGTGGTGGGCGACGTGATGCTGCGGGTCGGCAGCATCGAGAGCGCGCAGGTCGAGATCGGCTGGGTGCTGCATCCTGCGTTCCAGGGTCGCGGGCTCGCGCGCGAGGCCGCCGCCGAGGTGCTGCGCTTCACCTTCGAGGTCATCGGTGCGCACCGCGTGTTCGCCCACCTCGATGCGCGCAACACCGCCTCGGCCGCGCTGTGCCGCCGGCTCGGCATGCGCCTCGAGGGCACGATGCTCGAGGAGATCCTCGAGGACGACGGCTGGCAGGACAGCGAGCTCTACGCGATCCTGCGGCGTGAATGGATGCCTCGGGGCTGAACCCGCGCCGTCGCCCGGTGCTATGGAGGAACTTCTGCGCGACGCGCCGGACCTGACGGCGTGCGATCGGCGTGTCGGGCGGATCCTCCTCCAGAGCGGACGACGCGGGACGGGACGATGCCCCTCAGCCCGCGTAGGGCGCGGTGCTCGACCGGATCACGAGCTGCGCCGCCACCTCGGTCGACGCCGGCGGCGCGGTCGGGTCGTCGATGCGTCGCAGCAGGTGCTCGACCGCGAGCGCGGCGATGTCGCCGAACGGCTGGGCGACGGTCGTGAGCGCGGGGCTGCAGTACGCGGCGAGGGCGATGTCGTCGACGCCGACGACCGAGAGGTCTTCGGGCACCCGGCGGCCGAGCTCGTGCAGGGCGCGGATCGCGCCGAACGCCATCTCGTCGCTCGCGACGAAGACGGCCGTCGCCTCGGGGATGCGGCCGAGCAGGAGCCCGGCCTGGTAGCCCGACTCGGGCGACCAGTCGCCGTGGAGGAGCGGCGGCACCTCGCGGCCCGCGGCCTCGAGCGCCGCACGCCAGCCGGCGGCCCGGCCGGTCGAGTCGAGCCACTCGTCGGGTCCGGCGACGTGCCAGACGGTGGGGTGCCCGAGCGACAGCAGGTGCTCGGTCGCGAGCCGGCCCACCTCGAACTGGTCGATCGCGACGACCTCGCTCGACATCGTGCGCGAGCCGTCGATCGTGACGGTCGGGATGCGGCGGGCGATCGTCTCGACCTCGTCGGTGCCGGTCGCCACCGGCACGACGAGCACGATGCCCTCGACCGACTGCCGGTCGAGGCGGGTCATCGCGGCGGCGATCGCCGCAGGGTCGGGCGAGCTCGCCGTCGAGATGTTGACCGCGTAGCCCGCGCGGCGGGCGGCGGACTCGACGCCATGGGTGACGGCGGCGCCAGAGTAGTCGACCGTCGGCAGCACGACGACGCCGATCGTGCGCGTGCGGCCCGACGAGAGCGAGCGCGCGGCGTTGTTCATGCGATAGCCGAGCTCGTCGACCGAGGCGAGCACGCGGTCGCGGGTTGCGGGCTGCACGTTGGGGTGGCCGCTCAGCACGCGCGACACCGTCTGCGCCGAGACGCCGGCGTGGGCGGCGACGTCGGCCATGCTCGGCGTGCGCGCGCGTCCGTTCGCGTCGAGTCGCCGCGTCGTGCTCATCTGATGCCCCTTCGCCATGCCAGCCCCCATGCTAGCGAAAACATGCTATCTCGAAGACTGGGTCGATTGTCCCGTTCTTTCGTCAAGAATCCGTGCTTGTTATCGATAACAAGATGTGGCACCATCAGAGCACGCCCCGCGGAACCCGCACCCGAGACCGCGCGGGGCCCGGTTCGTTGCACGACGCATTCCGAGCTCATTCAAAGGAGAGGCAGCAGTGAAGAAGACAGTCATGCGCACGGTGGGCATCACCGGCGCGATCGGCATCGGCCTGGCGCTCGCCGGCTGTGCCGGGGCGGCGCAGCCCGAGCAGTCCGGTCCGGCCGAGGTCACGTTCTGGGGCTGGGCCCCGGGCTACGCCGACGCCGTCGAGGCGTTCAACGCCTCGCAGGACGACGTGGTCGTCACCTACGAGGAGGTCGCCCCCGGCGCCAAGGGCGGCTACGACAAGATGCTCAACGCCGTGACGGCCGGCAACGCGCCGTGCCTCGCGCAGGTCGGCTACGAGACGCTCACGAGCTTCGCCGCGCAGGGCGCGCTCGAAGACGTGTCCGAGTTCGCGAACGAGAGCGAGGGCGAGTTCTCGCCCGCGACGTGGTCGGCCGTCTCGATCGGCGACGCCGTGTACGGCGCGCCCGTCGACCAGGGCCCGATGGCGCTCTTCTACAACAAGGAGGTCTTCGACTCGCTCGGCATCGCCGTGCCGACCACGTGGGCCGAGTACCAGGCCGCCGGCGAGAAGCTCAAGGCCGCGGGCAAGTCGCTCTCGGCGAGCTACCTGAACTACGACTACGCCGGCTTCGACTGGCAGGCCGAGGCGCCGTGGTTCTCGGTCGACGGCGACAGCTGGAACGTCTCGATCGACTCGCCGGAGGGCCAGAAGGTCGCCGACTACTGGCAGGGCCTCACCGACGCCGGCCTCATCAGCCAGGCCCCCATGTGGGACCAGTCCTGGTATACGGGCCTCGGCGACGGTTCGATCGCGACGCACGTCGGCGCGGTCTGGATCGCCGGCATCCTGAAGGGCAGCGCCCCCGACGGCGCCGGCAAGTGGGCCGTCGCCCCGATGCCGCAGTGGGAGGCCGGCGACGACAAGGTCGGCAACGTCGGCGGCTCGGCCACGGCCGTGCTGAAGGGCTGCGACAACCCCGAGGCGGCGTGGACGTTCGCGCATGCCATGAGCACCGATCCCGACATCTACACGGGCCTCATCGAGGCCGCCGCGCTCTACCCGGCGGCGACCGAACTGCTCGACCTGCCGGTGCTCACCGAGCCCGACCCGTACTTCGGCGACCAGGTCATCTTCGACGTCTTCGCCGAGGCCTCGCCGCTCGTCACGACCGGATGGACCTGGGGGCCGAACATGCCCGAGACCGTCGGCTTCCTCGACGACGGCCTGGGCAAGGCCTGGTCGAAGCAGGGCACCTTCGCCGACGCGCTGAAGGGCACCCAGCAGCAGACCGTCGACGCCCTCGAGGCGCAGGGCCTCTCCGTCTCGGAGTAGCCCGCGAGACCCGGGCCGGGGCGGCGAGGATCCGCCCCGGCCCGCACCACCACCGCGCATCACCACCGCGCGCCACCACGAGAACCACGCAGGACGACATGCTCACCTCATCGACCCGGGCGGTCACGACCGCCGGCACCGCGCGCCGCGGGCGCACGGGCGGCCCCGGGCTCTCCGGGCCCGATGCCCCCGCCCCCGGCGGTCGGGCCCCGCGCCGCGCCGCCGGCCGTTGGCGCATCCCGCTGCTCTTCCTGCTGCCCTTCGGCGTGCTGTTCGCCGCGATGTACCTCGTGCCGATCGCCTTCGCGTTCGTGCAGAGCCTGTTCACCCTGCAGCGCTCGGGCCTCGGGCTCGAGGCGCCCACGCTCGAGTTCACGCCGTTCGCGAACTACGCCCGCCTGCTCGGCGATGCCGACTTCATCGCGTCGCTCGGCAGTGTCGCCCTGTTCGGACTCGTGCAGGTGCCCGTCATGCTCGGCCTCGCGCTCGTGCTGGCCCTCCTGCTCGACTCGCGCTCGGCCCGCGGCAAGGGCTTCTTCCGGCTCGCGGCCTTCCTGCCCTATGCCGTGCCCGGCGTCATCGCCGCCGTCATGTGGTCGTTCCTCTACTCGCCCGTGACGAGCCCGATCAACACCCTGCTCGAGCGGGTCGTCGGTACCGGCATCCCCTTCTTCGCACCCGAGGTGGTGCTGTGGGCGGTCGCCAACATCGTCACCTGGGGCTGGACCGGCTACAACATGCTCATCATCTACTCGTCGCTGCAGACGATCCCCGCCGAGACGATCGAGGCGGCACGCCTCGACGGCGCCGGCGCCTTCCGCATCGCGTGGAGCATCAAGATCCCCATGGTGCGCCCGGCCCTCGTGCTGACCGCCGTCTTCTCGATCATCGGCTCCGCCCAGCTCTACAACGAGCCCAAGGTGCTGCAGACCATCTCGGGCGGAGCGATCAGCAACACGTTCACGCCCCTCATGGCGGCGCAGGCGCAGGTCACCGCCCAGAACTACCCCTACGCGGCCGCGCAGTCGGTCGTGCTCGCGCTCCTCGTCGGCGTGCTCTCGTTCACCTTCTTCAAGCTCATGAATCGAGGCGAGCGATGAGCGCCCCCGCCCTCGTGTCGGCCGAGCGACCGCCGCGTTCCGACCGACCGGATGCCGACCGCCCGGGCCGCTCGCGGCGAGAGGCGAACCTCGCGAGCCGCCTCGGCGTCTTCGCCCTGCTGGGGCTCTCGGCCCTCTACTTCATCGTGCCGATCTGGTGGCTCGTCGTCGCATCGACGAAGCCCGTCGGCAAGCAGTTCTCCGAGCCGGGCCTGTGGTTCGACGGCTTCGGGCTGTTCGACAACGTCGCGCTCGTCTTCGCCGGGAGCGACGGCATCTTCGGCAGGTGGATGCTCAACAGCGTCTTCTACGCGGGGACGTCGGCGCTCGTCGGAACGCTGCTCTCGGCGATGGCGGGATACGCGCTCGCGAAGTACGAGTTCCGCGGCCGCGGCGTCGTGTTCGGCGTCATCCTCGCCGCCGTGCTCATCCCCAAGGTCATGTTCACGCTGCCGCTCTTCCTGCTGTTCAACCAGGTGGGGCTGCTCAACAACCCGCTCGCCGTGCTGCTGCCGAGCGTCGTGAGCCCGTTCGGGGTCTACCTCGCCCGCGTGTTCGCGGCGCAGTCGGTGCCCGACGAGCTCATCGAGGCCGGCCGGATCGACGGGGCGGGCGAGTTCCGCATCTTCTTCTCGATCGGCATGCGCATCATGTCGCCGGCGCTCGTCACGATCTTCCTCTTCCAGTTCGTCGAGGTCTGGAACAACTTCCTGCTGCCGCTCATGGTGCTGAACGACAGCTCGCTGCAGCCCGTGACCGTCGGCCTCGTCGGCTGGGCGGGCAGCAACGGGCAGGTGCCGGCCGGCACGGTCGTGGTGGCCGCGCTGCTCTCGGTGGTGCCGCTCATCATCGCCTTCCTCAGCCTGCAGCGCTTCTGGCGCGCCGGGCTCACCGCGGGGGCCGTGAAGTGACCGACACGCAACAGCGCGCCGCGACCGCGCTGCTCACGTACGAGGCGGGCGCCTTCCTGCGCGGCGGCCGTCCGCACCGCGTCCTCTCGGGCTCGCTGCACTACTTCCGGGTGCACCCGGCGCAGTGGCGCGACCGCCTCGAGCGCATGGTCGCGCTCGGCCTCAACACCGTCGACACCTACGTCGCGTGGAACTTCCACGAGCGCCGCCGCGGCGAGGTCGACTTCTCGGGCTGGCGCGATCTCGAGCGCTTCCTCGAGCTGGCCGCCGAGGTCGGCCTCGACGCGATCGTGCGGCCCGGGCCGTACATCTGCGCCGAGTGGGACAACGGCGGGTTTCCCGCCTGGCTCTCGGGCACGCCGGGCCTGCGCCTGCGTTCGAGCGACCCAGCCTACCTCGACGCCGTCGACGCGTGGTTCGACGAGCTGCTGCCGCGGCTCGTGCCGCTGCAGGCGAGCCACGGCGGCCCGATCGTCGCCGTGCAGCTCGAGAACGAGTTCGGCAGCTACGGCGACGACGCCGACTACCTCGCGTGGCTGCACGAGCGTCTGGTCGCGGGCGGCGTCACCGAGCTCGTCTACACGGCCGACGGCCCGACCGAGCTCATGCAGGACGGCGGGAGCGTGCCGGGCGTGCTCGCGACCGCGACGTTCGGCTCGCGCGCCGCGCAGGCGGCGTCGATGCTGCGCGAGCGCCGCGCCGACGAGCCGTTCATGTGCGCCGAGCTCTGGAACGGCTGGTTCGACCACTGGGGCGACCCCCACCACGTGCGGACGCCCGAGGGCGCGGCCGGCGTCGTCGCCGACATCATCGCCGAGGGCGGTTCGCTGAGCCTCTACATGGCGCACGGCGGCACGAACTTCGGCCTCTGGTCGGGCGCGAACCACGACGGCGTGCGCCTGCAGCCGACGCAGACGAGCTACGACTCGCACGCCCCGATCGCCGAGAACGGCGCGCTGACCGAGAAGTTCTGTCGCATCCGCGACGTGCTGCAGGATGCCTCGGGGCTGACGCCGCCCGAGGCATCCCCGACCCCGCCCGTGCTGCCGGCGGCGACGCTGCCCGTGCGGCCGGGTCGCGAGCTGCTCGACGTGCTGCGCGCGGCCGGCGAGCCGGTGTGCGCGGCGAACCCGCCCACGTTCGAGGAGCTCGGCCTCGACGCGGGCCTCGTGCTCTACGAGGCCCGTCCGGTCGTGCCGTCGGGCGGGGCACTGCTCACGATCCGGGGGCTGCGCGACCGCGCCCTCGTGTTCGTCGACGGCGTGCGGGTCGCGGTGCTCGACGCCGAGCAGGCCGCATCGGGCGTGCGACTCGCGGGGGAGGGGCGGCCCGTCGTGCTCGAGCTCGTCGTCGAGAACCAGGGTCGCATCAACTACGGTCCGCTGCTCGGCGAGGGCAAGGGCATCCTCGGCGGCGTGCAGCTCGACCGACGGCTCGTGCAGCGCTGGGCGGCGCGACCGCTGCCGCTCGACGAGTGGGGCGCGCGCGAGCTGGCCGGGCTGACGACGGCGAACCTCGCCGTCGACGAGCCGGCCGATGCGTTCCTCGCGTTCCCCGGCTTCGGCAAGGGGTTCGTGTGGGTGAACGGATTCCTGCTGGGCCGCTACTGGGAGATCGGTCCCCAGCAGACCTACTACGTGCCCGCGCCGCTGCTGCGGGCGGGCGAGAACACGATCGCCGTGCTCGAGCTCGAGCGACTCGGCGACGCCGTCGAGCTGCGCGAGCGTGCCGAGCTCGGACCCGAGCAGGAGTACATCGAGACCTTCGACTGAACTGCGCCGTCGGCGCAGGTCGATGTGGACGCGTCGACACGACGCGGGAATGGAGACGAAGATGCCTTCATCACGACCCCCTGGCCGCCTCTGGCGACTCGGGCTGGGGTGCGCCATCGCGGGCGGCGTGATCGCCCCGCTCGGCGCGGTGCCGGCGCAGGCCGCCCCACTCGTGCCCGACGGGTTCGCCGTCGCCGTCGCGGGCGAGACGTTCGCCCTGCAGAGCCGCGATCTCGCGGTGACGGCGTCGGCCGGCTTCCCGCAGGTCGTCGCGTACATCGACCGCGAGTCGGGCGCGACGATGCACGGCAACGACGCGACGATCACGTCGATCACGATCAACGGCACGGCCGAGCCCGTCGAGGTCGCCTCGCGCGTCGACGACGGCGACGCGGTCGACTACGTGCTCACGCCGTCCGCCCTCGACGGCGTCTCGATCGAGGCGCGGCTCTCGGTGAAGCAGAACGTCGTCACCATCGAGGTCACGAAGATCACCGACCCCGACGGCGTCGTGAAGACGCTGCAGATCCCGAACCACCGGCTCGTCACCGTCTCCTCCGACGAGGCCGGCGCCGCGGTCGCGGCGGCGAACCTGTCGGTCGACCGCAACGTCTCGGGCGACGTGTTCCTCTCCGTGACGGCCGGCACCCCCCTCGATGCCGCGCCCAAGGGCTCGAACGCGATCATCGCGAACACGGGCGAGCTCGCCGCGGCGTTCGCGACGAACGCGCTCTACGACACCTCGTCGGGGCCCTCGCAGAAGGACGCCGGCAACTTCTGGCGCCAGGCGGTCGCGGACGGCGACGGCGACGGCGTCGAGGTCGGCATCGCGAGCGGACCGTGGCTCTACCGCGCCCAGGGGTCGAGCGACACCGAGGAGCTGCCGTGGGTCGCGGTCGCGATCACCCCAGACGCCAACGGCGACGACGTCGTCGACTGGCAGGACGGCGCGATCGCGATGCGCGACATCCGCGTCGCCCCGAACAAGGGCGACCAGACCCCCGAGAACGTCATCACGCACATCCCGTTCAACTTCGCCTCGCAGGCGACCCACCCGTTCCTGCGCACCCTCGACGACGTGAAGCGCATCGCGCTCAACACCGACGGCCTCGGCCAGGTGGCCATGCTCAAGGGCTTCACGAGCGAGGGCCACGACTCGGCGAACACCGACTACGGCGACAACTTCAACGAGCGCGCCGGCGGGCTCGACGAGCTCAACGCGGCGGTGAAGGCCGGCAAGAAGTGGAACGCCTCCTTCGGCGTTCACCTCAACGCGACCGAGATCTACCCCGAGGCGAACTCGTTCAGCGACGAGATCGCGAACGAGAACTCGAAGGGCTGGAACTGGCTCGACCAGTCGTACTACATCGACCAGCGCTACGACCGCGTCTCGGGCGAGCTCGACAAGCGCATCGGCGAGCTCGCAGACGCGACCGACGACAACCTCGACTTCGCCTACATCGACGTCTACTACGAGCACGGCTGGCTCGCCCAGACGCTGCAGGACTCGCTCGTCGAGCACGGCTTCCGCGTCGGCTCCGAGTGGGCCGACAAGCTCGCCGAGAACAACACGTGGTCGCACTGGGCGAACGACGAGAACTACGGCGGCTCGTCGAACAAGGGCGTGAACTCGCAGATCCTGCGCTTCGTGAACAACACGCAGTCCGACGTGTGGAACCCGCATCCGTTGCTCGGCACGAGCCACATCGTCGAGTTCGAGGGCTGGACCGGGCAGAACGACTTCCCCGGTTTCCTCGAGAACGTGTGGACGGCGAACGTGCCCGCGAAATTCCTGCAGCACCACGAGATCACGCGGTGGGCAGCCGACCGCATCGACTTCGAGGACGGCGTGAGCGTGACCGGCACCTCGGCCGCCGACCGCGTCATCACCGTCGACGGCACCGAGGTGCTGCGCGGTGACACGTACCTGCTGCCGTGGTCGTCGAAGGCGGGCAATGCCGCCGACAAGCTCTACCACTACAGCCCGGCGGGCGGTCAGACCACGTGGCAGCTCACCGACGGGTTCGCGGATGCCTCGTCCCTGCAGCTGTTCGCCCTGGGCGACGAGGGCCGCACGAAGGTCGCCGACCTGCCCGTCACGGGCGGCGCCGTCACGATCGACGCCGAAGCGGGCCGGGCCTACGTGCTCGTGCCCGGTGCGAAGGCGACGGGCGCATCGACGCTGCCGAAGAAGGCCTCGTTCGGCCAGGGCACCCCGGTGCAGGACCCCGGCTTCAACGAGACGGACCTCGACGGCTGGAACCCGCAGGGCGCAGCGACCGTCGAAATCGACGGCCGCGGCCGCCGTGCCGCCGTGCTCGGTGCCGGCGAGGCCTCGATCAGCCAGCGTCTCGGCGAGCTCGCGCCCGGCACCTACGCGGTCTCGGCCGACCTCGGCGTCGCGGCCGGGCGGACCAGGCCGACGACCCTGTCGGTCGACGTCGCAGGCGACGCCGGCAAGGGCGGTTCGACGAGCATCGACAGCTCTGGCGCCGTCAACCTCATGGCGGCCGATGAATGGCGCGACACCACGCTGCAGCGGCTGCGGACCTACATCACCGTGACCGCCGACACCCGGCCGACGCTCACGATCGCCGCGGGTGACGGTGAGGCGCCCGTGCGCATCGACAACGTGCGGGTGGTCTCGAGCGACGACCCGACGGGGCGCGAAGACGTGCTCGTCGACGAGGACTTCGAACAGGTCGACCAGGGCTGGGGCCCGTTCTTCAAGGGCGACGCGGGCGGCTCGACCGACCCGCGCACCCACATCGCGAAGCGCAACGAGCCCTTCACGCAGCAGGGCTGGAACGGCCGCTCGTTCGACATGGTGCTCGACGGCGACTTCTCGCTCATGGCGCACGAGGAGAACCGCGGACTCGTCTACCGCACCTCCGAGTACACCGCGCCGTTCGTGGAGGGGCATCGCTACCGGGTCTCGTTCGACTATCAGAGCGGGGTCGCGGGCGCCTACTCGTTCGTCACGGGCGTCGACCAGATCGCCGACGGTGCGTCCAAGACGGTCGACCTCACCTCGTCGGCGTTCGACGCCGTCCACGAGACGACCGAGTTCGTGCACGAGTTCGACGCACCCGCTTGCGGCGACCCGTACATCGGCCTCCGGCGCAACGCCGTCGGCGGCGCAGGGTCCGACCTCATCCTCGACAACCTCCGCATCGTCGACCTCGGTGAGAGCGAGACCTCGGGCGCCTGCGCCCGCCTCGCGCTCACCGCGCCCGTGAGCGGCCTCGTGCCGGGTGAGGCCAACGCCTTCACCACCGCCTTCACGAACCATGAGCCCGAGCCCGCGACGCAGGTCGCGACCGAGCTCGTCGCGCCCGAGGGCTGGAAGGTCGCCCCCGTCGGCGCCGCGGAGTTCGCCTCGGTCGCGCCGGGAGCCACGGTGAAGACGACCTGGCGCGTGTCGGCCCCGGCCGACATCGAGCAGGGGAGCTACGAGATCTCGGCCTCGACCGGGTACACCGTCACGGGCGGCACGCGAACCGTCGAGGCATCCGTCTCGGTGCCGACCCTGCCGCCGGGACTGATCCCGCAGTCGCGCCTCTCGATCGCCGGGGTCAGCGACGCCGAGCCGGGCACCGGCGACGGCAGCGCGAATGCCGCGATCGACGGCAACGCCGCGACCATGTGGCACTCCGCGTGGTCGCAGGTGAACCCCGACACCCCGTACCCGCACTGGATCGCGCTCGACCTCGGCGACAGCTACGCGGTCGACGGGTTCGACTACCAGGTGCGTCGTGGCAACGGTTCGATCAAGCAGTACGAGCTGTATCTCAGCACCGACGGCAAGAACTGGGGCAGCCCCGTGAAGGCCGGCCAGTTCGCGAGCACCGCCGAGGTGCAGCACCTGTCGTTCGCGGCCACGGACGCGCGGTACGTGAAGCTCGTCGGGCTCAACGCGATCAACGGTGCGGCCTTCGCCGGCGCGAACGAGCTCAACGTCTGGGGCACCCGCGCGGCCGCGCCGACGCCGCTGCCGAAGGACGCGATGACGGTCGTCGACGCCGACTCGGAGGAGACGGAGGGTGAGGACGGCCACGCGACGAACGTGATCGACGGCGACCCGGCGAGCTGCTGGCACAGCGAGTGGCTCAACGCCTCGCCGGCCTACCCGCACCACGTCTCGATCGACCTCGGCGGTGCGCAGGAGCTGCGCGGGATCTCGATCCAGCAGCGTCCGGGCACCGAGCCGAACGGCCGCATCAAGGGCTACGAGGTGTACGTGAGCGCCGACGGCGAGGACTGGGGCGACCCCGTCGCGAGCGGTGAGCTCGCCACCGGCACTGCGCCGCAGCCCGTCATGTTCGACGAGCCGGTGACCGCCGGCTTCGTGAAGGTCGTCGCCACGAGCTCGCACAACGGGCAGCCATGGGCCTCGATCGCCGAACTGGAGTTCTTCGGCGCCGAGTGATCGACCGGCGCCGGGCCGCTTCGCCGCCCCGCCGGCGCCCACCTGCGCGAACGCCCCCGCGATCCTCACCGCGGGGGCGTTCGTGCGTCTAGCCTGCGGATCATGCACTCCGAAGGCGGATTCTTCGACCGGTTGCACGTGCCTCCCGAGCCGGGCGCCCAGCCGCCGATACTTCCGTGGTGGCAGCCGCCGCCCGGCGAGCTGCCCGGGTGGCTCGTACTCGATGAGGTGTTGTGTCACGACCGACGGCTCGTGATCGTGCTGCGCGAGCTGGGCCGATTCTCGAACGGGCTCGAGGTCGGACTTCGCGGTGCCCGAGCTCCGTCGAGTGCTCGGCGCGGAACTCTTCGACGCGCTTCCGGCGACGCGGCGCCTCTGGCCCGACGACGAGGCCTAGCCACCGGCTAGCGGCGGTGCCGCCTGCGGAACTCGGCCGGGCCGATTCCGATGCGCTGCGTGAACAGGCGCGAGAAGTAGGCTGCGTCGTCGTAGCCGACACTCGCCGCGACCGCCCGCACTGCGAGGCGGGTGGATGCGAGCAGCCCGCACGCGCGGTCGATCCGGGTGCCGATGACGAGCTCGTTGGGCGTCCCGCCGGTCACCTCCCTGACGTGCTCGCGGAGCGTGCCGACGCTCACGCCCGCGAGCGCGGCTCGGGCCGCGACATCCAGGTGCAGCGCAGCATCGGCCTGCACGGCGGCGACCGTCGCCTCGCTCGCCGTCGGCGAGGCGCGGCGGCCGGCGACCGAGTCGGCGAGGAGGTCCTGCGTGAGGGTCGATGCGTCGAACGCTCCCCGCCAGCCCGGTCGGCCGAGCGCGCCGCGCAGTGCGTCGAATCGGACGGCAAGGTCGACCGGAAGCGTCACGCCGAGCTGCACGGGCCGGCGCCGGTCGAGCACGCCCAGCCCCTCGAAGGCGGCGACGGTCGCCCCCGTGTAGAGCACCCAGTGCTCGGTCCAGCCTCGCGGCGAGGCGTAGTCGTGCGGACGCTGCGGGAGCACCTGGATCGTCGCCGGCGCCTCGATCTCGATCGTGCCGACGAGCGGGTCGCGGTAGACACCGGCGCCGCTCGTGACGAAGACGATCGCATAGTCGCCGAGCCGGCGCCGGCCGCCGAACCCGGGCGACGGGCCTTCGTGCCGACCGGCCCCGAGGCAGGCGAGGCCGTACTCGACGAGCAGCGGGTGCGATTGCGAGTAGAGCGCCCAAGCGGTCATGAAAGTCCAATTCCTTCGTCTCAGGAGTCTATTCCGCGTGCGCTCGCCCGAGTTGATGATGGACGCATGCTGACGTCCAACGGATACGTGCTCGAAGAAACTCCATCACGTCTCGGCGAGCTCGAGCCGGTGCCGATGGCCGAGCGCGGCGATCGCGATGCGCTGTGGGCCCGGCTGCGCCGAGACGGGTACCTCTACCTCACTGGCCATCTCGTGCCGGAGGACGTCCTCGAGTTCCGCCGCTACTACTTCGAGGTGCTCGCCGAAGCGGGCCTCATCGCCGAAGGGTCCGACCCCGTCGACGGCATCGCCGCGCCGCACGACGTCGACCGGGCCTCGTACCGGCGCATCCTGTTCGACGAGATCGTGCCCGGCGCGCAGTACGAGGCGCTCTGCCGGTCGCCGCGGATCTCCGAGTGGTTCGCGTGGCTGCTCGGCGACGACGTGCACCTGCACCGGCGCAAGATCATCCGACACACGAAGCCGGGCGAGCGCGGCATCGGCACGGCCACGCAGGCGCACTACGACCTCGTGTACCTCCGCGAGGGCAGCGACCGCGTGCTGTCGATGTGGATCCCGCTCGGCGACATCCCGCTCGAGCGGGGCGGACTCGCCTATCTCGAGGGCAGCCATCGCCGGGTGATGGCGCAGGAGGCGGCCGGTGAACTCCGCCACCCCGCGGCGTCGATCACCGCCGATCTTCCCGGCCTCGCCGACGAGTACGACGCCCGCTGGCTCGTCGCCGACTACGCCGCGGGCGACGTCATGGTGCACTCCGCGCACCTCGTGCACGCCGGCCTCGACAACGTCGACGCCGAGGGGCGCATGCGCCTGTCGACCGACATCCGGTACCAGCGCCTGTCGGAGCCGATCGACTGGCGCTGGCAGAACCACTGGCACCTGGAGGACGGGCTGTGAGCGGCTCGGCGCCCGCGTGACCGCTCGTGCTCATGCCGGACCGGGGCAGCGGCCCCGTACCGTACGCCCCTGCGGGCGCCGACGGCCGAGCCGTCGTCGATCCTGCGCGGTCGAATCGCCGGAGCATGCACGAGATCCGGCGCCGGTTCCGAGGCACCGGCCTCCGGGCCCGCCCTGATCCGGACGGGCACTCCGCGCGGCATCCTGGGTGAGGATGTCTCAGGTAAGGAGGCCCCTCATGTCGGTGAGCATCGGCGGCATCGAGCTGCACCTCGGCCCGCGGTCGGTCGGGGGACCCGACGACCTCGACGGCGCGATCCGCGACTTCATCGACGAGGCCGACCACAGCCTCGCGATCGCGGTGCAGGAGATCGACTCGCGCGCGATCGCGGCATCGATCATCGCAGCGAGGGCCCGCGGCGTCCGGGTGCGCCTCATTCTCGAAGGCGACTACCTCACGGAGGAGACCGCACTCGCCGACCCCTGGCGAAGCGCCGGCGACCACGAGGAGAACCGGATCATCCTCGGGGTGCTCCTGAAGGCCAGGGTCGACGTCGTGAGTGACCTCAACCCGAAGATCTTCCACCAGAAGTTCATCGTGCGCGACACGCGCAAGCCGAAGGCCGCGGTGCTGACCGGCTCGACCAACTTCACGCTCACCGACACCGGGACGAACGCCACCTCGGGCCGCGGCGCCGGACAGAACCTCAACCACGTCGTGGTGCTGCACGGGCAGCGGGCCGCGACCGAGTACGTCCACGAGTTCGAGCGCATGCGCTCGGGCACGTTCGGCGACCTCCACGAGCGGGTCGAGCCGAAGCCGAAGGAGTTCGACCTGCCGCACGTGCGGGTCAAGCCGCTGTTCGCGCCGCGGCACGGCCCCGAGATGGAGATCATGAAGCAGATGCTGAAGGCGAGGGAGTCGGTCGACTTCGCGATGTTCACCTTCGCGCAGTCCTCGGGCATCGACGACACGATGATCCGGCTGCGTCCTCTCGTGCAGCGCATCCGCGGGGTGCTCGACCGCGAGCAGGGCGCCGCGAAGTGGGCCGCGACCGCCGGCCTCGCCGCCGGCGACGTCGACCTCTACGTCAACAAGCCGAAGACGGGCGTGCGCAAGCTTCACCACAAGCTCATGGTCATCGACGAGCGCCTGCTCGTCGTGGGCAGCTTCAACTACACCGCCCCCGCCAACACCCTCAACGACGAGAACATCATCGTGATCGGCGACCTCGAAGAGACGGATGCCGCGGCCGAGGCCGAGCAACGCGAACTCGCGGCCTATGCGGTCGGCGAGATCGAGCGCATCATCGCCGATCTGGGTGCCCCGATCCCCGGCTGAGCGCCGGGCGATGCGGCTGCGGGGTCAGCGCGACTCGTCGGCGCGCACGCCGAACACGGCCTCGAGGCCGTCGATCCACGCACGCTGCTCGCCGGCGCGAGCGTATTCGCGTGAGCGCACCATGGGCGTGTGCAGCAGCACGCCGGCCATGTGCCGCAGTGCGGCCTCGACGCGTTCGTCGGTTGCGGGGTCGCCGGTGCCGCGCGAGCGGGCGCGGGTGATCTCGGCCTCGAGCACGCCCTGCACGTGCGCGCGGAGCGCGACGACCGAGGGGGCGAGGTCGAGCTCTTCGCCGACGGCGCCGAAGTTGCGGGCCGCGCGCTCGATGAGCACGCGTGCGTCGTCGGAGGCGCCGAGCTCTTCGAGCGGTGCATGCCGGCGGATGGTCTCGAGGTCGAGCAGCTCGACGCCCTCGACCTCGACGACGTCGGTCGCGACGTTGCGCGGCATGCCGAGGTCGATGACGAGCTGGCGCGCGCCCTGCGCGGCCTCGGGCACGGGGCACCAGGCGCGGAACTCGGCGAGCACGGCGTGGGCCGCGGCATCCGGGCCCGTCGCCTGCGACTCGGGCGCGCCGGGAGCGGCGAGCGCCGCGTGCGAACCCGCGAGCGTCGCCCGGCCGCCCTCGAGCAGCACCCGGTCGACGACGTGGTGGTCGGCGGTCGTGCAGGTGATGATGACGTCGGCGGCCGCCGCGGCGATGGCGTAGCCCGCGTGCGAGACGGCCGTGATGTCGTGGCCGCGTGCGAACTTCGCAGCCCGGCCCGAGGGCGAGTAGACGCGCACGTCGTTCGCGCCGCGGTCGCGGAGCGCCGCGAGCGTCGCCCCGGCGTACTGGCCGGTGCCGACGAGCAGCACGCGCGCGGCCGACCAGTCGGCGACGCGGCTCGACGCGAGCTCGAGCGCGAGGCGCACGAGCGAGCGCCCGGCGCCGCCGATGCCCGTCTCGTTCTTCACCCGGCGGGAGGTCTGCGAGGCGCGCTGGAAGAGCCGCTCGAGTTCGGGGGTCGTGGTGCCCTCGGCGCGGGCGCGCTCGAGCGAACGACGCACCTGGCCGGCGATCTCGCCCTCGCCGACGACGACCGACTCGAGGCCGGCGGCGACCGAGAAGAGGTGGCCGGCGACGGCGTTGCCGTGCACGAAGCCGAAGGTGGACCGCAGCTCGTCGGGCTCGACGCCGGCCGCGTCGCCGACCGCGCGGATCGCCTCGTGCACGGCGGGCACGGGGGAGTCGCCCTCGCGGGTGTCGAGGTCGAGGTAGGCCTCGAAGCGGTTGCAGGTCGCGACGACGACCGCACCCTGGAGCGAGTCATGACGGTCGAGGATGCGCGGCGCGGCGGATTCCGCGTGCGCCGAAAGCCGTTCGAGGGTGTCGAATGCGGCGTTCTTGTGGCTCGCGGTCAGGCAGATGAGCACTCGTAGATTCTACCCGGGGTCGAAAGCGAGGATGACTCGGGGCGCAACAGCCTCGCGTCGCGCCCTACCGGACCCCCGCGAACGCCGCGCCCGGCCGGATCACCGGGATCGCGCCGGTCACGGGCGGCGGCTCGATGCCCTCGGCCCTGAGCGCCTCGCGGTGCAGCGCCTTCCAGCTGCGCACGAGCGCGAAGAACGGGGCGTCGCCCAGGGCGTAGGCACCGGGGCGGGGCGCACTGAAGACGATCGGCAACTCGACGCTCGTGCCGCCTCGGCGAACCCGCAGCACGAGCACGGAGACGAGCGTGCCGCCGATGACCATCGAGTCGGCGCGGATGTTGCGCACCTCGCGCCACGGGAAGAAGACCGCTCGGCGGGGGCGGCGGCCGCCGTTCCAGAACGCGACGCCGAGCTCGTCGACGACGATCGAGTAGCGGGCCGCGAGGCGGATCGGATGCGGCTCGTCGACGCGCAGCTCGTTGAGGTCGGCGACGAGCATGCGCGTGCGGATGCCGCAGCTGACCTGGCCGCGCACGCTCGCCTCGAGCGCACGACGCCGGGCACGGCAGCGTCCGGCACGACCGAGGCGGACGGGGAGCCAGATCGCGCAGACGACCGCGGCGGCCGCGATCACGGCGAGCGTGGCCCTGCCGCCCGACACCGACGGCAGCCCGAGCACGACCTCGTCGACGCGGCGGCCGCCGAGGGCGAGGGCCGCGATCACGAGGGCGGCGAAGAGCGCGATGAGGACGGTCAGCTTCGCGCGGTGCGGCGCCTCGGCGTTCACCGGACGCCTCTCAGGCGACCGGCGCCGCGAGCGGCACGCGCGATGGACAGGGTGGACGACATCGTTCGGGACATGCGTTTCTCCGTGGGGGCGGAGGCGCGCCGCCTGGCGGCGCGTCGTCATGCGTGGGTGGCGCACAACGCCTCCGACCATAGCGCGTGGCGCGCCGCGAGCGGAAGAGTCGGTGAGCTTTCCTTCCTATTCGCCTCGGACCCTCTTCTCGCGAGTGCGAGCGGCGATCGGCCGGTGCCCGGCGAGCGTGCTCGGGTAGATCGACGACGCGCTCCGCTTCCACCGCTCGCTGCAGCAGCCCGCTCCTCCCAGCCCGATGCGAGACAATGTCGGGCGTGATCCTCTCCCCGCAGCATCCCCTCTCCGCCGGCCTCACCAGCGACTCGCGACTCGTGCGCGCGTACCGCGGCGAGCGTGCCGACACCACGCCCGTCTGGTTCATGCGCCAGGCCGGTCGCTCGCTGCCCGAGTACCGCGACCTGCGCGTCGGCACGCGCATGCTCGACGCCTGCCTCGACCCGGCGATGGCGAGCGAGATCACCCTGCAGCCGGTGCGGCGCCACGGGGTCGACGCGGGCATCTTCTTCAGCGACATCGTGGTGCCGCTGAGGCTCGTCGGCGTCGACGTCGAGATCCAGCCGGGTCGCGGCCCGGTCTTCACGAAGGGCTACGCGGATGCCGCGGCCGTCGCCGAACTCACCGCCATCGATCCCGCCCGACTCGACGAGGCATCCGCCCCCATCGCCGAGGCGGTCGCGCTGACGATCGCCGAGCTGAACCGCACGCCCGAGGCGGCGTCGACCGGCGGGAACGCGGCGACCCCGCTCATCGGCTTCGCGGGCGCGCCGTTCACCCTCGCCGCCTACCTCGCCGAGGGCGGCCCCTCGAAGGACCACCTCGCCGCCCGCACGCTCATGCACGCCGATCCCGGTGCCTGGCGGGCGCTCATGGAGTGGACGGCCGAGCTCACCGGCCGGTTCCTGCGCACCCAGATCGTCGCGGGCGCCTCGGCCGCGCAGCTCTTCGACTCGTGGGCCGGCGCGCTCTCGCTCGCCGACTACGAGGCCCACGTCGCCCCGGCCTCGGCACGCGCGCTGAGCTTCGTGCACGATCTCGAGTTCGAGACCGCGGATGGCTCGGGCGCGACCCGGCCGGTCCCCGTCGTGCACTTCGGCGTCGGCACGGGCGAGCTGCTCGGCGCCATGAAGGAGGTCGGGGTCGACGTCGTCGGCGTCGACTACCGCGTACCGCTCGACGTCGCCGCTGAGCGCGTCGGCGCGGGGGTGCCGCTGCAGGGCAACCTCGACCCGGCGCTGCTCGCCGCGCCGTGGCCGGTCCTCGAGGCCGCGGTGCGCGAGGTCCTCGCCAAGGGAACGGTCGCGCCCGCGCACGTCTTCAACCTCGGCCACGGCGTTCCGCCCGAGACCGACCCGACGGTGCTCACCCGCGTGGTCGAGCTCGTGCACGAGGCGGGCGCGTCATGAGCGACCTGGCGGGATCCGGAGACGCGGCGCGTCGCGACGACGAACCCGCTCCTCGGCGCGACGCACAGGCGGAGTCTCCGAGTCCGGTGACCGCGGCCGACGTCGTGGTGATCGGCGGCGGGGTCGCCGGCATGGTCGCCGCGCTCGAGTGCGCGAAGATCGGCCTGCGGGTCGCGCTGCTCGAGCGTCGCGACGCGCTCGGCGGATGCGTCGGACGCATCGAGCTCGACGGCCTCACGCTCGACTCGGGCGCCGAGTCGTTCGCGACGCGCGGCGGCACGGTCGCCGAACTGGTCGCCTCGCTCGGGCTCGACGACGAGGTGGTCGACCCGAACCCGGCGGGCGCGTGGCTCGTCTGGAGCGGTGCGGCGAACGATGCGCTCGACGCCGCGCCCCTCCCGAGGACCGGCGTGCTCGGCATTCCCGCGAATCCGCTCGGCGACGACGTGCGCCGCATCATCGGATGGAACGGCGCGGCCCGGGCGTATGGGGACCGGCTCATGCCGATCCTGCGGATCGGTCGCGCCCGCAGCCTCGGCGAACTCGTGCGCTCGCGCATGGGATCGGCCGTGCTCGACAAGCTCGTGACGCCGATCTCGGCCGGCGTCTACTCGGCCGACCCCGACCTGCTCGACCTCGACGTCGTCGCGCCCGGCCTCAACGAGGCGATGACCCGCATGGGGTCGCTGTCGGGCGGCGTCGGCCAGCTCGTCGAGCAGCGCAAGGCGGGCGGTGCGGTACGCGGCCTGCGCGGGGGCATGCACACCCTCGTCGATGCGCTCGTGCGCGAACTCGAGCGATTCGACGTGACGGTGATCACCGGTGCGGAGGCCACCTCGATCGAGCGCGTCGGCGACGCGGGGTGGCGGGTGCGCGCGACGGTGTCCGATGCCGATGCCGATGCCGATGCCGATGCCGATGCCGAGCTCGACCTCGTCGCACCCGACGTGGTGCTCGCGGCGCCGGCGCACACCTCGCTCCGCCTCCTCGACGAGGCCGTCGAGGGCTGGGAGTCGACGGGCGACTGGCCGCACGCGGCCTCGGTCGAGCTCGTCACGCTCGTGCTCGACGCGCCGGCGCTCGACGCGTCCCCCCGTGGCACCGGCGTGCTCGTCGCCGCCGACACCTCCGGGGTCGCCGCCAAGGCGCTCACGCATTCGACCGCGAAGTGGAGCTGGCTCGCCGAGCGCGCCGGCGGGCGCCATGTCGTGCGGCTCTCGTACGGGCGGGCCGGTCAGCCGAACCCGCTCGACGGCCTCGCCGACGACGCGGTCGCGGCGCTCGCGCTCGCCGACGCGAGCCGGCTGCTCGGAGTGCCGCTCGACGCGGGGATGCTTCGCGCATCCGGCCGCACCGAGTGGCGCGACGCCGTCTCGCACGCCGCCATCGGGCAGCGCGATCGCGTGCGCGCCCTCGAGGACGCCGTCGCAGCCGAGCCCGGCGTCGAGGTCACCGGCTCGTGGGTCGCGGGAACCGGGCTCGCCTCGGTCGTTCCGCACGCGCGCGAGGCGGCGGCGCGCATCCGCCACCGGGCGGTCGGCCGGCGCGAGCAGGGCTGACGCGGCCGCTCAGGCGAGGGTCGCCGCGAGCTGCTCGGCCGTGAGCTCGCGGTCGGAGTAGACCAGCCGGATCGCCGACGCGTCGGGGTTGCCCGCGTCGGGCGCGCGGTGGCGGAGTGCGAGCCCGACCTTCTCGGCGACGCGCGCCGAGGCGAGGTTGTGCTCGAGCAGGTAGGCGACGACGGGCAGCTCGGGCCGATGCGCACGGGCGTCCTCGACGGCGGCGAGCGAGAGCTCGGTCGCGTACCCCTGCCCGTGCGCCTCGGGCCGGAATCGGTAGCCGAGGTTCCAGAAGGCGCCGCCGGTCGTCGCCCCACCCCGAACCGCACAGCCGCCGTGCCCGATCA
The DNA here is from genome assembly GCF_021129215.1 of Agromyces sp. S2-1-8. Classification (GTDB taxonomy): domain Bacteria; phylum Actinomycetota; class Actinomycetes; order Actinomycetales; family Microbacteriaceae; genus Agromyces; species Agromyces chromiiresistens. The sequence continues at coordinate 527,809 of NZ_JAJOLP010000001.1, read as the reverse complement.
CCGTCGACGGGTCGGCTGCGGTGCGCACCGTCCACGCAGCGAAGCCGACGGTGCGCCAATCGGTGAGCCAGCGGTCGAGCACCCGCCTCGTCTCGTCGAGGCCGGCGTGCCGGCCCGACGGCAGGTGCCGCCACGTGCGCTCGTCGCCGTAGATCTCGTGGAGCGGCCCGAGGTCGGCGGCGACCGTCTCGTCGAGGAGCAGGCGGGCGGTGCGTCGGGTCATGCGAGGGAGTCTAGAGGCGCGCGCCGACGAGCACCGCGGCCGGAACAACGACGAGGCTGCGCCCGCGACGTCGTGAACAGGTCGGGCCTCGCGCTACGGCGCGTCGTCCAGAGCGAGACGCAGCGTGGCGCGTGCGCGACTGTAGCGGCTGCGGATGGTGCCGGCGGGCCGGCCGAGGTGGCGAGCGATTTCTGCCAAGCTGAATCCGTCCCAGTGGTGGAGCCGGATGATCTCGGCATCCAGGGGCGCGAGGGCCCCGAGGGCTCGGTGGACATCGTCGTCGCGTGCTGGCACGTGGGTGCCGTCGGTGAGTGCCTGGTCCCGCAGGCGGTCCATGAGCGCTTGTCGCCGAACTCGACCTCGGCGGCTGGTGCCGAGCACCCGCCGGGCGATTCCGTACAGCCACATGCGCGCTTCCTGGTCATCGTCGGGGAGGACGTCTGCGCGTCGCCAAGCGACGAGCAGGGTCTCACCGAGGAGATCCGGCGCTTCCTCGTACGGACAGCGTCGCTCGAAGTACGCGAGCAGCGCCGGTGCTTCACGTCGCACCACGCACTCGACCCGGCCCTGCAGTCGCCGTATCACCGTGGAGTCCGCGGTCATCCGCGGTACTCCAGCGCATCGAGATCGTCCGTGCACACCCGGCTGATCGCGCCGAGGTGCGGCTCACCATGACTGAACGGCTGGTTCGGTGGCGCCGTCCCCCAGACGATGCCGGGCACCACCTCGTCGAGGTCGTGAATGATCTGATCCTGGATCGCCTTCCATTCCTTGTCGTCCGTCGTCGGCACAACGCCGAGTCGGCTCCCGATGCTCGTCGCGAATGCCTCGGAGTCGGCTGTCGCCCAGTAGTCGCTCACCGCAGTGAACTCATCATCGGTGAGACCCTCGAGGTCGAGGTAGAGCGCGCATTGCTCGCCACGATCCGTTTCGCCGACAGAAACATACGGAAGTCCCGACATCGGGCGCATCGCTCCGTCAGTGAGGGTCGAGAACGGCGGTACCGAGAGCAGGTACGTGTCGAGATCGGTCGCGGCCGCGAGCCCGCCGGCGAGCGCGAGCCCTCCGCAGAGTGTGATGACGGGCAGCCACCAGCGACGTCGTCGGGAAACCGACTGAGCCGCGAGCTCGTCGATCACCGCGTCGAGCGCGACCGGAGTCGGTCGCGCAGGATCGGCGTACTTCAGTCGGCGATCCAGATCCTGATCCATGGGCTTCTCCCTGCTCTCATCATGAACATGGCCGGGAGTCGCCCAAGTGTTGCACGCATCGAACCGACCACCGAGACGCGTTCACGTGCACGGGCGCTGCGACGTCGCGAGGGCGGGCAGGCAGTTGACGTCCGAACGAGGCCCGATCGCATAGCCGGAACGGAATATTTCGACGCAACCCCCTTGCGCGCCTCGGTGCGGGGTCTACGCTGGAGGGGTCGCTGTGGGCGGATCAGCGGGGGAAGACGGGGTGCACATGAAGGGCAAGATCCTCTTCGTCGTAGGGCTGGGCGTCGGCTACGTGCTCGGCACGCGGGCCGGTCGAGAGCGGTACGAGCAGATCAAGCGGGCCGCAGAGGGCGTGTGGAACACGCCGGCGGTGCAGCAGGGCGTCGACCAGGTGAAGGGCTTCGCGGCCTCGAAGGTGGGCGATCTCTCCGACTCGGTGCTCGACGGCGTGAAGTCGTTCATCGGCAATGCCACGCGCGGGTCCGGCGCCACCAAGACCGACGTCGGCGATGCCGCCGCGAAGGCCAAGCGCGGCGTGTCCGACGGTGCGAAGGCTGCGAAGTCGGCGGTCGACGGGGTCGCCGACACGCTGAGCGACGCGATCGACTCGGCCGCCGAGGTCGCAGAGGGGGCGGCGAAGCCGTCGAAGCCCGCGCCGAAACGCACCACGTCGCGCGGCGGCAAGCCCGCGGCATCCGATTCCTAGACGGGAGGCGACCGCGCGATGGCCGCACCGACGAACGACGAACGCTCGCTCTTCACGCTGATCGGCGAACTGCCCGACACGATCTCGAACCTCGTGCGGGCCGAGATCGACCAGATCAAGGCCGAGGTGACCTACAAGGTCAAGCACTTCGGCATCGGCTCGGGCTTCTTCGTGGTGGCGCTCATCGTGCTGCCCTTCCTGATCTTCACCCTGCTCGCCGCGGCGATCTTCGCGCTCGCGCTCGTGATGCCGGCGTGGGCGGCCGCGCTCGTCGTGTCGGGCGTGCTCGTGCTCGTCATCGCCGTGCTCGTGTGGATCGGCATCGTGAACTTCCAGCGGGGCTCCGAGCCTCTCGAATCGGTCGAGAGCCTCAAGGCCGACCTCGACGCCCTGAAGGGAACGGGTGACTATGACCGCCGCTACTGACGCACCCCGCCCCTCGAAGCGCGAGTCCGCGCAGCGCGAGCGCAACCTCACCCGGGTGCAGGCGCGGGTCGCCTCCCGGCAGGCGCGCGACGAGTTCGCCCGCACCCTCGACGCCCTCGAAGACAAGCTCAACGTGCCGAAGCAGGTCGGCATCCGGGTCGACCGGGCGAAGCTGTCGCTCAAGGCGTTCTACGACGAGCAGCCCGGGGTCGCGATCGCGGCCGCCGTCGGCGTCGCCGCCGCCGTGGGCGGCCTCGTGTGGCTCGTCGTGCGATCGAAGCTCGGCGACTGAGCGGTGCGAGAAGCGGGCCGGCACCGGTGACGACGTCCTCAGCGGACACCGCCGTCGAGCGGGTCGCCGACGCGATCCGCTCGGAGATCCTGAGCGGGGCGATCGCGCTCGGCTCGCCGTTGCGCGAGGAGGCGCAGGCCGAGCGCCACGGGGTCTCGCGGCACACGGTGCGCTCGGCGTTCCAGCGGCTCGTGGCCGAGCGCCTCGCCGAGGCCCAGCCGTACCGCGGCGTGCGGGTCGTCAGCTTCGATCGCGATGAGATCCGGGCGCTGCAGCAGCTGCGCGCCGCCCTCGAGGGCGAGGCGGTGCGCATCATCGCCGAGCGGTACGGCGACACGTGGCCTGACGAGCTGCTGGCGCCGGCGGTCGACGTGCTCGAGCGGCTGAGCGGGTTGACGAGCGAGCGCGGCGAACGTCCTGAAGCCGAGTCGCATGCGATCGCGGGCCTCGATGCACGTCCTCCGGCGTCGGGCGCTGCTCGACCGGCGGACGGGGACGTCGACTGGCTCGAGGTCGAACGGCTCCACGCCGACTTCCACCGCGCGATCGTCGCCGCGTCGGCGAGCCCGCGCATCATCGAGGCCCATGACGCGCTCGGCAGCGAGCTGCTGCTGTTCCTGCTGCACGTGCGCCCGCACTACACGCTCGAGGCCATCATCGACGAGCATCGCGAGCTCCTCGTCGAGATCCAGGCGCAGGGTCCCGAGGCGATGCGCGAGCATCTCGGGCACTCGACCGACCTGCTGCTCGGCCAGATCGACGGTTCCGACGTCACGGCGTGATCGCGGCGTACCAGATCAGCAGCAGCGTCACGACGAAGCCGACGGCGTAGTTGATGCCGAGGAACCGCTTCCACCCCGCGTTCGCACGGCCCGACGTCGCGTCGGTGACGTCGACGAAGGGGGCCGCCGCCACGATGTAGGGCACGACGAGCACCGCGGCGAGCGGGCCCGGCCACGACGTCGTGAGCATGAGCACCCCGGCGACCGCCCACAGCGCGATCGCGAGGCGAACGGTGCGGCGCGCCCCCATCGCCGTGGCGATCGAGGCGATTCCGCCCGCCCGGTCGGGCACGATGTCCTGCACGGCTCCGAAGGCGTGGCTCGCGACGCCCCACGCCAGGAACGCGAGGAGCAGGGCGACGAGCGGTGGCGTGAACGCGGCCCCTGCCAGGACGAGCCCGTAGACGGCGGGCCCGACGAAGTGCACGCTCGAGGTGAGCGAATCGAGCCCGGGCACCTCCTTGAAGCGGAGGCCCGGAACCGAATACGCCGCGACGGCGAACAGGCACGCCGCGAGCACCGCCGACGCCGCGAGACCGCCGAGCAGCACGAGCACCACGACGAACGGCAGGCAGGCCGTGATCGCCGCGATGATCGTCAGCCGGTGGCGTCCGGGCACGAGCAGCGCGCCCTCAGCGCCCCCCTTGCGCGGGTTCGCGGCATCCGACGCGTAGTCGAAGACGTCGTTCACCCCGTACATCGCGAGGTTGTACGGCACGAGGAAGAAGAGCGTGCCGACGACGAATGCGGCATCGACCTCGCGAGTCGTGAGCAGGTACGCCGCGGCGAACGGGTACGCCGTGTTCACCCAGCTGAGCGGCCGCGACGCGGTGACGAGATCGGCGAAGGCGCCGCGCCGGCGGACGTCAGCGCGCATGGCGAGGCCCGTCGAGGAGGTTCCAGAGCCCGCTGAGCAGCAGCACGCCGGCGATCGGGTAGGCGAGGTCCTCGACCGGGGCGAGCCAGATGCGCACCCCCCAGATGTGCGCGTCGCCGTAGTCGAAGAGCCCGGCGGCGATCATGACGGAGTCGAAGAGGACGGTCAGCACGACGAGGATGCCGCCGCTCGCCAGGACCGCCTCCCAGTGCCGTCGGGGAGCGCGCGGTGCCCCGACGGCGGCGACGGCGATCGCTGCGGCCAGGAACGCCGCCGAGAGCACGAGATAGGTCATCGTCGGCGATCCTCCCGCGTCGAGGCGAAGCGCAGCGCCACCGTGTACAGCACGAGCGTCAGGTACGCGAGGAACGCGAGGAACACGAGTTCCTCGATCGGCAGCTCGGGGGCGAGCAGCACGCCAGTGCTCACCGCGTTCTCAGCCCGATGGAAGATGCCGAGCGCGATGCCCGCGAGATCCCATGCGAGGAAGAACGCCACGCCCGCGGCGACCACCACGGCCGCGCGTCGCGACCGACCGGGGGCGGCGAAGACGAGGCGGAACCGCACGTCGACGAGCGCCAGGCACGCGATGCTCGCGGCGAGCGCACCGAGGTAGGCGAAGCTCATGCGGGCACCCGCCCGCCCTGCGGCTCCGGCAGGCGCGCGGCGCCGCGCTCGCCGCGCACGGCCTTGGCGACGAGCTCCGCGCTGATGAGGCACATCGGCAGGCCGATCCCGGGCACCGTCGTGGCCCCGGCGAAGTAGAGCCCGCGGACCTTCTTCGACGCCGTCCGACCGCGTAGGAACGCGCTCTGCCGCAGCACGTGCGCCGGCCCGAGCGCCGAGCCTCGCCACGAGTTGAGTTCGTCCGCGAAGTCGCCGGGTCCGACGGTCCTGCGGACCAGGATGCGGTCGGCGAGGTCCTCGATGCCCGTCCATGCCGCGATCTGCGCGATCGCGGCGTCGGCGACCCGTTCGATCGCGGGGTCCCCTCCGCCGTCGACGCCCCCGCGGCCGAGGCGCGGGTCGGCCGGCACCGGCACCAGCACGAACAGGTTCTCGTCGCCGGCCGGGGCGACCGAGGCGTCGGTGGCGCTCGGCCGGCACACGTACAACGACGCCGGGTCGGGTACCGACGGCGACGGGCCGAAGATGCGCGCGAAGTTGTCCTGCCAGTCGGCGGTGAAGAGCAGGTTGTGGTGCAGCAGCTGCGGCAGGCGCCCGCGGACGCCGAGCATCACGAGGACGGCTCCGGGACCGGGGTCGGCGCGCCGCCACGACGCGGCCGACCGGCTTCGGTGCTCGGGCGCGAGGAGGGCGGTCTCGGTGTGGTGCAGGTCGGCCGCCGAGACCACGAGGTCGGCCGCCTCCACGCGCGGCAGGCCGCGGGCGTCGAGCACGCGGATGCCTCGTGCCGTTCCGTCTTCCACGACGATGCCCGTCACCCGGGAACCGGTCACCACGCGGGCGCCGGCTTCCTGGGCGAGGGCCGCCACGCGATCGATGAGCTCGCCGAACCCGCCGCGCGGGTAGAGCACGCCGTCGTCGAGGTCGAAGTGGCTCATGAGGTGGTACATGCTCGGCGCAGCCGCCGGGGACGTGCCGAGGAAGACCGCCGGGTAGCCCAGGATCTGGCGGAGCCGCGGGTCGCGGAAGCGCCGGGCGATGAAGCGGTCGAGCGGTTGGAAGAGCAGACGCCCCAGGCGCCCGGCATGGCGGAGCACCGGGCGGGCCGCAATGGACGCGGGTGAGGAGAAGTCGTTGTAGAGGAAGTGGTCGACGGCGAGGCGCGCGGTCGACCCGGCCGAGTCGAGGTACCGCTCGAGCTCGACGCCGGCACCCGGTTCGATCGACTCGAACACGGCGGTCGCCCGCCGTCGGTCGGCGTGCAGGTCGAGCGGCGCGGAATCGTGCTCGAAGAACACGCGGTACCCCGGCTCGAGGCGCACGAGGTCGAGCTGCGCCTCGGTGCTCGTGCCCATGAGCCGGAAGAAGTGCTCGAAGACCTCGGGCATCAGGTACCAGGACGGACCGGTGTCGAAGCGGAAGTCCCCTGCCTCCCACCGGCCGGCCCGCCCGCCGATCGCGTCGCGCGCCTCGTGCACCGTCACGTCGTGGCCGTCGCGCGCGAGGAGGGCGGCGGTGGCGAGCCCGGCGATGCCGGCGCCGATGACGACGACCCGGCTCACGGCCGTGCCCCGTGCGCGAACGCGCTGGCCTCGGCCGGGGTGCCCGGCCGAGGCATCCCGCGTCGTGGCCGGACGACCGAACGGAGCAGCAGCGCGAGCTTCCTCGGCGAGGGGACGCTGACCCGTTCGCGGACGAGCCGCGGCGCCGGCGTCCGCCGGAGCCGCGCCGAGAGCTCGGAGAAGAGCCCGTGCGCCGCGGCGACCGCCCGACGGCATCCGCCCGGCAGCTCCGCGATCACGCCGCCCGCGATCGCGAGGTCGCGGTCGATGTCGTCGAGGACCCGCGACTTCTGCGCCTCGGTGAGATGGGCCGGGTCGATGCCCGGAAGGTAGCGGCGTCCGCGCTCGCCGAAGTCGTCGGCGAGGTCGCGCAGGAAGTTCAGCTTCTGGAACGCGGCACCGAGGTGCCGCGCGCCGCGCTGCCACCGCAGGTCGCGCTCGGCGTCGGCCGGCAGGCCCTCGCTGAACGCACGCAGGCACATGAGCCCGATCACCTCGGCCGAACCGTACACGTACGCGTCGAGCTCGTCGGCGTCGAAGTCGACCGGGTCGAGGTCGCGGCGCATGGACGCGAAGAACGGCCGCGTCGACTCGACGCCGAAGCCCGTCGCGCGGGCCGTCTGCGCGAACGCGTCGACGACGAGGTTCGCGCTGTAGCCGCAGCGGATCGCCCGCTCGGTCTCGACCTCGAGGGCATCGAGCACGGCTCGGCGCTCGTCGCGGTCGAGCCCGGCCTCCTCGGCCGGACCGTCGACGATCTCGTCGGCGATCCGGACGAGCGCATAGATGGCGGCCACGTGCGTGCGCACGGCGCGCGAGCAGAGCCGGCTGGCGAGGCCGAACGAGGTCGAGTACTCGGTGATCACGCGCGCCGAGCCGAGCCGGGCCGTGCGGTGGTAGAGGTCGAGGCCCGTCGGGGTCATCGCTCTCGCCCCACGCATCCCGACGCCGTGGCGAGGAGGCCGGCACGGAGGGCGCTCGGGAAGTCGCCGAACTCGATCGCGGCGACCGCCTCGGCGTGGCGTTCGCGGATGACGGCCTCGACCCGCGCCCGGGCCCCGGTCGACTCGATCACCTCGCGCAGTCGGGCGGCGGCCGCGTCGTCGAGGTCGGGTCGTCCGAAGTCGTCGGCGACCGTGCGCCACGCCGGGTCGCTGCGAGCCCACGCGATCAGCAGCGTCTGCTTGCCCTCTCGGAGGTCGCCGACGACCGACTTGCCCGTCACCGCCGAGGTGCCGAACACGCCGAGCACGTCGTCGCGCAGCTGGAACGCCACACCCAGGTGCCGGCCGACTTCGCCGAGCCGGTCGACCGCGTCGCGGGGCGCGCCGCCGAGCAGGGCGCCCGCCTGCAGCGGCGCGCTGAACGAGTACCACGCCGTCTTGCGCTCGATCATCGCGATGATCTCGTGCCGCGTGGGCGAGGACGTCGCCTGCCGCACGTCGGCGTGTTCACCCGCGGCGGTGAGGAAGACGCAGTCGTCGAGCACGTCGAGGAGCGCGGCACGGACACGGTCGGGCGCTTCGACCTCGGCGACGATGCGGTGCGCGGCGCTGATCAGCAGGTCGCCGGCGAGGATCGCCGCGGCCTCCCCGTAGTCGCGAGCCCGGCCGACGGCGAGTCCGCGTGCGCGGGCCTCGAGCATGAATCGGCCGGTCACGTTGGGTGCGCCGCGGCGCACGAGGTCGTGGTCGATGACGTCGTCGTGCATGAGGAAGGCCGTGTGCAGGAGTTCGAACGCCAGCGCGAGCCGCACCGCCTCGCCACGGCCCGCTCCCGCGTATGCGGCGTGCGCGGCGAGCACGAGTTCGGGGCGCAGCCGCTTGCCACCGGCCGCGCTGTCGCGTGCCGCCGTCCAGAGTTGCGCGTACTCCGCGTCGTGCGCGACCGCCCGGGCGATCCGCCTGGCGAAGAAGGCCTCGATCTCGTCGTCGATGTCGGTGATCGCGGCGCGCGGCGCCGCGTCGAGGGCCACGCCCGTCATGACGCGAGCACCCGCGGCTCGACGGCCGCCCCCGAGAGGAACGGCAGCAGCCGCGCCTGCAGCACGAGCCACGGACTGAATGCCCACGGGGCATCGTCGACGGCTGCGGCGAGGCGGGCGGGATCGACCCACGCGATGTCCATGACCTCGTTCGGGTGCGGATCGGGCGTCGAGCGGGTGCGGGCGGTGTAGACCGGGCAGAGCTCGTTCTCGACCACGCCCGACGCGTCGACGGCGCGGTAGTGGAAGGTGGGAAGCACGGGTTCGATGTCGTCGAGCTCGAGGCCGAGTTCGAACTCGCCGCGGCGGCGGATCGCATGGAGGAGGGTCTCCGAGGGGGCCGGGTGCCCGCAGAACGAATTCGTCCAAACGCCGGGCCAGGCCTGCTTCGAGAGCGCCCTGCGCGTGACCAGGAGTCTGCCCTGCCCGTCGAAGACGTGGCAGGAGAAGGCGAGATGTCGTGCGGTGTCGGCTCCATGGACGCTCGCCTTCGGAGCTCGACCGATGGGCCGGTCGTCGGCGTCGAGCAGGACGACCTCTTCGATCTGGGTCACTGTCACGGCGACTCCTCGTTCTATCTGCCTTGGCAAGAAGCTAGCTTAGCGAACTATATGCCGAGTTGGCTAGAATCACGACATGGCAGATGAGTCCGCCTCGTGGCGGGAGGTCGCGCGAGGCATGCACGACCCCCGCATCTCGGAACGCGACGGCGACCTCGTCGACCGCTCGGGCCTCGACGACGCCGAGGTCGACCAGGTCGTGCGCGTCATGCGGAGCCTGCGCGGCTGGCACGAGACGCAGCGCCGCATGAGCGAGGCCTCGCGGCGCTACATGAAGCTCAACGAGACCGACATGCGAGCGATCCGCTACCTCATCGCCGCCCGCAACCAGGGCGAGATCGCGACGCCGGGTGCGCTCAGCGCCTACCTCGGAATCTCGAGCGCCTCGACCACGAAGCTCCTCGACCGGCTCGAGCACGGCGGCCACATCGTGCGCGCACCGCACCCGACCGATCGTCGTGCGCTCGCGATCTCGGTGACGGACGCGACCCGCGTCGCGGCACGCGAGTCGGTCGGGCGTCTCCACGCCAGGCGCTTCGCCGTCGCCGCCGCGCTCACCCCCGCCGAGCGGGAGACGGTGATCCGGTTCCTCGACGCGCTGAGCGCGACCGAGCCCGACGAGGTGACCGAGCCCGAGCCGGACCCCGATCAGGCCTGACCGGTGACCTCGGGCGTTGCACCTGCTCGCTCCCACGACGCGACCGGGCCGTCGACGACCGTGAACAGCGGATGCGGGTCGGGCGTCACGACCGCCGACCAGCGTTCGGCGACCTCGGGACTCCGCGCCGCGAGCTTCGCCCGCAGGTGCCGCCACTCCAGGTCGAGCTGACCGCTCGTCACCTCGATGGCTGCCGCCGCGCCGCGCCGGTGCACCTTGGTCGTGTCGAAACGGTAGCCCCGGGCGCTCGCCTCGTCGGCGACGGCGGCGAGGTAGTCGCCGATCGCCTCCAACGGCCGGCTCGCCTCCCGGAACCGTTCGAGCTGCGGGTGCCGCGTGTATCCGCGGGTGGCGCCCTCGAGCACCGCCTGCGCGAGCAGCGTCTCCCGCCAGCAGGCGGTGAGGCCCTGGCGGTCGAGGTACCGGGGGTGCAGCGACCAGATCCGCATGGCAGGCAGCCTATGCGCCGACCGGCGGACGGACCGCTTTTGGCCGTTCGCTCCGGAAGGGGGAGACTGGAGACATGTCTTCCCCCGCTGCCGAAGCGGCAGCCGACGCGTTCCACACCGATTCCGACGCAGCGCAGACGCTCGAGGGGTACACGGTCTTCGCCGTGCTCCGCCGCGATCCCGCTCGTCCCGACGACTTCGACGGCCACGACGTCCCCCGCGTCGTGTCCGAGCTCGACGGCGTGATCTCGCTGATCGAGAACGAGGGCGTGACCCTCCGCGGCATCTACGACGTCTCCGGCCTCCGTGCCGACGCCGACGTCATGCTGTGGCTGCACGGCCCGACCGCCGAGGGCCTGCAGTGGGCGCTCCGCGAGCTGCGCCGCGCCCGGCTGCTCAAGGCGCTCCTGCCGACGTGGAACGCCATGGGCGTGCACCGCGACGCCGAGTTCAACAAGGCGCACGTGCCCGGGTTCCTCCGCGGCCTCGAACCCAAGGGCTGGCTCACGGTCTACCCGTTCGTGCGCAGCTACGACTGGTACCTGCTCGACCCCGCCGAGCGCAGCCGCATGCTCGCCGAGCACGGCCGCAAGGGCGCCTCGTTCCGCGGCGCCATCGCGAACACGGTCGCCGCGTTCGCCCTCGGCGACTACGAGTGGCTGCTGCCGATCGAGTCCGACGAGCTCACCGAGCTCGTCGACATGATGCGCGAGCTCCGCGCCACCGACGCGCGCATGCACGTGCGCGAAGAGGTGCCCTTCTACACCGGTCGACGCATCTCGACCGCCGAACTCGTGGAGGTCCTGCAGTAATGGCGCACTACGACGCGATCCTGCTGTCGTCGTTCGGCGGGCCCGAGGGGCAGGACGACGTGATCCCGTTCCTGCGCAACGTGACCGCCGGCCGAGGCATCCCCGACGAGCGCCTCGAAGAGGTCGCCCACCACTACCGCCATTTCGGCGGCGTGAGCCCGATCAACGAGCAGAACCGGCAGCTCAAGGCCGCACTCGAGGCGGAGCTCGCGAAGCGCGGCATCGACCTGCCGGTCTACTGGGGCAACCGCAACTGGGCGCCGTACTTCGGCGATGTCGTCGCCGAGGCCGAGCGCAACGGCCACACCGAGCTGCTCGGCCTCGTCACGAGCGCGTACACGAGCTACTCGGGCGTCGGCCAGTATCGCGAGGACTTCCAGAAGGCGACCGCGGGCACGGGCGTCGCGATCGACCGGGTGCGCGAGTACTTCGACCACCCCGGCTTCGTGCAGCCCTTCATCGAGGGCGTGCGGGATGCCGCGGCGGAGCTCGCCGCGGAGGGCGTCGCCGCCGACCGCACCCACATCATGTACGTGACCCACTCGATCCCGACGCGCGCGTCGCAGGAGTCGGGCGCCGGCTTCGAGGACCGCGTCGGCACGGGCGAGGGCGGGGCGTACGTCGCCCAGCACCTGGCCGTGGCGCAGGTCATCAACGAGGCGGCCGCGTCGTCGTCGCCGTGGTCGCTCGTGTACCAGTCGCGCTCGGGTGCCCCTTCGACGCCGTGGCTCGAGCCCGACATCAACGACGCCATCGAGGAGCTCGCCGTCGGCGGGCTCACCGACGCGATCGTCATCGTGCCGTTCGGCTTCGTCTCCGACCACATGGAGGTCATGTGGGACCTCGACAACGAAGCCGTCGAGACGGCGGGCGAGCACGGGCTGAAGGTCCGTCGCGTCCCCACCCCGGGCGTGCACCCCGCGTACGTCGCGGGCCTCGTCGACCTCGTGCTCGAGCGCGTGAACGACGTGCCCGAGGCCGAGCGCCCGCACCTCACCGCCCTCGGCCCCTGGCCCGACCACGCGCGCGTCGCCGGCGGAGCGGTGCTCGATCCCGCCCAGGAGGCGACGTCGCGATGACCGCCGTCATCCGGGTCGGCACCCGTGGCAGCGCGCTCGCCATGGCGCAGACGCGCCAGATCTCCGAGCGCATCGCGAAGGCCGCGAACGCCGAGATCGAGCTCGTGCCGATCACGACGCAGGGCGACACGTCGCGGGCCTCGCTCGCGTCGATCGGCGGCACGGGCGTGTTCGCCGCGGCCCTGCGCGAGGCCCTGCTCGCGGGGGAGTGCGACCTCGTCGTGCACTCGTTGAAGGACCTGCCGACCGCCGAGCACCCGGGCCTGCGGCTCGGTGCGGTGCCCAAGCGGGTCGACGCGCGCGACGTGCTCTGCGCACGCGACGGGCTCACGCTCGACGAGCTGCCCGAGGGCGCGCGGGTCGGCACGGGCTCGCCGCGCCGCATCGCGCAACTCCGCGGCGCCCGCCCCGACCTCGAGGCGGTCGACCTGCGGGGCAACGTCGACACCCGGCTGGGCCGGGTGCACGGCGACGACGCCGACCTCGACGCGGTCATCCTCGCCGCCGCCGGACTCGGGCGCCTCGGCCGATCGGACGTCGCGACCGAGCACTTCTCGCTGGGCGACTGGCCGACCGCACCGGGCCAGGGGGCCCTCGCGATCGAGGTGCGCCGCGAGCGCGGCGACCGCGACCTGGAACGCGCGCTCGAGACGATCGACCACCGTGCGTCACGGGCGACCGCGCTCGCCGAACGTCTCGTGCTCGCCGGGCTCGAGGCCGGATGCGCCGCACCCGTCGGGGCGACGGCCTTCGTCGAGGACGAACTTCTGTTCCTGACGGCGAGCGTGTACAGTGCCGACGGGACGCGACGACTCACGAGCTCGCACGCGACCACTCCTGACAGCCACTCGGCCGCCGATCTCGCGGTCGCAGCGCACGACGTCGCAGACCGCGTCGTCGCAGAACTCCTCGGCAACGGCGCCGCAACCCTCGTTCCCCCAGAGGAGCAGCCGTGAGCGAATTCGAACCGATGACGGGCGCGATCAACCTGCCCGCGTCGGCCGGCGGCGCCAAGCCGCTCGCCGGGTGGCGCGTGCTCGTGCCGCGCGGCGGTCCGTGGGGCGACGGCGTCGCCGCCGCGCTGCGCGCCCGCGGCGCCTCGCCGATGGTCGCCCCGCTCATCAACTTCGCACCGGCCGACGACCAGCCGGCCCTCGAGGCCGCACTCGCCAAGCTCGCCGCAGGCGGCTTCGACTGGCTGACGATCACGAGCGCGACGACCGTCGACGTGCTCTCGTCGTACGGCGCCGTGATTCCCGAGACGACGAAGGTCGCAGCAGTCGGCGAGACGACCGCTGCCGCGCTCGGCGCCGCGGGGTACCACGCCGACATCGTGCCGTCGGAGGAGAACTCGGCGCGCGGCATGCTCGAGGAATGGGAGGCCGCGACCGGCGGGGCGAAGGGGCTTCGCGTGCTCGCGCTCCGCTCGGCGATCGCCAAGCAGGTGCTCTCGATCGGCCTCGAGCGAATGGGCCACCACGTCGAGGCGGTCGTCGCCTACCGCACCATCGGCGTGCCGGTCTCGGCCAAGGTCGCCGAGGACGTGCGGGCCGGCCGCGTGAACGCCGTGCTCGTCACGTCGGGCAGCGTCGCCGAGCAGGTGCAGGACCAGCTCGGGCCCCTGCCCGAGTCGACCCTCGTCGCCGCCATCGGCCCCCAGACGAAGAAGGACGCGGCGAAGGTCGGCCTGCGGGTCGACGTCGTCGCCCGCGAGCGCTCGGCCGAGTCGCTCATCGACGCCGTCGTCGACGCCGCCACCGCACTCGCGTGAGGCGCCGAGCGCGGGCCCGCAGCACTGCGTCGCCGCGGGAGACGCGATGACGCGGACCGACTCGCCCGAGGCATCCACGTCGCTCGAGACGCGGCCGCGCCGCCGCTGGGTGCCCGTCGTCGGCACCCTCGGGGTCGTGCTGGCGGTCATCGGCGCCGCCGCGTTCGCGACCAAGGGCATCGTCGTCAAGCTCGCGCTCGCCGAGGGCGTCGACTCGCTCACCACGCTGACGTGGCGAATGATCGTCGCCGTGCCGGTGTTCGCGACGGTCGGCCTCGTCGGCGTGCTCCGCCACCGGGGCAACCGCACGCCGACGGGGGAGCGGGTGCTCGACGTCGCCTCGGCGCTGCAGGCCGCCGGCGTGGGGGCCATCGGCTACTACCTCGCGAGCCTCCTCGACTTCACCGCCCTCGAGTACATCTCGGCGCAGCTCGACCGGCTGATCCTGCTGCTCTATCCGTTCTTCGTCGTGCTGTTCGGCGTCGTGTTCTTCCGCCGCAAGGTCACCCGCGTGATGATCGTCGGGCAGGTGCTCAGCTACCTCGGCATCGCCGTCATCTTCTGGCGCGACCTGAGCCTCGCGGGCGACCACGTGCTGCTCGGCGCGACCCTCGTGCTCGGAGCGGCGATCGCGTACGCCGTGTACCAGATCCTCGCGAAGCCCCTCATCGACCGCATGGGGGCTGGGCTCTTCACCTCGATCGCGATGAGCGGGGCGGGCGTCGCGATCGTCGTGCACTTCGCGGTGACGCACCCGATCACCGACCTCGCGGTTCCCGGCGAGGCGTGGCCGCTCGTCATCGCGATCGGGCTCGTCTCGACCGTGCTGCCCGCGTACTGCATCTCGGCGGCGATCGGCATGATCGGCTCGGAGCGCACGGCTGTCATCGGCAACGTCTCGCCGGTCATCACGATCGTGTTCGCCGTGTGGCTCCTCGGCGAGCCCTTCACCGTCTGGCACGCCGTCGGCACTGCCCTCGTGCTCGTCGGCGCCTGGATCTTCGCGATGCCGCGTCGTCCGCGCGCGCGAGTCGGCGGATAGCGCCGCCGAACCACCTTTGCGCGCCTGAGTCGGGTTCGAACACGACTCCCGCGCGCGAACCCGACTCACGCGTTTCGCCGACCCGCCCGAACGACGTGGGGCGCGTGCTCGTCGAGCGTGCGCCCAGCCGGGCGCGCGTAGGCTGGTCCGGTGAGTTCCGCGCCCCTTCCCCGCGTCCGACCGCGCCGGCTCCGCGAGACCCCGGCCCTGCGCCGCCTCGTCTCCGAGAC
Organism: Agromyces sp. S2-1-8; assembly: GCF_021129215.1. GTDB lineage: Bacteria > Actinomycetota > Actinomycetes > Actinomycetales > Microbacteriaceae > Agromyces > Agromyces chromiiresistens. The sequence continues at coordinate 512,509 of NZ_JAJOLP010000001.1, read as the reverse complement.
CCGCCTCGACCCCGCCGACCTCGTGCTGCCGATCTTCGTGCGCGAGGGCGCGGCGGCCCCCGTGCCGATCGGCTCGATGCCGGGGGTCGTGCAGCACTCGCTCGAGAGCCTGCCGCAGGCGGTCGACGAGGCCGCGGCCGCCGGGCTCGGCGGGGTGATGCTCTTCGGCGTGCCCGCGGTGCGCGACGCGCGCGGCTCGGGCGCGACCGACCCCGACGGCATCCTCAACGTCGCGACGCGCGTCGCCGCCGAGGCATCCGCCGGCCGCCTGGTCGTGCAGACCGACCTCTGCCTCGACGAGTTCACCGACCACGGGCACTGCGGCGTGCTCGACGAGCGCGGTCGTGTCGACAACGACGCGACCCTCGAGCGCTACACCGCCATGGCGCTCGCCCAGGCGCGTGCCGGCTCCGAGCTGCTGGGCCTCAGCGGCATGATGGACGGCCAGGTCGCCGCCGTGCGCGAGGCGCTCGACGACGCCGGCCGGCAGGACGTCGCGATCCTCGCCTACTCGGCGAAGTACGCGAGCGCGTTCTACGGTCCGTTCCGCGACGCGGTCGAGTCGACGCTCGAGGGCGACCGCCGCAGCTACCAGCTCGACCCCGGCAACCGCCGCGAGGGCCTGCGCGAGGCGATGATCGACATCGACGAGGGCGCCGACGTCGTCATGGTGAAGCCCGCGGGCGGCTACCTCGACGTGCTCGCCGACGTCGCCGCCGCGAGCGAGGTGCCCGTCTGGGCGTACCAGGTGTCGGGCGAGTACGCGATGATCGAGGCCGCCGCCGCGCACGGCTGGATCGACCGCAAGCGCGCCGTCGTCGAGTCGGTGCGCTCGATCAAGCGCGCCGGCGCCGACGCCGTGCTCACGTACTGGGCCGTCGAACTGGCCGAGTGGATCCGGAAGGGGGACGCCGCGTGACCGCGACGCCGACGAACGCCGAACTGTTCGCCCGCGCGCAGGCCGCGATCCCGGGCGGGGTGAATTCGCCCGTGCGCGCGTTCCGCTCGGTCGGCGGCACCCCGCGCTTCTTCGTCTCGGCGAAGGGCGCCTACCTCACCGACGTCGAGGGCCGCGAGTACGTCGACCTGGTCGCCGGATGGGGGCCCGCGATCCTGGGCCACGCCGACCCGCGGGTCGTGCAAGCGGTGCAGGATGCCGCGGCGCGAGGCCTCTCGTTCGGCTCGTCGACCCCCGCCGAGACCGAGCTGGCCGAACTCGTCGAGGGCCGAGTCGCACCGGTCGAGCAGCTGCGGCTCGTGTCGACGGGCACCGAGGCGACGATGAGCGCCATCCGCCTCGCCCGGGGATTCACCGGCCGCGACCTGCTCGTGAAGTTCGCCGGGCACTACCACGGCCACTCCGACGGCCTCCTCGCCGAGGCGGGGTCGGGCCTCGCGACGTTCGCCCTGCCCGGCTCGGCCGGCGTTCCCGCCGAGATCGCCGCGCTCACCCTCGTCGTGCCCTACAACGACCTCGACGCGCTGCGCGCCGTGTTCGCCGAGCACGGCGACCGCATCGCCGCCGTCATCGTCGAGGCGGCGGCCGCCAACATGGGCGTCGTGCCGCCCGCGCCGGGCTTCAACCGCGCGCTCGTCGACCTCGCCCACGCCAACGGCGCGCTCGTCATCAGCGACGAGGTGCTCACCGGATTCCGCGTGTCGGAGGCCGGCTGGTGGGGCGTCGAGGCGCGGCACGAGGCATCCGCCTACACGCCCGACCTCATGACGTTCGGCAAGGTCATCGGCGGCGGCATGCCGGTCGCGGCCCTCGGCGGCCGCGCCGAGATCATGCAGCGACTCGCCCCGCTCGGCCCCGTCTACCAGGCCGGCACGCTCTCGGGGAACCCGGTCGCGGTCGCCGCGGGCATCGCGACGCTGCGCGCCGCCGACGCCGCGGTGTACGCGAGGCTGGATGCCGCGGCCGAGGCGATCAGCGAGGCCGTGACCGCCGCGCTCGCCGCGGAGGGTGTCGCCCACCGGGTGCAGCGCGCCGGCAACCTCTTCAGCTTCGTGTTCGGCGAGGACGTCGCGGGCGACGAGGTGCGCGACTACGCGACCGTGCAACGGCAGGAGTCGTGGCGCTACGCCCCGTTCTTCCACGCGATGCTCGACGCCGGCGTCTCGCTGCCGCCGAGCGTGTTCGAGGCCTGGTTCGTGACCGCGGCCCATGACGACGTCGCGATCGGGCGCATCGTCGAGGCGCTGCCGGCCGCGGCTCGGGCTGCGGCACGCGCCGTTCCGTCGGTCGGGTAGCGACGAAGGAGCGTCCCGAGGCCGCTGAGCGGCGGGTTGCGATGCACCTCTTCCGGCGTCGGGCGCGACTCGACCGGCGGTTGTCCCAGGTTTCGGGCAGGATGGGAGTATGGCGAAGCTCCGCGTGCATCACGACCGGGTCGAGGTCCACCTCACCGCGGCCGAGAAGTCGCTCGCGCTCCGTGCCGACGACCTCGTGGTGCAGCGCGACGACATCCGGTCGGCGACCATCACCGACGACCCGTGGATCTGGATCCGCGGCATCCGCCGACGCGGCACCGAGGTGCCCCTCGTCATCGCCGTCGGCGTGTGGAAGTACCACGGCGGCAGCGACTTCGTGATCGTCAAGGGCAAGCGCCAGGCCGTCGTGCTCGAGCTGGCCGACGGCGAGTTCGCCCGCATCATCCTGAGCACGAACCACGCGGCCGAGCTCATCGACCGCCTCCGGCTCACCCCCGTCGACGACCCCGCCGACGGCGCCGGCGAGTAGTCGCCGCGAGGCTCGGCGACCCGTTCGTGGCGCGCCCGCGTCATCTCGTCGCGCCCGGATTCGGCGGCACGACCGCCCTCGTTTAGGATGTCCCCCGGATGCCGCGGCCCTGCCGCGCCGCCGTCCGGGGGATGTTCGTCGCCGTCGGCGGTCTCGGCGAGGCGTCCGTCACCCGAACCCCACCGGCCCCGCCGGTGACCCGAACAGCTGGCAGGAGGGGCGCAGCTCGTGGCGAAACGCCTGCCCTCGGCACCACCCGTGCTCTCCGGGTACAGCTACGTGCGACCCCTCGGCACCGGGGGCTTCGCCGACGTGTTCCTCTACGAGCAGGACCTGCCCCGCCGCGTCACCGCCGTCAAGGTGCTGCTCGTCGACGTCGTCGACCCCGACGCCCGCCGCTCGTTCACGGTCGAGGCCGACGCGATGGCCCGGCTGAGCGCCCACCCCTCGATCGTCACGATCTACCAGGCCTCGATCTCGGCCGACGGCCGCCCGTACTTCGTCATGGAGTACTGCCCCGAATCGCTCGGCGCCCGCTCGAAGCGCGGCCCGATGCCCGTCGGCGAGGTGCTCGACATCGGCGTGCGCATGGCCGGCGCCCTCGAGACCGCGCACCGATCGGGCCTGCTGCACCGCGACATCAAGCCCTCGAACCTGCTCGTCAACTCGCTGGGCGCCCCGGTGCTCGCCGACTTCGGCATCGCGGGCGCGATCAGCGACGACGGCACGGGCGACACGTTCGCGATGTCGATCCCGTGGAGCGCCCCCGAGGTGCTCGGCGAACGCACCACCGGCACCGTCGCGACCGAGATCTGGAGCCTCGGTGCCACGCTCTACACGCTGCTCGCCGGCCACAGCCCGTTCGAGCTGCCCGATCGCAGCCGCAACACCGTCGATCAGCTCTCGCGCCGCGTGCTCGGCGCGAAGTTCACGCCGCTCGCCCCGCGCGGGGTGCCGGCCCGCATCGACACCGTGCTCTCGACGGCGATGCAGCGCGACCCGGCTCGTCGCTACGGCACGATGGCCGAGTTCGGCGAGGCGCTGCGTTGGGCCCAGTACGAGCTGGGCGTCGCGCCCACGAGCCTCGAGGTCGCGTCGCCCGAGTGGGCGGCTGCGGCGCCGCTCGATTTCGCGGATGCCTCGGAGCGCGGCCCCGTCGTCACCACCGTGAACCCCGACTCTCGTCGGGCGGGCCGGGCGGCCGCCGTCGCCGCGGCGCGCCCTTCAGGACCGCGCGTCGACGACGGCGGCCTCGCACCCGCCAGGGCGCGCGGCGGCGTGTGGAAGCCCCTGCTCATCGGCGTCGGTTCGGCCGTCGTCGTCATCGGGCTGGCCGCGGCCGGGCTCGTCCTGTCGGGGGCGATCTGATGGCGGGCCGCCGGGGCGCGATCATCGCCTCGATCGCGGGGATCGCCGCGGTCGCGACCGTCGTCACGCTCGCGGTCACGGCGAACGGCTACGAGGCGCAGGAGGTGCCCCAACTCGAGACCTCGATCTGGGTGACGCGCGACGCCGGCCAGTACGCGCGCGTCAACACCGACCTCGCCGAGATCGACCTCGTACGCGACGTCGACGACCCGAGCACCGTCGTGCAGTCGGGCTCGACGGCCGCGATCTACAGCCAGGGCCTGCGGCAGCGCTGGGCGATCGACCCCGCCGAACCCGTCGACCTCGTCGCTGAGGACGGCGGCGGTTCGGTGCCCACGCCGACCGGAACGCGCGACGTCGTCACGGCGGGCGACTGGGTCGCCTACCGCACCGACACCGGTACCGTGCACGCGGGGCGCATCGACGGCGACGACGCCTTCCCGGTCGACCCCTACGCCGAGGCTCGCAGCGACGACGGAGGCGACGGCGAAGGCGACGAGACGTACGCCGCGACCGCCGTCGGCGTGTCGTCGGCGGGACTGATCGCGATGTACTCGGCCCGCGAGGAGGCCGTTCGGCTCTACGACGCGTCGACGGGCGAGTTCACCGGCGGCGAGATGGGGGTGCCCGAGCCGCCCGCGGCCGACGCGTCCCTCGAGCTGACCGTGCTCGGCGAACGCTGGGTCATGCTCGACCCCGCCGACGGACGCGTCTGGCTGTCGGGGCGCGACGCGCCGGTCGCCCTCGACGTGGCGCCCGACGCGCGCCTGCAGCAGGGCTCCGGCCCCGAGGCATCCGTGCACGTCGCCGACTCGGCCGGCCTCGTCGAGCTGCCGCTCGACGGCGGCGACGCCGATCGCGTGGTCGAGGCGAGCGGGGCGCCCGCCCACCCGATCCTCGTGGGCGACGAGCTCGTGGCGGCCTGGCTCTCGACCGACGGCGGGGCCGTGTGGACGTCGAGCGGCGGCGAGACGGTGCCGCTCGAGGTGCCCGAGGGCGAGGCCGCCGGCGAGGGACCGCAGTCGCTCACCCCCGTGCTTCGCGGCAACGGCGACCGAGCCGTGCTCAACGAGACCTCGTCGGGCATCGTCTGGACGGTGCCCGACGGCCGCGTGGTGCCGCTCGAGCAATGGGAGCTCGACGACGAGATCGAGGACCGGGTCGGCACTGAGGAGGTCGAGGACCTCGCCCGCCAGGAGCCGCCGGTCGCCGTGGCCGACAGCTTCGGCGTGCGGTCGGGCCAGCAGGTCGAGCTCCCCGTGCTCTACAACGACCACGACCCCAACGCGAAGGACGTGCTCACGGTCGACCCCGCGTCGATCACGGGCGGCTTCGCCGACCCCGCCTTCGGCGAGCTCGCGCTCACCTCGAACGACCAGACGCCGACCGTGCGGGTGCGCGCCGAGTCGGGGTCGACGACGTTCACCTACGCGGTGACCGACGGGTCGGCGAGCTCGGCGCCCGTGACGGTCACGCTCACCGTGGTGCCCTCCGACGTGAACTCCGCACCGGTCTGGTGCGGCGTCGACGACTGCCTGCAGACCTGGCCCGAGCCGCAGCTCATGCCCGGCGGCACGGCGCTCGTGTCGGTGCTGCCCGGCTGGGTCGACCCAGAGGGCGACGCGTTCGTGCTCGCCGACGCCCAGCCCGTCGACGCGAGCGCACCGGTGACGGTCGTGCCGATGGCCGACGGTCGCGTCGCGATCCGCCACACCGACCCGAACGCCGCCGCCGAGAAGGTGCAGGTGCGACTCACCGTCGCCGACGTGAACGGCGCGGCGACCGAGGCCACGCTCGACGTGCGCGTCACCACGAGCGCCTCGCTCGAGGTCGCGCCGGTCGCGGTGACCGCGGGTGCCGGCGAGACGGCGATCGTCGACATCGCCGAGCACGTGAGCGGCGGCTCCGGCTCGTTGCGACTGCTCGACGCCGTTCCCACGGCCGCGGCCGCAGGCGCCGGGCTCGTCGTCGTGCCGAACGCCGCCGCCGGCGAGGTCGAGCTCTCGGCCGAGAAGCCGGGCGCCTACCTCGCGACGTTCACCGTGCAGGACCTGGTGACCCGCGCCGAGCAGACCGCGACGATCCGCGTCACGGTCGCAGCTCCCGGTGCGCCCGTCGCACTCGCCCCGATGACGGCGTTCGTGCGTGCGGGCGAGGACACGATGGTCGACGTGCTCGGCGCGGCGCAGAACACGAGCGGTCGCGTGCTCGTCGTCACCGGCGCGGTGTCGGGCAGCCCCGAGCTCGGCGTCGGCGTCGTCGCCCAGTCGCAGGTGCGGGTGACGGGCGTGACCCGCAACGGCGAGCCGGGCCTCGTCGGCCGGGCGAAGGTGACGGTCGCCGACGGTGCCGGTGCGACGGCGACCGGCGACCTCAGCGTGTTCCTCGTCGCGCCCTCGGCGGGAATCAGCCCCATCGCGATGCCCGACACGGTCACGATGCGCGTCGGCGAGCTCATCTCGATCCCCGTGACCGACAACGACGTGAGCCCGCGCGCCGAGGCGCTCGTCGTGCACCCCGAGGTGTCGAGTTCGGGCGCCGACGGCGAGCTCGCCTTCGCCTCGGGCGACGAGGTGCGCTACCTCGCGCCCAAGACGCCCGGCACCTACGAGCTCGGCTACGCGGTCGGGCTCGCGCAGGCGCCCGAGCGCCTCGACCACTCGACCGTCACGGTGACGGTGCTGCCCGACGGAGCCAACCGCGCGCCCGAGCCGCACCCGCTCGTCGCCCGCGTGCTGAGCGGCCAGAGCGTGCGCATCCCCGTGCCCTCGACCGGGATGGACCCCGACGGCGACCGCACCGTGCTCGTCGGCGTCGCCCAGCCCAAGGCGGGCCTCGGCATCGCGACCATCTCGGCGGAGGGCGACGCGATCGTCTACACCGCGCCCGAGAACGGCACCGGAGACGGCCAGCCGTCGTTCGAGTACACCGTGCGCGACGCCTCGGGCTCCGAGGGCGAGGGGCGCGTGCGAGTCGGCGTGCTCACTGCCGCCGTGACCGACGCCGCACCCGTGACGTTCAGCGACTACGTGCGCGTGCAGCAGTCGGCCGCGTCGCCCGTCACGGTCGAGCCCGCCGGCAACGACCTCGACCCCGCCCAGGGCGAGCTCGAGCTCGTCAAGGTGGTGCCGAACGCGCCCGAGGGCAGCCCCGAGCACGACCGGCTCGCCGCGCTCATCGACCCGTCGACCGATCCCGCCGCCGGTCGCGTCGTGCTGCACCCCGGCGACGTCGCCGGTTCCAACTCGTATCGCTACACCGTGCGATCGGAGCGCACCTCGAGCACGGCCGAGGGACTCATCGTGGTCAAGGTCACCGAGGGCGAGTCGCCCGACGCACCCGTGGTCGCCGACACGGTCGTCACGGCGCGTTCGCGCGCCGACCTGCCCGAGAAGGGCCTCGACGTGATCGCCGGCCATGTCACCTGGGCCTCGGGCGACCTCGCCGCCCTCGAGCTCGAGCTGTGGGGCAAGGCGCCCTCCGGGTTCCGGGTCGAGGGGCACCGCATTATCGGGCCGCTGCCCGACGGGGGCGCGCTCGTGCCGTTCCGCGTGCACGGCGCCGACCGCGCCGGGCGCGACGCCGAGGCGTTCGGCTTCCTCGTCGTGCCCGCGACCGACGACCTCCGCGTGCAACTGCGAGGGGACCTCGACGACCTCGAGGTGAAGGAGGACGCGAAGGTCTCGTTCGACGTGCGCGAACTGCTCGACCTCGCGCCCGGAGACTCGGCCGAGGTCGGCACCGACGGGTACACCGTCCAGCGCGCGAACGCGACCTGCCGCCCGGTCGCGGGCGGCGGTGCCGAGTACGCGGCCGGGCGCGACGCACCGTGGAGCGACCACTGCCTCGTGCCCGTGCGCCTCGACGGCCAGAAGAGCTGGTCGTGGGTGGGCGTCCCGATCGCGATCGTGCCGCGCGACCCGCAGGCCATCCTCTCGGCCGTGAGCCGCACGGTGGCGCCGGGTGCCTCCGAGAGCGTCGCCCTCTACGACGAGATGACGACGTGGGAGGGCGGCCGCGAGGGCGACCGCGCGAAGCTCGACTACTCGATCTCGTACTCGGGCAGCGCGTTCACCGTCGAGCAGAAGGGCGAGGGCGTCACCTTCGAGGCGCACGCGGATGCCCGCCCGGGCACCCGCGAGACCGCGACCGTCAGCGTGAGCGCGTTCGGGGGGCTCACCTCGGCCATCACGCTCGTCGTCGGCCAGGCGCCGCCCGACACTCCGCGCGGCGCCGTCTTCACGCAGCAGTGCTCCGTCGGCGAGGGCGCCTCGTGCACGATCGCGGTCGTCGGCGTGCCGGGCGAGTACGACCCGTTCTCGGGCAAGACGGGCGCGGGCCTCAAGCTCGCCGGCCTCGGGTCGGGCGCGAACAGCTGCCAGGTCGCGAGCATCCGGGCCGTCGACGACCGCTCGGTCACCGTCACCTGGCCGACCGGCAAGAATGCGTTCGGCGGCGAGTGCGTCGTGCCGTTCTCGGTGACCGACGCGCAGGGCCGTTCGGGCGACGGCCGGCTGACGGTCGACCTGCTCGGTCTGCCGCAGGCGCCCGCGTCGGTGTCGACCGCCGACTACACGGCGAACTCGGTGACGCTCGAGGTCTCGCTCGGCGAGGCGCTGCGCGCCCACCCCGAGGTCATCGGCGTCGAGATCCTCGAGGGCGAGCGCGCCGTGCGCGCCGACTGCAAGCCGGGCGCCCCCGGGGTGTGGTGGTGCACGGTCGGCGGGCTGACACCCGGTGAACGGCACCGGTTCGCGGCGCGCGCGGTCAACAGCGTCGGCGTCTCGACCGCGACGAGCCCCGTCGAGACGTGGAGCTACAAGGCCCCCGTCATCTCCGCGGCCTCCGCGTCGCCGGTCTACCGAGAGGGCACGACCGGTCCGAACACGGGCGTCGTCGAGCTGCGCATCTCGGCGGAGCGCGATGCACGCTCGTTCCGGGTGCAGGAGACCGGCCAGGTCATCGACCGCCGTGGTGCGACCACGACGACCGAGCTCACGCTCGTGCCCGGCCCGCAGATGCTCACGCTCGTGCCGATCAGCATCTACGAGCCCCCGACGGGCCGCGGCGGCAACGAGGGCGGCAACGCCGTCGTGCCGATCACGGCGGCCGGGTCGCCCGTCCTGAACCCGAACGGCATCGCGGCGGCCGCGGCGTCGAACACCTCGATCCTCGTGACGGGCGTCGGCCTCGACGCCAACCACAGCGCTCGTGCGTCGGAGCTCGTGTACCTCGCATGGCAGCGGGGCGACGCGCGGTGCTGGGCCGACGGCGACGGGGGGCTCCAGACCTCGGGCGCAGAGGTCGTCTCGAGCTCGTCGACGATCGCCGGGCTGCAGGACAGCCAGCGCTACTACATCAAGGCCTGCGCCTCGAACGGGTACGGCGTCGTCGAGACCGAGACGGTGCGCGCCGACACGATCCACGACGTCGACCCGCCGAGCGGCACGCTGACCTACACGGTCGCGACGGCGCCCGCCGGCGGCGGCGATCACTTCGAGTACCGGCTCGAGCAGGCGCCCGTCGTCGAGGCCGACAACGGGTTCACCCCGTACTTCTACATGTACGGCGAGTGGCGCGAGGACTTCGTGCTCGAGACGTGGGGCACGCCCGGCGACGTCAAGGTGAGGACCTGCAAGCGGTCGTGGTTCGACACGAAGTGCTCCGGCGACGTCGCCATCGTCGCGAAGACCGCGCCGACCGAGGTCACGGTCGACTTCGCGACCGGTTGCATCCCCAGCCAGGACGAGATCGGCGTCACCGTCTCCGACGCGGCGCGCGGCTCGTACGAGATCCGCAACTGGCGCCAGACCGACCCGACGAACGCGCCGCTCGCGGTCGCGTACGACCTCGTGTTCACCGGCGCGTTCATCGCGCTCGATCCGATCCCGCGCACGGGCGAGCTGTGCCCGCCGCCCGAACCGACGCCGACGCCGACGCCGACCCCGACGCCCGAGGCGCCGGCGCCCTGACGTCGCAGCACCAGCCCCGAGACATCCCCGACCGCCCTTCGAGAGGAACACCACCGTGACGATCGCCCCGGAGCAATCCGCCTGGTTCGCCGAGACGTTCTCGCTCATCGCCGACAACGTCGAGCAGGCCGTGCTCGGCAAGCGCCACGTCGTCGAGCTCGTGCTCGCGACGGCGATCTCGGGCGGCCACGTGCTGCTCGAGGACGCCCCCGGCACCGGCAAGACCGCGCTCGCCCGCGCGATCGGCCAGACCATCCACGGCACCAGCTCGCGCATCCAGTTCACGCCCGACCTCCTGCCCGGCGACGTCACCGGCATCACGGTCTACGACCAGAAGGCCGGGCAGTTCGAGTTCCACGCCGGCCCGGTGTTCGCGAACATCGTCCTCGCCGACGAGATCAACCGCGCGAGCCCCAAGACGCAGTCGGCGCTGCTCGAGGTCATGGAGGAGGGCAACGTCACGATCGACGGCGTCACCCGCCCGGTCGGCAATCCGTTCATGGTGATCGCGACGCAGAACCCGATCGAGCAGGGCGGCACCTACCGCCTGCCCGAGGCGCAGCTCGACCGCTTCACCGTGAAGACCTCGATCGGCTACCCCGACGAGGCCTCGACCATGCGCATCCTGCAGGCGGTCGGCGCACCGAAGCCGCGCCTCGAGGGCATCGTCGGCACCGACACGGTCGTCGCGATGACCGAGCTGAGCCGCGGGGTCTACGTGAACCCGCTCGTCTCCGACTACATCATGCGCATCGTCGACGCGACCCGCCGCGCCAGCGAGGTGCGCCTCGGTGTGAGCGTGCGCGGTGCCATCGCGCTGTCGCGCCTCGCGATGACCTGGGCCGCGGCCGCGGGCCGTACGTATGCGACCCCCGACGACGTGCGCGAGCTCGCCGTCGCCGCGCTCGCGCACCGCCTCGTGCTCGAGCCCGAGGCCGAGTTCGACGGGGTGACCGCGATCGCCGTGGTCAACCAGATCCTGCTCGACGTGCCGGCGCCCCGGGAGAACGGCGTGGCGTGACCGAACCGACCGATCTCCTCCACAAGCCCGCGACCGCCGACACGCTCACCTCGACGCGTGGCGCGACGGTCACGAGGCTCTCGCGCACGCGCCGCGGCCCCGTGGCCGAGGGTGCGGCGCGACTGCGCCGCGGCGCGCGGTGGGCGGGCGGCGCGGTCCTGCGCGCCGTCGAGTGGGTGCGGGAGACGGTCTCACCGGCGGGGATGCTGCTCGCAGGGCTCGTCGTCGCCGGCATCGCCTGCGGTGCCGTGTTCGGGTGGTTCGAGGCCTGGGTGGTCGCGGTGATGGCGGCGACGCTCCTCGTCGTGTGCGTGCCGTTCCTGCTCGGGGCGCACGACTACCGGGTGAAGCTCGAGCTCGACCGCGACCGGGTGGTCGCCGGCTCCGAGATCCGCGGCACCCTCGACCTCGTCAACAGCGGGTCGCGGCCGTCGCTGCCGGGCGTCGTCGACATCCCGGTCGGCAAGGGCCTCGTCGAGGCGCACATCCCGCTGCTGCGCGGCGGCGGGCATCACCGCGAAGAGCTCGTGATCGCGGCGCAGCGCCGGGGCATCATCGACGTCGGCCCGATGACGGTCTCGCGCGGCGACCCGTTGCGGGTGCTGCGACGCGAGATGAGCTGGCCCGAGGTGCAGCGCGTGCACGTGCACCCGGTCACGGTGGCGCTGCCGCCGTCGAGCGCGGGCCTCATCCGCGACCTCGAGGGCGCCCCGTCGAACCAGCTCGTCGACGCCGACCTGTCGTTCCATGCGGTGCGCGAGTACGTGGTCGGCGACTCGCAGCGGCACGTGCACTGGAAGTCGACGGCCCGCACCGGCAAGCTCATGGTGCGCCAGTACGAGGAGTCGCGCCACGCCCGCATCGCCGTGCTGCTCGACCTCGACCTCGACGGCTACTCGAGCGACGACGAGTTCGAGACCGCCGTCAGCGCCGCCGCCTCGCTCGGCGTGCAGGGCGTGCACGAGGGTCGCGACGTGCTCGTCGGCGTGAGCGCCTGGCTCGACACCGCCGACCGCGGCGCCGTGCAGTCGATGCGGTCACTGCCGACCGTCACGCCCCGCGTGCTGCTCGACGGCATGTCGGGCCTCGAGGGCGGCTCCGCCGCCGGAACGGGTGCACGCGTCATCCGCCTCGAATCGGTCGCGGCCCTCGTCGCCCAGTCGTTCGGCGACCTCTCGATCGCGTTCCTCGTGACCGGCTCGCAGGTGCCGCTGCAGCGGCTGCGTCGGGCCGCGATCACCCTGCCGCCGGGCATCACGGTCGTCGCGGTGCGCTGCGAGCCGGGCGCCGAGCCCGGTGCGCGCCGCTCGAGGGAGCTCACGGTGCTCACGCTCGGCGAGCTCGGCGACCTTCCGCAGCTGCTCGCGAGGGGAGCGGTGCGATGACCGACGCGAACGGCCCCCGCACTGCTGCCACCTCCGCGGTCTCCGCCGCGGCGCCGGCCGGCGCCCGGGCGGCGTCACGTGCACGCGACCGCGAGTCGACGCGAACCGCGCTCGGCATCGGCTACGTCGTCGTCGCCGGCCTGCTCGCGACCGTCGCCGCCTGGCCGGTCTACGCCTCGGTGCGCATGCTCGTCGTCGCCGTCGTCGCCATCCTCGCGGGACTCGGGCTCGCCGCCCTCGCCCGCGCTCTGCCGCTGCACGGCGTCGTCAAGGCGATCGTCGTCGTGCTCGCGACCGCCGCGGCGTACGCGATCGTCGTCGTGCCGGTCGCGATCCCGTCGGCGATGGCCGATGCGCCCAGCTGGCTGCGAGGCATCCGCGACGGCTTCGTCGGCGTCGTCGTCGGCTGGAAGCAGCTGCTCACCCTCTCGCTGCCCCTCGGCGAGTACCAGGCGGTGCTCGTGCCGTTCCTGGTCGTGATGCTCGTCGGCACGCTCGTCGCGACGCTCCTGGTCGTGCCCGACCGTCGCACCTCGCCGCTCGCCGTGATCGTCGGACTCGCGATGTCGGGCTTCGGCCTCGCCTTCGGGTCGTCGACGCTCAGCGACCCCTTCGTGATCGGGCCCGTGTCGGTGCCCGCCCCCCGTGAGCTGCTCGTCGGCATCGGGGGACTCGCCGCCGCGCTGGTCTGGCTGCTGCTGCGGTCGCGCTCGATCCGGGCGGTCGCACTGCGCCGGGCGACCGCGGGCACCGTGCAGCGCGCGGGCCTATCGGGCTGGCCGGCCTGGCGCCGACGCGGACTCGCGGGCGTGCTCGTCGTGCTGGCGCTCGTCGCCGGTGCCGTCGCGACGCCCGCGGCCGCCTCGCTCGCCGACCGCACGGCGCTCCGCGACCGGGTCGAGCCCGAGGTCGTCGTGCGGCAGACCGCCACCCCGCTCGCGAGCTACCGCGCCGCGTTCGGCGCCGACCGCATCGACGAGACGTGGCTCGAACTCGACGGCAGCACCACGGGCGTGCAGCGCCTGCGGCTGGCGACCCTGGAGGACTACGACGGCGAGACCTTCCACGTCGCGACCGAGGGCGCGGCGTCGCGGTTCAGCCGGTTGCCGCGTGCCGCGGTGCGTGCGCCCGGCGACGTCGCGTTCGAGGTCGCCGTCGGCGACGGCTACGCGGGCATCTGGGTGCCCGCCCCGCTCGGGCTGCGTGCCGCGCCCGACTTCGGCGGGGCGCGGCAGTCGGCGCTCGACGACGGCTTCCACCGGTCGGCCGACGGATCGACCGCCATCAGCATCGCGAAGATCCCGGATGCCTCGGCCGCGCCTCCGAGCGTCGCGCGAGGGCTCGCGCCGGGCGACGTGTACGACCTCGTCGCGGCGCCCGACACCGTCGCGGCGCAGCTCGGCGAGCCCGGTGCGAGCGCGCAGCTCGACCTCGAGGAGTACCCGGCGCTGTCGGCGTGGCTCGAGCTGCAGGCCCAGCCGAACTCCGCGTCGGGCTTCACCGAGCTCGTGCAGCGCCTCCGCGCCCGCGGCTACCTGAGCCACTCGGCGGTCGACGGTCCCGACGCGGCGGGCTGGATCGGGCAGCTCGGCGGCGGCTACTCCTTCCTGCCCAGCTACTCGGGTCACTCGAAGGCGCGCATCGAGGCGCTCTTCACCGAACTCGTCGACCAGCAGCGTCTGGCGGGTCCGAAGGCCTCCGACGCGGCCCTCGTCGCCGGGATCGGCGACGACGAGCAGTTCGCCGTCGCGACCGCGCTCATCGCCCGCGCCCTCGGCTACGACTCGCGGGTCGTGCTCGGGTTCCGGCTGCCCGGTGCCGATGAGGTGCCGGGGGTCGCGACCTGCACCGACGTCTGCAGGGGCGGTGCGCTCACGGTGTGGACCGAGGTGTCGAGCAGCGGCACCGACGGCTGGGTGCCCGTCGACGCGACGCCGCAGTTCGAGGTCGCGCCGAGCCTGATCCAGGAGGGCGAGCAGCTGCCGCAGCACCCGACGACGCCCGATCGGCCGGACACCGCGACCGTCGATCCGCCGTCGGCGCAGAGCGAGTCGAGCGACGCCGCCGCGGCGCCGCCGAAGGACGACACGGTGTTCGGCTCGTCGCTGTTCGCGACGCTGCGCTGGGTCGGCCTCGGCGTCGCCGCCGCACTGTTCCTCGTGCTCCCGCTGATCGTGCTGTTCGTCGTGAAGGGGGCGCGCACGCGACGGCGTCGCAACGACCCGGTACCCGAGGTGCGCATCGTCGGCGCGTGGGACGAGCTCGTCGACCTCTACATCGACCACGGCGTGATCGACTCCGAGCGCGCCGTCCGCGCCGACACCGCCCGCGCGGCCGGTCGTCCTGCGGCCGTCTCGCTCGCCTCGCTGGTCGCCCGCGCGGTGTTCGCCGGCGACCCGCCGTCGGCCTCCGACGCCGATGCGGCGTGGGCGATCGTCGACACCGAACGGCGCGAGCTCCGCGCGGCTGCTCGCGCTCGACGCCGACTTTCCGCGAGGCTGTCCCTCGCCTCACTCTTCCACCCGTTCCGACCTGCTCGCGCATCACTCGAGGAGCCCGCACGATGACCAACGCCGACACGCAGCAACTCGCCGCGCTCTCGCTCATGATGCTCGGCATCTCCTTCCTCGTCGCCGTCGGCGTGTACGTCTGGTACGCGGTGATGTTCGCGAAGGTGCTGAAGCGCTTCGGCCAGCCCGCATGGTCGGCGTGGGTGCCGGTGTACAACGAGATGCAGCTCTTCAAGATCGGCGGTCAGCAGCCGTGGCTCGCACTGCTGCTCTACGTGCCGCTCGCGCAGATCGTGGGCATCGTGTTCAAGGTGTTCGCGCTCCACCGCATCAGCCAGCAGAGCTGGCGGGGCATCGGCACGACGGTGCTCGGCGTGCTGCTGCCGCCGGTGTGGGCGACCGTGCTCGCGTTCGGCCCGTCGCCCGACCCCGAGCAGGGTCGTATGCCGGTGCGGAGCACGCCGGCCGGTGAGATCCCGCCCGTCGCTCCGACCGGACCGCTCGCGGG
Source organism: Agromyces sp. S2-1-8 (assembly GCF_021129215.1). Lineage (GTDB taxonomy): Bacteria > Actinomycetota > Actinomycetes > Actinomycetales > Microbacteriaceae > Agromyces > Agromyces chromiiresistens. The sequence continues at coordinate 497,002 of NZ_JAJOLP010000001.1, read as the reverse complement.
CACGGCTCCGGGCGCGCCCGCACCGGCCGCGGCAGCGCCGTCGACCCCGGTCGCTGCGCCGGCCGCTCCCGACGGATGGTTCCTGGCGCAGCAGCAGCAGGCCGGACCGGCGCCGATCGTTCCGCCGGCGCCCACCGCGGCGCCCGTCCAGCCCGCGGCGCCCGTGCAGACCGCGCCGCCGGCCTCGTGGGCGGCACCCGCCAACGCCGCGCCGCCTGCAGCTGCCGTGCCCGGCTCCGCGACGGTCGCCGGCCCGGCCGTGCCGCCCCCGGCCTCCGCCGAGCCGGGCGGAACCGGCGCGACCGGAGGCGCCGCGGCGCTGTCGTCGCTCTTCGCCCCGCCGAGCGACGCGCCCCCCGCACCCGCCGCTGCGCCCGCCGAGCCGGCACGCATTCCCGGACGCATCGAGCCGCTGCCGCCGGCGCCGGTGATGCCGCCGCCCGCGGCGACGCCGGTTTCGCCCGCCGCGACGCCCCCGGCACCGCCTGCTGCGGCCCCGGCACCGCCTGCTGCGGCCCCGGCAACGCCTGCTGCGGCCCCCGCCCCGCCCGCGGCGGCCCAGCCCGTGCCGTCTCCTCTGCCGGGGCTGCCGGTCGCGCCGCCGCCCGGCCTCGCCGCAGCCGCCGCGACGCCCATCGCCGGTTACGACCCCGCCGACGCGGAGACGATCGTCACGGGCGACGGCGAGGACGACCCCTTCGACCGGACGGTCGTCGTCACCCGGCGGCCGACCGTGCCGTGGCGCCTCGTGCTCGACGACGGGAACCCGCTCTCGCTCGACGCCGTCGTGGTCGTGCTCGGCCGGAACCCGCGCGAAGCGCTCACGGGCGAGCAGCGCCTCGTCGTGCCCGACCCGAGCCGCACGCTGTCGAAGACCCACGCCGTGCTCCGCCTCGAGGGCGAGCAGTGGGCGATCACCGACCTCGATTCGACCAACGGCGTGATGGTGCCCGACGGCTCGGGCGTCGACCAGCTCATCGACGCGGGCGTGCCGACGCCCGTGGGCGACCGATTCGTGCTCGGCACGCTCGGCGTCCGGCTCGAGCGCGTCGACGAGACCGCGGGCGGCCGATGACCGACGCTCGTGCCGTGATCCTCTCCGCCGCCGCCGCGACCGACGTCGGGCTCGTCCGGCGCGCCAACGAGGACGCCGCCCTCGCCGAATGGCCCGTCTACGTCGTCGCCGACGGCATGGGCGGGTACGAGGCGGGCGACCGGGCGAGCGCCGCGGTGGTCGCGGCATTCCGCGAGCACGTCGTCGGACAGCAGCTCGCGACCGTCACCGACGTGCGCTCGGCCCTCGCGACGGCGAGCGACGCGGTCGCCGCCGTCGCCGCGACGACGGCCCGCGGCGCCGGGTCGACGGTCGCCGGCATCGCCCTCGTCGACGACGACGGCGAACCCGCATGGCTCGTGTTCAACGTCGGCGACTCGCGCGTGTACCGCCATCACGGCACCGTGCTCGAGCAGCTGACCGTCGACCACTCCCTCGGCCAGGAGCTCGTCGACAGCGGGGCAATGCAGCCCGAGGACCTCGCGACGTTCGAACGGCGCAACGTCATCACGCGCGCGATCGGCGCACCCGACTCGACCGCCGACAGCTGGCTGCTGCCCGTGGTGAACGGAGAACGGCTGCTCATCTGCAGCGACGGGCTGACCGGCGAGGTCAGCGACGAGGGCATCCGGGCGACGCTCACCATGAGCGGCCGCCCCGAGTCGGCCGCGGCCGCACTCGTGCAGCGCGCCCGGCAGGCCGGCGGTCGCGACAACATCACGGTCGTCGTGGTCGACGTCGTCTCGGGCGGCATCGACGAGCAGGGCGACGCCACGACCGGGCTGCCGCGACCGACACCGCCCGAGGGGCCCGAGGTCGACGACGAGACCACGATTCCGGTGCGGGGACGCTCATGAGCGACGACACCGACCTGAACGACACCGACCTGAACGTCGACGGCGTGATCGCCGACCGGCACGACGAGGACGCCACCGTCGTCATCAGGGCGGCCGGCGATCCCGACGCGACGATCGTGGTCGAGCGCGGCCATCCCGATGCCGCGGCTCCCGGGGCCGATGCGGCGGATGCCGCCGACGATGCGACGGTCGTCGTGCGCCCGGCCGACTCCGACGACGCCACCCGGGTGGTCGAGCGCGGCGACCAGGTGAAGCAGCGCCTCACGCACGGCGAGCCGGTCATGAACACGCCCCGCCGTCGCGATCGACGCCGCCCGGCCCCCGCCCCGGTCGCCGAGGACGTGCTGCGCACCGCCGAACCCGGTGCCGGCCCCGGCCCGCTCGAACGCTACGAGGTGCGCGAAATCGAGGCATCCGCCCCGCCCGCGCCGCCGCGGTTCGCCGACGGACCGCCGGCCACTCGCGCGACCGACCGCCCGCTGCCGTCGGTGCGCCGCCGGACGCGACGCAGCGCCGCGGCGGCGATCGCCGTCTTCGCGGGGGCGTGCCTCGTCGCCGTCGGCGGGCTCACGGCCGTCGCCCTCGTCGTGCTCGGCGAGCTGCTGGGCTGACCGGTCCCTCGCTCCGGCGGTGCGCTCCGCCTCAGGCGAAGGCGAACAGCACGAAGCCGATCAGCGGGAGCGTGCCCTGCATCAGCGCCGGCTTCAGATAGCCGCGACCCGTCGTCGTGAGCACGGCCGCCGCGAGGAACATGCACGCCGTGGTGAACAGCACGAGCGTCTTGCCGACGGGCATCGCGCCGGCCCAGTACAGCACGAGCCCGAGGGCTGCGCCGATGCCGAGGAACAGGTTGTAGAAGCCCTGGTTGTACGCCATCGGGCGCGTGGCGTCGGCCTGCGCCTGGTCGGCGACGCCGAACCGCTTCCAGGTGGACGGGCGCGTCCACAGCACGCTCTCCATCAGGAAGATGTAGCCGTGCAGGAGGGCGGCGAGGGCGACGAAGACGGTTCCGATGACGGCGGCCATGCCGCGATCGTACGCGCAGTGGATGCCTCGTGGCGGGCGCCGCGCGTGGAGCCGCACCGCGATGAACGGATCTGGGGCGGCACCGGCCCGCAGGCATGCCGGCCGTACCGAGCGGGTGTCGACGTCAGGCGGCGTCTGTTGCGAGGTGGGTTGCGGGGTCGGGTGGCGGTGGTGATGGTGAGAGCAGAGCATGATCCCGTTGTCGAGATCGGTCGTGCCCTTGTGGCGCTTCCACCACCTGATGCGGTGCGGCTGGGTGTGCGACGGTGGCCCTGTGCACCCGGGCCACGCGCACCCGCCGCAACGGTGCCCGTCATTCGCGCCCAACGAGCGCCGGGCGATGTCGGCGAGGGCGTCGAGTTCATCTGCACGATCGTGCGCTCCTCGGCGAACACGTCATCGACCGGGTCGGGGCCCTGCCCGCGGGCCGCATGCCGTGCTCGTCTTCCCGGATGCGACCGTCTCGATACGCTCACTCCCCGTCCATCGGCTCGAAGGCGACGTCGGTCGACATTCCGAGGAACGCGCCGACCTCGGCCAGGCCCGCGTCGAGCGAGCGCCGCTCGCCGCGCGAGAACACCCGCCACGGCAGCACGCGCAGCGTCGCCCGCCCGCCCTGCACGACCGGCGCCCATCGGCCGACCATGACGCCGCCGGCGAGCATCGCGTGCAGCGGGAACTCGGGGATGATCGGCGCCTCGACGCCGGGCGGCTGCAGGTACGCGCGGGGCATCGCGTAGCCCATGATGTACTCGTCGTAGCCCTGGAGCAGGTCGATCCGCTCGCCGTCGTCGTCGTGCGCGGCCCGTGCCGCGGGCCGTGCCGACCAGGCGGCCGCGACCTCGGCGTCGTGCCAGAGCTCCTCCTCGTCGTCGTCGAACCGCTCGATCCGGCCCCGGCTGCGTTCGGATGCCGCGGCGAGTGCCGTCCGCACGTCGCCGAGCGTCGAGCCCGACCAGGCGGCGAGGTCGCGCACCGTCGCGGGGCCCCGGGTCGAGAGCGCGCGGTCCACGAGTTCGGCGAGGGCCTCCTCCCGTGGGCGGGGCGCCGCGGCGGGCACCCGCTCGTCGAACGCCGCGTACGTGCGCTGCCGCCCGGCGCTCGCACCGGAGATCACGACGAGCTCGAGCTCGGCGATGAGCAGCACGAAGAGCAGCCCCGCCGTCGGCAGGCCGGCCCGTTCGAGCTCCTGGGCGATCTCGCCGCGCGTGCGGTGGCCGCCCTCGACCGAGCGCGCCACCACGTCGACCGCCCGTGTGCCGGCCTCGCCGTCCCATCCGGCCTTGCGGATCGTGCCGGCCATCTGCCGGCGCACCCGGGGCGCCGACAGCTCGAGCAGCCATCGTGCATCGTCGGGCGCCACGAAGTGCCAGGTCGGGCGCAGCACGTGGGTACGCAGGATCTCGCCGCGATCGATCGCGGCGGCGACCGCGGCCGCGTCGGGTCGACCGTCGGGCGCGATGCGCTGCGCGAGACCCCATTGCGCGGGCAGGTACTCCTGCGCCTGCACCGCGAGCGCACGCCGCACGACCTCGGGGGCCGTCGTGGGCGCCGGCCTCGAGGCATCCGGCCCGCGCAGGCCCTGCGCGAACAGGCGCCGCGAGCGCAGCTCGGCGGCGAGCACCTACGTCACGTCCCTCCGCCAGGTCGTCGCGCCGCCGATCACGGTCGCGACGACGGCGATGCCGAGCAGCACGAGCCCGCCCTGCCACCACTCGAGCGACTGGGCGGTGCCGCCCGGCGTCGCCATCGTGTAGAACGACGCCCCGACGAGGGCGTCGCTCGCCGCGCCCGGCAGGAACTTGCCGATCGCGGCCGTGACCTCGCTCAGCGAGGCCACGATGCGCAGGATCGGCTCGATGAACTGCGCGAACACGATGACGATCACGATGGCCGCCACCTGGTTGACGACGAGCACGCCCAGGCCGACGCCGATGCCGCCCCAGAGTGCGAGGGCGAGCACGCCGCGGCCGATGAGGGCCCAGGTGTCCGACGAGTCGAGGCCGGTGTCGAGGCCGAAGCCCGCGAGCGCCGCGGCTCCGGCGCCGACCGAGGCGGCGAACGCGACCACGCCGAGGCCGGCGCCGATGACGATCTGCGTCGCGAACTTCGACCACAGCACGACCTGACGGTGCGGCGCTGCGAGGAACGTCGGCGTGAGCGTCTTGTGCCGGTACTCGCTCGTGACCGCGAGCGCGCCGAGGAGCACCGGGAACACGTACCCGATCGACGAGGCGAAGCTGTAGATGAGCGGTGCCAGTTCGGTGCCGGGCGGAACGACCGCGCCGCCGCCCGGTCCGCCGCTCGCCTCGGCGGCCGCCTCGGGGTTCGCGGTCGCCCAGCCGAGGAAGGCGCCGAGTCCGCCGGCCGTGACCCCGACGTAGGCGAAGAGGATGATCGCGAGCAGCCACCACATCCGCGTGGTGAACACCTTGCGGAACTCGGCGCCGATCGCGTTCCAGCCGTTCACGACTCGTCACCCCCGCCCACGAGCGACAGGAACGACTCCTCGAGCCCGGATTTCAGCCGGTGCAGCGCGCTGAGCTCGACGCCGCCGACGAAGGCCGCGTGCCCGACGCGCGCCGGATCGGGCTCGGCGACGATGAGCCCGCCGCGCCCTTCGGTGTACTCGAGCCCGGCCGCGTCGAGCGCCGCCACGAGCGCCGCCCGGTCGGGCGAGTCGACGATGGTGCGGGGCGCCGCGTCGAGCTCGAGGCTCGCGAGGGTGCCGCGCTTCACGAGCCGGCCCTTCGAGATGATCACGACGTCGTCGACCGACTGCTGCACCTCGCTCAGCAGGTGCGACGAGACGAGTACGGTGCGTCCCTCGCGGGCGAGCGCCTGCAGGAAGCCCCTGATCCACTTGATGCCCTCGGGGTCGAGCCCGTTGATCGGCTCGTCGAGCACGAAGACGCCGGGGTCGCCGAGCAGCGTGTACGCGAGCGCGAGGCGCTGCCGCATGCCGAGCGAGTACCCGCCGACGCGGCGGTCGGCGTACTCGGCGATGCCCACCTGGGCGAGCACCGCCGGCACGCGCGAGCGGTCGATGCCCGCCGCCGTCGCGTACACGAGGAGGTGGTTGCGGGCCGACCGGCCGGGGTGGAAGCTCGCGTCGAGCGATGCGCCGACGGTCTCGAGCGGGCGCGGCAGCGCCGCGTAGGGCGTGCCGCCGAACGTCGCGGTGCCGGCGTCGGGTCGCTCGAGCCCGAGCAGCACGCGCAGGGTCGTGGTCTTGCCCGCGCCGTTGGGCCCGAGGAAGCCGGTCACCTTGCCGGGCTGCACCGTGAACCCGAGGTCCTCGACCGCGGTGACCGCGCCGAAGCGCTTCGTCAGACCCGTGATCTCGATGGGGATGCCGTCGGCCATGCGCGCTCCTCACGTCAGGGGCGTCGCAGGTCGCCCCCTCGACGAGCTCGGGGACCGGGCCGCGCCCCCGCTCGACCCATGCTCGCGGCCGAGGCCGCGGACATGCTCACCCTAGCGAGCGCGCGGGCCCTCGGGCATCCGTCTCGTGGGGGATTCGCAGATCAGCGCAAGGATCGCTCGGTATCAGTTCAGCGCCCGGATGCCGTCGGGCAGCACCCCGCCCGAATAGAGGTCGGTCGCGAGGTCCTGCAGGGCTCCGAGTGCGACCCGCTGGGTCGTCGGGCCGTAGGAGAGGCGGGCGACGCCGAGCGCCTCGAGGCGGGCGGGGGCCGGCACCCCTGGCAGCCCGATGAGGGCCAGCTTCTGCTCGCCGAGGGCGGCGACGATCTCTTCGATCTCGGCCTCGCCGAACACGCCGGGAACGAACACGCTCGTCGCACCGGCGTCGAGGTAGGCGCTGCCGCGCTCGACGACGTCGGCGATCCACACCTCGCGCGGGCGTTCGCGGCCGCGCAGCCACGCGTCGGTCCGGGCGTTGAGGGCGAACGGGACGCCCTCGGCCTCGGCCGCGGCGACGGCCGCCTGCACCGCGGCGACCGACTCGGTGAGCGGCTTCAGCCGGTCTTCGATGTTCGCGCCGACGATGCCCTCGCCGATCGCACGACGGACCGTCTCGCCGGGTGCGCCGTAGCCGTCGTCGAGGTCGGCGCTCACCGGGACCTCGACGGCGCGGGCGATGCGACCGGCCATGTCGAGCATGAGCTCGACCGGGATCTCGCCGTCGGCGTAGCCGAACGACGCGGCGATCGAGTGGCCGGCGGTGGCGAGGGCGCGGGTCTCGGGCAGGGCGGCGACGGCGCGGGCGCTCACGACGTCCCACACGTTCACCACCTGCAGGAGCTCGGGGGCGGCGTGCAGTCGGCGGAGTTCGGCGGCGGTCTCGGCGAGGGTCATGACCTCACCCTATGGGCCTCGTCCGACAGGGGCGCCGTGCGTTCGCCGCGAGTAGCATTCGGACATGGGGGAGCGTCCGGCCGAGGCATCCGGGCCGCCGCGCGCCCGCAGGGTGTCGCTCAGTGCCGTGCTCGACGGCTTCTTCTTCGTCTACGCGGGGCTCGCCTCGATCTGGCTGGCCTGGCTCGTGCTCGAGCAGAGCTTCGACTGGGGCTGGTTCGGGCCGCTGTTCTTCGTCGTGTTCTGGCTCGTGCTCGCGTACCTCGTGCTGCCGCGCCTGCACCGCATCCTCACGACGATCTACGTGCCCGACTACTTCATCGGCCGGGCCCGCACGAGCGACGGGCTGCTGGGCGACCCCGTGAACCTCGCGCTCCGGGGCGACGAGCGATCGCTGCACGAGGCGATGGCCGCCGCCGGCTGGACCCGTGCCGACGATGTCGACGCCCGTTCGAGCTGGCGCATCATCGCCTCGACGCTCACGCGCAGGAGCTACGACGAGGCGCCCGTGAGCCCCCTCTTCCTCTTCGGCCGGATGCAGGACTTCGCCTACCAGCAGGAGGTCGCGGGCAACCCGGCGAAGCGCCACCACGTGCGGTTCTGGCGCACCCCCGACGGCTGGCTGCTGCCGGGCGGGCGCCGGGTCGACTGGCTCGCCGCCGGCACGTTCGACCGCTCGGTCGGGTTCTCGCTCTTCACCCTGCAGATCACGCACAAGATCGACGCCGACACCGACGTCGAGCGCGACCACATCGTGCGTACGCTCGTCGACTCGGGCGTGCCCGTCGAGGTCGGGGTGATCAGCGACTTCTCGACCGGCTACCACTCGCGCAACGGCGGCGGCGACACGATCCGCACCGACGGCGACCTGCCGGTCGTCGTGCTGGGCGATGCCATCGGCGTGGAACCCGCGGCCGCCGATGCGGCGGCGCGCGCACGACGCGACGAGCTCGAGGCCGCACTCGCCGCCGGCGGCGGGCCCGGCGAGGTCGGCAAGCGCACCGCCTTCGAGCCGTTCGCCCGTCTCGCCGAGCGCGACACCGGCCGGATGCCTCGGCCGGCGGCCGCTCGACGGCCGATCACGATCTCGCTCGGTGCCGCGCTCATCGTGGTGCGCGTGCTGCTCGGCGTCGTCTGGCTCATCTCGCTCGCGATGCAGTGGCCGACGATCGTGGGCGAGGCGGCCGACATCCACATCGACGACGTCTCCGACGCCGACGCGGCGCAGATCGTGCTGTGGTTCATCGTGGGCGCCGGGGCGATCGTGCTGCTCGCGCAGCTCGTCTTCGCCTGGCTCGTCTTCCGGGGCAGCAACTGGGCCCGCGTCACCGTCATGGTCGTCGCCGTGCTGTCGACGCTGCTGTCGGCGATCGACTACTGGGTCGGCAGCGCCGAGATCACGATCCGCACGACGCTGCTGACCCTCGCCGTCGACATCCTCGTGCTGCTCGCACTGTCGAGCCGGGCGGCCCGCACCTGGTCGCGCCGCCCGCGGTATCGCTCCGCCGGCTGAGCGCGACGACCGTCGACGGGCCGCGGGGGCGGGACGAACGTCCCGCCGCCTTCACCCGGCCGCGACCCGTCCGCCCGGCTCGATCGCGGGCAGTGCCAGGTCGGGCGTTCCGGCCGCGAACATGCGCCGCACGACCGGCAGGAACGGCTTCGACAGCATCACGCGCGTCATCAGCCTGGCCATCGTCGCGTCGAACCGGCTCGCCGGCACCATGCGCTTGATGCCGCCGCCCGGGATCCGCTTGCCCGCGTCGACGAACGGCGCGATGTCGCTCGCGTACCGGGCGAGCGCCGCCGGCAGCTCCCCGGGCGAGGCCACGACGTGCTCGGCGAGCAGGTAGGCGCCGATGAGCGCGGTCGCGGTGCCCATGTCCGTCATCGGCGAGCCGCACGACGCGGCATCGCCGAGGAGCGCGACCCGGCCGTTCACCGGCTCGTCGAGGTCGATGCGCACGAGCTCGTCGAAGTAGAAGTCGGATGCCTCGGCCATCGCCGCGACGATGGTGTCGGCGTGCCACCCGGCGCCGTCGAGCGCCCGGCGGACGAACGCCTCCTGCGCGGCGCGGTCGCCGCGCAGGGCGGGGTCGTGCGCGCCGCGCAGCGTCAGGATCGCCTTCGAGGTGGCCGGGTCGCGGTCGGGCCGGAGACCGAACGCGATGCCGGGCACGAAGCGCAACGCGAACCAGCCGGGCTCGAGGTCGGCCGGCGTCGGCAGGGTGAAGAACGCGGCGTATCCGCCGAGCGGGTGCGCGTAGCTCTCCTCGGGGCCGAAGGCGAGTCGCCGGGTCGCCGAGTGCACGCCGTCGGCGCCGACGACGAGGTCGAACGAGGCGGGCGCGGCGTGCTCGAAGCCGACGTCGACGCGGTCGTCGTGCTGTTCGAGCGCAGTGATGCGGTCGCCGTAGCGCACCTCGACGAGCCCCGGAGCGGTGGCCGCCGCCTCGTCGAGCGCCTCGAGCAGTGCATCGGCGAGGTCGCCGCGGGCGATCTCGATCTCGGCGACGGCGCCCTCGCCGTCGAAGTCCTCCATCGACATGCGGCCGAAGACCCGGCCCTGTTCGTCGACGTAGGACATGCCGGTCTCGTGCACCCGGCGGGCGTCGATGCCCGGCATGAGCCCCATGCGCTCGGCGACCTCGCGGCTCGCGCCGCGCAGGTCGACGGCCTGGCCGCCGGGGCGCGGCGCGTCGGCGCGCTCGACGACGGTGGCGCGGATGCCGTGGCGCACGAGTTGCAGTGCGAGCGCGAGGCCGGCGATGCCGGCGCCGGAGATCAGGACGTGCGGTGCTGCGGTGCTGCTCATGTTCGTGCTCCTCCAGGATTGAGACATTTGTCTGATACGTCTGTTCTACACCTCTGTTAGACAGATGTCTAATACAAACGTCTGAATCGTTCGGTACGATGGGGGCATGGGCAATCGTGAGGACCTGTTGGAGGGCGCGCGCCGGGTGATCCTCGAGCGCGGCGTGGCGAAGGCGACCGCGCGCGACATCGCGGCGGCGGCCGGCGTGAGCCTGGCGGCGATCGGCTACCACTTCGGGTCAAAGGAGCAGCTCATCACCGAGGCGCTCACGGAGTCGCTCGGATCGGGTATCGGCGATCGCATGGAGGCCGTCATCCAGGAGACGACCGCGCTCCCGGCCCTCGAGGGGTTCGCGGCGCTCTTCAACCGCATGCCCGAGGTGTTCGCCGACAACCGCGAGGCCCTGCTCGCCAGCCTCGAGAACACGGTGCGTGTGCTGCGCGGTCCCGAAGGCGCGCACGACCTCGCCGCGGCGACGAACGAGGCCTGCCGCGGGATCGCCGAGCATCTTCGCATCTCCCGGCCCGAGCTCGACGACGCCCGGGTCGACGCGATCGCGAAGCTCGACTTCGCGCTGACGCAGAGCCTCGGCATCCTGTGGCTCGTCGACCCCGACCTGGTGCCGACGGGCGACGAGCTCGCGCTCGCCGTCGCGGCGATCGCGGGGGAGCCGCAGACCGCGCCGCCGGCCGAGTAGCGCGCGACGAAGTCGCACCCGCATCGACGCCCTGGTGGCCCGGTCTCGCGACCGGTCACGTGGTTTCGAGGTGCGTCGCCGCTACTCCACGAGCGATCGGTGCGCCGCGCACGGCGCGGCGCCGCACGGCTCGCACAGCACGAACTCGGCGTCGCACGAGGCATCCGTGCAATTGGCGGTCCTGCTGGTCGCCGCACCGCAGCGGGCGCACTCGCCGATGACGGCCGCATGGTCGGAGAAGTCGATCGACCCGCGCCCGTCGAAGACGTACAGCGATCCCTCCCAGAGCCCGTCGTCGCCGTAGCGCTCGCCGTAGCGCACGATGCCGCCGTCGAGCTGGTAGACCTCGCCGAAGCCGCGGCTCGTCATGAGGCTCGAGAGCACCTCGCATCGGATCCCGCCCGTGCAGTACGTGACGACCGGGCGGTCCTTGAGGTGGTCGTACGCTCCCGAGTCGAGCAGGCCGACGAAGTCGCGCGTCGTCTCGGTCGGCGGCACGATCGCTCCGCGGAACCTCCCGATCTCGGCCTCGAGCGCGTTGCGGCCGTCGAAGAAGACGACGTCGTCGCCGCGCTCGCCGACGAGGTCGTGCAGCGCGTCGGGGTCGAGCTTCGTGCCGCCACCCACGACGCCCGTCTCGTCGACGCGGAGCTCGCCGGGCGCGCCGAACGACACGATCTCGTCGCGCACCTTGACGCTGAGCTTCGGGAAGTCGAGGCTGCGGCCCTCGTCGTCGAGGCCCGTGCCCTCGCTCCACTTGAAGTCGACGTGCTTGAAGGGCGCGTACTCGCGGGTCTTGCGCACGTAGCGCTTGAGCGCCCGCAGCTCGCCGCCGAGGGTGCCGTTGAGCCCGTCGTGCGAGATGAGCAGGCGCCCGCGGAGTCCGAGCGATTCGGCGAGGTCGCGCTGCCACAGCCGGATCGCCTCGGGGTCGGCGAGCGGCGTGAAGGCGTAGTACAGCAGGATCTTGGCGACGGGCACCCGCAGATCTTACGGGCGTAGGCTGACGACGGCCTCGGATGCCGCGTCCGAGGCCGGAGAGGACGCCGATGTTCGACTACGATCCCTACGCGCAGTTGCAGGCCCTGAGGCCCCTCGACTCGTTCACGGTGACGAGCGCGGACCTCGAGCCGGGGCAGCCGCTCGCCGCGCCGCAGCGGAGCGCCGGTCGCGGCGGGTCCGACGTGTCGCCGCAGCTCGGCTGGACGGGATTCCCGGCGGAGACGAAGAGCTTCGCGGTGACGTGCTTCGACGCCGATGCGCCGAGCGGGGCGGGTTGGTGGCACTGGGCCGTGGCGAACATCCCGGTGACGACGACATCGCTCGAGGCCGGCGCCGGCGCGCCCGATGCGCTGTCGCGAGGCCTGCTGCCCGAGGGCGTGGTCGTGCTCGACAACGAGTACCGCGAGCCCCGGTACCGCGGCTCCGGGCCGCCCGCCGGTACCGGCGTGCACCGCTACTTCTTCGTCGTGCACGCGCTGGGGGTCGAGCGACTCGACGTCGACCCCGCGACGACGACGCCGACGGTGCTGAGTGCCCAGTGCTTCTTCAACGGCGTGGCCCGGGGCATCCTCGTCGGCACCGACGTGAACCCCGCCGACGCGTAGCCCGCGTCAGTGCTTCGAGCCGCTGAAGGCGAGCACGCCGCCGAGGCCGATCATCATCACGCCGCCGGTCGCCGCGAGGTGCTCGGCGCGGTTCGGCGACTTCGCGAACCAGTCGCGAGCCGACCCGGCCGCGAGCGCCCACACGGAGTCGCACGCGAGGGCGAGCACGACGAACACGAGGCCGAGCTCGGCGAGCTGCAGCGGGATCGAGCCGGCGTCGAAGTCGACGAACTGCGGCAGCACCGCGACGAAGAACGCGATGGTCTTCGGGTTCGAGACGCCGACGAAGAATCCCTCGGAGAGCAGCCGCACGGGTGAGCGGCGCACGACGGTTCCGGTCACCGCGGCCGACGCGTCGGCCCGGTGCCGGATCGCCTGGATGCCGAGATACGCGAGGTAGAGCGCGCCCGCGATCTTGATCGCCGTGAAGACGACGACCGACTGCGCGACGATCACCCCGACGCCGAGCGCGACGGCGGCGATGAGCGGGAGCATGCCGATCGCGTTGCCGACGACGCTGAGCAGCCCGCCCACGCGGCCGAGTGCGAGCGACCGCCCGATGACGAACAGCACGCTCGGCCCCGGGATGACGATGAGCACGACCGACGCGACGATGAACGCCCAGAGGTTCGATGCGGGGACCATTCCGGAATCGTACGCCTGATCGCTCCCTCAACCCGCCCTCGCACCTCCCCGGGCGGTCGCTCGCCATGCGGACGGATCCGCGGTGCCCCTTCCGCCCGGCCCGGTGCCGGTGCTCTGCATGCGGCGCGGGTGGGGCCGGGCGGGCACTCGAACCCGTGCAGGACGACTCGGAGCGATACGGTGGCACACGTGAGCGCCCACATCTCCGCGACGGTCGCCGACGGCGTCGGCCACGTCACGCTCGACCGACCGCAGGCCATCAACGCCCTCTCCTACGAGATGGTGCGTGAACTCACCGCCGTGTTCGACGCCTGGCGCGACGACAGCGAGGTCGGCGTCGTCGTGCTCGACGGCGCGGGCGACCGCGGGTTCTGCGCGGGCGGCGACATCCGCGAGCTCTACGGCTACGCGACCAACGGCGGGCACGGCGAGGCGCGCGACTTCTTCCGCACCGAGTACCGGCTCGACGCCGCGATCGCGCGCTACCCGAAACCCGTCGTGTCGATCATGGACGGCATCACGATGGGCGGCGGCATCGGCCTCTCGGGCCACGCCTCGATCCGCGTCGTCACCGAGCGGTCGAAGCTCGCGATGCCCGAGACTCGCATCGGCTTCACTCCCGACGTGGGCGGCACCTGGTTGCTCGCGAAGGCGCCGGGCGAGCTCGGCGTGCACCTCGCCCTCAACTCGCGCACGATGACCGCGGCCGATGCCCTCTACGCCGGCTTCGCCGACGCCTACGTCCCTTCACGCGATCTGCCGCACCTGCTGCAGGCGCTCGCCGAGCGCGCCGACCCCGGCAGCCCCGCCGAGATCGTCATGCTCTTCGACGAGACGCCGGCCGAGGCATCCACGCTCGCCCTCGCCCGTGACTGGATCGACGCCTGCTACGTCGCGCCCTCGGTGGGGGAGATCATCGCCCGACTGCGCGCGCACGGGCACCCCGATGCCGCGACCGCGGCCGACGAGCTCGAGACGCTCTCGCCGACGGCGATGGCCGTGACGCTCGAATCGGTGCGCCGGGCGCGCACCCTGCCGAACCTCGAGGCGGCGCTCGAGCAGGAGTTCCGCGCGGTCAACTGGTTCCTCGGCCAGCACGACCTGCACGAGGGCATCCGGGCGCAGGTGATCGACAAGGACCGCGACCCGAAGTGGAACCCGCCCGAGCTGCGCGACCTGCCGCGCGACCTCGGCGCGCGCGTGCTCGACGACCCGAGCGCCGGCCGCGTCTTCGACACTCCCGCCGGTTGAGGGGCGCCGTTCCTCAGCGAGCGGGTCGGGTCGCCTGCGCGAGGCACGCCTCGAGCGCGACCCACGCGAGCATCGCGCACTTGACGCGCATCACGTACTTCGAGACGCCGTGGAACGCGATCGCGTCGCCGAGCACCTCTTCATCGGGTTCGCCCGCCCCCTGCGACCGCAGCATCGCGCGGAACGCCTCGATGAGCTCGCGCGCCTCGTCGACCGTGCGCCCGGCGACGAGTTCGGTGAGCGTCGACGCCGAGGCCATCGAGATCGAGCATCCGTCGCCCTGCCAGGCGAGCTCGGCGATGCGGGCGGTGCCGGGGCCGCCGCGGTCGTCGGTCGAGTCGGCGGCATCGGCGGACGAGAGCTTCACGCGCACGGTGATCTCGTCGCCGCAGGTCGGGTTGTACTCGTGGTGCTCGGCGTCGGGGTCCTCGAGCAGTCGGTCGCCGTTGCGCCGCTTCGACTGGTCGAGGATGATCTGCTGGTACAGCCCCTCGAGCCCGCTCACGCGATCACCGCCGCGGCCTGGTCGGCGACGCCGAAGAACCGTCGCACCTCACCGAGTGCGTCGACGAAGCGGTCCATCTCGTCGGCCGTCGTGTAGACGTGCGCGCTCGCACGCGTCGTGGCGGTGACGCCGAGCGCACGGTGCAGCGGCTGCGCGCAGTGGTGGCCGACCCGCACGACGACGCCGGCCTCGTCGAGGAACTGCCCCACGTCGTGCGCGTGCACCCCCTCGACGCCGACCGCGACGAGGCCCGCACGCGGGGCACCGGCCTGCGGGCCGACGACCCGCACGCCGGGCAGCGACGCGAGCCGGTCGACGACGCGCGCCGCGAGCGCCTGCTCGTGGGCGGCGACCGCCTCCATGCCGATCGCCTCGAGGTAGCGCACCGCCTCGGCGAGGGCGACGGCCTGCGACACGGGCTGGGTGCCCGCCTCGAAGCGGTGCGGTGCCGGCAGGAACTCGGCATGGTCGAGCGTCACCCGGGTGATCGTCGATCCGCCGGTGCGAGCGGGCGGCAGCGCGTCGAGCAGCTCGGCGCGTCCGTAGAGCACGCCGATGCCGTTCGGACCGAGCATCTTGTGTCCCGAGAACGCGGCGAAGTCGACGCCGAGCGCCGCGAAGTCGGTCGGGCGGTGCGGAACGGACTGGCACGCATCGAGCACGACGAGCGCCCGCGGCGCCCGCTCGCGCACGAGCGCGACGACGTCGGCGACGGGCGCGATGAAACCCGTGACGTTCGACACCTCGGCGAACGCCACGACCCGGGTGCGCTCCGAGAGCTCGGCCGCGAGCCCGTCGAGCGACCACAACCCGTGCTCGTCGACCCGCACGCCGCGCAGGCGCGCGCCCGTGCGGGCCGCGAGTCGTTGCCACGGGATGAGGTTCGCGTGGTGCTCGGCCTCGGTCACGACGATCTCGTCGCCGGCTTCGAGCACGAATCGGGATGCCTCGGGGCCGGCGAGTCCGGCCGAGGCGTCGGCCAGGCCGAGCGCGACGATGTTGAGCGCGTCGGTGGCGTTCTCGGTCCAGACGACCTCGCGGTCGCCGGCGCCGACGAAGCGCGCGACCGTCGCACGGGCGTCTTCGAAGAGCGTCGTCGAGCGGCCCACGGCCGCGCTCGCACCGCGGTGCACGGGCGCGAGGTGCCGTTCGAGGTAGTCGCGTTCGGCGTCGAGCACCTGCCGCGGGCGTTGTGCGGTCGCGGCGGAATCGAGGTACGCCGGGGCCGAGCGGTCGGCGAATGCGGGGAAGTCGCCGCGGAGGTCTGAGACCGCACGTGCGCCGATGCGGTCGAGGTCGGTGGTGCTCATCCCTTCAATCGTCCCACGCATGAGAGCCGTGTCGGCTGGGAACTCGATGTATACACAATTGCCAGATTTGCTCGGAATTTGCGCCGAAGCGGGCGTGAGCGTATACATGAGTGGGGGAGGGTAACCATGCGAGCGAGTGAACGCGCCTACCGGGCGCTCCGCGAGGAGATCCTCGACGGCGTGCTCGCGCCCGGAACCGCGCTCGCCGAGGTCGAGCAGGCGAACCGGCTCGGCGTCTCCCGCACCCCGGTGCGCGAGGCGCTCGCGCGACTCGAGGCCGACGGGCTCGCGACGGCCGCCTCGGCGCGCGTGCTGCAGGTCTCTGCGCTCGACGCCGCGAGCATCGTCTCGCTCTACGAGGTGCGCGAGGCGCTCGAAGGCCAGGCCTCGCGCCTCGCCGCGCGCCGTCGCGACCCGGCTCGCTTCGCCGAGCTGCGGCGTCGGCTCGCCGAGGCGCCCGAGCTGCTCGACGAGGGCGACGACGGGCTTCGCGCCTACTACGACGTCGTCGACGCCCTCGACGACGAGATCGAGGCGGCCGTCGCCAACCCCATGCTCGCCGCCGCCCTGCAGAGCGCCCGCCTGCACTCGGCCCGCGTGCGCCGGCTCGCGCGCCAGCACCCCGAGCGACTCCGCGCCGCGGCATCGGAGCACCTGCTCATCGTCGACGCGATCATCGCCGGCGACACCGATCTCGCGGCGCACGCCACCCACGTGCACCTGCACCTCAGCCTCCGGCACGCGCTCGCGTCGATCGAGGAGAGATCCGCGCTCGTCAGCCCGACGGGCACCGCGTAGCCTGACCGATGGAACACTTCAGAAAGGTCCACCCCATGCACAACCACCACGTCCGCACGCACCGCAGCGATGAGAACCTGCAGCGCGAGGGCCAGCTCGCCTGGGCGCTCGCCGGTGTCGCGACCGACCCGGTCGAGCTCGACGACGACGTCGTCGACATGGTGGTGAACCGCGTCATCGACAACGCCGCGGTCGCGGCGGCCGCGATCGCACGCCGCCCCGTCGTCTCGGCCCGCAGCCAGGCACTCGCCCACCCCGTCTCGATCGGCGGCGACGGCGCGACCGTGTTCGGCGCCGACGCGGCACGCCGCACGAGCCCCGAGTGGGCGGCGTGGGCCAACGGCGTCGCCGTGCGCGAGCTCGACTACCACGACACCTTCCTCGCGGCCGAGTACTCGCACCCGGGCGACAACATCCCGCCGATCACCGCGGTCGCCCAGCACCTCGCGCAGGGCCGCGGCCTCAGCGGGCGCGACCTCGTGCGGGGCATCGCGACCGGCTACGAGATCCAGGTCGACCTCGCCAAGGCGATCTCGCTCCACCAGCACAAGATCGACCACGTCGCGCACCTCGGCCCGTCGGCCGCCGCCGGCATCGGCACCCTGCTGGGCCTCGACCGCGAGACGATCTTCCAGGCGATCGGGCAGGCCCTGCACACGACCACCGCGACGCGCCAGTCGCGCAAGGGCGAGATCTCGACGTGGAAGGCGCACGCGCCCGCTTTCGCCGGCAAGATGGCGATCGAGGCCGTCGACCGCGCGATGCGCGGCCAGACGAGCCCCGTGCCGATCTACGAGGGGGAGGACGGCGTGATCGCGTGGCTGCTCGACGGGCCCGACGGCTCGTACGAGGTGCCGCTGCCCGACGAGGGCGAGTCGAAGCGCGCCATCCTCGACTCGTACACGAAGGAGCACTCGGCCGAGTACCAGGCGCAGGCGTGGATCGACCTCGCCCGCAAGCTCCACGAGGAGTACCCGCTGATCCTCGACGCCGAGCACATCGAGTCGATCACGCTGCACACCTCGCACCACACGCACTACGTCATCGGCTCGGGCGCGAACGACCCGCAGAAATACGACCCGGATGCCTCGCGCGAGACGCTCGACCACTCGATCCCGTACATCTTCACGGTGGCGCTGCAAGACGGGGCCTGGGACCACGAGGTCTCGTACTCGCCCGAGCGTGCGCACCGCCCCGAGACGATCGCGCTCTGGAAGAAGGTGTCGACCGTCGAGGACCCCGAGTGGACGCGCCGCTACCACTCGCTCGACATCGCCGAGAAGGCGTTCGGCGGCCGCGTCGTCATCAAGCTCGCCGACGGCGGCGAGATCGTCGACGAGATCGCCGTGGCCGACGCGCACCCGCTCGGCGCCCGGCCGTTCGCCCGCGAGCAGTACGTGAACAAGTTCCGCACGCTCGCCGAGTGGGCGCTCACGCCCGACGAGATCGAGCGGTTCCTCGACGTCGCGCAGCGCCTGCCCGAGCTCGGCCCCGACGAGCTCGGCGGCCTCACCTTCACGGTCGCGCCGGGCGCCCTCACGGGCGTCGAGATCCCCGAGGGGCTGTTCTGATGCTGTACTCATCCATTCCGGCCCACGAGAAGCGGCGGCTCTTCCGCGAGCGGCTCGCGACCGGCGAGATCATGCGGTTCCCCGGCGCGTTCAACCCGCTGTCGGCGAAGCTCATCGGCGAACGCGGCTTCGAGGGCGTCTACATCTCGGGCGCTGTGCTGTCGGCCGACCTCGGCCTGCCCGACATCGGGCTGACGACGCTCACCGAGGTCGCCGGCCGGGGCAGGCAGATCGCCCGCATGACCGAGCTGCCGGCCATCATCGACGCCGACACCGGCTTCGGCGAGCCGATGAACGTCGCCCGCACCGTGCAGGAGATGGAGGACGCGGGTCTCGCCGGCCTCCACATCGAGGACCAGGTCAACCCGAAGCGCTGCGGCCACCTCGACGGCAAGCAGGTCGTCGACGACGAGACCGCGCTGCGCCGCATCCGTGCCGCGGTCGACGCGCGCCGCGACGAGAACTTCCTCATCATGGCGCGCACTGACATCGCCGCGGTCGACGGGCTGCAGGCCGCGATCGACCGGGCGAAGGCGCTCGTCGACGCCGGTGCCGACGCGATCTTCCCCGAGGCGATGCGCTCGCTCGAGGAGTTCGCTGCGATCCGCGCCGCGGTCGACGTGCCGCTGCTCGCGAACATGACCGAGTTCGGCAAGAGCGAGCTCTTCACGGTGCAGCAGCTGGCCGATGTCGGCATGAACATCGTCATCTGGCCGGTGTCGCTGCTGCGACTCGCGATGGGCAGTGCGATGCGCGGGCTCGACGAGCTCGAGGCATCCGGTTCGCTCACCGCCAAGCTCGGCGACATGCAGCACCGGGCCGAGCTCTACGAGCTCGTCGACTACGAGGCGTACAACCACTTCGACACCTCGATCTTCAACTTCACCGTCGCACGCTGACGACCGCAGAACGCCAACGCAAGGGAGCATCCATGGCCGAGCAGGAGATCTACAAGGGGCTGGCCGGGGTGCCGGTCGACTACACCGCCATCTCGAAGGTCAACCCCGAGACGAACTCGCTGCTCTACCGCGGGTACCCCGTGCAGGAGCTCGCCGCGTCGTGCACGTTCGAGGAGGTCGCGTACCTGCTCTGGTACGGCGAGCTGCCGAACGACGACGAGCTCGCCGCGTTCGAGGACCGCGAGCGGTCGCTGCGCGGCCTCGACCACGAGGTGAAGCGGATCATCGACGAGCTGCCGCTGTCGGCGCACCCGATGGACGTCGTGCGCACGGCGGTGAGCGTCATCGGCGCGAGCGACCCCGCGACGCCGGACGACTCGCCCGAGGCCAACCTCGACAAGGCGATCCGGCTCTTCGCGAAGCTGCCGTCGATCGTCGCCTACGACCAGCTGCGGCGGCGCGGGCTCGAGTTCGTCGAGCCGCGCGACGACCTCGGGTACTCGGCGAACTTCCTCTGGCAGACGTTCGGCGAGGTGCCCGAGCTGCCGGTCGCGAACGCCTTCGACGTGTCGATGATCCTGTACGCCGAGCACTCCTTCAACGCGTCGACGTTCACGGCGCGGGTCATCACCTCGACGCTGGCCGACCTGTACTCCGCCGTCACGGGTGCGATCGGTGCGCTCAAGGGGCCGTTGCACGGCGGCGCCAACGAAGCGGTCATGCACGCGTTCGATGAGATCGGCCCGGGCGAGGGCGGCGCGGAGCGCGCGGTGGCGTGGCTCGACGACGCGCTCGCCTCCAAGCGCAAGATCATGGGCTTCGGGCACCGCGTCTACAAGAACGGCGATTCGCGCGTGCCGACGATGCGCGACGCGATGGAGCGCATGGTCGAGTTCTACGACCGCCCCGACCTGCTCGAGCTCTACGTCGCCCTCGAGCAGGCGATGGGCGAGCGCAAGAACATCAAGCCGAACCTCGACTACCCGGCGGGCCCGACGTACCACATGATGGGCTTCGACACCCTGACCTTCACGCCGCTGTTCGTCGCCTCGCGGGTCACCGGGTGGACGGCGCACATCATGGAGCAGGCCGCGTCGAACGCGCTCATCCGCCCGCTCTCGGTGTACAACGGGGTCGACGAGCGGCACGTCCCGGCCAAGGGCTGACCATGTCGCACGTCTTCCTCGAGATGACGATGACGCTCGACGGCTTCACGGCCGCACACGGCGTGAGCCTCGAGCATCCGCTCGGCATCGACGGCGAACGCGTGCACGAGTGGATCCGCAACTCGGTGTTCGACGGGACGGTGCCGCGCGACAGCGACGCCGTCGTCGACACGGGGCCGCAGCGCATCGATCGCGAGGCGGCCGAGCGCATGTTCGAGTCGACGGGGGCGTTCGTCATCGGTCGGCGCACGTTCGACGTGGGCGAGGGCCCGTGGAGCGACGACCCGGTGTTCGAGGGCCGGCCGTGCTTCGTCGTCACGAGTCGCGATCGCGAGCCGATCGTGCGCGGCGGCTCGCGATTCGAGTTCGTCACGGGCGGGGTGGCCGAGGCGGTCGAGCGTGCGAGTGCCGCCGCGAGCGCCGCGTCGGTGTGCGTGATGGGCGGCGCAGAGGTGGCCCGCCAGGCGCTCGCCGCCGGCCTCGTCGACGAGGCGCGGCTGCACCTCGTGCCCGTGCTCCTCGGCGGCGGCTCGCGACTGTTCCCCGACTCGGCGGCGAACCGCGTCGAGCTCGAGACGCTCAGCGTCGCGCAGGGCGCGAAAGCGACGCATCTGCGCTACCGGGTGCTGCGTCCGGAGGCGGTCGAGTAGCGAGCGCCAGCGAGCGTATCGAGACCACTCGCCGGTGGTCTCGATACGGCGCTCCGCACCTACTCGACCGACGGCTGGACCGTGATGAGGTCGACGGCCGAGGTGTTCATGAGCACCGCGCCCTCGTCGCCGACCACGACGATGTCCTCGATGCGCACCCCGAACCGCCCGGGCAGGTAGACCCCGGGCTCGATCGAGAACGCCATGCCGGGCTCGAGCGGCCGCGTGTTGCCGGCGACGATGTAGGGGTGCTCGTGCACCTCGAGCCCGATGCCGTGGCCCGTGCGCGTGATGAAGAACTCGCCGTACCCGGCCTGCTCGATCACCTCGCGCGCGGCTCGGTCGATCGACTCGGCGGTCGCGCCCGGCCGCACGGCGGCGACGGCGGCGCGCTGCGCGGTGCGCACGAGTTCGTGGACCAGCGCGAACTCGGGGTCGGGCTCGCCGCCCGCCACGAGGTAGGTGCGCGTGCTGTCGGAGTTGTAGCCCGCCGGGTTCGGCCCGCCGATGTCGACGACCACCGGGTCGCCGGCCTCGATGACCCGGTCGGATGCCTCGTGGTGCGGCGATGCGCCGTTCGGGCCCGACGCGACGATCACGAAGTCGGCCGTGCGGTGTCCCTCTTCGACGAGCGCGGCGGCGATGTCGGCGGCGACCTCGTTCTCGGTGCGGCCGGCGCGGAGCCATTCGCCGATGCGCCGGTGCACACGGTCGATCGCCGCGCCGACCGAGGCCAGCTCCTCGATCTCGTGCGGCTCCTTGCGCATCCGCAGTTCGCCGATGAGCTCGCCGGCGGGCCGCAGGCGCAGCTCGGGTCGGGCCGACTGCAGCCGGAACGCATGCAGGAACGGGAGGTGATCGTCGACGGCCGCGGCGCCGAGATCGTCGCCGAGTTCGCCGAGCAGCGCGGCGTAGGGGTCCTCGCCGTCGAGCCACGTCACGAAACGGATTCCGGCCGCCTCGGCCGGGCTCCCGTCCCAGCCGCCGCGCTCGAGGGCGGGCAGGATCATGACCGCATCGTCGGGTGCGTCCGAGGGCACGGCCAGCAGCGTGAGCCGCTCGTGCGAGGCGACCGAGCGGCCGACGAGGTAGGCGAGGTCGGGCCCGGGCGCGACCAGCACGACATCGACGTCGGCGTCGCGTGCGGTGCCGGCGAGGCGGCGGAGGCGTTCGGTGGTCGTGGCGGCGGCGGTCGACATGCCATGGAGTCTACGGCGGGGCCCCGAGGCGCCGAATGGGGCGCCCGGTGGCGGCGCGCGGCGGCGGGCCACCGAGCATGTCGGATGCCTCGACCGCTCGCCGCACCCTATGCTGCTGACGTGGAACCGGAACCCGAGACGCGGGCGCAGCAGCCCGTGCCCAAGCGGCGGTTCCACTGGCTGCGCACCGCGAGCGACCGGGTGCCGACGAAGTGGTTCGCGACCGCGGGCACCGTGCTCTTCCTCGCGGCGACCGCCGCCTTCGGCGGCCTGGCCACCGCGGAGGAGCCCGGCCCCGCCGCCCTCGCCGTCGGCGAGGAGCATCGCAACGACCAGCTCGCCGTCGCGGTGCAGCGCGCGGTGCTCATCGACGAGCTGCCCGAGGCCGGCATCACGGTCGAGCCGGGACAGCGGGTGCTCGCGCTCGTCGTCGACGCCGAGAACCTGTGGACCGAGCCGCTCATGACTGCGCGGGGTTACAGCGTGCGAGACGCGGTCGTCCTCGAGCGGGGCTCCGACGTGGTCGAGGCCGATGAGGTCGCCCGGCTCGACGACGGCACCTTCGGACCGTGGCTGCAGCCCGGGGTGCCGGCGACCCTCGTGCTCGCGTGGGCGGTCGATGGGCGGTCGTACCGCGACGACCAGGAGCTGCGCTTCGTGGTGCGCGACGAGACCCTCTACACCGCGTCGTTCGTGGCGAGCGGCCGGAGCTGGGAGGACCCGGTTCCGGCGGCGTACGTCACCGTCGCGATCGAGGATGTCGGGGCGGGGAAGGATCCCGATGCGGATGCCGCGGACGACCCGCCCGTCGATCCCGCCGTCGGTCAGAGCGACGAAGGGGCCGCCGGGTGACCCGCCGCTGGGTGCCCGCGGTCGCGGGCGCCGCCTTGGTCGCGGCGGCCTGGGGCGTCACGGCCGTGACCCCGGCCGAGGACTCCGCCGAGCAGCCGTTCGTCGTCGCCGCGCCGGTGGGGATGCGCGCCGAGGGCCGGAACCTCGCGCTCACCGTCACCGGCGTGCGCGCCGCCGACGCCGTGGTGAACGAGGGCTGGCGGGCCGAGGGGGAGTGGGTGGTCGTCGATGTCGAGTCCGAGGCGACCCGGATGGAGACGGGAACCCTGTTGCAGTTCGTGACCCTCCGCCTCGGCGGCCGCACCTACCGGGCGAGCGAGCGCCCGCCCGATTCGATGTTCGGCCATCCGCTCTCGGTCGGCCTGCCGTCGGCCGGCTCGGTCGCATTCGAGCTGCCCGAGGGCGCGCTCGACGCCGGCGCAGCGGGCGTACCGGACGAGCTCGTGCTGCGCTTCGGCCTGAACCTCGACGACCGACTCGACTCCGTGCTCGAGACCCGCGTGCCGCTCGACGATCTCGAGCACGTCGGGGAGGCCGAGATCGCGCCCGTCGACTGGGCGGGCTCATGAGCGAGGTGCGGCAGGAGGGGTCCGTGCGGCCAGGGCGACGCCGACGCCCGGGCGGCTGGTGGCGGCGCAACGCCGCAGCCCTCGTCGCGCTGGCGCTGCTCGTGCCCGCGACCTTCGGCATCATCAGCTCGAACGAGGCGAGCACGAACGCGACTCGCGCGCAGATCGTGCCGATCGAGGTCGAGTGGGGGCAGACGTACGACTACGCGGGCACGACATGGGGGCCCGCGACCGTCGAAGAGCTGCCCGTCACCGACGAGCACGACATCCCGCAGGACGCTCGCCTCATCGAGGTCACCATCCCGGTGGTGCCGGGCGATGAGGAACCGGGATGCTTCCCGCCGACGCTGCTCGAGACGGGCGGCGAGCAGCGGCAGTGGGATCAGTCGGGGATCCTCCTCGGCTGGAACACCACCTCATGCGCGCTCATGGGGACCGAGCCGTTCGACATCGTCGCTCCGTTCGTCCTCCCGCCCGATGCCGAGGGCCCGTTCGTCGTCGACCTCGAGCTCGTCGCCGACGCGCCGGCGATCCTCCGGCTGCCCGTCGGCGACTGAGGCCGCCGCGGCATCGGCGTCGGAACCGGGCGCCGTCGGGGCGCCGGGCGCCGAGGCATCCGTCGTGGCGAGCCGTCCGATGACCGCGTCGTACGCACTCGAGACGAGGGCGATGCGCACGGGTTCCGTCACGAGCGGCACGACGAGCAGGATGGCCGTGTCGGCCACGAACCAGAACGTCTTCAGGTCGTGCGGTCCGATCGCCCGGGTGATGCCGTAGCCCAGCAGCCGCTCGCCGGCGACGAGGAGGGTGGCGAGCAGGATGTAGCCGCCGATCAGCACCGGCCCCGCGCGCCACATGAGCACGAAGGCGCGGCCGATGGGTCGGAACCGCGAGACGAGCTCGCCTCCGATGTCGGCGAGCCGGCGGCGGAGGCCCGACGGGAGTGCGCCCCAGCCGTGGCGCGCCCGATCGAGGATGCCGACGGACAGCTGCGGCGCCTCGGCGGCGACCGCCTGCCCGTAGATCACCCCTGCGATCGTGAGCCAGGCGACCGGCAGCAGGATGACGCCGCCGAGTTCGCCGAGGAGCCACTCGACGCCCTCCCAGACCCAGGCGATCGGCACCAGCTGCTCGGCGGTCCACGCGCGGAGGTCGGCGAGCCACACCATCCCCTGCCGCGAGGCGACCCACTCGCCGATCCAGCCGGTCGCCTGCGAGAGCAGCATCACGGTGAGGAACACCCAGATCGCCTCGAGGTAGACGGCGACGAGGCTGAGCAGGCGGGGGAGCCGGTCGCGGTAGCGATTCCAGGCCCAACGACCGGCGAAGGCGACGACGATGAGCAGGATCGTGACGGGTTCGAAGCCGAGCTGGTCGATGGTGCCCGCACCGCGAGCGACCGCCTCGCCGCCCAGCAGCTCGGACGCCCCGTTGACCTCCGTCTGCACCTCGAGTGCACGTGCCGAGTAGGCGGCCATGTCGTCGCGCAGGTAGCCCCAGGCGGCGTAGAACGCGAAGAACGGCAGCACGCCGGCGAGCAGTGCGTCGACGAATGCCCGGCGCCGCTCCGACGCCGACGGCGGCAGCGGGGCGATCGCACCGAGACGGGCCATGCCGTCTCGCACGGTGAGGAACATGGCCACGAAGCCCACGAGCCGCGCGAGGATCGCGAGCGGCATGAGCAGCAGGCCGCCGACCGCGCTGTACGCCCCGACGAACCCGGCGAGCTCGATGACGAGATAGCGGACGAGCACTCCGGCGAGGAACCACGCGAGCAGTGCCGGCCAGTGCGCGGCGAGCAGCCGTCCCGTCGTCTTCAGCATGGCGAGCACGACACCACGGTAGCGGCTCCGCCAGGCAGGGGCACGCGCGTCGTGACCGGTCCCCACAACTTCGGCGCGAGGCATCCGCCCGTGATTGTCTGGATCGACGGATTATCCATATCCACTGCGATCTCGTCATACAGTCGTGGATCATGCACATGTTCTTCCGCACGATGCTGCATTTCGTCCTCGCGCGCTTCCGCTCACGGCTCGGCCACGGCGACGTCGCCCGCACGAACTTCGTCACGCTGCCGACCGACCTCGACATCCTCAACCACATGAACAACGGGGTCTACTTCTCGATCATGGATGTCGCGCGGTTCGAGATGCTCGTGCGCAACGGCGTCTGGCAGCTCATGCGTGATCGCGGCTGGTACCCGGTGGTCGCGAGCGAGACGATCACGTTCCGCAAGTCGCTCAATCCGTGGAAGCGGTTCACGGTCGAGTCGCGCATCATCGGCCACGACGACAAGGCCGTCTACATGGAGCAGCGATTCGTGCGCCCCGATGCATCGGGCAAGCCCGAGATCTATGCCACGGGATACATCAGGGCCCGGTTCCTGCGGAAGGCGGGCGGCACGGTGCCGATGGGCGAGCTCGTCGAGGCGTTCGGCGTCGAGGGCTTCGAAGGCATCCCCGAGTGGATGGAGCGCTGGGGCAAGGACGTCGCGCTCCCCGTGACCCGCGCCGCGGCGCCGTCGATCTGGGAGTGACGCCCCCGGCGGTCGGGTCGGCGCGGAGCGCCGTGTCGAGACCCCCGTTCAGGCCTCCTTCGCGAGCCCCTCGAGCACGAGGCCGAGCTTGTCGCCGAACGTGCACGCGAACAGCTCGTCGACCGGGCCGTCGTCGATCTGCTCGGTCAGGTTCGAGGCGATGAGCGTGTTGATGAGCATGCCCTGGGCCATGAAGCGCATCGCCTCGTCGGCGTCCATCACGTCGCGCATGCGCGAGTAGATGCGCATGAACCCGGCGCGCGCGACCGGACCGATGCGGGGGTCGTGGCCGAGGAGGAACCCCTGCATCAGCGCGAGCAGGATGCCGCGGTCGGTCTCGACGAGCTCGACGTACGCCTCGCCGATGCGCGGGCCGACCGGCTTCTCCGAGGTCTCGTCGGCGACCGCCGCGTCGAAGGCCGCGAGGATGCGGGCGCAGGTGCGCTCGAGCACGTCGATGAACAGCTGCTCCTTCGTGCCGAAGAGGCGCACGACGTAGGGCTGGCTGATGCCGGCGGCCTTCGCGACGCGGTCGGTCGTGGCGCCGGCGTAGCCGAGCTCGCCGAACACGCCGGTGGCGGCTTCGAGGATCTGTTCGCGCCGCTCCGTCGCGGGGATGCGATCCGTGGTGGAACTCATGCTTGACATGTTATCAGTCGATTACTACAGTCGCTCCCATACTGGTTATCAGTCGATTACCACACCATCTCGAAGGAGCTTCCGATGTCCACCAGCGCACGCCGCATCCCCGTGTGGCTCGCGATCGTCGCGGCATCCCTGCCGATGTTCATGGCGACGCTCGACAACCTCGTCATCACCAATGCGCTCCCAGCGATGGCCGTCGACCTCGGTGCCTCGATCGAAGAGCTGCAGTGGTTCGTCAACGCCTTCACGCTCGCGTTCGCGACCTTCATCCTCGCCGCGGCCGCGCTCGGCGACCGCATCGGCCGCCGCACCGTCTTCGTCGTCGCGATCGCGATCTTCACCGGGGCGAGCGTGCTCGTCGCGCTCAGCACCGAGCCGTGGATGGTCATCGCGAGCCGCGCCGTGCAGGGCTTCGGCGCCGCGGGCATCATGCCGCTCTCGCTCACCCTGCTCGCCGGCAGCGTGCCGAAGCGCCTGCGCCCGATGGCGATCGGCATCTGGGGCGGCGTGGCCGGCCTCGGCGTCGCGCTGGGCCCGCTCATCGGCGGCGCCGTCATCGAGGGCTGGAACTGGCAGGCCATCTTCTGGCTCAACGTGCCCGTCGGCCTCGTTGCGATCCCGCTCGCACTCGCCGTGCTGCCGAACACGCTCGGGGCGCGGGCCCGCATCGACCTCGTCGGGGTCGCGCTCGCCGGTCTCGGCGTGCTCGGGCTCGTCTTCGGGATCGTGCGCGGCAACGACGCGGGCTGGGAGAGCCCCGAGGTGATCGGCTCGCTCGTCGCCGGCGCGCTGCTGCTCGCCGGGTTCATCGCCTGGGAGGCGCGGGCGAAGGCGCCACTGCTGCCGCTGCGCCTCTTCCGGGACCGCAGCTTCACGGCGGCCAACCTCGTCGGCTTCTGGTTCAGCTTCGGCATGTTCGGCTCGGTCTTCGTGCTCATCCAGTTCCTGCAGGTCGTGCAGGGCGCGTCGCCCCTCGAAGCCGGCGTGCAGACGATGCCGTGGACGCTCGCGCCCATGTTCATCGCCCCGATCGCCGGCGCGATCGCCCCGCGCGTCGGCACGCGCACCCTCATCGTCACCGGTCTCGCCCTGCAGGCCGCGGCGCTCACCTGGATCGCGCTCGAGATGGACCCCGACGTCGCCTACGCGTCGCTCGTCGGGCCGTTCCTCATGGCCGGCATCGGCATGTCGCTCGTCTTCGCCCCGATGTCGACCGCCGTGCTCGCGCACATGCCCGAAGACGACCACGCCAAGGCATCGGGCACGAACTCGACGCTCCGCGAGGTCGGCGTCGCGCTCGGCGTCGCGGTGCTGACGGCCGTCTTCACGGGAGCGGGCGGTGAGCTCACGCCCACCGGCTTCACGGAGGCCGCGGTGCCGGCCGTGCTCGTCGGCGCCGCCGGCCTCGTGGTCGCGCTCGTCGCGGCGCTCTTCCTGCCCGCGGGCCGCGGCACCGGCGAGCACGGTCCGGCGGCCGAGGACGACGCGGCCGGGGCATCCGCGGTCGGAGCCGAGCCGGCCGGCCCGGCCGCGCGCGCCGAGCCTGCCGAGCCCGAGCCTGCTGCCGTGTAGCGCGGCCGCGACCGGGCGGCGAAGGCGCGGCGCAGAGGGTGGCGCGGCAGGCGGAGGGGCCGTGGGCGGCGAAACCGCTAGCTGCGCGCCTGCCTCGGGATCACGACCTCGCGGATGATGAGCAGGATGCCCGCCGAGATCGGGATCGCCACGAGGGCGCCGAGCAGGCCGAGCAGCGTGCCGCCCGCGAGGGCGGAGATGAGCACGATCGTGCCGGGCACCTGCACGGCCTTGCCCATCACCTTCGGCGTCAGGATGTACGCCTCGACCTGCATGTAGACGAGCATCGCGATGAGCACGATGATGCCGGCGAGCGGCGAGACGAAGAGCGCGACGATCGTCATGATCACGGTCGTGATGACGGTACCGATGAGCGGGATGAGCGTGATGAAGAACGCGAGCACACCGATGAAGAGGGCGTACTTCACGCCGACTGCCGCGAGCAGGATCGTCGAGAACACGGAGTTGCAGAACGCGAGCACGACCATGCCGCTCAGGTACTTGCCGACCGAGAGCATGATGCGCTCGGCGAGGCTCTCGACCCGGGCTCGGTGGCTCGCGGCCACCAGGGTGTAGCAGGCGCGCTTGGTCGTGTCGAGGGTCGCGATGAAGTAGATCGAGAGCACCACGACGAACACGCCCGTCGAGATGCCGTCGAGCAGCGCGGCGCCGAACTGCAGGGCGCCGCCGCCGATCGCCGCCCACGTGTCGGGGTCGGTGAGCACCCCGCCGACCCACTCGACGATCGACGAGAGCACGCCGTTCGTCGACTCGTCGTACCGCTCGAACCACCCGGAGTCGACCAGGTGGTGGATCTCGGCCGGCATCGTCTTGATGAAGACCGCCGCCTGGTTGACGACCGGCGGCACCACGAGCCACACGATGCCGACCACGACGGCGACGAACAACAGGATGACGGTCACGATCGCGGCGCCCCGAGGCATCCCCCTGCGCTGGAACCAGCGGATGAGCGGGTCGAGCCCGAGCGCGACGAACGCGGCGATGAACACCGAGAGCACGACGCCCTGCAGCGCGACGAGCGCCGACGCGAGCATGAGCGCGAGCAGCACGCCGAGCGTGACGATGAAGCCCCAGCGCAGCGGGTGGTTGACGAAGAGCCCGTCGCGCGGGCGATCGCGTCGCCGCCGGAGGCGTTCTGCCGTGTTCACGCGCGCCAGTCTAGGGTCGGGCCGGCCTCAGTTGGCGGTGTCGGGCACCTTCAGTTCGCGGTAATGGGGCGAGAACTGGGGGAAGTAGGTCTCCCACGCGGGCATCGCGGCGCCCGAGCGGGCGGCGATGAGCCGGTCGAGGTAGAAGTCCCAGCCCGGGCCGATGCTCGCCGCGTCCGCCCCGTCCTTCACGCGCTGGCCGAGCGTCAGGGTCGTCATGCCGCCGCCCTCGACGAGGTGGCAGAACACCCGGACCCCGCTCGGTCCCGACCCCGAATCGGCCGTGAACCGGTGGGGTGCCGCGCACTCGAGGATGGAGACGTTCATCCACTCGGCGCCCTCCTCGCTCATCTGGAAGCGCACGCCGCCCGTCGACGGGCTGCCCGTGTAGGTGCCGATCCACGCCTTCATGGCGTTCGGGTTCGTGAGGCTGTACCAGACGTCCTCGATGGGCGCATGGAACAGCCGATCGAACTGCAGGTAGAGCCCGTCGGCCTTCAGCACGTAGTGCCCGGTCGGTTTCGCGGTCATCATCGCCCCCAGTCTTTCGTTCAATTCAGGCTAAGCCCGCGGATGCACGAACCACTAGAGTCGGTGGCATGAGTTCGAAGGGGCGCGTTGCGCACGAAGAGACGATGGACATCACCGAGGGCAAGTCGGGGCTGTGGGGCTGGCTCGCCGGCCTGATCGTGCTCGTCCTCGTCGCCCTGCCGCTGTCGGCCGCGTTCGCATTCGCGACGAACCCGCACACGCAGCAGCTGTTCTCGGGGCGGCTCGAAGAAGTGGGCACCGGCGCCTACCAGACCTTCTGGTGGATCGTGACGCTCTTCCTCGTGGCCGTGCCGATCCTCGTGGGCTACGTCGTCGCGAATCTCTCGGCGAAGTCGCTGGCGATCGCGGGCGCCATCATCGCGCTGTTCGTCATCGCGATCATCGTGCTCGGCCAGATGTTCATCTTCTGACCCCGGCACCGGGGTCTCACCCCGTTCGGGTGGATGCCTCGTCGAAGGCGTCGCGGGCGTCGGTGATCTGCTCGTGGTGGGCGGCAGCCCACCCCACGAGTCCGAGCACGGGTTCGGCGAGCGAACGGCCGAGCTCGGTCGCGGCGTACTCGACGCGCGGCGGGATCTCGGCGTAGCTCGTCCGTGAGACGAGTCCGTCGCGCTGCAGGTTGCGCAGGGTCTGCGTGAGCATGCGGTGCGAGATGCCGTCGATGCGGCGCTGCAGTTCGGTGAAGCGCAGCGGTTCGTCGTGCAGCAGCCCGACGACGAGCAGGCTCCACTTGTCGCCGACGCGGGCGAGCACGTCGCGGATGACGTCGCTCGCCTCGTGCTCGACGCTGCACGGCGACGCCGCGGGCGG
The DNA here is from genome assembly GCF_021129215.1 of Agromyces sp. S2-1-8. Classification (GTDB taxonomy): domain Bacteria; phylum Actinomycetota; class Actinomycetes; order Actinomycetales; family Microbacteriaceae; genus Agromyces; species Agromyces chromiiresistens. The sequence continues at coordinate 465,927 of NZ_JAJOLP010000001.1, read as the reverse complement.
CAGGCGATCGACGACGGCGTCGGCGGTCAGCGGGGTCGCCATGGTGCTCCTCTCCGGTCGCACGCCGCCCCCGATACGCACCTCGGGTGCGTGACGCACGGTGAAGTGCGTGGGGGTCGTCGGTTAGAGTCACCGATCGTGCGTTACGCACTGATGGTAACCGACTCGTCTGGAGAAACACCTTGATCATCGCGCTGTGGATCGTCACCGGCCTGCTCGCCCTCCTGTTCGTCATGGCCGGAAGCATGAAGGCGCTGAAGTCGCGCGAGGCCGTGCTCGCCAACATGCCCTGGGTCGAAGACGTCAGCGCCGGCCAGCTGAAGACCATCGGCATCCTCGAGCTGCTCGGCGGCATCGGGCTCGTGCTGCCCGCCGCGACCGGCATCCTCGCCTGGCTCACCCCGACCGCGGCGTTCGCGCTCGCCGTCACCATGGTGTTCGCCGTCGCGCTGCACGTGAAGCGCAAGGAGTCGTTCGTGCCGAGCCTCGTGCTGGGCGTCGTCTCGCTCGTCGTCGGCGTCGGTTGGATCGTGCTCGCCTGAACCGCGGCATCCTCGTGTCTGGTCGCAGGCCATACCATACGGTATGGTATGGCCCATGGATGCCGCCCTTCCCGACCCGGTCTGGCCCGTCGTGCTGCTCGCTGCCATCTGCTTCGGCGACGCCCTGCTCTGCCTGAAGCCCGTCGCATTCATCGCGAAGTGCTTCGAGGACGTGGGCTTCCCGAAGAAGTGGTGGTGGGTGATGCCGCCGATCAAGTTCGCCGCCGCCGCGGGGCTCATCGCGGGCATCTGGATTCCGTACCTCGGCGCGCTCACCTGCGCCGCGCTCATCGCCTACTTCCTCGTCGCGATCGGCATGCACGTGCGGGCGCGCGACCTCGGGCGCAACCTGTTCCTCAACGCGACGGGCATGCTCGTGATCTGCCTCGCGACCGGACTCTTCTGCTTCGTGCTCTGACCTGCGGGCCTCCGCCCCGGTGCGCCGGCCGGCCTCAGTCTCCGGCGCCGGCGCCGTCGCCGTCGCCGTCGGCCGTCGGTCCGCCCGCGACCGGGGCGATCTCGAGCAGGAGCTCGTAGACCGCCCGGAGCTCGTCGCTGCTGATCGGCGGCACCGTCGCGGCCGCGCCGACCGAGACGAGGTACGGCACGAGTGCCGCGGTCCGGGCGGCCGCGTCGGATGTCGTCGCCGGCCGCCACACCGCCTGCAGTGCATCGATGATGCGCGCGTCGATGCGCGCCTGCGTCGCCCGCGCATCGTCGTCGGAGTGCGCCCAGGCGCGCACGGCAGCGTCGAGCGCGGTCGGGCGGATCGATGGAGCGCCCGAGATCGCGAGCTCACTGAGCCACGAGAGGGTGGCGCGCGTGCCGCGGGCGCGCTGTGCCGCGATCCCCTCGTCGATCGCGGCGAGGGTGTGCTCCTCGTAGTACGCGAGCAGTGCGTCCTTGTAGGCGCCGGCCCCGGTGAAGTGGTGGTGGAACGACCCCTTCGTCACGCCGAGGCGTGCCGCGAGCCGGTCGATCCGCAGCCCCGGCGCGCCTTCGGTCGCGAGCACCTCGAGCCCCTCGTCGAGCCAGCGCTCGCGTGTCGTCGACATGGAGCCACCGTACCGGAGGGTATGGCGCGGCGCCCCATCCTCAGCCGCCGCGCCCTCAGCCCGCCAGCTCCTCGAGCACGGCCATCGCGGCGTTGTGCCCGCCGATGCCGCTCACCGCGCCGCCGCGGACCGCGCCCGACCCGCACAGGAGCACGCGAGGGTGCCGCGTGGCGACGCCCCACCGCTCGGCCGACGTCGCGAGCGGCGCGCCGTCGTCGGCCCACGGCCACGACAGCGGGCCGTGGAAGATGTTGCCGCCCGGCATGCGCAGCGACTCCTCGAGGTCGAGGGTCGTCTTCGTCTCGATGCACGGCCGGCCCGAGGCATCCTTCGCGATGACGCCCTCGACGGGTTCGGCGAGCACGCTGTCGAGCGAGTCGAGCACCGCCTGCTGCAGCAGCTCGCGCAGTTCGGCGTTTCCGTGGCGTTCGAGCAGTCGGTGCGGCACGTGCAACCCGAAGACGGTGAGCGTGTGCATGCCCGCGGCGGCGAGTTCGGGCGCGAGGATCGACGGATCGCTCAGCGTGTGGCAGTAGATCTCGCACGGCAAGGGCGAGGGGATGCCGCCGCGCACGGCTGTCGAGAAGGCGGCGTCGAGCTGCGTCGCGAGCTCGTTGATGTGGAAGGTGCCCGCGAACGCCTGCTCGGCGGCGACGTCTGCGTCGCGCAGCCGGGGCAGCCGCTCGAGCAGCAGGTTGACCTTGACCTGTGCGCCCTCGGGCGCGTGCAGAGCGTGCAGGCGCGCACGCACGACGGGCGGCACCGCGGCGGCATCGGGGTCGCCCGCCTCGACGAGCCGCTCGAGCACGGCGGGCGCGACGTTCGCGAGCACCGTGCCCGCGGTCGCGACCCGTTCGCCGCCGTCGACCCGGTAGCGCACGCGACCGGTCGGGTCGACGGCCACGACCTCGGCGCCGGTCACGAGCCGCGCTCCTGCCGTGCGCGCCGCACGCTCCAGCTCGCCCGAGACCGCGCCCATGCCGCCGATCGGCACGTCCCAGTCGCCGGTGCCGCCGCCGATGACGTGGTAGAGGAAGCACCGGTTCGCGTCGAGCGACGGGTCGTCGAGCGCGGTGAATGTGCCGATGAGCCCGTCGGTCGCGACGACCCCGCGCACGAGGTCGCTCGCGAAGGTCGCGTCGATCGTCTCGCCGAGCGGGCGCTCGACGAACGCATTCCAGACGTCGTCGTCGCCGACGAGCGCGCGGGCCTCGGCGCGGGTCGGCAGCGGCTCGGTCAGGGTGGGGAAGAGGCGCTCGGCCAGCCGTGCGGTGCTTCGATAGAACGCGTCCCAGGCGGCGGCGTCGGCCTGCGCGTCGACGCGCTCGAAGGCGGCGCGGGATGCCTCGGGGCCGGCGTCGCCGTCGACGAGCAGGCCGCGCCCGGGGTCGGCGGGGTCGGGCGTGTACGACGAGAACCGGCGGCGGACGAGCCCGATCTCGAGGCCGAGGTCGTCGACGATCCGCTGCGGCAGCAGGCTCACGAGGTACGAGTAGCGGCTGAGCCGTGCGTCGACGCCCTCGAACGCCTCGGCCGAGACCGCCGCGCCGCCGAGGTGGTCGTCGCGCTCGAGCAGCAGCACGTCGAGGCCGGCGCGGGCGAGGTAGGCGGCGGCCGTGAGGCCGTTGTGGCCTCCGCCGACGATCACGACGTCGTGTGCGGTGAGGGCGGCGGCGGTGGCGGCGGCGGCGGGCTCGGGCGCTGGTCGGGGGAGCGGCATCCTCCGAGCGTAAACGCCCCGGCTGGGGCGGGGGTTCCGCAAACGGCAATGCCGGTTCCGCCTCACATGGGGCGGAACCGGCATTGGCCGAATCGTTACTTCCGGCGGGGTGCCGACGACGGCTGCGGGCGTCACGATGGAGCGAGCATCAACTCGGGAGGCGTCATGATCGGCTCGACTGTGCTCACCTCGTGCGCGACGAACGTCGACTGTCACGACACGGCGGCGGTCACGTTCGATGCGTCCTGGCTGGTCGCGACCCTGCTCGTGCTCGGGGCGGTGATCGTCGTCGCTGCCGTCGTACTGGCGCGTCGAGGTTCGAAGGGCTGAGCGCGCTCAGCGCGCCCGGCGCATCGCGCGCACGCCGACGACGACACCCACCGCGCACGTGACGATCGCGGCGATCGCGCCGCCGACGACGGCGGGGGCTCCGAAGTCGCCGGCGAGCAGCGCCCGCTCGGCGCCGACGAGGTAGCTCAGCGGGTTCACGGCAGCGGCGGCCTTCATCCAGCCGGGGCCGTCGTCGAGCGGCAGCAGCATGCCCGAGAGGATCATGAGCGGGAAGAGCAGCGTCTGGTGCACCATCCAGAACATCCAGTCGCGGTTCCGGCAGGCGAGCGCGAGCGTGTAGCTCAGTGCGCCGAAGCCGATGCCGAACACCGCGAGCACGAGCAGGCCGGCCACGAGCCCTGCCGCGTTCACGCTGAACCCGAACGGCACGGCGACGAGCACGACGATCGTGCCCTGGATGACGAGGGGCACGACCTCCTTCAGGGCGCGGCCGACGAGCAGGGCGCTCCGCGAGAGCGGGGCGACGAGGGTGCGCTCGTGCGAGCCGGTCTGCATCTCGAACAGCAGGTTCGCCCCGGTCGAGGCGGTGCCGAAGAGGGCGACCATGACGAGGATGCCGGGCACGAACCACTGCAGCGTGCCTGCGACGTCGCCGCCGGCGGCGCCGATGAGCAGCGGCCCGAAGAGCCCGAGGAAGACGAGCGGCTGCACGAGCGAGAACACGACGCTGAACGGGTCTCGGATGAGGGGCTTCGACTCGCGCACGAAGACGGCGGCGGTGTCGTGGACGAAGCCCGTGGGGCGGGCGGTGGGTGCGGTGGTGGTCATGAGAGCGGTCCCTTCAGGTGATCGTGCGGTCAGACGGTGGCGAGTTCGGCGGGCTCGGCGTGCGCCGCCTCTTCGCGGAGACTGCGGCCGGTGAGGGCGAGGAAGACGTCGTCGAGGGTCGGCTGCCGGTGCGTGGCGGCGACGACCTCGATCCCGGCGTCCGACAGGTCGCGGATGTAGCGGGGCAGCGCCCGGTCGCCGCCCGGTGCCGTGACGGCGACGACCCTCGGGTCGGCCGGGTCGGGCTCGGCGCCGATGCGGGCGGCTGCGGCCGCGGCATCCGCGGCGGTGTCGAACGCGAGCGTGACGCGGTCGCCCGCGAGCGACGACTTGAGCGCCCCTGCCGTGTCGTCGGCGATGACCGAGCCGTGGTCCATGACCATGACGCGCTCGGCGAGCTGGTCGGCCTCGTCGAGGTAGTGCGTCGTGAGGAAGATCGTGGTGCCGGTCTCGCGGCGGAGCTCGACGATGTGCTGCCAGAGGTTGGCCCGGCTGTGCGGGTCGAGGCCCGTCGACGGCTCGTCGAGGAACAGCAGCCCGGGCCGGTGGATGAGCCCGAGCGCGATGTCGAGCCGGCGCTTCTGCCCGCCCGAGAGCTGCTGCACGGTGCGGTTCGCAACCTGGCCGAGCTCGAGCGACTCGATGAGCTCGGCCGCGCGGGCGCGGGTCTCTCGGCGGCCGAGCCCGTAGAACGCGCCCTGCGCGTGCAGTTCGTCGCGCACGCGCTGGGTGTGCCCGCCGGAGCTGCCCTGGCCGACGTAGCCGATACGGCGGCGAACCCCGGCCGCGTCGGTGCGGATGTCGCATCCGGCGACCGTGGCCCCACCGCTCGTCGCGGGCAGGAGGGTCGTGAGCATGCGGAGCGTCGTCGACTTTCCGGCGCCGTTCGGGCCGAGGAACGCGACGAGCTCGCCCTCGCCGACGGCGAGGTCGAGGGAACGGACGGCCTCGACGGTCTGCCCCTTGGAGCGGAACGTCTTCGTGAGGCCCTGTGCGGTGATCATCTGGTTCGTCATGCGGCCAGTCTCTCGAGGCATCCGGTCACTTTCTGTCCGCATTAGAGGGAGAATCGGAACATGGCCGCGACCACCTCGAGAACCCTCGAACTGCTCTCCCTCCTGCAGAGCCACCGGCACTGGTCGGCGCGCGAACTCACGGGCCGGCTCGGCGTCAGCGAGCGAACGCTCCGACGCGACGTCGAACGGCTGCGCGAGCTCGGCTACGGCATCGAATCGGTGCGCGGCAGCGCCGGAGGCTATCGGCTCGAAGCGGGTACGGGACTGCCGCCGCTGCTGCTCACCGACGACGAGGGCGTCGCGATCGCGCTCGGCCTGCGCTCGCAGGCGACGGCCGGGCTGCGCGGCGCCGAGCACACGACGCTCTCGGCGCTCGCGAAGATCGAGCAGGTGCTGCCGCCCGCGCTGCGCCGGCGCATCGAGGCGCTGCAGTCGCACACGGCGGTCGGCGTCGGCGCGGGCGGGTGGAACCGCTCGGGCCGTCCGGCACCCGAGGTCGACGCCGAACTGCTCGGACTGCTCGCCCTGTCGTGCCGCGACGGCGAGCGGCTGCGGTTCAAGTACACGGATGCCTCGGGGCAGGGGTCCGCCCGCAGCGTCGAACCGTACCGGCTCGTGCCCGTCGCCCGTCGCTGGTACCTGCTCGCGTGGGACCGCGATCGCGACGACTGGCGCACGTTCCGGCTCGACCGCATCAGCGACGTGTTCCCGACCAGGGTGCGCTTCGAGCCGCGTGCGCTGACCGAGGAGGATGCGCGCGAGCGCGTCGAACGCGCGGTGCGCTACCGGCGCCGCAGCATCGAGGCGCGCGTGATCGTCGAGCTTCCGCGCGCCGAGCTCGTCGAGCACCTCGGCTGGTACGGGCGCGAGGTCCAGGCCGTCGATGAGGCGCACTGCGCGTGGCCGCTCGAGGCCGAGTCGGTCGAGGCGCTCGCGATGGCCCTCATGTGGATTCCTCCGGGCGTGCGCTACCGCGTCGAAGGGCCGGAGCTGGCCGAGTTCCTCGGCCGGCAGGCCGAACGCTTCGCGCAGGCCACCGCCTGAGCGGGCGCGCTCAGTCGGAGCGTTCGAGGGTGCCGATCTCGTAGCCGTCCTGGCCGAGCACGGTCATCGTGTCGTCGGCGATCGTGGCCTCGTTCAGCCCCGCGAGCCAGGTGTCGACGCCTTCGCACGCCATCTGGGTGACGGCGACGTCTTCGAAGTGGACGTGGTCGGACTCGTCGACCGTCCAGGTGCCGCTCAGCCGGTTGCAGCCGTCGGTGCCGCTGAAGTCGCCGCCCTCGTCGAGGGTGAGCGAGGGTGAAGCCGTGTCGGTCGCATCGCCCCAGGTGCCGGTCGGGTCGATGGAGCCTCCCTGCACCGACCCCTCCTCCCCGAGGCATCCGGTCAACAGGAGCAGCATGACCGCTGCGCCTGCACCGAGCGCGACCCTCCGAGTGATGGTCATGCCGGTCAGGGTAGTGGCCCGGCGGGTCGGCCGCCATGCCCAGAAGTGGGCTCTGCCTATGCCGTGCGGGGGAGCGTCGCGACCACGGCGTCGTGATCGTCGTGGACGGTGAGGGTGTCGCCGTCGACCGAGGCCGAGTCGAGCCGGCCGAGCGACTGGTCGACGCCCTCGCAGGCCATCATCGTGGACGCCATCCGGTCGAACTCGATCGTGCCGTCGTCGTCGGGCTCCCACGAACCGGTGAGCGAGTTGCAGCCGTCGCTGCCCGTGACGGTGCCGTCGGCGGCGATCACGAGGAACGGCTGCTGCGGCGCATCGGTGCCCCAGGTGCCGACGAACGCGCTCGCCGCTCCCGACGCCGCCGGGTCGTCGCCCGCGACGGCCGGCTCGTCGGAGGTGCGTTCGAGCGTGCCGAGCTCGACGTCGTCGTCGCCGAGCACCGTCATCGTGTCGCCGTCGATCGTCGCCTCGTCGAGTGCCGAGAGCCAGGTGTCGACGCCCTCGCAGGCCATCCGCGTCGAGGCGACGTCGTCGAACTCGATGCGGCCGGCGCCCTGGTCCTCCCAGCGGCCGGTGAGCCGGTTGCAGCCGTCGGTGCCGGTGAGCGTGCCGTCGGCGGCGAGCGAGAGCGACGGCGCCGTGGTGTCGGTCGGGTCGCCCCACGTGCCGACGGCGCTCGCCGGGCTCGGGCTCGGCGACGAGTCATCCGACCCGCCCGGGCTCGCGCACGCGGACACCAGGGCGACGGTCATGACGGCGATGATCGCCGCGCCGGTTCGCATGAGCGGGCGGCGCGGGGCGCGGTTCCGGAGCGTCAGCGGTTCCATGCGCCGAGCGTAGCCCTCGGTGGGGCTCGCCGTGCCGCGCCGTGCCGCGTCAGTCGGCGGCGGGCGTCGCGGTCGCGCGGGCCGCGCGGGCGAGTGCGTCGCGGCACGCGACGACGGCCGGCCGGGCGGCGGCGGCGTGCCGCGTCGACGTGAAGACCTCGCGCTCGGGGTGCCCCGGCAGGTCGACGAGGCGCACGCTCGGCGCCTCGCCCGCCCACACGAGGTCGGGCAGGAGCCCGGCGGCGTTGCCCGACCGGATGAGCCGGATGTGCGCCATGAGGTCGGCGGTCTCGAACCGCACGTCGGGTTCGAAGCCCGCCTCGCGGCAGAGCTGCTCGGCCCACTCCCGAGACGCCGTGCCGGCAGGCTCGAGCACCCAGGGCATGCTCGCGGCGGTCTTGAGCCCGGCGGGGCGCGACGCGGGGTGCGGCGGCAGTGCGAGCCGGATGGCGTCGGCGGCGAGGTGCACCCGGTCGAGCTCTTCGCGGTGCGCGCGCGTGTGCCCCGGGTACTGCTCGGCGATGACGAGGTCGAAGTCGCGCGCGGCGACCTCGAAGAGCCCGACGTCGGGTTCGCGCTCGGTGATCTCGACCCGCAGCGCGGGGTGCTCGGCGCGCAGCAGGGTGAGCGCCTGCGGCACGACCGCGTGCGCCGCCGACTGGAACACCGCGATGCGCACGGTGCCGCCGACCGAGGTGAGCGAGCGGGCGACGTCGGCCTCGGCCTCCTCGAGCCGGTCGAGCACCGCGCGCGCGTGCTCGACGAGCACGAGCGCCTGCGGTGTGAGCTGCACGCGCCGGCCGACCTGCACGAGCAGCGGCACGCCGGCCTCGCGTTCGAGCTGGCTGAGCTGCTGCGACACGGAGGAGGGGCTGTACGAGAGGGCCTCGGCGACTGCGGCGAGCGTGCCGCGCTGGCTCAGTTCGACCAGCAGGCGCAGGCGGCGCACATCGAGCATGGGGGCCTCCGGGGGCATCCGAGCTATCGTTCGGTTTCCCTGAATAGTATGCATCGGAATCGTTCGCTGTACCTGACGGATGTCGCGGCGCACACTTATCTCGAGAGGCGCGCGACAACCCCCGGCGTGCCCGAAGCAAAGGACACTACCCTCGTGACCATGTCGAACGCCGCCACTGACGCACGGCCGGATACCGATCACGTCGTCGCCCTCGTGCGCCGCTGGCTCGAAGAGAGCGCGAATCACCCCGTCGACCCCGCCGCCGAGCGTCTCGCCGGCGTGCTGAAAGACCCGAACGGCCTCGCATTCACCGTCGGCTTCGTCGACGGCGTCATGCGCCCCGAAGACCTCGGCGTCGCCGGCCGCAACCTCGCCCAGGTCGCGAAGCTCACCCCGAAGTTCCTGCCGTGGTACCTGAAGGCCGCGATCCGCCTCGGCGGGGTCGTCGCGCCCGTGCTGCCGTGGGTCGTCATCCCGATCGCGCGCCGCGTGCTGCGCGCCATGGTCGGCCACCTCGTGCTCGACGCCACCCCGGCGAAGCTCGGGCCGGCGATCGCGAAGCTGCGCGAGTCGGGCAACCGGCTCAACCTCAATCTCCTCGGCGAGGCCGTGCTGGGTGAGGACGAGGCCGACCGGCGCCTCACGGGCACCTACGAGTTCCTCGCGCGCGACGACGTCGACTACGTGTCGATCAAGGTGTCGTCGGTCGTCAGCCAGCTCTCGATGTGGTCGTTCGACGAGGCGGTCGCGAAGGTCGTCGCGAAGCTCACCCCGCTCTACGAGCTCGCGGCCGCCGGCAGCGCGAAGGGCACGGCGAAGTTCATCAACCTCGACATGGAGGAGTACCGCGACCTCGACCTCACGATCGCGGTCTTCACGACCCTGCTCGACCAGCCGCAGCTGCGCGGTCTCGAGGCCGGCATCGTGCTGCAGACCTACCTGCCCGACGCGCTCGGCGCCATGCAGGAGCTCACCGCGTGGGCGCAGGCCCGGCGCGCCGCGGGCGGCGCGCCGATCAAGGTGCGCATCGTGAAGGGTGCGAACCTCGCCATGGAGCAGGTCGACGCGGCCGTGCACGACTGGCCGCTCGCGACCTACTCGTCGAAGCAGGACTCCGACACGAACTACAAGCGGGTGCTCGACTGGTCGATGACCCCCGAGCGCGCCGACGCGGTGAAGCTCGGCGTCGCCGGTCACAACCTCTTCGACGTGGCCCACGCCTGGCTCACCGCGCGCGAGCGCGGCGTCGAGAGCCGGGTCGAGTTCGAGATGCTGCTCGGCATGGCGACCGGCCAGGCCGAGGCGGTGCGCGGCGATGTCGGCAACCTGCTGCTCTACACGCCCGTCGTGAACCCCTCCGAGTTCGACGTCGCGATCGCGTACCTGATCCGCCGCCTCGAGGAGAACGCGAGCCAGGAGAACTTCATGTCGGCCGTGTTCGAGCTCGGCGCAGACCGGCGCCTGTTCGAGCGCGAGCGCGAACGGTACCAGCGCTCGCTCGACGCCCTCGAGGCCTCGAACGGGGATGCCGCGGTGCCGTCGCCGAACCGCACCCAGAACCGCCGCACCGAGTGGGAGGGCGACGCGCTCGCCACGGCGATGGCCGCCTCCGACGCACCCGCACCGGGCAGCGAGCACGAGGGATCGCTCACGAGCGTGGTGCTCGGCATCACGCGCGGGTCGGCGGGTGACGAGCTCGTCTCGCCCGAGGCATCCGCGTCGGCATCGGCCGATGCGCCCGGAGCGGTGGCCGGTCCGGGCGTGACCCCCGGGTTCCGCAACGAGCCCGACACCGACCCCGCCCTCGCGGCGAACCGCGAATGGGGCCGCCGGATCCTCGCCAAGGTGCCCGACACGAAGCTCGGCCTCGACGCCGTCGCGGCCGCTCGCGTCGACGATGAGGCGACGCTCGAGCGCATCATCGAGACCGTCGCGGCGAACGGCAAGGCCTGGGGCGAACTGCCCGGCGCCGAGCGCGCCGCCGTGCTGCACCGCGCGGGCCTCGCGCTCGCCGCGAACCGCGACCGGCTCATCGAGATCATGGCCGCCGAGACGGGCAAGACCATCGCCGAGGCCGACCCCGAGATCAGCGAGGCCATCGACTTCGCGCACTACTACGCCGAGCGCGCCCGCGAGCTCGACCACGTGCAGGGCGCGACCTTCGTGCCGTCTCGCCTGACGGTCGTCACGCCACCGTGGAACTTCCCGGTCGCGATCCCGGCCGGCGGCGTGCTCGCGGCGCTCGCCGCGGGCTCGGGTGTCATCATCAAGCCCGCGAAGCTCGCGCAGCGCTCGGGCGCCGTCATGGTCGAGGCGCTGTGGGAGGCCGGCATCCCCAAGGACCTGCTCGCCCTCGTCGACATCGGCGAACGCGAGCTCGGCAAGCAGCTCGTCTCGCACCCGACGGTCGACCGCGTCATCCTCACGGGTGCGTACGAGACGGCGCAGTTGTTCCGCTCGTTCCGCGAGGACCTGCCCCTGCTCGCCGAGACGAGCGGGAAGAACGCGATCATCGTCACTCCGTCGGCCGACCTCGACCTCGCGGCCTCCGACGTCGTGAAGAGCGCCTTCGGCCACGCCGGCCAGAAGTGCTCGGCGGCCTCCCTCGTCATCCTCGTCGGGTCGGTCGCGAAGTCCGAGCGGTTCCGCCGCCAGCTCGTCGACGCGGCGACCTCGCTGCGGGTCGGCTACCCGGCCGATGCGCAGAGCCAGATGGGCCCGATCATCGAGCCCGCGAACGGCAAGCTGCTGAACGCGCTCACCGAGCTCGGCATCGGCGAGGAGTGGCTCGTCGAGCCCAAGCAGCTCGACGACACCGGCAAGCTGTGGTCGCCCGGCGTGAAGACGGGGGTCGCGCCCGGCTCGTACTTCCACCTCACCGAGTTCTTCGGCCCGGTGCTCGGCATCATGCACGCGAAGGACCTCGACGAGGCGATCCGCTTCCAGAACGCCGTCGACTACGGCCTCACGGCGGGCCTGCACTCGCTCGACTCGGAGGAGCTCGCGACCTGGCTCGACCGCGTCGAGGCGGGCAACCTCTACGTCAACCGCGGCATCACCGGGGCGATCGTGCAGCGCCAGCCCTTCGGCGGCTGGAAGAAGTCGGCCGTCGGCGCCGGTGCCAAGGCCGGCGGCCCGAACTACCTGTTCGGCCTCGGCGACTGGGTGCCCGAGCACGGCAGCGCCTCGAAGTCGCTGCACCTGCGCGGCCTCGAGCGCCGCGTGACCGAGCTCATCGAGGCGGCGCAGTCGGCCCTCGACTACGACTCGTTCGAGGTGCTGCGACGGTCGGCACTGTCGGACGAGGTCGCCTGGGCCGAGGAGTACGGCACGACGCGGGACGTCTCGGGCCTCGGCGTCGAGCGCAACGTGTTCCGCTACCGGACGCTGCCGGTCGCCGTGCGCATCGGTGAGCAGGCGACCCTGGCCGAGGGTCTGCGGGTCATCGCGGCGGGACTGCTCGCGAAGGCGCCGTTCACGGTCTCGAGCGGCGTCGAGCTGCCCAAGAACGTGCGCACGGTGCTCGCCGCCCGCGACGTGCGGGTCGTGCGCGAGAACGACCGCGACTGGCTCGAGCGGGTGCGCGCCAACCGCGCGAACGCGCTGGGCGGCGCCAGCCGCGTGCGGCTCGTCGGCGGGGATGCCTCGGCGCTGGCGTCGGCGCTCGGCGGTTCGCCCGACGTGGCCGTGTGGTCGCACCCCGTGACCCCGTCGGGCCGCGTGGAGCTGCTGCCGTTCCTCCACGAGCAGGCGATCTCGATCACCAACCACCGCTTCGGCAACCCGACGACCCTCTCCGACGGGGTCATCTGAGCCGAGTTCGGTCAGTTGCAGGATGGGCCGGTCGGCACCTTCTTATGAGAGGGTGCTCGCCGGCTCATCCTGCAACTTTCGACCACCGCGGCCTCGAAAGCACTCAGTCACCGCAGCGATCGCCGCGGTGCGGGAGTCGAGCCGTCCTCGACCTCCCATTCCGCTCGCGACCAGTGCGTCGGGAGCTCGCCGGTGGTTCGGCGGTGTAGCGCGCCCTGTTCATCGATCTCGATGTGCAGCGTCCGCGTATGCAGCCGGTACGTCGGCACTCCGGACAGCCAGTAGAGCGGATTGATCAGCTCGATGAGCATCCGCCAGCCGGGCGGGGTGGCGACATGGGTCATCGTCAGCTCGAACGCCGATTGCCGGGCCACATCCCAGCCCTGATTCATCCTGAGCAGCATCTCGCGGCGCAGTGCGGCGGTTCGCGCCCCCTCGTTCACGGCGAGTCAGCGCCCGCGGTTGCGGCGGCGGATGCCTCGGGGCGCGCGCCCGCCGACGAACGACTGCGCCGAGTCGACGACGAAGCCCTGTCGCAGCGCCTCGCGGCCGATGAGCATGCGGAAGCCCATCTCGTCGCGATTCGTGAGCGTGACCTCGGCCGTCACGGTGCGGCCCTGCAGCACGACGTCCATGAGCACGACGATGCGCTCCTCCGAGTGGCCCGACGAGCTCCGCACCTGGCGGCGATCGTGCACCGGCAGTTCGACGACGACCGCGTCGTCCTCGCTCTCCTGCCACGGGTGCACGCCGAAGCGCACGCGTCCGAGCGGGGCGTCGGCCGAGGCATCCGACCCTTCGGCGGGCTCGGCCGACGGCGACGGCAGCTCCTCGACGTCGAACGCGTGCAGCGACGAACTCCGCGCGCCCGTGTCGAGCTTCGCCTTGATCCAGGGCACCCCGAGTGCGGGCAGCGAAACCCATTCGCGCCATCCTGCGATGGTGCTTGAATGGGAGGTCTCAGTCACATCGTCCATCTTGGCAGGGCACCACGCATGAAACTCGCGATCCTCTCGCGCGCGCCGCAGGCGTACTCGACCCAGCGGCTGCGCGCGGCCGCGCAGCAGCGCGGGCACCAGGTGAAGGTGCTCAACACGCTGCGGTTCGCGATCGACCTCGCCGGGCCCGAGCCCGACCTGCAGTTCCGCGGGCGCCAGCTGAGCGACTACGACGCGATCCTGCCGCGCATCGGCAACTCGATCACGTACTTCGGCACGGCCGTCGTGCGCCAGTTCGAGCAGATGGACGTGTACACGCCGAACACGGCGAACGGCATCTCGAACGCCCGCGACAAGCTGCGCGCGAACCAGATCCTCTCGCGGCACAACATCGCCCTGCCGCCGACCGCGTTCGTGCGCAACCGGGCCGACGTGCGGCCCGCGATCGAGCGCGTCGGCGGTGCGCCGGTCGTCATCAAGCTGCTCGAGGGCACGCAGGGCATCGGCGTCATCCTCGCCCCGCAGGTCAAGGTCGCCGAGGCGATCATCGAGACGCTGCACTCGACCAAGCAGAACGTGCTGATCCAGAAGTTCATCGCCGAGAGCCGCGGCCGCGACATCCGCGCCCTCGTCGTCGGCGACCGCGTGGTCGCCGCGATGCGACGCGTGGCGGCGGGCGACGAGTTCCGTTCGAACGTGCACCGCGGCGGCACCGTCGAACCCGTCGAGCTCGCGCCCGAGTACGAGCTCGCGGCCGTGCGCTCCGCGCAGATCATGGGGCTCAAGGTCGCCGGCGTCGACATGCTCGAGGGCGACGAGGGCCCCCTCGTGATGGAGGTCAACTCCTCGCCGGGCCTGCAGGGCATCGAGACGGCGACGAACCTCGACGTCGCGGGCGCGATCATCGACTACATCGCCAACCAGGTCGCGTTCCCCGAGATCGACGTACGCCAGCGACTCACCGTCTCGACCGGTTACGGCGTCGCCGAGCTGCTCGTGCACGGCAACGCCGACCTCGTCGGCAAGACGCTCGGCGAATCGGGCCTGTGGGAACGCGACATCACCGTGCTGACGCTGCACCGCGGCACGACCGTCATCCCGAACCCGCGCAAGGGCGTCGTGCTCGAGGCCGACGACCGGCTGCTCTGCTTCGGCAAGCTCGAGGAGATGCGGTCGATGATCCCCGAGCGCCGGCGCCGCCGGGCGAAGGTGCGCAAGCTCCCGAAGCAGCCGCTGCAGCAGAGCGAGTAGCGCGCGCCGCGCAGGGCACGCCTTCGCTCGTCGCGCCAGCCTCCGCCCGGCGCTGTCCACGGGTCTTCCCGCATCGTGAAGTCGCGCATGCTGCGCCGCGGGCCGGAGTGTTGGGCGTGGGCGGTCAGCCCGCGTCGAGTGCGGCGGCGACGATCGAGCGGGCGGCGGATGCCTCGACGCCGAGCCGCTTCGCGAGCGCGGCGTAGTCGGCGGCGGCGGCCTGCAGGGCTCGTTCGGCCGGGTCGCCGTGCTCGGCGACGAAGGTGCCGTTGCGGCCCCGGCCCTCGACGACGCCGTCGGCCTCGAGCGCCTTGTACGCCTTCGCGACGGTGTTCACCGCGAGGCCGAGCTGCTCGGCGAGGGCGCGCACGGTCGGCAGCTTCGTGCCGGGGGCCGCACGGCCGGTGCGCACCGCCTCGACGACGGCCGCGTGCAGTTGCTCGTACGGCGGCAGGGACGAGGGCTGATCGATCGAGATGCTCAGGCTCGAGGCATCCATGTCGTGGCCGAGGTCGCCCGCGGGTCAGTCGCGGTTGCGGTTGACGAGGCGCGAGAGCACGATCGCGCTGCGGGTGTGGTCGACGTTGGGGGCGATGCGCACGCGCTCGAGCGCGTCTTCGAGCGAGGCGATGTCGCGCGCGCGGATCTGCACGATCGCGTCGGCCGAACCCGTGACGGTGCCGGCGTAGACGACCTCGGGCACCTCCTGCAGGATGCGCTTGAGCTCGTCGGGCGCCACGGTGCCGCGGCAGAACAGCTCGACGTAGGCCTCGGTCGACATGCCGTCGACGGTGGGATCGACCTGGATCGTGAACGACCGGATCACGCCGTCGGCGACGAGTCGGTCGACGCGCCGCTTCACCGCGGAGGCGCTGAGCCCGACCGACGAGCCGATGTCGCCGTAGCCCGCCCGGGAGTTCTGCCGCAGCAGATCGAGGATCGCGCGATCGAGGTTGTCCATGGTGGGAGTGTACGCGGATTCTTTGCGCGACGACACCGGATTGCGGCGGAATCGTGCTTGCGCTAGTCGACCGGGGTGAGCGCGGCCGCGCGCCGCGCGCGAAGCCCGTCGAGCAGTGCGGCCATGCCGATCTCGAACGCGGCGATCGCGCTCGTCGACTCCTGGTACTCGGGCGCGAGGGCGGCGTGCACCATCTCGAGCTCGGCGGGCACGGAAGCCTGGTCGAGCATGTCGCTCGGAGCGACGATGTCGAGCGCCGAGCCGAGCACGTGCGCCTCGACCGTGCGCATCACGGCGACCGCGTGGTGCATCGGCCACCCGGCGTCGATGAGCGCGCCGATGACGACGTCGTAGATCTCGAACGTCGACACGTCGCGGATGGGCGTCGTCGCGAGCACGCGGATGAGGTTCGGGTGCGCGGCGAACGCGGTCAGGTACGAGCGGGCCCAGGCCTCGAGGGCGACGTCCCACGGGTGCTCGCCGAACGCCGAGGTGTCGATGTCGCGCACGATGTGGGCGCGCACCAGTTCGATGAGCTCGTCGCGGCTGCCGACGTGGTTGTAGAGCGACGAGACCTGGCGGTGCACGCGGCCCGCGAGGGTGCGCATCGTGAGCGCGTCGCTGCCCTGCTCGTCGACGATCTCGAGCGCGACGCGCACGAGCTGTTCGCGATTCACCGTCGACATGTTGCGCCCCGCATCTTCCGTTCGCCCTGCGGAGAGTGTAACCTCTCAGCACTCGGTACGAACAGTGTTCGTATGAACGATGTTCGTACGGCCCGCACACGCGGGCGGACGCGGCTCACGGAAAGCAACGGTGCATTGACCACGACCCATTTCTTCGGCGGAACCATCTGGCGCGGGGCCGGTGAGGCCACGTCGCGCTCGCTCCTCGCGCGCGACGGCGTCGTCGTCGCGCTCGACGACGAGGCGGATGCCGCGGCCGCGGCCGTCGTCGCCGCTTCGCCCGCCGATCTCGAGCGGGTCGACCTGGACGGCGGGTTCCTCATGCCCTCGTTCGGCGACGGCCACGCGCATCCGCTCTTCGGCGGCCTCGAGGCCGAGGGTCCGGCGGTACGCGACTGCCGCTCGGTCGAAGCGATCGTGGCCGCCGTCGGCGAGTACGCCGCCGCGCACCCCGACGTGCCCTGGATCTTCGGCGCCTCGTACGACCCGGCCCTCGTCGAGGCGGGGCTCTTCGACGCCCGCTGGCTCGACGAGGCGGTCGCCGATCGCCCCGTCGTGCTGCGGGCCTACGACTACCACACCATCTGGGTCAACTCGAAGGCGCTCGAGCTCGCCGGCATCGACGCCGCGACCCCCGAACCCGTGCTCGGCGAGATCACCCGCCGCGCCGACGGCAGCCCGCTCGGCACGCTGCGCGAGTGGGGCGCCGTCGACCTCGTGCTCGACGTCGCGCCGACCCGGCCCGCCGACGAGCGACGTCGCGCCCTGCAGCGCGCGGGGGAGTACTACCTCTCGCACGGGGTCACCTGGGTGCAGGACGCCTGGGTCGAGCCCGGCGACGTCGACAGCTACCTCGACGCCGCCCGGCACGAGTTGCTGCCCGTGCGGTTCAACCTCGCGCTCTACGCCGACCCGCGCCGCTTCGCCGTGCAGTTGCCGCGCATGCTCGACTCGCGTCGCCGCGTCGAGGCGCTCGGGTCGCCGCTGCTCACCGCGAACACGGTCAAGTTCTTCGCCGACGGCGTCATCGAGTCGGAGACGGGCGCGCTGATCGAGCCGTACTGCTCGGCACTGCACAAGCACGGCATGTCGGTCTGGCAGGGTCGCGATCTCGACGACGCCGTCCGCGCGGTCGACGCGGCCGGGTTCCAGGTGCACATCCACGCCATCGGCGACGCCGCCGTGCGCCAGGCGCTCGACGCCATCGAACGGGCGCTCGACGCCAACGGTCCGCGCGACCGACGCCCCGTCATCGCCCACGCCCAGCTCGTCGACGACGCCGACCTCGCCCGCTTCGCGGAGCTCGGCGTCATCGCCTGCATGCAACCGCTCTGGGCCCAGCTCGACCCGCTCATGACCGTGCTCACGGTGCCCCGCCTCGGTCGGGAGCGCGCCGACCGCCAGTACCGGATGCACTCGATCGACGAGTCGGGCGCGGTGCTCTCGTTCGGCTCCGACTGGCCGGTGAGCTCGGGCGCCCCGCTCGACGGGCTCGCGATCGCGGCCTCCCGGCAGACGGCCGACGGCGTTCCCGCCGGCGGCTGGACCCCCGACGAGATCCTCCCCGTCGACCGCGCGCTCGACGCGTACTCGGCCTCGGTCGCCTACCAGGCGTTCGGGGATGCCTCGGCCGTCGACGCCCGCGACGCGGCATCCGCCCCGTGGGGCCGCATCGAACCCGGTGCGAGCGCCGACCTCGTCCTGCTCGCGCGCGACCCGCGCGAGCTCGAACCGGGCGAACTGCCCGTCCTCCCCATCCGCGCCACCTATCTCGCAGGAAGCCCCCGATACCGCGCCGCAATGTAGCGGCGCCCACGAAAGGATCCCCCACCATGTCCCAGTCGACCGGCCCCGAGCCGTTGATCTCACCCACGTCGGCCACCGCCCAGGTCACCGAGGGCCGCTTCAAGCGGGTGCTCGGAGTGCCCTCCCTCACGCTGTTCGGCCTGGCCTACATGGTGCCGCTCACGGTGTTCACCACGTACGGCATCGTGACGCAGATCACGGGCGGCCGGGTGGCGGCGGCGTACATCATCACCCTCGTCGTCATGGTGTTCACCGCTCGCTCGTACGCGCGGATGGCGGTCGCGTACCCGTACGCCGGCTCCGCGTACGTGTACGCGCAGCGCAGCTTCGGCGGCGCCGTCGGGTTCATGGCCGGGTGGGCGCTGCTGCTCGACTACCTCTTCCTGCCGATGATCAACTACCTGGTGCTCGGGTTGTACCTGAACACCGCCTTCCCCGTCGTTCCGCCCTGGGTCTGGATCGTGCTGTCGATCGCGATCGTCACCGTGCTGAACCTCATCGGCATCGTCTCGGTCGCCCGCGCGAACTTCGTCATCATCGCCGTGCAGGTGATCTTCATCGTCGTGTTCGTCTCGCTGGTCTTCGCCTCGGTGGGCGGCAGCGACGTCGACCTGCTGGCTCCGTTCACCGGTGACGGCACGGTCGAGGGCTTCGCACCGCTCTTCGCGGGCGCGGCGATCCTCTGCCTGTCGTTCCTCGGCTTCGACGCGGTGTCGACCCTCTCGGAGGAGGCGAAGGACTCGACCCGCACGGTGCCCCGGGCCATCATGATCACGACCATCGGTGCCGGCCTGCTCTTCATCGTGCTCGCGTACTGCGCCCAGATCGGGTTCCCGTCGAACGAGTTCGGCTCGGCCGACACCGCGGCGTTCGACGTCGTGCAGGCGGTCGGCGGCCAGTGGCTGACGCCGCTCTTCATCGCCGGGTTCGTCGCGGGCGCCTTCGGCTCCGCCCTGACCTCGCAGGCGTCGGTCGCGCGCATCCTCTTCGCGATGGGCCGCGACGGCGTGCTGCCGCGGTCGGTCTTCGGGCACCTGAACAAGCGCTTCGGCACCCCGCACGTGGCGATCCTCATCGTCTCGGCGGTGTCGCTGCTCGCGATCGTGTTCGACCTGACGCTGCTCAGCGAGATGATCAGCTTCGGCGCGCTCATCGCGTTCTCGGTGGTGAACCTGGCGGTCATCAAGCACTACTACGTCGACCGCAAGGAGCGGTCGGGCATCGCCGTGCTGCGAAACCTGATCCTGCCCCTCGTCGGCTTCGGCCTCACGGTCTGGCTGTGGACGAACCTGTCGCCGCGCACGTTCATCATCGGCCTCTCGTGGCTCGCCATCGGCGTCGTCATCCTCGCGATCGCCACGAAGGGCTTCCGCCGGCCGACCCCGATGCTCGACCTGAAGGAGTAGCCGTGCCGGGCGGGGTCGTGCGATCTGTGTGAAATCCGGCCCCGCCCGTGCGCCGCGCTTGAGGCCGTCCCCCGGCCATCGCCACGATGGGGGACATGGTGCCGAAAGTCTGGTGGGGAATTCTGGCGGCGATCTTCGCGGTGTTCGTCATGTTCGTGGGGGTGCTCTACAACTCGTCGTCCTCGACGCCGGTCGCGACCGGGCCGGGCGTCGAGGGCGAAGGCGAGCACAAGAGCTGGACGTTCATGGTCTACATGATCGGTGACACCAACCTCGAGCCGTACGCGCTCGACGACCTCGCCGAGATGGCGTCGGTCGGCTCCACCGACGAGGTGAACATCGTCGCGCTCGTCGACCGCAGCGCCGACTACACGACCGATCCGGCCGTCGACCTCGCCGACTGGGAGGACACGGTCTCCTTCCAGGTGCAGCAGGATCACCTCGCGATCATCGACGAGCCCGGCGAGCTCAACATGGGCGCCCCCGAGACCCTCGCGGACTTCATCGCCGACACGACGACGCGGTTCCCGGCCGACCAGTACGGCCTCGTGCTCTGGGACCACGGCGCCGGCTGGCCGGGAATCGGGCCCGACGAGACCGACGGCTACGACGTGCTCGACCTCGACGAGATGAACGCGGCCCTCACCGACGGACTGGGCCGCGCCGGAATCGACGCGCTCGACTTCATCGGGTTCGATGCGTGCCTGATGTCGACGTACGAGGTCGCGAGCGTCATGTCGGAGCACGCCGGCGTGATGGTCGCATCGCAGGAGCTCGAGCCCGGCCACGGCTGGAACTACACGGAACTCGCGACGCTCGCCGACGACCCCGGCACGACCCCGACCGACCTCGGCTCGGCGTTCATCGAGGGCTACGCCGAACAGGCGGAGGAATGGGGCACGGGCGCCGACATCACGCTCGCGATGCTCGACCTCGCCCAGGTCGCCGGGGTGCAGGAGGCCGTCACCGGACTGGCCGACGTCTACGAGGCCGATCCCGACGGCCTCGGCCCGGAGATGGCGACCGCGCAGACCGACGTGCTCGAGTTCGGCCGCAACCCCGACCCAGAGCTCGCCACGAACCAGATCGACCTCGGCGGATACGTGCAGAGCCTCGCCGAGACCGGCGGGCCCGAGGTGGCCGCCGCGGCCGAGGCGGTCGCGCAGTCGCTCGACGCGCTCGTGCTCGACGAGACGACCGGGCCGGCGACCGACTCGGCATCGGGCCTCTCCATCTACTTCCCCGAGGTCGAGGCGTACTTCTCGGACGACTACTACTCCCTGCGGGACGTGCCCGCGTGGCCCGACGCCCTGTCGGCGTTCTTCGACAGCGGAAGCCGGCTCGCCGACGACGTACGTGCGCGGTTCGAGACGGGCGACGATGCGACCGAGGTGGCGTTCGACGACGACGGCGTCGCCTTCACGGCCTACCTGCCGCCGGCATCGGCCGCGGCGGTGATCAGCTCGACCGTCTCGGTCGGCTACCGCGACGGGGACGACCTCGTCTACCTCGCCGAGATGCCGGCCGCGCTCACGGCGGGCGACGACGAGGCGTCGGTGTCGGCCCGGTACGACCTGACCTACCTCACGCTCAGCGACGGCGACGGCGAGATCGCCGTCTACCAGGACATCACGACCGACGACGAGACCGGCTACCGCACGATCGACGTGCCGCTCGAGTACGTCGCGCCCGACGACGACGAGTACCAGGATGCCCTGCTCTCGATCGTCGTCGACGCCGACGGCTCGGTCCTCGAAGAGGACTTCTACGTGGTCGACGAGTCGGGCACCTACGGTGCGATGACGCCCGACCCGGAGGCGACGATCTACCCCGTCGCCCTCGTGCTCACGGGCGACGAGGAGTGGGAGTACCAGCGCACCGACGACGACGGCATCGCCGCCGACCTGCCGTCCATCGAGTACGCGCTCGAGTACCTCGAGTCGGGCACGACCCTCGTGCTCGACGCCGACGTGCAGGACTACGGGCAGGAGGCCGACACGGTGAGCGTCGAGGTGGTCATCCCCTGACCGGCTGAACCGCAACCCGAGTCGTAGGCTGGGCGCATGCCCTACGACGATCGTGCGCGCCTCGGCGTGCAGCTGCAGCCCCAGCACGCCCGCTACCCGGCGATCCGCGATGCCGTGCTGCGCCTCGAAGAGCTCGGTGCCGACCTCGTGTTCAACTGGGACCACTTCTTCCCGTTGCACGGCGATCGCGACGGGCTGCACTTCGAGGCGTGGACGATGCTCGGCGCCTGGGCCGAGCAGACCGAGCGCATCGAGTTCGGCACGCTCGTCAACTGCAACTCGTACCGCAACGCCGACCTGCAGGCCGACATGGCCCGCACCCTCGACCACATCTCGGCCAAGGGCACGGGCGTCGGCCGCTTCGTGTTCGGCACGGGCGCCGGCTGGTTCGAGCGCGACTACGTCGAGTACGGCTACGAGTTCGGCACCCGCGGGTCACGGCTGAACGACCTCGCGCGGGCGCTGCCGCGCATCGAGGCGCGCTGGGCGAAGCTCAACCCGGCGCCGACCCGGCGCATCCCCGTGATGATCGGCGGCAAGGGCGAGCAGAAGACGCTGCGGCTCGTCGCGAAGCACGCCGACATCTGGCACTCGTTCGTCGCGCCCGACGAGCTCGCCCACAAGCTCGACGTGCTGCGTCGGTGGGGCGACGAGGTCGGCCGGGATGTCTCGGAGATCACCGTCTCGAACGAGCTCGACCGTCACGGGGTCGATGTCGAGCACGCCGACGCGCTCTACGCGCAGGGCGTGCGACTGTTCACGATCGGGGTCGACGGCCCCGACTACGACCTCGGGCCGGTGAAGCGCTGGCTCGCCTGGCGAGACGCCCGCAACGGCTGAAACGCATGGCGTCGAGCCGGGCCTACTCGGCTTCCGGTCGCACGACCGCTCCGAAACCGGCCGTGCCGTCGGGATTGAGGAAAGCGGTGATCGGCGGGTAGTCCTCGTAGCCGACGGTGACCTGCAGGCCGGTCGCCGGAAGCATGCCGTCGGAGGTGCAGGTGGTTCCGGCGCCGCCGTTCGGCATGACCATCACGAGGCAGAGATCGGCGCCCTTCGTCACCGCATACGCCGCGGCGCCGTCCGAGCGGGTGACCAGCAGCCGGCTGCTCATGGCATCGAGTTCGGACCCCGAGACGATATCGGCGGGCAGTTCGTCGGACGGCTGCGGGTCGCGCCGGATGATGCTGTAGGCCTCCGTGGCAGTGGCGGCTTCGGCTGCTCCGATCATCATGGGTCTCTCGGCGTCGGGTGCGCTGCCGGAGCGCGGATCGCCCGCGTCGATGATGCCCGGCGAGACAGGCTCTTCCGGGATCATCGCCGAGGTCAGCGGGCCGAGGCTCGCACCGCCGACAAGGCCGGCGACGAGGGCGGCGGCCCCGGCGACGACGGCCCAGCGCGCGGTCGACCGCGTCGAGCGTGGTGACGGGGCGGCGTCGATCGCGTCGGACGGCGCGTCGGGATCGACGCCGCCCGGCGAGACGTCGGCATCGGCGCCGGCGGCAGCGGCAACGGCCTCGCCCGCCTGCGCCGCGACGTCCGCGAGCTCGAGCAGCTCCGCCTCGGCGGCCGCCCGCTCTTCGGGCGAGGCATCCGCACCGTAGGCGATCCGCTGCAGGCGTCGCCGCCGTTCGTCGTGCTCGGAACCGTCCACGCGACCTCCGGGTTCGGCCGGCAGGCCGCCGGGTCTGCTCAGGATGCCGCAGGCTGCACGCCGTGGCAAGCGGCAGCCGCTGCGGGCCGCGTCACCGGCCGACGACGCGGATGGCCCCGTTCGACGTCGAGAGGTCGAGCAGGAACTCGCCGTCGGCGAGGTCGTCGATGTCGACGTCGACCGAACCGTTCGAGGTGTCGGTCTCGACCCGGTAGGTCGCCCCGTCGGTCGGCACGGCGAGGTCGATCGCCCCGTTCGACGTGCGCGCCTCGACCTCCTGCCCGGTCTCGAGCTGCAGGTCGATCGCCCCGTTCGAGGTCACGGCGCGGATTCCGGCGCCGGCGAGGCCGCGACCCTCGATGCGCCCGTTGCTCGTGCGCGCAGCGACGGTGCCCGACACCTCGTCGAGCTCGATGCGTCCGTTGTTCGTCTCGACGTCGACGTCGGACACGTCCGTGAGCTCGATGGACCCGTTCGACGTCGAGCCGCGCACCTCGACGCCTGCCGGCAGCGACACCGTGTAGTCGACCGAGCAGTTGCGCCCGCAGCCGCCGAGCACGAGCACGCCGTCGCGCACCTCGGCGGTCTCGCGGGTCGGGCGCTCGCCGCGGTACGACACCGTGCGCTCGACCGTGACGGGTCCGGAACCGGACCCGCCCTCGACGCTCACCGCACCGTCGGGATCGTCGATCACGATCGCGCGCACCGGTTCGTCGAACGATGCGTCGTCGCTGAACCGCTCGACCGGCGCCAGCCAGGCGCACCCGGCGACGAGTGCGGTCGCCGCGACCGCGACGGCGGATGCGATGGTCCGGGTGGTGCGCGTCATCATGCCTT
The DNA here is from genome assembly GCF_021129215.1 of Agromyces sp. S2-1-8. Taxonomy (GTDB): domain Bacteria; phylum Actinomycetota; class Actinomycetes; order Actinomycetales; family Microbacteriaceae; genus Agromyces; species Agromyces chromiiresistens. The sequence continues at coordinate 441,864 of NZ_JAJOLP010000001.1, read as the reverse complement.
CTCCTCGGGGCACGGTGTCTCCCCGCCCCCATTCGATGGTGGCACGTTGAAGGCGACGTCGCACGGGGGAGGACCCCCGGGGGTCTCGTGACGCTCGCTGCGCTCGCTCCTCAACCCGCTCGACGGGTGGGGAGTAGGGTGACCCGCATGGGCAGTGTCACCGAACCTGCCCCGGGGGAGTACGGACCGCCTGAGCCGGGTGTGACCGACGGCGGCGAACGCGATACCCGGGGCGACCACGGATTCTTCGGGCAACCGCGACCGCTGATCCACATCTTCGGCGTGGAGATGTGGGAGCGGTTCAGCTTCTACGGCATGCAGGGCATCCTGCTGCTCTACCTCTACTACTCGGTCGCCGACGGCGGGCTCGGCATGGACCAGACCGCTGCGGCGGGCATCGTCGGCGCCTACGGCGGCACGGTCTACCTCTCGACGATCCTCGGCGCGTGGATCGCCGACCGGCTGCTCGGCAGCGAACGGGTGCTGTTCTACAGCGCGAGCGTCATCATGGCCGGCCACCTCGCCCTCGCGTTCCTGCCGGGCTTCTGGGGGGTCGGCGTCGGGCTCGTGCTCGTGGCGTTCGGCTCGGGCGGCCTGAAGGCGAACGCCACGAGCGTCGTCGGCACGCTGTACTCGGAGCACGACCCGCGTCGCGACGCGGGCTTCTCGATCTTCTACCTCGGCATCAACCTCGGCGCGTTCCTCGGGCCGATCCTCACGGGGCTCGCGCAGACCACGCTCGGCTTCCACTGGGGCTTCGGGCTCGCCGCGGCCGGCATGGCGTTCGGCCTCATCCAGTACTCGTTCGGCCGCAAGAAGCTGCCGGCCGAGGCATCCGTGGTGCCGAACCCGCTGCCGCGCGACCGCATCGGGCTCGTGATCGGCATCGCCGTGGCGGCCGTCATCCTCGTCGCCGTGCTCGTGCTCACGGGTCTCGTGACCGCGACGAACCTCGTGAACTGGGTGATCGGCGGCACGATCGCCGCGGCCGTCGCGTACTTCATCGTGATCATCGCGAGCAAGCACCTCTCGTCGACCGAGCGCAGCCGGGTGTTCGCGTTCATCCCGCTGTTCATCGCGAGCGTGGCGTTCTGGTCGCTCTACCAGCAGCAGTTCACGGTGCTCACGATCTACTCCGACGAGCAGCTGAACCGCGACCTGTTCGGCTGGGAGATGCCGGTGTCGTGGGTGCAGTCGATCAACCCGATCTTCATCATCGTGCTGTCGGGCGTGTTCGCCGCGATCTGGACGAAGCTCGGCGACCGGCAGCCGTCGACGCCCGTCAAGTTCGCGCTCGGCACGATGATCATGGGCGTCGCGTTCCTGCTGTTCCTGCCGTTCGCGGGCGGTGGCGAGGGCTCGACCCCGCTGCTCTGGATGGTGCTCATCCTCTTCGTGTTCACGGTCGCCGAGCTGCTGCTCTCGCCCGTGGGGCTGTCGGTCACGACGAAGCTCGCACCGCGGCGGTTCCACACGCAGATGGTGGCGCTGTTCTTCCTGTCGATCGCGCTCGGCACGTCGATCGCGGGCCTGCTCGCCGAGTTCTACACGGTCGTCGACCAGGTGACGTACTTCGGTGTCCTGGGTGCCATCGCGATCGTGCTCGGCGCCGCGCTCGCGCTCGGCAGCCGCGGGGTGCTGAAGCTCATGGCCGGAGTGCGGTGAGGGGTCGCCCGCACCGGTTACGATTCTCTGGATGTCCCGACCGCTCGTGGTGATTCCCACGTACAACGAACGTGAGAACCTCGCCTCGATCGTGGCGAGGGTGCGCACGGCGGTTCCCGATGCCTCGGTGCTGGTGGTCGACGACGCATCGCCCGACGGCACCGGGGTGCTCGCCGACGAGCTCGCGGCCGCCGACCCCGCGGTGCAGGTGCTGCACCGCGGCGGCAAGGAGGGGCTCGGCGCCGCCTACCTCGAGGCCTTCGACTGGGCGCTCGGGCACGGGTTCGACCCCGTCGTGCAACTCGATGCCGACGGGTCGCACCAGCCCGAGCAGCTGCCGTCGCTGCTCGCCGCGCTCGCGGGCACCGACCCGGCCGGCGAACCCGTCGACCTCGTGATCGGTTCCCGCTGGATCCCGGGCGGGGCGATCGAGAACTGGCCCCGGCGCCGTCAGCTGCTCTCGCGCGGCGGCAGCGCGTACGCGCGCTGGGTGCTGCGGCTGCCGACCCGCGACGCGACCGCCGGGTATCGCGCGTTCCGCGCCGACGCGCTGCGGCGCATCAGGCTCGAAGACGTGCACACGCGCGGCTACGGCTTCCAGGTCGACATGCTGTGGCACGCCCGCGAGGCCGGACTCACCGTCGTCGAGGTGCCCGTGACCTTCGTCGAGCGCGAGCGCGGTCGCTCGAAGATGAGCGCCGGCATCGTCGTCGAGGCGATGCTGCGCGTGACCGGCTGGGGCATCTCGAGTCGGTTCCGCCGACCCCCGCGCTGAGCGCGCCGAGCCCTCAGCCGGCGAGCAGCAGCGGCTCGGCGAGCAGCCGTTCGCGGGCCTGCAGGCGGGCCCCCACGAGTGCGGCCTCGCCGCCGACACGGCTCGGCGAGAGGGTCGGGATCGCCTCGAGCGCACCGCCGCCGAGCGTCGGCCGGTTCGCCCGGAAGGCGGCGTCGATGTCGCCGATCAGCTGCCCCCAGTAGCCGCCGACGACGACGACGGTCGGGTCGAGGGTCGGCACCATGAGCTGCAGCGCCCGACCGACCCAGTGGGCGGCGTCGAGCCACGACCAACGGGCGCGGTCGTCGGCGGACCGCACCCCGGCGACGAGCTCCGCGAGCGCGGCGAGCTGCCCCTGCTCGGCAGCCAGGTCGGCGAGGCCGGCACGTTCGACGATGCGCTCGGGAGCGGCGACGGTGACGAGGCATCCCTGCTGGCCGCATTCGCAGCGCACCCCGCCGGGAACGACGGGCAGGTGGGCGAAGCCCGTGGCGAGCCCGTGCGCGCCGGGCATGGGGCGTCCGCCCGAGATCGTCGCTGCGGCGAGGGCGTCGTCGCCGACGATGTAGAGCACGTCGTCGATGCCGGGCAGTTCGGAGTGCTCGGCCGCGACGGCCGCGGCCGCAGCCGGGCGCAGCGAGACCGGCAGCGCGAGCGACGACTCGACGTCGGCGAACGCGGGGGCGTACCCGCGCAGCACCCCGAGCAGGTCGAGCGGTTCGGCGCCGAGGCGGGGGTCGGCGACGACGATCGCGGGCCGGCCGACGACGGCGCCGCCGGCGAGCACCGTGACCTCGGCGATGGGATGCTTCCCGCGCTGCGCGCGGCCGATCGACCTCGAGAGCACGGTCGAGAGCAGCTCGAGGGGGTCGGCTTCGATCGTGAGCGGCTCGGTGAATCGGGCGAGCTCGGTGCCGTCGAGCGCGGCGACCGTCGCGATCGCCTCATCGGTGCCGAGCATCGCCGTGATGAGCGCGTGGTCGGCGGCCGCGAGGGTGAGCGGGGCGGCGCGACCGTCGCCCGCCGTGCCCGACGCTCCGGGACGCAGCACGCCCGAGTCGAGGAGTCGCGAGGTGAGCCCGGCGATCGTGCCGCGGCCGAGGCCGGTCGCGGACGCGAGCTCCGAGCGGGTCGCGGGCCCGTGCACGACGAGGTGATCGAGCAGCCGGGCCGACTGCGCGCGGTGCACCTCGTCGAGCGGGCCGGTGGTGGTGGGTACGGGATGTTCGCCGGCCGCGGTCATGTTCGCAAGCATGCTCGGCTCGGGTCACGCGGTCACGTACCCCGTTCGGGGGGCATTTCGTACCGTGCGGTGCGCGCCGCCGGGGGCACCGGCGGGTGCTCGCCCTGGTGCCGGGGCTCGGTCTTCGGAACGGATACGCCGGTTCCCCCTCATCGCTGAGGGGGAACCGGCGTCGCGTGAACGGATGTCCGGCCGATCGATCCGGCCCGCTCGGCGTCAGAGCAGGGGGCGCACGCTCGCGTAGCCGTCGTCCGCCACGATCGACGGGGTGTCGTAGACGCGCGTCGGGTACGCGTGCGGGTCGGCGCCCACGGGCGCCCACGGCACCGAGCCGCCGACGACGAACGCGACCGCGCCCGCGTGCAGCTCGTCGGCCAGCGCCTGCGGCGGGTTCGGGCCGGCGAGCGGCACCATCGCGGGGCCGTCGAGGCAGTCGAAGAAGAACGGCACGTCGAGGCAGTGCTCGGCGAAGCCGAACGTGCCGCTGGGCCAGGCGAAGCGGTAGAGCCACGTGCCGCCCGTGGGCCCGTCCGTCGCGCCGGTCGCCGCCGCGCGGGCGGCGACGGCGCGCAGCATCGGCACCTTGAACATGCGGTCGGTGATGAGCCGGCCGAGCAGCCTGGCGTTGCCGTGCTTCGCGACCTCGCGGTTGGCGTCGAGGTACGGGCGCACCTGGGACTTCGACAGGCCCGACTTCTTCAGCAGCATCGACTTCGGCACGAACCGCAGCGCCGTCGGCGCATCGAGCAGGGCCATCGCGAACTCGTCGTCGGTCGCGCCGAGCACGAGCGGCTTGTCGGCGCCCACGCCCGCGGCGAACGAGTCGATCGTCGAACGGCGCAGCAATTCGCCGTCGATCGCGGGCCCGAGCTGCAGGCCGACCTCGAGCAGGTCGTTCATGGCGTCGGGGCCCTCGGGCGCGGTGGCCGACTTCTGCACCTCGATCAGGCGCTCCTCGCTCACCGATCGGAACCCGGCGAGGGTCGGCTCGACGCCGAGCTCGGCGGCGACCCTGCGACCGAGCGCCTCGGCCCGCGAGGGCGTCACGTCGGCCGTCGCGCCCGAGATCGCGTACACCCCGTGGAAGAGGTGCTGCGCCGCCTCCATGCCGAGCAGCGTGAGCACCGCGCCGCCGCCGGCGGACTGGCCGGCGATCGTCACGCGCGCCGGGTCGCCGCCGAACGCGGCGATGTTCTGCTGCACCCACTCGAGTGCGAGCAGCCAGTCGCGGACGCCGCGGTTCGATGGGGCGTCGGCGATCCAGCCGAAGCCGTCGAAACCGAGACGGTACGAGATCGTCACGGTGACGACGCCGTCGCGGTTGAAGTTGCGGCCGTCGTACCAGGGGCTCGCGGGGGAGCCCGCGAAGTAGCCGCCGCCGTGGATCCAGACGAGCACGGGCAGGCCGGCGTCGCCCTCGGCGGGGCGCTCGGGCGAGGGGGTGAAGACGTTCACGTTCAGCGTCGAGTCGCCCTCGATGCTCGGCTCGGGGATGAGCGTCACGCCGGGATCGCCGCGCTGCGCGGTCGGCGCGAACTCGAGGGCGTCGCGCACCCCCGCCCACGGCGCCTTCGGCACGGGCGCCGCGAACCGCAGTTCGCCGACCGGCGCCTCGGCGAACGGGATGCCGAGGAACGCCGCCGACCGCGCGGCACCGCGACCTCCGCTCGCGTCGGCTGCGTGGCGAACGGTCGGGCGCCACCGGCCGCGCACGCGGCCGCCGAGGGTGTCGACCTCGACGAACGGGGATGCCGCGGAGGCATCCTGCTCGGTGCTCGTGCCCGGCCGGGCAGGGGTGTGCGACATGTGGATCTCCTAACGCACGCTCTTGATCGGGGCCGTCGCGATCGCCGCGACGACCGTGAGCACGATGCCGAAGACGAACAGCATCGCATAGCCGCCGAGCGAGGTGATGATGATGCCGGCGATCGCGGCGCTCATCGCCTGCGGCACGTTGGTGGCGATGTTGAGGATGCCGAGGTCCTTCGCGGCGGCCGTTCCGCCGCCGGGCAGCACCTCGGTCATGAGGGCGGCATCGACCGACATGTACAGCCCGAAGCCGATGCCGTTGACCACGTTCAGGATGATCATGCCGGTCATGTCGGGCATGAGGATCGGGGCGACGAAGCCGGCGGCCATGATCGCCGACGACACGTAGATGAAGACCTTGCGCTTGCCGATCCTGTCGCTCCACCAGCCCGAGAGGGCGATCGCCGCGAGCGTGGGCACGAGCGAGACGAGGGTCAGCATGACGGTGGCCTGGCCGGCCTCGACGAGCGACATGCCGACGTAGTCGGTCAGCATGTAGAACGACATCGCGACGACGACGAAGTAGCCGAGCATGAGCGCGAAACGGGCGGTGAAGGCCCAGGCGAAGTCGGGGTACTGCCTGGGGCTGACCCAGAAGCCCGCGAGGAACTTCTTCCAGCTCCAGGCCTCGACCGCGGCCTCCTTCGACGACCAGTCGCGGTCGACGACGACGAAGACGACCGTCACCACGATGATGGCGATGCCGTACGAGGCGTAGCCGAGGCCGAGGTCGAGGGTCTCCGCGAAGACGCCGGCCGCCATGATGCCGAGCGTCATGCCGACCTGGGTGCCGATGCCGAACATGGCGCTCGCGCCACCGCGCCTGTCGCGCGGGAAGCGGTCGGGCGTGATCGCCGAGAGCGGGCCCTGCACGGCGTTCAGCGCCACCTGGATGAGGACCCAGAAGACGCCGACCCAGAACACCGAGTCGAGGAAGCCCATGCCGAGCAGCAGCACGCCGCCGATGAGCGCGCCGCCCACCATCCACGGGGCGCGCCGTCCGAGGCGGGAGCGGGTGCGGTCGCTGATCGCGCCGACGATGGGCTGGGCGAACAGCGTGAACACGAACGACACGGTCGAGACGATGGCGAGGTTCTGCACCTTGTTCGCGTCGTCGATGATCGCGATCTGCATCGGCAGCAGGATGGCCCCGATGCCGCCGTAGATGCCGAACAGCACGAGGCCGACGGTGAGCAGGCCCGGCAGCGTGCGCCACGTGGGCGGCGGGCTCGCGGGCGGGTCGCCGTGCAACGGCTCGGTCGCGGTGATCACCCCGGTGGGGGCGAGCTCGGTGGCGGGGTCGCTGGGGGGCAGAGCGGACAACGGTGGCTCCTCTTCGTCGAGACGGCCGAGCGGGGGGCTGGGCGGGTCGGTGCGAGCGCGTGCGGTGAAAGCCGAATGGCACTCGGCAATGAGTATGCACCTCGCAGGGTATAAATTCAACCGTTGAACTAATCTCGCGAACGGGCGGCCCTGTTCGCATCGGCGCTGCCCGATCGGCGCGGCGGCCGCGGTTCGCGTGGGCCCCGGCCGAGTCGGCCGAGTTCAGCGCGCGAGCAGCAGCTGCGGGTCGGCGAGCAGGCGGTCGCGGGCCTCGTGCACCGCCCCGAGGAGCGCCGCGTCCGAGCCCAACCGGCCCGCCTCGATCGCCGGCACGGCCGGCCACGAGCCGTCCCCCCGCGTGATGGTCGGCCGATTCTCCCGGAAGGCCGCCTCGATCGACGCGGTGAGCCTCGACCAGTAGCCCCCGATGACGATCAGCTCGGGGTCGACGGCGAGCGAGAGGATCTGCAGCGTGCGCGCGATCCAGGGGAGGGCCCCCCGCCAGGCCGCGGCGGCGAGCGGCTCGCCCGCGAGGATGCGCGCCGCCAGCTCGTCGAGGGTCGCGCCGAGGCCGCGCTCGCCGACGAGGTTCGTGAGACCCGCACGCTCGAGCAGCACGTCGGGGCCGGCGACGGTCACGAGGCAGCCCCGCTGGCCGCACTCGCAGTGCCGTCCGTCGGGCACCACGGGGAGGTGGCCGAGCGCGCCGCCCGCCCCGTGCGCGCCCTCGAGGATGAGGCCGCTCGACACGATCGCGCCGCCGATGCCCGAGTTGCTCTTGAGGTAGAGCAACGCATCGACTCCGGGCAGCAGTGCGCGCTCGGCGAGCGCCGCGAGCCAGCCGTCTGAGGCGAGCGTGACGTTCGCGCCGGGGTCGAGCTCGGGGAGGCGCTCCCGCAGGCCGGCGGCGACGTCGACCGCATCCCAGCCGAGATCGGTGTCGGCGAGCACGACCGCCGGCTCCCCGCCGACGGGTGCGAACACGACGACCGGCAGCTCGGCGACGCGGCGGCCCAGCGCGGCCGTGGCGTCGAGCGCCTCGCCGACGACGGTCGCGAGCAGGTCGAGCACGCGGCCGGGGTCGCCCATCGGGCGGCCGTGCTGGCGCGAGGTGCGGTGCAGCTCGGTTCCGGCGAGGTCGGTCACGAGCGCGGTCGCGGTGTCGGCGTCGACCTGCGCGACGACGATCGCCACCTCGGGCGCATCGAGTTCGAGGCGCGTCACCGGACGGCCGGCCCCGCCCGGCTGGGGTGGCTGCTCGCGCAGCACGCGGGCATCCGTGAGCGACGCGACGAGGGCGGTCACGGCGCCCCGCGTCAGCCCCGTGGCGGTCGCGATCTCGCTGCGCGCGCTCGGGCCGGCCGCCGCGACGTGCCCGAGCACGAGCGACAGGTTGTGGCGACGGACGTCGCCCGAGACGAGCGAGCGGGCGGAGCGGGGCACGCGTCAGCTCCGGCGGACGACGAGCTGCCAGAGGTAGGCGATGCTCTCGGCCATGTCGATCGACGGGTCGAGCATCCACTGGGTCTGCAGGCCGTCGGCTGCTGCGAGGAAGAGGTTCGCGGTCTGCTCGGGGTCGATGTCGGCGGGGACGTTGCCGGCCGCCTGCTCGTCGCGGATGAGGTCGGAGAAGCGCAGCCGGAACTGCCGGTACCGCTCGATGAAGAACTCGCGCGCCGGGTGGTCGGGGTCGCCCGCCTCGGTCGAGAGCTGGGCGTAGAGGCGCACGAGCCCCGGGACCTCGGCGTTGTGGCGGATGACGGCGAAGAACCCGTCGATCGGGCGCTCGCGCTCGCCCTCGAGCGCCTGGCTGTCGACCTCGTCGCGCTTGCGCAGGATCTCCTGGAAGAGCTCCTCCTTCGAGGAGAAGTAGTGCAGGAGGCCGGCCTGGCTGAGCCCCACCGCGTCGGCGAGCTCGCGCACGCTCGCACCGCGGTAGCCGTTGCGGGCGATGACCTCGAGCGCGGTGGTGAGGATCTCCTCGCGCTTCGCGACGCCCTTCGCGTACGAACCCCTGCTTGCCATATCTGCATGCTAGTCGCTTGCGCGTCAAAACCGAGTGACGTATGGTTTTCGCACTCGATCTCATCGGCGAGGCCGCCTCGAGAAGCGATCCCCCGGATGGCGATGGCGTCACCGTGTCGTACGAGCAGATCGGGCGGCTCATCGCCGCGGCGAACACGGGTGGCGACGGGGCCCGGTAGGACGCGTACGGGTCCTACCGGAGCCGACTCCGGCACCGCCGCCGGACGGGCGTCGGTGGCGGCGTCGCACCGGGGCGCCGCCCGAGGCGAGCAACCCTGAGACGGCCGGCTCCGATCGGCGCATCATTCGGCGGGACGGCCCGGGTACGAGGCATCCGGCCGCCCCGTAGCTTTCGGAGCATGGACCTCGCCGTCGTCGCCGGCGCGATCTCGACCGGCCTCTTCGCCATGAGCTACCTGCCCATGCTGGTGAAGGCGGCGCGCACGAAGGACCTGTCGTCGTACAGCGTCGGCAACCTCGTCATCACGAACGTCGGCAACGCGCTCTACACGGTCTACGTGGTGAGCATGCCGTTCGGCCCGATCTGGTTCCTGCACGGCTTCTACCTCGCGAGCTCCGCGCTCATGCTCGCCTGGTTCCTGCGCTACCGGTCGCGGTCGGATGCCTCGGGCTCGCCCGGCCCCGACGAGGCGGAGGGCGCGGCGAACGCGCGCGCCGCGGCGAGCCCGGCGTCGAGCGAGTCGCCGATCCGCGGTGTCGCGGCGAAGACCCGGTCGCGGCCGATCACGACGGTCGCCCGGGTCGCATCGAGCTGGGTCATGACCCGGTCGCCGAGCCCCACGAGGATGAGCGCGCCGCCGGCTCGCCGCAGGCGCTCGGCGTAGTCGGTGACGACCCGGATGAACGTCGAGCCGAGCTCGTCGGTGCCGCGCATGCGCAGCACCACGACGGCGCGCTCGCAGCGGTCGGGGATCTCGGGCAGCTGGCCGGCGAAGATCGGTGCGGCCGCGAAGAACAGGCTGCCGTAGGGCACGAGCACGACGACCTCGCCGGGCGCGAGCACCGCGGGCGGCTCGGTCTCGACGGGGTGCGGGCTCGAGTCGTCGTAGACCCAGCGACGGATCACGACCCGGTTCGACTGCCGGGCCACGTGCAGCACCACGGCGAGGCCGACACCGACGAGCACGGCGTACTGCAGCGGCACGATGAGCGTGAGCACGAAGGTGACCGCGAGCACGCTCGCCTGGATCGGGCCGGTTCGCCACACCATCACGAGGTCGCGCGGCTTGAACGTGCGCACGCCGACGAGGATCAGCAGGCCTGCCAGGGCGGGCATCGCGACCTGCGTGATGACGCCGCCGAGCAGCAGCACGCCGACGATCATGACGACGGCGGCGAGGAGGTTCGCGAGCGCGCTGCGGGCACCCGCGGCCCGCACGATGGCGGTCGCCGACATCGAACCGCCGACCGGCATGCCCTGGAAGAGCCCGCTCGTGAGGTTCGCGATGCCCTGTCCGCGGAAGTCGGCGGACGCGTCGGGGTACTCGCCGTCGGGGTTCGCGATGGACCCGGAGATCGCGGCGCCCTGCACGAGCCCGACCAGGGCGAGCGAGAGCGCGGGCACCAGCAGGTCGAGCGTGAGGGACGGGTCGGGCAGCGCGGGCAGTGGGATCGCGTTCGGCACGTCGGTGAGGTCGCCCACGATGGCGGCGTCGCCGAACCACGGCACGAGCGGCAGCAGCGAGGCGAGCACGACGGCCACCACGAGCGAGAGCGGGCCGAGGAAGGTGCGCTCGAGCAGCAGGATGAGCCCGATCGTCACCGCCCCGATGACGAGGCTCGGCCAGTGGATCGACGTGAGGTGGGCGAACGTGTCGATGGTCCGGATGATGCGGTTCGCGCCCTCGCCCGCGTAGCCGGTGAGGTTGGCGAGCTGGCCGAGCACGATGTTCACCGCGACGGCGTTGATGAAGCCGACGAGCACGGCGGTCGGGATGAACCGCACGAGCGAGCCGAGCCGGGCGAGACCGAGGCCGAGCATGACGAGGCCGGTGAGGATCGACAGCGTCGCGATGACGACGCCCTGCCGGTCGGAGCCGACCACCAGGGGCACGTCGGCGATCATGACCGACATCGCCCCGGTCGCCTGCACCGACATGTAGACCGAGCCCGTCGCGAGCGCGCCGCCCAGCGTGCCGAACAGGTAGCCGTAGAGGCCGTAGACGGGGTTCACCCCGGCGAGCACGCCCGAGGCGAGGCCGTCGGGGATGCTCTCGATGCCGAGCACGAGCCCGGCGCGGGCGTCGGAGAGCATCGTGCGCCGGGTGCCGAACCGGGCGAGGTAGCGGCGCACCGGCCCGCGCTTCGGAGGGTGCGGGGCGCCGGCCGGCGGCTCGGCGGGCGGCTCGGCCGAGTCGCTCTGGCCCGTCTCGCCCGCGGCATCCGACATGCTCGACCTCCCCACCGCTCATCGTAGGGGGCCGCGTCAGGTGCGGGGCAGCAACCCCGCCACGAGCGCGTCGACGATCTCATCGGTCGAGGTGCCGGGATCGATCGGCGTCGTGAGGCGATCGAGCACGAGCCCGTCGAGGGCGTAGTGGAAGAGCGCGATCTCGCGGCGCCCGCCGGGCAGTCCCGCTGCCTCGTTGAAGGCGACGTCGGCGGCGAACGCGGTGCGCTGCCATTCGTGGAGCACGGCGGCGATCTCGGGCCGGCGGGTGCTCTCGAGCCGGAGCTCGAAGAGGGCGAGGGTGACGTCGCGCTCGGTGCTCAGCCGTCGCACGATGTCGCGCACGTAGTCGGCGAACAGCGCGGGGCCCGCGGGCTGGCCGGCGCGGATCTCGAGGTCGTCGTCGGTCGGTCCGAGTCGCTCGCCGATGCGCGCCACGAGCCCGGCGATGAGGGCGTCGCGGCTCGCGAAGTAGTTCGATGCCGTGCCGAGCGGCACCCCGGCCGCGCGGTCGACCGCACGGTGCGTGAGCCCGCGCGCTCCTTCGGCGGCGAGCACGCCGATCGCGGCATCGGCGAGCAGTCGGCGGCGTTCGTCGTTCCGGGCCATGCGGTCGAGTCTAGACAAGATCACGACAGGTGTAGTAGTTTCGCAACCACAACATCAGTAGTGGATAAGGAAACGATGCGAGAACTCGTGTACTACGTGGCCGTCAGCCTCGACGGCTTCATCGCCGGGCCGAACGGCGAATTCGACGCGCTCGACGCCGAGGGCGACCACATGGCGACGATCTACGAGCGCTACCCCGACGCGATGCCGACGGCGGGTGCCGCAGCGCTCGGGGTCGAGCAGTCCGGCGCCGTCTTCGACACCGTGCTCATGGGCTGGAACACCTACGCGATCGGGCTGCCCTTCGGCATGACGAGTCCGTACTCCCACCTCCGGCAGATCGTGTTCTCACGGTCGCACCGGGCAGAGGGGGCGAACCTCGTCGTCGTCGACGACGATCCCGTCGACGTCGTGCGGGCGCTCAAGGCCGAGGCCGGCGGCACCGACATCTGGCTGTGCGGCGGCGGGGCGCTCGCCGGGCAGCTGGTCGACGAGATCGACCGCCTCGTGCTCAAGGTGAACCCGAAGCTGTTCGGTACCGGCATCCCGCTCTTCGCCGGGCTCGACTACCGGCCGCGCGCCTTCGAACCGGTCGAGAGCACGAGCCACGGGTCGGGCGTCACGATCGCCGAGTTCGCACGGCGGCGCTGAGCCGGCCGCTCCCGGGGTGTTCGGGGCCGTTCGCTCTGCGGCGCGCCCGCAACCCCCTTGTCGACCCGGCGGTCGCAACGTAGACCGGGAGGGTATGGAAGGGAGCACGACATGGCGATCAGGCTGAACGAGACGGCGCTCCGCCACGCGAGGTCGCTCGTGCGCGACGACAGGGTCGAGCGCGACGAGCGCGACGACTGGAGCGGGCACGCGCCGAGCGCCGACGAGGAGAACGCGTTCATCGACGACGAGGGCTGGACCGAGTACCGGCACTGGCACCTCGGCATCGACGACGACGCCGACAATGAGACGAAGGAGGCGTACTCGTTCCCCTACGGCGACTTCCGCAGGGTGCACCGATGCGCCGTGATCTCGCTCGAGAGCCGGGCCGGGCAACACGACCACGACGAGATCCGCGACGCGGCGAAGCGCCTGCTCGAGCTGATCGACGAGGGGTGAGCATGCGGGAATCGAAGAGGGCCGACCGCCGCCGCGCGAAGGAGGCGATCGCCGCGGTGCGCGAGCTGGAGGACGAGGTGCGCCGCATGGCGAAGCGGCTGCCGGGCGACGCGCGGGCCAGGCGTCGCCTCGAGTCGGCCGTGGAGTTCGCGGAGGCCGCGGCCCTCGCCGCCGACGCCGAGCGCCGCAGGTCGCCGCGTTTCGCCGCAGAACGAGCGGCGCTTGCTGCCGCCCGGCTGGATCGGGCCTCGATCCGGTACGGAGCGGCCCCCGCGTCGACCGGACGCGCGGGTGACGTGCCGCCGGTCGGCGCCGATGCCGCCCTGCGAGCCCGACGGCGTGCGAAGCTCGTGAAACGCCGGCGCACGCAGGCCGAGCAGGCGCGCAAGATGGCGGCCCGTGCGGCCGCGCTCACGATCGCCCAGTCGATCGTGGTGCCGAAGGGGCGCACCGGGCGGGCGCGCTGAGCTCGCCGGTCTACTGAGGGCGCCGATCCGGCGCGTCCGGCTCACCGGGCCACGGGCCGCGCCGGTCGCCTCACTCGGCGGCGGCCGTCTTCGGCTTCGTCCCTCGGGCAGTGCGGGGCTTCGCGACCGTCTTCGCCGGGGTCGCCTTCGCGGTGGTGGTCGCCTGCTTCGCAGCGGCGGTCGCCCTCGCTGCCGGGGCGGCCTTCGCCGCCGCAGTCGTCTTCGCGGAGGCGGCGGCCGCGGCCCGCGTCGCCGGCTTCGCCGCGCGCGGGCTCCGAACGGTCGTGGGCCTCGCCGACGAGGCCTCGGCCGCGGCATCCTGCACCGGCCGTGCGATGGGCTGCAGTCGGGCCAGCTGCGTCACGTGCTGGGGGCCGAGCTCGTCGAGCGTCTCGACCTCGAGCAGCTTCATGGTGCGCTCGATCTCGGTGCGCAGGATCGAGATCGTCTTGTCGACGCCCGCGCGACCGCCGGCCATGAGGCCGTAGAGGTAGGCGCGGCCGATGAGCGTGAACCGGGCGCCGAGGGCGATGGAAGCGACGATGTCGGCGCCGTTCATGATGCCGGTGTCGACGTGCACCTCGAGGTCGTCGCCGACCTCGCGCACGACGTGGGGCAGCAGGTGGAAGGGGATCGGCGCCCGGTCGAGCTGGCGCCCGCCGTGGTTCGACAGCACGATCGCGTCGACGCCGCGGTCGGCGAGCAGCTTCGCGTCGCCGACGGTCTGCACCCCCTTGACCGCGATCTTGCCGGGCCAGATGTCGCGGATGATGTCGAGGTCGTCGAACGAGATCGTCGGGTCCATCGCCGAGTCGAGCAGCTCGCCGACCGTGCCGCCCGTCGAGCTGAGCGACGCGAACTCGAGCTTCGGGGTCGTCAGGAAGTTGATCCACCACGCCGGTCGCGGGATGGCGTTGACGATCGTGCCCGGCGTGAGCTGCGGCGGGATCGAGAAGCCGTTGCGCTTGTCGCGCAGGCGCGCGCCAGCAACGGGGGTGTCGACGGTGAAGAAGAGGGTGTCGAAGCCGGCGGCCGCGGCGCGCTTCGCGAGGTCGTACGAGATCTCGCGACGGCGCATGACGTAGAGCTGGAACCAGTTGCGCCCGTTCGGGTTCGCCGCCTTCACGCCCTCGATCGAGGTCGTGCCGAGCGTCGACAGCGTGAACGGGATGCCCGCCGCGCCCGCCGCGCCCGCGCCGGCGATCTCGCCCTCGGTCTGCATGAGGCGGGTGAACCCCGTCGGCGCGATGCCGAACGGCAGCGTGCTCGGGCCGCCGAGCACCTCGCGGCTCGTGTCGACCTCTGGCACGTTGCGCAGGATGCCGGGGTGGAACTCGATGTCCTCGAACGCCTGGCGGGCGCGGGCCAGCGAGAGTTCGCCCTCGGCGGCGCCCTCGGTGTAGTCGAACGGCGCCTTCGGCGTGCGGCGCTTCGCGATCGCACGCAGGTCGGCGATCGTCAGCGCCTTGTCGAGGCGGCGCTTCGTCGCGTTGAGCTCGGGCGCCTTGAAGCGCATGAGCTCGGCGAGCTCCTTGGGGTTCGGGAACTGGCGCTGGACCATCGTGGTGCGTGCCTCTCTCAGTGGTGGTCGATGAACGTCTCGGCGTAGTACCCCGAGATGTGGTCGTGGATGCGGGTACGGGCGGCCGCGGCATCGCCCGCGCGGATGGCGTCGACGACCCCGCGGTGCTCGCCGCGCAGGCGAGCGGAGGTGGTCGGCCAGTCGTCGATGCGGGCGAGCCCCTCGAGCGCGTAGCCCTCGATGCCGCTGCGCAGGCCCGCCATGGTCGCGGTGATGACCTGGTTGCCGGATGCCTCGGCGAGCGCCAGGTGGAACTCGGCGTCGAGTGCGAGGAACTCGGCGGGCTCGAGCGCGGGGGAGTCCATTGCGTCGAGCAGGCGGTCGGCGGCGGCGAGCTCGGGGGAGTGGGCGCCGCCGTCGAGGCTGCCGCGCTCGGCGAGCTCGCCCGCGACGGCGCTTTCGAGCAGCAGCCGGGTGCGCACGATGTCGGCGACCGGGAACCCGCTCGCCGCCACCTGCAGCCGCATGAGCGCGCTCATGCCGCCCGACGGTGTCGCGATGATGATCGCGCCGGCGTTCGGGCCCGAGCCCGCCTGGGTGCGGATGAGCCCGAGCACCTCGAGCACCCGCAGCGCCTCGCGCACGCTCGAGCGGCCGACGCCGAGATCGGCCGAGAGGGCCCGCTCGCCGGGCAGCCGGTCGCCGGGGCGCAGGCGGCCCTCGATGAGCTGCGACTCGATGTGCTCGAGCACGGTGCGCCACGCGCGCGTCTCGCTCATGCTCCGTCGCCTCCGTGCCTGCAGCCACTGTGGTCAGACCACAGCGTACCAGATGTGGTCAGACCACAGAGCGTCCGCCATGAATCAGGTACGACGCGCTGAGGTGGGTTCGAACCGACCTCAGCGCGCCGAAACCGATTCAGCGCGGAACGGCCCCGTCAGGGAACGACGACCGCGCGCCCGCGCAGGGTGCCGTCGTGCAGGCGCCGGTACGCCTCGGGGGCGTCGTCGAGCGAGAAGCGCTCGGTCTCGATCTTGACGAGACCCGCGCGGGCGAGATCGAACACCTCGAAGAGCTCGGCGCGCGAACCCCAGTACGGCGAACGCACGGTCGCGTCGTACGGCGTCATGAGCATGCCGGCGGGCAGCATGCCGGCCCCGACGCCCACGAGGACCTGGTCGCCCTCGACCGCGAGCATCGCGTGGCCCGCGTCGAGCGTCGGCTGGATCGCGACGAAGTCGAACACGGCGGCGGCGCCCTTGCCTCCCGTGAGCTCCTTGACCCGCTCGGGCGCCTCTGCGTCGGACGGGAACACGTGATGCGCGCCCACCTCGGTCGCGAGGCGCAGCTTGTCCTGGCTCACGTCGAAGGCGATGACCGTCGCCGGCGTGAGCGCGCGCAGGATCTGGATCGCGACGTGGCCGAGCCCGCCCGCGCCGATGACGACGGCGGTCGAGCCGGGCACGAGCTTCGGCAGCGACATCTTGATCGCGTGGTACGGCGTGAGCCCCGCGTCGGTGAGGGCCACGTGTTCGACCGGGTCGAGGTCGCCGAGCGGCAGCAGGAACCGGGCGTCGGGCACGACGAGGTACTCGGCCATCGCGCCCGGGGAGCCGAGCCCGGGCGGGCGGATGCCGAGCTCGGCGGCGCGCTCGCAGTAGTTCTCCTTGCCCTGCGCGCACTGCACGCAGCGGCCGCAGCCCCACGGACCGTAGACGGCGACCGCTTCGCCGACCTCGAGTCCGGTGACGCCCTCGCCGAGCTTGTCGACGACACCGGCGCCTTCGTGCCCGAGCGTGAGCGGCAGGCCGTAGACGTACTGCTCCTCATTCAGCCCCATGATGAAGCTGTCGGAGTGGCAGGCCCCGGCCGCGGTCACCCTGATGCGCACCTCGCCCGGTCCGGGCTCGGGCGTCGCGATCTCGACCACCTCGGGCGGCTGCCCGATCGTGCGGTACTGCAGTGCCTTCATCTTGCTTCCCCCTTCGTATGACCTCGTCCGCCGGTTGAGGAGCCGACGACGGAGGCGTCTCGGAACCCCGCCCTCAGTCCTTGTTCGTGCGGATGCGCACGCGCCCCCGGCCCGTCTCGTCGAGCTCGACGACGCCGCCGCGCGACTTCAGGAACTCGCTGAACGAGGCGAATCCCAGACGCCGCTCCTGGAACGACGGGTCCATGCGCAGCATCTGGTTCTTCACGGCGCTCGAGGACTGCCACTCCTCGTCGTTCTTCGACCGCAGCAGCTCGATCGCCTTGAGCAGCAGTCGACCGGGGTTGCGCGGGCTGCCGGTCGCCTCGTCGGGAACGTGGTCGGTCGGGGCCACGAACTGGATGACGCGCGCCGACGGCCGCTCGGCGGGCTCCGCCGGCGTCTCGTCCGCCTCGGCCGCGCTCTTCGCGTCCTCCTTCGGCTGGCTCCTCGCCCTCCGGCTGCTGCGGGGGGATGCCTCGGGCGCGGCGTCGGCCGCGGCATCCGGCTGCTTCGTGCTCGCCCTGCGGCGCCGCGGCGCCGCCTCGGGTGCGCGCTCGACGACGTCGGCCTCGTCGTCGACCGCGGCGTCGGTCGAGAGCAGCGCGTCGTAGTCGGCGAACTCGTCGACCGCGGCGGTGAGGGCGCGGCTCGTGCCGCCGGCGACGCCGATGCCGACGACGTATCGGCCGAGCCGCTTCGCCTTCTGCGCGAGCGCGACGTAGTCGGAGTCGCCCGCGACGATCACGATGTGCGTGAGGTCGTCGATGCGGAACATGTCCTCCACCGCGTCGACCGCGAGGCGGATGTCGGCGCCGTTCTTCGTCGCCGAGAGCGGGAAGAGCTGCACGAGGTCGACGGCGCGGTCGATGAGCTGGCCGCGGTAGCTCGCGTTCACGGGGGTCGACCAGTCGGCGTAGGCGCGGGCGATCGCGATCGTGCCGAACGTCGCGGCGAAGTCGAGCACCGCGTCGATGTCGACCGTCGCCTCGCGGAGCTTCTCGGCCGTCTTGGTGCCGGCGGTGGGCGCCTTCGAGCGCGAGGTGTCCTTGCGGTAGGCGAAGTCGCCGTGGAGCTGGTCGTACCGCGAGATGACGATGTTGTCGAAGTCGAAGTAGAGGGCCACGCGGGGTTCTGCCGAAGCGGGCATGTCGACCTTCCGTCGGTTGCGTCACCTTCGAGCCTATGCCCGCCCGCGCCGATCGCACACGCGTCATCGTGCGCAACACGGGGAATACCCGGCCGACGCCGTCGTTGTCCTCCGGTGCCGACGACCGTTCCGACCACGAGGAGCCCCATGACCGACGCCACCGCCACCGCCTTCCGCCGCCCCATCGGCGCGTCCGATCTCGAGGTCGCCCCGCTCGCGCTCGGCACGAACGTCTTCGGCTGGACCGCAGACCGCGACGCCACCTTCGCGGTGCTCGACGCCTTCACCGCCGGCGGCGGGAACTTCCTCGACACCGCCGACGGGTACTCCCACTGGGTGCCCGGCAACACCGGCGGCGACAGCGAGCGGCTCATCGGCGAGTGGCTCGCGTCGCGCGGAGCGCGCGACGACGTCGTCATCGCGACCAAGGTGAGCACGCACCCCGAGTTCACGGGCCTCGCGGCGGCGAACATCCGGGCGGCCGCGGATGCCTCGCTGCAGCGTCTCGGCACCGACGTCATCGACCTCTACTACGCCCACTTCGACGACGCCGCGGTGCCGCTCGAGGAGACGGTCGGCGCGCTCTCCGAGCTCGTCGACGCGGGCAAGGTGCGCGCGATCGGCATCTCGAACTACACGCCCGAGCGCATCGACGAGTGGTTCCGGGTGACCGAGGCGAACGACTTCCATCGCGCCGTCGCCCTGCAGCCGCACTACAACCTCGTCGAGCGCGACTTCGAGGCCAACGGGCTGCGCGAGCGCGCGGAGCGCGAGGGGCTCGCGGTCTTCCCGTACTTCTCGCTCGCGAAGGGCTTCCTCGCCGGCAAGTACCGCACCGAGGCCGATGTCACCGCCGAAGGGGCGAGCGTGCGCGCGGGCGGTGCCGCGCCGTACCTCGGCGAGCGGGGGAGCCGTGTGCTCGCGGTGCTCGACGAGGTCGCGGCCGCGCACGGGGCATCCGTCGCCTCGGTGTCGCTCGCGTGGCTCCGGCAGCAGCCGACCGTCGTCGCGCCCATCGCGAGCGCCCGCAGCGTCGAACAGCTCCGCGAGCTGCTCGACTCGATCCCGCTCGAGCTGACCGCGGCGGAGCTCGCGGGGCTCGCCGACGCGTCGGCCTGATCCGTGCGGCGGCACCGGATCGACCGCTAGGCTGCGCTCGTCGGTCCATGGGGGTCCGGGGCTCGGGGGAGCCCGGTGCGATGGGGGAGGAACGCCATGCGCGTCGTCCGAGGTGCCGCTGTTCCGGCGGTCGTGATCATCGCCGCGGCGCTCGCCGGGTGCACGGCGGCCGAACCGTACGCGCCGAGGATCGAGCTCGGCGACGCGCCGCCGGCCGACGCGGTCGAGCTCGCCGAGGGAGCCCTCGACCCCGCGCTCGAGTCGCTGCCGGGCCTCGTCGAACGCGTGCTCGACGAGACCGGCGTGCCCGGCGCCGCCGTCGCGGTCGTGCACGGTGGCGAGACGGTCTTCGCCGACGGGTTCGGGGTTCGGAAGGTCGGCGAGGACGACCCCGTCGACGCCGAGACGGTCTTCCAGGTGGCGTCGATGTCGAAGCCGATCGGGGCGACCGTCGTCGCGACGCAGGTCACCGACGGCGTCGTCGGCTGGGACACCCCCGTCGCGCCGCTGCTGCCCGGGTTCGCGCTCGCCGACCCGTGGGTGACGGAGCACCTCACCGTCGGCGACCTCTACGCCCACCGCTCGGGTCTGCCGCTCGCCGCGGGCGACGACCTCGAAGACCTCGGATACGACCGCGAATACGTCATCGACCACCTCCGGTACCAGCCGCTGAACCCGTTCCGCATCAGCTACGGCTACGCGAACTTCGGCATGACGGCGGGTGCCGAGGCGGTCGCGAACGCGGCCGGCGTCGACTGGGAGACGCTCTCCGAACGCGAGCTCTACGAGCCGCTCGGCATGACCTCGACGAGCTCCCGGCACGACGACTTCGTCGCCCGCGAAGACCGCGCCGCGCTGCACGCCCTCGTCGACGGCGAGTTCCAGCCCCTGTACGAGCGCGACCCCGACGCGCAGTCGCCCGCGGGCGGCGTGAGCTCGAACGTCGTCGACGTGGCGAAGTGGATGAGCTTCGTGCTCGCCGACGGCGAGACGCTCGTCGACACCGCCGACCTGGCTGCGGCGATGCGCCCGCAGGTCACCTCTGCCCCGTCCGACGTGCCCGGCATGCGGTCGGGCTCGTACGGCTTCGGGTTCAACGTCGGCACCCAGACGAGCGGCCGCGCCACCGCCTCGCACTCCGGCGCATTCGTGCTCGGGGCGGGCACGAACTTCCAACTGGTGCCGTCGCTCGGGCTCGGCGTCGTCGCCCTCACGAACGGGGCGCCGGTCGGTGCCGCCGAGGCGATCGTGAGCGAGTTCCTCGACCTCGTGCAGTACGGCGCGTCGACGCGCGACTGGGTCGGGGCGTACGGGGCGGCCCTCGCGCACTACCGCGAGCCGGCCGGGGACCTCGTCGACCAGTCGCCCCCGGCGTCGCCCGCCGCGCCGTCGGAACCGCTCGAGTCGTACGCGGGCACCTGGTCGAACGAGTACTTCGGCCCGGCCGAGGTCGTGGTCGAGGACGGGTCGCTCGTCGTGCACCTCGGGCCCGACGGCGGCTACGAGGTGCCGCTCGAGCCGTGGGACGGCGACGTCCTCGCCTTCACCCCTGACGGTGAGAACGCGCCCGAGGGCTCGCGCTCCTCGGCGACGTTCGTGCTCGGCGGCGCCGGGTCGTCGACGATGACGCTGCAGTTCTTCGACGGCAACCACCTCGGCACGTGGTCGCGCTGACCGATCGTGCCGCTCGATGCGACGTCAGCTGCGCAGCACCACGTTCTCGGGCGCCTCGCCCCGCAGCATCCGCTCGATCTGGCGGCGCAGGAGCCGCGCCATGCGCGGCATCATCGCGGTCGACGCACCGCCCACGTGCGGCGTGACGAGCACGTTCGGCAGGGCGAAGAGCGGGTGGCCGTGGGGGAGCGGCTCGGGGTCGGTGACGTCGAGCGCGAACCGCAGCCGGCCGGTGCGGGCCTCGGCGAGGATCGCCTCGGTGTCGGCCACGCGGCCGCGGGCGACGTTCACGACGAGCGCGCCGTCGGGCAGCGCGGCGAGGAAGCCGGCGTCGACGAGCCCGGTCGTCGCGTCGCTGAGCGGCACGCCCACGACGACGACCTCGGCCTCGGGCAGCAGCGCCGGCAGCTCGTCGACCCCGTGGATGCGGCCGCGCTCGTCGTCGCGCGCGTGCCCGGCCACCCGGGTGATCTCGACCTCGAAGGGCTCGAGGCGGGCCTCGATCGCGCGGCCGACGCCGCCGTAGCCGACGATGAGCACGCGCCGGTCGGCGAGGCTCTCGTGCCGGGCGGGCGCCCAACGGCCGTCGGCCGCGGCACGCACGAAATCGGGGATGCCGCGCTGGCACGCCAGCACCATGCCGACCGCGAGCTCGGCGGTCGAGGGCTCGTGCACGCTCGCCGCGTTCGCGAACACGTGCCCGGGCGGCAGGGCGTCGGCGATGTCGTCGTAGCCGATCGACTGCGACTGCACGAGGCGCGTCGTCACCCCGGCGAGGGCTCCGAGCCGGTCGGAGGTGCCCATGTACGGCGGCACCACGATGTCGAGGTGCGCCGCGGGCGGCGGCGATTCGAGGTCCCACACGACGACCTCGACGCCGTCGGGCGGGGCGCCGAGCGCGTCGCGCAGGGTGGTGCCGGGCACTGAGACGGTGAGCGTGGCAGCCATGCTCCGATCCTCGCAGACCGCGCCGGGGCCGGGTGCTACCGTTCTGCGCATGGAGCAGGGTCACGGTGAGGACCGTCCAGAGGACGAGCGGGGCGAGGCGCTGAAGGAGCGCGTCTACGCGACGTTCACGGGGCTCGCGATCGTGCTCGTGCAGCTCGGCAACGTCGAGCACGTCGACGCGACGCGTGCGGTCGTGACCCTCTTCGTCGGCATCGTCGCGATCACCGCCGCGGGCTTCGTCGCCGGGGTGATCGCGCACCTCGCCGTGCACAGCGCGTTCCCCGGCCGCGCCGAGGTCGGCGGCATGCTCCGCGTCGCCGGGTCGGCCATCGCGTCGGCGGGCGTGCCGCTGGTGCTGCTCGCCCTCGCGGCGCTCGGGCTGCTCGACCTCGAGTTCGCGCTGCGCGCCGCGTCGATCGTGTACGTCGCGACGCTCGGCCTGATCGGGTACATCGCGGTGCGCCGCACCCGCGTCGCGTGGTGGAAGCAGCTCGTCGCACTCGGTGCGCTCATCGCCCTCGGCCTCGCCGTGGTCGGCCTGCAGCAGCTCGCGCACGGCCACTGACCCGCGGCCGCGTCACACTCGGCCGGGGCATCCGCGCCCGTGGGTATGGTGGAGAGCGCCGCGCGCGAGAGCACCACGTGGCCATCCGTTCGAACCTGAAGGAGCGCGCGTGACCGAGCCTCGCACCGCCATCGACGACGTCTACAGCCAGATCCTCGCCCGCAACCCGGGCGAGTTCGAGTTCCACCAGGCCGTGCGCGAGGTGTTCGGCTCGCTCGACCGCGTGCTCGAGCGCAACCCGCACTACGTGCAGGCGTCGATCCTCGAGCGCATCTGCGAGCCGGAGCGGCAGATCATCTTCCGGGTGCCGTGGGTCGACGACGCCGGGCGCGTGCAGATCAACCGCGGCTTCCGCGTGCAGTTCAACTCGGCGCTCGGGCCGTACAAGGGCGGCCTGCGGTTCCACCCGACCGTCGGCCTGGGCACGGTGAAGTTCCTCGGCTTCGAGCAGATCTTCAAGAACTCGCTCACCGGCATGCCGATCGGCGGCGGCAAGGGCGGCAGCGACTTCGACCCCAAGGGTCGCAGCGACGCCGAGATCATGCGGTTCTGCCAGTCGTTCATGACCGAGCTCTCGCGGCACGTCGGCGAGTACCGCGACGTGCCCGCCGGCGACATCGGCGTCGGCGGTCGCGAGATCGGCTACCTCTTCGGCCAGTACAAGCGCATGACGAACCAGTACGAGTCGGGCGTGCTGACCGGCAAGGGGCTCACCTGGGGCGGCTCGCTCGTGCGCACCGAGGCGACCGGCTACGGCGCCGTCTTCTTCACCCAGCACATGCTCGAGACCCGCGGCCGTTCGTTCGACGGCGCCCGCGTGCTGGTCTCGGGCTCGGGCAACGTGGCCGTCCACGCGATCGAGAAGGTGCACGAGCTCGGCGGGCTCGTCGTCGGCGCCTCCGACTCGTCGGGCGCCGTGCACGACCCCGACGGCATCGACGTCGCCGTCCTCCGCGAGGTGAAGGAGGTGCGCCGCGAGCGCATCGAACGGTACGTCGCCGAGCGCGGCGGGCGCGCCGAGTTCGTCGCGGGCGCCACCGCGTGGGACCTCGCCGATCGCGGCCCGGTCCACGTCGCGCTGCCGTGCGCGACGCAGAACGAACTCGGCGAGGCGCACGCACGGGCGCTCGTCGCCGCGGGCGTCGTCGCCGTCGCCGAGGGCGCGAACATGCCGACGACGCCCGAGGCGATCGCGGTGCTGCGCGAGGCGGGCGTGCTGTTCGGGCCGGGCAAGGCGGCGAACGCGGGCGGCGTCGCGACGAGCGCGCTCGAGATGCAGCAGAACGCGTCGCGCGACTCGTGGAGCTTCGAGCACACCGAGGAGCGCCTCGCCGCGATCATGGCCGCGATCCACGAGCGCTGCGCGACGACCGCCGACGAGTACGGCGCGCCCGGCGACTACGTCGTCGGCGCGAACATCGCCGGCTTCATCCGCGTCGCCGACGCGATGCTCGCGCTCGGCGTGATCTGACGGTCAGGGACGGGGCGCCTCGCGGCGCCGCCCCTCCGGATCACAACGTTGTACAGTGACTCCATCCGGTTCGGCGAGGGAGGGCGCAATGGCGGTCACGCTGCACGACGTGGCCCGGCTCGCCGGGGTGTCGATCAAGACGGTCTCGAACGTCATCAACGACTACCCGCACATCCGCCCGGCGACGCGCGAGAAGGTCGAGCAGGCGATCGCCGAGCTCGGCTACACCCCGAACCTGACGGCGCGCAGCCTGCGGTCGGGTCGCACGGGCGCGATCGCCCTCGCCGTGCCCGATCTCGCGCTCGCCTACTTCGCCGAGCTCGCCGCGTCGGTGATCGCGGCGGCCGAGGCATCCGGCCTCGTCGTGCTCGTGGAGCAGACCGGCGGCGACCGCGACCGCGAGCTCGAGCTGCTGCGGAGCCCCCGGTTCAAGATGACCGACGGGCTGCTCTTCAGCGCGCTCGGCCTCGGACAGGACGATGCGGAGGTGCTCGACGTGCCGTACCCGCTCGTGCTGCTCGGCGAGCGGATCTTCGACGGCCCGACCGACCACGTGACGATGCAGAACGTCGCGGCGGCGCGCGCGGCCACCGAGCACCTCATCGCCGCCGGTCGCCGGCGCATCGCGGTGGTCGGCGTGCACGAGGGCGAGGTGATCGGCTCGGCCGGGCTGCGCCTGCGGGGCTATCGCGAGGCGCTCGAGGCGCACGGCATCGCGTTCGACGAGGCGCTCGTGGGGCCGTCGATGGCCTGGCATCGCGAGAGCGGTGCGCGGGCGATGCGCGAGATCCTCGCGCGCGGGGTGCCGTTCGACGCGGTCTTCGCGATGAACGACACGCTCGCGCTCGGCGCGATGCGTGCGCTGCTCGAGGCTGGAAGGCGGGTGCCCGACGACGTGGCGGTGATCGGGTTCGACAACATCGACGAGGCCCAGTACACGGTGCCGTCGCTGTCGACGATCGACCCGGGGCGCGAGTGGATCGCCAACACCGCGGTGGGCACGCTGCTCGAACGCATCGAGCGCGGCGACGCGGCCGGCGGGCCGCGCACCCTGCTCGCCGACTTCGCCGTCGTCGCGCGCGAGTCGGCGCCCGCGGTCGACCCTGTGCCGGCGGCGATCGCCGCAGTCGTCGGCTGAACACCGCACGCCGTACGTCCGTGCGAGGTTGACACGTCGCGACGGGCGCGGCATCATGTCCGTTACAACGTTTACGTACAACGTTGTAAAACAAGCGGATCCCCCCGACCGCGCCGACGTGGGCGCGGCGGCACCCAGAGACACCGGTGTCCCCACCGCGAGAGGAAGCACAGCACAATGAAGTCGAAGT
Source organism: Agromyces sp. S2-1-8 (assembly GCF_021129215.1). Taxonomy (GTDB): domain Bacteria; phylum Actinomycetota; class Actinomycetes; order Actinomycetales; family Microbacteriaceae; genus Agromyces; species Agromyces chromiiresistens. Next base: position 416,682 of record NZ_JAJOLP010000001.1, on the reverse strand, counting down.
TCCTGGCAGCGGGCGGCGTCGTCGCCGTCGCCGCAGCCGCGCTCACCGGCTGCTCGGCCGGCGGCGCCGAAGAGGCCTCCTGCACCAACAAGATCGTCAACGCCGACGCCACGCAGGTCAGCGTCTGGGCCTGGTACCCCGCGTTCGAAGACGTCGTCGACCTCTTCAACGAGAGCCACGACGACGTCCAGATCTGCTGGACGAACGCCGGGCAGGGCAACGACGAGTACACGAAGTTCTCGACCGCCATCGAGGCCGGCTCGGGCGCCCCCGACGTCATCATGCTCGAGAGCGAGGTGCTCTCGAGCTTCTCGATCCGCGACGCGCTCGTCGACCTCACCGAGTACGGCGCAGGCGACGTGCAGGCGGACTACACCGACGGCGCCTGGAAGGACGTCTCGAGCGGCGACGCGGTGTACGCCATCCCCGTCGACGGCGGCCCCATGGGCATGCTCTACCGCAAGGACATCCTCGACCAGTACGGCATCGCCGCCCCCACCACGTGGGACGAGTTCAAGGCCGCCGCGCAGGCCCTGAAGGATGCGGGCGCCCCCGGCGTGCTCGCCGACTTCCCGACCAACGGCCGCGCCTACAACCAGGCGCTCTTCGCCCAGGCCGGCTCGGTGCCGTTCGCCTACGACAACGCGAACCCGACCGAGATCGGCATCGACGTGAACGACGACGGCTCGAAGCAGGTGCTCGCCTACTGGGACGGGCTCGTGAAGGACGGCCTCGTCGCCACCGACGACGCGTTCACCGCCGACTACAACACCAAGCTCGTCGACGGCTCGTACGCGATCTACGTCGCCGCCGCATGGGGCCCCGGCTACCTGCAAGGCCTGTCCGACGCCGACAGCGACGCCGAGTGGCGCGCCGCACCGGTTCCGCAGTGGGACCCGGCGAACCCCGTGCAGATCAACTGGGGCGGCTCGACCTTCGCCGTGACGAGCCAGGCGAAGGACAAGGAGGCCGCAGCGACGGTCGCCAAGGAGATCTTCGGCACCGAGGAGGCGTGGAAGATCGGCATCGAGCAGGCCGCCCTCTTCCCGCTGTGGAAGCCGATCCTCGAGTCCGACTACTTCCGCGACCTCGAGTACCCGTTCTTCGGTGGGCAGCAGATCAACAAGGACGTCTTCCTCGAGGCCGCCGCCGGCTACCAGGGCTTCACGTTCAGCCCCTTCCAGAACTACGCCTACGACCAGCTGACCGAGGAGCAGTTCGCGATGGTGCAGGGCGAGAAGACCTCCGACCAGGCGCTCGACGACCTGCAGGCCTCGCTCGAGCAGTACGCGACCGAGCAGGGCTTCACGCTCGAGTGATCGGCGGGCGGATGCCTCGCGCCCATGCCGAGGCATCCGCCCGTGCCCCGCGCAACCGACCACGGACCCCGGCTTCCGACCGTCTCGACGAGGAGAACGAGCCATGACCACCCAGACCAGCGTCGCCGCCCCCGCGGTGCCGCGACGCCGCGCCCCGCGCGCCGGCGGATCCACCCTCCTGCGCCGACGGCAGCGCTGGGGCTGGCTCTTCGTCTCGCCGTTCCTCGCCGTCTTCGCGCTGCTGCTCGTGTTCCCCCTCGCCTACGCGTTCGGCATGAGCCTGTTCACGTCGACGCTCGCGACCGGCACCGAGTTCACCGGGCTCGGCAACTACGCGAAGGCGTTCACCGACCCGCTCTTCCTCGAGGGCATGCTGCGGGTGCTCGCGTTCGCCGTCGTGATGATCCCCGCGCAGCTCATCGTCGCGATCGCCGCGGCGCTCGTGCTCGACACCCTCGCGACGAAGCTCTCGAAGCTCTCGCGGCTGCTGATCTTCGCGCCGTACGCCATCCCCGGCGTCATCGGCGCACTCATGTGGAGCTTCCTGTACAGCCCCCGGTTCGGCCCGGGCGGCACGCTCTTCAACCTCGTCGGCATGCCGACCCCCGACTTCCTCGCCCCGGGCACGATCTTCGGCAGCCTCGTGAACATCGTCACGTGGCAGTGGGCGGGCTACTACATGGTCGTGATCTACGCGGCCCTGCGCGCGATCGACCCGTCGATCTACGAGGCGGCCCGCATCGACGGCGCGAACGGCTGGCAGACGGCGCTGCGCATCAAGGTGCCGATGATCGGTTCGTCGATGGTCATGATCGTCATGTTCGCCCTCATCGGCACGCTGCAGTTCTTCACCGAGCCGGTCGTGCTGCGCAACGTCGCCCAGGGCGCGATCGACGCGGCGTACACGCCCAACATGTACGCGTACTCGCTCGCCTTCTCGTACAGCCAGTTCAACTACGCGTCGGCGATCGCGTTCTCGCTCGGTGCCCTCGTCTTCGCCGGCTCGTTCGTCTTCCTGTTCCTCACCCGCAAGCAGAGCGGACTGAAGTGATGTCGATCTTCACCCAGCGCCCGATCGAGGCGGCCGAGCCGCTCACCACCGCGACCGGGGTGCCCTCGCACGTCGACCGAAGCGCCAAGGGCCGCCGCCGCGCCGGCGGGCGGCGCATCGGCTCGCACGTCTTCCTCGTGATCCTCGCGATCTACTTCGTCGTGCCGATCTGGTGGCTCGTCGTCGCCTCGACGAAGGACACGGCAGGGCTGTTCTCGAGCCCGGCGTTCTGGTTCTCCGGCGACTTCTCGCTGTTCTCGAACATCGCCGAGCTGTTCACCCACCAGGGCGGCATCTACTGGCGCTGGCTCGGCAACTCGTTCCTGTACGCCTTCGCGGGCGGCATCGGCGCGACGATCCTCGCGATCCTCGCGGGGTACGGCTTCGCGAAGTACGACTTCCGGGGTCGCGGGGCGGTGTTCACGGTCGTGCTCGGCTCGGTCATGGTGCCGCTCACGGCCCTCGTCATCCCGACGTTCATGCTGCTCAGCCAGTACGGCATCATCAACACCCCGTGGGCCGTCATCCTGCCGAGCCTGCTCAGCCCGTTCGGCGTCTACCTGATGCGGGTCTACACGCAGGACGCGGTGCCCGACGAGATGCTCGAGGCGGCCCGCATCGACGGCGCCGGCGAGCTGCGCACCTTCTTCCAGGTCGCGCTGCCGCTGCTGCGCCCCGCGATCGTGACGGTGCTGCTGCTCTCGATCGTCGGCACGTGGAACAACTTCTTCCTGCCGCTCGCCGTGCTGACCGACCCGCAGCTGCTGCCCGTCACCGTCGGGCTCAACCGGTGGACGGCGCTCTCGAACGCGGGCGCCGGCGGCGAGCAGGTGTGGAACCTCATCACCTCGGGCGCCTTCATCTCGGTGCTGCCGCTCATCCTCTCCTTCCTCTTCCTGCAGCGCTACTGGCAGGGCGGCCTCTCGGTCGGCTCGATCAAGTAGCACTCGACGAACGGGCGGTGCCGAGGCGACCGCCCCCTTGAACCGAACACGAAACAGAAAGCACCCGCATGCCCAGCGCACACCTCACCATCGACCCGCACTTCGAGGTCGGCCGCATCGACCGCCGCGTCTTCGGCGGCTTCGTGGAGCACCTCGGCCGCCACGTGTACGACGGCATCTACGAGCCCGGTCACCCCGCAGCCGACGCGGAGGGCTTCCGCACCGACGTCGTCGAACTCGTCAGGGAGCTCGGCGTCTCGACCATCCGGTACCCCGGCGGCAACTTCGTGTCGGGCTTCCGCTGGGAGGACTCGGTCGGACCGCGCGAGGAGCGTCCGCGCCGGCTCGACCTCGCGTGGCACTCGACCGAGACCAACGAGGTCGGGCTGCACGAGTTCTCGTCGTGGCTCGACAAGGTCGGCTCGGAGCTCATGCTCGCCGTCAACCTCGGCACCCGTGGCACCCTCGAGGCGCTCGACCTGCTCGAGTACGCGAACCTCGCGGGCGGCACCGCCCTGTCGCAGCGCCGCATCGACAACGGCCGTACCGACGCGTTCGGCGTGAGGATGTGGTGCCTCGGCAACGAGATGGACGGCCCGTGGCAGCTCGGCCACCGCAGCGCCGACGACTACGGCAAGATCGCGTCGCGGACCGCGAAGGCGATGCGCCAGCTCGACCCGTCGATCGAGCTCGTCGTCTGCGGGTCGTCGAGTGCGCACATGCCGACCTTCGGCGAGTGGGAGCGGGTCGTGCTGACGCACGCCTACGACGACGTCGACTACATCTCGTGCCACGCCTACTACGAGGAGAAGGACGGCGACCTCGGCTCCTTCCTCGCGTCGGCCGTCGACATGGACGGCTTCATCGAGACCGTCGTCGCGACCGCCGACCACGTGAAGGCCGTGCGCGGCAGCGACAAGACCGTGAACATCTCGTTCGACGAGTGGAACGTCTGGTACCTCTCGCGGTTCCAGAACGTCGACAAGATCGAGGGCCTCGACAACTGGCCGGTCGCGCCGCGCCTGCTCGAGGACGTGTACTCGGTCGCCGACGCGGTCGTGTTCGGAAACCTCATGATCTCGCTGCTGAAGCACGCCGACCGGGTCACCTCGGCGAGTCTCGCCCAGCTCGTCAACGTCATCGCGCCGATCATGACCGAGCCCGGCGGACCTGCCTGGCGCCAGACCACGTTCTTCCCCTTCTCGATCACCTCGCGCCTCGCGCAGGGCGCGGCGCTCGAGCTGAAGCTCGACGCGCCGACGTACGAGACGAAGGAGTACGGCGTCGTGCCGCTCGTCGACGCGGTCGCGACGCACGACGCGTCGACGGGGCGTTCGGCGGTCTTCCTCGTGAACCGCTCGACGACCGAGGCGCTCGACGTGACCGTCGACGTCGCCTCGCTCGGCGACGTCTCGGTCCTCGAGTCGCACACGCTCGCCGACGAGGACGCGTACGCGAAGAACACCCTCGCCGAGCCCGAGCGGGTCGCGCCGCACGAGAACGACTCGGTGCGCATCGAGGGCGGCGCCCTCACCGTGACGCTGCCGCCGGTGTCGTGGACGGCGCTGTCGCTCGGGTGAACCGTGCGCAGCGGCGGGCGCGCCGACCCGTACGGTGGTGACCATGCGCACCAGTGAGGGCCGGCGGAACTGGGCCGGCAACCTCGGACATCGAGCGAGCCGGGTCGTGCGACCGCGCTCGGTCGCCGAGCTCCAGAATCTCCTCGCCGACCCGGGCTGGGTGGGCGGCGACCGGTTCCGCGCGCTCGGCTCGCGGCACAGCTTCAACGACCTCGCCGACACGGCCGGCACCCACATCGAGACCGACGGGCTGCCGGTCGAGGTCGATGCCGGCAGCGCGCCCGGGGCGGTGCGCATCTCGGGCGGACTGCGCTACGGCGCACTCGCCGAGGCGCTGCACGCGCGCGGGCTCGCCCTCGCGAACCTCGCCTCGCTGCCGCACATCTCGGTCGCGGGTGCGATCGCGACCGGCACCCACGGCTCGGGCGACCGGCTCGGTTCCCTCGCGAGCGCCGTGCGCGCGATCGCGATCGTCGGCGGCGACGGCGAGGTCCGGAGCCTTCGGCGCGGCGACGCCGACTTCGAGGGCGTGGTCGTGAACCTCGGCGCCCTCGGCGTGGTCGTCGCCCTCGAACTCGACGTCGAGCCGGCGTACGCGGTCGCGCAGCACGTCTTCGACGGGCCGCGGTGGGACGCCGTGCTCGACGGGTTCGACCGGGTCACCTCGCTCGCGACGAGCGTCAGCGTCTTCACGACATGGCAGCGCACCGACCGGGCCGACCTGCTCTGGCTCAAGCAGCGAGCGGATGCCTCGGGGCCGGGTGCCGACGGCGAGGCATCCGCGTTCATCGCCGGCACGCTCGGGGCGACGGCCGCCGCAGCGCCACGCCATCCCGTGCCGGGCGGTGACGCGCGAGCGACGACCGAGCAGCTCGGGGCGCCCGGCCCGTGGCACGAGCGGCTGCCGCACTTCCGGCTCGCATTCACGCCCTCCGCGGGAGAGGAGCTGCAGTCGGAGTACCTCGTGCCGCGCCGTGACGCGGTCGCCGCGATCGAGGCCGTGCGCTCGCTCGCCGACCGCGTCGCGCCGCTCCTCCACGTGTGCGAGATCCGCACCGTCGCGGCCGACCGCCTGTGGCTGAGCTCGTCGTACGGGGTCGACGCCGTCGGCATCCACTTCACGTGGCGGCGCGAGCAGGCGGCCGTCGAGGCGCTGCTGCCGCGGATCGAGGCGGCCCTGCCGGCGACCGCGCGTCCCCACTGGGGCAAGCTCTTCGCGCTGCCCGGCGAGGAGGTGGCCAGCCGGTACCCGCGCTGGCGCGACTTCGCGGTACTGCGGGAGCGCTTCGATCCCGAGCGCCGCTTCGTGAACTCCTACCTGGAGCGGCTCGGGCTCTGAACCGCCCTGCCGAGTCCTGCGACACCTCCGGCAACCGTCCATCCCGCACGGTGTGCGGGATGGACGGAGCGAATAGTCTGGTCCCGTCGGCTCGCGGATGCGCGGCCGAGGTCCGGCGCATCTGCGCTCCCGAGGCAGGAGATCGGTGGTGAGCGGCATCGAGGTAGGTGAGCGCCCCGAGAAGCTCGGCATCCGCGAGGTCGCCGCGCTCGCCGGGGTATCGCACATGACGGTCTCGCGAGTGCTCAACGGGCATCCCGGGATTCGGCCGTCGACCCGCCAGCGCGTGCTCGATGTCGTGCGCGAGCTCGATTTCAAGCCGAACAGCGCAGCCCGGGCCCTCGCGACCCAGCGCACCCAGCGCATCGGCGTCATCGTCGACAGCGCGGTCGAGTTCGGGCCGACGAGCACGTTGCGCGGACTCGAGCTCGCGGCCCGGTCGAGCGGCTACTCCGTGACCTCCGTCGCGATGCAGGACGATGCGAACCTCACCCCCGAGGCGGCCGTCGGCCACCTCATCGCGGAGGGCGTCGACGCGCTGTGCGTCGTGGCCCCGCGCTCCTCGTCGGTGACGGCGCTGCGCAGCATCTCGATCGACGTGCCGGTGCTCGTCGTCAAGGCCGCGAAGGATCCGACCTTCCTCACGGTCAGCGTCGACCAGCAGCTTGGAACGATGCTCGCCGTCGATCACCTCGTGTCGCTCGGCCACCGCGACATCCTGCATCTCGCCGGCCCGCTCGACTGGCTCGACGCCCGTGGCCGCGAGCGTGCGTTCCACACCCGCATCGAGGAATGGGGACTCAAGGCGCGCCCGATCGTCGTCGGCGACTGGACGGCCGACTTCGGCTACGAGTACGCGGCCGGGCTGAAGGGGGTGCCCGACTACACCGCGATGTTCGTCGCGAACGACGAGATGGCGCTCGGGGTCGTGCACGGCTTCCACGACCGCGGCATCCGCGTGCCCGACGACGTCAGCGTCGTCGGCTTCGACGACCTGCCGTTCTCCCGCCACTTCATCCCACCGCTGACGACCGTCAGGCAGGACTTCCACGCACTCGGCACCAAGGCGATGGAGGTGCTCCGGGCTGCGCTCGAGGGGCGAGAGATACCGCAGCGCTCGAAGATCGCGAGCGAACTGGTCGTTCGGTCGTCGACCGCGCCGCCGAGGTCGACATGACCGCGACGGATGCCTCGCCGTCGCGGGTCGCCGACGAGCGGCCCGTCGTCGAGATGATCGGCGTCACGGTAGAGATCGAGGGGAGGCCGGTGCTGCATGAGGTCGATCTGCGGCTCTACCCGGGCGAGGTGCATGCGCTCATGGGCGGCAACGGCGCCGGTAAGTCGTCGCTCGTCAAGGCGCTGACCGGCGCGTACCGCATCGGCGCCGGTGAAGTGAGGATCGCGGGGGAGAGCGTTTCGCTCGCCGGACCCGGTGCGGCGGAATCCGCCGGGATCGCCGCGGCGTTCCAGGACGTCGACCTCTGCGTCAACCTCTCCGTCGCCGAGAACGTCATGATCGGGCACGAGGAGCGCCGCTGGTACGGCATCGCCTGGGGCGCGACCCGGCGGCGTGCCGTGTCGGTGCTCGAAGAACTCGGCTTGGGGGGCCTCGACCCGCGCAGCGCCGTCGCGACGCTCGCGCCGGCGATGCAGCAGCTCGTCGCCATCGCGCGAGCGATGGTGACCCACCCCAAGGTGCTCGTGCTCGACGAACCCACGTCGAGCCTCGACGCCGACGAGGTCGCGACGCTCTTCCGCGCGCTGCGCAGGCTGCGCGACCAGGGCGTGGCCATCCTGTTCGTCTCGCACTTCCTCGAACAGGTCTATGCGATCAGCGATCGCATCACCGTGCTGCGCGACGGGCGCGGTCAGGGCGAGTACCCGACACGCGAGCTCGATCGCGCCGTGCTGATCTCGAAGATGATCGGCAAGGACCTCACGGAGTTGCGGCGCATCGGATCGGAGCGGCGCGCGCACCGCGCCGACCCGACCGGGGAGCCCCTCTACCAGGCAGCCGGCGTCGGGCGGCGCGGCGAGTTCGCGCCGACCGACCTCGAGCTGCACCGGGGTGAGATCGTCGGACTGGGCGGCCTGCGCGGCTCCGGTCGCAGCGAGCTCGGGCAGCTGCTCGCGGGGGTCGTCCGGCGGGACTCGGGCACGATCCGCGTGGACGGGCGGGAGGCCGCCCTGCCGAACCCGGCAGCGGCCCTTCGCCGCCGTGTCGCGTTCGCGAGCGAGGACCGCCGGGACGGCGGCATCATCGAAGAGCTCAGCGTGCGCGAGAACATCATCCTCGCGCTGCAGGGCATCCGCGGCTGGGCGAGGCCGATCTCGCGCGCGGAGCGGGATGCGCTCGTCGATCGGTTCATGGAGTCGCTCGCCATCGTCGCCCCGGGGCCGGATGCGCCCGCGCGGCAGCTCTCGGGCGGCAACCAGCAGAAGGTGCTGCTCGCGAGATGGCTCGCCACGCGGCCGCACGTGCTCGTGCTCGACGAACCGACCCGCGGTGTCGACATCGCGGCCAAGGTCGAGCTCCAGGCCGTCGTCGCCGAGCTGGCGCGCGAGGGGGTCGCCGTCGTCTTCATCTCGTCCGAGCTCGACGAGGTGGTGCGGTTGAGCGATCGCATCGTGATCCTCAAGGACCGCCGCAAGATCGGCGAGGTGAGCAACGGCCCGGGGCTCAGCGTCGACACGATCATCGAGATGATCGCGGCCGACACCGACGACGACGCGTAACCCCAGCCTGCCGCTCGATTTCCGACGTGTGTCCAGAACGTTGTGTTCCCGGGAACATTTTGTATTGCGCGGACGTTTCTGTTCCCGGTAACATCGCCGCGTGGCCACGCATCGAGCGTCGCTGCAATCACTCGAAATCCCGCGCGAGCGGGGAGCTAGCCGGCGCATCGGTGCCGGGTCTCAAGGAGGAGATCTCATGTCAGTTCAGAGGCGATTCACGAAGTTCCTCGGCCTGGCGGCCGTCGGCGCGATCAGCATCGGCCTCGCGGCCTGCTCGAGCGGCGGCGGCAGCGCGGAGGCCGGCGACGACGACCTCACCACCGTCGGCTTCGTCGCCGTCGGCCCCGAAGGGGCGTGGCGCGAAGCCAACGAGAAGAACATCCAGGAGACGTTCACGAAGGACGCCGGCTTCGACCTGAAGTACGCTCCGGCCACCAACCTCGACCAGAAGTCGCAGATCGACGCGTTCACGTCGTTCGTCGACGAGGGCGTCGACGTCATCCTGCTCTCGGCCACCGAGGCGTCCGGCTGGGAGGACTCGCTCTCCCGCGCACAGGAAGCCGAGATCCCCGTGATCCTGCTCGACCGCGGCATCGAGCCCGACGACACGAGCCTGTACGTGACCCGCATCGCACCGGACAACGTCGAGGTCGCGAAGGAGGTCGGCGCCTGGGCGGTCGAGACGTTCCCGGACGGCGGCAACTACATCACGCTCGAGGGCCCGGCCGGCGTCGGCGTCGTGAACGAGCGCAACGAGGGCTGGGACGCCTCGGTCGACGGCTCGAAGCTCGTCGAGGTCGCCGCGCAGACCGCCAACTGGTCGGCCGAGGAGGGCAAGAGCGTCACCGAGACGCTGCTCAAGGCGAACGGCAACGACATCCAGCTGATCTTCGCGCAGAACGACGAGATGGGCCTCGGCGCTGCGCAGGCCGTCGAAGAGGCCGGCCTGAAGCCCGGCGTCGACGTCAAGATCGCCACGATCGACGGCACCGCCGCGGCCATGGAAGCGCTCGCGAACGGCCAGCTGAGCTACGTGCACGAGTACAACCCGCTGTTCGGCGAGACCGCGCTCGACGTCGTGGAGAAGACCCTCGCCGGCGACTCGGTCGAGTCGTACATCATCGTGCCGAGCGAGGCGTTCGACTCGCCCGAGGCGGCCCAGGCCGTGCTCGCCGACCGCAAGTACTGACCAGCCGACGGCGCCGTCTCCCTCGGCGCGCTGCACATGCGGTGCGGGGTCAGCCCGATGGCGGCCCCGCACCGCTGCCCACCGAGACGTCGGCCGCTGCGGCCGGGTACAGGATGCGAACGTAATGACTGAAGCACTGCCCATCGTCGAGATGCGCGACATCTCGATCGAGTTCCCGGGCGTCAAAGCGCTGGACGGGGTCGACTTCCGCCTCTTCCAGGGCGAAGTCCATGCGCTGATGGGCGAGAACGGCGCCGGCAAGTCGACGCTCATCAAGGCGCTCACGGGCGTCTACCGGATCGACGGCGGTTCGATCGTCGTCGCCGGCCAGGAACGCCAGTTCAACGGAACGGCGGATGCGCAGCATGCGGGCATCTCGACCGTGTACCAGGAGGTGAACCTGGTCACCAACCTCACGATCGGCGAGAACGTCATGCTCGGGCACGAGGTGCGCGGCACGTTCGGCGTCAACTGGAAAGCCACCCACGCGGCCGCGACCGAGGCGCTCGCCCGGCTCGGACTCGGGCACCTCGACACCCACAAGCCCCTCTCCACGCTGTCCATCGCCATGCAGCAGCTCGTCGCGATCAGCCGCGCGATGGCGATCAAGGCGAAGGTCCTCATCCTCGACGAGCCGACCTCGAGCCTCGATGCGGCAGAGGTCGAGGGCCTGTTCCGCGTCATGCGGACCCTGCGCGACGAGGGCGTCGCCATCCTCTTCGTCTCGCACTTCCTCGATCAGGTCTACGCGATCAGCGATCGCATCACGATCCTGCGCAACGGCCGCTACGAGGGCGAGTACCTCGCGCGAGAGCTCGACCGGCACGCACTCATCTCGACGATGATCGGCAAGGACCTGAACGTGCTCTCCTCTCTCGGCGGCAACCGCCGCGTCGAGGAGCGCGACTACGCGGCGGAGGAGCCGCTGCTCGCAGCGAAGGGGATCGGCCGTCGCGGTTCGATCGAACCGACCGACCTCGACATCCACCCCGGCGAGGTCGTCGGGTTCGCAGGCCTCCTCGGGTCGGGCCGCACCGAGCTCGCCCGACTGCTCTACGGCGCGGACCGCCTCGACGAGGGCTCCATCACGCTGCGGGGCGAGCACGTCGACATCAAGAATCCCGGCGACGGCCTCGGCAGGCGCATCGCCTTCTCGACCGAGAACCGGCGCGATGAGGGCATCATCGGCGATCTCACGATCCGCGAGAACATGATCCTCGCGGTGCAGGCCGAGCGCGGCTGGGCGCGCCCGATGTCGCGCAAGGAGCAGGACGAGATCGTCGACCGATACGTCAGCGCGCTCAACGTGCGGCCCGCCGACCCGAACCGCCTCATCAAGAACCTCTCGGGCGGCAACCAGCAGAAGGTGCTGCTCGGCCGGTGGCTCGCCACGAAGCCCGACCTGCTCATCCTCGACGAGCCCACGCGGGGCATCGACGTCGGCGCGAAGGCCGAGATCCAGGAGGCCGTCGCCCGGCTCGCCGAAGACGGCGTCTCGGTCGTGTTCATCTCCTCGGAGCTCGAAGAGGTCGTGCGACTCAGCGAACGCATCGTGGTCCTGAAGGATCACCAGAAGATCGGCGAGATCGTGAACGGCCCCGACGTGACGGCGCAACAGGTCGTCGACGTCATCGCCGCGCACGGGGTCGACGCCGCCGCTCGCAGTGGCATCATCGATGCCGAGGACGACGCGCACCCGACCGCCTCGACCGACGACGGGCAACTGCCCGAGCTGACGGAGGAACACTCATGAGCACCGCCGCTCGATCCACCTGGCTGCACGACCTCGTGCGCAAGCCGTTCTTCTGGGGCGTGGTGGCGATCATCGCCCTCCTGCTGCTCAACGTCATGAAGGACCCGACGTACCTGGCGATCTCGGTCAACCCCGACAACGGCAACCTGGTCGGCAACCTCGTCGACATCCTCCGCGCCTCGGCGCCGATCCTCATGATCGCGGTGGGCATGTCGCTCGTGATCGCCACCGGTGGCATCGACCTCTCGGTCGGATCGGTGATGGCGGTCTCCGGCGCGGTCGCGATGGTGTTCATGAAGGACGCCGGACAGTCGGGTTCCCTCGGCGTCGCCCTCGGCGCCATCGGGCTCGCGCTCGCCGTGAGCGCCGTGCTCGGCGTCGTGAACGGCGTGCTCGTCGCCTACATCGGCCTGCAGCCGTTCATCTCGACCCTCATCATGATGCTCGCAGGGCGGGGCATCGCGAAGGTGATCACGGAGGGGCAGAACACGTCGGCGACGAACGATCCGTTCCGCTGGCTCGCGAACGGCTTCGTCGTCGGCCTCCCCGTGGTGTTCCTCCTCGCACTCGCGATCGTCGGGCTCGTCGGGCTCGTGGTCCGCCGCAGCGCCCTCGGCCTCATGATCGAGGCGATCGGCATCAACCCCAAGGCGAGCCGCATGGCCGGCATCCGACCGAGCGGACTGCTGCTGACCGTCTACGTGCTGAGCGCCGTGCTCGCCGGTATCGCCGGCATCATGTCGGTCGGCACCGTGATGACGGTGGACGTCTCGCGAACCGGCTACCAGATGGAGCTCGACGCGATCCTCGCGGTCGTCATCGGCGGCACGTCCCTGTCGGGCGGCAAGTTCTCGATCGGCGGCGCAGTGGTCGGCGCGCTGCTCATCGCGACGCTCGACAAGACCGTCGTCTTCCTCGGCGTCTCGTCGTCGGCGACGCCGGCGTTCAAGGCGATCGTCATCGTCGTGCTCTGCCTGCTGCAGTCCGACCGGGTGCGCGGCTGGTTCGTACAGCGTCGGAAGCCTCCGAAGGAGCGACCCGTTCCGAACGCCGTCGCCGCGAGAGAAGAGGTGTCGGCATGACCGCACTGCAGTCCCCCCGCCTCGAGCCCCAGGTCGAGGCATCCCCGCACTCGCGACTGTGGGAACGCGTGAAGCGCGTCGTCGCGTCGAACCCGTCGGTGCTGCCGACGGCCGCGGCCATCGTGATCTTCATCGGCATGGTGATCTACGGCGAGGTGGCCTACGGGCGCATCGTGCAGTACAACACCCTGTCGAACCTGCTCATCAACAACGCGCACCTCATCATCCTCGCGGTGGCGATGACGTTCGTGATCCTCACCGGCGGCATCGACCTGTCGGTCGGCTCGGTGATCGCGCTGTCGAGCGTCGCAGGCGTCATGCTCTCGAACGCGGGATGGAACCCGTGGGTCGTGATCGTGCTGATGATCCTCATCGGCACCGCGTTCGGCCTCGCGAGCGGCATCCTCATCCAGTACTTCAACGTGCAGCCGTTCATCGCGACGCTCGCCATGATGTTCCTGGGGCGCGGCCTCGCATCGCTGCTCAGCACGAGGCCCGAGCGGCTCGCCGACGACTCGCCGATCCTCTGGCTCGGCGAGCAGCTCAAGGTCATCGACGGCGAGAAGGTGAACGACGTCGTCATCACGCCGGGCGTCATCATCGCCGTGCTGGTCGTCATCGTCGCGTTCTTCGTGCTCCACCGCACCCGCACGGGCCGCACCGTCTACGCGATCGGCGGCTCGGAGAGCTCGTCGTCGCTCATGGGCCTCGCGGTGCCGCGCACGAAGGTGCTCGTGTACGTCATCAGCGGGACGCTCGCGGGCGTCTCGGCGGTCGTGTACACCTCGCGCCTCGGCATCGCGCAGAACATCACCGGCATCGGGTGGGAGCTCGACGCGATCGCCGCGACCGTCATCGGCGGCACACTGCTCACGGGCGGCTACGGCTACGTGCTGGGCTCGGTCGTCGGAGCCCTCGTGCTCGGGCTGATGAACGTGCTCATCACCCGCGACGGCGGCATCCCGCCCGAGATGACGACGATCATCACCGGCGGCATCCTGCTCGTGTTCGTGCTCCTGCAGCGCCTCGTGCTCATGCGCCGGCGGACGTAGCCGACGCGCTCGGTTCCCGGCGATCTCGTCGACGGCGCCTCCCCGCACACCCACAAGCCCGATTGGGGCCGGCCGCAGTCGGTTCACGTGAACCGACTGCCGCCGGCAGCTCCATCGAGCTCTGCCATCGTGTCCAGACGTTGCGTCGCGCCGGTGTTCCGGCGTCCGCAGCGCGAGGCGGGCGGAGCTCATCGCGATCGAATCAAAGGAGACAAGACGTGAAACGACATGAACGACTCGCGGGCCGCGGACGCGGCCGCCCTGCCCGGGCGTTCGCCGCGACGCTCGGCATCGGCGCCCTGGTCGCCTCCGTGCTCAGCGTGGGAGGCGGCGCATACGGCGCAACGACGGACATCATCGAGAACGGTACGTTCGAGACCGGCATCGTCGGATGGTCGGCCCCGCTCGGCGGGACGCTCTCGGAGAGCGACGACGCCAAGTCGGGTGCGAAGGCGCTCGCCATCAGCGGACGGACGAGCTTCCAGTCCGGCCCTGCGGCGACGGTCACCGGCCTGCTCGAGACCGACAGGTCCTACGATCTGAGCCTCGCCGTCAAGTTCGACGCCGGGCGGGCATCCCAGAACTTCAACGTCGTGCTCTGCACGGCATCGCGGAGCCGCTGCGACGTCGTGGCCTCCGCGGCGGTGACGGCGGGCCAGTGGACCACCATCGAGAAGGCGTTCACGCCCCTCTCGGCCGACTACGACATCCTCTTCGTCGAGACCCCGTGGAACACCGACATCCAGACGTTCGTCATCGACGACGTGTCGCTCACGACCGAGGGCGGGTCAGGACCGGCGATCGAAGAGCCGCCCGCCGTCGCGGGCAATCTTCTTCCCGACGGTCGCTTCGTCGACGGCTTCACGGGGTGGAGCAGCGTGCGCGGCGGCACGCTCGCGCTCAGCACGGATGCCGCGAGCGGTGCCAACTCCCTGCAGGTCACCGGCCGCGCCAACACGCAGTCGGGTCCGTTCGCCGACGTCACGGGCAAGCTCGAGGTCGGGGCGACCTACCGCATGAGCGGCAAGCTGAAGTACGAGCAGGGCAACGACACCCAGCAGTTCAACTTCACCTTCTGCCCCTCGAGCTTCAACGGCTGCGCCGACTACGGCCAGAGCTTCACCCGCGGCGAGTGGGGCACCTTCTCGCGCGAGTTCACGGCGGAGGCGAAGCATGCCGCGGCGAACTGGCTCTTCGTCGAGACGCCGTGGGGAGCGAACGCGCTGCAGGACTTCAAGGTCGACGACGTCTCGCTGATCAAGATCGCCGATGCCCCGCCGGCTCCGGAGTACACGAGCCTCGAGAAGGTGCAGACGAAGCCGGTCGGCGACCACAACCCGCTGGTCGGCCACAAGTTCGGCGCAGACCCGCACCACCTCGTGTACAACGGGCGGCTCTACATCTACTCGACCGACGACACCCAGCAGTACGAGCTCAACAGCAAGGACGCGAACGGCCTGCCGACGCAGTCGAACGGCTACGGCGGCATCACCCGGCTGAACGTCATGTCGACGAGCGACATGGTCAACTGGGTCGACCACGGCGCCGTCCCGGTCGCCCGTGAGGGCGGCGCCGCCCCGTGGGCCCGCAACTCCTGGGCTCCGGCGGCCATCGAGAAGGACGGCAAGGTCTACCTCTACTTCTGCGACAGCGGAACCGGCACCGCGGTGGTCGTCGGCGGCTCGCCGCTCGGGCCGTGGACCGACCCGCTCGGCAAGAAGATCATCCCCGACACCGTCTCGCAGGACTACATCGCGAGCGGCGGGTTCCCGGCCGGCATGTGGCTCTTCGACCCCGAGGTCTTCATCGACGACGACGGGCAGGGCTACCTGTACTTCGGCGGGAACTCGCAGATCGGCACCGCGCCGAACATCCAGGGGCCGCAGAACCCGAAGTCGACCCGCGTGGCGAAGCTGAAGGACGACATGGTCACCCTCGACGGCGACCCGGTCGAGATCGACGGACCCGGCATGTTCGAGGCCTCGAGCATGTTCAAGCACGGCGACAAGTACTACTACTCGTACTCGTCGAACTTCCAGGTGAACGAGGTGCCGGGGAAGTACCCCTCTCGGGGCGCCATCGCCTACATGATGACGGACGACCCGATGGACCTGCCCGCCGCGAAGTACGCCGGCGTCGCGTTCCAGAACCAGGGCACGTTCTTCGGGGCGGGCAACGGCGGCAACAACCACTCGGACATGTTCACCTACAAGGGCGAGACGTACTTCACCTACCACGCGCAGACGCGCGGGGCGGCGTGGGCCGCTGCGCTCGGCACCCCGGGTGCGACCCAGGGCTACCGCTCGGTGCACATCGACAAGCTCGAGTTCAACGCCGACGGCACGATCAAGCCGATCACGGGCACCCGCGCAGGGGTGGAGCAGGTCGAGGCCTTCGACCCGTACCGCACGTTCGAGGCCGAGACCCTCGCCTGGCAGCTCGGCATCGGCACGGCCAAGACCGACGTCCCCTCGGCCGAGTTCCCGGAGCACAACGGCAACGGCAACATGGTGCTGTCGCGGATCGACGACGGCGACTTCGCCGGCCTCTCGGGCGTCGACTTCGGCTCAGGAGCCACCTCGGTGTCGGCCGAGGTCAAGCCGCTGGTCGAGGGCGGGAGCATCCAGGTGCGCCTCGACGACGCCGACGGCCAGGTCGTCGCCGAGATCCCCGTCGAGGGCGAGGTCGGCGAGTGGACCACGGTGACGGCCGACGTCGACGGCGCGAGCGGCACCCACGACGTGTTCTTCGTGTTCGCCGCTCCCGACGGCCTCGACGCCGACACCGACCTCGTCGAGGTCGACAACTGGGCGTTCGCGGCCCTGCAGCCGACGGCGCCCACCGCGCCGCAGGCTGTCGCCGTCGTCTCCGGCGATGCCAGTGCGAAGGTGACCTGGCAGGCGCCCGCGAGCGACGGCCACTCGGAGATCACCTCGTACCGCGTGACGGCGACACCCGTGGTCACCGGTGGCAAGTCGAAGCAGGCGGTGCCCGTCGTCGTCGAGACCACGGAGCCGGCCGCGACCCTCAGCGGCCTGCGCAACGGCGTCGACTACACCGTCGTGGTGACGGCGACCAATGAGCACGGCACCTCCGAGGCATCCGAGCCGGTCGTGGCGAGCCCGCGCGTCGCGCGGGCGACTCCGGCCACGCCGCCCTCGAAACCTCGCGGCTGATCGCACGCGAACGGGCCGGGCCCCGGCGGTCCGGCCCGTTCGCGCGTGCCCGTCGCCGACGCGACCGTCGACGACGCGACCGTCGCCGACGCGACCGTCGACGAGGCGGACCTTCGGCCGCCCAAGGCGGTGGCGGGCGCCGCTCCGGGAGTCGGCTACCCTCTCCTCGTGCGGATTGCAGTCGTGGGGGTCGTTCTCGTCGTCCTCGGAATCGCGGCGATGGTCGGCGGTGTCCTCCCACTCGACGCAGTCGGCGCACTCGCCGTTCGTTCGGCGCCCATCCTGGGTTTCGTCGTCGCGATGACGATCGTCGCGGAGCTCGCGGCCGAGGCCGGGGTCTTCCGTGCGATGGCGCAGCGGCTCGCCCGATTCGCCCGCGGCCGGGCGATCGTGCTGTGGCTGCTCGTGGTCGCGGCCGCCACCGCGTCGACGATCTTCCTCTCGCTCGACACGACGGCCGTCCTGCTGACGCCCGTCGTCGTCGCGGTCGCGGCGCACGCCCGCATCTCGCCCATCCCGTTCGCGCTGACGACCGTCTGGCTCGCGAACACGACCTCGCTCCTGCTCCCGGTGTCGAACCTCACCAACCTGCTCGCCGCCCAGCGCCTCGAGCTGCACCCGATCGGCTTCGCGGCGCTCATGTGGGCCCCGACCCTCGTCGGGATCCTCGTGCCCGCCGGGT
Organism: Agromyces sp. S2-1-8; assembly: GCF_021129215.1. GTDB lineage: Bacteria > Actinomycetota > Actinomycetes > Actinomycetales > Microbacteriaceae > Agromyces > Agromyces chromiiresistens. Next base: position 398,779 of record NZ_JAJOLP010000001.1, on the reverse strand, counting down.
TCCTCCTCGCCACGCGTCGGAGGCAGCTCAACACGCGGTTCGTGCCCGACGAGCCCGCACCGCCCCGAGACCGCGTGCTCCTGACGATCGCGTCGATCGTGCTCGTCCTGCTCGTCCCCTTGCTCGTGTCGGGCGTCGAGGTGTGGATTCCGGCGACCGCCGCCGCAGCGGTCCTGGTGGTCGTCTTCCTCGTGCGCCGACCGGCCGTGGTCCGCCCCGCGCTGGTGCCCTGGCGGCTCGTGGTGTTCGTCGCCGGGCTCTTCCTCGCCATGGAGGCCGCCCATGAGCTCCGTCTCACCGAGGTCCTCGCCTCGCTCGCCGGCGGCGGGGAAGGCCCGATCGAGCTCCTGCGCCTCGCCGGGGTCGCAGGATTGAGCGCGAATGCGTTCGACAACCTTCCGGCCTACCTCGCGCTCGAGCCGTTCGCCGACAGCCCGTTGCGCACCGCGGCCCTCCTCATCGGAGTGAACGCCGGCGCACTGATCACGCCATGGGCATCGCTGGCGACGCTCCTGTGGCACCACCGGCTGGTCGCGATGGGCGTCCAGATCTCGTGGCTGAGATTCGCTGCGCTCGGACTCGTCGTGGCGCCCCTCACCGTCACCGGCGCCGTCCTCGCCCTCGCCGCATTCGCGTGAGCGGCCGGTCGCCCGTGTGCGCGGCTGCCTCCGCGGCGGCACGCGCGGTCTCGCCGCCGCGCACTCGGGTCTGCCCGCCGCATGCCCGGCCCCGCCCGCCGTACACTCGGGCGGTGGAGGTGTGATGCGGTGAGCGAGGCGAGCCCCGAGGTATCCGGCGCCGACCGCGCGCGTGCCCGCCCGGTCGGCGTACGCGAGGTGGCATCCCGCGCCGGTGTGTCGCGGCAGACCGTGTCGCGTGTGCTGAACGACCATCCCGATGTCGCCGACGAGACGAAGCAGCGGGTGCTCGACGCCATGCGCGAGCTCGGGTACCGCATGAACAACGCCGCCCGCGCGCTCGGCACGAACCGGTCGCGTACCATCGGCGTACTCGCCTCGGACGCACTGCAGTACGGCCCATCGCGCAGCATCGCGGCGGTCGAGCAGGCGGCTCGGGCCGCGGGCTACTGGGTCAGCGCCGTCTTCGCCGAATCGGACGACCCCGGCCAGGTCGCCGCCGCGGTGCAGCACCTGCAGGCGCAGTCGGTCGAAGGGCTCGTCGTGGTCGCGCCGACGAGGGGCGCGCTCGAGATGATCGAATCGCTCGACGCGGGCATCCCGATCGTCACCCTGCACTCGGCCGGGCACGAGCCGAACAGCTTCTCGGTCGACCAGGTGGCCGGTGCTCGACTCGCGGTCGCATGCCTCGCCGATGCCGGGCACCGCCGCATCGCGCACCTCGCGGGCCCATCGAACTGGCTCGAGGCCGAGTCCCGTGCCGCGGGCTTCGTGGCGGAGCTCGCCGCACGCGGGCTCGAGACCGGACCCCGGTTCGCCGGAGACTGGACCGCGGGCTCGGGGGCGGATGCCGCTGGCGCGGTGCTCGCCTCCGGAGTCACCGCGGTCTTCGTCGCGAACGACCAGATGGCGCTCGGGCTCCTCAGCGGGCTGCGTGAGGCCGGCATCGACGTGCCCGCCGCGATGAGCGTGGTCGGCTTCGACGACGTGCCCGACGCCGCATACTACTCGCCTCCCCTCACGACCGTGCGGCAGGACTTCGAGGAGCTCGCCCGCCGGGCCGTGCACGCCCTCATCGGTGCGGCCGAGGGGGCGGATGAGGTGCCCCGCGAGCCGCTCGTTCCCGAGCTCATGGTTCGCCGCTCGGTCGCAGCACCGCCCCGCTGAGCGACGAACCGGAGCGGGTTGACGCGCTCACCGGTTCATGGTTCACTGTTCCGTGACCGGTCACAGTGACCGGTCACGGCCGCTGGCTCGGTGCGGTGGTCTCGAAACATGGCCGCTCGTTGAGACCGGCCGGGACCCCGGTGGTCCGGCCAGAACAGAGGAGTCGACCCGCATGAGTGCATCGAGGCACTACGAACCAGCGGTCGAGACCGCGATCAGTCGTGTCCGCGACGAGGTCGCGCGCCTGCACGGCGAACTCGTGCGCTACGGCCTCGTCGTCTGGACGGGCGGCAACGTGTCCGGCCGGGTGCCGGGAGCCGACCTCTTCGTCATCAAGCCCTCGGGGGTCTCGTACGACGAGCTCTCGCCCGAGAACATGATCCTGTGCAACCTCGACGGCGAGGTCGTGCCCGGCACGCCGGGCAGCGACCGCAGCCCCTCGAGCGACACGGCCGCGCACGCCTACGTCTACCGCAACATGCCCGAGGTCGGGGGAGTGGTGCACACCCACTCGACCTTCGCCGTCGCCTGGGCGGCACGCGGCGAGGAGATCCCGTGCGTGATCACCGCGATGGCCGACGAGTTCGGCGGCCCGGTGCCGGTCGGTCCGTTCGCGATCATCGGCGACGACTCGATCGGCCGCGGCATCGTCGAAACCCTCACCGGCCACCGCTCGCGTGCGGTGCTCATGCAGAACCACGGGCCGTTCACGATCGGCTCCGACGCGAAGGACGCGGTCAAGGCCGCCGTCATGCTCGAGGACGTCGCGCGCACGGTGCACCACGCCCGGGAGGCGGGGCCGCTCGTCCCGCTCCCGCAGGAGTCGATCGACCGCCTCTTCGCGCGCTACCAGCACGTCTACGGTCAGCCCGGCGAGGCGCGCCGATGAGCACGGATGCCTCGCCGTCGACCATCCTCGAGGCGCGCACCGCGCTCGGCATCGAACTCGGCTCGACCCGCATCAAGGCCTGCCTCGTCGACGCCGACGACCCCACCACGGTGCTCGCGACGGGCTCGCACGAGTGGGAGAACGAGTTCACCGAGGATCGTCGCTGGAGCTACTCGCTCGAGTCGGTCTGGTCGGGTCTCGCCGCCGCCTACGCGGAACTCGTCGCCGACGCCGAGCGACGTCACGGCGTGCGGCCGACGACCTTCGGCGCGATCGGCGTCTCGGCGATGATGCACGGCTACCTCGCGTTCGACGAGCAGGGCGGGCTGCTCGTGCCGTTCCGTACCTGGCGCAACACCTCGACCGGGCCGGCCGCCGCCGAGCTGAGCACGGCGTTCGGCCTCAACATCCCGCTGCGCTGGTCGATCGCGCACCTGCACCAGGCGATCATCGACGCCGAGCCGCACGTCGAGCGGCTCGACTTCCTGACCACCCTCGCCGGTTACGTGCACTGGCGGCTCACCGGCCGGAAGGTGCTGGGAATCGGCGACGCCTCGGGGATGTTCCCGATCGATTCCGCCACAGGCGGTTACGACCCCGACCTCCTCGTGCGCTACGACGCACTCGCCGAGGGCCGTCGGCCGGGTACGCGGGTCGCCGAGCTGCTGCCCGAGGTGCTCGGCGCGGGCGAGCACGCCGGCGAGCTCACCGCCGAGGGGGCGATGCTGCTCGACCCGACGGGCGAGCTGCGACCGGGCGCGCCGCTCTGCCCGCCCGAGGGCGACGCGGGCACGGGCATGGTCGCGACGAACTCGGTCGCACCGCGCACGGGCAACGTGAGCGCCGGCACGAGCATCTTCGCGATGGTCGTGCTCGAGCGGCCGCTCGCGAGCGCGCACCACGAGATCGACCTGGTGACGACCCCCGCGGGCGATCCCGTCGCGATGGTGCACTGCAACAACGGCGCCTCCGAGCTGGCGGCGTGGGCGGGCGTCTTCGAGCGCTTCGCCGAAGCGGCCGGCGCGACCCGCGACGGCGCGCCGCTCGCGCGCGACGCGGTCTTCGAGGTGCTCTTCGGCGAGGCGCTCGCGGGCGAGCCCGACGCCGGCGGACTGCTCGCCTACAACACGCTCGCGGGCGAGCCGATCGCGGGGCTCGACGAGGGCCGGCCGATGGTCGTGCGCACGCCCGACAGCCGGCTCACGCTCGCGAACCTCATGCGCGCGCAGCTCTACGGCGTGTACGGCACGCTCGCGCTCGGCATGCGCGTGCTCTCCGCCGAGGGCGTCGAGCTCGACCGCATGTTCGGCCACGGCGGCATCTTCCGCACGGCCGGGGTGGCGCAGCGCTTGCTCGCCGGGGCGCTCGATGCCCCGGTCGCGGTCGGCGAGACGGCCGCCGAGGGCGGTGCGTGGGGCATCGCGGTGCTGGCCGCGTACCTGCGCGAGCGCGGCCACGGCACTGACGACGAGCGGGATGCCTCGCTCGGCGCGTACCTCGACCACCGGGTGTTCGCGGGGTCGGCCGTCGAGGTCGTCGAGCCGGAGGCATCCGACGTCGCGGGCTTCGCCGCCTACCTCGAGCGGTACCGTGCGGGCCTCGTCGCGGAAGCCGCGGCCGTCGCGGCGCTCGCCCCCACGACCACCCCGACCCCCGAAGACGAGTCGACGAAACAGAAGTAGTCGGCTTGGTGGCCGCGGCGCGCCACCTCTTCCGCGGCGGGGGCCGTCACGGCCCCGCCGCGGACCAGACCCCGGCCGACCAGGCCAGAAGGAACGACATGACCCGCACCAAGCTCTCCACCTCGCTCGACGGCTACGAGGTGTGGTTCCTCACCGGCAGCCAGCACCTCTACGGGCCCGAGACGCTCGCGCAGGTCGCCGAGCAGTCCCGCGCGATCGCCGCGCAGCTCGACGAGGCGTCCGACGTGCCGGTGCGAGTCGTCTGGAAGCCCGTGCTCACCGACTCGGCCGCGATCAAGCGCACCGCGCTCGAGGCGAACGCCGACGACCGCGTGATCGGGCTCGTGGCCTGGATGCACACGTTCAGCCCAGCCAAGATGTGGATCGCCGGCCTCGACGCCCTGCGCAAGCCGCTCGCCCACCTGCACACGCAGGCGAACGTCGAACTGCCGTGGGCCGACATCGACTTCGACTTCATGAACCTCAACCAGGCGGCGCACGGCGACCGCGAGTTCGGGTACATCCAGACGAGGCTCGGCGTGCCGCGCAAGACGATCGTCGGGCACGCCTCCGACCCGGCCGTGCAGCGCGAGCTCGGCACGTGGCAGCGCGCCGCCGCCGGCCTCGCCGCGAGCCGCGACCTGAAGCTCGCCCGGTTCGGCGACAACATGCGCTACGTCGCCGTCACCGAGGGCGACAAGACCGAGGCCGAGCTGCGGCTCGGCGTGCAGGTCAACACGTGGGGCGTCAACGAGCTCGCCGCGGCGGTCGCCGCGGCGACCGAGGCCGACGTCGACGCGCTCGTCGCCGAGTACGAGGAGCTCTACGACGTCGCGCCCGAACTGCGCCGCGGCGGTGACCGCCACGCGTTGCTGCGCGACGGAGCGGCCATCGAGCTGGGCCTGCGCTCGTTCCTCGAGGAGGGCGGCTTCGGCGCCTTCACGACGAGCTTCGAGGACCTCGGCGAGCTGAAGCAGCTTCCCGGCCTCGCGGTGCAGCGCCTCATGGCCGAGGGCTACGGCTTCGGTGCCGAGGGCGACTGGAAGACCGCAGTGCTCGTGCGCATCGCGAACGTCATGGGCGCAGGTCTCCCGGGCGGTGCGAGCCTCATGGAGGACTACACCTACGACCTCACGCCGGGTGATGAACTCATCCTCGGCGCGCACATGCTCGAGGTCTCGCCGTCGCTCACGACCGCGCGGCCCACGCTCGAGGTGCACCCGCTCGGCATCGGCGGCAAGGACGACCCCGTGCGACTCGTCTTCACCGCCGACCCCGGCCCCGCCGTCGTCGTCGCGATGAGCGACCTGCGCGACCGCTTCCGCCTGACGGCCAACGTCGTCGAGAACGTCGCGCCGCGCGAGGCACTGCCGAAGCTGCCGGTCGGCCGTGCCGTCTGGAAGCCCGCGCCCGACTTCGCGACGAGCGCCGGCGCCTGGCTCGTCGCGGGCGCCGCGCACCATACCGTCATGTCGAACGCGGTCGGCATCGAGGTCTTCCGCGACTTCGCCGAGATGGCCGAGCTCGAGCTGCTCGTGATCGACGAGCAGACCACGCGGGAGGGGTTCGCCCACCAGGTGCGCTGGAACCAGGCGTACTACCGCCTGGCGCAGGGGCTCTGAGATGACGGATGCCTCGCGGCCGGCGCTCGCGGCCACGACGGTGCCCCGATCGGGGCGGCAGTTCGGGATCGCCGCGCACGGGTACGCCGCAGAGATCGCGAGCGTCGGCGCGAGCCTGCGCACGCTGCGCTTCGACGGCCGCGACCTCGTCGTGCCGTTCGAGGCCGACGAGGTGCGGCCCGGCTACCGGGGAGCGACGCTCGCACCCTGGCCGAACCGCATCGTCGACGGGCGGTACGCGTTCGCCGGCGACGAGCTCCAGCTGCCGCTGACCGAGCCCGCCCGCGGGCAGGCCCTGCACGGACTCGCCGCCTGGCTCGACTTCGCGCCGCGCGTCGTCGAGCACGATCGGGTCGTGCTCGCCGCGGTCATCGAACCGCAGGCGGGATACCCGTTCCGCGTCGAGGTGGAGGTCGAGTACCGGGTCGATGCGGCGGGCCTCGGCCAGACCGTCACCGGCCGCAACCTCGGGCCCGACGCGGCGCCGTGGGGCACCGGCCCGCACCCGTACCTCGTCGCGGGACCGGGACGGGTCGACGACTGGACGCTCGAGCTGCCCGCCGCCGAGGTGCTGACGGTGACGCCCGACCGCCTCAGCCCGCTCGCGGTCGAGCCCGCCGAGGTGCAGGGCTTCGACTTCCGTGCTCCGCGGGCCATCGGGCCGACGTTCATCGACCACGCGTTCACGGGGCTCGCGGCATCGCCGGGTGGCGCGATCGACGCGGCGATCGGCGCCGGCGCCGAGGCATCCCCGTACCGGGTCGTGCTCATGGCACCGGGCGGCACCGGCGTCGAGATGGCGTGGGGCGCCGACTGCCCGTGGGTGCAGGTGCACACCGCCGACACGCCCGGTGCCGACGCGACGCACCGCATCGGCCTCGCGGTCGAGCCGATGACCTGCCCGCCCGACGCCTTCAACTCGGGCGTCGACCTCGTCGTGCTCGAGCCCGGCGCCGCCCACGTCGCCGGGTGGCGCATCGCCGCGCTCGGCTGACGGAACGTGACGGCCGGCATCGTCGCCGGCTCCGAGAGGTGCGAGGATGAGCGCCGTGACCAGTGCAGCGCCCCGTGACCACGGACGTCTCGAGTTCCCGCGCGGGTTCGTGATCGGTTCTGCGACCGCGTCGTACCAGATCGAGGGCGCCGCCGACGAGGACGGCCGCACGCCGTCGATCTGGGACACGTTCAGCCGCACCCCCGGCCGCACCTGGAACGGCGACACCGGCGACGTCGCATGCGACCACTACCACCGGCTCGACGCCGACCTCGACCTCATGGCATCGCTCGGGCTCGAGGCGTACCGGTTCTCGATCTCGTGGTCGCGCCTGCTGCCCGGCGCCGGCGACCGGCCGAACCCGGCCGGCGTCGACTTCTACTCGCGCCTCGTCGACGGGCTGCTCGCCCGGGGCATCCGACCCATCGCGACGCTCTACCACTGGGACCTGCCGCAGGAGCTCGAAGACGCCGGAGGCTGGGTGAACCGCGACACCGCGCTGCGCTTCGCCGACTACGCGGGGCACGCCGTCGAGGCGCTCGGCGACCGGGTGCACACGTGGACCACCCTCAACGAGCCATGGTGCTCGGCCTACCTCGGCTACGGGTCGGGCGCCCACGCGCCGGGTCGCACCGACGGGGCCGCCGCGCTCGCCGCGGTGCACCACCTGAACCTCGCGCACGGGCTCGCCGTGCCCGAGATCCGGCGTCGCGCCTCGAACGACCCCGACGTGTCGGTGACCCTGAACTTCCACGTGATCCGGGGCGGCGACGCCGAGGCGACCCGTCGCATCGACGCCCTCGCCAACCGCGCCTTCACGAGCCCGATGCTGCTCGGCCGGTACGACGACGACCTCGTCGCCGACACCGCCGGGGTCACCGACTGGTCGTTCGTGCACGACGGCGACCTCGCGCTCGTGCACCAGCCGCTCGACGTGCTCGGCGTCAACTACTACTCGACCGTCACCGTCGCGATGTGGGACGGCGAGGGTGAGCGCAGCCGCAACGACGGGCACAAGGACGTCGGCGGCACGCCGTGGCCCGGCAGCGAGCACGTCGCGTTCCTGCCCCAGGCCGGCCCGTACACCGACATGGGGTGGAACATCGCGCCCGACGGTCTCGAAGACCTGCTGGTGTCGCTCGGCGAGCGGTTCCCGGGGCTGCCGCTCATGATCACCGAGAACGGGGCGGCGTTCGCCGACGTCGTGTCCGACGGGCCAGACGGGCCGCGCGTGCACGACGCCGAGCGCGTCCACTACCTGCAACGGCACTTCGCGGCGGCACGGCGCGCCATGGATCGCGGGGTCGACCTGCGCGGGTACCTCGTCTGGTCGCTGCTCGACAACTTCGAATGGGGCTACGGATACTCGAAGCGGTTCGGCATCGTGCGCGTCGACTACGACACGCAGCAGCGCATCGTGAAGGACAGCGGTCGCTGGCTGGCGGGGCTGCTCGCGTCGCGCTGACGTCGGGGGAGTGCCACTACGCGACGGCCGCAGCCTCGAGCGCGAGCACGGCTTGGCGCGCGGCACCGAGGGCGACGTACTCGCCGGGAGCGGGCACCTCGACCGGAAGGCCGAGGACGGCCGGAGCGATCCGCCGCACGGCCTCCGACTGCGCGCCGCCGCCGATGAGCAGGGCCCGTTCGAGCGGGATGCCGAGGGCGCGCAGGGCATCGAGGCCGGCGCCGAGCCCGCCCAGCATGCCCTCGACGGCGGCCCTCGCGAGGTTCGGACGAGTCGTCGAGGCGAGGGTCATGCCGGTGAGCGACGCGGTCGCATCGGGCAGGTTCGGAGTGCGCTCGCCCTCGAAGTACGGCAGCATGGTGAGACCGCCCGAGCCGGGCGTCGCTTCGAGGGCGAGCACCCCGAACTCCTCGTGCGAGACGCCGAGCAGCGACGCGGTCACGTCGAGCACGCGCGCCGCATTCAGGGTCGCGACGAGGGGCAGGAAGTTGCCGGTCGCGTCGGCGAAGCCCGCCACCGTGCCCGAGGCATCGAAGATCGGCTCGCGGCTGATCGCGGACACCGTGCCCGACGTGCCGATGGAGACGATCGCATCACCGGGCTCAGCGCCGAGGCCGAGGGCTGCGCCGGCGTTGTCACCGGCACCGGCACCGACCCGGCGGCCCGACGCATCGGTCGTCGACCCGAACGGCGCGAGCACCCGTGGGAGCACCACGTCGTGGCCGAGCGCCGCGATGAGCAGCTCGCGGTCGTACTCGCCGGTCGCGGGGTTCCAGTAGCCGGTGCCCGAGGCATCCGAACGGTCGGTGACGAGCTCGTCGAGCACCGGGCCGCGGGGCGAGGTCCGAGCCGGACCGAAGCCGCGCAGCCGCCACGTCAGCCAGTCGTGCGGCAGCGCGACCGCGGCGACCCGAGACGCGTTCGCCGGCTCGTGATCGCGCAGCCAGCGCAGCTTCGTGATCGTGAACGAGGCGACCGGCACGAGGCCGGACCGCGTCGCGAGGCGTGCGGCGCCGAACTCGGCGATCAGGTCCTCGGCGGCCCCGGCCGAGCGCACGTCGTTCCAGAGCAGGGCGTCGCGCACGACCTCGCCGGACGCATCGAGGGCGACGAGGCCGTGCTGCTGCCCGCCGATCGACCAGGCCGCGACATCGTCGAGGCCGCCGGCCTCGACGATCGCGGCCTGCATCGCGAGCCACCAGGCCTCGGGGTCGACGGAGGTGCCGTCGGGGTGGGCGGCACGACCCGAGCGCACGACGCTGCCCGTGTCGGCGTCGACGACGACGACCTTGCACGACTGGGTCGACGAGTCGACCCCGAGGGCGAGTGGCATGACCGTTCGCCTCGCGAGCTCTAGCGCGCGCCGAGCAGGTGCTCGGTGGCGAGTTGCTGCAGACGCACGAAACCGCCGCCCTTGCCGCCCAGGTAGGCGTTCGCGTCGAAGTCCTCGTACGCCGACCGGTCGGCGAGGAAGTCGGCGTAGCTCTCGCCCGGGTTCAGGGTCGGCACCGACAGCTCGTCGACCCGCGCGGCCGCGAGCGCCTCCTGCACCTCGGGGTCGGCGCGGAATGCCGCGGCGCGCTCCTTCAGCAGGAGATACGTGCGCATGTTCGCCGCGGCCGACTCCCACACGCCCTTCTCGTCTTCGGTGCGGCTCGGCTTGTAGTCGAAGTGGCGCGGACCCTCGTAGGCGGGGACGCCGCCGGGGCCGCCGTTCTCGAGCAGGTCGACGAGCGCGAACGCGTTGTGCAGGTCGCCGTGGCCGAACACGAGGTCCTGGTCGTACTTGATGCCGCGCTGGCCGTTGAGGTCGATGTGGAAGAGCTTGCCGTGGTACAGGGCCTGGGCGATGCCGGCGGCGAAGTTGAGGCCGGCCATCTGCTCGTGGCCCACCTCGGGGTTGAGGCCCACGAGCTCGGGACGCGCGAGTGAATCGATGAAGGCGATCGCGTGGCCGAGTGTCGGCAGCAGGATGTCGCCGCGGGGTTCGTTCGGCTTGGGTTCGATCGCGAAGCGGATGTCGTAGCCCTGGTCGACGACGTAGTCGCCGAGCAGGTCGACGGCCTCGCGGTAGCGCTCGAGCGCCTGGCGGATGTCCTTCGCCGAATCGTACTCGGCGCCCTCGCGGCCGCCCCACATGACGAACGTCCTGGCGCCGAGCTCGGCGCCGAGGTCGAGCTGGCGGAACACCTTGCGGAGCGCGTAGCGACGCACGTCGCGGTCGTTGGCGGTGAAGCCGCCGTCCTTGAAGACGGGGGCCGAGAAGAGGTTGGTCGTCACCATCGGAACGATGAGACCGGTGTCGGCGAGTGCGCCCTTGAGCCGGTCGATCTGCGTCTGGCGCTCGGCGTCGCTCGACCCGAACGCGAAGAGGTCGTCGTCATGGAACGTGAGTCCGTAGGCGCCCAGCTCGGCGAGCTTCTCGACGGCGTGCACGACATCGAGGGGCTCGCGGGTCGGGCCCCCGAACGGGTCGGTGCCGTTGTACCCGACCGTCCAGAGACCGAATGAGAACTTGTCGTCGCGGGTGGGCGCGCTGGCCATGGAGGGTCCGCCTTTCAGCGTCATCGATGATTTGTTGGCAGATACAACATAAACCGCAGGAACAGCGCGCGCAAGACTTTCGCGCCGCAACTTTCGTGATTAGGCTTCGAAAGATGAAGACGGATGCCGCAAGCGAGCGCGTCACCCTCGCCGAGATCGCCGACGAGACCGGCACGAGCCTCTCGACAATCTCGAAGGTGCTGAACGGTCGCACCGATGTCTCGGACGCGACGCGAGAACGCGTCGAGCAGGTGCTGCGCGAACGCGGGTACGTGCGCCGCGGCCCAGCACGCTCCGAATCCCGCCCCGAACTGCTCGAGCTCGTCTTCCACGGCCTCGACCCGATCTGGTCGATGGAACTCATCGGCGGCGTGGAGGCTGTCGCGAAGGAGCACGGCCTGAGTGTCGTGCTGACCGTGAGCGGTGATCGCCATGCACCGGCTCCCGACTGGATCGAGGGCGTCATCCGGCGACGCCCGGTCGGCGTCGTGCTCGTCTTCTCCGAGCTCTCGCCCGAATACCGCGAACGGCTGCGGGCACGGGCCATCTCCTACGTCATCGTCGACCCCGCCGGCGATCCGTCGCCCGACGTGCCGAGCGTCGGCTCGGCGAACTGGTCGGGCGGCCTCGCCGCGACGCGTCACCTGATCGAGCTCGGGCACCGGCGCATCGCCGCCGTCACCGGGCCGGAGGACATGATGTGCTCGCTCGCCAGGCTCGACGGCTACCGCAGCGCGATGAACTCCGCCGGCCTCGCGATCGACCCCGCCTGGGTCGGCTACGGCAACTTCGAGGTGGGCGGGGGCCGAGATCGTGCGCGGGAGTTGCTCGCCCTGCCCGCCGACCGCCGGCCGACCGCGATCTTCGCCGGCAGCGACCTGCAGGCCCTCGGCGCCATCGATGCGGCCCGCGACGCCGGCTTGTCGGTGCCCCGCGACCTCTCGATCGTCGGCTACGACGACATCACCCTCGCGCCGTGGGTGAGCCCACCGCTCACGACCGTGCACCAGCCGCTCCGACGCATGGGCGAGGAGGCCGCGCGGCTCGCGATCCGCCTGAGCGGCGATCAGCCCACGACGACCCCTCGCATGGACCTCGCGACGAACCTCGTCGTGCGCGAGAGCACGGCGCCGCCGGCGGGCTGACGTCGGCCGCCTGTTGCTCGGCGGCACCGGGGCGGGCTCAGCCGCCGTCGCCGGATGCGAAGGGCGCGCCGACGGCCGGCGTGCCCTTCGGGAGGACGAAGGTCCAGCCGGCGGCGAGGCGTTCGGCCACGACGGTCTTCACGGCTGCGAGGGTGCCTGCCCGGTCGCCACGGTCGCCGGTGCCGCCGTCGTGCGCGAGCACGATCTCCCCGGGCTTCATCGCCGCACGCAGGTTCGACGTGAGCGTCGCGACATCCTGCGTCTCCCAGTCGCCGATCGTGTTGACGACGGCGAGCGGCTGCATGCCGAGCTCGACGGCGACCTGTCGCGTGATGCCCCAGCTGCCGTTCGGTGCCCGCCAGTACGGCACCGGCGCGATCGGGTCGCCGAGTGCGTCACGGATGATCGCGAGGTTCTCCACCAGGTCGGCCCGCACCCGGCCCGCCGGCCACGAGCCCATGTCGGCGTAGCTCGTGGCGTGGTTGCAGAGCACGTGCCCCTCCGCGACGATCCGTCGCAGGATCGCCGCGCCCCCCGGGGCGGTGATCATCTCGCCGATGACGCAGAACACGGCCTGCAGGTCGTGCTCGGCGAGGAAGTCCAGCAGGGCAGGGGTGGTCCGGGGGTCCGGGCCGTCGTCGAACGTGAGTGCGGCGACGTCGCCCGTGCCGTCCGCGAGGTGCACGGGTGCGACGACCGGGTCGATCGCGCCCCCGGGAACGGCATCCGCTTCAGACATCGGCTCGTTCCCCCCGCTCCGCCGCATGCTCCAGCCGGAGCCGGCCGAAGTCGGCCCAGGGCGAGGACCCGGGGATCGGGCCGTCGGCCGAGCCGGAGCCGGCGGGCCCCGCCGGGACGGGCTCGCGGACGACGAAGACGCCGCCGACGACCCCGACGAAGCCGCCGCCCTCGCTCGGGCTCAGCGGCGAGAGGTCGACGACGCCGACCGCGGCGGAGGCCGCGTCGTCGTCGGCGCGGTCGCCGCGCTCGAGGCGGGCGACCGCCCCGAACCCGTCGAGGTCGAGCACGAGCCCGAGCCGTCCGGGCGGCGCCTCGACGCTCGCGAGCAGCCGGTCGTCGCCGTCGACGTGGAGCACGTGCTCGAGCACCCGGGCCGATCCCGAGCCGGGTACCTCGGTACGCGGACCCGGGTTCATGACACGGACCGCGAAGCGCACGTGACGGCGGTCGGTGAGCCGGAGCGCGAGCCCGGCGACCAGGCCGGCCGACGCGGTATCCGGGATCTCGAGCTCGGTCGAGAGGCGCGCGACCGGCTGCTCGAGCCTGAAGCCGACGAAGGCGTGGGGGACCGGTTCGGCGAGACCGCCGGAGACGGCCTCGAGCCGCAGGTGGCCCGGGCGCTCGCCGAGCCGTGCCCGGCGCATGCCGGGTGCCGTGCGGATCGTGAGCAGCTCGCGATGCAGCGCGGGCCCGTCGAACTCGTCGACGAGCTTCGACGGGCCGGGAGCGGTCGCGTCGGCCCAGGGCACCTCCACCTCGTGGCGGAGGCGGCCCTCGCCCGGTGCGAACACGGGCCAGCCGTCCTCGAAGACGACCGGCACGAGCCACGTCTCGCGACCCTGCAGGGCGTCGGCGCGCGTCATCCCGGTCCCGGCGAGCCGCCGGGTCGCGAGCACCGTGGCCCACCATCCGCCGCGGCCGTCGTCGACGAGGTCGGCGTGCCCGACGTTCGCCACGTCGACGTCACCGCCGAGGTGGCGGTGGGTGAGCAGCGGGTTCGCCTTCGACCCCGTGAACGGGCCGGTCGGTGCGGTGCCGCGGGCCGCGCTGACGGCGTGGTGGCGTTCGGTGCCGCCCTCGCTCGCGAGGAGCAGCACCTCGTCGTCGAGCCGGTGCAGATGCGGGCCCTCCGCCCAGACGGCGCCTTCGACGGCGCCGTGCCAGACGACGTGCTCCTCGCCCACGAGCCTCATCGCGGCGACATCCAGCTCGCGCACCCAGACCTCGGTCTGCTCGGGCCAGTCGCCGGGATCGGCGAGCCGGGTGCCGCACCACCACGCTCGGCCGTCGTCGTCGAAGAGGAGCGACGGGTCGATGCCGTGGGCATCCTCGATCCATGCCGGGTCCGACCACGGGCCCGCCGGGTCCGTCGCGGTCACCACGAAGCTGTCCTGTGCTCCCTCGTCGCCGATGAGCGTGCAGGCCACGAAGAAGCGGCCGTCGTGGTGGCGGATCGTCGGGGCGAACAGGCCGCCCGACGCCGCCACCCTCGACAGGTCGAGCTGCTCCTCGCGGTGCACCGCGTGACCCACGAGCTCCCATTCCACGAGGTCGCGAGAGCGGTGCACCGGCAGCCCGGGGAAGTACTCGAACGTCGAGGTCACCACGTAGAACTCGTCGCCCACGCGGCAGATGCTCGGATCGGGATGGAACCCCGGCAGCACGGGGTTGCGTGCTGCGGTCACGGTGCCTCGGTGCCGATCCGCTCGGCGTTCCAGACGGGGTGCAGCTCGCGGGTGTGGTCGACCACGCGCACCGGGCCGGTGAGCTCGACGGCCGCCGTGAGCGACAGGTCGGCGCTCGAACGGCCGAACCCGAGCACGAGCGCTCCGGGCTCGACGATGCGGAGACCGTCGCGTCCGGTGAACGACGCGAGATCGGCCGGCACCTCGACCCCCAACCGCACGGATGCCCCGGGCTCGAGCTCGATCCGCTCGAAACCGATGAGCCGTTGCAGCGGTCGCACGACGGAGGCCACCGGGTCGTGCAGGTACAGCTGCACGATCTCGGCACCCGCCCGGTGCCCCGTGTTCTCGACCGTGAGCGACAGCCGGAATCTGCCGTCGGTCGTCGCCTCGGCCGCCTCGACCACGAGGTCGCTCCAGGCGAACGAGGTGTAGCCGAGACCGTGGCCGAAGGGGTATCTGGCTGTCGGGTCGATGTTCGAGACCTCGCTGCGCCGCGCGAGCGTCGAAGCCAGGTACGTCGACGGCTGGGCGCCGGGGCTGGCCGGCACGCTGACCGGGAGTCGCCCGCTCGGGTTCACCCGCCCCGAGAGGATCGCGGCGAGGGCGCGCGTGCCCTCCTCTCCCGGGAAGAACGCCTGCAGGATCCCCCCTGCGCGCTCGGGGGCGGAACCGAGCACGTAGGGACGGCCGGCGAGGAGCGTGAGCACGGTCGGCGTGCCGGTGTCGAGCACCGCCTCGAGCAGGGCGCCCTGCGCGCCCGGCAGGTCGAGGGTCTCCGCATCGCAGCCCTCGCCGCTGGTGCCCCGGCCGAAGAGACCCGCTCGGTCGCCCAGCGCGAGCACGACGACGTCGGCGGATGCCGCGAGGTCGACGGACGCCGCGATGCCGTCGGTCTCGCCGCCGTCGATCGAGGTTCCCGACGCCAGGGCGATCTCGGCCCCGGGGAACTCCTCGCGCAGCGCCTCGACGAGGGTCGGAAGCTCGATGCCCATCCCGCTCTCGGGGTGGTGCACGCCGACATGGGTCGGGAATCCGTAGCACCCCAGCACCGCGAGCGGGTCGTCGGCGGTCGGCCCGATGACGGCGATCCTGGCCGGGGCGGCGAGCGGCAGCGTGCCGTCGTTGCGGAGCAGCACGATCGCCTGCTCCGCGATGCGGCGCGCGAGTTCGCGGTTCTCGGGGGAATCGAGGTCGACGGAGCCCTTCGCCGCAGCGGCGGCCGGGGGCGCGACCGGGTCGTCGAGCAGCCCGAGCCCGACCTTCTGCTCGAGCACGCGGAGGAGGGCCCGGTCGATGACCGCCTCGTCGATGCGGCCGTCGGCGACGGCGGCCCTGAGGGGATCGCCGAAGGCTTGGACCGTCGGCAGCTCGACGTCGATGCCCGCCTCGAGCGCGGCCACGGCCGCATCGCCCAGGTCGCCGGATGTGCCGTGCAGTGTCTGGAGGAAGGCCACCGAGAAGTAGTCGGCGACGACGGTGCCCTCGAAGCCCCAGGTGTCGCGCAGCAACCCCGTGAGCAGCTCGTGGTCGGCGGCGGTGGGCACGCCGTCGAGATCCGTGTACGCGTTCATCACCGAGCGCGGCCGGGCCTCGCGCACGACCATCTCGAAGGGCGGCAGCAGGACGTCGGCGAGTTCTCGGCGACCGACCGAGACGGGCGCGAGGTTGCGGCCGGCGCGCGACGCCGAGTACCCGACGAAGTGCTTGAGCGTCGCGACGATCCCGGAGGCTTCGAGCCCGACCACGTACGCGGTGGCGACCCGGCCCACCAGGTACGGATCCTCGCCGATGGTCTCCTCGACCCGGCCCCAGCGGGCGTCGCGGACGACGTCGAGCACGGGCGCCAGTCCCTGATGCACGCCCACCGATCGCATGTCCTCGCCGATTCGACGCGACATCCGCTCGATGAGGCCGGGGTCGAACGTCGCGCCCCACGAGAGGGGCACCGGATACGCGGTCGCGCCGTAGGCGGCGAAGCCGGCCAGGCATTCCTCGTGCACGAGGGCCGGGATGCCGAACCGGCTCGAGTCGACGATTCGCTCCTGCAGTCGTGCGAGCGACTGCGCGCCGACGGCCGCGTCGATCGGCGCGGTGCCGAAGGCGCGAGTGATCTGGCCGAGCCCCTTGGGCAGCAGGACGTCGAGGTCGACGACGCCGCTCATCTCGTGCTGGTGCGGGGCGACGTCGGCGCCGTCTTCGGCCGCGCCGATCCAGATGCCGTAGAGCTGGGCGATCTTCTCCTCGAGGGTGAGTTCGGCGATGAGGGCACCGGCTCGCGCGGCGGCCGGAAGCGACCGATCGCGCCACGGCGGGTCGGTCGTCGCGGCGGGGTGGGTCGTGGCTTCCGTCATCGTGGCTTCCGTCATCGTGGGGTCCGTGGTGGTCATGGCGGTCGTGCTGCGAGTGGTTCCGTCGGTCGCGGTATCCGTGATCGTCGGCTCGGTCATCCCTTCACCGCTCCCGTGAGGCCGCCGACGATGCGGCGCTCGAACACGCTGAAGAAGACGAGGGCGGGGATCATCGACAGCGAGGTGAAGGCGAGCACCTTCGCCGTGTCGACCGAGTACTGCGACGCGAAGGCCTGCACCCCGAGCGGGAGGGTGAACGCGGCCTCGTTGTTCAGGATGAAGAGCGGGAGGATGTAGCCGTTCCAGCTCGCGATGAATGCGAGGATGCCCACCGTGATGACGCCGGGCAGCGCGAGCGGCACGACCATCCGCCAGAAGAAGCCGAGCCGCGAACAGCCGTCGATCGCGGCGGCCTCCTCGATCTCGTCCGGGATGGCCCTGAGGAACGGCACGAGGATGATGATCGTCGTCGGCAGGGCGAAGGCGATCTGCGGCAGGATGATGCCGCCGAGCGAGTTCATGAGGCCGAGGTTGCGCACCATGATGTAGAGCGGCGTGATGGCGACCGTCATCGGGAACATGAGTCCCGCCGCGAACAGCGCGTAGAGCACGCCGCGCGCCCTGAACCGGTAGCGGGCGAGCACGTAGCTCGCCATGAGCCCGAGCGCGACGACGCCGACCGTGGTCACCACGGCCGCGACGGTCGAATTGAGCACCTGGCCCCAGAAGGTGGTGCTGGCCAGCACGTCGGCGTAGTTCGTGAACACCCAGGGCGCAGGCAGCGCCGACGGATCGGCCGTGATCTGCGAGTTCGTGCGGAAGCCGCCGATGATGATGTACGCGAGCGGCGCGAGCATGAGGGCGATCACGACGACGGCGACGACGTAGATGGTGGGGCTCCCCCACGGAAGCCTGCTGGTCTGCCGCGCCTTCGGCGGTCGGGGCAGGGCGATTGACGACGCGGTCATCGTTCCGTCCGTTCGGTGAGGGCTCCGGCCGTGTCGCGGCGGAGCACGAATCGCTGGTAGACGAGGGCGACGACGAGCGAGATGAGGAAGAGCACGACTGCGACGGCGTTGCCGTAGCCGTAGTTGCCGGCGTTGCGGCCGTTCGCGACCATGTAGGTCGCCATCGTCGAGGTGCCCGCGGTCGACGCGACGTACTGGCCCCAGATGATGTACACGAGGTCGAAGAGCTGCAGGGCGCCGATGATCGAGAGGAACGCCCAGATGCGCAGGGTCGGGCCGAGCAGCGGCAGCGTGATGCGGCGCTGGATCTGCCAGTAGGAGGCGCCGTCGATCTGCGCGGCCTCCGTGAGCTCCTGCGGGATGCCCTGCAGGCCGGCGAGGAAGAGGATGACGGCGAAGCCGATGTACTTCCAGGTGAGGATGACGAGCAGGGTCCCCATGGCGATCGCGGGGTCGGCGAGCCAGTCCTGGGTGAACGCCCCCAGCCCGACCTTCTCGAGGAGCCCGTTCAGCGCGCCCTGGCTCTGGAGCATGAGGCTCCATCCGGTGCCGACGACCACTTCGGCGATGACGTACGGCGCGAAGATCAGCACGCGGATCGCGGACTGGCCGCGCATCGGGCGGTTCAGGAGCAGCGCGAGCAGGAGGGCGGCGGGGCCCTGGAGCACGAGCGACATCACGACGATGATCGCGTTGTGCGACAGGGCCTCGTGGAACGTGGGGTCCTGGAAGATCGTGACGTAGTTCTGGAGGCCGACGAAGTCGGTGGGCGGGCCGAAGCCCTTCCAGCGGAAGAAGCCGTAGTAGCCGGCCATGACCACGGGGAAGATGACGAACGCGAGGAAGACGAGCAGTGCTGGGCCGACGAGGACGGCGATCTCGATGGCCTTGCGCGGGTCGCGGCGGGGACGACGCCGGTCGCGGGGCGACGTTGCAGCGACCCGGCCGGCGGCCGGAGACGGCGAACCGCCTCCGGCCGTGACGTCGTCCGCCTCGACTCGTCCCGCGACGGGGGAGTTGGTGCGAACGTTCATGATGCGTTCGGCCTCAGCCCTTCTTGATGGCGTCGTCGACCGCATCGACGATGCCCTGGGGCGAGCCCTTGCCGGCGAGCAGGTCGACCACGCCGACGTTCAGCGCGTTGCCGACGTTCTGGCCGAGGAGCGTGTCGAGCCAGACCGAGACGTACGGGGCCTCGTTGACGGCGGCGAGCACCTCCTGCAGGGCGGGGTCGGTCACGACCCCTTGGGCGTCCTTGTTGGCCGGCAGCGTGACGAACGCGTTCGCATAGCCCTCCTGGTACTCCTTCTGCGAAGCGAACTCGAGGAATTCGCCGCATTCCTTCGGTGCGTCGACGTAGCACGAGAAGCCGTCGACGCCGCCCATGAGCGCGCCGCCCTCGCCGTCGCCGCCCTCGACCTCGGGGAACGGGAACCAGCCGAGGTCGGCCAAGGGCTTCTCGTCGGGCGTGAGCGAGGCGATCACGCCAGGATCCCAGGCGCCCATGAGCTCCATCGCGGCCTTGTGGTTGGCGACGAGCCCTGCGGAGGAGCCGGCGCCCTGCTGGGCGGTCGTCGTCAGGAAGCCCGGGTTGAACGGCTCGATGCCGGCGAACTCCTCGAGGTCCTCACCGGCGCGCAGCCAGCACTCGTCGGAGAAGCTGGGGTCGTCGGTGAGGCCGGTGATGACGTCCTGGCCGCACTCGCGGAGTGCGAAGAAGTAGTACCAGTGGGCGGCGGGCCAGGCGTCCTTCGCGCCGAGCGCGATCGGGTCGATGCCGGCGGCCTTCAGCTTGTCGACGGCTTCGCCGAGCTCGTCGAACGTGGTCGGCGTCTCGGTGATGCCGGCCTGGGCGAAGAGGTCCTTGCTGTAGTAGATGCCGCCCGGCAGCACCGACGACGGCACCCCGTAGAGCTTGTCGTCGACCGAGAACGCCGAGAGGGCGCCTTCGCCGAGGGCGGCCTTCGTCTCGTCGGAGAGCGCGGAGCTGAGGTCCTGCGCCTGGCCGGCCTCGACCACGGCTGCGAGCTTGCCGCCGCCGCGCGCCATGAAGATGTCGGGCGCATCGCCGGAGTTGAGGGCGGTCTGGAGCTTGCCGTCCATGTCCTCGTTCTGGATCGCCTGGATCTCGATCGTCACGCCCGGGTGCTCCTCCTCGAAGGCGGCTGCGGTCGCCTCCCAGTACGCCTTGCCGTCACCGGTGGTGGAGTTGTGCCAGAAGGTCATCGCGGTCTCGCCGCCCTCCTCCCCGCCGCCCGCCGAACAGCCGCTGAGTGCGGCCATCGCGATGCCGCTCGCCGCCGCCAGGGCGATGAGACGAGCCGTGCTGCGTCTGTTCATCCTTGAACAACCTCTCGAAAGTTTCGACACCAATGTCGAAAGTGATCTGGACGCCTTGAATATACGGCTCGGACAATTTCGAGTCAAGGGCAACATATTCGGTGCGTCGCGAGCGGGCGTGTCGACGGCCCCGCCTAGAGTTGTCGCGTGGCAGAGCGCATCGGCACCTTCGACGGCGTGCATCGTCGAAACCTCGCGAAAGTCCTCGGGCTCGTGCACCTCGAGGGACCTCGATCGCGCGCCGCGCTGACCGCCGCGACCGGCCTCAACCGCTCGACGATCGCGGCCCTCGCCGCCGAACTCGCCGAGGCCGGGCTCGTCGAGGAGCGGGCGCCCGACCCGACGAATCGCGTCGGCCGCCCCTCGCCCGTCGTCGCCGCCCACCCCGGCGTCACCGCGATCGCGGTGAACCCCGAGGTCGATGCCGTCACGATCTCGGCCGTCGGACTCGACGGGCGGATCCCCGTACGAGAGCGCAACGAGGTCGATCACCTCGTCTCGCCCGAGGAGGTCGCAGCGATCGTCGCATCGACCGTCGCGCGCTGGCGCGACGGGCCGCTGCGCTCGGCACGCATCGTGGGCGTCGGCCTCGCGGTGCCGGGCCTGGTGCGCGCTGCCGACGGGCTCGTCCGCATGGCACCGCACCTCGAGTGGAACGACGCTCCGCTGCGCGAACTCGTCGAGGCCGCGACCGGGCTGCCCACGGCCGTCGGCAACGACGCGAGCCTCGGCGCCCGCGCCGAGCACCTGTTCGGCGCGGGCCGGGGCATCGATGACCTCGTCTACCTCAACGGCGGCGCGAGCGGCATCGGCGGCGGGCTCGTCGTCGGCGGTGTCGCCGTCGTCGGCGCCGGCGGATACGCGGGCGAGTTCGGGCAGAATCGCCCGGGCATCGCCGCGGACGAGGACCGCCGGGCCGAGGGCGGCGTGCTCGAAGACGAGGTCGCGCGATCGCGACTGCTCGCGGTCGTCGGGCTCGCCGCTGCCGACGAGCCGACGTTGCGGGCCGCGCTCGAGGCAAGCGACTCGCCAGAGGTCGCGGCCGAGCTCGCGAGGCAGCGGCGTATCCTCGCGACGGCCCTGGCGAACGCGGTGAACGTGCTGAACCCCTCACGGGTGATCCTCGGTGGGTTCCTCGCGACCATCGCCGAGAGCGACGCCGATGCGCTCACTGCCGCGGTGCTGGCCCAGGCGATGCCCGCCGCTGCCGAGGGTGTCGAGCTGCGGGCCGCCGCGCTCGGCGAGGATCGGCTCGCGATCGGGGCGGCCGAGCTGGCGTTCGGGCCGCTGCTCGCGGACCCCGAGTCGGCGCTCGACGCCTGAGCCGCGCGGCGCCGGCGCCGTTCGCGTTCGCGCAATTCGTGCGACTCCGCATCGCGAAGTCGCGCGAACGGTTGCTGAACGGCGACGGCCCGGACTCTTCGCGCGACCTCATCGCAGACGCGCGGTGTGGGTGCGAGGCGTGCGCGCGCGTCAGCCGCGGGTGACGGGTCAGCCCTGGAGCGAGGCCCGCAGCGAGGCGTCCCGGACACTCGTCGCCGCGGTCGGTGCCTGCAGCGCCTCGGTCGGCACGGCGATGGCCGCCGTCGGCACTTGCAGCGCCTCGGTCGGCACTTGCAGCGCCGCGGTCGGCACCTGCAGCGCCTCGGTCGGCACGGCGATGGCCGCCGTCGGCACGACCGCGATCGCGGCGGTGGGCGGAGCGTCGAAGCGCACGGCCGGGGCCCAGCGGCGTTCGGGATGCCTCGTGAGCCGCATGCCGCGCGAGACGACGAGCCAGATCGCGCCGATGAGGGCGGCGACGCCCGCGGCGATCGCGGCGACGCCGAGGCCCCAGCGCGGGCCCCAGCTGTTCGCGACCGCGCCGACGATCGGGGCCCCGATCGGCGTGCCGCCCGAGAGGATCGCGAAGTACAGTGCGAGCACGCGCCCGCGCAGCGCGGGGTCGGTCGTCGTCTGCACGTAGCCGTTGGCGGTCGTCAGCATCGTGACCGCGGCGAAACCGATGAGCACCGTCGAGGCGGCGAACAGGGCGAAGGTCGGCATCACCGCCGAGATCGCCGCCGCCACGCCGAAGCCGGCGGCCGCGAGGATCACGACGCGCATGCGCGCTCGTTCGCGCCGGGCGGCCAGCAGCGCCCCGGCGAGCGAGCCGATCGCGAGGATCGAGTTGAGCAGGCCGTACTCGCCGGCGCCGCGCCCGAACTCGACGGCCATCGTCGAGGAGAAGATCGGGAAGTTCATGCCGAACGCGCCCACGAGGAACACGATCACGAAGACGACGACGAGGTCGGGTCGGCTCCACACGTAGCGGAAGCCCGCGACGAAGGCGCCGCGCTCGCGGCTGGCCCGCGGCATCCGCTTCAGCTTCTTGCCCTTGAGCATGGCGAGGGCCGCGAGCACCGCGACGAACGTGAGCGCGTTGATGATGAAGACCCAGCCCGAGCCGACGAGCACGATGAGCACGCCCGCGACGGCCGGGCCGATCAGGCGGGCCGTGTTGAACGAGGCCGAGTTGAGGGCCACCGCGTTCGACATGTCGGTGCTCGACACGAGGTCGGTCACGAAGGTCTGGCGGGCGGGGTTGTCGATCGCGTTCACGATGCCGAGCAGGCCCGCGAAGACGTAGAGCTGCCACAGCTGGGCGTGGCCGAAGATGAGCAGGGCGCCGAGTCCGAGGGCGAGCAGCATGAGCGCCGTCTGCGTGCACATGAGGATCTTGCGCCGGTCGAAGCGGTCGGCGATGAGGCCCGTGACCGGCACGAGCAGCAGTTGCGGGGCGAACTGCAGGGCCATGGTGATGCCCACCGCGAACGCGTCGTTGTCGCTGAGTTCGGTGAGCACGACCCAGTTCTGGGCGGTGGCCTGCATCCAGGCGCCGACGTTCGAGACGAGGGCGCCGATGAACCAGATGCGGTAGTTGACGTGGCTGAGGGAGCGGAACATGGCACTCACTGGTCGAGGAGCCTCCCGAGGATCGTGGTGGCGCGGGCGAGGACCTCGCGGTCGTCGGGGCTGAGGGCGGCGTACCGCTTCGCGAGCCACGCATCGCGCCGCTTGCGGGTCTCGCGGACGACCGTGTCGCCGGCGTCGGTCACCTCGACGAGCACCTTGCGGCGGTCGTCGTCGTCGGTGCGGCGGGTGACGTAGCCCGCGTCGACGAGGCAGTTGACGGTGCGGTTCATGCTCGGTGCGGTCACCCGCTCGAGCTCGGCGAGACGGCCGATCGTGAGCGGCCCCTCGCTGTGGATCCACCCGAGCGTCGAGAACTGCGATGCGCTGATCTCGGTGTCGCTGCGCTGCTGTCGCAGGCGCCGCGAGAGGCGCATCACGGCGATGCGGAGTTCGGTCGACTGCTCGGCGAGCGTACGGCGGTCCCGGGTCAGCCGAGAGGATGCCGCGGGGGCGGGCCGCTCGGGCGCGGTCGTCTGCAGGGCATCGGTCATGATGCTTAGTCTAACAAATTAGTGTGGCTAAGCATTTCGCCGCCCGCTGCGAACGCGGGTGCCCGCGGATCACGGGAGCGGCCGGATCGGTGCGAAAAGTACTGAAATCGATTTCGAAAATCGTGCGTCGCGCGTAGGGTGTCGGGGAGATCGAGGAGGATCATGCGCCGTGCCCGAACCCGTCGTCCCGTCCGCGTCGCCGCCGTCGCGGCATCCATCGCCGTCGCGCTCTGCGCGTGCAGCGCGACGGGTGGCGGAGGCGACCCCATGAGCCCCGTCGCGGTCGATCCCGACCCCGACAAGCCCGCCGTGCTGACCGGTGTCACCGGGCTCACCGAGATCGCGAAGCTCACCGGCCCCGATGCGATGAACGACACCGAGTCGGTCGGGGTCGCCGGCACCGACCTCGGCTCGATGGTCAACCTCGGCGACACGACGTACTTCCTCTTCGGCGACACGTTCGGCGAGCGCGATCCGGACGCCTACGGCGGGCAGGGCGGCCTGTGGCGCTCGAACGTGTCGGCGTGGACGACCGACGACGACCCGTCCGACGGCATCGAGTTCGACGCGTGGGCGCCGGTCGACGGGCTCGGCCTCGCGACGGCGATGGTCGAGGGCGAGCACGACGCGAACGACGGCACCGGAGAGGTGACGAAGATCCCGACGTACGGCTTCGCGATCGGCGAAACGCTCTACCTCTCGTACATGTCGGTGAAGTTCTGGGGCGAACCGGGCGCGTGGGACGCGAACTTCGCGGGGCTCGCCACGTCGACCGACGGCGGCGAGACCTGGACCGCGCTCGAGTCGCCGACCTGGCCCGGCGACTCGAACTTCGTGCAGGTGGCCGCGGCGCACGTCGTCGACGACGGCGCCGAGTACGTCTACCTCTGGGGCATCCCCGCCGGACGTTTCGGCGACGTGCAACTGATGCGGGTGCCCGCCACGGTCGAGGCCGTCGAGGATGCCTCGGCGTACGAGTACTTCGCCGGCACCGGCGACGCTCCGGCCTGGAGCGCGGATCCGGCCGAGGCATCCACGGTCGTCGAGGGCACGATCGGCGAGCTCTCGGTGATGTGGTCGGACTACCTCGACCGCTGGCTCATGAGCTACTCGGATGCGGGCAACGCGTACCTGCGCGAGGGCGCGACGCCGTGGGGGCCGTGGGGAGACCCGGTCGAGCTCGTGCCGGGCGACGAGTATCCGGGGTTGTATGCGCCCTACCTGAACCCGCGCTACGTCGGCGACGGCGGGCGCACGGTCTACTTCGCGCTCTCGCTCTGGGGGCCGTACAACGTGTACTGGTTCTCGGCCGAGCTCGAGAAGGCGGAGTGATCGAGACCCGGACGGGCGTCGTCATCGCCCACCGCATCGGCTCGAAACATCCGATCGTTGCGCTTGAAATCGATTTCGCATACTCTGGCCGCAGGTGAGGTCAACGGCGAACCGAGAACCTGCCGGCGCCCACGGCCGAAGCCCGACCGAACCGGGGTTCCTGACCCGGCCACAGCATCGACTCATCGACGAGTCGAGTTCCTGAGGAGGGACGAATGCACAAGAGAATGAAGGGTCTCGCCAAGGCCGCCGCGGTCATCGCGGCCGCGGCACTGCTCATGACGGGCTGCACCGCCGGAGGCGGCGGAGGCGGCGGCGGCGCGGAGGGCAGCCCCGACAGCGGCGACCTGAGCTTCGTCTACATGGGCGACGCCGACCAGCAGAAGGCCTTCAACGCCCTGTTCGCCGAGTTCAACAAGGAGTACCCCGACATCAAGCTCAAGGCCGTCGGCATTCCGAGCGGCAACTGGGCGACGTTCTCCACGACGGTCGCGACGCGGCTCGCCGGCGGGCAGAAGATCGACATCATCCAGGTGGCGACCGAGGGGCAGCGGCTGTTCGCCTCGAAGGGCATCCTCACCGACCTCGCGCCGTACATCGAGCAGGACCAGGAGGTCGTCGACGACTACTGGGCCGACCTCAGCCCGAACCTCGTCAAGTTCAACGAGGAGTACGCCTCCGGACCCGACGGCGAGACCGTCTTCATCCCCGGCGGCTTCAACACCATGGCGATGTACCTCAACAAGTCGGTGTTCGAGAAGGCCGGGGTGCCGATCCCCGAAGACGGCAACTGGACCTGGGACGAGTTCGTCGCGGCCGGCAAGCAGATCAAGGAGAAGACGGGCGCGTACCTCACCGGTGCCGGCTCGGGCTACTTCGTCGACGTCATGCCGTGGCTCACGACCAACAGCGCGAGCACCTTCAACCAGGACTGGAGCGAGCCGACCTACAACACCCCTGAGGCCGTCGAATCGGCCGAGTTCGCCCGCAGCCTCGTCGAGATGGGCCTCGCGCCCAAGCCCGGCGGGCAGTTCGACGGCAACACGGCGTTCAAGCAGGGCAAGCTCGCCACCCTCAACGGCGGGCGGTGGCCGGTGCTCGGCGTCCGCGACATGGACATGGTCGACCAGACGGTCGTCGTGAACTGGCCCACCAACACCCAGAACGGCTCGCCGGTCGGCTGGGATGCCTGGAACATCACGAAGAACAGCGAGAACAAGCAGGCCGCCTGGACCTTCATCAAGTTCCTCATGTCGAAGGAGGCCGGCGAGTACTTCGCGACGATCGGCGGCACGATCGTGCCGGCGCGCGAGTCGGTCGCGAACTCCGAGGCGTTCACCGGCAACGCCCCCGAGGGCACCGTGCGGCTGAGCGAGGCGATGGGCTGGGCGACGCCCATCCCGTCGATCGACCAGGGCGCCGAGGCGCAGAAGGTCATCGAGGAGGCCTGGGGCACGATCGTCGCGGGCCAGGGCGAGGCGCAGCCGACGCTCGACGCCGCGCAGGACAAGCTGGAGTCGCTGGTCAGTGAGTAGCGACACGATCACGGCGCGGCGCCCCGGAGCACTGCTCCAGCGGCGCCGCGCCGAGGCGGCGGGCTGGCTGTTCGTCAGCCCCGCCGTCCTCCTCTTCCTCGTCTTCGTCGCGGGGCCGTTCGTCTTCGCGATCGCGCTCGCCTTCCTCGAGTGGGACCTGCTGACGCCGCCCGAGTTCGTGGGCCTCGCGAACTTCGAGCAGCTGTTCACCGACCCCGAGCTTCCGCAGGTGCTGTGGAACACCTTCGTCTTCGCGTTCGCGTCGATCGTGACGCACCTCGTGCTGGGCCTGCTGCTGGCGCTCGCCGTGAACAACCTCATCAGCAGGTCCATCGGCTACTTCGCCCGCGTCGCGATCTTCTTCCCGTTCCTGATCTCGTGGGCGGCGGTCTCGCTGCTGTGGAAGTACGTGCTCGACCCGACGTTCGGATACGTCGGACAGTACGCCGCGATGCTCGGCATCGAGCTGCCGAACTTCCTCGCCGACCCCGCGTGGGCCCTGCCGTCGATCATCGTCATCGACCTCTGGCACACGGTCGGGTTCACCTTCATCATCATGCTGGCCGGCCTGCAGACGGTGCCGTCCGAACTCGTCGAGGCGGCGCGCACCGACGGTGCGACGGGCCGGCAGATCTTCTGGAACGTCACGCTGCCGCTCATGTCGCCGACCCTGTTCTTCGCGACGATCATCACGTTCATCGGGGCGTTCCAGATCTTCGACCCGATCCAGATCATCACCAAGGGCGGGCCGCAGGGGTCGACCACGACGATCATCATGTACCTGTACGAGAAGGGCTTCCAGGCGTTCGACATGGGCTACGCGGCCGCCGTCGCGCTCCTCGTCTTCGTGATCATCATGGGTGTGACGCTCCTGCAGTTCATCGGCCGGAGAAGGTGGGTGCACGAATCATGACGACCATTCCGCAGGCCCGGCCGATGCCGAGCGACGACCTGCTCGCCACCCTCGAGAAGACCGGCCGCCGCAAGTCGCGGCGACGCACCCCGGGCGGCGTCGCCGTCGACATCGTGCTCGTCGTGTTCGGCATCGTCATGATCGCCCCGCTCGTGTGGCTGATCGTGCAGAGCCTCACGGTGCCCGAGTTCGCCTTCGCGAGCCCGCCGAGCTGGCTGCCGATCCCGTTCACGTTCGAGAACTTCGCCGACGTGCTCGACTACATGCCGTTCTTCCAGCAGTTCGGCAACTCGCTGCTGCTCGCGGCCGTCTCGACGGCGGGAGCGCTGATCTTCTCGATCCTCGCCGCCTACGCGTTCGCCCGCATCGACTTCCGGGGCAGCCGCCTGCTGCTCGTCGTCATGCTGTCGGCGCTCATGGTGCCGGCGCAGCTCGTGATCATCCCGATCTTCATCATGATGCGGCAGGTCGGGCTGGTCGACACGCTGGCCTCGCTGTGGCTGCCCGCCCTCATCAACGTGTTCCAGATCTTCTTCCTCTCGCAGTACTTCAAGACGATCCCGCGCGAGCTCGACGAGGCCGCCCGCATCGACGGGGCCGGGCACCTGTGGATCCTCTTCCGCATGCTCGTGCCGCTGTCGGCGCCGGCGATCGCCGCGCTCGCCATCCTCGGGTTCGAGGCGTCGTGGAACGGGTACTTCGGACCGCTCATCTTCCTCTCGAGCCCCGAGAACATGACCCTGCCGCTCGGGCTCGTCACGCTGCAGAACGGCTTCGGGGCGGCACCGGCCGTCGTCGTCTTCGCGGCGATCACGATGGTCGTGCTGCCGCTGCTCATCGTGTTCCTCGCGTTCCAGCGGCAGATCGTCGAGTCCGTCGCGTCGACCGGGTTGAAGGGATGACCGCCGTGGAGCCGGGCGCGGCCGTCGACCCCGTGCTGCGCCGGCTGCCGGCTGCGGCGTGGCGATCGCTGCCCGCGCTCGCCGTGCTCGGCGTCGCCGTCGTCGCCGTCTACGCCGCAGCGGGTCGGGTGCTCGGCCCCGCGTCGCCGATCACCTGGATCGTCGTCGCCGCACTCGCGGCGCCCGGGCTGCTCTGGGCGGTCGACCGGCTCGGCGCCGAGCTCTTCGAACTCGGCGGCGAGCGGCCCGGCTTCGGGCGGCGCCTGCTCGTGGTCGCGGTCTTCGCGGTCGCCCCCTGCATGCTGGCGGCGTGGAGCGCGCTCGTCGCCGTCGTCGCCGAGGCCTCCGGATCCGTGGCCTTCCAGGTGCTCGCCGTCGCCGGCACCGCGCTGGCCGTCGTCGCCGCGCTCGTCGCGGCGGTCGCGATCCCGGTCGGCGTCGTGCGGGCCGACGTCCGCCTGCGCAGCATCGTCGCGATGGCGTTCATCGCCGTCGTGCGCCGGCCGCTCGGCCCCGTGTCCGCGGTCGCCGCCGCCGCCGCCGTCGTCTGGCTCGGACTCACCTGGCTGACCGTCCTGCTCGCGATCGCCGCGCCGGTGTTCGTCGTGCTCGCCGTCGGTTGCGCCTGGCCGACCGCGGCAGCGGTCGGCGTCGCGCTGCCGCCGCTCGTCCCGCTGCGCCGCAGCCCCATCACCGTCACGCAAGGAGAGGCATGACCGACATCCTCCGGCAGGAGCTCCCGCACACCGCAGTCCCCGCCCTCGCGATGCCGATCGGCGGCATCGGCACGGGCGGATTCGCCGTGGGCGCCGACGGGTCGCTCCGCCAATGGCAGCTGCACGGCATGCCGAACCACGTGGGCGCCCTGCCCGGCACCGGGTTCTGGCTGCGCGTCACGCAGATCGAGCCGCCGCTCGACGTCGTCTCGATGGTGCAGGGGCACCCCGTCGACGACCCGGGGGCGTCGCTGACGACGGACGCGGTCGTGCCCGAGTGGATGTCGGCGGCGGCCGACCGGTTCGGCACCTTCGCGTCGGCCCGGTTCAGCGGCACGTATCCGATCGCCGAGGTCGGGCTCTCCGATCCGAGGCATCCCGTCGCCGTCACCATGCGGGCGCTGAACCCCATGGTGCCGGGCGACGTCGAGACGAGCGGCATGCCGACCGGGCTGTTCTCGTTCACCCTCACGAACACGGGCGAGTTCCCGGTGCACGGCACGCTCGCGGGCTCGCTGCTGAACGCCGCCGGGTGGGACGGCATCACCCCGATCGGCGAGCACACCCCGGGGCTCGGCGGCAACGTCAACCGACTGCTCCGCGGGCGGGGCTGGTCGCGGGTGGTGATGGACAACCCGTCGATCGACGAGTCCGACCAGCTCGCCGGGCAGCTGGTGCTCGCCGCCGACGACCCGTCCGCGGCCGTGCTCGCGCGGTGCACCGGCGTCGAGCACCTGCGCGCCTTCCTCGACTCGCGCGCGCTCAACGACGGGCGCTCGCGTCTCGAGGTCGCGCCGACCGTCGGCGACCCGCAGTTGAACGCGCCGCGCGGCGGCTCGGGCGCGAGTGCGCCGGGGCGCTCGTGGCTCGGCGTCGTCGGGGTGCCGTACTGGCTCGAGCCCGGGCAGTCGCGCACGATCCGGTTCTCGATGTCCTGGCATTTCCCGAACCGCTTCGTCGACATCGAGCAGTTCGGCCGGCCGCACCCCGAGGCGGGCGCGTCGCGGTTCTACCTCGGCAACGGCTACGGGCAGCGATACCGCGATGCGCTCGACGTGCAGGCCGAGGTCGAGGAGCGGTGGGACGACCTCGTCGCCCGCACCTCGCGCTGGACCGAGACCCTCACGACCTCGAGCCTCGCGCCGCGCGAGGCCGACTACCTCGCCGCCCAGGCCGCCTACGTGCGGAGCCCGACCTGCTTCATCGGCGCCGACGGCCGCTTCTACGGATACGAGGGTTCGCTCGGCGCCTCGACCTGGATGTGGTCGGGGGTGTTCGGCGGGTCGTGCCCGCTCAACTGCACGCACGTCTGGCAGTACGAGGCGGCGCTCGCCGGGCTCTGGCCCGAGCTCGAGCGCGACATGCGCGACACCGAGTTCGACGTCATGCAGGCGCCGAACGGCGCGATCCCGCACCGCCTTCGGGTACCGACGTACCTGCCGCAGATGACCCACGAGATGATCGGCGGGCCCGAGGAGCCGGCGCTCGACGGCATGCTCGCGACGATCCTCAAGTCGCTCCGCGACGTGCAGCGGGGCGCGGGAGCCGAGTGGCTCGAGCGGCGCTGGCCGTCGCTCCAGCGGCTCTATCGCCACATCGCCGAGAAGTGGGACGCCGACGGCGACGGCGTGCTGCACGGCATCCAGCCGTCGACGCACGACATCGACCTGGCTGGGGTCAATCCCTTCATGGGCACGCTGTGGCTCGCGGCGCTGCGCGCGTACGAGGAGCTCGCGCTGCTCGCCGGCGACGACGATGCGGCGGCCGAGGCGCGAGCGCGCTTCGAGTCGGGCTCGCGCGGCTACGACGAGGCGATCTTCGACGGCACGCACTACATCCAGCGCCTCGACGAGGGCGACCCGACCGACTTCCAATGGCTGACCGGCATCCTGAGCGACCAGGTCATCGGGCAGTGGTGGGCGCACCAGCTCGGACTCGGGCACATCCTGCCCGCCGAGCACGTGCGCAGCGCGCTGCGCCACGTCGTCGGCTCGAACCTGCGGCACGGCTTCGCCGACTTCACCCACCCCTACCGGGTCTACGCCGACACGGCCGACGATGTCGGGCTGCTCATGTGCTCGTGGCCCGACGGCGGCCGACCCGAGGTCCCGACGCGGTACGCCGACGAGGTCTGGACGGGCATCGAGGCGCAGGTCGCCGCGCACTGCCTCTTCGAGGGCCTGGACGACGCGGGCCAGGCCGTGCTCGACGGACTGTGGAACCGGCACGACGGCTCGCGACGCAACCCGTACAACGAGATCGAGTGCGGCGACCACTACGCGAGGGCGATGGCCGGCTGGACGCTGCTTCAGGCCCGATCGGGCGTGCGCGTCGACGAGGCGACGGGATCGCTGCACGTCGGTGCGAACGGTCGTTGGCCGTGGGTCGCCTCGACGGGGTACGGCACGGTCGTCGTGACCGATGACGACGTGGCCGTCGAGATCGCCGAGGGCGCGTTCGGTCTCGAGGTGGTGCGGGCCTAGCCTGCGGCACCGCTCGCCGGCCGCAGTGCGGCGCGCTGGGCCTGCGAGAGCCGATCCGGCCGCGCGGTGACGGCGTACCGCTCGCCCTGGACGCCGACGAGGAGCGGATCGGCGAGGTTGGGACGTCGCTCGAGCTCCGTCAGCGCCGAGGCCGCACGTGTCGGCGTCCAGCCGAGCGCGCCCGAGAGCTCGTCGACCGTGAGCGCCCGATCGGCGTGGACCAGCGCCGCGAGCACGGTCATCGCGTCGCCCGCCTTCGGATCGTCCAGGTCGATTCCGTCGATCTGCTCCGTGAGCTCGCCGAAGAACCGCCCCATGAGGCCGAGTCGCACGCCGGCGGGGCTCTCCGCCCCGAAGATGGCGGCGCCGCGCGCCGCACCGGTCGCCACGTCGGCGTGCGCCGACGAGTCGGTGCGCAGCGCCCGCAACCACACGTCGTCGTCGATGACGTACCGCTCCCGACGGCTGCGGCGATCGGCCTCGCGCCGGAGCAGGCCGAGTCCCTCGAGGTAGCCGACGGCCTTCGACACCGCCGCCGGGCTGACCTGCAGTCCATGCACGAGCTCGGCGGCGGTGAGGCTTCCGGCCTCGGAGAGCAGGAGGGCGGTGAACACGCGCGAGGCCATCCGCGGCATCCCGGTGGCCGACAGCAGGCCCGCGAACTCCTCGACGAACGCGCGGGTCTCGGTCGGCGGCTCCGGTGCAGCGGCGGGGCGGCGCACACGATGCCCTGCCGCCTCGTGCGCCGCGCCGGCCGAGTACCGGCCGTTGCCGTTGCGAGCCACCTCGCGGCTGATCGTCGACGTCGGGCGGCCGAGGCGCCGGCCGATCTCGGCGTAGCCGAGACCGTCGGCCATTCCTTCGGCGATCGATCGTCGCTCGTGCAGGGTGAGCCTGCCACCGGTCATGCCGCGTCCCCATCGTCGTTCACGGAGTGCAACGCAACGCACGTTGCGTTCGACGACAGTACCACGCAACGATTGGCGTGTTTTCGGGGATCTGGCGTTGACGCAGATGGAAAGGCTACGTAGCGTTCTGGCATTCGGAAACGAAAGGCGCGACATGCACATCATGGCCATCTCGACCGTCGACGACGGCGACCTGTTCTGGGGCGCACTGAAGAAGGCCCACGGGCGGCTGCCCAAGGGGGCGAAGTGGGTGCTCGCGATCGCGAGCACCGACGGAACCAGGGCGGTGAACGTCATCGCGCACGACTCGGCCGACGCGGTGCGCGAGTTCTTCGAGGCGTATGCGGGACGGGCCGCGACGACGGAGTACTTCGAAGCCGACGCCGCGAATGCCGTCGGCCTCGCCCGGTGAGCACGGGCCTGTGATGGAGTTCGGACGTGCGGCGGAGCGGATCGCGGAGGTCCTCACCGAGCACCGGGTTCCCGGCGCCGCCGTCGGCCTGCTCCACGGTGGCGTGGTCACCGGACTCGTGCACGGGGTCCAGGACATCGACTCCGGCGTCGCGGTGACGGCGGACACCGTCTTCCAGTGCGGCTCGCTGACCAAGACGTGGACCGCCCTGGCATTCATGCAACTCGTCGACGAGGGCGCGGTGCACCTCGACGAACCCGTGCGCAGTCTCCTCCCCGGGTTCAGGGTCGCCGACCCTGAGGCGACGGAACGAGTCACTCCGCGCCAGCTGCTCGATCACACGAACGGCATCGAAGAGGCCTTCGGCGACCCCGGCGAGGAGGAGGACGTCTACGAGCGGATGGTCGAGCAGGTCGCCGACGCCCCGCAGGTCAGTCCGGTGGGAACCGTCCACGGGTACAGCGCGGCGCTCGGCTACGCGATCCTCGCCCGGATCATGGAGGTCGCCGACGGCAAGCGCTGGGACGCGATCATGCGCGACCGCCTCTTCGACCCGATGGGACTGGCCGCCACCACGAGTCGGCCGGCCGAGGTCGATCCGGCGCACGCGGCAGCCGGTCACCTGATCCGGTCGATGGAGGAGGGGCCGATCCCGACGCCGATCGATCGGCTGCCGCGCGCGTACGGCCCCGGCGGCAACGTGAGCTCGACGGCCGGCGAGGTGCTCGCGCTCGCCCACGTGATCCTGCACGGCGGCATCGCTCCGAACGGCGCTCGCGTCGTCTCGGAGGCGGCGATCCGCGAGATGACGACCTCGCGCGTTCCGGTCCCCGACCCGTACATGTTCGGCCCGGAGTGGGGGCTCGGCCTCGTGGTGTGCGACTGGGGCGGCCGCACCGTGTACGCGCACGACGGCAGCACGATCGGGCAGAACGCCCGCTTGCGCATGCTGCCCGCCGAGGACCTCGCACTCGTCCTGCTGACGAACGGCGGTCAGCGCGACTCGCTCTACCGGGACGTGTTCGACGCGATCCTCGACGAACTCGGACTCGGTCGGATCCCGCCGCTGCCCGCGCCGGCCCCCGGGCTCGTCCTCGACACGTCGAGGTACGTCGGCGTCTACGAGCGCCCGGGCACGGCGTTCGAAGTCACCGCCGAGGCCGGCAGGCTGTTCGCCACCGTCGACCTGAACCCGATGCAGGCGGCGTTCACGGGCCTGCCCGATCGCATCACCTACGAGCTCCTGCCGATCAGCGAGACGCACTTCGTGATGCCGCCGGTCGGCCCGCTGGAGGACCCGCAGACCGTGGCGATCTTCGACGTCGAGCGCGGCGCGGCGCGCTACCTGCACACGAACTGCCGGCTCCACCCGCGGACCGCCTAGCGCGAGTCGAGGTCGCCCAGGCCGGCGATCACGCGGGTCAGCCCGAACTGCCACGCGCGCTCGGCGTCGTGCGGGCCGCCCATCGCCTCACCGGCCGCGCGACCGACCCGCTGCGCGAGTGCGAAGTCGTCGCCCAGGTAGCCGGCCAGGCGATCGACCGACTGCTCCCAGAGCTCGCCGAAGTCTCCGGTCGCAGGTGTCATCACCGTCCTGGCGGCCGTGGACCGCACGAAGTCGAGCACGAACGTCAGCGCCGCATCACGTCGGATGTCGCTGATCGACGTGCCGTCGAAGGCGTGCAGCTCGTGGTCGTACTTCGCGATGGTGCCGGGGCCGAGGGCGGTCCGCGGATCGTCGATGCCGAGCAGCCAGGGGTGGTCGCGCAGCAGCGCGAGGTTGTCCTCGGCGAGGCGGCGCACCCGGGTGCGCCACGTCGATCGACCGAACGGTGTCGTCGTCATCTGCCCGTGCGCGTGGTCGGCCATCAGCACGAGCAGGTCGTCGCGGCTGTTGACGTGGGTGTACACCGACATCGCCGTCAGCTCGAGCGACTGGGCGAGCGCCCGTACGGTGACCGCGGCGAGGCCGCCTTCGTCGGCGAGGGCGATCGCGCGGGACACGACGTCGCCCGTGGAGTAGCGGGCCCTGGGGCCGCGGCTGCCGCCGGCGGTCGCGCCGGGGCGGTCGCGCCAGAGCAGGTCGATCAGGGGCCTGGGCATCGCGGGACCTCCCTCGGAATACCGTCGCAACATTGTACGTTGTAGACGGTACTGTACGTTGTACAGGGTTTACCGAACGGGAGAACCGATGAACATCACCCAGACCGCCGTCTCGCTGAACGTCGCCGACGTCGACGCCTCGGCGAACTTCGCCAAGACCTGCTTCGGCTACGAGGAGGCCATGGCGGCCGACGGGTTCGTGTCGCTCCGCCACGCCGACTCGAACACGAACCTGATCTTCCTCGCCACGGGCCTCGCCACCTTCAAGCCGAGCGAGATCGCCGGCTCGGCGGGGCAGGGGCTGCTGCTCGTCTTCGTGGTCGACGACCTCGACGCCGAGTTCGAGCGCATCGCGGGGGCCGGCGCCCGCGTCGTGACGGCACCCGAGACGGAGCCATGGGGCGAGCGCTACTGCCAGTTCGCCGACCCGAACGGCCTCGTCTGGCAGCTCGTGCAGTGGGTCGAGCTGCCCGCCTGAACACGGGGGCGACGCGCCGAGCGCGTCGCCCCTCATGCCGGCGGTCAGGTGCGCGGCGGCGTCGCGCCCAGGTCGGGCACAGGGGCCGAGCCCAAGTGCACCTCCAGGTCGTCGGCCGTCGGCGTCTTCGGTCGGCGGGCGGTGGGCCGGTCGAGGTAGAACATCGCGGTCGAGGCGATGTCGTCGCGCAGGGGAAGGTAGCGCCATCCGCTGCGCCAACCGAGGGCCTGGATGTCGACCTTCGGCAGGCCGGTCGTGAAGTGGATCGGGTCGAGCAGATGCCACCGGTACATGCCGAAGCGCTGCTGCGAGACGTAGAGCCCGTCGGGCCGGATCACCTGGGGCATGCCGAGGTACGGGGTCGAGTAGGCCGTGTAGCCCCGCCCCGGGATGTCGAAGTTCCACGCACCGCCGAAGTAGTCCTCGGTGCCGGTGCCGCAGATCGTCGGGTGGTCGGTGTCGTCGTCGAGGTAGAACTTGATCTCGCCCTCGCCCCACCAGCCGTTCGAGTTCACGCCCCAGGCGAGGTAGGTGCCGACGTACTGGCCCTGCCCCTCGATGCCCTCGAGGATGGTGTGCGGCACGAGCTCCTCGAGCGGGTTCGAGCGGCGCCACTGGGCGTGGAAGTAGCCGTCGCTCGCGTAGTCGCCGCCGATCTCGTAGGTGACCTGGTAGTAGACGCGCACGTCGACGACCGAGGTGTTCTCGATCGTGAGCCGGGCGCCCCGCTTGAACGGCATCGGCCAGTACGAGTTGAAGCCGCCGTGCGGGTTCGCCGCGATGACCTGCGAGTTCACCTGCGCGAACACGCCCCAGCCGTTGCAGAAGAAGTCGCCGTAGGGCACCTCGACGGCGGGCTCGTCGGCGCCGTCCCAGTAGGCGCGCAGGATCAGCGTGCGCCAGTTGTCGGTATGCGTCGTGATCCAGACGTGGGTGATGCGGCCGGGTCCGTCGATCGCGGCGAGGTCGAAGGTCTCGCCGGCCGTGATGTCGACGCTCGGCGAGATCTTCCACCCCGGCCCGAGGTCGCGTGCGCACGAGGCCCCGGTGCCCTCGGTCGCGCGGGCGCCGCCGCCCTTCGACCCGTCGAAGTTCTCGGGCGAGATCGACCGCGTCTGCAGCGGCCGGATCGCGGCGATCGACGAGAGGTCCGGACTCGGCGGGTGCGGGGCATTCACGTTGCGACCACTTCCTCGTGTGTCGGCGCGGCGCTGCGGCGCTCGCGTTTGGAATCGATTTCAACACTGTAAAGTGGCCTCACCGGCATGTCAACGCGGGCCGGCGCAGGGGCAGGGCGCATGGCGACGATCTACGAAGTGGCGAAGCTCGCGGGGGTGTCACCCGCGACGGTCTCACGCGTGTTCAACGGCGTGGCCGTCTCCGACGAGAAGGTCGCCGCCGTCCGCGACGCCGCCAGGCAGCTGAAGTTCACGCCCAATCGCACGGCGCGCACCCTGCGCAAGCAGGAGTCCGAGGTGATCGCGCTCGTGATCCCCGACATCGAGAACCCGTACTTCACCGAGCTCGCCCGCGGCGTCGAGGACGTCGCCCAGAAGGCGGGCTACTCGGTCGTGCTCTGCAACACCGACTCGCAGCTCGAGAAGGAGGCGACCTACCTCCAGATCGCGATCTCCGAGCACATGGCCGGGGTCATCCTCGCCGCCGCCTCCGACACGACGAACCTCGACGACATCCAGGCGGCGGGCCGCCCCGTCGTCGCGGTCGACCGGGGCACCGGGTACGACATCGACGGCGTGGTGATGGCGAACCGCACGGCCGGCCAGGCGGCGACCGAGCACCTCGTGCGAGCCGGCTACCGGCGAATCGCCTGCATCACGGGCCCGCAGCTCATCGAGACGGCCTATGAACGAGCACAGGGATGGCGCGCGGTGGTCGCCCGCCAGTTCCCCGACGTCGATCCCGACGAACTGCTGCGCTACTCGACCTTCCGCGTCGACGGCGGGCGCGAGGTGATGGAGGAGCTGCTGGCCCTGCCCGAGCCGCCCGACGCCGTCGTCGCGGGCAACAACCTGCTCGGCGTCGGCGCGATCCAGGTGCTCACCGAGCACGGGCTCACGCCGCCGAAGCTCGGGGTCGCGGTCGTCGGCTCGCTGCCGTTCACGACGCTGTCGCCGAGCGCGGTCACCCTCGTGCGGCTGCCGGCCCGCCACATGGGCGTGACGGCGGCCAAGATGCTGCTCGAGCGCATCGCCGGCGACGACCAGCCGGCCCGCACCGTCGTGCTGCGCGGCGAGCTGCAGCCGGCGCGCGCAGCCGGCTGAGCGCGGCCCGCACACGGGCATCGGCGCCGGGTCGAGGCATCCCGTGCGGTTGATCATGAAATCGATTTCGCATAGAGTGACCGCAGAGTGCCGGAGCGCGGACGCAGCGTCCGCGACGACGCGAACGACGGTGATCGAGGAGGAGCGCCATGTCGGTGCGATGCACCCTGGGGGTCGACATCGGCACGTCCAGCAGCAAGGGCGTGCTGGTCGCGGGCGACGGCACCCTGCTCGCCACGGCGACCCGGCAGCACGAGGTCGACCGCCCGCGCACCGGGTGGGTCGAGATGGACGGACGCATCTGGTGGCGCGAGTTCGTCGAGCTCGCCCGCGAACTCCGGGGCGGTGCGCCCGGGGCCGAGATCGTCGGGGTCGGCGTGAGCGGCATGGGCCCGTGCGTGCTGCTCTGCGACGACGACGACGAGCCCGTGCGGCCCGCGATCCTCTACGGCGTCGACACGAGGGCCGGCGCGCAGATCGACCGGATGAACCGTGAGCTCGGCACCGACGAGATCGCGCGCGTGGGCGGCTCGCAGCTCACCTCCCAGGCCGCCGGCGCGAAGATCGCCTGGGTCGCCGACGAGGAGCCCCGAGCATGGGCGCGAGCCCGCCGCCTCTACATGCCGGCCTCGTGGCTCGCCCGGCGGCTGACCGGCGCCTACGTGCTCGACCACCAGTCGGCGAGCCAGACCTCGCCCCTCTACGACGTCGAGGCGGAGGCATGGCACGAGCCGTGGTGGCAGCGCTACGCGGCGACCGTCGAGGCGCCCCCGCTCGCGTGGGCCGGCGACCTCGCGGGCCTCGTGACCGCGTCGGCCGCCGCCGAGACCGGGATCGCCGAGGGCACGCCCGTCATCGTCGGCACGATCGACGCCTGGACCGAGGCGGTGAGCGTCGGCGCCCATGGGGTCGGCGACCTGATGCTCATGTACGGCACGACGATGTTCCTCATCGCCACCGGCGACGAGACCCTGCGCACCCCCTCGATGTGGACCACGGCCGGCGCCTTCCCCGGAACGCGCAACCTCGCCGGCGGCCTCTCGACCTCGGGCGCCCTGACCGCGTGGCTCGCGAAGCTCACCGGCTCCGACTACCCCGAGCTGCTCGCCGAGGCGGCAGCGTCGGGGCCCGGCGCACGCGGCCTCGTCACCCTGCCCTACTTCGCGGGGGAGCGCACGCCCATCCAGGACCCCGACGCCCGCGGCGTCATCGCCGGACTCACCCTCGAGCACGGTCGCGGCGACCTCTACCGCTCGGCACTCGAGGCGACCGCCCTCGGCGTGCGGCACAACGTCGAGACGATGCGCTCCGCGGGCGCCGACCTGCGCCGCATCGTCGCGGTCGGCGGCGGCACGCAGGGCGAGCTCTGGCTGCAGATCGTGTCGGATGCCACGGGGCTCGTGCAGGAGGTGCCCGAGATCACGATCGGGGCGAGCTTCGGGGCGGCCTTCCTCGCCGCGGGTGCGGTCGCCTCGCGCGACGGCGCGACGCCCCCGGTCATCGCCGACTGGAACCCGACGGCCCGCACGATCCGCCCCGACCCCGCCGCGCGGGCCGCCTACGACGCGCTCTTCGACCGCTACCTGCGGCTCTATGCGGCGAGCGCAGAGGTCGTGCACGAGCTCGCCGCCGAGCAGCGCGGCCGCGCATGACCACGAACCACCACCAGCACCGACGTCCAGCACCCACCAGGAGGCATCCATGACCGACACCGCTCAGACCCGGTACGCGCTCCCGCGGCCGGCGGCCCGCCCCGCGGCCGAGCCGAACACCGCCTACCTGATCGCATCGGGCGACCTGCGCGAGTCGGCCAACACGGCGGGCTGGGCGACGCAGGCCGCCATGGAGGCCGACGTCACGGCGGCCCTCGGCGAGCTCGGTTGGCGAGTGGTGCGCGCGAACGAGGTCGATCCCGCGACCGGGCACGGGTTCATCTCGAGCCAGCGCATGGGGCTCGAGGTGTTCAAGTCCATTCCGGTCGACGCGCCGCTGATCGTCGCCGAAGCGGTGTGGCAGTACTCGCACCACGTGCTCGCGGGCCTTCGCACGCACCGGGGGCCGATTCTCACGGTCGCGAACTTCGCGGGCGACTGGCCCGGCCTGGTGGGCCTGCTCGGCCTGAACGCCGGTCTGACCAAGATGGGCAGGGAGTACTCGACGATCTGGTCGGTCGACTTCACCGACGACTGGTTCCGGCAGGGGCTGCGCGAGTGGGTCGAGACCGGCTCGATCACGCACGACGCGTCGCACGTGCGGCCCCTGCCAGAGCTGCCCGACACCGCCGAGGTCGAGCTCGGGCGTGCGCTCGCCGACGAGCTGCTCGCCGACAAGGCGATCATCGGCGTCTTCGACGAGGGCTGCATGGGCATGTACAACGCGATCTTCGACGACGAGCTGCTGAACCGGCTCGGCATCTACAAGGAGCGGCTCTCGCAGTCCGCGCTCTACGCCGAGATGCTGACGGTCGGCGACGACGAGGCCGACGCGGTCGGGGCCTGGCTCGTCGAGCGGGGCATGACGTTCAAGCTCGGCAGCGACGAGGCGACCGAGCTCACCGAGGCGCAGCTGCGCTGGCAGTACAAGATGTACATCGCCGCGCTGCGGATCGCCGACGACTTCGGGCTCGACGCCGTCGGCATCCAGTACCAGCAGGGCCTGAAGGACCTCGTGCCGGCGTCGGACCTCGCCGAGGGCCTGCTCAACTCGACCGAGCGCCCGCCCGTCACGTCGCGCGACGGCGAGCGCGTGCTGCACGAGGGGCGCGCGTTCCCGCACTTCAACGAGGCCGACGAGGGCGTCGCGGTCGACGCGCTCATCACCGACCGCATCTGGCGGGCGATGGGCATGGTCCCCGACAACACGCTGCACGACGTGCGCTGGGGCGAGGAGTTCGCGGGCGAGTTCGTGTGGGTGTACGAGATCTCGGGCTCCGTGCCCGGCTCGCACCTCGGCGGCTGGCAGAACGCCGAGGGGTGGCGGCAGGACCCGGTGTTCTTCCCGGCGGGCGGATCGACGGTCAACGGCGTCTCGAAGCCCGGCGAGGTGGTCCTCTCGCGCGTGTTCATCGCCGACGGCCGGCTGCAGGCCGACCTCCTGCGTGCCACCGTCGTCGTGCTGCCCGAGGAGGAGACGATCCGTCGCAAGAACGCCACGAACCCCGAGTGGCCGATCGCGCACGTCGTGCTGCACGAGGTGAGCCGCGACCAGTTCATGGCCAGGCACAAGGCCAACCACGCCCAGCTCGTCTACGCGCCCGACGCCGACACCGCCGACAAGGCCCTCGTCGCGAAGGCCGCGATGCTCGACCGGCTCGGCGTGAAGGTCAACCTCGTGGGGCGCGTCGAACTCTGAGCCCGAACGAGCGGATGCCTCGGCGAGCAGCGCTCGCCGAGGCATCCGTTCAGTGCGGGGCGGGCCGTGGGGAAGCGGCCCGCACCGGCCTCACTCGCAGGTGAACTTCGCGTCGCCCCACACGCCGTGGGCGCCGTTGATGCTGCCGGGCGCCTCGACGATCAGATCGACGTACTGCACGCCGCTGAGGTCGACGTCGACCGACTCGGGCGCGAACCCGGGCGTGAACGTCCGCGACTGGTAGCGGTTCTCACCGTCGGCGTCGACCTTGAAGATCACGTTGCCGGCGAACCGCGCCTCGAGGCCCACCTCGGCCGTGAAGGCCGAGCACGCCCCGCCGACGTAGTACGTGATCTTCGAGAGCGCGTGCACCCCGAGGCCCTTCTCGTACGTCGGGTTCGCGCCCGTCGCCGGGTCGGTGTAGTTGATCGCGAGCGGAACGTCGGGCGAACTCGCCGCGTCCTTGTTCGCGACGTCCTTGCCGATCATGCCCCAGCCGTTCGTGGCGCTCAGCCACGGCAGGTCGGAGGCGTAGACCGTGCCCGACGGGGGCGTCGGCAGCGGCTGGTCGACGACCTTCCAGTCGAAGATCTTCAGTCGCGACTCGGTCGGCAGCACGACGTAGGCGAGCTCCTTCGCGGGGTTGAGCCGCAGCACGTTCGAGTACACCTGGTACTTGTACGTCGGATACTCGTAGACGGCCGGGTTCGTCGCGCTGTTGCGCCCGAGCGAGGTGATCGCCACGCTCGCACCGCCGAGGCCCGAGGCCTGCGGCAGCCAGTTCGGGAAGAACACGCTCTGCTTCGACACGCTGCCGTCGGCGTAGTGCAGCTCGAGCTCGGGGTTCACCCCGCCGCCCGACGCAGCTGAGGCGAGGAGCGCGAGGTGCGTGCCCCGGCCCGAGAGCGCGATCGTCTGGCCGGCCGGCGAGACCGAGTCGGCCGCACCCGAGGGCGCCGGCCACGTGTACCCGATCGCCGCGTCGCCCGTGCCGACGGTGACCGTCGAGCCCGGCGTGAC
Source organism: Agromyces sp. S2-1-8 (assembly GCF_021129215.1). Classification (GTDB taxonomy): domain Bacteria; phylum Actinomycetota; class Actinomycetes; order Actinomycetales; family Microbacteriaceae; genus Agromyces; species Agromyces chromiiresistens. Next base: position 356,667 of record NZ_JAJOLP010000001.1, on the reverse strand, counting down.
GCCCGCGCGGGCGAGCGCCTCGGCCGAGAAGCTCGCGCCGCCGCCGTCGAAGTTCGCGGCCTTCGCCGTCGCGATCTCGCTGATCGCGTCGGCGTTGTAGGCGCCCGCGAGCGAGCCGTAGGCGACGTAGATCTGGTTCGCTCCCGACACCGTCTGCGGCGAACGCTGCGACGTGTACGCCGCCTCGACGCCGACGGTCTGGCGGTCGGCCGCCGCGGCATCCGTCACCTCGAACACGAACTCGGCGCTCGCCGAGCCGCCCGCCTGCACGGTGCCGGCGCGGTCGCCCGTCGCGGAGACGAGCTCCCAGCCCTCGGGCGCGGCCGGCGTCAGCACGACGTCGTCCTTCGCCTTGGTTCCGGTGTTGCGGAACGTCGCCGTCACCGTGGTCTCGTCGCCCTGGAACACGCGATCGGCCAGGTCGACCGAGACCGATGCCGCCGAGGCATCCGCGTCGCGCCCGCCGACCGCGCTCGTCGCGGCCAGCACGACCTCGGCGCGCTCGCCGGAGGCGATCGGCGCGAGCTTCACGGTCACGACCCCGCCGGCGTCGGCGGCGTCGTAGAACCAGCCGGATGCCGCGGCCTCGAGCGCCTCGAGCGACGCGGCCTTCTTCAGGCCGGTGCCGTCGACCGCGACGTTCTGGGGCGCGGAGCCCGTGTGCGCCTCGATCACGTAGGGGCGGGCGCCGGCCTTGCCGTCGTAGTCGCCCTCGCGCTCGCCGATGCCGATCGTGACGGTGCCCTTCTTGCCGGGCTCCGGCGCGTCGACCGTGAACTCCTGGGTGCTCGACTCGCCGTCGGCGTAGCCGCGGGTCACCTTGTCGTCCTCGTAGAGCGCGAACTCGCTCTCGTCCTGCGGGTACACCGACAGGGTGATCGGCGAGTCCTCGGGCACGAACGAGGCGTTGCGGGCGACGACGCCCTGCGGCACGAGCGCGCCGGCGCGCACGAAGATCGGCAGCTTGTCGAGGGGCGCCGGGTGGCCGTTGATCACCTGGCCGCCCTCGTAGAGCTTGCCCGTCCAGTAGTCGACCCACTGCTCGCCCTCGGGCAGGTAGATGCCGTTGCGCACGGTCGTCTTCGTGAAGACGGGTGCGACGAGGTAGTCGCTGCCGAGCAGGAACTCGTTGTTGGCCTCGACGCTGTAGGCGCCCGGGTCCTTCGGGTACTCGAGCGCGAGCGACCGCATCATCGGCAGGCCGCTCCGGTGCGACTCGGCCGCGAGCGTGTAGATGTACGGCATGAGCTGCTGGCGAAGCTGCAGGTACGAGCGGTTGATCGCCGTCGCCTGCTCGCCGTAGAGCCACGGCCGCTTGTCGACCGAGGCCCAGCCGCTCATCGAGTAGAGCGCGGGCGCGAACGCCTTCCACTGCAGGTCGCGCACGTAGCTCTCGGCGGAGCCGCCGAAGATGCCGTCGACGTCGCCGGTCGTGAAGGGCAGGCCCGAGTTGCCGGCGCCCGTGAGCGCCGAGACCTGCCAGCGAACGGCGTCGAGGTTGCCCGAGTGGTCGCCCGTCCACTGCATGCCGCAGCGCTGCGCGCCCGCCCAGCCCTCGACCATGAGCGAGGTGCCGCGGGCGTCGGAGTACTGCTCGATGCCGTCGTGCGCGGCCTCGCAGCCGGTGAGCGCGAGCCGGTAGCCCGACCCGACCCAGGCGACGTCGAGCTTGCGCAGGCGGATGCCGGCCTCGCCGACCTCGTACTCCTGCTGCGTGAGCGAGCGCTGGGTCCAGAGGCCGGTCTTGAGGCCGGTCTCGGCCTCGATGGCGTCGACGGTCTCGGGCAGCTCCTGGTACTCGCAGCCGTAGCCGTCGTTGACGAGCATCCAGCCGCCGGGCATGTCGTGCTCGACGAAGTCCTTCGCGATCTCGAGCGCCTGCGGGGTCTTCAGCTTCGCCGGGTCCTTCGAACCCGAGTAGGTCGGGCTCGAGCGGTTGTAGCAGTCGGCGTCGCCGTACTCGAGGGCGTACACCGGGGGCATGATCGGCCGGCCGGTGAGCTTCGTGTAGCCGTCGAGCGCGTCCTCGTAGTCGCCCACGAAGTAGAACGCGTCGAACCGCTGCTCGGCGTGCGTCGTCGTGCCCGCCGCGAAGTCGTAGCTGCCGGCGGCGAACGTGTCGCGCAGCACGCCGTAGCCGTTCGACGACATGTAGTACGGCACCGCGTTCGGGTAGCCCTCGTCGTCCCAGTCGAAGTTCTTGGCGACGTTGATGGTCGCACCCGTGTGGATCGACCGGCCGTTCTGCATGCCGCCGCCGAGGAACTGCTCGCCCTCGACCGCCTCGAGGTGCTGGGTCGTCGAGCTGCGCCCGAAGGTGAGGGGCTCGGACTCGGACCAGACGGTCGAGCCGTCGGCGCGCTCGAGCGCGGTGCGCCCGGTGGCGCGGTCGATCTCGAGGGTCGCCTTCGCGGTCGCGATGGTGATCGTGTCGCCCTCGGTGACGGTCACGGATGCCTCGTCGAAGTCGTCCTCGCCGACGACGATGTTCGCCGTGCGGGCGGGGTCGCCCTGCGGGGTGTTCGCGGGGTCGGTGAACTCGCCGGTCGGGGTGGCCTCGAGGCGCAGGGTGCGCTCGTCGAGGAAGGTCGCCCTGAGCGCGCCGTGCTCGGCCTCGAGGGTGACGGTCGCGCCGTCCTGCTCGACGGCGGTGATCGCACCGAGCGTGGTGCCCGTGTCGTCGACGGGCACCTCGGGGTTCACCTTCTTCGGGGTGATCGGCGTCGGCTCGCTCGAGGCGGCCTCGGCAACGCTCGGTGTCGAGCCGGCCGCGAGCGCGAACGAGCCGAGGCCCGTCATCGCGACGAGGGCGGCGAGGCCGAGTGCGGTGAAGCGACGCGGCGGCCCGACGGGCCGGGTACACGGTTGCTGCATCATTGCTCGCAATCTCAAAGTGATGGATTGTGACGTTTACCGCCACCAAACGTTCATATAAGAGCACTTTGGAATCACCCCCGTCAAGGGGTCGCGCTCGTTCGGGACGATCGGCCGCCCTGCGGTCGGCGCGCCGCCTGCGATGATGTTCGGCATGCCGAGCTTCATCGATGCGCACGGGGTCGCCATCCACTACGAATCGTGGCGGGTGCCCGATGCGACCGCCGTCGTCCAGCTCGCGCACGGCGTGGGCGAGCACATCGGCAGGTACGGCGAGCTCGTCGGGGTGCTGAACGCGGCGGGCTACTCGGTCTGGGCCGACGACCACCGCGGGCACGGGCAGACCGGCTACGTGCAGCACGGCGGCGACCTCACCCGCATGGGGCGGCTCGGCCCGGGCGGCCTGCGTGCGGCGATCGATGCGGTCGAGCAGTTCACCGGCGTGATCCGCGAGCACGAGACATCCGACCTGCCGCTCGTCTACCTCGGGCAGTCCTGGGGGTCGTTCCTCGGGCAGATCATCATGAACCGGCACCCCGAGCGGTACGACGGCTTCGTGCTCACCGGTACCGCCTACCGCACGCTGTTCGACCTTCACTCGCCGAGCAACAGGCGCTTCGGGCACACCGGGCCGACACCGATGGAGTGGCTCAGCCGCGACCCCGAGGTGGCCCGGGCGTTCATGGCCGACCCGTACGCGACCGAGGTGCCGTTGCCGAAGCTGTTCGGACTGCCCGACACGCTCAGGCTGCTCGGCCGGCCCGCGCGCGGCCTCCCGCCCGAGCTGCCGCTGCTCATCATGAGCGGCACCGAGTGCGCCGTCGGCGGCGAGCGCAGCGTGCGTCGCCTCGCCGAGGCGTACGTCGAGCGGTCGGGCCTGCGCGACGTCGAGCTCATCGTGTACGAGGGTGCGCGGCACGAGCCCTTCAACGAGACCAACCGGGCCGAGGTCTTCGGCGACCTCGTGCGTTGGCTCGACGAGCGGTACGCGGTCGACTGATCGCAAAAATGAGCGAATGATCACCCCTGGTGATTGTTTCTGACCGAAAACATCGGACTATTGACAGACTCGATCAGCGCTGGCTAGCTTTCGGAGAGAACCCGAGACGCCCTACCACCGAGCTCGAGGAGGACACCGATGTCCAGATCGCCCCGCGCCGCACTCGCCGCCACTGTCGCGGTGGGTGCGCTCGCCTTCGTCGCCGCGCCCCTGCCGGCGAATGCCGCCGACTCCGCTGCCGGCGCCGACCCGCTCGCCGACCTCGCCCTCGTTCCACAACCGTCGCACGTCGCCGCGACGGGCGCGGATCCCGTCGAACTCGGCGCCGGCACCGTCATCAAGGTGCACCCGCTCGACGACGGCGCGGCGTCGGTCGGTGAGGGCTTCGCGGAACTGCTGAGGGATGCCACGGGCTACGCGGTCCCCGTCGGCCAGCGAGCCGCGGGCGCATCCCGGGGCGCGACGATCGAGCTCTCGACTCGCGGCGACGCCGCCCTCGGCGACGAGGGCTACACGATCCAGGCCGAGGGAACGCACGTGTCGCTCGAGGCGCACACCGCCGAGGGGCTGTTCCGCGGCGCGACCACGCTCCGGCAGTTGCTGCCGCCCGAGGTCGAATCGGCCGAGGCATCCGATGTCGCCTGGGCGATCCCGTCGGTCGACATCAGCGATGCGCCCCGCTACGACTACCGCGGCGCCATGCTCGACGTCGGTCGGCGGTTCTACCCCGTCGACGACGTGAAGCGCTTCATCGACCACATGGCGCTCTACAAGTACAACGCGCTCCACCTGCACCTCACCGACGACCAGGGCTGGCGCCTCACCGTCGATGCGCGGCCCGAGCTCACGCAGGTCGGCGCATCGACGCAGAGCGGATGGAAGCCCGGCACCGGCGGGCCCTGGTTCTACACCAAGGCCGACTACCAGGAGATCGTGAAGTACGCCGCCGACCACTTCATCGAGGTCGTGCCCGAGATCGACGGGCCGAGCCACGCGATGGCGGCCAAGGCGTCGATCCCCGAGATCAACTGCGACGGCAAGGCGGTCGCGCCGTACTCCGGCTTCGACGTCGGCCTGCCCACGATCTGCCTGACGCCCGAACGCCGCGAAGAGGTGCGCGCCTACCTGCAGGACGTGTTCACCGAGGCCGCGCAGCAGAGCTCCTCCGACATCGTGCACATCGGCGGCGACGAGGTGCCGTCGACCACGCAGGAGCAGATGGACTGGTACGTCGAGACCTCCGCCGAGGTGCTCGCCGAGCAGGGCAAGCGGGTCATGGGCTGGCACCAGATCGGCGCCTCGCCGCTGCCCGAGGGCTCCATCATGCAGTGGTGGGCCGACGCCGGCGACCAGGCCTCGATCGGCACGCCGAACGAGCGCCCCGACGTGCGGGAGCTCCGCAACGCGCTCGCGCAGGGCGCGACGGTCGTCGCCTCGCCCGCCGACCGCTCGTACCTCGACATGAAGTACGACGCGAGCGTGCCCTACGGGCTCAGCTGGGCCGGCCTCGTCGACCTCGAGCGCTCGTACGACTGGGACCCGATCTCGGTGACCTCGAGCACCGACGGCAGCGTCTCGCTCGCGACCGAGGAGCAGATCGAGGGCGTCGAGGCGGCGCTCTGGGCCGACCGCGCCTACTACGGCTCGACGAAGCTGCCGACGTCGCTCGACCAGTTCATCCCCGTGTCGCAGTACGCCGACTTCGTGAGCTTCCCGCGCATGCCGGCGATCGCCGAGGTCGGCTGGTCGGCGCCCGAGGTGCGCTCGTTCGACGACTTCGAACGCCGCATCGTGCAGCAGGCCCACCGCTGGGACGAGATGGGCATCGGCTACTACAAGGCGCCCGACGTGCCCTGGGAGGGGTAGGGGTCGTCGCCCCGCACGAGGCGCCGCCGGGACTCACCCGGTGGCGCCTCGTTCGAGTTCCGGCCCGTCGCGGGCCGAGGAGGGAGCGAGGCGAGCGCCTCGAAGCGCCACCGACCGCCGCGGCTACATGCCCGCGTGCCAGGGCGGCACGTCGTAGCCCAGCAGTCGGATGCGGGGATGGTGCGCCGCGCGCGACTCCGTCGCCCAGGGGTAGACGATCGTCGTCACGTTGCAGTTGCCGAGCACGGGCAGCAGGTCGCGGTAGCCGTCGGGGTCCATGCCCGCGAGCTCGCAGAACAGCAGCCGGATGAGGGTGGCGTGCGCGACGACGAGCACGCGCCCGTCGGGGAACTCGGCTGCGAGCTCGTCGAACACGGGCAGCGCCCGGGCGATGCCGGCGCGGCCGGTCTCGCCGCCCGGGAACGGGTTCGATGCCGGCGCCTCGCAGAACGCCGCCCACTCGGCCGGATACCGCTCGGTGAGCTCGTCGGGGGTCAGGCCTTCGGCGGCGCCGAAGTCGATCTCGACGAGCCGGGCGTCGGTGCGCACCGGCAGGCCGGTCGTCTCGCCGGCGGGCGCGGCCGAGCGCTGCGCGCGGCTGAGCGGCGAGGCGATGATCGCATCGAGCCGGGCGTCGACCGCCCACGCGCCGAGCGCCGCGGCCTGGCCGAGGCCGTGGCGCGTGAGCGCGACATCCGAGTTGCCCGCGTAGCGGTGTTCGGCGTGCCAGACGGTCTCGCCGTGCCGCGCCAGGAAGAACGTCGTCATGTCGCCAGCGTACGCAGGGTCCCGTCGGTCGAGTAGGCGGCACCGGCGGGACCAAGCGATCCGCACCAGGTGTGGATTTGTGGATTTGTGGCCACCGATCGAGTGGATTTGTGGATTTGTGGACACCGATCGAGTGGACTTGTGGATTTGTGGCCGCCTTCCCGCGAGTGCACCCGGCGGTCGGCCTGACGCGGCGCGTCCGAGCCCGTGACGCTCCCGCGCTACTCGACCGACGGAACCCATCCGTAGGCTGTACCGCATGCACGGTGAATACAAGGTGCCCGGCGGCAAGCTCGTGATCGTCGACTTCGACGTGGTCGGCGGGGCGATCCGCAACCCGCGGGTCGCCGGCGACTTCTTCCTCGAACCCGACGAAGCGCTCGACGACATCAACGCCGCGCTCGAGGGCCTGCCCGCGGCTTCCGACGCGAAGCAGATCTCGGCCGCGATCGGCGCGCGCCTCCGCAAGGACGCCGTCATGCTGGGCTTCTCGGCCGACGCCGTCGCGGTCGCCGTGCGCCGCGCGCTCACCGAGGCGACGAGCTGGGCCGACTACGACTGGGAGGTCGTGCACGACCCCGCCGTGCCGCCGCGCCTGCACCTCGCGCTCGACGAGGTGCTCGCCACCCGCGTCGGCGAGGGCCGCCGCAAGCCGACCCTGCGCATCTGGGAGTGGGACGAATCGGCCGTCGTCATCGGCTCGTTCCAGTCGGTGAGGAACGAGGTCGACCCCGAGGGCGCCGAGCGCTACGGCTTCGACGTCGTGCGCCGCATCTCGGGCGGCGGCGCGATGATGATGGAGCAGGGCAACGTCGTCACCTACTCGCTCTACGTGCCTGCAGAGCTCGTGCAGGGCATGAGCTTCGCCGAGTCGTACGCCTACCTCGACGACTGGGTGCTGCAGGGCCTGCGCGCCCTCGGGATCGAGGCGACGTACCAGCCGCTCAACGACATCACGAGCCCGCTCGGCAAGATCGGCGGCGCCGCGCAGAAGCGCCTCGGCAACGGGGGAGTGCTGCACCACGTCACGATGGCGTACGACCTCGACAACGAGAAGATGCTCGAGGTCCTCCGCATCGGTCGCGAGAAGATCAGCGACAAGGGCATCGCCTCGGCGGCGAAGCGCGTCGACCCGCTGCGCTCGCAGACGGGGCTCAGCCGCGGCGCCATCATCGAGAGCCTCAAGCAGACGTTCGTCGCGCTCAACGGGGCGACGCCGGGCAGCGTGACCGCCGACGAGCTGGCCGAGGCCGAGGAGCTCGTCGAGACGAAGTTCGCGACGCGCGAGTGGCTCTACCGGGTGCCGTGACGGTCGCGCGTCGCGGCTGAGCGACGGCTCGCGAGGAAGGCTCAGGGTCACCCCGCTAGAATCGCCGGGTGGATTGGTGGATCTGGCTCGCGATCGCGCTCGGCGCGCTCGGCGTCATCGTCGTCGCCGTGCGGCTCGGCTGGATCGACCTCTCCGACAAGACCAAGAAGGGCAAGCCCTCGGGCAGCGCCGTCATGATGATCGGCGACGAGGTGTTCGCGCCGCGCAAGTACGAGGCGCAGGTCGAGATGGACCGGCAGAACCGCCTGCCCACGCCGGCGCCGACTCCCGACGGTGACAAGGGCATCGCCTTCGCCGACGACGAGGGGGATGCCGCGGGCGCGCCTCCGGCGCGGTCCGATCGCTTCAAGGGCTCGATCCGCCTCGACGTCTGAGGACGGTCGGTCGGTCGAGCGGCGAAGCGTTTCGAGGCCACCGGGTCGAGCAGCCCGGCCTCGATCCGGTGCTGCGCGCCTACTCGGCCGACGGGGTGGTCGGGCAGCCGAGTTCCGCCGCGACCGCCCGCATCGCCGCGGCCGCGGTCTCGACCGTCATGAGCGCGTTGCCGCCGACGATGTGCAGGCCGTACGCGTCTTCGAGGGCGACGAACGTCATCGCGAGCCGGTCGTCGTCGAGGTTCGGCGTGAAGACGCCGGCCGTGCGCCCCGCGGCCAGGATGCGACGGTACGTCTCGAGCTGGCGCAGGTAGAGCTTCTGCACGAGCTCGTCGTGCAGCGGCGAGTTGCCGGCGAGCACGTCGAACTCGTAGAGCAGGCTCATGAGCGCGTCATCGGGCCCGCTCGGCAGACCGCCGTCGATGGCGGCGGCGAGCTGCGCACGGGGGTCGTCGAGGCGGTCGACGACGGCATCGCGATCGTCGCAGAACCGCTCCACACCGGCAGCATGGGCCTCGACGAGCAGTGCGTCGAGGTCTTCGTAGTAGTAGAGGATCGCGCCCCGCGTGAGGCCGGCCTGGGCCGCGACATCCGTCAGCGACAGCGACCGCAGCCCGTGCATGCGCCCCGCGGCATACGTCGCCTCGATGAGGGCCGCGCGCCGGGCGTGCTGGTTGCGGGGTCGGGCCATGTTCTTGACACTAACCGATCGGCCTGTCATGCTCGGTGCATTCTTTGACACTTGAGTCAAATAATGCCTTGGTTCCCCCGACGAAGCGAGACCCCCATGTCATCACCCACTCCAGCGCCCGCCCTCGACACGGCCGCGACGACGACGCACGGCGCGCAGCTGTCGCGTTCGCTCGGCGTCGGCGGCAACGTGCTCATCACCCTCTCGGGCATCTCGCCCGCCTCGAGCGTGTTCATCCTCGGCGGCGCCGCGCTCGCCACCTACGGCACCGGCGTCTTCTGGGGCTTCGCCCTCGCCGGCGTCATCAGCCTGCTCGTCGCACTGTGCTACGCCGAGCTCGGGTCGCGGCATCCCATCGCCGGCGGCGACTACTCGCTCGTGAACCGCGTGCTCGGGCCGGCAGCGGGCGCGGCCGTGTTCTTCATCAACCTCATCACGCTGCCGCTCATCGTGGCGATCTTCGCGCTCGGCGTCGCCGACTACCTCGGCGTCGCGATCGCGGGGCTCGACCCGTTGTGGACGGCGCTCATCGTGATCGTGCTCGCGACCGTGACGGCGTGCTTCAACATCCGCACGAACGCGTGGGTGACGGGTGCCTTCCTCTTCGTCGAGATGGCCGCGCTCGTGCTGCTCGCGGTGCTGGGGCTCATCAACGTCGAGCGCCCGATCACCGCGCTCTTCGACCCGCAGGTGCTCGACCCCGCGACGGGCGGACTCGCTCCGCTCGGCATCGCCGGGCTCGTGCTGGCGATCACGCAGGGCATCTTCTCGTACAACGGCTACGGCGGCGCGATCTACTTCGCCGAGGAGACCCGCAACGCCCGCCGCACCATCGCCCGCGCCGTGCTCTGGAGCGCGCTCATCACCGTGCTCGCCGAGCTCATCCCGCTGACCGCGATCCTGCTCGGTGCCGACTCGCTCGAGGACCTCTTCGGCGCGGCGCTGCCGGTCGAGACGTTCCTCGCCGAGAGCGCCGGCGATGCCGTCACGATCGTCGTGCTCGTGGCGATCGCACTCGCGATCGTGAACGCGATCATCGCGATCGCCCTGCAGTCGGGCCGCCTGCTCTTCGCCGCTGCCCGCGACCAGGCGATGCCGGCCGGGCTCGCCCGCCCGCTCGCGAAGGTGTCGCCGACGACGAAGATGCCGGTCGTCGCCACGATCGTCATGGGCGTGCTCGCCCTCGCGGCATGCTTCGTGCCCTTCGACGTGCTGCTCAACGCCACCGGATCGACGCTCGCGTTCAGCTACGGCTTCATCGCCCTCGCCGCGCTCGTCGTGCGCCGGCAGACGAACCGCGAGGCCGCCGCCGGGGCGTCGATGTCGGCGTACTTCCGCATGCCGCTCTGGCCGATCGCGCCGATCGTCGCCCTCGCCGCGATCGCGACGATCTTCGTGATCGGGATCCTCGACCCCGCGCAGTGGCTGAGCCTCGGCATCGCGGCGGGGATCATCGTCGCCGGGTTCCTCTACTACGCGCTGTACCTGCGCACGAACCCCGGCGCGGCACACCTGCTCGACGCCGACGAGGACGACGACCTCGCCTGAGGATCCCCACGGTCCGACGGGATCACGGCGGCCGGCCGCGTCGGCTCCGCGATCCCGTCGCCCGGGTCGGGGATGTCTCGGCCGGGAGCGCGACCACATGACCGCATGACCACACGGGACGAGTCCACGTGCCCACACGACCACACCGTCCGAGGAGCGAACGCACCGGCCGGGGACGCTTCTCGCAGGGCGTCCACACGTCCACATGTCCACAGCGTGCGCGTCGACAATTCCACACATCCACACGATCGATGCGCACATGTCCACAAATCCACAGCTCCGGCGGACCGAACGCCCCCGGAGTCCGGCGAACCGTGGCTGGTGGCTGCCCCATGTCATCGGCCACCGCATCACCGCATCACCGCATCACCGCTCCACCGCACACCGCTCCACCGCACACCGCAGAAAGCCCAGCACCATGACCCTCGACCTCCTCATCACCGGCGCACGCGTGCGCACCTTCGACCCCGCGCGGCCCTGGGCCGAGGCGATCGGCGTCACGGGCGACCGCATCGCCTACGTCGGCCCCGCGGCCGAGGCGCCCGCCGCGCGGCGCACGGTCGAGGCCGACGGCCGGCTCGTCACGCCCGGCGTGATCGACAGCCACAATCACCTGCTGCTCGGCTTCGACGACGATGCGGTCTCGCTCGAAGGGGCGCACACCCTCGACGAGGTGCGCCGGCGCATCGCCGGCTTCGCGGCCGCCCGCCCCGAGCTGCCGTGGATCTGCGCCGAGAACGCCGTGTACGCCGTCGTCGAGAACCGCCGGCCGAACGCGCGCGACCTGGCCGGCCTCGACCCGCACGGCCGGCCGATCTTCGTGACGACCTACGACCAGCACTCGGTGTGGCTCGACCGCCGCGCGCTCGAGGTGCTCGGCCTCGCCGACGGCGGCGAGATCGCCTGGGGCCGCGCCGAGCGCGACGCCGACGGCACGGCGACCGGATGGGTCACCGACTTCTACACGAGCGCGATGACCGTCGCGGGACTCGCGGCGCTGCAGCGCGACATCCCGATGTACTCGCCCGAACGCCGGTACCGCAAGCTGCGGTCGAGCATGCGCATGGCGACCGCGCTCGGCATCACGACCGTCGTCGAGCCGCAGGTGCCGCTCGCCGAGCTTCCGCTCTTCGAGCGTGCGCTCGCCGAGGGCGTGCTGAGCTCCCGAGTGATCGCCGCGCTCTTCCACCCCGTCGGGGCCGACGGCGAGTTCCGGCGCACGCTCCGCGACACGATCGCGAACGCGGCCGAGAACCCGGATGACGCGGGCCTGCTGCGCCTCGGGCCCATCAAGCTCTACTCCGACGACGTGATCGAGCCGCACACCGCGCTCATGCTCGACGACTACGCGAACCGGCCCGGCCGGCGCGGACGCCCGAGCTACGCCGGCAACGGCGGGCGCGAGCTCGTCGGCGTCGTCACCGAACTCGACCGGCTGGGCCTGCAGACCCACACGCACGCGACGGGCGACGCGGGCATCCGGCTGGCGCTCGACGCGATCGAGCACGCGCAACGGGTGAACGGCACGGTCGACCGGCGCCACGGCGTCGTGCACGTCGAGTGCCTGCACCCCGACGACCTGCCGCGCTTCGCGGAGCTGGGCGTCACCGCGGCGATGCAGCCGCGGCACTGCTCGCCCGACCTCGTCGCCGGCACGTGGATGGAGAACGTCGGCGAAGAGCGCTGGAGCCGCGCCTGGCGCTTCAGGAGCCTCCTCGACTCGGGCGCGACCGTCGCCTTCTCGAGCGACTGGCAGGTCGGCGAGATGGACCCGCTCGTCGGCGTCTTCTCGGCCGCGACCCGTGCGGCGCTCGACGGCACCGACGCCTGGACCGCGGGGGAGCGGGTCGGCGTCGACCGCTCGCTCGAGGCCTACACGGTGCACGGTGCGCGGGCCTGGCATCTCGAGGGGTCGCGCGGGCGACTCGCGGTGGGCATGGACGCCGACCTCGTCGTGTGGTCGGGCGACCTCTACGCGCACGAGCACGACCCAGCGGGCCTCCTCGCCGAGCACGCCGAGGTGACGCTGGTGGGCGGGCAGGTCGTGCACTCGCGCGGCGCCGTCGCCGACGTCGTCGGTTCGGCCGCGGCATCCGACCCCGCCGCGGGCCGCGAGATCGCCGACGCGCACGCGCACGAGCACGCCGGCTGACTTCGGCGGGCGCTACCGCAACCGGCGGAGCGGTCGACTGGCAGACTGGAGCCCGTGGCCTCCGACGAACCCGACCGCATCATCCATGCGGACAACCTCGCGGTGCTGCCCACCCTGCCCGACGGCCGGTTCACGCTCATCTACCTCGACCCGCCGTTCAACACCGGCCGGGTGCAGGCGCGCCAGTCGCTGCGTCACGTGCGGCAGGTCGAGGCGGATGACTCGGAGCCCGAGCCGGGCGCGGCGAACACCGTCAACACGATCACCGGGTTCGCGGGCAAGCGCTACGAGCGCATCCGCGGAGACCTGCTGCGCTACGACGACCGCTTCGACGACTACTGGGCGTTCCTCGAACCGCGACTCGTCGAGGCCTGGCGCCTGCTCGCCGACGACGGCACGCTCTACCTGCACCTCGACTACCGCGAGGCGCACTACGCGAAGGTGCTGCTCGACGCGCTGTTCGGGCGCGAGTGCTTCCTCAACGAGTTGATCTGGGCGTACGACTACGGCGCGAAGTCCAAGCGGCGCTGGCCGACGAAGCACGACACGATCCTCGTGTACGTGAAGAACCCCGAGCGCTACTGGTTCGACTCGACCGCGGTCGACCGCGAACCGTACATGGCGCCGGGCCTCGTGACCCCCGAGAAGGCCGAGCTCGGCAAGCTGCCGACCGACGTCTGGTGGCACACGATCGTCTCGCCGACCGGGCGAGAGAAGACCGGGTACCCGACGCAGAAGCCCGAGGGCATCCTGCGGCGCATCGTGCAGGCCTCGACCCGCGAGGGCGACTGGGTGCTCGACTTCTTCGCGGGGTCCGGCACGACCGGCGCCGTCGCCGCGACCCTCGGCCGCCGGTTCGTGCTCGTCGACGAACACCCCGATGCGATCGCCGTCATGCGCGGACGGTTCGCCGAGGTGGCGGGGGTCGTCTTCGAGTGACCGGGTCGGTCGACCTCATCGGCGACCTGCGTCGCCGGATCGTGTCGGGCGAGCTGCCGGCAGGCACTCGGCTGCCGAGCGAGCTCGAGCTCGCCGCGGCGCAGGGCTCCTCGCGCAGCGTCGTGCGAAGCGCGCTCGCCGCGCTCGCGCGCCAGGGCCTCGTCGAGTCGCGCCGCGGCGCGGGCTGGTTCGTGCAGGCGGCGAAGACCCAGGGGTTCGACCGCATGCGCTCGTTCACCCAGTGGGCCGAGGCCCAGGGCCGCGCGTCGGGCGGTCGGGTCGTCGCGAGGGAGGTCCGACGCGCGACTCCGCGCGAGGCGCGGCTGCTCGGCATCGGCACGGGCGACGAGGTGCTGCACATGATCCGCGTGCGCACGCTCGAGGGGCGCGACGTCATGGTCGAGCGCTCGACCTGGGCGCCGTGGGTGATGCCGCACGTCGCACGCATGCCCGACGATGCGCACTCGACCACGCGACGGCTCGCCGACGCCGGCATCGTCATCACGCACGGCAACCACCGCATCGAGGCCGTCGCCGCATCGAGCGAGGACGCACGGCTGCTCGGGGTCCGACGCTCGAGCCCGATGCTGCAGGTGCGGCGCGAGACGTACGCCGCGAACGGGCGCCCCGTCGAGTGCGGCGAAGACCGGTACCTGCCGCACACCATCTCGTTCGAGGCGCAGGCCGCAGGCACGGCCGAGTTGCCCGACGCCGGCTGAGACCCGGCCACGACCGGGCCGCGCACCCACTGTGCGCAGCGGGCCGACGAATCCGGCCCCGCTCGCGAATCCGCCGCCGCGCGGTCCCCTCACGTTCACCCGGCGGCCACCTCGGCTCGGTTTCGTGGCACCGTTCCGGCCCAGGTCACTCGAAGGACATATCGTGTCGCAGCCCGCCGTCCCCCCGTCCGATTCCGCCGTTCCCCGCCGATCCCGGCGTCGGTCGGCCCTCGTGGTCACCTCCGTCGCCGCCGCGACGCTGCTCCTCACCGGCATCGCCGCCGCGCCTGCCCAGGCGCAGGCCGCGCCCGCCACCACCGCATCGGCCGTCGCGCCGTCGAACGGCGACGCCGAGTCGGCCGCCACCGCAGCGGGCGCGGCCGACGCGCCCGTCGCCATCGCCGGCCCGACCGACGCCGTCGTCGGCGACACCGTCGTCTTCACCGGCGGGGCCGGTGCGGCCGGCGACCTCGTCGTCTCGGTCACGAGCCCCGACGGCGTCGTGGCCGCTGTGAGCCCGGGCGACGACGGCGCCTACCGCTTCGTGCCCGCCGTCGCGGGCGAGTACACGGTCGCCTTCACCGTCACCGATGCCGAGGGCGGCATCACCGAGGAGACGCGCACCGTCACGGTCGGCGGAGATGCGACCCGGGCCCCGGCCGGTGCGCCGGCGTCCGAGGAGCCCTCCGCCGAGGCATCCGGGCCGTCGTCGACCGAGTCGGTCGTCGAAGCCCCTGCGACCGCCGACGGCGAGCCCGACATCCGCTTCGCGGCGATCGGCGACATCCACAACAACTGGAGCGAGCTCGCCGAGGCGTACGACTTCTGGGCCGCCGAGAACGTCGGCACCGCCCTCTTCGTGGGCGACCTGACGAATACCGCGACCGCGAGCGAGTACGCCGGGCTGAAGTCGACGATCGACTCGAAGGCCGGCCTCGGCATCGACCTCGTCGCCTCGCTCGGCAACCACGACGTCAGCGCGATCTCGTCGTACGACCTGTTCACCCAGGCCACCGGCGGCCAGAAGCCGAACGCCGACTACACGATCGACGGCTACCACTTCATCACCGTCTCGCCGGGTGCCGGCACGCTCGACCCCGTCACGGGCAAGCCGTCGTCGGCGAGCTCGGGCAATTACGCCTACGCCGCCTCGTGGCTGCAGCAGCGACTCGCGGCCGCCACGGCCGAGGACCCGACGAAGCCCGTCATGGTGCTCGTGCACCACCCGCTGCAGTGCACGCACTACGTCTCGAACGAGTGGTACGGCACGGGCCTCTCGAGCGGTTGCGGCAACACCCTGCAGTCGGTCTTCGACGACTTCCCGCAGGCGGTCGTCTGGGGCGGGCACATCCACACGCCGCAGAACATCCCGACGTCGGTCTGGCAGGGCCAGGAGAACCGTGCCGGCGACAAGGCCGACAAGGGCTTCACGACCGTCAATGCACCGCCGCTCGCGTACTACGAGTTCGAGTCGGGCGTCGTGGGCACGAGCCCGACGAGCCGATCGAACGACACGACGCCCGACGACGCGGGCAACAACCGCCAGACGGCGGTCGTCGAGATCACCGGCTCGAAGGTCACGATCAGGAACTACGACCTGCTCGCCGATCAGTGGATCGACCAGACGTGGACGTGGGACGTCGCCGACTCGGTCGACACGACGAAGACGTACGACGAGCGCTTCCCGCTCAACAACACCCACCGCGCGAGCCTCTCGAAGGCGCCCGAGTGGAAGGCGGGCTCCGCGGTGACGGTCGACGGCATCGGCGAGGACAAGGCGATGGTCGCGTTCCCGCAGGCCGTGCCCGCTCCGAACACCGTGCAGGACATCGTGCACAAGTACCGCTACACGACGGTCGACGTCGCGACCGGGCAGACCGTGAACACCTTCCTGCAGTGGTCGGGGTTCTACAACCTGCCGATGCCGACGAGCCGCAACCACGAGGTGTGGAACCTGCGCCCGTCGCGACAGTACGAGGTGCGGGTCACCCCGATCAACGCGTGGGGCAAGGAGGGTACGGCGCTCACGGCGCGGTTCACGACGACCGGCTCGACCGGCCCGGTCGAGCCGCCGTTCGACCCCGAGATGCTCACCTTCGACGACCTGCGCGAGCAGGTGCCGACCGCCGATCTCCTCGATGTCGGCTTCGCCGACGGCAAGGCCGCGGATGCCTCGCCGAAGGCGTGGAACCTCACCGCAGGCGGCGCTGCCCGAGTCGCGGACGACGCCGACCTCGGCGCACAGGTCGCGGTCGGTGAGCAGGACGCGGCCACCGCGTTCAAGACCGCGCCCTGGAGCGACGCCGACTACGCGAAGCTGCAGGACGGCTTCACGATCGACGCGACGTTCAAGCTCGACGCGATCGACAAGCCCGTCGGCGGATACGTCGACGTGTTCGGCGGCATGCAGGGCGGCGGCGTCGGCCTCGAGGCGGTGCGAACGGCGTCGGCCACGACGTACGAGCTCGGATTCTGGTATTCGAGCCCTCGTCCGTCGGTCGAGCTGGAGTACGGCACCTGGTACCACGTGACCGGCTGGTACGACGGCACCGACGCCCGCCTCTACGTGAACGGCATCAGGGCGGTGACCACGGAGGACGTCTCGTTCCCGGTCAAGCCGAGCAACACCGCGGCGCGCTACATGGCGATCGGCGGCGACGCGAACGCGAGCGGCACCCTCGACGACGCGACGCTCGACGGCCGCATCGCCGGCGTCGAGATCTACAGCACGCCGCTGAGCGACAAGAACGTCTACCGCGTCGCGAACCGCGAGCTCAAGCTCATCGACGCCACGCCGCCGCAGGTCGAGGCCGAGCGGCCGGCGCCCGGTGCCTCCGCGGTCGTCGGTCGGCCCTACATCGCCCCGGCGCCGCAGGCGGTCGACAACTCGGGCCGGGTGAAGGTCGCCGTCGAGGTGACCGACCCGACGGGGGGTGTCGTCGAGGTGGCGCGCACCGACGACGGCCGGTACACGTTCACGCCGAGCGTGGCGGGCGCGCACACGCTCGCCTACGTCGTCACCGACGCGGCCGCCCGCCAGTCGCAGGCTTCGTTCACCGTGACCGCGGCGAACGGATCGGCCGAGCTGGCCCGGCTCCTCGAGCCGCTCCCCGCGGCCGACCTGCTCGATCTCGACTACGTCGGTGGCAAGCCCGTCGACCGGTCGCCGCGGGCGCACGCCATCACCGCCGGCAACGCGCCGATCGCGGTCGACGCCGCACTCGGCACCGAGGTCGCGACGTTCACTGGCAGCTCCGCCCAGGGCTCGCGCATCGCATGGTCCGACGGCGACTACGCCGAGACCGAGGACGGCTTCACGATCGAGTCGGTCGTCAAGGTGCCCGCGATCACGACCGAGCGCGACATGATCTCGAACACGCAGAGTGCGGGGCAGGCCCTCGAGATGCTGCCCGGCACGCAGCCGGGCAAGGTCTCGCCCGAGCTGTGGGTGCGCGTCGGCGGCAAGTACGTCGTCGCCCGTGCCGAGAACGCCGTCACCGCCGGGCAGTGGTCGCACATCGCGGCGACGTACGACGCCGCGTCGGGAGCACTGCGCGTGTTCGTCGACGGCCGCGAGGCCGGCACGGCCACCGCGACCGGCGGCGGCAAGGTGCAGAACCCGACGGGCGCAGCACGGTCGTTCGTCGTCGGCGGAGACATCTCGTCGTCGGGCACGGTCGAGTACCCCTTCGAGGGCACCATCGCGACGGCGAAGATCTTCGGCGAGCCGCTCGCGGCCGCATCGGTCGAGCGCCTCGCCGCGCACGCCCTGACGAGCAACGACACGACGCCGCCGCTCGTCGAGGTCGACCCCGCGCCCGCCGCGACCGCGACGGTCGGCACCGAGTACACGGTGCCCGCCGGCCTCGCGGGCGACGACTCGGGCTCGGTCGAGCTCACGATCACGGCGTCGGGGCCCATCGGCGAGGACGTGCCGCTCGAGCCGGGCACGATCGTGCCCCCGGCCGCCGGTGCGTACACGTTGCGGTACCTCGCGGTCGACGCCGCCGGCAACGACACCGCGGCCGAGTTCGACGTCACCGTCGAGGAGCCCGCGCCGGTCGCCACCGTGCAGCCGAGCGTCTCGGGAACCGCCGAGGTCGGCGGCATCCTCTTCGCGAAGCCGGGCGAGTGGGACGCCGAGGGCCTCGCCTTCGCCTACCGCTGGACGGCGGACGGTGAGGAGCTCGCGGGAGAGACCGGCGCGCAGCTGCAGGTCGACGGATCGCTCAACGGCGCCGAGATCGCGGTGACCGTGACGGCGAGCCGCCCGGACAGCGCCGACGGCACGGCGACCTCGAAGGATGTCGCGATCGCAGAGCTGCCGACCTGGCGCGCCGACCGCGCGTACGTCGCCGGCGACCGGGTGCTCCATGACGGCCGCGTGTTCGTCGCGCAGTGGTGGACCAAGGGGGCGACGCCCGGGGCGACCGCGAAGAACGGCAAGGTGAACGGCGCCTGGGCCGAGCAGGGGGTCGAGGTGAGCACCGTGAAGGGCATCGTGCGGGCCTGGACCGCGTCGTGGGTCTACACCGGCGGCGAGACCGTCGAGCACGAGGGGCGCCTCTATCGCGCCAAGTGGTGGACCCGCGGCGAGGCGCCCGGCACCGCGAAGCACCCGGCCTGGGCGGACCTCGGTGCGGCCTGAACCACGCCGCAGGGGGAGCGCGCGCCTCGTGCGTGCGCTCCTCTGCGCGGTCGCCGCGGTCGGGGCACTCGCGTCGGCCGTGCTCGCCCCGGCCGACCCAGCGGCCGCGCACAGCTACGCCGCGACCGTCTTCGCCGACGTCACCGAACCCGAGCCCGGCCTCGTGCGGACCGTGCTCGAGATCGAGTACGTGCTGCTCGCGACCGACGGCGCGCGGGCGATGGACGACGCCGGGTTCGAGGCCGACGCGTACGCCGACGTGCAGGCGTCGGGCCGCGATCCCCTGAAGCTCACGACCGAGGTGCTCGAGCGCCACTCCGACACGGTGCTCGGGTACGTCCTGCCGCGGTACTCGGTCGCGGTCGAGGGGGATGACTCGGCTGGGGCGGCCTGCCCGAACACCCTCGTCGAACCGTTCGCGATCACGATCCGCGACGGCGTGCCGCACGCCCGGCTCGTGATCGACGCCGACTGCCGGTCTGAGGTCGGCGCGGCCGCCGCCGTCTACCGGATCGGCACCGAGCTGTTCCCGGGAACGGCACCGGGCGGCAGGACGACCACGATCGTCAGCTACGACCTCGGCTCGGGAGCCGGTGTCGCGAACCTCGACACCGACACGAGCCCGACGATGACGACGACGCAGGACTGGGGCTCGCGGATGGGCGAGTTCCTGATCCTCGGCGCCGAGCACCTGCTCTTCGGACCCGACCACCTGCTGTTCCTGATCGCCCTCATCGTCGGTGCGAGGCGCCTGCGCGACATCGTCGTGGTCGCGACGGCATTCACGGTGGCGCACTCGATGACGTTCATCGCCGCCGCGCTCGGGCTCGTGAGCGTGCCGCCCGCGTTCGTCGAGCCGGTCATCGCGTTCTCGATCGCCGCCGTCGCGCTCTGGAGCGTCTGGGCGTCGCGACGCAGCCGGGGAGGTCTGGACGGCCTGCTGAGACGGCGCGGGAACGCAGCGAGCACCGGGGAGGTCGCTGCGGCCGCAGGAGCCCGGCCGGGCGCCACCCCGAACCCGGGCGGCGCCTCGGGCTCCGGCCCGCGCCGGGGCCTCGCCCTCCGCGAGCGCACGGCCGTGACGGTGCTGCCGACGGTGCTCGCGCCGCCCCGCGGGTTCTCGCGCGATGACTGGGTGCGGGTCGCGGTGGTCTTCGTCTTCGGGCTCGTGCACGGCGTCGGCTTCGCGGGTGCGCTCGGCATCGACGAGCCGTTCTCGTGGGGCCTGCTCGGCGCTCTGCTCGTGTTCAACGTGGGCATCGAACTGACCCAGCTCGTGCTCATCGCCGTGACGTTCCCGCTCATCGTGCTGCTGCGTCGCCGGCTGCCGGGCTCGCCGCTCTGGATCGAGCTCGGGGTCGCCGCGGTCGGGCTCTTCTGGTTCGTCGAGCGGCTGCTCGCCGGGGCCTGACCGGTGCCGAGGGCGCCGGGGCCTACGCCGACTCGCGCACCACGAGGCGCGTCGGCAGGATCGTCTGCTTCGGCACGTCGTCGTCGCCCGAGATGAGGCGGATGAGCAGCTCCGCCATCGTGCGGCCCTGCTCCTCCGACGGCTGGGCGACGGTCGTCAGCGGCACGGCGGTGCGGGTCGCGACGGGACTGTCGTCGAAGCCGACCACGGCCACGTCGTCGGGCACGCGCAGGCCGCGCTCGGCGAGCACGGCGAGGGCGCCGCTCGCCATCAGGTCGCTCGCGACGAACAACGCGTCGATGCCGGGGCCGTCGCTCCCGCGTGCGGAAGCGCCGACCCGGTCGAGCAGCCGACGGGTCGCGGCCGCGGCGCCCTCGGCGGTGAAGTCGCCCGACTCGACGAGGTCGTCGGGCAGCCCGGCCGCGCTGACCGCCGCACGGTACCCGTCGAGCCGGTCGACGCCCGCGCGCATGTCGAGTGGACCGGTGATCGACCCGATGCGACGCCGGCCGAGATCGATGAGGTGGCGCGTGCCGACCTCGGCCGCCGCCTCGTTGTCGACGTCGACGTAGGTCGCGCCCTCGACGAGCCCGTCGACCGGGCGGCCGCCGAAGACGAGCGGCACCGTCGAATCGGCGAGCACGATCTCGTCGCCCGTGTGGTGCGAGATCACGAGGGCGCCGTCGACGACGCCCGACTCGAGGTAGGCACGCGTCTTGTGCCGCGGATCGCTCGAGGCGACGAGCAGGTTGAGCACGTAGTCGCTGTCGTCGATGCGGCTCATGATGCCCTTGACGATCTCGGCGAAGTACGGGTCGCCGAAGAACGTCGTGACGTCTTCGGGCACGACGAGCGCGATCGCGTTCGACGAGCGGCTGGCGAGCGAGCGGGCCGCCCGGTTCGGCACGTAGCGCAGGCGCTTGACCGCGTCGTTGACCGCTGCGGCGACCTCGGGGCTCACCTTCGGCGAGCCGTTGACGACGCGGCTCACCGTCGCCCGCGACACTCCCGCGACGCGTGCGACCATCTCGAGCGTGGGGGCACCCCCCGAGGCATCCTTCGCCATGTCGTCAGTCTAGGTCGCGTGGCGCCGCGGCCCGCGGTCTCGATACGCGCTGCGCGCTCCTCGACCGGCGGGTGCGTGGTCTCGATGCGGCGCCGCGCGCCCGCTCGGCCGACCGGCCATCACAGCGCCCGGTCGCGGATGACGCGGGCGTACGCGTGCCCGCTGCGCTTGACCGTGCGTTCCTGGGTGTCGTAGTCGACCCGCACGATGCCGAAGCGCTTCGCATACCCCCACGCCCACTCGAAGTTGTCGAGCAGCGACCAGTAGAAGTACCCGTTGACCGGCACCCCCTGCTCGATCGCGTCGAGGATCGCCGCGAGGTGCGCGAGCACGAACGACTCGCGGTCGGCGTCGTCGACGACGGCGGCGCCGCCGGAGGTCGACACGACATCGTCGTACGCCGCGCCGTTCTCGGTGACGTAGAGCTCGACCCCGGCCGCGGCCGCGTATTCCTCCCAGATGCGGCGCAGCAGTCGGGTGAGCCCCTCGGGCTGCACCTCCCAGTTCTGCGCCGTGCGCGGCAGGCCGCGCTCGACGTTGTAGAGGTCGCGAGCGACCGGGTACGGGCTGCGGGTCGGGCGCGGGTTGCCGGGGGCGCTCGGCACCGGGGTGTCGGCCGGAGCCGGCGGCGTCGCCGAGACGAGGTCTCCGTGGTAGTAGTTGACGCCGAGCGCGTCGATCGGCGTCGAGATCAGCTCGAGGTCGCCGTCGCGCACGGCCGCCTCGAACCGGTCGACGGCCGCGGCATCCGCCTCGCGGATGTCGGCGACGATGTCGGCCGGGTAGCTCGCCCGGAACAGCGGGTCGAGGAACCATCGGTTGAACTGCCCGTCGAGCCGGCGCACCGCGTCGAGGTCGCGGGGATCGCTCGGGTCGGCGGGGTCGGCGACCGTGTGGTTGAGGGTGATGCCGAGGTCGAGCCCGGCGTCGCGACTCCGCAGCTCGCGCACCACCTGACCGTGGCCGAGCAGCAGGTGATGCGCGGCGAGCAGGCCCTCGGCGATGCTCTGATGCCCCGGCGCGTGCTCGCCGCCGGTGTACGAGAGGAACGAGGCGCACCACGGCTCGTTGAGCGTGGTCCACGCGGTCACCCGGTCGCCGAGCACGTCGTGCAGCGAGAGCGCGTACTCGGTGAACCGGTCGCTCGTCTCGCGCACCGTCCAGCCGCCGCGCTCCTGGAGCGCCTGCGGCAGGTCCCAGTGGTAGAGCGTGAGCCATGGCTTGATGCCGGCGCCGAGCAGCTCGTCGACCAGTCTCGAGTAGAAGTCGACGCCCGCGGGGTTCACGGGGCCGCCGTCGGGGCGCACCCGCGACCACGACGCCGAGAAGCGGTACGTCTGCAGTCCGAGCTCGCGCATGAGCGCGACATCCTGCGGCATGCGGTGGTAGTGGTCGCACGCGACGTCGCCGTGGTCGCCGCCGATCACCGCGCCGGGCACCCGGCAGAACGCGTCCCAGATCGAGGCGGTGCGGCCGTCTTCGAACGCGGCGCCCTCGATCTGGTAGGCGGCGGTCGCCGCACCGAACAGGAAGGTCTCGGGGAACGCGCGCGCCGGGGCCGTCGACGTGTCGGTCATGGACAGGTCCTCTCGAAGTCCGATGGTCATCCCTTGACTGCTCCTGCCATGATCCCTGAAATGAGTTGCTTGCCGGCGATGATGAAGAGAATCAGCAGTGGCAGCGTCGCGAGCACCGCGCCCGCGAGCACCACCGAGTAGTCGACGTAGCGGGCCGACTGCAGCTGGCTCAGCGCCACCTGCAGGGTCGGGTTCTGCGGCACGACGAGCAGCGGCCAGAGGTAGTCGGTCCACGCCGTCATGAAGGTGAAGAGCCCGAGGATCGCCATCGCCGGGCGGGCGGCCGGCACGCCGACGTGCCAGAACGTGCTGATCATCGACGCCCCGTCGACGCGCGCCGCCTCGATGAGCTCGTCGGGGATGACGTCGACCAGGTACTGCCGCATGAAGAACACGCCGAACGCGGTCACGAGCGTCGGCACGATCACGGCGCCGAGCGTGCCCGTCCAGCCGAACTGCTTCATGAGCATGAACAGCGGGATGATGCCGAGCTGGGTCGGCACCGCGAGCGTCGCGATCACGAACACCATGAGCCCCTCGCGGCCGCGGAACCGCAGCTTCGCGAACGCGTAGCCGGCGAGCGTCGAGAAGCTCACGACCGAGAGCGTGATGACGCTCGCGACGATGATCGAGTTGCCGAGCGCGAGCCAGAACGGCACGGTGTCGAGCACCTCGCCGACGTTGGTCCAGAACTGGCCGCCCGGCAGGAGCGGCGGCCAGGTGTCGGTGAGCGCCGACTTGTCGCTCGAGCCGATGACGAACGACCAGTACAGCGGGTACGCCCCGGCGACGAAGAAGACGCCGAGCAGCGTGTAGGTGAGCCAGCCCGGGCGGCGCTCGATGCCGAGCGAGCGCCTGCGGGGTGCGTCGTACCGCGCGGGCTTGATCGCGTCGCGGGTGACGACGGCCTTCGTGGCGGTCATGCGCGTTCCTCCGGACGTGGTTCGTCGAGATCTGGGTCGTCGAGCATCGGCTCGGCCACCATGGCCCCGGTCACGCCTCCGGCGCCGACCCGGGCGGTGAGGGCGGATGCCTCGGCGCGCGCCGCGGCGTGGGCGTCGAGCCTGCGTCGGGTGCTGCGCTTCGTGCGCTTCGCCTCGGCTCCCGCGATGCGCCGCGAGAGCCAGAAGTTCACGAGCCCGATCGCGACGATGATGAGGAAGAGCAGCCATGCGACGGCCGAGGCCTTGCCGAAGTCCTGCCGGTTGAAGGCGAGGTCCCAGAGGTAGAGCACGGTCGTCTGGTACTGCCGTTGCGGCCCGCCGGGCACGGAGCTCGTCGCGTTGAAGAGCTTCGGCTCCGTGAAGATCTGCAGGCCGCCGATCGTCGCCGTGATGATGACGAAGACGATCGTGGGCTTGATGCTCGGGATCGTGACCGAGAAGAAGCGGCGCACGGCGCCGGCGCCGTCGATGGCGGCGGCCTCGTGGATGTCCTTCGGCACGGCCTGCATCGCCGCGAGCAGGATGAGCGCGTTGTAGCCCGTCCAGCGCCAGTTGACCATGGTCGCGATCGCGATGTGGCTCGGGAGGGTCTCGGTCTTCCACATCACGGGATCGGCGCCGATCGTCGTGAGGAGGTTGTTGATGAGGCCGTACTTCTCGCCGAAGACGTTGCTGAAGATGAGGGTGACGGCGACGGGCGTCACGACGTAGGGGAGGATGACCGACAGGCGCCAGAAGGTCTTGGCGCGGATGTTCTGGTCGAGCACGGCGGCGATGACGATCGCCGCGATGAGCTGCGGCACCGCCGAGAGCAGGAAGATGCTGAACGTGTTGAACAGCGAGTTCCAGAACAGCGGGTCCTGGAGCTCCGCGGCGAAGTTCTCGAGGCCGACCCACTCGCCCGGGCCGGTGAGCAGGTTCCAGTCGTTCAGCGACACCACGAAGGTGTAGCCGAGGGGGAACAGCCCGACGAGTCCGAACAGCACGAAGAACGGCGCGATGTAGAGGTAGGGGGAGTACCTCACGTCCCAGCGGCTGAGGCGCTGCCGGGTGGTGAGTGCGGTGCGGTGCGCGGTGCGGTCGTGCTTCGCGCCGCCCGAGGGCGTGGGGGATGCCGCCTCCGCCGGCGGCGTGATGGTCGAAGTCATTCGGGGTTCCTCTCGTGAGGCGGGCCCTTCGGAGCGTTCCGAAGGGCCCGCGTTCACTTCGCCGGTCGGACTACTGCTGGACCAGCTGGTCGAGGAGGTCGAGCGCGTGCTGCCACGCGGTCGGGCCGTCGGCCTTGCCCGAGTCGAGCTCCTGGATCGAGGGGCCGAAGACCTGCTCCTGGATCACCGAGTCGTCCGGTCCCTTGTACTGGGCCACGACACCTTCGGCACGCGAGCCGAGGATCTCGCCGACCGGTGCGTCGTTGAAGAACGCGGTCAGTTCGCTCTCGCCGGTCACTCCGGCGTCGGCCTGCGCCTCGACGTTCGAGGGGAACGTTCCGGCGGCCTGGAAGGCCGCGACCTGCGACTGCGCGTTCGTCAGGTACTCGGCGAGCTCGGCCGCCTCCTTCGGGTGCTTCGAGGTGGTCGGCACCGTCAGGAACGCGCCGCCCCAGTTGGCCGCGCCGCCGGGGAAGACGTCGGCGAAGTCCCAGCCGGTCGTGGCGTCGCCGCCGCCGGCCTCGACCTGGCCCTTGACCACGCCGAGCATCCAGCCCGGGCAGACGAAGGTCGCGAACGAGCCGTCGGTGAACGCCTTGCCCCCGCCCCAGTCCCACTGGGTCTGGTTCGACGAGAGGCCGTCGGCCGCGCCCTGCGCGAGCAGGGCCCATCGGGCCTCGAGCTCGGCGTTGCCCTCGACGTTCAGTTCGCCGTCGGCGGTGTAGTAGCCCTCGGGCAGCTGGTTGACCATCGAGTTCCAGACGAAGCCCGACTGGTCGTAGAACGCCTTGCCGGTCTTGTCGTGATAGGCCTTGCCGACCTCGAAGAACTTCTCCCACGAGGCATCCTCGCCGCCGAAGAGGGCGGCCACGCCTTCGCGGTCGCTCGGCAGGCCGGCCTCCTCGAAGAGCTTGCCGTTGTAGCAGAGGCCCTCGGGGCCGATGTCGGTGCCGTAGCCGATGATGCGGCCGTCGGCGTCGGTGGCCTGCTTCACCTTCCAGTCGACCCACTGGTCGCTGAGGTCGTCGGCGCCGTAGTCGCGCAGGTCGGTGAACGAGTCGCTCACCTGCATGACCTTCGACAGCCAGCCCTCTTCGACGGCCTGCACGTCGGGAAGGCCCGCGCCGGCAGCCTGCTTCGTCTGCCAGTCGGTGAGGGCGTTGCCGCCGGTGTCGATGTTGGTGGCCTTGATGGTGATGCCGGGGTGGTCGGCCTCGTACTGCTCGTACAGACCCTCGAGGCCCTGGGTGCCGAACGTGGTGACGGTGAGGGTGATGTCCTCGCCCTCGGCGCTCGCGCCACCGCCGGTCGAACAGGCGGTGGCCAGCAGTGCGATGGATGCCGCGCCGGCGATGGCGACGGCGCCCCGGGTGCGTCGTGAAAGCTTCACGGTCACTCCTTTGTGTGCGTGGTCGAATGGGGGATGATGCAGGAACAAGAGAGCGCTCTCTCGCTATTGTGAGAGCGCTCTCACACTTTCGGAAGGTGACTCTACGACGCGATCTCTGCTGCTGTCAAGAGAGCGCTCTCACAGCGCCGCGGCCGCGGTGGGTGTTCGCCGCCCGGGGCGGCGGCGATGCCCGCCGCGCGTAGAATCGGCAGCGTGTCCGAACCCGCAGATCCTCCCGCCGTCGACGAGGCGGTGCAGCGACGGCGCATGACCGTGGCACTCGTGCTCATCGCGATCCTCGCGGCGATCAGCGTCGTCGTGGTCGGCGCGGTCGCCGGAGCCGGTTCGGGCTCGGCCGGCGCCACCGGCGGCGGCCCCGAGGCATCCGGCTCCGCGAGTGCGACGCCGCGGCCGGCGCCGGCGACCGCGCCGCCGCCCGCGAGCGTCGACACCTTCGATCGCACGGCGCACTCGCTCGACGACCCCGCCAGCATCTGGGTCGTCGTCAACCAGGTGCGCCCGCTGAACCCGCAGGACTACGTTCCCGACGACCTCGTCGAGGTGCCCGTCGCGCACAGCTGGGTGCCCGAGATGCGCCAGGAGGCGTCCGACGCGGTCGTCGCGATGTTCGCCGCCGCGGCCGACGAGGCCGACTTCTACCTGGCCTCGAACAGCGCCTACCGCAGCTACGACACGCAGGTCGAGCTCTACGGCGACGGCAGCGACCCGACGACCGCCCCGCCGGGGCACTCCGAGCATCAGACCGGCCTCGCGATGGACATCGGCACCGAGGGCGGCTGCACGTTCGAGTGCATGGACGACTCCGCCGAGGGCGAATGGGTGCGTGCGAACGCCTGGCGATTCGGGTTCATCCTGCGCTACCCCGCCGACAAGGTCGACATCACGGGCTACCCGCACGAGTCGTGGCACTTCCGCTACGTCGGGGTGCCGCTCGCGACCGAGATGCACGAGAAGGGCATCACGACGCTCGAGGAGTTCTTCGGCGTACCGGGCGGCGGCGCCTGATGAGCGATGCGCCGAGCGCACCCGAGCCGACGACGGCGCGGGTGACGCCGGTGCCGCACCGCGGGATCTCGCTGACCGTCCTCATCGTCAACCAGCTGCTCGCGGGCGTCGGCGTCGCCTCGGGCATCGCCGTCGCGGCCCTCCTCGTCGACGAACTCACCGGCGTCGTCGCCCTCGCGGGCTTCGCCCAGTCGTCGAGCGTGCTCGGCGCGGCCATCGCGGCGATCCCGCTCGCGAAGCTCGCCGTCGGGCGTGGGCGGCACGTCGCGCTCGCCACGGGCTACGCGCTCGGATGCCTCGGCGCAGTGCTCGTCATCGTCGCCGCCGTGAGCGGGTTCGTGCCGCTCGTGTTCCTCGGGCTCATGGCGTTCGGGGCCGGCACCGCGGCGGGCCTGCAGGCGCGCTTCGCCGCCACAGAGGTCGCTGCGCCCGGCTTCGAGGCGCGCTCGATGTCGCTCGTGCTGTGGGCGACGACGCTCGGTTCGGTCGCCGGGCCGCTGCTCTCCGACCTCGGCGACACCGTCGGCCAGGCCATCGGGCTGCCGGCGCTCGTCGGCCCCTTCCTGTTCTCGGGTGCCGCGTTCGCGTTCTCCGCGCTGCTCGTCGCGGCGCTCCTGCGCCTGCCGCAGGCCGGGCGGCTCGCGAGCGACGCCGGGGCGGACGAGGCATCCCCGACGCCGACCGGAGCGGCCGGTGCGGGCGGCGCCTCGAAGCCCATCGGATCGTGGCAGGCGATGCGCATCGCCGCGCGCAACCCCCGTGCGCTCTTCGCCATCCTCGCGATCGTCTGCTCGCAGACGGTCATGGTCGGCGTCATGGTGATGACGCCCGTGCACATGATGGCGCACGGGCTCTCGCTGACGGCGGTCGGCGTCGTGCTCAGCATCCACATCGTCGGGATGTACGGCGCCAGCCCCATCGTCGGGTGGCTCGCCGACCGCATCGGATCGGAGCGGGTGATCTTCATCGGCATCGGGGTGCTCGCCGCTGCGACGCTCATCGGCATCCTCGCGCCGGCCGACGACATGCTGCTCGTGCCGCTCGCGCTCGGCCTGCTCGGACTCGGCTGGTCGTGCGGACTCATCGGCGGCTCGACCCTCGTGACCGACTCCGTCTCGCAGGAGATCCGGGTGCCGTTGCAGGGCGCGACCGATGCGGCGATGAACCTCTCGGCGGCGGTCGCGGCGGCCCTCAGCGGCTTCGTGCTCGGCCTCGGCGGGTTCGCCGGCGTGTGCCTCGTGGGCGCGCTCGTGCTGCTGCCGCTCGTCGTGGCCGGCCTGCGCGCACGGGCTCGCGCCCGCGTCAGTTCCGAGCCCCGCGAACCCGCGAGCTGAGGGCCTCGAGCAGCGCCGCCGCCGTCGCGGCGTCGTCGACGGTCACGGTGAAGCGACGTCCGTCGCGGCGAGTGACCTGCAACGCCTCGCCGGCGCGGAGCACGATGCCGAACGACCCGTTCGGCACGAGCCGCACGCCCCATCCGCCGAAGTCCGCGGTCGGGTTGACCGTCGTGACCGCCGCCGACGCCACATCGTCGAGCGCAACGCCGAACCGCGGCACCCCCGCCGCCGAGGCGACGGTGAGCCCTCGATCGTCGACGCGCACCCGGAAGACGAACGTCGTCGCGGCGAGCAGCACGAGCAGCACGGTGACGCCGAGCATCACCCACCAGGCCGGGGAGCCCGTGGCCGCGACGACGACGGTGCCGAGCGCGAGCGCGACGATGCTCGCGACGATGGCGACCATCGCCGCGCGCGACATCGTGGTCGTGCTCACCCAGACGGCACGCTCGCCCGGGGCGAGTCGGAGCGGTTCGATCGTCCGGGTCGCCCGGGCGCCGGTCGTGACGTTCGGCTGCGCGTACCACCCGGCCGCGCCCGCGACGACGCCGAGGAGGAGCGCGACGAGCATCGGGAGGCCGATGCCCGGGGCGTCGTGCGGATCGGCGAGGCCGCGCTGCAGGCCGAACGACCAGGTCATGCCGACCGTGACGAGCACGGTGGTGGCCAGCGAGGCGGCACCGAGCAGTCGCATCATCGGGCCCCAGTGCCCGTCGCGCGTGCCCGTGAGCATGATCGTCGCGAACAACGCGGTGAGCCCCAGGCCGAGCACGGCGGTGCCGACCGGAACGGTCCACGCCGAGGCGAAGGCGTCGGGCTCGCCGGTGCTGCTCCAGTGCGTCGCGACGGTGGCGGGCATCTCGGGCAGCCAGGCGAGCATGAGCGCGACGGCGACGAGCGTCAGCGCGACCGGGACGGCGCAGCCGACCACGAGGTAGCGGCGGCGGGCGGTGCGGACATCGTCGGATGCGGTCATCGGTACGTCTCCTTCACGAGGGCGGCGAGGGTGTCGGGGGAGAGCCCGAGCTCTTTGGCACGCGCGACGAGCGTCGCGACGTCGTGGTGCAGCTGCGCGAGCGGTTCGACGGCCTCGGTGACCACCGCGCCGCGACCGCGGCGCATGTCGACGAGGCCCTCCTCGCGCAGCGACTGGTAGGCCCGCAGCACCGTGTGGAGGTTCACGCCGAGCGAGGCGGCGACCTCGCGTGCCGAGGGCAGCTTGTCGCCGGCCCGCAGGCGCCCGGCCGCGGCATCCGCCCGCACCGATGCGGCCACCTGGGCGAAGATCGGTGTCTCGCTCGCGGGGTCGACGCGTATCAGCACGGCGACACTCCTTTCACAACTGTTCTATGACTATTAGAACAGTTGACGACGGGGTCCGCAACGTCGCGTGCAGGGTGTTGGGAGATCGCTCTCATCGTCCTCCCAGAGTTCGAGAGGGTTCCTCACAAACTCGCGTGGTGAGGTTTCGTGTCCCCCGAAACGCCGACCGGAACCCATCCCGTGTTCAAACGAATCTCCAAGACTCCGCCTGCCCCCATGCCGCAGCGCCGGCGCGCGACGTTCCGCGCGCCGGGCGCGATCGACCCCGCACTCCTCGCCGAAGGCGCGGAGGCGACGGTCGACGGCGACGGCGAGGGGGACTCGTTCGAGCACGCGGTGGAACCGGTCGGCACCCGGGAGGACTCGGCCGCGCCCGATACGGCCGAGCCCTCCCGTCCCGCGAAGGCTCGTCGCGGATTCGTGGCCGCGATGCGCGGTCGCGACGCATCGGCCGGTGCCGCAGCGTCCCCCGACGCGGCGCCGGCCGATCCGGAGGCTCCCGACGCCGGGACGCCGCAGGGTCCGGGTTCCGTTCCCCGTAACCCGGGCCCGCCGACGTCCCGTCGCCACGGCGACGGTGCAGTCGGGCCGGCCGACGGGCCCGCCCGGCCGACCACGGCCGGCACGGCCGCCACGCCCGACCCGCCCGGTACCGACCCGGGCGACCGCCACCCGCGGCACCGCGCCGACCACGCGCGCAACCGACGCCCGTCGAGCGGTGCGCGCCGGCTCGTCGCGCTCGGCGCGACGACCGCGCTGTTCGGCGTGACCGCCTTCGGCGCCGTCGCCTCGGCGATCGCTCCCGACGGGTCGGCGATCGCCGTGACCGCGGGCGGCGTGCCGGGCTCGACGAGCACCGTCCGCGCGGCATCGCCGGAGGCGGCGGCGGCCCGCGACAAGATCGTCTCGACGGCGGCGCTGGCCGACGAGCGGCCGACCATCACGAGCGGGCTCTCGACCGCGTCGGTGCCCTTCACGGGCGGCACGAAGGTGACCGTGACCGGCGAGGGACTCGACCAGGTCGGCGGGGTGACGGTCGCGGGAACCGCTGCGACGATCGTCGCGGCCGACGAGGGCACCGTGACGTTCGCGGTGCCGGCGACGTCGGCCGACTCGCTCGGCGGCGTCGAGGTGAGCTTCTCGGACGCCGCGGGCAACCCGGTCCCCGTCGAGGCGTCCGCCGCGTCGGTCGCGGCCGGCGTCGACGTGCCGTCGGCGTCGACGAGCGACCTCTCGGGCATCGTCGAGGCGTCGACGAACGAGGCGCCGACCGCGCTCACGCTGAACTACACGACCGACCCCCGCATCGACGCGCAGGTCGGCTACGTGCTCGCCCACTGGAGCGACTACAACTCCGACGCGTACACCGTCCTGAGCGGTGTCGACTGCGCCAACTTCACGAGCCAGTCGCTCATCGCCCGCGGCTGGAAGATGAACGACGGCTGGTACTACGACCACGCGACCGGCGCCATGTCGCCGAGCTGGGCCAGTTCGACCGCGCTCCGGGACTACCTGCTCGGCCGCACCGACCTCGCCACCGCGCTCGACGACTCGCAGCGCGGCCTCGTCAAGGTCGGTGACATCGCCCAGTTCGACTGGGATGACTCGGGCGATCGCGACCACACGGCCGTCGTGACCCGGGTCGTGCACTCGGGCGGCACGACCCGCATCTGGGTCGGCGGCCACACGAAGGACGCCGACTACTGGGACGTCGACGAGGCGCTCGCGTCGGGCGGCTCAGTCACCTACTTCTCGCTGAAGTAGGCGTCAGACGTCGAGCGCGCCGTCGACGATGCGCTTCGCCTCGGCCTGCACGAGCTTCAGGTGCTCGGGCCCCTTGAACGACTCGGCGTAGATCTTGTACACGTCCTCCGTGCCGCTCGGCCGCGCGGCGAACCAGGCCTCGGCCGTCTCGACCTTCACCCCGCCGATCGCGGCGTCGTTGCCCGGCGCCTTCGACAGCTTCGCGCTGATCGGGTCTCCCGCGAGCTCAGTCGCGGCGATCGCGTCGCCGTCGAGTCGGCCGAGGGCGGTCTTCTCCGCGGCGTTCGCCGCGGCATCCACCCGCTCGTAGGCGGGCTCGCCGAAGCGCTCGACGAGGTCGGCGTACAGCTCCGACGGCGACCTGCCTGTGACCGCGCGGATCTCGGCCGCGAGCAGGCACAGCAGGATGCCGTCCTTGTCGGTCGTCCAGACGGTGCCGTCGAAGCGCAGGAACGATGCGCCCGCGCTCTCCTCTCCGCCGAAGCCGACCGAGCCGTCGACGAGCCCGGGCACGAACCACTTGAAGCCGACCGGCACCTCCCAGAGGCGGCGGCCGAGCGACGCGGCGACCCGGTCGATCATCGAGCTCGACACGAGCGTCTTGCCGATCGCGGCGTCGTCGCGCCAGCCCGGTCGGTGCGCGAACAGGTACTCGATCGCGACCGCGAGGTAGTGGTTCGGGTTCATGAGCCCGCCGTCGGGGGTGACGATGCCGTGCCGGTCGGCGTCGGCGTCGTTGCCGGTGAGCAGGTCGTACGCGCCCGCTTTCGCGACGACCGAGGCCATCGCGTTGCGGCTCGACGGGTCCATCCGGATCTTGCCGTCCCAGTCGAGGGTCATGAACGACCACGTCGGGTCGACGCGCTCGTTCACGACGGTGAGGTCGAGCCCGTATCGGTCGCGGATCGCCGCCCAGTAGTGCACGGAGGCTCCGCCCAGCGGGTCGGCGCCGATGCGGATGCCGCTGCGCGCGATCGCCTCCATGTCGATCACGCTCGCCAGATCGGCCACGTACGCGCCGCGGAAGTCGTAGGTCTCGACGCCGCTCGGCTCGGCCTGGTTCACGCCGCGCAGCCCGCCCTCGATGAGCTCGTTCGCGCGCGCCGCGATCCACGCGGTCGCGTCGCTGTCGGCCGGTCCGCCGTGCGGCGGGTTGTACTTGAAGCCGCCGTCCTGCGGCGGGTTGTGCGACGGCGTGATGACGATGCCGTCGGCCTCGCCCTCCGCGCGCTTCGCGGGGTCGTTGTTCCAGGTCAGGATCGCGTGCGAGAGCGCCGGCGTCGGCACGTAGTCGTCGAACTCGTCGACGAGCACCCGCACCTGGTTGCCGACGAGCACGTCGAGCGCGGTCGTCTGGGCGGGGGCGCTGAGCGCGTGGGTGTCGGCGCCGATGAAGAGCGGGCCCGTGATGCCCTGCGCCGCGCGGTACTCGACGATCGCCTGCGTGGTCGCGAGGATGTGGTGCTCGTTGAAGCTCGTCGTGAGCGACGAGCCGCGGTGGCCCGAGGTGCCGAACGCGACGCGCTGCCCGGGCACCGACGCATCGGGTTTCAGCTCGTAGTACGCCCTGACGAGCGCCTCCACGTCGATGAGGTCGGACTCGATGGCCGGGGTTCCCGCTCGCTCGTGCATGCCCCCCAGTCTGGCACCGCGCCCCGCGATGCGGGAGGGACCGGGCGTCCCGCAGACGGGCCGCGATCGTTCGACGCGTCCGCCCCGCATGGGGCGGGACTCACCTGAGGAATGGGACTGCGCCCGCCACCGGCCGGGACATCACATCGAGACGGCGAGCGCGTGCACGCCCGTCGCGACCGCGTAGATGGCGACGCCCGCGAGCGCGCCGACCACCGTGCCGTTGATGCGGATGAACTGCAGGTCGCGCCCGACCTGCAGCTCGAGCTTCTCGGTCGTCTCGCGCGGGTCCCAGCGCTCGACGGTCTCGGTGATGACGCCGGCGATCTCGTGCCGGTAGTTGCGCACGACGTAGGCCGCGGCATCCGTCACCCAGTCGTCGACCTTCGCCGCGAGGGGGTCGTCGGTCGCGAGGCGGGTGCCGACCTCGACGATCGCCGCGCGCAGTCCGGTGCGCAGCTCGCTCGAGGGGTCGGCGAGCCCGTCGACGAGGGTCGCCTTCACGGCGGCCCACGCCTCGCCCGCGAACTCGCGCACGCGCGGGCTCGCGAGCAGCTCGGCCTTGAGCCGCTCGACCCGGGCGATCATGGCCGGGTCGTGCTGCAGGTCGTCGGCGAGCTCCGCGAGGTAGCGGTCGATCGCGAGGCGCAGCGGGTGCGCGTCGTCGGCGCGCACCGCGCGCACGAAGGCGAGCACCTCGCGATGCGCGCGGTCGTCGACGAGGCGGTCGACGAAGCCCGGCACCCACCGCGGCAGCCGCTCGGAGACCATGCGCCCGAACGCCTCCGGGTGCCCGGCGAGCCACGACTCGGCCTTCTCGAGCACGGCGTCGACGGCGGCGCGCTGCTGGTCGGCCGCGACGAGCTGCGCCCCGATGCGGCCGATCGCCGGCCCCCACTCGGGCTCGAACAGGTGGCGGCGGGCGAGGCGTTCGATCACGTCCTCGACGTCGTCGTCGCCGAGCATCGTGAGCACGCCGCGTGCGGCGACGGAGGCCTCGGCGGTCACCCGTTCGGCGTTCTCGGGCGCCGCGAGCCAACCGCCGACCCGCCGCGAGATGCCGATCGAGCGCAGCTTGCCGAGCACGACCTCGTCGGAGAGGAACTCGTGCTCGACGAAGGCCCCGAGGCTCGCCCCGATCTCGTCCTTGCGCCGCGGGATGATCGCCGTGTGCGGGATCGGCAGTCCGAGCGGATGACGGAACAGCGCCGTGACCGCGAACCAGTCGGCGATCGCGCCGACCATCGCGCCCTCGGCGGCGGCGCGCACGTAGCCCATCCAGGCGATCTCGTCCTGCAGGGCGAACGACACTGCGAACACGACGGCGGCCACCGCGAGCAGGCTCGTCGCGACGCGCTTCATACGGCGCAGCGCGATGCGCCGCTCCGCATCGCCCGGCACGGCCCTCGTGATCGCCGCGGTCTCCACGTGGGCAGTATCGCAGTCGGCTCCCGCCCCGCTCGTTAGGCTTGGCGCATGACGACGGATGCCTCGGCGACGCCCCCTCACGAGACGTACTCGTATCTCGGGCCGGCGGGCACCTTCACCGAGGCGGCGCTGAAGCAGGTGCCCGAGGCGGCGGGCAAGCACTGGCGCCCGGTGAACAACGTCGGCGAGGCGCTCGCCGACGTCGTCGAGGGCCGTTCGACGGCCGCGATGATCGCGATCGAGAACTCGATCGACGGGGGAGTGAGCGCCACGCAGGACGCACTGGCGACCGTGCCCGGCCTGCGCATCGTCGGCGAGTACCTCGTGCCGGTCAACTTCGTGCTCGTCGCCCGCCCGGGCACGACGCTCGCCGAGGTCCGGGTCGTCAACGCCCACCCCGTCGCGTACGCGCAGTCGCGCGGCTGGCTCGAGCGCGAGCTGCCGAACCACGGGCACATTCCCGCGACGAGCAACGTGCAGGCCGCGGCATCCCTGTTCGAATCGGCGCAGGCCGACGCGGCCGTCGCCCCGCCCGGCATCACCGAGCACCTCGACGTCGACGTGCTCGCCCGCGACATCGGCGACAACCCCAACGCGGTGACCCGCTTCGTGCTCGTGAGCCGGTCGCGCGTCGTCCCGGCGCCGACGGGCGCCGACAAGACGAGCCTCATCGTCGAACTGCCCGACGACGAGCCGGGCGCGCTGCTCGACATGCTCGAGCAGTTCTCGACGCGGGGCGTGAACCTCTCGCTCATCCAGTCGCGGCCGATCGGCGACGCGCTCGGCCGGTACCGCTTCGTGATCGATCTCGAGGGGCACGTCGAAGACGAGCGGGTCGCCGACGCGCTGCTCGGCCTCCGCCGCTACTCGCCGAAGGTGATCTTCCTCGGCTCCTATCCGCGCGCCGACCGGCGCGAGATCGAGTACCACTCGAAGTACGATGACGAGATCTTCATCGAGGCCCGCGACTGGCTGCGCGGGCTCTTGAGCGGCGAACCCGACGGCGCCTGACGGCGGCGCGGGCTCACGGAGGGGGTCGACGATGACCGGGGCACGCGAGGGCATCGACCCTCGCTACGACGCGCGGTTCCAGCGCGGGTATGACGGGCACGGGGCGGATGCCTCGGCCGCGGGCCGTGCGCAGGGCGTCGAGCCGACCGTCGCGGCGACGGCGTCGGGCACTGGGACGTCCGGCACCGCGGCACCGATCGTCTCGGAGGCGTCGTCGGCGGCGAGCACGGCATCGGTCGCATCCCCGGCCGAGAGCGTGCCGGTCGAACGCGACACCGACGAGGAACTCGACCTGTTCGCGGTGCTCGAACCGGATCGCGACGACGCGGCGGACCTCGAGCGCGACGACGACTCCGGCCGCTCGGATCCAGTGCGGCGCGACCCGCTCGATTCCGCACCTGTCCACACGGGGATGCCCGACGAGGACGATGGGTTCGGTCCAGCGCCGGAGCCCGCGGCAGAGCCGCTCGGACGCCGTACCTGGGTGTGGCTCGCTGCGGGGTGGGCCGTCACCGGGGCGGTCACCGTGATCGGTGCCTGGCTGAGCTGGCTCACCAACGCGGACACGAGCTGGTACGCGAGCCCGTCACCGGCCGAAGATCCCACTGCGCAGTTGCTGCGCACCCTCGGCTGGGCGATGTCGCCGTCGTTGCTCATGGCGGGTGGGGTCGGACTCGTCGTCGTGACCGCGATGGCGGCCCGGCTCTGCGAGGCGGACTCCCCGCGAAACGGGTTCGCGCGCTCGGCCGCGTGGTGGGCGCTCGTCGCGATCGCCGCGGCGGGCCTCATCGCGATGCCGGGACTGATCGGCGCGATCCAGGAGACCATCGTGCTGAACTCGGGCATCGTGGTCGACGGCAACGGCATGGTCGTCGACGACACGCAGCAGGCGCAGCTCGACGCGATGGCCCGCGGCCAGTTCGCCCAGGCGGTCATCGGCACCATCGCGCTCACGGTCGTCGCGGCGGTCGTCGCGGTCGTCGTGCACGAGGCGCACCGCGCGCTGCGCCGTCCTGCGGCGAGATCGACGCAGTCGAGCTGAGCCCGCGCTCAGCGGGCGGAACTCCGCGCCCTCGTGCGCGCGTCGGAGCCGAGGCCGCCGTCGAGCGCCGACTCCCAGGCCGACCGCACGGCGGCGGTGACGGCGCCGCGCACCACCGTGTTCTCGGCGAACGGTGACAACCGCACCTCGATCGGTGCGGCGCCGATCGCGGTGAGCCGTCGTTCGAGGGCGGCGGTGAGCACATCGCCGCCGCGCGCGATGCCGCCCGTCACGTAGACCCGGTGCAGGTCGAGCGCGAGCAGGATCGGCGCGAGCGCCCGCGCGGCGACGTCGGCGAGCTGGTCGACGATCTCGGTGGCCGCGCGCTCGCCGTCGTTGGCCCGCTCGAACACGTGGGCGGCGGCGGCCTCAGCGCCGAGCTCGGAGGCGAGTCGGGTGAACGGGTCCCTCGCCGCGACGAGCCGGGCGATCTCGTCGATGTGCTCGGCGCCGACCACGGCCTCGAGCGTCGCGCGCTCGCCGCTCCACGGGTCGGTCACCATGAGCGCGCCGATCTCGCCGGCGGCTCCGAGCGGGCCGCGGTAGAGCCGACCGTCGAGCACGAGGCCGGCGCCGAGCCGCTCGCCCCACTGCACCGTCAGGAACGACGGCGGGCAGTCGTCGAGCTCCGACATGGCGAGGGCGGCGAGATTCGCGTCGTTGTCGAGGTCGACGTCGACGCCGAACCCGCGGCCGAGCTCGCGGGTCAGGTCGAGGTCGGTCCACGCGTCGATGCCCCGGATGACGCGCACGCGCCCCTCGGCGCGGTCGATCATGCCGACGCTCGCGACCGAGACTGCCGCGATGCCGCCGCGTTCGAGGGCCGCCGCGGCGAGGGCGCGGTCGACGGTCGCGTTGACGAGGCGCAGCAGCTCGCGGCCGTCGTGCACCTCGTGGAGGGCGTTCGCCTCGGCGATCACGGCGCCCGCGGCGTCGGCGACCTCGGCGACGACGCGGTGCAGTCCGATGTCGACGCCGAGCACGTGGAAGCGCTCGGGCGTCACCGAGAACCGCGCTGCCGGCCGCCCGAGGGCGCCGAGCGGGTCGTGCCGGCGCAGCCAGCCGTCGGCGTCGAGCTCCTCGATGATCGTGGCGACCGTCGAGCGGGTGAGGCCGGTGCGCTCCGCGATCTCGACGATGCGCACCGGCTCGCCGCCGGAGCGCAGCTCGTCGAGCACCCTCGCGGTGTTGTAGCGCTTGAGTCGTGCGGTGCCGACGATCGGGTCGTTCATGCGGCCTCCGTTCCGGCGATTAGTTTAGCCGAGACTTTACGTTAAGACCTTGCGTAAAGGTCGGAGGTCTGATTGGGTCGGGATGGCGGCGCGATCCGCGCCGCATCCGAACGACCGGCGAAAGGCCCGATGATGCACCCAACGCCCAGACGACGTCGACGAGCGGCCCTCGCTCCGCTCGCCACGATCGCGACCGCACTCCTGCTGACGACCGGCACCGCCGGCGCGGCGAACGCCGAGCCTCCTGCCCGCGACGCGAAGCTCGACGTGCCGCCCAAGACGGCGCCGGGCCTCGAGCCCGCGCGCGACGCCGTCGAGCGGCTGCTCGGCGAGGCATCCGACGGGTTCGATCTCGCGATGCTCGAGTCCGCCGACGGCGCCGACGCCTACGAGATCACCTCGAAGCGCAACCACGTGCGCGTTGCGGCGACCGACTCGGCGACGGCGATCGCCGGGGTCAACGCCTACCTCGCCACGATCGGCCAGTCGGTCTCGTGGAACGTGCGCAACCTCGACCCCGAGGCGGCGCTGCCCCTGCCCGCCGAGCCGATCACGGCGACGTCGAACGTCAGCCACCGGTTCTACGGCAACGACACCGAGGACGGCTACACCGGCGCCTACCGCACCTGGGACGAGTGGGAGCGCGAGATCGACGAACTCGCCGCGCTCGGCTTCAACGAGGTGTTCATGCCGGTCGGCTCCGAAGCGGTCTACGCCGAGGTGCTCGAGCAGTTCGGCTACTCGGCCGAGGAGGCCCGCGCGTGGACCCCGCTGCCGGGTCACCAACCCTGGTGGCTGCTGCAGAACATGTCGGGCTATCCGGCCGGCACGAGCGAGGCGCTGCTCGAGGAGCGCACCGAACTCGGTCGCAAGATCGCCGACCGGCTGCGCGAGCTCGACATGACCCCCGTGCTGCCCGGGTACTTCGGCACCGTGCCGACCGACTTCGCCGACCGCAACGCCGACGCGCGCGTCGAGCCGCAGGGCGGCTGGGTCGGGTTCCAGCGCCCCGGCTGGCTCGACCCGAATTCGGCCGTGTTCCCGGCGGTCGCCGAGGCCTTCTACGAGGCATCCGAGGAGAAGCTGGGCGCCTCGAACGCGTACAAGATGGACGTGCTGCACGAGGGCGGCCGCCGCGGCAGCGTCGACGTGCCCGCCGCGACGCGCGCGATCGAGACGGCCCTGCAGACGGCGCAGCCCGGGGCGACCTGGGTGCTGCTCGGCTGGCAGAACAACCCGCCCGAGGATGTCGCCGCTGCGGTGGATCCCGAGACGACCTTCATCGTGGACGGCCTGTCGGACCGCTGGGCGCGCGGCGACCTCGAGGCCAAGTGGAGCGGGGTGCCGTACGCGTTCGGCACGATCTGGAACTTCGGCGGGCACACGACGATGGGTGCCGAGCTCGCGAAGTGGAACGAGCTGTTCGACGAGTGGCTGAACCGTGACGGCAGCCGCGTCGACGGCATCGCGGCCTTGCCGGAGGGCGGACTCAACAACCCTGCCGCGATCGACTTCTTCGCCGGTCTCGCGTGGCGCGACGGCCCCGTCGACGTGAACGCGTGGTTCGACGCCTGGACCGAGCGCCGGTACGGCGTCGACGACCCGGAGCTGAAGGCGGCCTGGCGCATTCTCGCAGAGACGGCCTACACCCTGCCCGACAACGAGGGCTACAGCGAGGCGCACGACGGGCTCTACGGCGCCCGCCCGTCGCTGTCGGCGAGCGCCGCGGCGACCTGGTCGCCGGGCAGCCTCTCGTACGACCCCGACCGGTTCGCCGAGGCGCTCGACCACCTGCTCGCCGCCGCTCCCGCCGCGGGCGGGAACGCGAGCTACCGGTACGACCTCATGGATGTCGCGCGCCAGGTGACCTCGAACACCTCGCGGGTGCTGCTGCCGCAGCTGCAGCAGGCCTACGGCATGCGCGACCGGGCGGCCTTCACCGGGCTCAGCGAGGAGTGGCTCGGCAACATGGACCTGCTCGACGCGATCGTCGCGACGCAGCCGCAGACGCTCTTCGGCCGCTGGATCGCAGACGCACGCGCCGCGGGCGCCGATGCGGCCGAGGCCGACCGGCTCGAGTTCGACGCGCGGTCGATCGTCACGACGTGGGGCGACCGCAGCGCCGTCGACGCCGGCCTCAACGACTACGCGAACCGCGAGTGGCAGGGTCTCGTCAGCACCTACTACAAGGACCGGTGGGAGCGGTTCTTCGCGAGCATCCAGACGGCCTTCGACACCGGCAGGGCCCCGGCGTCGATCGACTGGTACGCCGTCGGCGCCGAGTTCACGGCGTCGACCGACACCTCGGCGTTCCTCACCGAGCCCGAGGGCGACATCGTCGAGCTCGCCGGACGCGCGGTCGAGGCCCACGACGCGACCGTGCCCGACGTGCCCGAGCCGCCGACGGCGGGCGAGCACTTCCTCTCCGACCTGCCGTTCGCCTTGGTGTCGCTCAACGCGGCCTACGGGCCGATCGAGCGCGACACCGAGATCGGCGAGGCCGCGTACGGCGACGGCAAGCCGATCCGGCTCGCCGGCGTCGAGTACGGCAAGGGGCTCGGGGTCAACTCGCCGACCACGATCGGATTCAACCTCGGCGGGCAGTGCTCGGCGTTCGCGGCGGTCGTGGGCATCGACGACATCATGAACAAGGCGGGGGCATCGCCCAACGTCATCTTCCGGGTCGTCGCCGACGGCGAGGTGCGTTACGACAGCGGCGCGATGACGAAGGGGCTGGCCGCCGAGGTCGACGTCGACGTCACCGGTGTCGAGCGGCTCGAGCTCGTGGTCGACCCGAACGCGGCGGGCTCGCCCGCCGGCCAGGCCGAATGGTGGGACCGCGCGGACTGGGCCGACGCGATCGTGACCTGCGGCTGACGCAGGCGCGAACCGGGGGCGGGACCGGCCGGCCGGCCGGCCCCGCCCCCGTCTGCGCGCCGTTTCGGACCGCTTCGAACCGGAGCGGGCCCTTCCGGCCCGGCCGCGGGTGTGCTTGAGTGAGCCATGGA
Source organism: Agromyces sp. S2-1-8 (assembly GCF_021129215.1). Taxonomy (GTDB): domain Bacteria; phylum Actinomycetota; class Actinomycetes; order Actinomycetales; family Microbacteriaceae; genus Agromyces; species Agromyces chromiiresistens. The sequence goes on along the minus strand of NZ_JAJOLP010000001.1, from coordinate 315,419 downwards.
CTCTCGCGGCACCGCCGAAGGGCGGTTCAACGGCAAGCTCGCGCTCCTGCTCGCGATGGCCATGTTCGTGCTCGTGGTCGACACCTCGCTCATGAACGTGTCGATCTCCGCGGTCGTGCGCGATCTCGACACCACGGTGAGCGGCGTGCAGGGCGCGATCGCGCTCGAGGCCCTCGTCTCGGCGGCGTTCATCCTCATCGGCGGCAAGACGGGCGACCTCATCGGCCGGAAGCTCGCGTACGTCCTGGGCCTCCTCGGCTACGCGATCGGTGCGATCGCCATGGTGTTCGCGCAGGACCTCACCGCGATCATCATCTTCTGGGCGGTGATCGGCGGCATCGGCGCGTCGCTGCTGCTGCCTGCGATGCAGTCGCTCATCCACGGCAACTTCGAGGGCGACCACCAGAAGCGGGTGTACGCGCTCGTCGGCGCCTCGGCGGCGATCGCCGCCGCCGTCGGGCCCCTGCTCGGCGGGTTCATCACGACCTTCCTCTCGTGGCGGGTCGGTTTCGCGCTCGAGGCGCTCATCATCGCCGTGGTGCTCGCGGGCATCGGGCTCGTGAAGGATGTGCCGTATCACGGCGATCGGTCGGTCGACATCGTCGGCGCGCTGCTCTCGATCATCGGAATGGGGGGCGTGGTCACCGGCATCCTCGTCTGGCAGGAGGGCGGCGGCTACGTCGGCCTCATCATCGGCATCGGCGTGCTTGGCCTCGGCCTCCTCGTCTTCTGGCTGCGCAACCGCAAGCGCGCCGGCAAGCCCGTGCTGCTCGACCCGGCCCTCTTCGAGTCGAAGATGTTCCGCACCGGGGCGAGCGGGCAGCTGCTGCAGCAGATCGCCCTCGGCGGCACCATGATCGTGCTGCCGATCTACCTGCAGATGGTCTTCGAGTACAACGCGCTGCAGGCCGGGCTCTCGATCGCGCCGCTCTCGCTCAGCATGTTCGTCGTCGCCCTGCTGGCCGGCCGCGGGCTGAGACGCAGGCCGGCGAGCATCATCCTGTGGGGCTTCGCCCTCGTCGTCGTGGGCGTCGGGGTGCTCGTGCCGATCGTGCCGATCGCCGACTCGGGCTGGTACCTCACGCTGCCGCTCATCGTCGCCGGATGCGGCCTCGGCCTGCTCGTCTCGCAGCTCAACAACTACACGCTGTCGCCGATCTCCGACGAGCGGGTCAGCGAGGCGGCGGGTGTCAACTCGGCGGCCGGCTCGTTCGGTCTCTCGTTCGGACTCGCCTTCGCGGGGGCGATCATGCTCGCGACGCTCGCGTTCACGTTCACGGCGAGCGCCGAGTCGAGCACGGTGCTGAGCGCCGAGGAGGCGCAGCAGGTCTCGACCGTCCTCGAGGAGGACGCCGAGATCATGACCGACACCGGGCTCGCCGAGCTCCTCGTCGACCAGCCGCCAGCCGTGCAGGAGGAGATCCTGCGCATCAACACCGACTCGCGGTTCATCGCCCTGCAGGTCGCGCTCATCGTGCCCATCCTCGCGGGGCTGCTCGGCGTGCTGAACGCGCTGCGCATGCGTCGGCTCCCCGACCCGAAGGCCTCCTCGTCGGCGGAGGGATCGATGCTCGGCTGAGGGTCTCGACTCGCTTCGCTACTCGACCACCGGAGCGGTCAGCGCGGCACGCGCACGACGAGCGACGCCGGGTCGACCTCGAACCGCGCCGCGACGACGGTGCCGAACTCGTCGCCGTCGATCTCGAACTCCTGCGGCCCGCCCTCGATCGCGAGGTCGACGTTGCGACCACGCGAGTACGCGACGACCTGCCGGCGGTTGCCACCCGTGAGGTCGAGCACCTGCCGGCCGATCGCGGTCTTGCGCATGACCCGGTTCTCCCACGCGATGACACGCCACACGAACAGCCAGCCGAACAGGTTGCGCGGCTGCAGCCGCACGACGTCGAGGCGGCCGTCGTCGATCTCGGCGTCGGGGATGAGCTCGAGGTTGCCCGGCAGGTAGCCGAGGTTGGCCACGAGGATGCTCGACACCCTCGACCGGTGGTGCCGGCCGCCGTCGAGGCGGTGCACGATGCGGAACGGCTCCGAGTTCGGCAGCGCCCGCAGGCCCGCGTCGACGTAGGCGAGCCAGCCCACCTTCTTCTTGAGGTCTGGATTCGTGTTCGCGATCATCGTCGCGTCGATGCCGATGCCCGCCATCACGAGCGACGCGTGCGCCTCCGTGCTGCCGTCGGGCCGACGCACGCGGGCGATGAGCACGTCGACCGCCCGGTCGAGCCCGGCGAACGCGAGCACCACGGCGTCGTCGACGTCGTTCACCGGGATGTCGAGGTTGCGCGCGAACAGGTTGCCCGTGCCGAGCGGCACGATGCCCATCGGGACCCCGGTGCCCCGCAGCCCGGCCGCGACCGAGCGCACGGTGCCGTCGCCGCCGGCCGCGATCACGAGGTCGGCGCCGGCCTCGACCGCTTCGCGGGCCATGCCCTTGCCCGGGTCGTCCTCGGTGGTGTCGATCCACAGCGACGGGGCGAACCCCTGCCGCTCCTCGGCGCGCTCGACGGCGGCGCGGAGCGCATCGACCCCCGACTTCGTGGGGTTGCTGATGACCGCCGCGCGCGGGCGCGGCTCCGAGCCATCCGCGCTGGTCTGGTGCTGGGCCGTCACACTGCCAACGGTACGGCACCTGCGCGCGGGAGTTCGCTGAAGACCCGTGGATGCCGCGGGCTAGACTTGCTCGGGTGATCGACCCCGTGCTGCTCCGCGAGAACCCCGACCTCATCAAGCGTTCGCAGGAGCTCCGTGGCGAGTCCTCGGCGCTCGTCGACGAGGCCGTCGCCGCCGATTCGGCGCGCCGCACCGCGATCACCGTCTTCGAGACGCTCCGCGCCGAGCAGAACGCGTTCGGCAAGCAGGTCGCCCAGGCCCCGAAAGACGCGAAGGCCGCGCTCGTCGCCCAGGCGCAAGAGCTCGCGGCGCGGGTCAAGGCCGCGAACCAGGCGGTGAGCGACGCCGAGGCCGAGTTCACGCTCGCCGTGCAGAAGCTCGGCAACATCGTCATCGACGGCGTGCCCGCCGGCGGCGAGGACGACTACATCGTGCTGCGCGAGGTCGGCGAGATCGCCGCGTTCGACTTCGAGCCGCGCGACCACCTCGAGATCGGCGAGCTGCTCGACGCGATCGACATGCCGCGCGGCGCGAAGGTGTCGGGCGCGCGCTTCCACTACCTCAAGGGCGTCGGCGCCCGCCTCGAGCTCGCCCTCATGAACATGGGCCTCGACCGCGCGATCGCCGCAGGGTTCACCCCGCTCATCACGCCGACGCTCGTGCGTCCCGAGATCATGAACGGCACCGGGTTCCTCGGCGCCCACGCCGACGAGGTGTACTACCTGCCAGAGCAGGAGCTGTACCTCACGGGCACGAGCGAGGTCGCGCTCGCCGGCTACCACGCCGACGAGATCATCGACGTGTCGAACGGCCCGATCCGGTACGCCGGCTGGTCGACCTGCTACCGCAGCGAGGCCGGCTCGCACGGAAAGGACACGCGCGGCATCATCCGCGTGCACCAGTTCAACAAGCTCGAGATGTTCACCTACATCGACCCGGCCGAGGCCGAGGCCGAGCACGAGCGCCTGCTCGCGTGGCAGGAGGAGATGCTGCAGAGCCTCGGGCTCGCGTACCGCGTCATCGACACCGCGGCGGGCGACCTCGGCTCGAGCGCCGCACGCAAGTACGACATCGAGGCGTGGGTGCCGACGCAGAACGCGTACCGCGAGCTCACCTCGACCTCGAACTGCACGACGTTCCAGGCCCGCCGCCTCGACATCCGCCACCGCACCGAGAGCGGCAAGACCGCGCCGGTCGCGACCCTCAACGGCACGCTCGCGACGACCCGCTGGATCGTCGCGATCCTCGAGACGCACCAGCAGTCCGACGGCTCGGTGATCGTGCCCGAGGCGCTGCGGGGCTATCTCGGCGGCCTCGAGCGATTCGAGCCCGTCGCGCGATGAGCGAGCAGGCGACGGCGAGCGAGATCGCGGCTGACCAGTGGTTCGTCGCGCTCGACGTCGACGGCACGATCATGCACGAAGACGGCACGATCGACGATCTCGTCGCCGACGCCGTGGCCGCTGCGGCCGACCGGGGCCACCTCGTCACGCTCGCGACCGGTCGCTCGTGGGCGACGACGCGGCCGGTGCTCGAACAGCTCGGGCTCACGCCCGAGTACGTGGTGTGCGCCAACGGCGCCATCACGATGCGCCGCGACGACACCGCCGAGGGCGGGTACTCGCGCGAGCACGTCGAGACGTTCGACCCGACCGCGGTGCTGGAGCGCATCCGGGCGTTCCTGCCGTCGGGCAAGTTCATGGTCGAACTCCCCGACGGATACCGGCTCTACACCGCGGGCATGACCGAGTGGAACCTCGAGAACGCCCGCGAGGTCGTCTTCGACGAACTGCTCGACCAGCGCGCCACCCGCGTCGTCGTGACGAGCCTCGAGCACGGGCTCGACGAGTTCTTCGAGATCGTCGACCAGATGGGCCTGCACCACGTCAGCTACGCGATCGGGTGGACGGCGTGGCTCGACATCGCGCCCGACGGGGTCAACAAGGCGACCGCGCTCGAACGGGTGCGCGGATGGCTCGGGGCCCGGGCCGACCGGGTGCTCGCCGTCGGCGACGGCCGCAACGACCTCGAGATGTTCGCCTGGGCGGGGGCCGCCGGTCGCGCGGTCGCGATGGGCCAGGCGCCCGATGAGGTGCGGGCGGCGGCCGGCGAGGTGACCGGCGCCGTCGAGGAGGCCGGACTCGCGTCGATCCTCGACACGCTGCCCTGACCGGGGAAGACGCACAGGCCGCGTGGGGGCGCGGCAAATAGACTCGTGTGGTCGGGAGGGGACGACGTGGAGCACCAGACCGAGGAGCCGGGCGACGCCGCGGCGCCGGTCGGCGCGCCCGAGCCGACGCGTCACGGGCGCCTGCCGCGGCACACCGGGCCGCGCGCGACCCTGAAGCTCGTGGCATCCGTCGTCGCCGTGGTGGCGGTGAGCGCGACCGCGGTGGCCGCCTACGCGGCCGTCGACCTCGTCGGTTCGGTCAAGCAGGGTGCCTCGCTCGCGAGCGAGGACATGCTCGCGGGGGTGCCCGACATCGGTGCGATGGACGGCGGCCTCAACTTCCTGCTCGTCGGCAGCGACAAGCGCCCTGCCGACGGCTCCTTCGGCGACCCCGAAGAGGATTCGGGCATTCTCAACGACGTGAACATGCTGCTGCATGTCTCGCAGGACCACTCGCACGTCGAGGTCGTGAGCTTCCCGCGCGACATGATCGTGCCGGTGCCCGAGTGCCCAGACCCGGTCGATCCGGCTTCGGGCCCGCTGTCGGCGATGTCCGGCGTGCCGCTCAACAGCGTGCTGGAGCATGGGGGCCTCACGTGCATCGCGATGACGATCGAGCAGCTCACGGGCACGAAGATCCCGGTCGCCGGCGTCGTCGAGTTCAAGGGCGTTGCCGCCCTGTCTGAGGCCGTCGGCGGCGTCGAGGTCTGCCTCGCCGACCCGATCGACGACCGCGACTCGGGGCTCAAGCTCTCGGCAGGCACGCACAGCATCAAGGGTTTCGAGGCGCTCGCGTTCCTGCGCACGCGAAAGGCCGCCAACGACGGCAGCGACCTCGGGCGCATCGCGAGCCAGCAGGCCTTCCTCGCGTCGCTCGCGCGCACGCTGCAGTCGAGCGGCACCCTGAGCGACCCCGTCAAGCTCTACTCGATCGCGAAGGCCGTGCTCTCGAACATGGAGCTCTCGAAGGAGTTGCAGAACCCGGCCCGACTCATGTCGATCGCCCGCGCGCTGCAGGACACCGACCTGTCGAAGATCGCGTTCGTGCAGTACCCGACGGCCGACTACGGCGACGGCGTGCACGTGCAGCCCGCCGAGTCGGCCGAGGTCGTGAACCTCGCCCTGCAGGAGGACCGCCCGGTCGTCATCGACCCCAGCGCGAACGACAACGCGGGCTACGGCACCGCCGACCCCTCGGCGCCCGCGGTCGAGCAGGCGACGACCGACGCGGACGCGGAGACCGTGACCGCCGATGAGGCGCAGTCCGCCGACGACGAGCAGGCCGCCGAGGAGGCGCCCGCGTCCGATGCGCCGGCGACGACGCCGGCCGAGGAACAGTTGCCTCCCGACGTCACAGGGCTCACTGGCAACGAAGTACGCTGCGTCACTGGAAACAGCGACTGACCGGGGCATCCGACTCGCCTCAGGGCTCTTTCAGGCGCGACTGACAGGCTGTCGAGAGCGCAATTCGGCTAGAATCGGGGCCTGCCTGCACGATCTCCTCCGCCCCGGAGGGGGTCGCACGGGCATGGAGGGCTGTCCGAGCGGCCGATGGAGCTGGTCTTGAAAACCAGTGGGCAGCAATGCCTCGTGGGTTCGAATCCCACGCCCTCCGCGCGACCCGACAGGAGAGGACCACGGTGAACGAAGCGTTGCGACCCAGCTCGCGTCGCGCCGCGAAGAACCCTGCGGTGGCGCGCCACGGACGGCTCGGCCGCCACTCGATCTGGCGCACGCTCGCGAAGGTGACGGCGTCGTTCGTCGCCGTCGCACTCGTCTCGGGCGGCGCGGTCGCCGCCTACGCCGCGTGGGACCTCGCGAACACGCTCAAGCCCACGGTGTCGCTCGGCAACGCCGACGTGCTCGAGGGCGTGCCCGACGTCGGCGCGATGGAAGGCGGCGTGAACGTGCTGCTCATCGGCAGCGACAGCCGTGAGGGCCAGGGCGACGCCTTCGGCGACCCCGACGAAGAGACCGCGGTGCTCAACGACGTCACGATGCTCCTGCACATCTCGCAGGACCACTCGCACGTCGAGGTCATCAGCTTCCCCCGTGACATGTTCGTCGACGTGCCGCAGTGCGTCGACCCGGCCGACCCGGCCGGCGAGCCGCTCTACGAGCAGTACGGCGTCAAGATGAACTCGGTGCTGTCGTACGGCGGAATGCCGTGCGTCGTGAAGACGGTCGAGCAGCTCACCGGTGTCACCATCCCGTTCGCGGGCACCGTGCAGTTCATGGGCGTCGCCGCGATGAGCGAGGCCGTCGGCGGCGTCTCGGTCTGCGTCGCCGAGCCCATCGAAGACGAGCACACCAACCTCTACCTCACCGCCGGCGAGCACGACCTCAAGGGCCTCGAGGCGCTCCAGTTCCTGCGCACCCGGCACGGCGTCGGCGACGGCTCCGACCTCGGGCGCATCTCGAACCAGCAGGTCTTCATGTCGGCGCTCGCGCGCAAGCTGCAAGACGGCGGCACGCTCGGCGACCCCGTCGCGCTCTACTCGATCGCCAAGGCGGCGCTCGCGAACATGGAGCTCTCCGACACGATGGCCGACCCGACGACGATGGTCTCGATCGCGAAGGCGATGAAAGACGTCGACCTCTCGAAGATCGCCTTCATCCAGTACCCGACCGGCTACAGCGACGGTGGCGTCGTGCCGAGCGACTCGGCCGAGATCGTGAACCTCGCCCTCCAGCAGGACACCCCGGTCACCTTCGACCCGACGGCCGACGACGCGACGTTCGCGTCGTCCGGCGACCCCAGTGCGCCGCCGGCCGAAGAGACCGGGACCGACGGCGAGGCCGGAACGGCCGCGCTCGCGACCGAGGAGAGCGGCGAAGAGGCACCTGCTGAGGACACCGCCGAGGTGCCGACGCCGACCCCGTCGACCGAGCCGCTGCCGAGCGACGTCACGGGTCAGACCGCCGCCGAGACCCGGTGCTCCGCGGGCCGCACGCTCGAAGACCAGTAGACCGCCGCTCGCCGAAGCTCGTCGAGGGTGCTCGAATCGTCTTTCGGAGGATCGTCGGGTTATGATGGCTGTCGCGTGTGCGCTTGCGTACCCGCGAGGAGACGTCGCATAGTCCGGTCGAGTGCACCACCCTGCTAAGGTGGAGTCCCCGTAAGGGGACCGCGGGTTCAAATCCCGCCGTCTCCGCTCGAATGGCTGTTTGAAGAACTGAATTCGCGAAGGCTCCTGATCGGTTGTCGGGGGCCTTCTTGTATTGTTCGGGTGCTTCGTGTTTCGTCCGGGTGAGTCCCATTTCGGCCGGGTGCGGATCGGCGTATCGTCTCGAACATGTGGACAGTACTCGTGATCTTGCTCGTGGCATGGGTGGTGCTGTCGATCGTCGGCTTCGCCTTCGACGGTCTGCTGTGGCTCGCCATCATCGGAATCGTGTTGTTCGTCGGCACCCTGATCTTCGGGATCATCCGACAGCGCGCCCGTCGAACGAAGGCCTGACCCCGGATCCAGACCCGAATCTCCTGGACGAGGTCAGGCCGCGGTCGCGCGGCGAACCGCGATGATCGAATCGAACCCGAACGATCGGGTGCCGGGCGGGCGCGACGCGCAGGCTGGAGCGTGAAGGGAGAACCGTGATCGCTCTGCTCAACCGGCTCGTCGACACCGTCGAGGCGCACCTGTCCGACGAGCTCGACATCGCGGCGCTGGCCCGGAGTCTCGGCACGACCGAGTTCCACCTGCGCCGGATGTTCTCGTCGCTGGCGGGACTGCCGTTGTCGGACTACGTACGGCGCCGGCGCATGACGGTCGCCGCGACCGACGTCCTCCACGGCGACCGGCTGCTCGACATCGCGGTCCGCTACGGGTACGGCTCGACCGAGGCCTTCGGCCGGGCGTTCCGCGCCGTGCACGGCGCCTCGCCCGCAGAGGTCCGGCGTCACGGCGGCCCCCTTCGCGCACAACCGAAACTCAGGTTCCGCCTGACCGTCGAAGGGAACGACACCATGGACACCCGCATCGCCGATCGCCCCGGCTTCCGCCTCGTCGGCCACGCCGCTCGCGTGCCGCTCATCCACGAGGGGGTGAATCCGCACATCCAGGCTCACATCGCCTCGTTGCCCATGGCCGAGCACGCCCGGCTCAAGGCGATCGGCGAGACCGAGCCGTCGGGCCTCCTCCAGGTGAGTGCCGAGGTCGACGCCGACTATCGCGAGGGCAGCGAACTGACCTACCTGCACGGCGTGGCCGTCGAGGCGGCGACGCCGGTGCCCGAGGGGCTCGACGTGATCGACGTCGCACCGGGCGCCTGGGCGGTGTTCCGCACGTCGGGCCCGTACCCGGCGGCACTCCAGAAGACCTGGGCGGCGACGGCATCGGAGTGGTTCCCCTCGAACCCGTGGCGACTGCGACCCGGCCCGTCGATCGTCGCCGTCGTCGACCGCGCCGAAGACTTCAGCACGGCGACCACCGAGCTCTGGATGCCGATCGAGCGGGAGTAGCCCGGACCGACGGATTCCCGCGCGGCATCAGCGGCAGCGCCGCGCTCGCGGTCGAGAATCGAAGCGTCACCGCCCGAGCACCGTTCGCGAAGGAGGCGCCGTGATCCCGCACTCGCATCCGGCGCGTCGCGACGCGATCGCGGGCAGTCCGGCGGCGCGGGTCGAGGCCCGGGCAGAACGCTGGGGCCTCGCCGCCCTCGTCGGCGGCCTGCTCATCACCGTCGTCGTCATGGCGGGCTCGCGGTGGTCGCTCGCGGGCGGCGGTCCGTCGCTCGGCAACCTCGCCGGGTGGATCGCATCGGCGTGCGCCGGGCTCGCCTTCGCGGCATCCTTCATCATCGAGTCGTGGCGCGGACACGCGCTGTGGCGACGCAGGCTGCCGATGGTGAAGCGCTTGATCGACCTCCTCGCGATGTCGCTCGCGATGGCGATGCTCGCCTATCTCGTGGTGCTCGCGGTCGCGAACCTGTTCCAGCTCGGGTTCCGGGGCCTCACGGTCGACGCGCTCGGCGGGGGAGCGCTCGCGGGCGCCGCGGCGGCGGCCGCGACGTATGCGGCGGCCCTGTCGGGCGCGCGCGTCACGACCGACGGCCTCGCGACGCTCGCGACGCTCGTGCTGTTCATCGGCACGATGGCGAGCATGCTCAGCTCGCCCGACGAGTCGTGGTGGCAGCTGCACTTCTCGCAGCTCGGCAACGTCGACGACAGCTCGGCGTATCGGTTCAACCTCGCGCTCATCCTGACCGGGCTCGTGATGACCGTGCTCGCGAACTACGTCGGGCACGACCTCGAGCTCGGGCTCGTCGCACGCGGCGTCGCGCCGGCCGGGCGCGTGCGCACGCTCGCCTGGTTGTTCGCCGGCATCGGCATCTGCCTGATCGTCGCCGGCGTCGTGCCCGATGCCGTGAGCGTGCCCCTGCACGTCGGCGCCGCGTCGGGCATGGTCGTCATCTTCGTGGTGTTCGTGCTGTGCGCGGTGCGGCTGCTGCCGGGGCTGCCCGCCGAGGTCGCCGGGTTCTCGCTGTTCGTCGTGATCGGCATTCTCGTGGCGGTCGTCCTGTGGGTGCCGATCGGCTACTTCAACCTGACGGGCACCGAGTTCATCGTCGCCGGCCTGCTCTTCGCGTGGCTCCTCGTCTTCGTGCGCGCCATCGGCGCGTATTCGCACGGCGAGCCGCCCGCCGAACCCGGAAGCTCGGCGGCGGCAGCGGTCCCCCGCTGAGCCGTTCGTCGTGCAGGGGGTTGACAGATGATCTGACGCGGCGTTCAATATCTTCACTCAGTGGAAAATGACTTCCGTATTGTGGAAACACGACGGAGGCCACGGACGAAGGACAAGCAGTGAGGCTTGAAGCATTCTCCTTGGGCTCGGGGGCGCGGTGCGTCGCATGAGCATGAAGATCACGAAGCGGGCGGCCCGGGTGCAGGGTGCCGGCACCGCGGACGCACCACGCCCCGAGGACGAGCGGCTGCCGCTCGCCACCTCATTCGCCTTCGGGCTCCAGCACGTGCTGACGATGTACGGCGGCATCATCGCCCCGCCGCTCATCGTGGGCTCGGCGGCCGGACTCTCGGCGAGCGACATCGGGCTCCTCGTGGCCGCCTGCCTCTTCGTGGGCGGCGTCGCGACCCTGCTCCAGACCATCGGCATCCCGTTCTTCGGGGCTCAGCTGCCGCTCGTGCAGGGCGTCTCGTTCGCGAGCGTCGCCACCATGGTCGCGATCGTCAACGGCAGCGGCATCCAGGCGGTCTTCGGCGCGGTGCTCGTCGCCGCGGCCATCGGGTTCCTGATCACGCCGATCTTCTCGAAGATCATCCGGTTCTTCCCGCCCGTCGTGACGGGCACCGTGATCACGATGATCGGCCTCTCGCTGCTGCCCGTCGCCGCCAACTGGGCGATGGGCGGCAACCGCGAAGCCGAGGACTACGGCAGCATGGCGAACGTCGGGCTCGCCGCGCTGACCCTCCTCGTCGTGCTGCTGCTCTCGAAGCTCGGCAACGCCGCGGTCTCGCGCCTCTCGGTGCTGCTCGCGATCGTCGTCGGCACCCTCGCCGCGATCCCGCTCGGCATGGCCGACTTCTCGAACGTCGGCACCGGCCCGGTCTTCGCGTTCCCGACGGTGTTCGCCTTCGGGCCGCCCGTCTTCGACCTCGCCGCGATCGTGTCGATGCTCATCGTCGTGCTCGTGATCCTCACCGAGACCACCGCCGACATCCTCGCGGTGGGCGAGATCGTGGGCACCAAGGTCGATGCGAAGCGCATCGGCAACGGACTGCGCGCCGACATGCTCTCGAGCATGATCTCGCCGCTGTTCAACTCGTTCCCGCAGAGCGCGTTCGCGCAGAACGTCGGCCTCGTCGCGATCACCGGCATCAAGAGCCGCTTCGTGGTGAGCGCGGGCGGCGCGATCCTGATCGTGCTGGGCCTGCTGCCGATCCTCGGGCGCGTCGTGGCCGCAGTCCCGCCCGCGGTGCTCGGCGGCGCCGGCATCGTGCTCTTCGGCACCGTCGCGGCGAGCGGCATCCGCACGCTGTCGAAGGTCGACTACCGCGGCAACATGAACCTCATCATCGTGGCGACGTCGATCGGCATCGGCATGCTGCCCATCGCGGCGCCGGCGTTCTACGACGCCTTCCCGAGCTGGTTCTCGCCGATCTTCCACTCGGGCATCTCGTCGGCCGCGGTCTCGGCCATCCTCCTGAACATCCTCTTCAACCACATCAAGGCGGGCAACTCGAAGGACTCCTCGGTATTCGTCGCATCGCCGCCGCGCATGGTGCGCGAGGAGGAGCTCACCGCCCTCGAAGACGGCGACTACTACATGGGAGGCAAGCTCATCGCGGCCGACGGCCGCGAGGTGAAGATCATTCCGACGGGCAGCATCCCGGCGATCCTCGACGACGACGATCCGCCGGGGCGCGCCTGACGGGGGTGCAAGACCGCGCCGTCGCCCGGTGCCGGCGGGGTGGCGCCGGGCGATGGCGCTGCCATGTCGGTGGCACCTCACTAGACTTCTGACGTCACATTCGATTTGGGGGACATGCCACCATGCAGAAAATCATGAAGACCACCGCGATCCTGTTCGCCGGTGCACTCCTGTTCACCGGTTGCGCCTCGAACGGCGGCAACGACGGCGGCAGCACCGCTGCCGCCGACGAGTGCGAGACCGTTCGCGTCGCCGTGCGCGACATCTCGAACGGCGCGCAGAACGCCGTCATCACGGGCACCGAGCAGGCGGCCGTGCTCGAGAAGCTCGACGGCTACGAACAGCGTCTCGACGACCTCGCCACCGAGTACGCCGACGACGAAGACATCTCCGCAGCGATCGCAACCCTCCAGGAGAAGGTCACCGCGGCAGAGGACTACGCGAAGACGCTCCCGACGGCGCCCGACGAGAACTTCGAGGCCGACGCCGACGCGCAGGCCGCCGTCACCGGCGACATCCAGGCTGCGTCCATCACGGTCACCCAGGCGTGCGAGGGCGAGTAACGCCTCCGCTGCACTCCTGCGAACGCGCGGCACCCGTCCATCGGGTGCCGCGCGCTTTCGTCTGCCGACATGGTGCCGATGCCGCGTGCGGGGCGGTGCCGTGCCGTGCCGTGCGGTGCGTCCGGTGATCAGGCCGACTTCGTCTTCTTGGGCTTGTCGGCCGCCGACTTCGCCTTCGAGGACGATTTCGGCTTCGCGGAGGCATCCGCCTTCGACGTGCTCTTGCCGCCCGACTTCGCGCCGCCCTTGCCGCTCGCGCCGCCCTTGCCGCTCGCGCCGCCCCGCTTGTCGGCGATCGACCGACGCAGTGCCTCCATCAGGTCGATGACCTCGCCGCCTTCGCCCTCCTCGGGCTCCTCGCCGAAGGTCGCGGCGGTGTCGAGCGCCTCGCCCTGCTCGAGCTTCGCCTCGATGAGGGTGCGCAGCTCCTTCTGGTACTCGTCGACGTACTGCTCGGGCTCGAAGTCGGAGACGAGGCTCTCGACGAGCTGCTTCGAGAGGTCGAGCTCCTTGGTCGAGATCTTCACGGGCTCGTCGAGGGAGGCGAACTCGGCCGCGCGCACCTCGTCGCTCCAGAGCAGGGTCTGCACGACGAGCACGTCGCCCCGAACTCGCAGGGCGGCGAGGCGCGTCTTCTGGCGCAGCGCCATCTGCACGATCGCGGTGCGGTCGGTCGACTCGAGCGTCTCGCGCAGCAGCACGTAGGCCTTGTTCGACGCCGAGTCGGGCTCGAGGTAGTAGCTCTTGTCGAGCATGAGCGGGTCGATCTGCTCGCTCGGCACGAACTCGACGACCTCGATCTCGCGGCTGCGCTCGGCGGGCAGCGACTTCAGGTCGTCGTCGGTGATGACGACGGTGCGCTCGCCGTCGTCGTAGGCCTTGTCGATGTTCTGGTAGGCGACGACCTTGCCGCACACCTCGCACTTGCGCTGGTACCTGATGCGCCCGCCGTCCTCGTCGTGCACCTGGTGCAGGGACACGTCGTGGTCTTCGGTCGCGCTGTACAACTTGACGGGCACATTGACGAGGCCGAATGTGACCGCCCCCTTCCAGACGGCTCGCATACCCACCAGTACACACCCGAGGGATGCCTGGGCGATACCCCCGCGCTCTGCCCGCCCGCCCGCCGCTGACGTCGTGCCGTGTCGCGCGGCCGGGGGAGATGACGCTCGCGCCACGACCCGGCAGGATGGGGGCATGGCCGAAGGGGAGCGGCAACTCGTCGAGGTCGACGGCCGGAGGCTCAGGCTGACGAACCTCGACAAGGTCATGTATCCCGAGACGGGCATGACCAAGGGCGAGGTGATCTCGTACTACGCCGAGATCGCCCCGTTCATGCTGCCCCACGTCGCGGGTCGTCCGGTCACCCGCAAGCGCTGGGTGCACGGCGTCGGCACTGAGGACGACCCCGAGACGCCCTTCTTCGAGAAGAACCTCGCCGGGCACGCCCCCGAGTGGATCAGGCGGGGGGTCATCCAGCACGCCGACGGGCCGAAGACGTACCCGATCGCGGGCGACCGCGCCACGCTCGTGTGGCTCGCCCAGCAGGCCGCCCTCGAGCTGCACGTGCCGCAGTGGCGCTTCGCGGCGGACGGTTCGGCGGCCGACCCCGACCGCATGGTGTTCGACCTCGACCCGGGCCCCGGCACGGGGCTCGCCGAGTGCGCCGAGGTCGCCCGCCACGTGCGCGAGCTCATCGGCGGCATGGGGCTCGACGCGATGCCGGTGACGAGCGGCAGCAAGGGCATCCACCTCTACGCGGCCCTCGACGGCGGGCAGACCTCCGAGCAGGTGTCGGCCGTCGCGCACGAGCTCGCCCGCGCGCTCGAGGCCGACCACCCCGAGCTCGTGGTCTCGAGCATGCGCAAGTCGCTGCGCACGGGGCGCGTGCTCATCGACTGGAGCCAGAACAACGGCAAGAAGACGACGATCGCACCGTATTCGCTGCGCGGCCGGCATCGGCCGACCGTCGCGGTGCCGCGCACGTGGGAGGAGCTCGACGACCCGGGACTGCGGCACCTCGAGGCCCACGAGGTGCTCGAGCGGGTCGCCGAGCAGGGCGACCCCATGTCGCACCTGGGGGATGACTCGGGGCCCGACCCGCTCGCGACGTACCGTTCGATGCGCCGGGCGGGGCGAACGCCCGAGCCCATGCCCGCCTCCGGTGCTCGGCCACCGGGCGAGGGTGCGCGGTTCGTCATCCAGGAGCATCACGCGAGGCGGCTGCACTTCGACCTCCGACTCGAACGCGACGGCGTGCTGAAGAGCTGGGCCGTGCCGAAGGGGGTGCCCGAGAGCTCGGGCACGAACCACCTTGCCGTGCAGACCGAGGACCACCCGATCGAGTACCTGACGTTCCAGGGCTCGATCCCGAAGGGGGAGTATGGCGCAGGCTCGATGACGGTCTGGGACACAGGGGTCTACGACGTCGAGAAATGGCGCGACGACGAGGTGATCTTCACCCTCGAGGGGACCACCGGAGGCCCGCTCGGGCGGGTGCGGCTGGCGCTCATCCGCACCGACGGCCGCGGCGAGAAGAGCTCGTGGCTGCTGCACCGCATGAAGGAGCAGGGCGGCCCGGTCGGTCGAGCAGCGACGGAGGGGCGTATCGAGGCCACCGGTTCCGAGGTCGGATCACCTGGCTTCGATACGCGCCCTCCTTCGTCGGGCGCTGCGCAACCGGCGGGTCGTGCTCCTTCGTCGCTCGCCGCTCGACCACCGGCGGGCCGGGTCGCGGAGAAGCCCATGCTCGCGACCGCGGGCACGCGCGGCAGGCTGCGCGGCGGCGATTGGGTGCTCGAGTGGAAATGGGACGGCATCCGAGCCCTTGCCCGGGTCGAACACGGTGAAGTGCGCCTGCACAGCCGCAACGGCGTCGACGTGACCGCCCGATATCCCGAACTGCACCGACTGCCCGAGATCGTCGACGGCGACGCCCTGCTCGACGGCGAGATCGTCGCGCTCGACGAGGCCGGTCGTCCGTCGTTCGGCGTGCTCCAGCAGCGGATGGGACTCACCAAGGCTCGCGAGATCGCCGCCGCCGCGGCATCCGTGCCGGTGCGACTGCTGGTGTTCGACGTGCTCGAAGCGGGAGGCGAGGCGCTCGTCGACGAACCGTACCTCGAGCGCCGGGCGCGGCTCCAGGCGCTCGTGCACCCGCGCCGCGGCATCCCCGTCGAGGTGCCGGCCCCCGCCGAGGGTTCGCCCGAGGAGGCGCTCGAGGAGAGCCAGCTGCTCGGGCTCGAGGGGATCATGGCGAAGCGGGCCGACTCGCCGTATCGCCCGGGCGTGCGCACCGACGACTGGCTGAAGCTCAAGCTCACCCGCACGCAGGAGGTCGTGATCGGCGGGTATCGGCGCGGCGTGGGCACGCGTCAGGGGCGCATCCGGTCGTTGCTCGTCGGAATCCCGGGCGACGACGGCCTCGAGTACGCGGGGCGCGTGGGCTCGGGGTTCCGCGAGCGCGAGCTCGACCGGCTGCTCGAGCGGCTCGACGGGCTGGCGCAGCCGCGCTCGCCGTTCATCGAGGTGCCCGCCGCCGACGTCGGCGACGCGGTGTGGGTGCGCCCCGAGCTCGTGGGCGAGATCGAGTTCGGCGAGTGGACGGGCACGGGCGTCGCCCGCCACCCGCGCTGGCGGGGCCTGCGCCCCGACAAGTCGCCCGCCGACGTGCGCCGCGAGGACTGAGCCCGCGCCCACCCTCACACACGGGATCGAGTCGCCGAAAACTGCGCTTCCGCGGCCGGCGAAGGACACCTTCTGGCGACTCGCGCCGGTCGCGGGCGGCGACCTCGCGGCGCGCGCCGAGCTCACCCGGCGAACGCGGAGCCGTCGAGCAGGTCGAGCAGGCGGCGCTCGCGATCACGACCGGATGCCACGACGGCGCCCCGTTCGTACGCCTCGACGATGCGCGGGTCGACGTAGCTCGCACGCGCGATGGCCGGCGTGTTGCCGAGCGCCCGCGAGGCCTCCTCGATCGCGTCGCGCACCGAGGCGGCCCGTGCCCGTGCGCTCGTCGCGGGCCCGAGCGCGGCGAGGTGCTCGGCGGCGACGAGCGTGCCGCGCAGCGTGCGGAAGTCCTTCGCCGTGAACTCGCCGCCGGTGCGAGCGCGGATGTCGTCGTTCACGTCGGAGGGTGAGGCGGCGCGCATCGTGCGGCCGTCCGCCCACGCGTACAGCCGCGCCGCCGCCGAGCGCTCTCCGGCCTCGCCGACGAACCGGGCCAGCCCGGCGTCGGCGACCCGGAGCTCCTGTGCGATGCCGCCCTTCGCGCGGAACCGGAAGCGCACGGTCTCGGCCGTCTCGAGGGCGGCGTTGCGCACGAGGAGCGTCGTGAGGCCGCGATTGCGGAAGCCCGCGAGCGACTCCTCGGAGCCGATCCGGATCCCGCCCAGGTCGAGCGTCGTGAACGCGGCCGCGAGCACGCGGGCACGAGGCATCCCCTCGGTCGCGAGGTCGCCGCGCGCACTGCGGCGTGCCGTCGGCAGCACCCGCGCGAGCTCGGCCATGCGCTGGAACTTCTCGGCGTCCTGCCGCTCGCGCCACGCCGGGTGGTAGAGGTACTGGCGGCGGCCCGCGGCGTCGACGCCGACGGCGAGGATGTGCGCGTTCGCGGCGTCGGCGATCCACACCTCGTTCCATGCCGGCGGAACGGCGAGGTCGGCGATCCGCGCACGCTCCGCGCGTCCGGCGGCACCGCCGTCGGTGTGGACGTAGCTGAAGCCGCGCCCCCGTCTCACCCTGGTGTACCCGGGTGAGACGTAGGGCTCGACCCGCTTGAGGCGCGGCATCCCCGGCGCACCAGGCCGGCGCGCTCAGTGGTTGCGCAGGGCCGAGATGAGCTCGGACTTGCGCTTGTCGCTGTAGCCGTGCAGGCCGAGTTCCTTCGCGCGGCGCTTCAGCTCGTCGACCGTCCACTCCTCGTAGTCGCCGTGCTGGCCTCCCTTGCGGCCGACCGCGCTGCGCCCCTGCTTGGCCGCCGCGTTCGAGATGCGCGCGGCCTTCTCCTTCGAGGCGCCGTCCTCGCGGAGTTCCTCGTAGAGCTCGGGATCCTTGAGCGATGAGTTCCTGCGTCCGGGCATCGTCCTCTCCTTCCTCCCCGCCTGCTCAGAGCGGGCGTCCGCCGGTGACCGGCACGATCGCGCCCGAGGTGTACGACGCCTCGTCGGAGGCGAGGTACACGTAGGCGCCGGCGAGCTCGGCCGGCTGGCCGGCCCGGCCGATGGGCGTGTTCTTGCCGAAGCCGGGAAGCTTGTCGGGCCATCCCGTCGCGGGGATGAGCGGGGTCCAGACCGGTCCCGGCGCCACGGCGTTGACCCGGATGCCTCGTGGACCGAGTTCTTCCGCGAGGGCGTAGGTGAACGCCACGAGCGCCGCCTTCGTCATCGCGTAGTCGACGATCGCGGGCGACGGATCGGAGGCCTGGATCGAGGCGGTCGTGATGATGCTCGAGCCCGGATCCATCCGCGGCACCGCGGCGCGCGCGAGGTAGACGGGGGCGAACAGGTTCACGCGCATCACGTCTTCGAAGTCGTCGCTCGGCACCCCCTCGATGCCGCCGCGATCGCGCTGGTGCGCGGCGTTGAGCACGAGCAGGTCGATCCCTCCGAACGCCTGCTCGACCTGTTCGATGAGCTTCACGCAGTACGCCTCGTCGCGGAGATCGCCGGGCAGCAGCAGTGGGTCGCTGCCGGCGTCCGAGATCCAGACGCCCGTCTCGTCGGCGTCGGCCTGCTCCTCGGGCAGGTAGGCGATCGCGACCCTCGCACCCTCGCGGGCGAAGGCGATGGCGACGGCGCGCCCGATGCCCGAGTCGCCGCCCGTGATGAGGGCGCGGCGGCCCTCGAGCCGGCCGCTCCCGCGGTAGCTCTGCTCGCCGTGGTCGGGCAGCGGGGCCATCGCCCCGGTGAGGCCGGGCGGTTCCTGCTCCTGCCGCGGGAACCGGTCGGTCGTGTGCTTCGTCGTCGGGTCGATGAGCTGGTCAGACATCTCGCCTCCTTCGATCCACGCAACCGTAGGCAGAGCGACGGGTGCGACGGCAGGGGATTGACATGCGGGGCTTCGCACGTGTGGGATGTGCGCAGGCCGCTCGTCCCGACTCCGGGCCCCCAGTGCGGCGGAGAGGAATACGGTGATCCTGTGGGCACTCTCTACTACGGCGACTCGGGTACCCCGATCGGCATCGAAGACCGCGCGCTCGCGCATCTGAAGGTCGCGATCATCACGAAGCTGCGCCGCGGTGAGAGCTTCACGCTCTCATGGCGGCATGCCGACGAGCAGCCGCGGGGTCGCAGCACGCTGTGGCTGCACGCGTCGATCCCGCTGCGATTCGTGTTCGACGAGCCCGAGCCGCCTGAACTGAGTCGCAAGTGGATCGAGGACCTCATGCGATCGGCGAACACCACGGGTGGCATTCTGCTGATTCCCGAGCATCTCGACACCGACCCGATCGAGACCATCGCGGAGCAACCGGTGCAGGTCGGCGTCGACGTGCAGGAGATCGCGGGCGGCGACGGCGGCGACGAGGCGGGTTCCGCGCGCAAGGACGCACCCGTCGCTCCGGTTCCGGGGTCGTGACCGGCCGCCGGTCGGAGCAACGCGCGCCGTCGCCCGGCTGACGCGCTCAGGTGACGATGTCGGGATCGGCGCCGCTGACGCCGTCGTCACCGGTTCGCCGGGGCGACCGGCCGGGTACGTATCCGCCGTCGCTCGTCGCCTCGCCCCCGTGGACCTCGCCGCGCCACGCGCCGGTCTCGCTTCCGCGTCGCTCGACGAACTCCTTGAAGCGGCGGAGGTCGTTCTTGACCTGCAGGTCGTCGATCTGCAGCACGGCGCCGGCATGCTCGACGAAGCCCTCCGGCTCCCACTCGAGCTCGAGGTCGACGCGCGTGCGATCCGCCCCCTCGGGCGTGAACTCGACGCGCCCGCGGTGCACCACCTCGCCTGAGCTCCGCCACGCGACGTGGTCGTCGGGCACCTGGTCGCCGATCTCGGCGTCGAACTCGCGGCGCACCCCGCCGATCGAGACCACCCAGTGGGTGAGCTCGTCGTCGAGCTGGGTGATCGACTCGACGCCGGTCATGAACTCGGGAAAGGACTCGAACTGCGTCCACTGGTCGTAGGCGACCCGGATGGGAACCTCCACCTCGGTCGTCGCCGTCACGGTCGTCGTCATGGTCGTTCCTCCGTTCCACTGCGTTCGCCGGGCGCCGATGGGAGCCCGGCAGGCATCGCGTGCCTCGTCGAGCACGTTAGGCGGGGCCCCGCCGAGCGGCGAGGGGCTTGCCGCTCGGCGTCGGTGCTGGTAGACGGGAACCAGGGCACGCATCCGGTGCGGGTCCGCGGAGGTGATGGCGTATGGAAGGCCATGACGAGGGCCTGCCGGCGATCGAACGCTGGTGGCCGCATCTCTCCATCAGGGCGCGGCATCGCGTGCTCGACGACCTCACCGGCCCGCTCGACGAACTGGTCGTCGCGGAGATCGTGGCCATCACCGGGGCGTCCGCGCCCGACCGCCTCACCGAGGCGGAGCAGCGGTTCGTGCTGACGCAGATCGAGGCGGTCGACTGAGCCTCGGCCGGCCGCTCACTCGCCGTCGAACTCTTCGTTCTCCTCGGGCTCGGGAACGTTCTGGAGACCCGCGGTGCTGTTCGCCGAGAGGAGCATCTGCTCGACCCAGAGCCGGTTGAGCTTCGGGGGCCGGTTGCCGCTGAACACGAACTGCAGCGGGATCGACTCGTTCAGCCAGAGCGTCGTGCGCCCGCTGCCGTTGGCGATGCCGTGCTCCCAGGTCATCGCGAAGCTCTCGGAGCGGCGCAGCTTGTTGATGATCGCGATGCGCAGGTGGGCGAGGGTGCGGTCGTCGATGTCGAGCTCGCGGTTCGACGAGTTGTAGATGAGCTTGCCCATGCTCGAACTCTAGTCCCGCGGCAGGGTGCGAGGGGAGGGGCTCAGGCGCCGGTCTCGTGGTGCGGAGTCGCGACCGGCTTCGACTCGGGCGAGCCGCGCTGACGCAGCAGCACCGACGCCCCGACGATCGCGGCGACGGCGAGGAACTCGCTCTGCCAGTTCTGCATCGACTCGAACCAGAACTGGGCGGTGCCGAGGTACTCCCAGGCCGTCACGCCGGGCAGGCCGTGCAGCGCCTGCTCCTCGGAGTACGCCTCGGCACCGCCGACGGCGTGCAGCACGAACGACAGCCCGAAGAGCACGAAGAAGAAGATCGCCAACGAGTTCTCGTACAGCACGAGCACGAACCCGCCACGGCGCACGGGCCACGGGGTGTCCGGCCCGACGGTCGCGTCGCGGGGGTCCTCGTCCTGCGG
Organism: Agromyces sp. S2-1-8; assembly: GCF_021129215.1. Taxonomy (GTDB): domain Bacteria; phylum Actinomycetota; class Actinomycetes; order Actinomycetales; family Microbacteriaceae; genus Agromyces; species Agromyces chromiiresistens. Next base: position 294,348 of record NZ_JAJOLP010000001.1, on the reverse strand, counting down.
GGTCTTCTTGCCGAGCGGCTTCGACTCGCTCGACCCCTTCTGGAACAGGAAGACCGTGAGCACGACGTAGGCGCCCATCTGCAGGAACTCCGACTCCCAGTTCTCGAAGGTCGCCTCGACGAACTGCCCGGAGCCCAGGTACTCGAAGAGGCCGACCGCGCTCGCGCCGTGATCGAGCCGCTCCTCGTTGGCGACCTGGAACCCGCTGGCGGCCATGCCCGCCATGCAGAGGACGAAGACGGCGAGGCACACGATGATCAGGGCGTGCTCGTGCAGCCAGCGCACCGCTCGCCGCTCGCCGGGTTTCGCGGCGGGCGCCTCGGTCGCGTCCTTCGTCATGCCGACCCCCTCGGCTCGATGCTGCCGTCGTGCCGGGCGCGCGGGCAAGGGGTTGACGAGGCATCCCCTAGCGCCTCGAGATCTTGTCGAGTTCTTGCAAGCATTCGCGTAGCATTGCCGCCATGTCGAGAAGGCTCGCGGACGTCGCACGCAAGGTCGGAGTCAGCGAGGCGACCGTGAGCCGCGTGCTCAACGGCAAGCCGGGTGTCTCGCCGTCGACGCGCGACGCGGTGCTCACGGCGCTCGACGTGCTCGGCTACGAGCGCCCGACGAAGCTGCGCGGCGAGCGGGCCCGCCTCGTCGGGCTCGTCATGCCCGAACTGCAGAACCCGATCTTCCCCGCGCTCGCCGAGGTGATCGGCGGCGGGCTCGCGCAGAACGGCTTCACCCCGGTGCTCTGCATCCAGACGGCGGGCGGCATCTCCGAGTCCGACTACGTCGAGCTGCTGCTGCACCAGCAGGTGTCGGGCGTCATCTTCGCGGGCGGCGCGTACGCCCAGGCCGACGTGAACCACGACCACTACGAGCGGTTGCGCGAGCTCAAGCTGCCGACGGTGCTCGTGAACGCGCCGATCGACGGCATCGGCTTCGCGACCGTGTCGTGCGACGACGCCGTCTCGACCGAGCAGGCGCTCGGCCACCTCGCACAGCTCGGCCACGAGCGGATCGGGCTGCTGCTCGGGCCGAGCGACCATGTGCCGTCGCGGCGCAAGCTCGCGGCCGCGCTCGCGACGGCCGAGCGGCTCGGCGTCGACCTGCCCGATGATCGCATCGTGCACTCGTTCTACTCGCTCGAGTCGGGGCAGACCGCGGCCGCGAAGCTGCTCGCGGCAGGGGTCACCGGCATCGTCTGCGCGAGCGACCCGATGGCGCTCGGTGCGGTGCGGGCCGCCCGGCGGGCCGGGCTGCGCGTGCCCGAGGACGTGTCGGTGATCGGCTTCGACGACTCGGCGCTCATGAACTGCACCGAGCCGCCGCTCACGACGGTGCGCCAGCCGATCGAGTCGATGGGCAAGATGATCATCGAGCTGCTCATGCGGCAGATGTCGAGCGAGCGCACGATCGGCGACGAGGTCTTCTTCGCGCCCGAGCTCGTGGTGCGCGGGTCGACGGCGCCGGCGCCGGCGCGGTCGGTCGGGTAGCGCGAACCGCGTATCGAGACCACCGCTCCGCGCGCCGCTGGTCTCGATACGGCGCCGCGCGCCCACTCGACCGACCTGTTCGTGCAAACGACTGCCGCAAGTCGACGCAAGCTGTCGCAAATCTGTGCTCGATTGTTGAATAGTTGCATCATTCTGTTGCTCTCATTACGTTGAGGCGCATCGACGCCGGCGTCTCCCACGGTCCGGCGCGAAGCCCGCCCGACTCGAGGAGAACGACCGCGTGACCATGCCACTCACCGCCGCCGGAACCGTGCCGCCCGCCCTCGCGCACGATCCGCTCTGGTGGCGCAGTGCCGTCATCTACCAGGTGTACGTGCGCAGCTTCGCCGACTCCGACGGCGACGGCACGGGCGACCTGCGCGGCGTGCTGAGCCGGCTCGACTACCTCGCCGACCTCGGCGTCGACGCCCTGTGGTTCAACCCCTGGTACCCGTCGCCCCTCGCCGACGGCGGCTACGACGTGGCCGACTACCGCGACATCCACCCCGCCTTCGGCACGCTCGCCGACGCCGAGCGCCTCATCACCGCGGCCGCCGAGCGCGGCATCCGCACGATCATCGACATCGTCCCGAACCACGTGAGCTCGAGGCATCCCTGGTTCGAGGCCGCCCTCGCGGCCGGTCCCGGCAGCCCCGAGCGCGAGCGCTTCTGGTTCCACCCGGGCAAGGGCCCGAACGGCGACGAGATGCCGACCCGCTGGGTCTCGAACTTCCAGGGCGACACGTGGACCCGCACGGTGAACCCCGACGGCACGCCGGGGGAGTGGTACCTGCACCTCTTCACCCCCGAGCAGCCCGACCTCAACTGGAACCACCCCGACGTGCGCGCCGAGCACGAGGAGATCCTGCGGTTCTGGTTCGACCGCGGCGTCGCCGGCGTGCGCATCGACTCGGCGGGCCTGCTCATCAAGGACCCGGAGCTCCGCGAGGTCCCCGAGACGGTCGCGCCGGGGCAGCACCCCACCGAGGATCGCGACGAGGTGCACGAGGTCTACCGCTCGTGGCGGCGCATCGCCGACTCGTACGACGGCACGCGCGTGCTGGTCGGCGAGGTCTGGGTGCCGGACGCCGCCCGCTTCGCGGCCTACCTGCGTCCCGACGAGATGCACACGGCGTTCAACTTCGACTTCATGTCGCGGCCGTGGGCGGCGGGTGAGCTCCGCGCCTCGATCGACCTCATGCTCGCCGCGCACGCGCCCGTCGGCGCCCCGAGCACCTGGGTGCTGTCGAACCACGACGTGACCCGGCCGGTCACCCGGTACGGCCGCGACGACTCGTCGTTCGCCTTCGCGAAGAAGCGCTTCGGCACCCCCACCGACGTCGAGCTCGGCACGCGCCGGGCCCGGGCCGCGGCCCTGCTCACGGCGGCGCTGCCCGGCTCGCTCTACCTCTACCAGGGCGACGAGCTCGGACTGCCCGAGGTCGAGCTGCCGCGCGACGTGCTCGAAGACCCGATGCACTACCGCTCGGGCGGCGTCGACCCCGGACGCGACGGATGCCGCGTGCCGCTGCCCTGGCGGGGCACGACGGCGCCGTTCGGGTTCGGCCCCGACGGGGCCGCACCGTGGCTGCCGCAGCCCGACGAGTGGGCGTCGCTCACCGTGCAGGCCCAGCAGGCCGACCCGTCGTCGATGCTCTGGCTCTACCGCCAGGCGCTGGCGCTCCGCAAGCGGGAGGCCGCCCTCGGCGACGGGCCCATGACGTGGATCGACGCGGGCGCCGACGTGCTCTGCTTCCGCCGAGGCGACGACCTCGTCTCGATCACGAACCTCGGGCGGGCGGCCGTCGCGCTGCCCGACCACGAGAGCATCCTGCTCGCGAGCTCGCCGCTCGAGGCGGGCCTGCTCCCCGCCGATGCGACGGCCTGGCTGCGCGTCGCGCCGGCGCCGAGGCATCCCTGAACCGCACCATCGCACCACCCCGGAACCGCACCATCCGCACCACCCAGCACAGCACCGAAAGGAACAGGACAATGAAGTCATCACGCAGCATCGCGATCGCGGGGCTCACCGCCCTCGTGGTCGCCGGCTCGCTCGCCGCCTGCAGCGCCGATGCGGGCGGCGACGACGGCAAGCTCGAACTGCGCGTCGCCACCTTCCCGCCCGGCGCCGACCAGGCCGCCTACGACGCCTTCGCCGAGCAGGAGAAGCAGTTCGAGAAGGCGAACCCCGACATCGACGTCGTCGGCCTCGAGTACGAATGGACGGCGCCGACCTTCGCCGCCCAGCTGGCGGGCGGCAGCCTGCCCGATGTGTTCACCGTGCCCTTCACCGACACGAAGACGCTGCTCGAGAACGGCCAGTTGATGGACGTGACCGACGAGCTGCAGGAGCTCGGGTACTCCGACAAGTTCAACCCGATCATCCTCGACGAGGTCACCGGCGGCGACGACCGGATCTACGGCTTCCCGCGGCAGGCGTACGCCAACGGCCTGCACTACAACCGCGACCTGTTCGAGCAGGCCGGGCTCGACCCCGACAACCCGCCGACCACGTGGGACGAGGTGCGCGCAGCCGCGAAGACCATCGCCGAGAAGACCGGCAAGGCCGGGTACGCGACGATGGCGGCCGGCAACACCGGCGGCTGGCAGCTCTCGGTGCAGGCCGACTCGCGCGGCGCGTCGCTGCAGCAGGCCAACGACGACGGCAGCTACACGTCGACCATCGACAACGACGCGACGAAGGCGACGCTCGAGTACCTGCACGACCTCCGCTGGGAGGATGACTCGATGGGGTCGACCTTCGACCTCGACTGGGGCAGCATCAACCAGGAGTTCGCCGCCGGCAACCTCGGCATGTACACCTCGGGCTCCGACGTCTACACGGCGCTCGTGCGCGACTTCGGCATGAGCCCCGACATCTACGGCCTCACCGTGATCCCGACGGAGAACGGCGGCGGCGTGCTCGGCGGCGGCGACATCGCGGTCATGCCGCCGACGCTCGACGACGACATCAAGGCCGCGGCGGTCAAGTGGATCGACTGGTACTACATGCAGAAGCTCCTGAACGAGGACGCGGCGGTCGCCGACGCGAAGGCGCTGTCGGAGTCGGACCAGGCGGTCGGCACCCCGGTGCTGCCCGTGCTCGACAAGGAGACCTACCTCGAGTCGCAGGAGTGGATCGCCCCCTACGTCAACGTTCCGCTCGACCAGATGACGGGCTTCACCGAGGGCATCTTCGAGCAGACGCCGGTGGGTGAGTTCAAGGGGCAGACTCAGCCGATCTACGCCCTCATGGACAACCTCGTGCAGGCCGTGCTGACCGATGAGAACGCCGACATCGACGCGCTGCTGAAGCAGGTCGACGTCGACGCGCAGGCCCTGCTCGACCAGTGACCACGATGATCGAACGGGATGCCGCGGCGGAGGCCCTGCCGCGGCATCCCGGGCCCTCGAAGCCGAGTGCGGCGGCGCGCCGCCGTCGCCGCACTCCGGTCACCTGGGTGCGCCGCGGCGGGCTGTGGAACCTCGCGTTCCTCGCGCCCATGCTCGTCGTGTTCGGGGTCTTCAGCTGGGGCCCGATCGCGCAGGCGGTCGTCATGAGCTTCCAGAAGACGAACCTGATCACGCCGCCCGTGTGGGTCGGGCTCGACAACTTCGCACGTGTGCTGAGCGACCCGAACCTCGGCACCGCGGTGCTCAACACGCTGTACTTCGCCGGTCTCGCGCTCGTGTTCGGGTTCCCGCTGCCGATCCTCATGGCGGTGCTGATGAGCGAGGTCCGCCGCGGCAAGGGCCTGTACAGCGCCCTGGCCTACCTGCCCGTCGTCGTGCCGCCCGTCGTCGCGGTGCTGCTCTGGAAGGTGTTCTACAACGCGAGCCCCGACGGGGTCTTCAACACCGTGCTCGGCTGGGTCGGGATCCCGCCCCAGCCGTGGCTGCAGTCGTCGGTGACGGCGATGCCGTCGCTCGTCATCGAGGCGACGTGGGCCGCCGCCGGCGGGTCGATCATCATCTACCTCGCGGCGCTCATCGCGGTGCCGCCCGAGCTCTACGACGCCGCCGAGGTCGACGGCGCCGGCATCTGGCGCAAGATCTGGCACGTCACGCTGCCGCAGCTGCGCGGCATCCTCTTCATCATGCTGATCCTGCAGGTCATCGGCACCGCGCAGGTCTTCCTCGAGCCGTACCTGTTCACGGGCGGCGGACCGAACAACTCGACCCTCACCGTGCTGCTGCTGATCTACCGCTACGCCTTCCAGAACAGCCTCGGCGGCGACTACGGGGAGGCGACCGCGCTGAGCCTCATGCTCGCGGTCTTCCTGGGCCTGCTGAGCTGGCTCTACTTCAAGCTGACCGACCGTTGGAGCACGAATTGACCACCGCGCAGGGCACGGCCCCCGCCACGACGGCGGATTCCATCACGCTGCGCGCACGCCTGTCGCGGATGACGCGGCGCGGCCGGGGTGCCCAGGAGGACGGGGGCGACCGGGGCATCGTCTCCGAGCACGAACGGGGGCGCGGCGGCGTCCGCGCGTCGATGGGCGCGATCCACGTGTTCCTCTTCGCCGGGCTCGTCGTCGCCGGGCTCGGCCCGCTCCTGTGGCTCGCCAAGGCGGCCGTCACGCCCACGCAGGACACGCTCACCCAGCCGTTCGCCCTCTGGCCGAACGGCATCGACTGGGCGAACCTCGAGCAGGCGTGGAACGACATCCACATCGACCAGTACTTCCTCAACACGATCTGGGTGGCGGCCGGATCGTGGTTCTTCCAGCTGCTGATCGCGACGACGGCCGGCTACGCGCTGTCGATCCTGCGGCCGAAGTACGCGCCGGTGCTGAACGCGCTCGTGCTCGCGACGCTGTTCATCCCCGCGGTCGTGCTGCTCGTGCCGCTGTACCTGACGATCCTGCACCCGCCGCTCATCGACACGTCGCTGCTCAACACGTACTGGGCGGTGTGGCTGCCGGCCGCGGCGAACGCGTTCAACATCCTGCTCGTGAAGCGGTTCTTCGACGGGCTGCCGCGCGAGGTGTTCGAGGCGGCCCGCACTGACGGCGCGGGGCCCTTCCGGGTGTTCTGGTCGATCGTGCTGCCGATGTCGAAGCCCATCCTCGGCGTCGTCTCCGTGTTCGCGGTGATCGCCGCCTGGAAGGACTTCCTCTGGCCGCTGCTCGTGCTGCCCGATCCCGCGGTGCAGCCCCTGTCGGTGCGCCTGCCGGCGGTGCAGTCGCAGACCGAGCTCGACGTGTTCCTCGCGGCGCTCGCGATCTCGACGCTCATCCCCGTCGCGCTGTTCCTCGTGTTCCAGCGGCTGTTCCTCCGCGGCGCCGGTCTCGGCGGCGCCGTCAAGGGCTAGGGGATGGCCGTGGCCGTGCCCGTGGCCGTGCCCGTGCCGGTGCCCGTGCCCGTGCCCGTGCCCGTGCCGGCTCGGACGCCGGGCGATTCGGGTGCCTCGGTGCCCTCGCCGCGGCATCCGAATCGTCTCGAGGCCCGAATGTAGGAACTTCTGCCGAAGCGGCGGCGTGTCGCCGCCTCGGCGCGGGGTGTCGCACGATTCTTCCTACCGTCGCGACCGTCGCGACCGTCGCGACCGTCGCGACCGTCGCGCGCGAATCGGTCGAGGCGGCGGTGGGATGCCTCGGGGCCCGCGCGACCCTCGATTGGCGAACCGACGCGGCTTGGGTTAGAGTTACGTGGTTGCCTGATCGCGAAGCCTGCGGCAGGCGGCATCTGATGCGCCCGTAGCTCAATGGATAGAGCATCTGACTACGGATCAGAAGGTTGGGGGTTCGAGTCCCTCCGGGCGCACCAAGCTAGCGGCCTCGTCTTCGGACGGGGCCGCTTTCGCGTTAACCAGCTCGGGCCGACCTTCGTCGCCCCAAACGAGCCAGTCGATCGACCGGCCCGTCACGACTGCCCATTCCGCGAGCACGCTCATCGGCGGCTCGCTCACGCCACGCTCATAGGCGCTGATCGTGTTACGACTCTTGCCGACCCTCGCCGCCATGTCGATCTGATCCACCCCGGCGAAAAGCCGAGCCCGCGCCATGCGATCCGCTGCCCCCGACAGTCTGAGTGTGTCCACCATTCGCCCTCTCTACGTGCCGCTTGAATTCCCGCCGGATGGGCCGTGGCTCAGTTGAGCCGACTCGCGTGACCCATCCGCAGGTACACCGCCCGCCGAGATCCACGTCGCCGGTATTGCGAGCCCGGCCTTCGTAGGTGCCTGCGGGAACGCCGCCGATCCTGAAGATCGTCAGTTCGTGCTCCATGCCTGAAGCATAGCGATCGGTGCACAGAAAACGCGACACGCCGCACGAATTGACGCGGGATTGTGAGTCGTTCACGTTCTACTGACAGGCATGCACAGAAAACCATGCACAGGTGTGGATGACTTGGGGATAACCCAATGACGCGCGAGCCGCGTCTCATCCGTCGTCGTGCGCGGTATGAGCGGAACTTCACCCAGATCGCGAATTCGTGGCTGCGCGACGACAAGCTGAGCTACCGCGCCCGAGGCGTCCTCTCGGCCGTCTGGTCGCACGATGACGGCTGGAGCATCACCCTCCAGAATCTCGCGTCAGAGTCGCCTCGCGAGGGCATCGACGCGATCCGCACCGCCGTCGAAGAACTCGAAGCAGTCGGCTACCTGCGACGCATCCCGATCAGGGGTGTCGGCTCGCAGTTCCTCGGCCACGACTGGGAGATCTCAGACCCGCATGACCTCGGCGACGTGCCCCTATTCGGAGCCGCGTTGGATGATCCAACGCGGCCTGTGGATAACCGCGACGCCGCATCGGATGATCCAACGCGGACCGCATCGGATGATCCAACGCCTATAAGAACACCAGTTAAAACACTCTCTAAGACTTCCCAAGGTGACCACCGAGCGAAGTCGGAGGCGCAGAGCGCCCGGCCCTCTGGCGCTGACTTCGTCATCGCGACGTCGGCTCGCGCTGCGGCCGATTCCCTGCGCGCCGTGACGTGTCCGAACCGTCGCGGCAAGCCTCACGTTTTCGAAGCCAGCGGCTATTGCCGCACATGCGGCACCCGCCGCCCCGACGAGGGCGACGGTTCGCCCCTCGTCGTCAACACCACGACAGGAGAAGTCGCATGAACACCCAGCCCACCATCTGCGCATCGGAGCTGCCGCACGTCGGCGTCAAGTGCGAGCTGCACGCCGGCCATGCCGGCTATCACCAATTCACGCTGCCCAGAGCGACCCGACCGGCAACGCTGCCAATGCCCGGCATCGATCTCGACGAGCTGGCCGGCCTGCTCGACGTCCCGGTCGAGATGCTGCGCCCGACCGGCGTCATCATGCACCAGCGTCGCCGCTTCCGCGATACCGCAGCCGCTCAGGTGCTTACCATCGTCGGCCTCGTGCTGGCCGCCGCGTGCATCGCCGCTGGCGCGGCGTGGCTGATGACGGTGGTCGTGCGATGAGCGACATCGAGGTCGAGGCGCCTACCAGCGAGCCCGCCGAGCCCGTCGAGCCGGCTACGCCCGAGCGACCCGAGTACGCGACCGTCGCGGTCTACTCCGATCTGCTCCAGCTCGCGAACGACATGCACGAGCGCGCCGACGAGATCGGCCTACTCGATCCCGACGCGATTCTGCTGCGCCTGTCCGCCTCGCAGACGGTCACGGCCGCGAACCTCGTGCAGGCCGGCAACTGGGACGCCGACGCCGGCGCCGCGTGGGTCGAGGCCGGCCGCGCCGCGATCGAACGGACGCGCTCGTGACGATCCTGCTCGCCCTCATCATCGGCGCCATGTTCGGCCTCGGCGTCGCCCTGCTCATCACGGAGGACTGACCATGACCGAACCGACCGCGCCGCTCGTCACCGTCGACTCGTCAGACGTGTCTCACGTCGTCGCGTGCTCGATCTGCCACGCCTCGTGGGTCTTCCTCTCGCGAGCGTTCGCCGACGAGGCTGCGCAAGCGCATCGCTTGATCGAGCGCGAGCGAGCCCTGCCGCGATGCACCGTCGTCGGCTGCGGCCGGTACGGCGTCATCCGCGGCATGTGCCGGCCGCACTACGACGCCGCCCGGTACGACGCGCAGCGCGCCGGCCGGCAGCTCGCCCCGGTGTCGACGCCGGTCGTGCGCGAGGGCGCCGAGCCGTGCGCCCAGGGCGATTGCTCGTCGACGGCCGTGTCGCGCGGTCTGTGCCGGAAGCACTACGACGCGGCCCGCTACCGCGATCGGAAGTCGGCGTGAGCAAGCAGTCGAGTCGGGGCGCAGCGTGGGACGCGCTGCGCCTCGAAGTGCTGGAGCGCGACGAGTACGTGTGCCAGTACTGCGGCGGCGAGGCCACCGAGGCCGATCACATCATCCCGAAGGATGCCGGCGGGCGCGACGAGCTCGACAACCTGCTCGCCGCCTGCAAGCCCTGCAACTCGTCCAAGAGCAACAAGATCGGCGGGCGAATCAACTGGTTCAACCGCCGCTGGCTCGCCCACCTGTAACCCACCACGAAAGGAACCCGCCATGCCCAACCTGACCAGCCCCGACAACCTGCCCTATCCCGCCGGCGGCGACGAGGCCGCACCGCTCGACCAGTGGATCGAGGATCTCGCGAACGCGGTGCAGGCAGCCGTCACCGCGCGGTTCGCCGATACTGGCTGGGTCGACTGCCCGCTACGTCCCGGCATCACCATGCAGGGCAGCCGCCCGATTCAGGTACGCAAGCTGTTCAACAAGCTCGTGCTCATCGACTGGGGTGTCGCGGGCGCCGGCCTCGCAGCCAGCACCGGCGTCAACGTCGCCGACGTACCGGTCGACTTCCGCCCGACGTCCGGCACGAAGTACATCAACGTCGTGTCCAGCTCCACGGCATCGACGGGTGGCGGCGGACGCTGGCAGATCGACGGAAACGGCGTGATCCTGCTCACGCCGCCGGCCACGACGGGCGGCTACTACCTGTTCCCGACTGGCGCCAGCTACATGCGCTGATCCGGCGACCCGTTTTTCTGGCTGACCAGCCGGACACCCCCCGCCCAGTTCCGATTTTCACGCACGGTCTCAAACATTTCGACCCCGGAAGGAAACCCCTGAATGAGCGCCGAATCCGACCCGATCGAAGCCACGATCGAGGCCCAGATTTCAGCCGATCTCGACGAGAAGCGTCGGGATGCTCCGAACGACAGCTTTGTCGCGGCCGTCGACGAGTTCGAGCGCGCCAGCCCGTGGCTCGGCCCCGAGCACAAGCCGTCACTCGTCACGCTGCGCCAGCTCGCCCGCCAGCTCGACATCAAGCTCACGGCCGCGATTGCCGCGCAGTTCGGTGTCACGTTCCGAGACCTCCGAGCGCAGGGCCAGCCGGCGCCGCCGGCCGGCCCTACCGGCGCCGCCGCCTCGGTCTCGTCGATCCTCGACGAGGCTCGCAGCTCGTGACGCTCATCGCCCCGGCCGCGCCGGCATCCGAGCGCCCGCTTTGGATGCCGGCACGGTTCTCGCTGCCGCTCGGCATCAGCCCCGACGATGGGTTCGACTGGGTCGCGAATCCGACCTTCCCGTCGCATGGTGACTGGCTGCTGCGCCTCGTCGACATGGTTTGGAGGCTGCCCGACGGGTCGCCGATCCAGCTCGACATCTGGCAGCGGTGGCTCATCCGCGCGATCCTTGAGGTTTACCCCGAGGGCCACCCGCGCGCCGGCGAGCTGCGATACCGACAGGTGCTCGTGAGCGTGAGCCGCCAGAACGGCAAGAGCGTGCTCGGCGCGATCTTCGGCCTGTACGGGCTCGTGCGCGAGGCCGGCGCCCTCGTCATCGGCGTCGCCTCGTCGGCCGAACAGGCCCGCATCATCTACAGCCGGCTACTGCTCGTCATCCGCGGCAACGCCGAGCTGGCGCTACAGTTCGCCCGCCTCACCGACACCCGCGGCATCCAGTCCCACGACGGCGGGCGCTACGAGATCAAGCCGTCGAAGTCCGCCGCCGTGCAGGGGCTCGACCTCACGGTCGGGCTCGTCGACGAGCTGCACATCACCAAGCGCGAGCTGTGGTCGGACATGGTCAACGGCACCGCCGCCCGCCGCAACGGCATCGTCATCGGATTCACCACCGCCGGCGACGAGACAAGCCTGCTGCTGCTCGACCTGTACAAGACCGCCGAAGCAGCGCCCGAGCGGTTCGGATTCTTCATCTGGGAAGCACCCGAGGCACGAGTGCCGGCCGATGACGAGACCCTCGGCCAGTACCTCATCGCGGCCTCGCCCGGCCTCGCCTGCGGCCGGCTCGATCTCGCGACCGCGATCAGCGACGTGCGCGGCATGCCCGACGCCGACGTCGTGCGCTACCGGCTCAACCGCTTCACGACCTCGACGAGCGCATTCATGCCGCTCGAACTCTGGCGCTCCCGCCGGCGCGAGCCCGACGAGCTGTTCCCCGCCGGCCGGCCGATCTTCACCGTCGACCGAACGCCCGACTGGGGATTCGCATCGATCACCGCGACGATCAAGGTCGGCGAGATCACACACGCCGAGCTGGTCGCCTCGATCGTCAAGCCAAACCTCGACCAGCTCGTCGCCGTCTGCCTCGACCTCTCCCGCCACGACCCGCGCCTGTATGCCATGGACAACTACGCGCTGAAGTCGCTCGCCGACGAGCTGAAGCGGCGCGGACTGCCGGTCATGGCAGCCACCCAGGGCGACGTGTTCAACGCGTCCGAGATGTTCTATGCGAAGGTCGCCGCCGGCGAGATCCGACACGCCGGCGACCCGCTGCTAGACGTGCAGGTGCCGCGCACCGTGCGAAAGGACACCGGCGGGCGATTCCGGATCTCGAAGGCCGACAGTTCGGTCGAGATCGACGCCGTTATGGGCCACGCGATCGGCACTCTCGCCGTCGAGATCCAGCCCGACGACGAGCTGCCGCTGTTCTGACGCCGGCCATGTGAACTTTTGGAAAGCCCAAACTGCCTGTCGTTCACACGACGAAAGGCAGGAACGGCGAATGGGGCGCTTCCTCGACGCACTGCTCGGCCCGGTCATCCCCGAGCCGAACACTGGTCATGCACGCGCCGAGGAAGCGCCCGAGTCGCCGGCTCCGACCGGCCTGACCGCGCCGGCCCGCACTGCGACCGACCGCAACGTCGCCGCCGGCGAGGCGCTCGGTATCTCGATGGTCTACCGAGCCGTGCAGATCCACGCCGTGTCGGGCAAGCAGATCTCACTCATCGCCGAGGCGAACGGCAAGCCGCTCACCCGGCAGCCGCAGCTCGTGCGCCAGCCCGACGTCAAGATCTCCCGGTCGGCGTTCCTTGAACAGACGATCGTCGCCCTCGCCTCGCAGGGCAACGCGTACTGGCGCAAGACCGTCGAGGCAGGCGTCGTCAAGAACGTCGCGAACCTCAACCCGCTCGACGTCACCCCGAACACGAACGCCGCCGGCGAGATCGTGAGCTACGGCTACCGGGGCCGCGACGAGGCATTCACGACGAGCGAGATCCAGCACTTGAGCTTGCTCCGCGTGCCCGGCTCGCCCAAGGGGCTCGGGCCGATCCAAGCCGCGCAGATCGAGCTGCGCGGCGCCCTCGACCTGCGCGACTACTCGTCGAACTGGTTCGAGGAAGGCGGACAGCCGACCGGGCTGCTCAAGAGCGACCAGCCGATCAACCGCGATCAGGCCGCGCAGGCGAAGGAGACGTGGAACGACACCGCCGGCGCCAAGAACGGCGTCGCGGTGCTCGGCGCCGGCCTCGACTACAAGCCCGTCTACCTCTCGCCGGCTGACGCGCAATTCCTCGAGTCCCAGCAGTTCACGGTCACCCAGATCGCCCGCCTGTTCGGCGTGCCGGCCTCGCTCATGCTCGCAGCCGTCGAGGGCAACAGCCAGACCTACGCGAACGTCGAACAGGACTGGCTCGGCTATGTCCGGTTCTCGCTCATGGCCTACCTCGTCGAGATCGAAGACGCATTTAGCCAGATCCTGCCGCGCGGCACCGAAGCCCGATTCAACGTCGAGGCGCTGCTGCGCGCGGACACCACGACCCGGTACACCGCGCACAAGATCGCGCGCGAAGCCGGCTTCCTCACGGTCAACGAGATCCGCGCGATCGAGAACCTCGAACCCCTCGACGGCGGCGACGAGCTGACCCCGACCAAGAAGGAGACCCCGAATGCCTGACCTTGACCGGCTGCTGGCCGAGCACTGCACACGCGAACTGGAGATCCGCTCGGCCGACGTCGACCGCCGCGAGATCACCGGCATCGCCGTGCCGTGGAACCAGCGAGCCGACATCGGCGGCTGGTTCACCGAAGAGTTCGAGCGCGGCGCCGTGCAGGACTCGGACGGCGCCCTGTACCTCTACCGCCACGACGAGCCGATCGGCCGCGTCACCAAGCACCGCGACACCGACGCCGGCTGGGAGATCACCGCCGTCGTGTCGGCCACCCGCGCCGGCGACGACGCGCTGACCCTCGCCCGCGACGGCGTCGTCACGAAGCACTCGGTCGGGTTCCGATTCGACCAGTACGAGGTCGACGAATCCGGCGACATCCCGCACGTCACGCACAAGCGCGTGCAGGTGCACGAGGTCTCGCTGGTGCCGTTCCCCGCCTACGACGGCGCCGACGTGACCGACGTGCGCCACGCCCTCGACCGACCCACCGCCACCCAACCGAAGGAGAACAACATGGATCCCGAGCTGGAGCAGCTCCGCGCCGACGTCGACGACACGCGCGACACCGTCGAGGAGCTGGAACGCCGATTCGCGGTCGGCCTGAACCGCGACCCCGACCCCGTCGCCGACACCCGCTCGGCTGGCGAGTGGCTCCGCGCGATCGTGACCGGCGACGCCGACACGATCCGCGAGTACGAGCAGCTCGTCGAGCGTGCCTATGCCGGTGGCACGTCGGCTGACGGTATCCTCACCCCGCAGTATGTCGGTGACACGATCCGCCTGATCGAGGCGCCGAACATGCTCGGCCAGATCTTCAGCACCGCCCCGCTGCCGAGCAAGGGCATGAAGCTGGAGTACGGCGTGCTGGAGTCCGACAACGTCGACGTCGCCGAGCAGCTCGCCGAGGGCGAAGACCTCACGAGCGGCAAGATCGTGCTCGACGTCGATCACGCCGACATCAAGACCTACGGCGGCTACGTCGAGCTGACCCGGCAGAAGATCGAGCGCACGACCAATGTCAACGTGCTCAACCTGCACCTTCGGGCGCTCGGCCTCCGCGCGGCCCGCCGCAAGGCGACCGTGCTGCGGGCTCACTACGCCGCCGCCGTCGCCGCGCAGGCTGCGCTCGGTGAGTTCGTCGACGTGACCGACCCGACCAAGTACGTCGACTGGGTCGCCGGCATCGTCGACGCCGCCGAGATCTATCAGGATCTCGGCCTGCCGCTCGACGCGCTCGTCGCCGACAAGACCGTGTTCAAGGCCCTCGCGAGCCTCACCAGCACGGACGGCCGGCCGCTCATGAGCATCACCGGCACCGGCGTCAACACCGTCGGCACGATCGCCCCGAAGGCGCTCGGCGGCAACCTCGCGAGCGTCGAGGTGCGCGTCAACCTCAAGCAGGCCGCGCCCGGCGCCGCGTTCGTCAACGGCGAGGCGATCCGCCAGTACAACAGCCCGATCGTGGAGCTGGCCGACGAGAACATCGTCAACCTGTCCAAGCGGTTCGGCCTGTACTACTACGGCTCGCTCGCAACCGAGATCCCCGCCGCGATCGTGCCGATCAGCCTGGCCGGCTCCATCCCCGACGTGCCGTGATGACCGAGGCCGACCTCAAGGCGTTCGTCGGCGCCAGCGACACCGACGACGATTTCGTCTCGCAGTGCTGGGACGCGGCATCCGCCCTCGTCACCCAGTACGTGGGCACGAACACTGTGCCCGCCGACATCGTCGACCGGGCGACCCTTGAGGTCGGCTCCGAGCTGTTCCACCGCCGGCAGGCGCCGAACGGGCTCGCCCAGTTCGCCGCCCCGGACGGCACGCCGGTACGCCGGCCGCGCGACCCCATGGTCGCCGGCCGGCCGATCCTCGCGCCCTACCTGCCGCTGGGGTTCGCATGAGCGTGCTGCACGACGAACGGGCCGCGATCGTCGCGGCCGTGACTGCCGCCGGCACGCCGGCCCACGACCACCTGCCCGGACGGCTCGTGCCGCCCTGCGCGCTCGTCATCGCCGGCAGCCCGTACATCGAGCACCGCCCCGACGACCCGGTCGGCACCTACACCGCCCGGTTCGACGTGCAGCTCGTCGAGCGAGCCGCCGCGAACGACGTCGCGACCAAGAGCCTCGACGACCGGATCGAGGCCGTCGCCGAAGCGCTCATCGCGGCCGGGTTCGGCCTCGACAGCGTCGACGAACCGTTCGTCTACAAGACCCAGAACGCGGCCCTACTCGCCGCGATCGTCACCGTCACAACCTCGATCAACCTCAAGTAAAGGAAGGCCAAGCCATGGCTCGCAGCAACCGCATCAAGGGCACCAAACTCGCCCTGACGCTCGGCACGCCCGGCGTCGACTACTGGGGCGACATCACCCAGTACCTGCTCACGAACGAGGAAGCCGACTCGGACGTCACCACGTTCGAGGATGCCGCCGGCGGCGGCTCGCGCGACTACAAGCTCACCGGCGCCGGCGTGCAGTCGACCGACAGCGCGTCGTTCTGGCGCTACGTCTGGGACAACACCGGCGAGGAAGTGCCGTTCACGCTCGCCCCGCACGGCAACGAGGTTCCGAGCGTCGCGCAGCCGCACTTCACCGGCACCGTCAAGATCGGCCCCAAGCCCGACATCGGCGGCGAGGCCGGCACGAGCGCGTTCACGTTCGAATTCGAGTGGGACGTCATCGGCGAGCCCGTTCTGGACGACGGCGCCTGACCATGGCCGACGACGCGGTCGAGATCGTGAACGGCGACGTGCGCCTGCGCGTCACCGGGCTCGGCCGCACCATGCGACAGCTCCAGCGGGCCGGCGCCGACGCGCAGGACATGAAAGACCTCATGCACAAGGTCGGCATGCTCATCGTCGACGCCGCCAACCCGCCCGAGCTGACCGGCCGGCTCGCATCCACCCTGCGAGCCGGCCGGGGCAAGACCAAGTCCGTCGTCCGAGCCGGCGGCGCCCGAGCGCCCTACGCCGGCGTCCGACACTACGGCTGGCCGGCCCGCAACATCGTCGCCGATCCGTTCCTTGACGAGGCACGCGAGCGCCGGCGCGGCGCCGTGCTCGCCGCGCTCGACGCCGGCATCGGCGAAATCCTCACCAAAAACAACCTGAAGTAGCGAAAGCGAGACAAACCATGAGCACCAGCATCGACGTCACGACCCTCACCCTCGGCGAGGTCGCCCGCATCGAGGATCTGTCCGGCCAGAGCATCAGCTCACTCGACGACATCACCGCGCCCAAGGGCAAGGCGCTCGCCGCCCTCGTGCTGATCTTCAAGCGCCGCGAGGAACTCGCCAACGGTCGAACCCCGAAGTTCTCGTGGAACGACGCCCAGTCGCTGACCTACACCGAGGCCGCCGAATTCCTCGGCCTCGACGACGACGAGTCGACCGCCGACGAGACCGCCGGCGAGATCGCCACCGCCGGCGACGTCGAGCCGTTCGAGGTCGCCCCAAAAGCGTGAGGCGCGAGCGTGACGACGACCTCGCCCTGTTCGTCGTCGCGTTCGGCATGAGCCTGACCGACTACTGGTCGCTCACGCTCGGGCAACGCGAGGCAATCATCCGAGCGCACAACCAGCGCAACCAGAAATGAACCCCTCGGGGCCGGCTGTCTCGCGCCGGCCCCGAGGCCCACACCGAGGAAAGGGAGAGCATGGCCGGACAGACCGTCATCGTGTCGGTACTCGCCGATACGAAGCCGCTCAAGCGCGGATTCGACAACGCCGGCCGCGACGCCGGCGGGCTGTTCTCGACCCTCGGCAAGATCGGGAAATTCGGCGTCGGCGCCGTCGCCGGCATCGGCGCCGCTGTCGGCGCCCTCGCCCTGAAAGGCGGCATCAGCCGTGCGCTGAACATCGAGGATGCTCGCGCCGCGCTCGGCGGGCTCGGCCACGACACCAAGAGCATCGACGCGATCATGAAGTCGGCCCTGCAGTCGGTCAAGGGCACCGCGTTCGGTCTCGGCGACGCCGCGACGATCGCGTCGACCGCCGTCGCGGCCGGCATCCAGCCCGGCGAGAAACTCACCCGGACGCTGACCCTGACCGCGAACGCCGCCGCCCTCGCAAAGGTCGGCCTCGGCGACATGGGTTCGATCCTCAACAAGGTCTGGACGAACGGCAAGGTACAGACCGACGAGCTGAACCAGCTCGCCGATCGAGGCATCCCGATCTGGACGAAGCTTGCCGAGCACTACAAGGTGAACGGCGACGAGCTGCGCAAGATGGTCTCATCGGGCAAGGTCGACGCCGAGACGTTCGCGGCCGTGCTCGAAGGCACCGTCGGCAACGCCGCCGCCGCGATGGGGAACACGACGCGCGGCGCCTGGGCGAACATGGTCGCCGCGTTCTCGCGCGGCGGCGCCGCCCTCATCGGCGGGTCGCTGCCGCTCGTCAAGACCGCGTTCCAGAGCATCACCGGCATCGTCGACTCTGCAACCGCGGCGATTGCGCCCGGCGCCGAACGCATGTGGGGCAGCCTCACCGCGAAGCTGACACCGGTGCTGCAGGGCATCGGCCCGCTGGTGTCCGGGTTCGTCGGCAACCTCAAGTCGATGCTCGGCGGCATCGACCTCGGCCAGATCGCGCAGCTCGCCTCGATGTTCTCGCCGCTCGGCCTCGTGTTCCGCGCGCTCCAGCCGGTCCTGCCGCAGCTCGCTGCCACGTTCGGCCAGCTCGCCGGCGTCATCGGCGGCGTGCTCGCGAAGGTGCTGCCGATCGTCGCGAACCTCGTCGGCCAGCTCGTCAAGATGCTGTCCGGCCACCTGTCCGCGATCCTGCCGATCATCGCCGATCTCGTCATGCAGCTCGCCGGCGTATTCGCCGAGCTGCTGCCGGCGCTCATGCCGATCGTCGAGATCGTCGGCGCCGCACTGTCGACCGTGTTCCGGGCGCTCATGCCGATCATCACCGAGATCGCGGCGACCCTCGGCGGCGTGCTCGGCACCGTCATCAAGGCGCTGACGCCTGTTATCACGATGCTCGCGCAGATCCTCGTCGACGTGCTCAAGGCGCTCATGCCGATCGTGCCGGCCGTACTTCCGCTTATCAAGGCCGTGCTGCAACTGATCTCGCCGCTGCTCAAGCTCATCGGCGCCGCGCTCGAACCGATCATCGGCCTGTTCGCCGCGCTGCTCAAGCCGATCCTCGCCCTGATCTCGCCCCTGCTCAAACTGCTCATGCCCGCGATCGAGGCCGTGACCGGCGTGCTGACCGTCGTCATCGACGTCATCGCCGGCGTGCTCGGCTGGTTCGTCGACCTGATCACCGGCTCGAAGAACGCGAGCAAGGGATTCACGAACGCGTTCAACAGCGTCGCGGGGTTCTTCAGTCAGCTCATGCGCAACGTCGTCGGGTTCTTCAGCAACGGCATCCAGAACATCCTGCACTTCTTCCGCAGCCTGCCCTCGCAGATCTGGAACGCCGTCATCAACCTCTGGAACACCGTCACGAACCTCGGCCGCAACCTCGTGCAGGGTCTCGCGAACGGCATCTGGAACGCGTCGAGCGCCGTCTGGAACGCGATCGGCGGCGTCGTCAACGGCGCGATCGACTGGGCCAAGAGCCTGCTCGGCATCCACTCGCCGTCGCGCGTGTTCCGCAAGATCGGCACCCAGACGATGGACGGCCTCGAGATTGGCCTGTCGAAGCTGTCCGGCGTCAAGCGGGCCATGGGCCGCGTCGCCGACGTCATGAGCGCCGAGTACACGCCGACGGTCGGCATCGCCGGCATCGGCGCCGCCGGCGGGCGCGGCGGGAACACGTACCAAGTCACCGTGCAGGCCGTCGCACCCAACGCCGAAGTCGGCCGCGCCGTCGTCGAGGCAATCGACGAGTTCGAGCGGTTCAACGGAGGCAACCGATGACGATTCACGAACAGGCCGTCGTCGAGTTCCTCGACGTCGAGACGTGGGACAGCGACGCCGGCGCATGGCGCACGCTCGCCGACCGCGTCACGAGCGTCGACATCAAGCGCGGCGCCGGCCGGTCGGGCGCCGCGAACAAGATGGAAGTCGGCACCCTGACCGCCCGCCTCGTCGGCGACATCGACCTCGCCGACGACGCCTCGCTGCGCCCGAACTCGCCATGCCGTGTCGTCATGCGCGACGCACGCCCCGGCGCGTCGTCCCTCGTGTGGGCGCCGTGGACAAACCTGCCCGGCATCGTGTCCAGCGGCGGCACCGTCACCGAGTCCGGCGAGCCCGGAACCGGCGCCTACGAAGTCCGCTGCACGATGCCCGGCGGCGGCTCGGGTGTCTTCCAGTCGACCCTCGCTATCGCCGTGTTCGCATTCGACCCGCCGATGATCCCCGGCCGACGCTACCGCGCAGCCGCGCGCGCCCGGTATCGCTCGCTGGAACTCGCAAGCCCGCTCCAGATCACCGTGCTCTACGGCACGCCGATCGCGCTCGGCGCACCGCAGCTCCAGCCCGGCTCAGAGTTCGTCGACCTGCCGCCGTTCGAGTTCACCGCGCCCGACGTGCTGCCCGACAGCAACCCGCAGCTTTCGATCCGCACGACGGTGCAGATCGACCGCGCCGTCGCCGGCAACTATTTCGACATCGAGGTCGCTGACTTCCGACTCGAAATGCTGCCCGAGCCGAACACGCCGCTGATCACCGCCACGATCGCCGACGCGCAACAGAGCCACGTGCTCGACAAGGAAACGAACAAGCTCACCACGTTCACGACGATCGTTGCAGCCGACGCGGTCGCCGAGCATGCGGCCACGCCCCGGTTCGGCGCCGTCGCCGGCAACGGGCTCGGCCACGAGCCGTGGGCCGAGCGGATCACGCGGCTCGCCGGCTCGGCTGTCGCGCCGACCGCGCCGCCGACAGCCGACCGCGAACTGATCATCTACAACGGCCCCGCCGTCGCCGGCCTCGTCGGCTGGTCCCGCTACAAGGATGACCCGCTGTTTACCAACACGCTCGTCGAGGCGAACGGGGTGCTGACGCACACGTTCCAGCGTGTGGGTACATCGGGCGCAATCCTGCCGTTCTGGCAGGCGCCCTATCGCACGTTCTCCCAGCTGCGCCCAGGGCGAACCTACCGCGTCGAGGCGATGGGACGAATGCTTGAGAACGTCGGCGGCATGACCGGCGTCAACCAGTGGCGCCTCGAAGTCGCCGGCATCGCGAACGGCGCAACGGCCACGGTCAGCAGTGCCGGCTACGTCGCGATCCCCGCCTTGCAGTTCGTCGCCACCGGCACCGCCCACCAGATCCGGTTCGCGATCCCCGGCGGCTTCACAACGCCGTCCGGCTCGGCCACCCGCCGATTCAAGATCGCCCTGACCTCGATCAGAGTCATCGAGGTCGCCCGCCCCGACGACTACCGGCTGCGCGATGTCGTCTACGAATCGACGCTGGCGAATCATTTCGATCTCGCCTGCAACAGCGTCGGCGCCCGCTGGTGGGTCGACGCGTTCGGCGTGACCCAGTTCCGCCGCGCCCTCGACGACCAGCAGCCCGTCGCCCGGTTCAGCGACGCGAGCACGCCGGGCGCCCTGCACTACGTCGACGTCGACACCGGGTTCGACACCCGGTCGACCGTCACCGCGCTGACGCTCAAGCAGCACGGCCGCAAGGCCGACCCCGACAACCCCGGCAGCTTCATCGCCGACGACGCCGACGCCGCGTTCGTCGACGAGACTGCCGCGAACCGTTGGGGTGCCCGAGCCGACAGCCTCGACACCTGCCTCTGGCTCGGCGCCGGCCACGAGAACGACCTACTGCAGCGCGCCGGCGAGATCTTCACCCAGACGGCCCGACCCCGATACGCGATCCCTCGCATCCGCTGGAACGCGCAAGAGAACGTCGCAGCCGCCGCCCAGCTCGACATCTACGACCGCGTCGACGTCGAGTTCACCCGGCGCAGCATCGCGCAGCGCGCCCGCGTCGCCGGCCTCACGCACAAGATCACCCCGACCCGCTGGATCGTCGAGATCGCCCTGACCGACATCACGACCGGCCCCACATTCGACGAGTTCAACGCCGCATGGAGCGGCGTCACGTTCGACCAGCTCAACGCCGCAATCGCCGGCAAGACATTCAACGAGCTCAACAAGAGCCCGACCGCGAACGCGCCCGCCTGACCCCGCCACCTGCCCGAGATCCGACCGAAGGAGAACCCCGATGAGAACCGCAACCGAAGCCCTCGACTGGGCCGAGGCCCACCCGAACCGCGACGGCAAGACGTGGTCGCAATGGTGCCAGAGCTTCATCGTGCGCGCCCTCGACCTCGACGCCGCCGGCGACGCGAACGTCGCCTGCAAGGCATCCACCATCGCCGGCACCAACCCCGCCGACGCGCCCGCCGGCGCCCTGCACTGGTGGCTCAACGACGGCGAGACCTCGGGTCACGTCGGCATCAGCCTCGGCGGCGCCGAAGTGCTCATGACCGACGCGCCGACCGCCGACCAGTGGGCCGGTCACAACACGGTCGGCGTCACGACCGTCGCCCGGTACAACGCGAAGCAGAACGGCTACAAGTACGTCGGCTGGTCGCGCGACATGGCCGGCCAGCAGCTCAAGCTCACCGCCGCACCGAAGCCGCTGCCCGCTGGCAAGCTGCCGAAGACGACGACCGAGCAGGACGGCGCGCCCGGCCTCGTGTTCTGGGCACGCTTCCAGCTTTGGGCCGCACGGCAGGGCTACGTCGGCCCGCGCGACGGCAAGCCCGGCCCGAACACATGGAAGGCCGCGCAGCTCGCGCTGCGCCAGTTCGGCTACACCGGCCCGGCCGACGGCAAGCCCGGCGTGAACACGTACAAGGCGCTCCAGCGCCTCGCAGCTCGCTACGGCTACGCCGGCCCCATCGACGGCGTTCCCGGCCCGAACACGTGGCGCGGCGTCGCCCGCTTCCTGAACACGCTGTGACCGACGCCGTCGTCATCGCGGTGCTGGCATTCGTCGGCGTGCTCGGCTCGGCGTTCATCGCCGGCGGAATCACGCTCTCGATCGCGCTCGCTCGCTGGCACCGCGACAACCGGCTGTTGTGGCTCTGGAATCGGCAGCTCGTCGATCACATCTATCACGGCTCACCGCCACCACCACCGCCCGCACCGCCGGGTCTGTTCGAATAGGAGAAGGAATGGCAACCAGCATCAACCCGAAGGTCAACGCCGCTGCCGGCGGCGCGGCCGTCGCCGCCGCCGTCACCACGATCGGCGCGTGGGCGCTTCGGCAGTTCGCCGGCGTCGAGCTGCCCGCCGACGTGCAGGGCGCCGTGACGATCGTGCTTGCCGCCGTGGGCGCGTGGGCGGCCGGCTACGCCAAGAGCGACGGCCGGCACGCCGCCGAGTAGGCACACGAAAGGGCCGGCCTTGTCTCTGGGGGGAAGGCCGGCCCTTTCGTCGTGCTCGCAGCTCAGGCGGTCGCTCGCCGGCCCCACCGCTGCTGTGCGGCCTGCCGGCTCGTGCCGGTCGCGGCGGCGATTGCCGCCCACGAGCGACCCAGCTCGCGCTGCCCGTCGACGGCGGCGCCGATCGCCTCGTCGAGCACGCCCGACAACTCGATCAGGGCGCGCAGCTCAGGCTCGTCACCGTCTGCTGCCCGCCTGCCGCCGGCCTTGATCATGCGGCGCAACATCGCCATGTATTCGGGAGTCTCGACACTCATACCGCTTCCAATCCGTTCCGTCGATTCACTGTCAAGGGGCCGTTGACACCCGCAGCCCGGTAGACCGTGCCCCGCAGGCGTTCGTCACCGAGCAGCACGTAGCGCTGAGTCGTCGCCGGCGACGCATGGCCGAGTAGCCGCTGCACCGTCAACGTGTCGCCCTCGATCTCATGCGCCCTCGTGGCGAAGCTGTGCCGCAGCGCATGGAGAGTCCAGGGCGACGGCAGGACATCGACGGCCAGCTCGCCGACCCGCCGCGCAGACAGGTGCCCGTCGATGTCGCCGGGGAAAGCCCACCCTGTGCCGAGCGCCCGAAGGTCGAGCGCGAGCCTCGGCGTGAGCGGCACCGTGCGCAGCTTGTTGCCCTTGCCATGCACGAGCAACGACCAGCCGACGAAGTCTTGGGAGAGGTCGTCCGAGTGGATGAGCGAGATCTCGCCGCGCCGTAACCCAGCATCGTGAGCCAGTCGAAGGATCAGCGTCGTGCGGTCATCCGCTCGTCGCAGCGCCGACTGGTACACGGCATCGGGCATCGGTCGAGGCGCCGGCGGCGAGGCCTTCACCCTCGGCAGGGCGCGCTTGGCGATGTTCTGCCGGCATCGCTTGGTTGCTTTGCCCCACTTCCAGAACTCGCGGAATGCCGAGTACCGCCCGCGCCGGGTTTCCTGCGCCCAGTCCTGCGCGCCGGCGTATTCGAGCAGCTCGTGGGGGGTCAGCTCCCACGGCCCGACCGCGACACGGCGCGCGAGGTGCTGGAGCTGCTGCCGGCGTGTGTTCGCTGTCGTCGCCGGCTGACCCGACGCGCGCAGCTTGAGCAAGTAGTCATCAATGGCCTTGGCCCAGTTTTCAGAGATCACCTGACCACTCTTGCTCGACGTCGTCGACGACGTCGGCCGGCCCCGGCCGCTCATGCCGGCGTCGTCGTCGACGCGTCGGCGATGAAGCCGCACGACCCGCATGAGACCCACGGCACGACGATCGAAACGACCGTCGACGGGTCGCCCGATAGCCGCCGCCCGGTGAGCGCCTCGACCTCGCCGGCCGTGCGCTCGGCGTCGACGAGCTGCATGACGAGCTGACCGCCGCAGCTCGGGCACGGCCGCAGCGCGCGCAGCTCGAACGCCGTCGACGGCCGGCGTCGCTTCCGCGGCCAGCGCATCATGATCGAACCGCCGCAAGCACCGACAGCACCAGCCAAACCATCACGCTGGCCGCGCGTGCCGGCATTTCGGGCGACTCGCTGACTACAGACCAGAAGGTTGGGGGTTCGAGTCCCTCCGGGCGCACGGAAGAAGGCGGTTCGCAGCTTGCGAGCCGCCTTCACTGTTTTCCGGGAGTGCCCGTGACGTGCTCCGCTGAGAACGCTCACCCGTGGGGGTGATGGACACAGTGGAGGGTTCGTCGCGCTTCGCTGGACACAATGTCGGGGCTCGGCGGTTCGCGATCGGGTAGCGTCACCCTGCTCGACAACGAAGACCCGAGAGGATCGATGATGACCCGAACCGCCACGATGGCGAACCCGACGCTGAAGCGCTCGCTCGGCCTATGGGCGATCGTCGGCCTCGGCCTGGGCTACATGACGCCGATGACCGTCTTCGACACGTTCGGCTACGTCTCGGAGGCGAGCGGTGGTGTCGTGCCGCTCGCGTACCTCGTCGCGCTCGTCGTGATGATCTTCACCGCGATCAGCTACGGGCGAATGACCCGGGTCTATCCGTCGGCCGGGTCGGCGTACACGTACGCCTCGGAGACGATCCACCCCAACGTCGGCTGGATCGTCGGCTGGACGGCCCTGCTCGACTATCTCCTGCTGCCGCTCGTCAACGCGCTGCTCGTGCGCCAGTACCTCGAGTCGTTCTTCCCCGAGGTGCCGGGCTGGATCTGGGTCGTCGGCTACGTCGCGGTGATCACCCTGCTGAACCTCTGGAGCATCAGCTCGACGTCGCGGGTCAACGCGACGCTGCTCATCTTCCAGATCGTGCTCATCGGCGTGTTCATCGTGCTCGCCTGGAACGCCCTGAACCAGGGCGCGGGCAACGGCACGCCGTTCAGCCTCGAGCCGTTCTGGCACGCGAACGTGCAGATCATGGCGGTCGTGAGCGCGGCGACGATCGTGTGCTTCTCATTCATCGGCTTCGACGCGATCACGATGTACACGGAGGAGGCGAAGGACGCGCACACCGTGCCGAAGGCGATCGTGCTCGCCCTCGTGCTCGGCGGGCTCATCTTCTTCACCGCCGCCTGGTTCACCCAGTCGCTCTTCCCGACCGACGCGGGCTTCGAGGGCACGGCCCTGCCCGAGATCGCGAACTCGGTCGGCGGCATCATCTTCCAGATCTTCTTCGTGTCGGCCGCGGTGGCCGCAGCGGTCGCGTCGAGCCTCGCCTCGCACGCGAGCGTCTCGCGCATGATCTACGTCATGGGTCGCAACGGCACCGGGCCGATCTCGCACTTCTTCTCGTTCGTGCACCCGAAGTTCCGCACGCCGGCCGTCGCCGTGATCTTCGTCGGCATCGTCTCGCTCGGCGCCGCCGTCGCCGACCTCGACTTCATCTTCACGCTCATCAACTTCGGCGCGCTCATCGCGTTCACGATCGTGAACCTCACGGTGATCCTGCACTTCGCCGTGCGCAACAAGCAGGTCAAGGGGTTCGCGCAGGTCTTCCGCAACATCGTGCTGCCGCTCATCGGCATCGCCCTCACCGTGCTGCTCTGGCTCAACCTCAGCGGCGACGCGATGCTCTACGGGATGCTCTGGCTGGCGGTCGGCTTCATCGTGCTGGCCTCGATCACCCGCTTCTTCAGCCGCAACCTGCGCATGTCGTTCGAGGAGGACGCGGTCATCGCCGAGGGCGACGAGGGCGAGGCGGCGCTCAACGAGGCCGACCGCGAGGTGCTCCACGAGCAGGAGCAGGGCGGCGAACCGCGCCCCTGACGCGGCACGCCGCCGGGGTGTCCGCCCCCCAGAACGGAAGCGGCCCCGCCCTGTGAGGCGGGGCCGCTTCGACGTTCGAGCGATGGGCGAACGCCGGGGCTCGCGCGCGGGTCAGCCCTCGCCGAGCAGCTCCTGCATCGTCGCGATCTCGTCGGCCTGGGTGTCGGCGATCGCCTGCGCCATCTCGAGGGCGCCGGGGTGCGCCCCGTCGGCGAGCTCGGCCTCGGCCATCTCGATCGCGCCCTCGTGGTGCACGATCATCTGCTCGAGGAACAGGCGGGATGCCTCGTCGCCGGTGGCCTCGGCGAGGGCCGCCATGTCGTCGTCCGACATCATGCCGTCGCCTGACGATCCGTGATCCATGCCGCCGCCGTCGCCGTGGTCCATGCCCGGCATCGCGTCGTCGACGGCGCCCCACTCCTCGAGCCAGGTGTTCAGCTGGTCGATCTCGGGTTGCTGGGCGTCCTTGATCTGCGTCGCGAGGTCGCGCACGGCCGGGTCGATGCCGTCCTTCGCGAGCAGGTCGTCGCTCATCTCGACCGCCTGTTCGTGGTGCGGGATCATCATCCGGGCGAACATCACGTCGGCGTCGTTCGCGGAGCCGGGGTCGGTGCCGGCGCTCGTGCCGGTGCCGCCGCCTGCGGCGGAGCAGGCCGCGAAGGCGAGCGCTGCGGTCGCGGCGATGGCGGCCGCGGCGGCGGCGCGCAGGGTCTGGGTCGTGTTCATGGGTTGCTTCTTCCGTCGGAGTCGTGAGTCGTGGATTCGATGCGATGCGGCTCCCGAGGGGGCGCCGCAGCGGCAGGCGGTGCGGTCGCTCGGCATGCACGGGGTGCACGGGAGGCCGCTTCCGCGGTCGCGGGTCGAGGTCGACTCAGGTCCGACTGATGGAGAGTGCGATGAGGCTCGGTGGTCGCGGCGGTGCGCTGCTCCGCAGCAGCGCACGCGTGTCGTCGACGGCGCGCGCGACGGCCCGGGCCGCTCCGGGGGCGGCGACGATGAGCACGGCGACCGCGGCGACGAGCATGACGCACCCGAGCATCATGAGCGCGCAGTCGCCCAGGTCGGCCGGTGCGTGACCGGCACCCGCGATGGATGCCTCGGGCTCGGCGCGGGCCGCGTGGCGGGCGTCCGTCGCCGGGTTCGCATGGTGTGCGGCGGAGGTCGGCGCGACGTGCGTCGAGTGCTCCGGGCTCGATCCCGTCGCATGCATCGCGAGCAGGCCGACGATGAGGGCCGCCATCGCGACCACGCTCAGGAGCGTCGCCCGCGCGGTGCGCGAGGCCGGCAGTGCCGCACCACGGATCCGGTCGAGCATCGGGCGGTCACCTCCGGAAAGATGGGATACCCCCGTAGTGTATCGAACACGGGATGAGACCGGCTCGACGCGGCCGTCGAGGCCCTCGTCGGCGCCTCGGTCGGCCGATTCCATTCGATCCGTACGATGGCAGCGCCGGAATCTCGCGGTTAGGCTCGTGTGACGTCTGATTCCGGTGAAGGACATCGACCGATGTGGGGTGAACGCGCGGGGACGATCTCCGCCTCATACGGCCGGGCGCTCGCGACTTCTCTCGGAGCGAGCGACCCGGGCGATGCCGACCGTGATCAGCACGGCCGGCCGGTCGCGCTGCCCGCCGCCGGCGACACCGCCGCGGCCTTCGCGGTGCCCCAGGCCCGCTTCGCGTCGATCGTGCGACGCGTCTACGCACTGCTCATCGCGGCTGCCGTCTCGATCGTGCTGTATCGCGCATTCGTGCACGACGCGACGTTCGACGGCGGGGTCCTCGGCCATCGATCGCTCGACCCGGCGGGTCTCGTGCCCGCGATCGCGGGCGGCGCCGCCGTGTGCGCTGCGCTGCTCGTCGCCTCGGCGTCGCGCACGAGCCTGGCGGCGATCGCACACCTGCGGCTGCCGGGCCTCGGCGCGCGTCCGCGGGCGATCGCGAACGGACTCGCCTGGGCGTCGCTCGCCCTGCTCGCCGTGCACTTCACGGCGGCCGCGTTCGACCCCCTGCCGGGCGGGCACGGACTGTACGGGCTGCTGCTCGGTGGCGTCTTCGGCATCGGCACCTACCGACTGCACCGGCACGCGCTCGACCACGAGGCATATCGCACCTTCAACCTCGTCGCCATGCTGCTGGCCGCGGGCAGCCTCGCGAGCATGAGCATCACGCCCACGGGCGACTGGTGGACCCGCAACTTCTCGACCCTGGGCACGTCGAACGACCTCGCCGCGCTGTGCTTCAACGTCGCGGTCGTCGTGTCGGGCGCCGGAATGGCGGGCCTCTCCGGAGCGCTGACCCGCGCACTCGCGGTCGGACGGTTCGGCATCCGTCGTGGCGCCCGCACCACGATGCGGGTGCACATCGGCCTCGTCGGCTTCGGGCTCATGGGCGTCGGCGCCGTGCCGATCGACCGGGTGCCCGTGCTGCACAACGCGTTCGCCCTCCTCGCCGCGGCGGCGTTCGCGTCGCTCTGCCTCGGCACCCGCTGGTACGCGGAGCGCATGCCGCGCGGGTTCGTCTGCTTCTCGTACGTCGCGCTCGCCGTCGAGGTTGCGGCGATGGCGGGCTACGACCTGCTGGGGTGGTTCAACCTGACGGTGTTCGAGATCGTCGCGTTCACGCTCGTCTTCGCATGGTTGATCGCCCTCGTCGCGACCACCTCCGGTCACCGTCACCACGAGCAGCAGGCGGATGCCGCGGGCTCGAGCCGAGGCATCCACCATGTCGCCCGTGGCCGTTCGCTGTCGGCGCACGCCGACCCGGAATCCTCCGCGCGGGCCGGCGTTATGTTCGATAGAGAGTTGAGTCAGATCGACTCAACATCATCGACCAGGAGGAATCATGGCCACCGCCTACGACCCGTTCCGCGACCTCGACCGGGTCGCGTCCGCCCTCTTCGACACCCGGCGCGGCCCGCGCCGCATGCCGATGGATCTCTACCGCGACGGCGACCACTACGTGCTGACCGCCGACCTGCCGGGGATCGACCCCGGCTCGGTCGACATCGACGTCGACGGCCAGCTGCTCACCATCCGAGCCGAGCGCACCCTGACGACCGGCGACGGCGTGAAGTGGATCACGCGCGAGCGCGAGGCCGCCTCGTTCCTGCGGCAGCTCAACCTCGGCCAGGGCGTCGACACCGACCGCATCTCCGCGAGCTACACGAACGGCGTGCTGAGCGTCACGATCCCCGTCAGTGAGAAGGCGAAGCCGCGCAAGATCGCGGTCGAGCAGGGGGATGCCTCGACCACGGCCGTCGACCAGGCGGCCGGCGACGACCGCGTCGAGCCGGTCGAGCAGTGAGCGACGCCCGCGCGGCCGAGCCCGCCGCCCTCGTGGAGATCACTCGCCTCGACGACCGGCAGCGGTACCAGCTGGTCGTCGACGGCGAGCGGGCCGGGTTCGCGCAGTTCCGGCTCGAGCCGGGGGCGATCGTGTTCACCCACACCGTGATCAAGCCCGAGTTCGGGGGCCGCGGCCTCGGCAGTCGCCTCGCGAAGTACGTGCTCGACGACGCGGTCTCCCGTGGCGACCGCATCGTGCCCGAGTGCCCGTTCATCGCGGCGTACCTGCGCGAGCACCCGGGTTACGAGGCATCCGTCGACTGGCCCTGAGCCCGCGAACCGGCCGTCGCCCGCCTGACCGTCGGAATCCCCCCGTTCGGGGCGATGCGGCGTACTCGGGCTGGCGGTTACGATTCGAGCACAACCCGAGTCCGTACCCGACCGGACCGGCCCGTTGCACCTCGACGTGCCGAGCGATCGGAATGTCCCTCTCGACCGCTCGGGTCAAGCTCGCCGAGCTCAGTTCGGGTCGCTCGGCGGGACGGTCTCCATGCGAGACCGCGATGGGGTGGGAGGTAGGGTTCCCACCCCATCGTCGTGCGCGGTCGCGACTCAGCGCGCGGCGGTCGTGCGCCGTTCCGCCGCGGCCTTCCAGGCGAAGTCCACGACCGTGGCGAGCACGATGATCGCGACCAGGGCGATCGCGGTCGCCGGCTCGTTCACGAGCGTCGTCGTGCAGAAGACGACGAATGTGCCGAGCGTCGCGACGAGCGCGATGACGAGCACCACGATGTTCGCACCCGTCTCGCGGTAGATGCGGAAGTGCGCGACCGTCACCGCCGAGAAGACGAGCAGCGCGACCGCGCTGCCGATCGAAGCGATCTTGTTCAGGTCGAACCCGACGACGAGCACGATGGCGAGCACCGCCATCACGATGAGGCCGAACGGGAACCGGGCGAACGACCGGCCGAACACCGGCGGGAACTGCCCGACCGAGGCGAGGTGCTGGGTCATGCCGATCGAGGGGTACAGGCCGGCGTTCACCGCGCCCGTCGTCGAGAACAGCGCCGTGACGACCATCAGCACGTAGCCCGCCTGCCCGAGCGTGGGTTTCGCCGCCTCCGCGAGCGCCGTCGTGCCGTATTCGACGACCTGCTCGGCCGTCAGCGTGCCGAAGACGCCGAGCGAGACGGCGACGTAGATCGTCGTCGCGATCGCGAGTGCGAAGTAGATCGCCTTCGGCAACTGGCGCGACGGGTTCGGCAGGTCCTTCGCGGTGAAGGTGATGACACCGAAGCCGAGGAATGCGAAGAAGGTGAGCGCGACGCTCGCGATGATCTGCTGCAGGCCCGGGTAGCCGGCCGGGTCGAGCAGCGCCGGATCCCAGTTCGCGATCGTCACGGCGGCGAAGACGACGAGGATGGCGAGCACGACGACGACGATGACCGACTGCACCCGCGCGACGACCTGTGAGCCGACCGCGTTCAGGCACGACATGACCACGATGAGCAGTACCCCGAGCGCCTTCGCCCACCCCGGGTCGCCGCCCGCGACCACCGAGCTCGCGTAGCCGCCGAACGACGAGGCGATCATCGCGACGACGATCGACCCGGCCGTGAAGAAGAGCCACGAGCCGATGCCCGTGAGATGGCCCTCGCCGAGCCCCTTCGACAGGTAGGTGAGGATGCCGCCGCCCGACGGGTACTTCGCACCGAGCTTCGCGAACGAGTAGCCCTGCAGGGCGGCGATGATGCCGGCGACGAGGAACGACACCCACACGGCCGAGCCCGCGACGGCGCCGGCGGCGCCGAGCAGCGCGAAGATGCCCGCGCCGACCATCGAGCCGACGCCGATGAAGGTCGCCTGCAGCACCGTCATGCGCTTCTCCGGCACGTTCGCCGGCGGCTGGTCCGGCGTCGGCTCGTCCGCGGTCATGAGAACCCCACCCCTTCTCGGACCCGCCGGTGCTCAGGACCGCGCCGACGCCGCGACACCCCGGATGAAGAGCGTCTGCGCCGCGATCATGCGCTCGATCTCTCCGGGGTCGACCGACTCGTCGGACGCGTGGATGCGGGACTGCGCGGTGTCCTCAGCGCCCCAGAGGATGATCGCCGATCCGGGCGAGACCTTCTGCAGGGAGGCGACGAGCGGGATCGACGCCCCGCTGCCGATGTTCTCGACGGGCGCGCCGTAGGCGTCGGCGAGGGCGCTCTCGGCGGCGACGATCGCCGGATGCGAGGCATCCACCGCGAACGCGTGACCCACCTTCACCTTCTCGACCTCGACCTCGCAGTTCCACGGCCGCTGCGATCGCAGGTGCGACATGAGCGCCTCGAGCTGCGCGTCGCCGTCGGAGCCCGGCACGATGCGCATCGAGAGCTTCGCGGTGACCGAGGGCAGCAGCACGTTCGACGCCTCCGCCGTGTTCGGCAGGTCCATGCCGAGCACCGTCACCGACGGCTTCGCCCAGATGCGGTCGGAGAGCGAACCCGTGCCGAGGAAGTCGACGCCGGGCAGGATCGCCGAGCCCTCGCGGTAGACGTCCTCGTCCATGTCGGCGCCGCTCCACGCCGAGCTGTCGACGCCGGGGACGACCGTGTCGCCGTGCTCGTCGTGCAGGGTGTCGAGGATGCGGATCATCGCCGTCATCGCGTCGGGCGCCGCACCGCCGAACATGCCGGAGTGCACCGGGTTCGCGAGCGTGCGCACCGTCACGGTGCACGCGACATCGCCGCGGAGCGCGGTCGTGAGCCCGGGGCGGCCCACCTTCTGCGGGCCGATGTCGCCGATGACGTAGGCGTCGGCCGCGAACAGCTCGGGGTTCGCCTCGACGAAGCCCTCGAGATGCGAGATGGTCTCCTCCTCGCCCTCGACGAGGATCTTGATGCGGCACGGCCGGTCGGGCCCGATGAGCTTCAGCGTGCCGTAGTGGATGACGAGGCCCGACTTGTCGTCGGCCGCGCCGCGACCGTAGATGCGGCCGTCGGCCTTCGTCACGGGCTCGAACGGCGTGCTCGACCAGCCCTGGCTCTCGGGCGCCGGCTGCACGTCGTAGTGCGCGTAGAGCAGCACGGTCGGCGAGCCCTCCGGCCCGGGCAGGTCGGCGTAGACGCACGGGTAGCCGCCGGGCACGTCGAGGAGGCGCACGCCCTCGGCGCCGACCGCCTCGAACAGCTCGACCACGGCCTCGCCCATGCGGTGCACGGGTTCGGGGTCGAATCCCGGGAAGGCCACGGACGGGATGCGCACGAGGGCCTCGAGCCGTTCGATCACCTCGGGCATGAGGTCGGCGGCGGCACGCTTCAGGTCGTCGGTGTCTGGCATGGTCTCTCCTTCGATGGACGCTTCTGACGGAAGTCCGAGGTGTGCCGAACGGAGCGGGGCAGCTCGCGGTGCGCGACGTCGGGTCAGGCCGGGACGACGAGCTGGATCAGCAGGCCGGCGAGCACGACGGCGACCCACGACACCAGCATCGGGATCGTGAACGAGTGCCAGACCGGCACCTGGGTGAGCTTCGTCGACCCGGTGAGGTCGGTCTCGACCGCGGCGATCTGCGAGCCGTTGGCCGGGAAGAGCCAGACGCCGATGAGCGACGGCCACATCGCCGTGATGATGCCCGGGGCCAGCCCGGCGGCCAGCGCGATCGGGATCATCGTGTTCGTCGTCGCCGACTGGCTCGTCGTCAGGCCGCAGACGATGAAGAGGGCGACCGCGAGCAGCAGCGGGTTGGCCTCGATCATCGCGCCGAGCGGCTCGATGATCGTCTCCTCGTTCGCCGAGATGAACGTGTCGGCCATCCACGCGATACCGAAGAGCGCGACGGCCGCGACGAAGCCGGCCTTGAGCAGCGGCTGTTCGACGACCGCCGACGGCTTGACCTTGCGCACGAGGATGATGACCAGGGCGACCGTGAACATGATCATCTCGATGACGGTCGACATGCCGATGGGCTCGAGGTTCCCCTCCTCGTCGGGGAACGCGGGGCGGAGCCCCGGGAACAGCCCGAGCAGCACGATGAGCATCGTGCCGGCGACGAAGATCCACGCCGAGATCGCGCCGCCCGGGGGCACGGGGTGCTCGATGCGCACGGGCTTCGCGTCACCGGGTGCCGCGGCCGAGGCATCCGACCCGCCGGTCTTCACGGCCGTGGCCGTCGTGCCGGAGCCGGCCTTCGCCGCGTAGCGGGCCTTCAGCGCCTCGGGGACCTCGACGGTGCCCGCCTCGACGCGCTTGAGGAACACCGGGTCGTCGAGCAGGTCCTTGCCGACCCGCTGCTGCACGATCGACGTCACGATGCACGCGACGATCGCGGCCGGGACCGTGATGAGCAGGATCTGCGGCAGGCCGTAGCCCGTGCCGTCCATGAGCACGAGGTAGGCGGCCATGGCCGCCGACACCGGGCTCGCGGTGATGCCGAGTCCCGAGGTGACCGTCGACGACGCGAGCGCCCGCTCGGGTCGCTGCCCGTTGCGGTACGCCGTCTCGTAGATCACCGGGATCAGGGCGAAGAAGATGTTCGACGTGCCCGAGAGCACCGTGAACACGAACGCGACGAGCGGCGCGACGTAGGTGAGCCGCTTCGGGTTCGCCTGGATGATCTTCGACGCGATCGCGACGAGGTAGTCGATGCCGCCCGCCGCCTGCATCGCCGACGACGCAGTGATCACCGCGATGATGATGAAGAAGGCGTCGACCGGGATCGAGCCCGGCGGCAGTTGGAAGACGAACACCAGGATGACCGTGCCGACGACGCCCCAGAGCCCGAGGCCGAGGCCCCCGGTCCGGACGCCGAGCACGATGGCCCCGATGACGACGCAGGCTTGCAGAACGACGAGCGCGATCTCCATGGCGGCCTCCCCAAGCCCCGACCCCTGGACTTCTTCTTGAGGCTGAGAGTATTGCTCGAAGGCGCCCTGCGTCTAGTCCCGTTCGGGGGGCGCTACTGCGGGTCGGCCCGCAGCCGGTTGCAGAGCTCGGTGAGGGTGTGCAGCTCGTCGTCGGAGAGCGCGTCGCCGAACTGCCGGTTGATGGCGTCCATGTGCGAGATCGCGACGCGGCGGAACAGGGCGAACCCCTCTTCGGTGATGCCGACGATCGTGCCGCGCCCGTCGGCGGGGTCGGGTGCCTTCGTGACGCAGCCGCGCGCGGCCAGACGGTCGACGAGTCGGCTCACGCTCGGCTGCGTGATGAGGACGCTGCGGTTGAGGTCTTTCAGGCGCAGTCGCCGACCGGGTGCGCGCGAGATGTTGAACAGCACGTCGTACTCGTTGAGCGAGATCACGTCGCTCGGGAACTCGGCCGCGAGCGCTCGCATGATGGTCACCTGTGCACGGAAGAGCGACTCCCACGCCGCGACGGTGGTCGCGCGATCGGCCATGCCGGCCCCCTTCGTCGATCGGACGCATCCAACAATAGGGAACCGCGAGAGGCGGCGCAGGAGGGAACGGTTGAGGGCCGGTCGTAGAGGCTGACGACCGGCCCTCGCCCTTGCACCAAGAGTGTCCTGCAATCACATTCCGCGCCGTCCGCCACAGCAAACAGCCGGCGCACTTCCGAATATATAACGGATCGGTAACAGGCGCTAGTTATCGTTCTGTGATTCTTCCGAGAGCCGATTCCAGCGGGATGATGGATTCATCAATCCATCAAACGAAGGATGTCTCGTGCCGCACCCCGACGCCCACCGGCCGCTCTACGAGGTGAAGGCGAACCTCTTCAAGGGGCTCGCGCATCCCCTGCGGGTGCGAGTGCTCGAGGTGCTCTCGGCCAGCCCCGAGGCATCCGTCTCGGAGCTGCTCGACGCCACCGGCCTCGAGGCCTCGCACCTCTCGCAGCACCTCGCCGTGCTCAAGCGCAACCTGCTCGTGGTCGCCGAGCGCCGCGGCAACCAGGTGTTCTACCGGCTCGCCTACCCGCAGGTCGCCGACCTGCTGCGCGTCGCCCGGGCGCTGCTCGGCGAGATCCTGCAGACGACCGAGCGGCAGCTCATCGAGCGCACCGGGCTGCCCGAGATCCCGCCCGCCGCGGTCGTGGGCTCGTGACCGGGTCGACGCCGGCGGCCGCCGAGCGCACGGCACGCACCGGCGCCCTCGCCCGCCTCGGGCGTGCGGCGCTCGCGCTGCTGCCGAGCCCGGCCGACTACCGCGACCTCCGCCGCACCTGGCGGGGCGACGTGATCGCGGGCATCACGGTCGGGATCGTCGCGCTGCCGCTCGCGCTCGCGTTCGGCGTCAGCTCGGGCGCCGGGGCCGAGGCGGGCCTCGTCACCGCGATCGTCGCGGGCATCGTGGCGGCGGTGTTCGGCGGCTCGAACGTGCAGGTGTCGGGGCCGACCGGTGCGATGGTCGTCGTGCTCGCCCCCATCGTCGCGTCGCACGGCGCCGGCGTGCTCGCGCTCGTGGGCGTGCTCGCCGGAGTGATCGTCGTCGTGGCCGGCGTGCTGCGGCTCGGCCGTGCGGTGAGCTACATCCCGTGGCCGGTCATCGAGGGGTTCACGCTCGGGATCGCGATCATCATCTTCCTGCAGCAGGTGCCGGCCGCGGTCGGCTCGGCGCCCGGCGAGAGCACGAACGCCGCGGTCGCGGCCGTGCAGTCGCTCGCGGCGGTCGAATGGCCGGATGCCGCGTGGTCGATCGGCATCGTCGCGGTCGTCGCCGCGATCATGCTCGTCGCACCGCGGCTGCATCCGAAGCTGCCCGGCTCGATCATCGCGATCATCGTCGTGAGCGCCGTCGCCGTGCTCGTGCAGGCCCCCGTCGCCACGATCGGCGAACTGCCCGCAGGGCTGCCGGCGCCGGCGCTGCCGACGGCCGACTGGGCGGCCATGAGCGGGCTCGCAGGTGCGGCGCTCACGGTGGCCGCCCTCGCGGCCATCGAGTCGCTGCTCTCGGCGCGCGTCGCGGCGTCGATCTCCGACACCGGCCCGTACGACGCCGACCGCGAGCTCGTCGGGCAGGGGCTCGCCTCGGTCGCGGCCGGGCTCTTCGGCGGCATGCCGGCCACCGGGGCGATCGCACGCACGGCCGTCAACGTGCGCTCGGGCGGACGCACACGGCTCGCCGCTGTGGTGCACGCGCTGCTGCTGCTCGCGATCGTGCTCGTCGGGGGCGCGGTCGTCGCCGTCATCCCGCTCGCGGCGCTCGCCGGGGTGCTGATGGTCACGGCGACCCGCATGATCTCGTTCGCGACGGTGCGCACCGTGCTCGGCTCGACCCGGTCGGATGCGGTCGTGTTCGTCGTCACGGCCGTCATCACGGTGAGCTTCGACCTCATCTACGCCGTGCTCATCGGCATCGCCGTCGCGGCGTTCTTCGCGCTGCGCGCACTGTCGCGCTCGAGCGGCGTGCACCGCGAGGAGCTGCCGCCGCCGGCCGAGCCCGGCGACGAGCGCATCGCCCTGTTCCGGCTCGAGGGCGCCCTCTTCTTCGGCGCGGCCGAGCGCATGCTCGAACGCGTCGGCGACATCCGCGGCATCGAGGTCGTGATCATCCGCATGTCGCAGCTGCAGCTGCTCGACGCCACGGGCGCCCAGGTCATCACCGAGCTCATCACGGCGCTCGAGCGCCGTGGGGTCACGGTGCTCGTGAAGGGCATCCGCGCCGATCACCTCGGCGTCGCGACGCGGGTCGGCGTCGTGTCGTCGCTGCGTCACCAGAACCACCTGTTCGACGACCTCGGCCTCGCGGTCGCGCACGCCCGCAGCCACGTCGCGCGGGCGCACCCGGTGGCCGAGTAGCGCGCGACGAAGGATCATGCGTCTCGAGACGGGTGATCGGCCACCGGAGGGGCACTCGCGCGCAACTTGCAGGATGAGCCGGCCGGCGCCGCCCTATCCGGGCTTGCCGGATGGAATGTCCTGCAATCGCGTGCGAGACACGGCTGGCGGAGTGCCTGCCGTGCGGCATCCGGCTGCGACTTGCAGGATGAGCCGGCTGGTACCGCCGTATTCGAGCCCGCTCGACGCCTGATCCTGCACATGCGGTGCGCGAGCTCGCCTCGGCACCGCAGGGCGCTCAGTAGAGGTCGGGCGACGGCGTCGAAGCCTGGCGGATGGAGACGTCCGCGTGACGGTCGAAGCGGTAGCCGACGCCGCGCACGGTGCGCACGATGTCCTGGTAGTGGGCGAGCTTCGAGCGCAGGCGCCGCACGTGCACGTCGATCGTGCGCTCGCTCGGCGCCTCGTCGTCGGCGTCCCACAGGTTCTCGATGAGCTCGTGGCGGTCGATCGTGCGGCCCTCGCGCAGCACGAGGTACTGCAGCAGCTCGAACTCCTTGTAGGTGAGGCCGGCGGCCTCGCCGTCGAGCAGCACGCGCTTGCGCGAGATGTCGATGATGACGCCGTTCGGGTGACGGTCGGCGTCGTTGCGGGTGCCCTTGCCCTCGCGCTGCTTCGCGAGGGCGGCCGGGTCCTGCAGGGCGAGGCGCACGACGTCGACGTCGCGGCCGCCGGCGCCCTCGGGGGCGAGGGCCACGGCGGCGTAGGTCTCCGACGACGGGGCGACCTCGGCGGTCAGGGCGCGGAGCGCCTCGACGATGCGGTGGAGCGTGGTGCCGTCTTCGGCGGCCTTTGCCTCGTCGATGCCGACGTAGAGCACGAAGCCGCGGGCCTCGGTGCCTTCGGGCACGGCGCGGACCCGGGGTGCGGCGGGCGTCGCGGCGGCGGGCCGGGCGACGGCGGCGGCCTCGGCGGCGACGGCCGAGGAGAGCGAGCGGAGCGGCGCCGCCGACGGGGCGGCGGAGAGCGACGGGGCCGTGCGGGCCTGCACCGGGCGGACGGCCGGGGCGACGGGAGCGGTGGCGAGTGCGAGAGACATGACGGGAATCCTTGTGAGTCGAAGGGTGCTGCAGACGACCCCGATCTGCGGGGTCGGAAACGAGAGGCCGATACGGCCGGCGAACCCCCGAGAGCCGGTGGGTTCAGTGGAGTCCGTGCCGACCTGGATGCGGGTCGGCTGCGGAACTCGGCGGTCGAGTCGCGGTCAGCGGCACATTCGACAACACATGGGCGCACGCGCCGACATCATGATGCCGGTCGTCCTGTTCACCTCGCGGGTGGTCAGGGTGCGTGCGTTGTCAGTCATGGGTGCGAGTAAATCCGAGAGTCGAGCGTGTGTCAATTCGTGACCCCCGGATGACGGGGTGTGACGTCGCAGCGGGTGCGCGTCAGCGCGAGGCATCCGGAGGATTCAGACGGCCGGATGCCTCGCGTGAAAGAATCTGCGACGAATAGCGAATCTGTAAAATCTTCGTCAAGGGAGCTGCGCCACGGCGCGGCGGACCTCGCAGATCCTTCGAGCCGGTGGAATCGGCGGTGCGCTTATACCGTGCCGTAGAGGCGGTCGCCCGCGTCGCCGAGGCCGGGCACGATGAAGCCGTGCTCGTTGAGGCGCTCGTCGATCGCGCCGAGCACGAGCGAGACCTCGCGCCCGTGCAGCGCCTTCTCGACCGCAGCGAGCCCCTCGGGCGTCGCGAGGATGCAGATCGCGGTCACGTCGGTCGCGCCGCGCGCGAGCAGGAACTCGATCGCGGCGCTGAGCGAGCCGCCCGTCGCGAGCATCGGGTCGAGCACGAAGCACTGGCGGTCGGAGAGGTCGTCGGGCAGCCGCTCGGCGTACGTCGTCGGCTGCAGGGTCTCTTCGTCGCGGGCCATGCCGAGGAAGCCGACCTCGGCGCTCGGCAGGAGCTTCACCATGCCCTCGAGCATGCCGAGACCCGCGCGCAGGATCGGCACGATGAGCGGCTTCGGGTCGGCGATGCGCACGCCCGTGGTCGGGGCGACCGGGGTCACGATGTCGACCGGCTCGACCCGGACGCCGCGGGTGCCCTCGTACGCGAGCAGGGTCATGAGCTCTTCGACGAGCGAGCGGAACACCGGCGACGGCGTGTTCTCGTCGCGGAGCACCGTCAGTTTGTGGGTGATGAGCGGGTGGTCGGCAACGTGGACTCGCATAGGCTCGATTCTAGGTTGCGGGGGTCTTCTTCCGTCAGGGGAGTTCGGCGAAGGGGTGAACGGCATGGATGCTTCGGGGCCGGCGATCCACCGCGAGTGGATGCGCCTCGCGCTCGCCGAGGCCGCCCGGGCGCCCGCGACCCGCGACGTGCCGGTCGGCGCCGTCGTGATCGACCGCGAGGGCCGCGTCGTCGCCTCGAGCCGCAACGAGCGCGAGCTGCACGGCGACCCCACGGCGCACGCCGAGGTGATCGCGCTGCGCCGCGCCGCCGAGGCGACCGGCGACTGGCGGCTCGAGGGCTGCACGCTCGTCGTCACGCTCGAGCCGTGCGTGATGTGCGCGGGCGCGATCCTCGC
This sequence comes from Agromyces sp. S2-1-8, assembly GCF_021129215.1. Classification (GTDB taxonomy): domain Bacteria; phylum Actinomycetota; class Actinomycetes; order Actinomycetales; family Microbacteriaceae; genus Agromyces; species Agromyces chromiiresistens. The sequence goes on along the minus strand of NZ_JAJOLP010000001.1, from coordinate 254,634 downwards.
CGCGCGGGTGCCGACCGTGGTGTTCGGCGCATGGGACGAGAAGGCCGGCGCCGCCGGGTCGCTCTACGACGTGCTGCGCGACCGCCGGCTCAACCATCGGGTCGAGGTCTATGCGGGCGTCGAGGCCGAGGCATCCGCGGCGCTGCTGCTCGAGTTCTTCGAGGACCCGCTGCGCCGCCCCTCGTCGTAGTCCTCGAGGTTGCGGAGCCTGCGCACCGGGCTGAACCACACGATGAACGGGCCGAGCAGCAGGATGAACGCGGACCCGAGCAGCACCGACCGGCTGCCCACCTGCGCGGCGAGCAGGCCCGCGACGACGGCGCCGACCGGAATCATGCTCCACGAGACGAAGCGCACCGTCGCCATGACGCGCGAGAGCAGCTCGGGCGGGCTGGCCACCTGCCGGTACGTGCGCGTCACGACGCTGCCGGGCACGACCGCGGCGCCGAACACGAGGGTGCCGATCGCGAAGCACAGCCAGCCGGCCGCCCCGGCGCCGAGGGGAATGAGCGCGGCCCCGGCGAACCCGACCAGCCCGTCGACGAGCAGTACCCGTGCCGACCCGAAGCGGCGGACGAGCCAGGGTGTGGCCGCCGCGGCGAGCAGTGAACCGACGCCGTCGGCGGCGAGCAGCACTCCCACCATGGCGGGCGGCGCCTCGAGGTCGCGCACCAGGTACACCGCGAACAGTCCGGCCTGCACGCCGCAGACGAGGTTGACGACGCACGCCCACCAGGTGGCGGGCGCCATCACCGGGTGCCGCACCACGAACCGCCACCCCTCGGCGATCATCGCCCCCATCCCGGCGCGGGCGGCGCCGTCGGCCGGGGCGGGTTCGCGCCGCTCGGGCAGCCGGCGCAGGAGCAGCGCCGACGTGACGTAGGAGGCGACGTCGACGAGCAGCGCGGGCACCGCGCCGACCGCCTGCACGAGCAGGCCGGCGAGCGAGGGCCCGCCGAGCTGGGTCGCGGCCTGGGTGCCGGAGACGAGGCTGTTCCGGCTCGTCAGCTCGTGCTTCGGTACGACGGACGGCAGGAACGTCGTGTTGGCCGTGAAGTAGAACACCTCGGCCACGTTCACCGCGAGCGCCGTGAGGACGAGGTGCACGAGCGAGAGCTCGCCCAGCCACCAGACGAGCGGCACCATGACGATCGCCGCGGCGCGCACCAGGTCGGCGACGACCTGCGTCGCGCGCAGCGGCAGCCGATGCACGATCGCTCCCGCCGGCAGGCCGAGCACCACCCAGGCGAGGTACGACGACGCGGCGAGCAGGCCCGTCTCGACCGGACCGGCATGGAGCACGGTGACGGCCGTCAGCGGCAGCGCGACGGCGGTGACCGCGGTGCCGACGCCGCTCGTCGTGCTCGCGGTCCAGTAGATCCAGAACGGCCGTGCACTCGTGGCCACCGGCGACCTCCTCGATCGGGACGGGATCAGGTAAGTTCCATATTGGAACTTACAGTATGGACGAACCCCGGCGCATCAGCGGCGGGCAGGAGAGAATGGACGGCATGCGCCGCGAGGACCTCACCGACAGCTCGTGCGGCATCGCGCAGTCGCTCGCGATCGTCGGCGACTGGCAGAGCCTGCTGATCGTGCGCGAGGCCGCCGCGGGGGTCACCCGGTTCGACGGGTTCGCCCGCGAGCTCGGCCTCTCGCGTCGCGCGCTCGCCGAGCGACTCGGCGCGCTCGTCGAGCACGGGGTGCTCGAGAAGGTGCCGTACTCGGAACGGCCGCCGCGGCACGACTACCGCCTGACGGCGAGCGGCGAGGGGTTGCTGCCGGTGCTGCTCGCGCTGCAGGAGTGGGGCTCGCGGTTCGTCATGGGCGACGGCACGCTGAGCGGCGCGCTCGGCGACGGCGACCTCGCGCGGGTCCGCGCCCTCGAGGGAGCGCACGTACCCGACGTCGAGCTCGCGGCGCACGACGGGTCCGCCGCCCGTCTCGTCGACCCCGACCGGTGGACGGCGCTGTTCTTCTTCCCCGGCGCCTACGCGCCCGGCACGCACGGCTACCCGCCGCACTGGGGCGAGGTGCCCGGCACGACCGGCTGCACGCTCGAGTGCGTCACGTACGGCCGGCGCCACGCGGCGCTCGCCGAGGCCGGCGCACGGGTGCTCGGCGTGAGCACGCAGCATCCCGAGCAGCTCGCAGCCTTCGCGGCGCACGCCGACCTGCCCTACCTGCTCGCCTCCGACCAGGACGGCCTCGCAGCGTCAGCGCTGCGGCTCCCCGTGTTCCGCGCCGGCGGTGCCGATCGGCTGAAGCGCGTCACCCTGCTCGTCGACCCCGAGGGCGTCGTGCGGCACATCCAGGCACCCGTGACCGACCCGGCCCAGTCGGTCGACGACGTGCTCGCGCTCGTGCGCGATCTCGCCGGTCCTCCCACTCCTCGGGAGGCGTCGCGCATCGACGGCGGCGCGCACTCCTGACCCGGCGCGGTGGCCGGGCGGGCGGTCGCGCCTACTCGGCCACCGCTGTCGTGGCGCGGGCGTCGAGCCCCGCGAGGTACTCGCCGAACAGCAGCGCGGATGCCTCCTGCGCGCGCCGGCCGTGCTCGGCGTACCCGGCGCGCAGTTCGTCGCGACTCGTGCCGTGCTCGGGCAGCTCGTCGCCCCACGCGTCGAGCCACTCGTCGTGGATGACGTCGTCGACCTCGGGGTGGAACTGCACGGCGAGCAGCCAGTGGCCCTTCGCGAACGCCTGGTTCTCGTACTGCGGCGACGAGGCGAGTCGCACGACCCCGGAATCGGCCGGCAGCTCGAAGGTGTCGCCGTGCCACTGCACCGTCGGCACCCCGGCGAAGTGACGCAGCGGCGACGCCGCGCCCGCCTCGGTCGGCTCGACCTCGAGCCAGCCGACCTCCTTGCGCTCGCCCCGGTACGCCCGCCCGCCGAGCGATGCGGCGAGCAGCTGCGCACCGAGGCACACCCCGAAGACGGGGGCCTCGGCCGCGATGCGTTCGCGCAGCAGCTCGACCTCGTCGGCGAGGTACGGGTAGCGGTCGGTCTCGTAGACCGCCTCGTCACCGCCGAGCACGACGACGAGGTCGGCGCCGAGCGGGTCGAGCCCCGAGACGTCCGCGGTCGGGGTGTCGACCGTTACGATCTCGTAGCCGTTCGCCTCGAGCACCGGGCCGAGGTTGCCGAGGCCGATCGCCGAGTCGTGCCGCAGCACGAGCGCGGTGCGCGCGATCGCCGGCGCCGCGGAACCGGCCCGCGGACCAGCCGTCACTCGAGGCCCTTGATGACGATCGCGTCGGTCGGCGGCGCCGTCTGGTTCGGGTCGACGTAGACGTCGGGCTCGATGTAGATGACCCGGGCCGCGGGCACCGCATGCCGGATGCGCTGCTCGATGACGTTCGTCGCGGCGGCCACCTCGAGCAGGCGCTGGTCGGAGGCGAAGCCGAGCTTCGCGGCCACGAGCAGCTCGTCGGGCCCGAGGTAGAGGGTCTTCATGTGGATGATGCGCTCGGCCTCGGGACCGGCGAGGATCGCCTGCTCGATCTTCTGCACGTCGTCCTCGCCGGCGCCCTCGCCGACGAGCAGCGACTTCGTCTCGATGCCGAGCACGATCGCGACGACGACGAGCAGCGTGCCGATCATGAGCGTGCCGACCGCGTCGAACACGGGGTTGTGCGTGATCGCGGTGAGGCCGACGCCGAGGAGGGCGAAGACCAGACCGATGAGCGCCGCGACGTCCTCGAGCAGCACCACGGGCAGCTCGGGCGCCTTCGCGCGTCGCACGAACTGCACCCAGCTCTGCCGGCCGCGCACCTGGTTCGACTCCTTCACCGCGGTGCGCAGCGAGAACGACTCGAGCACGATCGCGATCACGAGCACGGCGATCGGCACCCAGATGTTCGTCAGCTCGTGCGGGTGCTGCAGCTTGTCGACGCCCTCGTAGATCGAGAACACGCCGCCGACCGAGAACAGGATGATCGACACGATGAACGCGTAGACGTAGCGCTCGCGGCCGTAGCCGAACGGGTGCTCCTTGTCGGCGACCTTGCGCGCCTTGCGGCCGCCGAAGATGAGCAGCACCTGGTTGCCCGAGTCGGCGAGCGAGTGCACCGCCTCGGCGAGCATCGAGGCCGAACCCGAGACCGCCCATGCGATGAGCTTCGTGATCGCGATGCCGAGGTTCGCGAGGAACGCCGCGATGATGGCTTTGGTACCGCCCGATGCACTCATGGCGTCAATCCTACGGAGGCCCGCGATCGCCCGCGTTCACGAAACCTAGGATGGTCGCATGAGTGCCGACGCCGTCGTGAAGCTGCCCGTCATCGCCTTCCTCGGGGCCGGTTCGATGTCGGGGGCGATCCTCTCGGGGCTCCTCCGGCCGGGTGTGGAGTCCGAGGGCATCCGCGCGACGAACCGGTCGGCGGCGAAGGCCGCCGCGCTCGCCGCGCTGCCCGGCGTCACGAGCGCTTCCACCGACGAGGATGCCTCGGCGAACCGCCGCGCGGTCGCCGGCGCGAAGGTCGTGGTCGTCGGGGTGAAGCCGGCGATGGTGCCCGGCCTGCTCCGCGAGATCGCCGACGCGCTCGAGCCCGGGACGGTCGTCGTGTCGGTCGCCGCGGGCGTCACGGTCGCGACGTACGAGTCGCTGCTGCCCGACACGGTCAGCGTCATCCGCACGATGCCGAACACCCCGGCCGTCGTCGGGCGCGCCGTGACCGGCGTCTCGCCCGGCACCCGCTCGAGCGACGACGACCTCGCCCTCGCGGTCGCGCTCTTCGAGACCGTCGGCGACGTGCTCGTCGTGCCCGAGTCGCAGCTCGACGCGCTGTCGACGATCTCGGGCTCGGGGCCGGCGTACGTCTTCTACCTCATCGAGCAGCTCACGGCGACGGCGATCGACAAGGGCTTCACGCCCGAGCAGGCCGCGACCATGGTGCAGGGCACGTTCCGCGGTGCGAGCGAGCTGCTCGCCGACGCGGGCGAGGAGCCGGCCGAGCTGCGTCGCCGGGTGACCAGCCCGAAGGGCACCACCGAGCGCGCGGTCGCCGTGCTCGAGGAGGCGTCGCTCAAGCAAACGTTCGACCGCGCGACCGACGCCGCGCTCGCACGTGCCCGCGAGCTGGCGGCCGGCGCGTGACCGTGGGGCGTCGGTCGAGGAGCGACGGAGGAGCGTTTCGAGACCACGTCGGGGAGGGTCTCGAGACGGCGCTGCGCGCCGACTCGACCGCCGCCGGCCTCCGCCTCGAGGGTGAGCCGCGCTTCGCGTGGCGCGGCGTCATGCTCGACGTCGCCCGGCGCTTCCGGCCGGTGGCCGATCTCGAGCGGTTCATCGACCTGCTCGCCGCGCACCGCATCAACGTGCTCCAGCTGCACCTCACCGACGACCAGGGCTGGCGGTTCGAGGTCCGCGCCTACCCGCGCCTCACCGAGGTCGGCGGACGGCGTTCGCAGACCCAGCTCGGCCACGGGCCGCACTCGACGCTCGACGGGGTTCCGCACGAGGGCTGGTACACCCATGGCGAACTGCGCGGGCTCGTGCGATTCGCGGCGGCGCGAGGCATCCGCATCGTGCCCGAGATCGACGTGCCGGGGCACGCGCAGGCGATCCTCGCCGCGTATCCCGAGTTCGGGGTCGGCGGCGCCGAGGCCGTGAGCGAGCGCGTCGCCGAGCCGTGGCCGCGGTTCGGCATCAGCGACGAGGTGCTGAACGTCGACGACGCGACGCTCGAGTTCGTCGGCACCGTGTTCGACGAGCTGTGCGAGGTGTTCGACTCCGAGTTCATCGGCATCGGCGGCGACGAGGTGCGCAAGGATCGCTGGCGGGCCGACCCGCGCACGCAGGAGCTCATGGCCGAGCGCGGGCTCACGACCGAGGAGGAGCTGCAGTCGTGGTTCCTCGCGCGCATCGCCGACCGCGTACGCGGCCACGGCCGCCGGGTCGTCGGCTGGGACGAGATGCTCGAGGGCCGCGACCCCGCACCCGACGCGATCGTGGCGTCGTGGCGCGGGCCGGTCGGCGCCGAGCTGGGCGCGCGGCTCGGGCACGACGTCGTGCTGTGCCCCGACCTGTGGACCTACCTCGACTACCGGCAGTCCGACCTGCCCGAGGAGCCGATCCCGGTCGGCACCGTGCTGTCGGTCGAGGACGTCGGCACCTTCGACCCCGTGCCCGCCGAGTCGCCGGCCTGGTTCGCCGACCGCGTGGCGGGCGTGCAGGCGAACGTCTGGTGCGAGCATCTCGACGGTCGCGATCGGCTCGACTACGCGGTGTTCCCGCGGCTCGGGGCGTTCGCCGAGGTCGCCTGGAACGGCGGGCCCGTCGACCCCGACGACTTCGCCGCCCGGCTGCCCGGGTATCTCGCCTGGCTCGATGCGCGGGGTGTCGCCTACCGGCCGCCCTCGGGGCCGCGGCCCGACCAGCAGCGGCCGGGGGTGCCGGGTGCGCCGCGCGACCGGGCCGACCGGCTCGCCGAGCTCGCGCGCCTCACGGCGAACCTCTGAGTTTCACGGCCGGGTGTCGATTTCGAGCGGCCGAGTTCGTCACCATGGTGTGACGAACGTCGTCACGTGCCCGAAAGGGCCGACGAAGGAGACGCCATGACCGACACGTACATGTACCTCATCCACGAGCCCGACTGGGACTCGGACGCGTTCCTGAACGGGGGCGGCGGCGTGCCCGGCGGCGACCCCGAGAACAACTTCCCCGCGCACAAGGCCTTCCAGGAGGCCGTCGTGAAGCTCGGCGCCCGCCTCGTCGGCGGTGCCGCCCTGCAGAACGCGCGGCACGGCGGGCGGGTCACCCCCGGCGACGGCGACCGGGTGCTCGACGACGCGGTCTACTCCGACGGGCCCTACCCCGACACGACCGAGGTGGTCTCGGGCTACTACCTCGTCGAGACCGACGACGAGCAGCTCGCCCGGCAGATCGCCGCCCTCGTGCCCACCGGCGGGCACATCGAGTGGCGCAAGGTGTTCCCCGTCTCGTGAGCGAGTCGGTCGCCGGCCTCGGCGAGGACTTCGTCGACGCCTGGCCGCGGATCGTGCGCGCCCTCGCCGCCTACACGGGCAGCGTGGACGACGCGCAGGAGTACGCCGCCGAGGCCGTCGCGAGGGCCGTCGCCCGGGCCGGCGACGGTCCGCCGCTCGGCTCGCTCGCCGCGTGGTGCATCGCGGTCGGCAAGCGCGCCTTCATCGACGATCGCCGTCGCGCCGCGACCGAGCAGCGCCACGCCGAGCGGGTCGCCGCCGAACAGGCGACGGCCACCGACGAGGATGCCTCGGCCGAGGCATCCTCGATCGACGGGCCGCTCTCGAGCGGCGCGCTCGACGACCGCCTCGCCCTCCTGTTCGTGGCGTGCGATCCCGCACTCACCGAGCAGGCGCGGCTCGTGCTCGCGCTGCGGCTGGTCTGCGGGCTCGACGTGCCGCGCATCGCCGCCCACCTCGGTGTGCAGCCCTCCGCCGCGGCCGCCCGGCTGACGCGCGCGAAGCACGCGCTCGCCGAGGCGCGCGGGCGGTTCCACGTTCCCGAGGCGCCCGAGCGGCGGGTGCGGCTGCCCGTCGTGCTCGCGAGCGTCGCGGGCATGTTCACGGTCGCGCACCGCGACGTGCTCGACCCGCAGACGCCGTTCGACGACCTCGGCCGGCAGGCGCTGTCGATCGCCGACGCGCTCGTCGCCGAGTATCCCGACGACGCCGAGGTGCGGGGGCTGCGAGCGGTGATCCGACTGGGCCTCGCCCGCCGGCCGGGGCGACTCGACGAGGCGGGCGCGGCCCTGCCGCTCGACGAGGTCGACCGTCGGCTGTGGGACCGCCGGCTCATCGAGGCCGGCCTCGACGACGCGGCGGCCGCGGCCGATCGCGGCGACGGGAGGTTCGTGCTCGAGGCCGCCATCGCGGGCCTGCACAGCACTGCGCCGAGCTTCGCCGCGACCGACTGGGACCGGGTCGTCGGCTTCTACCGCGCGCTGGAACGGGTGTGGGGTGCACCGTCGGTGACGGTTGCGCGGCTGTCGGCCGAACTGCACCGGGCGCTGCTCGCCTCGCCGTCGGGGGAGCGCACGGCCGTGCTGCGGAGGGTGTCGAGCGAGTTGCGCGCGCTCGCCGAGGGCTCGGCACCGTATGCGGCGGTCGACGCGAGGCTCGCGCTCGCCGACCTCGACTGGCGCACCGGGCGTCGCGCCGAGGCGTCGGCGCAGTACGCCGAGCTCGCCGGGCTCGTGCCGACCGAGCCGGTGCGGCGGTTCTGCCTGGCGCGGGCGGGCGCGACCCGCTGAGCACCCCGAGACGCAGATCGGCCGGGAAGCGACCATCGCTCCCCGGCCGATGAGGCGCGGTCGGGCGCTCAGCGCCGTCGACCGCCCGGGCCTCAGCCCGCGTGCTTCGCGTCGTGCCCGCGGCGTGCGTGGGTCACGGCGCGCACGAGCTTGACCACGAGGTACGTGGCGGCACCGAGCGCGAGGGCGGCAGCTCCGGAGAGCAGCCCGGCGTTCGTCGCCGTCGTCGTGCCGGCCTCGAGCTCGTTCAGGTAGCCGAACGTGAAGCCGATGAAGAACACCCATACCGCGACGATGACGGTCGTGGGGATGATTCCGATCCTTCGCATGTCACCTCCTTTCGCGTGACCTTCCAGTATAGCCGATTCGGAATGAAACACCTGAACAGGGGTGAATTCGCCGGAAGGGATTGCGGGGCCGACGACGCCGGGGCGCGCGCCGGGTGCACGTCGCTTCGCCATCCTTCCGCAGACTCCGAGCTCGGTTGGCTGCGCCCGGATGAAGGTGGATGATGGGCATCGAGCGGGCAGGACGCGGAGTCCGCCGGGTGTCGACGGCTTCGCGAGACGCTGAGGCCCGTGCTCCGGGAGGTGTTGGGGAATGAGCGTTGACGCCCTGACGGCACCGACGGGGCGCGAACCCGCACTGCGGTCACGCCTGCGCGGCGACGGCACCGCCGAGCGGGTGCTGGTCCTGGGCTCGACGGGGTACATCGGCGGGAGGCTCGTGCCGCGACTTCTCGCGGCCGGTTACGGCGTGCGGGTCCTCGTGCGCAGCCCCGAGCGGTTGGCGGCTTTCGCGTGGGGCTCCGACGTGGACGTGGTCGTCGGTGACGCCCGTGACGCCGACGTCGTCGGTCGTGCGATGCAGGACGTCGACGTCGTGTGGTACCTCATCCACTCGATGACGAGCGGCCGGCGATTCGCGGACCTCGATCGCAGGGTGGCGCTGGTCGCCTCACGGGCGGCACGTCACGCGAACGTCCGCCGCATCGTGTACCTGGGTGGTCTGCACCCGCCGGGCGCGGAGCTCTCCGACCACCTGCGTTCCCGAGTGGAGGTCGGAGAGATCCTGCTCGGTTCCGGAGTGCCGACCGTGGCCCTGCAAGCGGGGGTCGTGATCGGGTCGGGGTCGGCATCCTTCGAGATGATCCGCCATCTCACCGAGGTGCTTCCGTACATGCCCGCCCCCCGATGGGTCAGGAACTTCATCCAGCCCATCGCGGTACGCGACGTGCTCTACTACCTCCTCGCCGCTGCGCACCTCCCGGCCGTGGTGAACCGGACGCTCGACATCGGCGGCCCGGACGTGTGGCGGTACGGCCAGATGATGAACGGCTATGCGATCGAAGCGGGCCTGCCGCAGCGCGGGATCGCCGCACTCCCGGTCCTCACGCCGAGCCTCGCATCGCACTGGGTCGACCTCGTGACCCCGATACCTCGTGCGCTGGCACGACCGCTGGTCGAGTCGCTGCAGAACGACTGCGTCATGCAGAACCACGACATCGATGCGCTCATCCCGCCGCCGCCGGGCGGGCTCACGCCGTATCGGGAGGCGGTGTCGTTGGCGCTCGGCCGCGTCGAGAACGACGAGGTCGAGACGAGTTGGCTCGATGCCAAGGTGCCCGAGGCGCCGAGCGACCCGTTGCCCAGCGACCCCGACTGGGCGGGTCGCACCGTGTACACCGACGATCGATCGCGAGAGACCTCCGCGAGCGTCGCGGCGCTGTGGTCGGTGATCGCCGGCATCGGCGGCGAGAACGGGTGGTACTCGACGCCGCTGCTCTGGTCGCTCAGAGGCTGGGCCGACCGGCTCGTCGGCGGTGTCGGCCTCGCGCGCGGGCGTCGCAGCCGAACGCGTGTCGCCGTCGGCGACGCGATCGACTTCTGGCGGGTCGAGGCCTGCGAGGAAGAACGCCTGCTCAGGCTCCGCGCCGAGATGAAGCTGCCGGGCCGCGCGTGGCTGGAATTGCGTTGCGAACCCAACGGCGGCGGTTCCCGGTACACCCAGCGGGCCGTGTACTTCCCCAAGGGCCTGACCGGACGCCTCTACTGGTGGGCGATCCTCCCGTTCCACGGCATCATCTTCGCCGGCATGCAGAACCTGATCGTCGCGATCGCGGAGGCCAGGGATCGGGCCTCGATGCCGAGTCCGCCCGGCGGCCACTCGACCTCGAAGTGACGCGGTCGCGGCGCGAGACCGGCGGCATCCGGTCAGCGCCGCCCGAGCAGCACCATCACCTCGAAGTGCGTCGTCTGCGGGAACATGTCGAACACGCGCGCCCGCACCGGCCGCAGCGACGGCATCGCCGCGAGGTCCTTCGCGAGCGAGGCGGCGTTGCAGCTCGAGTACAGCACGTGCGACACGTCGGATGCCTCGAGCCAGTGCGCGAGCTCGGGGCCGATGCCGCGCCGGGGCGGATTGACGATGACGAGGTCGGGGGCGTCGGCGGGCCGCGCGCGAAGCGCGAAGTCGGTCGCGTCGCCCGCGGCGAACCGGAGGCGTGAGAGCGCGGCATCCGTTCTGCTCAACTCGGCGCTCGCGACCGCCTCGACGCTCGTCTCGATGCCCGTGACCGCAGGGCCCGCGCCGTCGGCCGAGCCCGCGGTGCTCGCCGAGCCGGCTGCGCCGGCGATGTGCAGGGCGAACCCGCCGACGCCCGAGTAGAGGTCCCACGCCGAGTCGGGGGCGAGGTCGCGGATCCAGGTGCGGGCCTCGGCGTAGAGCGCGGCCGCGATCGCGGTGTTGGTCTGGAAGAAGCTCTGCGGGCGCAGGTGCATCGTCACGTCGTTGAGCCGCATCGGCAGTGTCTCGGCCTCGGTGAGCACGATCTCGTGCTCGCCCTCGAGCACCGCCTTGTGCTCGGGCAGCACGTTCGCGGTCACGACGCGCGCGTTCGGCAGCTCGGCGAGGAGCGTCGGCAGGTGCTTGCGGATGCGGGCGACCGGCTCGGTCGAGCGCAGCACGAAGCGCACCATGAGCTCGCCGTCGGGCGACTCGGTGACGATGAGGTGCTTGAGTTCGCCCGAGCGACGGCGTACGTCGTACGGAGTGATACGGGCGAGGGTGATGAAGCGGGCGAGCACGGGGAACGCCGCCCGGTGGCCGTCGGAGCAGATGCCGCACGCCTGCAGGTCGATGCCGTAGCCGTCGGCGTCGAGGATGCCGATCGTGGGAGCGTCGACCGTGCCGCCGACGACCATCTTCGCCTTGTTGCGGTAGGCGTCCTCGCGACTGGCGACCGGCGGCTCCCAGTGGCCGACGCCGAACGGCGCGAGCAGCGCTTCGGCGTGCGCCTGCTTGTCGGCGAGCTGGAGGTCGTACCGTCGGCCCATGAGCGCGCACGAGGTACAGCGCCCGGCGTCGAAGTACGAACAGTCCACGGGTTCAATCCTCGCATCCGGCCCGCCCGCGCCGGGATGTCGAGCGAACGGACGGGACATGCGGGCGACGACGATCCGCGCGGCATCGCGGCTGCGTCGCCGCTGCGGATTCCGTCGGATCGTCGGTCGGCGACAGACGAGTTCGACCGACTTCGCAGATTGTTCAACGAAATCCTTGACCCTCGTCGAACCCGCTCGTTAGCCTGCGGACACGCGGGGCCACGGGCTCGCGGACATCGGACGACGCAGACGAAGTGGACGACGAAGGGGTCTGACATGGCGAAGCACGGAGATGAAGAACTCGGGATGTCGGCGGGCATCAGCCGGCGCGACCTGCTCAACGGCATGGCCGTCGCGGCCGGCGCGGCGGCGCTGACCGCGGTGCCCGGCGGGGCGGCGCACGCCCAGGCGGGTGGCGGGCATGCGGCGGCGAGCCGGCCGCGGCAGACGGGGCTCGTGGGGCAGACCGACTCGGCTCGACAGGCCGGGCACGGCGCGACGTTCGGCGGCGCCGACTTCGGCACGCCCAAGCGCACGGGGGAGGCGTACGACCTCGTCGTCGTGGGCGGCGGGGTGAGCGGGCTCGCGGCCGCCCACTTCTACCGCAAGCGGTTCGGTGCCGAGGCGCGCATCCTCGTGGTCGAGGCGCTCGCCGACTTCGGCGGCCACCAGCACCGCAACGAGTTCTCGGTGCGCGGGCGCACCCTGCTCAGCAACGGCGGAATGGTGAACCTCGACAGCCCCGACACCTGGAACGCGCCGTCGCTCGAGCTCATGGACGACCTCGGCATCGACTTCGCGGAGCTCGCGGAGGGCGTCGACACCGGCCTCTACGGATCGATGGGGCTCACGAACGGCTACTTCTTCCCCGAGGAGTCGTTCGGCGCCGACACCTTCCTGCGGCGGGCGCCGGGAGAGTCCACCGCGTCGCTCGTGTCACGCCTGCCGCTCTCGCAGCAGGCCCGCGACGACATCATGCGCATCGAGACGTTCGACGACGACGTGCTGCCCGGGCTCAGCGATGCCGAGAAGAAGCAGGCGCTCGCCCGCATGACCTACCGCGAGTACCTGCAGAATCTCGTCGGCGTCGGCGACGAGGCCCTCGTCTACTACCAGAAGCGCCCGCACGGCCTGTGGGGCGCCGGTATCGAGGCCGTGCCCGCCGGCGACTGCTGGGGCGTCGGCTATCCGGGCTTCGGCGGCCTCGGGCTGAGCCCCGAACCGTATCCCGGCATCGGCCGGACACCGGCGATGTCGCTCACGACGACCGACGAGGAGCTGTACTACTTCCCCGACGGCGGCGCGACCGTGTCGCGACTGCTCGTCTCTCGGCTCGTCCCGCAGGCGTTCGGCGGCGTGCAGACGCAGGAGAGCATCATCGGCGCCTCGGCCAACTACGCGCTGCTCGACCACCCGAAGTCGCCGGTCCGCATCCGCCTCAACAGCATGGCGACCGCCGTGCGCCACCGCGCCGGGACGAGCGGGCCGATCGACGTCGACTACGTCAACGGCGGCACGGCGTACCGGGTCGAGGCGAAGCACGTCGTCATGGCGTGCTGGAACGCGGTCTCGTCGTACATCGTCGACGGGTTGCCCGCCGAGCAGGTCGAGGCGATGCGCTACGGCGTGAAGGTGCCGCTCGTCTACGCCCGCGTCGCGGTGAAGAACTGGACCGCGTTCGCCGACGCCGGCGTCTCGCGGGTCACGCCGTACAACCACTTCTGGGACAGCCTCGGCCTCGCCACCCCGACCGACCAGGGCGGCTACCGGTCGGCGCGCGACCCCGAGGAGCCGATCGTCGTCACGCTGTCGAAGACGCCGAACCTGCCGGGCGAGCGCATCACCCGCGACCAGCACAAGGCCGGTCGCCGCGAGCTGCTGCAGGTGACGTTCGCGGACTTCGAACGAGACATCCGCGATCTCATGCAGCGCTCGCTCGGCGGCTTCGGGTTCGAGGCGAAGCGCGACATCGCTGCGATCACCGTGAACCGCTGGTCGCACGGCTACGCCTACGAGTACAACTCGATCGCCGACCCCGCGATCTTCGGCCCGCTCGAGCAGCAGCCGTTCCAGGCCGCGCGTCGTCGGCACGGCAACATCACGATCGCGAACTCCGACGCCCAGGCGTTCGGCTACACGCACGCCGCCGTCGACGAGGCGAGCCGCGCGGTCGCCGAGCTGAGCTGACGGGATGCCTCGCGGCTGAGCCCGCCGGTGCGCGCCGGCGGGCTCAGCCGCGGTACCACTCCTCGTCGATGCTCGCGAGGCGCGACGGCATCGTCTCGTCGCCGAGTCCGAAGAACCGCTGGAAGTTCATCATGAGGGGCCGCCAGCGCCCGGGGTCGATGCGGTTGGCGTGGCCGGGCATCCGCAGCGACTCGACCACGTGCACACGGGTGATGCCGAGTTCGACCGCCAGCAGGCTCGCCTCCGCCGTGGTCGCCGCGCCGCCCATCGGGTGGATCGTGACGACCCGCCCCTCCAGGTGCACGGGGAACTCGGCCACGCGCGGGGGCGCGACCGTCTCGGCCGCGATCGGCCGCACACCCGCTTCGGCGAACTTGTCGCGCACGTGCCGGTAGCCCGCCGCAGCCTTTCGGTCGGGGACCGGATTGCGGCCGGTCGTGAGGGCGAGCCGGTCGACCGCGTCGACGCCGGCGATCGAGGGCAGGTTGATCACCGCCTCGCCGTTCGCCAGGAGATTGCGGCCCGTCTGGCTGCGCGCCGCGACGCCGAGCATCGCGGTCTGGCCGAGCCACCACACCGACGAGTTCGGCGCGAGATTCGGATGCCCCTCCTCGTCGACGGTCGAGAGCAGCGACACCTGGCTGCCGAAGTAGAGGATCGCGGGCGCGATCGACGCATGCCGGGTGCCATGCGCGTGGGCGTCGAGCGAGGTCACGGTTCCCATGGGCGGCCTTCCTGGTCTGGGACTCCAGCCTCGCGGGCCGCGCACCGGGTGTCCGGCGAGTTCCGGACATGGCGTCGGCGGCGCCCGCGCCCGGGTTCTCCCCGGCGCTACGGTGGTCGGATGGACGTCCCATCGATGACCGGGCGCCGGTCGGGCGACACCGTGCGCGTGCGTGCAACGAAGTGGGACGGCTCGCCGCACTGGGCGTTCGACGGCGTCTGGCTCGGCGCCGACGAGCACGGCGGATGGATCGGCTTCCCGCCGGGCACGCGATTCGCGCGGCCGGGCGCGGAGTTCACGGCCGACTGGCCGTCGCTCACGCTCGTCACGCCGGCGGGCTGGGTGCCGGCCTTCAACCTCGGGCATCCGCGCGGACTCGGCACCTACGTCGACCTCGCCACGGTGCCCGAATGGCGCGCGGATGCCTCGGGCTTCACGGTCGCGTACGTCGACCTCGACCTCGACGTGGTCGAACGCGACGGCGAGGCTGCGTTCATCGACGACGAGGAGGAGTTCGCCGAGCATTCGGTGCGCTTCGGCTACCCCTCCGAGCTCGTGGCGCGGGTGCGTGCCGACGCCGACGGGGTGCTCGGGGCGGTGCGGCGCCGCGAACCGCCGTTCGACGGCGCGACCGCGGCGGCGTGGTTCGCCGCGCTCGCCGCACTGCCCGCGTTCGGATAGCGCCGCGGCGGACGTCGGCAGCCGTCAGCGGCCGGCGAGCCTCGCGACGAGCGGGCCGAGCACGGCGGCGTGCTCGTGCGACATCGTGACGTACGAGACGCCGGCGACCTCCCGCAGCCGCTCGAGGTGGGCGGCGTCGCGGTCGACGTCGCCCGAGAGGAGGGCCGCCGCGTCGGCCTCGCGCAGCCCTTCGGGCGTCAGCCCGAGCCGCGTCGACAGCCACTCGGGCAGGGACTCGCCCACGCCGGCGATCTGCAGCGCGATCTCGAGGTCGGTGCCCGCCCGATCCCGGGCGCGGGTCGCGAGCGCGGCCACCTCGTCGACCGTCGCGGTCGGCGGCACGGCGAGGGCGAGCGTGCGCGCATGGGCGCCGGCGAGGCGCAGCATCCGGTCGCCGTTGCCCGCGATCACGACCGGCAGGTCCGGCAGCTCGGCGTGCACGGCGATCAGCGCCCGCTCGACCGCGTCGACGCGCCGGCCGGGCGCACCCCAGTCGACGCCGAGCCGGAGGGCGTCGTGCTCGCCGCCGGGGCGCCCCGCGCCGAGGCCGAGCTCGAATCGCCCGCCCGCGAGCTCGTGCAGGGTCGACGCCTCGCGTGCGACGGCAGCCGCCGACCGCAGGGGCGCGGCGAGCACCCACGTGCCGAGGTGCAGCCGCTCGGTCGTCGTCGCGGCGGCCGCGAGTGCGAGGAACGGGGAGGCGGTACCGAGCGTGTCGGGCACGAGCAGCGACGAGAAGCCCGCCTGCTCGAGCTCGCGCGCAGTGGCGCCCCAGACGGCCGCCGTGCCGCGTCGCCCGACGACGGCGCCGAATCGGAAGGAGTGGTGGGTCATGCCTCGATCCTGCGCGAGCCGCGCCGGCCGCACATCCGCCCGGCGGCGACACTGCGCGTACTCCGTCGGAGGTAGGGCGCGGGTGACGAGCGGCGGCGGGTTCGCATCACTGGTCGTGTGGTCGTGTGGTCGTGTGGCCGTGTGGCCGTGTGGCCGTGTGGCCGTGTGGCCGTGTGGCCGCGTTCACCGGAGGGACGATCCCAGCTGGTCGGGCGGGGATCAACGCGCGATCCGGCGCGTGCGCTGCCGACGACCCGACGTCGCCTACGGCTCGAAGCGGTACCCGAGGCCCGGTTCGTTGAGGAAGTGGCGGGGCTCCGACGGCACCGGCTCGAGCTTGCGCCGCAGCTGCGCGACGTAGAGCCGCAGGTATCCGGCGTCGTTCGCGTGATACGGGCCCCACACCTCGCTCAGCAGCATCTCGCGCGTGAGCAGCCGCCCGGGGTGCTTGAGGAACAGCTCGAGGAGCCGCCACTCGGTCGGCGTCAGGCGAACGGATGCCTCGCGGCCGCCGCCCTCGGATGCGACGGGCCGCACGACCCGGGCGGCGAGGTCGACCTTCAGCTCGCCGACCCGATGCACGGCCGCCCCGTCGCCGTCGTCGGCCGGCCGGCGCGAGCGCGCACGGATGCGGGCGAGGAGCTCGTCCATCGCGAACGGCTTCGTGACGTAGTCGTCGGCACCGGCGTCGAGCGCCTCGACCTTCTCGCCCGAGTCGGTACGCCCTGACAGCACGAGGATCGGCACGCTCGACCACGCCCGAACGGCACGGATCACGTCGATGCCGTCGACCTTCGGCATGCCCAGGTCGAGCAGGATGAGATCGGGGTGCCCGTTGGCCGCCTGGTCGATGGCCTCGGCGCCGTCGCGCGCGTGCAGCACGTCGTACCCCCTCGCGGCGAGCGTGATGCGCAGGGCGCGCTGCAGCTGCTCGTCGTCGTCGGCGAGGAGGATCCTCATCGCGCCTCCTCGGGTGTCGCGGGTGGGCGGGCGTCGCGGTCGGCGGTCACGGCCGGCAGGGTGACCACCATCGTGAGTCCACCGCCCGGTGTGTCCTCGACCTCCAGTGTGCCGTCCATGCCCTCGACGAACCCCTTCGACAGGGCGAGTCCGAGTCCGAGCCCGGTCTCGTTGTCGGTGTCGCCGAGCCGCTGGAACGGTGTGAACACCTCGTCGCGGCGCTCGGGCGGGATGCCCGGACCCCGGTCGACGATGCGCAACTGCACGTGACCGCGGAATCCGGACGCCGCGAGCCGCACCCGCTCACCCACGGGGGAGTGCCGCACCGCGTTCGCGAGCAGGTTCACGACGACGCGCTGCAGCAGGCCCGCGTCGGCGAGCAGTTGCGGCGCATCGTCGGCGAGATCGAGTTCGACCTCGCCCGGCCCGAGCCCGAGCTCGTCGAGTGCGGGGAACACGACGTCGGCCGCCTCCACCGGTGCGAGCCGCACCGCGAGCGCCCCGGCCTGCACGCGGCTCACGTCGAGCAGGTTCGTGACGAGCTCGGCGAGCGAGTCGAGGCTCTCGGCGGCCGTGTCGAGCAGCTCCTGCCGCTCGTCGTCGGGCAGCCGTACCTCGGCCGACCTCAGCGCGCTGATGGCGGCCGAGGCAGAGGTGAGCGGTCGTCGCAGGTCGTGCCCGACCGCGGCGAGCAGCGCCGAGCGCACCCGGTCGGTCTCGGCGAGCGCGTCGGCGGTCTCGGCGGCACGGGCGAGCGCGCCGTGCTCGAGGGCCGCATCCATCTGGGTGGCGATGACCTGCAGCAGGCGCCGCTCCGAGGTATCGGGGTCGTGTCCGTGCAGCTCGAGCACGGCGCGGTCGGCGATGGGCAGCAGCGTGACGCGATCGTCGTTCGAGGGCTCGCCGTCGGCGACGACCGGCTCGCCGTCGACCAGGAGCCGCACGCCCGTCAGACCGAACGCCTCGCGCGTGCGGGTGACCATCGCCTGCAGGGCGTCCTCGCCGCGCAGCACGCTGCCGGCCATGGTCGCGAGCATCTGCGACTCGGCGGCCGCTCGCCGCGCCTCTCGGGTGCGGCGGGCGGCCTGGTCGACGACGTAGCTCACGAGCAGCGCGTTGGCGACGTAGAAGACGAGGGCCAGCAGTTGGCGCGGCTCGGCGATCGTGAGCGTGTAGAGCGGTTCGATGAAGAGGAAGTTCAGCGTGAGGCCCGAGAGCACGGCCGCGAACAGGGCCGGCCAGATGCCGCCGATGAGTGCGACGACGATGACGAGCAGCTGGTACGCGAGCACGTCGCTCGTGATCGACGACTCGGTGTGGAAGCGCGTCAGCACCCAGCTGAGCAGCGGCCCCGCGACGAGCGCCACGACGAATCCCATCACGAGCCGCGTGCGGCCGAGCGCGCCGCGCGCGAGCCGGGGCAGCGAGACCGCAGCACCGGCTGCGGCGTGGGTCACGATGTGCACGTCGATGTCGCCGGACTCGCGGATCACCGTCGCGCCGATGCCCGGCGGTGAGAACGCGGCCGCGAGGCGCGACCGGCGGCTGACGCCGATGACGAGCTGCGTCGCGTCCATCGACCGCGCGAACTCGACGAGCGCACGCGGCACGTCCTCGCCGACCACCTGGTGGAACGTGCCGCCCAGCTGCTCGACGAGCGTGCGCTGGGCGTCGAGCGCGCCGGGATGCCTCGCCCGCATGCCGTCGGGGTTCGTCACGTGCACGGCGATGAGCTCGCCGCCCGACGCGCGGGCGGCGATGCGGGCGCCGCGGCGCAGCAGGGTCTCGCCCTCGGGTCCGCCCGTGAGCGCGACGACGACGCGCTCGCGCGCCTCCCACTTGCGGTCGATGCCGTGCTCGGCCCGGTACTTCTTGAGCGCCTGGTCGACCTCGTCGGCGAGCCACAGCAGCGCGATCTCGCGGAGCGCGGTGAGGTTGCCGAGCCGGAAGTAGTTCGACAGCGCGGCGTCGATGCGCTCGGCGGGGTAGACGAGGCCGCCCGAGAGCCGGTCGCGCAGGGCCTGCGGCGACAGGTCGACGACCTCGACCTGGTCGGCGGCGCGCAGCACCCGGTCGGGGATGGTCTCGCGCTGCGGCACTCCCGTGATCTGCAGCACGACGTCGCCGAGCGACTCGATGTGCTGCGTGTTCACGGTCGAGACGACGTCGATGCCGGCGTCGAGCAGCTCCTCGACGTCCTGCCAGCGCTTCGCGTGGCGCGAGCCGGGGGCGTTCGTGTGGGCGAGCTCGTCGACGAGGGCGACCTCGGGCCGGCGCGCGAGCACCGCGTCGAGGTCCATCTCGTCGAGGGTCACGCCCCGGTGCTCGATCGCGCGTCGGGGCACGATCTCGAGCCCCTCGGCCATGTCGGCGGTCGCGCGCCGCCCGTGCGTCTCGACGAAGCCGACGACGACGTCGTGCCCCTCGCCGACGAGTCGCCTGCCCTCCTCGAGCATGGTGTAGGTCTTGCCGACGCCGGGAGCGGCACCCAGCAGCACCCGCAATCGCCCCCGCTTCATGTGGTCAGTCTCCCACCAGCGCTGCGAGCGCGAGGTTGAGCTCGAGCACGTTCACGGTCTCGTCGCCGAGGTAGCCGAGGTCGCGCCCCTGCACGTGGGCGTCGACGAGCTTCGCGACCTCGGCCTCGGGCAGACCGCGCACCTCGGCCACGCGGGCGACCTGCCGGCGCGCGTACTCGGGACTGATGTGCGGGTCGAGACCCGAGCCCGAGGCCGTGAGGGCGTCGGCGGGCACCGCGTCGGGCGAGACGCCGTCGGCCGCGGCGACCCGCGAACGGCGCTCGCCGATCGCCGAGACGAGGTCGGGGTTCTCGGGGCCGAGGTTGCTGCCGCTCGACGCGCCGCCGTCGTAGCCGTCTCCGGCCGCCGACGGTCGGGGCTGGAACCACCCGGGCAGGGGCGCGCCCGAGGCATCCGCGAACGATTGCCCGATGAGCGACGAGCCGACGACCTCGCCGGCGGCGTCGTGCACGAGCGAGCCGTTCGCCCGGGCGGGCAGGGCGAGCTGGCCGATCGCGGTGACGAGGGCGGTGTACGCGACGCCGAGCACGAGGGTGAAGACGAGCATCGCGCGGAGCGCGACCCAGTGGGTGCGGAGGGTGGTGCGGGTGGAGGCCATGCGAATGTTCCTTTCGGCCTAGAAGCCCGGGATGAGGCTGATGACGAGGTCGATGAGCTTGATGCCGATGAACGGGGCGATGATGCCGCCGAGTCCGTAGACGAGCAGGTTGCGGCTGAGGATCGAGCTCGCGTCGCCGGGTCGGTACTTCACGCCGCGCAGTGCGAGCGGGATGAGGAAGACGATCA
Organism: Agromyces sp. S2-1-8; assembly: GCF_021129215.1. GTDB lineage: Bacteria > Actinomycetota > Actinomycetes > Actinomycetales > Microbacteriaceae > Agromyces > Agromyces chromiiresistens. The sequence continues at coordinate 234,300 of NZ_JAJOLP010000001.1, read as the reverse complement.
CGATCGCGTTGAACACGATCGCCGACAGCACCGCCGACGCGGGGGAGTGCAGCTGCATGAGGTTGAGCGCCTCGAGTCCCGGGAACACGCCCGCGAACATCGCCGGGATGATCGCGAAGTACTTCGCGACGTCGTTCGCGATCGAGAACGTCGTGAGCGCACCGCGCGTGATGAGCAGCTGCTTGCCGATGCGCACGATGTCGATGAGCTTCGTCGGGTCGCTGTCGAGGTCGACCATGTTGCCGGCCTCCTTCGCGGCCGACGTGCCCGTGTTCATCGCGACGCCGACGTCGGCCTGCGCGAGCGCGGGAGCGTCGTTCGTGCCGTCGCCGGTCATCGCGACGAGGTTGCCGCCCTCCTGTTCGCGGCGGATCAGCGCGAGCTTGTCCTCAGGGGTGGCCTCTGCGAGGTAGTCGTCGACGCCCGCCTCGGCGGCGATGGCCTTCGCGGTCAGCGGGTTGTCGCCCGTGATCATGACGGTGCGGATGCCCATCGCGCGCAGCTCGGCGAACCGCTCGACGAGGCCGTCCTTCACGATGTCCTTGAGGTGCACGACGCCGAGCAGACGCGGTGCCGACCCCGGCTCGTGCACCGCGACGACGAGCGGGGTGCCGCCGCCGGCCGAGATCGCGTCGACGCGCCGGGCGAGTTCGCCGGCCGTCGCACGGTCGATCGGGGCGGATGCCTCGACCCAGGCCGTCACGGCCGAGCCCGCGCCCTTGCGCAGGATCGTGCCGTCGGCCAGGTCGAGCCCCGACATGCGGGTCTGCGCGGTGAACGGCACGACCTCGCCCTCGGGCGCCGCTTCGAACCGGTCCCCACGCCCACTCCACGCATCGCTGGCGCGCTGCGCGGAGCCTCGGGGCGCGGGGGCCCAGCCGCGGCTTGCGGCGAGCTCGACGATCGACGACCCCTCGGGGGTGGGGTCGGCGAGCGAGGCGAGCGCCGCCGCCCGCACGAGCTCGGCCTCGTCGATGCCGGGCATCGGCACGAACTCGCTCGCCCGGCGGTTGCCGTAGGTGATCGTGCCGGTCTTGTCGAGCAGCAGCGTGGTGACGTCGCCCGCGGCCTCGACCGAGCGGCCAGACATCGCGAGCACGTTGCGCTGCACGAGGCGGTCCATGCCGGCGATGCCGATCGCCGAGAGCAGGGCGCCGATCGTCGTCGGGATGAGGCACACGAGCAGGGCGACCAGCACGGTGATGCTGACCGGCGACGCCGCGTACGAGGCGATCGGGTTGAGCGTGAGCACGACCACGACGAACACGATCGACAGGCTCGCGAGCAGGATGTTCAGCGCGATCTCGTTCGGCGTCTTCTGCCGGGCGGCGCCCTCGACGAGGGCGATCATGCGGTCGACGAAGGTCTCGCCGGGCTTCGAGGTGATGCGCACGACGATGCGGTCGCTCAGCACCCGGGTGCCGCCCGTCACGGCAGAGCGGTCGCCGCCCGACTCGCGCACGACCGGTGCCGACTCGCCCGTGATGGCCGACTCGTCGACCGAGGCGATGCCCTGCACGATGTCGCCGTCGCCCGGGATGAGCTCGCCGGCCGAGACGACGACGAGGTCGCCGAGCCGCAGGTCCGCCGACGAGACGTCGGTCGGGGCGCTGCGTTCGGCCAGGGCGTCGGACACCTCGTCGTACGCGTCGACGCGGTGTGCGATCGTCGACATGCGGGTCTTGCGCAGGGTGTCGGCCTGCGCCTTGCCCCGGCCCTCGGCGACCGCCTCGGCGACGTTCGCGAAGATCACGGTCAGCCACAGCCAGGCGGCGATCGCCCAGGTGAAGCTCGGCGGCACGGCGCTGCCGCCAGAGGTGCCCGGCCCCCCGAGGAAGGGCTCGGCGATCGCGAGCGCCGTCGTCAGCACGGCGCCGGCCTCGACGAGGAACATGACGGGGTTGCGCCACATCTGCCGCGGGTCGAGCTTGCGCAGCGCGCCCGGCAGGGCGGTGACGAGCTGGCGCAGACCGAACGGGGCCTTCGGCCTCGGGTGCGGGTGCGGGTGGTGCTCTTCGGTCGCGCCGGCGGAGGCCGAGGCATCCGAACCGTGCGAGGCGGTGGTGAGCGACATGACTAGCTGAGTCCTTCTGCGAGGGGTCCGAGCGTGAGCACGGGGAAGTAGGTGAGGGCCGTGATGAGCACGGTGACGCCGACCAGCAGACCGACGAACTGCGGCTTGTAGGTCGGCAGGGTGCCGGCGGTCTCGGGCACCTTCCGCTGCGCGGCGAGCGAGCCGGCGAGCGCGAGCACGAACACGATCGGCACGAACCGGCCGAGCAGCATCGCGACGCCGAGCGCGGTGTTCAGCCACGGCGTGTTCGCGGTGAGTCCCGCGAAGGCCGAACCGTTGTTGTTCGACGCGCTCGTGAAGGCGTAGAGCACCTCGCTCATGCCGTGCACGCCGGGGTTCCAGATCGAGACGTGTTCGACGTCCTCCCGCACGCCGGGGATCGCGAAGCTCAGCGCGGTGCCCGCGAGCACGAGCGTCGGCGTCACGAGGATGTAGAGGCTCGCGAGCTTGATCTCGCGCGGGCCGATCTTCTTGCCGAGGTACTCGGGGGTGCGGCCGACGAGCAGGCCGGCGATGAACACCGCGATGACCGCGAGCACGAGCATGCCGTAGAGGCCCGAGCCGACGCCGCCGGGGGCGACCTCGCCGAGCATCATGTTGAGCATCGGCATCATGCCGCCGAGGGCGGTGAACGAGTCGTGCATCGAGTTGACGGCGCCGGTCGAGGTGAGCGTCGAGGTCGTGCCGAACAGGGTCGATCCGAAGATGCCGAAGCGCGCCTCCTTGCCCTCCATCGCGGCGCCGGCGAGCTGCGGCGCCGTGCCGTTGCCGGCCGCCTCGAGCGCGCTGAGGGTCACGAGCGAGACCACGTAGAGCGTCGCCATGACCGCGAGGATCGCGTAGCCCTGCCGGTTCGAGCCGACCATGCGGCCGAATGTGCGGGGGAGCGCGAACGGGATCGCGAGCATGAGCACGACCTCGAAGAGGTTGGTCCACGCGGTCGGGTTCTCGAACGGGTGCGCCGAGTTCGCGTTGAAGAAGCCGCCGCCGTTCGTGCCGAGGAGCTTGATGACCTCCTGGCTCGCGACGGGGCCGCCGGGCAGCTGCTGGGTGCCTCCGGCGAGGGTCGAGACCTCGGTGAACCCGTTGAAGTTCTGCACGACGCCACCGACGACGAGCACGATCGCGCCCACGATCGAGAGGGGCAGCAGCAGCCGGAACGCGCCGCGCACGAGGTCGACCCAGAAGTTGCCGATCGTCGCCGAGCCGCGTCGCGCGAAGCCGCGCACGAGGGCGACGGCGATCGCGATGCCGACGGCGGCCGAGACGAAGTTCTGCACCGCGAGGCCCGCGAGCTGCACGGTGTAGCCCATCGTCAGCTCGGGCGAGTACGACTGCCAGTTCGTGTTCGCGACGAACGACGCGGCGGTGTTGAAGGCGAGCCCCTCGGGCACGGCCGGCAGGCCGAGCGAGTACGGCAGCACGGCCTGCATGCGCTGCAGCGCGTAGACCAGCAGCAGCCCGACGAGCGAGAACGCGAGCACCCCGCGCAGGTACGCGGGCCACGACTGCTCGCCGCGGGGGTCGACCCCGATCAGGCGGTACAGGCCGCGCTCGACCTTCAGGTCGCGGTCGCTCGTGTAGATGCGGGCCATGTAGTCGCCGAGCGGGCGGTACAGCAGGCCGAGGACGAGTGCGAGGGTCGCCGCCTGCGCGACGGCGAGGAGGGCCGCCATCAGAAGCGCTCGGGTTTCACGAGTGCGACCACGAGGTAGACGACGGCGGCGACGCCCAGCGCGGCGGCGAGGAGCTCGAACACGATCACAGCTTCTCGACCCCCTTGGCGATGAGGCCGACGACCACGAACACGGCCAGGATGCCGAGGAGGTAGACGATGTCGAGCACGGAGACTCCAGGGTTCGGGATCCGCCCCGCTCACGCGGCGGCGGGCAGCGCCCCTGCGCTGCACCCCCGATGCAACACCGCCCGGGATGCCTCGCGGCCGATCCTCACGGACCCCTAACGCCCGCCCTGCGCGGTGCCTACGCCCTGCTTACTCGACCGGGGCCGAAGCGGAGGCGGCGCGCAGCGCCTCCCATTCGGTGAGGAGCTCGGGCATCTTGCCCTCGATGAAGCGGAAGAACGCGACCATCTCGCCCGTGCGCCGGGCACCGGCGGATTCGGGGTCGCCGATCGCGTCGATCGCCTGCGCGGCGGTCTCGGCGAAGGTGCCGTAGACCGAGTTCTTGCCGGCGAGCGCCGTGTACCACGCGTCGTCGAAGATCTCCCAGCGCTCGCGCCGGCTGCCCGGATGCGGCATCCGGTGGATGATGCCGAGGGAGCGCAGGTACCTGACCGCGCCGGAGATCGCGGCGGCGCTCACGCCGAGCGACTCGCCGAGTTCGGCGGCGGTGAGCCCGCCCTCGTCGGCGACGAGGAGCGCCATCAGCACGCGCGCCGGCATCTTCGGGAAGCCGGCGGCCGTGAGCACGGCGGCCGATTGCTCGACCGCCGTGCTCAGTGCCTGCTCGTCGCGTGCCATCCTTCGATTCTTCCAGTCCAAGGTCGGGTCAGGCGCCCGAGGCGAGCTCGCGCCGCCGCATCGACACGACCGCGAGCGCCGCGGCGACGAGTCCGATCGCGATCATCCAGAAGCCGCCCGACCAGTCGATGTCGTCGCCGGTCGGCACCGGCGAGTGGGTGAACGGCGAGAGGTCGACCATCCAGTCGGGCGCGCCGAGCAGCGGACCGAAGACGCCGACGATCGCGGCGACGCCGACGATGGACCAGCCGAGGCCGATCGTCCACCGCGGCAGCAGCGCGAACACGAGCAGGGTCAGGCCGAGGAAGACGAGCGAGACGGGCAGCTGCGCGAGGGCGGCCTGCGAGATGAGCGGCACCAGGTCCGACGGGGTGTTCGACGCACCGGAACCGGCGAGCCCGCCGAGCCAGGCCGCGGCGAGCACGACCACGATCACGAGCACGCCGACGAGCCAGTACTCGAGCAGCCATCGCATGCGCGGCACCGGCGTCGCGAGCACCTGTTCGGCGGTGCCGTGCGCCTCCTCCTGGCGGGCGCGGATCGCGACCTGCACGGCGCAGCACGCGGCGAGGATGCCGATGATGCTGAGGAACATCGCGATGAACGCCTGCTCGAGCGTCGCCCCGCCGCCGAGGGCGGCCTGCAGGGTGTCGACGACCTGCGGGACGTCGCCGCTGACTTCGTCGATGAGCCCCGACAGCGAGCTCGCGGTGAGCCCGGCGACGGCCGCGCCGACGGCCCACGCGATGAGCGTCGAGACGTTGAGCCGCCAGGCGAGCCCGAACGAGCTCGACAGGGCCCAGCTCGCCGACGCGCGCCCCTTGCGGCCGGGCAGCAGGCTCGCGCCCTGGTCGCGCACCGACTGCAGCGCGAACACGATCGCGACGAGCACCACCGAGACGCCGAGCGCGAGCAGGAGCGGCCACAGCTCGTTCTCGACGAACGCGCCCGTCGCCTGCCCCCAGCCGATGGGCGAGAGCCAGCTCGGCCAGGCCGGGGTCACGTGCAGCAGGTCGTCGGACGGCGTGCCCGCGGCATCCCCGATGCCGCGCAGCAGGTACGCCCCCACGACGACCGCGACGCCCGCGCCGTTCGCCCCGCGCGACGTGCGGAACAGCTGGGCGGCGAACAGCCCGATCGCGACGAACGCGATGCCCGTCGCTGCCATCGCCGCGCCCGTCACCCACGAGCCCTCGGCTTCGAGCCCCGCGCCGATCAACGCGAGTGCGACGACGACGCCGAGCACGAGATTGGCGACCACGCCGTGGATGAGCGTCGCGACGGTCGGCTTCACCCGGCCGGCAGGGGTCGCGGCGATGAGCTCGGCTCGACCCTGCTCCTCTTCCGCGCGGGTGTGCCGGGTGACGAGGAAGGTGCTCATGAGCCCGCCCATGAGGGCGAGCCAGGCGAACAGCTCGAAGAAGCTGAAGGCGCCGAGATCGGTACCGTTCGGCGTGCCGCGGAACACGAGGATCGTGCGGCTCGCGGTCGCGAGCTGCAGGATCTGGGTGCGCTCCGCCTCGTCGCCGTAGGTGTCGAGCACGGCGGCGATCGAGCCGTAGGCGAGCACGCCGATGCCGATGATCCAGAGGGCGAGCTGCAGGCGGTCGCGGCGCAGTCGCTGCCTGAGCAGCGTGCCGAGGGTGCTCATGCCAGCGCCTCCTCCGAGACATCCGTGCGCTCGCGGAGTTCGTCGCCGTAGTGGCGCAGGAAGAGCTCTTCGAGCGACGGCGGCGAGACGGTCAGGCCGTGCACGTCGAGGCGGGCGAGCTCGGGCAGCACCGAGGTCACCCGGTCGCTGTCGACCGTGAAGCTCACCCGCCCGTGATCGATGAGGAGGTCGTGCGCGTCGGGGATGCGGTCGACCTCGGCGGCGAGGGTCGCGGGGTCGACGCCGTCGGCCGCGAACGCGATCTCGGTGCGGGTGAGGTGGCGCAGCTCTGCGAGCGTGCCCGACTCGACGGTCTTGCCCGCACGGATGATGCTCACCCGGTCGCAGAGCTCCTCGACCTCGGAGAGGATGTGGCTCGAGAGCAGCACGGTCGCGCCCTCGGCGGAGACGCGCGCGATCTCGCGGTTGAACACCTGCTCCATGAGCGGGTCGAGGCCGCTCGTCGGCTCGTCGAGGATGTACAGCTCGGCCGATGTCGCGAACGCGGCGATGAGGGCGACCTTCTGCCGGTTGCCCTTCGAGTAGGCGCGGCCCTTCTTGCGCGGGTCGAAGTCGAACACCTCGAGCAGGCGCTGCTTGCGCGCGGCGTAGCCGGCCTTGTCGTGCGTGCCGCCGCGGAGGCGGGCGAGCAGGTCTATCGCCTCGCCGCCCGTGAGGTTCGGCCAGAGGCTGACGTCGCCCGGCACGTACGCGACGCGCCGGTGCAGCTCGCCGGCGTGCTTCCACGGGTCCTGCCCGAAGAGCGCGGCCGAGCCGCCCGACGCCCGGGCGAGGCCGAGGATGATGCGGATGGTGGTGGACTTGCCTGCGCCGTTCGGGCCGAGGAATCCGTGCACTTCGCCGGCGTCGACCTGGAGGTCGAGACCGTCGAGCGCGACGGTGCGGCCGAATCGCTTCTCGAGGCCGCTGGCGCTGATCACTGTCGTCATGAGCGCGATGCTACGCCTGATTCACAAATTTGTGAATCTCCCTAACGGAACACTAACGGGAGGGTTCCCGGTCGGCCGAGGAGGCGCGAAGCGCCGTATCGAGACCACCGCCCTGTCGCCGCGCGGTCCCACTCCGAGGCATCCGCCCCCCGCCTACTCGAGCGCCGCGAACTTCTCGATGTCGCCCTCGGTGCCCGACACGATGATCAGGTCGTGGTTCGACACGACCGTGTTCTCGGTCGCGTACGTGAACGGCTTGCCCGGGCTCTTCACGCCGACCACCGTCACGCGGTACTTCGAGCGCACGCCCGACTCGGTGAGGTTCTTGCCGCGGATCGGCTTCGGCGGGTACATCTTCACGAGCGCGAAGTCGTCGTCGAACTCGATGAAGTCGAGCATGCGGCCCGACACGAGGTGGGCGGTGCGCTCGCCGGCCTCGCGCTCGGGGTAGATGACGTGGTTCGCGCCGATGCGCTGCAGGATCTTGCCGTGCGACGCCGAGATCGCCTTCGCCCAGATCTGGGGGATCTTGAGGTCGACGAGGTTCGCGGTGATGAGCACGGACGCCTCGATCGATGACCCGACCGCGCAGACGGCGATCGAGAAGTCCTGCGCGCCGATCTGCTTGAGGGCGTCGATCGACTTCGCGTCGGCGACCACGGCGTGGGTGACCCGCTCCGACCACTTCTGCACGAGGTTCTCGTCGGTGTCGACGGCGAGCACCTCGCGGCCGAGCCGGTCGAGCTGGCCGGCGGTGGCGGCGCCGAACCGGCCGAGGCCGATCACGAGCACCGGGGCGTCGTGCCTGATCTTGTCAACCAACGATGGGCCTCTCTTCCGGTCGTTTGAACAGTTGGCGGCGCTGGCTCGCGGCGAGTGCCGCGGCGAGGGTCACGGTGCCGACACGGCCCATGAACATCGTCGCGGCCATGACGTAGACGCCTTCGGGCGGCAGGTCGGCGGTGAGCCCCGTCGACAGGCCGCACGTCGCGAACGCGGAGATGACGTCGAAGAGCACGTTCTCGAACGGCGCCTTCGTGATCTGCAGGATCGCGATCGACGCGACCGCCACGATCGTGGCGCCCCACAGCACGACGCTCACCGACAGGCGCAGCATGTCGCGGGGGATGCGCCGGCCGAACGCCTCCATCGAGGGGGCGCCGCGCGCCTCGGCGAAGGCGGCGAGGAACAGCACGGCGAGCGTCGTCACCTTGATGCCGCCCGCGGTCGACGCCGAGCCGCCGCCGATGAACATGAGCATGCTGCTGACGAGCTGGCTCGACCCGTACAGGTCGTGCATGTCGATCGTCGCGAAGCCGCCCGACCTCGTCATCATCGACATGAAGAGGGACTGGAAGATCGTCGGCCCCGCGTCGAGGTGACCGTACGTCTTCGGGTTGGCGTGCTCGAGCAGCAGGAACATCGCCGCGCCGGCGACGAGGAGGATCGTCGTCGTGGTGAGGGTGAGCTTGACGTGCACGCTCCACTTGCGCGGGGTGCGCCAGGCGCGGGCGAGCGCGAAGATCACCGGGAAGCCGAGCGCGCCGAGGAACACCCCGAGCATGAGCATCGTCTGCATCCAGTAGTCGTCGACGAAGGGCTCGAGCCCGCCGGGGTTCGGCGAGAAGCCCGTGTTCGTGAACGCCATCGCCGAGTAGTAGAGGCTGTACCAGATCGAATGCCAGCCGTCGTAGCCCGCCGCGAGCATGCTCGGCAGCAGCGCGACGGCGATGACGCCCTCGATGACCAACGCGCTGACCGCGACGGTGAAGAGCAGTCCGCCGACCTCGCCGAGTCGCACCGCCTGCCGCTCGGCGACCGGGCCGACGTGGATGCGCGACGGGTTGGTGTCGCTCGCGGCCATCAGCTTCGCCCGCAGCCCGAGCCGGCGCGAGATCACGAAGCCGAGCGTCGTCGCGAGCGTCAGCACGCCGACACCGCCGATGTTGACGCCGATGTAGACGAGCGCGTGGCCGAACGGCGACCAGTAGGTCGCCATGTCGACCGTCGCGAGGCCGGTCACGCAGATGACCGAGACGGCCGTGAAGAGCGCATCGTAGAGCGGCGCCGAGGATGCCTCGCCGGCACGCGCGATCGGCAGTGAGAAGAGCACCGTGAACAGCAGGATGAGCGCCGCGAACACGACGATCGCGAAGCGCGACGGCGAGCTCTTCATGAACGCGTCGACGCCGTCGCGAAGACGCCCGAGCCACGAACGCCGGTCGACTCGACCGAGGCGGCTCACCCGCTGTGCGCGCATCGACCCCCCTCGTCAGCCCTACCCGGCGCGAGTGTCATGGTACTCCCCGCCCCGAATGACTACCCTTGGGGCATGGCTGACATCTTCGACGTCGTGGCGGACGCGACCAGGCGAGACATCCTCGCCGTGCTGCTCGAGCGCGAGACGACGGTGCCGCAGTCCGGCGGGGAGATCAGCGTCTCCGAGATCGTCGCCGCGCTCGGCACGAGCCAGCCCACGGTCTCGAAGCACCTCAAGGTGCTGCGCGAGTCGGGCCTCGTCGCGGTGCGCGAAGAGGGCCAGCACCGGTACTACCGCCTCGACCGCGCGCCGCTCGAGACGATCGAAGACTGGCTCATTCCGTTCACGGCATCCGATGCCGCGGCCGATGCCGCGACCCTGGCCGGCGCCGACTCGCACGAGGTGGCGCTGAACGACGATCAGCTCGCCTTCGCCTCGAAGATCGGCAAGGCGTTCGCCGAGACCGCGCACCAGGTCACCGCCGTCGTCAAGCGCAAGTAGCCGTAGCCTCCCGACCCCGGCGGTCGTGCAACGTGCGCCGGCGCGCGTCGCAAGGCCCGGGATTCGGGCAACTTCCGCCAGACTGTCCCGATGAGCATCGTCGCCACCGTCCTCATCGTCGTCGGCATCGTCGGCACCGGAACCGTCTCGGGCGTCTTCTTCGCATTCTCGGGATTCGTCGTGCAGGGGCTCGATCGACTGCCGCCCGCCGACGCCGCCCGGGCGATGCGCGAGATCAACGTGACGGCGCCGCGCCCGCCGCTCATGCTCGCGCTCTTCGGCACGGGGCTCGTGCTCGTGGTGCTCGTCGTGCTCGGGTTCGTCGGCCAGCTCGCCGACGCGACGTGGTGGGTGATCGCGGCTGCAATCGTCTATGTCGCCGGTGCGGTCGGCGTCACCGCGGGCGCGAACGTTCCGCGAAACAACCGCCTGGCCGCCGTTCCCGAGGCGGATGCCGCAGCTCTCGCCGCGGCCTGGCATGAGTTTCGCGCGGCGTGGCTCGCCTGGAACCACGTGCGCTGGCTCGCCTCCGCCGCCGCGTGCGCGGGCCTCGTCGTTCCCCTCGTCGTTCCCCTCGTCGCCCCCTAGGTCCGTCCCGGCCCCGCCCACGCCCCCCACACGATCGAGTCGCCAAAAGACGCTCTTCGGCGAGCGCTGAGGAGCACTTTTCGGCGACTCGCCGGCTGAGGATGGGCGTGCTCGGCGTCAGCGGAGCGGCTTGATCATCTCGAGCTCGAGGCCGCCGGGGGCGAGCTCGTACGGGCGGTCGCGGCCGGTGAACGTGAAGCCGAGCTTCTCGTAGAAGCGGATGGCCCGCGCGTTCGTCTCGTGCACCTCGAGCCGCAGGGTGTCGGCGAAGCCGAGCGCCCACCGCTCGACCGATTCGAGCAGCGCCCGCGAGACGCCCGCGGCGTCGCCGCGGTACCCGGGAGCGACGTAGACGCCGACGAGCATGGGCCCGGTCGCGGCATCCGGAATGTAGCCGGCCATCGTGCCCACCCACCTGGCTCCGTCGATCGCGACCCGCACCGCCTGGTCGGTGTGCTCGCCGCGTGCCGCGCGCAGCCGCCACCCCGCCTCGTCGACGTCGAGCGCGTGCTCGAGCGTCTCGCCGTACGCGATCGGGAAGTCGCGCAGCATCTCGAGGCGCAGTGCGCGCACCGCCTGCCAGTCGTCGGCGGTCGTCGAACGGATCACGAAGTCGGGGCTGTGCATCACTCGACGGTAGCGGGTGAACGAGAACGCTTCGGGAATCGGCTAGACTACTCCGAGGCTTTCTGCCTTCGGCTGCGGCACGCGCGGCCGGCACGATCTTTCTCTGTGAGGTTCTGATGGGTTCCGTCATCAAGAAGCGTCGCAAGCGCATGGCGAAGAAGAAGCACCGCAAGCTTCTTCGCAAGACGCGCCACCAGCGTCGCAACAAGAAGTAGTCGCTCGCGACTGCAGCTGAGCGTCGAGCCCTTCGGGGTTCGGCGCTTTTCGCTGTCTTCGGCGACGTACGATCGAGCCATGGCCCGAGACATCCAGCTCACCCTCATCGGCAAGCCCGGCTGCCACCTCTGCGACGACGCGCGCGAGGTCGTGCAGGCGGTCATGGCCGAGTTCGAGAAGGATGCCTCGCGCAACGTGGCCCTCGACGAGCAGTCGATCCTCGACGACGAGGCGCTGCGCAACCGGTACGCGGAGGAGATCCCGGTGCTGCTCATCGACGGCGAGGTGCACGACTACTGGCGCGTCGACCCCGTGCGGTTGAAGACGGCGATCTGCGCGAAGGCCTGAGCGCACCCAGATCGCGGGGCGCCGTGTTGAGCGTGCCTCATCACTCCGAGTCCGCCGCTATTCTGTGGCGCACCGTGGTGCCCGTGGCTAGGGTGACGAGCGGGGGGCACGGGTCTGCTCCCCACCGTTCGGAGGGGAGCACGTCGTGGCACGAGAATTCAGGGGCAGGATCGAACTCGACATCCGGGACTCGACACCCGACTGGGAGGCGTACGAGGAGCAGAAGGCGCCAGACGGTGCCCCGAACGTCCTCGTCATCCTGTTCGACGACACCGGCCTCGCGGCGTGGTCGCCGTACGGCGGTCGCATCGAGATGCCGACGCTCGACCGGCTGGCGGCGAACGGGCTGACCTACTCGCAGTGGCACACGACCGCACTGTGCTCGCCCACGAGGTCGAGCTTCCTCACCGGGCGGACCCATCACCAGAATGCCTTCGCGACCATCTCCGAATCAGCGGTCGGGTTCCCCGGCTACAACGGCCACATCCCGAAGTCGAACGCGTCGATCGCGCGCATCCTCCGCGACGCCGGATGGTCGACGTTCTGGGTCGGCAAGAACCACAACGTGCCGGTCAACGCGATCTCGAGCGGCTCGAACCGCAGCGAGTGGCCGCTCGGCCATGGCTTCGACCGGTTCTACGGCTTCATCGGTGGCGAGACGAACCAGTGGTACCCCGACCTCGCGGTCGACAACCACTACATCGACCAGCCCTATCCGCCCGAAGAGGGCTACCACCTCTCGAGGGACCTCGCCGACCAGGCGATCCGGATGCTCCGCGACACGAAGCAGTCCGACCCCGACAAGCCGTGGTACCTGTGGTTCTGCCCCGGCGCGAACCACGCGCCGCACCACGCGCCCCAGGAGTACATCGACAAGTACAAGGGCAAGTTCGACGACGGGTACGAGGCGTACCGCGAGTGGGTGCTGCCGCGCATGGTCGAGCGCGGCATCCTGCCCGAGGGCACCGAGCTCACCGAGCTCAACCCGATGACCGAGGGCACCTTCTCGCCCGGTGATTCCGTGCGTCCGTGGAGCGAGCTCAGCGACGCCGAGAAGGCGCTCTTCTCGCGCACTGCCGAGGTGTACGCCGGGTTCTCCGAGTACACCGACGCCCAGATCGGCCGGGTCATCGACCACCTCGAGCAGTCGGGCCAGCTCGAGAACACGCTCATCATCTACGCCGCCGACAACGGCGCCTCCGGTGAGGGAAGCCCGAACGGATCGATCAACGAGAACCTGTTCTTCAACGGCTACCCCGAGGACATCGAGCAGAACCTCTCCATGATCGACAAGCTCGGCGGACCCGAGGCCTACAACCACTATCCGACCGGTTGGGCGGCCGCGTTCTCCACCCCGTTCCGCATGTTCAAGCGCTACTCGTACGCGGGCGGTTCCGCCGACCCCCTGGTCATCAGCTGGCCCGCACGCATCGCCGCCAAAGGCGAGGTGCGCAGCCAGTACCACCACTGCATCGACATCGTTCCGACGATCCTCGAGGCATGCGGCGTCGAGGCCCCCGCGGTCGTCGACGGGGTCGAGCAGACGCCGATGCCCGGCGTCGCGATGAACTACTCCTTCGATGCCCCCGACACGCCGACCGCGAAGGAGACGCAGTACTACGAGATGCTCGGCACCCGCGGGATCTGGCACAAGGGGTGGAAGGCGGTCGCCGAGCACGGTCCCATCCCGATCGGCCTCGGGCACTTCGACGAGGACCGCTGGCAGCTGTTCCACGTCGACGAGGATCGTGCCGAGGCGCACGACCTCGCCGAGCAGTACCCCGAGAAGCTCGAGGAGCTGAAGGCGCTCTGGCTGTCGGAGGCGAAGAAGTACGACGTGCTGCCGCTGAACGACCTCGGTGTCGCCGACTTGATCGAGCACGAGTACCACCGCCCGGTGCCGGTCGACGGCCGGTACACCTACTACCCGGGCACCACCGAGGTGCAGGAGCAGCTCGCCGCCCGCACCCAGCAGGTGTCGTTCAAGATCATCGCCGACGTCGATCTCACCGGCGAGACCGAAGGCGTGATCGTCGCGCAGGGGTCGCGGTTCGGCGGGTACAGCCTCTACGCGCAGGACGGCAAGCTGTCGTTCGTGTACAACTTCCTCGGGATTCCGCCCGAGCAGCGCCTCTCGACCGATCTGCCCGCGGCAGGCCGGCACCTCGTCGGCGTCGGGTTCGAGAAGCAGGGCAACGGCGAGCACGGCGAGGCGCTCGGGGAGCTGACGCTCTACGTCGACGACCAGGCCGTCGGCTCACGACAGATCCGCACCCAGCTCGGTCGGTACGCACTGACCGGCGAGGGCCTGAGCGTCGGCTACGACTCGGGCGACACCGTCACCGCGTCGTACCCGAACCGGTTCGAATTCACGGGCGGCACGATCCACGAGGTCGTGTACGACGTGGCCGACGATCACTACATCGATGTCGAGAAGGAATTCGCGGCGAAGCTCGCGAGCGACTGAGCGGCCCGCTGCCAGAATGGCGGAACGGGGGTGCGGATGCCTCGCGCCCCCGTTCCGCGTTTCGAGAGGATTCCCATGCCGAACGAACTGCCCTCGTGGGCCGACACTCCGACCCGTGCGGCGATCGTGGACTTCGTCGAACGCGTCACCACCGGCCCCGACGCGGTGCCCGAGTCGGAGCGCGTCGCCGTCTTCGACAACGACGGCACGCTGTGGAGCGAGAAGCCCATGCCGACGCAGCTGCACTACATCGTCGAGCAGTGGCGCACCCAGGCCGCGGCCGACCCGTCGCTCGCCGACGAGCAGCCGTACAAGGCGGCGGTGACCGGTGACTTCGCGTGGCTCGGCGGCGCGATCGACAAGCACTACGCGGGCGACGACCGCGACCTGAAGGTCCTCATCGGCGCGCTCGTCGGCGTGACCGCCGGCATGAGCGTCGACGACTACGCGACCTCGGTCACCGAGTTCTACGCGACGGCGAAGCACCTCACCCTCGGCACCCCGTACGCCGACGCCGTCTATGCGCCGATGGTCGAGCTGCTGCGCTACCTCGAGGCGCACGGGTTCTCGGTGTACATCGTCTCGGGCGGCGAGCGCGACTTCATGCGCCCGATGACGCAGCAGAACTACGGCATCCCGCCCGAGCGGGTCGTCGGCTCGGCGTTCGGGCTCTCGTACGACCCCGAGACGCACGAGGTCCGCTACGCCGCCGGTCTCGACGTCTTCGACGACGGCCCCGAGAAGCCGGTGCGCATCTGGAGCCGCATCGGCCGCCGCCCGCTCTTCGCCGGCGGCAACTCGAACGGCGACCAGGCGATGCTCGACTTCACCCGCAAGGGCGGCGGGTTCGCCCTCGTCGTGCACCACGACGACGACACCGATCGCGGCGACATCCCGTACGACAAGGGCGCCGAGAAGGTGCTCGCCGAGGCATCCGCCAACGGGTACGCGGTCGTCAGCGTGAAGCGCGACTGGACCCGCATCTTCCCCCAGGGCTGAACACGTGAGCACGACCGCCCACGCGACCCGACGGTTCCGGCTCTTCCCGACGCTCGCCGGGTATCAGCGCCGCTGGCTCGGCGCCGACCTCATCGCCGGGCTCTCGGCGGGCGCCGTCGTCGTGCCGCAGGCGATGGCCTACGCCACGATCGCGAACCTGCCGGTGCAGCTCGGCCTCTACACCTGCATGGTGCCGATGTTCGTGTACGCGATGCTCGGCGGATCGCGGGCGATGAGCGTGTCGACGACGTCGACGATCGCGACGCTCACGGCGACGACGCTCGTGTCGGCGGGGGTCGCAGCCGGCTCGGACGACCCGGTGCCCGACCTCATCGCGCTGACGCTGATGGTCGGGCTGATCCTGCTGATCGCCCGTGCGGCGAAGCTCGGCTCGCTCGTCGAGAACATCTCGCAGGCGACGATCGTCGGCATCCAGATCGGCGTCGGGGCGACGGTCGCGGTCGGGCAGCTGCCGAAGCTGCTCGGCGAGACCTCCGACGTGTCGGGCGAGGGATTCTTCAGTTCGTTCCTCGCCGCCCTCGAGGCGCTGCCGTCGGCGCACGTGACGACCGTGCTGCTCTCGGTCGCCTCGATCACGGCGATGTTCCTCATGAAGGCGTTCCTGCCGAGGGTGCCGGCGCCGCTCATCGTGGTGGCCGCCGGCATCCTGCTCGTCGCGTTCACCGGCATCGAACAGCAGGGCGTGGAGCTCATCGCCCCCGTGCCGCAGGGCTTCCCGCCCTTCGAGCTGCCGACGTTCGCGAACGTGCTGCCGATGCTGCCGGGCGCCTGCGCGATCGCGATCATGGCGTTCCTCGAGTCGGCGGCGGTGGCGCGCGGCATCCGCCGACAGGGCGAGCCGCAGATCGACAGCAACCAAGAGCTGTTCGCGACGGCGGCGGCGAACACCGTGGGATCGTTCTTCCAGGTGCTGCCGTCCGCCGGCGGGTTCTCGCAGAGCGCCGTGAACCAGGGGGCGGGCGCGCGAACCCAGCTGTCGACGCTCGTGACGGTCGTGCTCGCGGTGCTCGTCGCGCTCTTCCTCGGCCCGGTGCTGAGCCTGCTGCCGCAGGCGACGCTCGCCTCGCTCGTGTTCGTCGCGGTGGTCGGCCTGATCGATTTCGGCTCGCTGGCCAGGTTCTGGCGGATCAGCCACAACGACTTCTGGATCGCGGTGTCGACGGCCGTCGTCGGCCTCACTGCGGGCCTGCTGCTCGCGGTCGCCGTCGGCATCATCGCGACGATGGTCGTCATCCTGCGCGAGCTCAACCGGGTGCGGGTGCGCGTGGGGGAGGCGCGCGACGGCGTGCTGCCGGTGCGCCTGCTCGGGCCGATGTACACCGCGAACGTGCTCGCCTACGAGAACGCCGTGCTCGACGCGGTGCGGGCGCGCGCCGGCGTCACCGCGGTCGCCCTCGAGCTCACCCGGCTCGACGTGGTGTCGGTGACCGTGCTCGACGGGCTCGCCGAGCTCGACCGCGAGCTCGCCGGCGACGGCGTCGAGCTGCGCGTCGCGGACGTCCCCGAGGACGGCGCCGCCGCGGCACGCCGCGGGCGCTGGTTCGCCGGGCTCGAGGCGGCGGGCCGCGTCTACCCGACGCTCGACGAAGCGGTCTCGGCGAGGTCGTCGGAGGGTTCGGGCAGCTGACGACGCCCGCCGGGCGCGGTCGATCGAATCAGCCGGCGGTGCGGGCGCAGCGGAAGCCGATGTGCGTCGTGGCCGTGTCGTCGGCCTGCGGCGAGCGGGCGGCGGGGCGGTAGCGCAGGCAGTACTCGGGCGAGCAGAGGTGCGAGCCGCCCTTCAGCACGCGCCGCGGGATGCGCGAACCGGGCTCGGCCGACGCCGCGGCGAGCAGGTTCGGCCGGGCCCCAGCGTCCACCGCGTCGGCCTCGGTGCCCGGCACGATGTGGCGGGGGGTGTAGTAGTCGGTCGTCCACTCCCACACGTTGCCGGCCACGTCGAAGAGGCCGTAGCCGTTCGGCGCGAACGTCTTCACGGGCGAGGTGCCGGCCCAGCCCACGCTCGTCTCGTAGGGGAAGTGCCCCTGCCAGCGGTTCACCATGACCTCGCCGTCGGGAGTCTCGTCGTCGCCCCATGCGAAGCGCGCGCCGTCGAGGCCACCCCGGTGGGCGTACTCGAGCTCGGCCTCGGTGGGCAGGCGTCGGCCGGCCCACTCGGCGTAGGCCGAGGCATCCTCGAAGCTGACCTGCACGACGGGGTGCGTCGGGTGTTCGGCGAGCGCGTCGGGGCCGTCGGCGCCGAAGGGATGCCGCCAGCTCGCGCCCGCGCCCCACCGCCACCACTGGCGCCAGTCGCGCAGGTCGACCCGGCCCGAGGTGGGCGTGAACACGAGGCCGCCCGGCACGAGGTCGGCGGGGTCGGCACCCGGGAAGTCGGCGGGGTCGAGCGGTCGCTCGGCGACGGTCACGTAGCCGGTCGCCTCGACGAAGGCCGCGAACTGCTCGGTCGTCACGGGGTGCTGCTCGAGCTCGAACGCGTCGACCTCCCGTTCGTGCACGGGCGTCTCGTCGGCGTAGAACTCGTTCGAGCCCATGCGGAACGTGCCGCCCTCGATGCGGATGAGCGGGGTGAGGTCGACCATGACTCGAGCCTACGGGCTCGCGGGGATGCGCGACCTCGGCGCCGGCCGGCCGATGGCCTGCCGCGGGACTACGGCAGCAGGCGCGTCGGACCGCGGAACAGGTACGTCGTCTCGCGGATCGAGTGCTCGTCGAGCATGAGCATCAGCACGCGGGCGAGGCCCATGCCGAAGCCGCCGTGCGGCGGCACGCCGTAGCGGAAGAAGTCGAGGTAGAACTCGAGCTCCTCCGGGTCCATGCCCTTGTCGCGCGCCTGCTCGACGAGCACGTCGATGCGGTGCTCGCGCTGCGCGCCCGTCGAGATCTCGACGCCGTTGTAGATGAGGTCGTACGAGTTCGTCAGCTCCGAGTCATCCGCGTGCCGCATGTGGTAGAACGGCCGGATGCTCGCCGCGTAGTCGGTCAGGAAGACGAAGTCGTGGCCGTACGTCTCCTTGACGTACGCCGAGATCTGGCGCTCGCCCTCGGGGTCCATGTCGGCGTCGGCGCGGGGGATGACGTAGCCGCGGTCGGCGACGATCTGCTTCGCCTCGGCGAGGGGGATGCGCGGGAACGGCCGCGACGGCACCTGGATCTCGAGGTCGAAGAGCTCCTTGATCTCGGCACCGTGCTTGTCGACGACGGCCTGGAAGCCCGCGACCATGAGCTCCTCATGGAGGTTCATGACATCTTCGTGCGAATCGATCCAGCTGATCTCGGTGTCGATCGAGGTGAACTCGGTCGCGTGGCGGCTCGTGAACGAGGGGTCGGCGCGGAACGCGGGGCCGACCTCGAACACGCCGCCGAAGCCGGCGGCCTGCGCCATCTGCTTGAAGAACTGCGGGCTCTGCGCGAGGTACGCCTTGCCCTCGAAGTACTCGACCTCGAACAGCTCGGCGCGCGACTCGGAGGCCGATGCCATGAGCTTCGGGGTCTGGATCTCGATGAGGCCCTTCTCGACCCAGACGCCGCGCAGCGCGTGCAGGAACGTCGTCTGGATGCGGAAGATGAGGTTCTGCTTCGGGTGGCGCAGGTCGAGGAAGCGCCAGTCCATGCGCTTGTCGAGGCTCGAGTCGGCTGCGATGGGCGTCTCGGGGTTCGCGGCCGCGACGACGTCGAGCGTGGCGAGCTTCACCTCGATGCCGCCGAGCTTGACGCGCTCGTCGTGCTTGAGCTCGCCGGTCACGGTGATGAACGAGCCGTGCGCGAGGGCCGAGATCGCCTCGGTCGTCGCCAGGCGGGCGGATGCCTCGGCGTCGCCCTGCTGGCTCTCGTCGAGCTCGCGCGTGGCGGGGTTCACGAGCTGCACGGCCCCGGTCTCATCGCGCAGGATGACGAACTGCACCTTCTTCTGATCGCGAACCGTCTCGACCCATCCGGACACGGTGACGGGGCCGTCGGGCAGGGCGGCGAGGTTCTTGACGAGGGTGCGGTTGTTCACAGCGGGAAAGTCTACTTGAGCAGGGCGATCGCCCGATTCGGCCGGTTTCCCGTCGGTTGAGCAGCGCCGACGACGTCGACGCCTATCGAAGCCCTCCTGCCGCACGACTTACAGGATGAGCGGACCACCACCCCCGCATGCGAGAGTGGTGGTCCGCTCATCCTGTAAGTGCGATCGGGCGTCGGAGAGGACGGGATGAGATGGGTTCAAGCGGGCAGCGTCGCCGCAAGAAGCGGGCGAGAGACATCGAGGTGGATGAGTACGCTCCGGTGCGGGCTCGCCGCGCACGCCTCTTCCTCATTGTGGCCGGCGTCGTGGCGACCGTGATGTACGTGCCGATCATCGTGTGGCTCATCTCGGAAGGCATCGCGGGCACGCTCACGCTCGGGTCGTTCTGGGTGCTCACAGTTCCAGCGCCGGTCCTGCTCGGAACCATCGGCTTCATCGGCCTCGCCCAGCGCAACTCGACGCTTCGCGACAACCCCATGACGTGGACGCAGAATCTGTGATCGTGCAGTCCAGCCGCTATGTTCCACCGAAACCCGGCTGGGCCGCTGAGCTGCTTCTGCTCGGTGCTGTAGGCGGGCTTCTGCTCGGCGCTGTGTTCGGTCTGCTCCATGCGCTCGTTCTCACCGATGCGGCTCTGCGACAAGGCGCGGGCATCGCGGCCTTCTTCGCTGTCGGCGGAGCCTGCGCCGGAGTCTTCATCGGCGCCGCTGTGGCGGGCTTGGGCGCGCTGGTTCGCCTTGTTGTTGGGCTGTTCGTGCGAGCAGAGTGGATCGAGGCAGCCAGTGTCGGCCTTGGAACTGCGATGGGTGCGCTTTCCGTCTACTACCTGATCCCATGGGGATATCCGATGAGCTTGGGTCTTTACGTACCGCTCTTCGTCATTGCTCCAGCCGCCCTCTGCAGCATGAACACACTCTGGGCGCGGCGCATACCCGCGCTCCGGGGCTGAGACGAGCTACGAGTCGCACGCTGCGCCGAGCGCGCTTCCGATGAGCGGGGCGCGTTCAGCGGGTTGCCGATGGACTTCGGGCGTGCAACCAGAACACGTGACATGTCGGCCCGGCCGGCCGTAGGGTGACCGCAGGAACCGTCGCCGACGAGGGAGCACACGATGGACACGACCGGCCGCCGAGTCCCGTTCGACGCGCAGCAGGTCGACGCGCCGCTGTCGCGTTCGGCCGTCTTTCTCACCGTGACGATCGGCCCGGCACCGGAGCAGCTGAAGACCGCACTCGAGGTCGTGGCCGGCATCGACGACCTCGTCAAGTCGGTCGGCTTCCGCGACCTCGGGGCGAACCTCTCGTGCATCGTCGGCATCGGATCCGGCGCCTGGGATCGGCTCGGCCGCAGTGACCGACCCGCGGAGCTGCATCCCTTCGCCGCGATCGCAGGCCCGAAGCACACGGCGCCGTCGACGCCGGGCGATCTGCTGTTCCACATCCGCGCCGAACGCCCCGACTTCTGCTTCGAGTTCGAGCGGCTGCTGTTCGAGCAGCTCGGCGACTCGGTCGAGGTCGTCGACGAGGTCAACGGATTCCGCTACTTCGACGCCCGCGACCTGCTCGGCTTCGTCGACGGCACCGCGAACCCGACGGGGCGCGGCATGGCCGACGCGACCCTCATCGGCGACGAGGACGAGGCGTTCGCCGGCGGCAGCTACGTCGTCGTGCAGAAGTACCTGCACGACCTCGGCGCCTGGAACGCGCTCACCACCGAACAGCAGGAGGCCGTGATCGGCCGCCGCAAGGCCGACGACCTCGAACTCGACGACACCGAGCCGCAGCGCGCGCACAAGACGCTCGCGACGGTCACCGACGACGACGGCAACGAGTTCGACATCCTGCGCGACAACATGCCCTTCGGGAGTCCCGCGGCCGGCGAGTACGGCACCTACTTCATCGGGTACACCCGCCGCCTGTGGGTGATCGAACGGATGCTGCAGCGCATGTTCCTCGGAGACCCGCCGGGGTTCCACGACCGGATCCTCGACGTCTCGACGGCCGCCACCGGCGCGACGTTCTTCGTGCCGTCGCTGCAGTTGCTGGAGGGGATCGCTGATGGGTTGACCACCTCGTAGAACCCGCTCCAGGGCGTTCCCCCACGCCGCCGTGTGGTCATGCGGTCATCTGGTCGCGTTCTCCGAATCGGGTCTCCGCGGGCCGGGTGGCCTCGAAACGCGTCCTCTTCCGTCGGGCGCTAGGTTTCGAGATACGGCGCTTCGCGCCTACTCAACCCACTTCTCGACCGACGGGGTCTCGGCGGATTCAAAGGATGCGGCTCTCTAGACTGGAACCCGTGCCGGCCGAGCAGATACATCTCGTGCGCCATGGCGAGGTGTTCAACCCGCAGGGCGTGCTCTACGGCCGTCTTCCCGGCTACGGGCTCAGCGATCTCGGCCGCGAGATGGCGAAGACCGCCGCCGACGACCTCGTCGCGCGCGGTCGCCCCGTCTCGGCGCTCATCACCTCGCCGCTGCAGCGCACGCAGCAGTCGGGCGAGCCGATCGCGGCCGCGTTCGACCTCGAGCCGACGCTCGACGAACGGGTGATCGAGCCCGAGAACCGCTTCGAGGGCAAGCGCATGCGCGGCCCGGGCGGCGCGCTCCGCGACATCCGCAATTGGGGTCTGCTCGTGAACCCCTGGGAGCCGAGCTGGGGCGAGCCGTTCGGCTCGATCGCGGCGCGCATGATGGCCGCCATCGAGGACGCGTGGAACGCAGCCGACGGCGGCGACGTCGTGATCGTGAGCCATCAGCTTCCGATCTGGATGGTGCACCGCCACCTCGCCGGCGTCCGACTCTCGCACGACCCGCGGCGACGACGCTGCGCGCTGTCGAGCATCACGACCCTCGAGATGCAGGGCGCCGCAGGCAGTGCCGCCGGACGCCGCTTCGTCGAGGTCGGGTACACGGATCCCGCGGCGGGACTCGCCGCGCAGGCGACGGATGTGGGTGCGGTGTGATGCGTGTTCGTGCACGTGGTCTCGATACGCGTCGCGCTGCGCGCGGCGCTACTCGACCGACGGTCGGGATCGTCGCGATCGCCGCGGCGACCGCGCTGCTGTTGACGGGCTGCACGAGCGACCCGCTCGCCGACCAGTTCCGCGAGGGCAGCGGCAAGAACTACATCGCCGGTGACGGCAGCATCTCGGAGTTCGACGAGGGCTCGCGCGGCGAGCCCGTCGCGTTCTCGGGCGAGACGGCCGACGGCGACGAGTTCGACTCGGCCGACACCGAGGGCCAGGTCACGGTCGTGAACTTCTGGTACGCGGGCTGCGCGCCGTGCCGGGTCGAGGCGCCCATCCTCGAAGAGGTCTACGATCACTACGGCTCGGGCGAAGAGGATGTCGCTTTCGTCGGCGTGAACGTGCGCGACCAGGCCGGCAACGCCAACGCCTTCGAGAAGACCTACGGCGTCGAGTACCCCTCGATCCTCGACGTCGACGACGGCGACGTGCAGCTCGCGTTCGCGGGCGACGTTCCGCCCGCCGCAGTGCCGACGACGCTGGTGCTCGACAAGCAGGGCC
Source organism: Agromyces sp. S2-1-8 (assembly GCF_021129215.1). Lineage (GTDB taxonomy): Bacteria > Actinomycetota > Actinomycetes > Actinomycetales > Microbacteriaceae > Agromyces > Agromyces chromiiresistens. Next base: position 211,582 of record NZ_JAJOLP010000001.1, on the reverse strand, counting down.
GCGTCGCGGCCCGGGTGCTCGGCCAGCTCGAGGACGCGTCGATCCTCCGCGGGCTCGTCGACAGCCTGCTCGAGGAGAACTGACGTGTCGCCCGGCGAGATCGTCTTCAGCGGCCAACTCCTCATCGCGGTGCCGATCGCCCTCGCGGCCGGCGTCATCTCGTTCCTCTCGCCGTGCGTGCTCCCGCTGGTTCCGGGCTACCTCGGCTACATCGGCGGGTTCACGGATGCCTCGGCCGATGCCGCGATCGAACGACGCAACCGCCGTCGCCTGTTGCTCGGCGTGCTGCTCTTCATCGCCGGATTCACGGCGATCTTCCTCATCTACTCCGCGCTCGCGGGCGCGGCGGGCGCGTGGCTGCGCGCCTGGCAGGACCCGATCACGCGCGTGCTCGGCGTCGTGCTCATCGGCATGGGCCTCGTGTTCATCGGCCAGTTCACCTTCATGCAGCGCCAGTTCAAGCCGAGCTGGCGGCCCGCGACGGGGCTCGCGGGTGCGCCGCTGCTCGGCGTCGTGTTCGGCCTCGGCTGGACCCCGTGCATGGGCCCGGCCCTCGTCGCCGTGTCCGCGCTGAGCCTCAACAGCGAGTCGGTCTGGCGCGGCGTGCTGCTCGGCCTCGCGTACTGCATCGGCCTCGGCATTCCCTTCCTCCTCGTCGCCCTCGGGTTCGGCTGGGTGACGGGGTCGATGGCGTTCCTGCGACGACATGTCCGCACCATCAACCTCATCGGCGGCGGCCTGCTCATCGTGATCGGACTGATCATGGTGTCGGGCCTCTGGACCGCGTGGATGAGCGACCTGCAGGGAGTGATGAGTGGCATCGACCTCGTCCTCTGATCGGAAGGGCCCTCGACCGGCTCACGACACGCACGGCGTCGATCCGCTGCGCCCCGCCGATCACTTCGACTCGCCCGAGCCCAAGGCGCCCGCCCCGGGCGACCGCGGCGACGGCATCGCCCAGCCGAAGCTGGGCTTCGTCGGCTGGCTGCGGTTCGGCTGGCGACAGCTCACGAGCATGCGCACGGCGATCCTGCTGCTGCTGCTCCTCGCGATCGCCGCGGTGCCGGGCTCGCTCGTGCCGCAGCGCTCGAGCGACCCGAACGGCGTCACCCAGTACTTCACCGACAACCCCGACCTCGCGCCGGTGCTCGACCGGTTCCAGATGTTCGACGTCTACACGTCGGCCTGGTTCTCGGCCGTGTACCTGCTGCTGTTCGTGTCGCTCATCGGCTGCATCATCCCGCGCACGAAGCACCACTTCGAGGCGCTGCGCGCCCGGCCGCCGCGCACGCCGGCCCGGCTGAACCGCCTTGCGGGCTACACCGAGCGCGCCCTGCCCGACGGCGTCGACGCCGAGACGGCGGTGGCCGAGGCATCCAAGCTGCTGAAGCAGCAGGGGTACCGCGTCGAACCGTACGAACTGCGGGGCGACCCGAGCGTGTCGGCCGAACGCGGGTACCTGCGCGAGACCGGCAACCTCGTGTTCCACACGGCGATGCTCGGCGTGCTCGTCGCCGTCGGCGTCGGCGGCGGGTTCGGCTTCGCCGGCCAGCGCGTCGTCGTCGAGGGGCAGTCGTTCGTCAACACGCTCGCCGCGTTCGACTCGTTCAACCCCGGCCGGTTCTTCAGCGACGCCGAGCTCGACCCGTACAAGCTCTCGCTCGGCGAGCTCGACGCGGTGTACGAGACCGAGAACCAGGACGCGCTCGGCCAGCCCGTCGACTTCACCGCGCACGTCACCGTGACCGACCGCGACGGCACCCTCGAAGAGGGCGCGGTCAAGGTCAACGACCCGCTGCGCACCCACGGCACCGACGTCTACCTGCTCGGCAACGGCTACGCACCGCACGTCGTCGTCCGCGACCCGTCGGGCGAGGTCGTGTTCGACGACGCGGTGCCGTTCCTGCCGCAGGACGCGAACCTGTTCTCGATCGGCGTCATCAAGGTCACCGACGGGCTCGACGAACAGCTCGGCATGATCGGCCTGTTCTACCCGACGCAGGAGACGATGGACAACGGCGCGTCGGCCTCGACGTATCCCGACCTCGTCTACCCGGTGCTGTCGCTCACGGTCTACGAGGGCGACCTCGGCATCGACGCGGGCAAGCCCACGTCGGTCTACACGCTCGACCCGTCGGACATGACGCAGCTGAACGGTCGCAACACCGACGTCGCCTCGATCGAGCTCATGCCCGGGCAGGTGACCGAACTGCCCGGCGGACGCGGCACGGTCGAGTTCGTCGACGACAGCACCGATGCGGCTCCCGCGGTCGAGGTCGCGGCCGACCGGGCCGACGCCGCGCCGACCGACGACCGCTCGTTCGACCAGTCGGTCAAGCGGTTCGCGTCGTTCGACATCCACCACGACCCGACGCAGGGCTGGGTGCTGGTGTTCGCGATCCTCATCCTCGGCGGACTGCTGCTCTCGCTCTTCGTGCCGCGCCGCCGCATGTGGGTGAAGGTCGCCACGCGCCGCGACGGCACCCGCGTGCTCGAGTTCGCCGGCCTCGCGCGCGGCGAGGACCCGAACCTCGAACAGGCCGTCGCCGCGTTCGCCGACCGGCTCGCCGGGCCGGTTCCCGAAGCGGCCGACGACGCCGCGCCGGTGCCGGCGGCCGCCGCCGAATCCCCAGACGACACCGCGAAACCCACGACGTAAGGTAGTCACGTGCCCTCCCTCGACGAAATCTCGGTCCTCTGCGTCTACTCGGCGATGGCCGTGTACGCGATCGCGTTCATCGCGTACGCGATCGACCTCGCGAAGCGCGGTGCTGCGGCCGCGGCGGCGGCAGACGCGGCGGTGGATGCCTCGGCAGAGAGCACGGGCGAACGTGTCGGCGTGCTGCAGGCGGCCGCCGCGGCGAAGGCGTCGACGGCCGGTGCGGCCCCGGTCGCGGCATCCGGTTCGACCGGGTCGCCCGCCGCAGGCCGTCGCTCGCGCTGGAAGAGCGCCGTCGACGACGGTGCGACCGTCGACTACGGGCGTTCGCCGGCGCTGCGCGTCGCGGTCGCGATGACGGTCGTCGCCTGGCTGCTGCACCTCACCGCCGACGTGCTGCGCGGCATCGCCGCCGAGCGCGTGCCGTGGGCCAACATGTACGAGTTCGCGCTCACCGGCACGCTCGTGATCACGACGGTCTATCTCGTCGTGCTGCTGGTCGCGAAGCACGACCTGCGGTTCCTCGGCACGTTCGTCACGGGGCTCGTGCTCATCCTGCTCGGCGTCGCGACGGTGAACTTCTACGTCTCGGTCGTGCCGCTGCCGCCGGCACTGCAGTCGGCGTGGCTCGTGATCCACGTGTTCGTGGCGACGACGTCGGTCGGCTTCTTCGCGCTGAGCTTCGCGCTCTCGGTCGTGCAGCTCATGCAGGCGCGACGCGAGTCGCTCGTGGCGAGCGCGCAGGCCGTGAAGAAGAGCTTCCTCGCGACGCTGCCCGACTCGGTCACGCTCGAGACCCTCGCCTACCGGGTCACGATCATCGGCTTCATCCTCTGGACGTTCACCCTCATGGCCGGCGCGATCTGGGCCGAGCGCGCCTGGGGCCGCTACTGGGGCTGGGACACCAAGGAGGTGTGGACCTTCATCATCTGGGTGGTCTACGCCGGCTACATCCACGCGCGCGCGACGCGCGGCTGGCGCGGTTCGCGCTCGGCCTGGCTCGCGATCATCGGCTTCTCGACGGTGCTGTTCAACTTCACCGTGGTCAACCTGTTCTTCAAGGGGCTGCACGCGTACTCGGGTCTCTGATCCCCGCCTCCCCCCTCAACGCCTCCGCCCTCCCCGCCTCTCCCTCCGCCCCTCCCCGCCTCTCCCTCTCAGCGGCGAGTTGCCGAAAAACGCTGCTCATCGCGCCACGAGCAGCGCTTTTCGGCAACTCGGCGCAGGAAGAGGGGCGACAGGCGGCGGGCGACTGTGGCGCGGACCCGCGCGAGCGGGCTCGGGCTCGGGCTCGAGGGGCGGGCAGGGGTGAGTCAGGGCCGCCCCTGTTGCGGAGTCGGCCGCCTGCGGGCACGATCACCCCATGGGCAGGGACCTGCTCGAGCGGGATCGAGAACTCGACGAACTGCGCGGCGCCGCGAGCGACGCGTCGATGGGGCACGGCCGGGTGGTGCTGCTGCACGGCGAGGCCGGCATCGGCAAGTCGAGTCTCGTGAACGCGCTCCGGGCTGATCCGCCCGGAGGCGTGCGGGTGCTGCTCGGCGCGTGCGACGCGATGTCGACACCCCGGCCGCTCGGGCCGCTGCGCGACCTCGAGCACGCGGTCGGCCCGCGACTCGGCGAGGCGCTCCGCACCGGTGAGCGCGAAGAGGTGTTCGCCGCCCTCCGCGACGAGCTCTCGGATGCCTCGGGCACGGTGCTCGTCGTCGAGGACGTGCACTGGGCCGACGAGGCGACCCTCGATGCGCTGCGCTACCTCGCGCGACGCATCGACGACCTGCCCGCGGCGCTCGTCATCACCTATCGCGACGAGATCGAACGCGACCACCCGCTGGGCCGGTTGCTCGGCGATCTCGGCCACGGCGACCGGGTCGGGAGGCTCGCGCCCCGCCGGCTCAGCTCGGGCGCCGTGGGCGAGCTCATCGCCGGCAGCGGACTCGACGCCGACCGCGTGTTCGAGACGACGGCCGGCAACCCCTACTTCGTGCGCGAGGTGGTCGCGTCGGCCGACGAATCGGGCGTGCCGCGGACGGTCGTCGACGCCGTCACCGGTCGCCTGCGGCGGCTCGACGCGCTGACGCAGGAGCATGTCGAGCAGCTGGCCGTGGTGCCGTCCTCCGTCGATCCCGTGCTGCTCGCCCGCCTCGTGCCCGGCGCGGCAGGTGCGTTGCGCACGGCGGAGGAGGGCGGCCTGCTCGACGTCCGCCCCGACGGCGTACGCTTCCGCCACGAACTGACCCGGCGGGCGGTCGTCGACGGACTGCCGGCGTCGCGTCGCATCGAGGTCGAGCACGCGGCGCTCGTCGCGCTGCTCGACGTGGGGATCGCCGATCCCGCGCGCCTCGTGCACCACGCGGCTGCGGCGGGCGATGTCGATGCGCTCGTCGAGTGGGCGCCGCGCGCGGCCCGCGATGCCGCGGCCTCGGGCGCGCATCGGCAGTCGGCCGCGCACTTCCGTGCGGCGCTCGCCCACTCCGATCGGTACCGCCCGGCCGACCTCGTCGAGCTCTACGAGGAGCTCGCGATCGAGTCGTACACGATCGGGGCGGCGAGTGCGGCGGTGACCGCGCAGAAGCGGGCGGTCGCGCTCCGTCGTGAGCTCGGCGATGCCCGCAGGCTCGGGGCGAGCCTGCGGTGGCTCTCCCGGTTCGACTGGTTCGACGGTCACCGATCCGACGCCGAGGCCGCCGCCCGCGAGGCCTCCGCGGTGCTCGCCGAGGCGGGCGACCCGAGCCTTCACGCGATGGCACTCAGCAACGAGGCGCAGCTCGCGCTGCTCGCCCACGACACGCACCGGGCCCTCGACCTCGCCGCGCGTGCGATCGCGATCTCGCGCGAGACGGGCGACCGGCGGGTGCTGTCGCATGCCCTCAACAACCACGGCACCGGGTTGCTCTTCATCGGCCTCGAGGAGGGCGTCGGCGAACTGCTCGAGGCCGCCGATGCGGCGCTGTCGATCGACGACATCGAAGACGCGGCGCGCGCGTTCGTGAACCTGGTCTGGGCGCTGCTCGACCAGTACCGGCTCGACGAGGCCGAGCAGCACCTCGCCCGGGCGCTCGACCTGACCGAGCGATCGGAGTTCATCGGCTTCGCGACCTACCAGCGCATGGAACAGGCGAGACTCGACCTCGCCCGGGCTCGCTGGGACGACGCCCTGGCGCTCGTCGAGCCGCCACCCGACATGCCGCACGCCCGTTGCGTCGCCCTCACGGTGGCCGGCACCGTGCGCCTCCGACGCGGTGACGACGGCGCCGGCGAGCTGCTCGACGAGGCGCACCACCTCGCCGTGGAGCTCGGCGAGCTGCAGCGGCGCGGCCCTGTGGCCGCCGCCAGGGCCGAAGCCGCGCTGCTGCGCGGCGACGCCGACGCGGCGCGCACGATCGCCCGCCCCGAGTTCGGCGAGGCCGAGCGCCGTGAGGCCCGCGCACTGCACGCCGAACTGGCGTACCTGCTGCGGCGGGCGGGCGACGAGGTCGAGGTGGGCGACGACGATCCGCATCCCTTCGCCGTGCAGGCGCGCGGCGAGTGGCGTCGCGCCGCCGAGCTGTGGCGAGCGGCGGGTGCGCCGTACCACGAGGCGGCCGCACTCGCCGAGAGCCCCGACGAGGCGGATCTCATCGAGGCGATCGCCGTCCTCGATCGCATCGGCGCCGTGCCGCTCGCCCGGCGGGTCAGGGCGGAGCTCCGGGACCGGGGCGCCCGGAGCATCCCGCGCGGGCCGTCGAGCCTCACCCGCGCCAACCCGGAGGGACTCACCGAGCGGCAGCTCGGGGTGCTCCGGCTTCTCGCGGAGGGACTCACGAACGCCGAGATCGCCGACCGCCTCGTGGTGTCGGTGCGCACGGTCGACAGCCACGTCGCCGCCGTGCTCGCGAAGCTCGGCGTCGCGTCCCGGCAGGACGCCGTGCGCATCGCGGAGGAGCGGAATCTGCTGTCGGAATGATCTCGGTAGCGCCTACCGGTGATCTCGGTAGTGCTTGCCGATTCCCCGACGATCGCATCGCGGTGGGATGGTCTCACGGCCCGCGAAGGCGGGAACCGGCAACGACAGGGGATCACCATGAACACGGCACTCGCCGCATCAGCATCCACGGCACTCCGCCCGCGCCGCTCGGGCTTGTCCGGATGGATGACGCGCGCACTCGCTGCAATCCGCATCGGAGACCGGCGCCCCGCCGCGCAACCGCTCGACCGCGAGGAGCTCGCGCGCCGGCACCAGCTGCGGCAGGACGCGCGGCGGCTGCGTGAGGAGCAGTTCCGCGCGGGCGCGTACGCGCGCCTGCTCTGACGGCCTTCGCCAACGCCACCCGCCGGTCGAGCATACCGACGCGGAGCGGCCCCCGCTGGTCGAGTCGCGTCGACGCGGAGCGCCGACGCGACTCGAAACCGACCGATCTTGGCAGCGCTTGCACGACTGAGAGCAGCATGAATCCAACGATCGCGTCACGCTGAGGCATCCATGGTGTAAACGCTTGCATTAACGTGCGCGGCGCTGCTACCTTCGCGAGCAGTGTCGGTGGCACGGAGTCGTGCCGGGAATCGGGAGTCAAGGATGACGCAACGCGCGCTCGCTCGCAGGTGGTTCGCCTCAGCGCTGGTGGGAGGGCTCGCCGTCACGGCGCTGAGCTTCGCCCCCGGGCTCGGCCTGAGCGCGGCGGCGGCCGACGACCGCAGCTTCGCCCTCGTCGGCAGCCTGCAGTCCGAACTCGGCTGCGCCGGCGACTGGGCGCCCGACTGCGCCGAGACCGAGCTCGTGCCGACCGCGACCGCAGGCGTCTACGCCGCCGAGTTCACCGTGCCGGCAGGCGCGTGGGAGTACAAGGTCGCCGTGAACGACTCGTGGGACGAGGCGTACGGACTGAACGGCGGAGGCGACAACATCCCGCTGACGGTCGCGGGCGACACGACCGTGCGGGTCGTGTTCGACGACAACCTCAAGAAGGTCGGCCTCGAGCTGACGCAGGCGGCGATGGCCGGCGCCTACGACGAGGCATCCGATGCGACCCTCGTCGCCGCGCCGGTGCGCCAGCCCGGCAGTGACGAGACCTTCTACTTCGTGATGACCGACCGCTTCGCGAACGGCGACCCCGCCAACGACGAGGGCGGGCTGACCGGCGACCGGCTCACGACGGGCTTCGACCCGACCGACAAGGGCTTCTACGAGGGCGGCGACCTCGCGGGCCTCCGCTCGAAGCTCGACTACGTCGAGGGCCTCGGCACGACCGCGATCTGGCTGACCCCGAGCTTCAAGAACCGCCCGGTGCAGGGCGAGGGTGCGAACGCGAGCGCCGGCTACCACGGCTACTGGGTCACCGACTTCACCCAGATCGACCCGCACCTCGGCACGAACGCCGAGCTCGAGGCGCTCATCGCCGATGCGCACGAGCGCGGCATCAAGGTGTACTTCGACATCATCACGAACCACACGGCCGACGTCATCGACTACGAGGAGGGGCAGTACTCGTACATCGACCAGGCGACGAGCCCGTACCTCGACGCCGACGGCACCGCGTTCAAGCCCTCCGACTTCGCCGGCGCCGACACGGGCGCGGACTTCCCCGAGCTCGACGCGGCGACGAGCTTCCCGTACACCCCGAAGCTCTCCGAGGCCGACGCGAACCTCAAGGTGCCGGCCTGGCTCAACGACCCCACGCTGTACCACAACCGCGGCGACTCGACCTGGGAGGGCGAGTCGGTCACCTACGGCGACTTCTCGGGCCTGGACGACCTCATGACCGAGCACCCGACCGTCGTGAACGGCTTCGTCGACGTGTACGACACGTGGATCGACCTCGGCATCGACGGCTTCCGCATCGACACCGCGAAGCACGTGAACTTCGAGTTCTGGCAGCAGTGGGCGACCGAGGTGCAGGACTACGCGCACGCCGCCGGCAAGGACGACTTCTTCATGTTCGGCGAGGTCTACGACGCCGACCCGAAGAAGCTGAGCCCCTACGTGCGCAAGACCGACATGAGCTCGGTGCTCGACTTCACGTTCCAGTCGCAGGCGGTGAGCTTCGCGGCGGGCAACTCGGCGAAGAACCTGCAGTCGCTGTTCGCGGGCGACGACTACTACACGACGCCCGACTCGTCGGCGACGGCGCTGCCGACGTTCCTCGGCAACCACGACATGGGTCGTGTCGGCCACTTCCTGCAGTCGACCGACGCTCCGCTCGAGCGCGACGAGCTCGCGCACGACCTGATGTTCCTCACCCGCGGCCAGCCCGTCGTCTACTACGGCGACGAGCAGGGCTTCGCCGGCACCGGCGGCGACAAGGACGCCCGCCAGTCGCTCTTCGCGAGCCAGGTCGCCGAGTACCAGAACCAGCAGCTCGTGACGGGCGAGCAGGCCGGCAGCGTCGACCGCTACGGCACGGATGCCCCGCTCTACGAGCACATCGCCGCGCTCGCGGAGCTGCGCGAGGCGCACCCCGCCCTCTCGAGCGGTGCGCAGATCGAGCGCTACGTCGACGACGGCGCGGGCGTCTACGCCTTCAGCCGGGTCGACCGCACGGAGAAGGTCGAGTACCTCGTCGCCGCGAACAACGCGAACGAGGCCCGCACGGTGAACGTGCCGACGCTCACGAAGGGCGGCGAGTTCGCGCCCCTCTACGGCACCGACGGCCCGGCGGTCACCGCCGACGCCGACGGCGTGGTCTCGGTCGCCGTGCCCGCGCGCGGCACCGTCGTGCTCCGCGCCGACCGCGAGGTGAGCGCCCCCGACGCGGCGCCCGCGATCACCGTCGCGACGCCCGCCGCGGGCGCCGGCGTGACCGGCGTGAGCGCCGTCGCCGCCGACGTCGACGACGCGACGTGGCAGGAGACGAGCTTCGCGTGGCGCGTCGCCGGCGCGACCGGCGACGACGCATGGCATGCGCTCGGCACCGCTGAGGACACGAGCCCCCGTGTGTTCCACGACACCGCGGGGCTCGCGAAGGGCACGCTCATCGAGTACCGCGCGATCTCGACCGACGCGGCGGGAAACCGCTCGGCGGCCTCGACCTACGCGTCGGTCGGCAACGCCGTGAACCTCGCCGACGGCGGCGAGGAGCCCGAGCAGCCCATCGACCTCGTCACGGTGCCCGGTTCGCACAACAGCGAGATGGGCTGCGCGGGCGACTGGGCGCCGGGCTGCGAGGCGGCGAAGCTGACGCTGCGCGCCGACGGCATCTACGCCGGCACCTTCGACGTGCCGGCCGGCGACTACGAGTACAAAGTCGCCCTCAACGGCAACTGGGACGTCAACTACGGCGCCGACGGCGAGCAGAACGGCGGCAACATCGCCTACTCGACCGACGGATCGAAGCCCGTCACCTTCTATTGGAACCCCGCCACGAAGGTCGTCTCCTCGACGGCCGAGGGCCCGGTCGTGACGCTGCCCGGCAGCTTCCAGCAGGAGATCGGCTGCCCGGGCGACTGGGCGCCCGACTGCCTCGCCTCGCTCATGCAGGACGGCGACAAGGACGGCGTCTACACGTTCGCAACCACCGCGATCCCCGACGGGTCGTACGAGGTGAAGGTCGCGCACGGCCTCAGCTGGGACGAGAACTACGGTGCCGGCGGAGCCCCGGGCGGCGCGAACTACACGTTCACCGCGACGGGCGGCAAGCTCGTCGAGTTCCGCTACACGCTCGCCACGCACGCGCTCGAGATCGTCGTGACCGACCCGCCGCTCGCCGGCACCGGCCAGTCGCGTGCGCACTGGGTCGACGAGGACACGCTCGCCTGGCCGGCCGACCTGCTCGGCGGCACGGCGGCCGGGGATGCCTCGTGGTCGATCGAGCACGCGGCCGACGCCGGCCTCGCGGTCGACGACGGCGCGGTGACGGGCGGCGGCGACGCCGTCGAGCTCGAGCTCGACCCCGCCGGGCTCAGCGACGGCCAGCTCGAGCGCTTCCCGGCGCTCGAGGGCTACCTCGCACTGCACCCGGTCGGGCTCGACCGCGCCGAGGTCGCCGGGCTGCTCACCGAGCAGCTCGCGGTCGCGCAGCGGGTCGGCGACGAGCTCACCGCCTTCACGGGTGTGCAGGTGCCGGGCGTGCTCGACGACCTCTACGCCGACGCGCTCGCGTCGACACCGCTCGGCACGAGCTGGTCGGGCAGCGGCGACGCCGCCACGGCGACGGCGGCCGTCTGGGCGCCGACGGCGCAGTCGGTGAAGCTCGAGCGGTGGGCCGCCGGCGCGGCCGGTGACCCCGAGCTCGTCGATGCGGCCTTCGACGCCGAGACCGGAACGTGGGCGGTGCCCGAGGCATCCCTCTCGAAGGACGACGAGTACCGCTGGCGCGTCGAGGTGTACGCGCCGACGACCGGGAAGATCGAGACCAACTCGGTGACCGACCCGTACTCCGTGGCCCTCACGACGAATTCGGCGCGCTCGGTCGTCGTCGACCTCGACGACCCGGCCCTCGCCCCCGAGCAGTGGGCCGAGACGCCGGCGCCGGTGGTCGAGCGCCCGGTCGACCGTGCGATCTACGAGCTGCACGTGCGCGACTTCTCGATCACCGACGAGACCGTGCCCGAGGCCGAGCGCGGCACCTACCGCGCGTTCACGCGCGACTCCGCCGGCACGAAGCAGCTGCGCGAGCTCGCCGACGCGGGCATCAACACCGTGCACCTGCTGCCGACGTTCGACATCGCCACGATCGACGACCGACGCGACGCGCAGGCCGTGCCCGACTGCGACCTCGCGTCGTACGGGCCCGCGTCGGCCGAGCAGCAGGCATGCATCGAGCAGGTGCGCGCCGCCGACGGCTTCAACTGGGGCTACGACCCGTACCACTACCAGGCGCCCGAGGGCTCGTACGCCGTCGACGCCGAGGGCGGCGCGCGCGTCGAGGAGTTCCGCGAGATGGTCGGCGCGCTGCACGCCGACGGCCTGCAGGTCGTGCTCGACGAGGTCTACAACCACACGGCCGAGGCGGGACAGGGCGGCAAGAGCGTGCTCGACCGCATCGTGCCCGGCTACTACCAGCGGCTCAACGCGTTCGGCGCCGTCGAGACCTCGACGTGCTGCCAGAACGTCGCGACCGAGCACGAGGCGGCGCAGAAGCTCATGGTCGACTCCGTCGTGCTGTGGGCGAAGCAGTACAAGGTCGACGGGTTCCGGTTCGACCTCATGGGGCACCACTCGAAGGAGAACATGCTCGCGATCCGCGCCGCGCTCGACGAGCTGACGCTCGAGGCCGACGGGGTCGACGGTGCGGCCATCTACCTCTACGGCGAGGGCTGGAACTTCGGCGAGGTCGCGAACAACGCGCTGTTCGAGCAGGCGACGCAGGGCCAGCTCGGCGGCACAGGCATCGGCACCTTCAACGACCGGCTGCGCGACGCCGTGCACGGCGGCAGCCCGGTCGACGGCACGTCGACCTTCCAGCAGGGCTTCGGCACCGGCCTCGGCACCGACCCGAACGGACGACCCGGCACGCCGTCGCAGGCCGACCAGCTCGCCGACCTCGGCCACCAGACCGACCTCGTGAAGCTCGGCCTCGCGGGCAACCTGCGCGACTACGAGCTCGAGGATGCCTCGGGCGAGACCGTGCGCGGCGACCAGCTCGACTACCGCGGTGCGCCCGCCGGCTACGCCGACGAGCCCGACGAGGTGATCAACTACGTCGATGCCCACGACAACGAGACGCTCTTCGACCTCTCGGTGTTCAAGCTGCCGCAGTCGACGTCGATGGCCGACCGCGTGCGCATGAACACGCTGTCGCTCGCGACCGTGACGCTCTCGCAGTCGCCCTCGTTCTGGCACGCGGGCACTGAACTGCTGCGATCGAAGTCGCTCGACCGCAACAGCTACGACTCGGGCGACTGGTTCAACCGCGTCGACTGGACCGGGCAGGAGTCGACCTTCGGCTCGGGCCTGCCGGGCGAGGCCGACAACGGCGACAAGTGGCCGATCATGCAGCCGCTCCTCGCCGACCCCGCGCTGAAGCCGACCGCGGCCGACATGGCGGCGGCCGAGGCATCCGCCCTCGACCTGCTGCGCGTGCGCTCGTCGGTCGACCTGCTGCAGCTGGGCTCCGCCGAGCTGATCGACCAGAAGGTGTCGTTCCCGAACTCGGGGCCCGACGCGACGCCCGGCGTGATCGTGATGCAGGTCGACGACCTCGTCGGCGACGACGTCGACCCCGAGCTCGAGGGCGCGCTCGTCGTCTTCAACGCCTCGCCGACGGCTATCGCGCAGACGGTCGGCGGGCTCGCCGGGCGCGACTTCGCGCTCGCCGAGGCGCAGGCGTCGGGTTCCGACCAGGTCGTCAAGCAGACGACGTGGGATGCCTCGACCGGCACGGTCACGGTGCCCGCTCGCAGCGTCGCCGTGCTCGTCGACGAGCAGCCGCCGCCGGCGGTCGCGACGATCGCCGTCGGCGCTCCGAGCAAGGCGCTCGCGAAGGCCGGTTCGACCGTGAAGTACCTCGGCAAGGTCGTCGCGCTCGACGGCTCGGCGCCGGTCGGCAGCTTCGCGATCTACGAGGGCGACACGAAGCTCGCCGAGGTCGAGCTCGCGGCGGGCGACGACGGACGCGTGAACGTCAAGCTTCCGAAGCTGCCCGCCGGCCTGCACCTCGTGCGCGGCGTGTTCACCGGCGGAGACGGTTACGCCGACGCGCAGCCCATGCCGGTGCCGCTCGTGCTCTGGTGATCGCTCCGCCGGTCGCATAGCTCGAACGGCTACGCCTCCGGTGCGCCACACGCACCGGAGGCGTAGCCGCCTGGATGAGGCACGCGCGTCAGAACGGCATCGGGACGCCGCACTCCTCGAAGCTGCCGACGATGTCGGCGCCGTGCGCGGCGAAGATCTCGTCGATGCCCGACCCGTCGCCCGCCTTCTCGGGGTGCGGGTTGTTCGAGGCGATCGTGCCGTCCTGGCCGACCGCGCCCTTCACCATGATCGTGAACGACGTCGGCGCGCCGGTGGCGGCGTACGCGTCGAGCACGCACTCGGCATCGGCCTCGGGCAGTCCGGCGGTGAGTTCGTCGATGTGCACGGTCAGCCAGGCCTGCGAGTGCGAGGCGCCCGCGTTGCCCTGCTCCGAGCGGTTCGGGTTGAAGCACTCGTGCGCGAAGGCGGCAGTGCCGCTCGCGAGCACGCCCGCCGCGGCGAGCGCGACGCCCGCCCCGATCGTGGTCATGGTCTTCTTGAACATCTGGTCTCCTTCGGGTGGAAATCGGGTCGTGCGACGCGCAGTGCGCACGCACGGTCTCCACCGTCGCCGGTGGGGCCGTCGGTGGCATCGGTGCCCGCACTGAGACGAAGCGTTCTCGGCCCGGAGGCTGCACCCCAATCCGGGGGGACTCGACCGGTGCCGATGATGACTCGAGCGCGCGCCGAGCCCGTCGATCGAGGAGGCGCGAAGCAACGTGTCGAGACCGATTCCTGTTGCGTTCGCGCTCCTCCGACACTGAGTCGCAGCGCGACTCAGTGTCGGAGCGGGGCGAAGGCGGCACGCGAGGTCGACGCGATGAGCGCCGCGACGGCGACGAGCACGAGGGCGACCCAGGGCAGGGCGGCGACCCCGGCGGCCTCGAGCACGATCCCGCCGATGAAGGCGCCGGCGGCGATCGAGCCGTTCCAGGTCGCGACGACCATCGACTGGGCGACATCGGCGGCGCTGCCGGCGATGCGCGCGGGCGCGGACTGCAGCAGGGTCGGTGCTCCGCCGTAGGCGATGCCCCAGAGCGCGACCGCGGCGTACACGGCGATCGGCTGCGCCGCGAGGCATCCGATGGCGATCATCGCCGCACCGAGTGCGACCGCGGCGATCAGCACCATCGCGCGCAGGTGCCGGTCGACCAGCGCGCCCGAGACGAGGACGCCCGCGACGGCGAAGACGCCGAACACGAGCAGCACGATGTCGAGGTGTCCGTCGAGGCCCGACGGCACCGTGAGCGGCGCGATGTAGGTGTACGCGACGTTGTGCGCGAGCACGAATGCGGCGGTCGTCGCCAGCACGGCGACAAGGCCCGGCAGACGCAGCACGGTGCCGAGCCGCGGACGCGAGCCCGCCTTCTCGCCGGGGAACCCGGGCAGCGCGAGCGCGGCCCACGCGGCGAGCACGAGCGCGAGGCCCGCGAGCACGGCGAACGCCGAGCGCCAGCCGAGCGCCGCGCCGAGGGTCGTGGCGATCGGGAGGCCGAAGGCGAAGGCGAGCGGCGTGCCGACCATGGCGATCGAGAGTGCTCGGCCCGAGTGCTCGGGCTCGACCATGCGCATCGCGTAGCCGGCCGCGATCGCCCAGAGGAGTCCGGCGAGCATTCCGCCGATCGTGCGCGCCACGAGTATGGTCGTGTAGTCGCCGGCGATCGCGGTCACGCCGCTGACGAGCGCGAAGCCGACCACCAGGGCGAGCAGCAGTCGCTTTCGCGGCACGGCTCGGGTCAGCGCGGTGAGCGGGATGGCCGTCACGGCCGTCGTCACGGCGTACGCGGCGACGAGCCATCCGATCTGCGCCTCGGTGACGCCGAGGTCGGCGCTCATCTGCGGCAGGAGGCCGGCCGGCATGATCTCGGTGACGACGCCGACGAACACGATCGCGGCCAGGGCGAGCAGGCCGTTGTAGGGGAGTCGCGTGCGCGACGGCGCGTCGACGACGGGTGCGGGAGCGGTGATCGGAGAAGCCATGCCGCAAGTGTCGAACCTTGACACTAGTGTTAAGGTCAAGTCGACTTCTTGGAGGCGTCATGCGCATCGGTGAACTCGCCTCGCAGACCGGGGTGTCGACCCGGCTGCTGCGCTACTACGAGGCCCAGGGACTCATCTCGTCGACGCGTGAGAGCAACGGGTACCGCGACTACCCCGACGGCGCCGTCGAGCGGGTCGGGCAGGTGCGCGACCTCATCGACGCCGGCATCCCGACCGCGGTGATCCTCGACATGATCCCGTGCCTCGCGAGCGTGGCCGATCCCGAGACGCCGGTCATCCAGCGCGCGCTCGCCGAGTCGCTCGCCGAACGCCGTGCACAGCTCGAACAGCGCATCGGCTGCCTCACGAAGAACCGCGACGCGATCACCGCGTACCTCGACCGCGCGACGATCACGGGCTGATCGCGCCCCCCGGCCTCACGCTCCGGCGGCGTGGGCGCGAGAGAGCACCTCGTGGCATCGGCCGACGCGCTCCATCCACCAGTCGGCCCGTTCTTCGGAGGCCGCGTAGCGGTCGAGCAGCCCGGGGTCGGGCACGACCCGCCGGACCGCGATCGACCCGCCCTCGGCGAGGAGCGGCGACGCCGAGACATCCGCCGCCAGCAACGACGCCGTGCCGAGCCCGCAGTCGAACTCGAGCGACGGCACCGACGCGGCCAGCTGCGCGCCCATCGCGAGGCCGACGCTCGTGTCGAGCGCGCTCGACACGACGACCGGCAGGCCGGCCTCGGCCACGATGGCGAGCGCGCGGCGGATGCCGCCGAGCGGCTGCGCCTTGATCACGAGCAGGTCGGCGGCGCCCGCCTGGGCGACCGCGAGCGGGTCGTCGGCGCGCCGCACGCTCTCATCGGCCGCGATCGGAATGCCCATGTACTTCGTGCGCCGACGGATCTCGGCAAGCTCCTCGACCGTCGCGCACGGCTGCTCGACGTACTCGAGGTCGAACGGCGCGAGCGCATGGATGGCGTGCTCGGCCTCGTCGACGTTCCAGCCGCCGTTCGCGTCGACGCGCACCCGGCCCTCGGGGCCGAGCGCCTCGCGCACGGCGCGCACCCGCGCCACGTCCTGCGCGAGCGTCTGGTCGGAGCCCGCGACCTTCACCTTCGCGGTGCGGCACCCGGCGAAGCGGGCGAGCACGGCGGGCACGCTGTCGGGATCGACGGCGGGCACTGTCGCGTTCACGGGGATGCGGTCGCGCAGGGCGGGCGGCGGAGCGTTCCAGCCGTAGTCGATCGCGGCGGCCAGCCAGGCAGATGCCTCGTCGTCGTCGTACTCGGCGAACGGGCTGAACTCGGTCCAGCCCTCGGGCCCCTCGACGAGCATCGCCTCGCGCACGTCGATGCCGCGGAAGCGCGTCACGAGCGGCAGTGCGACGACGCGCGCGGTGGCGAGCAGCTCGTCGAGCGAGGGGAGCGAGGGGAGCGCCGGGAGTGCTGCGGGGGCGGCGGGACGTTCGGCGGACGGCATGAGCCAAGTCTCGCATCCGGTGGACTGACGCGAACAGGGGAATAGGGTGGGACGCATGGGCGCTGACGGAATCGACGAGTTCGGACTCGAGGCGACCGAGGTGCGCGCCGAGTCGACCGGGCGCGACATCGCGATCGGCGTCGGCGGCATCCTCGTCGTCATCGCGGCGGCGATCCCGCTGACGTGGGGTGTCCTCACCGTGGGCACGGCGGCGTATGCGCTCGTGAGCGGCATGCTCGCCGGGGCGACGGGCACCGGCGTCTGAGACCGCGCGACTGCGGCGGCCCGCTGCGGCCGGCAGCCCTCGCGCGGCAGCGCCTCGCGGGCCGGCCCGCCCGCCGGCGGGCGCCGCAATAGGCTTGGGTGCATGAGCGCCGAGGTCTCCGAACTGTTCGATCCGGGCGAGTGGGCCGAGGCTCCGGTCGGGGCGTCGTTCACCGACATCACCTACCACCACTCGCTCGACGGCCGCATCGCGCGCATCGCGTTCGACCGGCCCGAGGTGCGCAACGCGTTCCGCCCGCACACGGTCGACGAGCTGTACCGCGCCCTCGAGGACGCCCGCACGAACCCGCGCATCGGCGTCGTGCTGCTCACGGGCAACGGCCCGAGCCCGAAGGACGGCGGCTGGGCGTTCTGCTCGGGCGGCGACCAGCGCATCCGCGGACGCGACGGCTACAAGTACTCCGACGCCGAGACCGCGATCGTCGACGGTGCGGGCGGCACCGCCGACCCGCACGGGCACGCGGCGGTCGGCCGCCTGCACATCCTCGAGGTGCAGCGGCTCATCCGCTTCATGCCGAAGGTCGTCGTCGCGGTCGTGCCCGGCTGGGCGGCCGGTGGCGGGCACTCGCTCCACGTGGTCTGCGACCTCACGATCGCATCGCGCGAGCACGGGCGCTTCAAGCAGACCGATGCCGACGTGGGTTCCTTCGATGCCGGTTACGGCTCGGCGTACTTCGCCCGCCAGACCGGTCAGAAGTTCGCGCGCGAGGTCTTCTTCCTCGCCGAGGAGTACTCGGCCGACCGCGCCTACGAGATGGGCGCCGTGAACCGGGTCGTGCCGCACGCCGAGCTCGAGCGCGAGGCGATCGCGATGGCGCGCACGATCCTCACGAAGTCGCCGACGGCGATCCGCATGCTGAAGTTCGCGTTCAACGCGGTCGACGACGGCATGGTCGGCCAGCAGGTCTTCGCCGGTGAGGCGACCCGGCTCGCCTACGGAACGGATGAAGCGGTCGAGGGCCGCGACGCGTTCCTCGAGAAGCGCGACCCCGACTGGGGGCCGTACCCGTGGCACTTCTAGCTCGGGCGGTGACATGAAACCGCTCGTGCAGGTTGCGGCCGAGGATGCCTCGGCGCTGACCGCCGCGCTGACCGCCGCGCTCGACGGCGGCCCCGCCGTCTGGCCGGTGCCCGGCCCGGCCGCTTCCGGGGGAGCAGTCCCGCAGGCGGCGGATGAGATGGCCCACGATTTCCGCCAAGATGCAGCCCCGGATCGTGCGGCGGCGCGCGTCGCGGGCCGCGAGGTCGACGACGCCGTCGCGCTCGTGGTCGAGACGAGCGGGTCGACCGACCGCCCGAAGCGCGTGCTGCTGTCGGCCGGCGCGCTCGAGGCGAGCGCGCACGCGACCCACGATGCGCTCGGCGGGCCCGGGCAGTGGCTGCTCGCCCTGCCGGGTCACTACATCGCGGGGGCGCAGGTGCTCGTTCGCGGCATCGTCGCCGGTACCGAGGCCGTCGTGGTCGGCGACGGGGGAGGGGGCGGCTTCAGGCCCGCGGCGTTCGCCGAGGCATCCGCCCGCATGCTGCCCGACGTGCCGCACTACACGTCGCTCGTGCCGGTGCAGCTCGGCCGGGTCGTCGAGGCGGCCGAGCGCGACGCGTTCATCGCGGCGGCGCTGCGGTCGTTCGACGCGATCCTCGTCGGCGGGCAGGCGCTCGGCGCCGAGGTCGCGGCCCGGGCCGACGCGCTCGGTGCGCGCATCGTGCGCACCTACGGTTCGAGCGAGACCGCGGGCGGGTGCGTGTACGACGGGCTGCCGATCGGTGACACGCGCATCCGCTTCGACGACGGCTCGATCGAGCTCGGCGGCTCGAGCCTCGCCGACGGCTACCTCGACGACCCCGAGCGCACCGCGGCGGCGTTCGTCGTCGATCGCGGCGTGCGCTGGTACCGCACGGGCGACCTCGGCGAGTTCGATGCCGGCACCGGCCGGCTGCGCGTGCGCGGACGCGCCGACGACGTCATGATCTCGGGCGGCGTGAAGGTCGTGCTCGGCGAGGTCGAGCGCGCGGTGCGCCGGCTGTCCGGATGCGGCGACGCGGTCGTCGTCGCGGTGCCCGACCCCGAGTGGGGCGAGCGGGCGGCGGTCGTCGTGGGCGCCGGCACGGAGGGCGTCGAGGTCGACGACGAGGAGTTCGAGCTCGGCCGGCTCCGCGAGGCGACGGATGCCTCGGGCCTCGGCCCCGCCGCCCGGCCCGTGCGGCTCGTGGTCGCCGACCCCTGGCCCCTGCTCGCCTCGGGCAAGCCCGACCGCCGGGCCCTCGCGGCCCTCGCCGCCGCGCCGCGCTGACTCGCCGCCGCAACCCGTCCCCCCGCGCACGACTCGCCGAAACGTGCGCTTCCCGGCCCGGCGAAGCGCAACTTTCGGCGACTCGCCGCGCGGTGCTGACGTGCCACCCGCCTCGTGTCGCACGACTCGCCGGAAAATGCGATTCCCGGGTCGGCGAAGCGCACGTTCCGGCGACTCGCGCACCGGTGGGGTGCGGGCCGCGCGCGGGGATCCGCGCGTGGGGATCAGCCCGCCACGGCGGGGCCCGTCGCGACGACGATCGGCGTCGCGGACGCGGCGCCCGCCTCGACCGCGGCGCCCGCCTCGACCGCGGCGCCCGCCTCGACCGCGGCGCCCGCCTCGACCGCGGCGCCCGCCTCGACCGCGGCGCCCGCCTCGACCGCGGCATCCGCCTCGATCGCGGCGTCGCCCTCGGCGAGCCGGCGCTCCTCGTCGAGGTGGGCCTGCACGGCGGCCCGCCCGGGCAGCAGCAGGCTCGCGACGGCGGCGATCGCGAAACCGGCGACCGCGACCCAGACCGAGGCCTGCAGGGCGGTGAGCACGTGCTCGCGGCTCCAGTCGTCGCCGACGATCGAGAAGAACACGGTCGTCGAGATCGCCACGCCCGCCGCCGCGCCGAGCTGCTGGAACGTGCTGTACGCCCCGGAGGCGGCCCCGGCGTCGGTGACCGGCACGGTCGCGAGCGCGACATCGACGAGCGGGATCACGAGCAGCGCGAGCCCGATGCCGGCGATGAGCATCGGCCAGACCGCCGCCCAGCCCGTGAACGCGGCGCCGGTGTCGGCGACGATCGCGAACGTCCACAGCACGCCGGCGGCGAGCGTCACGGCGCCGAGCGTCACGAGGTACTTGCCGACCCGCGCGACGAGCGGGATGACGACGCCCGTGCCGACCATCGCGCCGAGGCTGAAGGCGAGCAGGTTGAGCCCTGCGGTGAGCGCATCGAAGCCGAGGGCGATCTGCAGGTAGACGATGAACGGCAGCGTGAAGGCGTTGAGCGCGCCCTGGAACGCGGCCTGCGTGACGATGCCGGCCGAGAAGCCGCGATCGGCGAAGAGCGGCATCGGCAGCAGGGCCGATCCGTCACGGCGCATACGCCGGCGCTCGACGACGACGAACACGCCGAGCAGCGCCACGCCGGCGGCGACCGGCCACCACAGCCACGCCGGCCAGCCGAGCGACTGCCCCTCGACGAGCGGCACCATGAACGCGAGCACGACGGCGCTGAGCAGCACCACGCCCGTGAGGTCGAGGCGCATCGGCCGCGACGAGCGGGTCTCGGGCACGAAGATCGCGGCGAGCACGAAGATGACGATGCCGACCGGGATGTTGATGAGGAACACCGTGCGCCAGCCGAGCCCCCACAGGTCGGCGTCGATGAGCCACCCGCCGAGCACGGGGCCGGCGACCGCGGCGAGTCCGCTGACGCCGCCGATGAGGCCGTACATGGGCGCGCGCTCGCGCGGCGAGAACAGCGCCTGCACCGAGGCGAGCAGCTGCGGCACCATGAGCGCGGCGAACAGCCCCTGCAGGATGCGGGTGACGACGAGCACGTCGCCCGACCAGGCGAGCGACGCGGCGGCAGAGGCGAGGGTGAACCCACCGATGCCGATGAGGAAGATGCGCCGCCGCCCGAACAGGTCGCCGAGCCGGCCGCCCGTGATGAGGGCGACCGCGAAGGCGAGCATGTAGCCGCTCACGATCCATTCGAGTTGCGATTCGGATGCCTCGAGGTCGGCGCCGATCGTCGGCAGGGCGACCTGCACGATGGTGACGTCGAGCAGGTCCATGAACGAGGCGAAGAGCAGGATGCCGATGGCGAGTCCTCGGCGAGGTGCGGTGGCCATGGCGGCCGTCCTTTCGTATGCTGGGTTTGGTTCCGAAACGGAATAGTTCCGATATGGGATAATCCCACATTGGAGAGAGTAGAAGGGTGCCGTCGGGATGTCAAGCAAGGCCGAGATCTCCGCGCGCATCTCCGAGCTCATGCAGCTCGTCATCGCGTCGTCGGTCATGAGCAACGAGCGCATCGCGCGGTCGATGGGCATCAACGTCGTCGACCTGCAGGCGCTCGGGTTCATCGCCCGCAGCGGCGCAC
This sequence comes from Agromyces sp. S2-1-8, assembly GCF_021129215.1. GTDB lineage: Bacteria > Actinomycetota > Actinomycetes > Actinomycetales > Microbacteriaceae > Agromyces > Agromyces chromiiresistens. Next base: position 190,134 of record NZ_JAJOLP010000001.1, on the reverse strand, counting down.
CCATGACGGCCGGTGAGGTCAGCCAGGCGACCGAGCTGCCGACGAGCACGACGACGCGCGTGCTCGACCGCCTCGAGAAGCAGGGCTACATCGAGCGATCGCACGACCCGGCCGACCGCCGCCGCGTGGTCGTGCAGCTCGCGCCCGGCGCGCTCGCCGGTGCAGGTGCGGGCGGCGACGACGACCCGTACCGCGACATCCTCGAGGGCATGCGGCGGGCGCACGAGGGGTTCACCGTCGCCGAGCTCGAGGTGGTCGCGCGATACCTCGACGTCGTGAAGGACGTGCGGTGAGGCGGTCGGTCGAGTAGCGACGGAGGAGCGTATCGAGGCCACCTGGCCGGCGTGGTCTCGATCCGGCGCTGCGCGCCTCCTCGACCGACCTGCGCTGAGCGACCCCATAGCCGCGCGAACTAGCATGGCCGTGTGGCACGCCCGAAACCCCAACGGATGACCCCAGCCGACCAGCCTGCGAAGCGCCCGCGCACGCACAGCCGATCGGGAAACCCCGCGAAGGCCTCCGGCCGCGTCGAGGCGGCGAAGCCGGTCGGCCCCGCGACCGCCGCCGACTGGATCTCAGGCGCGCGCCTGCGCACCCTTCCGCTCGCGATCGCCCCGGTGGCGCTCGGCACGGGCGCCGGCGTGCTCGCGATCGCCGAAGGCCCGTGGCATCCCGCCCGCGCCCTGCTCGCCCTCGTCGTCGCGCTCGCGCTGCAGATCGGCGTCAACTACGCGAACGACTACTCCGACGGGGTGCGCGGCACCGACGACCACCGGGTCGGCCCAGCACGACTCACCGGGTCGGGTGCGGCGAAGCCGAAGCACGTGCTCGCCGTCGCCCTCGCGTTCTTCGCGATCGCGGCCCTCGCGGGCCTCGCGCTCGTCGTCGTGACCCAGCAGTGGTGGCTGCTCGCGATCGGAGCGGTCGCGATCGTCGCAGCCTGGTTCTACACCGGCGGCAAGCACCCGTACGGCTACTACGGGCTCGGCGAGCTGTTCGTGTTCGTGTTCTTCGGCCTCGTCGCGACCGCCGGTTCGGCGTACGTGCAGGCGCTCACCGTCAACCTCGAGGCGTGGCTCGGCGGCGTCGGCACCGGGCTGCTCGCGTGCGCCGTGCTCATGGCCAACAACCTGCGCGACGTCGCACAGGACAAGCTCGCCGGCAAGCGCACCCTCGCCGTGCTCGTGGGCGAGCGCGCGGGCAGGGTGCTCTTCGTCGTGTTCGCGCTCGTGCCGTTCGCGATCGCCGGCTTCCTCGCGATCTTCTACCCGACGGCGTGGCTCGTGCAGTTCGCGCTGCTCGCCCTGCTGCCGGCGTGCCTCATCGTGCTCACCGCGAAGACGCCGCGCGAACTCATCACGGCGCTGCAGCTCACGAGCCTGACGGCGCTCGTCTACGGCGTCGGACTGGGGCTCGTGCTCGCGTTCTGACGCCGGTTGGCTGAGCTACTCGGGCTTGCGTGCGGCGTCGGCCGAGGCATCCGCGTCGCGCGAAGCGGCGTCGAGCGCCGCGTCCTCTTCGGCGTCGTCCTCGCGCACGAGCGGCTTCTCGCGGTGGCGCGCCTCGTAGAGGTCGCTCGACATCGCGTTGCGCGGCTTGCGCAGGAAGATGAGCGATGCGCTCAGCCCGAACAGGGCGGCGACGATCGCCGACACCCACACGTTCACCCCCGCGATCAGCAGCACGGCGAGCGGCGCGGCGAACAGCACGACGCGAATGGCCGTGTACCAGATCCAGACGGGTACGGATTTCACCCTGACAGTGTAGGCGCGGAGACTGCACGCGACTCCCAGCCTGCCGTGACCCGGCGAGCATAGACTTGGGGCATGGCACGGCTGCTCTTCGGACTCGTCGTCGCCGTGGCGATCTTCATGATCTACGCGGTCGTCGACTGCGCCCTGATCGATCGCTCCCGCATCCGGGGCATCGCCCGTGGATGGTGGATCGTCGTGATCCTCGTCATTCCCGTGATCGGCGGGCTGCTCTGGTTCTTCGTCGGCCGCGCCCGCGCCGAACGCATGCCCAGCGGCCGACTCCGCACGGTCGCCCCCGACGACGACGCCGACTTCCTGCGTCGCCTCGGCGTCGACGCGGCACAGGAAGAGCGGATCCGTCGCCTCGAAGCGGAACTCGCCGACCTCGACGGCGAGCCCGATGCCTCGGCCGACGGCCGCAACGCCGGCCACCAGGCCGAACCCGGCACGCACCCCGAGAACCCCGACAAGCCGGGGGAGCCCGGATCCACGGGCCGCCCGAATGCCTGAGCCCGCCCCGGTGGTCGAGCGGTGAGCGCCGGCGAGCGTTTCGAGACCGCCCCCGCCACCGCCTACTCGGTCGCGCTCTTCGACGCCCTGACCGCGGCAGGGGTCACCGATGTCGTCGTCGCACCCGGGTCGCGGTCGCAGGCACTCGCCCTCGCCGCCGCCGAGTTCGAGCGGCTCGGCCGGCTGCGCCTGCATGTGCGCATCGACGAACGCGGCGCCGGATTCCTCGCGCTCGGCCTCGCCGTCGAGACCGGCCGACCCGCCGTCGTCGTGACGACCTCGGGCACGGCGGTCGCGAACCTGCATCCCGCGGTGCTCGAGGCGCATCACTCGGGGGTTCCGCTCGTGCTCGTCACCTCCGATCGCCCCGCCGAGATGCGCGGCATCCGTTCGAACCAGACGACCATGCAGCCCGGCATCTTCGCGGGAGCGGTCCGGCTCGAACGCGACGTGACCGCGCCCGAGGGGGCCCCGGGCGAGGCGGCCGCCGCCGAGCGGCTCGCGCGCGAGGCGCTCGCCGCGGCGCTCGGGCGCGACCTCGACGGCGGGATCATCGCGCACCCCGGGCCCGGACCCGTGCACGTGAACCTGCAGCTGCGCGAACCGCTGTCGTCGGCGTGGAGCGGGTCGTCGAGCGACGACGGAGCGTCACGAAACCCGGCCGCCTCGAGCGGGTCGGAGAGCGGCGTCGGAGCGTCTCGAAACCCGGGCGGCCCCACCGGCGCCCTCATCGCCCGCGGCCCGCGCACCGTCGTCGTCGCGGGCGCCGGAGCCGGCCCCGAGGCCGAGGCGTTCGCACGTGCGGGCGACTGGCCGCTCATCGCCGAGGTCACGAGCGGTGCGCACTTCGGACCGAACCTCGTCGTCGCCTACCGCGAGCTGCTGCGCGAGCCCGGCTTCGGCGACCAGGTGCAGCGGGTCGTCGTGTTCGGGCATCCGACGCTGTCGCGCGAGGTGCCGGCGCTCGTGCAGCGCGACGACGTCGAGTCGATCGTCGTCGCTCCGTCGGGCGTCGAATGGTTCAACCCGGGCCGTCGCGTGCGCCGCTTCGAACGCGCCGTGCACGCCGACCCCGCATCGCCGACCCCCGACGAGCGCGCCTGGGTCCGGCGCTGGGTGCATGCGAGCCGCATCGTCGTCGACGCCGGCCTGCCGACCGCGCCGCCGCCGGTCTCGCCGGGCATCGACGAGACGGGGCACGTGCACGACTTCGAGGCGCATCGCGAGTTCATGCGCGCCCAGCTCGACGGGGTGCGCGCGCCGATCACGCGCCGCATGCTCGTCGACGCGGTCTGGGCTGCGACGTGGCCGCACGACCGGCTCGTGTTCGGGGCGTCGCGGTTGATCCGCGACGCCGACCGGGCGGTGCCCGGCCGCCGCATCGCGGCGCATGCGAACCGCGGGCTCGCGGGCATCGACGGAACGGTCGCCACCGCGCTCGGCATCGCGATCGCGAGCCAGCTGGATGCCTCGGCGGAAGAGCCGGTCGAGGAGCGCCCGTCTCGAGTCCAGCCGCAGCCGGGTTCCGAGACGCCCGCCTCTCGCTCCTCGACCCACTCGGATTCCACGCCTCGGCCCGCGGGCGGAGAGCTCGCCGCCATGCTCGCCGCGGCCGAACAGGTCGAGCGGTCGATCGCGGCCTCGGCCGAGGCATCCCGCGGCGGTGCTGCCGACTCGAGCACGACCCGTGCCCTCATCGGCGACCTGACCCTGCTGCACGATGTCGGGTCGATGCTGATCGGCGCCGGCGAGGCGCGGCCGCGGCTGCTCGTGATCGTCGGCAACGACGGCGGCGGCACGATCTTCGATTCGCTCGAAGTGGCCGGCACGGCACCGACCGACGCATTCGACCGCGTGCAGTACACGCCGCAGCACGTCGACGTCGCCGCGCTCGCGACCGCGTACGGCTGGGGATACCTGCGCGCGACGACCCGAGGCGAGCTCGACGAGGCGCTCGCGAAGCGGGTCGAGGGGCCGACGATCCTCGAGGTGCCGCTCCCGCGCTGAGGCGTTCGGCCACCCCTTGCCGCGGTCGCCGCGGCACCGGCAGGATGGCCGCATGAGCCGCGAATCGTTCTGGACCGCCGATCCCTCCGAACTGCTGCGCGTGGGAGAGGGGTTCCGCCTCGCCGATGCGCCGACCGACACGCACCCGGGTTTCGACGGCGGCAAGTCCGAGGGCAAGGACGCGCTCGACGAAGGCGCCGGCATCCTCGCCGAGCTGCAGGAGAAGCTGTTCGCCGGCAGCCGCATGGGCGGGCACCGCCGCCGCATCCTGCTCGTGCTGCAGGCGATGGACACCGCCGGCAAGGGCGGCATCGTGAAGCACGTCATGGGCGCCGTCGACCCGCAGGGCGTGCAGCTCGCATCGTTCAAGAAGCCCACCGAAGAGGAGCTCGGCCACGACTTCCTCTGGCGCATCAGCAAGGAGACGCCCGGACCGGGCATGATCGGCGTCTTCGACCGATCGCACTACGAGGACGTGCTCATCGGCCGGGTGCGCGAACTCGCCCCGCCCGAGGAGATCGAGCGCCGCTACGACGCGATCAACGAGTTCGAGCGCGGTCAGGTCGCGGGCGGCGCCACCGTCATCAAGGTCATGCTGCACATCTCGGGCGACGAGCAGAAGGAGCGCCTGCAGGAACGGCTCGACCGCCCCGACAAGCACTGGAAGTTCAACCCCGGCGACATCGACGAGCGAGTGCTCGCCCCCGCCTACCAGGAGGCCTACCAAGCGGTCTTCGACCGCACTTCGACGCCGGATGCCCCGTGGTACGTGATTCCGGCGGATCGCAAGTGGTACGCGCGGCTCGCGGTGCAGCACCTGCTCATCGACGCGCTCGAGGCCATGGACCTGTCGTGGCCGCTGGCCGACTTCGACCTCGCGACCGAGCGCGCGCGTCTCGCCGCCAGCTGACCGGCGGGCGCGGTCGGGCGCGGGCGTAGGCTGGTGCGGTGAGTCAGACGCACGCCAGGGCGCGCCTCGTGGTCAGAACGGTGGCCGTCGACGAGACCGAACCCCTGATTCCGCGCACCGACCCCCGCCATCCGCTCGTCTGGCTGCGTCGCGGCGAGGGCATCGTCGGACTCGGCGAAGTGCTGCGCATCGAGTCGTCGGGCGCCACCCGCATCGAGGATGCCGCGTCGGCGTGGACCTCGCTCGCGGGGGCCGCCGACATCGACGACCGGGTCGGCCTGCCGGGAACGGGGCTCGTCGCGTTCGGTGCGTTCGCATTCGCCGACGAGTCGACGGCGACGAGCGTGCTCATCGTGCCCGAGCTCGTCATCGGTCGTCGCGAAGGCCGCGCATGGGTCACCCGCATCGGCTTCGAGACGCCCGCCGAGGTGACGATTCCCGAGCCGTCGCCGAAGCGCCAGGTCCCACGGGTCGCCTTCGAGCCCGGTTCGATGCCGCCCGAGGCATACGAGGGCGCCGTCGCCGAGGCGGTGCGCCGCATCGACGCCGGCGAGTTCGAGAAGGCGGTGCTCGCGCGGCAGCTCGTCGGCACGCTGAGCGACGACGCGGGCCTGCGAGCCACGATCAACCGGCTCGCCGAGGACTACCCCGACACGTGGACCTTCGCCGTCGACGGACTCATCGGCGCGAGCCCCGAGACCCTCGTGCGGGTCGATCACGGCACCGTGTCGGCGCGCGTGCTCGCGGGCACGGCGCCGCGCGGTGCCGGCGAGGCATCCGACCGCGATCATGCCGCCACCCTCGCGGCGAGCGAGAAGAACCTGGCCGAGCACGCGCTCGCGGTCGCGAGCGCCGTGCAGCGGCTCGCACCGCACACCACCCGGCTCGACACGAGTCCCGAGCCGTTCACGCTGCAGCTGCCGAACCTGTGGCACCTCGCGACCGACCTCAAGGGCACGCTCGGCGACGGGTCGAACTCGCTCGACCTCGTGCGCGCGGTGCACCCGACGGCCGCGGTCGCCGGCACCCCGCGCAAGGTCGCGCTGCGCGCGATCGCCGAGCTCGAGGGCTTCGACCGGGGCCGCTACGCGGGGCCCGTGGGTTGGGTCGACGGCGACGGCGACGGCGAGTGGGCGATCGCGCTGCGCTGCGCGCAGGTCGACCCCGACGGCACGGTGACGGCGTATGCCGGTTGCGGCATCGTGCACGACTCGGTGCCGGCCGAGGAGCTCGCCGAGACCGACATGAAGTTCCGTCCGATCGTCGAGGCGTTCGGCGGGTAGCCGGCACCCGGCATATCCGGCACCGGCACCGGGCTCATCGGCGCGCGACGCCCGCCGGTAGACTCGAGGGATGACGCGCGCAGACCTCGGCAAGGACCCTCGCGAGGTGTCGGCGATGTTCGATCGCGTCGCCGCCGCGTACGACCGCACCAACAACGTGCTCTCGGTCGGCAACGCCCCGCTCTGGCGGGTCGCCACGACACGCGCGGTCGACCCGAGGCCCGGCGAGCGCATCCTCGACGTCGCCGCCGGCACGGGCACCTCGAGCGCGAGTCTCGCGAAGTCGGGGGCCTCGGTCGTCGCCGCCGACTTCTCGCCCGGCATGATCGAGGTCGGCCGCAGCCGTCAGGCGCACGTGCCGAACCTGGTGTTCGTCGAGGCCGACGCGACGAAGCTGCCGTTCGACGACGCCTCGTTCGACGCCGTCACGATCTCGTTCGGCCTGCGCAACGTCAACGAGCCCAAGCGCGCGCTCGACGAGTTCTTCCGCGTGACGAAGCCCGGCGGCCGCCTCGTGATCTGCGAGTTCTCGCACCCGCCGGTCGCGTTCGTGCGACTCGGCTACGACGTCTACCAGCGCTACGTGATGCCCCCGCTCGTGAAGCTCTCGAGCTCGAACGACACCGCCTACGAGTACCTCAACGAGTCGATCAGGGCGTGGCCCGACCAGCCCGCCCTCGCGAGCTGGATCCGCGAGGCCGGCTACACCAAGGTCGCGTGGCGCAACCTCACGATGGGGGTCGTCGCACTGCACCGGGCGACGAAGCCGCTCGCCTGAGCGGCGAAGCCCGAGGCATCCGTTCGCCGTCGGTGACACGGGCCCGCATATCGGCACCGGTAGGCTGGTAGGCGTGAATCCGAGCCACCCGGTCGCACGTCGCGGCTCAGCGCTCGCCGCCAATCTCGGGCTGAGCGAGCGGGTCTTCGCGTCCGCCGCAGACAAGGCCATGGCGCGAGCGATCGACGAGGGCATCGAACGCGTCGAGGCGGGTCTCGTGCGCGAGGTCCTGTTCGCCGACTCCATCGCCGACGTCTCGACGCGGTACCTGCTCGAGGCGGGCGGCAAGCGGGTTCGCCCCATGCTGACCCTGCTGACCGCGCAGCTCGGCGCCGGCGTGACCGACGACGTCGTGACCGCCGCCGAGGCGATCGAGATCACGCACCTCGGCTCGCTGTACCACGACGACGTCATGGACGACTCCGACCGGCGTCGCGGCGTACCCAGTGCCCACTCGGTGTGGGGCAACTCGGTTGCGATCCTCACGGGCGACCTGCTCTTCGCACGTGCCAGCCAGCTCATGGCGAGCCTCGGCGAGCGGGCGATCAAGATGCAGGCCGACACGTTCGAACGGCTCGTGCTGGGCCAGCTGCACGAGACCGTCGGCCCGGCGCCCGCCGACGACCCGATCGAGCACTACATCCGGGTGCTCGCCGACAAGACGGGCTCGCTCATCGCGGCGGCCGCGCAGTCGGGCATCGTCTTCTCGGGCGCCGACCCGGCGTTCGAAGCGCCCATCATCGAGTTCGGCGAGAAGGTCGGCGTCGCCTTCCAGCTCATCGACGACGTCATCGACCTGTCGCCCCAGCCCGAAGAGACGGGCAAGGTGCCCGGCACCGACCTGCGCGCCGGTGTCGTCACCCTGCCGCTGCTGCGGCTGGCGGAGATGGCGAAGACGGATGCCTCGGCCGCCGAACTCCACGCCCGCATCGAGCGCGACGTGCTGCCGGCGAAGCCCGCCGAGCTCGGCGACGCGCTCGACACGAACACCATGGCCTCGCGCATCGTGCCGTCGCGGGCGACGGTCGACGCGATCGTCGCCGAGCTGCGCGAGCACGAGGCGACGAAGGCGACGCTCGCCGAGGCGCACCGCTGGGCGCACGAGGCGGTCGCGGCGCTGGCCCCGCTGCCCGACGGCAGCGTGAAGAAGGCGCTGACGAGGTTCGCCGAGACGGTCGTCGACCGGCAGAGTTAGACCGATGCCGTCTCGGCCGATCGGCTGGAGCGGCATCGACAGACCTACGAGGAGAGACGTGACGAGGAACAAGCTGCGACTGGCGATCGTCGGTGCCGGCCCCGCCGGCATCTACGCCGCCGACATCCTGCTGAAGGCCGAGCGCAACTTCGACGTCTCGATCGACCTGTTCGACCACCTGCCGGCCCCGTACGGTCTCGTGCGCTACGGCGTCGCGCCCGACCACCCGCGCATCAAGGGCATCATCACGGCGCTTCGCGAGGTGCTCGACCGTGGAGACATCCGCATCTTCGGCAACGTGCGCTTCGGCGAGGACATCACCCTCGACGACCTCAAGCACCACTACAACGCGGTCATCTTCGCGACCGGTGCGGTGCGCGACGCCTCCCTGAACCTTCCGGGCATCGACCTCGAGGGCTCGTACGGTGCGGCCGACTTCGTGAGCTGGTTCGACGGGCACCCAGACGTGCCGCGCACGTGGCCGCTCGAGGCGCGCGAGGTGGCCGTGATCGGCAACGGCAACGTGGCGCTCGACGTGTCGCGCATGCTGGCGAAGCACGTCGAAGACCTCATGGTGACCGAGATCCCCGCGAACGTCGCCGCTGGCCTCGCCGCCTCGCCCCTGACCGACGTGCATGTGTTCGGCCGTCGCGGCCCGACGTCGGTGAAGTTCACGCCGCTCGAGCTGCGCGAGCTCGGCGAGCTGCGCGACGTCGACATGATCGTCTACGACGAGGACTTCGACTACGACGACGCCGCGCGTGCCGCCGTGTCGGGCAACAAGCAGGTCTTCGTCATCGACAAGGTGCTGAACCAGTGGCGTCAGCGAGAGGTCGGCCAGGCGTCGCGCCGGCTGCACCTGCACTTCTTCGCGAAGCCGCTCGAGATCGTCGACGACGGCACGGGCAAGGTCGGCGCGATCCGTTGGGAGCGCACGAAGTCGGATGGCGCGGGCGGGGTCGTCGGCACGGGCGAGATCCGCGAGCTGCCGATCCAGGCGGTGTACCGCGCCGTCGGCTACTTCGGGTCGCCGCTGCCGGGGGTGCCGTTCGACAAGAAGTTCGGCGTCATCCCGAACCACGAGGGCCAGGTGCTCATTCGCGACAAGGATACGGGCGAGGCGCGCCAGATGTACGGCGTGTACGCGACCGGCTGGATCAAGCGCGGCCCCGTCGGCCTCATCGGCCACACCAAGTCGGACGCGATGGAGACCATCAAGCACGTCATCAACGACCTCGGAAATTGGTGGCACCCCGAGTCGCCGTCGGAGGAGTCGGTGATCGAGATGCTCGACTCGCGCGGCATCCGCTGGACCGATCTCGACGGCTGGCACCGCCTCGACGAGCACGAGCTGGCGCTCGGCGCGGCCGAGGAGCGCGTGCGGGTCAAGGTCGTGCCCCGTGACGAGATGGTCGACGTGTCGCGCGACGAGGTGGCGTAGCCGCACCGTCGGTCGAGGAGCGGCGCGCGCACGTTATCGTCGGTCGGGCAACGCCGGCGCGCGTCGACGGGTCAGAAGCTGCGTCGACCCTGATCGATCTGCCGCTGGACCTCGGCGAGCTCCTGCTGCAGTCGGGGGTCGCGTGCCGGGGCGGCGAGTCGTCGACGGTGGCCCATCACGGCGGTGAGGGCGACCAGGGCGCCCGCAGCGGTGATCGCGCTGGTCGAAACAAGGGCGATGACGTATGCGCTCATGGCTCCTCCATCGGTGACGGGTCTGCTCAGACTATGCGAGTCAAGCACCGAGATCACCACCTGCACCTGAGTATCGCCCCTGAGATGCGGGCGGCGTCGTTCGCTGCGCGAGGTTCCCGAGGCGCCGCAGGCGAACGTACGTCTTGGCGTGTCGCGGACATCTCGCTTACAGTTTCGAATATCTGTTCGAACTCGTGGGGAGGTCATGATGCTCACGCTCAGTGAGGCGGAACCGGTGGCCGTCTGGCTCGACGGCTCCGATCGGCCGGCGCGGCTCGTCTATCACGGCACGAGGTATCGGGTCATCGACACCCCGACGCCGCTCACGCGCCAGCCCGAGTGGCCCTCGGGCATCAGCCATCCGCCGGCCGAGGTGCTGCTCGCTCCGGGCTGGCGGGTCACCGGCCGTTCCGACGGCGACGATGTGCTCGTGTTCGACCTGCGCCTCGCGCCCTCCGGCTGGGTCGTCGAAGCGACCTACACGTGAACGGCCACGTGCAGGCGACCGGCGACGTTCACGTGGTGCCCGCGACGAGTCGATCGGGTGCGGCGTAGATGGGCACCAATCGGCGCTACCCCGAGCGCGCCGACGAGCGGTCCGACGACCTCCTGCTCGCGCAGGCGAAGCGTGGCGCACCGGTGTCGCTCACGACCTCAGAGGTGCGTCGCACGGGTCGCCGCAACGACGCACGCGAGGCGGTGCCGGTCACGGCGACGATCCGGTATCGCGTCGCGTACGAGGAGCCCCGCGAGGTCGAGGGTACGGCGATCGCGTGGACGCGCGGCGCCGTGCTCGTGCAGTACCCCGACCCCGCGACCCGCCACGACAACTACGTGTGGGTCTACGCGAATGCGGTGCGCCGGCGCGGGTGAGGTGCCGACGCCTCACTCCACGGTGAGGTTCGTGACGTCGACGCCCCACGTGGTGAGCAGCGGGCCGTCGTCACCGGCGGTCTTGCGGAGCTCGAGGTGCAGGGTGGCGTTCGTCGCGATCCTGACGTTCGCCGGGATGGCGGCCTCGACCTTGTGGGTCTTCGAACCGTCGACGGTGAACTTGTAGCCCGGCGAGCTGCCGCCCTCGGTGAACTCGAGCAGCAGCGTGCCCTCGACCTGGGCGTCGGCGGGGAAGTCGTCGAAGTAGAGGTTGACGACCATGCTGTAGAGCCCGAGACCGCCGGTGCCGGCGGCCAGGTTGTCCCGGCGCGGGTTGGCGCTGTACGTGCAGCGGTGCCAATCCTCGTCGAGACGGATCGGGGTGTCGTCCTGGAATCGTGTGAACTTGGCCACGTCGGCCTCCTCGGTCTGGCCGCCGAAGAGCGTTTCGACGGTGGTGGGTGAGCTGTTGCCGTCGATCTCGAGGCCCGCGACCCGCGACTTGCTCGAGAACTGGTGCACGTCCCAGCGATCGACCGAACCGTCGAGGGCTGGCACGTGATCGGGTGAATGACCCGTCGGGAACCCGCCGTACGCCGACCACCAGATGCGGATTCCCTTGTCGGTGATGCGGTGCCACGGTCGGCGGTCTCGAGTGAGCGACGCCGGGCAGTACAGCCAGAGCCGCGACCACGGGATCCCCGTGCGGGCCTGCACGCGCGCGAGGAACGCGAAGGCCTGGTCCTGCGACCAGAACACCGGGTTCGAGTCGAGGGGTTCGTTGTCGAGCGCGAGCACGTCGTGGTGGGGGTCGTAGTCGTGCAGGTGGTCGACGAAGTGGTCGGCCTGCCTGACCGGGTCGCCTGCGCCGACGAGGTAGTAGTGGCCGACGGCGAGGCCCGCGGCGCGAGCGCCGTCGACGTGCTGGTGGTAGCAGTCGGCGACGTACAGCTCGCCGGTGTTGAAGCCCGAGGCCTTCACGATGATGAACTCGACGCCCTCGTCGCGCGCCCCCTCGTAGTCGAACGGGTTCTGGCTGCCCGAGATGTCGATGCCGAAGGTCATGAGCGTCCTCCCCGTGCAGTGATTTCACTCGACGGGCAGGTTCGCCACGTCGGCGCCCCAGAAGGTCAGCAGCGGGTTGCGTTGGCCGGCGGACTGCCGCAGCTCGAGGTAGAGCGAGGCGTTCGACTCGACCAGCACGTTCGCGCGGATCGCGGCCTCGACGCTGCCCGTCGGTGACCCGTCGACGGTGAACCGATAGCCGGTCGACGTGTCGCCCGCCGTGGGCTCGAGCACCAGCATCCCCTCGATCTGGGCGTCAGCGGGGAAGTCGTCGAGCGAGAGGTTCAGCGTGAGGCTGTAGAGACCGAGGCCGCCGGTGCCGGCCGCGAGGTTCTCCTGGCGCGGATTCGTCACGTAGGGGAAGCGCTGGAACGCCGTGCGAACCGCGAACTGGCCGTCGGACTGGAAGCGCCGGAACTTCGTCACGTCGGCCACAGGGGTGCTCTCATCGCGGAACGGGCACGTGTTGCCGCCGTTCCGCCACGACCAGCCGAGATACGTCGCCTCGGTGTTCTGGTCGTTGTAGTCGTCGAGCGTGATCCAGCCGGCGTGGTGGTCGACCCACTGCTCGGTGAGGAAGTGCGACGCCATGAGCACGCGGCCGTCGTTCATCATGAACCCGACATGGCCGTCTTCGCGCCAGTCCCAGTAGAGGAACGCACCGGGCGGCGGCGTGCCGTCGTGCACGCGCTCGGCGCTGCGCTCGGTTCGGAAGGCGCCGATCGCCTGCGTCGGCGTGTCGACGATCGTGCCGAACCGGTTCGCGAGCTGCCACATGAGGGCCTGGCACAACCCGCCCCAGTCGCGCTCGTAGTCGGCGAGCCAGCTGTGGATCTCTGCTTCGGTGGCCATGGGAACACCCCTGCGCCGATCGTCCGATCGCACGCTCGCCGCCGCATCCGTGGCAGCACCGGTTCGGGGTGCTCCGAACGGAGCGCCGCTGTGCACAGGCCGCCGTTCACCGCCCCGGCGGGCGCTACGCTGCCTGCATGCCCCTGCTCGAGACATCCCTCTCGGTCGTTCTGGCGGTCGTCGGTTTCGTGCTGGGCTGGTGGCCGCTGGCCGCGTGGGCCGAGCACTCGATGAAACACGGGCGGATGCCTCGGCGCACGATCCGCGTCGCCTCGGCCGTGACCGCCGCCGTCACGTTCGGGTTGCTCGCCCTGCGGGTGGGCCTCGAGTGGCTGCTGCCGGCGCTCGTCGCGTTCGCCGCGTTCGCGACGGTGCTCGCGATCGTCGACCTCGCCGAGAAGCGGCTGCCGAACGCGGTCGTGTTCCCCGCGCTCGCCGTGGTGGGCGTGCTGCTCGTGCCTGCGACGTGGGCGACGGGGGAGTGGATGCGGCTCGTCTGGGCGCTCGCGGGCGCCGCCGCGATGTTCGCCGCCTACTTCGTGCTCGCCCTGATCTCGCCGTCGGCGATGGGCATGGGCGACGTGAAGCTCGCCCTCGTGATCGGCCTCGTCGCCGGGTGGTTCGGCCTGTCGGCCTGGTTCGTCGCCCTGCTCGCCGCATTCGTGATCGGCGGGGTGATCTCGCTCATCGCGCTCGCGCTCAAGCGGGTGACGCTGCGGGGTTCGATCCCGTTCGGGCCGTCGATGCTCGCGGGCGCGCTCGTCGCGGTGTGGCTGGCGGCGGGCTGAGGGGCTGAGTGATCGAGGCTGGAACCGCGCTAAGAAGGTCGATATGGAACTCACTCAGATACGCCTGTTGGTGTCCGACTTCCCCGCCGCCTACCGCTTCTATCGCGACGTTCTCGGGCTCGAGCCGCAGTTCGAGGCCGAGAGCGGTCCGTACGCGAAGCTCAGCTTCGACTCCGGTCACGCTGCGATCGCGTTGCAGGACCGGGCGCAGGTGGCCGGCGTGCTCGGGCGGTTGGGGTCGGCGCCGGAGGGGTATCGCGCGCTGGTCGTGCTGCGGGTGGAGGACCTCGACGCTGCGCACGCCGAACTGAGCTCGCGAGGTGCGGTGTTCACCCGGGATCCGGGGCCGATGGGCGATCGGTTGCGGGTCGCGTATCTCGAGGACCCGGAAGGGAATCTGATCGAGCTTCAGGAGTGGCTGGCGTTGCGCGACCAGACCGGTGGCTCGACGGCGTAGGCGCCGAGGCGCCACGGCGAGGTGGGCTCCTTCACCGAGAAGGTCCTCCGGCTCGCGCAGAGCTGAAGCCTCGCGCCGGTCGCCGTACCTGAAGAACGGAAGTTGAACCCGAGGGGATCGCGTTGTCGGGCATCGACCCACGAGAGCAACTCCGAGGTGGCGCCGCCCTGCCAAGGAACCACACGCACCCTGGCATCGAGTGTCCCCCATTTGCATCGACCGGGGTACTCCCCGTTCGAGGGGTGGGGGCGTGGCGCCATCTCCGCGACGAATGGCTCGGTCGCGGTGGACGATCTGAGAGCTTCGCGTGATCCCCGGTTCCGCGGGTTGAAAACCGGGGCCGCGGGTCTGATAGCAGCTACCTCATTGCCGAGGGACTTGCTCCTCGTGGTCTGCGGATCGGGGTACATCTGTACCCCGAACGATGGGTACGTCTGTACCCCATTCTTGTACCCCGATGAACCCCCAGACCGGGGGGCAAGGTCTCGCATGTTGCGCAAGAACTGGCCGATCTGCGCGGTTCTTTGCGCCCCGCCCGGGATGTCTCCCCCAAAAGGGGGCGTAGGTGGTGCGGAATCCGGTGGATAGCTTCATGTCACCGCATGTACCCGCATGCGGGATGCACCTCCTCTAGGGGGCTGGTGCAGGAGTTCCCGCAATACCCGAAGGGGTCCACCATGCTGAAGGCATTCGCCGCGCTCCAGGCGCGCATCAACTCGCTCCGCACTGAAGAGGACGGCGCGACCGCCACCGAGTACGCGCTCATCATCGGCGTCGCCTCGATCGCGATCGTCGGCGCCCTCGCCCTGCTCGCCCCCGCGATCACCGACTTCGTCAATGAGGTCGTTATCCCGGCGCTCGGCGTTCCCGCCACCTGAGTCGTCCGTCGAGGCAGCGTCCCGGTCGGCCCTGTGCCGGCCGGGCATTGCCCGTCTCTAAGGAAAACGCATGAAAGCGCGGCGTGAACGCGGAGCCGCGGCGGTCGAGTTCGCTCTCGTGCTTCCGCTGCTCCTGATCATGCTGTTCGCAATCATCGACTTCGGCTGGGTGCTTACTCAGCAGTTGTCGGTGACGGCAGCGGCTCGAGAGGGTGCCCGGTACTACGCGATCCACAATCTCGAGCCGGGTGCGCAAGGCGTCGCGGAGGATCGAGCCACCGAGCTCGTCACGGGCACCCTGACATTCAGCTACCCGTCGACGTGCAGTGCCTCCGTTGACGACGACGAACTAACCATGGTGGTGCGTACACCGCTGACCGATCTGACCGGCTGGCTCGGTGCAGTCACCGGAGGCGTGATGCTTGAGGGAACCGGGAGCATGAGATGCGGCGGTTGATCGGGCGTTCGGCGATGAAGCACGAGCGAGGAGGCGTCGCAGTCACGGTTGCGGTTGCCATGGCGTCGCTTCTGGCCGTGGTAGCGCTCGTGGTAGATGTCGGCCTGTTGTACTTCGAGAAGGCAGAATTGCAGAACGGTGCCGACTCGGCTGCGCTGGCCGTGGCTCAAGAATGTGCCCTACGGCCGACGACGTGTGAGGCCGGGGCGACCGAGATGGCGATCACATACGCCGGTGACAATGCGAACGATGCCAACGCAGACGCCACAATCCCTGCCGGGAGCTTTGTTGTCAACCCACGTAGTGGGACGGTCACGGTCGATACTTCTACGCGCACTCAGGATGGCAGCGCCGCGCTTAATCACCCGTTGGCAGCACTGATCGGCCTTGATCCGACATCGCTGGAAGCGACAGCGACTGCGACCTGGGGCGTCCCGGTCTCGGGACCAGCCTTGGCTCTCACGTTTGGCCGGTGCGAGTTTGCGGATCACGAGCCGACAGGCGAGGACGTAACTGGTCCGCCGATCAATATCAGCTACGACGTCACAGACCGGCGCCACTGTGGCCCCGACGAAGACGGGGATGGCGTGGCCGATGTCTTTTCGCGTGGGGCGTTTGGCTGGGTGGAATCATCTAACTGCAACATCCATGTAGATCTCGCAAACCCTTGGGTCCCAGGCACCTCAGGTGCAAGTGGAAGTTCATCCGGGTGCACATCGGCGCTGTTGAGTGGCTACATCGGCCAGACCGTGCTTATTCCGTTGTTCGATGATTGCCGGGACGCGAGCCGACCTCTTGATCCGAATCCGAGGTGCAACGGCTCGGATGTCGAATATCACCTCGTCGCGTTCGCTGCGTTTCACATCACCGGTATCAGTGTCCCAGGCGTCAACAGCGGAGACACTTCGGTCTGCGGCGGGCATTGCAGCAACAAAACAATCCAGGGCTACTTCCAGCGGTATGTCGACCTCGCCGACGCATATGAACTTGGCGAAGGCACCGAGGCAGGCCTACAAAGCGTGGTGCTTGCGAAATGAACCCCCGCGGATCCCTATGCCGCCGCAAGAGGAGAACTAAGTGAAGACCCGAATCATCGGCGCAATAGTCGCCCTCGTTCTTGCTGTTGTTGGCGCGTTCGCGCTCATCACGTACGTGCGCGGTGCCGATGCGCGTGCTGCAGCCGGTGCCGAACTCAGAGATGTTTATGTCGTTCAAGAGACAATCGTTGAGGGGACACCTGGCGAAGAAGTCGCGGAACTCGTACAGCTCGACAGCATCCCCGAGCGCAACATTGCAGATGGCGCGGTGACCGATCTCGAGGATCTCGCCGGTCTCGTCGCCGACGCCGAACTCCTCCCCGGAGAGCAGTTGCTGCTGGGGCGCTTCGTTGATCCGTTGGAACTCGCGGCGAATGGCGACGTCCGCGTGCCGGACGGCATGCAGGAGGTGAGCTTTGCCCTGCCCGTGCAGCGAATGGTCGGCGGTGCGGTACAGGCGGGCAATACCATCGGGGTGGTTGTGACCGGACCCGGCGATGGCGCGGGTATCGGCACTCGATTCGAGCTCGACCGCGTGCTCGTCACGAAGGTGGCAGTCGGCGTGACCGCGACCACTGGAGGTAACGACGGTGCAGCGGCTCAGCAGACCGGAAACATGCTGATGTTCACAGTCGCTCTCGCGACTCACGACGTCGAACGGCTCGTTTGGGCTCTCGAGCACGCAGAGAAGCAGTCTCAGGTGTATGGCGTTTGGGTAACTCTGCAGAACGAGAAGACCGACACCTCCGGTTCGATGCTCACGACAGAAAGCAATATGCGGCGGTGACCCCTTACGTCCTGGTGAGCCGATCCGCCGAGTACGAGACCCGATTGCGTACTCTCCTCGGCGAGCGACTTGCCGTCATCCCAGGCGAGTTCCTGACCTTCGGGCCGGAGGCCGTCGCGAGTCGGCTGCCGGAAGCGCCGCGTGTCGCTCTTCTCGGCCCGGTGCTCAACTTCGAAGAGACTCGAGGGTTGGCCGAGGCGCTCACGGCGAAGCATCCCGATCTCGGACTCATCGTCGTTCGCGAGCAGCGCTCAGACCTCGAAGACTGGGTCGATGAGCTCGAGCTCCACGCGGTACTGAGCCCCGATGCGAGCGACGATACGACTGTGGCCTTGCTCGATCGACTCGCGTCGTGGATGATCGCGAATGGTCGGGCGTCCCTACACGACTTCGATGCACCACTCGCGCTCGAGATCGACGATCTTCCGTTCGTCGACCTGACCGGATCGACCGTCGACGAACCTGAAGCTGCAGAGGTCGAGCCTTCCGCGCCCGATTGGGAGTTCCCTCCGATCGAAGCGGGCATGCCGACCGAGGCGATCGCCGTTGTCGCCCCGAAGGGCGGTCAGGGCAAGACCACCCTCGCCGTCAACCTTGCCGCCGGGCTCGCGGAGATCGCTCCGAACTCCGTTGTGCTGATCGACGCGGACCTCCAATTCGGCGACGTCACGACGGCACTCGCGCTCGAACCGGAGCGGACGATTGTCGATGCTGTCGCGGACGCGGCGGCGGACGAGATCGTGCTGAAGACCGCGCTCACGCATCACTCGGGCAGCTTCTTCGTGGTGGCGGGCGCGCCGTCGCCTGAACTCGGTGACAGCATTCCGACAGATGCGCTCGGCCGTCTGATCGAGCGGCTTCGCGCATCATTCCGTTACGTCGTCGTCGACACGACCCCCGGCCTTGGAGAGCATGCGCTGGCGGTTCTCGAACACATCACGGACGCGGTCTTCGTTACGAGCATGAGCGTGCCGAGCCTCCGAGCGATGCGCACCGAGTTCGACCTGCTGACCCGCATCGGTCTGATGCCCGGCAATCGGCATGTCGTCTTGAACCAAACCGATCGACTGAGCGGTCTGACCGTCCGAGACGCCGAGAACATCATCGGGGCTCCGATCGACGTGGAGGTCCCTCGGTCGTCAGCGGTCCTGCTCGCGAGCAACCGCGGGGTCCCGCTCATTCACGACGACGCTCGTGATCCGGCGGCGAAGGCGATTCGCTCCCTACTGTCGCGGATCGCACCGGAAGTCGACCAGAAGCGTCGGCGGGCTCAGAGAAGGTGAGAGACCGATGAAGCTCAACGATCGACTGAATGCGGTTCGCGGCCACGATTTCGAACCCGATTCGAATGTCCCCGAGGCTGGACCGTCTAGCGCGATTCCTGACCCCACACCTCGTCCAGCAGCGCCGGCTTCGACGACGCAGGTGTTTCAGAGCTCCGTTACTGCACAATCTCGGCCGACCGTCGACCCACTTGCGGGTGTCAAGGAGAAGGCCGCCGATGAGCTCTTCGCTCGCATCGGTACCCGGCTCAACGACTCATCACTGACGGAGGATCAACTTCATCAGCTCGCGCGGGCTGAGTTGGCGGAGATCGTGGCAGGCGAACAGCTCGCGCTCTCGACGGCGGAGCGCAATCGGCTCATCGACGACATCGGTGCTGATGTGCTCGGATACGGCCCGCTGGAGCCGCTGCTGGAGGACCCCACCGTCAGCGAGATCATGGTCAACCGCTTCGATCAGCTGTACGTCGAGCGCAATGGTCGACTCGCGGAGACGTCGTATCGCTTCACCGGCGAAGCACAGCTTCGACGGGTGATCGAGCGGATCGTCGCCCGCGTAGGCCGACGGATCGACGAATCTTCGCCGCTGGTCGATGCGCGCCTCGAAGACGGGTCGCGCGTCAACGCGATCATTCCGCCGCTCGCGGTCAACGGCTCCTCGCTCACGATTCGCAAGTTCGCGGGAACGCCGTACACCGCCGAGGATCTGGTCAGATTCGGAACGCTCACTCCCGAGATCGCGACCGTACTTGACGCGGCCGTGCGCGCACGCCTGAACATCCTCGTATCGGGCGGCACCGGCACCGGTAAGACGACGCTCCTGAACGTGCTCTCCGCCTTCATCCCCAGCGGCGAACGCATCATCACGATCGAGGATGCCGTTGAGCTTCAGTTGCAGCAGCATCACGTCGTTCGCCTCGAAGCACGCCCGTCGAACATTGAGGGACGTGGTGAAATCACAATCCGCGATCTCGTTCGCAACTCACTCCGCATGCGCCCCGACCGCATCGTCGTCGGTGAGGTGCGCGGTGCGGAGAGCCTCGACATGCTGCAGGCCATGAACACCGGCCACGAGGGTTCGATCTCAACGCTTCACGCCAACTCGCCGAGAGACGCTGTCTCCCGAATGGAGACCATGGTGTTGATGGCGGGGATGGAGCTTCCACTTCGAGCGATCCGCGAGCAGATCTCCTCGGCGATCGACCTCATCGTGCAGATTGCCCGGCACAAGGACGGGGTGCGTCGGGTGACGCACATCACCGAGGTCCATGGCATGGAGGGTGACATCGTGACGCTGCAGGACGCGTTCACGTTCGACCACAAGGCGGGCTTCGATCCCGAAGGGCGAGTGCTCGGTCGTATCGAGCCGACGGGCGTGCGTCCGCGCTTCGCCGAACGCATCGCCGAGCAGGGCATCCCGCTGTCATCGTCATTGTTCGTTCCTGAGTTCCGCGAGATGTTGGGGGAGATCCGGTGAACCCCATAGTCCTCATCGTGGGTTTGGCGATCTGCCTCCTTGCTGCGCTGGTGATCGTCTTCTTCACCGTCGCTCCATCGCCGCCTCGAGTCTCTCGCGAGCGCCGTGTTGCTCCCGGCACCGAACATGTCTCGCTGGTCGCGCGTGTCACCGAGCGGACGACGAACGCGATCGAGTCAGCGGCCTCGAAGCGTCGAGCGCGCCTCTTCGGGGCGGAGGAGCTCGAACTCGCGGGCGTCCAATCGACGCCGTCGCAGTTCGTGGTTCTCGTCGCATCGTCGGCGAGCGTACTGGCGCTCCTCGGTGTCATCCTGGGGCTCTCGAACGGGACGTCTATCTTCTGGGGACTTGCCTTCGCCATTCTGACGCCACTCTTCGCGAAGCTCCTGCTGAGTGTGCGCACGTCGAGGAGGCGCGCGAGGTTCGCCGATCAGATCGACGACACGGTTCAGCTCGTGGCAGGCAGCCTGCGCGCAGGACACGGACTGAGCACCTCGCTGGGTGCCGTGGCTACGGACTCTCCGGCGCCGATGGGTGAGGAACTCGCTCGGGCGGTGAACGAGTCCCGACTCGGTCGGCCGTTGCCGGAGGCCCTGACCACGACGGCGCAACGAATGCAGAGCAAGGATTTCGACTGGGTCGCCCAAGCGATCGGAATCAACGCCGAGACCGGCGGCAACCTCGCCGAGGTTCTCGATCAGGTGGGCAAAACCATCCGAGAACGCAACCAGGTCCGGCGCCAGGTGGCCGCATTGAGTGCCGAAGGCCGGCTCTCGGGGCTCATCCTGGTCGTCCTGCCGATCGCTCTGTTCCTCTTCTTCGCAGCGATCAGACCTGACTACATCTCGGTGTTCTTCTCGAACATCATCGGGATCGCAGCGCTCGTGCTGGCGGCATTGCTGCTGATCGGTGGATCGGTCTGGATCGCCTTCACCGTGAGAGTGAAGTTCTGACATGGATGCGGGATCGATCATCGCGTACATATCGGCGATCGTCGTCGCCGCTGCGCTCGGCGTTCTTGTGTTCCTCTTGTTTCCCGCTCGCAAGGTCGAGACGGAACCAGCGAACGTTGATGAAGCGCCAGCGGTCGATGTCTCGCGAGAGCGCACCTCGTTCGCCGAATCGCTGGCTGCTGCCGCTCCGAAGGGTTACGTCGGATGGCTCGAGCGCCAAATCGTCTTCGCTGGGCGACCCGCCGGTTGGTCCGCGAGGGGCTTGCTGACCTGGAAGCTGATCCTCGGGATCGGCGCAGTCGTCTTCGGATTTCTCTTCGTTTATAGCGGCGGGCCTCAGCCGTTCAAGGTGCTGCTCGCTATCGCGGCGATCATCCTGCTGTTCTTCGCGCCCGATATCCTCGCTAACAGCCGAGCCCACGACCGACAGCAGGCCATCGTCTACGCCCTGCCTGACACGCTCGATCAAATGACGATCGCGGTAGAGGCTGGGCTGGGATTCGACTCCGCCATGGCGAAAGCAGCTCGTGGTGGCGATGGTCCGCTCGCCGAGGAACTGATCCGCGTACTGCAGGACATGAGCATTGGGCGGACTAGGCGCGAGGCTTTCGAAGAACTCGGCCGACGCACCAACTCCGACGATCTCCGGCGATTCATCCGCGCGATCGTGCAGGCCGATGCTTACGGTCTTGCGATCGGCGAGGTCCTGCGGGTTCAAGCAGGCGAGATGCGAACGAAGCGGCGACAGCGAGCGGAGGAACAGGCGCAGAAGGTGACCGTGAAGATCATCTTCCCCCTAATCTTCTGCCTATTGCCTGCGATGTTCATCGTCATCCTGACGCCCGCCGTACTCGGGATCATGAACCAGTTCGCTCGCTGAATCGCCGCTGTCGGCCGCACGGCCAGAACCGCGAGTACTCACCATTTCCACGCCAGGGCGGAAGAGGAAAAGCGGGTAAAGCGTGATGCAGGAGATCGCGAACGCGATGAGCGGCAGCGTCTCGCCGGTCATGAGCACGATGATCGAGAGATGCAGACCGAGACCGAATAGCACGGCCACACGACGACTGGCCCGGAACCAGAGACCGATCCCGATGATGAGCTCGACGACGATCGTCAGAATCGATGCCACGAAGAAGAGCTGCCACGGTGCGTCGAACCAGACCCAGCCCGAGAGCGGGACACCGGAGAGGAAGACGAGATTCATCTTGCTCAGTGCGGAGAACACGTAGAGCACTGACAGTTGGCTCATCATGAGCAACTGCGGCCACCAGCGCACGGTGCTGCGATGCCCGAAGGGCTTCACGGACCACGCCGTGCCCGCCTGCGCGAATACCAGATACGCAAGCAACAGCGTCCCGAACCAGCGATGGTTGCTGTAGAGCTGCTGATCCCAAAGCAGCATCGTTGCGCTGAGGAGCACGGACACAACAGCCGCCGGCGCGGTCATCCAGCCAATCGTGACGGCGATTCCGGCGATGACTGCGACGATGAGCCCCACCACTAGCAGCGGAGCTGACGGAAGTGGCGCTCCCGCGATCCAAGGCACCGCGAGCCGGCCGTCTGAGATCCGCTGGAGAATCTCGAACCCCTCGAAGGCGTTGAAGACGGTCGCGACACCGATGCCCATCCGAGCGACCGCGACCGGTCGCGGGTCCGTGCGAATCTCGGTCAGCCGCATTCGATGCTCCGAACCCGACCTGACTGTTCGACCGTCACACTCGCAGCGTCCGGCACGGCAGCGCAGATCGCCTCGGGTAGACGCGGCAGCCAGTCGGTGTCCGGTCGATACTTCCCAACCAGATCATCGATACCTTCGAACGAATGCTCGTGCCCATCCGAACCCGTCACTGTCGCGGTTACGGCACCGAGGCCCGAGTACATCTGGAACCCGAACTTCTGCGGCGGCGGCTGCAGCAGTGCGACGAGCGGAATCGCCACCTGCAGGAAGATCACGGCAATGACCGCAATAGTCCCGATCGTGGCATGCCGTCGGCGACCGGGCGGCAGCGTCGATCCGCCGACGACAAGGTCGTCAGGAGAGGGGTCGTCATTCGGGTCGCCCACACTCACACGCTAGGGCGTCGCCGCGTGCTCGCCAACGCCCGCGTTGGTGGGCCACCTCGATAGGCTGACCCCGACACCGCCCAGGGGAGGGGGAGCCGTGGCCGAGCCGACATCCGCCGACACGACGCTCGCCGCGACGCCGGCCACCGAGCCCGCCTGGCGCCCCGACATCCTCGGCCCCGGCTTCGAACAATTGACCCTCCCGCTCGGCGACGACGCCGAAGGCGAGGTGGTCGCGACCCTGGTCAGGCACCGGCCGGCATGGCGGTGGCGGTGGCGCCGGGCCGCGGCATCCGGTATCGACGTGCTCTACGTGCACGGCTGGAGCGACTACTTCTTCAACCCCGAGCTCGCCGCGTACTGGGCCGGGCTCGGCGCGCGCTTCTTCGCGCTCGACCTGCGCAAGTACGGGCGCAGCCTGCGCCCCGGCCAGACGCCCGGACTCATCACGAGCCTCTCCGACTACGACGCCGACATCGCGGCCGCGCTCGCGGCCATGGGGCACGGCGGGGATGCCTCCGGCCGGCGCCTGCTCGTCATGGGGCACTCGACCGGGGGATTGACGCTGTCGCTGTGGGCCGCGCGGCACCCGGGCGTCGCGTCGGCGATCGTGCTCAACAGCCCGTGGCTCGAGTTCCAGCTGTCGCGCATCGGGCGCGAGGCGATCGCACCCATGATGCAGTTCGGTGCCCGGGTGCATCCGCTCGCGCCGCTGCCGAACGTCGACCTCGGGTTCTACACGCGCGCCGTCGCCCGCGAGCAGGGCGGCGAGTGGGAGTACGACCACGACTGGCGCCCCGACCGCGGGTTCGCGACGAACTCGGTGTGGCTCTCGGCCGTGCTCACCGGGCACGCGACCGTCGCCGCCGGCATCGACGTCGGCGCGCCCGTGCTCACCTTGCTGTCGGCACGATCGACCATCCTCACCCGGTGGGACGAGGCGATGCGGTCGACCGACAGCGTGCTCGTCGTCGACGAGATCGCCGAGCGGGCGACGAAGCTCGGGCCCACCGTCGCGATCGAGCGCATCGACGGCGCGCTGCACGACGTCATGCTCTCGGCCGAGCCCGCCCGGGCGGCCGCGTACGCCGCGATCACCCGGTGGCTCGGCGGCTACGCGCGGGCGTGAAGCGGGTTCGGCGCGCTGAGCGGTGCTCGAAACATGCTCAGCGGGTCGAACCCGACTCAGGTGAGCGGCGACTCGTCCTGCACAGGGGGAGCGCGGCGGCTGGTGTCAACGTGGCGGCGGGATGCGGCATCCGTGGGCCACGGGTCGGCGGAAGCTGGGGCGATGGATCTTCCCCGACTGCCCTCCGGGCTCATCAGGTTCGCCGACGTGCGCGATGCCGGGCTGCAACGGCGCCTCGCGGCCGAGGTGTCGGCCGGCCGCCTCGAACGGGTGCGACGCGGGTTCTACGCCGAAGCGCCCGCCGCGACGACGCCCGCCTGGCGGCGCGACGAGCTGCGCCACCTGCACCTCGTGCACGGCGCCGCCGAGGCGATGCATGCTCCGGTGTTCACCGGGCTCTCGGCACTCGCGCTGTTCGGGCTCCCGACCTACGGTCGCTGGCCGCACGAGGTCTCGGTGCTCTCGCCGGGTCCGACCGGATTCCGCCGTGGCGGGGTCGTCGGCGTGGGGGTGAGCCGGGCGCCGTCACTCGTTCGGGTCGGCGACCGGGTCGTCACCTCGGTCGAGTACACGCTGATCCAGGTGTGCCGCGTCGCGACGGTCGCGGCTGCGCTCGCCGCGGTGGATGCCGCGCTGTGGGTGCCGCGTCGGTCGTCGGGCGGTCCGCGCACGACCCTCGAGCGACTGCGGGCCGAGCATGAGCGCCTGCTGCCGTATCCGGGCAGCCGTCGCACCGAGGCCGTGCTCGAACGCGCGACCGCACGGGCCGAGACGGTCTTCGAGACGGCCAGCCGTCTCGTCATCGAGGAGTTCGGCTTCGAACCGCCCGTGCTGCAGCAGCGGTTCTGGCTCGGCGAACTCGGCACGACGGCCGACGTCGACTTCTGGTGGCCGTCGGTGCGCGCGATCGGCGAGGCCGACGGACGCGGCAAGTACCTGACCGTCGACGATCGGCGGGAGTCGGTCGGCCCCGGCGCCGCTGCCCAGCGCGTCATCCGGGAGAAGGACCGCGAGAACGCCCTGCGCCGACGGGCCGACGCCTTCGAACGGTGGGACTGGGGCGAGATGGTGCGCAAGCGCCCGCTCGAACAACGGCTGGCGGCGATGGGCGTGCCGCGGACGCGGCGCCGTCGTGCGCTGATCGGTCGCCCCGACGAGCCGGCCCTGCGCTCCACGCGCAGCCGCGCCCGCTGAGTCGGGTTCGGCACGCGGAACGAGGTTCGAACCCGACTCAGCGCGCCGAACCCGACTCAGCGCGGCGCGGGCACCCGACTCAGCGGAAGTTGGTGAACTGCAGCGCGACGTCGAGGTCCTTGCCCTTGAGCAGCGCCATCGTCGCCTGCAGGTCGTCGCGGCTCTTCGACGAGACGCGCAGCTCGTCGCCCTGGATCTGGCTCTTCACGCTCTTCGGCGCCTCGTCGCGGATGATCTTCGAGATCTTCTTCGCGTTCTCGCTGTCGATGCCGTTCTTGAGCGCGATCTCGATGCGGAACTCCTTGCCCGACGGGTAGGGCTCGCCCGTGTCGAGCGCACGCAGGGTGATGCCGCGCTTGATGAACTTCGACTCGACGACCTCGAGCACGGCCTTGACGCGCTCTTCGGTCTGGGCCTTCAGCAGCACCTTCTCGCCGCTCCACTCGACCGAGGCGCCGACGTTCTTGAAGTCGTAGCGCTGCTCGACCTCTTTTCGCGCCTGGTTGACGGCGTTCTCGGCCTCCATCTTGTCGACCTTGCTCACGATGTCGAACGTTGCATCTGCCATGCGCGCCAGTTTACCGAGGGGGCGGGCGGATGCCACGGGGTCGCCGCCGACGCTGACCCCCGAAAGCGGGGCCCGCCGACGGCTGTGGAAGCTGAGGAACTCCCATATTCTGGCGCTACCGATGTGGACCGGCGACGCCGCCTCCTCCGACCCGAACGAATGACCGACGCACAGGTTGCCACGACGGCGAAGGCCGGGGTGCGCCGACGTGCCCCGAGCGGTGGACGGCTTCGGGGGGAGCGTCGTGGCATCGAGGGCGTGCGCCGATGGATCGCGCGGCGGATGACGACGCGGTCTTCGCCAGATCGCTCCTCGATCTGTACGCCGACGCGCTGATCGAAGCCGGCGGCGGCGCCGATCCGCGCCCGCGACTGGCGGCGCGCATCGGCGTCGCGTTCGACGCCCGCGCGGTCGGGCACGTCCGCGTGCGCTACGCCCGCGACGGCGGCCGGGCGGTCGAGCCCGACCGCTCGGAGCTCTGCCTCTGGCGGCGCGAGACGTCGAAGCTCGCGTCGACGATCGAGATCGCCTTCCCCGAGCGGTTCCGCGGCGCCCGCATCGACGACGCCTGGTACGCCTCGACCGCGCGCCGCTTCATGCTCGACTGGCTCGCCACCCCGCACCTCGCCGAGCTGCCCGTGCTCGCCGATGCCGAGGGATTCGTCGTGGTGGTCGTCGCGACCGCGGGGCGACCCGACGAGCGCGAGGCGACCCGGCTCGGCGAACTGCGCCGCCACCTCGAGGTGTTCGAACGCACGTCGGCCGCGCTCGCCGTGGCGTCCGGCCACGGGCTCGGCGCCGCCGGGTCGTCGCCGGGGCCGCAGCCGCCGCGGCCCGCCGTCGACCCCATCGACCCCGTCGACCCTGTCGAAACGGGCGCCCGCCGGCTGACCGCCCGCGAGCTCGAGGTGCTGCAGATGCTCGGCGACGGGCTGCTCGCCCGCACGATCGCGGCGCGCATGGGCGTCTCCGAGCGCACCGTGCACAAGCACCTCGGCAACGTCTACGAGAAGCTCGGCGTGCACGACCGGCTGCTGGCCGTGCGGCGAGCCGAGTCGCTCGGACTGCTCGGAGCGGGCGCCGTCGGGCGCGCGCCCATCGCGGGGGCGGAAGGGCGACGGCCCGCGCTACCACCGCCGGCCGCATCGGCATAGTGTCACAACTGCGTATTGTCGGGCGGTCGGCGCCGTCGTTCAATCGTGAACGTGAGGCATCACCTGATCCTGAAGATGCGCGAGCGGCTGCCCGAGCCGCCCGTCATTCCCGACTGGATCACGTTCATCGGCGACAAGACGCACGTCGTCACCTCGGTCGTCGCCGAGGTCGACGCCGTCCTCCACGAGGTGCGCCGCGAGTACTGGGTGACGCACGAGTACGTGCCCGCGATGGATGTCTGGACTCCCGCCGAGACGATGCACGGGCTCGATCGCACGTACCGGATCATCTTCGACGACCTCGCCCCGCTGTCGGCCGACGTGCTCGCGCGCCTCTCCGCGCTGCGCTCGGTCGAACGCTGCAGCCAGCTCGTCGTCGCCGGCACCGACCTTCCGGTGCCCCAGCCCGCGACCGCGCTCGGCACGACCTCGTCGGCGGGCGATCAGATCGGCGTGCCGTTCGCCAACGCGATCACCCGCGGGCGACCCGACGTGCTCGTCGCGGTGCTCGACACCGGCGTCGACCTCGACCACCCCGAACTGCGCGGCACGATCGTCGCCGCAGCCGACTTCGTGAACCTCGAGGGGCTCGACACGAGCGGATTCGTCGGCGACGTGCTCGACGCCGACGCCGACCCCGAAGACGAGGTGGGCCACGGCACCCACGTCGCGGGCATCATCGCCGGGGCCGGTCGGGCGATGGAGCCCGGCGTCGCCCCCGACTGCCGGCTCATGGCCGTGCGAGTGCTCGCGACCATGCGCACCGCGACGGGGTTCCAGGGCGCCGGGATCGTCGACAACATCAACCCGGCGCTCAAGTGGTGCGTCGACCGGGGCGCCGACGTCGTCAACATGAGCGTCGGCATCCGGCACACCGGTGGCGGCCTCCCGCACGCCGACGTCGTGCGCTACGCGCAGAGCCGCGGGGTGACCGTCGTCGCAGCGAGCGGCAACGACGGGGCTCCGACCAAGTACTACCCGGGAGCGCTGCCGGGCGTGATCGCCGTCGCCGCGTGCGACGACGCGGGGGCGGTCGCCGGCTTCAGCTCCTACGGCGCCGACATCACCGTCACGGCCCCGGGCGTGCGGATCCTCAGCTCGTTCGCGAGCGGCCGCTACGCCGTCGCCTCCGGCACCTCGCAGGCCGCACCTCACGTGGCCGGCGCCGTCGC
Organism: Agromyces sp. S2-1-8; assembly: GCF_021129215.1. Taxonomy (GTDB): domain Bacteria; phylum Actinomycetota; class Actinomycetes; order Actinomycetales; family Microbacteriaceae; genus Agromyces; species Agromyces chromiiresistens. The sequence goes on along the minus strand of NZ_JAJOLP010000001.1, from coordinate 161,811 downwards.
GCTCATGAAGTCGTATGCGCGCGACCACGGGTTCGACCTCGACGCCGACACCGTGCTGCGCGTGCTCCGCGAGACATCCGACCGCATCGACGCCCGCCCGCGCAACCCGCACGCGGGCTACGGGCGCATCAACCTGACCGACGCATTCAAGTGGCTGGGGCGCGCCCGGCGGTGAACGCCGCCCGCGCCAGGTCGCACGCACCGAGGAGACCGCAATGCCGTACACGCTCAGCTCCCTGAACGCCGACGGGAAGTCCGCGCCGAGCGGGTTCCGCATCAAGCGCACGCTCGCGACCGTGCAGGGGTACCAGGCCGCAGTCGACCAGAAGGTCGCCGCGCAGCTCGCCGAACTCGACGGGTTCCTCCAGAAGGCGATCGTCGAACCCGGCGACGAGGCGCTCGACACGGTGCGCGAGTGGGTCGAGCGCCCGCTCACCCCGCGCCGGTCGGCGGCGATCGGCGTCGGCCGGTGGGCCGAGGACAGCCTCGTCAGCGCACTGCGGGCGAACAAGCCGGGCGCGGGCGAACGCACGATCGGCGAGGTGCTCGACGGCGAGACCGACCTCACCGACCTGCGCTACGAGCTCGACGACGAGCTCGACGCCCGGTGGTCGACGCTCGACTTCGACGTGCGCACCGTGCTCGCGTACGAGGGGATCCGCGACCTGGTCTTCGCCCGCGCCTACCTCGTCTACGGCATCCGGCAGCGCACGAGCCTCATCAACTTCGTCGTCTCGCACCGCGACGGCGCGCGCGACGTCGTCGCGTACGCCACCGTCGGAGCCGCGCGCGACCTCGTGCAGGAAGCTCAGCTTCGCGTGCCGAAGCTCGACGACGACGACAGCACGGTCGTCACCGCCATCCTGGCGCGGGCGCCGAAGCTCTCGGTCGACTCGTTCAAGGCCATCGTGCTCGACGTGGTCGGCGACCACCTCGAGCACGACAAGTACGCGGGGCTCATCGCCGCCTCGGGCGTGAAGGACGTGCCGCCCGAGCTCGTGCCGACGCTCGTCGAGTACCTCAAGACCTCGCACATCGCGGTGACGAAGGAGAACGCGCCGTACATGGTGCCCATGTACCTCGCGAAGGCGGCGACGAGCGGCGCGATGCCGAGTGCCGGCCCCGACGACCCGTTCGCCGTGACGTTCTACGGCGACGACGCCGCAGCCCGGTCGGTGAACTCGGCGGCCGTGCGCTGCGCGGCGCAGCTCTTCTACGTCATGACGCTCGGTGACGAGCTCGGCGTGTTCGACGCGGTGCGGTACTTCACCTCGACGTACCTCTTCCACGACGGGTTCGCCGTCGAGGACCCGGTGCTCCGCAAGGACCTCGAGGACTACGTCTTCTCGAACCGGTTCCCGGTGCTCGACCCGCGCAGCGGCACGACCGACAAGGTCGACGCGACCCGCGAGCCGATGCGGCGGGCGTACTACCGCCAGGTCTTCGACCTCGGCAAGGCGCCGACGCCGGCCGACGCCCCCGCGAACGAGGAGTTCGGCCGGCTCTGGAAGATCCTCATCCTCGAGTCGGCCCGCTACCTCGAGCGCGCCCAGGTGAGCCCGCACCCCGACAACTTCGTGTCGAGGCAGAACGTCATGCAGGCCGTCGAGGACCTGCAGTACAACCTCTCGACGAGCTGCGTCGGCCTCGCGACGGTGATGACCCCGATGATGAACGCCGAGCTCGACTTCGTCATCACCCGCATCCTGGGCCACGAGGAGATCCGCTCGCACCTCGTGCCGGCCGGAGGCTCCTGGCTCAAGGTCATCGAGAAGCTCGCGGCGACCCGCGGCCAGCGGGCGCGGGCCAGCGTGCTCAACAACAAAGCGCGGCTGGGGCACGCACTGCTCACCTCGATCGCCGAGTACACGCCGTCGGCCTTCGAGCAGGACGAGGCGTTCTCGCGATTCATCTCGAACGTCGACGCGTTCATCACGACGCAGAGCATCCTGCAAGAGGATGCCTCGGAGCACGGCGACGACGAGGCCGAGGCCGGCGGCGGGTCGGGCCCGCTGCCCGGGATGCCGTCGATTCCCGACCTTCCCGGCATGCCGGACCTCGGCGGAATGCCCGGCATGCCGTCGTTCGGTTCGCCGCCGACCGGCGCACCGGGCACCGGGGCGGGCGCACCGGCCTCCGGCGACGACTGGGACTTCTGAGCTCCGGGTGAGCCGGCACGGAAACGGAGCAGAGCATGAACGAGAGCACGCGGCCCTCCGATGCGGAGATCCTGCAGCTGGCCCGAGCCACCGCCGTCGAGGTGCTCGCGCCGAGCGGGCCCTTCCAGGCGATGTCGCTGGCCGACCAGCAGAGCGTCTACCTCTCCCTCGTCGAGGAGGAGATCGATCGCGAACGCGCCCGCCGGGGTCTCGCCCCGCGCGACGTCGCCAAGGCGATGGCGACCGACTCGGGCGAGGAGATGGGCTTCGAGGGGTACCGCCCGGGATTCGAGGGCTCGACCGAGGCGTTCAACGAACTCGTCGACAGCGTCGACTTCCCGCAGTTCGTCGCCGACCTGATGAAGGCGGTGTTCAACGCGAACCTGAAGGTCATGAAGGAGCAGACCGACTCGTACATCAAGCTCATGAAGGAGGCGACGAAGTCGACCGCCGACTTCATCACCAAGATCAAGGACGACGAGTCGTTCCTGAAACTCGCCGAGACGCGGGGGGCGCAGTACGGCGTCACGACCGAGCGCGCCGCCGACGGCTCGCAGAAGATGGCGCTCACCACGCCCGAGGGCGACAAGGTCGACCCCGAGGACTCCGAGGTGAAGCGGCACATCCTCGAGGCGAAGATCAACATGGCCAAGGAGCACCGCGCCGCACTGCGCGAGGTGCTGCTCATGGGCGTCACCCGGCTCGTGGTCGAGAAGGGCGTCATCGAGGCGGGCGTGGAGTTCATGATCACCGCGAACCGCAAGTCGCAGGCGTCGCACCAGGACCAGAACGTCAACGTCGTCAACGTCGAGGCGTCGTACGACCCGCCCCTCGGCGGCCTCTTCGGCGGCCCGAGCGGCAGCATGAGCATGACGAACACGAACATCCAGGTGAACACCTCGCAGAAGGAGGCGACCGACACGCTGTCGGCCAAGCTCACCGGCAAGGTGAACATCCAGTTCAAGACCGACTACTTCAAGCTCGACAACTTCGCGACCATGTACGCCGACGGCGGCGTCGCGGCGCTGCCGCCCGGGCAGGGCGCCGCCCCCGGCGCCGCACCGGGAGGGGCGGCCCCCGCCCGCCGATAGGGGCGACCGCTCATGGCGCTTGCACTGCTTCGGGAGGAGGACGGTGATGGGCAGGCACGGGTCTTCGAGATCGACACGGGCACGAGCCCGTACTTCCGGGTGCTGCTCGGCACCCAGGTGCGCACCGTCGACGGGGTCGTCGTGCTCGACGGCCCGTACTGGCGCAGCGAATGGCGTCGCAATCCCCGCGCCGGGCGTCATCTCGACACCCGCACCCGGTACCTTCTCGAGGAGTCGGCGGTCACCGAGCCGCGCAGCCTCGTGCAGGTGCAGAGCGCCGCGGCGCCCGACGGTCGCGCACCCGCATTCTCGCGGCCGGTGCGGCTGGGCGCCTTCGTGGACGCGCCGGGCGACGACGACCGCGTCGACGCTTGGGGCAGCGCTCCCGAATCGGGGTTCGCGATGAGCGCGTCGTCGAGCGAGCCGGCGCCGGTCGGCGCACCGGGCGCGGCGCCGATGCCGCGCAGCGCCCGCACCGCGGTCGCGACCTGCAGCGCACGCGAGACGTACAGCCGGCCCGCGTCGATGGACGACCTGCTCGGCACGCTGGTGCGCGTCGCGGGGCCCGTGCTGCAGCAGCTGCTCGGCCCGGGCGGCGCCGGCGGTGCGTCGGGCACCGGCGGCGACGCATCCGCCCTCTCGCCCGACACGCTCGCGCAACTGCTGCGCAGCGTGCTCGGGGCCGTCGCGTCGCCCGCGACAGGGGCGGCGGCTGCGGCGCCGGTCTCGCCGGTGCCGGCTCCGTCGGCGACGGCACCGGCGACGGCGGATGCCTCGGCGGCCCACGCCGCGCCCGCGCCCGCGGCGCCGGGCGCCGACCTCTTCGCGACGCCGCACGACCCGGTTCCGGCCGGCGGCGACCTGTTCGCCACGCCCGAGTCGATGCGCATCGACTGGGGCGTCGCACCGGCGCGCGCCATGATCGCCGGCATCGACGACGCGATCCTCGCGGGGCTCGCGGGCTCGGTGCTCAGCGCACTCCCGCAGCTCGTGAACGCGGCTGCGGCGCAACGCGCCCAACGTCGTACCGACCACCTGCGGCTCGTGACCGAGGTGCTCGGCTCGGCCGATCGCATGCGGCTGCTGCAGTTGCTCGCAGCGGCGGCGCCGGGCGGTGGGGGAGCGACCGGCGCCGCGCCGGGCGGCGACGGCGCCGCGACCGGCGCCGCGGGGAGCCCGGGCGGCGAGTCGGTCGACGCGATCGAAGAGCTCCGCCGCCTGCTCGGTGCCGCCCCGGCGGTCGCCGCGCCGAGCGGCACCCCGGCGGCCGCGGCCGCACCCGCCGCAAGCGCCGCCGCGCCCCCCGCGGCTTCAACGGGTCCCGCGCCGGGCGCGGTGAGCGGCACCTCGAGCCTCGACGGCACGCGCACGACCACGGCGGCGACCACCGCCACCGCGAGCCGGGCCGTGCTCGCGCCGGTGCTCGCCCCGCCGCTGCCGCGGCTCGGCGGCCCGCGCCCCGTGTTCGCCGCCGGGCAGGCGGTCACGCTGCGGTTCCGGCTCGACGTCGGCACCGACGGCCCGACGACGCCGCTGCCGCGAGCCGTGCTCGACGTCGCGATCGGCGAGCCGGGCGGGAGTACGAGGCTCGTCGAGCGGACGCAGCGGCTCACCGGCCTCGCGCCGGGCACGCCGATCAGCGTGGCACTGACCCCTGCCGAGCTCGCCGCGTTGCCGCACGAGGTCGACCTCGAGGTCACCGCGTCGCTCCGCTGGCCGGGCCGGAGCAGCGTCTACCAGGCGTCGAGCGCGACGCGCATCGTGCTCGGGGCCGTGCGCAGCGTGCGGGCGCGCGGCGGCGTCGCGGGCGAGCCGAGGGAGCTCACCGACATGGCCAGGTTCCGGTCGTTCTGGAACCGCGTGTGGGCGAGCACCGACGCCGACGACCGCGAGCTGCCCCTGTGGGGGTTCGACGCCGCGACCCGGTACTCCGTCGTCCTCACCGCCGCCGACCGGGGCAACGGGCTCATGCAGACCCGCTCCGAGCTGAGGCCGCAGGGCGAGGGGGTTCGCCGGCTCACCGCCGGGCGGTTCAAGGCCGGCCTCGAGGTCAGCGTGCACGAGCTCAACGCGCTGCTCCCGCTCTGGGACGGCGGGCAACCGCTCGCCCCAGAGGTCGTGGCGGCGTTCGCCGCGCCGGCCTGGCTCGCGGCGCAGGGCGGCGACGCGGTCGCGAACGTGCGGTTCGAGGGCCGCCGCAACACCCGCGGCGTGCTGTGGGCCGTGCCGGTGCTCGGGCTGCGGAGCTTCACCCTCGCCTCGGCGACCGAGGTCGACCCCTACGGGCAGGTGCTCGCGACCGCCGACGAGGAGGTGCGGTTCCCGGTGATCGAGGCCGTCCGGCTGCTCGGCCTCGCCGCGTCGGTCGACGAGGAATCGGCCGAGCCCACCGCGTCGGGCTACGCCTTCGACGGGTACGAGGTCGTGTTCGAGACGAAGGCCGGGCTCGAGCCCGCGTCGGCCGTGATCGACGGGAGCGCATGATGGACGAGGCGTTCGTGCCGCTGCACGAGATGCTGCCCGGGCTGCTGCCGCTCGCGCCGCCGATCGACGACCGCGAGGCGGGAGTGCGCACGACCATCGTCGGCTGCGAGGTCGAGACGCCGATCGAGCTCGACCTCACGGTGCGCGGCTCCTCGATCGAGATCGGCATGGTGCCCCCGCTTTACCACGTCGCGACCGCCGACCTCCCGGTGTTCCACGCCATCCGCATCGTCGTCGAGCAGGAGCCGGACGATGGCTGAGAACTCGCCGTGGCGCCTCGAGGACTTCGTGGACTCGCTCGTCGTCGAGCTCGACAAGACCCGCGAGACGCTCGCCGTGAAGGCGATCAACAAGCCCCTGAGCTACTCGGTGAAGGAGGTGGCGCTCGACGTGAACGCCTTCCCGAGCTACGCCGACGGCTCCGTACGGTTCGTCACCGCGCAGCCCGGCGAGGAGGGCGCGTCGAAGCTCACGATCCAGCTGAACTCGATCACCGACCAGCAGGTGCGGGCCAGCACGAAGGCGCGCGGCACCGCGCCGGTCGACGCGATCGACCCGCTCGAGGTCGACGAGCAGACGCGCACCAAGCTGCGCCGCATCGGCGTCAACTCGCTCGACGACCTCAAGGAGCTCGAGGCGCGCAAGGTCGACCTGGGCGCGGTCACCGACTCCGAGATCGACTACAGCCAGATCGCGCGCAAGATCCAGCAGTCTCGGCGCAGCAAGTCGGCGCCATCGATCGACGGGGTCAGCCTGTCGCAGTCCGAGGGCGGACCGGTGCTCCTGCTCGAGGGGCGCAACCTGGCCGTCGACGCCTCGTTCGAGCCGGTCGCCGTGCTGAACGGCGAGCTCGTCGAGGTGCTGTCGCGGGGGCCGGCGCACCTGAGCCTGCTCCTCGACGAGGAGCATCCGCTCACCGCCGACAACGAGGTGGTCGTGACGTTCGACCAGTTCGCCGTCGTCCGAGTCAACGTGAGGGCGTGAGGGTCATGTATTCGAGACCGCAGAGCAGGGACGCCGACTTCGCGCGGCTGTTGCGTTCGAGCTACGCGAGCGGGCGACCGCCGGCACCGGCGCGGCGGAGCCGGGCCGTGACGCTCTCCGTCGACCCCGGCACCGAGGTGATGGAACAGGGCGGGCAGCCCTTCGAGGAGTACGTCGTCGAGCGCGGAGAGCCCGTGCCGGCACCGCTCGCCACGCCACCCTCGGCGCCGGGCGCCCCGGGTGCGGCACCAGCGACCCCGGATGCCTCGGCGTCGACGCCGCCCGCACCCGCCGACACCGTCCGCACCCCCGAGGCGCCGGTCGCACCCGACCCGTACGCCGCGGCGACCGTGCCGACTCCGTCTTCGGCGACGCCGACGTCGCCCTCTGCGCCCGCCGCTCCGCCGTCGGTGGAGACGCCGGCGCCGGGCGGGGCGTCGCCGTCGGTCGCGCCGTCGCCCGCCGCCGCCCCGTCGGCGTCCGCTCCCGCGCCGACGGCCGCCGAGCCGCTCCCGGCACCGCCGGCGCTGCCGGAGACATCCTCACCCGAACCCGCGTTCGCGCCCTCGAAGCCGAGCGTCGCCGAAGACGACCTCGCGGCCGACATGCAGGCCATCCTCACCGGCCGCAAGGTGTTCGACCCGTCGATGGGCGGCATGCGCGACCGCGACGGCTCGCCGCCCCCGCCCCCGCCACCCGTCGACCCGGCCAAGAACGAGCAGGCGATCTTCGACCGCATCGCCGAGAGCATGGCCTACGCGAACAGCTTCGACCTCGGCAGCGTCGAGCTGCAGCGCCGGTTCGACCGCTTCGACGAGGAGGCGTCGCGACGTGGTGCGCCCGCGCCCGGCACCGCCGCCGCACGACGCGCGCAGGCCGCGGCCGGGCCCGTGCATGCCGGACAGCGCGAGTTCATCGAGGACCTCTCCGCGATCGACGACACGCGCGCGGCCGCTCCCGCAGCGCCGGCGCAGGCGACCCCGGTGTGGGGCGCGCTCGGCGCGGCCACCGATCGCGGCGCGTCGGTGCGGCTCGGCGACGTCGGCCGCCTCGTCGGCCCCGACCTCAGCCGGCCGTTCTTCGACACGGGGGAGCACGTGCGCTCCGGCGACGACGTCGGCACGGTGCCGCTGCGCATCGCGAACGTCGACTTCACGTACGGCGACCTCGTCGCGATGCCCGACTTCTTCGAGAACCCCGCCGACCTGCTCGGCGCCTCCGAGCGCGAGCTCACCGCGCTGCGCGGCCACATCCGACGCAGCGCGGCGCACTACCGCACGAGCACCGGGAACGACCCAGTGACCGAGACCGACTGGTCGACGGCGACGGGCGGGCGCTACCTGCGCCTCGCGGCGACGAACTACACGCACTTCGCGCCGCCCTCGGTCATCGAGGTGAGCTTCCCGCAGGCGCACGGCGACAACCGGGCGCGCTACGCCGAACTGCACCAGCAGGCCCTGCGTGAGTCGCAGCGGCTGCATCTCGCGAACCCGAGCGGTACGCCGACCCTCGAGAGCGCCCTCATCGTCAACGCGTTCGCCGACCACTTCCTGACCGACGCGTTCGCATCGGGTCACCTCGTCAACAAGGAGGTCGTGATCGACGCGTTCCGGCGCGAGTTCTACCACGGCAGCAGCCTCAACGCCGCCGGGCAGGCGTTCTTCACCCGCGTCGCGAACCGCGCATTCACCGGCGAGGTCGCCCGCCGGTTCAGCGAGCTCGAGCAGGCCGACCCGACCATCGGCATCGGCGGTGTCGGCTGGCACGCCAACATCAACAGCGCGTCGCGGTTCGCGACGCTGCTGCAGCGCGCCGCCGAGCAGGAACCGGAGAAGATCGCCAACGTCGCGGTCAAGGCACTGCACGACCATCTCAACAGCACCGGTGTGATGGTCGGCAACAACGCCGGGGCGGTCCCGTGGCGCCTGCACGGCGACGAGGCGCTCGAGTCGTCGACGCTCGCGGTGATGAAGCAGGCCGTCGCGCAGTCGGTCGCCGACCTGCGCGATCCCGCGATCCTCGCCTCCGGAGCCGACCTCGGCGCGCTCGTCGACCGGGTCTGGCGCTTCACGCCCGAACCGACCTCGGCCGGGCTCACCGTCCTGCGCACGGCGTTGCAGACGTACACGACGCCGGGCTCGACCGTGCTCAGCAACGCGGCCGCCGACCTCATCACCGCGCAACTCGACCAGCTCATCGCCGAACTCGTCGGCGGCGGCCACCTGCGCCGAGCCTGACGCAGCCGGAAGGAACGATCATGCCAACCGCATTCGCCGCTGCACCGGGACGGCGTCCCGGTGTCGGCTGGGCGCGCGCCCAGAGCGCCGCCGACCGCCAGCTCGTCGTGCTCATCGAGAACGGCGGCATCGACCTCGGCATCCCCGACCTGGTCGACCGCGTGATCCGCGCCGTGCCCGGCGCCGACACCGTGCTCTCCGATGCGATGCGGGCCCGGCTCGTCGCCGCCGTCGAAGACGGCCTGCGCCGCGCCACCGACACCCTGATCGAGTCGGCCGAACTCGCTGTGCAGCAGTTCGGCGCGGCCAAGCCCGACGTCTACGGCGAGGTCACGGTGCTGCGCGACTCCACGGCGACGTTCGCCGAGCTCCGATCGACGCTCTTCGACGCCACGCGAGCGGGCCGCGTCGTCGACCTGCTGATCCTGACGCACGGCAACGAGGGCCGCTACATCGATGCGGAGGGCCGCGTCGACGCCGATCGGGTCCGCTCGCTGCGCACCGAGTTCGGCGGACCGCTCAACCTGCGCAGCGTCTACATGATGAACTGCGTCGGCTCGAGCCTCAACGGCGCCTGGCTGCACGTCGGCGCCCGCACGAGCGTCGGCACGCACGCGAACAACTACCTGCCCGAGCCGACGACGCACTTCTTCTGGACGGCGTGGAAGGGCGGCGCCACCTTCGAGGCCGCCGCGACCGGCGCCTATCGCAGCGCGATCGCCAGCATGAACGGCATCGTGCGCGGCCTGATCGCCGCCCTGCCGTTCCCGGCGTCGCTGCTGGCCGGCCAGGTCGACTTCGCCGAGTGGGACTTCGTTCGCGACAGCCGACCCGAGGTCGTCGGCGCCGGCGCGCTGACCGTCTCGACCGACACGCTTCCCGCGCCGACGGCTTCGGCTCAGTCGATGCTCATGACCACGGTGCTGCCGGCACCGACCGGCGACCGCCGCCGGCCCGCCGCCCGAGCCGGGAGCCGATGGTCGGGGTCGCTGTCGGTCGCCCGCGCGGTGTCGCCGGCCGGCCGGGCGTTCGTCACCCGCTGGGAGCGCCCGTTGCTGCCGCCCGGCGACGCAGGCGATGCGGAACTGGCCCGGCGGATCGCCTCGGCCGAGGACTTCATCTCGCTGAAGATCGCGCACCCTCTCGCACAGCACCAGGTCGACGCCATCGTGAGCTTCGCGTGCGGCATCGGCTCGCACGCCTTCAGCCGTTCGGCGGTGCTGCGCCTGCTGGAGGACGGGCGTCTCGACGAGGTGCCCGTCGAGATCGCCAAGTGGGTGCGGGTGCGCAGCCCCCAGGGCGTCGTCGACAGCGCGGCGCTCGCCGAGCGCCGGCGCGCCGAGTCCGAGCTGTTCACGGGGGCGGTCGCCCTCGCGGTGCCGGCCTCGCGCGAGGTGCGCGAGTACGCCTACCAGCAGAACCCGGCCGCGCTGCTGACCGCCGCCGAGGCGATCCAGGTGGGCCTCGCCGCGGCGTCGATCGTGCAGACCCAGGTCAACGCGTTCCCCGGCGGCACGCTCTCGGTGAGCTACGACAAGCAGCAGCGGCTGCTGACCCCCGAGGCGCGGCTGCAGATGCCGGGCGCGATGCGACCGAAGCACGCGTTCACGCGCGAGCTGTTCCGGTTCCCGCAGATCAGGGTCGGCACCGCCCACGCCACGCTCACCGTCTCGTGGGAGGGCAACGACTACGGCGAGATGTCGACGCCGATCGTCTCGCGCGACCTGTCGGAGACGAGCGACTGGTCGCACTCCTCGGCGAGCATGGTCATCACGGCCGTGAACCGGATCCCGACCGGCACCGACCCTCGATCGTGGCCGCTGAGCTACCACTACGAGGGGGCGTTCGACCCGGTCGGCAACGGCGACTGGGAGTTCGTCGGCGACTTCGAGCTCAACGCGTTCGGCGGTATCCGCTTCACGCGCCATGAGGTCGTCTCGCGCTCGCTCATCGACTCGGCGCTCAGCGTCAACCCGTCGGCGTGGCGCGGCTCCGACGTGACGGTCCCGGTTCCCACGATCCCCGACGACCAGGCCGCCTACCTCCGTGCGCACGTGCCGTCATGAGCGGGGGCGACGCGGTCGAGTGACCGAGGCCCGGCGGAACGCTACTCGGGCGGCCGCGCCGTCGACGAGCGCACGCGCAGCTCGTACGGCAGCGGCGTCGCCGCCGGTGCGGGGGCGTCGCCGGTCGCGGGCTCGAGCTCGTCCATGAGGATCTCGGCGGCCTGCTCGCCCTGCAGCCGGGGGAACTGCGCGACCGTCGTCAGCCCGAAGAAGTCGGCGAGGTCGTGGTCGTCGATGCCGACGACCGACACGTCGCGCGGCACGACGAGGCCGAGGTCGCGCGCGGCGAGGATCGAGCCGATCGCCATCTCGTCGGAGGCCGCGAAGATCGCGGTCGGCCGGTCGTGCGGGGCGCCGAGCAACTGCTTCGTCGCGTGGTACCCGCCGCGAATGGTGAAGTCGGCCGGCGCGAACAGGCGCCCGTCGGGCTCGACGCCCGCGTCGCGCAGCGCCCCCTCGTAGCCGAGGCGCCGGTTCGTCGGCAGGTGGAAGTCGACGTCGAACTCGAGGTCGCCGCCGATGTGCGCGATGCGCCGGTGGCCGAGGCCGATGAGGTGCTCGGTCGCGAGGCGGGCGACCGCGACGTCGTCGATCGTGAGCGTGCGCACGCCGGGGATCGGCCCGCCGACGCCGACGAGCGGCTTGCCGAGCTCGTGCAGCCGGGCCACTTCGGGCTCGGTGAGCTCGAGCGACACCGCGATGACCGCGTCGACCCGCTGTCGCAGCAGGAAGTGCTCGAACACGCTCGCGCGCTCCTGCCCGTCGCCCGAGAGGTTGTAGAGCGTGAGGTCGTAGCCGTGCCGCAGCAGCGCCTGCTGCGCGCCCTCGAGCACCGACGAGAAGAACCAGCGGTTCAAGAACGGGATGACGACGCCGATGTTGCGCGTCCGGCCCGACGCGAGCGACGAGGCGTTCGACGACACGACGTAGCCGAGCCGCGCGGCGGCGTCGAGCACCTTCGCCTTCGACGCGGCCGACACGTGGCCGCGGCCGCTGAGCGCGCGCGACACGGTCGCGGTCGACACTCCCGCGAGCTTCGCGACCTCTTCGATGCCGGCCATGGCCCCTCATTCTCCGGCCCCGCCGAGCCCGTCGTCATGAGAAATCCTATCGGGCGAGGGAGGTCGGCGACCGGCCCCGACCCGGGCGCCGTGCGGCGCGCCGCCCCCGGCCCGAGGCATCCATGCGGTAAGAATGCCGGGTCAGGGCTGGCTCGTGGGGTGGCGGCATGCCATCGCACGAACATGAAGGGAAACGCAGAAACCATGAAGTTGGTCAAGCGCATACTCCTCGGCCTCGTCGTGGTCTTCGCCGCGTTCTACCTGATCACGCGCCCCGAGGACGCGGCCACCGCGGTGCAGGGCGCCGTCGACGCCGTGTTCAACGCCGTCGGCTCGATCGGCACGTTCTTCATGTCGCTCGTCTCCTAGCACGGAGCGCGCATGGGCTTCTTCGATCCGCACGTCGAGCGGCACCTCATCGCCGATGAGGGCGAGGTGATCGTCGACGAGGTCACCAAGCACTGGGCGGCGAACGTCGCGGCCGCGCTCGAGGTGGCGGCGGCGATCCCCGTGCTGCTGCTGCTCACGGTGCTGCCCTCACCGGCGTACTTCATCCCGATCTTCGGAGCGCTCTTCCTCGTGCTCGACGGCGGCCGGCGCATCCTCGGCCGCCGCATGGACCGCTTCGTGGTGACGAACATGCGCGTGTTCCGGGTGCACGGCATCCTCTCGCAGCGCATCGCGACGATGCCGCTCACCCGAATCCTCGACATCTCGGTGCACAAGCCGATCATCGGTCGCGTGCTCAACTACGGCCACTTCATCTTCGAGTCGGCCGCGCAGGACCAGGGGCTGCGCGAGATCCGCTTCGTCGGATCGCCGGACCAGCGCGGGCTCACGATCCAGCGCGTCATCCAGCGGGCCGGCCTCCGGGGCGGTGGGCGCGGCGGCGCGGCGTCGGCGCTCATGACCGGGATGCCGCAGCAGGGCGATTCCGGCGAGCAGGGCCGCGTCGACGAACGCGAACCGCGCCCGTTCGACGACGGCGAGGCGCGCACACAGCCCGTGCCCGTCGTGAACGGCGAGCACCGGGGCTGGTTGTCGACCGCGCCGAGCGGTGGCGGCGACGCGAGCGGCACGGCGCCCATCCGCGCCGACGGCACCCGCCGCGACCAGGGCGACACGGCAGAGGCGCCGTGGTGGCGGCCCTCGAACTGAGCGGCATCGGGGCGCGGCGGGGCGTCGGCCACGAGGCATCCACCGTCTGAACGATGCCGGCGCAGGCCGCGATGCGCTGGCGTCGCCCGCGCGCGTGTGCGAGCATGGCGGGCATGGCGAATCGGGGGACATCGCTCGCAGGGGCGGTCGGGGTCATCGCACTGACATTGGCGGGCGTTGCGGCGGGCGCGGCTGCGCCGGCTGCGGCGGTCGACCCGGCGACCGAGATCGGTGCCTACGCCGACTGGACCGTAGGCGGCTCGGCCAACGCCTTCACGGCGACGGGCGCGCTGCCCGCATCGACGGGGTTCGGCGGGCCGATCACGCTCACGAGCGACAGCATCTCGCTGGCCGAGGCGTCGGGGGCGAGCGCGTTCCTCAACGCGTCGACCGACTTCGGCACCGAGTACGGGTCGAGCCGGCTGCAGCCCTACCTCACGATCCGTCCGAAGTCGGGGGCGCTCGCGCCCACCCCGCCGTCGGTCGGCAACCCGCCGCCGTCGCGCACCGTCGTCGACCTCGGCGCCGAGCGCGGCGACGACTGGGGCTTCGTGCTCGGAGACGTCGACGCCGACTGGGTGTTCGTGACCGCATTCGACGACACCGGAGCGCCGCTGCCGGTCTCGGCGCTCGGCGCGATGACGCCCGGCAACTACTGCGCCGCCGGGTCGCCGAAGCCGAGCACCTGCGCCGGGCCCGGCCCGTTCACCGACATTCCCCGTTGGGACGAGTCGGCGAACATCGACGACTACGGCATCGCCTTCGTGCCCGGGACGGTCGTCGGCAACTTCGACGACACGTCGGGCGCGTACCTCGGCTTCCGTCCAGACTCGTCGGTGCGTCGCGTCGAGCTGCTCTACGGCGCGGTCAACGGCTCGCCCTCGTACCAGCTCTGGATCGCCGCCGCCGCGGCGAAGACGACCATCACCGGCACCGTCGAGCTCGAGGACGGCGCACCGCCGCCCGCCGGCACCATCGTCGAGATCGAGGATGCCTCCGGCGAACCCGTGCTCGACGTCACCGGTGAAGAGCTGCAGGTGCCCGTCGAGGACGACGGCACGTACACGGTCGACCTGCCGCAGGACGACAGCTACACCATCATCGTCGTGCCGCCGGCGGGGTTCACCCCGCCCGCGCCGGTGACCGTCGACGGCACCGAGGCCGAGGTGGTCGCGCCGCCGATCGTCGTCGAGCCGGTCGTCGTCACCCCGCCGTCGACCCCGCCGGCCTCGCCGCCCGCCTCGCCGCCGGCGTCGCCGCCCGCCTCGCCGTCGCCGGCCGCCTCGCCCGCCGCGGTCGCGGGCGAGCTCGCCGAGTCGGGGGCGAACGTCGCACCGTTCATCGCGATCGCCGCGGCCGTGATCGCCGCGGGCGCCATCGCGCTGCTCATCTCCCGCCGTCGCCGCACGGCGCCGGCGAAGCCCTCCGGCGACGCCCCGGCGAACGGTGAGGCCGACACGAAGTAGGCCCAGCCGAGCCGTGCTGCACGGTCGTGCGCCGGCCGGCTTCCGGCGGTCTTCGGGCCGGTCGGGCTTCGATTTCCGCGAGCGGGCCCTGACGGGTATCCTTGTCAGGCCCCCGGTTGTGTGCAGAACGTGGTCGGGTGCGATGGCGAGTTACCCAAGCGGCCAAAGGGATCTGACTGTAAATCAGACTGCATTGCATTCGGGGGTTCGAATCCCTCACTCGCCACCAGCAAGAACCCCGGTTTCCACCGGGGTTTTCGCGTATCCGGGCACGCGAAGGGGGCGGGCCGGGGCCGCGTCAGCCGAGCGATTCGGCGAGCGAGACGATGACGCCTGCCGGGCCGCGCAGGTAGCAGAGGCGGTAGTACCGCTCGTACTCGGCGATCTCGCCGACGAGCTCGCCGCCGTGCGCGCGCAGGCGCTCGACGGTGTCATCGATGTCGTCGACCTCGAACATGACGCTGCGCAGTCCGAGCAGGTTCGGCGTCGCGTTCGACGGCTCGGGCATGAGCACCTCGGGGGAGCGGAACCGGGTGAGTTCGAGCCGGCCGCCGTCGGGCGCGACCATCATCACGATGTCGACGCGCACGTCGTCGATGCCGTTGACCCGGTCGACCCAGTCGCCCTCGACGGCTGCGCCGCCCTCGCGCTCGAGGCCGAGCTCGCCGAAGAACGCCGTCGCGGCCTCGAGGTCGTCGACGATGACACTGACGTGGTCCATTCGCTGCACCGCCATGACCCGAGCCTACGCGCGGCAATAGGATCGCGAACGTGCGCACGCTGGATCCCGTCGAACCGCATCCCCTCACCGAAGCCCATGCCGGTGAGCTCCTCACGCTGCAGCGCGCAGCCTACGTGTCGGAGGCGCAGCTGTACCTCGACGCGTTCCTGCCCGCGCTGACGCAGACGCTCGACGAGGTGCGGCGCGAGCTGCGGCATCCCGCGCTGGGGGTCACCCTCGACCGACGGCTCGTCGCGGCCGTGCGCTGGACGGTCGAGGGGCCGACCGCGCACATCGGGCGGCTCGTCGTCGCGCCAGACCAGCAGGGGCGCGGTCTCGGCACGACGCTGCTGCGCGCGGCCGAGGCGGCGAGCGGCGCCGAGTCGTTCGAACTGTTCACGGGGCACCTGAGCGCGGCGAACATCCGGCTGTACGAGCGCGAGGGGTACCGCGAGTTCCGGCGCGAAGCACTGCGTCCCGGGGTGGAGCTCGTCCACCTGCGAAAGGCGGGGGCGGCGGGCTGAACTCGGTCGCACCCACCCGGCTGCTCCGTCGGCCGCCGCGCGGCCGCGGCCGCTGTGCTCGGTGGCGGGCGGGGCTAGCGTGGGAGGCATGACCGAGCGCGAGGCATCCGTCGACCCGACCGAACTGCCGGCGCTGCTCGCGCTCGTGCGCGAAATCGCCGTACAGGCCGCGGAGTTCGCGGCCGCCGCCCGGCGCACCGGCGTCGAGGTCGCCGCGACGAAGTCGACGCCGACCGACGTGGTGACGGCGACCGACCGCGAGACCGAGGCGCTCATCCGGTCTCGTATCGCGGCGGCGCGGCCCGACGACGGCGTCCTCGGCGAAGAAGACAGCATGCTCATCGGCGCGAGCGGGCTCACCTGGGTCGTCGACCCGATCGACGGCACCGTCAACTTCCTCTACGGCCTGCCCGGGTGGGCGGTGAGCGTCGCGGTCGTGGCCGGCCCGCCCGAGCCGTCGAGCTGGCGCGCGCTCGCCGGCGTCGTCGTCAACCCGTCGACCGGCGAGGTGTTCGAGGCGTTCGCCGGCGGGGGAGCGCGGCTCGGCGACCGCGCGCTGCACGTCAACGAAGGGGTACCGCTCGGGCGGGCCCTCGTGGGCACCGGGTTCGGGTACTCGGCCGAGCGGCGTCGCGAGCAGGCCGAGGTGCTGCTCGGCGTGCTGCCGCAGGTGCGCGACATCCGGCGGGCGGGGTCGGCCGCGGTCGACCTCTGCGCGCTCGCCGCGGGCCGCCTCGACGCGTTCTACGAGCGCGGGCTCAACCCCTGGGACCATGCGGCCGGCGCCCTCATCGCGCGCGAGGCGGGGGCGCTCGTCGGAGGTCCGCGGGGCGGAAGCGAGAGCGACGAACTCGTCGTCGCCGCCGCGCCCGGGCTGTTCGAGGAGCTGTCGGCCGCGATCGCGGCAGCGGGCGAGCGCGGGTGAGGGTGCGCCCGGCCTTGCGGGCTCCGGGTTCGTCGCCGGCGGCGGTCGGCTGAAACGACCGTTCAGCGGAGGCGCCTACAACGAATACCGAACGTTCGCATGGTGTTCACGATCGATAACGGGTACCCTTTATCGAGTTGTTATCTCGGCGCTCGCGTCGCGATGAGTACCTCCCCTGCAAACCGCTCGTCCCCGACGCCGAAAGCCCCCACAACGTGCTCGAGTCCCCCCTCGTGCCCGACGGATCTTCGCCAGGCACCCAGGCTGCTGTGCGGCCCGAGCGACCCCTGACCCGTCGTGAGCTGCGCGAGCGCGAGGCGGCTGCGGCGCATCGGTACGAGGCCCCGGCCGGCGGATCGGTTTCGCAGCACGGTGCCGGGGCTCCCGCCGGCCGGGCTTCGATGGCGCCGCAGGGCGGGGCGTACGCGGCTCCCGCTCCGGCCGCGTTCCCCGCGGCTGCTGCTGCTGCTGCGCCCGCGTTCCCGGCTGCGCCTGCGCCTGCGTTCCCGGCTGCGCCTGGTGCGACGGCCGCCTCGGCCCCTGTTGCGCCGGCCCCTGTTGCGCCGGCGTCGGCCCCGGCCGCGCCGAAGGCGGATGCCTCGCTGTCCGTTCCCGCCGCGGCACGGCGTCGTCCGGCCTTCGACGACCTCTTCGCCGACTTGTCGAGCCCCGAGCCCCAAGCCCACTCGCGTTCGGCCGAGAGCGCCGCTCCGGCTGTCGCTCCGGCACCAGCCGCGCCCGCAGCGCAGCCGACTCGGGTCATCCCCGCTCGCCCCGTCGTCTCCGCCGAAGCCCCGATGCGACCAGCGGCGCCTGCGGCGACTCCCGTAGCAGTGTCTGCCATGTCCGCTCCCGTAGCAGCGCCCGCCGCGCCGACTCCCGCGGCAGCGCCTGCCGCGTCGACGCCCGCCGCCGTGCCGGCCGTGTCGACCCCGGTCGCCGCACCCATCCCGGCCACCGCGGTGCCCGCTCCGGCTGCCGCTCGCGGCGACTCGGCCGTCGACGACCTCGCCGCGCTCATCGCCGGGGCAGACCTTCTGCCCGCCGACTCGCACGCCGCGACCGAGCTCGCGGCGTCGACGTCGGGCGCCACGGCCTCCCGTCGCCGGGATCGCTCGGGCGCGGTTCCCGAGGGCGTCCACCCCGCGGCATCCGCCCGTCGTTCGAAGCGTGCGCCGCAGCGCGGTGCCGCGAGCGGCGCCGGCCCCGCGGCATCCACGCCCGGTGAACGCAACGCGCCGACGCGACCTGCCGCGACGCGCGCACCGCGCCGTGTCGGCCGTCGTCTCGCACCGGTCGTCGCGATGGGCTTCGCGGCGGCGCTCGCGGTGACCACCTCGGTTCCGGCGATGTCGCTCATGACGCCTGCCGAGGTGCAGGCGATGGCGCTCGAGAGCACCAACTCGACGACGATCGACGGACAGCGCGTCGAGATCGCCGACGGCGTGGTCGCCGAGGGCGTCGACAGCGAGGGCTACAAGACGCAGACGATCGAGGAGTACGCCGAGGCTGCCGGCATCCGCCCCGAGGCGACCTTCACGAACAACCCGGCGGGCACGATCCAGTGGCCCTTCGCGATCGGCGTGCACATCGGCGACCGCTTCGGCTACCGCGACTGCGCCGGCTGCTCGAGCGACCACCACGGGCAGGACTTCAACCCCGGCTACGGCGCCGAGATCCAGTCGATCGCCGACGGCGTCGTCGTCAACTCGACCGACGAGGGCGGATCGCTCGGCACGGTCGTCATGATCGACCACCAGATCGACGGGCAGACCGTCACGAGCGTCTACGCGCACATGATCTCGGGCTCGCGCCTCGTCGAAGAGGGCGACACCGTCGAGGTCGGCCAGGTCATCGGGCAGACCGGCAACACCGGCATGTCGACCGGTCCGCACCTGCACTTCGAGATCCGCATCGGCGGCATGGACGGCGAGTGGGTCGACCCGCTCGAGTGGCTGTACGCGAACACGAACTGAGTCGCGGCGAGGCTCGGCCGGCTTGGGGCCGGCCGCGTGAGCGCAGTTGCAGGACGAGCCGGTCGGTTGAGGCTGTGCACGCGGTGCCGGCCGCGATGTCCTGCAACTTGGTGGACAGGGCGCTGCCAGCCGGTAGCCGTTGCAGGATGAGCCGGTCGGCAGCGACTCTGCAGACGGGGCCGGCCGCATCGTCCTGCAACTTCGATCGGCCCGGGTTGTCCACAGTTTCGGATGCACCCGCTCGAGCCCGTCATCGTGCCCGCAGACTCGACGGATGCGGAACGATTCTCGAACGGTGGCCGGCTGGATACGGCGGAGCGGTGGCGCAGTCCCGGTGCGAGAGCTCGATGCAGCCGGCATCCGGCGTGACCAGCTGAGCGACGCGGTCGCCGACGGGGCAGTGTTCCGCGTCAGGCAGCGATGGTATGCAGTGCCGGATGCCCCGACCGATGTCGTCCGGGCGGTTCGCGTCGGCGGCGCGGCGACCGCCGCGTCCGTCGCGAAGATCCATGGGCTCTGGGAGGTCGGCACCGACGAGGTGCTGCACGTGCGCGTGCATCGTTCGGCCTCACGGCTGAAGTCGCCGACGTCGGCCACCGGCGCGCCGCACGACCCTGCGGCGAACGCCACGGCACGAGCGAATCCTCCCGCTCCGCTCGACGCGGCTCGTGACGACGTCTGTGTGCACTACCGCTCCGATCCTCCCATCCGAAGCGGGCGTGATCCGCTGGCAGTGGCGCTGGCCGAGATGCTGCATTGCACACCGACGGCATCGGTGATCGCCACGGTCGACTCGGCGCTCGCGCGAGGCGAGGTGGCGCTCGCAGAGATCCGTGCGGTGGCGGGCCCGTCTCGTCGTCGCATCCTCGATCGCTGTTCCGACGGCTCGGAGTCGGGCACCGAGACGAAGGTGCGACTGTTGCTGCGGGCGCGCAACATCGCGCATCGCACGCAGGTGTCGATTGCGCGCGTCGGGCGAGTCGACCTCCTCGTCGGCGATCGGCTCGTCATCGAGGTCGACGGGTCGCGGCATCACTCCGGCCGCGAGGAGTTCGAGAACGATCGGCGACGTGACTTCGAGCTGGCGATGCGCGGGTACGTCGTGCTTCGGTTGAGCTACAGCATGGTCGTCGACGAATGGGAGGTCACGAGCCGCGGCATCCTCGCCCTCATCGCACGCGGCGAGCACCGCTGGGGCGTGCGGAGCGCGCCGTCCGTCGGTCTCGACGTTGCGCTGCGCCGGCTGGACCGGTACGACGACGCCCCGCCCGCCGCGCAGTTCGCAGGTCGCTGAAGTTCGAAGTTGCAGGACTCTCCCGTCGGCAGCCCGGCATGCGGGTGTGCCGGTCGGCTGATCCTGCAACTCGGCCGGGATGCCTCGCCCAGTGCCCTCACTCGAAGGCGAGTCTTGGGCCGGTTACAGGATGAGCCGGCCAGGAGGCCCGTATTCGGGTGTGCCGGTCGGCTGATCCTGCAACTGTGCCGCGAACGCCCGCCCGGCGCGGCCCGCTACGCGCGCAGCCAGACCGTCGTGTCGGGCGGCAACAGGCGGGATGCCTCGTCGACGGGTCCGCTCGCGACGAGCACGTCGCCCGCGGGCAGCGTCACGGGCGACGTGCCCGTGTTCGCGACCACGACGACGTCGCCGTTGCGGAACGAGAGCACACCGGCACCGGCACCGGCACCGGCACCGGCACCAGCACCGCCCTCGGCCGAGACCCACTCGAGCGACCCGGCCGCGAGCCCGTGCTCCCGACGCAGCGCGAGCAGCGAACGGTAGAGCGAGAGCGTCGAGTCGGGGTCGCCCTGCTGCACGTCGCGCGCGAGCGCGGCCCATTGGGCGGGCTGCGGCAGCCACGAGGCATCCGTCGGCCCGAAGCCGTACGACGGTGCCGAAGACGACCACGGCAGGGGAACGCGGCATCCGTCGCGGCCGTACCGCTCGTGGTCGGTGCGGAACCACGTCGGGTCCTGCCGGGCGTCGTCGGGCAGGTCGATGACCTCGGGCAGGCCGAGCTCCTCGCCCTGGTAGAGGTAGGCCGAGCCGGGCAGCGCGAGCATGAGCGCGGTCGCGGCGCGGGCGCGGCGCAGGCCGTCGGCGTAGGCGGGGATGCCGCGCGAGCGCGGCCCGAGGCCGTGGCCCTGCGGGTTCGGCTCGGTGACCGAGAGGCGCGTCGCGTGGCGCACGACGTCGTGGTTCGAGAGCACCCACGTCGAGGGGGCGCCGACGCTGCCGAACGCGGCGAGCGAGTCGTCGATCACGCGGCGCAGCGCATCGGCCTGCCACGGCGTCTCGAGGTAGGCGAAGTTGAACGACTGGTGCATCTCGTCGGGCCGCACCCAGTTCGCGAGCTTCGCGAGCGGGTCGACCCACGCCTCGGCCGCGAGGATGCGCTCGCCCGGGTACTCGTCGAGCAGCGTGCGCCAGTCGCGGAAGATCTCGTGCACGCCCTCCTGCGCCCAGTACGGGGCGAGGTCGTCGGCTTCGGTCGAGATCTCGGGCTCGAGGGGCACGCCGACGGATGCCTCGGCGCCGGCGCCGTGCGCCGTGCCGACGTCGTGCAGCCCCGCCGCGCCCGCACCGGCCGCCGCCATGGCGACCGCGCCCGCAGGGGCGTCGGCCGCGACGCCACCCGCGCCGCCCATGCTGCCGCCGTCGGCGGGCGGGGTGTAGTCGGGCAGGCCGTCGGCCTTGACCATGCCGTGGGCGACGTCGACCCGGAAGCCGTCGACGCCCCGGTCGAGCCAGAACCGCAGGATGCGCCGGAACTCCTCGCGCACCTCTTCGTTGGTCCAGTCGAAGTCGGGCTGCGACGAGTCGAAGATGTGCAGGTACCACTGGCCGGGGGTGCCGTCGGCCTCGCTGACGCGGGTCCACGCGGGGCCGCCGAAGACCGACTCCCAGTTGTTCGGCGGCTCGTCGCCACCGGGGCCGCGGCCGTCGCGGAACAGGTAGCGCGCACGCTCGGCGCTGCCGGCCGGTGCGGCGAGGGCGGCCTGGAACCACTCGTGGCGGTCGCTCGAGTGGTTCGGCACGAGGTCGACGATGACGCGGATGCCTCGCGCGTGCGCCGCTTCGACCATGGCGTCGAAGTCGGCGAGGGTGCCGAAGCGCGGGTCGACGTCGCAGTAGTCGGCGACGTCGTAGCCGGCGTCCTTCTGGGGCGAGGTGTAGAAGGGCGAGAGCCAGATGGCGTCGATGCCGAGCTCTTCGAGCGCGCCCAGGCGCGAGGTGATGCCGGCCAGGTCGCCCATGCCGTCGCCGTTCGCGTCGGCGAAGGAGCGTGGGTAGATCTGGTAGATCGCGGCAGTGCGCCACCATTCGGAAGTCATGTCCGAAACTGTACGACATCTCCATACCGGATGGAAACGCTTGCAGTTCACACGAGTCGCACAACCATCACGAACTGGTATCGATCGCGGCATCCCGGTTTTGCAATGCGCGCAACGCAAGGTATATCTGTAATCGCTTGCAATCGCGAGCGTCAATTGCAGAACGGCCTTTCGGGCGCGGTCGGCATCAGAGCCACCGGCGAAGGCGCCGATCTCACGCACACTGAGAAGGACACACCAATGAGGGTGAACAGGAAGAGCCTGCTTGCGGCCGGTGCGATCGCAGCCGTCGCCGCTCTCGGACTCGCCGGTTGCGCGGGCAGCGGCAGCGGTTCGGACGACAAGTCGAGCGCGAGCGGTTCGCTCACGGTCTGGGTCGACGCCGAGCGCGTGGACGCGCTGAAGGGCGCGGCCGAGGCGTACCAGGACAAGACCGGCATCGAGGTCAAGCTCGTCGGCAAGGACAACGCCGACATCAAGAGCGACTTCATCCAGCAGGTTCCGACCGGCAAGGGCCCCGACGTCGTCATGGGCGCACACGACTGGCTCGGCGAGCTCTCGACGAACGGCGTCGTGGCGCCGCTCGAGCTCGGCGACTCGGCAGCCGACTACCTCCAGGTGGCGATCGACGCCTCGACCTACGAGGGCACCGTCTACATGCTGCCCTACGCCGTCGAGAACCTCGCGATGCTGCGCAACGCCGACCTCGTGCCCGAGCCCGCCTCGAGCTTCGACGACATGCTCGCGAAGGGCAAGGCCGCCGGCCTCACCCAGCCGTTCGTCGTCGAGCAGGGCGCCGAGGGCAACCCGTACCACCTCTACCCCTTCCAGACCGCGTTCGGCGCCCCCGTGTTCGGCAGCGACGCCGAGGGCTACAACCCCGACGACCTGCAGCTCGGCAACTCGGGCGGCGAGCAGTTCGCCACCTGGCTCGGCTCGCAGGGCAAGAACGGCACCGGCGCGTTCAACACCGACATCGACGGCGACATCGCGAAGGACGCGTTCACGACCGGCAAGGCGGCCTTCTGGCTGACCGGCCCGTGGAACGTCGGCGCGGCCGTCGACGCCGGCATCAACGTCGCGATCGACCCGATCCCCAGCCCGACCAGCGAGGTCGCCCAGCCGTTCGCCGGCGTCAAGGGCTTCTTCGTCTCGGCCGAGTCGAAGAACAAGGTCGCCGCGAACGACTTCCTCGTGAACTACATCGGCACCGAGGACGTGCAGCTCGAGCTGTTCAAGGCCGGCAACGTCCTGCCCGCGCTCACCGCCGCCGCCGAGACCGCCTCGAGCGACCCGATCGTCGCGGGCTTCGCGACCGTCGGCGCCGACGCCGTGCCGATGCCGGCCATCCCGGCCATGGGCCAGGTGTGGCAGTACTGGGGCATCGCCGAGGCCGCCATCATCAACGGGGCCGACCCGGTCGCGACGTGGCAGAAGCTCGCCTCCGACGTGCAGGCGGCGATCGACGCCGGCTGATCGGTGACTCCGTCGGTCGAGTAGCGACGAAGGAGCGCATCGAGACCACCTCACGTGGTCTCGATGCGCGTCCTCCTTCGTCGGGTGCTACTCGACCGGCGGTTCCGTTCATCCCAGACGCGACACGAAAGACCAGGCAATCATGAGCACCGCGACCGACGACGTCCGCGAAGACGCCCCACCGAAGCCAACGAAGCAGCAGCGTCGTGCGGCGAACATCGCCGACGAGGCATCCGGCGGCATCAAGGTGCTGCTCGTGAAGCTCGTCGGGCTCGGCATCGTCGACGCGCTCGCGCTCTACGCCGTGTTCGTGCTCGCCATGCACGAGCAGTGGCTCGTGCTCGGCCTCGTCGCCGTGGTCACCGTGATCGTCAACTGGATCTACTTCTCGCGCAAGAAGCTGCCGGCGAAGTACCTGACGCCCGGGGTCATCTTCCTCGTGGTGTTCCAGGTCTTCGTGCTCGGCTACACGGCGTACATCGCCTTCACCAACTACGGCACCGGCCACAACGGCTCGAAGGAGCAGGCGGTCTCGTCGCTCATGGCCTCGTCGCTCGAGCGGGTGCCCGACTCGCCCACGTACGGCGTCACGGTCGTCGAACGGGCCGGCGAGCTCGGCCTGCTCGTCACCGACCCCGAGGGCGAAGCCCTGGTGGGCACCAACGAGGAGCCGCTGCACGAGGCATCCGGCGCCGAATTCGACGGCGACCTCGCCGTCTCGGCCGAGGGCTGGACCTCGTTGAAGTTCGCCGACGTGCTGGCCCGCACCGACGAGGTGACGGCCCTCGCGGTGCCGTACTCGGAGGACCCGAACGACGGGGCGATCCGCACGCCCGACGGCTCGAAGGGATACCTCTACACGTCGACCCTCGAGTACGACGCCGAGGCCGGCACCATGACCGACCTCGAGACCGGCACCGTCTACAGCGACACCGGGGTCGGCGCGTTCACCGCCGAGAACGGCGACGAGCTGCTGCCCGGCTGGCAGATCACGATCGGCTTCGACAACTTCGTGCGAGCCGTCACCGACACCCGCCTCGCGGGTCCGCTCGTCTACGTCACCCTGTGGACCTTCGCGTTCGCGCTCATCTCGGTCGCGTCGACGTTCTTCCTCGGGCTGTTCCTCGCGATCACGTTCAACGACATGCGCATGCGGGGGCGCAAGGGCTACCGCGTGCTCATGATCCTGCCGTACGCGATCCCGTCGTTCCTCTCGGCGCTCGTCTGGGCGGGCATGATGAACAAGAGCTTCGGCTTCATCAACCAGGTGCTGCTCGGCGGCGCAGAGGTGCCGTGGCTGACCGACCCGACGCTCGCGAAGGTGTCGATCATCATCGTGAACCTGTGGCTCGGGTTCCCGTACATGTTCCTCGTCTGCACGGGCGCGCTGCAGTCGATCCCCGAGGAACTGCAGGAGGCCGCGACGGTCGACGGTGCGAAGCCGTGGGCGATCTTCCGGCTCATCAAGCTGCCGCTGCTGCTCGTGTCGGTCGCGCCGCTGCTGATCGCGTCGTTCGCGTTCAACTTCAACAACTTCAACACCATCTACATGTTGACCGACGGCGGGCCGCGCGACGCGAACGCGCCGATACCCGTCGGCTTCACCGACATCCTGATCACGATGGTCTACAAGGTCGCGTTCACGGGCGAGAACCGCGACTACGGTCTCGCGAGCGCCTACTCGATCATCATCTTCATCGTCGTCGCGGTGATCTCGATCATCGCCTTCCGCCGCACCAAGAGCCTCGAGGAGCTGAACTGATGGCCGCTCGCAAGGTCAAGCCCGGGTCGGTTCCCGGCCCCGGCGTCGTCGCACCCACGGGCGTCGGGCTCGCCGTCGCCGAGATGGAGGAGATGGATGCCTCGACCCGCGCCCACGCGTCGGTCGGCGGCCCCGGCGGCGGTTCGCCCGTCGAGCTGCCCAAGCGGCCGTTCAACTTCAGCCGCTGGTTCTGGGCGACCGGCTGGCGGCACGTCGTCGGCGTCATCATGGTCGTGTTCGCGCTGTTCCCGATCATGTTCGTGGTGTCGTCGTCGCTCAACCCGCACGGCACGCTGACCGGCTCGAACGCGCTGTTCTCGCAGATCGGGCTCGACAGCTACGTGCGGATCCTCACCGACCCGCAGGTGCCGTTCACGACCTGGTTCGGCAACACGCTCATCATCGCGGGCATCACGGCCGTGTGCACCGTGTTCCTCGGGGCGCTCGCCGCGTACTCGTTCTCGCGCATGCGATTCACCGGACGCCGGTTCGGGCTCATCTCGATCGTCGTGGTGCAGATGTTCCCGCAGCTGCTCGCGGTCGTCGCGATCTTCCTGCTGATGTCGTCGATCGGCGACCTGTTCCCGGCGATCGGCCTGAACACGCACGTGGGCCTCATCATGGTCTACCTCGGCGGCGCGCTCGGCGTGAACACCTACCTCATGTACGGCTTCTTCAACACGGTGCCGGCGTCGATCGACGAGGCCGCGAAGCTCGACGGCGCGGGCCATGCGCGCATCTTCTTCACGATCATCCTGCGGCTCGTCGCGCCCATCCTCGCGGTCGTCGCGCTGCTGTCGTTCATCGCCTCGGTGAACGAGTTCGTCGTGGCATCCGTGCTGCTCGTCGACACCGAGAAGCAGACGCTCGCCGTGGGCCTCACGAAGCTCGTGTCGAACCCGCGCTACGCCGACTGGAGCGCGTTCTCGGCCGGCGCAGTGATGGCGGCGCTGCCGGTCGTGGCACTCTTCCTCTTCCTGCAGAAGTACATCGTCGGCGGGCTGACCGCGGGCGCGGTGAAGTAGGGACTGAGGACGACTTACAGGATGAGCCGGTCGGTACCCGCGCATACGGCGGTGTCGGCCGGCTCATCCTGTCGAATCATCGTGGATGCCTCGGCGCCGGCCGACCCCCGCCGGAGTCGCGCTCCGCGGCTCTGACAGTGGCCTACGAGAGGATGCCTCCATGCTGACGCCCCACCACGACGGATCGCCGCTGCACGTCTCGACGCAGAGCCCCGCGCTCGGCGAGACCGTGCGCGTCAGGCTGCGCGTGCCCGAGGGCGCGGTCGCCGCCGACGGCACGCCGATCGGCGGGCTCGCGTGGGTCGGCACGCGCTCCAACCCGAACCGCGAGCCGCGGTTCGACGAGGCGCGGCTCGTGTCCGAGGCATCCGCCGTCGACGGCTGGTCGTGGTGGGAGGCCGAGGTCGAGGTCGAGAACCCGGTGCACGGCTACCGGTGGCTCCTCGTCGGCGACGACGGGCGGCAGCACTGGCTGAACCAGGTCGGGCTGTCGGGCGTCGAGACGCGCGACCGCGACGACTTCAAGCTCGTCGCGCATGCCGCCGCGCCCGACTGGGTCGCCGAGAGCGTGCTGTACCAGGTGTTCCCCGACCGGTTCGCGAAGTCGCAGCGGGCGCCCTTCGACGAGCTCAGCGAGCGGGGCGAGCTGCCCGAGTGGGCGATCGCCGCCGAATGGGGCGACGCGCTCGACCCGGTTCCGCCGGGGCGGTCGAAGCAGGTGTTCGGCGGCGACCTCGACGGGGTGCGCGAGAAGCTCGACCACCTCGCCGGGCTCGGCGTGAACCTCCTGTACCTGACGCCGGTCTTCCCGGCTCGGTCGAACCACCGCTACGACGCGTCGACGTTCGACCGCGTCGACGACCTGCTCGGCGGCGACGACGCGCTCGTGCGGCTCGTCGAGGCGGCGCATGCCCGAGGCATCCGCGTCATCGGCGACCTCACGTCGAACCACTCCGGCGATGCGCACGAGTGGTTCCGCGAGGCGCAGGCCGACCACGGGTCGGCCGAGCGCGAGTTCTACTACTTCCGCGACGACCGGGCCGAGGGCGGTCACGGCTACGAATCGTGGCTCGGGGTGCCGAGCCTGCCGAAGTTCGACTGGTCGTCGGGCGAGCTGCGTCGCCGCTTCGTCGAGGGCCCCGACTCCGTCGTCGCGAAGTACCTGAAGGCGCCGTACTCGCTCGACGGCTGGCGCATCGACGTCGCGAACATGACCGGGCGCCTCGGCGACGTCGACCTCAATGCCGAGGTGCGCGCGGCGATCCGGCGCACGATGCTCGAGGTCGATCCCGACACGATGCTCATCGGCGAGTCGACGAACGACGGCGCCGACGACTTCCAGGGCGACGCATGGCACGGGGCGATGACGTACGCGCCGTTCACCCGCCCCCTCTGGAGCTGGCTGCAGGAGCCGGGCAGCCCGGCCGGCGGCGGCATCGGCTTCGCGCTCGGCCGAGTGCCGACGTTCACCGGGGGCCAATTCGTCGAGGCGCACCTGCGCTTCGCCGCCGGCTATCCGTGGCGCACCCGCCTCGGCACCATGAACGCCCTCGACACGCACGACACCCCGCGCTTCGCGACGCACGCGCGGCCCGCCACCGCGCCGGTGGCGTTCGGGCTCGCGGTGACGATGCCGGGCGTGCCCGTGGTCTGGGCGGGCGACGAGTTCGGCCTCACCGGCGTCGACGGAGAGGCCTCGCGCACGCCGATGCCGTGGGGGAGCGAAGGCGACCCCGAGGTCGCGCCGGTGCTCGCGGCCTATCGCGAGCTCATCGCACTGCGTCGCGAGCATCCGGTGCTCGCGACGGGCGGCATCCGCTGGCTCGCGGTCGGCGACGACGCGGTGGCGTTCGTGCGCGAATCGGCCGAGGCATCCGTGCTCGTCTTCGCCTCGCGCGCGGCGGCGACGCTGTCGTTCGCGGCCGGCGCGGTGACCGGTGCGGATGCCGCAGCTCGCCTGTACGGAATGGCGGGGCTCGAGACATCCGAGGGCGGGGTCGTGCTCTCGGCCGACGGTCCGTCGTTCGCCGTGTGGGCGCTGCCGGGAGTGGTGGCGCCGGGCTCGTGAGCCGCGGCGCGGACGGCGGTCGGGCACCGCGCGCGAGCCTCGGCGACGATGCCCGGCGTCATGTCGCCCGGTGGTACGAAGCACCCCTCGAGAGGTGATATCCTCGTCTGGTTGTCGATTCTCGGCACACGCCCCGATAGCTCAGTGGTAGAGCACTTCCATGGTAAGGAAGGGGTCGTCAGTTCAATCCTGACTCGGGGCTCTGGTTCTCGGTTCGAGCGTTCGCGTTTCGGCCGGAAGCCTCGCGGCGGGGTAGCTCAGGTGGTTAGAGCACACGGCTCATAATCGTGGTGTCGCGGGTTCGAGTCCCGCCCTCGCTACCAGAAATCTGGGGTTGATCTGGGGTTTCTTGTCCTATCGAAGGGCAAGGACTCGACGAGTTCAACGTGTATTCAACGCTTTTCCGTCGACGGCCGCGTTCAGCGGGCCTCAATGGGGAAGGTGTTCGAGCCGTCCCGAATCGCTTGGGACGGCTTGGTGCACCTATGGTCATGGACACCGAACGACTCTCCGGACTCGGCCTCGAGCCGGTCCCCACGACCAGCGAACTCGTCGTGCACGTACAGGCGATCTACGACCTGCGCGCTGCAGGCAGGGGACCTGCCGGCATCCTTGTCGGGCGCGAGATCAGGTATCGGGCCTCCGAGGTGCTCAGCTGGATGGACACGTTGCACGACCCCGTGCCATCCGATCGCGGGCGGTGAGTGCTGATGGTCGGGCGGACGCGTCTGCCGATCGGAACCTTCGGCGACGTCAAGACGAACCAGGTCGGGCCCGGACGGTTCCGCGCGTACGCACGCTTCCGCGACTGGGACGGCGAGACCCGGCAGGTCTTGGCGACCGCGGCGAGCCGGGGAGCTGCGAAGTCCGCGCTCAAGGTGCAACTCGCGACGCGGATGCGACTCGGCGACGGCGACACGCTCACCGCCGACTCGCCGTTCACGAAGCTCGCCGACGCGTGGATCGAAGACGTCCGCCGCGACGTCGATCGCTCCGACGCACGAAGGAGACCTACGCTCGCGAACTCCGGACGCTCATCGTTCCGTACTTCGAGCACTTCACCGTGCGAGAGGTCACGGTCAGCCGCGTCGATCGGTTTCTCAAGGATCAGCGAGACAAGTCCTTCGCACGAGCGAAGCATTCCCGCACCCTCCTCGGCATGATCATGGCGTTCGCGGTGCGGCAGGAGGTCATCCCGCGCAACCCGGTCAAGGAGGCCTCGCGGATGAAGGCGCCGAAGCACACTCCGAAGGCCCTCACTCCCGAGCAGATCGCGGCGATCCGTATCGCCGCATGTGACTGGCGGACTGGCGAAGACGTCAAGGGCCGAAGCCCGACGGCCAGGTGCGCGACCTCATCGAGGTCATGCTCGGCACGGCCACTCGAATCGGCGAGACACTGGCGTTGCGCAAGTGCGACGTCGACATGACCGCCGATCCGCTGCGGGTGAGCATCACCGGCACCATCGTGGTCCGCGCAGGAATGGGCGCGTTCCGGCAGGAGCACCCGAAGACGCACGAATCGGTTCGCACGGTTGCGGTGCCGGCGTTCGCCGCCGAGGTAATCCGGCGGCGGCTCGCCCTCATCGCAGGCGAGGGCGCAGAGCACCCGCTCTTCTTCACGAAGCACGGAACTCCGCTCGCACCGCACAACGCACGGCGCACGTTCCGCGAAATCCTCAAGGAGGCCGGACTTGAGGGGTTGAATTTCTCGCGGCACGCGTTCCGGCGTACCGGAGCGACCCTATTGGCGAATGCGCTCGACCTGCCGGCTGCAGTCGACATGCTCGGGCACGCCTCGACGTCGACGACGAAGAAGCACTATGCGGAGCCCGACAGGTCGGTGAAGCCGCTGTCCGCAGTGGTGCTGCAGAGGCTCGCTCCCACTCCTGATTGAGGTACGGCCGGAGCCGTCCCGTCAGGTTAGGAGAAGCGCGAAATTGCGCGGTGTGGGCTGCAGCTCGCCTTCGAGCTCGCGAGTTCTCCGCAAGACTGGGCTGCGACGACCGACGTGCCCGCCGCACCGAGCCTCACCGATTTCACGCTCGTGCAGACCGAGTTCGAGTACTCGATTCTGCGCACCGCGGTCGTACTCGTCGCAGTATTCGCAGCGATCGTGCTCGTGGTCGCGGTGCTCGTCGTGCTGCGGCGTCGACGGCGACGGAACCGGACACAGCCGGCCCCGTCGACCCGGCGATAGCTGCTGATCGTTCCGCGCACCGCGCCAGCGCCGGCGCATCTCCGCCGGCATACCGGTCTCACTATTGCGATGCGACAGAAAGTTCGTAGAACCGCTCACCCGTGCGTGCCTTGACGGCGGCGCGCGAGTCTGCATCATCCCCTACAATTCGCAGAACCCTCATGGCCCAGTCGCTGAAGCCACGGCTCCCTGCTCGACCGCTGCTTACCGGCCAATCGCTGCCGAGCATCGCCCGCTCCGCGCCGAACACTTGGAGCGCATGCTCAAGGAAGGCATCGGCGTTCTGGTCGTACGTCCGGGTCTCGCACACCTCAGGTGCAAGACCCGAAAGTTTCACGCACGCATTCGGCAATTCGGCGATGGCGCGGAGCTCCTCGGCCCAGGCCCGACCGGCGCTGCTGTCGATGCCGGCAGCGAGCGGCGGATTGCCGAGGTGGTCGATGACGACGGAGAGTGTGGGCGGCACTGAGGCGAGAAGCCCACGCAGTGCGGGAAGCTGGGCATGTCGCACGCATGCGTCGAATGTCAGCCCACGAGCGGCGAGCTCACAGAGGCCCGCGCGCAACCGGGCATCCGCGAACCCTTCAACCGGCTCGCCCTGCAGGACATGTCGGATTCCTACGACCCGACCGACCTCATCGAGTGCATCGAGGTGGAACCCCAAGGCATCGCCCGACCTCAAGTCAGCCCCTGCGACGATGCCGACGAGCTCAGGCCACTTGGAGGATGCAACCCAGCGTGCCTCCTCGAGTGCCTGCTCGTTCCGGCAGTCGGCCTGCACGAACACCATACGATCGACGCGCCCACCGTCGCGATCGATGTCGTGCGGTAGGAACGACTGGTTCAACGTGGGCGCCTCCGCAAGCCACGGATATTCGAACCGCGCAGGATCCCACACGTGAACATGCGTATCGAGGAACGTCACCGTTGCGCCTCGCCTCTTTCGTTCACAGCATCACCCGTGGAGACGCCGATTCACTCGAGGCGCGGCCGCGCGGGCGATGCGGAGATCATCTTCGCCGTCCACCCGCCGCTGATCCGCGAGACTCCAGACGACCTCCAGCGGCGCGAAGGCGGGGGTTCCCTCCGGCCCGAAGAACTCATCGACGAACCGGCCGATATCTGATTGCCACTGGTCGTTCGCCGGATCGCCGTTGATCGCGGCGATCGCCTGCTCGAAGTCGTCGCAGTTGATCAGATGGAACAGGCGAATGCCGGATCGCCAGATGACCCAGTCGTGGATGCCCACCCGGTCGAACAGTTCGCGCAATTCGGCGGGAACGCGTGCGTGATGCTCGCAGTACTCATCGATCGCGCCAACGCTGATGGTCGAATGCAATCCAACCCGCATGGTCCCTCCATATCTGCGATCCGCCCCCTGCTTCGATGGTTGCCTGACCGCTCATGTCGGGCGCACGACCTCGGACTCGGAACATATTCAGCTGATGATTCAGCGCCTTAAGGTAATTGAACGGCGCAATCCTTGCACACTCTCCCACAATTGGTATAACGTTTCGAGCGATTTCCGCGATCTCTGGAGGAGCACGAATGCGCACCCGACAGCTCGCCAACGGTCTGGCCTTGACGGAGATCGGTTTGGGAGCAGCCCAGTTCGGCAACCTCTTCCGCGAATCAACAGACGAGGCATCCGACGATGCCGTTGACGCGGCATGGTCGGCAGGCATCCGCTACTTCGACACCGCCCCCCACTACGGTCTCGGCCTCTCGGAGCGGCGCCTGGGCTCCGCGCTGAAGGAGTACCCGCGGGACGAGTACGTCGTCTCGACGAAGGTCGGCCGCCTACTGGTACATGACCCGTCAGGCGCTGGCCGGCTCGACGAGGGATTCGTGGTGCCGGCGACGACGCGGCGGGAGTGGGACTTCTCCCGAGATGGGATCCTCCGGTCGCTCGAGTCGAGCCTCGATCGGCTGGGTCTCGCACACGTGGACATCGTCTATCTCCACGACCCCGACCAGCACGAGGATCAGGCTTCGCGGGAGGCGTTCCCAGCCCTGATCGAACTGCGCGAACAGGGCGTCGTACGGGCTATCGGCGCCGGGATGAACCAGTCGGCGATGCTCGACCGCTTCGTCGTCCGACACGACATCGACGTGGTCATGCTCGCCGGGCGGTACACGCTGCTCGAGCAGCCGGCGCTCGACGACCTCCTGCCACGCGCCGTAGAGCGCGGTGTCTCGGTGGTCGCGGCCGGCGTCTACAACTCCGGGCTGCTCGCGTCGCCGCGGCCTCAGGCCGATGCGAAGTACGACTACCAGGCGGCACCGGCGGAGCTCGTGCGACGAGCCAATGCGATCGCCGACGTCTGCGATGAGTTCGGCATCACGCTGCCCGACGCCGCCGTGGCGTTTCCGCTGCGGCATCCGGCCGTCGCATCCGTCGTCGTCGGTACGCGCACGGCGGATCACGTCTCCAGCTCGGTCGAACGCTACAGCAAGCCGATTCCCGATGAATTCTGGGGCGAACTCATCGAGCGCGGCCTGCTTCGCCCGGACGTGCTCGGGTGAGTTCAGGAGTGCTGTTCGCCTGGCGTCGCCGGATGCTCGGCGATGAAGTCCTCCACAC
Source organism: Agromyces sp. S2-1-8 (assembly GCF_021129215.1). Taxonomy (GTDB): domain Bacteria; phylum Actinomycetota; class Actinomycetes; order Actinomycetales; family Microbacteriaceae; genus Agromyces; species Agromyces chromiiresistens. Next base: position 128,512 of record NZ_JAJOLP010000001.1, on the reverse strand, counting down.
CCAACACATGCACGAGCATCCGCAGGCGAGCCCGCTCAGGGTCGCGCGATCGCAATGCCTCCAGCACCGCGCGATGCTCCTCCTGGGTTCGGTGGAGGGCGCCCTGGTCGTGGATGGCTCGCCAGAGCCGGGCGCGTGCGGTGCGGCCGATCAGCGCCTCGATGATCGCCGCGAAGGCGGGGTTTCCGCTCGCCCGCGCGATGATGCGGTGGAACTGGGTGTCGACGTCGATCGTCGCCTCCAGATCGACGTCAGAGCCCGAGAGCAGGGCGTCACCGCGGTCGAGCACCTCGGTTGCGACGGCAAGGTCCTCGTCGCTGACGAGAAGGGCCGCCTTCGCCGCGGCTTCGGGTTCGAGCACCCGTCGCACGGCGAGCAAGTGCACGCTCGACTCGGGACTCTGCAGATCGGCGAGAAAACTCAGGGGGCCGAAGAGCGTGGTCGCGTCGAGGCTCGTCACGTAGGTGCCGTCACCCTGCCGGGTCTCGAGTACCCCGAGAATCACCAGCGCGCGGATGCCCTCGCGGAGGGGACCTCGCGACACGCCGAACTGCGAGCACAGGTCGCGCTCGACCGGCAGCCGAGACCCCGGCTCGAGCACTCCCTCGGTGATCATGTCCCGGATGCGGTCGATGACCACTGCCGACTGCGAGCGTGGGGTCGCGTCGGGAGTCAGCATGGCCACATCATAGATCGCCCGCCACGCACGCGTCGGGCATTCGTCTGACCACCGTCCGACCACCGGGCAAACCCGGTCCAAACCCCGAAGAGATCGGAGAGTGCATGAAACTGGCCAGACACGGCGATGCCGGGAACGAGATCCCGGTCATCCTGCACGCCGATTTGGCGTATGACCTGCGGCCGATCACGAAAGACATCGACGGCGACTTCCTTGCGCGCGGCGGCCTCGATCAAGCGCGTGCCGCGTTTGTCGAAGGACGGCTCGCCTCCCTCTCGACCGTCGGGTTGCGCAGAGGTGCTCCAATCGCCCAGCCGGGCAAAGTCGTGTGCATCGGGCTGAACTATCGCGACCACGCGGAAGAGACCGGCGCCGCGATCCCGCGCGAGCCGGTGGTCTTCATGAAGGACCCGTCCACCGTGGTCGGACCTTTCGACGACGTGTACATCCCTCGAGCCTCAACCAAGACGGACTGGGAGGTCGAACTCGGCGTGGTGATCGGCCGAGAGGCCCGCTACCTCGGATCTCCCGAAGACGCGCTCGCCGTCGTCGCGGGCTACGCGGTCTCGCATGACGTCTCGGAACGGGAGTTCCAACTCGAACGCGGCGGCCAATGGGACAAGGGCAAGAGCTGCGAGACGTTCAACCCGCTCGGACCGGTGCTCGTCACCGCGGACGAGGTGCCCGATCCACAGGACCTCGGGCTCCGTCTGAGCGTCAACGGCCAGGTCCGCCAGGACGGCTCGACCGCGAACATGATCTTCCCTGTCGCTCACGTGATCTGGTACCTCAGCCAGTTCATGGTGCTGCGCCCCGGCGACCTCGTGAACACGGGAACACCGGCCGGCGTCGCACTGGGGCTCCCGGGCACGCCGTACCTTCGCGCGGGCGACGTGGTCGAACTGTCGATCGATGGATTGGGTACGGCGCGACAGGAGGTGCGGCAGGCATGAACGCGAACGAGTTCGACGGTCTAGTCGCCATCGTGACAGGCGGTGCGAGCGGAATCGGGCTGGCGACCGCCCACGAGTTCGCCGACCGCGGCGCGCGGGTCGCCGTCCTCGATCCGGTGATCGAGGGTCTCCCTGAAGGGCTGCTCGGCGTCCCGTGCGATGTCACCGACCGCGCATCGGTCGACGCCGCGATCGGTCGTGTGCGGGCGGAGCTCGGCGGTATCGACATCGTCGTGAACAACGCCGGCATCAGTGCTGTCGGCACGGTCGAGGAGAATTCCGACGATGACTGGGCGCGAGTGCTCGACGTCAACGTGATCGGCATGGCGCGCGTGTCCGCGGCGGCGCTGCCGTCGCTGCGCGAGTCCAGCGCTGCGGCGATCGTCAACGTCAGCTCGATCGCCGCCCTGAACGGACTCCCGCAGCGCGCCCTGTACAGCGCCTCCAAGGGTGCGGCCCTCGCGCTGACGTTCGCGATGGCGACCGACCACGTGCGCGAGGGCATCCGCGTCAACTGCGTGTGCCCCGGCACGGTCTCCACTCCATTCGTCGAGCGGATGCTGCTGCGGTTCGCAGACCCCGTCGCAGAGCGCGCCGCCCTCGATGCGCGGCAGGCCACTGGGCGGATGGTCACTCCCGAAGAGGTCGCGCTCTCGATCGTGTTCCTCGCTTCGCCTCGATCGGCATCGACGACCGGGACCGCGCTCGATGTGGACGGCGGGGTCACTCACCTCCGCGTACGCCCGCAGACGGACGGCGGCTGACTCGCGGCAGAGCGACAGCATCGGCCCGGCGCCCCAGATATGGGACGCCGGGCCGATCCGCGCAACGGCGGATGCTATTTCACCGTCTCGGTCGCTCCTCCCTCTACGTCGGTTGCTCCAACGCGTCGGTCGTCGCCGAGTTTCGGCTGGACCGAATTGCTCGCCCGGCCGGTCACTCGTACGCGCCCTGGATCTGCACCTCGAGCAGGTCGAGCGATGTACCGGCCGACCCCTCGGGGAAGGCGACCCGAACGTGTTGCGCGGTTCCGGTCACCGGGTAGGAGTTGACGTTGCCCCAGAAGACCGCACCGCTCGGGCCAGTCGCGGAGTGCGCGTCCGTCCAGTTCTCGCCGTCGATGCTGGTCTGAATGACGAGCTTGCGCGGAGTGTTCACATAGCGCTGTCCCACCTCGTTGAACGCCAGGCCGACGCTGGAGAGCTCGGTCGGCGCGGCGAGATCGAACTGCACCCACGAGGCGCCGTCAGCGGCCGTGCTCCAACCAGACCCACCCAGGTGGGTGGCGTCGATGAGGATGCCGTCGGTGAGGTTGCCCGCGTCATCCGACGCGTCACTGGTCGTGACCGTGGCGGCTGTTGCGACGTCGCGGGTGGGCAGCAGATCGAGGAAGACCCGGTTGCTCGTGACGGTCTTGCCGTCCAGCACAACTTCGGCCCAGACTGCGGCCTTCGTCGGCTCGGCGACCCGCGGTGTGGTCATCCTGCCCTTCGCGAACCCGAACGTGTCCACCTCGGTGATCGCGACCGGCTCGGTCTTGGTGCCGCCGTTGACGTCCACAATGCCGGCGTGCCAGGTGACCTTCGCGGCATCCAGCCGTACCGACTGTCCGTGCCCGGCACGCCCCTCGAGGGAGTACATCGGCTGTGCGCCGGTCGGGAACGTGCCGAATGTCTCCTTGCCACCGATCCGCAGCACCGCCGACGACAGGTCGTCGCCGATGTATGCCACGCCGTCCTTGACGGTCACCTCGACCTGAGCCTTCTTGGTCACCTGACCGGAGGTCACGGCGAGCTCGACCTTCACCGATCCGTTCTCCCGCGGGATGACCACACCGTTCGCGTTGACCTTCGCCACAGGGGTGTCTGGGGCGCTGAAGACCACCTTGTCGAGCTTGGCTGGCAGTGCCGGGTAGGTCATGTACCCGCCTGCGATGAGCTTCAGCCGGCCCGCACCGAGCGGTTCGGCGTCGATCGTGGCCTCAGTCAGGGTGTATTTGCGGGCGGTGCTGTCAGTCTCGAGCTTGATGATCGTGTCGATGGGGTCTGCAGACACAGTGGACAGTTCGAGGGAGACGGTGTCTCCGTCCTGCGAGAACGAGATCGCCTTTCCGGTGTTCAGGTGCGTGACCGCGGTGACGTCGTGCTCGAGGCCGCCGATGGTCAGCTTCCCGTCCTGGATCGCCCCGAAGCCCTTCTTGCCGTCGGGCCCGCTGAGGATGTGCAGGTACATGTTGTTGTCACGTGCTGTCGCATAGCCCCATTGCGGGCCGGTCGTTGCGTTCGGGTGCGCGAACTTCTCGTAGTTGCCCACCCCATCGTCTTCGTAGCCGTAACCGGGGAGGAAGAACGGTGTCGTACCGGTGACCGACTCCAGAAGGTTGATGCCCGGCTTCGGAGCGAACCAAGCGCCCATCTGCTCGCGGACGTCGATGAACTCCTGCGCACCCTTGGGATAGCGGGTGACGATCTCCTCCGGCGAGTGCCAATTCGGACCTCGTCCGTCCACGATCGTCTGGTCGTTGTTGTCGACGTAACCGCGGCCGGCGTTCATGATCGTTTCCTGCGCCACCAGACGGAAATCGTCGCGCTGCGGATAGTAGGGCGAGTCCTGGTTCCTCGTACCGAGGATCTTCCACGGCTCCATCGGCGTGCGCTTGACCAAGTGGTTGGCGCTTGCGTTGGAGAAGATGTGGGAGGCCTCATTCGTGCGGAGGTCGGGGTCGCCGTATTCTTCGCCCCAGGCATTGGAGTCGATGACCACGTCGGCGCTGTGGTTGCGCACGGCGCTGTACATCACGTCGTAGTTGGCGTTCGGCATCGACTGCGGACCGTCGAAGTAGAGGTAGCGCGGATCGTAGCGCTCGAGCAGGTCCTCGACGTTCTGAACGAGCACGTCGGTGGAGAAGTGCTGCAGGCCGCCGCCCTCGGTGGCGTAGTAGATGCCGACGTCCATGCCGTAGCGGCGGATGGCGTCGACCATCGGCTTCAAGCCGTCGACGACGTTGCCGTCCTCACCCTTGGGGAGGTACTTCTGCCGCTCGCCTGCGGGGTCGGAGAACTTCGAAGGCCAGTGGTAGTTCTGCTGCAACGCCTCGACCGACACCATCGACAGACCCTGAGCCTTGGCGCGTGCGGCCCACTGGTCGAACGAGTAGCCCGGGTCGACGAAGTAGCTGTACATCGGCGCTGCGTGGGTGAGGGCGCTGACCCGGCCTTCTTCGAACCTGCGATTCGGCCGATCCTTCACCGTCAGCGTGAACTCCTTCGTCGCCACCGTGCCCTCGCGGTCGGTCACTTGGAGAGTGAAGTCGTAGTCGCCGGTCTTCGCGTCGGGGCTGATGATGCCCTTGCGACTTGCCAGGTCGGCCTTCCCGTTGACGAGCCCGTCGGCGATCGTCCCGTCCGCGTTCAGCTCGAGGCCCTCGGGCAGGTTGCCGTCAATGAGCTTCCAGGTGTATCCCGGCTCCCCGCCGCTCGCGAGGAACTGGAACGCCGAGGCCGAGACCCCGTACTTCTTGTTCGTGACCGACTTGTTCCAGACGTATGGCCACTCGAGGTAGCCGGTGGGCAGTTGCTGGGCTGGAAGGCCCTTCCCGCCCTTGCCCGCGGACTTCAGACCGGTGGTGTCGATCTTCAGCTCCTCGGACGGCCCGTTCACGGAGCTTACGATGCCGTCGATGCGGTTGCCGTCCTGGTCGCCGACCCTCCCGTAGAAGCCGAGGAACGCGACGTTCTGGTCCTTGCCCACGGGGACGCCGTTGGCATTGACATCCTCGGTGTAGGTGTGCTGGATCTGGAGGAGGACCTTGTTCCACCCCTTCTTGAGGCCGACCTCCCGGCGCGTGAGGTCCTTCTGCACCTCCACGGGCGTGCTGGGAGCGGTGATGCAGTCGTCGTTCACATACAGCCGGTACGAGCCGCTGGCGCCCACGTTCACGAACGCCTTGCGGGCCTCGGGGCTGTACACGTAGGTGTGCGCATAGAGGAACTTGTTGCGCGTATCCTCCCCCTGCTTCACCTCGAAATACCCGTACAGGTCCTGGTAGTCGTCGTAGTTGCGGTTGTAGACCCGGTCGTCGAAGTACTCCCAGTCGTTCGACTCCGCGTCGTCGCCGAACGCGGCGCCGAGCGCGGGGTTGATCGGTTTGTCGCCGGGCGACGGCTCGCCACGCTGGTACACCTCGACCTCGGAGAGCCCGGTGATCGTCGGGTAGGGCGTGAGGCCTCGATCGATCGCGATTGTCATCGACGACACGTCGGCGAGTGTCTCCGGGTGGGTGTAGACCGTGGGAGCGGACGGTGAACTCGACGTGCTGTTCACCCGGGGCGAGGTCACCGTGGACCCGTCCGCCAGCGTGAAGGTCAGGTCGTAGTACTTGTTGACGTGTCGGCCGTCGCCCCACTGCGCCAGCCGGACCTCGTTGAGCGAGATCGGGGTCGCCCATGTCAGCGTGACCGTCGGCGCAAGGTCGTTCTCAGCAACCCACTGCTTACGGATGTCGCCGTCGTTGACCTGTGCCGCCGGGTTCGCAGAGAGGGACGAGGACGCTGTGGCCTTCGCCGTCCTGGCGAGATTGGTCTCCTCCGCAGCCGTGCATCCGTAGATCTCGTCGGCGACCGCGGTGTCGAATGGTCCCGATACGAGCCACGAATTGATGAACGGCGCCGTACCGGTCGCCTGTTGCGCCTGCGCGGCGCCTGCGCCTGCGCCGAGCGCCATGATCGTGGTGATCAGCGCGGTCACGCCGATCATCGCCATCGGTTTCCTTGGATCGTGTTTCATGATGCTCCTTGGGGAATCCGGTTCGTCGATGAACCGGCTGTCGGTATCGCCTGGCGGGGGTTTTGCCCGTGCCTGCTTCCAGCTCGACATGTGCTTAGACGATTAAGCACATGTTGGCGAGGGCCGGTGTTTGTGTCAAGACCTGTTTCCGGTCAGTGCTGCGCGCGGGTCGAGTCCCGTGAGAACAGCACCGGATCGAGGTCGAGCACCCGGCTCTGCGGTGTTGCGGCATCGAGCGCGCGCTCCAGCACGAAGTCGACAACGCGCTCTCGCATGTCCATGGCGCCGACTGAACTCATCCCCGACCGCTGGGCCAGCCCGGAGTCGCCGATGCCGATCACAGCGACATCCTCGGGCACGCGCAGGCCGAGTTCGCGAGCTGTCTGCACGGTCGCGAACGCCGCGAAGTCGGCCTCGGCGAAGACCGCTGTGGGAGGATCCTGCCGGCTCAGCAGTGCCCGTGCCGCCCGGTATGTGTCCAGCACGTCCTTCTCGAACTCCATGAGGAATCCAGCCTCGATCGGGAGGCCGGCGTCCGTCATCGCCTCGATGTACGCCCGGCGACGCACGCCTCCGTCCGGTTCGTCGGCGGCACTTGCACCCACCAGGCAGGCGACCCGCCGATGGCGCTCGATGAGGTGGTCGACGGCCAGCCGCGCAGCCCGGCGCTCATCGAACCGGATCACGTCGAAGCCGTCGGGCTCCAGCGTCGGTGAGTACACCGCGACCTTGCGCGCCAACGCGCCGAGCGCTTCGCGCCACTGAGCGGGCTCCGACACGCCGGCTGCCGCGACGAATGCCGCGTCGAACTCGCTGCGCGCGAGCGCTGCCGCGAAATCGGAGTCCAATGCGATCAGGGTCGTAAGTCCATGCTCGGGCGCCCGCGCGGTGAAGGTCTCCGCGATGTCCTGGGTCCAGGGGTCGCCGAGCATGTGCAGGACGAGCTGGATGACACCGGTGCGGCCGGTCCGGACCGACCGCGCCATTCGATTGGGCAGGTATCGAAGTTCGGCGGCAGAACGCCGGATCCGCTCCGCTGTCTCGTCGGAGAACCGCGCGCCGGGCTTCTGGGTGCCGGAGAGCACATACGACGCAGTGGCGACCGAGACGCCGGCGTGCTCCGCGATCTCGCGCAGCGTGACCCGCGTGCGCGCCTCTCCTGAATCGCTGCCCATAACGTCAGAAGCCTAGTGCGCGGTCGGAGGGGCGGCCTGTCAACGAGTCGAGCCGCTCGGCGCCAGCGCGAATGAATCAGGTTGATCAGGCGCATTCTTGCGATGTGTCTTGCGGATCGTGCAATGTATCTGGTCTACTCGGCGGGAACGTTCGCTTGAATCTGATACATCTGCCCCTCGATGAAGAGAAGGACATCACCATGACCAGATCCCGCAGAATCCGGAAGCGAACGGGGGGCGCGCTCATCGCCGCTGCCGCGGTCGCCGGGTGCTTGCTGCCACTACAGCCCGCATTGGCCATGCAGACGACCGGCACCGCACCGTATCTCAATCAGTGGCTCGTCTCCGGGCCGTTCACGGTTCCCGTGATCCAGGGGACGGACGCCCCCACGGCCGTTCTCGGCCATGAGGTCGTCGCCCCGGGCGGTGCGGAGAAGTCGCGCTGGCAGTACTTCGACGACCGGATCTTCAACCGCAATTACGACGACTACAACGACCTGATGGGCTACTTCGACGTCAAACAGGGGCAGCCCACCGTCGACAAGTGGGTGCTCGCCGCAACGCACGTCTACAGCCCGACGGCACAGACCGTGCAATGGCAGCTCGGCGGCTCCGGTGTCTACTCCGTGTTCGCCAACGACGAGAAGGTGGGAGCGCAGACTTCCGTCCCTGGCCGGGTGAGCAAATCCGGCACGCGCTACGCCGTGCAGCTGAAAGCTGGCTGGAACGAACTGGTCATCCAGATTCAGCACAAGAACCCCGGGGCCAGCAAGAACTTCCTCGGGTTCTACTCGCGCATCTCGGATGCGAACGGCAACACCGTCCCCGGACTGACGTACTCGGCATCCTCCAGCGCGACGGATGAGCTCGAGATCGTCACGCGTGGACTCGACGTGGACAAGGACGCATTCACGCAGCGCAACGCGAACGTTCCTGCGAACGACTACCCGGCCAACGTCCTGCCCTACGGGTACGACGAGAACCCCTACGTCGCCATGACCGCGACACTGGATGGAAAACGGAACACCTCCGGCATCGCGCCGCAGGCCTCCGCCTTCACCTTTCAGGCGGCCGGTGGCGCACCGGGATATGAGTGGAAGGTCACGGACGGAGAGCTTCCGCCCGGGCTGACGCTCGCCGCTGACGGCAGCATCACCGGCACCGTGAAGGACGGCGCCCAGGGCAAGAACGGCAAGGACTACGCCTTCACCGTGAAAGTCACCGATGCCGACGGCGCCACGGCGACAAGGAAGTACACGATCACCGTCAAGGAGAACCCGGTCGACTGGTTCATCGACGGCAAGATGTCGGCGCTCTCGCACACCACGGGCACGATGCCCAACCTGTACGACCCGAACTACAACTACGACGAGTGGGCGCGCACGGCGAAGGAGATGGGCATGACCATGCTCTCCACCGAGAGCCTGCAGAACACCGTCTACTACTGGCCGTCACCGAACGCCAACCTCACGCCGAACGACGGCAACAAGCTGTTCAAGTACGGTGCGCTGGAGCAGTCAACCGACGGCGCCTGGCAGGTGAAAGACCGTGTGCAGCAGGCCAAAGACGCCGCGGAACGGTACGGGATGAAGTTCGGGGTCTATGTCTCCTCGCTCTACGAAGGACGCGAGATCCTCGAGAGCGACATCCAGAACCTCGTCGCCCGTTACGACCCGTGGTACCTGTTCGCCGACGGCGGCCCCGAGTCGTACTCCAACACGGATATCGCCTGGAGCTCGGCTCGCAACTACAACGACCGGGTGCTCATCGACGCGAACCCGAACGCGCAGACCGGCGACCAGGACATCACCCTGCACGAGCGGCCCTTCTGGAACGCCGAGCCCTACAACGAGGGCGGCTGGGTCAACGGCATCCTGAAGCAGGGTCGCAAGGTCGCGCACGAGGAGTGGAACGACCCCTACACCACCGCGCTCGACGTCTGGACCCAGTACGCGAAGGGCAACGAGCGCGACGACTGGCGCGAGGCGACCAAGGAGCTCATCAACCAGTACGGCCACGGCTACGTGATGAACTACGACTCGTCGATCACGGTGACCCGCGGCATGGACAACCTGAGCAGCAACCTCGACAACACGAACATCTTCTCGATGGTCCCGATCTCGTCGCAGCAGCTCTCGGACATGCGACAGGGCATCATCACCTGGATGGACAACCGCGGAGGCCCCGACCTGCGTGAGTCGCTCTACGGCACCACGCCCTACACGCTCGACTATGAGCGCAAGCCCGGCTGGTTCGAGGACCCGCAGAAGGCGATCGCCTTCGGCCAAGGACCCGACTGGGGCTACGCGATGGCCCGCGATCAGTACGTGTACCTGCACCTGATCGAGAACCAGATCAAGGGCACCGCGAAGTCCGGGCTCGACGGCGCTGAAACTCTGCAGAGGGTTGGACCTTTCACCCACGACATCGCCAAGGTCGAGTGGTTGAACAAGGGTAGGGCACTTCCGTTCACCACGGCGAAGACGGACGCCGGCTACTACGTGGACATCGACACCTCCTCGGTGCGGACGGACCCGATCGACACGGTCATCAAGGTCACCACGAAGGACAACACCCGCGAGTACCGGCTGTCGAGCGTCAAGGTCTTCAGCAGCCAGCAGGAACCTCAGCTGCTCAAGCTTCGGGCGGAGAGCTACATGAACGGCTACACGAACGTGCTCGCCCCGGCGAAGCTCACCTTCACGACAGACAACCCGAGCGTGGCGAGTCCGAGTGGGAAGAGCGGCGTCATCCATGCCGGTGCCGACGGCACCGCCACGATCACCGTCACAGCGACCTACGACGACGGAGTGAACGCGCCGCAGGTGAAGAAGGACACCTACCCGGTGATCGTCCGCGACGGCGCGATCTCGCCGAACCTGCCGCTCACCGGCATCGAGATGTCGACCGGGGGAGCGCGATTCTGGAAGGAGCTCGACGCGCGCGAGCGGGTGGAGGTCGGCTTCACGGGGTACACCGAGAAGGGCGGCGGCGTCGACGTCGTCTCGTCGTCGAAGGTGACCTACCACTACGCGACCGTCGATGGCCGCCGGGACGTCCCCGGCGGAAAGATCGACATCCGTGAGGTTCCGGCCAGCACTGTGCCGTTCTCGGTGGCCGACGGCGAGCTTCGAGCCACTGGAACCGTGGACAAGCCCACGATGTACGCATACTGGGCAGACATCACGGTGAACGGGAAGACTTTCACGGCATCCCGGAACTTCGTCACGGTGCAGCCGGATGCCAACGCCGCGGCCGGCCTGGTACCAGAGGTGACAACCGACGCGGTAGACGCGAAGGACCTCTCCGACGGCGTCATCAACGACGCCTCCGGGGCGAACACGTCCCGGTGGCGGATCCCCGGCGGGGAGGCCGGCAGCATCACCTACGACCTGAAGTCGCTGCAGGAGCTTTCACGGGTGAACGTGTTCTTCGATCACCACATGCCGAACGCCGACAACGTCACTTACACGAACGCGCCGCAGAAGCTCAAGATCGAGTACAGCAAGGACGGGACCGAGTGGACCACGGGCACGCAGACGACTGAATTGTCTGGAGGAGGCCTGCCCACGTCGCGGAACACCAAGGCCGTGCCGAAGAACGACACCACCTTGTACGGATGGGAGCAGGAGGGCAATTACTACGACTACCCCGTCGATCCCGCACACGACAGCGTGCAGGCGCGCTACGTACGGGTGTCGTTCCCGGAGGGCGGCCAGAACGGCAGCCCGGTGGACGTACTCGAGGTGCGGATCGGTTCGCTGCGAGACCTGACGGCGCTCGGCAGCATCCGCCTCGATGCAGCAGTCGCCGACGACGCGAAGACCGCGCAGGTCGAGGTCGAGGGACGCTCATTCCAGGACGCGGGGATCAGCCTTGACCCGTCCGAGCTGTCGTTCGAGAGCGAGAACCCGGATGTCGCCACGATCGACGCCACCGGCAGGGTCACGGCCGTCGCCGCAGGGCGGTCGAAGATCACCGCGACCGCCGATCACGAGGGGTACCGCGCGAGCAGTTACCTGTACGTGAACGTCGACGCCCAGGGGCGGATCTCGCTGCCGACGTTCCTCACCGAGGTGAGCCTGAAGCTCTCCGCGGACGAAATCCGCGTCGGTGCTCCCGTCGTCGCGTCGCTCGAGGGGACGCTCAACACCGGCGACATGGCGAACCTGTCGAAGGCAGACATCTCTTACGAGTTCGGCGACAGCCGGCTGAAGCAGGTGCCTGGCAGCGACACGATCGTGCTCGGTGAACCGATCACCGGTACGTTCACGTCGACGGTCGAAGCCGTCGTCGAACTCGACGGCGTGACCATCCGCTCGGGCGCAGCGAAGCTGAAGGCCGCGGGAGACAACCTCGCCGGCCTGGCGGACGTGACCGTCTCGTCCGTGCGCGACCGAACCGGTGACTCCAACGGGAACAATCAGGACCCGCGCTACGTCGGCACCATGGCGATCGACGACAACCGAGCAACGACGTGGGCCGCGAAGAAGGCGGACGCCAAGCCCTCGATCACGCTGCGTTTCCCGTCGCCGATCGAGATCGATCGGGTCAACCTCGTCGATCGCGGCGCGCTCGTCGATCACGCCGGCGAGGGCCTCATTGAGTGGGAAGGCGGCAGCAAGCTGGTGAAGGACATCCGGTGGGACGGGCAGCCCGACAACCTTGTGAAGCTGGACAGCCCGGTCACGACCTCTTGGATGAAGTTCACCATCGATCCGAACCAGACGTATGACAACGTCGCAGTCGGCGGGGAGAGTGGCTTGGTCGAGTTCCAGGTGTACGGCCCGCAGAAAGCCAGCACGGTCGTGGACACCGTCTCGCTCCCTGTCGACACCACGGTCGGAAGTATCCCCATGCTGCCCGCGCAGGTTGACGCCGTGTACTCGGACGGCAGTACGAAGGCCGTCGCGGTCGAGTGGGAGCCCATCTCCGAGGATGACGTCGCGAAGGAGGGCTGGTTCACAGTGACGGGCACGATCGCCGGCTCCCAGGTAGAGGCTGAAGCCGTAATCACCGTGGCGCGAGGCTGACGCCGCGTGACCGACCCCAGACGCGCCCGGTGCCGCTCCACGAGCGGCGCCGGGCGCCCTGCCGTTGCTGTAATAGGCTCGGACGCAGCGACCCCCAGGGAGGGTGAACGTGGCATCTGAGGCAGGGGCCGAACTCGACGCGCCGGCGCCGGCATCCGGTTACCGTCCCGGCTACGAGATCGCCGCAGAGCGCATCCTCGAGTACATCGTCGAGCAGGAACTGCCGCCCGGGACGCGCCTGCCCACCGAGAGCGCACTCGCCGAAATCGTCGGGATGTCGCGGACCATCGTCCGGGAGGCGGTGAAGATCCTCTCGGCGCTTGGACGGCTTTCCGTCCAGCGCGGCCGGGGCATCTATGTGGCCCGGCCGCCGGAGGCGCCTTGGGGCGCCTCGATTTCCGGGTTCCTGCCCGCCGACCCCGACCAGGTGGGTGAGATATTCGAGTTCCGTCGCTTCGTCGAGCTCAGTACCACCGATCTCGCCTCCCGCAGGGCGACCCCGGCGCAGGTGAGGGCGATCCGGGAGGCAGCCGAGCACACCCGGGAACTCGCCGCCGGCGACCTCGAGGATTTCAACCGGGCGGATGCCGTGTTCCACCGCTCAATCGGCGAGGCTGCGGCGAACACCTTCATGCTGGGATGCCTCGATGCCGTGCAGCGCCTCCAGCAACAGATCAGCGTCATCGCGCTGGCCAGCACCGCCGGTGGATCCGTCAGCGCCGCAGCGGATCAGCACGTCGCGATCGCGGCGGCGATCGCGGACGGCGACACGGCGCTCGCCGTCCGCCTCATGACCGAACACGTCGACCTCACCGCGCAGCAGTTCAAGAGCGCCATCCTCGGACGCGTGTTCACCGCGCCCCAGGGGCCCTCGCAGGACTGACGCGGATCGCTACGACAGTGCCCGGATCCGCGCCACGATCGTCCGTGCCGCACTGCTGAGCATGTCGCCCGGCCACACGTCGGGACCGCACGACCGCGACCCGATCCCGTTCTGGGCGGCATCGAGGTACAGGTGGGACGCGCTCGGCGCGGGCAACTCGTACGGATGCCGCACCTGTGCCAGTTCCTGCGCGGTATGACGTGTGAGCGTGAACCCGGGCCAGCGGCCCTGCAGGTCCGGAGGCGTGTCGAGTCGCACGCGAGGCACGCCGTTCGCGGTGAGCGTCAACTCGCGCAGCCCGGCACGGTGTCCGGTTTCCTGCGGTCGCGCGTAGGGAACGCTCAGCGCATCGATGTCCGCGGCGAAGCGTCCGACGCGCACCGCGTGGTCGGTGTCGGGGTAGGACTCGCCCGGGCCGGTGCCGAACCAGCGTGCGCCGTCCACCTCGCGCGGGAGATCGAGGCGGACGCCGAGCCGCGGCCAGATGTAGGGCCAGTCGGAGGTCGGCTCGAAGTCGAACCTCACCCAGAGTTCCCCCCGGTGCAGCTGCCACGTCTCGGTCAGCGTGACGGCGTGCCGCGAGTTGGGTGGCGCCCATCGGCTACGCGTCCGCAGGCCCTCTGCGAAGACCTCCACAGACTCGACGCGGCCGACGAGCAGGTGCAAGTAGTCCCGTGTCCAGACGTCGGCGTGCGGGGGATCGACGGTCGCGTGCCGGTAGTCGACCGGGAGCATCGGGTCGTATCGAGTGGAGTCGACGGCGCCCGCGCCGCGATCATTGTCGGTCGGCGCCCGGAACAGTTCGCAGCGCACAGGCCCGGTGGTCAGCCCGGCCAGCGAGGTCAGGCGGCCGCCGGCGAAGGACGCGGGCCCGAGGGTCGCCCGGTGCGCGCCGGATGCCGGCGAGGTCACAGCCGGGGGCGGCGGCGCCTCCGCTCGGGCGTGGTCGTGCACGCGCTGGCGGGTGAGGTCGAACTGCGTGACGGCGACGATGTGTCCGGCTCCGGCCCAGGGAAGATCGGCGTCGTAGCGCGCATCGATCGTCACCCAGATCTCCTGCTCGTCGGCGAGCTGCGGCAGCGTGATGCGCAGCGACCGGCACTCGCCCGCAGCGAGCGGCGACTCGGATCCCGTGTCCAGCACCGGAACCTCTTCCCCAGGCGCACCGTCGATCTCCACACGGCCGGTGAACTGCACGGGCGCGATGTCGACGCCTGCGTGCCCGCGCACCCCGACTGTGACGTGGTCGTCGTGCACCTCTGGCGTGCCGAATTCGACCGGGGCGACGACGGCAGCGAACTCGAGCAGCCCGGGGCTCGGCGTGCCGTCGGAGAACACCAGCCCGTCCAGCACGAAGTTGCCGTCGTGCACGCGTTCGCCGAAATCGCCGCCGTAGGCGAAGTACTCCTCGCCGTCGGGGGTCGTCTGCCGGATGCCGTGATCACGCCACTCCCAGATGAACCCGCCGTGCAATCGGGGGTACCTCCGGCTGCCGTCGGCGTTGCGCGCACGTACCAGTTCTTCGTAGCGCGCGAGGCCGCCGGGGCCGTTGCCCATCGCGTGGCCGTACTCGGCCATCAGGAAGGGGCGTTTTCGCACCCTCGCCGCTTCGGCGAAGTCGGTGGCCCACGGGGTTGATCCGTCTTCGTCGCTGCAGATGCTGCGCACGTCGGCGACGGACGTGTACATCCGGGAGTAGATGTCGGTGTAGCGGCCTTGATAGTCGCCCTCGTAGTGCACCGGCCGCTCCGGGTCGCGTGCGCGTACCCAGTTGGCCGCAGCGGCGAGGTTCTCGCCGGTGTGAGACTCGTTGCCGAGCGACCAGATGATCACGCTCGGATGGTTCTTGTCACGCTCGACCGTGCGGCGCATCCGATCGACGACGGCGTCGCGCCATTGCGGGTCGCCGCTCGGATTCCGTTCCCATTGGACGGGTTCCGCCTTGCCGAACGCATGCGATTCGTAATCGTTCTCGAGTACGACCCAGAATCCGACCTCGTCGATGAGGTCGAGCACCCGCGGATGCGGCGGATAGTGCGACGTGCGGATCGCGTTCACGTTGTGCCGCTTCATCTGGTGCAACTCTTCGCGCACCCAGGCCTCGTCGAACACCCTGCCGTGGTCGGGGTGCGTCTCATGCCGGTTCACGCCGTTGAAGATCACCTGGGTGCCGTTGACCCTGATCTCGCCGTCGACGATCTGCACGGTGCGGAATCCCACGCGCAGCGTGATCGTCTCGGTCGCGCTGGCCACGGATGCCTCGTACAAGCGGGGGATCTCGGCTGACCAGGGTGCGACCGCCGCGATGCGCACGGGCCGCACGTCGTCGGCCGTCGGCCAGCTCACGTCGACGTCGAGCTCGGGAACCCGCAGCCGGATCGGGTACGCCGCGTCGGCGGCGACGACCTCTGGCAGAATCTCGCCACTCCCCGTCGTCGGGTCGAACGCCGTCCGCAGCCACACGTCGTCGATGCCGCCGATGGGTCGCGCCTGCAGGCTCACGTCCCGGAAGATGCCGGGAAGGTACCACTGGTCCTGGTCCTCGACGAACGTCTGGGCCGACCACTTATGCACACGAACGGCGATGGTGTTGAGCCCGGGATGCAGTGCGGAGGACACGTCGAACTCCTGCGCGAGCCGGGAGCCGACCCCGACACCGATCTCGCGCCCGTTCACCCACACCCGGTAGATCGACTCCACGCCGTCGAACCGGAGCACCACTGCCTCGAACCGGAGCGGGTCGAGCCAGTCGGCCGGCACGTCGAAGGTTCGGCGGTGGTCCCCGGTCGGATTCTCGTCGGGCACGAAGGGCGGATCGATCGGGATGCTCAACTGGCTGTTCGTGTACTCGGGCCATCCGAATGCGCCGTCGGCTGCGAGCACCCAGTGGCAGGGCAGCTCGATCGTGGTCCAGTCGGAGTCGTCGAACGTCGGAGCGGCGAACCCGTCGACCGCCTCGCCCGCCGGCAGGGCGTCCGGTGCGCCGACGGAACCCGGAGCCCCCGGCAGCAGTCGGAAGCGCCACGGTCCGTCGAGTGACAGGAACGGCGCGTCAGAGCGCAGCCACGATCGCGCGGGCCGGCGTGCACCGGATCCAGGGCCGATCGCGGTGATGTATCCGGCAGTGTCGTTCATCCGGCCTTCTCGGCGGTGTTCGCATGGGCGAAGGGATTCGTGAACAGGTTCTCCTCGATCCTGTTCAGCGCGAGACGCACCGCGCCGATTGCGGCGGCGCTCTCGCCGAGCGGTGAGACGACCACGCGCGGCTCGAACATGCACACTCGGGAGAGGCGGGAGCGGATAGCTTCCGCCGCGATGTCGCCGGCGACCACGCCCCCGCCGCCGACGACGACGACCTCGGGATCGACGGTGATGACGAGCCCTTCGATGCCCTCGGCGAATTCGTCCGCGAAGTCCACGACGGCCTGTTGCGCGTCGGCCTCACCCCGCTGCGCTGCTTCGAAGACCGTCAACGGATCGATCCCGAGCACCCGATCATCCGGAAGCGCATCGACGTCGACCCCAGTGAAGCTCACGAGCTTGCGGTATGCATGGATCAGCCGGCGACCGGATTCCGGTGGGATCTCCCCAGCGGCACCGTGATGGCCCAACGGTGAGACACCATCGATGAGATACGCGGATCCGAGGCGTCGTCCCACGTGCAGGTAGACGGCGCTGTCGCACCCTGCGGCCGCACCGACCCAGTACTCGCCGAGGACGGCGGCGCGCATGTCGTTCGCCACGTGCACGGGGACTGGAAGGAACTGCCCGAGCATCTCGGCGATGTTCTGCCCCATCATTTCGGGGATCGTCGAGCGGACGACCTGGCCGTCGGCGCGCGCGATGCCGACCGTCGAGGCGGTCGCGGCGAGGATCTGGTCGGAGTCGCGGCCGGCAAGGCGGAGTGCCTCCGTGATCGCCGTGCGGGCGGCGGCGCCACGCTCCTCCGCGGTAGCCCCGTCGGCAACGGGATAGTCGGCCCGTCCGATCACCGTGCCGGCCAGATCGGAGATGAGCGCCCGTACCCAGTGCGGCGCGAGATCGATCCCGGCCACGCAGCCGGCTTGGGAATCGAACCGGATCGTCCGAGCGGGCCGACCGGCCTGACGTCGTCCACCACGCGGGTTCGGTGGCGCCTCGACCAGCCAGCCCTGCCCGATCAGCGCGTCCACCACGTCTTCGGCGGTCGGCCGCGAAATTCCCGCCGCTTGCGCGATCTCGGTGACGGTGTACCGGTCTGCACCATCGCCCTCGCCGCTGCGGAGACCGGGGTCCGCCTGCGCGGAGTAGAGGAGGCGCAGCACTGCGACGACGTTCATCCTGCGCAACGCGGAGGAGTCCCCCGCGTACGCAGTGCCCGAGCCGACATCGTTGACCGACATAGTGAATCTCATTTCTGAATCGTCAGAGTGCTCGCAATCCCCAAACGCTAGCAGAAATATAGGGTTGACAGCACCCCTGCCTCCTGCAAAACTACCCGAGCCGGAGAGAATACGAAAACTACTTTGGTAAACCTGCTTCATTGCGTCGCACCCCACATCGCGCCGCACACCCCACCCCGAGAAAAGAGACACTCGTGCGTATACAACGACGTAAGACGCGGTACCTGGCCCTGGGTGCCGTCGCCGCGGCCGCCATCGCGCTCACCGGCTGCACCGCCGGCGGGTCCGCTTCCTCCGGCTCTGACGACAACGTCACCCTGACCTTCCTCGTCTCCGAATCCCCGAACCTGACCCCGGAGTACTGGGATGCCGCGATCGCCCGCGCCTCGAAGGAGGTCCCAGGCGTGACGATCAAGAAGGTCGTCGGCGAGAACACCCCGGCCTACGCGCAGCAGCTGTTCGCGTCGGGCCAGGCACCCGACATCTTCGCCGCAGGCATCGCGAACGGCCTTGCCCAGAAGGGTGAGCTCGCGGAGTACAGCCGCGAGGAACTGGAGGCAGCGGGAATCACCGACTTCACCTCGGGTACCATCGACGGCAAGTTCTACGGCATCCCGACCGCCGCGCAGGCCATCCCGCTCGTCTACTACAACAAGGACCTTTTCGAGCAGGCCGGCATCAGCGCCCCGCCGAAGACGTACGACGAACTCATCGAGGACGCAGCCGCGCTGAAGGCGGCCGGCATCGCCCCGTTCGAGATCGGCGGCGGCGGCAAGGACACCTGGGCGACGGCCTTCGCGCTCAACGCCGCCGTCTCCGCCGACGTGCTCATCGACGACCCGGAATGGTTCCTCAAGCGTGAGAAGGACGAGGTCAAGTTCACCGACCCCGAGTTCGTCGGCGCAGCCGAGAAGGTGTCGTCGATCATGAAGGACGGCCTCGCGGACCCCGACGGTATGACCCGGACCTACGCCGACCTCGAGCAGGCATTCATCGACGGCAAGGCGGCCATGTACCCGATGGGGTCGTGGTTCACTGCCGCAGCCGACGGCAAGAAGCTGGACAACATCGGCGTCTTCGGGTGGCCGAGCGATGCGGGCAAGCCGGCCTTTCCGGTCGTCACCGGTGCCGGAATGAACGTGAACGCGAACTCGGAGCACGTCGACCTCGCCAAGGAATGGGCGCTCGCCTTCGCGACCGACAAGGAGAACCTCGACGCCTCCGCCATCGTCGACGGCGGAATCGTCACCGTGAAGGACTACACGATCCCCGACGGCGTCGGTGCGCTCTACACCGAGATGGTGGCCGCGTACGACCTCGCCACCTCCGCTGAGGCGACAGTGCCGGCCTGGGGCAACATCACCGGCGACGGTGCGCTTCCTCCTGGGTTCAACGACAAGATGATCGCGGCGAACGTCGATCTGCTCACGGGCAAGACCACGCCCGAGCAGTTCGCGAAGTACCTCGACGAGCAGTACGCCGCCGCGCAGAAGTAACCGCGTCCCGCAAGGGGAAGGGGACGGCCTCCGTCCTAGGCCGTTCCCCTTCCCGACGAGATGCTCGAGAAGCGAAGACGCCTCCATGAACACGCAGACCAAGCGCCGGAAGATCCTGCGCAACCCGCTCCATTTCCTCCTGTTCGCGCTGCCCGGCGCCGCCCTCTACGCGGTGTTCGTGCTCTGGCCGCTCCTGGTCGCGTTCGGGTCGAGCCTCACGAACGAAGACGCCTACCGTGTCGACACCTTGTTCGTCGGACTCGAGAACTACATCCACCTCTTCTCCGACCCGGCGTACCTGCAGACCCTGAGGAACACCGTCATCCTCACGATCATCGCCGTGATCGTGCCGAACGCCGTCGGCCTCGGCATCGCGATCCTCCTCGATCGGAGCGGCTGGGCGTTCAACGCAATGCGCGCCGTCTTCTTCGTGCCGGTCATCCTCTCATCGGTCGTCGTCGCAGTCGTCTGGCAATTGCTGCTGAAGGATGACGGCCTGATCAACGCCGCCCTCCGACCGTTCGTGCCGGAGCCGCCGGGCTGGCTCTCCGACCCCGACCTCGCCCTGTACAGCGTGGGCGCCATCGTTGCGTGGCAGTCCGTCGGCGTGTGCGTCGTGCTGTACCTCGCCGGCCTGCAGAGCATTCCCAAGGAACTCCTCGAGGCAGCAGCCATCGACGGCGCCGGACCTGTGCGCCGATTCTGGGCCGTGACGTGGCCCCTGCTCGCCCCCTCCGTCACGATCATGACGGTGCTGTCGATGATCGGCGGCTTCAAGATCTACGACCAGGTGAAGGTCATGACCAACGGCGGGCCGGGCGTCGGCACGACGTCGACCCTCGCGTTCGACGTCGTGCAGACGAGCCTCGATGCGGGGGCCGTGGGGTACGGCGCGGCCAAGGCCGCGGTGATGTTCATCATCATCGCGATGATCTCGTTGTTCTCGATCCGAATGATGCGCAAACGGGAGGTCGACCTGTGATCACCGCAGAAACGACGGTCGACGCAACGTCGATGACCGCCACGGAGGCGATCGTCACCGCCGATGCCCCACGGGGTCAGCGATCCCGGCGCCGCTGGCGCGGCCTCGAAGCAAGCGGCGCCGGACCGGTCCGTACGATCATCGCCCTGGTCGTCACCGCCGTCTTCATCTACCCGATCTACCTTGTGCTGCTGAACGCCTTCAAGACGCAGGAGGACATCTACAAATACCCCGGGCTCCCGGTGCTGCCTCTCACCGTGCAGAACTTCATCGACGTCTTCACTCGCCCCGACGGGCTGTTCTGGACGGGCTTGGTCAACAGCATCCAGATCACCGTCATCGGCACGCTGATCTCCACCGTCCTGGCAGCGATGATGGCGCACTATATGGTGCGCTCCACGAGCTGGTTCGCGAAGGCGCTGTGGATCGCCATCCCGCTCGGGCTCATGATCCCCGCAGCGACCACCCTGATGCCGCTGCTGCGCATGCTGAAGGACTTCGGCATGATCGGCTCGATCTTCGGACTGATCATCGTGTACGTCGCGGGCAACCTGCCGTTCGGCGTGCTGGTGTTCACCGGGTTCATGCGGACCATCCCGAAAGAGATCGAGGAGGCCGCCGCCATCGACGGCGCCGGGCCGATCCGGACGTTCTGGGCGATCGTGTTCCCCCTGCTGCGGCCCGCCGCAGCGAGCGTGATCATCTTCCTGGCGGTCGGGCTCTGGAACGACTTCATCACCCCCTTGATCATCCTCGGGCCGGCCAGCGGCAGCACGGTCACTGTCGGCATGTACCGCCAGATCAGCGAGCACGTGTCGAACTACGGCGCGGTGTTCGCGTTCATGGTGCTCGCGACGATCCCGATCGTGATCCTCTTCGTTTTCTTGCAGAAGTACTTCGTGAAGGGACTGCTCAGTGGTGCAGCAAAGGGATGACACCCGCCTCGGAAAGGAGCGAGTCGTACGCCTCGCTGTCGTGGGAGCCGGTATGCGCGGGTACGCGTATGCGGCGGAGGCAGCCGAGCTTCCGGGTGTTGAAGTCGTCGCCGTCGCAGAGCGGAACCCGACGACGCTGGCCCGTTTCACCGGCCTCTTCACTGACGCGAGGGCCTTCGACGACTGGCGCGACCTTGTCGCCCTGCCCCGTCTGGCCGATGCGGTCATCGTCGCGCTCCCAGACGAGTTTCACCGGGATGCGAGCGTGGCCTTCGCCCAGGCCGGCTACGACATCCTCCTGGAGAAGCCGATCGCGACCAGCCCAGAGGACTGCGACGACATCGAGGAAGCGGCGAGGGTCAACGGCGTCAGCATCACGGTGTGTCACGTACTGCGCTACACCACGTACACGCAGAAGTTGAGGGAGCTCCTCGATTCCGGGGCCATCGGCGAGATCATGCAGATCGAGCATCTCGAGCCGATCGGCCACCTCCACTTCGCGCACTCTTTCGTGCGCGGGAACTGGGCCCGTTCCGCCACCAGCCACAGCCTGCTGCTGGCAAAATCGTGCCACGACATCGACTGGCTCTTGCACATCATGGGGCGGCCTGTGCAGCGGGTGACCTCTTTCGGCTCGCTCGGGTACTTCCGACCCGAGTCGCAGCCCGCCGGTGCAACCGACCGATGCATCACGTGCCCCGTAGCGTCGGCCTGCGCGTTCGACGCCGTGCGGTTCTATCGCAGCGGTCTAAACAATCCGGGTTCCGCAGAGGAGTACAACGCGCTCGTGATGGCCGGCGAAGTGACCCCGGAGGCGATCGACCGAGCCCTGGAGACGGGCCCATGGGGCCGCTGCGCCTACCTCTGCGACAACGACGTGGTCGACCATCAGACGGTTCAGATGGAGTTCTCCGACGGGAGGCTCGCGAGCTTCACCCTCTCCGCGTTCACCGAGGGCGCCAACCGCAAGACGCGCCTGTTCGGCACGGCTGGGCAGATCACCGGCGACGGGCGGATCATCAGCGTCTACGATTTCCGCACCCTGGAGACGACGGTGTACGACACCGACGGGCTCGGATTCGACGCCGCGACGGGGCACGGTGGCGGCGACCGAGGACTCATGTCCGAATTCGTCGCGGCATTGCGGGATGCCTCGCCCGAGCACCTCTCATCCAGCATCTCCGCGAGCATGGCCAGCCATCGTGTGGTGTTCGCGGCAGAGGAAGCCCGCCGCACCGGGACCGTGGTCTCTCTCCCGCGCGAAGCGGCCTGACACGATCCGCGATTCCCTCTCGCGACGCCGTCGCGCCTGCAGCAGCTTGGAAACATCACGCATGACCACTGAACCCGATTTCGAATGGATCTTCGTGGAGTCGGCTGTCGCTGCTCCTCGCTGGGCGAGGCTCGAGCGCGAGCTCATGGCCCGCCTCGAGGAGGCTGCCGCCGAGTTCATCGCCCGCTACACGCGTGAGGATGGCACGCTCATCTGGCGTGACGAATGGCCCGGTATGGACGGATCGGATGATCCGTACGAGGCATTCATGTATCTCGCCCTGTTCTACAGTCTCGGCGGCAGTGAGGAGGTGTACGAGTCGGCCCGCAGGATGTGGGATGCGATCACCTGGCAGTGGACGCAGTACGGACAGATCGAGCGCGAGTTCGACGGCTACTACGACTGGATGCACCACGGCGAGGCGAACCTCTTCCATTATTTCTTCGGTCTGGGCAAGCCCTCGTCGCTGGTCGATCGACAGCGCGCCGAGAACTTCGCACGGATGTACAACGGAGAGGATCCGTTGGCGCCGAACTTCGACCGGGAACTCGGAATCATCCGGGCACCGCAGACCGGCAGTCGCGGGCCGCGCCATGTGGTGACGGAGGAGGACCTCGGTACCCACCGCGGCGTGCTGGTCGATTACCTCCCGCCGTTCGAGGACATGACGACGGCGCCGTTCGACGGCGGCGCAGGCCGAGCCGACTGGCTCGATGACGAGGTCTTCGCCGAGGTCATCGAGCTCATGAACCAGCGCATCACGCGGGGCGATGTGCCGCTCAACCTCAATGCCACGGGACAATTCACCCACGCATTCCTCTACTCGGGCGCCGAGAAGCACCGCCAGTGGGTGGTGAAGTACCTCTCGGCTTGGGCTGCGCGTGCCGAGGCGAACGAGGGCGGCATCATGCCCGACAACGTGGGTCTCTCCGGCCGTGTGGGCGAGTACCTCGACGGCAAGTGGTGGGGCGGCCACTACGGCTGGCGCTGGCCGCACGGCTTCCTCACCATCATCGAGCCGCTCGTGAACGCCGGCACAAACGCCTTCTTGCTCACGGGCGACGATTCGCACTTGGATGCAGCCAGGAAGCAGCTCGACCTCAACTTCGGGCTCGGGAGGCAGGAGGATGGCGTGTGGCTGGTGCCGTCCAAGCACTTCGACAGCGGCTGGGCCGATTACCGCCCGTCGAGCCCGTTCCATGCGATCCACGTCTGGGCTCGCACCCTCTCCGACGCCGACCTCGAACGGGTCGAACGTGTGCCCAGGTCCGCGGACTGGGCCGAGGTCCACGTACCGCGCGCGCCGTTCTCGGCGAAGCACTACAACGTCAACACGCTCGCGTGGTACGAGTACGCGCGGGGACGTAACCCCGGCTATCCGGAGCGGGCCCTGGAGGCGAACGGCGAGCTGCTGGACCAGCAGCTGGCTCGCTTGCGCTCCGACGACGGAGACCCGCGCGCATGGGAGACGATCACCCACCTCAAGGGGTACCCCGACACGGTCTCACTGCAGGTCGATGGCTACGCCATCCACGCCTGGATGGAGTTCAACCCGGTGTACTTCGAGTCCCTCGTGCAGCTCATGTGGGGTGCGCCAATGCACGTCCCCCACGGCGGACTGCAGCACGCAACGGTGCGGTACTTCGACGCGGAGGAGCGGCGCCCCGGCCTCCCGGGCGAGGTCGCCGCTCTCGTACGCGAGATCGCGGCCGACTCGGTGATCGTCGAGCTCGTGAATCTGGGGGTGCGGGAGCGCACCGTCGTCCTGCAGGCGGGCGGGTTCGGCGAGCACCGCTTTACCTCCGTGGAGCAGATGAGGGATGCTGCCGCCGGCGCCGCCCGTGCGGTCGACTCGACCTGGGTCGGCGTGCGTCTGGCCGCGAGGGCGGGCGCGAAGCTCCGACTCGGCATGCGACGCTTCGTCAACGAGCCCAGTTATCAGACCCCGTGGTCGCGCAGGGAGGACTGGGCCCCGCTCATCAAGGGCCGCACGAGTGGTGCAGCGACCGATACGCGGGCCTCGGGCGAGATCGTGGCTTCGGCACCCGAAGAAGCAGGAGATCTCGCATGACGTGTAACGTGCTCGTCGTCCGCGGCGGCTGGGAAGGCCATCATCCCGTCGAGACGACCGACCTGTTCCTTCCGTTCCTGCAAGGGCAAGGGTTCGAGGTCACGATCGAGGACGACCCCGAGGTCTACGCCGATGCCGAGCGCATGGCCGCCGTGGACCTCGTGCTGCAGTCGGTCACGATGTCGCACGCCTCGGGCGAAGCCGTGACCGGGCTCCGCGACGCGGTGGCCGCCGGCGCCGGGTTCGCCGGGTGGCACGGCGGCATCGCCGACTCGTTCCGCGCGAGCTCGGACTACCTCCAACTCGTCGGCGGGCAGTTCGTCGCCCATCCGTCCAAGCATCCCGACGCACGCCGCGACGACGGGCGGGACGGCTTCCTCGAGCACACCATCGACCTCACCGACCTCGGCCGCGCGCACGAGATCATGGTCGGTCTCGACGACTTCGCACTCGACACCGAGCAGTACTGGGTGCTGCACGACGACCTGAACGACGTGCTGGCGACCACGACCCACCCCGTCCAGTCGCACCAGCCGTGGCATCGGCCGCTCACTTGCCCCGCCGTCTGGACGCGCTATTGGGGGAACGGTCGAGTCTTCGTGGCGACCCCGGGGCACGACGTCGAAGCGCTCCAGGACGCGAACGTCAAGACGATCATTGAGAGAGGGATGCTGTGGGCAGCACGAACCGGGTAGGGATCATCGGGCTCGGAACAATCTCGGGGACGTACTTGGACACGCTCTCCGGGCTGGACGATGTGGTCATCACCGCTGTGGCCGATCTTGACGCGGCACGGGCTGAAGCGGTGGCGGCGACGTTGCCCGCCGCCCGCGCGCTCACCGTCGACGAGCTGCTCGCCGCGCCCGACGTTGATGTGGTGCTGAATCTGACTGTCCCGGCGGCGCACGCCGAGATCGCCGAGGCGGCCGTCCGGCACGGCAAGGACGTGTTCGGCGAGAAGCCGCTCACCGCACGTCTCGACGACGGCGTACGGCTCATCGCAGCAGCCGAGGCGGCCGGCGTGCGGGTAGGGTGCGCGCCGGACACCGTCCTCGGCACCGGCATCCAGACCGCTCGGAAGCTCATCGACGACGGCCGAATCGGCCGTCCGCTGGCGGCGACCGCGGTGATGGCGACGCCCGGACACGAGCACTGGCATCCTAACCCCGACTTCTACTACGCCGAGGGCGGCGGTCCGCTGTTAGACATGGGGCCCTATTACGTGACCTCGCTCGTGCACCTGCTGGGACCAGTGCGCAGCGTCATCGGCGCTGGAAGCAGAATGCGTGATGAGCGAGTCATCCTCAGCGGCCCGCGAGCCGGCGAGAGAGTCCCCGTAGAGGTCGACTCGCACGTCTCCGGCGTACTCACACACGAATCCGGTGCACTGTCGACCATCACGATGAGCTTCGACAGCATCGCGACGACCGCGGCCCCGATCGAGGTGCACGGCGAGGCAGGCAGCCTTCGGGTGCCGGACCCGAACGGGTTCGACGGCATCTGCGCCGTGCGGCCGCTCGGCGGAGCGGACTGGCTCGAGTCCGAGCCGCTCGCAGGCATCGCCGGTGCGACCCGCGGCGCCGGGCTGGTCGACATGCTGCGTGCGGGGCGCCGCTCGCATCGAGCTGACGGCAGGCTTGCCCTGCATGTGCTCGAGGTGATGACGGCGCTGCTGGAGTCAGCGGAGACCGGTTGCCGCGTCGACATCGTCACCGCGGCCGACAGGCCGGTGCCGATCGAGCTCTGCGATGGGTTCGACAAGTTGGAAATCGAGGTGTCTCCAATTGCCCGTTCCTGACCGCACGTACGTCTCGTCGTACGACCAGAGCCCTGCCGTGAACCTCCCAGCGGGTGAGCTGATCGCCCGGGGCCGCGAGCCTTGGAAGCGAATCGCCGATGCCGCTCAGTCGCGTGGCGCACTGCCGACGGTCGTGATCGACACCTATCCGGGTGCAGACCTCGACGCGCTCATCGCACAGGCGCAGGAGGGGCTTCCCGACTTCGATGTCATCAATTGCGAGTCCGCAGCGATCGGTGGGGCTGAACTGACGGCGTGGATGCAGGACAACCTCACCGATGACCGCGTGTTCGGCGTCCTCTCGCACGCGACCATCGACGCCTTCTACGATGACGCTGCCATCGCGGCCCTGCGCCGCGCCATTCGCGAGCGCGAGCGCGGCGTGGTGCTCATCGGGTGGGGTGCCGCGATGGTGCAACCCGCCGCCGATGTGCTCGTTCTCGGCGAACTCGCTCGATGGGAGATCCAGCTCCGGTATCGAGCAGGCATGGCGAACTGGCATGCGGCGAACGGCGACGAGGACACCCTCCGGAAGATCAAGCGCGGGTACTTCGTCGAATGGCGAGTCGCTGACCGGCATAAGCGACCACTGCTCGAGACGGCGGACTTCGTGCTCGATCTCAACCGCTCGAACGAGCCGGCACTGATCAGCGGACAGGGCTTGCGTGGTGCCCTGACTTCGGTGACCACCCGCCCATTCCGTGTCGTGCCCTACTTCGATCCGGGAGTGTGGGGCGGACAGTGGATGAAACGTGTCTGCGGCCTCCCCGACGGCACGCCGAACTACGCGTGGTCGTTCGACGGCGTGCCCGAGGAGAACAGCCTGCTGCTGACCGATGGCGCATCCACCTTCGAGATTCCCTCGATCGATCTGGTTTTCCTGCACCCGAAAGAACTGCTCGGCGAACGCACGCACGCACGATTCGGCGCCGAGTTCCCGATCCGATTCGACTTCCTCGACACGATGGAGGGCGGCAACCTCTCGCTGCAGGTGCACCCGCTCACCGACTACATCCGCGACAAGTTCGGCATGTCGTACACGCAGGACGAAAGCTACTATCTTCTGGACGCTTCCGACGACGCCGTCGTCTATCTCGGCTTGAAGACCGGAATCGATCGGGGACGGATGACCCAGGACCTGGTCGCAGCACAAGCCGGTGAAATCTCGTTCCCGGCCGATCGCTACGTGAACGAGTGGCCGGCCCGTAAGCACGATCATTTCGCGATCCCCGCCGGAACCGTGCATTGCTCAGGGAGCAACTCGATGGTGCTCGAGATCTCCGCCACCCCGTACATCTTCACATTCAAGATGTGGGACTGGGATCGAGTCGGGCTGGACGGCGTTCCTCGTCCGATTCACATCGAGCACGCCCTCGAGAACATCCAATGGGACCGCGACACCGAATGGACGAAGCGGAACCTCGTCGGGCAGGTTCAGCAGATCGCGTCCGGCACGGGGTGGGTCGAGGAACGCACCGGATTGCATGAGCTCGAGTTCATCGAGGTGCGTCGACACTGGTTCACGGGCACGACCCCGCACAACACGAACGGAACAGTGAACGTCCTGAATCTCGTCGAAGGGGTCGAAGCGATCGTCGAGTCGCCCGTCGGCGCATTCACGCCGTTCGTCGTGCACTACGCGGAGACGTTTATCGTGCCGGCCAGGGTAGGGGAGTACACGATCCGCCCCTTCGGCCGTGGCGAAGGAAAGCGCCATGGCACCGTCAAGGCATTCGTCCGAGGCACTGAGCGCAACCTCTGCACGCCGGGGCAATCCGAACCGGGGCCGAAGGCATGACGCTGCAGCCCGTCCTCGAGATCGGCGGCACTCATGTCACAGCGGCCGTGGTCGAAGGCGGCGTATGGGAGGTCCGCCGGCAACGCCGCTTTCCACTCGACTCGCACGCGCCTGCCACCGTGATCCTCGACACACTGGCCAACGCTGCACGCTCGGTGTACGAGGGAACCGCGGCGCACTGGGGGGTGGCGATTCCCGGACCCTTCGACAACACGATCGGGGTAGGGAGTTTCACCGGTGTGGGCAAGTTCGAATCGCTCGCGGGTCTGCATCTGGCAACGGAACTCGCATCGAGGATGCCGGAGGTCGCGGACGCGTTCGTCTTTGTGAACGACGCGGACGCGTTCGCGATGGGAGAGTGGATTCTCCTCGACCCAGCTGTCGACCGAGCGGTGTTCCTGACCCTCGGCACCGGCGTAGGATCGAGCTTTCTCGACCAGGGGAAGCCGGCCGCGGGCGCGGCGGGGATCCCGCCCCACGGGCACGTCCACCACTTGGAGTGGAACGGCCTGCCCATCGAGGAGACGGTCTCGCGTCGTGCGCTGATCCGTGGATTCGAGTCGGTGACCGGGATTCGCCTTGACGTACACGAAATCGCCAGTCGCGCGCGGGAAGGCGATCGCCCGTCGAAGGCCGTCTTCGATCGGGCGTTCACCGCACTCGGCGAATGCATCGCCCCCTCCGTGACAACGTTCGATGCCGACGTGATAATTGTGGGTGGGTCGATCGCCAGCTCCTGGGAGCTTGTGCACAACCCGCTCGGTCGAGGACTCGACGCCGGAGGCCTTAACGCGGCCGACCGATTCCTGTGGCGAGCGAGATCGCCGCACGTTTCACCGCTTGTTGGCGCGGCGCGAGCGGCACGACTTCTTCAGGCGGTTCATCCAGAGTGAACTGTGGCTCCCACACGGATCCTCGAAGACTGAGCTGGGATAGGGGGCGTCAGGCGCGCCACGATATAGGACTGGGAGTCGGGAAGCCCGGCCCTTCAACGGATGCGAACTCGTTCGTTGTGCCTTACCGCCCGGCAGGCGGATGCCCCGAATGTTCGACGCTCAGCATAGAGAAGGAGCCCTCGGGCGCTGGAGTGCATCAGCGAGGCACCGGGGCGGGTGGCGCTTGCGCTCCGTCGGGCCGTCCGCGCTCACTCGTGCGGATCGCGGGTGGCAGCGATTGCGTCGTCTATCGCGGCATCCGAAGAAGACCGGGCCGATGGTAGCGAGGGCGGGACTCGAACCCGCCACACCACGGAGGCGGCGGGGTCTTACTCGAGCTTCTCCCCGCGATCCGCGTTCTCTCAAGAAATCCCGGGCTAGCCCAAGAAAATCCGAGATCTCGGAAGTGCCGGGCCTTTCGCATCTCCGCTGCGCCTCACCGCCACGTGCGTCGGCAGCGCGCCGCTCACAGCTAGGCTGACGTGGTGCAACTCGGCCTGGTCTTCGCGCTCGCATGGGCGGTGCTCGCCCTCGTCGCCGGCATCGCGCTCGTCACCCGGCGGAGGTGGCTCGCCGAGACGATCACGGCGGAGCGCCGGTCGCGCCCGGGGCGCGCGGCGGCGCGCGCCCCGAGCCGGGCCCTGTTCGTGGTCATCGGCCTGCTCTTCATCGTGATGGGGCTCTTCATCATCGGCTGGTGGGTCGCGACCTCGCTGTGACCCGAGTGCCGTGAAGGCCCGGCGTACGTCGCAGGGCCCTCGCGCATCCCGGCCCCTATGCAGGGGAGAGAACGTGCCCGGGACTAGACCGTGCCCGCGGGCGGCCAGACGCCGATGATGATCGCCATCACGACGACGGTGACGAGTTCGTGCGCGATGTTCATCGTGGTGAGCGCGGCGGGGCGCCCCTCGAAGGCGTCGTGCGTGATGAAGCGAGCGGCCGTGAAGCCGGCCCAGAGCGCGATCGCCGTCACGACGGCCGACAGCAGGAATCCGCCGCCGTAGAAGTGCCAGGCGATCGCCGTGCTGCCCGCGAGCACCCAGGCCGTGATGAAGCTCACGAGCACGGTGACGACGATCGGCCCGACGGCGCTCGCCCCCGGTCGGTCGATGTCGACGTCGGCGAGCTTCGCCCACTTCATGCCGAAGACCTTCGGGGCGTACCAGATCGAACCGATGACCATGCTCGAGAGGGTGGCGAGCAGGACGGTCCAGTAGTTGATCTCGGGAACCATGAGAACACCCTTCCGTGGGCGAGAGGCGGCGAGGACCGCCTCGCTGTGGCACGGCATGCGGGCTCGCATCCGTTATGCCGCATTCTGCTCCTGCCGGAAGTCGACGGGCGGTATTTCCGCATCTCCGTCGCGGCATCACGCCGACGGACGAGGGCGGGGCGCCCGGTCAGCACGACGGGCGCCCCACCCGGTCTCATCCGGCGACGTGCACCGTGACCTCGCCGCCGGCGGTCACGCCGGCCGAGTTCTCGAGCTCGACCGTGTAGCGGTGCTCGCCCGGCGAGGCATCCTCGATCTCGAACGCGACGACGCGCTCGGCATCGGCGCCGCGGTAGGCCCGGTCGATCACGCGGCCGCTCTCGAGCAGCCGCACGACCGTGGTCGGCCGGCCCTTGCCGGTCTTCACCTTGATCTCGTAGTCGCCGTCGGCGTCGGGTCCCTTGCGCGGGCCGGTGAGCGCCGTCACCTCCGCGCTCGGGGGCGCGGAAGTCGCGCCGTCGGCCCCGGCCTCCTTCCACATCGCGCCGTTGAGCGGCGTCACCGTGAGCGATTCGAGCGCGGCGTCGCCGCCGTCGGCGAAGAGCCCGATGCGGTCGGCGCCGGCGTTCGGGAACACCTGGTCGGTGATGGTCGTGCGCCCGTCGGCCGTGAACACCTCGACCGAGGCGCGGTCGACCCAGACGGTGAGCGCGATGCGCCCGTCGGCGAGCGGCACGGCGACGTCGTCGACCGACGCGAAGGCGGGGTGGAAGCCGGTGACGCCCGAGTCGCGACGGTCGACGAAGAGCCGACCCGACCGAGCGTCGTAGCCGATTCGCGTCGCCGACTCGTCGTCGCCGAGCACGGTCAGCCCAGTGGCATCGGCCGAGCCGGGGTCGATGACCGCGTCGATGCGCACCCGGTCGCCCGAGATCGGCAGGGTCTCGGTTCCCGAGGCGATCGCCCGGCCGCCGGCGGCTGCCGCCGGATCGATGAAGGCGCGATCGGGCTGCTCGAGCTCGGCGAACTCGGGCACCACCTGCTGCGTCAGCCGCGGACCCTTCGGCGTCGTGACGAGCGCGACCTCGCGCGGCAGCGTCATGGCGCTGCGCCACGAGCCCGTCGGGATGTCCTGCGCGTAGTCCCAGTCGTTCATCCAGCCGAGCATCACGCGGCGGCCGTCGGGCGCGTTGTTGAACGACACCGTGGCGTAGTAGTCGCGCCCCCAGTCGAGCCAGTCGTAGCCCTCGATGCGCGGCGTCGCCGCGGCATCGGCGAACATCACCTGGTCGACGAGCACGTGACCCCAGCCCGACCGGTTGTTGTCGACGATCCGAATGGATGCCTCGCGGCCGGCGAACTCCGACACGTCCCAGCTGCGCCAGTCGAGGCCCTCGCTGTTCGTGCCGGTCGCCGAGCGCACGACCTCGCCGTCGACGATCAGGTTGACGGTGGTCTCATCCGAGCGCACGACCGCCGGTTCGGCACCCAGCACGAAGTGGTCGGCGGTCAGGTGGCCCCAGCCGCCGGTGGCGGCGTCGTGCACGCGCAGCCTGGCCTCGCGGCCGGCGTACTCCGAGACATCCCAGCTTCGCCAGTTCAGGGCGCCCGCCTCGGGACCGGTTGCGGACCGCACGACCTCGCCGTCGACGAGGAGCTGCACGTCGAGCGAGCCGTCGGTGCGCTTGCCGCCGCCGACGAGGAAGCTCAGGTGGTCTTCTCCGGGCTCGATCGTGAAGGCCGGCGAGGTGAGGTCGCCGGTGTTGTCGTCGCCCTTCGGGCCGCCCTCCCAAGTGTTGATGCGCTTCTGGCCGAGGGAGTACTCACCGCCCGCGGTCGAGGGGTTGCGTGCCGGATCGGTCGCGAAGTCGCCCGTCACGCTCCAGCCGCTGTCGGCGAGGGTCGTGCCGTCGGGCAGCTCGAAGTCGAAGAGGGTGCGACCCGCCGGCGGCTCGTTGCCGAGCTGTGCGCCCTCGACGTGGGGGTGGTTGCCGCCGCCGACGAGCAGGTTGACGACGTCGTGCTCGACGGTGAAGGTCGGCGAGTCGATGGTGCCGACCGGCCAGTCGCCGTCGTTGAAGCCGTTGACGAGGCCGGCGCCGATGAAGCCCGACACCGGGTTCTGGCCGGGCAGGCTGCCGGCCGCGGGTGCGTCGCCCCACGGGCCGTTCTTCCAGTTGCCCGGCTCGTTCCTCACCGTCCAGCCGTCGTACGTGCCGTCGTCGAAACCCGCGAAGACGGTGCCGTCGGGCAACTGGTCGGCGCTCACGGTGCTCTCCGACGTGAACGTCGTGCCGTCGAAGTCGCCGACGAAGTACTGGCCGCCCGAGCCGCCGTTCGGCGCGCCGGGGTTGAGGTTCACGACGAGCACCCACTTGGTGTTCGCCGGGTCGCCGTCGACCGCGAGCGGGAACAGGTCGGGGCACTCCCAGATGCCGCCGGTCGCGTTCGCCGGGCCGAAGGTGCTGAGCTCCGTCCACGACTTCAGGTCGTCGCTGCGCGAGAGGATGACCTGGTAGCTCGTCGCCTCGACCGCGGCCATCACCCAGTACGACTCGCCGGTCCCGGGGTTCGTGTAGCGGAACACCTTCGGGTCGCGGAAGTTCGCCGAGTCGCGGTCGTAGACCGGGTTGCCCTCGTACTTCGTCCACGTCTGCCCGTGGTCGAGCGAGTAGGCGAGCGACTGCGCCTGCTTGCCCGCGTGCGTCGGGTGGGCGCCGGTGTAGGCGCTCGTGTAGATCGCGACGAGGGCCGGGTCGTCGGCGGTGCCGAAGCCCGTCGTGTTGCCCTCGTCGACGACGACCGACCCCGAGAAGATGTCCTCGATCGCGGTGCCCGACTCGTCGAAGGTCTGGGGGATCGCGAGCGGCTGCTCCTCCCAGTGCACGAGGTCGGTGCTCGTGGCGTGGCCCCAGCTCATGTTGCCCCAGCGGGTGCCGTTCGGGTTGTGCTGGAAGAACAGGTGCCAGGTGCCGTTCTCGTACACCATGCCGTTGGGGTCGTTCATCCAGTTGCGTTCGGGCGAGAAGTGCAGGTACGGCCGGTACTGCTCGCTCGCCGGGTCGGGTGCGTCATCGGCCATCGCCGGTGCCGCTGCGGCGAGCGTGCAGCCCGCCGCGGTCACGGCCGCGACTGCGGCCAAACGGAGTCTTGATACCGTCGTCATCGATCGATTCGCCCTTCATTGCGCGGAACTCGTCACCCAAGGTGACATCGTTGTCAGGTTCGACGCCGGCGATGCTACGCAGTGTCCGCCGGACAATGCAAGGGCCGTTTCGCCGGGTGTCCCGCGGGCAGGATGCCGAGCGCGGCGCTGCGCGTCAGCTGCCGAGCGCGTCGGCCGGCCCGACCAGGTGCGGCACCCGCAGCAGGGCGCCCTCATGGCGCACGGTCGCGGCCGCGATCGTCATCGCGGCGTCGAGGGCGACCGACCAGGATGCCTCGTCGACGGGCATCCCGCCATGGCCGATGTGGTGCGCGACGGCCGACAGGGTCGCGTCGCCCGCCCCCATCGTGTCGATCACCGGGCCGGGCAGCGAGGCGATGCCGGCGTGCACGTGCACGCCTCCGTGATGCACCGACGCGCCCTCGCGCCCGGCGGTGGCCAGCACGGCGAGGGGGCGGGTGCGCGAGGCATCCGGGGCGTCGACGGACGCGGCACCGCGCAGGCGCGCGACGAACGCGTCGAGCCCGTCGCCGAGCAGCAGTGCGGCGTCTTCGTCGCCGACCTTCACGAGCAGGGCACGTGCGGCGACGCGCTCGAACCCGGCGAGGAACGCGGCGCGGTCGCGCAGCATGCCCTCGCGCGGGTTGCCGTCGACGACGAGCCGGCGCTCGGGCTCATCGATCGCTTCGACGAGGGCGTCGAGCTGCCGCGCGTCGTCGAAGGGGAAGCAGCTCACGACGACGAGGTCGGCCCCGGCGATCGCCGAACGCGCCCGGTCGTCGAAGTCGAGTCGTCGTCGCCGCGCGGCCTCGTTGAACTCGTAGCGCGGCTCGCCGTCGCGGCGGTCGGAGATCGCGCGCGACGTGCCGAGGGGCGACGGGGTCGCGACGAGCCGCACGCCGTAGTCGGCGAGGTACGCGCGGATGCGTCGCCCCGGCTCGTCGTCGCCGACCATCGCGACGAGCGTGACGTCGTCGCCGAGGAGCGACAGGCCCACCGCGACGTTCAGTGCGGCGCCGCCGACGAACTCCCGCGCGCCGAGCAGGTCGCGCAGCTCGTCGATGAGCGCGTCGCCGATGACGGTCACCCGCGTGGCGCGAGGCCGCGCACCGCCCGGCGTCGTCGCGCCCGTCACCGCTCGGCCTTCGGAGGCAGCTCGCCCGATCCGCGCACGATGAGCGTCGTGGGCACGACCGTGCGGAGCGCGGGCGCCTCGTCGCCGTCGAGGCGTGCGAAGACGCGCTCGGCGGCGAGGCGGCCGATCTCCTGGGGATGCTGCGCCACGACGGTGATGCCGGGATCGAGCAGGTCGCCGAGCGGTACGTCGTCGAATCCGACGAGCGCGGTGTCGTGGTGTCGACCGAGTTCGCGCAGTGCCCGGATCACGCCGATCGTCACGAGGTTCTGCGAGCTGAAGATCGCGGTCGGCGGCTGGTCGCCCGCGAACAGGGCGAGGGTGGCCTCGCGGGCGGTCGCCTCGTCGTGCAGGCCTTCGACGACGGGGATGTCGCGTGTCGCGACGCCGGCCCGGCCGAGCTCCTCGAGGAATCCGCGGCGGCGCTCTCGCGCGGTCTGGATTCCGGCCCGGTCGCCGAGGTAGGCGAGGCGGCGATGGCCGTGCTCGAGCAGGTGGCGGGTGGCGAGCGCCGCACCGTCGGCGTTGTCGCTGACGACGGAGTCGGAGGTGAGGCCTGCGGGCTCGCGGTCGACGAAGACGACGGGAGTGCCGCGGCGCAGCTCGGGCGCGAGGTACGCCTGGCTCTCGGAGACCGTCGTGAGGATGAGGCCGTCGACCCGGCGACGGAGGAACGCCGCGACCGCTTCCTGCTCGCGGGCGGGGTCGTCGTCGAGGCTCGAGGCGAAGACGGCCACGCCCCGGTCGGCCGCCGCGTCTTCGACGGCGCGATGCACGGCGCCGGCGAAGGGGTTGTCGACGCTGCCGACGAGGAGCCCGAGGGTGCGGGTGCGGCCATCGGCGCGACGGAGGTTGCCGGCGTGCAGGTCGGGCTGGTAGTCGAGCTTGCGGGCGGCGGCGTTGACCTTCTCGATCGTTGCGGCCGAGACGTTGGGCTCGCCGTTGATGACGCGCGAGACGGTCTTCACGCCGACGCCCGCGAGCGCGGCGACGTGTCGCATGGTGGGTCGCGATCGGGTGCCGCCCGCTGCGGGCTCCGACTCTGACAACGGTGTCACGTTTCGGTCTCCAATGTGCTCGTTGGACTTGACTATACACATGGTGATCGACTAGACCTACCTTTGACATCGTTGTCAGGAGGACAACGGGTCCCCCACACCAGAGGAGATTCATCGATGAATCACGCAGCAACCGGCGGGCTCCGCCGTCGACTGATCGCCGGCGTCTCGATCACCGCCGCAGCCGCCTTGGCCCTCACGGGCTGCGCGTCGGGCAACGGCTCGAGCGCGTCGGGCAGCGACGAGGAGATCGGCGTCT
Organism: Agromyces sp. S2-1-8; assembly: GCF_021129215.1. Taxonomy (GTDB): domain Bacteria; phylum Actinomycetota; class Actinomycetes; order Actinomycetales; family Microbacteriaceae; genus Agromyces; species Agromyces chromiiresistens. The sequence continues at coordinate 92,503 of NZ_JAJOLP010000001.1, read as the reverse complement.
CGCTCATCGTGAAGACGACGACCAACCCGTTCTTCGTCGCGATGCAGGACGGCGCGAAGACCGCCGCCGACAAGCTCGGCGTCGACCTCACGCTCGCCGCGGGCAAGGAGGACGGCGACGAGGACACCCAGATCCAGGCGATCGAGAACGCCATCTCGAAGGGCGACGCCGGCATCCTGATCACCCCGAACGGCCCCGGCGTCGAGGACGCGCTCGTGAAGGCCCGCGACGCCGGCCTCTACGTCATCGCCCTCGACACCCCGCCCGCCGACCCCGAGGCCGCCGACATCACCTTCGCGACCGACAACTTCCTCGCCGGCCAGGAGATCGGCGAGTGGACCGCCGCGAAGCTCGACGGCGAGAAGGCGACGATCGCCATGATCGACCTCTTCGACGACAAGGTCGTGTCGGTCGACTGGGCTCGCGACCAGGGCTTCCTCGACGGCATGGGCATCGACCTCGCCGACGACCAGACGAACGGCGACGAGGAGAAGACCGGCGACTACTCGGGCGGCGAGTACGAGATCGTCGGCAACGAGGCATCCCAGGGTGCCGAAGACGGCGGCCGCACCGCCGCCGAAACGCTGCTGTCGAAGAACCCCGACATCAACGTCGTCTACACGATCAACGAGCCCGCGGCGTACGGCGCGTACCAGGCGTTCAAGGCGGCCGGTGCGACCGACGACCTCATCGTCGTCTCGGTCGACGGCGGCTGCGCGGGCGTGGAGAACGTCGCCGACGGCGTGATCGGCGCGACGAGCCAGCAGTACCCGGTGAAGATGGCCGACCTCGGCGTGCAGGCGATCTTCGACCTCGTGAAGACCGGCGAGAAGCCCGAGACCAGCGACGGCCTCGACTTCTTCAACACCGGCGTGGCCCTCGTCACCGACGACCCCCAGGACGGCGTCGAGTCGATCGACACCGCCGAAGCCGGCGAGATCTGCTGGGGCTGATCGCACCAGCCACCTGAACCCGGTGCGGGTCGGGTGACGGATGCTGCGGCATCCCGCCCCTCCCCGGCCCGCACCGACCGCCCGGGCGACGCCGCTCCGCGGCATCCCGCCCCTCGTACCACCGCACCGACCGACACGACGGAGTCTCAACGTGAGTCAGCACACCACCGAACCGGCGCCCGCGGCGCCGGCCCAGCCCACCAGCGGGCCGCCGACCTCGGCGCTCGACCTGGCCGAGGAGTTCCTCGACCGCTCAACGCCGCTCAGCCGCATCCGCAACGTCCTGCACCGCTACCCGGCGATCAGCCCCGCGATCGTGCTCGTCATCGCGGTCATCGTCTTCGGTCTGCTGAACGACCGGTTCCTGAACCCGGCGAACCTCTCGCTCATCACCCAGCAGGTCGCCGTCGTCGGCACCCTCGCCGTCGCGCAGACGCTCGTCATCCTGACCGCCGGCATCGACCTCTCGGTCGGCGCCGCCATGGTGCTGAGCTCGATGGTGATCGCGCAGACGAGCGTGAACCAGGGCATCCCCGCCGTGCTCGCGCTGCTGCTGGGGCTCGTCGTCGGGCTCGCCGCCGGCGCGCTCAACGGCGTGCTCGTCACGCGGCTCAAGCTGCCGCCCTTCATCGTCACCCTCGGCACGCTCAGCATCTTCGTCGCGCTCACCCTGCTCTACTCGGGCGGTGCGACGGTGCGCGGCGGCGAGATGCCCGAACTCCTCACCTGGACGGGTTCGACGTTCGACATCGGCGGGGTCAACTTCACGGTCGGTGTGCTGCTCATGCTGCTGCTCTACGTGGCGATCGCACTGATCCTGTCGAAGACCGCGTGGGGGCGGCACGTCTACGCGGTCGGCGACGACCCCGAGGCCGCCCGGCTCGCCGGCATCAGCGTCAGCCGCGTGCTCATGAGCGTCTACCTCGCGGCCGGCGCGATCCTCGCGCTCGCCGCGTGGATCCAGATCGGCCGCACCAACGCCGCCTCGCCGAACGCGGGCGCCGAGCTCAACCTCGACTCGATCACCGCCGTCGTCATCGGCGGCACGAGCCTCTTCGGCGGCCGCGGCACCGTGTGGGGCACCCTGCTCGGCGCACTCATCGTCGGCGTGTTCCGCAACGGGCTCTCGCTCGCCGGGCTCGACGTGCTCTGGCAGACGTTCGCCGTCGGCGTGCTCATCATCGTGGCCGTCTCGGTCGACCAGTGGATTCGGAAGGTACGCAAATGACCACCGCAACGCCCGCAGGGGCCGCAACGGAAACCCGCACCCCCGTGCTGCAGGCACGCCGGCTCGTGAAGACCTTCGGCCGGGTCGTCGGCCTCGACGGCGTCAGCCTCGAGCTCTACCCGGGCGAGGTGCTCGCCGTGATCGGCGACAACGGCGCGGGCAAGTCGACGCTCATCAAGTGCCTCACCGGCGCCTACGTTCCCGACGAGGGCGAGCTGTTCCTCGACGGGCAGCCGGTGCACTTCAAGCGCCCGCAGGACGCGCGGGCGGCCGGCATCGAGACCGTGTACCAGAACCTCGCCGTCTCGCCAGCGCTCGACGTCGCGTCGAACCTGTTCCTCGGCCGCGAGGTGCGCAAGAAGGGCATCCTCGGCTCGGTGTTCCGCGTCGTCGACCAGAAGGGCATGCGCAAGCAGGCGCGCGAGCAGCTCACCTCGCTCGGCATCTCGACCCTGCAGGACGTCACGGTGCCGGTCGAGAACCTGTCGGGCGGCCAGCGCCAGGCCGTCGCGGTCGCCCGCGCCGCAGCCTTCGGGTCGAAGGTCGTCGTGCTCGACGAGCCGACCGCCGCGCTCGGCGTGCGCGAGTCGAACCAGGTGCTCGAGCTCGTGAAGCGGCTGCGCGACCAGGGCATCCCCGTGATCCTCATCTCGCACAACATGCCGCACGTGTTCGAGGTGGCCGACCGCATCCACATCCAGCGGCTCGGCAAGCGCGCCGCGACGATCACGCCCGAGTCGCACTCGATGACCGACGCGGTCGCGATCATGACGGGCGCGTCGCAGGGATGACGCGACCCGGGCGACCCGCCGGACCGGTGCGTCTCGTCGCCGAGTTCACCGCCCTGCCGGGGCGCGAGGAGGAGGTCGAGCGCCTCCTCCTCGCGCTCACCGAGGACGTGCGCCGTGAACCGGGATGCCTCGACTTCACCCCGCTCAGGGTCGTGGGCGCGCCCGTGCCCGCGCCAGGGGCCGACGCCGTGGTCGCCGGCCCCGCACCGGCGGGTCGCCGCTTCATCGTCGCCGAGGCGTACCGCGACGCCGCGGCCTTCGCCGCGCACCTCGCCGCACCGTACGGGGCCGTGTTCAACACCGCGCTGGGACCGCTCATCGAGGAGGACGGGTCGCAACTCACCTTCGTGCAGCCGCTCCCGTGAGGGGGTCGCGCTTCCAGTAGCGTTTCGGGGGATCCCTTCCGCGCAGAGGAGCACCATGCCCATCCCCGCCGACGACCCCCGGCTCGTGACCCCGCACACGGCCGCGGCCACGCGATACGACGACGTGCCCTTCCGGCGCGCGGGCGCGAGCGGCGTGCGGCTGCCGCGCATCTCGCTCGGGCTCTGGCAGAACTTCGGGCGCGACCGCTCGATCGAGAGCCAGCGGCAGATCCTGCTGCACGCGTTCGATCGCGGCATCGTGCACGTCGACCTCGCGAACAACTACGGGCCGCCGTACGGCGCCGCCGAGTCGACGTTCGGGAGCGTGCTCGAGACCGATCTCGGCCGCTACCGCGACGAGCTCTTCGTCACGACGAAGGCGGGCTACGACATGTGGCCGGGCCCGTTCGGCGACGGCGGATCGCGCAAGTACCTCGTCCGCTCGCTCGAGCAGAGCCTCGCCCGCATGCGCACCGACCACGTCGACGTCTTCTACTCGCACCGCGTCGATCCCGAGACGCCCATCGAGGAGACCATGCAGGCGCTCGTCGACATCGTGCGCAGCGGCAAGGCGCTCTACGTCGGCATCTCGAACTACCCGGCACCGCTCGCGCGCCGCGCCCACGAGCTGCTCGCAGGAGAAGGCGTGCGGCTGCTGCTCCACCAGCCGCGGTACTCGCTGTTCGATCGCACGCCCGAGGCCGAGCTCTTCCCGCTGCTGACCGAGCTCCGGGTCGGCAGCGCCGTGTTCTCGCCCCTCGCGCAGGGACTGCTGACCGCGAAGTACCTCGACGGCGGCATCCCCGCCGATTCGCGGGCGGCGAACAGCCGGTTCCTCGACGGGTCGGCCATCACCGACGACTACCTGCGCCGCATCCGCGGCATCGACGGCGTCGCGAAGCAGGCGGGCCTGTCGATCCCGCAGCTCGCGGTCGCCTGGGTGCTGCGCAACCCCGCCGTGACCACCGCCATCATCGGCGCGTCGCGCCCGGGGCAGATCGACGAGGCGGTCACCGCCAGCAGGGCCGAGCTCTCGGCCGACGTGCTCGCCGCGCTCGAGGAGTTCGCGGCGCCGTCGGGCGGCCCGCTCGCGGACTGAAGCCGATCGTTCCTCGCCGCGCCCATCGACGGCTCGGCGTGCGAGGGACCACGGCTCTCGGCGCTTCGGCGGAATTCAGCTGTGCCGGTTCCGCCTCATCGTGAGGCGGAACCGGCATCGCCCGAACGGACGACGGTCGTCACGCACCCGCGCTCGGATCGCCGCCGTACTCCGCCGACCACGAGGGCGAGCATCGCAACGCCGAGTTCGATCGCCGCGAGCGTGAGCGCGAGGGCATGCACCGCCGCCGTCGCGCCGCCGATCGGGGCATCCGCATCGCCGGAGCCGCCGACGAGGGCCGCCGCATGGTGCCCGCCCGCGCCTCCCACGCCCGTGAGGTGGACGACGAGCATCGCGAGCGCGGCCACCGCCATCAGGCTCCACTCGCCCGTCGAGGGCAGCGCCGTGCCTCCGCGGTGCAGCATGCAGGCGGCGCACGCCGCCGCGAGCGCGAGCATGGCGAGCGAGCGCCAGTCGGGGGCGCCGACGGCGAGCCACACGTGCAGGCCGACGCAGAGCGCGGCGACCGCGGCCATCGCGGCGCGCACGGCCAGCGCCGCCGACGCGCGGCGCGGCGGCCGTGACGACCCGTGCGCGCGCGTGGCCGCGCCGCGCCGGTCGGCGGTGGCGGTGATGGTCGTCATGGGTGGCTCACGTCGTCGAGGGCTCGGTGCCCGGCTGGATGAGTGCCAGCCTCCCACCGGGGTCGGCCGGGGTCTTGCCCGTCGCCGCCCGGAGCTTGCCGATCCCTGCACGACGCCCGACGACGACCGCGGCGACCCGCATCACGCCCACTGGAACCACGTCGTCTTCCAGTCGGTGTAGTTGTCGAGGGCGTGGCGCGACAGGTCGCGGCCGAAGCCCGACTGCCGGAAGCCGCCGAACGGCGTCGTCAGCCCGAGCGCGTCGACGGTGTTGACCGAGACGGTGCCGGCGACGAGCCGCTCCGAGAGGCGGTGCGCGCGGGCGAGGTCGGTCGTCCACAGCGAGGCGGCGAGCCCGTAGTCGGTGGCGTTCGCGAGCCGCACGGCCTCGTCCTCGCCGTCGAACGGCAGCACCGCCACGAGCGGGCCGAACACCTCGACGCGATGCAGGTCGTGGTCGGCGGCGAGGCCGGTCACGATCGCAGGCCGCAGGTAGGCGTCGGAGCCGGTGATCGTCACGCGCTCACCGCCGCTGACGAGCGTGCCGTCGCCGGCCGCGAGCGCGATCGCCGCGCCGACGTCGTCGGCGTGCGCCCGGCTGATGAGGCTGCCGTTGCCGTCGGCGCCCGCGAGCGGGTCGCTCGGCTCGTACGCACGGGATGCCTCGGCCAGGAGCTGCACGAACTCGTCGTGGGCGCTCCGCTCGACGAGGATGCGCGAGTTCGCCGAGCACACCTGTCCCTGGTTGTAGAACGCACCGAAGGCCGCCTTCGCGGCGGCGAGTCCGAGGTCGGCGTCGGCGAAGACGAGGTTCGAGCTCTTGCCGCCCGCCTCGAGCGCGACGCGCTTCATGTTCGAGGTGCCGGCATCGACCATGAGCTGCTTGGCGACGGCGGTCGATCCCGTGAACGCGAGCACGTCGATACCGGGATGGCGCGCGATGCGCCCGCCGACGGTCGAGCCGCGACCCGGGACGACGTTGAGCACGCCCGCGGGGATGCCCGCCTCGAGCGCGAGGTCGGCGAGCCGCAGCGCGGTCAGGGAGGTCTCGGTCGCGGGCTTCAGCACCACGCTGTTGCCCGACGCGAGGGCCGGCGCGAGCTTCCACGCGGCGATCTCGAGCGGGTAGTTCCACGGCACGATCGCACCGACGACGCCGAGCGGAACCCGGTGCACGAGTGCCGTCGAGCCGGGCGGGGTCGACGGGATCTCGTCGAACCGCTTGTCGGCGAGCTCGCCGTACCAGCGGAACGTCGCGGCGGCGCCCGGTACGTCGACGACGCGGGTCTGCGCGATCGGCTTGCCCGAGTCGAGCGTCTCGAGCAGGGCGAGCTCGTCGAGGTGCTCCATCATGAGGTCGGCGAGGCGCACCAGCACGCGCCCGCGCTCGGCCGCGTCGAGGCGGCTCCAGCGGCCGTCGTCGAACGCCTGCCTGGCACGGTCGGCGGCGAGGTCGACATCGCGCTCGGTGCCCGCGGCGAGGTCTGCGAGGTGGGTGAGCGAGCCCGGGCTGATCACCGGGATCGTGGCGCCCTCCGAGGCATCCACCCGCCGGCCGTCGATGACCGCGCGGCCGTCGATCGCGAGTTCGCGGCTGCGCGCCGCCCAGTCGATGGTGGTCATGATGCGTGCTCCCGGGGGTTCGAGGCGGGGTCGTCCGAGGTGACGACGTCGATCGCCGTCCAGGCCATCAGGACGGCGGCGTCGGTGAGGGCGCGTTCGGCGGCAGCGCCGACGCAGGCCGCCGCGAACTCCTTCTGGTGGTTGGTGTGCGGCAGCGAGCCGACGCCGATGTACGGGTGGATCGCGGGCACGAGCTGCGACACGTTGCCCATGTCGGTCGAGGCGCGGTTCATGCGTCCGGCCACGAGCGGGTCGGCGAAGACGCGGCCGCGCTCGAGCGCGTTCGCCCGGTAGGCCGCGAGCGCCCGCTCGTCGGTGCGGAACTCGGCGTAGGGCTTCGACTCGGGCGTGATCGTGAGGCTCGCGCCCGAGGCGAGCGCTCCCGCCTCGAAGCAGCGGCGAACGCGCTCCTCCAGCACCTCGAGCTCGGCGAGCGAGCTCGCGCGCGCGTACCAGCGGCCCTCGGTGCGCTCGGGGATCGCGTTCGGCGCGAAGCCGCCGAGGGTCTGGATGCCGTGCACCCGCGTGTCGGCGGGCAGCTGCTGGCGCAACAGGCCGATCGCGACCTGCGCGACGAGGAACGCGTCGTTCGCGTTGACGCCGTCGTCGGGGTAGGCCGCCGCGTGCGCCGAGACGCCGTCGTAGGCGACGTGGCTGTGCGAGACGGCGAACGGCCGCGCCTCGGCGACATCGACGGGCCCCGGGTGCACCATCATCGCGAGGTCGAGGTCGCCGAACGCGCCCGCCTCGATGAGCTCGATCTTGCCGCCGCCGCCCTCCTCGGCCGGGGTGCCGTAGACCCGCACCGTGATGCCCAGCTCGTCGGCGACCCGCGCGAGCGCGAGCCCGGCGCCGACCGCGCTCGCCGCGATGAGGTTGTGCCCGCACGCGTGCCCGAGCCCGGGCAGCGCGTCGTACTCGGCCATGATGCCGATCGTCACCGGCCCGCTGCCCGCCTCGGCGAGCAGGGCGGTGTCGTAGCCGAGGTAGGCCGGCGTGACGTCGAACCCCGCGGCCGCGAGCGCGTCGCCGACCCAGCCGGCGGCGCGGTGCTCCTGCCAGGCCGTCTCGGGGTGCGCGTGCAGCGTCTCGGAGAGGGCGACGAGCGAGGCGGAGGCCTCGGCGACCGCCGCATCCGCGGCTCGCCTCATCGCGACGCTCGCGTTCATCGTGGCGGCGGCGCTCGCCGCTGCGACCGACTCACTCATCGCCGGGCACCCCGTACGACGGCGCGGCCGACGGGTCGAGCGCGCGCGTGACGTAGTCGTCGCGCTGCGGCAGCCAGACCTCGACGAGTCGTCCGAGCTCGCCGATCGGGTCGTCGTCGACCCAGTCGACCCGCAGGTCGGTGACCCGCCAGCCGTTGCCGCGCACGACCGAGAGCCCGGCGGAGTGCACGGGCCCGGCCTCGCCGCCCGCGTCGATCGCGGCGCGCAGCGCCGCGAGGAGGCGCATCTCGAGATCGCCCTCGGTCTGTTCGAACCGCACCACCATCGCCGCGGGGATGTCGGCCGACGCCAGCATGTTGCCGCCGGCGGCGACGCCGTCGCCCCGTGCACCGCCCTGGGCGTCGGCGAACACGCCCAGCGCACGCTGCCCCGAGTGCACGGCGGTGCGGCCCTCGGCGTCGACGACGAGGAGCTGGCGGAACTCGAGGTGCTCGCGGCCGTCGGCGACGGCGGCGAGCGCCTCGGCGGCCGAGTCGCCCGCGGCGAGCCGCTCGAGCACGGCAGGTCCGAGCCTCGGGTCGGTGACGTTCTGCGAGTTGACGCCGCCGACGCCGTCGGCGAGGTGCACGCAGCGGGCGGCGACCGCGGGCGACGACGAGCAGATGGCGGAGCCGATGGCGCCCGAGGCATCCCGGGCGACGATCGAGAAGGTCATGCGCCGGCTCCTTCGGTGCGGGTGCTGATGACCGCGGTCGCATCGATCTCGACGAGCCACTCGGGGCGCGCGAGCGCGCTCACCACGAGTCCGGTCGAGACCGGGAAGACGCCCTTCAGCCAGCGCCCCATGACCCGGTAGACGGGCTCGCGGTAGCGGGGGTCGATCAGGTAGACGACGACCTTCACGATGTCGTCGAGCGACGACCCGGCCTCCTCGAGGAGCATCGCGATGTTGGCCATGGCCTGCTCGGCCTGCGCCTCGACGTCGCCGATGCCGACCGACTCGCGCGTCTCGAGATCCTGCCCGATCTGGCCGCGGAGGTAGACGACCCCGCCGGCGACGACGGCCTGGCAGAGGTCGTTGTCGAGGTTCTGCTCGGGGTACGTGACCTTCGTGTTGAAGGGCCGGATGCGAGTGTGCGTGGTCAACGGAGGGCTCCTGTCGTGGTGAGGGCGGCGACGTCGGGGGCGGATGCCTCGGCTGCGCCCGCGGTCGTCACCGAGGCCGCCTCGTCGTAGGCGCGGTAGCTCTGCTGGATGCCGATCTGGTCGGCCACGTACTTGGCGTCGTGCCACACGCCCCAGATGAAGCTCGACCCGCGGCGCGACTGCCACGGCAGGCCGAGGAAGTACACGCCGGGCTCGACCGAGACGCCGCGCTGGTGGCGGGGCCGGCCGCGCTCGTCGAACGCGTCGACCTCGAGCCAGCCGTAGTCGGCCGCGAACCCGGTCGCCCACACGATCGAGGTGACGCCCGCGGCGGCGAGATCGAGCTCGAGCACCGGGTCGGTGACGCACGCCGGGTCGGGGCCGAGGCGGCGCGCCTCGGGCTCCTCGGGGAGGTCGAGGCCGTTGCGCTCGACGTAGGCGTCGGCCTCGTCGAGGAGCGCCAGGTAGTCGGCGTCGCCGCCCGCGATGTTCGCGGCGAGGTCGGGGGCGAAGTGCATGACGCCGTCGTCGTACGCGCTCGCACGGCCGACGAGGGTGATGCCGTCGGCGGCGAGGCGGCGGAAGTCGACGGTGTGGCCGCCGCGCGCCCCGCTCACGGCGATCGTCACGTGCTCCGCGCCGGCGGCGGGAGCCGAGGCATCCCACTTGCCCAGGACCCCCAGCCACCAGCAGAAGTCGCGGTCGCGGTAGGCGCGGGGCGGGCGGGCGTGGGGGCCGACGGCGAGGTGCACCTGCCGTCCGGCGGCGCGCAGTTCGTCGGCGATCTGCACGCCCGACGAGCCGGCCCCGATCACGAGCACGCCGCCGTCGGGCAGCTGCTGCGGGTTGCGGTACGAGCTCGAGTGGAGCTGGTGCACGCGCGCGCCGTCCGGAACGATCGCCGGGATGACGGGCTTCTGGAAGGGACCGGTCGCGGCCACGACGAAGCGGGCGACGTACGAGCCGTCGGTGGTGTCGACGTCGAAGCCGGGCTCGCCGTCGCGCCGACGCACCGAGACGACCTCGACACCGGTGCGCACCGGGGCGGCGATGAACTGCGCGTACTCCACGAAGTACTCGGCGACCCGGTCCTTCGACGCGAACGCGTCGGGGGAGAGGCCGGCGAACTCGAGGCCGGGGAACCGGTCGTGCCAGGCGGGACCGTTCGCGACGAGCGAGTCCCAGCGCCCGGTGCGCCACCGTTCGGCGATCCGGTCGCGCTCCAGCACGACGTGCGTGACGCCGCGTGCGCTCAGGTGCTCGCTCATCGCGATGCCCGCTTGGCCTGCGCCGACGACGACCACGTCGACCTCGTGACTCGACATGCCGAAACTCCATTCCGACCGGCGTCTTCACCGGTGGAATCAGGCTAGGAAACGCCATTGCATCTGTAAACCAGACAATGCTGAGGCAGTGCATCAGATCGATTGATACACTCGTCGCATGGCACGACTCGGCCGATCGGACCTGACCCTGGTGCAGCTGCGGTACTTCGTCGCGGCCGCGACCAAGCGGTCGATGACCGAGGCATCCGTCGACCTGCATGTCGCCCAGTCGGCCGTCTCGACCGCGATCGCGCAGCTCGAACGCACCCTCGGCGTGCAGTTGTTCGTGCGGCAGCGCAGCAAGGGCCTCGCGCTCACCGAAGCCGGCGAGCAGCTGCTGCGCGACGCGCACTCGCTGCTCGCCCAGGTCGACGAGATGGCCGACGCCGTGCGCGGCCATCACCACGACGTGCGCGGCACCCTGCGGCTCGCGTGCTTCGTGACGCTCGCGCCGTTCGTGCTGCCGACGCTCATCTCGCGCGTCGAGGCGGAGCACCCCCGCCTGCGCATCGAGGTCTTCGAGGCCGACGCCGACGGCACCGTCGCGATGCTGCTCAACGGCTCGGTCGAGGCGGCCATCGCCTACGACTTCGGGCAGCTCCACGACCTGTCGTTCGACCACCTCTTCTCGGCGCCGCCCCACGTGATCCTGCCGGCCGACCACCCGCTCGCGGCGAGCGAGCGCATCGAGCTCTCGGCGCTCGCCGGGCAGGACCTCGTACTGCTCGACATGCCGCACTCGCGCGAGTACTTCCTCGGCATGCTCGCCGCGGCGGGTGTCGAGCCGCAGATCCGCTACAGCTCGCGCAGCTACGAGACCGTGCGTTCGCTCGTGGCGCGCGGACAGGGCTACTCGATCCTCAACCAGGTGCCGCGATCGCCCCAGACCTACGACGGCGGCGAACTCCGGGCCGTGGCGATCGCCGACGACGTGGCGCCGCTCGACGTGTGCCTCGTGCGCGTCGCCGGAGTGCGGCCGACGGCGCGGGCGCGGGTCGTCGCGACCCTCGCGCGCGAGCTGTTCGGGGCGCCGCGGGGTTAGGGGCCGGGCGGGTGACGGGTGCACGCGTGCCCGCCGCCGGGCGCGCGTGGCGGCATCCGGGCCTTGTGCAGGATATTTCGACAGGCAGGCCCGTTCATGGGGCGGCCGGGCTCGGCTGGGGCGACAGCATCCGTGGCCTTGAGCAGGATATTTCGGCGGGTAGGCCCGTATGCCAGGGGTGCGTGTCGGATTCTCCTGTTTTCACGCGACGGCGCGGCGGCCGGCAGGGGAGTGCACACCCCGCCGACCCGCCGATCGCAGCCGTCAGCCGTCGGCCGTCGGCCGTCAGCCGTCAGCCGTCAGCAGTGACAGGCGTCGCCGTCGGCGCCGCAGTGGCCCGTGGCCGGCTGCGACGGCGGCACGTCGAGCGCCGGGTTCTGGTCGAAGAAGCCCGTCGGCTTCAGCGTGAAGCCCGTGTAGTCGACCGGCATGATCGGCCAGTCCTCGACCCGCGGGTAGTGGGTCAGGCCGAAGCTGTGCCAGACGACCAGGTCGTGCCCGTCGAGGTCGCGGTCGGCCGCGACGTACTCGGGCAGGCCCGGCGAGCCGATGCTCTGGTTCACGAAGTCGCCCGCGGGGTAGCGCTCGTCCTCGGCGAAGCGCGTGACCCACAGGTGCTCGGTCGCGAACGCCGCGCGGCGGCTGATCGACGAGTCGTCGGCCGCGGCGAGCGTCGGCTGCCCCTCGGGGAAGAGCGTGTACGCGACGGGCTCGCCGACGACGTTCGTCTTCTCGGTGTTGACGATCTCCCAGACCCGGCCGACCGAGCCGTCGGCCCTGCGCCGCCCCTCCGACTCGCTCGCGAGCACGCGCCGCGAGCGGGTGAAGGCGTTGCCGTGCGGGTTGCCCTCGCCCTTCGGCACGCGCTGCAGGTCGAGCTCGTGCACGGCGTTGGCGTCGCCGTCGACGGCCATGTCGAGCCGGGCGCAGAACAGGTGCTGGTGGTACGGCGCGGCCAGCCCGGGCGCGATCTCCGACGCGTAGGGGTAGCCCTTGCCGGGATACCGCGCGGTGAAGACGATGCCCGTCGCCTTGGCCTCGAACTCGATGGTGCCGTCGAGGTAGAAGTACCAGTAGAAGCCGTAGTCGTAGTTGCCGACGGTGGTGAAGAAGCTCACGACGAGCCGGCGCTGGCGCCTCGTCGACTTGTGCCCGGCCCAGCCGTCGGTGTGCTTCCACAGCAGGCCGAAGTCCTCCTCGTGGATGCAGATCGCCTGCGGGATCTCGCGCGGGTTGCCGAAGTCGTCGGCGACGACCGGCGTCAGGTACGTGATCTCGCCGAGGCAGTCGCAGCCGAGCTCGAGCGAGTTCGCGTCGCGGCCGACGAGGTACTCGCCAGTGTCGAAGTAGTTCTGCCACGAGCGGTAGGGCGCCGGGTCGCCGTAGGGCACGACCATCTCGGCGATCGAGGCGCGGTCGATGATCGAGCGCCGGCGACCGCGGTCGTCGAAGCCGATGCGGCTGAGCACGAGGCCCTCGCGCGCGTCGAAGCCGACGTGCAGGTCCCACTTCTGCCAGCTCAGCACGTTGCCGTCGAGCGAGAAGCTCGGCCCCTCGGGCTGACTGATGACGAGCGGCTTGAGGTCGGTGCGCAGCGGTCCCGTGAGCTCGGGGTCCTCGAAGTTGCCGTTGTCGAGCGGGATCTCGGCCGGCCCGTCGTCGATGATGCGCACGACGCGGCGCTCGATCATGTCGACGAAGGCGACGAGCTGGTCGACCGGGTGGCCCCAGGCGTAGTCGCCCGGCTCGCGCTCGACGAATGCGAGCCCTCGCAGCAGGCGCTTGCCCTCCTCGCCGGGGTAGTCGAAGATGCCCGCCGAGAGGGGAGCGACCCGCACCCGGTCGGGGGTGAGCCCGCGTGAGGCGAGGGCGGCGATCCAGCCCTCGTCGGCGGCCAGGATCTCCTCGATCGCGTCGAACTCCTCGAGCAGCACCGGCGCCTGGCCGGCGACGGCCGGGTCGACCGCGACCGAGGCCGTGATCGCGCCGGCGGTGAGGTCGAGCACGAGGTCGGTGGTCTCGCCCGTCGCGGTGTCGAGCAGGATGGCGCGGGCCTCGCGGTGCGGGACGGTACCACCGGGCTCGAGCCCGGCCGCGACGGCGCGCTTCGCGGGTTCCTTGAGCGAGAGGTAGGCGACGCGGACCGTGTCACGGAGCCGGCCCTCGGCGACGAGCAGGTCGCGCGCGGCGACGATCTCGTCGGCGCCGAGCGGATCGAGCGGGTGCACCCGCCGGATGGTCGGGGTGGCGAGGTCGGTCACTGGGCTCTCCGTCTCTGCGTGGATGAGTGCGGTCGGGTTCATGAGGCGGTCCCCTCGAGGACGTCGAGTTCGTCGATCACGTCGAGGTCGGTCGCTCGGTCGCGGCTGCGCTGCCAGAAGTAGCCGACGACCGCGAGCAGTGCGATGACGACGAGGGTGCCGATCGTGAAGGTCTCGAAGACCAGCTGGTCGACGCCCCAGACGTCGATGAAGTCGTACTCGAGTCCGAACAGGGGTTCGAGCGTACCCGGGAAGACGGCGACCCACGAACCCAGCAGCACCCATGCGTAGATGAGGGCGAACGACACCCACAGGCCGGCCTTGCCCCCGGGCACCCGGAAGGGGCGCTCGACGTCGGCGTACTTGCGCCGCAGCACGATGATCGTCGGGAAGATGACGAGATACGAGAGCAGCAGCGTCGAGATCGCGACGATGAGCACGATCGTGAAGATCGTCGCGGCGCTGCCCTCGAGCAGCACGGTCGCCGCGAGGCAGAAGACGGTGGCGACGATGCCGCTCAGCAGGTTCATGCGCACCGGGGTGCCGAGGCGCTCGGAGAACTTGCCGAAGTAGCGGAAGAAGGCGCCGTCGCCACCGGCCGCCGCCTGCACCCGGTCGGAGGCGATCATCCAGGCGCTGGCCTGCGTGAACGCGATGAACACGAACAGGAGGCCGGCGACCATCATGATGGGCTCCGAGGCGCCGCCGTAGACCTTGAACACCTCGCGGAGCGCCTCGAGGAAGCCGCCGGCGCCCTCGATCCTGTCGGCCGGCACGACCGCGAGCAGCGCGAAGATCGGCACGAGGTAGCAGAGCATCGAGATGGTGCCCGAGGCCGCGATCGCCCGCGGGACGTCGCGCTGCGGGTTGCGCATCTCCTCGGCCGCGCCGTTGGGGGCCTCGAAGCCCACGACGGCGAAGAGGATGACGGGCGTTACCGCGAGGAAGCCCGCCGTCGTCGGCGAGAAGTCGCCGGCGGCGAAGCCGTTGATGCCGTAGCGCAGGCCGTAGAGCACGACCGTGATGACGAAGATCGCGAGCAGGCCCACCTTGACGATCGCGCCGGCGGCGAGGATGTGCTTGCCGTACTGGAGCCCGATCACCGCGGTGGCGATCGCGAGCCAGATGAACGCGATCTTGAACACGTAGTCGCCGACGCTGCCCGGCGGCAGCGGCGAGATGTAGGCGTCCCACGTCGCGGCCGAGATGAAGACGAGCGAGCCGCCCATCCAGAGCGGGTTGGTGATCCAGTAGAACATCGTCGCCACGGCCGCGGTGAGCTTGCCGAAGGCGAGGCGCACCCAGACGAACGGGCCGCCCTCCTCGTGGAACGCGCTGCCGAGCTCGGCGATCACGAGCGCGTACGGGAACAGGAACGTGATGCCGATCACGAGCGTCCAGGTGAACGCCTCGGCACCGGCGCCCGCGATCAGGGCGATCGTGTCGATCGCGATGATCGCGCTGATCGACATCAGCACGATGTCGGCGCGGCCCAGCGTCTTGCGGAAGTGCTGGGTCCTGAGGTTCGAGGTCTCAAGCTGTGCGCTCATCGAGGACTCCTCTGTCCGTCTCATGGCCTGGGGGATCGCGGGCCGACCGATGCTCCGTTGCACCGATGGGGCTGACCGCGTGACGAGTCAAGCGCAGCCGTGTCGATCGCGCCAATACATGTCTTCGCTCCACCAGATCAGTTCAATTGATGCCAGGTGTTTTGCACGATCGTATAGCTTCATGCGGGGCATCAAATGCAATCATCGCTTGACAGCGGAACCTAAAACGATACGGTTGTTCAGTCTTCACACCACAACGTCGTGCCATGGAAGGTCCCCCGATGACGAACGCACCCACCGAGACATCCGAGAACGCCGGCCTCGCCAAGGGCAGGCTCGGCACCTTCGACATCGTCTTCTTCGTCGTGTCGGCCGCCGCGCCGCTCACCGTCGCGGTCAGCTCGGCGCCGCTGGCGTTCCTCGTCGGCGGTGTCGGCGCGCCCGGCGCGATGCTCGCGAGCGGCGTCGTGCTGATCCTGTTCGCGATCGGGTTCACCGCGATGTCGCGGTTCGTGCGCAACACGGGCGCGTTCTACGCGTACGCGGCCGCCGGCCTCGGCAAGCCCGTGGGCATCGGCGTCGCCTTCACGACGATCGTCGCCTACGCGTTCCTCTGCATCTGCTTCTACGCACTGCTCGGCTTCTACGCGAACCTCACCTTCGCGAACCTCTTCGGGTTCGACCTGCCGTGGGGCGTCTGGTCGGTCGTCTCGGTGCTCGTGATCGGCTACCTCGGCTACCGCCGCATCGACGTCGGCGCCAAGGTGCTCGCCGTGCTGCTGAGCGCCGAGATCGCGATCCTGCTCGTCATCGCGGTCGCGATCATCGTGCAGAACGGCGGCACGATCGGCGAGGCGACGGCGGCCTCGTTCGACCCCCAGAACGTGTTCTTCGCGGCCGGCGCGAGCGCGCTGTTCGTCTTCGGATTCGGCGCGTTCCTCGGCTTCGAGGGCACCGTCATCTACGCGGAGGAGGCGAAGGACCCCGACCGCACCGTGCCGCGGGCGACGTACATCGCGATCGCGTTCCTCGGCATCTTCTACGCGTTCACGTTCTGGGCGCTCACGGTCGCCTTCGGCGCCGACGGCGTCATCGCGCTCGCGAACTCCGAGAACTTCGAGGAGATGCAGTTCATCGCCGGCGAGAACGCGCTCGGCGCGTGGGCCGGCGTCGTGCTCGAGGTGCTGATCGTCACGAGCTTCTTCGCATGCACGCTCGCCTTCCACAACGCCTGCTCGAGGTACCTGTTCTCGCTCGGGCGCGAGCGCCTCCTGCCCACCCCGCTCGCCCGCACCCACCCGCGCATGCAGTCGCCGCACGTCGCGAGCATCACGCTCACGGCGATCTGCCTCATCGCGGTGCTCGTGGGCGCCCTCTCGGGCGCCGATCCCTTCCTCGGGCTCGGCCTGTGGACCTACGCCATCGGCGTCGCGGGCCTCATCTTCGCCCAAGGCGTCGCCGCCGTCTCGGTGATCGGCTTCTTCTGGAAGGACCGCCGCGGCCACGGGGTGTGGCGGGTGCTCGTGGCGCCCGTGCTCGGCGCCGTCGGCCTGCTCGTCGCGTTCGTCGTGATCATCACCAACTTCGACCTCGTCTCGGGCTTCACCGACCCCGTCGTGAACTGGGCGCTCATCGGGTGCGTGCCGGCCGTCTTCGTCATCGGCATCGTGGTCGGCCTCGTCATGAAGCGCCGCTCGCCCGAGCGCTATGCCGCCCTCACCCGGTCGGTTACCGTCGTAGCACCGGAGCGCACCGTCGAACCGGAGAACGCGGAGGTCCGGTAGTGGCGGCAGAGAAGGTGCAGCAGCGCAAGCGGGACCTGCTCCGCGCGGCGAGCCAGGTCATCAGCGAGCGCGGCATCGCCGGTGCGAGCGTGCGGTCGGTGGCCGAGCGGGCCGAGGTGAGCTCGGGGAGCGTGCTCTACCACTTCGACAGCTTCGACCACCTCGTCGAGACCGCCGTGCGCGGGGCGATCGACGAGTTCATCGAGCGCCGTCACGCGCTCGTGGACGGCATCACCGATCCGGTCGAGCGACTGCGCGCGACCATCGAGGCCGGCATCCCCGAGGTCATCAGCGACGACCTGCGCATCACGTACGAGGCGTCCGCCACCCTGCGCGACCACCCGCAGTACCGGCTGCACATGGCGGTGCTGCTCGAGCGCCAGGTCGCGCTCTACCGCACGAACATCGAGGTCGGGGTCGCGCTCGGCGCGTTCCGCCCGCGGATGCCCGCCGACATGATCGCGTCGAACCTCGTCGCCCTCGAGGACGCCTACGACCTCTACCTGCTGAACCCCGACAACTGGGAGCGGGGCCGCTACCTCGAGTGCACGGTGCGGTACGCGGAGCTCGCGCTCGACTGCGACCTCGGCGGGGATGCCGCCGGCGGAGCCGGCGATGCCGACCGCGACGCCGATGCGGCTGCCGCCGACCACGACGAGACACCGAAGGATCCGCTGTGACCGACCTGCCCTCCGCGCCCCGCGCCCGCGACCTCGGCATCCCGTTCGACGGCGAGCCGGGGCGCTGGAACGCGATCACCGACGTGCCCGGCCTCGAGGTCGGGTACGCGACGATCGTCGCCGACGACCCGGTCGTCGCGCGCACCGGGGTGACCGCGATACTGCCGCGCGGCAAGGGCGCACCCGGGGTTCCGTGCGCCGCCGGCGTCGCCGTGCTCAACGGCAACGGCGAGCTGACCGGCCGCAGCTGGATCGAGGAGGCCGGTCAGTTCCAGACGCCGGTCGCGATCACCAACTCGCACGCCGTCGGCGCCGTGCACCGGGGCATCGACCGGTGGCTGGCCGAGCACGACCCCGTCACCGCCGCGCAGTGGATGCTGCCCGTCGTCGGCGAGACCTGGGACGGCTACCTGAACTCGATCAACGCCGACACGGTGACCCCCGGGCATGCGATCGAGGCGCTGGATGCCTCGGCCACGGGCCCGATCGAGGAGGGGAGCGTCGGCGGCGGCACCGGCATGAACTGCTACGGCTTCAAGGGCGGCACCGGCACCGCATCGCGCATCGTGCGGTCGGGCGGGCGCAGCTGGACCGTCGGCGTGCTGCTGCAGGCGAACTTCGGCTCGCGCAGGGAGCTGCGGGTCGCCGGCCGGCCGCTCGGCCGCGACTCCAAGGCCCCGAACCCGCTGGAGTCGACCGACTGGTTCGAGCGCGACACCGGCACGGCCGGCGCGTCCGTGCCCGCTCGCGCCGTGGCCGGCGCCGGCAGCGTGATCGTCGTCGTCGCGACCGACGCGCCGATGCTGCCCGACCAGTGCCGTGCGCTCGCGCGCCGGGTGCCGCTCGGACTCGCCCGGACGGGCACGACCGGCAGCCACTTCTCGGGCGACATCTTCCTCGCGTTCTCGACCGCGAACGAGGGGGCGCTCGCGTCGCGCATGGGCCACGGCGAGGTCCGGGTCGAGCAGCTCGAGCACGTCGCGTGGGGCAGCATCGACCCGTTCTACGAGGCCGTCGTCGAGGCGACCGAGGAGGCCGTGCTCAACGCGCTCGTCGCCGCCCGCGACACCGTCGGGCGCGAGGGGCACGTCTCCTACGCGCTGCCTCACGACGAGGTCAGGGCGGCGTTCGGCGGGGCCTGAGGGGTTGCGCGGCGGCGCCGGCCCGGGGAGCGCGCGAACTCAGCCGCCGTGCCGGCTCGCCCGCGGCTCGTACCGCACGGGCTCGAACGCGCGCGCGACGAGCGCGCGCAGCGACTCGAGGTCGCCGGAGGCGAACCCCTGGGCCCGCGCCTGCACGAGCACGTTGCCGATCGCGGTCGCCTCGACCGGACCGGCGAGCACGGGAATGCCGGCACGGTCGGCGGTCCGCCGGCAGAGCAGCTCGTTGAGCGCGCCGCCGCCGACGACGTGGATCGTCGACACGTCGACGCCCGACAGGATCGACGCCTCGCGCACCGCGTCGGCGAAGGCCTGGGCGAGGCTCTCGATGATCGACCGGGCGAACTCGGCACGGGTCCGCGGGGCGGCGACGCCGTACTCGGCGCACCACCGGGCGATGCGACCGGGCAGGTCGCCGGGCGCCAGGAAGCGGGGGTCGTTCGCGTCGAACAGCGTCACCGGGCGATCGACGGCGGCCGCGGCATCCAGGAGCTCCGGGAGCACGATGCGCGAGCCGTCGCGCTCCCACCAGCGCACCGACTCGCTGAGCAGCCACAGGCCCATGACGTTGTGCAGGAACCGCACCCGCCCGTCGACGCCGCCCTCGTTCGTGAAGTTCGCGGCCCGGGCCGCTTCGCTCGTGACCGGTGCCTCGAGCTCGACGCCGACGAGCCCCCAGGTGCCGCACGAGATGTACGCGGCCGATTCGGCCCGCATCGGCACGGCGACCACGGCCGAGGCCGTGTCGTGCGAACCGACCGCGACGACGTCGAGCCCGTCGGGCGCTCCGAGCTCGGCGGCGACGGCCGGGCGCAGCGGCCCGACGACCGTGCCCGGCGGCACGAGCGGGGGCAGCAGGGATGCCTCGAGCCCGAGCCGCTCGAGGAGCTCGGTGTCCCATTCGGCGGTCGCGAGTCCGACGAGCCCCGTGGTCGAGGCGTTCGTGCGCTCGGCGACCTTCGCGCCGGTGAGCTGGAAGCCGATGAGATCGGGGACCAGCAGGAGCGTGTCGGCGAGCCCGAGGCATCCGGACTCGCGTTCGGCGGTGAGCTGGTAGAGGGTGTTGAACGGCAGGAACTGCAGGCCGTTGCGCCGGTAGAGCTCCGCGGGCGGCACCGCCGCGTGCACGGCGGCGACGGCCCGCTCGTTGCGTTCGTCGCGGTAGTGGAACGGCTCGCCGAGCATCCGGTCGCCGCGCAGCAGGCCGTAGTCGACCGCCCACGAGTCGACGCCGATCGACGAGATGCCGGGCTCGAGGCGGAACGCCTCGGCGAGGCCGTGCGTCAGGTCGCGGTAGAGCCCCGTGACATCCCAGTGCAGGCCCGAGGCGAGGCGCACGGGGCCGTTCGGGAAGCGGGCGACCTGCTCGAGGTCGAGCCGCCCGGCCGACTGGTCGACGTGGCCGACCACGACCCGGCCGCTCGTCGCGCCCAGGTCGACCGCGGCGACCGAGCCCGGGGTCGTCATCGCCGTGCTCCGCCGGTCATCGCAGGAACGCGGCGGCGACGCCGGAGTCGACGGGGATGTGGAGCCCGGTGGTGCGACTCAGCTCGGGGCCCGTGAGCACGTAGACGGCGTCGGCGACGTTCTCGGGCACGACCTCGCGCTTGAGGATGGTGCGGTTCGCGTAGAACTGGCCGAGGTCCTCCTCCTCGACCCCGTAGGTCGCGGCGCGGTTCGCGCCCCAGCCCGAGGCGAAGATGCCGGAACCGCGCACGACGCCGTCGGGGTTGATGCCGTTGACGCGCACGCCGTGCTCGCCGAGCTCGACCGCGAGCAGGCGCACCTGGTGGGCCTGGTCGGCCTTCGTCGCCGAGTAGGCGATGTTGTTGGGGCCGGCGAAGACGGAGTTCTTCGAGGAGATGTAGATGACGTCGCCGCCGAGCTTCTGGTCGATGAGCACGCGCGCCGCGGCCTTCGAGACCAGGAACGAGCCCTTGGCCATGACGTCGTGCTGCAGGTTCCAGTCGGCCTCGGTGGTCTCGAGGAGCGGCTTGGAGAGCGAGAGGCCGGCGTTGTTCACGACGAGGTCGACGCCGCCGAACGCGAGCACCGCCTCGTCGAGCGCGGCCTGCACGGCGGCGGCGTCGGCGACGTTCGCCGCGACGCCGATCGCGACGTCGGCCGTGCCGAGCTCCGCGGCGGCGGCCTGCGCCTTCTCGGGGTCGAGGTCGGCGACGACGACGCACGCGCCTTCGGCCGCGAGCCGGGTGGCGATGGCCTTGCCGATGCCCGACGCAGCGCCCGTGACGAACGCGATGCGGCCCTGGTGGGTCTTGGGCTTCGGCATCCGCTGGAGCTTGGCCTCCTCGAGCGCCCAGTACTCGATGCGGAACTTCTCGGCGTCGGAGATGGGGGAGTAGGTCGACACCGACTCGGCCCCGCGCATCACGTTGATCGCGTTGACGTAGAACTCGCCGGCCACGCGGGCGGTCTGCTTGTTCGCCCCGTACGAGAACATGCCGACGCCGGGCACCAGCACGATGAGCGGGTCGGCGCCGCGGATCGCGGGGGAGTCGGCCGTCGCATGGGCGTCGTAGTACGCCTGGTAGTCGGCGCGGTACTCGGCGTGCAGCTCGTGCAGGCGGGCGATCTGCTCGTCGGCCGCCGCGGTCGCGGGCAGGTCGAGCAGCAGCGGCTTGACCTTCGTGCGCAGGAAGTGGTCGGGGCAGCTCGTGCCGAGCGCCGCGAGGGCGGGCGCCTTCTCCGACGCGAGGAAGTCGAGCACGACGTCGGCATCGGTGAAGTGGCCCACCATCGGCTTGTCGTGCGACGCGATGCCGCGGATCGTGGGCGCGAGGGCGGCCGCCCGCTCGCGTCGCTCGACCTCGGGCAGCGCCTCGAAGCCGGGGCGCACGCCGCCGAACGGCTGCGGGTCGCCGTGCTCGGCGAGGTAGGCCGCGGCGGTGTCGATGATCCAGAGCGAGTTCGCCTCGGCCTCGTCGGAGGTGTCGCCCCACGCCGTGATGCCGTGCCCGCCGAGGATGCAGCCGACCGCCTGCGGATTCGCGGCCTTGATCGCGGCGATGTCGAGGCCGAGCTGGAACCCGGGGCGTCGCCACGGCACCCACACGACCTTGTCGCCGAAGACCGTCGCGGTCAGCTCCTCGCCGTCGGCCGCGGTCGCGATCGCGATTCCCGAGTCGGGGTGCAGGTGGTCGACGTGCGCCGCGTCGACGAGGCCGTGCATCGCGGTGTCGATCGAGGGGGCGGCACCGCCCTTGCCGTGCAGGCAGTAGTCGAACGCGGCGACCATCTCGTCCTCGCGGTCGACGCCCGGGTAGACGCCCTGCAACGCCTGCAGCCGATCGAGGCGCAGCACCGCGAGGCCCTGCTCGGTGAGCGTGCCGAGGTCGCCGCCCGAGCCCTTGACCCACAGCAGCTCGACGGGCTCGCCGGTGACCGGGTCGGTCTCGGTGCCCTTCGCCGACGTGTTGCCGCCGGCGTAGTTCGTGTTCTTCGGGTCGGCCCCGAGTCGGTTCGACCGCGCGATGAGCTCGGCGGCTGCGGGGTTCGTCATGGTGGTTCCTTCGAGATCTGTGGGGTTCGGTGGTCGGGCGGGCCGCGACGCCGTCGGTTCGTGGGCCTGCCGAGGCATCCCGGATGCCTCGTGGCGGGCCTACGCGCCCCAGCCGGCCTGCACGCCGCCGACGCGGTCGGCCGCGATCTGCTGCAGGTAGCCCGACTCGGCGAACGCCCGCATGGGGTCGGCGGGCAGGCCCCGCGACTCGCGCCACTCGGCGAGGGCGGGACGCACGTCGGTGTAGAAGGCGTCCATGAAGACGCGGTTGGCCTCGAGCACGTCGCCCGAGACCTGCGCAGCGCGCAGCGCCTCGGCGTCGACGAGCAGGGCGCGCGCCGTCATCTCCTGCACGTTGAGCACCGAGCGGATCTGGCCCGGCACCTTGTCTTCGACGTTGTGGCACTGGTCGAGCATGAACGCGACGTCGGGGTGGTTGAAGCCGCCGCCGCGGATCACCTCGAAGATGATGCGGAACAGCTGGAACGGGTCGGCGGCGCCCACGATGAGGTCGTCGTCGGCGTAGAAGCGCGAGTTGAAGTCGAACGACCCGAGCTTGCCGAGGCGCAGCAGCTGCATGACGATGAACTCGATGTTCGTGCCGGGGGCGTGGTGGCCGGTGTCGAGGCAGACCATGGCCTGCTCGCCGAGCGCGGCGACCTGCGCGTAGCTCGTGCCCCAGTCGGGGACATCGGTGTGGTAGAACGCCGGCTCGAAGAACTTGTACTCGAGCACGAGGCGCTGCTGGTCGCCGAGCCGGGCGTAGATCTCCTGCAGCGACTCGTGCAGGCGGTCCTGCCGGCCGCGCAGGTCGGCCTGGCCCGGGTAGTTCGAGCCCTCGGCGAGCCAGATCTTGAGGTCGCGGCTGCCGGTCGCGTGCATGATGTCGATGCACTCGAAGTGGTGGTCGATCGCCTTTCGGCGCACCGCCGGGTCTTCATGGGTGAGGGCGCCGAACTTGTAGTCGTCGTCCTGGAAGGTGTTCGAGTTGATCGTGCCGAGTTCGACGCCGTGGTCTTCGGCGTGCCGCTTCAGCGCCTCGTAGTCGTCGACGCGGTCCCACGGGATGTGCAGCGCCACGGTCGGTGCGAGCGCCGTGTAGCGGTGCACCTGCGCGGCATCCGCGATCTTCTCGAACGGGTCGCGCGGCGTGCCGGGCGTCGTGAACACCTTGAAGCGCGTGCCGGAGTTGCCGAAGGCCCAGCTCGGCAGCTCGATGGCCTGCGCGGCGAGCTGCCCCGTGATGTCGTCGGTGAGGATGCTCACTGTGGTCCTGCTTTCGTGAGAAGGGCGGTCGGATGCCGCGTCAGCGGGTCGTCGGGCTCGCGGGGTCGGCGCCGGTATCGGCGTCGAGCCGTGCGAGCTGGTCTTCGAGGTGGAACACCTCGGGGAGTCGGGGGGCGCCCTGGTCGGGGCGGGTGCCGTCGAGGGCGACGAAGAAGGGAGCCATCTCCGCCTCCCATGCGGCGGTGCGCGGGTCGGCCGCGAGGGCCGCCTGGGATGCCTCGTCGTCATCGGTCTCGTAGGTGCCGATGAGCAGGCCGTCGTCGCGCAGGTACAGCGAGTAGTTGCGCCGGCCCGAGGCCTCGATGGCGCGGAGCATCTCGGGGTCGACCGCGGCGTGCCGCTCGCGGTACTCGTCGAGGCGTGCGGGGTCGACCTGCAGCTGGAAGCAGATGCGCTCGGGGCGCGATTCGGAAGCCATGTCGAGCGCTCCTCTCTTCGATCTGGTCCGGTCTGTGCCGGGGAGGGTGCGGGCCGTGCCGACCGGTACGGCCCGCACCCTCGTTCAACGGTGTTCCGACGGCTCAGAAGTCGAAGTCGCCGATGTTCTCGGCGTCGAACACGTAGGGGTCGCCGAGCAGCACGACGCCGTCGGCGCCGACCTCGTAGTCGCCGAGCTTGCCGGCCTCGAACGAGTCGCCCTCTTCACCCGTGATCTCGCCCTCGATGAGCGCCTTCGACGCGTACGCGGCGAGGTAGCCGAGGTCGGCCGGGTTCCACAGCGCGAACGAGGTGACGGTGCCGTCCTCGACGTACTCGCGCATCTGGTTCGGGGTGCCGAGGCCGGTCAGCGCGACCTTGCCCTTGTACTCCGAGGTGGAGAGGTAACGGGCCGCCGCGGCGATGCCGACCGTCGTGGGCGAGATGATGCCCTTGAGGTTCGGGTGCGTCTGCAGCAGTGCCGCGGTCTTGTCGAACGAGGTCTGGTCGTCGTCGTCGCCGTAGACGGTGTCGACGAGCTTCACGTTCGGGTGGTTCGCGGCGAGCTCCTCCTTCATGAGCTCGATCCACGCGTTCTGGTTCGTCGCGTTCGCCGACGCCGACAGGATCGCGATCTCGCCCTCGTCGCCGATCTGCTCGGTGATCTCGTCGACCTGCACCTTGGCGATGCCCTCGGCGGTGGCCTGGTTGATGAACAGGTCGCGGCACTCGGCGTTCGTGTCGGAGTCGAAGGTGACGACCTTGATGCCGGCGTCGCGGGCCTCGTTCAGCGCGTCGCAGATGGCCTCGGGGTCGTTCGCCGACACGGCGATCGCGCCGACGCCCTGCTGGGTGAGCGTGTTGATGTAGCTCACCTGCGCGTCGGGCGTCGCCTCGGCGGGGCCGACCTCGGCGAACGTGCCGTCGAACTCGGTGATGGCCTCCTTGGCGCCCGCCGACGAGGTGTCGAAGTACGGGTTGCCGAGGTTCTTCGGCAGGAACGTGATCGCGAGGTTCGCGGAATCGCCGCCGTCGGTCGAGCCGCCGCCGTCGGTGCCGCTGTCGACGGCGCAGCCGGTGAGCACCAGTGCGGCGGCCGCGACGACCGCGGTCAGCGCACCGGCGCGGGTCTTCTTCTGAAACATCGTTGTTCTTCCCTTCATCGGATGAGGTCGACGAGTGATCGCCTCGACGGTTCGCGCGGCCCGGTCACCCTGCTGTGGAGGCCTCGATGCGCGGTGTTCCCCCTGGTGCCTTCCGGCGCTTGCGCAGCCAGGCCAGGAAGCTGGTGGCCACCACCGAGAGCACGAGCAGCGCTCCGGTGATGATGTTGATGACGTCGCTCGTGACGTTGGCGAGCCGCAGCGCACTCGAGAGCACGCCGATGAGCAGCACGCCGGCGATGACGCCGTGGATGGCGCCGCGACCGCCGAAGACCGAGACCCCGCCGAGCACGACGGCGGCGATGACCTGCAGTTCGAGGCCCGTCGCGTTGTCGCCGCGGGCGCTGCCGAAGCGCAGCGTGTAGAAGACGCCCGCGAGCGCCGAGATCGTGCCGGCGAGCACGAACAGCACGAACTTCGTGCGCTCGACGTGCACGCCCGAGAACCGGGCCGCCGCCTTCGACAGGCCGATCGCGTAGATGCCGCGGCCGAACGGCGTGAAGTGCAGCAGCACGATGAACACGACGAGCAGCACGAGGAACACGAACAGCACGACCGGAACGTTGCTGCCGCCGACGCGCGCCTTCGCGAGGTCGGTCCAGAAGTCGGGGAAGTCGGTGATCGCGGTCGTGCCGAGCAGGCCCACGGCGAGTCCGCGGAAGAGGGCGAGCGTGCCGATCGTGACCGCGAGCGACGGCAGGCCGACGACGGTCACGAGGAAGCCGTTGACCGCGCCGCACACCGCGCCGGCCACGAGCGCGACGACGGCGGCGACCTCGAACGGCAGTCCGCCCGCGGTGAGCACACCGGTGAGCACGCTCGAGAGGCCGACGATGCTCGCGACCGAGAGGTCGATCTCGCCCGTGATCATGACGAGCGTCATCGGCAGTGCGATGAGCAGGATCGGCATCACGTCGAGCAGCAGGTAGGTGACGGTGATCGGCTGCCCGAATCCGCGCACGGTGGCCGCGGCGACGACCGAGACGAGGACGACGAGCGCGATGATCGCCATCTCGCGGGTGAGCAGCACGCGCTGCCAGAGGGGACGGTCGTAGTCGCGGTAGCTGCGCGCGATCGCGGCGGCCGCGGTGGTCGTGGCGGTCATCGGTCGTCCTCCCTCGCCTCGAGGAGCTTGCGTCTCTGTCGAACGGCGAGCACGCGGTCGAGCACGATGGCGCCGATGATGAGCGCGCCGACGACGGCGCGCTGCCAGAAGTCGGGGATGCCGAGGATCGGCAGGGCCCGGTTGATGGTGAGCAGCAGCCAGGCGCCGATCGCGGCGCCCCACACCGAGCCGACGCCGCCCGTGATGGCGACGCCGCCGATGACGGCCGCGCCGACCGCGTCGAGCTCCCAGCCCGAACCCGCCTGCGAGTTGATCGTGCCGTAGCGGGCGGCGTAGAGCACGCCGGCGAGACCGGCGAGGGCGCCCGAGACGACGAACGCGATGAGCAGGCGGCGGGTCACGCGCAGGCCGTAGAGCTCGGCCGCGGCGGGGTCGGAGCCGATCGCGTAGAACTCGCGGCCGCCGCGGGTGTTCTTCATGATCCAGCCGGTGACGGCGAGCACGACGACGGCGATGATCGTGAGGATCGGGATCCAGAGGATCTGCCCGGTGCCGAGCGCGAGGAAGTCCTTCGGCAGGTCCGACGCGTTGATGCGGTCGCTGCCCGTCCACAGCACGTTGATGCCGCGGTAGGCGTAGAGCGTGCCCAGCGTGATGACCATGGCGGGCACCTTCGCGAACGCGACGAGCGCGCCGTTGACGAGGCCGAGGAGGCCCCCGAACACGACCGCGATCACGAAGACCGCGACGATCGGGATGCCCTGGAGGTCGATGAAGAGCCGGCCCGTGAGGTAGGCGGAGAGGCCGAGGATCGAGCCGACCGAGAGGTCGACGTTGCGGGTGATGATGACGATCGCCTGGCCGATCGCGACGAGCACGAGGATCGACGGGGTCAGCAGCAGGTCGCGCCAGCCGTCGGCGCTGAACAGGAAGTTGGGATTCGCGACCGTCGCCGCGAGGACGACGAGCGCGAGGGCGAGCAGGATGCCGAACTCGCGCACGGCGCCGATGGCGTGCAACCGCTTCGTGACGGCGGTCTTCTCGATGGTGGCGGTCACTGGTGGGCTCCCTGGGCGTGGGTCGCGGCGAACATGACGTTCTCGCTCGTCGCGTCGTCGCGGTCGATCTCGGCGGTGATGCGGCCCTCGCGCATGACGAGCACGCGGTCGGCCATGCCGAGCACCTCGGGCAGCTCGGACGAGATCATGAGGATGCCCATGCCGCGGCCCGCGAGCTCGGAGAGCAGCCGGTGCACCTCGGACTTCGTGCCGATGTCGATGCCGCGGGTCGGTTCGTCGATGATGAGCACCCTCGGCTCGGTCGCGAGCCACTTGCCGAGCACGACCTTCTGCTGGTTGCCGCCCGAGAGCGTGCCGGCCACGGTCGACAGCGCGTTCGTCTTGACCTCGAGCCGGCTCGCCCACTCCTTCGCGGCACGGTTCTCCATGCCGGAGGTGATGAGGCCGGCCTTCGCGATCGTCTCGCGGATGGCGAGCGTGACGTTGCGGGCGACGGATGACTCGAGCACGAGCCCCTGCTTGCGGCGGTCTTCGGGAACGAGTGCGAGACCGGCCCGCATCGCGGCATCCGGCCGGTTCTTCGGAATCGCCCGCCCGCCCAGCCGCACCGTGCCCTCGTCGTAGGCGTCGACGCCGAAGACCGCGCGCGCCACCTCGCTGCGGCCGGCGCCGACGAGGCCGGCGAGGCCGACGATCTCGCCCGCGCGGACCGTGAACGAGATGTCGTGGAACAACGGGCTCGACAGCCCCTCGACCTCGAGCAGCGGCTCGCGGATCTCGGCCGGGAGCTTGGGGAAGAGGTCGGTCACGTCGCGGCCGACCATCTGGCGGACCAGCCCGTCGACCGTGGTCTCGCCGATGGGCGTCGTCGCGATGTAGGCGCCGTCGCGCATGACCGTGACGGTGTCGCAGAGCGCGAACACCTCGTCGAAGCGGTGCGAGATGAAGAGGAGCGCGCGGCCCTCGTCGCGCAGGCTGCGGGCGATCTGGAAGAGTCGGTCGACCTCGACGCCCGAGAGCGCGGCGGTCGGCTCGTCCATGATGAGCACGCGCGCGTCGAGCGAGACCGCCTTCGCGATCTCGATGACCTGCTGGTCGGCGATCGAGAGGCCCTCGGCCGGCCGGTCGGGGTCGATGCCGACGCCGAGCCGGGCGAACAGCTGCTCGACCTCGGCGCGCATGGCCTTGCGGTCGATGCGGCCGAACCGGCCGACGGGCTGGCGGCCCATGAAGACGTTCTCGGTGACCGTGAGGTCGGGGAAGAGCGTCGGCTCCTGGTAGATGACCGCGATGCCCGCGGCCTTCGACTGGGCGGTCGAGCCGAAGTCGACCGACTCGCCGTTGAGGCGGAAGTCGCCGGCGTCGCGGCGGTAGAGCCCGGCGACGATCTTCACGAGCGTCGACTTGCCGGCGCCGTTCTCGCCGATGAGCGCGTGGATCGAGCCGCGCTCGAGCCGCAGGCTTCCGGAGCGCAGCGCGACGACGGCGCCGAACGACTTCGCGACGTTCTCGAGTTCGAGCATGGGCGGGGTCGCCGCGGGGGCGGGCGGGGTGTCCGCCGTCATGCGCGGGGTGTCCGACACGGGGGCCTCCTCGTCGAGGTGGGAGCGGGGGGATCGCTCTGCAGTGAATCTGCTATGAATCGATTCAAAATCGATGCATGGTTACTGTAAGGTCAGGTCGCACGAGTGGTCAAGTCACGATATTGAAACGAATCAATATCGCGCGCCGCTCACGGTCCGGATTCGATGTCATGATCGAATCGGTTCAACGCCGAGCGACCCGACGGGGCCGGTGCGAAACGAGGAGGAACGGCCATGGCAGTCAGTGTTCGCGACGTCGCGGCCGCCGCGTCGGTCTCGGTCGGCACCGTCTCGAACGTGCTCAACCGCCCCGACAAGGTGGCCCCCGCGACCGTCGAGCGGGTGCTCGCCGCGATCGAGGAGCTCGGCTTCGTGCGCAACGACGCCGCCCGCCAGCTGCGAGCCGGACGCAGCCGGTCGATCGGCTTCGTCGTGCTCGACGTGCGCAACCCGTTCTTCACGGAGGTCGCCCGCGGCGCCGAGACCCGCGCCGCCGACGCCGGACTAACGGTGCTGCTCGGCACGAGCGACGAGGACATCGAACGCGAACGCGTCTACGTCGACCTCTTCGAGGAGCAGCGCGTGCACGGCGTGCTCATCTCGCCGCTCGCCGACGACCTGCCGAGGCTGCAGCGTCTCCGCGACCGCGGCACCCCGGTCGTGCTCGTCGACCGGCAGGCCCACGACCGCAGCTTCTCGTCGGTCGCGGTCGACGACATCGCCGGTGGCCGGCTCGCCGCCGAGCACCTGCTCGGGCTCGGCCGGCGGCGCATCGCGTTCGTCGGCGGACCCGAGAGCATCCGCCAGGTCGCCGACCGCCTCGAGGGCGCCCGGCGAGCCGTCGCCGAGGTGCCGGATGCCTCGCTCGAGGTCGTGCCCACCGAGAACCTCACCGTGCTGCAGGGGCGTGCCGCGGGCGAGGTGCTGCGCGCGCGCCCCGCGGCCGAGCGGCCCGACGCCGTGTTCGCCGCGAACGACCTGCTCGCGATGGGCGTGCTGCAGGCCCTCGTGATGCGCGGCGACGCGAAGGTGCCCGGCGACATCGCGCTCATCGGCTACGACGACATCGACTTCGCGGCCGCCGCGGTCGTGCCGCTCTCGTCGATCCGGCAGCCCGCCGCCCTCATCGGGCACACCGCCGTCGACCTGCTGCTGCGCGAGGCCGACGCCGACGACGACTTCACGCCCGAGCAGGTGGTGTTCCAGCCCGAACTCGTGGTGCGGGCCTCGACCGCCGGGTGAGGGCAGGGCGCGCCGCGGCGCGCCGGGGCAGCAGTTCGCGCACCGTGACGACGACGAGCTGCGCGTCGGTGCTCTTCACCGGCTGCGGCTACGGCGCCGACTCGCGCACGACGAGCCGGTACGGCGCCTGCTCGACGCGGGGCGGCGCGTGCGGGTCGTCGACGAGGCGCAGCACCGAGGCGACTGCGAGGCGGGCGATCTCGGCGAGGTCGGGCGCGATGCTCGTCAGGGCCGGGGCGGCGTACGCCGACTCTGGGGAGTCGTCCCAGCCGACGACGGCGACCTGCCCCGGCACGTCGACCTCCGCCTCGCGGAACGCACGCAGTGCGCCGATCGCGAGCAGGTCGTTCGCGCAGACGAGCCCGTCGAGGCCGGCGAGCCCCTCGGGCTCCGCGAGCAGCGCCCGCACGCGCGCGTAGCCCTCCTCCCGCGAGTAGTCGCCGTCGGGCGAGGCCGGGTCCCACGGCGAGACCTCGAGCACGTGCCGCGGGTCGGCTTCGAGCTCGGCCGTGCGAAGCGCCTCTCGGAACCCCTCGAGCCGCAGGTCGGCCGCGGCGGCTCCTGACGAGGCATCCGGAACCGTGCCGAGGAAGCCGAGCGCACGGCGACCCGACACGATCAGGTGTGAGGTGGCATCGCGCGACGAGACCACGCTGTCGACGACGACCCGGTCGACGCGGGCGCCGCGGATGCGCTCGCCGAGGACGACGAGCGGAGTGCTGCCGCGCGCGGCCTCGAGCTGCGCGTCGCTCAGCGACATCGGACTCAGCACGATGCCGTCGGTGAGCATCGTGCCGAAGCCGCGCGCCGCCCGCAGCTCGCGCTCGGGATCGCCGTGCGTCTCGTCGACGACGACGTCGTAGCCGACCCGCTCGGCCGCGCCCACGACGGCGTGCGCGAGCTGCGCGAAGTACGGCAGCGAGAGGAACGGCACCGAGAGGGTGAGCAGGTTGCTGCGGCCCATCCGCAGCTGGCGCGCCGCGAGCTGCGGGCGGTAGCCTACCTCGGCGATCGCGGCCTCGACCCGTCGCTTCGTCGAGTCGCTCACGGGGGCGCCGCCGTTGATGACGTTGGAGACCGTGCGGTACGAGACGCCGGCGATGGCCGCGACATCCTTCAGGGTCGGCCCAGCTGAGCGGCGGCCGCCGACGGCCTTCGGATCGCGTTCGCTCACCAGCGGTTCCGTACGTCCTCGGCCCAGCCGAGCAGCCCGTCGACGGCGATGCGCTCGCCGCCCGCATCGACCCAGCCCGAGTAGTGACCGAAGCACTGGTGCCCGTGCGAGCCGAACACGACGAGCTCGGTCGCGCTCACCCGGTCCCAGAACGGCTCGAACCACAGGTCGGCGTGCTCGCCGCGGATGTGCCACGGCGCGAGCCAGTCGTGGATGTCGTAGTCCCAGTCGAGCTCCTCGCTGATCTTGTGCAGACGGCCGTCGACGACGACGGCGTTCTCGGCCGAGCCGGTGCCGTCGGTCCACTTGCCGCCGAGCTGCAGGCCGATCGTGCGGCCGTCGACCTCGCCGGACGCGGCGCCCCAGTTCCAGACCATGCGGTACGGCCAGCGGCCGCGGCCGTGGTCGAGCACCGCCCAGCTCTCGCCCTCGGGCAGGGCGATGCGGTCGACGGGCCGATCGCCCTCGCCGCCGAGCTCGAGCCAGCCGGTCGCGGGTCGCGCGACATCCTTCACCGTGTACTGGAACCGGCGGTCGGACCACGGCACGACCACGCCGAGGCACTCGTGCCCAGTCGGCCGGTGCGCGTCGATCTCGAAGCGCACGCCCTGGGCCGAGCCGCGCAGCAGCGTTCCCGAGCCGTCGGCGCGCTCCTCGATGTCGATCTCGATCGCCTTCGTGCGCGCTCGCGCCGGCCCGCCGCCGAGCGATGCGGGCAGCGTCGCGCTCGAGCCGAGCGGTGCGATCGCCGCGCGGTCGACGGTCGACCCGTCGCGTCGGTCGTGCACGAGGACGGCGTGCACCGCGGCGTAGTCGATCGACGAGACGGTGAGGGCGATGATGTGGGTCGGCGTCGTGACGGCCCAGTACTCCCACCGCTTGTTGCGGCCCCAGACACGGCGGCCGTCGATGCCCGACGTGTCGTGCAGCGGGGTGCGGGTCCAGCCGACGGCATCGCGGTTCAGCCGGCCGTCGGGCCCGCAGAGGGCGACGGGTGTCGTGAGTTCGCGCTCGACGATGGTGCGGGGCATGGGGTTCCGATCTCGGGTTCGGTGCGGTGGTGGGGGGCGTGGCGGGGCGGCGTGTCTCGAATCCTCACCTGAGGCTCGCCCCACGCGGGGCGAGCCTCACAGGGGCGACGCCGTGCCGTGTCGTCATGCGGGTTCTGCCTCATGCGGGGCGGGACGCACCTGAGGTTCTCGGGGTGCCGAGGCCCGGCGGGCGGGTTCGGCGACCTCCGGCGTCGTCGCCGCGGCGAACTCCGCGAACAGCTCGCCGAGCACGTCGCGCACCCGGTCGGCGTCGACCTTCACCACGGTGCGGTCGGCGGTGAGCAGCCCGTTGAGCTCGTCTTCGACGTCGGAGAGCTGCGTGTACACGATGCCCGAGAGCCCGGCCGCGATCGCCGGCAGCACCTCGCGCCGGTGCAGCTCGACGAAGCCGTCGGTCAGGGCGTCGACCGAGCGGTAGCGGCGGTAGCCGAACTCCCTCGGCGAGAACTCGTGACCGGGCAGGCGCAGGCTGTAGCCGCCGTACTCCGACACGACGACCGCGCGGCCGTCGCGCCCCCAGTCGCGTCCGGGCTTCAGCCGCCGGAAGTACACGTGAAGGCTCAGGAGGTCGCCGCCCCCCTGGTCGTGCCAGCCGCTCGCGTGATCGACGACCCGCGACGGGTCGATCTCACGCACCCGCTCCACGGCGTCGAGCGCATCGAACTGCCCCCAGCCCTCGTTGAACGGCACCCACACGACGACGCTCGGCGCGTTCTTCAGCAGTCGCACGGTCGACTCGAGCTCGGCGGTGAACTCGGCCCGCCCCGAGGCATCCTGTCGGCCGAACCGCCGATGCCTGCTGTCGTCGAGCCGCACCGGGAGCTTGACCGGCGCCGTGATCACCGCCGGGTTGTAGCGCCGGCCGCCGTTCACCATGTCCTGCCAGACGAGCAGGCCGAGGCGGTCGCAGTGGTGGTACCACCGCAGCGGCTCGATCTTGATGTGCTTGCGCACGGCGTTGAAGCCGAGCGCCTTCATCGACGTCAGGTCGTGCACCATCGCCTCGTCGGACGGCGGCGTGTAGAGCCCGTCGGGCCAGTAGCCCTGGTCGAGGACGGCCGCGTGGAACACCGGCTCGCCGTTCAGCACGAGCCGTGGCCGCCCGAACGCATCGGGGGCGACGCCGACCGAGCGCATGCCGACGTAGCTCCGCACCAGGTCGTCGCCGAGTCGTACCTCGACGTCGTAGAGGTAGGGGTCGTCGGGGCTCCAGCGCCGCGCCTGCGGCACCGCCAGGGTGAGGGTCGCGCCGGCCGCGCCCTCGGCGCGCGCGACCTCGAGGCCGTCGGCGAGCAGCACGACCGTCGCGACGGGCGGCCCGGCCGGGCCGGTCGCCGGTTCGGTCGCGCCGCCCGTCGGCGGTTCGTGCGGGGTGGATGCCTCGACGACGACCTCGACCGTCTCGTCGTCGAGCCTCGGGCGCAGGTCGAGGCCCGCGACGTGCAGCGCCGGCACCGACTCGATCCAGACGCTCTGCCAGATGCCCGACTGCGCCGTGTACCAGATGCCGCCGCGCTTCAGCGACTGCTTGCCGCGCGAGTGGTACGACGTGTCGCTCGGGTCGACCACGTCGACCACGAGCTCGTGCTCCTCGCCGGCGGCGAGTGCGTCGGTGACGTCGAGCGAGAACGGCAGGTAACCGCCCGCGTGCGCACCGACGAGCACGTCGTCGACGAAGACGCGGCAGCGCTGGTCGACCGCTCCGAAGTGCAGGACGACGCGGTCGACGAGGAACCCCTCGGGCAGGCGCACCGTGCGGCGGTACCAGAGGTGCTCCCCGGGCTGCAGCTGCCGGCCGACGCCCGAGAGCTCGGCCTCGGGGGAGAAGGGCACGAGGATGGCTCCGGCCCACGCCCGCGGTCGGCGATCGTCGACCGTGAAGGCGTGCTCCCACCAGCCGTTGAGGCTGAGGTGGCTGTCGCGCGCGAGCTGCGGGCGGGGGTACTCGGGGAGGACCGCGGCGGGATCGATCGCGTCGGCCCAGGGCGTGCGGCGACTCATCCGGCGTCCTCCGGAGCGGGAGGGAGCGGAGCTGTCGTCCCGGAACCCGACCGCCGCAGCATCCGCCGCCGCAGCACCGCGAGCACGGGCACGACGAGCAGCACGGCCGCCGCGACCGGGAAGATCTCGGGTCCGGGCACGGGTTGCTCCCGGCCGAGCTCGACGTACGTGTGGGCCGTTCCCGAGATGATCGCAGCCCCGATCGCCGGGCCGATCACCATCGGCAGCATCACGGCCATGATCATGCGAGCACCCTGCACGCCACCCGCGCGGTCGGCGGGGGTGCAGTCGCGCGTCATGGCCGAGACCGCCGCGATCGAGCTCATCATGCCGGCCATCATGAGCGTCGCCGCGACGACGACCCAGGTGAAGTCGCGGGCGAACGACATCGCGACGAGCCCGACCGCGAACACGGCGACCGCGGGCAGCAGGTAGCGCTCCTTGCCGACCCGGTCCATGATGCGACCGCCGACCACGCTCAGCGCCGACGCGAGGATGAGCACGACGCCCAGCACGATCGCCGAGTCGTCGAGCTGCAGCGAGTAGCGCAGGTAGATGAGCACGAAGGGGATGAACACCTGCGAGCTCACGCCGATGACGCACCAGATCGCCAGGGTGATGAACAGCGCCGGCTCGCGGCGCACGGTCGAGGGGCGAAGCCCGTCGACGACCGATCGCCAGACCCCGGACGGCCGCGGCGCGACGCCCCGGTCGCGCACGAGGAACCACGCCGCCGCGCCGGTCGCCGCGGTCGCGCCCCCGACGATCGCGAAGAAGGCGGGCCATTGCCCGGCCTGCGTCATCGGATCGAGCAGGCCGAACACGATCAGCATCGCGACGAGCGGCATCGTCGCGAGCCAGCCGTCGACCCGGCCGCGGTTCGCCGGCACCGTCGAGTCGGTCACCCACGCGGCGAAGGCCGCGTCGTTCGCACCCGAGCCGATGAAGCTCATGATGCAGTCGAGCGCGACGATGGCCACGACGGCGGCGATCACCGCCGGTGCGGCCTCGGCCGCGGCATCCGGTGCGCCGACGAGGCCGAAGGCGGCGGTGACGGCGCCCCAGGCGACGTACCCGGCCGCGATGAGTTCCCGGCGGCGACCGAGCCGGTCGGACCATGCGCCGACCACGAGGGTCGCGACCGTGGCGGCGACGGCGCTCGCCGCCACCATCACGGCGAGCACGGCGGGGTCGGTCGAGATCGTGTCGTAGACGAACACGTTGAGGTACATGTTCTCGATCACCCACGCGAGCTGGCCGACGAGACCCACGAGGATGACGGCGGCCCAGGTGCGGGCGCCGAGCGGATGGGAGGCGCGTGCGGTGCGTGCCGTGGGGGTGTCGGTTCGAGTCGTCATCGTCCTCGGTCGGGTCAGGGTTTCAACGTTGAAACCACGATGCACAGTAGCAGGTGCGCCGCGCCGCTGCCGCCGTCGCGCGCCGGCCGATAGGGTGGCGGCATGACCAGCCCCGAACCAGCTCCCGGTACGCCCGCGCCCGGCTACGGTTCCGCCGGCCACGCGCCCGCTCAGCGCAAGCCGCCGGCCGACTCGCGACGGAGCGAACCCGTCGGCGTCGTGGCGCTCGTGTTCGGCGTCTTCATCGTCGTGCTCGACTTCGTCATGATCTTCGTGACCGCTTCGATCATCCGCTCGGCCGACTTCGCCGCGTACTCGACGGTCTCGCTCGTGTCGGCGGCCGTCATGGTCGTGCTCGCGCTCGCCGCGATCTCGGTGGGCGTCGTCGCCTTCGTGCGGGGCGGCGCCACGCGCGTGTACGGCGCGATCGGCGCGACGATCGGCGCGATGGCGCTCATCCAGCAGTTCGGATCGCTCATCTACGGACTCATCGTCGGCGCCTGAGTCGGGTTGCAAGCCAGCGGCCTCGCCGAGCCTCGCCGAGCCTCGCTCGACCCTGTGCGCCTGCGCACCGCGCGCTTCTGGAGGAACTTCGGGTGCCCGTGCGGCGTGTCGCCGGCATCGGCTCGGCGTGTCGGCCGGTTCTTCCGACATTCGGTTCGGTCATCCACGCCCGCTCGGGATGCGGCGGCGGCGGTCACCGCCTATCCTCGATGGGAACGTCCCCCGTTCGCGGGTCGCGCTCCCGATCCCGCATCGCGGAGCCCGGTGATCGACCCGACGGCGACCGACCCGAGCACCTCCCGAGGCATCGTGACCGACGAGTACCCCCACGACGACGAGCCGCTGCGGCGTCCGCGTGGCCGACGAGCCGCGCCGAAGCCCGCGCGCGGTGCCGTGCTGCTCGCGCCGCTGACGGTGATCGCCGCCTGGTCCGGCGCCCTGCCCGGCCGAGTCCCGCAGCTCGGCCGAGCGGTCACGTGGGCTCGTTCCCGCCTCGCACCCGTCGGTCGTGCGCTCGCCCCGGCCGTGCTCTGGGCGCGCGGGCACCGTCCGGCGGTCGTCATCGCCGGCGCAGGACTCGTCGCCGTGGCCATGCTCGGCGGCGCCGTCGCCGTCATCGGGTCGACCGCCGGGCAGGTCGACGAGGCCGGCCCCGCCGTCGAGTCGCCGCGTCCGACGCCGGGCACGACGACGCCGACGCGCGCGTACCCGCCGATCCTGCCGAGCGCGACCCCGCCCGCCGACGAGATGCCGACGACCGAGCCCGACGATGGTGCCGCCGACGATCCCGGCACCGAGCCGACCGTCGAGCCCGAGCCTGCGCCCGAGACGGCCGAGCCCACGCCCGAACCGACCCCCGAGCCCGAAGACGACCACCCGGGCCGAGGCCAGGGCCCGAAGAAGCCGAAGGGCTGAGGCGGGGTCTCGCTACGCGTCGCGCTGCTCGACCACCCGGCGGGTCTCGATCCGCGCGGCGCCGGCCGTGAGGCATCCCGAGCCCGACTCAGGTATCGCGCAGGGGGCGGGCGGTACCCTGAAGGGTGACTACAGGCGACGCCCCCGTCGAGGCCGCGGCTCCGGAGGAGCCCGCCACGACCACCTTCGCGGACCTCGGGCTCGGCGACGCCGTGCTCCGCGCACTCGACGACGTCGGGTACGAGACGCCCTCGGCGATCCAGGCGGCGACGATTCCGACGCTGCTCGCCGGGCGCGATGTCGTGGGCCTCGCGCAGACCGGCACCGGCAAGACGGCGGCCTTCGCGCTGCCCGTCCTCGACCGGCTCGACGTCGACCAGAAGACGCCGCAGGCGCTCGTGCTCGCGCCGACGCGCGAGCTCGCCCTGCAGGTCTGCGAGGCGTTCGAGAAGTACGCGGCGCACCTGCGCGGCGTGCACATCCTGCCCGTCTACGGCGGCCAGGGCTACGGCGTGCAGCTCTCGGCGCTGCGCCGCGGCGTGCACATCGTCGTCGGCACGCCCGGACGCATCATGGACCATCTCGACAAGGGCACCCTCGACCTCTCGGAGCTCAAGTACCTCGTGCTCGACGAGGCCGACGAGATGCTCAAGATGGGCTTCGCCGAAGACGTCGAGACGATCCTCGCCGACACCCCCGACGACAAGCAGGTCGCGCTGTTCTCGGCGACCATGCCGGCTGCGATCCGCCGCATGTCGAAGCAGTACCTGCACGACCCCGAAGAGATCACCGTCAAGACGAAGACGCAGACGTCGGCGAACATCGCCCAGCGCTACCTGCTCGTCGCGCACGCGCAGAAGATCGACGCGCTCACCCGCATCCTCGAGGTCGAGAACTTCGAGGGCATGATCATCTTCGTCCGCACGAAGAACGCCACCGAGGAGGTCGCCGAGAAGCTGCGTGCCCGCGGCTACTCGGCCGCCGCCATCAACGGCGATGTCGCGCAGGCCCAGCGCGAGCGCACCGTCGACCAGTTGAAGAGCGGAAAGCTCGACATCCTGGTGGCGACGGATGTCGCGGCGCGAGGCCTCGACGTCGAGCGCATCTCGCACGTGGTCAACTACGACATCCCGACCGACCCCGAGCCGTACGTGCACCGCATCGGCCGCACCGGTCGCGCGGGGCGCTCGGGCGACGCGATCAGCTTCGTCACGCCGCGTGAGCGTGGCCTGCTCAACCGCATCGAGAAGACGACGAAGCAGCCGCTGACCCAGATGCAGCTGCCGACCGTGGAGGACATCAACGTCACCCGCCTCGCGCGCTTCGACGACCGCATCACGGCGGCGCTCGGCGAGACCGACCGCATCGCCGGATTCCGCGACATCATCGCGCACTACGTGCGCCACAACGACGTGCCCGAGACCGACGTGGCCGCCGCGCTCGCCGTGGTCGCGCAGGGCGAGTCGCCCCTGCTGCTCGAGCCCGAGCCCGAGCGGCCCGCGCGGTTCGACCGCGATCGGGATCGCGGGTCGCGCGACTCGCGCGGCGACCGCTTCGACCGCGGTGACCGCGGAGGCGACCGGTACGAGCGCGACGGCTCCGACCGTCGTCGCGGCGGCGGCGCGTCGTTGCAGAACTACCGCATCTCGGTCGGACGCCGCCAGCACGTCGAGCCGCGCCAGATCGTCGGCGCGCTCGCGAACGAGGGAGGCCTCCGTCGCGAGGACTTCGGTCGCATCCAGATCCGCGGCGACTTCTCGCTCGTCGAGCTGCCCGCCGACCTGCCCCGGGACGTGTTCGACCGGCTCGCCGGCACGCGGATCTCGGGCGAGCTCATCGACCTGCGCCCCGACCGCGGCGGATCGTCGCGGGGCGGGTCGGGCGGCGGGTACGACGGCGACCGCGGTGGACGCGGCTACGACCGCGACCGGGGATCGCGCGGCGGCTACGACCGCGAGGGCGGGCGTGCGCCCGAGGGCGACGACCGCCCGGCGAGGAAGCCGCGGCACGGTTCGTCGCGCGACTGAGCGACGAGGCATCCGCTCGCGTTCGACAGGATGAGCCGGCACCGCCGTGGCGGCGGGTGCCCGACCGCTCATCCTGTTGACGCGCGCGAACGAAGCGCCCCGCCGCAGCCGGTGACCTCCGAGAGGAACTGAGGAACTCGAGCGTCTCGTCGATCGTCGAGGCGCGGATGACCTCGTGTGACCGGCCGTTCCGCCGGATGACGGCGGGTTCCGTCGTGTGACCCGGTCGGTCGCGGCATCCGGGGCGGCTGCCTAGCGTCGGGAGCATGTCGCACCGTGTCTCACTCGTCGCCGTCTCGGGCAGCCTGCACGCCCCCTCGAAGACCACCGTGCTGGTGCGCGAGATCCTCGAGGAGTTCGCGGTCGCCCTCGCCGCGCAACCCGGGGTCGAGGTCGAGACCGAGCTCATCGAGCTCGGCGCGATCGGGCGCGAGTTCAGCGGCGCGCTGCGGCGCGACGAGCTGAGCCCCGTCGCCGAGGCGGCGATCCGGCGCATCGAGTCGGCGACCCTGCTCATCGTCGCGAGCCCCGTCTACCGGGCGAGCTTCACGGGGCTGTTCAAGCACGTGTTCGACTTCGTCGGGCAGTACGTGCTCATCGACAAGCCCGTGCTGCTCGCCGCGACCGGCGGCAGCGACCGTCATGCGCTCATCATCGAACACCAGTTCCGGCCGTTGTTCGCCTTCTTCCAGGCGCTCACGCTGCCGATCGGGGTGTACGCGAGCGACGTCGACTTCGTCGACTACCGCCTCGAGTCGGCGCAGCTGCGCGACCGCATCTCGCAGGCCGTGCAGCGCGGCGTGCCGGTCGTGCGCGGCACGCTCCCCGACCGGGTGTCGGAGTACGTCGCGACGTGGTGAGGCCTCGCGTCGAACCTGTGTACGTACACATGTTCGAGGCGTAACGTCCGATCATGAACGCAATACGAGGAGCAATCCGCCCGCCCCCGGCCGACGACATGCGAGTCACCGCGCAAGCCGCAGAACACCGCCGGACCGCAGCCTTCTGGTCGCACTTCGAGGCGAACGTCTCGAACCCGAACCGCTGGGTCGACAGCGCGGCCGCCTACTGGCGACCGGCCGCCGAGGTGATCGCATCATGATCACCGCCGACATGGATGTCTCGACGCTCGGGCCGTTCGCGCTCGATCACATCCTGGCGAGCGAACTGCCCGCCACGCTCGGCACCGCCGAGGCCCCCGAACGGTACGTCGTGACCGCCGTCTTCTCGAGGCGTCCCGACCCGCTCGAACTCGAACTGCTCGCCGCGGCGAGCGTCACCGACCAACTGGCTGCAGCCGGCTACAAGGGCATCACGCTCATGACCGCCGACCGCCGGTTGCTCATCGGCAACACGAACCTGCACGAACTCGAGGCCGGGCTCGCGCAGCGCATCGGGGAGATCCTCGCCGACATCGGGACCCAGGTCGCGACGCTCCGCAAGTCTCGCGATCTCGAGCGCGTGAAGCTCGCCGAGGAGGAGTCCGATCGCGCCGCCGCGGTCGTGAAGCTGGCGAACCGCATCAGCTTCGACCCTCACAGCTCGACGTACCGATGACCTGATTCGCGCCGCCCGTCGGGCGGCGCGGGCTGGGAGCAGACCTCATGGACGAGGCATCCGCTACTCAGGTGAAGGCGGCCGCGCCGGTCGCCCGCCCCAATCCCAACAGCGACTTCACCGACCTCGCGAGGCTCGTGAAGTCCGCCGGGCTCATGCGCCGGCGCTACGGCTACTACTGGACGAAGCTCATCGCCGTGCCGATGGCGGTCGCCGCGGCGATCGCCGTCTTCATCTGGATCGGCGACAGCTGGTGGCAGATGTTCACGGCCGCCGTCTTCGCGTTCCTGTTCACCCAGACCGCGTTCCTCGGCCACGACGCCGCCCACCGCCAGATCTTCCGATCGGGCAAGTGGAACGACTGGACGAGCCTCGTGCTCGGCGGCATCGTCGGCATGAGCTACGGCTGGTGGCAGCACAAGCACACGCGGCACCACGCGAACCCGAACCAGCTCGGCGCGGACCCCGACATCGAACTGCCCGTCGTCGCGTTCACGCCCGAGCAGGCGGCCCGCGAGCGCGCGGCGTTCTTCCGCTGGGTCATCGCGCATCAGGGGGTGTTCTTCTTCCCGATCCTGCTGCTCGAGGGGCTCTCGCTGCACGCCTCGAGCGTGCACCGGGTGCTCGCCCGCGAGCACCTCGCGCACCGACCCGTCGAGATCGCGTTCCTCGCCGTGCGCATCATCGGCTACCTCGCGCTCGTCCTGCTCGTGCTCTCGCCCGACAAGGCGGCCGTGTTCCTCGCGATCCAGCTCGGCCTGTTCGGCTTCTACATGGGCATGTCGTTCGCTCCGAACCACAAGGGCATGCCGCTCGTTCCCAAGGGCATGAAGCTCGACTTCCTGCGCCGGCAGGCGCTCATGAGTCGCAACATCCGCGGCAACCGGGTGCTCGACTTCGCGATGGGCGGGCTCAACTACCAGATCGAGCACCACCTCTTCCCGTCGATGCCGCGCCCGCACCTGCGGCGGGCGGCCCCGCTGATCGCCGCCTACCTGCGCGAGCACGACGTCCCGTACACGCAGACGACGCTGTGGCGGTCGTACGCGATCGTCTTCCACTACATCAACCGGGTGGGGCTCGGTGAGCGCGAT
Source organism: Agromyces sp. S2-1-8 (assembly GCF_021129215.1). Lineage (GTDB taxonomy): Bacteria > Actinomycetota > Actinomycetes > Actinomycetales > Microbacteriaceae > Agromyces > Agromyces chromiiresistens. Next base: position 50,704 of record NZ_JAJOLP010000001.1, on the reverse strand, counting down.
CCGTTCGAGTGCCCGCTCGTGGCGCAGCGGGCGAGCATCTGAGGCGCGGGCGGCCTGGACGCGCTCGCTGCGCTCGCTGCGCTCGCTGCGCTCGCTGCGCTCGCTGCGCTCGCTGCTCGACCATCCGGGGCCCGTCGTCATGTGACGTTCGGGTGACCTCGTGTGACACCCGGTTCCCCCGTGTGACAGGCGGGCTCGCGGCCCGCTGCCGCCCTCCCTAGCGTCGGAGCCCGGGAGGTCGACACATGACACGACTCATCATCGGCGCAATGGTCCGGGCGATCGGGGCCTACCCGTCGGGCTGGCGGTATCCGGGGGCGCACCGGGATCCGAGGGGGGATGCCGCGGTGCTGCGCCGCGCGGCCGAGGTCGCCGAACGGGCGCGCCTCGACTACCTGTTCTTCGGCGACTGGCTCGCGACGGGGCACGACCTCGAGTTCCGCGACCCCTACCTCGTCGCCCGCATCGACCCGCTCTCGGCGATCACGTACCTCGCGGGCGTCACCGAGCGCATCGGGCTCATCGCGACCGCGAACACGAGCTACTCCGACCCGTACACGCTCGCCCGTGCGACCGCCTCGGTCGACCTGCTGAGCGGAGGCCGCGCCGGGCTCAACCTCGTCACGGGAGCCGAGCCGCGCGCGGCCGGCAACCACGGCCGCGACTTCCACGCGGCGAACGAGACCCGCTACGACCGCGCGGTCGAGTTCGAGCACGTGCTGCGCCGGCTGTGGGACTCGTTCGAGGACGACGCGATCGTCGCGGATGCCGCGGCGGGGGTCTTCATCGATCCGTCGAAGCTGCACGCCACCGACTTCAACGGCCAGCACCTCGACGTCACGGGTCCGCTCAACGTCGCGCGCCCGGTGCAGGGCCACCTGCCGATCGTGCACGCGGGCACCTCGCCGCGCTCGCGCCTGTTCGCCGCGCAGAACGCCGACCTCGCACTCGTCGCCGTCGGCGACCTCGAGCACGCGGTGCAAGTGCGCGAGGAGCTGCGAGCGCTCGCCTTCGAGTCGGGCCGCGACGATCGCACGCTCAAGGTCATCGCACCCGTGCTGCCCATCGTCGGCGAGACGCGAGCGCACGCCCAGGCGATCGCCGACGAGCTGAGCGAGCTCGTGCAGATCGCCGAGGACTGGCCAGACGGCCCGCCGCCCGCGTTCCCCGCGAACCGATCGCTCGCGCAGCTGTCGACCCTGCTCGGCGTCGACGTGTCGGGGCTGTCGCCCGACCGCGCGGTCACGCCGGCGCTCGTGGCCGAGTTCAGCGCGCCCGGTCAGGAGCTCGTCGAGATCGTGGCCGAGCGCACCGGTCGCAGCCCCGCGGGCGAACGCCCGCCGACGCTCAGGCACCTCGTCGTCGCCGCCTCGGTGAACGCCTCGATGATCGTGGGCACGGCCGACGACATCGCCACGGAGTTCGAGGCGTGGGGTGATGCCGGCGCCGTCGACGGCTTCAACGTGCTCTCCGCGATCCAGCCCGCGCAGTTCGACGCGTTCGCCCTCGAGGTCGTGCCGGAGCTGCAGCGGCGGGGCGTCTTCCCGACCGAGTACGAGGGCGAGACCCTGCGCGAGCACCTCGGCCTGGCCCGCCCCGACAACGTCCACGTGACGCGGCATGACGCCCCGTTGCCGCCGGTTTCCCGCGGTGACGGCGGGCGTCGTGGGGCGGTTGAGACGCCGGCGAGGCATCCGTAGCTTCGACGATCACACCCCGCACCACTGGGTGACCTGATCGCACTTCCGAATCGAAGGAACTCCACGCACATGTCCACGAAGCACACGCGACTCATCGCCGCCGGCGCCGCCGCGCTCGCCGCAGTCGGGCTCCTCGCCGGCTGCGCCGGGCAGGGCGCCGCAGGCTCGGCCGGCGCCGCCGGCGAGCCGGTCGAGGGCGGCACGCTCACGTACCTCGAGCACCAGCCGTACACGACGCTCTACCCGCCGCAGGCCGGTTTCTACCCGAACGGCGGGCTCGTCAACAACCTCACCGCCCGCCTCACCTGGCAGGACCCGGAGACGCTCGAGATCCAGCCGTGGGTCGCGACCGACTGGGCCGTCAACGCGGATGCCACGGAGTACACGTTCGACCTTCGCGACGACGTGACCTTCTCCGACGGCACCCCGCTCGACGCGGCCGCGGTGGCCGAGAACTTCGACACGTACGGGCTCGGCGACGAGGAGCTCGGACTCACCGTCTCCGAGGCGATCAACAACTACGCCTCGAGCGAGGTCGTCGACGACGACACCGTGACGTTCCGGTTCTCGGCGCCGGCGCCGGGCTTCCTGCAGGCGACCTCGACGATCAACTCGGGCCTCGTCTCGCCCGACACCCTCGACCGCAAGCTCGAGGACTGGGGCGCCGGCTCGGCGACCGAGATCATCGGCTCGGGTCCGTTCACGATCACCGAGGAGGAGATCGGCACCTCGCTGCACCTCGCGGCGCGTGAGGACTACGACTGGGCCCCGGCCTCGTTCGAGCATCAGGGCCGGGCCTACCTCGACGGCATCGACCTCGTCGTCACGCCCGAGGACAGCGTGCGCATCGGCTCGCTGCTCGCCGGGCAGGCCGACGTCATCCGCTACGTGCAGGCGTTCGACGAGCAGCAGGTCGCCGACGCCGGCTTCGAGATCGTCGCCGCCCCCACCCGGGGCGTCAACAACTCGCTCGGGCTGCGGTTCACCAATCCGCTGCTGAGCGATCTGCGCGTGCGCCAGGCGCTCGTGCACGGCGTCGACGCCCAAGAGGTCGTCGACACGATCTTCACCGCGAACTACCCGGTCGCGACGAGCGAGCTCGCGGCGACGGCCGCCGGGTACACCGACGAGTCGGCGAAGCTCGCCTACGATCCCGAGCAGTCCGAGCAGCTGCTCGACGAGGCCGGCTGGAAGGTCGGCGACGACGGCATCCGCGAGAAGGGCGGCGAGCGGCTCTCGCTCACCGTCTACGAGGCGAAGCCCCAGCCGCTCTCGAAGCAGACGCTCGAGCTCGTGAGCCAGCAGCTCGCGAAGATCGGCGTCGAGCTCAACGTCAAGGCCGCCGACGCGGGCAGCTACGCCGAGGACATCCTCGACCCGCTGAAGACCCCGGTCTACCACTCGATGGTCGGACGCGCCGACAACGACGTGATCAAGAGCCAGTACCACACGCAGAACCGCAACACGCTGCTGTCGGACGACGCGAAGCTCGACGAGCTGCTCGAGTCCGTGGCCTCCGAGCCCGACCCCGCGAAGCGCGACGAGGCCTCGGCCGCCGTGCAGGACTACCTGACCGAGCAGGCCTACGTGATCCCGCTGTTCGAGGAGCCGCAGGTCTACGGCGCTGCGCCGTACGTGCACGGCTTCACGACCGAGGCCGTGGCCCGTCCGCAGTTCTACGACACCTGGGTCGAGAAGCAGTAGCCGCTCGGTCGGTCGAGCAGGTCGAGGAGGGAGCGTCGGCGACCGTTTCGAAACCCGGGCCCGCACGTCGCGGGTTTCGAGACGCCGCTCCGCTCCTCCTCGACCCGCAACCGCAACCCCTCGAAAGGAGAGAACGATGCCCTACCTCGCACGCCGCACCGGACAGGCGCTCATCGTGCTCGCGATCGCGTTCACCGCGACGTTCGTGCTGCTGCAGGCGCTGCCCGGTGACGCGATCCTCATCAAGTTCGAGAGTCCCGAGCTCGGGCTCTCGCCCGAGCAGATCGCCGACATCCGGGCGAGCTACGGCGCCGACGTGCCCGCGTGGCAGCAGTTCCTGCACACGATCTCGGGGTTCGTCGTCGGCGACTTCGGGTACTCGGTGCAGTACGGCACGCCCGTGCACGAGCTCATCGGCACCGCGCTGCCCGAGACGCTCGTGCTCGCGGGCCTCGGGTTCGTCGTCGCGGTGGTCCTCGCGGTCGCGCTCGCGTTCCTCTCGACGCTCGCCCCGTTCGGCTGGCTGCGCCAGGGGCTGCGAGCGTTGCCCGGCGTCTTCGTCTCGGTGCCCGTGTTCTGGCTCGGCATCGTGCTCATCCAGGTCTTCTCGTTCCAGTTGCGGCTCGTGCCGGTGATCGGGGCCGACCCCGTGCAGGGACTCATCCTCCCGGTGCTCACGCTCGCGGTGCCGATCTCGGCGCCGCTCGCGCAGATCCTCGCCCGATCGATCGACGAGGTGCAGCTCTCGCCGTTCGTCGCCGTCGTCCGGGCGAAGGGCGCGAGCCCCGCGCGGGTGCTCTGGCGCGACGTCGCCCGCAACGCGACCCTGCCCGCGATCACGATCGCGGGCGTGCTCATCGGCGAACTCATCGGCGGCGCGGTCGTCACCGAGACCGTGTTCGGCCGCGCCGGCATCGGCCGGCTCACCGAACAGGCGGTCGCCAATCAGGATGTCGCGGTGCTGCAGGCGATCGTCGTGCTGGCCGCCCTCGTGTTCGTCGTCGTCAACCTCGCGGTCGACCTGGTGTACCCGGTGCTCGATCCGCGACTCAAGCGGAAGGCGGTGGCGGCATGAGCGTCGACGTGCGCGAGTCGGTCGAGGCCGGCGGCAGAGGTGGGAGCGTGGCGAGCGCGCCGAGCCCCGTCACGACCGGGCCCCGGTCGGAGGTTCTCGAGGCGCGGCCTCCGTCGCCGGACGCTCCTCGACCGGCGGCAGCGGGGCCTCCTCCGTCGGGCGCTCCCCGAGCGGCCGACGTGCGGCGCCGGCTCCGGGGCATCCGGCCTGGGCTCGTGGTGGCGTGGACCGTGATCGCCGTCGTGATCGCGTGGGCGATCGTGCCATGGCTGTTCACCGGGCAGGACCCGCTCGCGGGCGTGCCCGCCGAGAAGCTGCAGGCGCCGAGCGGCGCCCACCTGTTCGGCACCGACGCCATCGGCCGCGACCTCTTCACGCGGGTCGTGCACGGCGCGGTGCACTCGCTCTCGGGCGCCTTCGTCGCCGTCACCGTCGGCCTCGTCGGCGGCACCCTGCTCGGCGTGCTCGCGGGCTCGCTCGGCGGCGCGGTCGACGCGGTCGTCATGCGTCTCGTCGACGTGCTGCTCGCGATCCCCGGGCTGCTGCTCGCGCTCAGCATCATCATCCTGCTCGGCTTCGGCACCGTGAACGCCGCGATCGCCGTCGGCGTCGGCTCGGTCGCCGCGTTCGCCCGGCTGTCGCGCTCGGAAGTGGTGCGAGTGCGCCAGGCCGACTACGTCGAGGCGGCGTTCGGCTCGGGCGCCCGACTGCACGCGGTGCTCTTCCGCCATGTGCTGCCGAATTCGCTGACCGCCGTCGTCGGCCTCGCAGCGCTGCAGTTCGGCACCGCGATCCTCGCGATCTCGACGCTCGGCTTCCTCGGCTACGGCGCGCCGCCGCCGACGCCCGAGTGGGGCCTGCTCATCGCGGAGGGGCGCAACTACGTCGCGACCTCGTGGTGGCTCACCGTGCTGCCCGGCCTCGTCGTCGTCGCGGTCGTGCTCAGCGCCAACCGCATCAGCCACGCCCTCGGGAGGACCCGATGACCGCCACCGCCCCGCTGCTCTCGATCGAGCACCTCGACGTCGGCTACCGCACCCGCGACGGCGTGCGACCCGTCGTGCACGACGTGTCGTTGGACGTGCAGCCGGGCGAGGTCGTCGCCCTCGTCGGCGAATCGGGCTCGGGCAAGACGACGACCTCGAGCGCCGTGCTCGGCCTGCTGCCCGAGGGAGGCCGCGCCCTCGGCGGTGCGATCCGGCTGTCGGGTACCGACATCGCAGGCTGGAGCGACCGCCGCCTCGAGTCGGTGCGCGGCGCGCGCATCGGCTACATCCCGCAGGACCCGGTTTCGTCGCTCAACCCCGTGCGGCCGATCGGCGTGCAGCTCGCAGAGACGTTCCGCATCCACGGGCGGGGCGACCGTCGTAGCATCCGCGGGCGCGTGCTCGAGCTGCTCGAACGCGTCGGCCTCGACGACCCGGCGCTGCGGGCGAAGCAGTACCCGCACGAGCTGTCGGGCGGCATGCGGCAGCGGGTGCTCATCGCCAACGCGGTCGCGCTCTCGCCCGAGCTCGTGATCGCCGACGAGCCGACGAGCGCGCTCGACGTGACCGTGCAGCGGCGCATCCTCGACCTCATCGACGAGCTGCGCCGCGAGCACGGCACGGCGGTGCTGCTCGTGACGCACGACCTCGGCGTCGCCGCCGAGCGCGCCGAACGCATCGTGGTCATGCAGCACGGTCGCATCGTCGAGCAGGGCGCGACCGAAGCCGTGCTCGATGCGCCCGGCGAGTCGTACACGCGCCGGCTGCTCGCCGACGCGCCGGGGCTCGCCGAGCACGCGTTCCGGCACCCGAGGCCGCCGCTCTTCCTCCGCGACCCGGGCGTCGCCGCCGCCGAGAACCCGTTCGTCCTCGAGGCATCCGGTCTCGTGAAGGAGTTCTCGCTCGGGCGCCGGCGGCCGGCGTTCCGCGCCGTCGACGACGTGTCGTTCCAGGTGCTGCGCGGCACGACGCACGCGATCGTGGGGGAGTCCGGCTCGGGCAAGACCACGACGGCCCGCATCATCGCCCGGTTCGCGGCGCCCGACGCGGGCGCGGTGTCGCTCGGCGGCGCCGACGCGACGGCGCTCGCCGGGTCCGCGAAGCGGGAGTTCCGCCGCCGAGTGCAACTCGTCTACCAGAACCCGTTCGCGTCGCTCGACCCGCGCCAGACGGTCGCCGAGATCATCTCGGAGCCGCTGCGCAACTTCGGCGTCGGCGATCGCGCCACCCGCGCCGCGACCGCGCGCCGGCTCATCGACCGCGTCGCCCTTCCGGCCGACGTCGCCGGACGTCGCCCGGCCGAGCTGTCGGGCGGGCAACGGCAGCGCGTCGCGATCGCCCGTGCGCTCGCGCCCGAGCCCGAACTCGTCATCCTCGACGAGGCCGTCTCGGCGCTCGACGTCACCGTGCAGGCCCGCATCCTGGAGCTGCTCGAGCAGCTGCAGGACGAGCTCGGGCTCAGCTACCTCTTCATCTCGCACGACCTCGCGGTCGTCGCCCGCATCAGCCACTCGGTGTCGGTGATGCGCCGCGGGCGCATCGTCGAGCAGGGCGCCACCGAGCAGGTCTTCCGAGCGCCGCAGCACGCCTACACCCGGGAGCTGCTCGACGCGGTGCCCCGACGCGCGGCGGTCGCTGCCGTCGCGACGCCCGCTCCATCCGCTCCCGCCGTCCCTCCCGCCGTCCCGACCGGAAAGGCCCTCGCATGACCCGCATCGGATTCTTCACCAGGCTCCTCGACGACGCCGGCGCGGCCGAGCGCTACCGCATCGCGACCGAGCAGGTCGTCGCCGCGGAGCGGCACGGCTTCGACTCGGCATGGGTGGCGCAGCACCACTTCCACGCCGCGGAGGGCGGGCTGCCGTCGCCGTTCGTCTTCCTCGCCCACGTCGCGGCGCAGACCTCGCGCATCCGGCTCGGCACGGGGGTCGTGACGCTGCCGCTCGAAGACCCCGTGCGGGTCGCCGAAGACGCGGTCGTGCTCGACCTCCTGTCGGGCGGCCGCGCCGAGCTGGGGCTCGGGTCGGGTTCGACGCCCGCGTCGTTCCTCGCCTTCGGCGAGCGCTCGGAGGATCGCGGCCGGGTCTTCGGCGAGAAGATCGATGCGCTCGTCGCGGCCCTCGCCGGCGGCGCGCTCGGCGACGACGCGAACCGTCTGCAACCGCCGGGTCGCGACCTGCTCGGCCGGGTCTGGCAGGCCACGTTCTCGGCGTTCGGCGGCACCCGAGCCGGGCGCGCGGGGCACGGCCTCATGCTCTCCCGCACCCAGCCCCGGTCTGCGGATGCCCCGGGTGCGAGCCTCTCGCAGGTGCAGCAGCCCGTGATCGACGCGTACCTCGAGGCGCTGCCGCACGGGGTGCCGCCGCGCATCCTCGCGTCGCGCACGCTCTTCGTCGCCGACTCGCGCGACGAGGCGAGGCGCCACGCCGAGATCGGCTTGCGTCGCGCCGCCGTGGGCTTCACCCGCATGGGCCAGCCGCCCCTCGGCGACACCCTCGACGACCTCATCGCCGCGTACGACACCCACGTCGGCACGGTCGACGAGGTGATCGAGTCGCTCTCGCGCGACACGGTCGCCGCGCAGGCGACCGAGGTCGCGTTCCAGGTGCACTCGGTCGACCCACCGCACGAGCTCGTGCTGCGCTCGATCGAGCTCATCGCCCGCGAGGTCGCGCCCGCGCTCGGCTGGGGCGCACGCTCGCACGCCCTCGCCGGTTGAACGCACCCACTCGCGCGGGCGAGGAACGGGCCGGCCGGCCGTTCGCCATTCGGCCCCGCGCCTCACTCGGGAGAGGGCGACCACATGACCGAACCCGCTGAGGAGCGGGATCCTTCCGTCGGCAGCGAACGACCAGGTCGGCAACGACCGACCAAGACCGGCAACGAACGACTACGACAGAAAGGCACCGACATGACCGACCTCATCGACCGGCTCGCGGGGGTGACGCCCGGCAGCGCCGTCGACGCGCTGCGCCGGCACCGCCCCGCGACCCGCGACAACGCCCAGGCGAGCTACGACGCCCTCTTCACCGCGATCGACGAGACGCACGCGAGTCTCGCCGAACGCGCCGCGGTCGCCCAGTTCGTCTCGATCCTGCACGACGACGAGGTCGCGGCCGCGCACTACGCCGCACTCGCCCGCGACGCGGGCGGCGACGCCCTCGTCGACGCGACGACCGACCTCGCCGCCTCGGTGCGCACGACCGGTCCGTACGGCGCGTACCCGGCAGGCCCGCTCACCGCCGAGGACCGCGACGGCCTGCGCCTCGGGGTCGCGGCCGACGACCCCGCCCGCACGGTGCTCGGCACCCGGCTCACCGCGGCGCTCGAGCACGCGCACCTGCTCGTGTTCCGCCCGCGGGAGTCGTCGCCCGGGGCGCTCGGCGCGCTCGCCGCGGCCGGCTGGTCGACCGACGGCATCGTCACCCTCTCCCAGCTCGTGTCGTTCCTCGCGTTCCAGTTGCGCGTCGCGGCCGGGCTCCGCCTGCTCGACACGGAGGACGCAGCATGACCGACCAGACCATCACCGACCAGGCCGTCGACGACGCGGTCGTCGCCCACCCCGAGGCATCCACCCCTGATCGCTTCACCCAGGACGAGCTCGGCTGGACGCCGTGGCTCGAACCGGCCGACGAGGCGGGTCTCACCGAACGCCAGTACGAGGGGCTCGTCGACCGCGCCCGTGCGAAGAGCGACTACTTCAGGCTGCTCGCGCGCGACCCCGACATCCTGAGGGCGCGCACCCTCACCGACAAGGACATCTTCTACAACGCGAAGGACGGCCTGCCGCGCGCCGAGCGCGAGCTCGCCGCCGCCGCGACGAGCCGGTTCAACGGCTGCATCTTCTGCGCCTCGGTGCACGCGCGCTTCGCGACGCACCATTCCAAGCGCCACGACGACGTGCAGCGGCTGCTCGACGAGGGCACGGGCGGCGAGCAGGATGCCGCATGGCGGGCCGTCATCGACGCCGCGGTCGCGCTCGCGGCCACGCCGCCGCGGCTCGAGCGGCGCCATCTCGACGCGCTCCGCGAGGTCGGCCTCGATGAGCAGGCCGTCTCCGACGTCATCCATTCCGCGGCGTTCTTCAACTGGGCGAATCGGCTCATGCTCTCGCTCGGCGAGCCCACCCCGCCCGCGGCCTGAGCCGATTGTGTCCGAATGTTGCGCGGCGTGACGGTGCGCGACGGCAAGGGTTGAGGCGGTCACGGGCGGCTCGTAGCCTCGACCCACCACGCACCGAGGAGACTTCCGTGATCGCCACCGAACAGGCCGCCGTCCGCCCCGCGCGCACGTCGGAGGCGGCGAGCATGACGGCCGGTGCGGTGCCCTCGCTCCCCGACGGATCCGCACCGCTCGCCCCGCTCGCCGACGCCGGGCTCGAGGTGCCGGTGCTCGGCGGCCGCACCGTCTGCCACGTCAACCTCGATGTGGCCGCTTCGGCGCCGGCGTTCACCGTCGTCGCCGAGCAGGTCGCCCGGGTGCTGCCGTACTACGCGAGCGTGCACCGCGGCACCGGGTACCCGTCGCAGCAGACCACGGCGCTCGTCGAGGGCGCCCGTGCGACCGTCGCCCGCCATGTCGGCGCCCGCGATGACGACCTCGTCGTGTTCACCCGCAACACGACCGACGCGCTCAACCTGCTCGCGGCCGCGGTGCCGGGCGACACCGTCGTGCTCGACCTCGAGCACCACGCGAACCTGCTGCCCTGGCGCGACGGCGCCCGCCGCGTCGTCGTCGCACGGCCGACGATCGCCGAGACCATCGATGCGCTCGACGCCGAGCTCGCCCGATGTCCCGCGGCGCTCCTCACCGTCACGGGCGCGTCCAACGTCACCGGCGAGGTGCTGCCGATCGACCGGCTCGCGCGGATCGCCCACGCGCACGGCGCCCGCATCGCCGTCGACGCCGCGCAACTGCTGCCGCACCGTCGGGTCTCGCTCGAGGCATCGGGCATCGACTACCTCGCCTTCTCGGGTCACAAGGCCTACGCGCCGTTCGGGGCCGGTGCGCTCGTGGGCCGCGCCGATTGGCTCGACGCGGCGCCCGCCCACCTCGCCGGCGGCGGCGCCGTCGAGCACGTTCGCCTCGACCGCGTCGAATGGAAGCACGGCGCCGCCCGCCACGAGGCCGGCACGCCGAACGTCGTCGGCATCGTCGCGATCGCCCGCGCGCTCACCGAGTTCGAGCACCTCGGCGAACCCGCCCGCGAAGCGCACGAGCGGGCGCTGACCGAGCGGCTGCACGCGGGGCTCGCGTCGCAGCGCGGCATCCGGGTCGTGCGCGGGTTCAGCGACGCGGATGACCGCCTCGGCATCGCGACGATCGAGCTCGAGCAGGGTTCGGTCGGGTTGCTGGCCGCCGCGCTCGGGGCCGAGCACGGCATCTCGGTGCGCGCCGGCCGGTTCTGCGCCCACCCCTTCTTCGACCGAGTCGGCAGCCGCTCGAACGGCTTGCGCGCGAGCCTCGGCGCGGGCTCCACGACCGACGACGTCGACCGCTTCCTCGCCGCCCTCGCGAAGCTCGTCGCCGACGGACCGGCGCACGCGTACGACCGCGGTCCCGAGGGCTGGCACCCGCTCGTCGACGACCGCCCCCGGGCCGCGTTCGACTTCGCCTGAGACGCCCGCCGAACGGGGGCTGGCCGCGACGATCGCCGCGGACTAGCGTCGGGAGCGGAGGCTCCCAGTGACGGGCGACGATGCTGAACTCGAGGCGCGTGCCGACGCGCTGCGGCGCGTCGTCTACGGAACCCCCGACGGTTACGAGACGGATGCCGCGATCGAGCTCGAACGCGTCGAGGCCGAACTCGCCCGGCGGTCGGAGCAGCGCCGGGCCGCGGCATCCCGCACGGCGGCACCCGCCCCTGATGCCGGATCCGGGGAATCCGGCGATGCGCCGGGCGCGGATGCCCCCGTCGCCGCGCGGCGCGACGAATCTCCGAACCCGCCAGCGGCGGCGGCGTTGCGTCCTCGCCGGTGGCCCGGCGTGCTCGCGATCGCAGGAGTGCTCGGCGTGTTCGCGGCGGTCGGAGCCGTCGCGCTCGACGCGGCGCTCGCGCCGCCGCGCGGACTCGCGGTGTTCGATCGGCCGCAGCAGCCGGAGGACGAGAGCCTCGTCGTGGCCCTCGGCGCCCAGGCCGACACCGTGCGCAAGCTCGACGAGCTGTTCGGCCGCGGGTTCTGGGTGTACCTCAACGGCGCCGACCAGGTCTGCCTCTCGGTGATTCCGATCGGCGGCACGAACCTCGTCGAGCGCGGCGAGTGCGCCTCGCGCGAGCGGTTCGCCGAGCACGGCATCGTCGTGCAGTACGCGGCGACCGAGCTCGGCGCCCGCCGACCGCGCGGATCGGGTGAGCGCGACGTGATCGTCGTCTCCTGGCTGCCCGACGCCGAGGGCGTCGAGTGGGAGCTCGTGATGATCGACCCGCCCGGGAACGATCGGATGACCTACGGTGAGTGGTCGTCGGGTCGCGAGGATGAGGCGTTCGTCGACTGAATGCGCCGTTCGTAGACTGGGGGAGTCGCACGAGGGGAGACCGATGCAGCCACTGGTCGAGTCCGACGTCAAGTCCGCGCTCGGCAACGCCAGCCAGGCGGAGATCGCCCAGCTGTCGCTGCCGGTCAAGTTCTTCGTCACCGAGTGGGCGCACCTCGACGCGTTCGCCTGGCGCGACCCGCGCATCGCCGAGCGGGGCTACCTCGTCACCGAGCTCGACGGTTCGCCCGCCGGCGTCGTGCTGCGCGCGTCGGAACGCACCGGCTCCCGGCACCGCGCCGCCGTGTGCAACCTCTGCCACACCCACCAGCCCGGCGACCAGGTCGCGCTGTTCTCCGCCCGGCGCGCGGGCGAGGCGGGCGAACGCGGCGACAGCATCGGCACGTACATCTGCAGCGACCTCGCCTGCCAGGAGACGGTGCGGCTCGGCCGGCCCGCCGCGCCGTCGGAGGTACTGCCGAGCGCCCACGAGCTCGAGCGCATCGAGGGGCTCGCGCGACGCACCCGCGCGTTCGTGGCCGACGTGCTCGGGGCGTAGGCGCGGCTTCTGAAGCAGCATCCGCACCGGGCATTGTCATCGGCACGACCGACGGATGCCCCCGATCGAGCGCGGCGTCGCCGTCGCCTCGTCACGCTGATGGGCGGGATCGTCAGCGCCGGGGGCGTCGCCCGAGCCGACGGCGCAACTCGTCGTTCTCCTGCTCGAGGGCGAGGACGCGACCGATGCCCGCGAGGTTGATGCCGTCGCCCTGGAGCCGCACGACCTGGCGCACGAGCGCGAGGTCGTCTTCGCTGTACCGGCGGGTGCCGCCCTCGGTGCGGGCGGGTGTCAGCAGCCCCTTCTCCTCGTAGAGGCGGAGGGTGGCCGGCTGCAACTCGACGAGTTGAGCCGCCACCGCGATGCTGTACAGCGGCATGCCGCCCGCCCGATCGTTCATCTTCGGAAGTCTGCTCGGGGACTTGAAACAAGTCAAGCAGTTGGTGTATTAAATCTATTGCAAACACTGTAGGTAATCTCAATCAGCGATGACGGGTAACCCATCGGTCGGCCCGTCGAGGTCGGGGGTGGCCGGGTTGATGCAGATGTCGGCGACGTCGACGGCCGGGTTCGTCGAGCTGGTGCTCGCCGACCAGGCGTGGGTCGACGTCGAGTTCGAGGCGATCGTCGCGCGACTGCGCACGTCGTCGACGACGACGGCGCTCACGGCCGGCCGATCGCCCGCTCGTGCCGCTCGCGGCCGGGCGCTGACCTCGACGCAGCCGCCGACACGCCCGGCGCACGTCGGCGGGAGGGCTCGCGATCCCCCGCGCGACGGGCGCGCAGACGAGAGATCCCACCATCGACGAAAGGAGTTCACCGTGGCCATGTCATTCGATCCCTTCAGCCAACTCGACCGGATCGCGCAGACGATCTTCGACACCAGTCGCCAGCCGAGGATGATGCCGGTCGACCTCTTCCGAGAGGGCGACCGCTACCTCCTCAATGCCGACCTCCCGGGCATCGATCCCGGGTCGATCGACATCGACGTCGATGGGCACCTGCTGACGATCCGCGCCCAGCGGTCGGCTGCCGCGGGTGAGAACAGCAGGTGGATGCTGCAGGAGCGCCCGTTCGGCAGCTACATGCGGCAGTTCACGATCGGCGACGACGTCGATCCCGACGGCATCAGCGCCAGCTACGACAACGGCGTGCTCAGCGTTCTTATCCCGATCGCCGAGCGTGCCAAGCCGCGCAAGGTCGCGATCGAGTCGGCCGGTGAGGTCGGGCGCAAGTCGGTGACCGCCTGATCCCCACGGCGACGCGGGCGCCCGGCCGATGCCGCAGCGCCCGCGTCGCCTCCCACGAAGAACCTGAGCGACGAGAGAGGTGATGAGCGTGCTGGTGCACGAGGTGCGAGTGCAGTCCCATCTGGACGGGCTGCAGTTCCCGGTGACGACCTCGGTGCTGGTCGACCACATCAGGAGGTCGGGCGCCCCCGACCACGTGGTCGAAGTGCTCGAGCGGACCGGTGAGCGGATCTTCGAGGATCGCCTCGCGGTCTCGGAGGCGCTGGAGCCCTGAGCCGCGCGCCGCCGAACGCGACGCCCACTCGGCCGCCGGCGCCCGCCCGCACTCAGCCCGGCTCGACCGCCTCGAGCGTCGCGCGTTTCGCGACCCGGCCGTCGCCCGACGAGCGGCCGGTGAGCCGGCGCCCGATCCAGGGCAGCACGAACTCGCGGTAGTACGCGGCGGTGTTGCGGCTTCGCGGCCCGGGCGGGGCGGCTGCGACCTCTTCGACGCCCCACTCGGGCGGCACGGGCACGTCGAGCGCGGTGAGCACGTTCGAGGCGACGCGCGCGTGACCGAGGGCGTTGAGGTGCAGCTTGTCGGGCGACCAGTAGCGGATGTCGCGGAGCCCGCGGTCGTTGAAGTTGTCGACGAAGGTCACGCCCTCGAGCGTGCCGAGGTCGACGAGCGCGGCCGTGAGCCGGGCGCCGCGGGCGTCGAAGACCTTGCCCATCGGCAGGTGCTCGGTCGGGTTCGCCCCGCTCAGCATGAGCACGTGGATGCCGGCGTCGCGAATGCGGTGGATCGCGTCGCGGAAGCGAGTCGCCGTCACCTGCTCGTCCATGCGGGGGCGCAGCATGTCGTTGCCGCCGCCGTTGAAGCTCAGGAGCTCGGGCTTCAGCGCGATCGCGGCGCCGAGCTGCTCGTCGATGATGGGGCCGAGCTTGCGCCCGCGGATCGCGAGGTTCGCGTAGCCGATCGGCTCGCGCGCGTGCTGTGCGAGGCCGAGCGCCACGAAGTCGGCCCAGCCGCGCACGCTGCCGTCGGGCAACTCGTCGCCGACGCCCTCCGTGAAGCTGTCGCCGATCGCCGCATAGGAGTGGTACATGCCTTCCACGCTAGCGCGGCGCGAGCGCGAGCCATCCCGTCGGCCGAACCGTGACCGGCGCTGGAATGCCGCGGCACAGGTTCACTCGGCGGCGGGTTCGAGCTCGCAGTCGGCGCCCGGGTAGAGCAGCGTCTCGTGTCCGTCGTCGAAGCGCACGAGGTACGGCGGACCGCCGTCCTCGCCGCGGACCTCGAGGATCTCGCCGTGCCGGCCGGGCTGGCCGACCTGCTTTCCGTGGATGAAGAGGCGTTCGCCCACCGTGGCCTGCATTGCAACCCCCTCCGACGGTTACAGCGTACGCCGGGGGTGGGGGCGCGGAGAAGTGGTGCGTCGCGCGGGCGCGGCCGGGCCGGTGCCGATCGCGGACCTCCCGCTCAGCGATCGCGCGGCGCCGCGAGCCGGTTCATCGTGATGAAGAGCCGGTTCTTCCTGGTGTTCTGGAACGCGGCGCACCGCCAGGCGTCGGCCTCGCGCACCATGACGAAGGTCTGCATCTTGTCGAGGCGGATTCGTGCGCGCTTGCCGATGCCGCCCTCGGTCACCGCGATCGCGACGTCGGGGCCGACGAGGCGCAGGTCCAGCACGCGCATGGCCATGCGCGAACCCCGCTGCCACTGCTCGAAGACGGGGACGTGGTCGCGTCGGATGGCTTCGCGGCCGAGGCTCGCCAGGCCGGCGAAGATCACGTAGCTCGCGTCGTCGGTGAACTCGGCGGCGTACGCGCTCGCGTCGCCCGAGTCCCATGCGGAGCGGATGCGCTCGAGTGCGTCGAGCACGGCGGTGCGGTCGGCGTCGGAGTCGATGGGTGTCTGCGTCTCGTTCATGCCGACAGCATCGCATGCATTCTGCATTAGTGCAACATGCACTAATGCAGAATGCGCTGAATGGATTACGCTGGGGCGGTGACGAGCCGCGACCGACTGCAGCGATCAGACCGCGACCTTCCCGCCCTCGCGGTGCTCGCGCTCCTGAGCCAGGGGCCCCGGCACACGTACGACATGCACCGGTTCATCGTCGACACGCGCAAGGACTTCATCGGCGGACTGCCCCGCAGCCTCTATCACGCGGTCGCGAAGCTCGAGGCAGCCGGACTCGTCGTCGAGGCGGGCACCGAGCAGCCCACCGGGCGTCCGGAGCGCGTCCGGTACGCCATCACCGAGCCCGGGCGCGCCGAGCTGCGCCGGCGGGTCGCCCTGCTGCTCGCGTCGCCCGACCCCGACGCCGTGCTCGCGTACGCGGCGCTCTCGTTCATGGGCGTGCTCGGTCGCGACGAGGCGATCGCCGCGCTGCGGGCACGGGTCGCGGCGATCGACCTGGCGCTCGCCCGGATCGCGGCGGATCTCGCCGAAGCACGGGGCGTGCCGCGCATCCTGCTCATCGAGACCGAGTTCGAGCGGGCGCGCCTTTCGTCCGAGCGCGACTGGATGGCCGCGCTCGCCGGCGAGTTCGAGTCGGGCGAACTCGACTGGCCCGATGTCGCGACCATGCCGCTGCCGGGGGAATCGGCGGCGGACGCGTCGGCGTCGGAATCCCCGGTGGGGCTTCCCCGTCGAGGGCGGGATCGCTAGGCTCGTCCGAAGTGGGTCATCTGACCCACAAGGCGGGGATGCCTCGGGCGCTCGCCTCGCGACGACGCAGAGACGGCGGAACCCGACATGAACGCACCCCTGGACGACCGGGCGGCGGCCGCGCCGCCGACCTTCCCGCGCGGCTTCCGGTGGGGCGCGGCGACGGCGGCCTTCCAGATCGAGGGGTCGACGACGGCCGACGGGCGCGGACCGAGCATCTGGGACACCTTCACCGCCGAGCCGGGGCGGGTCATCGACGGGTCGAACGCGCTCGTCGCGGCCGACAGCTATCGGCGCTACCGCGACGACATCGCCCTGCTCGCCGAGCTCGGCGCGACCGACTACCGGTTCTCCATCTCGTGGCCGCGCGTGCAGCCCGGCGGCACGGGACCTGCGAACGCCGCGGGGCTCGACCACTACGAACGGTTCGTCGACGCGCTCGCCGAGGCCGGCATCGCCCCGCTCGCGACGCTCTACCACTGGGACCTGCCGCAGCCGCTCGAGGACGCCGGGGGATGGCTCGTGCGCGACACCGCCTCGCGGTACGCCGACTACGTCGGCCTCGTGCTCGACCGGCTCGGCGACCGGGTCGGCCGGTGGATCACGCTCAACGAGCCGGCGATGACGACGCTTGAGGGCTACGCGCTCGGGACCCAGGCGCCTGGACGGCAGCTCATGCTCGGCGCGCTGCCGACCGTGCACCACCAGCTGCTCGGCCACGGGCTCGCGGTCGCGGCGATCCGTGCCGGCGCGGCGTCGGGTTCGGGTTCGCGGTCGGGCTCGGTCGAAGTGGGCATCACGAACAACCACACGCTCGTCGTGCCCGCCTCGTCGGATCCGGCCGATCTCATGGCCGCGGGCGCGTTCGACCTGGTCTACAACCGCATCTTCGTCGACCCAGTGCTCACGGGCGCCTACCCCGACCTGTCCGCGTTCGGGCTCGACGCGTTTCCGGGGCTCGAAGACGGCGACCTCGAGACGATCTCGGCGCCGCTCGACTTCTACGGCGTCAACTCGTACAACCCGACGTACGTCGCCGCGCCCGCCGAGGGCTCGGAGTTCGCCGCGGCCGGGCTGCCGTTCGAACCGGTCGTGCCGCCCGAGGGCACACCGGTCACCGGATTCGACTGGCCCGTCGTGCCGGCGGCGTTCGGCGAGCTGCTCGTCGGCCTGCAGCGCGACTACGGCGACGCGCTGCCGCCCGTCGTGATCACCGAGAACGGTGCGTCGTACCCCGACGAGGTCGTGCCTGCGGCCGACGGCGCCGGAGACGACGGCCGGGCCGTGCACGACGACGAGCGCATCGCCTACCTCGACGGGCACCTCCGCGCCGTCGCCGACGCGATCGAGCACGGCGTCGACGTGCGCGGCTACTTCGTGTGGTCGCTCATGGACAACTTCGAGTGGGCGCAGGGCTACACGCAGCGGTTCGGACTCGTGCACGTCGACTTCGAGACGGGGGAGCGCACCCGCAAGGACTCGTTCGCCTGGTATCGCGACCTGATCGCGGCGCAGCGCTGACGCGGCCGGGGCCGGGGCCGGGGACGCTCGACGCGTCCCCGGCCCCGGCCCACGGGCGGCCTCAGCCGCCCGCCGGTGTCCCGAGCACCTCGACCTCGGCGAGCGAGAGCGGCAGGGTGGCGGACTCGAGCTGGATGCGCACGTAGCGCCCGGTCGCCCCGTCGGGCAGGTCGATGACCGACGGTCGACCGGCCTGTTCGGCGACGCGGATCGCCGTGTCGGCCTCTGCCCGCGCATCGGCGAGCGTGCTCGCCGTGAACGGCACGTCAGAAGTCATGACCCAGTAGTTCGAGAGACGTTCGCCGCAGCAGTCCGTGCGGTTGTAGATCTCCACGCGGTCGAGTTCGGCGCTCTCGCCGAGGTCGACCTGCCACCAGGCTTCCTTCGACGGCTCCGAGGTGTGGGTCACCGAGTTGCCGGAGAAGGCGCCGTTGCGGTCGCCGTCGACCGCGCGCGCGGGCACGCCGTCCCACGCGATGCTCGACTGCGTCGCCGGCTTGCCCTTCGCGAGGTTGGGCAGTGCGATCTTCACGGTCGCGGCGGCCGATGTCGACACACCGTCCGTCGTGGTCGTCACGACGATGCGGCCGCTCGCGGCATCGGCGCCCGCCGGCACCGAGATCGTGATCGGCACAACGTAGGACTCGCCCGGGCCGAGTGCGGGCACCGAGGCGCCGCCCGCCTGCACGGTCCATCCCTTCGGTCCGGCGATCTCGAGCTCCGCCTTCGCTGACGCCTTCGACGAGGGGTTGGCGATGACGGCCGACCCGACGACCGTCTTTCCGCGCTGCACCGCCTCGGGCACCCGGACGGTCGTGCGCAGGAGGCTGTCGGCGCCCGGGTTCGAGATCTCGAAGGTGAACGCGTGGGTCGACGTCGTGGCGTCGGCACCGTCGGCGGGCATCTCGACCTCGACCTCACCGGCCGAGTTGCGCGCCCAGTCGAGCGCCGTCCCGTCGGAGCCGAGCAGCTTCACCGAGGTGTCGTCCCCGAACGGCAGGTCGCCGCCGAGCGTGAGGTGCTCGCCCGGCCAGTCGAGGGCCGTCGCGTAGAGCGATCCGTCGCGCTGGGTGTACCGAACCGGGACGTCGGACGCGGGCTCGTCGGCCCGGTTCCAATAGGTCGTGCCGTAGATCGCCTCGCCGTTGACGTCGAGCCATGCGCCGATGTCGCGCAGTCGCTCGGCCTGCAGCTCGGGGATGGTGCCGTCGGCCTTCGGTCCGACATCGAGCAGCAGATTGCCGTTCTTGCTCACGATGTCGACGAGCGACTCCACGAGCTGGTCGCTCGTGAGGTAGTCCTCGATCGGCTCGTTCTGGTTGTAGCCGTACGAGTGCGCGATGCCGCGGCTCGACTCCCACTTGTTCGTGTCGATGTCGGGCTTGACCGTGTACTCGGGCGTCTGGAAGTCGAGCTCCGTCGAGTCGAGCGATCCGGAGTCGATCTTGCACCGGTTCGCGACGGCGACCTCGTGCGGCTCCTCGCCGTTCTTCGCCCGGTTGTAGTACTCGGCGATGACGCCCGCCGTCTTCCAGTACGAGGCGGGCTTCTCCCACTGCCCGTCGCACCACAGGATGTCGGGGTCGTACTTGTCGATGAGCTCGCGCATCTGCGGAAGCATGTAGTCGTCGACGTAGTCCACCCCCGTCGGGGCGCCCGTGTACGGCACCTCGGCACCGGTGTACGGATTGCGGGCCGGCTTGCCCGTGTAGGCCGGGTTGTACCACTCGTAGAGCGAGTAGTAGAAGCCCGCCTTGAGCTCGCCGTCGTCGCGGGCGGCCGAGAACAGTTCACCGGCGAGATCGCGCTTCGGGCCGAGGTCGACCGTGTCGCGTCCGCTCACATCGCTGTCCCAGAGGGCGGTGCCGTCATGGTGCTTCGAGGTGAGCACGAAGTACTTCGCACCCGCGTCCTTGAAGAGGTCGACCCAGGCCTCGGGGTCGAACTCCTCGGCCTTCCACTCGTCGATGAACCGGTCGTACGGGTAGTCGGCGCCGTACGTCGCCCGGTGATACTGGTTCGTCGCCGAGCCGTTCGAGTTCATGTAGTTCCAGTACCACTCGGCGTACGAGCCGCGCGGCCCCCAGGCGGGCACCGAGTACGGGCCCCAGTGGACGAAGATGCCGAACTTGTCGTCGTCGAACCATTCGGGGCTCTCGTGCGAGTTGAGCGAGGCGGTCGACGCGGTGTAGTCCCACGCCGGTACGTCGTACCCGTCGAACCAGCCGGCGACCTGGTCGCCGTCGAGCGCCTCGTCCCACGTGGTCAGCTCGTCGAGGTCGCCGCGCAGGCTCGCCGACGGGGTGCCGACCGAGCGCAGGGGCAGCGGGATCGACGCGGCGATCCGACCCACGCGTGCGCCGTCGGCGTAGAGCGTCGTCTCGCCCTCCGTCGCGACCCAGGTCAGCTGCACCCACCGCCCGGCCGGAAGGGTGAACTCGAACGAGTGGTCGGCGACGCCGTACTCGGTGAATCCGACCTTGCCGGTGCCGGTCTGGCGCAGCTTGAGCGCGCCCGCCTTCGAGGTCAGCAGCACCTGCTCGCCCGCGTCGGACGAGAGCTTGACCCACGTCGAGACCGTCCACGGCTCGGCGACGTCGACCCCGCCGAACCCGACGCCGTCGCGGTTGTGGTCGAACCGGAACGTCTCGCCCTTCACCCCGCCGTCGACGAGGGTCGGGTTGTTGATGATGTAGGTCGAGCCCGGCAGGTCGCCCGCCGCGTCCTCGGCGAAGATCGTGTTTCCCGGGCTGCCGGCCCACGTCCAGCCCGAGGGGTACTCGGCCTCGTCGAACGTCCAGCGGTGCGACGGCTCGCCGTCGTCGACCCGCTTCGGCCGATCGGGCGTCGTGAGGCCGGCCGGAGCGGCGAGGGCGTCGAAGCGCGCGGTGAACGCAGCGAGGTCGTCGGGCGTCGCCGAGCCGTTCCACGAGCGGTCGGCGAGCACCGCCCGGGGCAGCGCGCTCAGCTGCTCCCAGTACGCGTCCTCCGACCAGAAGTTGTAGTCGGCCCAGTGCGGCATGCCCGAGCCGAGCAGGTCCGCCTCCGTGTTCGGCGCCCACTCGTCGTACATCCAGGCGACGTCGGGGTAGAGGTTGTGGTAGTTGTTCGGCGTCAGGTAGAAGGGACCGATCGCGATCTCGTCGTGCCCCGGGATGGCCGGGCCTGCGCCCGTGCCCTCCCAGGTGAGGTCGACCACCGAGGCGTTGAGATCCTGCTTCGGCGTCGACATGTGCTCGACGCCGTTGTAGATCGCGGTGCGCGCCCCGTTCTCGGTGATGACCGCGTCGAGGGTGTTGATGTATCTCGTGAGCAGGTCGCCGAGGGTGTCGATCTCGGGATCGTCGGCGATCGCCTGCGCCACACGGGGGCAGTTCGCGAGCTGGCCGGGCAGCTCGTCGGCGCCGATCGAGAAGAGCGGGGCGTCGAACCACGACGAGAACTCGTCGACGATCTCGGCGGTCTTCGCGACCGCGTCCTCGCGGGTCATGTCGATGATCCAGTCGGGGGTGAGGTGCGAGTGGGTGTGCGCCTGCGTGCAGGCGCCATCGCCCGAGCCGAAGCCGATGCCGAACGCGTCGCTGATGACCGTCGCATGCCCGGGCACGTCGATGCCGCCCATGAGCTGCACGTGCTGCTCGGCGGCGAGGGCCTTGAGCCGGTCGATGTCCTCCCGGCTGTACGAGTGCTCGGGGTCGGCGAGCCCGGGGAACTTCTCGCTGTACAGGCGGAAGCCCTCCGAGTCGGACAGGTGGAGGAAGAGCGTGTTGAGCCTGAGCTGCCCCATGCGGCGCAGCAGGTTCTCGAGGGACTCCATCGACCAGTACTTGCGGCCGGCGTCGAGCTGGATCATGCGCACGGCCTGCGTCGGCACATCGGTCGACGTCGCCCGCGGCACGTCGCGGTGGTCGTCGTCGGCTTCGAGCAGCTGCACGAGGGTGCGCGTGCCGTAGAAGAGGCCGTTCGTCGTCGACGCCTCGATGACGATCGGGCCGTCGCTCGACCAGCGATAGCCCTCGGCGCCGAGCGCCTCGTCGTCGACGAGCCGCAGCACGATGTCGCCCTCGGCGGCCTTGCCGACCTCGCCCGTGGTCTTGAGCGGCAGCCCCGTGAGGTCTCGCAGCTCGGCCGCGACGCGCTTCGCGAGATCCTGGGTGACCTCGGCGACCGGGCCGGGGAAGGCGGCCTCGCCCCCGGGCAGCAGTGCGAGGTCGCGCGACGGCCCGTCGACGAGCAGCCGTGAGGCGCGGGTGAGGCCGACGGTCCCGTCACCCGCGGTCCAGTCGGTCGGGCGGGGGATGACAGCGTCGATGCCGGTCGGCCCCGCCGACGCCGGAGTGATCGTTCGAACATCAGGAGCCGCGTTCGCCGGTGCGGCGACGATCGCCGCCGCGCCGATCATTGCTCCGATGATTGAGGTGGAAATCAGCGTCTTCACTGGCCAGATTCGCATCATTGCGGGCTCCTTCGTAGGGAAAGATAGGATGACCGTAGCGATTCTCTGCGTCAGCGGCAAGGGTTGACCTGACGATTTCTGAATGTGAAGACTGCTCTTCGAGCAGGATGCGTCAGTGGCTCGGGGTGGACGGAGTGCCCGCGCGCAATGGCGCCGGAGCGGCATCGCAGCCGGGCCCGGTGACCTGCCGCCCGGCCGCGGGGACCTCCCGAGCGGGGTGCGCGCCGAGCGCCGCGCTACTCGACCGCGAGCAGTGCCGCCCACAGGTCGGCGCGCGCGTGGAAGCCCGAGAGGTCGCGCCCGAGCAGCCGCTCGGCGAGGGCGATGCGGCTGCGCACCGTGTGCCGGTGCACGCCGAGCTCCTGCGCGGTGGCGTCGAACTGGCCGCCGTGCTCGAGCCAGGTCCGCGTGGTCTCGACGAGCGTCGTGCCGTTCGCGGCATCGTGCTCGGTGAGCGGGGCCAGCGTCGCGAGCGCGACGGCGCGTGCGTCGGTGCGCGCGAGGAAGGCGAGCACGCCCTGCCGGCTGATCTCGTCGAAGTTGACGACGCCGGCGCCGCTCTCGCGCGCCCGGTCGAGGGCGCGCAGCGCCTGCTCGTGCGCCTGCGGAACGCCCGCGTCGGCGACCGGGTCGGAGACGCCGACCGGAAGCTCGAACTCGGTCGCGAGCTCCTCGGCCAGCGGGGCGTCGCCCTCCTCGACGATGAGCACGAACCGTTCGTCGTCCCGCCCGAAGAACAGTCGCCCGCCGCGCTCCTCGACGCGCAGTTCGAGCAGTTCGGTCAGTCGGTCGACCTGGGCCGGGGCATCCGTGACCATGACGCGCACGGGTGCCTCGGGAAGCGGCCCCCACATCTCGGCCGACACGCGCTCGGCGAGCGCCGTGTCGCCGTCGAGGATGCCGCGGAGCAGCCCCGATCGCAGGTGACCGCGGGCGCGGTCGAGGTCGCGGTTCTGCTCGAGCGCGAGCCCGGCGAGGGCGATCACCGCGTTCACGACCTCCCGGCCGGCGGCGTCGAGCTCGGCGGAGTCGCCGATCGCGAGCACTCCGCGCAGGGCCCCGCCGCCGCCGAGGGTCTGGAGGGTCATGCGCTGCGGAGCCCCGGTCGACTCGCCGGCGACGAGGGTGCGGCTCGCGCGCTGGCCGCGCCGGATCATCGAGCGGGCCTCGCCCACGACCTCGCCGAGCGCGGGCTGCGGCAGTCCGTCGGCCGGCGCCTCGCGGTCGAGCGTGCCGGTCGCGTCGATGAGCCCGACCCAGGTGCCGAGCCGGTTCGAGAGCTCGGCGAGGGTGGCCGAGAGGCCGTCGGGCCGGAGGGCGGCGAGCGAGATCGCGCGCTGCGCCGCGAGCGCCCACGCCTGACGGGCGTACGCGTCTTCGGCGATGAGGTCGGCGACCGTGCGGGCGATGGCGATGAACGGCACCCGGTACGGCACCTCGAAGAGCGGGAGGCCCTGCGCGGTGCAGGCGGCCACGAGCGCCTCGGGCGTGCCGGCGCGGATGACCTCGGTGCCGAAGCCGAGCGCCGCGATGCCGGTCGCGCGCAGGCGGGCGACGTACGCGTCGGCGAACCCGGCTTCGCCCGCATCGTCGCCGACGACGCCCTCGGCGAACTGGGTGCCGGTCGTGAGTAGCACGTGCCCGGCGTCGAGGAACGGCGTCGGGTCGGCGAGGTCGGAGCTGTGCGCCCACACGACGGGCGCGTCGAGTGCGCCGGCCGACAGCGACTCGATGGGCGTGAGGAGGCCGAGGCCCAGCTCGGGGCGGGCGAGCAGTGTCTGCACGGTGGGCTTCATGCGGGGGTGCCTCGGTGTCTCGACTCGGCCCCGGCCGGCCTACTCGACCGTCGGGGTTGCCCGGCCGACGCTGGTGTACACGCCGGCGAACATCATGCCCTGAGTGTACACATCGGCGCCGAGGCATCCAGCTGTGTTGCGCGACCGCACTCGAGCGTGCATTCGTCGCCGGTTCTCGGGCGGCGAGTGCACGTTCGGGGAGGCGCGCCGCCGCCGAGCGCCGGAGCGCCCCTCAGGTGACGGCGCCGCGGCGTGCGAAGCGCGGCTCGCGCCAGGTCTCGGTCGCGAGCACGTCCTCGAGCACCGCGACCGCGTCCCAGACATCGGTGTGCGAGACGTAGAGCGGGGCGAAGCCGAAACGCATGAGGTCGGGCGCGCGGAAGTCGCCGATGACGCCGCGCCCGATGATCGCCTGCATGACCGCGTAGCCGTCGGCCGTCTCGGGCAGCCCGTCGCGCACGCCGTCGTCGCCGCCGAACCGCAGCGCGACCTGGCTGCCGCGGCGCGCGGACTGACGGGGCGAGACCACCTCGACGTCCCACCGCGCGAGCCGGGTGTCGACGAGCGAGATGAACAGCTCGGTGAGGCGCAGGCTCTTCTCGCGCAGCGCTTCGAGATCGACGTCGGCCCACACGTCGAGGCTCGCCTCGAGCCCCGCGACCGAGAGCAGCTGCGGGGTGCCCACCCGGAACCGGGCGACCCCGTCGGCCGGCGCGTAGTCGAGGCCGAAGTCGAACGGCCTCGCGTGCCCGTGCCACCCGGTGAGCGCGGGGCGCGCCTCGGCATGGTGCCGCTCCGCGACCCAGATGAACGAGGGCGAGCCCGGTCCGCCGTTGAGGTACTTGTACGTGCACCCGATCGCGAAGTCGGCGCCGGCGCCGGCCAGGTCGACCGGCACGGCGCCGACCGAGTGGCAGAGGTCCCACACCATGAGCGCGCCGGCCTCGTGCACCCGCCGGGTGACGTCGGCCAGGTCGTACATGCGCCCCGTGCGGTAGTTCACGTGAGTGAGCACGACGACCGCGACGTCGTCGCCGAGAACGTCGTCGAGGTCGGCCTCGTCGTCGATGAGCCGTCGCTCGAGCGGCCCGCCGGCGTCGGCGCCCGCGAGCTCCTGGACGCCCTCGAGGATGTACAGGTCGGTCGGGAAGCTGCCGCGCTCCGACACGATCACCCGTCGGCCGGGTCGCAGCCTGGTCGCCGCGACCGCGACCTGGAACAGGCTCGACGACGTGGAGTCGCCGAGCACGACCTCGCCCTGGGCGGCACCGATGAGCGGGGCGATGCGGTCGCCCAGCGCGCGCGGCTTGTCGAACCAGCCGGCGTCGTTCCAGCTGCGGATCAGCCCGGTGCCCCACTCCTCGCGGATGACCCGCTCGACATGCGCGGGCGTCGCCCTCGGCAGCGCTCCGAGCGAGTTGCCGTCGAGGTAGACGACGCCCGCGGGAAGGTCGAATCGCTCGCGGAACCCGGCGAGCGGGTCGGCCGCGTCGAGGGCGGCGCACGTCGCGCGGTCGATCGTGAGCTGGGGGGATGTCGCGAGGCTCATGTGCGGTTCTCCGGATCGTGGGTCGAGGCGAGGCCAAAGGGGTGGCCGAGGGGCGCTACCGCCCCAGGAACCGCAGCGCGTTTCCGCGGCGGATCGCCTCGCACTGGGCGGGGCTGAGGAACTCGGCGCGGTCGACGACCGATCCGACGGGGCGTTCACCGAGCGGGTACGGGTAGTCGCTGCCGACCATGACCTGCTCGGCGCCGAGCGTGTCGACGAGCAGCCGCAGCGCAGGCGGGTCGAACACGACGGAGTCGACGCTGAACCGGTCGAGGTAGTCCGAGGGCGGCCGCTCGCTGACGCCGATGAGATCGCGCCGCTGGTGCCAGGCGTTCTCGAAGCGGCCGAGCCAGAACGCGAACGACCCGCCGCCGTGCGCGAACGCGATGCGGAGCGACGCGGGCACCCGGTCGAAGACGCCGCCGAGGATCATCGAGATGATCGACAGGTGGGTCTCGGCGGGCATGCCCGCGAGCCAGCGCGCCATCCAGCGGTCGAGGCGGGGCGAGTTCGCCATGTCCCACGGGTGCACGAACACGGGGATGCCCTCGGCCGCACAGTGCTGCAGGAAGGTGACGACGCCCTCGTCGTCGAGGTCGCGATCGCCGACGTGGTTGCCGATCTCGACGCCGGCGTGGCCCGAGGCGATCGCGCGCGACGCCTCGGCGCACGCGGCGTCGGTGCTCTGCAACGGCACCTGTGCGAACGGCACGAGCCGGTCGGGCGCCTGCTCGCACAGCTCGAGCGCGAGGTCGTTGAAGATGCGTGCGACCTTCGCGCCCTCGTCGGCCGCCGCCGTGTACGAGAAGAAGAGCGGGGTCGGCGAGACGACCTGCAGTTCGACGCCGTCGGCGTCCATGTCGGCGAGGCGCGCCTCGGCGTTCCAGCAGCGGTCGTCGATGCGCCGGAACTCGCTCGAGCCGAGCATGATCATCGCCTCGCGCTCGGAGTCCACCCGCAGCGTCGGCCAGACGCCGGGCCCGACCTCGGCGGCGAGGTCGGGCCAGGCGTGCGGCACGAAGTGCGTGTGGACGTCGATCGTGCCCAACGGGTTCAGCCCTTGCCGGGGTGGACGGTGCCGCACTTCGGGCACGTCCGACCCTCTTCGCTCTCGTAGAACTCGCGGAAGACGGGCGGCAGGTCCTCGACGATGTCGCGCACCTGCAGCTCGACCTCGTGCACCTTCTCGTTGCAGTTCGGGCAGAACCAGGCGAACTTCTCGAGGGTGCCCTCCTCGCGGATGCGCTCGATGACGATGCCGATCGAGCCGGCCTCGGGGCGCTGGGGCGAGTGGTACACGTTGCCGGGCAGCAGCCACATCTCGCCCTCGCGGATGTCGATGCGCTGCGGGCCGTCCTCGGTCTGGATGTTGACGTGCATGTTGCCCCGGTACTGGTAGAACCACTCCTCGTACGGGTCGAAGTGGAAGTCGGTGCGCTGGTTCGGGCCGCCGACGACCTGCACGATGAAGTCGTTCATCGGGATGAACGCCTGCTTGTTGTTCACCGGGGGCTGGAGCAGGTGCTCGTGCTCCTTGATCCACGCGGCGAAATCGATGACGGGTGGGATGGTGCTCATTGGTTCTCCTCCTCGAGAGTTGTGGCGCTGGGGTCGTGGGATGCGTCGGGGCGTCGCGCGATCGCCTGGATCTCGATGCGCAGGTGCGGGTGCGGCAGCTGGTGCACGGCGACGGTCGTGCGGGCGGGCCCGCGCTCGTCGAAGTACTCGGCCCAGACCGCGTTGTAGCCGGCGAAGTCGTTCATGTCGACGAGGTAGCTCGTCGCCTGCACGAGGTCGTCGAGCGTGCAGCCCGCCTCGGACAGGATCTCGCGGATGTTCTCGATGACGGCGCGCGTCTGCACGGCGATGTCGAGCCGCGTCGCGCCGAACTCGTCGGCCTCCGCGCCCGCGATCGTGTTGTCGGGGCGCCTGCTCGAGGTGCCCGACACGAACACGAGGTCGCCCGAGACCCGGGCGTGCGGGAACCGGCCGCGCGGCGTCGCCTTGCCGGTGACGAGGATGCCTC
Organism: Agromyces sp. S2-1-8; assembly: GCF_021129215.1. Lineage (GTDB taxonomy): Bacteria > Actinomycetota > Actinomycetes > Actinomycetales > Microbacteriaceae > Agromyces > Agromyces chromiiresistens. The sequence continues at coordinate 22,952 of NZ_JAJOLP010000001.1, read as the reverse complement.
GGGCGTCGGTCATCGCGCACCCCCGTCGCCGTTCGCGCGCACCGAGACCTCGCCGAGCCCGGCGACGTGCGCCGTGACGACGCCGCGGGCCGGCAGCGGCACCGCGACGGTCGCCGCCCCCGCGAGCAGCACCATGCCGGCGCGCAGCGCGAAGCCGTGCCGGCGGGCGAGACGGAGCGCGGCGTCGAGCGCCCGCACCGGGTCGCCGAGGATCGCGGCGGTCGAGCCGGCCTGCGACAGCCGGCCGTCGATCTCGAGTCGGACGGCCCGGTTGTCGAGCGGCCAGACCGCCTCGGGCGACCGCCACGGTCCGATCGCGAACGCCGCGGCCGAGGCGTTGTCGGCCACGACGTCGTCGAGGCTGAACGTGAAGTCGCGGTAGCGCGAGTCGATGACCTCGAGCGCGGGCGCGACCCCGGCGACGGCGCCGACCGCGTCGGACGCGGCGAGCGCGGGGTCGTCGAGGTCGTCGCCGAGCAGGTAGGCGACCTCGGGTTCGATGCGGGGGTGGATCGCCGTCGAGACGTCGAACACCCCGCCGTTCTCGAGTCGCATGGCGTCGGTGACGGTGCCGATGATGACGTCGTCGACGCCCATCTGCTGCGCCTTGGCGCGCGAGGTGAAGCCGAGCTTCAAGCCCGCGATGCGTTCGCCGCGGGCGACCCGGCGGGCGAGGAGGGCGTGCTGGGTCGCGTAGGCGGCGTCGAGGCCGATCGCCGCGTCGGCGGCGAGCTGGGTCGTCGGCGATGCGGTGCGCTGGGCGCGGTCGAGGGCCGCCGCGAAGGCCGAGGCGGCGGTCACGCCGCACCTCCGGCGGCCGCGGACCGCGCCTCGACGAGGTCGAGCGCGACGTCGACGATCATGTCCTCCTGGCCGCCGACCATGCGGCGGCTGCCGAGTTCGACGAGGATGTCGCGGGCGTCGAGCCCGTGCCGCTCGGCGGCCCGCTCGGCATGCAGGAGGAAGCTCGAGTACACGCCCGCGTAGCCGAGCGTGAGGGTCTCGCGGTCGACCCGGACGGGCCGGCGCTGGAGGGGACGGACGAGTTCCTCCGCGGCATCCTGCAGGGCGAACAGGTCGCAGCCGTGCTCGAAGCCGACGAGGTCGGCGACGGCGACGAACGCCTCGATGGGGCAGTTGCCGGCGCCCGCGCCCTGCCCCGCGAGCGAGGCGTCGACGCGGAAGGCGCCGTGCTCGACGGCGGTCACGCTGTTCGCGACGCTGAGCGAGAGGTTCTCGTGCGCGTGGATGCCGATCTGGGTCTCGGGGGCGAGCACCTCGCGGTACGCGTCGACCCGGTCGGCGACATCCCGCATCGTGAGCCGCCCGCCCGAGTCGGTGACGTAGACGCAGTGGGCGCCGTACGACTCCATGAGCCGGGCCTGCTCGGCGAGGCCGCGCGGGTCGTTCATGTGGCTCATCATGAGGAAGCCCGAGACGTCCATGCCGTGCTCGCGCGCCCAGCCGATGTGCTGCGCGGCGACGTCGGCCTCGGTGCAGTGGGTGGCGACGCGCACGCTCGCGACGCCGAGGTCGCGGGCACGGGCGAGGTCGTCGATCGTGCCGATGCCGGGCAGGATCAGCGTCGTGAGCTTCGCACGCTCGAGCACCGAGGCGGCCGCCTCGATCCACTGCCAGTCGGTGTGCGCGCCCTGGCCGTAGGCGACGCTCGAACCGCCGAGGCCGTCGCCGTGGGCGACCTCGATCGCGTCGACGCCCGCGGCCTCGAGGGCGCGCGAGATGTCGCGGACCTGGTCGAGCGTGTAGCGGTGGGCCATGGCGTGCATGCCGTCGCGCAGGGTGACGTCCTGCACGTAGGCCTTCGGGCCGTCGGGGGATGTCGCGTCGGGGGTGATCTCGGTCATGCGCTCGCTCCCTGCGGTTCGGCGGTCGCGCGTTCGGCGACGAGGCGCTCGGCGGTGCGCAGCGCCGCCGAGGTCATGATGTCGAGGTTGCCCGCGTACTCGGGAAGGTAGTGGCCGGCGCCGGCGACCTCGAGCAGGAGGGTCACGCGCGTACCGCGGAACGGCCGGTCGAGCGCGGGCACGCAGGGCTCGTCGACCGGGTCGAACTGCACCCGCTGCTTGAGCCGGTAGCCGCCGACGTAGCCCTGCACGTCGGCGACCATCGCGTCGACCGAGGCGCGCACGGCGGCCTCGTCGAGCGGGGCCCCGTCGTCGTGCTCGACGAGGCAGTAGACCGTGTCGCGCATGATGAGCGGCGGCTCGGCCGGGTTCAGCACGATGATCGCCTTGCCGCGCTCGGCGCCGCCGATGACCTCGAGCGCGCGTGCCGTGGTCTGCGTGAACTCGTCGATGTTCGCGCGCGTGCCGGGGCCCGCCGAGCGCGATGAGATCGAGGCGACGATCTCGGCGTAGGCGACGGGCGCGACGCGCGAGACCGCCGCCACCATCGGCACCGTCGCCTGGCCGCCGCACGTCACCATGTTGACGTTCGTCGCGCCGAGGTGCTCGCCGAGGTTCACGACGGGCACGACGTAGGGGCCGATCGCGGCGGGGGTGAGGTCGACCATGACGCGGCCGGCGTCGCGGACCAGCGCGTCGTTCCGGGCGTGCGCGCCCGCACTCGTCGCGTCGAAGACGAGCTCGACGTCCTCGAACTCGGGCATGGCGACGAGGCCGTCGACGCCCTCGTGCGTCGTCGCGACGCCCAGCCGGCGCGCGCGGGCGAGCCCGTCGGAGTCGGGGTCGATGCCGGCCATCGCGACGACCCGCAGGGTCGACGAGAGGCGCTTGACCTTGATGAGCAGGTCGGTGCCGATGTTGCCGGATCCGATGATGGCGACGCCGGTCGTCATGCCGCGGCTCCTTCCGTGGTCGTGAAGTCGGCCCGCACCTCGCCGAGGCCGTCGAGCCGGGCGTGGAACACGCCCTCGGCGGCGGCGACCATCGGGCCGAGGGCGCCCGAGAGGATGACCTCGCCCGCACGGAGCGGCCGGCCGTGCCGCGCGACGGCACGGGCGAGCCACGCGACGGCGATCACCGGGTTGCCGAGGCACGCGGCACCCGACCCGGTCGACACGGGTTCGCCGCCGTGGTCGAGCCGCATGCCCACCCCCGCGAGGTCGAGCCCGTCGAGGCGGTGCGGGGTGGTGCCGAGCACGACCGCCCCGCTCGAGGCGTTGTCGGCGATCGTGTCGGTGATGCGGATGTCCCAGCCCGCGATGCGGGAGTCGACGACCTCGATCGCGGGCAGCACGAACTCGGTCGCGCGGATCACGTCGGCGACGTGCGCCGTGGGGGAGTCGAGGTCGCGGCCGAGCACGAACGCGACCTCGGCCTCGGCGCGGGGCTGCAGGAAGCGGCCGAGGTCGATCGGCTCGCGGTCGGCGAAGACCATGTCGTCGAGCAGCACCCCGTAGTCGGGCGTGTAGACGCCGAACTGCGCCTGCACGGCGGGCGAGGTGAGCCCGATCTTGCGGCCGACGATGCGGCGGCCCTCGGCGAGGCGCCGCTCGACGCCGAGCGACTGCACGGCGTAGGCCGCGCGCTCGTCGGTCTCGCCGATGAGCTCGCGCACGGGGGCGCACGCCACGCCGGTGCGGGCGGCGGCGCGCAGCCGTTCGTCGGCGTCGCGCCACGAGGCATCCGCGTCCGGGGCCCCGATCGTCGAGGTCGTCGCGCCCGAGGCATCCGTCACCTCGTGCTCGCCAGACCAGGCCGGCGCGCTCTGCCCGCTCACAGCTGCACGCACACGTTCGTCGGCTCGGTGTAGAACTCGAGCGAGTGCCGGCCGCCCTCGCGGCCCACGCCGGAGAGCCCGACACCGCCGAACGGGCTGCGCAGGTCGCGCAGGTACCAGGTGTTCACCCACGACATGCCGACCCGCATCCGCTGGGCGACGCGGTGGCCGCGGGTGAGGTCGCTCGTCCACGTCACGGCGGCGAGCCCGTAGTCGGTGTCGTTCGCGAGGGCGATCGCCTCCTCCTCGGTGTCGAAGGGCACGATCGCGGCGACCGGTCCGAAGACCTCCTCGCGCATCGTGCGGTGGGAGTTGTCGAGGCCCGTCCAGAGGGTCGGCTCGATCCACGACCCGCCGTCGAGGTCGCCGCCGAGGGCGGGCACGCCGCCGCCCGCGAGCACCGTCGCGCCCTCCTCGCGGGCGAGCTCGAAGTATCCGAGCACCTTGTCGCGGTGCGCCTGCGAGATGAGCGGGCCGGTCGTCGTCGCCGGGTCCTCGGGGCGACCGAGCCGCAGGCGCGACGCCTGCTCGGCGAGCCCGGCCGCGACATCGGCGAAGATCGAGCGCTCGACGTAGATGCGCTCGGTGCAGAGGCAGACCTGGCCCGTGTTGAGGTAGGTCGAGCGGGCGAGTCCGGCGATCGCGGCATCGAGGTCGGCGTCGGCGAAGACGACGGCGGCGTTCTTGCCGCCGAGCTCGAACGAGACCGGCCGCACCCGCGGGGCGACCGCTCGCATGATCGCCGACCCGGTCGACGACTCGCCCGTGAACGTGACCCCGTCGATGCCGGGATGCCTCGTCAGCAGTTCGCCCGCCGAGCGGGTGCCGAATCCGTGCACGACGTTCACGACGCCGGCGGGCACGCCCGCCTCCACGAGGATCTCGGCGAGGAGCGTGGCCGACGAGGGCGTCTCCTCGGAGGGCTTCACGACGACGGTGTTGCCCGCGGTGAGGGCGGGGGCGAGCTTCCACGTCAGCAGCAGCAGCGGCAGGTTCCACGGCACGATCACCGCGACGACGCCGAGCGGCTTGCGCACGGCGTAGTTCAGCGCGCGGCGCCCGTCGGGCATCTCGGTGAGGTACGAGTCGAGGCCGGCCGACGAGACCGTGTCGGCCGCGGCGCGGAAGTTCGCCGACGCCCGGGCGACGTCGAGGTCGCGGGCGAGGGTCTCGGGCTTGCCGGTGTCGCCGACCTCGGCCGCGACGAGCTCGTCGGCCCGGCGGTCGATGACGTCGGCGACCCGGCGCAGCAGGCGGGTGCGGTCGGCGACCGTCATGCGGCCCCACGGGCCCTCGAGCGCGGCCCGCGCCGCGGCGACCGCACGGTCGACCTCGTCGGCGCCCGCCTCGTGCACGATCGCGACGAGCGAGCCGTCGACCGGGTTCGTCTTGTCGAAGCCGCGCACGCCGTCGACGGGTTCGCCCCCGATGAAGTTGCGGAGCCGGTTCGGGGCGGGCGGGGCGGCGGTCGCCGTCACCGCCGACGTCGTCGTCTGCGTTGGCATGGCTTCAGGCTAGGAAGGCGGAGGGATGCCGACAAATACTCTCTTGCTGCACTGCCATGCCCTTTCGGCTATAGTCCTGCGGCATGGCCACCGATCGACTCCTGGACGGCCGGCTCAAGATCCGGCATCTCGTGCTCGTCACCACCATCGCCGACGAGGGCACGCTCGTGCGCGCCGCCGAGGCGCTGCACATCACCCAGCCCGTCGTGACCCGCGGGCTCCGCGAGGCCGAGGAGATCCTCGGGGTGCCGTTGTTCGAGCGGTTGCCGCGGGGTGTGACGCCGACCGAGTACGGCCGTCCGTTCATCGAGCGCGCCAGGTCGGTGCTCGCCGAGCTCCGCGTCGCGGGCGAGGAGGTGCGGCTGCTGCAGTCGGGCCAGCTCGGCACCGTGACGGTCGGCACGCACCTCGCGGGCTCGAACCTGCTGCTGCCGAGGGCGATCGCCGGGCTCAAGCGGGAGCACCCGCGACTCACCGTCGTCGTGCGCGAGGGCACGCCCGACACCCTGCAGCAGCTGCTGCTCGCGGGCGACCTCGACCTCACCGTCGGCCGGCTCTCGTCGAGCGTGCCGGTCAGGCTCGAGCAGGAGCGGCTGCACCAGGAGCCGATCCGGCTCGTCGCGAGGGCGGGGCATCCCGTGCACCATCGTTCGACCGCGCTCGCCGACCTCGTCGCGTACCCGTGGATCTTCCCCGTCGCCCAGACGGCGCTGCGCGCCGAGCTCGAGGCCGTGTTCTTCCACGAGGGGCTGCCGCTGCCCGCCGACCGCGTCGAGTGCACCTCGATGCTGACGCTGCGGAACCTGCTCGTGACGACCGACGTCATCGCGGCGCTGCCGATGTTCGTCGCGGTCGACGACAAGGAGCTGCGCCTCCTGCCGACGGCGCTGAGCTCGATCCGGCGGTCCGTCGGGGTCACGATGCCGAAGGACCGCGCGCCGTCGGCCGCCGCGGCGGCGCTGCTCGCCCACCTGCGGGAGGAGGGTGCCCGGCTCGCCGAGTTCGAGCGCGAGCACGCGCACTCCGCGGGTTGATGAACGCTGGGCGATATGCCCGATTGGTCATGGCTCCGAGCCGTATTGATATTGGACAGCATCGCTGGATCGGATGACGCTGAATCTACGGCGCCCCCGCGTCGTCACGATCCCACTCACCTGCTGCCAATGGAGGCGACATGGCCGGCTCTCCCTACGTTCCCGACGCGAAGAAGTACCGCCCCGAGGACTTCGAGCGGGTGGCCGGCGAGCCGGCGGACCCCGACCCCGCGAGCTGGGGCATGCAGCCCGACGGCACCTTCCTGCCGCCGGCCTCGACCCCCTCGGTCCCGCGCGACGTGTTCGTCGACTGGCCCGGCCAGCTCGACTACCGCGACCCCGAGACCTACGCCCTCAACGCGCAGGCCGAGGCGTTCTACCCGATCGTCGTCAACACGAGCCACTCGTGGCAGTGCATCTACGACGTCGACGGCACCCGGTACATGCTGCACTACGGCGGCGGCAACCACTGGAAGCTCTACGACATCACCGACCCGCGCGACCTGAAGATCGTCGACGAGGAGCAGTGGGGCTGGACCGACCCCCGCCCGCAGTTCGGCGCGACCACCGTGCAGTGGAACGAGCAGCTCGGCAAGCACATCGCCATCCAGGCCAGCGAGACCCCGCGCTACTTCCTCAAGGGGCGCGTCGCCAACAAGTGGACCGACGACACCGTCGAGGGGCAGCTGCTGGAGTGGGAGGGCCTGCGCGGCTTCCGCACCTGGGAGATGAACGGGCCGAGCCCGCGCGACTGGACGCTGCTCACCGAGATCTCGACGGACCCGAACCATGGGCCGGACGAGATCCAGGAGGGCAACGGCGTACTCGACCTGCCCGTCTACTACGGCGACAAGTACCTCTTCGTCGCGACGGCCCCCGACAACACCTTCACGAACCAGCCGTACAGGACGACGCTGTGGGCCGCCGGCCACGCCGCCTACGACGTCTCCGACCCGGCGAACCCCGAGCTGCTCTCGCAGTGGTGGGTGCCCGGCACCCGCGCGGGTGAGGAGGACGACTCCGAGGTCCTCGCCGGCAACGACCGGTGGAACAACAAGACGAGCTGGTTCGGCTCGCGCATGGGCGTGTTCATGCCGCGCTCGGTCGAGTCGGGCTGGAAGTACGGCTACGCCGCCCAGGGCGGCCAGGGCTTCTTCGTGCTCGACGTCTCGGACCCGGCGAACATCCACCACGTCGGATGGTGCGAGCTGCCCACGAGCGTCGCCGGCACGGAGGGCGACAACGTCGACACGACGCAGGTCGAGGAGACCGGCTACGTCTACGTCTCGGGCTACCCGATGAACACCGACTGCTACGAGCCGGCGAAGGAGATCTACCAGGTCGACGTCAGCGACCCGACCAACCCGCGGGTCGTGCGCACCCTGCCCCGGCCGCTTCCGCCGGCCGAGGCCGCCTTCACCGACTGGGCGCAGCGCCGAGGGTCGTTCGGGCCGAAGCGCTCGGGCTACTTCACGAACACCGGCACCCCGCACGGCGGCGTGATCCCCTACGCGTTCTACGCGGCGGGGCTGCAGATCTTCGACGTCCGCGACCCCGAGGACCCGAAGGTCGGCGCCTACTTCGTGCCGCCGATGGGCCTCAAGGACGACGACGACCTCGCAGCGCCGGTGCACGGCATCTTCGTCGAGTGGGACCGCAACCTGATCTGGCTCTTCGCGAACCACGGCATCTACGCCGTGTCGACGCCCCTGCTGGGCGAGCCCGTCACCGGCCTGCCCGACGCGGGCGCCGCCGCCGCGAGCTAGTCGGCTCAGAGACATCCCCCTGTGAGAGCCGACCCGTGCGAAAGCCGACCATGAACCAGACCGCCAGGCCGTGGCCCGCCCTGTGGGCGCTCGTCATCGGGTTCTTCATGATCCTCGTCGACACGACGATCGTGTCGATCGCGAACCCGGCGATCCTCGAGGACCTCGACGCCGACCTGACCTCGGTGATCTGGGTGACGAGCGCGTACCTGCTCGCCTACGCCGTTCCGCTGCTGATCACGGGCCGCCTCGGCGACCGGTTCGGCCCCAAGCGGGTCTACCTCGTGGGGCTGGTCGTGTTCACGCTCGCCTCGCTGTGGTGCGGGCTCTCGGGCGAGATCGCGCTGCTGATCGCGGCGCGCGCCCTGCAGGGATTCGGCGCCGCCCTCATGACCCCGCAGACGATGGCCGTGATCACGCGCGTCTTCCCGCCCCGGCAGCGCGGCGCGGCGATGGGCCTCTGGGGCTCGGTCGCGGGGGTCGCGACGCTCGTCGGCCCGATCCTCGGCGGCGTGCTCGTCGACTCCCTCGGCTGGCAGTGGGTGTTCTTCGTCAACGTGCCGGTCGGCATCGTCGCCTTCGTCGCCGCGTGGCGACTCGTGCCCGACCTCGAGACGCGGGCGCACCGCTTCGACTGGCTGGGCGTCGTGCTGAGCGCCGTCGGCATGTTCCTCGTCGTCTTCGGCATCCAGGAGGGGCAGACGTACGACTGGGGCACGATCGCGGGCCCGGTCACCGTGTGGGGCATGATCGTCGCCGGCATCGTGGTGCTCGCCGGGTTCGTGGTCTGGCAGGCGTTCAACCGGGCCGAGCCGCTGCTGCCGCTCGGGCTCTTCCGCGACCGCAACTTCTCGCTCTCGAACGTCGCGATCTCGCTCGTCGGGCTCGCGATGACGGCCATGCCGCTGCCGCTCGCGTTCTACTTCCAGGTGGCGCGCGGGCTCACGCCGACGCAGGCGGCGCTCATGCTCATCCCGATGGCCGTGATCTCGGGCGTGCTCGCGCCGCTCGTCGGCCGGCTCAGCGATCGGGTGGACCCGAAGTGGGTGTCGCTCGCCGGGCTCTCGACATCGGCGCTCGCGCTGTCCTGGTACAGCGCCCTCATGGGCCCGGATGTCTCGCTCTGGCTGCTGCTCCTGCCGTCGGCCGTGCTCGGGCTCGGCATCTCGGGGGTCTTCGCCCCGCTCGCGTCGACGGCGACCCGCAACCTGCCGCGCGACCAGGCGGGTGCCGGGTCCGGCGTGTACACGATGACCCGCCAGGTCGGGTCGGTGCTCGGCTCGGCCGCGATCGCCGCGCTCATGAGCCTCACGCTCGCGGCGCAGCTGCCGGGCTTCGACGCCGACGCGGCCCGGGCGGGCGGGGGAGCGCTGCCGGCCGGGCTCGCGGGCGGGTTCTCGGCCGCGATGTCGCAGTCGCTGCTGCTCGCGGTCGCCGGGTTCGTGGTGTGCGCCGGGGTCGTGGCGTTCTTCGCGAAGCCGAAGGTCACCGTCGGATGGGGCGAGCGAACGTCGGCGTCGCAGTCGGCGACATCGGCGACCACGACATCCGGCAGCACCGCCGTCTCGACCTCGGGCGCCGAGCACTGATGGCCGTCGCAACGCCTCGCCGAGGCATCCGCACCGTTCTTCTGGATCCTGAATACGAAACCGAAGGAGGCCGTCAGTGACGACGCCGCACCCCACGACCGCAGCAGACGGAGGCGGACGCCTGATCGTCGACGGCCTCGAGAAGCACTACTCGCTCGACGGTGCCGACGTGCCCGTCGTCAAGGGCGTGACCTTCACGATCGAGCCCGGCACGTTCACGTCGCTGCTCGGCCCCTCGGGCTGCGGCAAGACGACCACGCTGCGGTGCGTCGCCGGGCTCGAGACGAGCAACGGCGGAACCATCTCGCTCGACGGCAGGGTGCTCTCGACCGCGTCGTCGCACGTCTCGCCCGACAAGCGCGACGTCGGCATGGTCTTCCAGAACTACGCGATCTGGCCGCACATGAGCGTCTTCGCCAACGCGGTGTTCCCGCTGCAGGTGTCGGGCAGCCGGCTGCCGAAGCAGGAGGCGAGGAAACGCGCGATGGAGGCGCTCGAGCTCGTGCAGCTCGACGGCTACGCGCACCGGCCCGCGACCGCCCTCTCGGGCGGGCAGCAGCAGCGCCTCGCGCTCGCCCGCGCGCTCGCCCACCGGCCCAAGCTGCTGCTGCTCGACGAGCCGCTCTCGAACCTCGACGCGAAGCTCCGCGACACCATGCGCAACGAGCTGCGCCGGCTGCAGCAGCAGCTCGGCATCACCGCGCTCTACGTCACGCACGACCAGTCGGAGGCGCTGTCGATGTCGGACCGGGTCGCGGTCATGAACGGGGGCCGCATCGTGCAGGAGGCGACGCCGCGCGAGCTCTACTACCAGCCGGCCGACCGCTTCGTCGCCGACTTCGTGGGACGGGTCAACATGATCCCCGCGGTCGTGCAGGGGCGCGACGCGAACGGCGACGCGATCGTCTCGGCGTTCGGCACGAAGCTCGTGACCCCCTGCCCGGCCGAGCTCGGCACGGGCAGCGAGGTCACCGTCACCTTCCGGCCCGAGAGCGTGCGCTGGCACGAGACCGCGCCCGACCGGCCGAACGTGCTGCCCGCCAGGGTCGTGCGCGTCGAGTTCCTCGGCGAGATCGTCGAGGTCGAAGTCGAGGTGCTCGACGGGCGGGCCGTCGCCGGCACGCTCGTCGCGCGCGGCGCGCCCCTCGACTCGCCCGCGAACGGGAGCTCGGTGTTCATCGAGCTCGCGCCCCCGGCGTGCCGCGTGCTCGCCGACTAGGAGTTCCACCCGATTCACCCCACCCACCGAGATCCACGTCAGAGAGGACATCCGGATCATGAGAACACCCACAGCACGAGGCGGACTCATCGCCCTCGCCGCGACCGGCATGCTGCTGCTCAGCTCGTGCAGCACGCCGTCGTCGACCCCCCAGGCCATCGAGCCCTCCGGCGACGCCGCGAAGGCCGGCGCGTGCGAGTCGGTCGAGGTCGGCCCCGTCACCCGCTGCGAGAACTTCTACGACGACATCTGGCCCGCGATCGACGAGCAGATGGACGCGCTCTACGAGCAGGCGAAGGAGACCGACGGGGGTCGCCTCGTCATCTGGGACTGGTACGAGCTCTCGCCCGAGGTCATCGCGGAGTTCAACAAGAAGTACCCCGACCTCACGATCGAGACGCAGGGCCTCACCTACAACCTGTCGTCGGCGATCATCTCGGCGAAGGCCACCGGCGCCCGCAACACCGACGTCATCTCGGGGTCGATCGTCTCGTCGGCCGCGATGACCGACGAAGGCTACTGGGCCGACGTGGACTGGACGAAGTTCGGCGTGCCCGAGGAGTTCCTGACGCTCGGCTCGACCGGCATGCTGCCCGACAGCATCAACGGCTCGCTCATGCAGGTCAACACCGACAAGGTCGAGGCGCCGCCCACGCTCGAGGGCCTGCTCGCCCCCGAGTACGAGGGCAAGGTCTCGGTCGCGAGCTACAACGCGAACGTGTTCTCGGGCGTCGGCATGGCCGACGGCGAAGACGCGATGGTCGACCTCATCGACGAGCTGAAGTCGTCGGGCACCCTGCAGGTGCTCGAAGACCAGGACTCGCCGCTCTCGAACGGCGACGTGCCGATCGCGCTCGGTCAGACCCTCTTCAACCCGAACCCGAGCCTCACGGTGCAGCCCTACGAGGACGGACCCGTCTTCGCGCAGTTCTCGGGCGTGAACGTCGACGCGAAGAACCAGGCCGGTGCGATGCTCTGGGTGCTCTGGAACGCGTACAACCCCGACTGGCTGCACCTGCGCATGACCGACGAGCAGTTCTCGACGATGCAGGTGCCCTACGCGGGCCTGCCGTCGACGGTCTTCGACGAGGCGACCGGCCTCATGAAGACGAACGCCGACGCACTGCTCGAGGGACTCGACGGCACGACGAACATCGAGTCGCCCGACAACCGCGACGAGTGGATCGCGATGATCAACGCCGCCGACGCGGCACTGAACGGGTAAGGACATGTCGACGGCAGGACGGACCACGGAGGTCGGGCGCACCCGGCCGACCGGAATGAAGATCGCGACGGTCATCGCGGGAGCGGTGATCTTCCTCCTCCTCGCGATCCCGCTGGCCGTGCAGGTGATCACGGCGTTCCGCGGTCCGTTCCTGCCGTTCGGCGTGTCGACGGCGAAGTGGTCGGCCGACAACTTCGTCACCCTGTGGGAGCTGCGCGAGGACTTCTGGGCCGTGCTCGGCTCGACCGCCGTCTTCGTCGGCGGCTCGACGATCATCTCGCTGCTGCTGGCCTTCGGCCTCGCCTGGGTGACGGTGCGCACCGACGTGCCGTTCCGGCGGGTGATCTCGGTGCTCGTCGTCGTGCCGTTCATCATCCCGCCCATCGTGAAGGCGCAGGCGTACCAGCTGATGCTCTCGCCCGAGTCGGGCGTGCTGAACCAGCTGCTGCGATTGCTGCCGGGCGACCTCGTCATCGACCCGTACTCGTTCGCGACGATGACCGTCGTGCAGTCGCTCACGAACGTGACGTTCCCGTTCCTCATGATCGTGCCGATCCTCACGTCGATGGACGGCTCGCTCGAGGAGTCGGCGCGGGTCTCGGGAGCGTCGTGGGGCCAGACCCTCAGGCGCGTCACCCTGCCGATGCTCTGGCCGGGCCTGCTCGGCGTCGCGGTGCTGACCGGAATCCTCGGCCTCGGCAGCCTCGAGATCCCGCTGCTGTTCGGCCAGGAGGCGGGCAAGAACATCTTCGCCCTCAAGCTCTGGAACCTCATCAGCGCGGGTGCCGGCGAGCTGCCGCAGTACGGACTCGCCGCGGCATGGGGCTGCGTGTTCCTCGTCATCACGACGATCGCCTTCGTGATCTACCTCCGCGCCACCCGCAGTGCCGAACGGCGCGCCTCGATCTCGGGCAAGGGCTTCCGGCCGACGATCATGAAGCTCGGCGCGTGGAAGGTCCCGGTGCTCGTCGCCGTCTTCGTCTTCGTGCTGCTCACCGCGATCCTGCCGATGTTCGCGCTGCTCTGGTCGGCGATCACGCCGTACCCGATCGCGTTCTCGTTCGAGGCGCTCGCGTCGCAGACGCAGTGGGGCGCCTTCGGCGAGGTGCTCGCCGACCCCGAGTTCTGGGCGTCGCTCGGCCGCACGCTCCTCATCGCGGGCGCGAGCGCCACGATCGCGTGCGTCGCCGCGACCGTGCTCGCCTACGGCATCGCGCGGGGCCGTCGCACCGGCTGGTCGAAGGGCATGGACCTCTTCGCCTCGTCGTCGGTCGCGATCCCGGCGGTCATCGCGGGCTTCGCGATGTTCCTCACCTTCCTCGTGATCAACCCGGTGATCCCGCTGGCCGGCACCATCGTGGCGCTCGTGATCGCCTATTCGTACCGGGTCTCGATCGCGTACCGCTCGGGCTACAGCGCGACCCTGCAGATCCGCAAGGAGCTCGAGGAGGCCGCGCTCGTGAGCGGCGCGAGCCCGCTCGAGGGCTTCCGCCGGGTGGTCGTGCCGCTGCTGCTGCCGACGGTCTTCGCGGTGTGGATCCAGATGTTCATCCTCGGCACCAACGAGTTCACGCTGCCGGCGTTCCTCGCGACGCCCGAGTCGCGCCCGCTCTCGGTCTACATGTACGCCATGATCAGCCCGCGGTCGGCGCAGCTCTACCAACCCGACCAGGGCGCGGCGATGGCGCTCATCTTCACGCTGCTCGTGTTCGCGATCGGCTACGGACTGCAGTGGGCGGTGTCGCTGCGGGCGATCGGGCGCGCCCGGCGTCGCCTGACGATCCCCGGCCTCGGCACGCGCGCCACCGCGGCGGTGCCGAACGACCCGCCGGCGCCCGCGACCCGCGCGGTCGCCGCGCAGGGCCTCGAGGAGCAGCGCGAGCTCGCCTCCGTCGCCGAGTAGCGAGGCGTTCGCCGCCCCAGTCGAGAGTGCCCTCCCCGCCCGTCAACGGGCTGCGAGGGCACGTTCGGCGAGGCCCCGGACGAGTGTGCAGGAGCTTTCGGGGGCGCGGCGGCGTGTCGGGGCTCGGCGCGCCGCACGGCGCCCGGAAGTTCCTGCATTCCGGATTCAGGCGGATGCCTCTGCGTGAGGTCGCTCACTTGTACGTCGTGGCGAAGAAGGTGCCCCTGACCGTACACCGCGGCCCTGAGGCATCCACGGCTCTCGACCTAGCATCGACGCATCACGCCACCGTCGTCACTTGCATCGGAGCAGACATGACCCTCGTCGACACCCCGGCCACCACGACCGGAGGCCCCGCCCTCACCCAGGAGCGCCGCCTCGTCACCGCCATCCCCGGACCCCGCTCGCAGGAGCTGATGAACCGCAAGGCCGCGGCCGTCGCCGCGGGCGTGGGCCACACCCTGCCGATCTCGGTCGTCGCCGCGGGCGGCGGCGTCGTCGTCGACGCCGACGGCAACTCGCTCATCGACCTCGGCTCGGGCATCGCCGTGACCGGCGTCGGCAACTCGGCCCCCCGCGTCGTCGAGGCCGTGAGCGCGCAGCTGGGCGCCTTCACGCACACCTGCTTCACCGTCTCGCCGTACGAGGGCTACGTCGCCGTCGCCGAGAAGCTCAACGAGCTCACCCCCGGCGACCACGAGAAGCGCTCGGCCCTCTTCAACTCGGGCGCCGAGGCCGTCGAGAACGCGATCAAGATCGCGCGCCACTACACGAAGAAGCAGGCCGTCGTCGCCTTCGACCACGCCTACCACGGCCGCACGAACCTCACCATGGGGCTCACCGCGAAGAACATCCCGTACAAGAACGGCTTCGGCCCGTTCGCCCCCGAGGTGTACCGCGCCCCGCTCAGCTACCCCTTCCGCGACGGCGGCCTCGACGGCCGAGAGGCCGCGGCCCGCGCGATCACCATGATCGAGAAGCAGATCGGCGCCGAGAACCTCGCCGCGATCATCATCGAGCCCATCCAGGGCGAGGGCGGCTTCATCGTGCCCGCCGCCGGGTTCCTCCCCGCGCTCGTCGAGTGGGCGACGGCGAACGACGTCGTCTTCATCGCCGACGAGGTGCAGACGGGCTTCGCCCGCACCGGCGCCTGGTTCGCGAGCGAGCACGAGGGCATCGTGCCCGACGTCATCGTCACCGCCAAGGGCATCGCGGGCGGCCTGCCGCTCTCGGCCGTCACCGGCCGCGCCGAGATCATGGACTCCGCCATGGCGGGCGGCCTCGGTGGCACCTACGCCGGCTCGCCCATCGCCTGCGCCGCCGCACTCGCGACGATCGAGACCTACGAGCAGGACGGCCTCGTCGAGCGCGCGAAGGAGATCGGCTCGGTGCTCATCGGCCGCCTCAACGCGCTGCGCACGGCCGACCCGCGCATCGGCGACGTCCGCGGCCGCGGCGCGATGGTCGCGATCGAGCTCGTCGACCCCGCCACCGGCGCCCCCGACGCCGCGCTCACGAACAAGGTCGCGAAGTTCGCGCACGAGCAGGGCGTCATCCTGCTCACGTGCGGCACCTACGGCAACGTGATCCGCTTCCTGCCGCCGCTCACCATCTCCGACGAGCTGCTCGTCGAGGGCCTGGGCGTCGTGGCCGAGGGGCTCAAGCAGGCATGAGCACCTTGATCGACAGCGCCGTCGCCCACCCCGTCTCGCACGAGGCATCCGCCCCCATCGCGACGCCCCTCACCGACGCGCGCTCGCAGCTGGCCGAGGCCATCGCGCTGCTCGGGTTCTCGGAAGGCACCCACCAGATGCTCGCGACCCCGCGTCGCGAGCTCACGGTGAGCGTGCCGCTGCGCCGCGACTCGGGCGAGACCGTGCTCTTCACGGGCTACCGCGTGCAGCACAACTTCAGCCGCGGCCCCGCCAAGGGCGGCCTGCGCTACGCGCCGAACGTCGACATCGACGAGGTGCGCGCGCTCGCCATGTGGATGACCTGGAAGTGCGCCCTGCTCGACGTGCCGTACGGCGGCGCGAAGGGCGGCATCGCGATCGACCCCCGCGAGCACTCCAAGGCCGAGCTCGAGCGCGTGACCCGTCGCTACACGAGCGAGATCCTGCCGATCATCGGCCCGGAGCGCGACATCCCCGCGCCCGACATCGGAACCGACGAGCAGACGATGGCCTGGATCATGGACACCTACTCCGTGAACAGCGGCTACACGGTGCCCGGCATCGTGACCGGCAAGCCCATCGCGCTCGGCGGTTCCCAGGGGCGTGCGAGCGCGACCAGCCGTGGTGTCACGCACATCGCGCTCGCCGCCCTCCGTCACGCCGGCATCACGCCGTCGCAGGCGACCGGCGCCGTGCAGGGCTTCGGCAAGGTCGGCGCCGACGCGGCGCGCTTCCTCGCCGAGGCGGGCGTCAAGGTGCAGGCCGTGAGCGACCAGTACGGCGCGGTCTTCAACGCGGCCGGCCTCGACATCGAGGCGCTCAGCGCCCACGTGCGCGAGACCGGTGCGGTCGTCGGCTTCGCCGGCGCAGAGGAGCTCGACGGCTCGGTGCTGCTGCAGCTCGAGGTCGACCTGCTCGTGCCCGCCGCGGTCGAGGGCGTGCTGCACGAGAACAACGCCGCCGACGTCCGGGCGAAGGTCATCGTCGAGGGCGCCAACGGCCCCACCACCCCGGCGGCCGACCGCATCATGCGTGAGCGCGGCATCCTCGTCGTCCCCGACATCCTCGCGAACGCGGGCGGTGTCATCGTCTCGTACTTCGAGTGGGTGCAGGCCAACCAGGCGTACTGGTGGCGCGTCGACGAGGTCGAGGCCAGACTGGAGGAGCGGATGCTCAGCGCGTGGCAGCACGTGCTCGGCTACGCGACCTCGCGGGGCCTGTCGCTTCGCACCGCCGCCACCGCCCTCGCGGTCGAGCGCGTCGCCGAAGCGCACAAGCTGCGCGGCCTCTACCCCTGATCGATGCGTCGCCCACGCCACGCAATCATCGAACGGAAAGCACACACATGACGAACGCAACGCTCGAAGCCTCGGTGCTCGACAAGGTCGAGGCCCGGCTCTTCATCGGCGGCCAGTGGGTCGAGGCCGAGGGCGGCAAGACCCTCGCGGTCGCCGACCCGGCCACCGGTGAGACCATCAAGGAGATCGCCGACGCCTCGGTCGCCGACGGCAAGAAGGCCCTCGACGCGGCCGTCGCCGCGCAGGACGCGTGGGCGGCGACCGCCCCCCGCGAGCGCGGCGAACTGCTGCGCCGCGCCTTCGACCTGCTCCAGGAGCGCAAGGAGGAGTTCGCGCTCCTCATGACGCTCGAGATGGGCAAGCCGCTCGCCGAGGCGCGCGGCGAGGTCGCCTACGGCGGCGAGTTCCTCCGCTGGTTCAGCGAGGAGGCCGTGCGCATCTCGGGCCGCTACGGCCTGAACCCCGAGGGCACCGGTCGCATGATCGTCTCGCAGCGCCCGGTCGGACCGTCGTTCTTCATCACGCCGTGGAACTTCCCGCTCGCGATGGCGACCCGCAAGATCGCGCCCGCGCTCGCGGCCGGCTGCACCGTCGTGATCAAGCCCCCGGCACTCACGCCGCTCACGACCATCGCGTTCGTGCAACTGCTCGAAGAGGTCGGCCTGCCGGCCGGCGTCGTCAACGTCATCGCGACGTCGACCTCGTCGAAGGTCTCGGGCCCGATCATCGCCGACCCGCGCCTGCGCAAGCTCTCCTTCACGGGGTCGACCGAGGTCGGCCGCAGCCTCATGAAGGAGGCCGCCCAGGGCATCCTCCGCACCTCGATGGAGCTCGGCGGCAACGCGCCGTTCGTCGTCTTCGAGGACGCCGACCTCGACAAGGCGGTCGACGGCGCGATGCTCGCGAAGTTCCGCAACATCGGCCAGGCCTGCACCGCGGCGAACCGCTTCATCGTGCACGAGTCGGTCGCCGCCGAGTTCTCGAAGCGCGTCGCCGAGCGCGTGGCCGCCTTCAAGGTCGGCCGCGGCACCGAGGACGGCGTGGGCATCGGCCCGCTCATCGACGACAAGGCGGTCGCCTCGACCGACGAGCTCGTCCAGGACGCGGTCGGCAAGGGCGCGAAGGTCCTCACCGGCGGCACCGTCATCGACGGTGCGGGCTCGTTCTACGCGCCCACCGTGCTCGGCGACGTGTCGGCCGACGCGCGACTGCTGCGCGAGGAGATCTTCGGTCCGGTGCTCGGCATCACCACGTTCTCGACCGAGGACGAGGCGGTGCACCTCGCCAACAACACCGAGTACGGCCTCGTCTCCTACGTGTTCACGCAGGACCTCGCACGCGGCCACCGCATGATCGACCGCCTGGCGACCGGCATGATGGGCCTCAACACGGGCCTCGTGTCGAACGCGGCCGCCCCCTTCGGCGGCATCAAGCAGTCGGGCATCGGCCGCGAGGGCGGCCTCGAGGGCATCCACGAGTACCTCGACACGAAGTACACGCTCATCCCGGTGGGCTGAGCGACGCGGGCGGATGCCGCGGCCTCGCGCTGCGGCATCCGCCTTCGTACTTTCCTCACTTTTCAGCGACGTGTGTGGGAAGGTGGGCGTAGCCGCGCCCGGAAACGGGCGTCTCCGCCCCTGCGTGCCCGCACCTCCTTCTGAACAGCGATCACAGCGCGAGTCTCGCGCGAGCAAGAAAGAAGCATCATGGAACGCATCGATACCGACGTGGTCATCGTGGGCGCCGGCGCGGCCGGCCTCACCGCCGCGAACAGGCTCAAGGACGCCGGCGAGTCGGTCGTCGTGCTCGAGGCCCGCGATCGCATCGGCGGCCGCCTCTGGACCGACGACATCGACGGCGCCATGCTCGAGATCGGCGGCCAGTGGGTCTCGCCCGACCAGGACGCCCTGATCGAGACGATCGAGGAACTCGGCCTCGAGACCTACTCGCGCTACCGCGAGGGTGAGAACGTCTACATCGCGGAGGACGGCGAGCGCCGCCTCTTCGAGGGCGAGATCTTCCCCGTGCCGGCGAAGACCGAGGGCGAGATCGTCGGCCTCATCGAGAAGCTCGACGAGCTCGTCGCCGAGATCGACCCCGACGCCCCGTGGGCGCACCCGCGCGCCAAGGAGCTCGACGAGGTCTCGTTCGCCGAGTGGCTCGGCACCCAGACCGACGACGAGGAGGCGAAGCTCAACATCGGCATGTTCATCGCCGGTGCGATGCTCACGAAGCCCGCGCACGCGTTCTCCGCGCTCCAGGCCCTCCTCATGGCCGCCTCGGCCGGCTCGTTCTCGCACCTCGTCGACGCCGACTTCATCCTCGACCAGCGCGTCGTGGGCGGCCTGCAGCAGGTGCCGATCGGCCTCGCCGCGAAGCTCGGCGACCGGGTTCGCCTGAACCAGGCCGTGCGCACGCTGCGCTGGAACCCCGAGCACCCCGACCAGGGCGTCGTCGCCGTGACCGACTCGCTCGAGGTGCACGCGAAGCGCGTCATCCTCGCCGTGCCGCCGATCCTCTACAGCCGCATCTCGTACGAGCCGCCGCTGCCCCGTCGCCAGCACCAGCTGCACCAGCACATCTCGATGGGCTTCGTCATCAAGGTGCACGCCGTCTACGACCGCCCGTTCTGGCGCGAGCAGGGCCTGTCGGGCACCGCGTTCAGCCCCTACGAGCTGTGCCACGAGGCGTACGACAACACGAACCACGGCGACCCACGCGGCACGCTCGTCGGCTTCGTCTCCGACGAGGAGGCCGACGCCGTGTTCAAGCTCGGCGCCGACGAGCGCAAGGCCGCGATCCTCGAGTCGCTGTCGCACTACTACGGCCCAGAGGCCCTGAACCCCGTCGTCTACTACGAGAGCGACTGGGGCAGCGAGGAGTGGACCCGCGGCGCCTACGCGGCGAGCTTCGACATGGGCGGTCTCGCCCGCTACGGCGCCGACCTCCGCAAGAACGTCGGGCCGATCCACTTCGCGTGCTCCGACCTGGCCGGCAAGGGCTACCAGCACGTCGACGGCGCGATCCGCATGGGCCGCCTCGTCGCCGAGCAGATCCTCGCGGCCTGAGCGCCGAGCCGTCCCGTGCTCCGGGGCCGCGAGGCCCCGGAGCGCAGCAACACTGAAGCGGAGACCCGCATGACCGAATCCCTGCGCATCGTCGTCGGCTACACCGCCGACGACTCGGGCGCCGACGCGCTCGCGCTCGGCGCACGCATCGCCGCGGCGACCGAGGCGTTCCTCGAGGTCGTCATGGTGCTGCCGATCGAGGCCCGCGGCGGCGTCGTGCCCCGCGACCCCGGCTACGAGCGCCACGTCAAGGAGCGGTCGCAGGGCTGGCTCGCCGAGGCGAGTGCGCGGCTCGGCGACGACATCGCCCAGTCGCTGCACATCCGCTACGCGGACTCGTTCGCCGAGGGCCTGCTCGCCGCGGCGCACGAGTTCGGCGCGGCGCTCATCGTCGTCGGGGCCGCGCGCGGGGGCCTCCTCGGCCGCTCGCGCATCGGCTCGGTCGCGAGCGCCCTGCTGCACTCCTCCGACGTGCCCGTCGCGCTCGCACCCTCGGGCTCGCGCGAGGTCGCGACCGCCCAGGGCATCACCCGCATCACCGCCGCGATCGGACTGCGCGCCGGGGCGAGCGCCGTGCTCGAGGCATCCGTTCGCCTGGGCCGTGCCGCGCACGCGCCGCTGCGCCTCGTGTCGCTCGTGCCGATCGACCTGCCCTCGGGCATGGACGAGGAGCTCGCCGACCTCACGTCGACCGCCCACGCCGAGGAGGTGCTGCTCGCCGCGAAGCGGGCGCTGCCCGCCGGCGTCGACGCGACCGTCTCGACCGCGACGGGCTCGAGCATCGAGGAGTCGGTGCGCGCGCTCGAGTGGCACGCCGGCGAGATCGTGCTCGTCGGATCGAGCCGGCTCGCGACCCCGAGCCGCCTCTTCCTCGGGTCGACCGGCTCGAAGATGCTCCGCGAACTGCCGGTGCCGATGATCGTCGTGCCGCGCCCCACCGACTGAGAGACCCCGTATGTCGCAACACCAACAGCACGAGCGCGCAGCGCAGGCGGCCACGCCCGCACACGCGAGCACCCACCCGCACGAGCACCATACCGAACCGCACGCGCCGCTCACGACCGCGAGCGCGATGGTCGACGGCACCGACCCGGGCCTCACGAAGAAGGGCCTGTCGGCCGGCTCGGTGGGCCTCATCGGCGCGATCGTCATCGGCATCTCGTGCATCGCCCCGGCGTACACGCTGACCGGCGCGCTCGGTCCGACCGTCGCGGAGGTCGGCACGCAGCTGCCCGCGATCTTCCTGCTCGGGTTCATCCCGATGCTGCTCGTCGCGTTCGGCTACCGCGAGCTCAACAGCGCGATGCCCGACTCGGGCACCTCGTTCACCTGGGCGACCCGGGCCTTCGGGCCGTGGCTCGGCTGGATGGGCGGCTGGGGCCTCATCGCCGCAACGGTGGTGGTGCTCTCGAACCTCGCGGGCATCGCGGTCGAGTTCTTCTACCTCGCGGTCTCGCAGGTGGTCGGCTTCTTCGGCGGGGACGCCGCGGCGGTCGCCGACCTCGTCGGCAACCCGTTCGTCAACGTCGCGACCTGCCTCGTGTTCATCCTCGGCGCCACGCTCATCTCGTACCGCGACATGCAGACGACGCAGAAGGTGCAGTACTGGCTCGTCGGCTTCCAGCTGCTCGTGATGATCGCCTTCGGCGTCGCCGCGTTCTGGCATGTCGCGAACGGCACCGCGTTCGATGCGACCCCGGTCGAGCTCAGCTGGTTCAACCCGTTCGAGGTCGGGTCGTTCTCGGCCGTCGTCGCGGGCCTCTCGGTCTCGCTGTTCGTGTTCTGGGGCTGGGACGTCACGCTCACGATGAACGAGGAGACGAAGGGCTCGCGAACGACGCCGGGCAAGGCGGCGACCCTCACGGTCTCGATCGTCGTCGCGATCTATCTGTTCGTCGCGATGGGCGCGCTCGCGTTCGCCGGTGTCGGCACCTCGGGCGTCGGCCTCGGCAACGAGGCGATCCAGGAGAACGCGTTCTTCTACCTCGCGGGGCCCGTCCTCGGACCGCTCGCGATCTTCATGTCGATCGCCGTGCTGTCGAGCTCGGCGGCCTCACTGCAGTCGACCTTCGTTTCGCCCGCGCGCACGCTGCTCGCGATGGGCCACTACGGCGCACTGCCGCAGAAGTTCGCGACCGTCAGCCCCCGCTTCTTCACACCCGGCTACGCGACCGTGGTCGCGGCGATCGTCGCGGCGGTGTTCTACACGATCATGCGGTTCGTCAGCGACGAGGTGCTGTGGGACACGATCCAGACGCTCGGCATGATGATCTGCTTCTACTACGGCATCACGGCGTTCGCGTGCGTGTGGTTCTTCCGCAGGACGCTCTTCGCGAGTGCGCGCAACGTGTTCTTCCGGCTGATCGCCCCGCTCGTCGGCGGCACGATCCTCGCGGTGCTCTTCTTCACGACGCTCATCGACAGCATGGACCCGGCCTACGGCTCGGGCTCGAACATCTTCGGCCTCGGCCTCGTGTTCGTGCTCGGCATGGTGATCCTGCTGTCGGGCGTCGTCGTCATGTTCTGGCAGCGCTGGAAGCGCCCGGCCTACTTCCGCGGCGAGACGCTCTCGCGCGCGGTCGCGGAGGACTGACTCGACTCGCCCTCGAGCCGGTTCCTCCGAGCGCACGACGAGGCCGCACCCTGCGACACCAGGGTGCGGCCTCGTTCTGTTCGCCCTACGCCTCGTAGGCGGTGCGGCCGGCGACGACGGTGCGGATGACTCGGGCGTCGAGCAGCGCGGGCGCGCCGGCCTCGAACGGGTCGAGGTCGAGCACGGCGAAGTCGGCGGCGAGCCCTGCGGCGAGCCGGCCGCGTTCGTCCTCCTCGCGGATCGACGCGGCGGCGTCGCGCGTCGCGTGGCCGAGGGCCTCGGCGAGCGGCAGCGCGAACTCGGGCGCGTACGCGGGCAGCGACGGGTCGAGCGCCGACTTGCGGGTCGTCGCGATGTAGAGGTTCGGCAGCGCGAGG